>JADJTI010000005.1 GCA_016711265.1 Austwickia sp. | reverse complement strand
GACCGAGATCAGGGCCCCCTCTGGCAGCCTCCCGGTCCGGCGATCCACCGCGATCTGCATGGCGAAGGCGCTGATCGGACGATCGGTGATCCGTTGCCCGGGCCACAGTAGCTCGCCGGTCACGGCGTAGATGAAATCGCGATCGGCGGGCGTCAGGTAGTCCAGGTCGTCGAGTTCCACGCGCCGGCCGGGCACATAGTGGCGAGCCGTGGCGTGCCGATTGGAGCTGCTGACCTTGACGCCGTCGCGGGAGGCGGCGACCACGGGAATCGTGGGCATCACCGGGGGCCGGCAGTCGATGACGATCACGCATCCTCCTTGCGGATCACGGACGCGCACGTGCCGTCCGACGTGCTGAACGGGCTGCCAGGTGATCTGAGCTCGCGCGGGGGGCAGACGAGGGGGGGCAGTGCCCTATCGGCAGCGGCTCAGCGAACCTGAGCCGATCGCGTGGCGTGACTCGACCCGGTGCAGGTTCACCCGACCCGGTGCAGGTTCACCCGACCCGGTGCGGGCTGCAGCAGGCCCCAGGTCGGGCCAACCCGCACCAGGTCGGGCCAACCTGCCGCTGCGAGGGTGCTCAGTCCTCGTCCCGGGCGGTGGCCCAGTGGCCGGCGCGACGCTGGGCCTCCAGCTCGTCGCGGGCGGCCTGCTTGGCGGCCCGGCGGTCGGCGTAGTCCTCCCGCTTGTCGCGCCGGGTCGGCCGATGGCGGTCCTCCAGCCGCGGGTCGCTGCCGCGCGGGCTGCCGAGCAGTTCCGCTCCGGCGCTCAGGGTGGGTTCCCAGTCGAAGACCACGGCGTCGTCAGCCGGGCCGATGAGCACCGTCGAACCGGGCACCGCGCCGGCCGCGAACAGTGCGTCCTCCACCCCGGAGCGGGCCAACCGGTCGGCCAGGTAGCCCACGGCCTCGTCGTTGGCGAAGTCGGTCTGGCGGACCCACCGGGTCGGCCGGTCACCCCGCACCCGGAACACCGGCCCGTCCGAGGTCTGCTCACGGACGACATCGAAGCCGGCGTCGTCGACGGCGACCGGCCGGATCACCACCCGGCGGCTGCGCGCGGCCTCCTGGGCCTGCTGCTCAGCGCGGGCCTGCGCCACCTGCCGGGCCAGGGCGAAGGTCAGCTCCCGCAGCCCGGTCCGCGCGACGGCCGACACGATGAACACCTCCAGGCCTTTGGCCCGCAGGTCCGGCGCGACCATCTCGGCCAGCTCCCGGGCTTCGGGAACGTCGGCCTTGTTGAGCACGATCACCCGGGTGCGGTCTCGCAACGGGATGCCGCCCAGGGCCTCGTCCGGGACGTACTGGGCCAGCTCGTGTTCGATGACGTCGACGTCCGTGAGCGGGTCCCGCCCCGGTTCGAGGGTGGCGCAGTCGACCACGTGCACCAGGACCGAGCAGCGTTCGACGTGTCGCAGGAACTCCAACCCCAGCCCCCGGCCCAGGTGGGCACCCGGGATCAACCCCGGTACGTCGGCCACGGTGAACCGTTCCGCCGCCGTACCGGAACCCACGCTGACGACACCCAGATTGGGGACCAGGGTGGTGAACGGGTAGTCGGCGATCTTCGGTCGGGCGGCCGACAGCACCGCGACCAGCGAGGACTTGCCCGCCGACGGGAAGCCGATGAGCGCCACGTCGGCCAGGGTCTTCAACTCCAGGACCAGGTCCTGGGACTGGCCCGGCTCCCCCAGCAAGGCGAACCCCGGAGCCTTGCGCCGCGGCGAGGACAGCGCCTTGTTACCCAGCCCGCCGCGCCCTCCCGAGACGACGACGTACTCCTGCCCGAACTCGATCAGGTCGGCCAGGACGGTTCCGGCGGAGTCCTTGACGACGGTGCCCTGGGGCACCGGCAGCCGCAGCGCCTCTCCGGCCGCTCCGTGCCGCTCCTGCCCCTCCCCCGGACGGCCGTTCCCAGCCCGCCGGTGGGGGGTGTGGTGGTATTCCAGCAGGGTCGTCACCTGCGGGTCGACGACGAGTACGACGTCCCCGCCGTTGCCGCCGTTGCCGCCGTCGGGCCCGCCGAGGGGCTTGAACTTCTCCCGGTGCACCGAGGCGCAACCGTGCCCGCCGTTGCCCGCGGCAACGTGCAGCACGACGCGATCCACAAAGGCGGCCATCGGTGCTCCTTGGTTGTGACGTGGCCTGCCGAGGGCACGGCCTCGGCAGGGTTTCGCAGGCGGGACCGGACGACCCAGGGGCGAGCCCTCGCGTAGCGGAGGGCTCGCCCCTGGCGAGTCACGGTGTGTCCGGGCGGGTCATTCCCCCGAGACGATGTTGACGACCCGGCGTCCCCGGCGGGTGCCGAACTGCACCAGGCCGGCGCTCAACGCGAACAGGGTGTCGTCGCCACCACGGCCGACGTTCAGGCCGGGGTGGAAGTGGGTACCGCGCTGGCGGACCAGGATCTCGCCAGCGTTGACGAGCTGGCCGCCGTACCGCTTCACGCCGAGGAACTGCGCGTTCGAGTCGCGCCCGTTCTTCGAACTGGAAGCGCCCTTCTTGTGTGCCATGTCAGGTCTGCCTTTACTGCCGGGCGTGGTCGGTCGGTCTGGCGTGCGGTGTGCTGCGGCGTGGCCGCGGTCCCGCGGATCAGGCGTTGATCGCGGTGATCCGGATCTGGCTGCCGTGCTGGCGGTGGCCCTGACGCTTGCGGTAGCCGGACTTGTTCTTGTACTTCATGATCACGATTTTGGGGCCCTTGATGGGCTTGACCACCTCGGCAGTGACCGTGACGGCGGCCAGCTTGGCGGCCTCCGTGGTGACGGTCCCGCCGTCGACCACCATCAGCGGCGTGAGGTCCACGGTGTCACCGGGGTCGCCGACCACCTTGTCGACGTTCACCAGGTCCCCGACGGAGACCTTCTCCTGCCGGCCACCGGCGCGGACAATCGCGTACACGTTGGACTCACTTCCTGCTGCTCGGGTGCTGGCGTTGCTCACTGCGACTCCCCGGCCGAAGCCACCGCAGATCGGGCGGAACGGGCGAGCGCACGTCGCGTGCGTACCGAAGGATCAGCGTACCCGCTGTTCATCGACCACACCAAAACCGCGGGCCGAGACGGGCGCGGGCCGCCCGGGCAGGCCGATTCATGCCGGTGACTCCGTCGGCTCGGCTGGCTCGGCTGGCTGGCTCGGGTGACACAGCGGGCTCGGGTGAGGCTGCCGACTGCGGGGTCGCGTCACCACCGTCGTCGTCCTGGCTGCGCGGTGGGCCGGCCGGGGCGACTACCCGACCGCGCTTGCGTCGCGCCCGGGGCGCCGGGTAGCCCGGCCCACCGGAAGGTTCGACCACGTCGGCATCGGGTTCGGCGTCGGGGCCGGTGATCGACGACGGCAGGGGCGCCTCGTCAGCCTGCTCGGGCGCGCGGTCCGAAGAGTGGTGGGCAGCGTGATCAGCGGAGTGGTCGGCGTCGTGTCCTGCCGCGTGCAATGCCGCCGCGTACGCCTGGGCCGCGATCTGCGCCGGCGTGGGTCCCGAGGCTGCCCCGCCACTGCCGCCAGTCCCGGCATGGCCGGTGTTGCCCGGGTGGCCGGCATTGTCGCCGTTACCGGCGTTGGCGTGCTGGGCGCCCTGATCCTGCGCGTTCTGACCTCCGGCGCCGCCTCGGGAGCGCCGCCCCCGGCCACGCCCGGCCGAACCGCCGCCTCCCCCGCCTCCGGAAGCCCCGCCGCTGCTGCCGCTATTGCCGCTGCTGCCACCGTTGCCACTGTCGGCGCTGGTGCGTTCCACCGGCTCGTCACGCACCAGCAGACCCCGGCCGTTACAGTGCTCGCACGGCTGGGAGAAGACCTCGATCAGGCCCGCACCGACCCGCTTTCGGGTCATCTGCACCAGCCCGAGCGAGGTGACCTCGGCGACCTGGTGCTTGGTACGGTCCCGGCCCAGACACTCCAGGAGCCGCCGGACCACCAAGTCACGGTTGATCTCCAAGACCATGTCGATGAAGTCGATGACGATGATCCCGCCGATGTCCCGCAACCGGAGCTGCCGGACGATCTCCTCGGCGGCCTCGATGTTGTTCTTGGTGACGGTCTCCTCCAGGTTTCCCCCGGAGCCCACGAACTTGCCGGTGTTCACATCGACGACGGTCATCGCCTCGGTGCGATCGATGACCAACGATCCCCCCGACGGCAACCACACCTTGCGGTCCATCGCCTTGGCCAACTGCTCGTCGATCCGGTAGTCGGCGAACACATCCGCCGTACCGGTCCACTTGGTGACCCGGGCGGCCAGATCGGGGGCCACCGACTCGACGTACTCGTTGATCGTCGCCCAGGCCTGCTCTCCGGCGACCACGAGCGACGCGAAATCCTCGTTGAACACGTCGCGGATCACCCGGACGGTCAGATCGACCTCGCCGTGCAGCAGCGCTGGGGCGTTGGCCGACGTGGCCTTTTTCTGGATGCCCTCCCAGATCTTCGTCAACCGCTCGACGTCGGCGGTGAGCTCCGCGTCACTGGCGCCCTCGGCGGCGGTGCGAACGATGACACCCGCGTTGTCCGGGACGATCTCGCGCAGGATCTTCTTCAGGCGGGTCCGCTCGGTGTCGGGCAACTTGCGGGAGATCCCGGTCATGCTGCCGTCGGGCACGTACACCAGGAAGCGTCCTGGCAGGGAGACCTGCGAGGTCAGCCGGGCCCCCTTGTGACCGATGGGGTCTTTGGTGACCTGCACCAGCACCCCTTGACCGGAGGACAGCGCCTGCTCGATGCGGCGGTTCTTGTTGGACTCCAGCCCGGCCGCGTCCCAGTTCACCTCCCCGGCGTACAGCACCGCGTTGCGGCCCTTGCCGATGTCGATGAACGCGGCTTCCATGCTGGGCAGTACGTTCTGGACCCGGCCCAGGTAGACGTTGCCCGCGAGCGAGGTCCCGGTGCCGTTGGCCCCGCCCTGACCGGCGCCCGCCGTGGACACGTAGTGCTCGACCAGGACGCCGTCTTCGAGGACGCCGATCTGGGTGCGTTCCCCGCGTTGGCGGACCACCATGACCCGCTCAACGCTCTCGCGGCGCGCCAGGAACTCTGCCTCGGTGATGACGGTACGACGACGGCCCGCCTCGCGCCCTTCACGCCGGCGCTGCTTCTTGGCCTCCAGCCTCGTGGAACCCCTGATCCCGGTCGCCTCGTCGCGTTCCCGACGGGGTTCGCGGACCTTGGTGACGGTGCCCGGCGGGTCCTCCCCCTCCGGGCTGGCCCCGCTGCGACGGCGTCGCCGCGTCCGCTTGCGTCCGCTGGCTCCCGCCTCGTCCTGCGCGGCTTCGCCGTTGTCGTCGTCAGAGCCGTCAGAGCCGTGTGCACCGTCGCCGCCGTGGGAGGTCCCGGAGCCGTCGGTGGCGTGGGTGGCGGTATCCCCCTCGTCGGCGGACGGGTCATCGGTCTCCGCGTCGGGGGCGCCGTCCTCCTCTGCGCGGCGACGTCCTTTGCCGCCACGCCGGCGACGACGGCGGGCAGTTTCGGAGTCGTCGTCGCCGGCCTCGTCATCGGCGGCGTCATACGTCGCGGCGGGGGCGTGGTCGGCGGCCTCGGGGTCGGCATCGGCCGCGGCGGCGCGCCTGCGTGGGGTCCTGGCCGGTGGCGGCGCCGGCGGCTGGAACAGCAGCCCGAACGTGGGGGGCCGCCGCCTGCCGGACGTGGCCTGCTGATCCTCCGCGGCCTCCGCGGCGCCAGCGGACTCCTCGGACTCCTCGGACTCCTCGGCCTGCGCGGCCTGCGCGGCCTGCGCGGCCTGCGCGGCATCTTGGGTGCCCTGGACATCGTCGGCGGGCTCGGACGACTCGATATCGGGAGCGGGCGCCGGGGTGGCCGCCGCCGCGACGGCCCGTTTGCGGGTGCGTCGCGCCGGCGCCCGAACCGGGGCCGGTTCCGGGGCCTGCTCCTGTGCTGGTTCCGGGGCCTGCGCGGCGGCCGGATCGGACGCGACCTGTTCCCCCGCGACCCCCGCGACCCCCGGGTCAGCGGTGTCCGCAGGGCCGGCAGCCTCGGCCGCCTCGGCCGCCTCGGTCGGGCCGGTCGTGTCCACGGGCAGTGCCGCGTCCTCCACGGTCGTCGCCGCACGCGTGCTGCGGCGACGGGTGGCCCTGGGGCGGATCTGGGTCGGTTCGTCCTCTGATGCCATCGGCGTAAAGCCTTCCACCGCTGGTCGTCGCCCCCACCCGGCTTGTCGCCACGACGCCGTACGGTCGCAGTTGTCGTGCCTGAGCGACACGACCAAAGTCCAGTCGTCCTCCGACCGGCTCGCGCACGCGCGTCACCTGTCGCAGGTACCGATGACGTTCCGGTCAGCGGCCAGAGGATCAGCCACCCGAGGCGGTTCACCCGAGAGCGGTCCCTGTGCGAGTCGGGTCACCAGTGGCGGTGACGACAATTCGAGGCCGGCGATCGAGCGCAGCGCGCTGAGGAAGTCATCGGGGCGTACGACGGGTGTGGTGTGCCGCACGACCGTTTCCAGTATCGCACACAGTTTCCCGGGCCCCCCTCCGGCGGCATCCGGGCCCTGCGTGGACTCGGTGAACTCGGTGAACTCGGCTCGCAGCACCGGGCCCCGCGCGTCGAACGTCTTGGGCCCGCTCTTGGTCACCCGGGTGACCTCGATCCGCTCGGCGGCCAGGAAGGCTTCGATCGCCGCCCCCAGCGCATCGATCGTAGAGCCCGGGCTCGCCCCGGCGCACCCATCGCGGAAAGCCAGCCGCCAATGGCTGGCCTCCAACCGTTCGGCCAACGATCCCGGCCCAGCCTCGACCGCTTCAACGATGTCCAACCCGACCGGCAGCGCGGCATCGACGGATCGCGCCAGCTCATCGGGGTCCACCCGGGCGGCCAACGCCAGCTCCACGTACTCGGCCTCACTGGCCACCCCGGTCGGCGCCGCATTGGCGTAAGAGATCCGAGGGTGGGGGTGAAAACCGGACGAATACGCCATCGGTACGCCGGCCAAACGCACCGCGCGCTCCAGGGCGCGCTGGAAGTCCCGACCCGAGGAGAATCGCAATCGCCCCCGGCGGGCGTACCGCAACCGCAGCCGCTGGACGGGCGCGGCGGCAGGGGGTCCGGAGGGGACGCGTTGACGGGCCACGTGCGGCAGGCTACCCCGGCACGCCGCCGTAACCGGGCACGGCCCTGGCAACAGCCACGCGGGACCACTGGCCCAACCCGCCAGGACTGGCCACCACGGCGCAACCTCTAGGGTGTCGGTCATGCCTGGAGCTGAGGGATCGCTGACCTGGTCCGCGTTGTCGTCCGCCACTGACCTGGTGGCCCCGAACGTCGCCGCCGCCGCCGCGGGGGTGCCCACCGCCCGGGTCGCGCCGATCGAGGCCACGCTGGCCGACACCGCAGCCTTCTGCGCGGCGTACGACGTTCCCCTGGAGTCCTCGGCCAACTGCGTGGTGGTGCTCGGTCGCCGAGGCGAGCGGACGACCTACGCGGCGGTGCTCGTGCTGGCCACCGACCGGGCGGACATCAACGGCGTCGTGCGCCGCCATCTCGAGGTCCGCAAGATCTCTTTCGCGCCGATGGACGACGCGTGCGCGTTGACCGGCATGGAGTACGGCGGGATCACCCCCGTCGGTCTGCCGTCGGACTGGGAGGTGCTCATCGACCAAGCCGTGGTGGCCGCCGGGCCGGTGGTCATCGGCGCCGGCGTCCGCGGGGCGAAACTGCTGGTCGAGGCCTCGGAGCTGGCCGCGATGCCGCAGGCCAGGGTGCTCGCGTTGGCCTTGCCGCGCTGAACGCCTCAGCGCGGCTGGATCGGCAACAGCGTCCGGCCGGTGGGCCCGACCTGGATGTCGGTGCCCAACTGAGGGCACACCCCGCAGTCGAAGCACGGGCTCCACCGGCAGTCCGGCTGCTCGTCCTCGGCCAACGCGGCCTGCCAGTCCTCCCAGAGCCACTCCTTGTCCAGCCCGGAGTCCAGGTGGTCCCACGGCAGGACCTCCAGCTCCCCACGCTCGCGGGTGGTGTACCAGTCCAGTGACAGCTCCCAGCCGTGTTCGGCATTCAGCTGGTCGCACACCTGCTGCGCGCACTGGCTCCACCGCTGATACGAGAAATGCTCGCTCCAGCCGTCGAACCGGCCACCGGCGCGCCACACCGCCTCGATGATCGCGCCCACCCGCCGGTCGCCGCGGGAGAGCAGGCCCTCGATGATCCCCGGGGACCCCTCGTGGTACCGGAACCCGATCGCGCTGCCGTACCGTCGGTCGGCCCGGATCGCCTCGCGCAGCAACCGCAATCGGGCATCGGTCTGCTCGGCCGGGGACTGGCCCGCCCACTGGAACGGGGTGTGGGCCTTCGGGACGAAGCCGCCGATGCTGACCGTGCACCGGATGTCCCGCCGGCCGCTGACCTGACGCCCGGTGTCGATCACCCGCTTGGCCAGGTCGGCGATGCCCAGCACGTCCTCGTCGGTCTCGGTGGGCAGACCACACATGAAGTACAACTTGACCTGGCGCCAGCCCGCCGCGAACGCCGCCGCCACCGTATCGATGAGGTCCTGCTCGGACACCTGCTTGTTGATCACCCGGCGCAGCCGCTCCGACCCGCCCTCGGGCGCGAACGTCAGCCCGGAACGCCGGCCGCCGCGCGACAGCTCGTTCGCCAGGTCGATGTTGAACGCGTCGACCCGCGTCGAGGGCAGCGACAGCCCGACGTTAGCGCCCTCGTAACGATCGGCGAGCCCGCGGGTGATCTCGGCGATCTCGGAGTGGTCGGCCGAGGACAGCGACAGCAGGCCCACCTCCTCATGGCCGGTGGCGCACAGCCCGCGGTCGACCATGGTCCCGATGCCCTCGATGGAGCGCTCGCGCACCGGGCGGGTGATCATCCCCGCCTGACAGAACCGGCACCCCCGGGTGCACCCCCGGAAGATCTCCACGCTCATCCGCTCATGCACCGACTCGGCCAGCGGCACGATCGGCGCCTTGGGGTACGGCCAGTCGTCCAGGTCCATCACGGTGTGTTTCGCGACCCGCCACGGGATCCCCTCGGCGGCCAGGTCGGCGCGGGGGGACACCCGGCGGATCCGCCCGTCCGGCAGGTACTGGACGTGATAGAAGCGTGGTACATAGACGCTGCCGTCGCGAGCCAGCCGTCGCAGCAACCCGGTACGCCCGCCCGGCCGGCCAGCTTCCTTCCACTCCCGGATCAGGTCGGTGACGGTCAACACGGCCTGCTCGCCGTCGCCGATCACGACGGCGTCCACGAAGTCGCTGATCGGCTCGGGATTGAACGAGGCGTGGCCGCCGATCAGCACGATCGGATGCTCGTCGGTGCGCTCGTCGGCGTGCAGCGGGATGCCGGACAGATCGAGCGTGGTCAGCAGGTTGGTGTAGGTCAGTTCGGTGGCGAACGAGACCCCCAGGACGTCGAAGTCCCCCAGCGCTCGGTGACCGTCGACGCTCAGCTGCGGTACGCCGTGTCCGCGCAGCAACGCTTCCAGGTCCGGCCAGACGGCGTACGCCCGTTCGGCCAGGGTGTCGGCGCGCTCGTTCAGCACTTCGTAGAGGATCATGACGCCCTGATTAGGGACCCCGACCTCGTAGGCGTCCGGGTACATCAGCGCCCATCGGACGGTGTGTTCGCCGCCGCAGTTCCAATCCTTGACCTGGGAGTTCAGCTCACCGCCGACGTACTGCAGCGGACGGCCGACGCGTTCCAACAACGGCTCGAGATCGACGTACCGCGACAGACCCGACATGTCGACCAGGGTAGGCGAGGCCGGGCACGAGGGCGCATCCGGGTTCAGCCCGCGGCGGGGATTGCCTCCGCCTCCGCGTGGTCGGAGGTGGGCGGTACGACGACCGCGGCCCGATCGCCGCTGGCCTGGGCGTCGGGAGTACGGCGCACGTAGATCTCCCGGCGGATCGTGGCCACGGTGGTGCCCTGTAGGTCGACGATGTCGTTGTGCACCCAACGCAGCACCCGCTCACCGCCGGCTGCCGCGTCCCGGATCTCCTCGACCAGGTCGTCGCTGACCGTGAAGGTCGAACGCACGTGGGTGCGACCGGGGGTGAAGTACTCCACCTCGGCGCGCTTGTCCCACACGACGTACCCCGGGCCGAGGCGGTTGATGAGGAGGATCACCCAGAACGGATCGGTCATCGAGAACATCGACCCGCCGAACTGGGTACCCATGTAGTTGCGGCTGAGCGCATGCAAGCGCAGCTCGACGGTGGCGCCCCGGAACTCCGGTTCGATGCGTAGCACTTTGATCCCGGCGAACAGGAAGGGCGGCCACACGTTCATGACGCGGCGCATCAGCACCGGATCGGCGCCGATCTCCTGCCACGTCGGGACCTTCGCGTGGACCCGCCCCGGCACCGAGGCCAGCTTGCCGAGCCCGCTGGTGACGGCGCCCGCCGCCGACGCGATGCTGTTCACCGGGCCTCCGTGTCCTCCGCACTGTCCTCCGCACTGTCCCCCGCACTGTCCCCCGCACTGTCCCCCGCGGATTCGCCCGCAGCGTCAGCGGACCGCGGGACGATGGTCGACAGGGTCTCCCGGCACTGCTGCACGTCCTCGCGCATCTGGTCCAGCAGTTCCTCGATCGCCTCGAACTTCAGGGTCGGTCGCAACCGGCGGACGAACTCCATACCGACGTGTTCGCCGTACAACTCCAGGTCCGTGCGGTCCAGGACGTACGCCTCGACGCGGCGCTGGGTGCCGTCGAAGGTGGGGTTGGTGCCGATCGAGATGGCCGCCGGCAGCAGCCGGTCCGGCGCGTGAACGGGCAGGTCCAGCCGGATCAGCCAGCCGGCGTACACCCCGTCGGCGGGGACCATCCCCTCACTGTCCTGGGACAAGTTCGCCGTCGGGTAGCCCAGGTCACGGCCCCGATGATCACCGTGAACGACGGTGCCACAGACCCGGTGGGGACGCCCCAGGACCTGCGCGGCATGCTCGACGTCGCCGGCGCCGAGCATCCGGCGGATCTGGGTGGAGGACCACCGCTCGTCGTCGCCCAGATCGGTCACTACCACGACCTCGAAGTTCAGGGCCTCGCCCAGTTCACGCAGGGTGTGCACGTCACCGGAATTACGGGTACCGAACCGGGTGTCCTCCCCCACGACGACGACCGTGGCCGCCAACCGGTCGACGAACACCTCTCGCACGAAATGCTCGGGCGACCAGGCCGCCAGCTCTGGGGTGAAATCCATGACCAGGAGCGCGGACAGGCCTGCGTCCTGCAGCAATTCCCCCCGCTGGGCGCTGGTCGTGATCCGCTCGGGCGCCGCATCGGGACGCAAGACCGCGAGCGGGTGGGGATCGAAGGTCACCGCCACCGACGGCAGCCCCAATGCCGTCCCGCGTTCAACGAGCGTGCCCAGCACCGCCCGGTGGCCCTTGTGGACGCCGTCGAAGTTGCCCAGCGTCACCACGCTGGGACCGTAGTGGTCCGGGATCTCCTCCAACGCGCTCCATCGCTGCACGGCGCCCATGCTAACGGCCCGGACGAGCAGCTCCGACCCTCATCCTGCCCCTCGACCCCCCGGGCGACTCCCGGTGACCCCCTGGTGGCGAGAGTCAGCGAGCGGCCACCGGCAGCTCGGCGGGGATGACGACCTCGAACAGTTCACAGACCACCGGCATGTACGGGCTGAATCCCCGCAGATGCTTGTCGTATTCCTTGAAGAACCACTCGTGCACCGCCCGCCAATGCGCCAGCGTCCGGTCGCCCTCACCTTCGGCGCGGGCGTGCTCCTCGGTGACCTGGTCGAACCGCACCACCCGGACATCGGTGGTCCGGATCAGCGCCCGTGGCGAACCCGCGCCGTCGAGCACGATGCACAGGTCGCCCACCTGCGGAAGCGGGTCGCCCTCCAGCTCGTAGTCGCGCAACGGGCAGGCCGTTCCGGTCTTGACACCGGTGAGGATGAGATCGAGGAGTTCGTCGGCCTGCTCCGGGGTGGCTCCGAAGGACTGGGTCGCGGGCGGCTCGGACTCGCTGACGCCGACCGGGAGCGGGCGATCGCGCAGACACGACTGTGCCTGGCGCCAGAACGCCTCGATCTCCAGCTGAGTCATTGCTCGACCGTAGCAAATCCAGACCGGTGTTATGTCCACACTTGGTCTTGCCTGGACCACGTAAACGTTACGAACTTTCCAGCACCCCAAGGGGATTGCCTGCCTCGGTATCGGCGCGACCAGGTGCCGCAGGCGCGAAGACGGCCCGTGGCCGGGCGGCCTCGCCGTCCTCGGTCAGCACGGCGATCAGCTCCCCGCCCTGTCCCAGGCCTGCCACGGGTCCGCCGCGACGCTGCGGGTCGGCCGCGATCGACCTCCCATGACGGAGCTCGCCAGCTTCCCCGGCGTCCAGCACCCGGGTCGGGAGCACCAGCGCGGCAGCCTCCCCCAACGCCAGCAGCGGCACCGGACGGGAGTCAGCCCCGCCGGACCCGCCGGCCCCAGCGAGCCCGGCACGTTCGGCGAGGTCGTCCAGCCGGTGGGCGCACTCCAGCCCGAACGCCCCCACCCGTCGGCGGCGCAGGGCGATCAGATGCCCACCGACCCCCAGGGCGGCCCCCAGGTCGCGGGCCAGCGCGCGCACGTAGGTCCCCGAGGAGACCACCACCTCGATCGGTACGTCGACCACTCGGCGAGCGTGCGCGGTGGCTGACGCCGGTTCCCCCACCTCGAAGCGGTGTACCGTGACGGCCCGGGCGGGCAGCTCGACCTCCTGGCCGGCGCGCACCCGGGCGTAGGAGCGGACCCCGGCGACCTTGATCGCCGAGACCGCGCTCGGCACCTGCTCGATGGGCCCGGTCAAGGCGGCCGTCGCCGCCACGATCGCCGGGCGCCCGCCTGCGGTGAGCACGGCCAACGCGGCCTCAGTGGCTGCCGGGTCGGTCACCGGGAGCCATTCGCCGTCGGCGTCATCGGTGGTCGTGGCGGCGCCCAGGCGCACGACGGCGTGGTATTCCTTGTCGGCTCCGACCAGGTAGGACAACAACCGGGTGCCCCTGTTGACCCCGAGCACCAACACCCCGGTGGCCATCGGGTCGAGCGTGCCGGCGTGCCCCACCCTGCGGGTGCCCACCAGCCGGCGTACCCGGGCCACCACATCGTGGCTGGTCATCCCCGACGGCTTGTCGACCACGAGAATCCCGTCACCGCTGCCTGCGGCGACGGCGCCGGGCACCTCAGGCGTCCCGGTCGGCGACCGGCGAAGAGCCGGCCGGGTCGGCACCGTCCGCACCCGGCACGGGTGGGGACACGGCCTCCTCCAGCGGGTCGGATTCCTCGGGCCGCCGGTAGGGGTCGGCGTCGCCGGCGTATCCGGCGCCGGCCGCCACGGCCGCCAGTTCGGCGTCCCGCCGCTTGGCCTCGGCCAGCAGTTCCTCGACGTGCGCCACACCCTGCGGGAGAGCGTCCGGGATGAACTCGATCGTGGGGGTCAACCTGGTCCCCACGCCCTTGCCCACCGCGGAACGGATGCGGCCGGCGTACGCGTCGAGGACGGCCCGGCTGGCGGCCCGTTCCTCGTCGGTTCCGAAGAAGGTGTAGAAGATCGACGCATGTTGCAGGTCGTTGGTGACCCGCACGTCGGTGACGGTCACGAAACCCAGCCGATCGTCCTTGACCCGGTTCTCCAGGTACTCCGCCACGATCACCTTGATCCGCTCAGCCACCTTGCGGGCCCGCGGCGCATCAGCCATGACCTGATCCTTTCTGCGACACCACGCAGAGGTCGGGTGGATCCGCGATCCGGTCCCGCGGACCGCGGATCCACCCAACCTCCCCGCGAGCGCTATCCGCGCGGCTTTTCCCGCATTTCGTACGTCGTGATCAGGTCCTCGATCTGCAGGTCGTTGAACGACCCCAGATTGATACCGCACTCGTAACCGTCGCGGACCTCGGTGACGTCGTCCTTGAATCGGCGCAGGCCGGCGATCTCGAGGTTCTCGGTGATCACGACACCCTGCCGGGTGATCCGGGCCTTGGCGCCGCGCCGGATCTCCCCGGAGCGGACGATGGACCCGGCGATGTTGCCGAACTTGCTGCTCCGGAAGATCTCGCGGATCTCCGCGCTGCCCAGCTCGTGCTCCTCGAACTCCGGCTTGAGCATGCCCTTCAGGGCCGCCTCGATCTCCTCGATGGCGTTGTAGATCACCGAGTAGTACCGGATCTCCACGCCTTCACGGTCGGCGTAGTCGGCGTTCTGGCCTTCGGCGCGCACGTTGAAGCCGATGATGACGGCGTTGGACGCCATCGCCAGGTTGATGTTGTTCATCGTGATCGCCCCGACGCCGCGGTCGATGATCCGCAGATCCACGTCGTCGCCGACGTCGATCTGCAGCAGCGCATCTTCCAAGGCCTCCACCGAGCCGGACACATCACCCTTGAGGATCAGGTTCAGCGTGTCGACCTTGCCGGCGGCCAGTGCCTCGTTGAGATCTTCGAGGCTGATCCGCTTGCGCGCCTTGGCCAGGCTGGCCTGACGGTCGGCGGCTTCGCGCTTCTCGGCGATCTGCCGGGCGGTCCGGTCGTCGGGAGCCACGATGAAGGTGTCTCCGGCGCGCGGCACGCTGGAGAGCCCCAGCACCTGCACTGGACGCGACGGCAACGCCACATCCAGCTGGTTGCCGTGCTCGTCGAGCATGGCGCGGACTCGTCCGTAGGCCGAGCCGGTCACGATCGAGTCGCCCACGGCCAGCGTGCCGGACTGCACCAGCACCGTCGCGGTCGCCCCACGGCCCCGGTCGAGGTTGGCTTCGATGGCCACCCCGCGGGCGTCCTTGTCGGGGTTGGCCCGCAGGTCCAGTGCGGCGTCGGCGGTCAGCAGCACGGCCTCCAGCAGGGCGTCGATGTTGACGCGCTGCTTGGCGGACACGTCCACGAACATGGTGTCGCCGCCGTACTCCTCAGCCACCAGGTTGTACTCGGTGAGCTGCTGGCGCACCTTGCTCGGGTTGGCCCCCTCGACGTCGACCTTGTTGACCGCCACGACGATCGGTACGTCGGCCGCCTGGGCGTGGTTGAGTGCCTCGATCGTCTGCGGCATCACCCCGTCGTTGGCGGCGACCACCAGGATCGCGATGTCGGTCACCTTGGCGCCACGGGCACGCATGGCGGTGAACGCCTCGTGACCGGGGGTGTCGATGAAGGTGATCTGGCGATCGACGCCCTCGTGCTCGGCGGTGATCTGGTAGGCGCCGATGTGCTGAGTGATCCCGCCGGCCTCAGTGTCGATGACGTTCGCGTGCCGGATCGCGTCCAGCAGCTTCGTCTTGCCGTGATCGACGTGACCCATGACGGTGACGACCGGTGGGCGCGGCTCGAGGTCCTCGTCGGACTCGGCCTCGGCCTCCGCCTCAAGGTCGATGTTGAACTGGCCGAACAGCTCGCGCTCCTCGTCCTCGGGCGAGACCACCTGGATGTCGTAACCGAGTTCGGCGCCGAGCAGCTTGAAGGTGTCCTCGTCCAAGGATTGGGTGGCCGTGGCCATCTCGCCGAGATGGAACAACACCGTGACCAGGCTGCCCGGGTTGGCGTTGATCTTGTCCGCGAAGTCGGTCAACGAGGCGCCGCGGCGAACCCGTACGACGGTCCGGCCGTCGCCGCGAGGGACGCTGACACCGCCGATCGAGGGCGCCTGCATCTGCTCGAATTCCTGGCGCTTGGCGCGCTTGGACTTGCGGCCCCGAACCGGACGACCGCCGCCGCGGCCGAAGGCGCCCGGGGCGTTGCCCCGCCCACCGGGGCCACCGGGACGACCACCGCCGCCACCGGGACGACCGGCGAAACCTCCGCCACCACCGGCGCCGGGACCACCGGGACGACCGCCGAATCCGCCGCCACCACCACCGGGACGACCACCCGGACGGGCGGGACGTTCCCCGGGGCGGGGTACGGAGGTGCGGTCAGGCATCATGCCCGGGTTCGGGCGGGGGCCACCCGGACGCGGCGCGCCGGGACGGGGACCGCCGGCGCCGGGTGCGCCGGGTCGCGGGGCGCCCGGTCGCGGGCCGGCCGCGCCGGGTGCGCCGGTGCGCGGCTGGCCCGGACGGGGCATGCCCTGACTGGGCGCGAACGGGTTGTTCCCCGGACGGGGCGAACCCTCGCGGCCGCCGTCGCGGCCGGAGCGCATGCCCTGACTGGGCGCGAACGGGTTGTTGCCGGGCCGAGGCGCGGACGGGCGTGGGCCACCGGGGCGGGCGCCGGCGGCACCGGGACCGCCCTCGCCGGGGCGGGAGCCGGGACGTGCGCCCGGAGCAGCGGGACGAGGACCGGGGACGGCACCCCCGGCGGGGCGCCCGGGAGATCCTCCGGGGGCCTGGGGAGCCGGTCGCGGACCGGGCGCCGCGGGCCGCGGACCGGCCGGTGCACCGGGGGCACCGGCCGCGGGGGTCGGTGCCGCAGCCGTCGTGCCCGACGGCCCGGTGTCGCGGGCCGCCGAGGCGGCCGGCGCCGAGCTGAATCCGGGGTCGGCGGGCGGCGCGGGCGGCGCGGGCGGCGCGGCCTCACGAGCGGCGGCAGGAGCCGCCTCGGTCGGCGATCCACCGGGTCGCGCCGCAGGCGCCGAGGGCGCGGGCGGTGCCGGGGTACCGGGAGCCTTGGGGGCGGCCGACGGGCGCGCGGAAGCCGGGGACGGTGCCGGTCCAGGACGCGGGCCGGGGACCGCTGCGCCACCGGAAGCCGGGGGCGGTGGGGCGGTGCTCGCCTTAGCCCCCTTGACGCTGCCCGCAGCGAGCTGCCCGGGGAACTGTTCACGAATTTTGCGGACCACGGGAGGTTCGATCGTCGAGCTGGCCGATCGGACGAACTCGCCCTGTTCCTTCAGGTGGTTGAGCAAGACCTTGCTCTCGACTCCGAGCTCCTTCGCGAGCTCGTAGACCCGGACCTTTGCCACTTCTCTCCTCGTTCTCGGCCCGGGCCGCCCGCCCGTCAGGGCGTGCGCAGTACGGACCGTCGTTTCGGCTGGGCGCTGCTCATTGCTGAGGACTCATCGCGTGCTCATCAGCGTCAAACCCGCTTTCGGTCGGTCAACCGCTGGTTGTCCAGCGGGGTGTGCCCGGGCCCGGTCGGCCCGTGCGACTCCTGTGAGACCCGCTACGGCTGCTGGATACCCGCCTCGACGAACGCGTCAATCGCGTCCACGGCGCTCAGATCACGGCGATCGGCCACCCGGAGGGCACGTCCGAACGCGCGTCGTCGTCGCGCTTGCTCGAGGCAGGCGGGATCTGGATGAAGCCACGCCCCCCGGCCCGGCAGCTGCCGTCGGGGATCGGGCCGGACGACGTACCCGCCGTCCACCAGAACCGCCACCACACGTAGAAGGTCTCCCCGGCCGGCGCGACGTCGACAACCCACACAGGTGCGGATCGGTTCGGTCGCCGCCGCCGGGAGCTCCTGTACCGGCACAGGCCCGTCCACGGACCCATCCCCAGGCACAGCGAACCCCGACCGCTGCCGATCGGAGGGCTTCATCCTAGCGTGCTCGATCCCTACGGCGCTTCCCGGGTCATCGGGCGAACGCCTCACTCCTCGGTGCCGGCGTGGGGGCCACGGCCATCGGCACGGGGGCTCGGCGCCTGCGAGCCGCCGCGGGCGACGGGCTGCGGGGTGTCCGGGCGGATGTCGATGCGCCACCCGGTCAGCTTCGCCGCCAACCGCGCGTTCTGTCCCTCCTTGCCGATGGCCAGGGAGAGCTGGTAGTCCGGCACGACGACCCGGGCCGATCGGGCATCGGCGTCCACGATCTCCACCGAGGAGACCCGTGCGGGCGACAGCGCCGCGGCCACGAAAGCGGCCGGCTCCGGCGAGTAGTCGACGATGTCGATTTTCTCGCCGCGCAGTTCGGTCATCACGGCGCGGACCCGGGCGCCCATCGGGCCGATGCAGGCGCCCTTGGCGTTGACGTTGGCGGCCTGGGTGATCACGGCGATCTTGGTCCGATGGCCGGCTTCCCGGGCTAGCGCGGCGATCTCCACGGTGCCGTCGGCGATCTCGGGGACCTCCAGCGCGAACAGCTTCCGGACCAGGTTGGGGTGGGTGCGCGAGAGGCCGATCTGCGGACCGCTGGGGCCGCGCTTGACCGACACCACGTAGCAGCGCAGTCGCTCCCCGTGCCGATAGGTCTCCCCCGGGACCTGCTCGGCTGCCGGCAGCATGCCCTCAACAGAGCCGAAATCCACCAGCACGTTCTTGCCGCGGCTCTGCTGCACCACCCCGGTGATGATGTCGCCCTCACGGCCCTTGAAATCCCCCAGGAGCGCCTCGTCCTCCAGATCGCGGAGCCGCTGCAGGATCACCTGCCGGGCGGTGGAGGCCGCCACCCGGCCGAAGCCGTCCGGGGTGTCGTCGAACTCGCGGCCGGGCTCCCCGCGGGTCCCGTCCTCGAGCACGGGAGCGTCCTCGCGAGCCCACACGATGACATGCCCGCTCTTGCGATCCAGGTCCACCCGGGCCTGCTTGTACGCCCCCTCGGTGCGGTGGTAAGCCAGCAGCAGCGCCTGCTCGATGGCAGGGATGATCACCTCAAGCGGTATCCCTCGTTCCCGCTCCAACGCGCGCAGCGCCGCAAGGTCGATGTCCATCAGTCCTCCAGTCCCCCCACGCCGCCAGCGACACAGCTGCGCACGTCTTTCCCCGATTCAACACCACGGCGCGCTGCAGCCATCCCGTCGCCGGTCGCTGCGGGCCCGGGCCCCACGTCGTACCCCTGGCTCATTCTCCCCCGGAATCGGCGATCGGAGAACCGGACCCGTCGTCCTCTGGCGTCTCGAAGGGCTCGTCCCACGCCCTGCCGAACTCCACCCGGACCCGGGCGTGCTCGATCTCGGCCAGCGCGAGCACCCGATCCTGCGCCGGCGTCGCGCTCGCGCGGGGCCCCTTGAGGCGTGCTCCCGGACCGGCGGTGGTCTCCTCCACCCGCACCGTGACCTGCGTCGGGGTCGCCGCGACGATCCGCCCAACCAGCGCCGGAGCGTCCGTAACGGTGAACTCGGCCAGCCGGCCCACGTTCGCCCGGTAGTGCCGCGGCAGGCTCAGCCGGCGTTCGGCCCCCGCTGAGCCGATCTCCAAGAGGTAGGGCCGGTCACCGAAAATGGCCGTCGCCTCCTCCTCCAGCGCCGCGTCGATCGCCCGGGACGCCTCGGCGACGCTGTCCAGGTCCACCGGGGGCACCGGAGTGCTGTAGTCCTGCGGGTCCAGGGAGCTCAGATCCGGGTCCACCGCGATCCGGACGATCCGGCGGGACCCGGCCGGTACGACCAGCACCGAGTCGATCACCAGCCCGTACGACGTGACCGCGGCCTGCGCGATTACCTCGACGCGAGCCGCGGCATCCGTGTGCTGGTGGTACTGGTTGTGCTGGTTGTGCTGGTCGTGCGGACCGTGGCGGGGGGTCATGGTGTCCTCCAGGTGGATGGCGGTCCCGTGGTACGGGCGTCGGCCGGGCGTGGGGCGTGGGCGTGGGGGCATCGATGGGCTCAGCGTTCCGGCGATTGCGCCGGTCCGGTGGTGGTGCTGGTCCGGTGGTGGTGCTGGTCCGGTGGTGGTGCTGGTCCGGTGGTGGTGCCGGTCCGGTGGTGGTGCCGGTCCGGTGGTAGTGCCGGTCCGGCGCTCTGGCGCCGCTCTGGTCGCGGTCGCAGCCCACCACGGTAGCGGCCACCTCACAGATGAGGGCCCGCCGCCCAGGCGAGGGTCCATCGCCACGCCAGACCCCGGGCGAGGTCGTCCCACGGTGAGGCCCTGGACCCACGTTCCTCGCCGGGACACACGTTCTTCGCTCAAACCCACGAAGCTTCGTGGGTCCCGCAGCGGGACGTGGGGTCCCGCAGCGGGACGTGGGTTCCAGCAACGGCCGCGGGCCCCAGCAACGGCCGCGGGCCCCAGCAACGGAGGTCGGTTTCCAGCTCTCGGGGTGGCGCCCCGCCGGCCCCGAAGCTGCCATCCGGGTGCGTGTCATGATCGCCGGGTGCACACGCCACCGAGCCGCCGGTCCGCGCTGCGCTGGGGGGCGCTGGCGGGGTTGATGGTGCTCGGCGGCTCCGGGTGCGGGTTGCGCCTGGAGCGCGATGCTCCACCGATCCCGCTGATCCCGCCCGTGGAACCGCACCCGGCCATCCCGGCGCTACGCGAACAGTGGACGGTGGTGACGGCGGCCGCCACGGCGGCCGCCGTCACCACCGCGGCCCCGGGGCCGGCGCGGAACCAAGTCCTCGCGCTCCGAGCCATCCACGCCGACCAGGCGCGAGTGCTGGAGCAGCGGCTCGCGGAGGTGGGCGCCCCCCTGGCGTCGGTGAGCCAGACCACCAACCCCGGGAAGCCGGAGAATCCCGCGACGCCGGGTGGCTCCGGCGGGGTCCTGGCACTGCGGGCCGCGCAGGCCCGCGGCATCGGCATGGCCGCACGACTGGCCGTGGCCGACGTACCGCCCAGCGACCGCGCCCTGGTGGCGGCCCTGATTGCGCAGCGCGCGAGCGCCTGGATGGCGCTGACCCCGTACGCCGACGCCGCACCCGTGCCGCCACCCCCGGGCAAGGGTCCCGAGGTACTCCTGGCTCCGGATGGTCATCCGTTGTTGCCCGCCGCCGGCTGGACGCCCTCGGGCACACTGGCCGCGCGGTTGGTCGACGCCGCCGCGGCCGCCCGATACGGCGCGCAGGTCATCGCGGCGCGGGCCGCGGATTCCCAGGCTCACCTGGCCCGATCCGGGGTGGACGCACTCAGCGAGCACGCGCTGCGGGTGCAGGTCGCCGCCCAGTCGGCCGGGTTGGCTCGGGCGCCGGTCTTGGGCTACCGGCTGCCGTTCGCCGTGGCCACCGCAGGCGACGTCGCCCGGCTTGCCCGGCACGTCTGGTCGGGGTGGGCCCAGGCCGTGATGGCGGCCCTCGTTCCGGCCGCCCCCGCCGCCCCCGCCCCCGCCCCGGTCACCGGCACCGGCACCGGCACCGCCAGCCGGACCTCCAGTGCAGGTGAGCACCCTCACAGCGCGGTGGGCGGCAGTGACGCCTCCGCCCTGCTGGGGTGGTTGGTGGAGGCCGAGCTGAGCCGACAGCGGTGGCAGGCCCCGGCGCTTGCGTTCCCAGGATTGAGCTGGCCACGCTGATCGGGCTTGCTCGGGCCGCTCGGGCCGCTCGGGCCGCTCGGGCCGCTCGGGCCGCTCGGGCCGCTCGGGCCGCTCGGGCCGCTCGGGCGACCGGCGCCGGCGTCGACCGTCGTTGCTGAACTCGACCGCACTTAAGGACGGACTCTGAACGAAAGTAGCCGTATCCTCGTGGCGATGACACCCGACCGCGGCATCCCACGACTGGGCAGGACCCTGGTCTTCGCCGTGGCCGCGATCGGGCTGGCGGTCGGCGGTCACACCGCCGGTGGGGGCGGTCTCCCGCACCCGGCCGTGTACCCGCTCGTCCTGGCGCCGGTCCTGCTGCTGTCGCTCTGGCTCTCCGGTCGACGCCGAGGCATGACCTCACTGCTGAGCACACTGAGCCTGCTCCAAGTCGTGCTGCACGTGATCTTCCACGTGTCGCACGCAGCCCATACCTCTCACGCAGGACACACCGGGCCGACCGGGCACACACTCACCGGACCACTCACGGGGACACTCACCGGACCACTCACGGGAACAGGCCACGGCCCGCACGCTCAGCTGCGAAACCTGGCAGCGGCGTACCCGTCCGGCGTCGATGCGATGGCGGGGGTCCTGCCCTCACCGAGCATGCTGGCAGGCCACCTGGTCGCCGTCCTGACGACCGCCTGGCTAATGACCCGCGGCGAAGCGTCGTTGTGGCGGGTCGTGCACCGGTTGCGGGTCACCCTGTGGCCCACGCCCTGGGCCGCCGTGACACCCCACCTCGCGCAGTGTCCCGCGATCTCGGTCGACCAGCGGCTGGAAGTCTCCCGTGGGGCTGGTCGGGTCCTGGCCACCCGTGGGCCCCCGGTGCCGGCCAGCGCCTGAGCGCCGCAGGTTCACCCTGCCCTGCCCCGGGCCTCGTTCAGCCTGACCCCACCCGAGTGCCGACCCTCCGCAGCCGGCTCCTGCTGCGTGAAGCCTGTGCACCGGGACACACCACCCGACGTCGAAGGATCAAACATGGCTATCCGCCGCTTTCCCGTTTCACCGATGACCCCCGCCCGTACGACGACCCGCCACCGGTGGCAGGCCGGCGCGGCGCTGGCCGCCGGCGCACTGCTGCTGACCGCCTGCGGCGGTTCCTCCGGCAGCGCAAGCACCTCCGCCACCCCCGCCCCCGGGGCCGGGACGTCCGCCACCTCCCCGGCCCCGGCCGGCAGCGCCACGCCGATGCAGGCTGGGCCGGTCATGGTCTCCGACCAGTGGGCCAAGGCCATCCCGGACATCGCCGCGGCGAAGATGACCGGGGTGTTCGGCAAGCTGAAGAACACCACCGACAAGCCCATCACCATCGTCTCCGGCACCAACTCGGTGTCCTCGCTGACCGAACTGCACGAGACGGTCATGATGGACGGCTCCATGAAGATGCGCCCGGTGGCCGGCGGTTTCACCATCGAGCCCGGTCAGACGCGTGAGTTCAAGCCCGGTTCCGACCACGTCATGGTCATGCAGATGACCAAACCCCTCAAGGTCGGCGACGAGGTCACCCTCACGCTGAAGACCAAGGAGGGGCAGACCATCGAGTTCACGGCGATCGCGCGCGCCTTCACCGGTGCCAACGAGACCTACGTGTCACATACGATGTGACCGGTCTTTCAGGTTGCTGAGATAGGCCATAACCGTGAACACCACGCCACCGGTCGATTCCGGCGCCGACCGCGCCCTGACCCGGCGTGCGCTGCTCGGTGGCGGTGCCCTCTTGGGGGGCACCGCCCTGGGCGGTGCAGTCGTCGGGCACGCCGCCGCGGCACACGGCGTACTCAATCCCGCTGTCGGCTCTGCTGTCGGCTCTGCTGCCAGCGGAGCCAACCCGCTGAGCATGGATCTGATGGCGCTGCACGGGCAGAGCGCCGAGCCGTTCTACGGCGCTCATCAGGCGGGCATCCTCACCGGCCAGCAGGCCCATGGGGAGTTCCTCGGCATCAACCTGTCCCCCGGGTCCCCGCGCGCCCGGGTGATCACGCTGATGGAGATGCTCACCGACGACGCCGCGCGGCTCACTCAGGGCGAGCCGACCCTGGGGGCCCTGGAGCAGTTCCCCGCGGGACTACCCAGCCGACTGACGATCACCTTCGGTTTCGGACCAGGGCTGTTCGCCGCGATCGGCGCGCCGGCGAAATGCCCCCCCATGGTCGCGACGTTCCCGGCGTTCAGCAGCGACCGGCTGCTGCCGCAGTGGGGGCAGACGGACCTGCTGATCCAGCTGTGCGCCGACGATCCGATCACGCTGGCCTACGCCGCCCGCCGGATCATCCGGGACGTCGTGCCGTTCGGCACCATCGCCTGGACTCAGCGGGGCTTCGTCAACGCCCGCGGCACCGAGACCGACGGCACGACCTCGCGCAACCTCATGGGCATGCGCGATGGCAGCGCCAACGAGAAGGACCCTCGCCAGATCGCCGACGTGGTCTGGAGCCGGACCGCCGGTGACAAAAACTTGTCATGGCTGGACGGGGGTTCCCAGGTGGTCGTTCGGCGGATCCGGATGGACCTGACCACCTGGGACGACCTGGAGACCGACGCCAAGGAGGTGGCCTTCGGGCGCCGGTTCGCCGACGGTACGCCGTTGACCGGCGGCGCCGAACGGGACCAGATCGACCGCGCGAAGAAGGACAAGGACGGCTTCACGATCATCGCGCCCAACGCGCACGCCGGCCTGGCTCAACCACGCAACGCCGGCGAGCGGATGCTGCGCCGCGCGTACAACTACAGCGACGGCACCACCGCCGACGGCCGCCAGGACGAGGGGCTGATCTTCGTGGCGTACCAGAGCGACCTGGCCACGGCCTTCGTTCCGGTGCAACGCCGGCTTGCGCCCGTGGACGCCCTGAACACTTGGACGACCCACGTGGGATCCGCCGTGTACGCCGTTCCTCCCGGCGTGCAGGAGGGGTCCTACATCGGGGCCACCCTGCTGGGGAGGTGAACGCGGCCTCAGGGGTCTCTGGTCGGGGGTCGCACACGCCTGCGCGCAGTGGGACCTCGAACCCGATCCCGCCCGGGTGCGCTGGACCGACGACACCACGCTGGTGGTCCCGGTCCGGCCACGCGGTTGCGCCGCCACCGGATCGGCCCGGGAACAGGCGGACCTGCACGTCTGCGAGCCACCCGGGGACAGGGAACAGCGACACCTGGCCCTGCGCGCATGGGCCGGCCGCGGCGCCGCCCGCCTGCTGGCCGCCGATCCCGCGGCGAGCCTGCTGCTGGTCGAGCCCCTGCTGGCGCAGGAGCCGCTGAGCAACCGGCCCGAGGACGAGGCCTGCGCGGTGCTCGGCGGGCTGTTGCGGACCCTGCCGGTACCGGCGCCGGGGTGGGCCCGAAGCGCCTCGCAGGCCACGGAAGCGGCCTGGGAGGACCTGTCGCCTGCTGCGCACCGGCTGCCGCGGCGGTTCGTCGCTCAGGCCCGGGCGCTCACCCGGGACCTGCTCGCCGGTCCAGAGGTGGACGCGGCGCTCATCCCGGTGGGCCTGCGGGCGCACCGGGTGTTCGCCCGCGCCCACTCCGACGGCACCTGGGTCGCGGCCCCGGCGATCCCCCTGGCCGGCGAACCGGCGTACGCGGTCTGGCCGGCGCTGTGGCCCGCCACCAGGTTTCTGGACGACGACGGTACGCCGCCGGCGCACCTGGCCGGTCGCCTTCAGGCCCGCTTGGGCTGGGTGTGCCACGCGGCCGGGATCGAGGAGGAACGCGCCCGAGCCTGGGCGATCGTGCGGACGGTCCTGGAGGGCCCCCGTCGAGCCGGGGCGCTCGGGACGGCCGAACCCCCCGATGCGCGGACCACCGTGACCCTTCTGAAGGCCCTGCAACCTCCGTGACCGGCCGCGCCCACGCTGTGGACCGTCCCGCACTGTCGGTAGACGGTGTCATCTGTCGGCCGGGTCTGCTAGACAACCCTCATGGCCAAGACTGCATTCAAGGGTGACGCCGTGTCGACCGTCGCCGAGCTGCCCACTGTCGGATCTGCCGCGCCGGCGTTCACACTGACCGGCACCGACCTCTCCGACGTCACGCTCGACACCTACCAGGGCAAGCGCCTGGTGCTGAACATCTTCCCCAGTGTCGACACCGGTGTCTGCGCCGCCAGCGTGCGCAGGTTCAACGAGCTCGCGGCCGGTCTCGACAACACCGCGGTGCTCTGCGTGTCCGCCGACCTGCCGTTCGCGCTCGGTCGGTTCTGCGGCGCCGAGGGCATCGAGAACGTGGACTCGGCGTCGGTGTTCCGCGGCCCGGAGTTCGGCCAGGGCTACGGCGTCCTGATGACCGACGGTCCGCTGCACGGTCTGCTCGCCCGCGCCGTGGTCGTCGTCGACGCCTCGGGGACCGTGAGCTACACCGAGTTGGTGCCCGAGATCACCCAAGAACCCGACTACGACGCCGCGGTGGCCGCGCTGTCCTGACCTCGGTCAGGCGGCCGGGTGCGGCCAGGCACGGTTAGCCTGGGCCGCATGCGCCGCGCACTGAACCACCCGCTGGCGTGGGTGGTCATCGGGTACCTGGCGTGGCGGCGTCTGTGGGCTTTCGGTGAGGTCACGTCGCTGGACCTGGACGTGTACATCCGTGGGGCGCACGATCTGTCCTCCGGGCTGTCGCCGTACCGTGACGTCGAGGGCCTGCCGTACACCTACCCACCCTTTTCAGCGCTGCTGTTCATGCCGCTGACCTGGCTGCCGACGCAGGTGGCTCATCTGGTGTTCCTGGTGGTCTCGGCGGTGAGCTATCTGGTGCTGGTGGCGGTCTTCGGTCGGCGGCTGCACTGGACGCCGATCGAGATCGCCTGGGTGGCGGTGCTGGCATTGCGGTTGGAGCCGGTGGTGCGGACCTTCCACCTGGGGCAGGTGAATTTCCTCCTCGCTGCCGCGGTGGCCATCGACCTCTTCGTCGTGCCCGCGCGCTTTCGGGGGATGCTCATCGGCCTGGCCGCGGGGGTCAAGCTGACACCGGCCGTCTTCGGGGCCGCCTTCCTGCTGCAGCGGGACTGGGGGTCCGCGCTGCGCAGTGTCGGCACCGGGGTGGTCACCGTGATCATCGGGCTCGCCGTACTCCCCGGCGAGTCCTGGAGGTACTGGACGCAGCTCCTGCGGGACCCGCGACGGATCGGTCACCTGGACTACCCGGACAATCAGTCACTCGTCGGGGTAGCTGCCCGCGCGTTCGGCCAGGATCAGCTGCCCGGGACCGTGATGCTCCCGCTGCAGCTGACGGGCCTGGCGTTGGGCTGCGGCGCGGCGTGGTGGTGCGTGCGGCGGGCGCGTGCGGCGGGCCGGAGGCCCGATCTCGTGGCGGTGGCGCTGTGTCTGGCGGTGGCCAGCCTGCTGGCCAGCCCGGTGTCCTGGTCTCATCACTGGATCTGGGCGGTGCCGGGAATCATGTGGCTGCTGCACCGTCGCTGGTGGCTGGCGGCGCTCGCCTGGATCGCGGTCCTGTACGCCGCGAACTGGCTGTTGCCGGAGCTGCGGCCCGGTCCGGTGTTCGACGATCCGTGGTGGGCCTCGACGTTACCCCTGCTGGCCGTCGTCACGGTGCTGGCCGGATGCTGGCCGGGTGCCCGCGGCAGTCTGGGCCGTGATCGCGACGTCGTGGACTCGGCCGCTCGCCAGGTCCCCTGAGCTCCCAGCGGCGCACCGGGGGTGCGGGTTAGGCTGGATTGCGAGCTTTCCATCGATCGGGGACGGGGCCCCCAACGAAGGGTGTGGATGACGTTCACGAGCTAACACCCGCCAGCCGGACACGAACGCCGCGCCGCGTGATCATCGCGGTGGCTGTGGTGGCTGTGCTGACCCTGGTGTGGCGCCGGGTGGAGGAAGCCTACTTCGCCTCCGAGGACTCCGGCTGGTGGCCCTACCTGGCTGCGGTGTTCATCCTCGCGGGGCTGACCTGGGCCGGAGCGCTGCGCCAACCCCGGAGCCGACGGGTCGTCTCGGTGCTGGCCGCCTGCGGAATCACCGTCAGCACGCTGGGGGATGTCGCCAGCTACCTCTCGCCGGAGGGCAGCGAATCCGGTCATCTCATCACCGAGTCCCTGTGGCTGTTGAGCCTGGTGCTGCTGACCATGGCCGTCTGGCAGGTGATCTCCAGCAGCATGGCACCGGGAGCCCGCTTCGGTGGCGTGCTCGACACCTGCACCATCGTCGTGGTCAGCCTGCTGGTGTTCTACAGCGTGACCATCCATGACCGGCTGGTGGCGGTGGACGCCAGCATGCAGGGTGTGGCGGCAGCCATCACCGCCGCCATCCCCGTCGTCGAAGCGGTGATCCTGGCCCTCGGCTTCCGGGCGCTCACCCAGCGATCCGGCGCACATCTGGTCAACGGCTGGTTCGCAGCGGGCATTGTGAGTTGGCTGATCGCCGACCTGGGCGTCAACCTTTGGCCGGACTCACCGATCCTGTTAGAGCTGACCGACATGGGGTACGTCGCGGGTTCGGCGCTGATCGCCGTCTCGGTCTGGACCGCTCCGCGGACCGAGACTGCGCGAGCAGCGACCACCCGCGGCGACGGGCGCCGCCAGATCACCGCGCTGATGGTGACCGCCATCGCCCCGCTGGCCGTTCCGCCCCTCCTGATGCTCGTCCACCAGCTGCGCGGCCGCGAGGTCGACCCCTGGGAGCCCCTGGTGGGGGTCCTGCTGCTGTTGCTGCTGGCGTACTTGCGCATCCTGGGTCTGCTGCGTCAACTCGACCGCGCCCGCACCGACCTGACCGTCGCCCGGGACGCGGCCATGGAGGCATCCCGGGCCAAGTCCGCATTCATCGCCACCACCAGCCACGAGATCCGCACCCCGATGAACGGCGTGATCGGGCTGGCCGGGCTGCTGGCCGGCACGGACCTGGACGCCCGCCAACGGCAGTACGCCGAGGGCATCCGCGCGGCAGGCGAATCGTTGCTGGCCATCATCAACGACATCCTCGATTTCGCCCGCGGTGAAGCCGGCCGCGTCGAGTTGGAGACGATCGACTTCAGCGTGGTGGAACTCATCGAAGACGTCGTCGGCCTGGTCGCCTATTCGGCCCATCACAAGGGGTTGGAGCTGCTGGCCTACTGTTCGCCCGAACTCCCCACCGCCCTGCGGGGAGACCCCACCCGGCTCCGTCAGGTGCTGCTCAACCTGGCCGGAAACGCCGTGAAGTTCACCGACCAGGGCGAAGTGGTGGTGCGCGCCCAGCTGGACGGCGAGACCGGGGATGGGTCCCTGATGGTCCGCTTCGAGGTCACCGACACCGGGGTGGGCATCGACCCCAGTGCCCGCGAGCGCCTCTTCCAACCGTTCTCTCAGGCCGACTCCTCGACCACCCGCCGGTTCGGCGGCACCGGCCTGGGCCTGGCGATCTGCCAGCAGCTGGTGACCAGCATGGGCGGACAGATCGGCATGGACAGTGCCCCCGGCGCCGGCAGCACGTTCTGGGCGTGCGTGCCCCTGGAGCGGGCCCACGGGTACATCGAGGCCCCCCCGTCCCCGGCCGCCCTGGACGGCCAACGCGTTCTGGTGGTCGACGACAACGCGACGAACCGGCTGATGATGCAGGAGTACCTTCAGGCCTGGGGTCTGCGCCCGGACCTGGTCGCTGACGGCCCCGCCGCCCTGGAACGCCTGCAGGCCTGCGCCGATGCCGGCGATCCGTACGCGCTCCTGGTGTTGGACCTGGTCATGGACGGTATGGACGGCCTCGCGGTGGCCCGCCGGGTCAACGGCGACCCCGTGTTGCAGGCCACCCCGATGGTGCTGCTGTCTTCAGCGGTCGACGTGACCCACCGTGAGCTTCGGGAAGCGGGGATCACCCTCAACCTGACCAAGCCGGTCCCGCTGGGGCAGCTTCGATCCGCGCTGGCCAACGCGCTCAGTCCGCAGAGCACCCCGGCGGCCGGCGTACCGGCCCCGCGCGCCCACCCGCCAACGGACTCTGACACGGCCAGCGCCGCCACCTCCGGTGGAACACACCAGGCCCAGCGGATCCTGGTGGTCGAGGACGACGAGGTCAATCAGCTCGTGGCCCGCGGCATTTTGGAGCAGCTCGGATACCGCGTCGAGGTGGTGGACGACGGTGAGGACGCCCTGGCCGCCCTGGGCTCGGCTCGCTACGACGCGGTTCTGATGGACTGCCACATGCCGGGTATGGACGGGTACCAGACCACCGGGGAGTGGCGGCGCCGCGAGGGCCAGGGGCGGCGTACCCCCATCCTGGCCATGACCGCGGGCGCACTGGACGACGACCTGGCGCGCTGCCTGGCCGCAGGGATGGACGACTACCTGACCAAACCGGTCCGCAAGGCCGAGCTGGGCGCCGCGCTGCAACGCTGGGCGCCCGCCGCCGAACCCGCCCCCCAGGCAGCGCCCGAGGCCTGACCCTGCGCCTCCCCGTTGGGCCCGACCTCCGCCGAGGTCAGGCGCCCGGCAGGGTCCGCAGGTACCGGTGCAGGCCCTCACCGGCCCTGGCCAGCGCCGCATGCAGCTGCGGCAGCAGCGCCGCGGCCGGTTCGAGATCACCGGCGTCGAGGTGCCCCACGATCGCGCGGGCGGTCGTGGCCGGCTCGATAGCGCCCAGGTTGAGCAGCCGCCCGGTGAGCCGATGCGCCACCGCTCGGGCGCCCGCCGCATCACCAGCGGCCACCATGGTCTCAACCTCGTCGGCCATGCTCAGCGACGCCGGGAATCGGCCGACCAGCCCCCGCAGCAGCGACCCGCCGTCCACGTCGACCAACTGGTCCAGCTGCCCGACGTCCAGTCCATCCCAGCTCCGCGGGGACTCTTCGGACACGGGGATCGTCTCCTGCAATGACTGAGGGATGGCTGTGGCCGGGGCGGGAAGGCCACCGCGATTGTACGGCGAACTCCGGCGCTGGCGAACGTCCTACAGCCTGATGACTTCCCAGGCGTCCTGGGCCAGCGCCGCGTCGGCCAACGCGGGGGCCCCCACGAACAGCGCCGTGGCCCACACGTCCGCCCACAGGATGGAGGGGCCGATCACGCTCACCGATCCGCGACGAGCGGGCCACGCACCGGTGGACGGGTCGATCAGGTGGGCGCCGCGGGCCGTCGTACCGCTGGTGGCCACGCCGCCCTGCCGGATCGCCACCACCTCGGCCACCCTCCCCGGATCCCGCGGATCCTGCAGGCCGATCTGCCACGGCCGGTCACCGTCGACACCGCCGTCCACCCCGCCGACCGCCACGTCGCCTCCGACGTTGACGCAGTACGCATGCCCCCGCAGGGTCTCCAGGCGCTCCACGCACCGGGCGATCGCCCACCCCTTGACCAGTCCGGTCGGGTCGATCAGCAACCTGCCGCGGTCATCGGGCAGGAGCCAGGAGAAGGCACCGCCGGTACGCCGAGTGGCCTCCTGACACAGGTCGATCACCTCGGCGATCTCCGGGCGGATCGCGGCGGCCTGACGCACCGTCAGGTCGCCGCGGCGAAGCCGGCTGACGGCGGACCCCGGCCGGTACGGGCTGAACACCTCATCGACCCACTGCAGGTCGGCCAGGCATTCCCCGACCAGGGAGGCGACCGGGGCCCCCTCGGATCGTGGGCCACGGACATGAATGCTCACGACCGTGCCCATCACCTCCTCCACCCACGCGCGCCGGCTCACCGGTGCACCTGATCGATGGCCGACTGGAGCGAGGCCAGGTAGCCCTGGCTGGTGTACGTGGCCCCGGAGATGGTGTCGATATCGGCGCTCTGGGCCTGGACGGCGGCGGCGTTCAGCAGCGGCACCGCCTGGTTGTTGATCCGCGCGTCGTGAGGGTCGGTGTTCGGGTACTGGATGGCCGACGCGGACACGATCGTTCCGTTCCGGACGGCGATCTGCACCTGGACCGGGCCATAGCGGGTCATCACCGCCTCCCCCGTCACCGTGCTGTTCTCGCTGCTGTTCTCGCTGTTCTGTTCTCGCTGCTCGGCTCGCTGCTCGACGTGGGCGATTGCGCCGAGTCGGAGGGGGTCACGGCGGGGGCAGCTGCCTGCCGGGCCGGACCCGCCGTACTGGTGTGATAGCTGAACAACGCGACGACCGCGGACAGGGTCCCCAGGCCGACCACGACGTTGCGTTTCATGCGTGCTCCAGAGCGCTCAGCAGTACGGCGGCCAGACGGCCCCCGCAGGTAGGCGGGCGGTTCACCAGGCGAACCGCTCTTGATGGATCTGCTCCTGGGGCACCCCGGCCTGGGCCAGGGCGTCCACGACCAGGTCCAACCACTGCGGCGGACCGCACACGTAGACGTCGCGTTCGGCGACATCGGGCAGCAGGTAGCGCAGCGCATCGGCGTCGCTGCCGGGCGCCCACCCCTGGGGAAGCCAGGAGGAGGCCTCGGCACGTCGCGGCCCGGGCAGCAGCCGGAGCCGCCCGCCCCGGGCCTGCACCGCCGCCGCGACCTTCGCCTGCAGCGGCAACCCGCCCCGGCAGGACACCCGGTGCAGGACGCTCAGCTCACCGGGCGCCACCTCCAGCGCCTCGATCAGGGCCTTCATCGGCGCGATCCCGATCCCGGCGGCGATCAACGCCACCTTCGTGCGCCGCCGTACCCCTGGGTGCATCCGGCCGTACGGTCCCTCGATCAGCACCCGGGTTCCCGGCCTCAGGGTCGCCACCCGCGCGGACCCATCCCCCACTGCGGCCACGCTGACGGCCAGGGTGCGCCCGTCCGGCGCGGCGGACAGCGAATACGGGTGACCCCGCGTCCAGCCGGGGCCGTCGAGGAAGCGCCAGGTGAAGAACTGCCCGGCGGCCACCCGCAGGCGAGCCAGGTGCCGGCCCGTCAGCACCACCGTGTGTACCCCGTCCCCGTCGTCGTGCACCGCCTGAACGCGCAGGTCGTGTCGGCGGCTGAGGACCAGCGGCAGGATGACCCGCCACACCAGCACGGACCCGGCGGCGGCGAGCCATACCGTCCACCAGTACGCCGTGGCCGCCGGGCTGGCCAGGAAGTCGGCGCCGGTCCAGAGCTGGTGCGGAAGGGCCAGGAAAACCCCGAGGTAGGCGTACAGGTGCAGCAGGTGCCAGCTCTCGTACCGCAAGGCCGCGCGGGTCCGACGTACCGACGTCACGACCACCATCACCAGGCACGCCGTACCGGCCACCGCCAACAGCATGCCCGGCAAGTCCAGGGCCACCTCGATGGCGACCGGCAGCAGCCGATCGAGGCGCGCGCCGGCGTACCCCAGGAGAATCAGCCCGACGTGCGCCACCATCAGGGTGAACGAGGCGAAACCGAGCTGCCGGTGGCTGCGGACCAGCTCGTCTTGGCCGAAGCTGCGCTCCACCGCCGGGATCCGGGCCAGCAGCAGCACTTGCAGCAGCATCAGGTTCGCGGCCACCAGGGCGGTGAGTCGCCCGAGGCTGGTGATCGCGGCGCCGAGGTCGGTCAGCCCGCTCAGCCCACCGCCAGCGAGCCACATCGCGACGACGGCCAGCAGGCTCAGCCACACCAGCGCCTCGGCGGCGTGCTTCCACCAGGGCGCGAAGCGTGGCGCCGGCGGGGCCAGCTCGGCGGCAGGGGTGTGGGTGAGGCTGCTCATGGGACCACGCTCTCCGTCAACGCTTTGCCCACCCCCGCCGAAAGCTGTGTGTCGGCTATGAGCCGACGCGAGCGGAGGCCGAACCGTGGACCGATTTTGCCCATGTCGGTGCACATCCGCAGGATGGACGCATGTCGATCAGGGTCCCCGAGGTGTGCCGTTCGGTGGCCGAGGAGGCCCTCTCGACGCTCTCCGCCGAACTCCACGAGGTCTTCGACGTCCGGCTGCAGCGGTGGTGGCCCGACATCCGCGAAGGACTGGCTCAGCTGTACTCGCCCGCCGACGCCCAAGAACTCGGCGCCCGCCTGGTGTACCTGGCGGCCTGCGCCTACCGCGACCGCGACCCCGAGCTGCGCCGACTCGACCTGATCCGACAGTTGGAGCCGGACTGGCTGCAGTCCCCGTCGATGATCGGGTACGCCGCCTACACGGAACGGTTCGCCGGTAACCTCGCGGGCGTAGCCGGGCAGCTGCCCTACCTCAAGGAGCTCGGGGTCACCTACCTGCACCTGATGCCCCTGCTGGCCACCCGCGAGGGAGACAACGACGGCGGGTACGCCGTTACCGACTACCGCAGCATCCGCCCGGACCTGGGCGACATGGACGACCTGCGCGAGGTGACCCGGAGCCTGCGGGCCCAGGGGGTCAGCCTCGTGCTGGACCTGGTGCTCAACCACGTCGCCGCCGAGCACGAATGGGCCCGCAAGGCCCGCGAGGGCAACACCCGCTACCGCGAGTACTTCCACGTCTTCCCCGATCGCACCCTGCCCGACGCCTACGAGGCCACCCTGCCGGAGGTGTTCCCCGACTTCGCGCCGGGCAGCTTCACCTGGGACGAAGAGCTCCAGGGTTGGGTCTGGACCACGTTCAACTCCTGGCAGTGGGACGTCAACTGGGCCAATCCCGAAGTGATGTTCGAGTACGCCGACATCGTCACCTTCCTGGCCAACCAGGGCGTCGAGGTGCTCCGGTTGGACGCGTTGGCGTTCATGTGGAAACGGATGGGCACCGACTGCCAGGGACAGCCCGAGGTGCACGCGATCACCCAGGTGCTGCGCGCGGTCGCGCGGATCGCCTGCCCGGCGGTGGCGTTCAAGGCCGAGGCGATCGTCGCCCCCGAAAAGCTGCTCGCCTACCTGGGCCAGGGGCGGTTCGAGGGCAAGGTCAGCGAGCTCGCCTACCACAACAGCCTCATGGTGCAGATCTGGTCGATGCTGGCCACCCAGGACGTCCGGCTTTCCGTTCAGGCGATCCGGGCCATGCCGGTGGCACCTTTGAACTCGGCCTGGATCACCTACCTGCGCTGCCACGACGACATCGGCTGGGCGATCAGCAACGAGGACGCGGCCGCCGTCGGTCTGGACGGGTACGCCCACCGGACGTTCCTGTCCGACTGGTACAGCGGACAGTTCCCCGGGTCACCGGCCCGCGGGCTGACCTTCCAGTACAACCCGACCAACAACGACCGGCGGATCAGTGGTACGACGGCCAGCCTGATCGGGATCGAGGCCGCCGAACACGACCCGGCCGCCCGGGATCTGGCCATCAGGGCGTTGCGGTGCGCGAACGCGATCATCCTGTCCTGGCGGGGCATCCCGCTGATCTGGAGCGGCGACGAGGTGGCCACGTTCAATGACCCGGGGTGGGCGGCCGAGCCGGGACACGAGGACGACAACCGGTGGGTGCACCGCGCCCGGCTGGACCCCGACCGAGTGGCTCAACGCCACGACGTCTCCTCGATTCCCGGCCTGGTGTTCCAGGACCTGCAGGCATTGATTCAAGCCCGGGCCTCGCTGCCACACCTGCACGCCGCCACCCCGAGTTGGGTGGGGGATGTCGACGATCCCGGCGTCCTGGTGGTCACCCGCCGCCATCCGCTCGGCGCCTTCGTCGGGCTGTTCAACGTCACCCCCGGCTGGCGGCCTTGGCCCGCCTGGCGGGCGCCGCAGTACGGGCTGACCGCACCGATCGACGTACTCTCCGGGGACGCGGTGCATCCTGGCGACGACGGCAACTACTGGCTGGCGCCGTACGCCGCGTGGTGGCTGGTCGACCCCGTCTGAGAATGCTGATGGGTGGGGGATTCGCACCGGTTAACCGGCGCGGATCCCCCACCCATTCGCGTGGTGACGGCGTGGAGCGGGAACGCCCCGAGCCGCTCCCGTCCCGCCGTACCGGACACGCCCCCAGCGCATCCGGGTCTCGCTTCACCGCCTCTGACCAGGACTCCCCAGTCCCGTCGGGCGGCGCTTCCGCAGCTGCTCGGCGTGAGGCCGCCGGGCACCTGCGGGCTGTGGTTCATCGGCGCTCCCCGCACCGACGAGCCTGACTACCGGCTGGGCCGGCGTCGAAGCCAACCCTTGCGGCACCCCCGAGAGGCCGCAAGGGTTTCGGTCGCGCCCCTGATCGCGACCGTATGTGGGCGGCTGGTCCCCTGCGCCAGCCGCACAACCACTAGATTGCCGCCGCGGCCTCTCGCGCTCCGCACGTGAACTTCACAGGAAGCTCACAACCCGGTCGGGTGTCCCATTCGGGTCGGCGCCACTGAGTGAGCGCACGTCCGCCGGTCCCCGCGTAATCTGTCACCGTGGCAGCGCAACCGGACCGTCCGCACGTACTCCTGGTCGAAGACGACGAGGAGTTGCGCCTGACGACCCGCCTGGTCCTGGAACGGCAGGGTTTCACCGTCACCGTCGCCGCCGACGGCGTCGAGGGCCTGGCCCGGCTGGATGAGGAAACCCCGGACGTGGCACTCGTCGACGTGATGATGCCCCGGATGGACGGCATCACCTTCATCCGGCAGATCCGTGCGCGGCGCGGGCCGATCGCCGAGCTCCCGGTCATCGTGTTGACCGCCCGCGACCTGCCGCACGACCAGGTGGCGGGGTTCGATGCGGGCGCCGACGACTACGTGGTCAAGCCGTTCGACGGCCAGGTGCTGGCGGCCCGGTTGCGAGCGGTACTGCGCCGCGGTGCCGCCCCGAGCGCCGACGGGATCCGCGTCGGGGACCTGTTGATCGACCGGCCCGGCATGAGCATCTCCCGAGGTGATGAGCCGATCTCGCTGAGCAGCACCGAGTTCCGGCTCCTGGAGGCGTTCCTCGATCACCCCAGCCGGGTGCTCTCTCGGGGCCAACTGTTGGACCTGGTCTGGGGCGATCCGGATTGGGGTGACCCGCACGTGGTCGAGGTCAACGTTCAGCGTCTGCGCTCCAAGATCGGCGCCGAGCACATCGTGACCGTGCGAGGTGCCGGGTACAAGTGGGTCTCCGGGTAGGGGCGCGGTGAACCATCAGCTGGACCCACCGGGCGATCCCCAGCGACCCCGAACGGGGGTGCCCTGGTACCGGTCACTGCGGCTGCACATCGCGCTCGCCGTGGCCGTGGTATCCCTGGTCACTGCGGTGACCGTGGGGTCGCTGCTGGCGGTGCGAGCGGCCGCCGAAGCCCGTGATGCGCTCCGGGACCAGGCCCTGGAGCGCGTGGCCGTCGCCGCGGAAGGCTACGCCATCGACGGACGCCTCCGGCTGGGGGTTTCCGTCAATCCGCAGCTGCCGCCCGCGCCGTTGCGGGACAGCCTGGCCACCGGCGGCCGGGCCAGCTACTTCGACGGCGACACCATGTGGGCCGGGCAACGTCTCGGTCCCCAGGTGCTGCTCACCACCCGACTCGACGCCACCCGGCTCAAGACCGCCGACGCGGAACGGCGCGCCGCCTTGTGGGGCAGTGCGCTGCTGGCGGTGCTCCTCGCGAGCACGTTGGCGTGGCTGTCGGCCAACCGGGTCTCGCGGCGGCTGCGTCAGGCGGCCTCCGCTGCCCACCGCATCGCGGCCGGCGCACCCGCAGACCAGGCCCAGCGGGTCCACGTCGGAGGCAACGACGAGGTCGCCGTCCTGACCCAGGCCATCGACGCGATGGCAGACTCCCTGCGCCAGCGGCTGGCCACCGAGCGCGAGTTCACCGTCGACGTCGCCCACGAGCTCCGTACGCCGGTGACCGGGCTGGTCAGCGCGGTCGAATTGTTGCCGGAATCGGAGGCCACCGGGCTGGTACGCCGACAGGTCGAGCGGCTGCGGAGCCTCGTGGAGGCGCTCCTGGAGGTGTCCAAGCTGGATGCCGGCCAGGAGCCGGTCGACCTGGTCCCGCTGGACCTGGCGCAGGCCGTTCGGGCGGCCCTGCCCGGGCAGGACGTGGTCACCGACGCACCGCTCCTCGTCTGGCTGGATCCGGTGGCCCTGCAGCGCATCCTGGCCGCCGTGGTGGCCAACGCGCTCCGGCACGGCCAACCGCCGGTGGTCGTCGCGGTGGACGGATCCGAGGTGTCGGTGACCGATGCCGGTGACGGCTTCCCCGCGGACATGCCGGAAACCGGTCCGCTCCGATTCCACGCGCAGGGCCGGGCCAAGGGGGCGGGGCTGGGCCTGACCATCGCCGCCAAGCGGGCGGAGAACATGGGCGCCGTGCTCCGACTCCACCAGGTCGAACCCGGTCCGGGCGCCAAGGTCACGGTGGCGTTCGTGCCCGCCGATCAGCCCATGCCCGGCCAGCTCGCCGGTCGATCCTGAGTCGGACTCACGACGGCAGCTCGTACTCCTCGACCCGCAGGTACGCCTCGGGGATCGCGCCCAGGAACCGCAACGTCAGCCGGGTATACACCTGACCCGGGCCGTGGCGCACCAAGCGGGAGGCGAGCACACTCACCGGGTAGCGCTTGAGCGAGCCTTCCGCGCAGTTCGGCTCGCACGTGTTGACGACGATGTAACCCTTGGCCTTCGCGGTCGGCGCCCCCCAGTTCTGCCAGCTCAGCCCATCCAGCGACTCGTTGGCGTCGGCGCAGGCCAGGGTGAAGCTGGCGGGTGCCTTGGCGAGGTTGTCATCGACGCATTCGATCAGGTAAGGACCGCTGACGGGCGCGTCGGAGGGCGGCCGGGCGGGGGTCTCGCGGCCCGTACGAGGGGCCACCGATGGCGGCGCCGGTGTCGTGGGCGGCACATCCGGTACGGCGGAGGCGTCACCTGTGCGGGTCACCACGTCGGCGGGCCGCGTCGTCGGCGCGGTGGTGGAGCCCGACGTACCCGGGTCCACCCCGGATGCGCGCACAGGACTGGGCGCCACCGACGACACCGGCGCTCGCCCCGACTGGGCCTTGTCCATCACCGCGGCGCGGTCAGCCCCGGAGCACGCGGAGAGGGCCGGGAACAAGGATGCGGCGAGTACGACGGTCAGCGCCGCCCGGGCGGAGCGGACGCGCGTGGTCGTAGCCAGCGGACGGCGCTGCATCGGCTCCCCCTCCTGCATCTCATGCGATCTCAGTGCATCCTGCGTCGGCTCGTTCGATCTGGCGCCCGGCGGGGGCACCCGGGTCACCACCGTCTCGGGCAACGACACCGCCTCCCAGTGTGACGGGCGTACTTCACGCGGAGTTCACAAACGGGCCAGGCCGGTTCCCGATCGCTTCACAATCACGGGCGCGGTGACGAGATGCCTCACCGCAAGCTGGCGTGCACGGCCGCGGCGGTGCGCTGGCCCGAGACCAGCGCCCCCTGGATGGAGGAGGTGTCCCGGTGATCGCCGCACACGAACCGGCCCGCCCCGAGGTCCACCGGCCGCCGGGGGGTCAAAGGCGGCGGGCTGAAGGGCAGCGCGTGCGGAATCTCGTACCGGCTGATCACGCGCCAATCCCGGGTGGGACATCCGTAGATCTCGGCCAGGTGGCGCCGTACGTCGGGCTCAGGTGCCTGGCCGTCCGGGCGGTCCAGCACCGTCGTCGCCTGCACCAGGTGACGGCCCGAGGGGGCATAGCTGGGGACCGCGTTGCTGACCACCGCGGCGTTCCACACCGGTCCGGGCGGGGTCGGATCCGAGCGGCGGCCGTCGACGGCAAGCAGCGGCAGCGGATGCGGTGCCTCGTCGGCCTCGAACCACCAGGTGATCAAGCCGCGGGTGTCCGGTGCCGGCAGGCCCGTCAGGTCCGGAATGCTCTGCGGGCTGCCCGCCACGACCACCCGCCGGGCCCTCAGCGTGCCGCCGGTGGTGTGGACGGCGATCTCCGGTGTGGCCGCCGCCCCGTCCTCCAGCCGTTCGACCCGTTCGCCCAGCCGGATCGCTCCGGTGATCCGGTCGGCGAGCTGCTGGGCCAGGGCGACCATCCCGGCGGCGGGCAGCCCGGGGGTGCTGGTGGCAAACATCTTGGCCAGAACCCGCACGTAGTTGGCCGAGGTCGCGCCGTAGCTGTCCCCCAGCACCCCGGCGAAGAAGACGTCGACCACCTCGCGACGGAGGGCGCCGGTGAACCCGGCGTCGTCGAACGACTTGCCCAGCGTGACGTCCGGGGACTGCAGCACCCGGCGGACGCCGGTGAGCACCGGGGCGTACCAGCGGGCCGCCGCCGCCAGCTGTACCGGATCCAGGTAGCCGCTGCGCAACGAGCGCAGCAGCCACTGCGGTTCCCGCGCCGGGTCAGCCAGGACCTTGAGCCCGTTGTACCGGCGGACCAGTACGCCTGCGCCGAACGAACGCAGGTCCAGCGCGTCCAGGTCCACGCAGGCAGCGAGGGCGGGGTAGGCCGGCAGGATCACCGCGAAGCCGTGATCGGTGCGGAACCCGTCGATGAGGTCGGTGCGCAGCCGGCCGCCGACGGTCTGCTCGGCCTCCACGACCACCACCTGGTGACCCAGCTCCTCCAGGCGCACCGCGCAGCGCAGCCCGGACAGGCCTGCCCCGACGATGACGACGTCGGCATCCATGGTGACTCCCTCGGGCGCCGCACCACCTCGCGAGCCGCCCTGGCCCCCCGCGCGTCGCCTGCTGCCGATCCTAGGAGGCCGCCGCCCGGGGCGCCCAGCCGCGCCGTCGCACCCTCGCGGAGCCGACGGGTCACCCGATGAGCTGGCGCAGCACGTCGTACCCGATCCGGATGGTGAACCCGCTCACGACCACCAGGAACACCGCCCGGACGAAGCGCTGGCCCGCGGCGACGGCGGTCCGGGCACCCAGGTAGCCGCCCGCGAGATTGGCCACCCCCATGACCAGCCCGATCCGCCAGGACACCGCCCCCTGCGGGACGAACACCGCGAGCGCGGCCAGGTTCGTCGCCACGTTGGCCGTCTTTGCCAGGGCGCTGGCCTGCAGGAACGAGTACCCGACCCCGGCCACCAGGGCGATCACCAGGAAGGACCCGGTGCCCGGGCCGAGCGCGCCGTCGTAGCATCCGATGCCCGCCCCGATCAGCGCCGCCACGCCCAGGTGCCGGCGACCGGCGTACCGCAGGCCCGTCGTCACCCCCAGGTCCGGCCGCCGCAGCGTGTAGCCACCGACCAGGATCAACGCGATCAGCACGATCGGGGAGAACCACCGCATCGGCAGCCGACTGGCCAGGACGGCGCCGGCCGCCGAGCCGGCGAAGGCCGCCGCCGCCAACGGCAACGCCGTCCGCAGATCCACCGGGATCCGGCGCAGGTAGGTCGCCGCTGCGGTCGCCGTACCGCAGATGGAGGCCAACTTGTTGGTCCCCAACAGTTGGACCGGCAGCGCGCCCGGGAACGCCAGCAGCAACGCCGGCAACTGGATCAACCCGCCGCCGCCCACCACGGCATCGACCCAACCGGCCAGCAGCCCCGCGGTCGCGAGCAACGCCAGCGTCAGCAGGGACGGGTCATCCACGGGCCTCGCGGACCACCTCGTCGACGAGGTCGGCGACCACGTCGGCCACGGGAACCTCGCGGCGCTGACCGGTGGCCCGATCCTTGATCTCCACGACCCCGGACTCCAGGCCCCGGCCGACCACGACGATGGTCGGTACCCCGATGAGCTCGGCATCCTTGAACTTCACCCCGGGGCTGACCTTGGGCCGGTCGTCGTACAGCACCTCCAGTCCCGCGGCGGCCAGATCGTCGGCGATCCGGGCGGCAGTCTCGAACACGACCGCGTCCTTGCCCGTGGCCACCAGGTGGACGTCGGCCGGCGCGACCTGCCGCGGCCAGACGAGCCCGAGCTCGTCGACGTTGGCCTCGGCGAGCGCGGCCACCGCGCGGGACACCCCGATGCCGTAGCTGCCCATGGTGACGGTGACGAGCTTGCCCTGCTCATTGAGGACCTGCAGGCCGAGGGCGTCGGCGTATTTGCGCCCGAGCTGGAAGATGTGGCCCATCTCGATGCCCCGCGCGGTCTGCAGCACGCCCGCGTCGTCGGGGCTGGGGTCGCCGTCGCGGACCTGCGCCGCTTGGATGGTGCCGTCGGCGGTGAAGTCCCGGCCATGGACCAGGTTGACGACGTGTACGCCGGGGGTGTTCGCCCCGGTGGCCCACGCCGACCCGACAGCCACGCTGGGGTCGAGCAGATAGCGGATGCCCGTCGGGTTGCCGTCGCCGTCCTGGGTGCGGCTCTCCCCCAGGACCTGCGGGCCGATGTACCCCCGGACCAACAGCGGGTACGCCGCGAAGTCGGCCTCGGTGAAATCGGCGAGTTCGGCGGGGGCCAGTTGCGCCTCCAGGCGCTTCTCATCCACCTGCCGGTCCCCGGGCAAGCCGACGACCAGCGGGCTGCGGGTACCGTCCGGTTGTACCACCATGACGACGACGTTCTTCAGGGTGTCGGCAGCGGTCCAGGTGCGGCCGTCGTACCGGGGATGCGCGGCGTTGAGGACGGCGACCAGGGTGTCGATGGTGGGGGTGTCGGGGGTGTCCACCTGGGCGGCGGGCGGGGTCGCCGCCACGACGGCCGGGTCGACCGGGGGCGCGGGGGGCATCACGACCGCCTCGACGTTCGCGGCGTACCCGCTGGCCAGGCAGCGCACGAAGGTGTCCTCACCGTGTTCGGACAGGGCGAGGAACTCCTCGCTGGCCGAGCCGCCCATGGCCCCCGACATGGCCTTGACGATCACGTACTCGAACCCGAGCCGGTCGAAAATCCGGGTGTACGCCGCCCGGTGCCGCTGGTAGGCGGCCTCCAGCCCGGCGTCGTCAACGTCGAAGGAGTAGGAGTCCTTCATGATGAACTCGCGGCCGCGCAGCAGCCCGGCCCGGGGACGCGCCTCGTCGCGGTATTTGGTCTGGATCTGGTACAAGGTCAGCGGCAGATCCTTATACGAGCTGTAGAGGTCTTTGACGGCGAGGGTGAACATCTCCTCGTGCGTCGGACCGAGCAGCATGTCGGTGCCCTTGCGATCGACCAGCCGGAACAAGTTGTCACCGTACTCGGTCCAGCGACCGGTCGCCTCGTACGGCTCCCGCGGCAGCAGCGCCGGGAAACTCAGCTCCTGGCCCCCGATGGCGTCCATCTCCTCGCGGACGATCTGCTCGACCTTGCGCAGCACCCGCAACCCCAGCGGCAACCAACTGTACACCCCGGGTGCGGCCCGCCGGATGTACCCGGCGCGCACCAGCACCTTGTGTCCCGGCAGCTCGGCATCCGAGGGGTCCTCCCGGAGGGTCCGCAAAAACAGCCGGGACATGCAGATGACGCTCACGTGGGTAATCTCCTTGCTCGACCCAGTTCAGCCGGGCTCAGCGTACGCCGTGCACGCAGGGCCCTGCGGCGACCATCCCGGGCTGAGGTTGCGGCGCGGCCTGCGTGTGCGGCGCGGCCTGCGTATACGGCGCGGCCTGCGTGTGCGGCGCGGCCTGCGTATACGGCGCGGCCTGCGTATACGGCGCGGCCTGCGTATACGGCGCGGCCTGGCATCCGACCCTCCCTACCCCTCCGGCCAGGTGTCACTTTTGCCGCGTTCGTTATGTCCGAACGTCAATGAGGGGCCGTCCCGACGCGTCCAACAGCACCAGATCGCCCTTTGGCCCGCCGGTCCCTCTGGCCCGCCGGTCCCTCTGGCCCGCCGGTCCCTCTGGCCTGCCGACCGCGCGGCAGATCTCCCCGGTTTTCCACACGCCGCCCGGAGGCAGCGTGCATGCGCAGCGTGGCGCTGTGGCGTTATCCCCAGGGCTCCCCCGCCGAACGTCCGAACGGACAGCGCAGGGTCCAGCATCGAGACCATGACTGCCCGTGTTCCGTGGCCCGAAGAGCTGCGCAGCCGACCGTTCACCGTGGCCGAGGCCACGGCGTACGGCATCGGCAGGCGCCGGGCCAATGGCGCCTCGATCATCCGGCCCCATCCGCGCTTGCGCAGCCTTCGCGCAGTCACCTCGCCCGTCGAGGTCTTCCAAGCATTGGCCCGGACGCTTCCCGAGGATGTCGCGTTCTCCCATCTGAGTGCGCTGCGCCTCTGGGGACTACCGTGGTCGGTCCCGTGGGACGCCGCTGAGCCGGTGCACATCATGCACGCTGCCTCTCGCCGGATTCGGCGCCAAGGTATCGTCGCCCATCCCGGCCTGCAGCGCCGCGCCACCCTGACACGGTATGGCGTACAGCTGACGGCTGCCGCCGACACGTGGGCCGACCTGGCGAATCTGCCGACGGCGACGGTTCCCCTCCTGGTGATCGTCGGCGACGCGATCCTGTGGCGCCGGCGCTGCGGTCAGTCGACACTCCGCGACATCGTGACGGCCCGAGCTGGGATGCCGGGCGTGACCCTGCTCCGGGAGGCGGCCGATCGGTTGCGGTCCGGATCGGCCTCACCAGCTGAAACCCTCACGCGCCTGGACTTCGAGGCTGCTGGACTCCCCGAGCCCGAGCTCAACGCCCAGGTAGGCGACCTGTCCGGGCAATGGTTGGCCACGGCGGACTTCGTCTGGCGCCGGCCGCGGGTCGTGGCCGAGTACGACGGAGCTCACCACGGCGATCCCCGCCAGTTCCAGCGCGACGCCGCGCGGCGACGGCTGATCGAGGAGGCCGGGTGGGCGTATGTGCAGATCACCGCCCTGACCCGGGCGGATCGCCGAGAGTACGACGCGGTGCTGCGGCAGCTACGCCAGTGGCTGACGTGACGGGCCGACGTGACGGGTCGCCTCTCGATGATCGGCGCGCCCGCGCACGCCGTCGTGCTCAGGTGTCAATTGCGTGCCGTTCGTTACGTCCGAAAGTCGACGCGGCTTCGTTCTCGGGGAAGATCCAGCACGCAACTGACTGTTCGCCGAGCACGAGACCACCGTCATCTCACCTGCACACGGTCACATCAGGATCGTGCTGAACGTCGCCACCTGCTCGAACCCCACCCGGCGGTAGGTCGCCAGCGCCGCCTCGTTGTACTCGTTCACGTACAGCGTGACCAGCGGCGCGACGCTGGCCCGGGCCAGGGCGACGGTGGCCGCGACCGCCGGGGCGGCCAGGCCGTGGCCGCGCCGGTCCGGGGCCACCCACACGCCTTGGATCTGACAGGTGTCGATGGCGGACGAACCGACGTCGGCCTTGAACACCACCCGGTCGTCCTCGACCAGCACGAACGAGTGCCCGCGGGCGATCAGGGCTCGCACCGAGTGCCGGTACGCCGACTGGCTGGCTCGATCGGTGTACGGCGCGTAACCGATCTCCTCGGTGAACATGGCGGCGGCAGCCGGCATCAGGATGTCGACCTCGTCCACCGTGGCCAGCCGGACCCGGGGGTCCAGCCGGCTCCCCAGTGGCCGTTCGGCGGCCAGGGCCAGCACTGGCTGCACGGGGCGGACGTTCATCGGCCGTCGCCACGTCGTTCCCAGCGCTCGCCACAGCTGGGCCACCGCCTGGGTGGGCCCGAAAATCGACGAGCAGCGGGACTCATGACCGCGCAGTTCAGCGGCGAATGCCTCGCAGGCGTCTTCGTCGCATTCCACCGGTACGACGTTCGCGGACCGCCAGCACAACGAGACGAGCCGGTCGGTCCCCGCGGTGTAGTACCCCAGCAGGGCGCCCCGGGATCGGTCGAGGTCGACCTCGAGGATCCGCGCGGCGACGTACACATTGGCCACCGGGTCGCGGGCACACAGCCGGAGCGCCTCATCCCGCTGGAGCGAACCCACGGGGCGGACGTGCCCGCGAGACCCGCTCGGCATCAGGGCGGCCCACCTTTCGTTGACCGCACAAGCCTAGGACATGGGTGGTCAACCAGGCCCGTCCTGCAGCCACGTGCGCCACCGCGGCTCGTCGCGGGCGGCGATGCCGGGGGCGTCCGCGCCGTACAGGTAGGCCCACACCGACACCCCGACGGCGTCCCCGTCGCCCTCGGCGGCCACGAACGCCGTACCGGGGGCGGGCTCCTCCAGCAGCAGCGCGAGCCGGGTCGCTCCGACGCTGAGGAGGGTGCCTCCTAGCGTCGGGACGCCGTCACGGGTGCTGACCCGATCCCCCACGGTGGGCGCTTCGGGCAGCCCGAGCCGGCCGGTCAACGTCGACCAGGCAGTCCCGCGGGGCCCGGGCCAGTGGGCCATCGGCAGCATCGCGGTCCCGGACTGTCCCGCGAAGTAGGTCAGGTGCAGCCGAAGGTTCTCCAGGAACAGCTTCCAGCCCTCGGTCATCTCGTGGTACTGGTCGTCCCACTCGGCGCCGCTGCCGAACCCGGAATTCACGAGACGGACGACACAACTACCGCCGTCTCGGGCCTGCACGAGCCATTCGAACGCGAAGCCGCCGGCCGGTTCGTCGCTGTCTGGGGCGCCGCCGTCGAACACCACCCGGTGCGGCGGCTCCCATGCCGCGACGCGCCCGGAGACCTGCATGTCCGGCCCCTCCCCGAACGAGGCGTGCGCCGCACCGCCGGCGCGTTCCTCGACCGTGTGCGGCACGTACCAAGAGGAGATGCCGGGTCCGGTGGCAATCGCCCGCCAGACCTGTTCGGGGGTGCCGGGCACCTCGATCTCCAGCTCGATGGAGCGGGTGGCTTCCGGGTGCGATGGATCGGGTGCGGTCGGCTGGGGGTCGTGGCTCATGGCTGGCTGCTCCTGTCGGCTGGCGTCGGAGGTGGTTCGAGGCTGGGGTGGGACGCCACGACGAGCCGGTGCCACCGGCCGCCGACGGCGGATTCGTCGTGGTAGTGGCTGGCGAGTCGAGTGATCGTCTCGCTGAGTTCCGCGGTGAACGCCGCCCGGTCGGCGGCGGAGGCGAAGCGAATCTGGGTGTCGATGGACAGGGTTGGCAGTCGGCGGCCGGACGCCTCGGCCCGGCGGGCCAGTGCGGTCACTTCGCGCACCATCCGGGCAGCGACAGCGACCAGGTAGCGGGTCGAGAGTCGGTCCCTACCGTGCGGATCAGCGGCGCGGTCGCCGAGCGCCGCCGGAGACACGAGGTAGTCGCGCGCGGTGGCGATGACGACACGCTCGGTCAGACCGCGGCGTGGCCGTTCTTCGACGAGGCGCACGAGGCCGTGGCTCTCCAGCGCCCGCAGGTGGTAGTTCACCCGCTGCCGGGGCAGATCGAGTGCCGCCGCGACGGTGGTCGCCGATCCTGGTTCGGCGAGCACGGCGAGGATGGTACGGCGGGTCGGGTCGAGCGCGACCATCGCCGCGGCGGGGTCGTCGATCACCTCAAGGTCGAGCACTCCACCAGCGTGCTATTGACAGGAACATTTGTCAATGATGGTCGATGCTTGTCGTGCTTGTCGATGCCTGTCATGCAGCGTCGCGGCGACCACCCGCGGCCAGCGCTCGACTATCCGGTGACGCTGACCGTGGGCTGACCCGCCGCCGTACCGTCGTCGGCGTCCACGCCCATCTCCTCGGCCAACCGCAGGGCCTCCTCGATCAAGGTGGCGACAATCTGCGACTCCGGCACCGTCTTGATGACCTCGCCACGCACGAAGATCTGTCCCTTGCCGTTGCCCGAGGCGACCCCGAGGTCGGCCTCCCGGGCCTCGCCGGGGCCGTTGACCACGCAGCCCATCACGGCGACCCGCAAGGGCACCGTCATCCCTTCCAGGCCGGCGGTCACCTCTTCGGCCAGCTTCCAGACGTCGACCTGGGCGCGTCCGCACGACGGGCAGGAGACGATGTCGAGTTGGCGGGGCCGCAGGTTCAGGCACTGCAGGATTTGCAGGCCCACCTTGACCTCCTCCACCGGCGGCGCGGACAGGGACACCCGGATGGTGTCCCCGATCCCCTGGGACAGCAGCGTGCCGAAGGCCACCGAGGACTTGATGGTCCCCTGGAACGCCGGGCCGGCCTCGGTGACTCCCAGGTGCAACGGCCAGTCGCCGCGCTCGGCCAGCAATTGGTACGCGCGGACCATAGTCACCGGGTCGTGGTGCTTGACCGAGATCTTGAAGTCGTGAAACCCGTGCTCCTCGAACAGGCTCGCCTCCCAGACCGCCGACTCCACCAGGGCCTCGGCGGTGGGCTTGCCGTACTTCTCCAGCAGCCGCTTGTCCAGGGACCCAGCGTTCACCCCGATCCGGATCGACACCCCGGCCTGCGCCGCCGCCGAGGCGATCTCCTTGACCTTGTCGTCGAACTGCCGGATGTTGCCCGGGTTGACGCGGACCGCCGCGCACCCGGCGTCGATCGCGGCGAACACGTACTTGGGTTGGAAGTGGATGTCGGCGATGACCGGGATGCGGGATTGGCGGGCAATCGCGGCCAACGCATCCGCGTCGTCCTGACTCGGGCAGGCCACCCGGACGATGTCGCAGCCGGCGGCGGTGAGCTCGGCGATCTGTTGCAGGGTCGCGTTGACGTCGGCCGTGAGCGTCGTACACATCGACTGCACCGAGACCGGCGCGTCACCGCCGACCCGCACCGCACCGACCTGGATCTGCCGCGAGACGCGGCGGGGGGACAACACCGGTGCCGGGGTGGCCGGCATCCCGAGGGCAACCGTCATGGCGCCAGTATCTCCCACCGCTGGGATCAGAAGCGCACCGGCTTGACCAGGTCGGCGTAGATGAGCAGCGCGGACATCCCGATCAGGACCACCGACACGGCGTAGGCCAGCGGCAACGCCCGCGCCACGTCCACCGGGCCGGGGTCGGGCCGGCCGGTGACCCGGGCGACGGTACGCCGCAGCCCCTCCCAGAGCGCCCCGGCGATCTGCCCGCCGTCCAACGGCATCAACGGGATCAGGTTGAACACGAACAGCGCCATGTTGAGGCCGGCCAGTAGTTGTACCAGGAAGGGCAGCACATCGATGTCGTCCATCAGCGAGCCGGTGATCTCCCCGCCGGCCTTCTCCCCGGCGACCCGCCCGACTCCGACGACCGAGATCGGGCCGTTCAGGTCCCGTTCGGAGTCCCCGAAGGCGGCGTTCCAGACCCCGACCATCTTCTCGGGGATCCGCAGCATCACCCCCGCGGTCCCGGCCATCGCCTGCCCGATGTACGTCGGCGCCTCACTGAGCGGTTGCCGCACAGTGGCGAAGGTGGGCCGGGTGGTCGTCCCGAGGAACCCACCCTGGACGGTGACCGCTTTCCCGGAGGCGTCCAGCACCAGCTTCCCGGCGGCGTCCAGCTTGGGCAGCTGGGTGGCCACCGGCGTCACGGTCAGCGTCACCGGCTGCCCGTCCCGCAGCACCTGCACGGGCATCGTGCGGCCGGCGTTCGGCCGGACGATGGCCGAGATGTCGGAGGGGGTCGACACGGTGCGACCGTCGATCCCGACGATCCGGTCTCCGGGGCGCAACCCCGCGGCGTACGCGGGGGCCGCCGGCCGACCCTGGCACCCCGCGCCAGCAGACCCAGACCCGCCCGGCCCGCCCGACGTGCCGGGCGCCGTACCGGACGTCACGGTGGCCGGCACGCAGGTGCTGACCCCGGCGATCGCGGCGCCGGTGGGCTGGCGGTCGTCGAGGACGCCGTACAGGGTCACGTAACCGGTGAGCAGGACCGCCGCGATCACCAGGTTCATCAGCGGGCCGCCCAGCATGACCAGGATCTTCTTGGGCGTGGACAACCGGTAGAAGACCCGGTGCTCCTCCCCCGGGGTGACCTCGTCCAGGGCGTCCCGGCGGGCCTGCTCGGCCAGCATCGCGAAGCGCCCGGTGGTGCCTGAGCGAAGCCGCTCCGGCTGGCCGTCGGGGGCCGGGGTCTGGGGCGGCAGCATCCCGATCATCCGGACGTACCCGCCCAGGGGGATGGCCTTGATCCCGTACTCGGTCTCCCCGCGCCGCCAGGAGGCCACGGTCGGGCCGAAGCCGATCATGTACTGGGTGACCTTGACCCCGAACCGTTTGGCCGGGATCAGGTGACCCAACTCGTGCAGAGCGATCGAGACGCCGATGCCGAACGCGATGGCCAGCACACCCAGGGTGTACAGCAGATAGGTCACGGTCGGTCCGTCCTCCTGGTCACGTCAGCGGCGTCGGCCGCCCATGTTCCATGATGCATTGCTGGTCAGCAGGCTGCCAGGAGCTCCTGCGCCCGGGCCCGCGCCCACGTCTGGGCGGCCAACACCTGGGCAACGCCCTCAGCCACCGAATCGTTGCCGAGTAGCTGCCCAGCCGTCCCCAGCTCGTCGCGGGCCCGGTCCACCGCGGTTGTCCCGATGAGGTCCAGTCCGCCGCCTGCCTCCCACTCATCGACCAATCGGGCCACCGTGGCAACGATCTGCGGGAACGCGATCGCGCCCGCGTGGAACGCGGCGACCGCTTCCTCGTTGGCGGCGTTGTACACCGCCGGGAAGGTGCCTCCGGCCCGGCCGACCCGGTAGGCCAACGGCACCGCGGGGAAGGCCGTCGCATCGAGCGGTTCGAAGTCCCACGACGACGCGCGCGTCCAGTCGCACGGGGTGTCGACGTCGACCAGCCGCTCCGGCCACGACATGCCCAGGGCGATCGGCACCAGCATCCGCGGCGGTCCGGCCTGGGCCAGGGTGGCCCCGTCGCGGAACTCCACCATCGAGTGGATCTGCTGCTGGGGATGCACGACCACGGTGATGTCGTCGTACGGCACGTCGAAGAGCAGGTGGGCTTCGATGACCTCCAACCCCTTGTTGACCATGGTGGCCGAGTTGGTGGTGATCACCGTGCCCATCGCGAAGTTGGGATGGGCCAGGGCCTGAGCCGGAGTGACCGTCGCTAGCCGATCCGCCGACCAGCCACGGAAGGGGCCGCCGCTGGCGGTGATGATCAGTCGTCGTACGTCGCCGCGGTCAGCGCCGCGCAGGCACTGGAAGATCGCGGAGTGCTCGGAGTCGACGGGGACGATCCGGTCGACTCCGGAAGATGACAACATCTTCACCACCGGCCCCCCGACGATCAGGGACTCCTTGTTGGCCAAGGCGAGCCGATGGTCGGCCGTCAGCGCCGCCAGCGTCGGCATCAGGCCGATGGACCCGGTGATCCCGTTCAGCACCACGTCGGTGGGTCGCTGGGCGGCCTGGGTCGCTGCCCCTGCGCCGGTCAGCAGGTCGGGCCGGTACGTCGAGCGCCCCTGCGCCTGATCGGCGGCCACCCGGATCGCGGCTGCCAACGCATCGACGTCGGCGTCGGCCGCCGCGACACAGGGCACCGCGAACTCCACGGCCTGCCGGGCCAGCAGGTGCAGGCTCGCCGGGTCCGCCGCTCGGGCGCTCAGCGCGGTGACCTCGAAACGCCGCGGGTGGGCCCGGACGATCTGCAGCGCCTGAGTGCCGATCGACCCGGTCGAGCCGAGGACGGCGACCCTGCGCGCCGAACAGCCGGCGACGTCGGGTCCCTCACCCGCGTCGGTCACAGGGCGATCCCGACGTACTTGACCTCGACGAACTCCTCGATCCCTTCGGCGCCGCCTTCGCGGCCCAGGCCGGACTGCTTGACGCCGCCGAAGGGCGCGGCCGGGTTGGAGACCACGCCGGCGTTGACCGCGACCATCCCGAACTCCAGGGCTTCGCTGACCCGCAACGCCCGCGACAGATCCCGGGTGAAGACGTAGCTTATCAACCCGTACGTCGTGTCGTTGGCCCGCGCGATCGCCTCCTCAAGCGTGGCGAACGTGCTGATCGGGGCCACCGGGCCGAAGACCTCCTCGGCCAGGATGGCGGCCTGCGCCGGTACGTCGGTCAGCACGGTTGCCGGGTAGAAGTAGCCGGGCCCGTCGGCTGGGGCCCCGCCCACGGCCAGCGTCGCGCCGCGGGCCACCGCGTCCTGGACCAGCGCGTCGACGCCCTTGCGGGCTGCGTCGTCGATGAGCGGGCCGAGTTGGGTGTCCTCGGACGTGCCGCGCCCCATCCGCAGCCCGCCCATCGCTTCGGCGAGCCGCCGCGCGTACTCCCCGGCGACGCTCTCGTGCACCAACAGGCGGTTGGCGGCGGTGCACGCCTCCCCGGTGTTGCGCATCTTGGCCAGCATCGTCTGGGCGACGGCCACCTCCACGTCCGCGTCCTCGAAGACGATCAGCGGCGCGTTGCCCCCTAGCTCCATCGAGACCCGCAGCACCTGGTCGGCGGACTGGGCGATGAGCTGCTTGCCGACCTGCGTCGACCCGGTGAAGGTGACCTTGCGCAGCCGGCGGTCCGTCATCAGCGGCGCGACGACCTCGGACGTCCGGGAGGTCGCCAGCACGTTGACCACCCCGGCCGGCACGCCGACCTCCTCCAGCGTGCGCGCCAACAGCAGCATCGTCAGCGGGGTCTGCCGCGCGGGCTTGACGACCGCCGTACACCCGGCGGCCAGCGCGGGGCCGAGCTTGCGGGTACCCATCGCCAGCGGGAAGTTCCACGGGGTGATCATCAGCGTCGGGCCGACCGGTTGGCGCATCGTCAGCAGCCGACTGCCCCCGGCCGGGTTGGTGGTGTACGAGCCGCGGATTCGCACGGCCTCCTCGCTGAACCAGCGGAAGAACTCGGCGCCGTAGGCCACCTCGCCCCGCGATTCGGCCAGCGGCTTGCCCATCTCCAAGGTCATCGTCAGCGCGAAGTCCTCGGTGCGCTCGACGATCCGTTCGTACGCCGCCCGCAACAGTTCGGCGCGCTGCCGCGCCGGGGTGGCGGCCCACCCGGCCTGGGCGTCGGCGGCCGCGGCGAGGGCGTCCTGGGCGTCCTGGGCGGTGGCGTCGGCGACCTGCGTGAGCACCGCGCCGGTGGCGGGATCCTCGACGTCCAGCAGGCCTCCGTCACTGGCGTCGCGCCAGCGCCCCCCGATGAACAGCTGGGTCGGGAGCTGCGCGAGCAGATCACTTTCGCGTGTCGGCATGGCCTCAGGCATGGTGTGCTCCGTTCGTCGGCGGGCGGGTCACGGGCGGCAGTGTCCTCATCCTGCCAGCCGGGGCAGACCTTCACAGCAGGTGCATCGCCGGATCGGCGGCGTATCGTCGAATGATCGGGGGTTCCCGATTGCCGTCTCGCGAAGGAGCTTTGACGTGGCCAAGGACGAAGGTCTGAGCCTGATGTACCGGATCACCTGGCGGATCCGCCGGGCGCTGCTCAGCGTGTTCGGGCCCGCCCAGTTGGGCGACGACGACCCCAAGACCCGCCTGGACCAGGAGCGCGCCGAGAAGGTCGCGCAGGCTCGGGCCAAGCGCGCCGGTTGACCCGACCGGGTGCAGGTTGACCTGACCGGGTGCGGCTTACCCGGACCTGGGGCATGCTGCAACCCGCTCCGGGTCGGGTGAACCTGCCCCAGGTCGGGCCGAGCGGGCCCTAGCGGCGGCGGCGGGCCACCAGTTGGTAGGCCACCACGGCCAGCACGGCGAACGCGAACATCGCGAACCCGATCACGTTGGCCTGCGCCGGAATCCCGCGCAGATAGGAGACGTACACGAACCGCGGGAACGTCATCACGTCACCGGCCACGAAGCTCGTGGTGATGAAGTCGTCGAAACTCAACGAGAACGACAACAGGGCCGCCCCGATGATCCCCGGCGTGGCCAGCGGCAGGGTCACCCGCGTGAACGTGTCCCAGGGGCCGGCGTACAGGTCCGCGGCGGCCTCCTCGACCCGCCAGTCCAACGATTGCAGCCGGGCCTTGACCGTGATCACCACGAAGCTCAGGCAGAACATCACGTGGGCCGCCACGATCGTCCAGAAACCCAGCGTGACCGAGGACATCCCCTGCACGAAGAGCGTCAACAGGCTGGCGCCCAGGACCACCTCCGGCGTCGCCATCGGCAGGAAGATCAGCAGGTTCATGACCCCCCGCCCGGCGAACGCGTGCCGCACCATGGCGAACGCGATCATCGTGCCCAGCGCCGTGGCGACCACCGTGGACAGCAAGCCCACCTGCAGGCTGGTGACCACCGATTCACACACCCCGACCGCGCCGCAGGGATCCTGCCAGTGCTTGAGGGTCGGCGAGCCCGCGGAGTTCCACACCAGGTTCGACTTGCCGTAGTCGTTGAACGAGAAGACGAAGGTGTAGGCCACCGGCAGGAACAGATAACCCAGTACGGCGAGCGCCGTCACCAGCACGATCCGGTCCCCGACCCACCGCGCCAGCTGGCGGTACATCGGCACCACCGAGCCCTTGACCAGCCTCTGCTGGGGACCGGTGCCGCCCGGCCGCCGGCCACCGAACCGGGCCCCGAGCAAGCCACCGGCCAGGCCCGAGGAGCCTGCGCCCGCAGGGGGCCGGGGGCCGGGGGAGCTTCCCGCCTCCCGGGGCAATATGGTCATACCAGCTCCCGGGTTCCGAATCGGCGAATGTAGACGAACACCAACGCCACGATGAGCGCCATCAGGCACAGCGACAACGCGGCCGCGCTGGGATAGCCCCCCAGCACCCGGAAGAACTGGCTGTCGATGACGTTGCCGACCATCTTGGTGGACACGTCTGAGCCCAACAGCTCGGCGTTGACGTAGTCCCCCGCCGCCGGAATGAATGTCAGCAGCGTCCCGGCCAGCAGCCCCGGCATCGACAGCGGCAGCGTCACCTGGGCAAACGTACTGAGCCCACCGCCGTACAGGTCCTGACCGGCCTCCACGAGCCGCGGATCCACCCGTTCCAGGCTGGCGTACAGCGGCAGCACCATGAACGGCAGGAAGTTGTAGGTCAGCCCCAGCACCACGGCCAGCGGGGTCTCGGTCAGGTGCCCGCCCGGCAGCAACCGGAGCGCGTTCACGGTGGCGACCACCGGTCCGTCGTCGGCCAGGATCTGGCGCCACGCGATGGTGCGCAGCACGAACGAGGTGAAGAACGGTGCGATCACGCAGATCAGCATCACCCCGCGCCAGCGGCCCGCCTTGAACGCGATGGCGTACGCCAGCGGGTAGGCCAGCACGGCAGCCAGGACGGTCGCCAGCCCGGCGTACAGCAGTGAGCGGCCGAAGTGCCCGGAGAACTGGGTGAGCGCGGTGACGAAGTTGCCGACGTTGAGGTCGCTGACGTAGTAGCCGGGGCGCCCCGGGTACGGCGATTGCAGGCTGACGGCGGTGAGCTGGGCCAACGGGGCGAGATAGAAGACCGCCAGCCAGGCCACCCCGGGCAGCAACAGCAGGTACGCCGTGCGCCGCCCCGGCAGAACCCTCACGTGAGGATCCGTTCGGGGTCGCGCTCGGTGTCCCGTTCGGGGTGGGTCCCGTCGCGGTCGGCGCCACCGGCTGCATGGGACTTGGCCGGTACGGCGTCCGCACCGGTCGCCGACGCACCCTCGCCATCGCCGGCGACGTGCCCGTCGGCGTGCTGGGTACCGTGCTCCAACGGTTCGGCGGCGTCCAGCCCGAAGCTGTGCCGGGGGTCCCAGCTGACCCACACGCGGTCGCCGGGGCGCCCGGGGGCGCGGACGGTGGCGTTCTGCTCGAACACCGTCCAGATACCGACGCCGGGCAGGTCCACCAGGTATTCGGTGGCCACCCCGGCGAACGCCACGTGGACGATCCGCCCTGGCCCGAGCACACTGACCGATCCCTGCTCGAGGGGTTCCTGCGGGTGCATCTGCAGTTTCTCGGGTCGCACCCCCAGGGTCAGCTCCGGGCCGCGGGTGACGCACCGGTCCTTGGGGACCGCCAGAGATATCGTCCGGTCCGGGCCCGGCACCTCGACCATCAGCCGACCGCCCGAGGATGCTCGGACCGTGCCACGCACCAGATTCGACTTGCCGAGGAAGTTCGCGGCGAAGACCGTGCGGGGCCGGTCGTAGAGCTGAGCGGGGTTGCCGAGCTGGACGATCCGGCCGCCGTCCATGAGCGCGACCTGGTCGGCGATCGTCATCGCCTCGTCCTGGTCATGGGTGACGTGCACGAAGGTCCGGCCCAACTGCCGGTGCAGCCGTGTGAGCTCCACCTGCATCTGCCGGCGCAGCTTGAGGTCCAAGGCGCCCAGCGGCTCATCGAGAAGCAGCACCTCGGGCTCGTTGACCAGTGCCCGGGCCAGCGCCACCCGCTGCTGTTGGCCGCCGGAAAGCTCCGCGGGGCGCCGCGCGCCGTACGCCTCCAACTGCACCAGCTCGAGCGCCCGCTCGGCCCGGGCCAGCGCGTCCGGCAGCTTGCGCCGGCGCGGGCCGAAGGCGACGTTGTCCAGCACGTTCAGGTGCGGGAACAGGGCGTAGGACTGGAACACGGTATTCACCGGGCGCTCATAGGCCCGGGTCCCGGTCAGGTCGCTCTCCCCCAGCCATACCCGCCCGCTGGTCGGTTGCTCCAGCCCGGCAATCATCCGCAGGGTGGTGCTCTTGCCACAGCCGGAAGGACCCAGCAGCGCGAAGAACGTGCCCCGGGGAATGGTCAGCTCCAGCTGGTCCACCGCGAGCACATCCCCGAACGCCTTGGTGACCCGATCCAGGCGGACGTCGCCGCCGGCCTCGCGCACCGCCCCCATCGTGCCGCGCCTCCAGGGAAGACGCAGGGCCATCAGTTCCCCACGACCTTGGCCCAGGTGGCGCTGTAGTCGGCATCCTCGGTGGGGCTCAGGGCGCGGAACTCCTTGGCATACGTGGCCAGGTAGTCGGCGGTCGGGAAGATGAACGGGCTGGTGGCCAGCGCTGGGTCGATCTTCTCCATCGCCGCCTGGGCACCTTGTACCGGGCAGATGTAGTTCACGTAGGCCGCGACCTGGGCGGCGACCGCCGGGTCGTAGTAGTAGTCGAGCAGGCGCTCGGCGTTGGCCCGATGAGGCGTGGTGACCGGGATCAGGGCGGTGTCGCTCCACAGGATGCCCCCGGACTCGGGCATCACGAACTGCCAGTCCTGCGTTCCGAGGTCGCTGCGGAGGCTGAAGATGTCTCCGCTCCAGGCGAAGCCGGCCACCGCGTTGCCGCTCTTGAAGTCCTCGATATAGGAATTGCCGCGCACCCGGCGTACATAGCCGTCGGCGATCCGGCGGCGCACCTCATCGAACCCGCGCTCCATGGCCGTCTTGTCGAACGGCTTTGACACATCGGTGCCTTGGGCGAGCATGATCAGTCCGACCGTGTCGCGCATCTCGGACAGCAGCGTGACCCGGCCCTTGAGATCAGGCGCCCACAAGTCGGCGACGGTGCGCAGGTCGCGGCCCAGTTTCTTGCGGTTGTAGGCGAGCCCGGCGAAACCGCTCTGCCAGGGCAGCGAATACCTGCGGCCCGGGTCGTAGCTGACGTCGTGCAGGGCGGTGAGCACATTCTTGGCGTTGGGGATTCGGGAGTGGTCCAGCGGCGCCGCGAGCTGGTCCGTCATGATCCGGTTGACCATCCAGTCCGAGAGGACGACCAGGTCCGCGCCGAAATCCTTACGGGCCCGCCACAGCGGGGCGACCTTGGCGACGTAGGTGTCGTTGTCGTCGATGTTCTCGGTGTAGTCGACGGCGATCCCGGTGGCCTTGCTGAAGGCCAGCAACGACGGGTAGGACTTGTTGTCCTCCGAGCGGTCCAGGTATTCGGTCCAGTTCGAGAAGCGGACCAGCTTTTCGCTGTCCGAACGATCCGGGGCCAACCAGATCGAGGCGCTGGCGCCGGCAGAGGACGCGGTGGCGGCCGGTGGCGGCGCCGGGGCAGCACACCCGGCCAGGGCGCCCAGCCCTGCAGCACCGGCGAAACCGGCCAAGACGTTCCTGCGGGTGGGGCGGAATGCCGCATACTGCGCGCGACCCGCGGTCAAGCCATGGCGACGGATCGGGTCGCGCGGTGTCAGGGCATTCAATAGGGATTCCTCCTCACGAGCGGCCGCTGCCGACCGGCAGGGCCGTAGAGCCTTCGAGTGCGGTGACCGGAAGGCCGACGATAGTGCCACGGGTGTGGCGCAAACAGGCAGAGTGACAGCGGTGACGGGCGTCGCCACGATGGTGGCGGGGCCGCCGGGGGTAGCAGGCAGGATGGAGATTCCAGCGGCGGGAGGGATAACGGCTCCCGCGAGGCTCCGGGGTCAACCACCGACCGGTCTACAGGAGGCGCCCGGCGGGGACGTCGTCGACATCCTCTGCGGCATATGCCTCACCTCCCTGTTCCGGTCCATCCTGACGTGCGCTGAGCTTCCAGATGATGCCGGCCGGTTCGACACTGCGGCCGGGGGTGTCCTGTGCGAGGGCGCCCAGGACAGCCTACCCGGCCCCGCGAGGCGCAGCCACGCGGTGGGCCGTCGCGAGGGGGCGCTCACCTGGGAGCCCGGACGCGGCTCGGGGGCCGGACGGCGATCGCCGTCCGGCCCCCGAGCCGGTGTCCGTGCGCTTGCGGCTCAGTGCTTTTCGAGCACCGGGCGCAGCTTGTCCAGCACGCTGGCGTCCTCGATGGTCGAGGGCACCATGGCTTCCTGTCCGTCGGCGATCTGCCGCATCGTCTTGCGCAGGATCTTGCCGGAGCGGGTCTTGGGCAACGCCACCACGACGTCGACCACCTTGAGTGCCGCGACGGCGCCGACCTCGTTGCGCACCCGCTCGACCAGCTCGGCTCGCAGCTGCTCGGTCTGGCCCTCACCGGAGACATCGACGCCGGACTTCAGCACCACCAGCGCCCGCGGGATCTGACCCTTGAGATCGTCGTGCACCCCGATGACCGCGCACTCGGCGACCTTGGGGTGCCCGGACAGCGCGGCCTCGATCGACCCGGTGGAGAGCCGGTGCCCGGCGACGTTGAGGACGTCGTCGGTGCGGCCCATGACGTAGACGTAGCCGTCCTCGTCGATGAAGCCGCCGTCGCCGGTCAGGTAGTAGCCCTCGTACGCCGACAGGTAGCTGGAGACGTAGCGGTCATCGTCCTGCCACAAGGTGGGCAGGGTTCCGGGGGGCATCGGCAGCTTGATCGCGATCGCACCCTCGGAGTTCGCGGGCAACTGGTTGCCCAGGTCGTCGAGCACGTGCACGTGGTAGCCGGGCGTCGGGACGCTGGGTGATCCCGGCTTGACCTCGAGTTCTTCCACGCCGACCGGGTTGGTCGCGATCGGCCAGCCCGTCTCGGTCTGCCACCAGTTGTCGATCACCGGGATGCCGAGAGTGCCGTGCGCCCAGTGGTAGGTGTCGGGGTCGAGCCGCTCGCCCGCCAGGAACAGTCGCTTGAGGGAGGACACGTCGTACTTCTTGAGGTGCTCGGCGTTCGGGTCTTCCTTCTTGATGGCCCGGAACGCCGTCGGCGCGGTGAACATCGCCTCGACCTTGTGCTTCTCGATGACCCGCCAGAACGCTCCCGCGTCGGGGGTGCCGACCGGCTTGCCCTCGAAGAAAATCGAGGTCGCGCCGACCAGCAGCGGCGAGTACACGATGTAGGAGTGGCCGACGACCCAGCCGACATCGCTGGCGGCCCACCATACGCCGCCGGGGCCGACGCCGTACAGGTTGGGCAGCGACCAGTGCATCGCCACGGCGTGCCCGCCGTTGTCGCGGACGATGCCCTTGGGCTTACCGGTGGTGCCGGAGGTGTAGAGGATGTACAGCGGGTCGGTGGCGGCCACCTCGACACACTCGGCCGGCTCGATCGTGGAGTCGCTCATCAGGTCGTTCCAGTCGAGGTCGCGACCCTCAATGAGGGTGGCCGGACCCTGCTCGCGCTGGAACATGATGCACTTCTCCGGCTTATGCTCGGAGCGCTCGATGGCCTGGTCAAGGAACGGCTTGTACGGCACGACCCGGTTAGGCTCGATGCCACAAGAGCCGGCGATGATCAGCTTCGGCGCCGCGTCGTCGATGCGGGCGGCCAGCTCGGCGGGCGCGAAGCCGCCGAAGACCACCGAGTGGATGGCGCCGAGGCGGGCGCAGGCAAGCATCGCGATGACGGCCTCGGGGATCATCGGCATGTAGATGACGACCCGGTCGCCCTTGGTTACGCCCAGGTTGCGCAGCGCGCCGGCGCACTTGGCGACGTGCTCCAGCAGCTCGGCGTAGGTGTAGCTGCGCGACGTACCGGTCACCGGGCTCTCGTAGTGGATGGCCGCCTGGTCGGCGCGCCCGTTGGCCACGTGCCGGTCCAGCGCGTTGTAGCAGGTGTTCAACGTCCCATCGGCGAACCACCGGTAGAACGGCGGCTTGCTGTCATCCAGGACGGTCGTCGGCTTGGTGATCCAGTCGATGCCTTCGGCCGCTTCACCCCAGAAGGAAGCCGGGTCGGTGCTGCTGCGCTCGTGCAGTTCTCGATAAGCCCCAGTCGTCATGCCCGACATCTTGGTACGCCGTCTGCTCGCCCAGCAATATCGGACATCCCCTGCGCAAGCCTGGACGGTCGATTCGGTCGGTCACCGGGCGCGCCGGGCGGCCACCGGTGATGTGTCGTCCGCTCGGCATGTCTGCCGTCGAGAGGGCGGGCACGCGCGTCGGGCCGGCGCCCCGGGGAATCGCGGCGGGCACGAACAGCCCCTGATTCGCGCCGCCGCGCCCCCACCCCCACCCGCGGTGCCCAAGGCCCTACGGGGGTGCCCACTCTCCGGTCGGATCGCGAGCCTTCCGATCAGCCCCGGCGCTCAGGGCGGATCACCCGCTCAGGGTGCCAGCGGATCCGCCCCGAAAAGCAACGGGAGGATGACGGGCCGATGCATGATGCGTGAATGGAGATCGAGACCGTCGCCGCGCTGGTGGCGTTCCTGAATGCCGGTGGCTCCCCCGCTGGCATCCGGTTACACGGTCTCGACCTGGAGTCCTGTGAATCGCTGCTCCTGGAGCGCAGCGATCTGGCCGGGCTGGTGGTGCTGGGGGGCAGGGTGACCCGGCGCCTGGCACAGCATTTAATCGAGCACGGCGCGGTGGTGTTTCCCGCGGTCACACAGGCCCCGGTGGATGCCTTCCGCACCCGGTTGTACCAGGCCGATGAGTTGTACGCCGGTCTCACGGAGCGTGGGTACGACGACACGCTCGACGCCCGCGCGTACCACTGGAGCGTGCACACCCGGCGCAGCCATGACGTCTTCGCGGCAATGGTGGCGGCCATTCACGACACCGGCATGGCGGACGCGTTGCAGGAGGTGGCCGACGGGGCGCCGCTGGCCGGTGTCATGGGTGGGCACGCGGTACGACGCGATGAGCCGGGTTACCGGCAGGCAGCGGGCCTGGGACTGCGGCTCGGGGCGCTCGGAATGGTGGTGGTGACCGGCGGGGGCCCGGGGGCCATGGAGGCCGCCAATCTGGGTGCCCTCTGCCGCGACGACACCGAGTTGGACGCGATGGTGGCCGCCCTGGCGGCGGTGCCCACCTTCGACGGACACGTGCAGGCGTGGGCGGACGCGGCGTTTGCGGTGCTGCGCGCGCTGGCCGTGCCCCTGGGTTCCGCGGGAGTCCGCAGCGTCGGCGTACCGACCTGGTTCTACGGACATGAACCACCAAACGTGTTCTGCGACGGGATCGCGAAATTCTTCTCCAACGCGGTGCGCGAGGACGAGCTGCTGGCCCGTTGTACCGCTGGTTTGGTGATTCTGCCGGGCGCCGCCGGGACCGTGCAAGAACTGTTCCAAGCCATCACGCCGCGGTACTACGCCAACGGGGACGGCCCGATCCCGCCCGTGGTGCTGGTCGGCACGCACCACTGGACCCAGCGGATCCCGGTGTGGCCGGTCGTCACCGCACTGGCCGAACGGCGCACCCTCAGTCGCGCCATCCACCTGGTCGACGACATCGCCGCCGCCGCCGACCTCATGGCGCGGATGACGGGCGCAGCCGACGAGCGGTGAACTCGCTTAGCGCAGACTTCCTACCCACCTCGGGCTCCGCGGCCTCCACCTCAGGGGTCACTCAGGTGCTGTTCGGCCGACGTGGACAGCGCCTGAGTGACCGTCGGAGGTAACAATCAGCCCCGCAACGGCACCTCAGCGTCAGCGCCGAAGCACCACGGCCGTCGGCTCACACCAAGGCGGCGAGTTGGCCGCAGGCGCCGTCGATCTCCCGGCCGCGGGTGTCCCGCACGGTCGTCGGGATGCCCGCCGCGCGCAGCCGCTCGACAAAGTGTTGCTGCACCCCGGGCCGCGACGCCGTCCACTTCGAGCCCGGCGTCGGGTTCAGCGGGATCGGGTTCACGTGCACCCACCCGTTGCCTCGCCGGCGCAGCTCCCGGGCCAGCAGGTCGGCCCGCCAGCCCTGGTCGTTGATGTCCCGGATCAGCGCGTACTCGATCGACACCCGACGCCCGGTCGTCTCGAAATACCGGTACGCCGCGTCCAGTGCCTCGCCCACCGAGAACCGGGTGTTGATCGGCACCAGCGTGTCCCGCAGCTCGTCGTCGGGCGCGTGCAGGCTCAGCGCCAGCGTCACCGGCAGTCCCTCGGCCGCCAGCTTGTCGATGCCGGGCACCAGCCCCACCGTCGACATCGTGATCCCGCGCGCCGACATCCCCAGGCCATCGGGGGTCGGGTCCACCAGCCGCCGCAGCGCCTCGATCGCGCGCGGGTAGTTCGCCAGCGCCTCGCCCATCCCCATGAACACCACGTTTGAGACCCGCAGCGGCACATCGAAACGCTCCCCCGCCAGCCCCTCGCGCCGCAGCAGCCGGGCCGCGGCCACGACCTGCTCCACGATCTCCGCGGTGGACAGGTTTCGGGTCAGCCCCTGCTGCCCGGTCGCGCAGAACGGGCAGTTCATCCCGCACCCCGCCTGGCTGGACACGCAGATCGTCACCCGGCGCGGGTACCGCATCAGGACCGACTCGACCACCGCCCCGTCGTGCAGCCGCCAGGCGGTCTTCACCGTCGTACCGCCGTCGCAGTCAATCGTCCGCAACGGCGTCAGCAGCCGCGGCAGCAGCGCCGCCACCAACTCGGCCCGGCCACGCTTGGGCAGGTCGGTCATCTCGTCCGGGTCGTCGACGAACCGCTCGAAATAGTGGGTGGCCACCTGGGTGGCTCGGTACGCCGGGTGGCCGGCCGCGATGACCGCCTCGCGGCGTTGTGCCGCGTCCAGGTCGGCCAGGTGGGTGGGCGGCGGGGTACGCCGGGCGGCCCCCGTCGGCGCGAACGTCAGCACTCCGGGGGCCGGGCGCCCCCGCGGCGGCCCCTGCGTCGCGGACTCCTCGGTATCGGTCATTGGACCGGGACCAACACGTACAGCAGCAACCACGATGGCGCGGCCATCACCAGCAGCGAGTCCAACCGGTCCATCAGGCCGCCATGACCGGGCAACAGATGACCCATGTCCTTGATCCCCAGGTCCCGTTTGATCAGTGATTCGGCCAGGTCCCCCATGGTGCCGAACGCCGCCGCGACCGCACCCACCAGCGCGCCGGCCCACCAGGTTCCACCCAGGGCCCACGGCACCGACCACGCACCCATCAGCACACAGGCGGTGACCGACCCCGCGAAACCCTCCCACGACTTCTTCGGACTCACCGATGGCGCCATCGGATGCTTACCCTTCCACACCCCGGCGATGTAGCCGCCGATGTCGCTGAAGGCGGTGGCCAGGCAGAACACGAACACGCGCGCCGGCCCGTCGTCCTCGCGCAGCATCAGCGAGGAGAACGCTGCCAGGAACGGCGCATAAGTCACCACGAACATCCCGCCCGCGATGTCGCGGACCGCGCCCTTGGCGTCACCCAAAGCCCGCCAACACACCACCGACAACAAGGTCAGGCCGAAGATCACCAACAGCGCATGCGGACCCCACAGGTACGCGCCGATCATCATCGACGCGCCGCCGACGAGCACCGGCACGGTGGGGATGGCGATGTGCCCGGCGCGCATCCCGCCGCGCAGCTCGATCATGCCGATGACCAGGGCGGTCGTGGCCAAGGCGACGAAGCCCCAGTGGGCCAGCCAGAGGCTGGCGATGATGAGGCCTGCCAGGAGAAGCCCCACCCCGATCGCCGCCGGAAGGTTGCGCCCCGCGCGCCCGGTCGTGCCGGCCTTCCCGGCCTTCCCCGAACCCGGACCCGTCGGCGTGGCCTCGCCGCCGTCAGCGGGGTGCGACACGGCAGACTCCGGATCGGTGATCGGTTCGGGCGTCATCGGGGGCGGACCGCTCACACCTCGAGCAGTTCCGACTCCTTGCCCTTGAGCAGGGTGTCCACCAGGTCCACGTGCTTCTTGGTCAGCGCCTCCAGGTCCTTCTCGCTGTGTCGGCCCTCGTCCTCACCCACGTCGCCGTCCTTGACGGCGCGGTCGATCGCGTCCTTGGCGTGCCGACGTACGTTGCGGATCGACACCTTGGCCTCTTCGCCCTTGCGGTGGGCCATTTTGATGTACTCCTTGCGACGCTCCTGGGTGAGCTCGGGCAGCACGCAGCGGATCGCGTGGCCGTCGTTGCTCGGGTTCACGCCCAGGTCGGAGTCCCGGATGGCCTTCTCGATGTTGTGCATCGCCCCCTTGTCGAACGGGGTGATCAGCATCGTGCGGGCCTCGGGGGTCTGGAAGGAGGCCAACTGCTGCATCGGGGTGGGGGCGCCGTAGTAGTCCACCTGGAGCCGGCTGAACATCGCGGCGTTGGCGCGTCCGGTGCGGATCGCGGCGAAGTCCTCCTTGGCGACCTCGACGGCCTTGTCCATCTTGAGCTCGGCCTCGAGCATGATTTCGTCCAGCATGGGGACTCCTTCGCTGCGGCCGGCCACCTGGCCGGTCTCTGTCTCCTGCATCTGATGCGGCGGCCTACCACCGGCCGTCAGCTACCCGGCGTACACCTGCGTGCCGATTCTCTCACCACGGACCGCTGCGCCGATGCTGTCTTCGCCCTGGATACCGAAGACCACCATGGGCAGTTCGTTCTCCATGCAGAGGCTGAACGCGGCGGCGTCCACCACCTTCAGACCCTGTTGTAGCGCATCGGCGAAGGTCACCCGCTCGAGCAGGCGGGCGTCGGGGTTGGTGCGCGGGTCCGAGTCGTACACGCCGTCCACGCCGTTCTTGCTCATCAGTACGGCGTCGCAGCGGCACTCCAGCGCGCGCTGGGCCGAGACGGTGTCGGTGGAGAAGAACGGCATCCCGGCGCCGGCGCCGAAGATCACGATGCGGCCCTTTTCGAGGTGCCGGACGGCGCGCCGCGGGATGTACGGCTCGGCCACCTGGCCCATCGTGATGGCCGTCTGCACCCGGGTGTCGATCCCTTCCTTCTCCAGGAAGTCCTGCAGCGCCAGGCAGTTCATCACCGTGCCGAGCATCCCCATGTAGTCGGCGCGGGAGCGTTCCATGCCCCGCTTCTGCAGTTCGGCGCCCCGGAAGAAGTTGCCGCCGCCGACCACGATGGCGACCTCGACGCCGGTCTTGGCGGCCCCGGCGATCTGGCGGGCGATGCCCTTGACGATGTCGGGGTCGACGCCGATCTGGCCACCGCCGAAGGCCTCCCCCGACAGCTTCAGCAGCACGCGACGATAACGGCGGTTCCCAGCGGACACGCGCGATCTCCTTGGCAGGTGAGTGAGCCTCAGTCCTGGGCCCGGGGCCCGGGCCATCCCGCGGGAGATCGCCCGGCCCCAGTCAACCACTGACCCCCCGTCTCCGACGAAACGGGGGGTCAGCGGCTGGATCGGTTCAGGGCCGGCTCAGTGGCCGACGCGGATCCTCGCGAAGGCCAGGGCCGTCGTACCGCCCTCGGCCAGAACCGCCTTGACGGTCTTCTTCTGGTCCTTGGCGAACTTCTGCTCCAGCAGTACGTTCTCGGCGAAGAAGCCGTTGACCCGGCCTTCGACGATCTTGGGCAGCGCCGCCTCCGGCTTGCCCTCCTCCTTGGCCGTCTCCAACGCGATCCGCCGCTCGTTCTCGACGACCGCCGCGTCGACCTCGTCGCGGGTCATCACCGTCGGGGAGAACGCGGCGATGTGCATCGCGACGTCCTTGGCGATGGCGGCGTCACCCTCGTACGCGAGCAACACACCGATCTGCGGGGGCAGGTCCGGGCTGGTCTTGTGCAGGTAAGAGATCACCTGCGGACCCTCGACCCGGGCGAGGTGGCGAACCTCGATCTTCTCCCCGATGGTGGCGTTGGCCTCATCCAGCATCACCTGGACCGGCTTGCCGTCCAGGTCGGAGGCCAGCAGGGCCGCGGCATCGGCGGCACCGGTGGTCACCGCCTGCTCCAGGACCCGGTCGGCCAGCGCGATGAACTTCTCACCCTTGGCGACGAAGTCCGTCTCGCAGTTGACCTCGACCAGGGTGCCGGCGCCGCCCTCGACCTTGGCTGCCACCAGCCCGTTGGAGGCCGAGCGGCCCTCTCGTTTGGTGACCCCTTTGAGGCCCTTGATCCGCAGGATCTCGGTGGCCGCAGCGGCATCCCCGTTCGCCTCGTCCAGCGCCCGCTTCACGTCCATCATTCCGGCCCCGGTAGCCTCCCGGAGCGCCTTGATGTCTGCGGCGGTGTAGTTCGCCATGCGATGTCCCTATCTGTGTCTGTGTCGATGCGAAAAGTCGTGGTACGAGCCAGAGTTCAGGCCTGCGCAGGCTGCTCAGTGTCCTGCGCGGGCGCAGCCTCGGCCGCAGGCGCAGCGTCCTGCTCAGGCGCAGCGTCCTGCACGGGCGCCTGATCGGTCACCTCGTCCGGACCGGCGGTCTCGGCTGCGTCGGTCGCCTCGGAGGCAGGCGCTGCGTCGGCAGCAGCGGCCGGCGCGGTCTCGGTCGCCTCGGTCGCCTCGGTCGCCTCGGTCGCCTCGGTCGCCTCGGTCGCCTCGGCATCGGTCGGTGCGGTCTGGTCACCGGCCAACAGCTCACGCTCCCACTCGGCCATCGGCTCCGGGGCCGGCGAGCCACCGTCGACGGCGGATTCCCCGCCGCGCGCCTGGGACCGGGCCATCAGGCCTTCGGCCACGGCGTCGGCGACCACGCGGGTCAGCAAGGTCACCGAGCGGATCGCGTCGTCATTACCGGGGATCTTGTAGTCGACCTCGTCGGGGTCGCAGTTGGTATCCAGCACCGCGATCACCGGCAGGCGCAGCTTGCGCGCCTCGGTCACCGCCAGGTGCTCCTTCTTGGTGTCCACGATCCATACGGCCGAGGGCACCCGGCTCATGTCGCGGATGCCACCGAGGGTGCGCTCCAGCTTCTCCTTCTCCCGCCGCATGGACAGGAGTTCCTTCTTGGTCCGCCCCGAGCCGGCCACGTCGTCGTAGTCGATCTCTTCGAGCTCGGCCAGGCGCGCCAAACGCTTGTGCACGGTGTTGAAGTTGGTGAGCATCCCACCCAACCAGCGGTGGTTCACGTACGGCATCCCGACCCGGGTGGCCTGCTCGGCGATGGCTTCCTGGGCCTGCTTCTTCGTCCCGACGAAGAGCACCGTGCCGCCGTGCGCCACGGTCTGCTTGACGAAGTCGTAGGCGTCGTTGATGTAGGTCAGCGACTGCTGCAGGTCGATGATGTAGATGCCGTTGCGCTCGGTCATGATGAAGCGCTTCATCTTCGGGTTCCAACGACGGGTCTGGTGCCCGAAGTGAACGCCGCTCTCGAGCAGCTGGCGCATGGTGACGACGGCCATGGGCGTGTCGTGCCTTTCCGGTGGTTCGGTTATCCACGCCATCGACGGCTGTGACGGCGTGCCTGGCGCCCGCGACCGCCGCCCCACCGGCACATACACCGGACCGCTGGGCGCCGGACCCGGGATCGGTTGTCGGTACGCCGGGAGGAGACCCGGCGCGCCACTCCGGTCTGCGGGCGCGCGAATTCGGCCTCACCAGGAGGCCGTAACGGAGAGTCTACTCGGTGGCCGAGGGTGGGACGAATCGCCGCCTGACCACCGTCTGGAGCTCGACGTGGTGCAGGTTTGCCCGACGTGGTGCAGGTTTGCCGGACCTGGGGCGCCCTGCAGGGCGCCCCAGGTCCGGGCAACCTGCCGCAGGTCACCGGGGAAGGGTGTCACGCCGCGGGAGCCCGCAGCGTCGCCTGGATCAACGCGCGGATGTTGGCGAGCCGCAGCTGCCCGCCGGAGGTCATCACCTCGCGCCACGTCAGGCGCAGGACCTTCCAGCCCGAGCGCTCTAGGCTGGCGTGTCGGGCCTTCTCGTCCATGATCACCTGGCTACCGTCCGGTCCCTGGTACTTCACCCAGCCGTCCACCTCGATCAGCAAGGGAGTGTCGTCGACCGCCAGGTCGACGCGGTAGTCTCGATCTTCGGAACGCACCCATCGCTGAGGCGTCACGGCGTACCCGAGTCGCGTGACGGCGTACCTGGCCAGGCTCTCCGCCGGAGACTCCGCCAGCTCGGATAGGTGCGCCAGGATCCCCGTCACGGCAGCGATTCCCGTCGTGCGGCCGTAGGCGGCCGCCGCGCTGGCGAGGTCCTCAGGCGTGACCAACCGCCGACCGAGGGCGGAATCCCCCGCGACCAGCGTCGCCAGCGGCCCGTTGAGCAAGCCGGACTGCACGATCGCGAACGGCAGCCCCACCGCCGCGGCGCCGGGATCCCCGTCGAGCGCCGCCGTGGAGGTGTCGGCACGGTGCACCACCCAGCCCCGCCCCACCCGGTACGACGAGGAGTCGCGATGCGTGAGGTGAACCGTCCCCAGGTGGGCCCCGAGCGCCGGGACCCCGTGGTCGATCAGCGCCGAGTGGTGGCTGGCGACCGCGCGGCCCCGACGCCGCAGGACGTGGGCGGCGGTGGCCCGGCGGTGCAGCGCGAGCGCGTCGTGCTCGGGGTCGGCGAGGTGATACCACCCTCGGGCGGGCCGCCGCAGGTGGCCGGACCGGACGAGGCTGCGCAACATGTCCTCGGATACACCCTCGCGTCGGGCGTCGGCGGTGGCGAATAGCCCGAAGGGGGGTGCGGCATCGGCAAGGACCCCCAGCGCCAGGGTTGCGGCGCCGGTCGAGCGGGGTTGGCGGGCGTTCATGACCCTAGGTTGGCTCGCCCGCGCCAGCCGGTGCACGACGCCGGGGCGGCCCTGTGGACGACACGGGATTCGGCGCGGCGCGTCGGCCGACCGTGGATAACGCCGACGCTGATCGCCAGCGGGAGCAGGTTCACCCGACCGGGGGCGGGTTGCAGCACGCACCCGGTCGGGCCAACCCGCACCCGGTCGGGCCAACCCGCACCCGGTGACGCGAGGGCCCAACCCGTCAGAGCAGCCCTTGGCGTTGCAGCCGCCGGAAGTACAGCCAACCGATCGGGATGTTCACCCAGAAGGTGACGAACCGGAACACCAGGGCGATCGACAGCGCCAGCGCGGCGGGCACCCCCGCCACGGTCAGCCCACCGGTCAGGGCCGCCTCGACCGGTCCGATGCCGCCGGGAGTCGGCACCGCCGAACCGGCGGAGTTGGACACCAGGTAGGTGATCGCCAACGTGCTCAGCGGCAGGGATTCCCCGAACGCCGCGACCGACGCCGCCATCGCGCCGACGTAGCTCAGCGTCATCAGCAGGTTCCCGGCGATGCCCGCAGCCATCCGGCGCGGGTTGGCCAGCAGCCAGGTGATCCGCGGCCGGGCCTGCTCCACCCCGGGCCGGACCCGATCGGTGACCCATCGGCGTACGGCGGGGATCGCCAACGCGACCACCACCGCCACCAGGACGGCCACCAGGGCCATCACCACCGCTCCCGAGGGCCGCGCCGACGGCAGCGCGAAACCGGTACCGAGGGCCACGATCACCAGCAGGACCACGGTGGTGATGATCTGGGAGATCTGCACCAGAGCCACGGTGGCCACCCCCAGCGGGGTGCTCACCCCACGGCGGTTCAGGAACCGAAGGTTCACGGTGGCCCCGCCGATGGCTGCCGGGGCGACCAGGTCCACGACCGAGGACGCCAGGTGCACCTGGGTGGCCGGCCAGACCCCGATGCGTTCGGGGGTGTACGCCGCCAAGGTCACCGCCCCGGCCCAATAGGACAGCAGTTGTACGCCGAACGCCGCCGCCACCCACCACGGGCTGGCCCCGGAGATGGCCGCCGAGATCTCGGCGAAGTTCATCGTCGTCAGCACGGTCCACACCGCGCCGACCAGGACCGTCGCCGTCACCACGGACCGGACCGAGAAGCGGGACAGCTGCACCGGCTCGGTGTCCGCCGCCGGCACCAGGCCCACCAGGTGTTCCCGGAGACTGGCCAGCAGACCTTTGAGGTTCTCGGTGGACTTGCGGGTCGGGGCCGGCAGGACCGGTGCCTGCAGCAGCGGCGCGATGGCCGCCAGCTCCGCCTCCGACAGGGTGCGGCCGGCCGCCTCGAGAGCGCGCTGAGGCCCCAGCAGGACCGCCGTCATGGTGAGCACCTGGACCAGGTCGATCCGGCGGACCAGGTCCGAACAGGCGACCTCCCCCTCGAACCAGCCGGTGACCCACACCCGGCCCCGCGCGTCGGCCAGCACCGTTTCGGCGGACAGGTTCAGGTGCGCGACCCCGGCCCGGTGGGCCGCCAAGACCTGGCGCCACAGGTCGTCGACCAGAGCGTCCACGGTGAGCCGGCCCTCGGGGTCACCGCCCTCCCCGGGGATCACCAGCGGCGCCGCCCGGCCGGCCACGCCCTCCCGGGCGGCCAGGGAACGGGCCGCCTCGACCCGGTCGAGGACCACCACCACGGAGTCCCGGGAGCGCGCCACCCCACGCAGCGCGGGGGTGCGCACCCCCGCCTCGCGGGCGGCCAGCGTGAGCAGGGTGAGCCGGTCGGCGGCCTGGTCCACGCTGGCGACCGGGCGGCGTACCCCGCCGGTGAGCCGGAACCGGTCCCACACCGCCCGCAGCAACCCGACCACCTGCCGGTCGGCGTCCAGGACCACGGCGTCGTAGCCGGCGCCGTCGCGGTCGGTGACCGCGTAGCGGCGGTAGATGCCCGCCGTCGCGCCCTCGGGTGCCTGTTGGCCCGGCTGGCCCGGCTGGCCCGGCGCGGGTGGCGCGGGCGGGCGGCGTTGGGAGCGGATCTCGTCCCGGGGGGCGCCCGGGCTGGAGTCGCGATATCCGAGCGGGGCGTAGGTAGTCACCGTCGAGGTCACGGTGTCCGGGCCCCGGGTCGGCGGGGCCAGCCGAACGACGGACTCCGCGTCCACGCCGGCCCGCCGGATGGCACGCACGAGTTCGATCCCACTGGACCGGTCGGCGTACCCGCCGGTGAGGTAACGGGCCGCCAAGCCCACCGCCGTCCCCAGCAGCACCGCGAACAGGGTGCCGGTCGGTGCCGCCTGGCCACCGACGACGGCCAGCGTAAGCACCAGCGCGAGCATCACCCAGGTGCCGCGCACCACCCGGGAGCGGGCACTGGTCCCGGTCGCGGTCAACATCGCGGTGACCCCGGTCACCGGCGCCTCCACCCAGAAGGTCGCGCCGTCGGCGGGGACCGGGCCGGCCTGGGTGAGCCCGACCAGGAGCTCCGGGTCGAACCGCGTCAGGACCGCAACCACGCTCTCCCCCAGCGTCGCGCCGACGACCAGCGCGGCCGCCGCCGCGACCAGCGTCCGCCACCGCCGCCGCAGCGCCAGCCCGCCCAGCACCGCCAACGGGGCCAGCGAGACCACGAACGCCCCGAACACCGACACCGGCAGCTGGACCAGGGTGGGGGCCGCCTGCTCCGCCGCAGCTTTGACGTCCGCGGTGACCGCAGCGGCGGTGCCGCGTCCGTGCACCGCCACCAGCAGCACGAGCCCCATCCCGAGCAGGCAGGCGACCAGGGCCACCAGGTCACCGGGACGGCGTACCTGGGTGTGCGGGTTGTCGACCAGGCGCACCACCGCCGGTTCGAGGGCGAGACCCTCCTCCTGCTCGGCCCGATCTGCTCCTACCGCCATGGCGTGAGTCTAGGAACCGGGCGCCGCTGGGCGGTCACGCCTCGCGGCGTACGCTCACTGCCATGGCGCCGATCGACGACCCTGGCCCCGTTCCAGCGCTCATCGCCCGGATGCGCGGCTACGGGACGACGATCTTCGCGCAGATGACCGCGTTGGCGACACAGACCGGCGCGATCAACCTCGGGCAGGGTTTTCCCGACGAGGACGGTCCGCCGGAAGTGCTGGAGGCTGCCGTCGACGCCATCCGCGCAGGACGCAACCAGTACCCGCCCGGGCGCGGGGTGCCGGAGCTGCGGGCCGCCATCGCCGATCACCAGCATCGCTGGTACGGCCTGGAACTGGACCCCGAGAGCCAGGTTCTGGTGACCGTGGGGGCCACCGAGGCGCTGGCGGCGACCGTGTTGGCGTTGTGCGAGCCGGGCGACGAGGTGGTGATGTTCGAGCCGTACTTCGACTCCTACGCGGCGGTGACGTCGCTGGCGGGAGCGGTACGCCGAACGGTCCCGTTGCGCTTTCCCGAGTACGCCGTCGAGGAGGACCGGTTGCGGGCGGCGTTCAGCGCGCGAACCAGGCTGGTGCTGCTGAACACCCCGCACAACCCGACGGGCAAGGTGTTCACCGCCGAGGAGATCGAGCTGGTGTGCTCGATCGCCCGGGAATTCGGCGCCTGGGTGGTCACCGACGAGGTGTACGAGCACCTGACGTTCGAGGACGCCGTACACATCCCGGCCGCCACCTTGCCCGGGATGGCCGAGCACGTGATCACCATCGGGTCGGCAGGCAAGACGCTGTCCACGACCGGGTGGAAGGTGGGCTGGGTGACCGGTCCCGCGCAGGTGGTCACCGCGGTCACCACCGTCAAACAATTCCTCACGTACGTCGGCTCGGGCCCGTTCCAGCCGGCCGTGGCGGTGGGTCTGCGGCTGCCCGACGAGCGCTACCGTGCGTTTGCATCGACGTTGCAGCACAAACGAAATGTGTTGACCGCCGGCCTGCGGGCCGCGGGGATGACCGTCAACCACCCGTTGGGGACGTACTTCGTGATCGCCGACACCGCCGCCCTGGGTGTGCGCGATGCGGTCGCGTTCTGCCAGGAGCTGCCGCACCGGGTGGGCGTCGTCGGCGTGCCGGCGTCGGTGTTCCACGACGACCCGGCCGGGTGTGGCGCCACCACGCAGGTGCGCTTCGCGTTCTGCAAGCGCCAGGACGTCCTGGAGGAGGCCGCGGCCCGGCTGGCTGACCTGGGTCCCGCCTGACCGGGATCAGTGGTGTAGGCGAGGCACCCACGCCGGGCCGGTGTGCGCCCGCCGTCCAAGCAGGGTGAGTACGGCGGGCAGCAGCACCCCGCGGACCACGGTCGCGTCCAGCAGGACGGCGACCGCCAGGCCGACACCGAGCTGCTTCATCTCGATCATCGAGAGCGTGCCGAAGACCGCGAAGACCGCCACCATCACCGCGGCCGCGCTGGTGACCACGCCGGCCGAGCGGGCCACCCCGACCCGAACGGCGGTGCGGGGGTCCAGGCCCTCGTCATAGGCCTCACGGACCCGACTCAGCACGAACACGTGGTAGTCCATCGACAAGCCGAAGAGCACCACGAACATCAGCAGCGGTAGCCAGGCGGCGATGGTACCCGTCGAGGTGAACCCCAGCAGGTGCTCGGCCCAGGCCCCCTGGAAGACCGCGGTCATCACCCCGTACGCCGCCCCAACCGAGAGTGCGTTGAGGGCCACCGTCGCCAGCGCCAGCGACGGCGAACCGAAGGACACCAGCATCACCAGAAAGGTCAACGCCAGCACGAACCCCGCCACCCAGGGCAGGCGGCTGTCCATCCAGGCGGCCAAGTCGGTCGATTCGGCGTCCCCGCCGACGTACACCGACACGCTCGGGACCTCGGCCAGGCTGCGCTGCACCGCTGGTACGACGTCCGCGCGGACCCGGTCGACCACCCCGGGCAGGGCGGCGCTGGAGGAGTCGAGGTCCACGCCCAGCCGCAGCACGGACACCGTCCCGTCGCTGGACTGGCGCGGCGCGGGGTCCACGCCGGCGACGTGGTCGAGCCGGTCGGCGACCGGGCCGATCACCGTCAGCGCCTGGGCCACCTGCGCCTTGGCCTCCGTCGGGGCCTGGACGACCAGGGTCAACGCCGTGCCGTCGGCCGGGACGGCGGCCTGCAGCTGCCGGTAGGCCTGCACCACCAACATGTCGGCCGGCAAGGTCTCGACGCCACCGAGCCCGGTACTCATCCCCCGGGCCGGCGCCGCCAGGGCCGCCAGCGCCAGCCCGGCAGCCAACGCCCAGCGGACCGGGTGGGCGCTCACCATCCCGGCCAGCCGCCCCCACCCGGAGTCCTGGGCGGCCCCTGTGTCGCCGGTCGGTTCGGCCGGCTGCTCGGGTCGCCGGCGCCGCCAAGGCATCCGCAGCCACTCCACCCGATCGCCCAGCACCGCCATCAGCGCCGGCAGCACGGTGGCCGAGCCGAGGACCGCGACGCCGATGACCAGGAGCGTGCCGATCGCCAGCGAGGCGAACAGGCCTCCGGCGACCAGCATGCCGGACATCGCCACCATGACGGTCAGCCCCGAAATGACCACCGCCCGCCCGGCCGTCGCCCCCGCCCGGGTGACGGCCGCGCGTACCCCCGCCCCCGCGGCACGTTCCTCGCGGGCCCGGCGCAGCACGAACAGCGCATAGTCGACGCCGACGGCGAGCCCGATGAGCAGGATCAGGCTCTGGGCGTTCTGATCCACGGCGACCACCCGGGCCGAGATGAGTGCGGTCAGCCCGAGGGCCACCGCGACGCTGCCGAGTCCGAGCAGCAGGGGGATGCCCGCGGCGACCACCGCGCCGAAGGCGATCAGCAGGATGACCAGGGTGATCGGGATGCTGACGAGCTCGGCCCGGCGGAAGTCCGCCCCGAGCGAGGAATTCACCTGGGCCCGCACCGACCCCGGGCCGAACTGCCCCACGACGTACTGGGGGTGACTGGCCGCGAAGGCGTCGGTGGCGCGCTGGATCGGCTCGACGACCTGATCCGGCGTCGGCAACCCGCCCGTGGTGGCGCCTTGGCTGTCCCGGGCTGCGGCCCGCAGCTGGACGGGGAGTACCACCGAGCGGCCGTCCTGGCCGGGCACCGGTGGGCCGAGGCCGGCCACGCCCTCCAGGCCGGTGTACGTCGCGGTGAGCTCGCTGACCAGGCCAGGCACGAGCGTGGGGTCGAGGCGGTCGGTGCGCGCGCTGACCACGATGTGCTCGGTGGGCGCGTCCTGGTGACCGGGCGCACCGAAGTTCACGGCCGACACTGTCTGGCGGGCCCTGGCCGAATCGCCGACCAGTTGCTCGGCGGGCGTGGCGGTGACGATCCCGAAGCTGAGCATCCACAGCGCGGCGGCCACCACGAGAGCGGCTGCGGCCAGGACCAGCCGGCGGTGCCGGATGCTCCACGCGGTGAACCTGCCGGTACGCCGACCGGCCGCCGATGTGCGAACCGCCCGGTCGGCCTGTTCCAACGAGGGCGACGACGGCGGGCTGGGAATCAGGGAGCTCGGTGGACGTGGCATGGATTCAGGCTGTCTGCAGTACCTGCGGTGGCGCAGTGCCGCTCCCCGGCCAATCGGGTGTGGGGTTACCCCCACCCCCGACCCTGAGGGTCACCGGCTGCCCGGCGGCCAGAGGGGTCCCTATCGTGAAGTCATGATGTCCACGAACCCCGAGCGGCCAGGCATAGGGCCTGAGCTCGGCCGGGTCCAGGACGTGGTGAGACCTCCTGCCGACGCCCAAGCCCCGGCCCAGGCCCCGGTGCCGGCCCGGCCGGCCGACGGCTGGTGGCAGCGGTGGCGCGCGGGCTGGTCACACCTGGCGTTCCTGGTGCTCGACCTGCCGGTGGCCATCGCCGGGACGCTGGTCGTCAGCTTCGTCATCGCCGGGGTGGCCGCCCTCCCGGCGTTGGGCTTCGGCCTGGTGTTCCTGATCCCGACGCTGTGGGCGGCCGGCGCCCTGGGCCATCTGGAACGACTGCGCATCGAGGCCTTCACCGGGGTCGTCATCCCGCCCCGCACCGCGGACCCGGCGACGCCGTCGTGGCGGGCCCTGGCCCTCAGCCCCACCCGGTGGCGGGCGACGGCGTACTTCGCACTGCAGCTGCTCTGGGGGTATCTGGTCGGAGCCACCGTGCTCAGCGCGCTGGCTGTGTGCCTGACCACGGTCGCGATGCCGCTGTTCGCCGGGGCGGTAGCGACGGCGGGCTGGACCATCCTGGACGTGGTGACGGTGACCTGGCTGCCGGCCCAGGTGGTGGTCTGGCTGGCGGCGGTGGCCGGTGTGGTGGTCCTGCCGTTCGTGGCGCCCGCACTCTCGGCGGTCGACGTGCACCTGGCCCGCTGGCTCCTGGGCCAGGATCAGACGCGGCGGATCGAGCAGCTCAGCTCGCGGGTCGACACGTTGACCCACACCCGGACGGCGGCCGTGGACTCGGCGGAGGCGGAACGCCGACGCATCGAGCGGGACCTGCACGACGGTCCCCAGCAGCGGCTTGTGTCGATCGCGATGGACCTGGGCATGGCCAAGGCCGCGATGGGCCGCGACCCCGCGGCCGCGCAGAGCCTGATCGACCATGCGCACGCCTCGTCCAAGGAGGCCATCGTCGAGATGCGCCAGGTGGCTCGCGGGATCGCCCCGCCGATCCTGACCGACCGCGGGTTGGACGCCGCCCTGTCCGCGCTGGCGGCCCGGGCCGGCGTACCGGTGCGCGTCGAGGTCGGCGAGCTGGGGCGACTCGATCCCACGCTGGAGGCGATCGCGTACTTCTGTGTCTCGGAGGCCCTGACGAACGTGACCAAGCACGCCCGGGCGAGCGCCGCGCAGGTCCGCGTGGAGCGGGTCCGATCCCCGGCCGCGCCGGGCGCCGTGCCGCGCTCCCAGATCGTCGTCACCGTCAGCGACGACGGTGTGGGTGGTGCGGACCCTCTCACCGGAACCGGGTTGACGGGTCTGCGGCAGCGGTTGTCGGCCGTCGACGGCACGTTGACGGTGTTCTCTCCACCCGGCGGGCCGACGGTGCTGACCGCGGTCCTGCCCGAATCGGCAGCCCGACCATCGAGCGATGTTGTGTCATGAATCCGACACACGTAGGCCTGGCGCAGCCCGGGGACGACCCGGCCCGAGTGGCACCCCGGGTGGTCCTGGCCGAGGACTCGGTGCTGTTGCGGGACGGCCTGGTGCGGCTGCTCGGCGACGCCGGGTTCGAGGTCGTGGACGCCTGTGGTGATGGCGAATCGTTCCTCCGGTCGGTGCAGGCCCACCGGCCCGACCTTGTGGTGATCGACGTGCGGATGCCGCCGACGTTCACCTCCGAGGGGATCCGGGCGGCGCTGGTGGTTCGCGAGCAGTTCCCGCAAACCGCGGTCATGGTGCTCAGCCAGTACGTGGAGGAGCAGTATGCGGCCGACCTGGTGTCCCGGCGGCCGGTCGGGATCGGATATCTGCTCAAGGATCGGGTCGCCGACACCGCCGAATTCGTCCAGGCCCTGCGCGATGTGCTCGCGGGGGGCACGGTGCTCGATCCCGAGGTGGTGGTCCAACTGCTGTCCCGCGCGCGGCACACCGACCCGCTGTCCCGGCTGACCCCCCGCGAACGCGAGGTGTTGGGGCTGATGGCGCAGGGGCGCACGAACGCCGCCATCGCCGCGTCGTTGGTCGTCAGCGACGGCGCCGTCGAGAAACATGTGTCATCCATCTTCGCCAAGCTCGACCTGGCCCCCGGGGACGGGGACCATCGTCGGGTCCTGGCGGTGTTGCGCTGGTTCGGGATGGACAGCTCCGACGCCGGCGGCGCTCTCCCACCCAGCGGTGGCCGGCCCGAGCGCGGGCCGAGGGACTCGTCATGGGACCCGTGGTGACCCCGGGCGCCATGCTGGTACGCCGGGTCGGCAGCCTCGTCGCCGTGCTGCTGGTGGGGGGTGCCGTCACCACTCAGGCCGCGACGGCCATCCGGTACGCCGAGACCGCGGCGTACGATCTGCCGTCGACTCTGCGGCGACTGACGCTCGATTCCCCGCACGGCGATGCGGTCATCGGGGTGGCCCGGTCGGACACCCCGAGGGCTCGGGTCGCCACCCGCTGGTCCGGTCGGGAACCGGAGGTCAGCGTTGCGCCAGCCCCTGGGGGAGCCGAGGCCTCGATGTCGGCGTCGTGTTCGGCCTGGTCGTCGTGGGGTCGGTGTCAGGTCGACTGGGATCTGCTGGTCCCCCCGGACACCGCGGTGGGCGTCGACACCTCGGTGGGCGACGTGCGCCTGGCGGACCTGCGCGGGCCGGTGCTCGTGACGACCACCACCGGATCCATCACGCTGGAGCGGGTCGGCGGCCCGGCTGCGACCCTGCGGTCCACGACCGGAGACGTCGACGTCCGCGGCGGCGGGACCCGCGAGCTGGCGATCCGGACCACCACCGGCGATGTCGTGGTCGCCCCGGGACCGTCGGTCACCCGGGTGGCAGCCATGACGACCACCGGCGACGTCACCGTTCTGCTGCCCAGGGACGGCTCGCCGTACCGGGTGGAGGGCGAGAGCCGGACCGGCACCCGGTCGATCGAGGTGACCGACGATCCGCAGGCGGCTCGGGTGATCCGGGTGGACACCACGACCGGCGACGTGACGGTGCGGTACGACGACGCCCGCTCCTGACCGCTGCCGGCTGTCCACAGCGGTCCCGGCGGCCCCGCGTGTCGCCCTCGACCTGTGTACCGCGGGTGCGGCGGGCCCGGTGGCGATGGTGACCTGGCCGTCATGACCTGGCTGTGGGTGGTGCTGGCGGCGGGGATGGTGGTGCCTACCCTGGCGGCGGCGCCGCCCGGCGAACCGAGCCCCCCGCCGTACCGGGTGAGCTCGGCCGACGCGCTGCCGCGGACCTGGGCGTGGCCGCTGCGGCCGCGCCCGGCCGTGGTGCATCCCTTCGACCCGCCGGCCCAGCGTTGGCTGGCCGGTCATCGCGGGGTCGACCTTTCGGCCCAGCCCGGGCAGGCGGTGTTCGCGCCGGCGGATGCGACCGTGGCGTTTGCCGGGTCGGTGGCGGGTCGCCCGGTGCTGAGCCTGGCGCACGAGGCTGGGCTGCGCTCGACGTACGAGCCGGTGGTGGCGGTGCTGACGCCGGGTAGCACGGTGCTGGCCGGGGACCTGATCGGGTACTTGTCGCCGGTGCCGGGGCACTGCGCGCCCGCCGGGTGCCTGCACTGGGGGGTGCTGCGGGGACGGACGTACCTGGACCCGCTGCGCCTGCTCGCGCGCCAGTCCGCCGTGCTGTTGCCGATCCGCTGACGCCGCGAGCGTGCGCAGCGCAAAGAACCCTCAAGCGCAGGTTCTCTGGAGGGTCTACTTGCTCAGGTTGGCGACCGCGTAGTCCGCTTCGGCGGCGGTGAACCCTTCGCTGCTTGAGGTGAGCTGGCTGCGGATCGCGGCTGTCGACATCGACATGATCTCTCGGTACGACTTCGCCTTTGCGAGCGCGTTCGACTTGTAGTCGACCTTGACGTTGTCGACGGCGTACTGCGCAGCAGCCTTGGGGAACTTCTCAGCGGTAGAGGTCAGCTGGTTGTAGATGCCCCTCTTCGACATGTGCATGATGTCGGCGTAACTCTGTGCTTTCTTCAGCGCGGTCTGGTATTCGACAGGCACGCTGCCGGTCTTGGCGGGGACGGGGGCGGCCTTGCCTGCGCTAGTGGCCGGAGGCTCGTTCGCTGACCGGGAGGCGTTGGCTCCGCAGGCGAACAGCACGCCACCGAGGACGATCACAGTGATGATCACGGTGACGGTCCCGACGATCGACTTGAGGATGAACTTCATTGTGCGCCCGCTTTCCTGGGTGATTTCGGGTCAAGGGTAGGGCCCTACCCCCTCACAGAGGCCACAGAGAGCCACCAAGCCAGAGGCGACCACCTCACAACATGTCGGCGACCGGGGAGGCCACTGAGGTCGACCCGGTTGAGCTGCACCTTTACCGTCCCCGGAACGAGCGCGGGTCAGCGCGGTTGCGGGTACGGCGTGCAGCCGTCCAGCCCCAGCGTCTGCTGCAGCATCACGGGGGCCCTCTGGCCGGGGCCCGGGCACGGGACGTGCCCGCGACCGAGGGCATGCCCGACCTCGTGATTGACCAGGTAGGTGCGGTACCCGTCAAGGTCGTCGCCGTACGAGGGCGCTCCACCCACCCAACGGCGCGCGTTCAGCACCACCCGGCCGTTGTTCTGGCAGCTCACCTCACCGTGGGTCTGCAGGGGATAGCAGAGCCGGTCGACGAGGGTCGGGCTGGCCAGGATGATCTGGATGTCGGGTCGGGCGCCGGCGGCGACCTGACGTGGGTTGAGCGCCACGAAGCGAATGTCGTCGACGCTCTCCCACCCTCGCGGTGCCGTCAGCACCCGCCGGACCGTGGCCGGGAAGTCGGTGATCTGCACCCGGAGGCCGCCCTCCAGCGCCACGGCGTACGTGATGTGTCGGACCTGACGGTTCGTGGCCGCCGAGTCCTTGCCCGGGGTGTCCATGAGCCGGACCCGGCCGCTGCCGGTCTGGGCGACGGCCGCCGAGGGTGCGACCCGCCCGGCGAGCATGGCGGAGGCCTGCCCCGCGGAGATGGGGTCTCCTCCCCCGGAACCGCGGGCGAAGCCGTCAACCGGGGCGGCTTCGGCCTGCGTGGTCGGCGCGGGCTCCGGGTTCTGGTCACCGGGCCTCGCCGTGGCCAGCAGGCTCGCCACCAGCAGCACGATGGCCGCCAGGGTGAGGTCCAGGATGGTACGCCGTCGCCTCCGGCGGGCCCGCAGCTCCCGCCTGCTTGTGGCGAGGGGATGGTCCCGGTCCCGGCGTCGGGGGTTCGCGTGGTGGCGCGCGGATTCCATGTCAGGCCCTGGGGTGCGCTTGCTCGAAGGATGCCCGGAGTCGCTCGACGGAGACGTGGGTGTAGATCTGCGTGGTGGCCAGGCTGGAATGCCCGAGGAGTTCCTGGACGGTGCGCAGATCTGCGCCGTGATCGAGCAGGTGGGTGGCGGCCGAGTGGCGCAACGCGTGTGGGCCGATGTCCGGTGCGTGCGGCACATGCTCGATCAGCCGGTGGACCGCCTGGCGTACCTGCCGCGGGTCGACCCGGCGTCCGCGGCGCCCGAGGAACAGCGCGGGACCGCTGGTCGCTGTCGCCACCGAAGGACGACCGTGGGCCAGCCACTCGCGCACCGCCTCCCGCGCGGGAAGGCCGAACGGCACGGTCCGCTCCTTGGCGCCCTTGCCCAGCACCCGCATCGTGCGTTCGTGCAGGTCGAGGTCGTCCACATCCAGGCCGGTGAGTTCGCCGACGCGGACCCCGGAGGCGTACAGCAGTTCCAGCATCGCCCGATCGCGAAGGTTGATGGGGTCCCGGTCGTCGGCGGCCATGGCGGCCACGTCCATGACCGCGGTGGCGTCGTCCTCGGTCAGCACCGCGGGGAGCCGGGAGGCGCGGCGAGGCGATGCCAGTCGGATCGAGGGGTCGGACTCCAGGAATCCGCGCCGGTGTGCCCAGCGCAGGAACGATCGGGCCGATGCCGCCCGGCGCGCGATCGAGCCGCGGGCCGCGCCCGCCTCGGACAGGTGAGCCAACCATCCGCGCAGATCGCCGAGCGTGACCTCGCGCGGACTGCGGATTCCTCGGGTCAGCAGGTGCTCCCGCAGCGCTCGCGCGTCGCCGACGTACGCCCGGATGGTGTGCGCCGAGCGGTCGGCCTCGTGCTCGAGGTGACGGGTATAGGCCTCGATCGCCCCGTCCCAGGTCAGCGACACAGCGACACCGTCGTGCAGCTCAGGCGTGGACACGAGTCGGGCCGCTGTCCGGGGCGGGCACATCGTCGGCGCTGAGATACATCCAGCGTCCGCCGCGACGGCGGAAGAGACTGCGTTCGTTCATCACCCCGCTGGTCGGGTACCGGGTGGCGAGGCGCGGGATGCCGGCGGCCGGGTTCGGGTCTTGGCGCCACCTGGCGCGGAATTCGACGACCCCCTCGTCGTCGTCGACCTGGCCGCCTTCGCGCCCGACCACCTCCAGGCCTTCCCACACCCAGCCGCGGTCCAGGACGAGGTCCTCCGGCCGGGTGCTCGGGTGCCAGGTGCGCAGCAGGTGTTCGGGACGCCGCAGCGCGTACGCCGTGTAGCGGGATCGCATGAGTTCCTCCGCGGTGGGCGCCGGGATCCCGTCGTCCACGAACGGGCCGCAGCAGTCCGGGTAACGTCGCCCGGTCCCGCACGGACACCGGTCCTCGCGTTGGCCACCCACGTCGGTCTTGGTGTTCACCCCAGGCCCCCTGATCGCCTACGTCCCCGCGACCAGGTTACGACGCTCCCGGGGTCCCGCGCCGCCAGCCCCGATCGCCCCTGATCGCGTGTCCGGACATGAGCAGCCGTCCCAGGCTCACCTGGGCGTCCGCCACGGACGTGCCCGCGGTGGCCGCGATCCGCTCCACCGGACGCGCGGTGCGCAGCGGCAGGGCGTCGTACACCCCGCGGTCGGCGGGGGCGACCTCGTCCTCGGGACGGCCGGGGCCGCGGCGGATCACCCCGGCGGCCGGCGACCCGTAATCATCAAGGAGTTCCCGGACGTCGGCGGCGTCGGTGACCAGGACGGCCATCCCCGAGCGGATCATTTCGTGGCATCCCGCGGACGTCATGCTGGTCACCGGTCCGGGAACCGCGGCCACGATCCGGTGGTGGGCCGCCGCGGTCGAGGCGGTGTGCCGCGACCCGGATCGCAGCCCTGCTTCGACGACCACGGTCACCTGGGTGGCCGTCGCGATCATCCGGTTGCGGTGCAGGAAACGGACCTTCATGGGGGCGCCGCCGGGAGCGGTCTCGGCGATCACGGCTCCGGTCTGCGCGATCTGGTCGATCAGGTCGCGGTGCGCCGCCGGATAGGGACGGTCCACCCCACCCGCGAGCACGGCCACGGTGGGACCGCCGGCCGCGAGGGCCCCGCGGTGCGCGGCCGCGTCGATGCCCAGGGCCGCCCCGCTGACCACCAGGACGCCCTGCTCGGCCAGGTCTGCGGCCAGGTCGAATGCCGCGAACTCCCCGTACGGCGTGGCCGCCCGGGCACCCACCACGGCTACGCTGCGGGAGAGGGCCGAGCCCAGCGCCAACGAACCCCGCACCCACAGGCAGTACGGCGGTGCCGCCAGATCGTTCAGGCCGCCGGGCCAGTCCGGGTCGCCCGGGCAGAGCACCCGGACACCCAGGCGTGCGGCGATGTCTAGGTCCCGGTCGGGGATCACCTCGGGGAGCCGGGCGCGGAAGCGGTCGAGCACCGGGCTCGTGCTGGTGCACACGGCATCCCAGGCGGCGACCGCCCCGAGTTCGGCGATCATGGCGGTCGCCACCGGGTCGGCCGGTTCGGCCAGGCGGCTCCAGCCCGCGCGGGCCCGGCGCTCGGCGGCGTCCACGCCGGTGACATTCACGCCATCCGCAGACAACCCCGGAACATGCGTGACCGGCTGCTGCGGTGGTCGCCGGCTCATGCCGCGACTCCCGCGTGCGCGCGCAGCGTGAACGCCCAGGCCACGTCGTCGGCCACGGGTCGGTTCCGACCCGCCAGGTCGCCGATGGTCCAGGCCAGCCGGATGATCCGGTCGTATCCGCGCAGGGTCAACCCGCCCCGTTCCAGGGCCCGGTCGATGCCGGCGGTGGCGGTCGCACTCAGGCGCCACGGCCCGGTCCGCAATCGTGGTCCCGGCAGGTGCGCATTCAGCCGCCACGGGGTGTGCGCCCACCGCTGCGCCTGCGCTTCGCGCGCCGTCGCGACCCGGGCGGCGACCACGGCGCTGGTTTCTGGCAGCGGACCGCCGGCGCGGGCGCGGGTGACGGCGGGGACCGCCAGCTGAAGATCGACCCGGTCGAGCAGGGGCCCGGCCAGTCGCCCGAGGTAGTCCCGCCGGACCCGGGGCGAGCAGGTGCAGGACAGGCCCTTGCCATGCCCTTTGCCGCAGGGGCATGGATTGGCGGCGAGCACCAGCTGGAAGCGTGCGGGGTAGGCGACGCAGGCGTTGGCTCGGGCGACCACGACCTGGCCGGACTCCACGGGTTGCCGGAGGGCCTGCAGCACCGACGTACCGAACTCGGGCGCCTCATCCAGGAAGAGCACGCCGCGGTGCGCCTGCGACACCAGCCCCGGCCGGACAGCGCCGCTGCCCCCGCCGACCACGGCGGCCATCGACGCGCCGTGATGCGGCGCCACGAACGGCGGCGTCGTGACCAGGACCCCGTGCGGTAGGCGTCCGAGCACCGAGTGGATCGACGTCACCTCCAGGGCCTCGGCGTCGACCAGCGGGGGCAGGATCGAGGGCAGGCATTCGGCCAGCATCGTCTTGCCCGACCCCGGCGGGCCGACCATGAGCAGGTGATGACCCCCCGCGGCGGCGATCTCGACCGCGGCGCGGGCTTCGGCCTGACCGACGACGTCACACAGGTCTCGGCCCAGCACCGGCTGCGGCCCCGGCTCGGAGCCGGCAGCGGGTTCATGGCGCGGCAGCGGCTCGCCGCGCTCCGCCCCCGCGTACGCCGCAGCCAGGGCCGACAGGTCGGCGACCGGGACCACCCGGATCCCGGGCACCAACGCTGCCTCGGCGGCGTTGTCCGGCGGCACGACGACATGCGACACCCCAGCGCGGGCGGCTGCGGCCACCATGGGCAGCACCCCGCGCACCGACCGGAGCGTGCCGTCCAGGCTCAGCTCGCCGATGTGCACGACCTGCCGGGCCAGCCCCGGGGGGATCAGACCCGCGGCCATCAGCACCGCCACCGCGATGGCCACATCGAAACCCGAACCGGTCTTGGGAAGCGAGGCCGGGGACAGGTTGACGGTGACGCGCTGCAGCGGCACCTTGAGTTCGCGATTGGCGGCCGCAGCCTTGATCCGTTCGGCGGATTGCCGGCAGGCCGCATCCGGGAGCCCGCCGATCAGGAAGACCGGCAGGCCTGGGGAGATGTCGGCTTCCACCTCGACCACGTATCCCTCCAGGCCCACGAGCGCCACGGCCGTCGTCCCTCCGAGCGCCATCAGAGGATCCCGCGCAGATGCTGGACCTGGGCCGGACCCGACGGGGGCCGGGTGACCGCCACGACGTCGATGCGTACGGCGTCCACCCAGCCATGGTCGGGATGCTGGGCGAGCCATTCCCCCGCCAGGCGCCGCAGCCGTCCCGCTTTCGCGGCGGTGACGGCCTCCACGGCCTGGCCGTAGGCGCCTCCGCGACGCGTCTTCACCTCGCAGAACACCAGGCAGTCACCGTCGCGGGCGATGATGTCGACCTCGCCGTGCCGCGATCGCCAGTTGCGCTCGACGATGCCCATACCGGCCTCGGTCAGGGTGCGTACGGCGACCCGCTCGCCGTACGCACCCACCGCCTGTCGCTGGGCCGCGGTCACTGTCCTGCGCTGGGCCCCGTGCTGTCCGGTCGTGGTCATGGTGGCCTCACCTCCACCGGCAGCCTTGCCGGTGACCGGCCTGCCCGACAGGGTCCGCGTATGAGCCTGTGGAGACACGCCCGACGCGCTCGGAGCCTGTGGATGAATTCGGCCTGCAGGGGCGGATACTTGATACCCCAGGGGGTATCAAGTACGGTGGCTGCATACCCTCCCCGGTATCCGAACTACCCTAGCCCCGTGAGGTTCTCGTGATTCCCTCGTTCCGCCAGCGGTACCGTCCGCTCTACTTCCTCGCCGCCCTCGGCGCCGGTGGCCTGTCGGTGTCGTTCTTCATGTACCTCATGTTCCTGGTGCCCCACCCCGACGCCCCGATCCCGACCTTCACCGATCTGGCTCGCCAGTACGCCACCGGCGGCATGCTCAGCACGGCGCTGCTCACAGCCACCCTGCTCACCATCACCTACTTCGCCGTACGGCATGTGCGGCTGCTGATCGCCGCGCTGCGGGCCCACCGACGGTTCACTCGCGGCCTGGGCCACGAGCAGCTGCGGACCACCAACGCCGAAGTGTCGCTGATGGCCATCCCGCTCACGCTGGCCATGACGGTCAACGTCGCCTTCATCGTCGCCGCCCTGGCGATCCCCGGCCTGTGGTCGGTCAAGGAGTACCTGTTCCCGCTCGCCCTCCTCGCCCTGGCCGCGATCGGCGTCCTGGCCGTGCGGACGTTCGGGCGGTACGTGACCCGCACCCTGGCCCACCGCGGCTACGACCTCGAGGACGCCAATCACTTCAGCCAGCTGCTCCCGGCGTTCGCGTTCACCATGATCGCCGTCGGGTTCTCCTCCGCCGCGGCGATGAGCTCGACGAGGACCACTGCGGTCATCGGCATGCTCGGCGCCTTCGCCTTCCTGGTGATGGCGGCCGCGTGGATCACGATCGCCCTCCCCATCGGCGTCTCGGCGATGCTGCGCCAGGGCGTGGCCTCCGAGGCCGCACCGACGCTGTGGATGGGGATCCCGATCTTCACCCTCGTCGGCATCGCGCTCATTCGGGTGACCTCGGGCATCGCCCACACGATCCTGCACGTCCAGGTCCCGGCGATCGTCTGGTTCGTGGTCTTCGGGCTGCTGGTGACCGCGCAGCTGGCTATGGGGCTGGCGGGTTGGGCCGTGATGCGCGGCCAGGGGTACTTCCAGACCTATGTGCGCGGCGACGGCGCCAGCGTGGCCTCCTACGGCCTGATCTGCCCGGGCGTCGCGCTGTCCGTGCTGTCGATGTTCTTCATCCACTGGGGCCTGGTGCAGACCCAGATCGTGGCGCGGCTCAGCCCGGCCCACCTGGCACTGCTCGCTCTTGTGGGGGTCGTGCAGTTCGTCACGATCCGGACGCTGCGACGCCTGGACGCCAAGCTGATGGGCTCTCCGGCGCCGGCGGCGGTCAGCGCCCCCGCACGGGTGGCCGAGGCCGAACTCGTCTGACCACGATCAGCCAGGGCCCCGGCACGGCGGCTGTCGCCGACGTCAGCGCGAGAAGTCGTCGTGCTCGGGGACCTCGAGGTCGGACTTGGCGAGCTCCTCGATGTTCACGTCCTTGAAGGTCACCACGCGCACGTTCTTCACAAAACGGGCCGGCCGATAGACGTCCCACACCCAGGCATCGGACATCGAGACGTCGAAATACACCTCGCTGCCCTCGCCGCGCACCTTCACATCGACCGAGTTGCACAGGTAGAACCGGCGCTCGGTCTCCACCACATGCGAAAACAGTCCGACGACGTCGCGATACTCCCGGTAGAGCGCCAGCTCCATCTCGGTTTCGTACTTCTCCAGGTCTTCCGAGCTCACGTCCAGCTCACCTCCACGACGTCATCGCACCCATCATCCCCTATCGCCGGGGGCGCCCCCGCACCCGCCACCCCGGGCAGCTGCCAGGAGCGGCGATGTTCCTGGCAGGGCCCGTGGCGGGCCAACGCGGCCAGGTGTTCGGGCGCGGCATACCCCTTGTTGAGTTCCCACCGGTACGCCGGGTGGCTGGGTGCCAGGTCGATCATCTGTTGGTCGCGCTCGACTTTGGCCAGGATGGATGCCGCAGCCACCGACGAGCACGAGCGATCGGCCTTGATCAGCGTCCGCACCGGCGGCGCGGCCACCGGCGTACCCCTTCCGCGACCCGGGTCGCCAGGCTCGCCGGAGTCCTCGGCCGCGAACAGGCCGACCCGCAGCGGATCGGTCAGCCAGTCGTGATTACCGTCGAGAATGATCAGATCCGGCACCGCGCCGGTCGCCTGCTCGACGTCGGCCAGGGCCCTCGATCCGGCCAGCCGCAGCGCGGCCATGATGCCGATCTCGTCGATCTCCTGCGGGCTGGCGTGCCCGACCGCGGACGCGAGCGCCCACCGTCGTACCGGAGCGACCAGGGCCACCCGCCGCGAGGGCGGCAGCAGCTTGGAGTCCCGCACCCCGACGGGCGCCGAACGGCAGGTGGGATCGATCAGCACCACCCCCACCGACACGGGACCGGCGAGCGCGCCACGGCCGACTTCGTCCATGCCGGCCAGCACGGTGAACCCCTGGCGTTGCAGGGACCGCTCCACCCGCAGGCTGGGCCGCCCGCCGCGCACCCTGGCGCCGGTCATGGCCTGGTCGAACCGAGCGGGTTGGGTGCCGATGCCGATGGTGACGCCGATGCTGAAGCTGACGGTGAGGCTGATGGCAGCGCCGGCGGCGGCGCCGGCACGCCGTCGAAGGCATCGGGAACCGTGCCCAGCCACGACAACCGCGACGAGGGCCAGACCACGGCGAACGCCTTACCGACCACCCGGTCGACGGGCACGGACCCGTAGTAGCCGGTGTTGTTCTTCGGGTCGGCCGCCGTGGCCGGGGTCGACTGTCCGGTGGCCACGTCGGCGGTGTCGTTGAAGCGCGAGTCGGCCGAGTCCGACCGGTGATCGCCCATCACCCAGATCTTGTCGGCCGGGACCGTGATGTCGAAGGGGATCTGACTGGGCGGGTCGCCCTCCCGGACGTAGGACTCGTTGACATCCGCGCCGTTCACGATCAGGCGCCCCGCCGAACTGCAGCATGCCACCCGGTCCCCGGGGAGGCCGACGACCCGCTTGACCAGGTGGTTGCCCAGGTCGTCTGGGAGCAGCCCGACCCACACCAGGGCCCGGTTCAGGCGCGCGCCCAGGCTGGCCGCCTCTTGTTCAGCCGGTCGCGGGACCCCGCCACGCAACCAATGGGAGGGGTCCTCGAAGACCACGATGTCTCCCCGGCTCAACGAGAACGGCCCCGGCGTGAGCCGACTCACCATGACGCGGTCATTGCGGATCAGGGTGTTGTTCATCGAATCCGAGGGGATCCAGAAGCTGGCGATCAGCCACGTCTTGGCGATCAGGAAGAGCACCACCGAGAGCGCCAGCACGATGAGCGTCTCCCGGACGAACGCCCACAGCAGCGCCACCGGACCGCTGCGGCCGCGCGGCGGCTCAGCGGCGGCAGCGGTGGCGGCGGTGGCGGCGCCGGCCTGCGACGGGTCGCCCACGCCAGCACGGGCCCCGTCGGGCGCGCTCGGTGTCGTCATGGTTCTCCCGTCACGTCCTGGCCCGGCTGGCCTTCGGCGGATCTGGTACCGGATCGTTCACCGAACGCAGCGCCGGTGCCGGGTCGAGCCCACCGATCCGGTTCAACGGCCAGATTCGCACCGCGACCGGGCCGATGACATCGCCCTCGGCGACAGTACCCCCACCGGGGGCCGCCAGGTGTGAGCGCGAATCCGCTGAGCGAGAACGATGGTCGCCCATCAACCAGACGCGCCCGGCGGGCACCACCACATCGAACTTCTGCCGGCTCGCCACGTCCCCGGGATACAGGTACGGCTCGGCCACGGGCATGCCGTTCACCTGGAGTCTCCCGTCCGACGTACAACACCTGACGCGGTCGCCGCCCACCCCGACCACCCGTTTGACGTAGTCGGATTCACCGGTCCGCCCGGCCACGAACTCGGTCAGGCGGCGCGCCAGGGCACCCAGACCGTTGCCGTCGGGCTGCCGGATGGCACCGAACGTGGAGGTGCCGTCGAAGACGACGACATCCCCGCGCTGGAAATGTCGAAGCGGGCCGAACTTGGTGACCAGCACCCGGTCGCCGGGCTGCAATCCAGGCTGCATCGACTCCGACGGGATGGAGAACGGCTCCAGGAAGAACGAGCGCACCACGATTGCGATCGCCAAGGTCAGCCCGACCACCACGAGCAGCGGCGTACGCCGGATGGCCCGGTGACGCCCCCGATAGCCACGTCGGGGCGTCCTGACGCCTGGGGGATCACTCCCCACACCCGAGCGGACTTCCATGACGCCTCACGCTAGCCCGCAACCCTGACAACACGGCGCAGGTGGCCCGGGTCACGCCGAGCGGCTGTGCGTCATTCCTTGCGTGCTACCGCTTCTCGCGGATCTTGGCGGCCTTGCCGCGCAGGTTGCGCAGGTAGTAGAGCTTCGCGCGACGGACGTCCCCACGGGTCAGCACCTCGATCTTCTCCACGATCGGGCTGTGCAGCGGGAAGGTCCGCTCGACCCCCACGCCGAAGCTGACCTTGCGGACCGTGTAGGTCTCACCGACACCGCCACCGTGGCGCCGGATGCAGATGCCCTGGAATACCTGGATTCGCGAGCGCGTGCCTTCGATGACCTTCACGTGCACCTTGAGAGTGTCACCGGCCCGGAAAGTGGGGATGTCGGTCCGCAATGAGGCGGCGTCGAGCGCGTCGAGCTTCTGCATGATGAGGTCGCTTTCTCGCGGTGCCACAGGTCACCCACGGGTTGAGGCCCACGCGGGCCGTACGTCGGTCTCCTGGCGTCCGCGGGCTTGTCGTCCGGCGTACCGGGCGGCGGGTGCACAACCCCCTGTGGCAGGGGCACCAGGGCCGTCGCAGGCGCAAGTGCCAAGTGTGCCACAGCCGTCGCCGCACCTCGAAATCACCGCGTTGTCACCCCCAAATCACGCTCGCCGCACGCCGGGCGCCAACCGTCAGGCGACCTGGTGCACCTTCCCCCGACCTGGTGCGCCCTGCAGCATGCGTCAGGTCGGCTTACCCTGCACCCACGGCGGCCCGGCGAGGGGCGTACCGCGCCGAGGTTTGGCCAGCACGACCACGCCCGGCTCAGGCTGCTCGGGCACCGGCCGGTACCCGGCTTTGCGGTACAGCCGCAGGTTCCGGCTGCTCGCGGCGCCCGTCATCAGCGCGAACTGCGACACCTGCGCGTCGGCCTGCTCCTCGGCGAACGCCAGCAGCCACCGCCCGAGGCCACGGCCGCGCAGGTCAGGGGTGACCATCAAACGCCCGATGTGCCAGGTGAGGCCGCGTGACCGGGCCCGGACACCGCCCACCAGCCGGCCCTGGTCGTGCACCAGCCACCAGGTCCAGTCCGCCAGCCCCGCACGGAGCTGTGCCAGGTCCTCGGTCAGCGGCGGGATGTCCCAGGTGTTGTTGATCCGGCCCTCCTCGAGCCAGCAGCCGCGCTGCACGACCAGCAGCTCGGGGGCGTCCGCGGGGGTGGCCGCCCGCACGGTCAGTCCCGCAGGCAACTCGGCGGGCAACTGGGCGGGGCCCCCTCTCGCGGGAGCGTGGTGATCAGCCAGCGCCGAGGGCGCCAGCAGATCCGGCCGACGCGCCCGCGTCCGCTGCCGTTGCTGCTCTCGACGCCACCGGGCGCCGGCGGCGTGGTCACCGGAGCGCAGCACGGCGGGCACGTCGTACCCGCGCCACGACGGCGGCCGGGTGTACACGGGGTATTCCAGCAGCCCGTCCGCGTGGGACTCCTCCGCCAGGGAGCCCGCATTGCCGATCACCTCCGGGACGAGGCGGGCGATCGCCTCGATCATCGCCAGCGCAGCCACTTCCCCGCCGTTGAGCACGTAGTCCCCGAGGGAAAGGGTCCGCACCCGGCCCGGGTGACGCGCGTGGGCATACTCCCAGACCCGCTCATCGATGCCCTCGTAACGTCCGCAGGCGAACACCAACCAGCCTGACCCCGACAGCTCCGCGGCGACCTGCTGGGTGAACCGCTGCCCACTGGGGGCGGGAAAGACGATCGTGGGCTCCGCGCTCGGCTGATCGCGGCCCTGGTCGGCGATGGTGTCCAGGGCTCGCCCCCACGGTTCGGGCAGCATCACCATCCCGGCACCCCCGCCGTACGGCGCGTCGTCGACGCTGCGGTGCCGGTCGTCGGTGAACTGGCGCAGGTCCCAGGTGCGCACGTCCAGGACGTCCCGCTCCCGGGCGCGACCGATGAGCGAGAGCCCCAACGGGTCGAGGTACTCCGGGAAGATCGTGACGACGTCGATACGCAGTGCGGCCCCCGCGTCTGCGGGCGTCGCGGCCGGGACGGACGTCATTGCGCCAGGTCGAGGAGTCCGTCGGGCGGATCGATGACGACCCGGCCACCCGGTACGTCGACCACCGGCACCAGGGCGGTGACGAACGGAATCAGCACGGTGCGCCCATCGGTGAGGCGGACCTCGACCAGGTCCTGGGCAGGCCGGGTGTGCAGAGCCGCCACCGCACCCAGCTCGTGCCCGGCGACGTCCTGGACGTGGAGGCCGATGAGTTCTTCCTCGTACCAGGACTGCTCATCCGACTCGTCATCGCCCTCAGCCGGCTCACGCCCGCGGGCGTCGGCGTCTGCGGCTTCCGTGGAGTCTCGGTGCTGCGCACCGTGGGGCAGCAGCAGTCGCTGCCCGCGCAAGGCCTCGGCGGCAGTGCGATCCGTGACGTCCTCGAAGCCGAGCAGCCAGGTGCCCCGGTGGTCCCGGGCTGTGGTGACTGTCACCGAGATCCGGCCGTCCACCCCACCCGGATCCAGATCGAACCGGGCCCCGGGCGCGAACCGTTCCCGGGGCCGATCGGTGTGCGATTCGACGGTGACCTCGCCACGGATGCCGTGGGCCTTGCCGATCCGGGCGACCACGGGACGCTCTGCGGGCGCAGCCCCCATGACCGTCAGCGGGCCCGGTCGGTGTCCACGATGTCGACGCGGACCTGCCGACCACCCGAAAGGGCTCCCATGACCGTGCGCAGCGCGCTGGCGGTACGTCCGGAGCGACCGATCACCCGGCCGAGGTCGTCGGGATGCACCCGCACCTCGAGGATCTCCCCGCGACGCAGCTCACGACGTCGTACGACGACCTCGTCCTCATGCTCGACGATGCCCTTGACCAGGTGTTCCAGGGCCTCTTCGAGCATCCTCAGGCCTCGGCTTCGGCGCTCGTCTCAGCACCGGCGGGCGCGGCCTCCACGGTGGCCTCCCCATCAGCGTCCGCGGCGATCGCGTCCGCGACCACCTCGGGAGCGGTCGCCGGCGCCTCGTCCGCAGGAGTGCTCGCCTCGGCTGCGGGAGCCTCGGCTGCGGGAGCCTCGGCAGGAGCACTGGCCTCGGCGGCGGGCGCCTCGGCGGCCTCGGCGGCCTTGGTCGGGCGCTTGCGCGGCGTCGGGCTCTTGGCGTAGTCGTCATCGGCCTTGCCGGCGGCCGCCATGGCGGCCTCGTACAGCGCCTTACGGTCCGGCGGCGGCGGGGCCACCTTCAGGGTGCCCTCGGTGCCCGGCAGGCCCTTGAACTTCTGCCAGTCACCGGTCACCTTGAGCAACGCCGTGACCTGCTCGGTGGGCTGGGCGCCCACGCCGAGCCAATACTGCGCACGCTCGCTGTCGATGTCGATCAGCGACGGCTCACGCGTCGGGTGGTACTTGCCGATCTCCTCGATCGCCCGGCCGTCCCGCTTGGTCCGGGAGTCCATGACGACGACGCGATAGAACGGCGCGCGGATCTTGCCCATGCGCTTCAAGCGAATCTTGACGGCCACGTTTGTGGACCTCTCCTGTATCTGGTTGCGGTGAGCACGCGCACCGAGCGGGGAACTGACGCGGGGCGGGAGCTGCGAGGGACACGCGGGCACGGTGAGAGGAGCCGCGCACCACGGGTACGAAGGGCCATTGTGCCAGAACCGGGGACCTGGCTCGAATCCGGCCGACGGCCCGGGCGGTCGGTCGAGGTCAGCCGACCGTCAGCGCCTGCGCGCGGGCCGCGAATCGGGCCACCGCCCGGACGTCATCCAGGTGTACCGCCTGGGCCACTGCCACCTGGTCGGGGTTCAATCCGGCGCTGGCCAGCAGTGCGCTCACCTCCTCGCGCCGCCCCGCCGGCCAGAGCACCACCGCCCCGTCCGGGCAGTCCGCCAGGACGGCCGCCAACGCCTCATCACCCCCGGCCCCGAACGCGTCGGTCCGTAGCAGCGGCACCGCCAGTTCCGCGGCGACTCGGCGGGCGGCCAGCACCGCCTCGGCGCCCTGGCCGCGGACCACTGCCACCGGCGGAACCCGGCGGATGGGCAGCGTGAACGGCTCGGCCGGCCATTCGGGCAGGGTCAGACCGTAGGTGACGTGGTCCCGCCAGCGCTCCACCCCGCTGGCGTCGGGCAGCAACAGGTACGCCGGCCAGGCGCCGCGGCGCCGGAAACCCAGCGATCGCAGCAGCACGGTGGAGCGGGTGTTACCCGGTTGTACCGACGCCTCAACACGATGGAGTCCCATGCCGTGCGGCATTCGAGCGAACGCCAGGCCCACGACCAGGCGCAACCCCTCCGCGAACAGGCCGCGCCCGGCGTACGGATCGTAGGCGTCGTACCCGATCGTGGCGCTTTGCGCGCGGCCCCGGACCACGTTGGTCACGTTGACCTTGCCGACCAGCGCATGCTCGGGTTCGCTGCCCGGTTCGGCGCAGGCGCCCGGGTCCAGGGCGTGAATCATGAACGTCCGGTGGTCGGGGCTTTGCCGCGACAAGTGCCAGCCGAGGTCGGAAGCGCTGACCGGGTTCCACACCCGCAGACGCTCCCGGGAGGAGGCGATGGCCTTGGCGTACGGCGCGATGTCCTCGGCGGACACCGGAGCCACCCGGACCCTGTGCCCCACGGCACACAGCGACACCGCTCGGTCGGCGCCGCCGGCGATGCCCGGTTCGGGGACCCTCACCGGCTCACGAGAGCGCCGCGCAGCACGATCTGACGCGGCCTGGCCAGGACCGTGACGTCGGTGCGCGGGTCCTCGTCGTACACCACCAGGTCTGCCTGCGCGCCCTCCTCCAGACCGGGGTAACCCAGCCAGCGTCGGGCGGCCCAGGTGGCGGCGTCGAGGGCAGCCGCCGCGGGCAGCCCGGCGGTGATGAGTTCGGCCACCTCACGGGCGATCAACCCGTGCGGCAGGCTGCCGCCCGCGTCGGTGCCCGTGTAGATCGGTACGCCGGCCTCGTGGGCCGCGGCGATGGTGGCGTACCGGCGCGCGTACAGATCCCGCATGTGCTCGGCGTACCGCGGGAACTTGGCGGCTCCCGCGGCGGCGAAGTCCGGGAAGTTGGCGATGTTGATCAGCGTCGGCACGATGGCGATGCCCTGGCGGGCGAAAACATCGATCGTCTCTTCGGTGAGCCCGGTGGCATGCTCGATGCAGTCGGTGCCGGCGGCCGCGAAGTCCGCCAGGGACTCCTCCCCGAAGCAGTGTGCGGTCACCCGCGCGCCCTCCTCGTGCGCCGCAGCCACCGCGGCGACCAGGGCCTCGCGGGGCCACACCGGCGCCAGGTCCCCCCGTTCCCGGTCGATCCAGTCGCCCACCATCTTGATCCAACCGTCGCCGTCCCGGGCCTGCCGTCGTACGGCGTCCACCAGGTCCTCAGGTTCCACCTCGTCGGCGATCCCCGGGATGTACCTGCGCGGCCGCCCCACGTGCCGGGCCGCCCGCACGAGCCGCGGCAGGTCGTCGCGGTCCTGCACCCAGCGGTCGTCCACCGGGGTTCCGGCGTCCCGGATGAGCAGGGTCCCGGCGTCCCGATTGGTCAGCGCCTGCTCCTCGATCCGGTCGGCGTCGATGCCGGCCGGATCCATGCCCAGGTGGCAATGCGCGTCGACAAGTCCGGGCAGCACATGTCCCCTGATGGACAGCACCTCGGCCGACACCGGTGCCTGGTAACTGATCCGGCCGCCAATGATCCACAGTTCGTCGCGTTCCTCCTGCGGAGAAACGAGAATCCGGCCCTGCACGTGGAGTACGGGATCGCTCATACGGCGAGGTTAACGGCCCCGGCCGGGACCGCGGTACGCCGGGAAGCCGCCAACCATCGCGACCGGCACCGCCGTACGGGCGATGGGCCCGCCGTACGGCCGACCCGGCCCGCCTACGGCGTCCGGACCCACGGCCCTCGCTCGGACCCACGGCCCTCGCTCGAACCCACGAAGCTTCGTGGGTTTGGCAGCGCGCGGTCGGTTCGGCAGCGCGCGGTGGGTTCGGCACGGACGACGCGGGTACGGCGGCCCAGGAGGGGCAGCGCCCGCTACCAGGGCCGAACCAGCTCGCCCAGCCATCGCCCTCAGCATGGATTCCGCTCTGCCGATGGAGGATTGCCGGTCTCCGGCGTCGATGGAGGACACCATGAAGACTGCGACGGCCGTGACCGGCGCCGAAACCACGTTCGGCCGAGACGAGATCATCGTGTCCAAGACGGACCTCAAGGGGCGCATCACCTACGCCAACCCGGTCTTCCAGCGGGTGTCGGGGTACCGGTTGGATGAGCTGCTCGGCAAGCCGCACAACATCATCCGCCACCCGGAGTTCCCCGGCGGAGTCTTCCGCTTGCTCTGGCAGACCATCGAGGCCGGCCAGGAGATTTTCGCCTACGTCGACAACCTGGCCCGGGATGGCAGTCACTACTGGGTGCTGGCGCATGTCACGCCGACGTTCGGTACTTCCGGACAGGTTGTCGGCTACCACTCCAACCGTCGCAGCCCCAGCCGTACGGCGATCGCCGCCGTGTCGGCGGTGTACCAACAGATGCGCGACATCGAACGGCGCCACGACAGCGCGCCCCGAGCCGCCGAGGCATCGCTGGCCTACCTTCAGCAGTTCCTGGCCGAGCAGGGTACGACGTACGAGAAGTTCGTGTGGGACGTCATCGCCTCCAGTGGGGAGTTGGTCGCATGAAGCCGTACGGCAGTTCGGGCGCCCGCCGCTCCGCGGCGTTACACCCCAGGGACGTCACCACGGCCGTCATCACGGACGCGGCGACCACCTTGGCCCTCCTGGGCACGGCATTGGCGGCCGCCGCGGACGGCGACCTGGAGGCACGGATCATCGACTCGCCGCACGCGGAAGACCAGGCCCGCGCCGTCGACGACTTCAACCGGCTGATGGACCTGGTGGACGCGTATCTGCGTGAGAGTACGGCGGCCCTGCACGCCGCCGCCGAAGGCCGGTATCACCGCCGGTTCCTTGAGCAGGGGATGCCGGGGGTGTTCCGGGCCGGAGCAGCGGGCCTCAACCACGCCCACGAGTCCATGAAGGCCGCGGAGGTGGAGCTGTCTCGGACCAGCGCGCAGCAGGCCGAGGTGGCCGACGCCGTCACCGGCATCAGCCATGAACTGCAGGCGGCGGCGGGCAAACTCGGGGACGCCGCCACGAAACTCTCCGGAGTGGCCGAGTCCGCGGTGACGGAGGCCACCAGCGCGCTGTCCATCATGGAGCAGTTGGAACGGGCCAGCGCCCAGATCGAGCAGGCGGTTCGGCTCATCAGCCAGGTGGCCGGTCAGACTCGCCTGCTGGCCCTCAATGCCACCATCGAGGCCGCCCGGGCCGGTGAGGCGGGCCGAGGCTTCGCCGTCGTGGCTGGCGAGGTGAAGTCCCTCGCGGATGAGACGTCCAGCTCCTCCGACCAGATCTCCGAGCAGGTGCGCTACGCCCAGGAGGCGGCGTCGGAGGCGGCCGGCACCATCGCGGCCATCGCCATGTCGATCAAGGAGATCGATGTGCAGGTCGATGGCATCACGACTGCGGTCGCCGGCGCCGGCGGGCTGACCTGCCTGGCGTCGACGCTGCAGCATCACGTCGGGCAGCTGGGCCGCTCGTGACTACGTGAACTACTTGAAGAACTGGTCGAAGGACTTGGGCAGCGCGTTCGGGTCCAACGCCCCCAGCGCCGCGGCGGGATCAGCGTTCTCGCCGGCTGCCTCGCCGGCTCCGTCCGGCCCGCCGAGACCAAAGGCCCGCTGCTGCGCCGCCTGCCGCAGCTCGGCCCGCTTGGCCGCCGCCTGCTTCTCCTGCTCGGCCCGCTTGGCGGGGTTGCCACTCTTGCCCTTCTTCTTCGGCGCCGCCTTGCCCTTGCCGCCCGGGCCACCCATCCCCGGCATCCCCGGCATCCCGGGAATGCCGCCGCCGCGGCGCAGCTGACGCATCATCTTCTGCGCCTCACCAAAACGCTCCAGAAGCTGGTTGACCTCGCTGACGTGGACCCCCGAACCCTTGGCGATCCGGGCGCGGCGCGACCCGTTCATCGCCTTGGGGTGGGTGCGTTCGAACGGCGTCATCGAGCGCACCATCGCCTCGATGCGGTCGAACTCGCGTTCGTCCAGGGCATCGAGCTGGTCCCGCATCTGGTTCATCCCGGGCATCATCGCGAGCAGGCCCTTGAGGGAGCCCATCTTCTTGATGGCGGCCATCTGCTGCAGGAAATCGTCGAACGTGAAGTCCTCGTCGGCGAGGAACTTGCGCGCCATCTCGTCCTGCTGGCGCTGGTCGAAGGCCCGCTGCGCCTGCTCGATGAGGGTGAGCACGTCGCCCATGTCCAGGATCCGCGAGGCCATCCGGTCGGGATGGAAGACCTCGAAGTCCTTGGTCTGCTCCCCCACGGAGGCGAACATGATGGGCCGTCCGGTGACCGAGGCCACCGACAGCGCGGCACCACCGCGGGCGTCACCGTCCAGCTTGGACAGCACCACGCCGCTGAAGTCGAGGCCGTCCTGGAACGCGATCGCTGTCTCGATCGCGGCCTGACCGATCATCGCGTCGATGACGAACAGCACCTCGTGCGGGGAGATGGCGTCCTTGATGTCGGCTGCCTGGCGCATCAGCACCTCGTCGATCGCCAGCCGGCCGGCGGTGTCGACGATGACCACGTCGTGCAGCTTGTGCCGAGCCTGCGCCACACCCGCCCGCGCGACCTCCACCGGGTCGCCGTACCCTCTGGTGCCCGTGTTGAACTCGGTGGCCGCATCGTGACCGGCTACGTTGCCGCGCTCGGGGGCAAAGACCGGTACGCCGGCCCGCTCGCCGACCACCTGGAGCTGGGTCACCGCGTTGGGTCGCTGCAGGTCGGCCGCCACCAGCAGCGGCGTGTGCCCCTGATCCTTGAGCCAGTAGCCCAGCTTGCCGGCCAGCGTCGTCTTACCCGAGCCCTGCAGACCCACCAGCATGATGACGGTGGGTGGGGTCTTGGCGAACTGGATCGTCCGGGTCTGACCACCCAGGATGTCGATGAGTTCGTCGTTGACGATCTTGACGACCTGCTGGCCCGGGTTGAGGGCCTCGTTGACCTCGGCGCCCAGGGCCCGCTCCCGGACCGCACTGGTGAACTGACGCACCACCGGCAGCGCCACGTCGGCGTCCAGCAGGGCCACCCGGATGTCTCGGATCGTCTTGTTGACGTCCTGCTCGGTGAGGCGGCCCTTGCGGCGCAGGTTCTTGAAGGTGTCGGTCAGGCGGTCGGACAGGCTGTTGAACACCGGACCAGGCTAACGGCTGCGCCGGGACGCGGCGCTCCCCTGCGGCTCAGTCGGCGTGGACGGCCTGGTGGGTGGTGGTCTCGATGATCGCGTTCGTGGCGGGGTCGACGAGGACCACCCGTGGCGCGACGGTGACCGGCTCGTCGGTCAGTTCGTAGGCCATCACGATGATCAGGTCTCCGGGTTGGACCAGGCGGGCGGCCGCGCCGTTGAGCTGGATCACCCCGGACCCGGCTTCGCCCGCGATCACATAGGTCTCCAAGCGAGCCCCGTTGTCGATGTCCACCACCTGCACGAATTCGAACTCGGCGATGCCCGCAGCGTCCAGCAACTGCGAGTCAATCGTGATCGAGCCGACGTAATGGAGGTCGGCCGAGGTCACCCTGGCTCGGTGGATCTTGGCGCGCAGGAAGGTTCGCAGGCGCATGGGTCCTCTCCGGCTCCGCTGGGGACGTGCGTACCGGGGACGACCCTACCGCGACGCCCCGGGGGTACGGCGGCCGGACGCGGGTGGCGGACCTGGGTCGGCTCAGATGCCGCTGGCCACGGCCGATGAGCACATGGACAGAAGTATCGGTTCGACGAAGGACGGGCATGCCAGGCCACGCGGACACCATTGGCGCGCCCCCGAGGCCTGCCGATCTGGTGAGCCCGCTGTGGCTGGTTCAGCTGTCGATGGGCTTCCTGACAGCGTTGACGACGGTTGCCTCCTTTGTGCTCTTCGACACCTGGTCCGGCCTGCCGGTGACCTTCGCGGTGCAGGCATCCATGCTGGTCGCCATCGCCGCGGTGTGGCCGGACCGCGACATTCCCCGCACGGGGGTTTTCGTCCGCACCGTCGCGGCGCACATGGCGGTCGTCGTCCTGGCCGGGCTCGCGCTGAAGCGCGGGCCGGCGGACACCGTGCCGATCGCCGTGGGTAGCCTCGCGTACGCCGTGGCGCTCGCCTGGGTGTACCGTCGCCGCCACCGCACCTGGTGTCCTGCGAACGGCCACCAAGCGGCCGCGTTCTTCGGCTACGGCTTCCTGCTGTCCCCGATCGGCCTGCTCATGGGGGCCTACGCCGGCTGCCCTCCGAGCACGGTGTTGCACGACCCGATCCTGGCTTTCGTCGCCTGCATCCGCGCGGGCAGCGCCACCGGCATCGCCATCGGGACGGCCATGGTGTGGTTGTTCGCTCCGCCCGCAGCCAGCGCGATCATCGCCAAACCCCTGGTCCCGCTGCTCATCGTCGGCTGCGTCCTGGGCCCGGCGATCATCTCGACGGCACCCAGCTCCCCGGTGGCCTGGGTGGTCGTGCTCGGTCCGCTGTGCGCGGCGCTGCTGATGCCCCCGCGGTGGGTGGCCTCGATCGTGCTGGCCATGACTGCGGCCGCCGCCTTCTACAACTACCCCTGGTACGTCACCGGTCAGCTGAGCTGGTTCCCCCCCCAAGCTGTTCATTGATCTCCTGATGGGTTTCACGCCGGTGGCGGCGATCATCGTGGCCATCGCCCGCGATCACAACACCCGGATGGCCGCCCAGGCGGCCCTGGACGCCCGAGCCGAACAGGAGCAGGCCGAGCTCATGTCGACGGTCTTCCAGTCCATGAGCGACGCCCTGGTTCTCTCCGACGCCGAGGACCGCGTCACCTTGTCCAACCGGGCGGCCGGCGACCTGCTGGGCTCGGCGCTGCCCACCCGGGTACGACCGGCCGGAACGCCGCTGCCCTCGTGGTCGGAGCCGCATGAGGACGCGGTGGCGATCAGCGCGGAGCAGCTGGCCGAGCTGCTGGTCAGCTCCCCTCGGCATGGTCAGCATGAGCTCGTTGTGGCGGCGGCCGGCGGGGATTCCCGGCGGGTGTCCCTGCTGCGTCACCCGATCTCGGTCGACGGCAGCACGGCGACCCTGCACCTGATCGCCGACATCACCCAGGAACACGCCCGCCAGCGCGAGCTGGAGACGTTCGCCGGGACGCTGGCACACGACTTGAAGGGACCGCTCACCGCGGTCACCGGCTGGCTCGATGCCGCCGCCGACGAGCTGGAGGACGGGGACTCAGAGTCCGCTCTCGCGGCCACCCGGCGGGCCGGTTCAGCGTCGGTCCGGATGCGCGCCATGATCGAGGACTACCTGGCCTACACGGTGCGGCGCAACGGCGAGGTCTCGCGAACGACCCTGGAGCTGCAGTCCCTGATCGAGGACATCGCGGCCGTCTACGAGGGCGTGGACCGCACGGGCGTGGTCTTCGAGATCGACACCCCGCACCAGGTGCACGCCGACGCCGCCCTCACCCGTCAGCTGCTGGCCAACCTGATCACCAACTCCGTCAAGTACAGCCGCCCCGGCCAACCCGCTCAGATTCGGGTGACCAGCGCGCCGGAGCCCCCGAGCGCACCCGGTGAGCCGGAGTGGATCCGCGTGCAGGTCGCCGACCGGGGGGTGGGCATCCAACCCGGTGAGGAGGAGGCCATCTTCGGGGCCTATCAGCGGTCCGACAAGGATGCCGCCGACTACCAGGGCATCGGGTTGGGGTTGTCACTGTGCGCCCAGATCGTGGCGCGCCACGGCGGGTGGATCGCCGCGGCGAACAACGCCCACGGCGGCGCCACCCTGACCTTCACTCTGCCGGCAGGCACGCTATGAGCCCGCTGACCTTCCGGGCCGTGGCCAGCCCCAGCACCCGGCCCGCCCCGCTCATCCGCCCGGGCTGGCCGGCCTTCACCACCGCCTGCATCTGCGTCGCCGGAACCGCCGCGCTCAGCCTGTACGTGCGTGACCCTTTGACACATCGAGCCCCGCAGTGGTGCGTGCTGGCCACGACGATCACCGTGCTGGCGGTCTTCTGGCCGGACCGAGCTGTCCCGCGAGACCGGACCTTCGCCGCGGTGGTCGCGGCGTATTTCGGCAGCTACCTGCTGGGCGGCCTCGCCGTGGGCGTCGCCCCGACCGAGGGACTGTGGATGTCCGCGGTCAACCTGATGGTGGCACTGGCCTTCGGCTGGACCTATCGACGGTGGAATTCCGTCGACGACTGGGCACCCGGGAGCGCGCGCGACATCGTACTGCTGGGTTCCCTGAGCGCCGGGTCGGCGAGCCTTGTCGTCGCCCTGGGCGGGATCCCGGCCGGCGGGCTGTTCGACATCCCGCATCCCGGCGAGCTGTTCTGGTCGACGCACGTGGCCTCCGGAACCTTGAGCTGCCTGCCCATCGGGCTGGTGTTGTTGCTGTCCACCCGTCGCTCGGCAACGCGCGCCGTACTGCGACCACAGCACCTACCGATCATGATGCTCGGTCTGGTCGCGCTGATACTTCCCTACCTCACGCCCGCCTACCCGTTGTCATGGATGGTGTTCATCCCGGCGCTCTGGCTGGGGTTGACCTTCCCTCCCCGGGTCGTGGCGCTGCTGCTGACGGTGCCGCCCACGGTCGCCTTGCTGGTGACCACTGCGGCGTACTGGCGGACGCCCCAGGACCTGGGTATCCCGCCGTACCTCATGATGCAGCTCGCCCAGTTCGTCGCCGGCACGGTGGCGTTGACCAGCTCCTACCAGCGCGAGGACAGCGCCCTGTACAGCCAGGAGTTCACGGCTCGACGCATTCGTACGGCGGCCGACAACGCGGTGCTGGGGGCAGTCTTCCGGTCGATGCACGACGGGGTGCTGGTGCTCGACTCCGACGGCGAGCTGATCATGTCGAACCAGGCTGCGCAACGGCTCCTGGGCGAGCATGTGGTGACCACGCCGACCTCCCGCACCACCTGGTCGCAGGTGTCCCACACGCTACGGCTCCCGGACGGTTCGGCCCCGGCCGACCCCAACGCCCTGGGACGGTTGCTCACCGATTCCGGCCCATCGGACCCCGTGCACGTCGGGGTGGCCACCGACAGCAGTTCGGGGTGGCGGGCCTTGAGCATGAGCGCCCGACCGTTCCTGCTCTCCGACCGGGCACACCGGCTCGTCATGGTGCAGGACATCACCGCCGACCAAGAACGCCGTCACCAGCTCAAGTCCTTCGCCCGCGCGGTGGCGGCCGAGCTGTACGTCCCGCTGGAGGCCCTCGGCGGGTCGATCGGGGCGACCCAGGACATCCTGTGGGACAAGGATCTTCCCCGGGGCCGGGCCGCGCTGCACAGTACGATCCAGCAGGCCGCCAGGATTCGCTGCCTGATCGATGACCACGTGGCCTTCACCCTGGCCCGGGAGGGCGTGATCCGTCCGGCCGCGGTCGAGCTGGCCCCGCTGCTGGAGCAGATCGCCTGGACGACCGGACAGGATGCCGTGGCTCTCGACGTGGCCACCCCGCACGCCGTCTTCGCCGATCCGTCTCTGACCCGAAAGCTCGCGGCGAACCTGATCCAGCACGCCGTCGAGCGCGCCCAGGACGGACAACGGGCGATGGTGCGGGTGATCTCCGAACCGGGCCAGGAACCGGGCTGGGTCAGCGTGACCGTGGCCGAACGCACTATGGGGACCCGCCGGACGCATCCCCCGGCGCCGCTGGCCGTGGCGCACGTGCTGGAACACGGCATCAGCGCCCGGCGCGCCGCCGAGCGGGCCTCCGCCAGCCCGCCGGCGATCGAGGGGCAACCCCGGCTCGCGTTGTGCCAGGCCATCGTGACGCGGCACGGCGGCCACCTGACCGCGGTCACCGACGCCGTGGGGGCCACCACCTTTACCTTCACCTTGCCGTCCGCCTGAGTCCCGCGGCGTCGTCGAGGTCTGCCCCTCGCCGTGACCCGAAACCCGCGCATCCTTGGGGGATCCCCTTCGCCAAAGCGGAGGGAATCCCCCAACGCTTGACGCCCCGGGTCGAACGTTCCAGCAACCCGGGGCGGCCTGCCAAGGGTGCTACCGTCAGCCTCGAGCCGTGACTGGCGCATCGGATGGGGTCCACCATCGGGGAGCGGCTCGGGTCCGGACGACGTCAGCCGGGCGGGCCCACAGGTCGCGCGCTTGGGCCACGCACTGTCGTTCCGCCGTCCGGGCGCCCGCCGCGCCCCGGAGCTGACCTCGCAGGAGCCGTCATGACCAGTCTGGAATCGACCGCCTACCGGGCCGCCCTGGCCGCCATCGAATCGGTGGAGCCACGGATCGCGGACGCCGTCCGGGGAGAACTGACCGACCAGCGCGCCTCGCTCAAACTCATCGCCAGCGAGAACTACGCCTCCCCCGCAGTGCTGCTCACCATGGGGACCTGGCTGTCCGACAAGTACGCCGAGGGCGTGATCGGGCGCCGGTTCTACGCCGGCTGCAGGAACATCGACACGGTGGAGGCGGTGGCGGCCGAGCACGCCCGCGAGCTGTTCGGCGCCCAGCACGCGTACGTTCAGCCGCACTCGGGGATCGACGCCAACCTGGTCGCCTACTGGTCGGTGCTGGCGCAGCGGGTGCAGGAGAAGGCGTTGTCCGACGCGGGTGTGAAGAACGTCAACGACATGAGTGAATCCGATTGGGCGCAGCTGCGGGCCGCCTTCGGGTCGCAGCGGCTGATGGGCATGTCGCTGGACGCCGGCGGGCACCTCACCCACGGCTACCGGCCCAACATCTCCGGCAAGATGTTCGACCAGCGCAGTTACGGCACCGACCCGCAGACCCAGTTGCTCGACTACGACGCGGTGGCCACCGCGGTGCGGGAGTTCCGCCCGCTGATCCTGGTGGCCGGCTACTCGGCGTACCCGCGCGCCATCAACTTCGCGACCATGCGCGAGATCGCCGACGAGGTGGGCGCCACCCTGATGGTGGACATGGCCCACTTCGCGGGCCTGGTCGCCGGCAAGGTGTTCACCGGCGACTTCGACCCAGTCCCGCACGCCCAGATTGTGACAACTACGACGCACAAGTCGCTGCGCGGACCGCGGGGCGGGATGGTGCTGTGTACCGAGGAGTTGCGCGAACACGTCGATCGCGGGTGCCCGATGGTGCTCGGCGGCCCGATCGGCAACATCATGGCCGCCAAGGCGGTGGCCTTCGCCGAGGCCCGCCGCCCGGAGTTCGCGACGTATGCGCAGGCGATCGTCGACAACGCCCGGGCACTGGCCGAGGGCCTCCTGCGGCGCGGGGCCACGCTGGTCACCGGAGGCACCGACAACCACCTGGTGCTCATCGACGTCACCTCCTATGGGATCACCGGTCGGCAGGCCGAGGACGCCCTGCTGGCGGCGAACATCGTGACCAACCGCAACGCCGTACCGGCCGACCCGAACGGCGCTTGGTTCACCTCCGGGGTGCGGGTGGGTACGCCGGCCCTGACGACCCGCGGGTTGGGCGTGGCCGAGATGGACGAGATCGCCGACCTGATCCACACGGTGCTGCAGGCCACCAGCCCCGGTACGACGCCCGCCGGCGCCCCGAGCAAGGCCAAGTTCGTGCTGGCGGACGGGGTGGCCGAACGGGTCAGCGCCCGCACCCTCGACCTGCTGGCGCCGTTCCCGCTGTACCCGAGCGTCGACCTGACCTGAGCGTCCGTTACCCGGGCAGGACCTGCTCGAGCGCCGCGCGATCGGTCGCGCGCAGCGGCGCACCCGCCCGTGTGGTCAGCGCGAAGCTGTCCACGCGGCGTCCGGCGTAGGTGCGGATGCGCGCCGACCGCACGACGACCCCGGCCCGCACGAACGCCGCCCCCACGGCAGCCAGGACGGCGGGACTGTCGGCGGCGCGGAGTTGCACGATCGTCGCGGCGGCCCCGGCGGGGGACGGCGATCCGGCATCGGTGAGCCATTCCAGCCGGTCGACCACCACGGGGCGGGTGGCCATCCCCCGCAGAACGGCCCGATCTCCGGCTTCCAACCGGCGCAGTCGCCGGGTGAGGGCGCCCGGGTCGGGTCGGGCGGCGTCCACCGGATCGACCTCCCACCGATCGTGGGCGATCCCGTCCGTGGTGGCGAGCTCGGCCGCGCGCACCTGGAGACCCGCCGCGGCCAGCAGCGCCGCGATGTCGGCGAACAGGCCGGCCCGGTCCGCGGCCGCCGTCACGAGGGCGTAGACGGCGCCGGCGGTGACCGAGGGCTCGAGGCGAACCTGCGGGCCGTCGCCGGTCACCGCGCCCAGCAGTCCGGGCGGCGGTGGTGTGGAGTCCGGCAGCGGCAGCGCCGGGGGCAACCGGCGGGACAACAGCCGCTGGGCAGTCCGGGCCAGCGCGGCGATCGCGGCGCGGCGGGCGGTCGACCAGGCCGGTCCGCCGGTGGCTCGCGCGTCGGCTTCGGTGAGCGCCCACAACAGTTCCAACGCCAACGGGTCGGAGTCGACGGCGGTCAGCAGGTCCTCGATGGTCGCCGGGTCGCGGGGGTCCCGAGCCGTCGCCAGCTCGGCCAGGACCAGGTGACGCCGGACCAGCACCTCGATCACGGCCGCGTCGGCGGCATCGAACCCCAGATCACGGGCCGCCTGGCCGGCAACCGGTGCCCCCAGCTCGCCATGATCAGCCAGCTCGGCACGATTGGCGGAGGTCTTGCCGATGTCGTGCAACAGCGCGGCGACCAGCAGCAGGTCGGGTCGAGACACCCGGGGCAGCAGCACGGCACAGCAGGCCACCGTCTCCAGCTGGTGCCGGTCGACGGTGTGCCGGTGCACCGCAGAGATCTGGAGCACGCCCCGGACGCTGCTCCAGCACGGCAGCCAGCGGTCGATCACCCCGGCCCGCGCCAGCGGCTCCCACACCGGGCCCAGGCCTGGGCCGGCGGCCAACAGGCAGCCGAACAGTTCGCGGGCCGCGGTGCCCCACGGAAACGCCGGGACCGGGTGATCGGCGAGCGCGCCGACGGTCGCCGGGGACAGGGTCAGCCCCCGGGCCGCGGCCATCCCCGCAGCTCGCAGGCCCAGCAGCGGGTCACCGGTGCGGGCCGGGATGCCGCCCACGACGACTTCACCGTCGTGGCGATAGACCCCGAAACCCAGGGGGGTCAGCCTGGCAGTGCCGCTGCCCGGGCCCTGTCGCACGCGGGCCCGCTGGGACTGAGTGGCCCGTCGTACCGTCGTCTCCAACCCTGCGGACATGGTGCGGGCGGCGTCGGCCACCCGTTCGGCGAGCTCACCCGGTCCGCCGAGCGCCAGGCGTTCGGCGACCGCGGGGGCATCCTGGCGCAGCAGCCGGTCCCGGCCGCGGCCGGTCACCTCGTGCACCGCGTCGCGGACCTCCAGGAGCCTTCGGTACGCCGTGTCCAGGTCCCCGTGCGGTCGGTCAGCCAGCCAGGCCGCGGTGAGCGCGCGCAGGACGGCCATGTCCCGGATTCCCCCGGCGCACTCCTTCAGGTCCGGGTCGGTCATCGTCGCCAGGTCCCCGAAGCGGGCGTGCCGGGCGCGGACGGCGTCCAGGACCAGCCCGAGACGACCGCGGGCCGCGGACCGCCAGTCGTGGGCGACCAGCGTCCGGGTGCGGTCCACCACGTCGCCATCCCCGGCGATCGTGCGCAGGTCCAGCAGGCCGACGAGGGCCGGCAAATCGTCGGCGGCGACGCCACGGCACTGGCCGACGGAGCGGACACTGTGATCCAGGCGCCGACCCTGGTCCCAGATCGGGTACCACAGCGCCTCGGCCAGGGCGGCCAGATCGGCGTCATCGACCCCGATCGGCCGACCTGACCGATCGAGGCAACCGTCGTCGTACAGCAGCACCAGATCCAGGTCGCTGTGCGGCCCGGCCTCCCGGCGCGCGTGGCTGCCGACCGCCGCCAACGCGAGGCCGCCGGATTCGGCGAGCCCGGCGCACGACACCGCGGGCCGCCAGAGCCGGCGCAACCAGCGATCGGTCGCCTCGGCCCGGGCGGCCCGGGGATCGCGCTCAGAGTGCGGCAACGCCCCGCTCCCCGGTTCGCACCCGCACCACGTCGGTGACGGGGGTGGTCCAGACCTTGCCGTCGCCGATCTTGCCCGTCCGCGCGGCCGCCACGATCGCGTTCACCACGGCATCGGCGTCGCGGTCGTCCACGAGCACCTCCAGGCGGGTCTTGGGGACGGTGTCGACGCTGTACTCCGCGCCTCGATAGACCTCGCTGTGACCACGCTGGCGGCCGAACCCGGCGGCGTCGCTGATGGTCATCCCGCTGACACCGAACCCTTCCAGGGCCTCCCGGACACTGTCGATCATGAACGGCTTGCAGATGGCGGTGACGAGCATCATCGGTGGGCTCCTGTGTCGTGCACGGTCTCGGGGTAGGTGCTGACCTGGCTCTGCGCGGCCGAGGTGTCGTGCCGGTCGCCGTGATGGGTCTCGGCGTGCTCCAGCCGGGCCACGGTCGCGCGGACCCCCCGCGCCCCCAGCAATTCGTACGCCGTCTCGGCGTGCTCGGCCAGGTCGACGCCCTCGAGCTCGGCGTCGCGGTCGACCCGGAAGCCCATCGTGACGTGCAGTGCCTTGCCGATCAGGTAGGTCAGCGCGAACGAGAAGACCATCACCGAGACCGCCCCGACGACCTGGCGCCACAGCTGCTCGGTGCCGCCGCCGTAGAAGAGCCCGTCCACCCCGCCGGGGGTCGACGCCGACGCGACGAGGCCGATCAGCACCGTACCGGTGAGCCCCCCGACGAGGTGCACGCCCACGACGTCAAGACTGTCGTCGTACCCGAAGCGGTGCTTGAGCCCGACGGCCAGGGCGCAGGCCACCCCGCTGATCGCCCCGATCGCGATGGCCCCGACCGGGGTGACGCAGTGCGCCGCCGGGGTGACCGCCACGAGTCCGGCGACGATCCCCGAAGCCGCCCCCAGGGAGGTAGCGTGCCCGTCCCGAACGTGCTCGGTGACCAGCCACGCGCAGGCCGCCGCACCGGTGGCCACCAGGGTGTTGACGAACGCGAGGGCCGCCGTACCGTTGGCGCCCAGCGCCGAACCTGCGTTGAAACCGAACCAGCCGAACCACAGCAGACCGGCACCGAGCATGACCAGGGTGAGGTTGTGCGGTCGCATCGCCTCGGATCGAAAGCCGTGCCGATTCCCGATCACCAGCACCAAGGCCAATGCCGCGGCGCCCGCGTTGATGTGGATGGCGGTGCCGCCGGCGAAGTCGAGCGCCTTGAGCGAATTCGCGATCCAGCCGCCCCGCTCGGCGGCCACCCCGTCGAAGGCGAACACCCAGTGCGCCACCGGGAAGTAGACAACGGTGGCCCAGACGACGGTGAACACCATCCAGGTCGCAAAGCGCGTCCGATCGGCAATGGCACCGCTGATGAGTGCCACCGCGATGATCGCGAACATCGCCTGGAAAGCCGCGAACGCCAACGCCGGGACCGTCCCGATGACCGCATTCTGGTCGAACATTCCGGCCATGCCGAGGTGATCCAGGGGATTGCCGATGAGCCCCCGCCCGCCGACGGAATCCCCGAAGGTGAGGCTGTAACCCCACAGCACCCACACGACGCTGATGGATGCCATCGCGCCGAAACTCATCATCATCATGTTCAGGACGCTTTTCATCCTGACCATGCCGCCGTAGAAAAACGCCAGACCCGGGGTCATGAGCAACACGAGTGCCGCCGACATGAGAACCCAGGCAGTATCTCCCGTGTCAATGTCCATGCCTCTACGGTCGGGAGTCAACGTTTCACTCGGTGGCCTCCCGTGTTACGGCGATGTCAAAGTCGGGACCGCGGCGGTAAACACCGTGTTACGGACCATTCATGCGCATCCTGTCGAACCCTGATCCGCCGTCGGGCGTGGCGCCGGAGCCCGAGCGAGAATGGCCTCGTGCCCAACCTCTCCTTCGTCGAGGACGCGGTGGCCCCGGCCCGTACCCGGCTGGCCACGGCGCTGCGGGGCCGTGTCGCGGGCGAGGACGCCCCCGAGCGTGCAGCGGTCATCTGGGGGACGCCCGGCCCACGCTGGTTCACCCCGCAGGACGAGATCTGGCGCGTCCATGCCGACGCGGCGATGTTCGCGGGGGGGATCCGGGCGTTGCTGCTGCAGTCGCTGCATCCCCTGGCGATGGCCGGGGTGGCCGGTCATTCTGGGTACCGCAGCGACCCCTGGGGCCGCCTGCAACGCACCAGCTACTACCTGGCCAGCACGACCTTCGGCACCATCGAGCACGCCGAGGCCGTGATCGACCGGGTGCGCTCGATCCACCAGCGGGTCCGCGGGCGGGCGCCGGACGGACGCCCGTACGCCGCCTCCGATCCGCACCTCCTGGCCTGGGTGCACCTGGCCGAGGTCGACAGCTTCCTGGCCACCTACCAGGCCTACGGACCCCGGCCGCTGTCCGACACCGACAGCGACCGGTACGTCGCCCAGTCCGCCGTCGTCGTGTCTCAGCTCGGGGTCCTCGATCCGCCGCGGTCCATCGCGGAGCTGCGGGAGCAGCTGAGCGCGTACCGACCCGAGTTGATCGGCACCGAGGCGGCGCGTGAGGCGGCCCGGTTCCTGCTCCGGGAGCCGCCGTTGCCGGTGGCGCAACGGCCCGGGTATGCCCTGCTGGCGGCCGGCGCGGTGGCCCTGCTGCCGGCGTGGGCGCGTGCTGAGCTCGGCTTGCCCCCGATGCCCCTGCCGGCACGGCTGGCGGCCACGGCGGCGGGCCGGCTCGGCACCGGGGTGGTGCGCTGGGCGATGGCCGACCCGGCCCTGGCGGCCGAGCGCCGATCGGTCTCCCCCAGCTGACGCCCGCGCGGGCATCCTCGGATCAGTCAACGCGCCCGCTTTACGCCTTCTAGGGCCGCCGCTAGCATGGCATCGAGCGTCCAACTCGTGGTGCGGCGCTCGGGACGGGCGATAGCAATGGGGCTATCGCCCTCCTTATTGTCCGGGGTCGGGCGCTCCCCGCGAGCGATCACGCCAGCAGCGCGTCGACGAACGCGTCCGGGTCGAACGGCGCCAGATCGTCAGGGCCCTCTCCCAGGCCGATCAGCTTGACCGGCACCCCGAGTTTGCGCTGGACCGCCACCACGATGCCGCCCTTGGCGGTCCCGTCCAGTTTGGTCAGCACGATCCCGGTGACGGCAACGACCTCGGCGAACACCTCCGCCTGGCGCAGACCGTTCTGCCCGGTGGTGGCGTCCAGGACCAGGAGCACCTCGTCGATGGGACTCTGCTTCTCGACGACGCGTTTGATCTTGCCCAACTCGTCCATCAGGTTGGCCTTGTTGTGCAGTCGGCCGGCGGTGTCGATCAGGACGACGTCCGCCTCCATCTCGGTAGCCGCCTTGACCGAGTCGTAGGCCACGGCCGCGGGGTCGGCACCTTCGCGGTCCGAGCGGATGGTCGGTACGCCGACCCGCTCACCCCAGGTCTGCAGCTGGTCGGCGGCGGCCGCACGGAAGGTGTCGGCCGCCCCGAGGACCACGTCACGGTCCTCGGCCACCAACACCCGAGCCAGCTTGCCGACCGTCGTCGTCTTGCCGGTGCCGTTGACCCCGACGACCAGGATCACCGCCGGGCGGCCCTCGATCCGGCTCGCTGCGACGCGGCGGTCCATGGAGGGGTCGACGAGCCGCAGCAGATCCTCGCGCAGCCACGCCCGGACGGTGGCCTCGTCACGGACGCTGTCCACCCGGACCCGGGTCTTGAGCGACTCCACGAGTTCGGCGCTGGCCTCGACGCCCAGGTCAGAGCTGAGCAGGGTGTCCTCGACGTCCTCCCAGGTGTCCTCGTCCAGGCCACCCCGGGACAGCAGTGCCAACAGGCCCTTGCCGAGGGCGGTGTTCGATCGAGCCAACCGCGCCCGCAGCCGCTGCAACCTGCCCCGCGGCGACTCCGGACGCTCCAGGACCGGCCCGGTCGGCTCGGCCGCCGCGATGTCGTCGCGTGCACCCGATTCGACCAGCGTCGGTGAGCTGGTCGGCGTACCGGGTGCCACCCGGCCCTCCGTCCCATCCTGGGCTCCGCGACCGGCGCTGCCGCCTGGGCCGAGGTCCCGCCGCTTCCCGCCGCGCCCGCGGACGAGGCCCACGACGGCGGCCAGGGCGCCGACGGCGACCAGCGAGATCAGTCCGATCAGCAGCCAGATGTTCTCCAGGAGGGTGCTCACGCCGACATCCTCCCGCCCCGCCGGGGGCAATACCAAGGGCGGTGACGTGAGCCCCACGTCACCGCCCGCTCTGGCCTACTCAGGAGCCGCTGATTCCTGGCGCCGCGGCCCCTGCCTGCGTCAACTCGCGCCCGGGGACGCCTTCGACTTCAGCCGCTTGGGGCGCCCGAACGGCACCGCGGGGCGGGAAGAGGCGGCGACCCGGCCGCGCACCAGCGCGGCGGCCGAGGCCGAGCGCCGCTCCAACGCCTCGACCCGGGCCTGGGAGCGTTCATCCAAGCCCCCGGTGTTCTTCTCCCACAACACAGCCCACCAGACGACCAGTGCCGCCACGGCCAGCACCGTGACCAGCCCGAAAACCAACCAACCCATGTCGCCATGATCACCCATGGGCCTGGAGGGACGCTGGACGCTCGGACACGCGCCGGTCACCAATCCATAACGACTCCGTCAAGTGTCCTGGTGTCAGGCGTGGTGTCAGCGGCGGACGACCTCGGCCAACCGCTGCGACACCACCGTGGTCACCCCGTCGCCGCGCATGCTCACGCCGTACAGGGCGTCGGCCACCTCCATCGTCCGCTTCTGGTGGGTGATCACGATGAGCTGGCTGGAGTCCCGCAACTCCTCGAACAGCACCAGCAGGCGGTCCAGGTTCGTGTCGTCGAGCGCGGCCTCGACCTCGTCCATGATGTAGAACGGGCTCGGCCGGGCCTTGAAGATCGCCACCAGCAGCGCCACCGCCGTTAACGACCGTTCTCCGCCGGAGAGCAGCGACAGCCGCTTGATCTTCTTGCCGGGCGGGCGGGCCTCCACCTCGATGCCCGTGGTGAGCATGTCGTCGGGATCGGTCAGCACCAGCCGCCCCTGGCCGCCGGGGAACAGCCGCGCGAAGACCCCCTCGAACGCGGCGGCGGTGTCGGCATAGGCGTCGGCGAACACCTGCTGCACCCGGGCGTCCACCTCCCGGACGATATCGAGCAGGTCCCGCTTGGACCTGCGCAGATCCTCCACCTGCGAGGTCAGGAACGCGTGCCGTTCCTCCAGGGCAGCGAACTCCTCCAGCGCCAACGGGTTGATCCGGCCCAGTTGGTTCAGCTTGCGCTCGGCCGCCGCCAGCCGCTTCTCCTGGACCTCCCGCACGTACGCCGTGCCGCTCCCCTGGTCCGGCACGCTCCCGTGCTCGCTCCCGCCTTCTGTGCCGCCGGCGTCCGGCGGGACAGACGGTTCGTCCGGGACCAGCCGGTGGGGCCCGAACTCGGCCACCAACACCTCGGGCTCCAGGCCCAGCTCGTCGCGCCCGCGCTGCTCCAGCTGCTCGATCCGGATGCGCTGGGCGGCGCGCGCCACCTCGTCCCGGTGGGCCGCGTCCGTCAGCTCAGCCACCTGCGCCGTCACCTCATCGACCCGGGCCCGGGCCGCGGTCAGCGCCTCCTCGACCTGGCCCCGGGCCGTCTCGGCCGCCGTCCGAGCGGCCAGAGCCAGCTCCACCGACGCGGTCAGCTCGTCGGCTCCCAACTCAGCCGCCCGGCGTACCCTCGCCGCCACCGCCGCCTGGGCTGCGCGGCGTTGCCGACGCTCTTCGTCCCGGAGGCGGGCCGCGGTCTCCGCCCGCGCCGCCGCCTCGAGCGCGTCGGCTCGGCCGGCGATCGCAAGCACCCGTTCCTCAGCGGTCCGCAGCGCGAGCCGGGCCTCGGTCTCGGCTCCCCGGGCGGTGCCCGCAGCAGCATCGAGCTGGTCGCGGGTGTCGGTGGCCGGTTCCCGGCCGCCGTCCCCGGCGCCGCCCGCGTCGGCGTGCGCCTGCGCCCGCCCGAGCTGGTCCTGCAGGCGTTCCCGTTCGGCGCGGGCCTCCTCGAGGCGCTGGCCCGCCTGGGCGACGGTCGCTTCGGTGCGGGCGGCTTCGGCGCGGGCGCTCGCCGCGATCGCGTTCCAGGACCCCAATTGCTCGGCGAGCCCGGCCATCCGGGCATCCGAGGCGTTCAGGTCGCGCAGGGCGGCCTCGCTGCGTTCCCGGGCCTCGGCCACCCGTTCCCGGGCCGCCACCAGCGCGAACCGTGCCCGGTCCCGGCGGGCGCCGGCCTCATCGAGAGCGGATCGGGCGGCCTCCAGGGCGGCCCGCAGCTCCAGGTGGCTGGGCGCGCCGCTGCTGCCGCCGTACACCCATCCCGGCGCCAGCACGTCACCGTCGGCGGTGACCGCGGTCAGCTGCGGATGACTCCGGCGCAGCTGCGTCGCCGAGGCCAGGTCAGCCACCAGGACGGTGGAACCCAGCAGGGCAGCCAGGGCTCCCATCACGTCGTCGCGGCAGGTCACCGCCTCCGTGGCCGGGATCGCCCCGTCGGGCAGATCGGCGGCCGGGACGGTTCGCCCATCCCCGGGGAGGGCGATCCCCCCGGTGACCGGGACCAACATCGCGGCCCGCCCGGCGTCCCGTTCCCGCAGCCGCAGCAGGGCGTGACCGGCGGCCTCGACGGAGGCCATCGCCACCGCCTCGGCGGCCGGGCCGAGGGCTGCCGCGACGGCGCTCTCCCACCCGGGGCGGACCTGAAGGGTGGCCGACAGCGGCCCCAGCACCGCCGCACCGAACCCGGCCTCGCCGACGCCGGCCGCCTCGTCCAACAGGAGTTGCGCGCCGTCCCCGGACCGCAGCGACAGCTCAAGTGCCTCGCAGCGCGCCAGCGCGCCGGACCGGTCCCGTTCGGCGGTCCGTTCGGCCTCCTGCAGGACGCGCACCTGCTCCTGGCCCGCCTCCAGTTCCGCGCGCGCCGCCTCATGCGCCGCGTCCAGGCCCTCCTCGCCTTCCTCGTCGGCGGCGACGGTCCCCTCCAGCCGCGCGAACTCCCGTTCCGCCTCGGTGGCCCGGGTCGTGCTCCGCTCGATCACCTGCAGGAGGCGGTCTCGTTCGGCCTCACCGGCCTCGATCCGGCTGGTGACGGCAGCGACCGCGCCCCGCAGCCGGGCCAGCTGCTCGCGCCGGTCCGCGGCGGCCCGCTGCAGGGCCGCCACCCGATCCCGTTCGGTGGCGTAGGCCGCCTCGGCCTCGGCGCGTGCTGCGACGGCGACGTCCAGCTCCTGGCGCCGCTGCTGGATACCGGCCTCCAGGTCGGCTTGTTCGGCACGCAGCTGAGCCGCGGACGCGCGCAGCTGCTCCGGATCACGGCCGCCGCGGCCCGCCGTACCTGCCTGGCGTTCGGGTCCGGCACCCGATTCGGCGCCGTCGTCGGTGAGCAGCCGGTGACGTTCGGCGGCCAGCGCCCCGATCGCGCCCAAGCGGTCCCGCAGGCTCGCCAGCGCGAACCAGCGCTCCTGCGCCGAGGTCACCGCCGGGGTCGCCGCGGCGACCCGCGCCTGGATCGCATTCAGCTGCTCGCGGGCCTGCTCCAGCTCCGCGGACAGCTCGGCGCGCCGCGTCAGCACCGCGCTCTCGTCCGCGATCTCCTGCTCCAGCAGGGCCACCGACTGCGCCAGGTCGTCGGCCAGCAGGCGAGCCCGGGCATCGCGGGCCTGGGCCTGAATGGCGCCTGCCCGGCGGGCCGTCTCGGCCTGGCGTCCCAGCGGCCCGAGCTGGCGTCGGATCTCGGCGGTCAGGTCGGTCAACCGGGTCAGGTTGGCTTCCATCGCCGCCAGCTTGCGCAGCGCCCGTTCCTTGCGTTTGCGGTGCTTGAGGACCCCGGCGGCCTCCTCGATGAACCCTCGGCGTTCCTCGGGAGTGGCCCGCAGCACCGCGTCGAGCTGCCCTTGCCCCACGATGACGTGCATCTCGCGGCCGATGCCGCTGTCGGAGAGGAGTTCCTGGACGTCCAGCAGCCGGCAGGGGGTGCCGTTGAGCGCGTACTCCGAACCGCCGCTGCGGAACATCGTCCGGCGCAGCGTGACCTCGCTGTAGTCGATCGGCAGGGCCCCGTCGCTGTTGTCGATCGTCATGGTGACCTCGGCCCTGCCCAGGGGTGGGCGCTGCGCCGTACCGGCGAAGATGACGTCCTCCATCGTGCCGCCGCGCAGGGACTTGGCACCCTGCTCACCCATCACCCAGGCCAGCGCGTCGACGACGTTCGACTTGCCGGAGCCGTTGGGTCCGACGATGGCGGTGATTCCCGGCTCCAGCTTGAGCGTGGTCGCCGAGGCGAAGGATTTGAAGCCGCGCAGGGTCAGGCTCTTGACGTACATGAGCGGGAACTCCTCGGGGCCACGACCTGCCCCCGGACCATGAGTGGTCGTCGGCGGGTGATCGGCGGACGGCGCGCCTGAGCAGGCATTGCGGCGAGTCTAACCACCGCCTCCGGCGCCGCCGGTACGGCGCGCGGCAGGTTCGCTGCGCGTCTGGCCGCCGTCGATGGGGACATCCCTGGTGGTCTGGGCAACCTGAATTACCCTTGAGACACCGAACGGCCGGTTCTTGGCCGTCACCGACTCAGGGGATCCTTCATGACCAAGACTCGTATCGCTGCGGTCGTGCTGGCCGCGCCACTCCTGCTCGCGGCGTGCGGCAACAGCGGCAGTGGCAGCTCACCCAGCAGCAGCGCGGGCGCGCTGGCCGCCAGCGGCACCTCAGCGACCAGCGCCGGGCTTGCCGATCTCGGATCCGCGCAGGCCGGCCAAGAGGTGGACAAGAACTCGTTCGTCGAAGCCGTGAACAAGGGCACGGCGTCCGCGAAGACGTACGCGCTCAGCATGACCATGAACATGTCCGGTCAGCAGAGCGGCGCGATCGCGATGAATGGCGTCGCCGACGTGTCCGACCAGACGAACCAGAAGATGAAGATGTCGATGGAAATGCCCGGTACGGCGGGCGCCAGCTCGCCGGGCAACATCGACATGATTCTGGTCGACAAGGTCATGTACATGAAGATGCCCGGCAGCGCGGGCAAGTATTTCAAGATGACGCTGGAGGAAATGGCCAAGATGTCGGGGCAGGACCTGACCCAGGCCATGAACCCGACAGCTCAGCTGGAAAAGATGAAGGAGTCCATGAAGAAGGTCACCTTCGTGGGTGAGGAGGACATCGACGGCGTCAAGACCCGCCACTACAAGGCGGTCATCGACACCACCGAGATCCTGCCCAGCAGCACCACCAGCGCCAGCCCGAGCAGCACTGGAACGGCGACCGCCAGCAGTACGGCGGACAGCAGCCCCAGCCTGCCCAAGGAGATGCCGTACGACATCTGGCTGGACGGCGAGAACCGTACCCGCAAGTTCGCGATGGAGATGGCCGTGTCTGGCATGACCGTCAAGTACGACGGGAAGCTGGACAAGTTCGGCGAGCCGGTCAGCATCTCCGCGCCGCCGGCCTCGCAGGTGCAGCCGATGCCGACCAGCCTGCAAAGCGCGGCCAGCTGATCGGCGTACACCTCCCGCGTGGTTGATGTCTCGCGTGGCTGCGGCGGCTCCCGAACACCGGGGGCCGCCGCAGGCGTTTCACCGTTCGATGAACCCGGTGAGTTCGGGTCGGGGTGGGGCCCACCGCACCACGACGGTCTCCACCCTGCCGGGGCGGCCGCAGCTGCTGGGGAACTCCTCCAGCAGCCTGGCCAGCGCCTCGATCGCAGCGCGGTCGCCCTGGGCGCAGACCTCGACCCGGCCGTCGTCGAGGTTGGCGGCGTACCCCACCAGGCCGAGCTCCAAGGCGCGGGCGCGGGTCCACCACCGGAACCCCACGCCCTGCACCCGACCCCTGACGAAGATGGTGGCCCGCTGCATGGCGGCCAGCCTAGTGGCGCACCCGCCGCGGCCCGTCGCTGTCGTATTTTTCAGCTATGAGCGAGCCACTTCCCGCCCCGCTGCTGCCACCGGCCGACCATGACGTGTACGACGGCCGCCGAATCCGCTGGGGCTTCCTCGGCGCCGGCACCATCGCCGGCCAGATGGCCAAGGCGATCGCCGACGTACCGGGCAACGAGGTGGTGGCCGTCGCCGCTCGGGACGCCAGCCGTGCGGCGGCCTTCGCCCAGCAGTGGAACGTGCCGCGTTCGTACGGCGACTACCTCTCGGTGTGCGAGGACTCGCAGGTCGACATCGTGTATGTCAACACCACCCACCCGCACCACCACCGCCAGGCCCTCATGGTGCTTGACAGCGGCAAACACGTCCTGGTGGAGCATCCGCTCACGCTGAACGCCACCCAGGCCACGCAGGTCCTGCACGCCGCCCGGGATCGGGGGCTGTTCAGCATGGAGGCCATGTGGATGCGCACCCAGCCGCTGATCCGGGAGGTGGAGCGGCTGGTCGGCGAGGGCGCCATCGGCGATATCGTCCGGGTGGGTGTGGACTTTCCGGTGGCCTTCGACTACGAGCCGGGCTATCGGCTGTTCGATCGTTCCAACGGTGGCGGGGCGCTCGTGGAACTGGGCGCCTACGGCGCGACCTTCGCGTGGCTGCTGCTTGGGCAGCCGGAGACGGTCCAGGTCATCGGCTCCTTGGCGCCGACGGGCGTGGACCGGGTGGTGTCGATGCAGTGGGGGTACAGCAGCGGAGCAACGGCGTCGGTGTTCTGCACCTCCCAGGCCAGTGGTCCGCGGCGCGCGGTGGTGATGGGGCGCACGGGGTGGATCACGGTCGAGCCCGACTTCGCCCGCGCCCCGGACCGGGCGATCGTGCACATCGACGGCGCCCGTGAACAGCACCTGTCGATGCCGAGCCGGCGCTATCAGCACCAGGTGGAGGAGGTCGAGCGCTGCCTGCGGGCGGGCGTCCTGGAGAGCCCCCTGGTGCCGCATACCGACAGCATCGGCATCCTGGAGGTACTGGACGCCGTACGCAGCGAACTGGGCGTGCGCTACCCGCAGGAATAGGCGGTCGGCCGCGTCCGACGGCACCGTCCGGCGGCCCCGTCCGGCGGCCCCGTCAGGTGGCCCCGTCCGGCGGCCCCGTCCGAACCCACGTCGCTCGCTCGGACCCACGAAGCTTCGTGGGTCCGGGAGGCTGACGTGGGTTCGAGGGGGGTTACCTGGGCCGCTCGCTACGATCGCTGCGTGGCTACCCACCTCTTCACCGCGCGAGGCGCGGCCACCATGCTGCTCCTGGGATCATCCGGATTTCAGGCCGCCCTCGCCGCCGGCGCGCCGTGGGCTCACCTCGCGTACGGCGGGGGACACTCGGGAACCCTCCCGGGCCACCTCCGCGCAACGAGTGCCGTCGCCACCGTGGCGTACGCCGCGCTGGCGGCGACCGTGGCACGCCGCCCGCTTCCGGAAACCGGTCAGCGACGACTGCAGTCGGGCGCGGCGGCTCTCTTCACGGTCGGGACCGCCCTGAACCTTGCTTCACCCTCCCTGCCGGAGAAGCTGACCTGGTCACCGGTGGCCGCGGCGCTGGCCATCTCGCTGTGGCGGAGCCGCGCCGAGCCCGTCAAGGCAAGAAGTTGACCCGGCGAACACAGCGCTACCCCTCACCGCCATCGACATCGAGCGGCGCGCTTGTGACCTGCGATGATGTAAACGGGCCCACGGCTGAACGGGCGTGAGGGGTAGCGCTGTGTTCGCCGGTACCGTGGCTCCCGGGGGACTCCGGGCACGGATCAGCGCCGCGGGCGGGGCTGGCACCGAGGGCAGGAGTACGACGACCGGTTCATGAACGGTTCCCGCCGGATCGGGGTGCCGCACCGGGCGCACGGCCGGCCTGCCTGGCCGTAGGCGTTCAGGCTCCGATCGAAGTACCCGCTCGCGCCATTGACGTTCACGTACAACGCATCGAAGCTGGTCCCGCCCGCTTCCAGAGCTCGCTCCATGACCTGCGCGGCAGCGGCCAGGACGCGCCCGAGGGCTGGCCGGGTCAAGGCCGAGCAGGACCGCTGCCCGTGCACCTTCGCCGCCCAGAGGGCCTCATCGGCGTAAATGTTGCCGATCCCGGACACCAGCCGCTGATCGAGCAAGGCGCGCTTGATCGCGCTGTCCCGGTGTCGCATCGCCTCCACGACGGCCGCCACGGAGTACGCCGGCTCGAACGGGTCCGCGCCCAGGTGAACCAGGGTTTCCGGTACGCCGTCCGGTTGCCCAGGTGCCGGGACCAGCTCCGCTACCGCCATCCCGCCGAACGTGCGCTGGTCCACGAATCGCAGCTCGGTGTCGGTCTTGTCGCTGAACTCGATGGTGGCGCGCAGGTGGGGACCGGGCGGCGCCGCCGGAGACGTGACAAGAAGTTGTCCACTCATGCCGAGGTGGATGATCAGGGCGAACGGGCACGCCGACGCCCCACCCGGCAACTCGGGCGGTCGCATGACGAGCCACAGGTACTTGCCTCGCCGTCGGACCGCATCGATACGGCAGCCCGTCAGGGAGTCCGCCAGATCCGCCGGCCCGGCGGGATGCCGACGGGCGACCCGGTGCCCGAGCAGGGTGACCCGCGCGACGGTCCGGCCGAGCACGTGCGACGCCAGCCCACGTCGTACCGTCTCGACCTCAGGCAGCTCCGGCATCGACGCCGCTCACGGCCTCGGCTAGCCGTCGCTGGAGCCGGCGCCCGCCGCACTGCCGGCTACCTCGCCCGCCGCCGTGCCGGCTACAGTGTCTGCCGCAGTGCCGGCCCGCTCGGTCAACGCTTCCCAGGCCTGCTGGGCGGCCCGCTGTTCGGCTTCCTTCTTGCTCCGGCCCACGCCCTGGCCGCACGGTTCCTGCGCGACCACGGCCACGGCCGTGAACGTCTTCTCGTGGTCGGGCCCTTCTTCGCTGACCCGGTACTCCGGCATCCCGGAGCCCACCGCGGAGACGAGTTCCTGCAGGCTGGTCTTCCAGTCCAGGCCGGCACCGAGCTGCGCCGAGCTGCGCAGCAGCGGGTCGACCAAGTGGTGCACGAACAGCCGGGCGCGCTCCACGCCGTGGGCCAGGTACACCGTGCCGATCAGCGCCTCGACCGTGTCGGCCAGAATCGAGGCCTTGTCGCGTCCGCCGGTGGACTCTTCTCCCCGGCCCAGAAAGAGGTAGTCGCCCAGGCCGAGGGTGCGGCCGACATCGGCCAACGCCCGCATGTTCACTACGGCGGCCCGCAACTTCGCCAGCTGCCCTTCGGGAAGGTGCGGGTGGTCGGCGTACAGCGACTCAGTCACCACTAGGCCCAGCACCGAGTCGCCGAGGAACTCCAGCCGCTCGTTGTTCGGGATTCCGCCGTTCTCGTAGGCGTACGAGCGGTGGGTCAGGGCATGACGGATCATCCCCAGGTCGAGCTCGACGCCCAGGATGTTCTCCATCGTGGCGGCCAGCTCGTCCACAGGACGCTGCTCGGACCTGTTGCGCGGGGAAGCCATCGAGTGGCGGTTCAGCCCTGGTGTTCGGAGCGTTCCGCGGCGGCGTAGTAGCGCCCGTTGTACGTCCCGCAGGACGGGCACGCCAGATGCGGCTGCTTGGGCGAAGCGCAGCGCGGGCACGCGGTGAGCGTGGTGGGCGTCGCCTTCCATTGCGCCCGGCGCGAACGGGTGTTGGAGCGCGACATCTTGCGCTTCGGGACAGCCACGTCAGTTCCTCTTCTCTTGGTTGCCCGGCCCGGATGGACCGGTCTGCGGGCTCGTGTCGGACGCCGCGGCCAGTCCGGCCAACGCCGCCCACCGGGGGTCGACGTCCTCGTGGACGTGGCCGGGATCGGCGTCCAGCGGCTGCCCGCATTGATCGCACAACCCCGGGCAGTCCGGTCGGCACACCGGCTGGAACGGCAAGGCCGGGACGATGGCGTCCCGCAGCACCGGCTCCAGGTTCAGCAGGTCACCCACCAGGACGTGCGCCTCTTCATCGTCCTGCGCCCCCACCTGGTGATGGTGGGCCGCGCGGTCGGCGTACGCGAAGAGCTCCTGAAAGGTGGCGCTGACCGGCAGACGCACCGGCTCCAGGCAGCGTACGCAGGTTCCCTCGGCAACGGAACCGACCGCGCCACTGGCCAGAACGCCCTCCAGGACCGATTCGAGCCGCAGGTCGACGTCTAGTTCGGCACCAGGCACCACCGCCACGACGTCGGTGCCGATCTGCCCGACCCCATCGGTAACCGGGATGACCCGGCGCTCCTGCACCATCGCACCGGCACGCCGACCCAACACCCGGGCATCGAAGACCATCGGGTGGCGCGGATCAAGGCCGGTCATGAGACATCCAGTGCATTCGCAGGTGGTGGGCGAGCGGGGTCGGGGCCCGCCACGAAGGCGGCACAAGACCGACCGCCTAGCTTACCGGGTGCCCCGGAAGGTCCCAAACCGCACCCGGGCGCCGGAGCCACTCAGGCCGGATCAGGCCGGATCAGGCCAGCTTCGCCGCCAGCGCTTCGGCGACCCGCGGGCCGACCAGGCCCTTGATGTTGCCGCCGAACCGGGCGACCTCCTTGATGAGCGAGCTCGACACCTGGGTGTACGCCGGGTCACCGGGCAGGAACAGCGTTTCCACGCCAGTCAGATGCCGGTTCATGACCGCCATCGGGAGCTCGTAGGAGTAGTCCGTCTCCCCCCGCAGGCCCTTGACGATGGCCGCGATCCCGAGCTCCTGGCAGACGTCGACGAGCAATCGTCCGTGGAATTCGATCGCCCGCACGTTGGGCAGCTCGGCGCACTCGTGGCGGATCAGCTCCAGGCGTTCGGCTGGACTGAACATCCCCTGCTTGGACTGGTTGTAGAGGACGGCGACGACCACCTCGTCGTAGAGCGCTGCCGCCCGCCGAATGACGTCCAAGTGCCCCAGCGTGATCGGGTCGTACGAGCCCGGGCACACGCACCGGCGGGGCTGCGGAGCGGGCGCGGTGACCGGCTCCGGCGCAGAGGGGGCGGGTTCCATGACGGCAACCTAGCAGCGGGGATGCGGCGCCGGTCAGTGGGTGAGTTGGGCGGTGATCGCGTGCATCGGGGGGTTCGTCAGGGCGGATCCGTCGCGCAGGATGACTGTGGGCACGGTCTCCGAGCCTGCGTTGAGGTCGCGGACGAAGGCGGCCGCCTCGTCGTCGGCCCAGATGTCCACCCAGGACAGGGCCCGCCCCCGCTGGCCGAGCGTGAGCCGGAGCCGGTAGCAGTACGGGCAGCCCGGACGCCAGTACACGATCACGCGACCGTCGCGGACGTTGCGCTCCTGGGCCTCCCAATGCGACACGCCGTCTTCGGTGCGCCACAGCCATGCGCTGATCAACAGCCCCACGGTGACCAGCACGGCCACCAGGACCGCCAGCGGTGAATGGGCGACCACGAAGGAGAAGACGGCGACGACGGCCGCCAGAGCCGACAGTCCCACCATGCGATGCCGAGCCCGCCGGGAACGTGTCACGCGGGAATCGTAGGACGACGCGGTCATGCCACCGAAACCCCAGCGCCAGCTGTAACCATCGCGTGACCTCCTCCGTACCAGAGGATGACATAACTGATACCTCCGCAGGAGAACTGCGTCGTTACGTCGTGCTGCGGGGGGCGAACCAGACAGTGGTCTCGCCGTACCGCTTGGCCTCCGCGGGAGCCCAGGCGAGGGGCCACCGGGGCTGCCCTGACCGCGTGGCCCGCTCGAGAACGACCAGCGCTTGCGGCGCCAGCACCCCGGGCGCGTCCAACGCGTCGAGCACCTCCGCCAGCCGCGCCTCCGGCAGGTCGTACGGCGGATCCAGCAGTACGACGTCGAAGGCGCCGGTCGGGCGGCGGGCCAGGAAGCGGGCCGCATCGGCGGTCACCACCTGGACGTTCTCGGAGCCCAGGGTCTGGACGTTGCGGGTGGCGGCCGTGGTGGCGGCCTTGGCCACGTCGACGAGGACCAGGCTCGCGGCCCCCCGGGACAAGGCCTCCAAGCCGAGGCTGCCGGATCCGCAGTACAGCTCCAGGACGCGGGCGCCGGCAAGTACCCCGAGGTGATCCAGGCGAGCAAAGACGGCCTCCCGGACCCGCTCGCTGGTGGGGCGGGTCGCCGTACCGGCCGGGGTGACCAACCGGCGCCCCCGGAAGTGCCCCGCCACGATCCGCGTCATCAGCCACGCTCCAGGTAGGCGGCCTGCTCGTCGTCCAGCAACGCGCCGATGGCGGCCGCCAGCTCCGGGTGGCGGTGCAGGTCCGGGTCGTCGCCGACCACCTCGGCGGCGTCCTCGCGGGCTTCCTGGATGAGCCGGTCGAGATCGGCCCGCGTGAGGCCGTAGGGATCCCGCTCCTCCGGTCCCGTCAGCCGCAGGAGCCGCAAGGAGCTGCGCCCACTCTGCCGGGCACCCAGCACGTCTCCCTCGCGACGCTGCTCCAGATCGATGCGGGCTACCTCGAAGCCGTCCGTGGTCGCGGCCACCTGGTGCAGCCGCTCCAGTGCGGGTCCCTGCGCGCGGGTCACCAACAGACACAGGCCGGGCGCCGTGCCCCGACCGATCCGCCCGCGCAGCTGGTGCAGCTGCGAGACGCCGAAGCGCTCGGCGTCCATGACCACCATGACGGTGGCATTGGGCACGTCCACCCCGACCTCGATGACCGTGGTGGAGATCAGGACGTCGATGTCGCCGGCGGTGAACGCCGCCATGACCGACTCCTTGGCCTCGGCCGGGAGTCGGCCGTGCAGGATGTCCACCGCCAGCCCCGCCAGCGACGGCTCGGTGGCCAGCAACCCCTGCAGTTCCATCACCGACCGGGCGGCGGGAAGAGCCTCATGAGTGTCGTCGGGCGGCTCGGGTGACTCGAGCGCCTCATCCGCCGGATGCGGCTGGGAGTCTGCGGCGTCGTCGTCGATCCGCGGGCACACGACGTACGCCTGGTGACCCGCGGCCACCTCCTCAGCCACCCGGGCCCAGGTTCGCGCCAACCAGGCCGGCTTGTCCACGACATGGGTCGTGATCGGCGAGCGTCCCGCGGGCAGCTCGGTCAACACGCTGACATCCATGTCGCCGAACACCGTCATCGCCACCGTCCGCGGGATCGGCGTCGCCGTCATGACCAGCACATGCGGATCGGCGGCGCTGGAGTCCTGGGCCTTCCCGCGCAGGGCGTCGCGTTGGGCCACCCCGAAACGGTGCTGCTCGTCGACCACCGCCAGACCGAGATCGAAGAATCCCACGCCCTCCTGGATCAGCGCGTGGGTCCCCACCACGATCCCGGCCTCGCCCGAGGCCGCCTGCAGGAGCGCGCGCCGGCGTTGCGCCGTGGTCTGGCTGCCGGTCAGCAGGGCCACCCGGGTGCCCTGGTCGGCGCCGCCCAGCAGCCCGCCCTCGGCCAGGTCTCCCATCATCGTCGTGATCGAGCGGTGGTGTTGGGCCGCGAGCACCTCGGTCGGGGCCAGCATGGCCGCCTGCCCACCGGCGTCCACGACGGCCAGCATCGCGCGCAACGCCACGACCGTCTTGCCCGAGCCGACGTCTCCCTGTAGCAGCCGATGCATCGGCCAGTCGCGGGCCAGATCTTCGGACAGCTCTTCCCCGACGGCCCGCTGACCTGCCGTCAGTTCGAACGGCAACCGCGCATCGAACGCCTCCAGCAGCCCCCCCGGGCGGGGACGCCGGGGTCGAGCCGGTGAGGACCGGTGCGCCAGCCGGCGGCGGGCCAGGAGGACCTGCATCATCAGCGCCTCGTCGTACCGGAGCCGAGCCAGCTCCGGCGGCCAGAGGTTCCGGCCGTGTCCCCGGAGCTCGACCGGGGCGTGAACCCGCGCGAACGCCTCCCCGAGGCCGGGCAGGCCCCGCCGCTGCAGGATGTCCGCGGGAACGGGGTCGACCAGCGGGTCAAGAGCGTCCAGAACCATCGCCACCGCTCGGCCGATCTTCCAGGACGGCAGGTTCTTCACTTCACGGTAGACCGGCATGTACCGCTGGTCTGCTACACCGGGGATCAGGCCCTGCGCATCGTCGGGATCGTCGGCGCCCAGCATCTGGTACGCCGGGTGGGTGAGTTGCAGCCGCCCGCCGTACGCGCCGACGGTCCCGGCGAACAGGCCGCTGGCCCCGGGCAACAGTTTGCGTTCGTGCCCGTGGGCGGAGAAGAACGCCACGTCGATCTCGTGCTCACCGCTGCGGACCGTGACGCTCAGCAGACGTCCGCGACGCTGACGCATCGGCCGCGCCGTCGCGCTGAGCACGGTCCCCACGAACACCGCGTAGCTGCCCGGCACCAGCTCGGCGACCTCGGTGCGCAGATCGAGGTACCGGCGAGGCAGGAACCACAGCAGGTCACCTGCGGTGCGCAGGTCTCGGTGCGCGGCGAGCTTGCGGGCCACATCGGCCGGTAGCAGCCGCGTGAGGGGAGTCTGGAGCCCGGCCATCGGCAGCGCCTACTCGACACCGAAGAGGAGGCCGTCGACGGGCTGGCCGCCGCGCAGGCAGGTCACCTCCACCGCCGGCCACCGCTGCGCGATCACCTCGGCGACCCGCTCCCCCACCTCGGGGTCCTGGGCGCCGGCGACCAGCGTCACGAGTTCGGCGCGGTCGACACCCAACTGCTCCAGCAGCATCAGGGCCACGGCGGTGGTGTCGGCGGCGATGGCGACCACCGTGTCCCCGATGAACCCCAGCACGTCACCGGGGCGGCAGGTACCGGCCTGGGTGGAGGCCGCCCGGGTCGCGGGCGCCACCCGCCCGCACCGCACGACCGCGGCCGCCTCGGTCATCCGGGTCGCGTTGGCGCCCAGGTCCTGGGCGGGATCCAGTACGGCGAGCGCCACCATCCCCTGGATCGGTGACGTCGTGGGCACCAGGTGGACGGTGCGTCCCTCGTGGCCGGCGAGGGTGGCCGCGGCGCGCGCCGCCATCAGGGTGTCCCCGTCGTTGGGCAGCACGATCACCTGGCTGCTGCCGGTCTCGGTGATCGCCTGCAGGATCTGGCCGGTGGTGGCCCGTTGCCCGGGGCGGCTGTCGACGGTGTTGGCGCCCGCGGCCCGGAACGTGGCTGCCAGGCCCGGTCCGCTGGCTCCGGCGACCGCCCCCACCCGGGCCGCGTCGGGTGCGGCGGTGATGTCGGCGTCGGGGGCGTCCAGACAGCCGTGCGGCCCGGGGGCGGACGGCAGCGTGGTTGCCCCCCCAAGCCAGGCCACCCGGACGCCGGACAGGCGACCCATGTCGAGCCCGGCCTCGACGGCGGCGCCGGCGTCTTCCAGGTGCACATGGACCGTGCGCAGCCGCCGATCCCCCACGACCAGGACGGAATCGCCGAGACGGCGCAGCCGCCGGGCCAGCCGCTCGGCGTCGTCGTCGGAGCACGATTCCAGCAGATACATGACCTCATAGCCCCCCGCAGCCGGGGCCTGCGCGGATCCGCCGATCGGTCGCGGATCACCCCCGGTCCACCAGCTGTCGGCCTCGGCGGAACGGGCCCGCCCCGGCCTGGCCGCGCGGACCACGTCGTCCAGCGCCGCGAGCAGCACCACCAACCCGGCGCCGCCGGCATCGACCACACCCGCCCTGGCCAGTAGCGGGAGCTGTCGCGGAGTGTGCGCCAGCGCCGTGTTGGCGGCCTCCCACGCGGCCCCGGTGACCTCCGCCAGCGAGCCCCCGCCGGCCAACGCCGTCTCGGCCGCTGCCGCGGCGGCATCGGCCACCGTCAGGATCGTGCCGTCCACCGGATCGCCGACCGCCCGCCGGGCCGTCCCCGCAGCGCCGCGCATCATGCGGGTCACCACGGCGGCATCGACCACCAGCGGGTGCGGGCCCAGCTCCTCGGCGGCCACCACGTCGGCCATGCCCCGCAACAGTTGGCTGAGGATCACCCCGGAGTTGCCGCGCGCCGAGAACAACATGTGTTGGGTCAACGCCTGCATCCCGGCCACGACGCTGACCTGCGGGGACTGAGTCAAATAGCTGCCGACCAAGGCCTCCAGCGCCGAGTGCAGGGTCAGGAACATGTTCGTTCCGGTATCCCCGTCGGGCACCGGGAACACGTTCAGGGCGTCGATCTGGTGTCGGTGCACCCGCAGCGCGGTGTCGGCCCGAAACGCCCAGCGCCGCAGGTCCCCGCCGTCCAACGCCATCAGCGGCGTGGTCCGGTCGCCCTCGCGCGCTACGGCACTCACTGTCGGCTCCTTTCCGATGTCCGCCTGCTCACCTGGGCGGCGCCTGAAGGTCGCTCAGAGGCACCCGATGCCCGAAGGCTAGTCCGCCCGGCGTCATGTTCCCCACCAGCGGCCGTCCGCCACTTGGTGCAGGCTCACCCGTCCCGGTGCAGGCTCACCCGTCCTGGTGCAGGCTCACCCGTCCCGGCGCATGCTGCAGGGCGCACCCAGTCGGCGTAAGACGCACCCGGTCGGCGTTGGGCGCACCCGGTCGGCGTAAGGCGCACCCGCCGGTTTGGGAGCATCCGGCGCGCTCGGCTACCCTGGAGCGGATATCGGCGGGCGCCGGTGTACCACCGTGCCCACCCGCTATGCGAGCGACAGCCCGAGGTCGACGGCCCGGGCGCCGCCCACCACCTGACGGCATCACCGAGGAGCACACAGTGGCTGCGCATTGCGACGTCTGCGGCAAGGGACCGAGCTTCGGTCGCACCATCTCCCACTCCCACCGCCGGACCTCGCGCCGGTGGATGCCGAACATCCAGAAGGTCCGTGCGCTGGTCGGGCCGTCCGGGGCGACCCCCAAACGGCTCAATGTGTGCACCTCCTGCATCAAAGCCGGCAAGGTCAAGCGCTGACCTCGAGCCTGGTCGCCACCACGCCCGTCCGCCGGCACCGAGCCGGCTAGCACCGACGGGGCACTCCGGGAGCGTCCACGTCAACCGCCCAGCAGGCCCGGCGCCTGGTGGGCGGTTTCGCGTGTCCCGTCCGGTTCGCCGTCCGGTTCGCAGTCCGGTTCGACGTCCGGTTCGAAGTGGTCCCAGCCACCGGCGGGGAGGGCGTCTGCGTCCAGACGAACCCCCGACCCGGCGACCACCCGGCCGATGCGCGCCCAGCCAGGCGGGAGCGCCCGCTCTGCAGCGAACGCCGCCAGCAGCGCATGCTCCTCCCCCCCGTGCAACACGCACTGCCACGCCGCGTCCAGGCCGACCGCGGGGGCCAGCTCATCGACGTACGGGCTCAGCGTCGTCCGCTCCAGCACGATCCCGACCCCGCTGGCGTCCGCGATCCGGCCCGCGTCGCGAGAGAGCCCGTCGGACAGGTCGATCATCGCGTGGGCTCCCGCCGTCGCGGCCGCCGGTCCCTGCCGGTACGGCGGACACGGTCGCCGATGCGTGGCGACCAGGAGGGGATCCACGTCGGGGCTGTTCTGCCGCAGCAGCCGCAGTCCGGCATCGGAGCGTCCCAGGGTGCCCGCCACGGCCACGACATCGCCCACGCGCGCACCGTCCCGGCGTACCGGCGTGCCCTGGCCACCCGGGGGCAGGTGCCCCAATGCCGTCATCGCGATCATCACCACACCCGGCGGCGCCCCGGACAGGTCGCCGCCGATCAGGGATGCGCCGACCTGTCCGGCCTCGGCCACGATCCCGTCCGTGAGCCCGCGGACCCAGGAGATCGGGGTGTCCGGGTCGGCCGCCAACGCCACCAGCAGGCCGGTGGCCACCCCGCCCATGGCGGCGATATCGGCCAGGTTGGCCGCCGTGAGCTTGTGCCCGACATCGGCGGCCGAGCTCCAGTCGTCGCGCCAGTCCTGGCCGCGAACCATCGCGTCGGTGGTGGCCAGCACCCGGCCCCCCGGGACGGCGAGCAGCGCGGTGTCGTCCCCCGGCCCGAGCAGAACCTGATCGCCCATGCTCAGGCGCGGGAACACCTGGCTCAGCACGCCCCGCTCCCCCAGGTCGCCGAGCCGGGTGTCGCCCGGCGAGCCCTCCGCGGATGTCACGTCGCTGCACTCCCCTCCCGGGCACGCCTTATCAGCGGGCCCGTCCGCACGGTACCGTCGACGATGGGCCCCACGAGCACCCAAGGCTGGCCGGGGCCCGGCGAACCCACCCAGGAGCGGCCATGGTCCAGGCGTACATTCTCATTCAGACCGAGGTCGGCCGGTCACGGGGGGTCTCCGACGCGGTCGCGCAGCTGGACGGCGTCACGGCCGCCGACGAAGTCACCGGCCCGTACGACGTGATCGTCCGCATTGAGGCGGACAGCGTGGAGGGCTTGGGCCGCCTGGTGATCGCCAAGGTCCAGGAGGTCGCGGGGATCACCCGGACCTTGACCTGCACGGTGGTCCACGGCTGAATGCCTGGTGGGAGTCCGCAGACGCACCTGGTGACGCGCCACACGATCGGCCTGCTGATCGTCCTGGCGGGTGCGCTGGCGGCCTGCTCCGGCCGCGTCGAGGTGGCACTGCCGGTCAGGGCCGACGACCCGGCCTGCGCCCGAGTGGGTGCGCACTGGCCGGAACGGGTCATGGGCCGTGAGCGGGCCGCCACCACGGCCGAAGGGCCCGCGGTGGCGGCCTGGGGCGATCCGGCGCTGATCGCGCGATGCGGTCTGCAGCCCCCCGGCCCGACCACCGACCCGTGCATCGGGGTCGACGGCGTCGACTGGGTGTCGCGTCAGGTCGAGGGGGGCACGATCTTCCTCACCTACGGCCGGGACCCCGCGATCCAGGTGCTCGTGCCCACGGCGTACGCGCCCGCACCGATGACCCTGCCCGCGTTCGCCGACGCGGCCCGACAGATCCCGCAAGGCCCTCATCGCTGCTCGTGACGGCGTACGGCGTACCAGCGAACGAGTCCCAAGCCGACCGCCCGGCCAGTTGTACCAGAGCGTCAGCGCAACCCGACGCGACGCTGCAGCGCCAGCTGAATGAGCTCGTCGATCAGCGCCGAGTAGTCCATCCCGGTTTGCGCCCACATCTGCGGGAACATCGACGTGGGGGTGAAGCCGGGCATCGTGTTGATCTCGTTGACCACGATGTTCGGCGGACCGCCATGGGAGCCGGGGGTGTAGAAGAAGTCGACCCGGGCCAGGCCCTCGCACCCGGCCGCGTCGAAGGCACGGGCGGCCAGCTCCCGGATGTGGGACTCGTCCGCGGGGGCGACATCGGCTGGGCAGGAGAGCCGCACGTCGGTGTCGTTCAGGTACTTCGCCTCGAAGTCGTAGAACGCGTGGGCATCGGCCACGACGATCTCCCCGAGGCTGCTGGTGCGCGGCGGCCCGCCGGCGCGCCCCTGGAGTACGCCGCACTCCACCTCGCGGCCGAACATGGCCGACTCGACGATCACCTTGGGGTCGTGCAACCGGGCCGCCTCGACGGCCTCGCGCAGCGACTCCCGGTCGGTGGCCCGGCTGATGCCCATGCTCGATCCGGCCCGCGCGGGTTTGACGAACACCGGCCAGCCCAGCTTGGCCGTGTCGTCCAGGGCGGCCTCGGGATCGCGTAACCAGTCGGCGTCCCGGATCACCACGTAGGACCCGACGGGCAGGCCGTGCCCGGCGAAAATCAGCTTCATGTAGTGCTTGTCCATCATGACGGCCGAGGCCAGGACCCCGCAGCCGACGTAGCGGATGTCGGCGAGTTCCAGCAGTCCCTGTACGGTGCCGTCCTCCCCGAACGGGCCGTGCAGCAGCGGGAACACCACGTCCACCTCGCCCAGGGACGCGGGCGGCTGCCCGGGGGCCAGGACCGTCAGCTCACGGCGATCGGGCGCCGTGGGCAGGCTCACCCGGACATCGCCGGTGACCTCGGGCAGCTGTCCCGGGCGCAGCGCGAGCCGGTCGAGGTCGTCCCCCGCCAGCACCCACTCCCCGGTCTTGGTGATGCCGATGGCGGTGACGTCGTACCGGTCCTGATCGATGGCCCGCATCACCCCGGCTGCGGTGGCGCACGACACGGCGTGTTCGGAGGATCGGCCACCGAAAAGGATGGCCACCCGGATCTTGCGGGACTCCTGGCTCATGTACGCCGACATTAGCCGGTACGCCGCCCGCGCCGCCGCGCGGTGGCGCCGTGTCGCCGGGCGCCTCCTAGCATGGGCGGTTATGACCACGCAGCGGCCGGGAGGCCATCCGCACGGACCCGCCGAGAACCCCGGCCACGCCGGTCACGCCGGTCACGCCCAGACCTGGCTGGCCGGGGCCGGGCGTCCGGCGGCCGTTCCGGGGGCCCCGGTCAACGTGCCCCTAGAGCTGAGCACGACGTACGTCGCCGGCGGCGCCCTGGAGTATGCCCGGTACGGCAATCCGGCCTGGACCGCGTTCGAGGAGGTGGTGGGCGGCCTGGAGGGTGGTCGCGCGCTGGTCCTGTCCTCCGGGATGGCGGCGGTGGCGGCCACCCTGTCGCTGGTCCCGGTGGGGGGCCGTGTCGTGGCACCCGATCGCGGATACAACGGGACCTGCGCGCTGCTGCGGGCGCTGGAACGGGACGGGCGCCTCAGCGTGGACTGGGTGGACGTGGATGACACCCCGGCGATGATCCGGGCGCTGCCGGGGGCAGCGATGGTGTGGATCGAGAGCCCGGTCAATCCCACCCTGGAGGTGCCGGACGTCGCGGCCCTGGTGGCGGCCGCCCAGGAAGTACGCCGGGACGGCGCCGGTCCCCTGGTGGTCACGGACAACACCTTCGCCACCCCCCTGCTGCGCACGCCGTTGCAGGACGGCGCGGACATCGTCGTGCACTCGGCGAGCAAGTACCTCGCGGGCCATTCCGATGTCGTGCTCGGCGTGGTGATCACTGGGGAGGATCGGCTGGCCGAACGCCTGGTGGAGTACCGGATGCTGCACGGCGCGATCGCCGGGCCGGCCGAGACCTGGCTGGCCTTGCGTGGCCTGCGCACGCTGCACCTGCGGGTGGAACGCAGCTGCGCGAACGCCGCGGACCTGGCCGATCGGCTGGCCGATCACCCCGTGGTAGGCCGTGTCCGCTACCCCGGGTTCGGCGCCATCCTCGCGATCGAGGTCGGCTCGCCCGAACGTGCCGACGCGGTCTGCGAGGCCGTCACCGTCTGGACGCACGCGACCAGCCTGGGCGGCGTGGAGTCGCTGATGGAACGGCGACGGCGGCACCCGAGCGAGCCGGCCGGCGTACCGGTGGACCTGATCCGGCTCTCGGTCGGCATTGAGGACGTGCGCGATCTCTGGGACGACCTGGACGCCGCATTGCAAGCGAGCCTGGCCACCGGCGCCTGAGCGCGGGGCTCAGCGCACCGCGGGGTGCGGCTTCTCGGGCTTGCGTTCCCGGGCCATCAGCGCCTCCCCGATGAGGGCGGGCAACTGCCCGTCGTGCACGATCGCCACGACGGCCTCCACGATCGGCATGTCGACGTGCAGCCGCTGTGCCAACGCCAGGATCGCCTCGCAGGTGGTGACCCCCTCGGCGACCTGCGGGCGTTCGGCCAGGGCCTCGGCCAGCGCTCGTCCCCTGCCCAGGGCCAACCCGACCTCGTGGTTGCGGGAGCGGTCCGACATGCAGGTGGCGATCAGGTCCCCGGCCCCGGACAGGCCCGAGAAGGTGGCCGGGTCGGCCCCGAGCGCGACGCCCAACCGGATCGTTTCGGCCAGGCCCCGGGTGATCAGCGCCGACTTGGTGTTGTCCCCCATGCCCTGGCCTTGGGCCATGCCGACGAACAGGGCCACCACGTTCTTGACGGCCCCGCCGATCTCGGTGCCGATGACGTCCGTGTCCAGATGGGTCAGGAAGTACGGCGTCGCGCACGCCCGTGCGGCCAGCCTGGCCGCCGTCAGGTCGGTGGAAGCCAGCACGGTGACCGACGGCGTTCGGGCGGCCACCTCCAGGGCGAGGTTGGGCCCGCTGAGCACCGCGATGCGCTCGGGCGCCAGGCCGGCCGCCACCTGAATGACCTCGGACATCCGCAGGCAGGTGCCGGGCTCGATCCCCTTGGCCAGGGACAGCACGACGGCGTCGGGCGTGAGCCGGTGGCCGACCTGCTCGGCCACGGCCCGGACCTGGCTGGACGGCACGGCCAGGGCCACCACGTCGGCGCCCTCGACGGCGTCGGCCAACTGCGGGCTGGCCACCACGGCGTCGGGCAGGGTGATCCCCGGCAGGTAGGCGGGGTTCGTCCCGTGGCTGAGCTGCGCAGACACCTGTGGATCGCGGGCCCACAGCCGCACCTGACCGCCCGCGTCAGCGCAGACCTGCGCGAACGTCGTACCCCAGGTTCCGGCCCCGAGGACGGCAACCGTCGTCATGACTCCTCCGATCGGTCCGCGTGGGGGCCGGTGTGCGGGCCGACGGGTTCGCCGGTCGTGAGGTCGATCCGGGCACCGTGGCGCTGGTCCCAGCGGCCGTGCGGGGCGCGCTCGCCACGCAACTGTTCGACTTCGGTGGTGATGGCGGTCATGATCCGTTCGGTGGCCTCCCGGAGCACGACCTGGGTCTGGCGCCGATCGTAGAGGTCGGACAGGTCCACCGCGGGCCCCGCCTGGACCCGCATGGTCTTACGGGGAAACGGGTGCGGCCGGCCGTAGGGCTCCAGGAGCTCGTGCGGCCCCCATTGCGCCACGGGAATCACCGGGCAGCGGGTCGTCAGCGCGATCCGGGCGGCGCCGCTCTTGCCGACCATCGGCCACAGGTCGGGGTCACGGGTGATGGTGGCCTCCGGGGCGATCACGACACACTTGCGGTCGGCGAGGGCTTGCACCGCGTCGCCGAGCGCCTCGATGGCCCGTCCGCTGCCGCGGTGCACGGGCAGCTGACCGCAGCCGCGCAGCCAGGCGCCGATCACCGGGATCTCGAACAGCCCCGCCTTGGCCATGAAGTGCGCCGTGACCCCGTGGCCCCACAGGTAGTGCGCGATCGCCAGCGGATCGATGTACGTCGTGTGGTTCGTGCACACCAGGAATCCGGTGTCCCGGGGCAGGTGGTGGCCCCCGGTCCAGCGCTGCTTGGTCAGAGCCATCAGCGACGGTACGAGCCATGCGGCGGCGGCCAGGTAGGCCACGCTTGGTCCGGGTGGCCGTGGGCCGTCCTGCCCAGTCCTCGGGTCGTCCACCCTCACTCCCGTCCAGCTCACAGCCGGCCACCGCGCCGACGTGTGCGTCTCGTGCGGTCTCATCTTCGCCCGGCGGACGCGGGCTGTCGAGCTGCCACCGCGGGCGATCTGGCGGGGCGTTTGGGCATGATGTCGGCATGACGACTTCGCCGCGACCGGCGTGGACCGTGGTCATCCCGGTCAAGGGCGGTCCCCGCGCCAAGTCCCGTCTGGTGGCGCAGGAGTCCTGGAATCGGCAGGAGCTGTCCCGGGCGCTGGCCCTGGACACGGTCGCCGCGGCGGTGGCCAGCGGCGTCGGCCCGGTCCTGGTGGTGACCGCGGACCCGCTGGTGGCCGATGCCGTCACGGACATCGGCGCCGAGGTGGCCGACGACCCCGGCGGCGGCCTGAACGCCGCGGCACGGGCCGGCGTGGCCGTGGCGGCCGGCCGGCACCCCCACAGCGCGGTGGCCGTCCTGCTCGGGGACCTGCCGGCGTTGACCGCAGCGGAGCTGACCGCCGCGCTGACCGCCTGCGCCGATCACGAGGCGGCGTTCGTGCCCGATCGCAGCGGTCAGGGCACGGTGCTGGTGACGACGGCGCCCGGGAGGCCGGTGGCCTGTTCCTTCGGCCCGGGGTCGGCGCAGCGGCATGCGACGTCGGCATTCGAGCTGGCGTTGGATCTGCCGCGATTGCGCACCGACGTCGACGACCCGCAGGACCTGCGGGCCGCGCTACGGCTGGGGGTCGGCCCGCGAACCGCCGCTGCGGTCGCGGACAGCACGACGGGCCAGCTCGAAGCGAGCTGACCCGTCTGGTTGTCCGTGATCGCCGGCCTGACCCCCCAGGCCGGCGCCCGGGTGCCTCAGGCGGTCTTGCGGCCCTGCTTGCCACGCTTGGCGCGAGCGGCCGCGATGGCCGCCTCCGCCTCGGCGCGCACGACAGCCGCCGTACCAGCAGCAGCCCGAGCAGCAGCGGGTCCGGCCTTGGGAAGGGTTGCCGGTTCTGCCACGTACATCTTGAACGCCGTACCCGGACGGAACTTCGGTACGGCGGTGGAGTCGATCCGCACCGACTGGCCGGTGCGGGGGTTCCGCCCCGTCCGAGCCGCCCGGTCCACCCGCTCGAAGGTGCCGAATCCGGTGATTCCGACCTTTCCGCCGGCGGCGACCTCGCGGATGATGATGTCGAACACGGCCTCGATGGCGTCGGAGGCGGCCTTCTTGCCACCCAGACGGCTCTCGAGCGCGTCGATCAGATCAGCCTTGTTCACTACTCTCTCCCTCCCAGAGAAGACCGTTCCCGGACGCGCCGGTCGCAGTCCAGTGGCAGAGCACCGCGCCCCCCCACATCCTTGTGCGCGAGCCCAGGGGGTCGTCTGGCGACGACGTACCTGGCCTCGTGTCCATTGACAGCCGCCCGACCAAGTCGGTCGGCTCATTGCCCTTATCGGCACCAAGTTCTGTGAGACACAGTGGAACCCACAGGTGTCTTGGACGGTGGCGCAATTTTTGCCGACAGCATACACACGCCGCGCTCTGACCTGCAGTTATGTAAGGCTAGGGGGCTAGGAGACCGGCGTCGTGAGCGGCAAGAACGCGGGTCGGCCGAGTTCGTAGCTGGCGATCTGGGATTCGTGGCGCAGGGTGAGCCCGATGTCGTCCAGGCCCTCCAGGAGCCGCCATCGGGTGTACTCATCGACCTCGAAGGGCAGGCTCACCTGGCCTGCGGTGATCGTCCGAGCGTGCAGGTCCACGGTCACGCTCGTGCCGGGGTCATGCTCGAGCACCTTGGACAGCAACTCGCCGTCCTGCTCGGTCACCAGTGCGGTCAGCAGGCCGGCCTTGCCCGCGTTGCCGGTGAAGATGTCGGCGAAACGCGCCGAGACGACCACCCGGAACCCGTAGTCCATCAGCGCCCACACCGCGTGCTCCCGGGAGGACCCGGTGCCGAAGTCCGGTCCGGCCACCAACACCGATGCCCCGGCGTACTCGGGACGGTTGAGCACGAAGTCCGGTTCGGCTCGCCACTGCGCGAACAGCCCGTCCTCGAATCCCGTGCGGGTGACCCGCTTGAGGTATTCGGAGGGGATGATCTGGTCGGTGTCGACGTTGCTGCGGCGCAGCGGCACGCCCACCCCGGTGTGCGTCGTGAACGGTTCCATGGCGGCTCCTTGGCTCAGAGGTCGGCCGGACTGGACAGGGTGCCGCGGACCGCGGTGGCCGCGGCCACCTCCGGACTGACCAAGTGGGTCCGGCCCCCCTTGCCCTGCCGGCCCTCGAAGTTCCGGTTGGAGGTGGAGGCGGAGCGCTGACCGGGCGCCAGCTGGTCCGGGTTCATGCCCAGGCACATGGAACACCCCGGTAGCCGCCATTGCGCACCGGCGGCCTCGAACACCTCGTGCAACCCCAGGGACTCGGCGTCCTGGCGCACCTGGGCCGACCCGGGCACCACCAGCATCTGGACACCCGGCGCGACCGAACGCCCCCGGAGCACGGCGGCGGCGGCCTGCAGATCTTCCAGCCGACCGTTCGTGCACGAGCCGACGAACACGGTGTCCACGCTGACCGCACGCAACGGCGTACCGGGGGTGAGACCCATGTAGGCCAGCGCCTGCTCCGCGGCGTGTCGCTGCGATTCGTCGGCGATCTGCGCCGGGTCGGGGACCGTCGCCGACAGCGGCGCGCCCTGGCCCGGGTTGGTCCCCCAGGTCACGTACGGCGAGAGCGCGGCAGCGTCGATGCGCACCCGGCGCGCGAAGGTGGCCTCGGCGTCGGTGCGCAACCGCGACCAGGCGGCCACTGCCTCATCCCAGGCATGACCCGTCGGCGCGTGTCGCCGACCCCGCAGATAGTCGAAGGTGGTCTGATCCGGTGCGACCATGCCCGCCCGGGCGCCGGCCTCGATGGACATGTTGCACATCGTCATTCGGGACTCCATGGACATCGCCTCGACGGCGGCGCCGCGGAACTCGATGACGTGCCCCTGCCCGCCGCCGGTGCCGATCTGCGCGATGACGGCCAGGATGACGTCCTTGGCGCTGACCCCGGCAGGCAGCTCACCCTCGATGTCGACGGCCATCGTCTTGAAGGGCACCAGCGGCAGGGTCTGGGTGGCCAGGACGTGCTCCACTTCGCTGGTCCCGATGCCGAAGGCCAGCGCGCCGAACGCGCCGTGGGTCGAGGTGTGCGAGTCGCCGCACACGATCGTCATGCCGGGCTGGGTCAGGCCCAATTGGGGGCTGATGATGTGCACGATGCCCTGGTCGGGATCTCCCATCGGGAACAACGGCACCCCGAACTCGGCGCAGTTGGCGCGCAGCGTCTCCACCTGGGTCCGGCTGACCGGATCCAGGATCGGTCCCGGGGTGGTCGGGACGTTGTGGTCCTCGGTGGCCACCGTCAGGTCCGGCCGCCGTACCGTCCGACCGGCCAGCCGCAAGCCATCGAACGCCTGCGGGCTGGTGACCTCATGCACCAGGTGAAGGTCGATGTAGAGCAGGTCCGGCTCCCCCGCCGCCGAACGCACCACGTGGTCGGCCCAGACCTTTTCGGCCAGCGTCAAGCTCATGTCGCTCCTGCAGGTTCGGTGAAGACTCGCGGAAGATCCTGAGGTTCGGGTCGTCGGCGGCCGGCCGTTGAGGGAGGGCGGCGGGGCGGGTCCGGAACGCGCTTCGCCCCATCGTTTCGCCGGACCGGGAGCCTCCACGGGCCGACTCGACAGCCCGCCGCCGAGCTTCGCGCAGTTCAAGATGTGGCGAACTTGCGTCTCAGGCAATGAGACCGGAAAATGGGCACATGGACAACTCGAGTGGCGTCGGCGTATTGGACAAGGCGGCAACCGTTTTGGGGGCGCTCGAGGCCGGACCGTCCACATTGGCCCAGCTCGTGGCCGCGACCGGCTTGGCCCGCCCGACCGCGCACCGGTTGGCCGTGGCCCTGGAGCACCACCGCCTGGTCTCCCGAGACATGCAGGGCCGGTTCATCCTGGGCCCTCGCCTGGCCGAGCTGGCCTCAGCGGCCGGGGAGGACCGGCTGCTGGCGGCGGCCGGGGCGGTGCTGGGCGCGTTGCGGGACCACACCCACGAGAGTGCCCAGCTCTTCCGGCGTCAGGGGGACATGCGGATCTGCGTGGCGGCCGCCGAGCGCCCGATGGGTCTGCGCGACTCCATCCCCGTGGGCGCGACCCTGTCGATGCTCGCCGGGTCTGCCGCCCAGGTGTTGCTGGCCTGGGAAGAGCCGGACCGGCTGCACCGCGGGCTGCAGGGCGCCGAGTTCACCGCGACCACGCTGTCCGGCGTCCGTCGTCGCGGCTGGGCGCAGAGCGTCGGCGAACGCGAGGCCGGCGTGGCCTCAGTGTCGGCGCCGGTTCGGAATCCGGCCGGCCGGGTGATTGCCGCCGTGTCCATCTCCGGGCCGATCGAGCGGGTCTCGCGTCAGCCCGGGCGGCTGCACGCGGCCACCGTGGTGGCCGGCGCCAACAAGCTGACCGAGGTGTTGCAACGGGCGCATGCCCAGCAGCAGGCCGCTCAGGAGGCCGCCAGCGCAGCCGCCGATCACGACCGCCGCTGATCCGCGTCAACGAGGTCAGGGCGGTTCCGCGCGCGGAACCGCCCTGACCTGGTACTTCATGGTAGCCCCGACGGGATTCGAACCCGCGCTACCGCCTTGAGAGGGCGGCGTGCTAGGCCACTACACAACGGGGCCGTGACGTTGCGTCACTGTGCCGCCCGTCCGGGCAGCGGGTGAAACTGTACCGCGTCCGATGGCCGATCAGCCAATCGGGGACGAGCCGGCCAGGGCGCGCACACAGTAATGCGCCCCGCGAACGGGGCGCATTTCCGGTTGCGCTGGGGTACCAGGACTCGAACCTAGACTAACTGAACCAGAATCAGTCGTGCTGCCAATTACACCATACCCCAAGGGGTATCCCTCCCGGCCCGAGGCCGCCCGAGAGCATGCTCGCCGGGAGTGATCCGAGAGGGAACTTTAGCCTGTCGTGACGACGGCCCCCAAATCGGCAGCACCCCAGCAGTGCTGAGCGCTCAGCCCGCGTCACCCGTGGCCGCATCCAGGCTGGCCCGGAGATTCCGCAGCCGTCGCAGGCTGGAATGCCGACCCAGGATGTCCATCGACTCGAACAGCGGCGGCGACACGCGTTGGCCGGAGATCGCCGTACGGATCGGGCCGAAGGCCACCTTCGGCTTCACGCCGCACCCCTGCACCACCCCCGCTCGCAACGCTTCCTCGATGTTTTGGGCGGTCCATCCCCGGCCGTGGCCGAACATGTCGCCCTCGTCGGTCGGCAGCCCACTCAGCGCCTCGACGGCCGCGTCCAGGATCGTCGCGGCCTCGGCTCCGAGTTGTCCGCGGGCGTCGTCGGCGATCGGCAGCGCGTCGTCCTCGACATAGAACGGGGCCACCCAGCCAACTGCTTCGGTGAGGCGGGCGAGCCGCGGCTGGATCAGCGCGGTGACCTCGGTGAGCCGGCCCAGCTCCCCCAGGGTTGGGTTCGGGCCCAGCACTCCGGCCTCGACCAACACCGGCAGCAGGCGGGAGGCGAGGTCCTCCACGGACAGCTGGCGGATCGTCATGCCGTTGAGCCAGTCGAGCTTCTTGACGTCGAAGATCGGCCCCACCGGATTCACCTTGTGCCAATCGAACCGGTCACTGAACTCCTCGAAGGTGAACAGCTCGCGCTCGCTGCCGTCGGCTTCCAGCAGCGGCGGGTAGGCCAGCAGCGCGAGGAAGTTGACCAAGGTCTCCGGCAGGTATCCCTGCTCCCGGAACCAGGTCAGCCGGGCCGCGGGGTTGTTCCGCTTGGAGATCTTGGACCGGTCGGTGTTGCGCAGCAGGGGCAGGTGCGCAAAGCGCGGCGGGCGCAGTCCGAGCCAGCGGTAGAGCAGCAGGTGTTTGGGGGTCGAGCTGATCCACTCCTCGCCCCGGACGACGTGGGTGATCCCCATCTCGTGATCGTCGACGACCACGGCGAGGTGGTACGTCGGGAAGCCGTCCGCCTTCAGGATCACCTGGTCATCGGGGTGGGGCGCGGTCACGGTGCCGCGGATCAGGTCCTCGAAGGTGAGCTCGACGTCCTCGGGCACCAGCATTCGTACGACGGGGTGGGGGGTGTACCCCGGCAGCGCCGCCCGCTCCTGTTCGGTCCTGCCATGACACAAGCGGTCATAGCCGCCGATCGGGTCCTTGCGCCGAGCCTGGTCGGCACGCAGCTCCGCCAGCCGTTCCGATGAGCACCAACAGTGATACGCATGCCCGCTGGAAAGGAGTTGGTCCACGTAGGGCCGGTACGTCGACAACCGTTCGGACTGCCGGTACGGCGCGTGCGGCCCTCCGATGTCCGGCCCCTCGTCCCAGGTCAGTCCGAGCCAACGCAACGTGTCCAAGATCTGCTGCTCGCTGTCCGGCCGGTACCGGGCGCGATCGGTGTCCTCGATGCGCAGCACGAACGCGCCGTCCTGTTGTCGCGCGAACGCCAGGTTGAACAGGGACATGTATGCCGTCCCCACGTGCGGGTCGCCGGTGGGTGAGGGGGCGACGCGAAGCCTGGGCGGGGTGGTGGCCGGTGACTCGGGGCGGTCGGGTGCGCTGCTCATAGTGCCCACCAGGCTAGTCGCCGAGGCACGATCAGCAGGGACGGCACCGAGAGCCGGCGACCCCGGGCCCCACGCCGAGAGCACCATTACTGCAACCTGCGAGCGAACCGCGGCTCGGCGCTCCGACATCCGTGCAGGTCAGCGACCTGGCGCTCGATCGACTGCCGCCGGAGGTTGCAGAAATGGTGCACCGCACCACGGGCACCCCGCCGGCCCACTGCGCTCGCGGTCAGCGACGCACGAAGGGGTTGGCCAAGGTGCCGATCCCGTCGATCTCGACCTCGACGCGTTGACCTGCCTCGACGGGACCAACCCCGGCCGGCGTACCGGTCAGGATGACGTCGCCCGGCAGCAGGGTGAACACCGAGGAGGCGTAGGCGACCAGATCCGCGACGTCGAAGATCATGGCGGATGTGCTGCCGTCCTGGACCGTCCGGCCATCGACCCGGGTGCGGATGCCCAGGTCAGTGGTGTCCAGGTCGGTCTCGATCCATGGCCCGAGGGGGCAGAACGTGTCGAAGCCCTTGGCCCGCGCCCACTGTGCATCGGAGCGTTGCAGGTCACGGGCCGTCACGTCGTTGGCGCAGGTGTACCCGAAGATCACCGACGCCGCCTGCTGCGCCGGCACGTCCTTGCACATCCGGCCGATGACCACCGCCAACTCGCCCTCGTAATGGCACTCGCTGGTCTGCGGCGGAATGACCACCGGGTCATCGGGGCCGATCACCGCGGTGTTGGGCACCAGAAACATCAACGGCTCGCTGGGCAGCTCGTGGCCCAGTTCACGGGCGTGCTCGGCGTAGTTGCGACCGATCCCGATGATCTTGCTGCGCGGAATGACCGGGGCCAATAACCGCACCTCCTCCAGTTCCACCCGGTTGCCGGTCCCGGCCACCGGCGTGTAGAGGGGGTCACCGTGGATCTGCGCGATCCACGAGGACTGCATGGTGTCGGGGTCGGACTGGACGATGCCGTACGACGGCTCCTGCCCCGTGGTGTATCGCGCGACTCGCATGTCTGCAGGCTATGGCCTCGGGTGAGCATTCGGTCACCCCGGTGACGTCGTCGGCGCGGGTACCGTGGAGCGGTGTCCGAGTTCGGCGAGGTCTGGCCCCTGAGTCGCTGGCAGGCGGCGCAGCGCCGGCACCAGGAGCGCGTCGATGGGTGGACCGCCGGGTGGTTGTACCGCCGAGACCGCGGTCGGGCGCACCCGGTGGAGGACTTCCTGTTCACCTACTACCCGGTGCGGCCGGCCCGGTTACGGCGCTGGCATCCCGGACCCGGGAGGCTGCTGGCCGGGGACGACACCCCGCGCGCGCAGTGGCGCTTCTACCGGCGGGTCCCCGACGGCACGGTGCTCGACGTCGCAGCGTTCCTGGCCGCGCGCGGGCCGGCCGTGGCCGACACCCTGGCGCTACTGACGGCCACAGCACATCGGGCTGGCCAGTTCCGCTGCTTCGGCCTGCACGAATGGGCGATGGTGTACCGGCTCGATGACACACAGCGACGACACGAGGCCTGGCCGCTCCGACTGGGGGCCGCCGGAACGAACGCCGTCGTGGACAGTCACGAGCTGCGGTGCTCCCACTTCGACGCCTACCGCTTCTTCACCGAGGCGGCCAGCCCGCGCAACGCCGTACCGCTGAGCCGGGAGCGCCAACTCGATCACGAGCAGCCGGGCTGCCTGCACGCCGCGATGGACCTGTACCGCTGGTCAGCCACCCTGGCGCCCGCGGTGCCCAGCGACCTGACGGCGGACTGCTTCGAGCTGGCCCGGGCCGCGCGGGAGCTGGACATGCGTGCCTCACCGTACGATCTGAGCGCCCTGGGGTACGAGCCCATCCGGATCGAGACGGCCGAGGGCAAGGCCGAGTACGTCGGTCAGCAACGGGTCATCGCCGAGCGCGCCCGCCACCTGCGGCAGGAACTGATCGACCAGCTCCGGGCCCTGACGGCTCAGGCCAACCGGGTCATCCAGCCGAGCTCGTCGGCGGCTCGCCCGTACTGAATGTCCAGCAGCCGTTCGCGGAGCGTCAGCGCGACCGACGGCTCGCCGTCGCGGCGGTTGCCTTGGTGGTCACAGCTGCCGCCGTCCCACTTCAGCTCCCCGACCGGGGTGATCACGGCCGCCGTACCGCAGGCGAAGACCTCCGCCAGCTCGCCGCTGGCCGCGCCGTCCTTCCACTCCTGGATCGGAATCCGGCGCTCCTCCGGGGCGTAGCCCAGCTCCTTGGCCAGCTGCAGGACCGAGGACCGGGTGACCCCCTCCAGGATGGACCCGGTCAGTTCGGGGGTCACGATCCGCCCGTCCCGATACACCAGGAACAGGTTCATCCCACCCAGCTCCTCGATGTACGTCTGGGTGGAGGAGTCGAGGAACACCGCCTGGTCACAGCCGTGCTTGATGCCCTCCAGCTGCCCCGCCAACGAGGAGGCGTAGTTGCCGCCGCACTTGGCGGCGCCGGTGCCGCCGGCCCCGGCGCGGGCGAAGTCGGTGGAGATCCACAGGGTGACCGGCGAGAGGCCACCGCTGAAGTAGGCCCCCGCCGGAGAGGCGATCACCCCGTAGGTGACGTGGGCGGCCGGTCGCACCCCCAGGAAGGCCTCGGAGGCGAACATGAACGGCCGCAGATACAGGCTCATCTCCCCGGTGCCGTACGCCGGCACCCAGTCCCGATCGACCTCGACCAGCGCCGTCAGCGACGCCATGAAGTCTTCCTCCGGCAGCGGCGGCAACGCCAACCGGTGGGCGCTGCGGATCATCCGCTGGGCGTTGGCCTGCGGCCGGAAGGCCCACACCGACCCGTCCTGATGGCGGTAGGCCTTCAAGCCCTCGAAGATCTCCTGGGCGTAGTGCAGCACCGCGGTCGCCGGGTCCAGGGACAGCGGCCCGTACGGGACGACCCGGCCATCGTGCCAGCCGTCCCGGTCGGTCCAGGTCGCCAGGGCCATGTGGTCGGTGAACTGCTTCCCGAAGCCCGGGTTGGCCAGGATGGCCTCCCGAGCATCGTCGGCGGTCCGTTCGGTGGACGGGGTCACCGCGAACGTCAACATGGTTCCTCCTCTGCCGGCACACGTCGGCCGGTGCCATGACCTGGGTGCTGGACGCGAACGCCCGACCGGACGACCGTGGTCAGCCTAGCGGGCGGCGCCGACATCGCCGGAGCGCTGCAACCGCTCAGAGCCGGGACGCGATGGCCTCGCCGATCGTCCGGGTCGAACGCACCTGCCCACCGCGCTCGGCCAGGTCCGCGGACACCGCGGTCTGGATCCGCGACGCCGCGTCCGGCACCCCGAGGTGATCGAGCATCATCGCGACCGACAGAATGGCCGCCGTCGGATCGGCCTTCTGCTGCCCGGCGATGTCGGGCGCCGAACCGTGGACCGGTTCGAACATGCTCGGGCTGGTGCGGTCGGGGTTGATGTTGCCGCTGGCGGCCAGGCCGATCCCGCCGACGACGGCACCGGCGATGTCGGTGATGATGTCGCCGAACAGGTTGTCCGTGACGATCACGTCGTACCGGCCGGGATCGGTGACCATGAAGATCGTGGCGGCATCCACGTGCTGATACCCCTGGGTCACCTCTGGGAACTCCGCCCCGACCTCCTCGACGGTACGCCGCCACAGGTGACCGGCGTAAGACAGCACGTTGTGCTTGTGGACCAAGGTGAGATGGCGCCGCGGGCGCGCCGCAGCGGCGGCGAACGCGTACCGCACGACCCGCTCCACGCCGTACCGGGTGTTGACGCTGACCTCGGTGGCCACCTCTGCGGGCGTCCCCACCCGCAGCGCTCCCCCGTTGCCGGTGTAGGGACCCTCGGTGCCCTCCCGCACGACGACGAAGTCGATCCCGTCCGGGGCCACCCGGTCCACGTCCAGCGGGCTGCACACCCCCGGGTACAACCGCGAGGGCCTCAGGTTGACGTAGTGGTCGAGCTCGAATCGCAGGGTGAGCAGCAGCTGGCGTTCCAAGACCCCGCTGGGCACTCGCGGGTCACCGACCGCGCCCAGCAGGATCGCGTCGGCCTCGCCGAGTTCCCCCAGTACGCCGGCCGGAAGAGCCTCGCCGGTAGCCAGCCAGCGTCGGGCGCCCAGGTCGTACTCCTGGGTCTGGATGGAGACTCCAGCGCTCGCCGCCGCGATCTCCAGAACCCGCAAGCCCTCGGCGACTACCTCCGGTCCGATGCCGTCACCAGGGATGACAGCGATCTGCAGGGCGTTCTTCGAGGTCTCGACCATGGCGCCGATGGTAGTCAGCCGTTTCGACCGGTGGGATGGACCTCTCACATGCCGGAGCGGTCCGCCGTCGAGCGGACGCCGCTGCGCCCACTGCGGACGACGGCGTGCATCACATTAACAATAGCCTCAACAGCGGCCCGCGAACGCGATATAGTTGAGCCGTCAACTCGTCATGATCGGCCCGAGCACTCGTACCTCCCCACGGCAGCGGTCTTCCCCAATCGCCTGCCGACCGTACGGGCACCCGCTCAATCCCCAGAGCGGCATCGAGCCTTCCGGGCCGAAAACCCCGAGTCGGCCTGAAGGACGCGAGGTGGGTGACGATCCTAGGATCGTCACCCACCTCAGCGCTTGTCGGGACCGTCGAAGACGACCCGCGCCCCGGGACCCGCCGCGGTCAGGTCCGCAGATCCACCGCCGCCACCTGCTCGGCACCGATGGCTTCCTCGATCCGGGTCAGCACGTCCGCCGGGATCGGCGAGTCAACCGTCAGGGCCACGATGCAGTCCGCCTTGACGTCATCGCGCGCCACCTGCATGCCGGCGATGTTGACCCCGGCCTCGCCCAGCAGTCCGCCGACCACCCCGATGACGCCCGGGCGGTCCTTGTACCGGTAGAACGCCATGTGCTCACTGATCGGGATCTCCATGTCGAAGCCGTCGACGGAGATCAGCTTGGGCACCTGCTTCGGCCCGGTCAACGTGCCGGAGACACTGACCTGGCGGTTGTCCGGGAGCATCCCACGCAGCGTGACCGAGTTCCGGAACTCCTCGCTCAGCTCGGCCGTGGTGAGCTTGACCTCGACGCCGCGCTGGGCGGCCACCAACGGCGCGTTCACGTAGGAGACGCCGTCCTCGACCACGGCAGCGAACAGGCCCTTGAGGGCCGCCAGTGTGAACACCGAGACGTCCTTGCCGGCCAGTTCTCCCCGCACCTCGATCTCCAGGAAGCTCGGCGTGGCCCCGGCGAGCCCGGTGAACAGCTGCCCCAAGTGCTCCACCAGCGGGATTCCCGGCCGGACATCCTCATCGATCACCCCGCCCGAGACGTTGACCGCGTCCGGCACCAGCTCGCCGGCCAGGGCCAGCCGCACCGACCGAGCTACCGAAATGCCGGCCTTCTCTTGGGCCTCATCCGTCGAGGCCCCCAGGTGCGGCGTCACCACCACGGTGTCGAAACCGAACAACGGCGAGTCGGTGCACGGTTCCTTGGCGAACACATCCAGGCCCGCCCCCGCGACCCGCCCCTCAGCGAGGGCGTCGGCGAGGGCCTGCTCGTCCACGATCCCGCCGCGCGCCGCGTTGATGATCCGCACCGACGGCTTGACCTTGCGCAGCGCCTCGGCGCCGATCAGCCCCACCGTTTCCGGGGTCTTGGGCAGGTGCACGGTGATGAAGTCGCTCTCGGCGAGCAGTTCGTCCAAGCTCACCAGGCGGGCGCCCAACGCCGCCGCGCGCGCCGTCGACACGTACGGGTCGTAGGCGATCACGGTCATCCCGAAACCCGCCAACCGCTCGACGGTCAGGGCCCCGATCCTGCCCAGCCCCACCACCCCGACGGTCTTGTCGAGCAACTCGACGCCGCCGTACGCACTCCGCTTCCACGCCCCACCCTTGAGCGCGGCGTTGGCCGGCGCGATGTTGCGGGCACAGGCCAGCAGCAGACCCACCGCCAGCTCCGCCGCCGACGTGATGTTCGAGGTCGGCGCGTTGACGACCATGACCCCGGCCTCGGTCGCCGCCTTGACGTCGACGTTATCGAGGCCGACACCCGCGCGGGCGACCACCTTCAGCCGCCGACCCGCAGCCAGCGCCTCGGCGTCGACCTGCGTGGCCGACCGCACCAGCAGCGCGTCCGCATCCGCCAGCGCCGCCAGGAGCTCCGGGCGGTTCGCGCCGTCACAGTGCCTGATCTCGAAGTCCGGGCCGAGCGCCTCCATCGTGGCGGGTGAGAGCTCTTCGGCGATGACCACCACGGGCTTGGACACGTTCGCTCGCTCCTTGTTAACGGGGTTTACCGGGATTCGGCGGGTTCCACGGGGATTCGTCAGGTGTGCTGCGGGTTCGGACCACCCCAACCCGCCAGCCATCCTGTCACCGGGTACCGGCGGGTAGCCGCCGGGACCGATATGCGGACCCCGAGGCAGCGGCAGGCCGGCACATGGGTGAGGGGGTAGCCCCGGTTTCCCGGAGCCACCCCCTCACCAGCGGGTACGACGTCAGGCCGCGGCACGCCGTACCGCGTGCGCTCGCACACCGTGGCCGCCCTGCCCACTCACCCTGCCGTCAGCGGGCCGCGCTGCCCTCGACGTAGTCGGCGTCGGTCGACCCGTCCTTGATCCAGGCCATCAGCGACCGCAGCTCCTTACCCGTCTTCTCGATCGGATGGGTGGCGCCCTTCTCCCGCAGTGCCGTGAACTCCGGGGCGCCGGCGTCCTGGTCGGCGATGAACCGCTTGGCGAACTCGCCCGACCGGATCTCCGCCAGCACCTGCTGCATGTTCTCCTTCACGTGCGCATCGATCACCCGGGGGCCGCTCACGTAGTCGCCGTACTCGGCCGTGTCCGACACGGACCACCGCTGCTTGGCGATCCCGCCCTCGATCATCAGGTCCACGATCAGTTTCAGCTCGTGCAGGCACTCGAAGTAGGCGATCTCCGGCTGGTAACCCGCCTCGGTGAGCACCTCGAAGCCGTACATCACCAGCTGGCTGGCGCCGCCACACAGCACCGCCTGCTCACCGAACAGGTCGGTCTCGCACTCCTCGGTGAAAGTCGTCTTGATGCCGCCGGCACGCAGCCCGCCGATCGCCTTCGCGTACGACGTCACCAGCGCCCACGCGTCGCCCGAGGCGTCCTGCTCTACCGCCACCAGGACCGGCACGCCGCGGCCGTCGACGTACTCCCGGCGCACCAGGTGACCGGGGCCCTTGGGGGCGACCATGATGACGTCGGAGGTGGATTCCGGGGTGATGTACCCGAAGCGGATGTTGAACCCGTGCCCGAACAGCAGCACGGTGCCCGGGTTGAGGTTGGGCTGGATGTGTTCGGCGTACACCCCGCGCTGCACCTGATCCGGAGTGAGGATCACCACCAGGTCGGCCTCCTTGACGGCGTCGGCCACCGTGAGCACCCGCAGCCCCTCCGCCTCGGCCTTGGCGCGGGACCTGCTGCCCTCGGCCAGACCCACGCGGACGTCGACCCCCGAGTCCCGCAGGTTCAGCGCGTGGGCGTGACCCTGGCTGCCGTAGCCGATGACCGCCACCTTGCGGCCCTGCACGACCGACAGGTCGGCATCGTCGTCGTAGAACATCTGCGCCATTTCGCGGTTCCTCTCTCAGCCTGCTCGGGCCTTCTGCCTGGGTGTTCTGCTCCGCGGGCCGGTGCCCGCGCGAGCGTGTCGGTGCCGCTGCGGGTTAGTGCCGGGCCGCCCGGTCGGTGATGCTGCGCGGGCCGCGCCCAATGGCCACCATGCCGGACTGGACGAGTTCCTTGACCCCGTACGGTTCCAGGTTGGCCAACAGCGCTTCCAGCTTGTCCACCCGACCGGTGCCCTCGATGGTCACCGAGTCCGGCGCGACGTCCACGATCCGCGCGCGGAACAGGTGCGCCGTTTCCAGGATGTTCGATCGGGTGCTCGGCTCGGTGCGGACCTTGACCAGGATGATCCGGCGCTCGACGGCCGACTCCGGGTCGAGCTCGACCACCTTCAAGACCTCGACCAGCTTGTTGAGCTGTTTGGTGATCTGCTCGATGGGCGCGTCTTCGGCGTCCACCAGGACCGTCATCCGGCTGATCTCCGGCCGCTCGGTCTCCCCCACCGCCAACGAGTTGATGTTGAACCCGCGCCGCGAGAACAGCCCGGCGATCCGCGCCAGCACCCCCGGCTTGTTTTCCACCAGGACCGACAGGACGTGCTTAGCCATCACTCACTCTCCACGAAGCCGAATCGGGTGCCCAGGGCGGGCGCTGCGCTGACCTGGTCGACGCTCATGACGCCCCGCCCTCGCGGTCCCAGACCGGGGACATGCCCCGCGCGTACATGATCTCGTCGTTGCTGACCCCGGCGGGGACCATCGGCCACACCATCGCGTCGCGGCACACCACGAAGTCGATGACCACCGGCCGTTCGGTCTCGGCCAGGGCCGCCTGGATCGTGGCATCCACGTCCTCCTTGCGCTCGCAGCGCAGGCCGAGGCAGCCGTAGGCGTCGGCGAGCTTCACGAAGTCCGGGATCCGGCGTTCCTCATAGGAGGTGTGCAGGTCGGTGTTGGAGTAGCGCTCGTTGTAGAACAGCGTCTGCCACTGCCGGACCATACCCAGGCTGCTGTTGTTGATCACCGCCACCTTGATGGGGATCTGGTTGATCACGCAGGTGGCCAACTCCTGGTTGGTCATCTGGAAGCAGCCGTCACCGTCGATGGCCCAGACCACCCGATCCGGTTCGGCGACCTGGGCACCCATCGCCGCCGGGACGGCGTACCCCATCGTTCCGAGCCCGCCGGAGTTGAGCCAGCTGTTCGGTCGGGAGTAGTTGACGAACTGGGCGGCCCACATCTGGTGCTGTCCGACGCCGGCCACGTAGCAGGCCTCGGGGCCGGTCAGGGCGCTGATCCGCTCGATCACGTATTGCGGGGCGACCAGGCCGGAATCCGGCTCGGTGTACCCCACCGGGTAGGTCTTCTTCCATCCGGCCACCTCCTGACGCCAGGCCTCGTAGTCCCCGACGGCGTCCTCGCCCTTCATCACCGCGAGCAGCTCGGTGATCACCTCCAGGCAGTCGCCGACCATCGGTACGTCGGCCACCCGGTTCTTGCTGATCTCGGCCGGGTCGATGTCGGCGTGGATCACCTTGGCCAGCGGCGCGAAGGTCGACAGCTTGCCGGTCACCCGGTCATCGAAGCGTGCGCCCAGGGTGATCAGCAGGTCGGCCTTCTGCAATCCGGTCACGGCCGCCACGGACCCGTGCATGCCCGGCATGCCCAGGTGCAGCGGGTGGTCATCCGGTACGGCGCCGCGCGCCATCAGCGTGGTGACCAGCGGGATCTGAGTGGCGTCGACGAGTTCGCGCAGGGCTTGCGCGGCCCGCGCGCGGATCACGCCACCGCCGATGTAGAAGATCGGCCGGCGGGCGGCCTTGATCAACCGGGCTGCCTCGCGGATCTGCTTGTTGTGCGGCTTGGTGACCGGCCGGTATCCGGGCAGGTCGATCTTCGGCGGCCAGCTGAACGTCGTCTGCGCCTGCAGGGCGTCCTTGGTGACGTCGACCAGCACGGGCCCGGGCCGGCCCGAGGAGGCGATGTAGTAGGCCTCGGCGATCGCCCGCGGAATGTCCAGCGGGTTCGTGACCAGGTAGTTGTGCTTGGTGATCGGCATCGTGATCCCGCGGGTGTCGGCCTCCTGGAAGGCGTCGCTGCCGATCGCCGCCGAACCCACCTGCCCGGTGATCGCGACCATCGGCACCGAATCCATCAGCGCATCCGCCAGCGGGGTCACCAGGTTCGTCGCCCCGGGACCGGAGGTCACCATCACGGTGCCCGTCTTGCCGGTGGCCGCTGCATACCCCTGAGCGGCGTGCCCGGCGCCCTGCTCGTGACGGACCAGGATGTGCCGGATCTTCGTCGAGTCCATCAGCGGGTCGTACGCCGGCAGGATCGCGCCCCCCGGGAGCCCGAAGATCACCTCGCACCCGACCTCTTCGAGGGACCGGATGAGGCTCTCGGCGCCGGTGACATGCTCGACCTGCTCGACCTGCTCGGTCTGACCGCCGTGATCGGTGTGATCAGCCCGCCCGCCGGGGGTCAGCCGATCGGCGAGATCGGCGGGGCTCGGCACGGCGTTCGCCGGCTTCTGACGTGGATCGGTCTTGTCCGTCACGGTCGTCTCCAGTTTCACTGCGGATCTCATCCAGTCGTCGCCCCCCAGCCGGTCACGCCGCCGCGTCTGCGCTGCGCCCCGCACCCTCGGCCGCGGCCCGCCTGCCAGGCCGGTCTGCGCCGAGCTGCCTGTCTCACCGGAGGCGACCGGCCTCCGGTCAAACGAAAAAACCCCTCTTCCCGGATCCGGGTCGAAGGGTCGAGCGCGCAGCGGTCAGCTCACGCGCTCACGGAAGTACCAGGAGGATGGCCACGGGTAGAGACTCGCGCCTGACCTCGGGGTCCGTCAAACGACGACGCATGAGGTCTCACATGGTGAGCCCGCCGTCCCGTCCGGTCAGCGGACCCGGTCGCCGACGAACGAACGGTCGAGCAGATCGAGCAGGTATCCACGACGCTCCTGCGGGGCTACCCCCGCTCCCGCCACCGGATCGACCACGCAGACCAGCTGGCTCGATCTCAGGTCAGAGCGCCACGTGATGGCGGCGCTGGGCTGCTTCTGCAGCGCCAGGCGCCGGTCCACCGGCTCTCGGGCGACGACGACGCCGACCACCAAGGGCGGCAGACTGACGGCGGCACCGAGACCGGCTGCGGCCAGCATCATCGGCAGACGTCCGGGAGGCCCCAGGCTGGTCACGAAGACCACGACCAGGGCGACGGCCGTCACCAGAGTCCAGATCAGGTACGCCGACGCCACCGGCTCCCACATCGTCGCGCCACTGATCGCCGCCAGTTGGACCGCGAACAAGGCCGCCGCATTGGCGAAGGCCACCGCGTCAGCGCCCCTGCGCCACACCGTGTCACGCTTCACGTGTCATCTCCCGCTGGAACCTTGTCCCGGTCAAACCCAGCCCCGCCGCCCGAAACCACTCCCCTCGCCGGAACCCACCTCCCGCTGCCGGACCCACCTCCCGCTGCCGGACCCACGAAGCTTCGTGGGTCCGGACGAGGGACGTGGGCTCGAGCGCCGGTTCGAAGGTCGAGGCCTCGCGCCAGGTGCGGCACCGCAGGGGCGTGACGTGGAACGCCTGCAGGCTCACGCTAGGTCAGTCGCAGACCGCCCCACGGGAGGCACTGCCCACCAGTCTGCGGTACTTGGCCAGCACGCCCCGGGTGAATTTCGGCTCGGGCGCACTCACTCCGGCCTCCCGGCGTCGAGCCAGTTCGGCCTCGTCGACCAGCAGATCCAGGGTGCCCGAGGCCACGTCCAGCCGGATGCGATCACCATCGTGCACGTAGGCGATCGGCCCGCCATCCACCGCCTCGGGCGCCACGTGACCGACGCACAGCCCGGTGGTGCCGCCGGAGAACCGGCCGTCGGTCAGCAGCAGCACGTCCTTGCCCAGCCCTGCGCCCTTGATCGCACCCGTCACGGCCAGCATCTCGCGCATCCCGGGGCCGCCTTTGGGTCCTTCGTACCGGATGACGCACACGTCACCGGCCCGCAGCGTGCCATCCTCGACGGCGTCCATCGCGGCGCGTTCGCCGTCGAAGACCCGGGCGGTCCCTTCGAACACCGAGGAGTCGAAGCCCGCCGACTTGACCACGGCACCCTCGGGGGCCAGCGAGCCGGACAGGATCGTGATCCCGCCGCTCGGGTGGATCGGGGACGACATCGCGCGGACCACCTTGCCGTCAGGGTCGGGGGGCGCGATGTCGGCCAGGTTTTGCGCGACCGTCTTGCCGGTGACGGTCAGGCAGTCACCGTGCAGCAGGCCGGCGTCGAGCAGCGCCCGCATCACCACCGGGACGCCACCGACATGGTCAACGTCGGTCATGACATGCGCCCCGAACGGCTTGACGTCCGCCAGATGAGGCACCCGCGCGCCGATCCGCGTGAAGTCGGCAAGCGACAGGTCGACGTCGCACTCGTGGGCGATGGCCAACAGATGCAGCACGGCGTTCGTCGAGCCGCCGAACGCCATGACCACCGCGATCGCGTTCTCGAACGCCTCCCTGGTCATGATGCTCCGCGCCGTGATCCCGGCGCGGAGCATCTCCACCACCGCCTGACCCGACCTGCGGGCAAACCCGTCCCGGCGTCGGTCGGTGGCCGGCGGCGCCGCCGACCCCGGCAGGGACATCCCGATTGCTTCGGCCACCGATGCCATCGTGTTCGCGGTGTACATCCCGCCGCACGCCCCCTCGCCCGGGCAGATGGCCCGCTCGATCGCGTCGACGTCCTCCGGCGGCATCAGCCCCCGGCTGCACGCGCCGACCGCCTCGAACGCGTCGATGATCGTCACCTGCTTCTCGGTACCGTCGTGCAGCTTGGCGATCCCGGGAAGGATCGACCCGGCGTACAAGAACACCGCGGCCAGGTCCAAACGCGCCGCAGCCATCAGCATCCCGGGTAAGGACTTGTCACACCCGGCGAGCAGGACCGACCCGTCGAGCCGCTCGGCCTGCATCACCGTCTCCACCGAGTCAGCGATGATTTCTCGGCTGACCAAGGAAAAGTGCATGCCCTCGTGGCCCATCGAGATGCCGTCGGACACGCTGATGGTGGCGAACTCCAACGGGTACCCGCCCGCAGCGTGCACGCCGTCCTTGGCCGCCTTGGCCAGGCGGTCCAGCGACAGGTTGCAGGGGGTGATCTCGTTCCACGAGGACGCGATGCCGATCTGCGGCTTGACCCAATCCTCATCCCCCATGCCGACCGCCCGCAGCATCCCCCGGGCCGCGGCCTTCTCCAGGCCGTCGGTGACCTCGCGGCTGCGCGGCTTGATGTCCGGCGTGCCGGTCGTCGTACCCGCGTTCGTCGGGGTGCTGGTCGGCGTACCGCCGGGGGTGTTCGACTGCGTCTGGGTCATGCCCCGCATGGTAGTCCGGACCCGTGCGGGGTCAGCGACCGCGCCGCCGGGCGGAATTGCGTGGGCTCAGGGCGCGTGAAAAGCCGCCAACGCGGTCGTCTCATCGGGGAAGGCCGCCCAGTCGCTGCGGTGGGAAACCACAGCGACCGCCGCCGTGGGCCACCGCTGCATCGCCTCACGCTGGTCGGCGTCCAGGTCGGTGTGATCCTCCAAGTCGGCGGCCAGTCCGGGAATCCCCGGGGCGTGGCCGATGAGCAGCACGGTGCGGGCCTCGTCCGGCACGTCACGGATCGAATCAGCCAGGTCGCCGGGATAAGCCAGGTACACGCTGTCGTCGCTCCACACCGCGTCGGCGGGCAGTCCCGCCGCGCGCAGCTGGTCCCAGGTCTGGCGGGTCCGGGCCGACGGTGAGACGACCACGACGTCCGGCCGAACCCCTTGGCGGACGAGCCACTGGCCCACCCGTTCGGCCGCCTTGCGTCCTGACTTGGTCAGCTCCCGGCCGATGTCACCCTCGGGCGAGGAGCTCTTGGCCTCCGCGTGCCGCATCAGGACCAGCAGGCGCAGCGGACGTTCATCGCTCACGGTTCCAGCATGCCGCAGGATCGCGGCGGCTCCCTAACCGCCCTGGCAGGCGGGACCGGTCAGCCGTCGATCCCGAGCGAGCCCAGGATGGCGGCGCGCACCGCGGCGGCGTCCGCCTGGCCCTTGAGCCGTTTCATGACCTGGCCGATCAACGCCCCCACGGCCTGCACCTTGCCGCCCCGGATGCGCTCGACGACATCGGGATTGGCCGCCAGGACAGCCTCGACCGCGGCCTCCAGGGCGGCGTCGTCGCGCACCAACGCCACGCCACGCGCGTCCGCGACCTGGGTGGGGCTGCCCTCCCCGGCGAGCACCCCCTCGAGCACCTGCCGGGCCAACGCGTCGTTGAGCCGGCCGCTGCGGACCAGGCCGTCCAGCTCCGCGATGGCTTCGGGCGTCACCCCGCCGGCGCTCGACCCCGCGAACTCGGCGAGCTCCAGGCCCTGGCTGTTGGCCCGCCGGGCCATCTCGCCGAGCCACCACTTCTTGGCCGCCGCCGGGCTGGCGCCCGCCGCGACGGTGTCATCGATCAGGTCAAGGGCGCCGGGGTTGGCCAGCACGTCGCCCAGCTCCCGGTCGGTGAACCCCCAGGCCGCCTGGAGTCGTCGACGCCGGGCGGCGGGCGGCTCCGGCAGGCTCGCCCGCAGGCGCTCCACGTGCTCGGGGTCCGGGGCGATCGGCACCAGATCGGGCTCCGGGAAGTAGCGATAGTCGTCGGCGTCGGACTTCACCCGACCGGAGGTGGTGCTGCCGGTGTCCTCGTGCCAGTGGCGGGTCTCCTGCACGATGCTCACGCCCGCGTCCAGCAACCCCGCCTGCCGGGAGATCTCGTACTGGATGGCTCGCTGCACCGAGCGCAGGGAGTTCACGTTCTTGGTCTCGGTCCGGGTGCCCAGCGGTACGGCGAGCTGCCGCGGCTCCCGTGGGTCGGTGCCGACCCGGGCGCGCAGAGACAGGTTGGCGTCGCAGCGCAGCGACCCTTGTTCCATCCGAGCGTCACTGACGCCGAGGGCCCGCATCAGGTCACGCAGGGCCGACACGTATGCCCTGGCGACCTCGGGCGCGCGTTCCCCTGCCCCGACGATCGGTTTGGTGACGATCTCGATCAGCGGGATCCCGGCGCGGTTGTAGTCCAGCAATGAGTAGTCCGCCCCGTGGATCCGGCCGGTTGAGCCACCGATATGGGTCAACTTGCCGGCGTCCTCCTCCATGTGGGCGCGCTCGATCTCGACGCGGAACTCGCTGCCGTCGTCCAGCTCGACCACGAGGTAACCGTCGGAGGCGATGGGTTCGTCGTACTGGCTGGTCTGGAAGTTCTTGGGCATGTCCGGGTAGAAGTAGTTCTTCCGGGCGAACCGGCACCAGGTGGCGATCGTGCAGTTGAGGGCGAGCCCGATCCGGATGGCGGCCTCGACGCCTTCCCGGTTCACCACGGGCAGCGCTCCCGGCAAGCCGAGGCAGACGGGACAGGTCTGGGTGTTGGGCTCGGCGCCGAAGACCGTGCTGCAGCCGCAGAACATCTTGGTGCGGGTGGACAGCTCGACGTGGACCTCCAGGCCCATGACCGGGTCGTAGCGGGCTACCGCTGCGGCGTAATCGACCAGCTCGGGCTCGGCGGGTTCGCCCGCGGTGGTGACGGCGCTGTTGACGGCTCCCATGTCAGTTCCCCAGCTTTCCCGCGCGGTCGATCAACGGCGGCGCCTGATCCAGCAGCGGGCCGCCCCAGCGGTCGGTGAGCAGCCGCTCCAAGGCGGCTCCGACGGCGTACATCCGGTCATCGGCCATCGCGGGGGCGATCACCTGGAAGCCGACCGGTAGGCCATCCTCCGGTGCCAGACCGGCGGGCACGCTCAGGGCCGGGAGGCCCGCCAGGTTCACCGGGATCGTTGCGATATCGGAGAGGTACATCGCCAGCGGGTCGTCGATCTTCGCGCCGATGGTGAAGGCCGTCGTCGGGGTGACCGGGCTGACCAGCACGTCGACCTGGTCGAAGGCCGCGGTGAAGTCCTGCGCGATCAGGGTGCGGACCTTTTGGGCTTGACCGTAGTAGGCGTCGTAGTAGCCGCTGGAGAGGGCATAGGTGCCCAGGATGATCCGGCGCTTCACCTCGGTGCCGAACCCGGCGTCCCGGGTGGCGGCCATCACCTGCTCGTTACTGGGGTCATCGGGGGCCTCGGGCCCGTCGGGCGTCACCCGCAGCCCGTACCGCATCGCGTCGTACCGGGCCAGGTTCGAGCTCGCCTCGCTGGGCAGGATCAGGTAGTAGGTGGCCAGCGCGTACTCGAAGTGCGGGCAGGTCACCTCCTGGATCTGCGCGCCCTCGCCTTGGAGCAGCGCCAGCGCCTCCTCGAAGCGCTGGGAGACCCCCGGCTGATAGCCCTGCCCGCCGAGCTCGCGGACCACACCGATCCGCAGGCCGCGGACCTGGCCGCGCCGAGCGGCTTCGACGACGGGAGGGACCGGCGCATCGATCGAGGTGGAGTCCATCGGGTCGTGGCCGCCGACGACCTCGTGCAGCAGCGCCGCGTCCAGCACGGTCCGCGCGCAGGGGCCGATCTGGTCCAAGCTGCTGGCGAGGGCGATCACGCCGTACCTGCTGACCCCGCCGTACGTCGGTTTGGCGCCGACCGTGCCGGTGACGGCCGCGGGTTGGCGGATCGAGCCGCCGGTGTCCGAGCCGATCGCCAGGGGTGCCTGGAAGCTGGCGACCGCGGCCGCCGAGCCGCCGCCGCTGCCGCCGGGGATCCGGGTCAGGTCCCACGGGTTGTGGGTGGGCCCGTACGCGGAGTGTTCGGTGGAGGAGCCCATCGCGAACTCGTCCATGTTCGTCTTGCCCAGCAGCGGCATCCGGGCCGCGCGCAGCCGGCTGACGATGGTGGCGTCGTACGGCGGCAGCCACCCCCGCAGGATCGCCGACCCGGCGGTGGTCGGCATGCCGCGGGTGCAGGCGATGTCCTTGACGGCGACCGGCACCCCGGCCAGCGCGGGCAGGTCCACCCCGCGGGTGCGCTCGTCGTCAACGGCGCGTGCGGTGGCCAGGGCCCCCTCGTCGTCGCGGTGCAGGAAAGCATGCACCCGTTCGTCCACGCCGGTCATCCGGTCCAGGTGGGCCTGGGTCACCTCGGCCGCGCTGATCTCGCGGGCGGCCAGGGCCCGGGACAGCTGATCGGCGCTCGCGCGGGTGAGGTCGGCGGGCAGGCCGCTTCGGTGGGTCACGGGTGGGTACTCCTGCAGCGGAGGGGAATTAGTCCTGCGTGAGAATGCGCGGTACGACGAAACGCTGGTCTTGCGTCTCCGGTGCGTTCGCCAGCACGTCGGTGGGCGCCAGGCTAGGCCGGACCTCGTCGGGGCGGGACACATTGACCAGGGGCAGCGGGTGGGACATCGGGGAGACGTCCGCTCCGGAGACCTCGCCCACGCGGGCCACGGCGTCGAGGATGACGCCGAGTTCGGCTGCCATGCTGACCCGTTCGGTAGCGGACAGCTCGATCCGGGCGAGCGCGGCCAGGTGGGCCACCTGGTCGGTGGAGATCGCGGACATGCCGTTCAGTCTACGAGGCACCGCCGCACAGTCCGGACGACCCGCTCCGAGACGTCGACGCGCTGGGCCCGCTACTGCGCAGCGGGAGCCGCCGGGTCGGCGGGAGCCGCCGGGTCGGCGGGAGCCGCCGGGGGTGGCGGCACGGGCGCACACTGCAGGTCCGCGGTGCGGCCTTCGCGCCGCGGCGGCAGGGTGCCCTTCTCCAGGAAGTCGGCGATGGCGCCGGCCACGCACGGACCTGCGGCGATGGCCGAGGAGTGGGTGGTTCCGCCGGTTCCTTCGATCAACCGGGCCGTGGGGAACCGCTCGCGCGTCGCCAACGCGCCCGCGAAGGGGGTGGCCCCGTCAAGGGTCTCGCTGACCAGGAGGATCGGCGCGGTCACCCGGGCGGCGTCGACGGCAGCGCGAGGCTGGGAGGGCACCGGCCAGAACGCGCAGGGCGCGTTCATCCAGGTGTTCGACCAGGTCATCAGCGGGTGGTCAGGGTGCTGTCGCTCGGCATCCGCCTTCATGGTGTCCCAGCCCGGCCAGGCGCTCTCGCTGCACTGCACCGCCAGGTATCCGGCTCGGGCGTTGTCCTGGCCCGCATCGGCGTCGGGGGCGAGCAGCGCGACATTGTCGCGCCTCAGGACCTGGCTGAGCACGGCACCGTCGGCCGGCCACGTGCTGACGCCGTAACTGGCCCTGATGGCGAGGTCGTTCAGGTCTGCGGCGCTGACGGTTCCTCCGGCACCGGGGGCGGCGGCCAAGGCGTCGAGCTTCGCGGCGTACCGGGCCTTGATCGCTGCTGGATCGCTGCCCAGACCGAAAGAGGCTGGGTTGGCGGCCAGCCACTTCAGGAACGCCTCGAAGTTGGCGGTCAACGCGACGTTCTGAGCAAGGTTGGCGTCGTACCAGCTCTGTGAAGCATCGACCACCCCGTCCAAGACCATTTTGTTGACGCGGCCGGGGTAGGCCGTTGTGTACAGCTGACCCAGCAAGCTGCCGTAGGAGTTCCCCCAGTAGCTGGTGGTTTCCGCCCCCAGGGCTGCCCGGATCCACTCCATGTCGTGCACGGTGTCGATGGTGCGCACGTGGTTGAGCAACGCCCCAGAGGCCTTGCCGCAGGACGCGGCGTACGTGGTGGCCTTGGTCAGCCAGGCCTGCATGATCTCTGGTTTGGTGGGCACGTACGGTGGCCGCAGGCCGGTCCAGGCGGCTGGGTCGCAGGCCAGTGCCGGTCGGCTGGCGCCGATGCCTCGCGGATCGAAACCGATCCAGTCGTAGCTGTCGCCGATCCCGCGGGCGATATTGCCCCCTGAACCGGCCAGCATCCGGCCGGAGGACCCGGGTCCGCCGGGGTTGACGAGGATCGTCCCGCGGTAGGGCGTGGTGGTGTGTTTACGCCTGCTGATGGCCAGGCTGATCCGCTCACCGTCGGGCCGCCCATGGTCCAGCGGCACGCCGATGGTGGCGCATTCCAGATCGGGAAGCTCCGCAGGACACGGCGCCCAGGTCACCGGCTGCGCTGTCGCGGTGATGGGGGTCGCGACGGGAGCCTGCAGCTGGGCGCCGGACGTCCCGCTGTGGCTGCGGCCACCGGGATCACGCAGGCCGAGGGTTCCCCCGACCATGAGCGCCAGCACTCCCGCGGCAGCCACCAGCGCTGCCCCATGTCGTGGTGTGGTGTCCGTCTTTGCCATGTCGACCCCCGACGTCGCATCCGATCGCGTGCGTGACCCGGCGCCGCTCGCCCCCTGGGCAGGCCGTGTCGAGCCACCGCGCAGCGAGCCTACCTCGGCTGACCTGCCTCTACCCCGGGACTCCGCGCAGGCATGACCTAGTCCACAGGCTCGAGGGGACCCGAGCGATCCTCGCGGATCACCTCGACCAGGTTGCGAAAAGCCGTGGTAGCCGGATGGGTGACCCCGGTGTGGCCGGGGATGCCGGTCACCGGTGTGCCCTCGGGGTAGCCGGGGACATCGCGTTCCCACCGTCCGGCCGGCAGCAGCACGATCCCCGCCAGCGTGGTCGGGTCGGCGCCGAGGTCGAGCGCAGCCCAGGCGCGCGAGGTCCGGCTCCGGACCCGGCGAAGGCGTTGAAACCATCCCGCCGGGTCGAGGCGGCGCGCCCAGATGATGGGGTCGCCCGGGGCGGTCAGGCTCCACCGTCGCACCCGTCGGTGCCGGCCGAGCGGGTCGGTGTCAGGGTAGTCGGCGACGCTGCGCACGCCGGGGCCGGAACCGGGCGAGGCCAGGTGGATCACCTTGTCGGCGCGCAGGCCCACCCGTTCGGCCGCGCCGACCAGGACACCGCCGTACGAATGCCCGATCACGGTGATGTCGGCACCGGAGGGTACGGCGAGCGCCTCCACGACGTCGCGCAGCGGCTCGGCGCCGGCTCGGGCGAACCGGGCCAGCGGGGCTTGGGCTCCGGCTGCGGACGGGAGCGCACAACCCATCCAGGCCAGCGCCACCGCCCCTCCTTCGGGGTCGGCCGCAACCAGGTCGGCGGCGAACTGCGCAGGCATGTGAAAGCCGCGCATGGCGGTCCCCGTGCCGGGGACCAGGATGACCACGTGACGGGTGCGGTCGTCGTACCGCCCGCGTAGCTCAGCGAGCCGGCCACGCCCGGTCGGGTCGAACAGCAGGATTTGCCGCCTGCCCGCCCGGCCGGCGTCGTCCTGGCCATGCAGCAGGGCCTGGATGAGTCGGACCCTGGTGCGGTCGTCCTCGCGGACCGTACGACGTTCGGTCCAGTCCGCGGAACTGCCCCCAGCTGCACGCCCCGGGCCTGGACGCCAGGATCGCACCCGCCGGGCGGCGTCGACCAGGAGCCGCTCGAAGGGTCCGGTGGCGCCGACACGCTCGTGCCGCCGGTCGGCATCGCTGAGAACCGACAGCGCGTGTCGCAGGAGTTGGCGGTTGGCGGCGTACCGGACCTCTAACGGAGCGCCGTCCCAGGCCCCCACGTACCGCGGCCACAGCACACCCCAGCGCAGCACGACATCAGGGTCCAGTCCGTCCAGGTACGCCCGGACGGCCACCACGCGATGGACCGATGTCCTCCCCGGATCGTTCGGCGGCGGGGGCGAACCGGCGGCGGGCCCCAACACCTCCGGCGGCGCGGGGGGCAGGCTGGCGGTCGACCGGCACAGTGAGTCCCCGAGACCGGGGTAGCGGGCGATCAGGTCCGCCACGGCCGCGCCGGGTACCGACCCGAGCAGCTCGCGCAGGCCATCCGGGTCGTTGCGGGCCACCAGCGCCCGAGTTTCCAGGTCCGCGTTCGCGCTCGGATCCCGCAGCCAGGCCCTCAGGCCGTGGCAGGGCAGGAGGTCGGCGGCTTCGGCGAGCCGGCCGGCGAGGTCGGCGTCCGCGGCCAGACAGGCCGACCGGGTGCGCTGGCCTGCCGCCGAGTCAGCCGGGAACGGGTGCAGGACGTCGGCAGTCTCGGCGAGTGCGTCACGCACGAGCACCAACGCTTCGCGGATCGCCCCGGCAGGCCCGGGCGATCCGTCGGCCGGTGTCGGCCCGAGCAGCGCCGCCAGATCCTGGCAGAGGGAATCCCAGTCCCGCACCGCGCGCTGCAGCTTGCCCAGCGCCTCGCCGACCAGGCCGGGGTCGGCCCGCAACCAGGCAGGGTCAGCCATCGCCGAGTCGCTGACCGCCAGCGCCTGGGTCGTCGATCGGACCCGCGCCCTCTGCCGTGCCCAGGTGGCGGCGTGTCGAGTCCGGTTGGCCTTGTGACGCATTTGTACGGCGGCCGGCCGCCTCCAGGGCAGCGGCCAGGTCCCCGATCGCGAGCGAAAGCCGGCTGCTGACGGCGTACAGTTCCGGCGCGCTGGCCGACTCCGGCCAGCGATCCGCCAGCGCCTGCAACGCCTCCGGGATGCCGCGATCGCCGGCCAAGGCGTGTGCGCGGGCGGCCAACCCGGCGACATCGGCGCGTGCGGGCCCACCGGCAGACTCAGGGTCGATCGTCATCACCGACCTCCGCCACCGTATCCGGACCGCGGGTGAGCAGGGCCACGAAACCCGCCTCGTCCAGGATCGGGACCCCGAGTTCGCGGGCCTTGTCGGCCTTGGACCCGGCGTTCTCGCCCGCCACCACGTAGTTGGTCTTCTTGCTCACCGATCCCGCGGCCTTACCACCGCGCGCCAGGATCGCCTCTTTGCTCTGGTCCCGGGAGAAGCCCTCCAGCGACCCGGTGACGACCACCGTCAGACCCTCGAGAGTGCGCTCCACCGACTCGTCCCGGGCGTCCTGCATCCGGACGCCCGCGGCCTCCCACCGCTGAAGGATCGACAGGTGCCAGTCGACCTCGAACCAGCCGCGCAGCGCCTCGGCGATGACCGGACCGACCCCCTCCACTCCGGCGAGCTCTTGCGCCGACGCCGCCCGGATGGCCGCCATCGAGCCGAAGTGCCCCGCGAGCGCGCGGGCCGCGGTGGGGCCGACGTGCCGGATCGACAGGGCCACCAGGACCCGCCACAGCGCCGCCTCCCGGGCCTTGGCGAGGTTGTCCAGGAGTCGCTGACCGTTGGCGGAGACCACCCGGCCGTCGGTGACCGCCTCCGGCGGATCGGTTTTTTTGGCGGTCCGGGTGTAGAGCGGCACCCGGGCGATCGCCGCGGCGGTCAGGTCGAACAGGTCACCCTCGTCCGCGAGCACCTGGGCCTCGAGCAGGGCAGAGGCCCCCTCGAAACCGAGCGCTTCGATGTCGAAGGCGCCGCGTCCGGCCAGCGCGGCCAGCCGCTCCCGCAGCTGGGCGGGGCAGGACCGGCTGTTGGGGCACCGGATGTCCTTGTCGCCCTCCCGTTCCGGGGCCAGCGGCGCCTGGCAGGCCGGGCACAGCGTGGGCATCACGAACGGCCGCTGCGTCCCATCACGAAGGTCCGCGACCGGGCCGATGATCTCGGGGATCACATCACCGGCCTTGCGCAGGACGACGGTGTCGCCGATGAGTACCCCCTTGCGGCGGACCTCGTCGGCGTTGTGCAGCGTGGCCATCTCGACGGTCGACCCGGCCACCCGCACCGGCTCCATCACCCCGTACGGGGTGACCCGGCCGGTGCGTCCGACATTGACCCTGATGTCGTGAAGCAGCGTGGTGACCTCCTCGGGCGGGTACTTGTAGGCGACCGCCCACCGGGGCGCGCGCGACGTCGTACCGAGGCGTCGTTGGACGGCGACCTCGTCGACCTTGACCACCATGCCGTCCAGTTCATGGTCCACGCTGTGACGATGCTCGCCGTAGTAGTCGATGCGCCGCTGCACGGCGTCGAGGTCGTCCAGGACGAGGGTGTGCTCGGAGGTGGGCAGGCCCCAGGCTCGCAGGACGTCGTACGCCGCGCTCTGCCGGTCGATGTCGAAGCCGGTCCGGGCGCCCAGGCCGTGCACCAGTATGCGCAGCGGGCGGGACGCGGTGATCCGCGGGTCTTTCTGGCGCAGCGTGCCGGCGGCGGCGTTGCGAGGGTTGGCGAACGGGGCCTTGCCGGCCTCGACCAAGGACGCGTTGAGATCGGCGAAGGCGGCGACCGGGAAGAACACCTCACCGCGCACCTCGACCAGTTCGGGCAGTTCGTCACTGGGGGCGCTGCGCAACTCGTGCGGCACCCCTTCGATCGTGCGGACGTTATGCGTGACGTCCTCGCCGGTCCGGCCGTCACCCCGCGTCAACGCCCTGGTCAGCCGGCCACGCTCGTACAGCAGGTTGATCGCGACCCCGTCGATCTTGAGCTCGGTGAGGAAGTGCACCACGGCGCCGCCGGCTCCTTTGACCACCCGGGCCGCCCAGTCGGCGAGCTCCAAGGGTGAAAAGACATTGTCAAGACTGAGCATGCGCTCGCGGTGGTCGACGGCCGCGAAGTCCGTGGCGAACGTGCCGCCAACGGTCTGGGTGGGGCTGTCGGGCACCCTCAGCTGCGGGTACGACGTCTCCCAGGCTTCCAGCCGACCCACCAGCGCGTCGTACTCCCCGTCGCTGATGGTGGGAGCGTCGCGCACGTAGTAGGCGAACCGGTGGGCTCGGATCTGGTCGGCGAGTTCATCCCACTGGTGACGGATCTCGTCGGGCAGTTCACCATCGGCGGAGGGCGAGGGGTCCTGCGCAGGCGTCGTCACGTCGATCATCCTGCCCCACCCCACCGACAACCCTCGAGAGGGCTCGACGGCTCAGGCGGTCACGACCGCCACGACCGCCACGACGACTACAGCAGCCACCAGGGCACGAGGCGCACGGCCGGCCAGCCCGCCGACATCGGCCGACCGGTCAGCGCAAGCCGAACCCACCGCCCCCTGTCAGACCCACCTCCCACTGCCACACCCACGAAGCTTCGTGGGTTCGGAAGACCACCGTGGGTCCGGAAGACCACCGTGGGTCCGGAAGACCACCGTGGGTCCGGCCGAATCCGGAGTTCCGGCGAATGACCCGACGCCAGGGCTAACCGCCCGCGACCTCGCGAGTGCCTGGGCGTTGCACCAGTGCGGCGGCGGACAGGATGACGGCGGCGCCGACTCCCTGGGCCAGGCCGAGCGATTCGCCCAGGACCAGGACCCCCAAACTGATCGCCACCAGCGGGATCAGGTAGGTCACCGTCGAGCCCACGGTTGGCCCGGCCGCCCGGACCACGTCGAACTGGAAGGCGTAGGCCACCCCTGTCCCCAGGACCCCCAGGGCGGTGACGGCCGCCAGCGGCAGGACCGCGTCTCGCGGCCCGACCTGCAACGACCACGGCGCCGCCACATCGGCGATCCAGAGCCACCAGGTGAGCAGCACCGGGATCATCTGTAGGCCCGCCAGCAGCAGCACAGCCATCGGCTGGGCCAGTCCGCCCAGGTCGCAGGCCGCCAGGTAGCGCCGGTTGTAGGTCCAACCCAGCGCGTACGACGACCCGCCGGCCAGCGCCATCCCGAATCCCAGCGCGTCCGGGCGACCGGCTGACTGCCACGGCTGCAGGACCATCAAGACGCCGCCGAACCCGATCACCACACCGGCCACCTTGTGCCACGGCAATGACTCGGTACGCAGCAGGGCCAGGCTGCACAGCACGGTGGCCACCGGCGTGATCGCGTTCCCGACTCCGGCCAGCGCGGAGGCGACCCTGGTCTGGGAGAGGGCGAACAGCGTGAACGGCAGGGTGCCCAACAGGAAGGCCGTGACCTGCAGGTGTACCCACACCTTCGGCCCTCGCGGCAGCCGCACCCGACGCCCCGGGGACAGCGCCGCAAGCAGCGCCAATGTGACGAAGCCGCACGCCAGCCGCCAGGCAGCGATCTGGACGGCGCTGAAAGCGTGCAAGCTGACCTTCATCAGCAGGAAACTCGACCCCCAGATCAGCGCCAGCGCCAGGTACTTCGCCTGCCAAGGCACCGGGGCCCGGCTCAGCACGCCGACGCCAGCGCGCCCGGGCAGGTCATGCCCTGGCCGCCTCGGACAGCGCCCCTGCAGCGTCGGCGACCAGCTCCTGCACGGCCCTCGCCCGATCCGGGGTCAGCCCGGCCAGCCCGCACGCCGGAGTCACCACCACCCCTGCCAGGGCCCCAGTCGGCAATCCCACGGCCCGCCACCGGCGTACCAGGGGGGCGATCACCTCGTGGTGTTCCGGTCGCGCAGGAGCCCGGCCCGCGTTCGCGGGTGCAACGGCATCGGTGGGGACCACCCCGGCCCAGAAACGCACCCCGGCTTCGACGCAGGTCGCCACGGATTCCCACGCCGACTCCCCCAGCGTGGCCACGTCCAGCGCAACCCCACCGGCGCCCGCGGCCCGCAGCAGGCCTAGCGGCGCCGCCGGCGCACAACAGTGGATCACGGTGGCCCGATCCTCGGCGGCGGCCAGCACCGTCATCAGAGCCTCCTGAGCTTCGGGCAGGTCGATCGCGGGCAGTCGGCCGAACCCGGATGACGTCGGCAGCTCCCCGGAGAGCACCGACGGCAGCCCGGGCTCATCGAGCTGGAGCATCACGTCGGCACCGGGCACCAGCCTGCCCACGGTCGCCAGGTGCACCCGCACGCCCTCAGCCAGCGAGGCGATGACGTCCCGGCGGGCACCCGGATCGACCACAACCCGCTCGCCACGACCCAGGCGCAGCTGCGACGCGAGGGTCCACGGTCCGGCGACCTGCACCTTCAGGAGCCCCTGATACCCGTCGTACACCTCGGCGAGTTCATCAAGGTCGGTGCGGAGCCAGGCGGCGGTGCGCTCGGCGTCCCGTCCCGGGTGGTCCACCAGGCGCCAGCCCGAGGGTTGCAGGTCCACGGGGAGGTCGACCAGCAGCCCCGCGGCCCGACCCACCAAGGCTGCGCCCGGGCCGCGCTGGGGCAATTCGGGCAGGTAGGGGATGCCGGGTTCGCCGCCCGTCGGCGTGCGGGTGAGGATGTCTCGCACCAAGCGCATCGGAGTGCGAATGTCAGTTCCCGGCCATGATCCCAACCCGCTGGCGGCGCTCACTGCGCCAGCGTACGCCCCGGTCACGGGGACGCGGCCGCGCGGCGGGGGTGCCGCCGCGCAGCCGCGCCCGGTGGGAATCAGTGACTGGCGTAGACCTGGATGACCGAGGGCCGCGGCACCGGGTCACCCCGGTAGGGGAAGCGGCTGGCCGGCTTGTCGAAGGTCGCGCCGTCGAGCTCACCAGGGTGTTGTACGGCGGCCAGCACCGTTCGCTGGTCGTCGGTGATGTACGGGCCGCAGCACTCGGCGCCGGCCGGGACGGACAGGAACTGCTGCAGGTGGCCCTTCTGGCTGCCCTCGAGCGGGTACAGGTACAGGCCGTCGCACTTCTTCAGCGTCGAGGGCGCCCCGTCGGTGGAGATCCACAGGTTCCCGCGCTTGTCGAAGGTCACGTTGTCCGGGCAGGAGATCGCCGAGACCTGCGACTTGTCGAAACCGTTGAAGTAGGTCGCCGGGTCCTTGGGGTCGCCGCAGAGCAGCACGATCTTCCAGCGGAAGGTGTCGGCGGTGTGCCCAGCGGTGTCGCTGATCTCGATGACGTGGCCGTGCTTGTTCTCCGCGCGCGGGTTGGCCTCGTCCACCTGGGCCTTGGTGCGCTTGGAGTTGTTGGTCAGGGCCAGGTAGACGCTGTCGGTGACCGGGCTGGGCTGGAAGTCCTCGGGGCGGTCCATCTTCGTCGCGCCCACCGCGTCGGCAGCCATCCGGGTGAAGATGAGCACCTCGGCCACGCTCATCCCGGCGACCATCGACTTGCCGTCCTTGACCAGTGGCAGCCAGCGGCCGGTGCCGTCGTACTCGCCGTCGTCGCCGCCATCGCCGGTGAACTTCGCGACGTACAGGTCCCCCTCCTCCAGCAGGGTGCGGTTGTGCGCGCGCGCCTTGGCGGAGTTACCCCGCTCGAACTTCTTGCGCGAGAGGAACTTGTAGGCGTATTCGAAGCGCTCGTCATCCCCGGTGTAGACCGCGACGCGGCCGTCGGCGGCGATCGCGGTCTCGGCACCCTCGTGCTTGACCCGGCCCAGGGCGGTCAGCTTCCGCGGGGTCGAGTCGGGGTCGTAGGGGTCAATCTCGACGACCCAGCCGAAGCGGTGCACCTCGTTCGGTTCCCGGCTCAGGTCGAAGCGGGGGTCGATACGGTGCCACGGAGGCATGTAGGGGTCGGTGATTCCATACCGCTTCTGGTGGGCGGTGGGGGTGGCGGCGGGCTTGAAGTACCCGTGGAAGTTCTCCTCCCCCGACAGCACGGTGCCCCAGGGGGTCCGGCCACCCGCGCAGTTGTTGAGGGTTCCCAGCACGCGGCGGCCGCTGGGGTCGGCGGAGGTCTTGAGCAGGTCGTGACCGGCGGCCGGACCGACGACGTCGAACGGGGTGGTGGCGGTGATTCGGCGGTTCAGGCGAGCGCCCTGGATGTAGGTCCACGGGCTGCGCGGGTTCTTGCGCATCAGCTCCACGACGGTCATGCCGTGAGCGGCCATGGTGATCTTCAACTGCTCGTCGGTCATGGCGTCGGCAGTGGTGAAGCCCTCGAACATCAGCTCGGGGTTCACGTACTCGTGGTTGGTGACCAGCAGGGCGCAGTTCTCGTGGCGGTAGGGCAGCAATGCGACATAGTCGTTGTTGTAACCGAACTGGCGCTTCTGGGCCGCTGCGCTCTGCCGGTGCACATCGAAGCGCGGGGTGCCGTGGAACAGCGGGTCGCCCCAGGCGATGATGGTCCGCCAGTCGAAGCCCTTCGGCACCACGACCTTGTCGGTTGCGGCTGGCACAAATCCGATCGGCGTGAAGCCGAACGGCGCGGTCTTCGAACCGGAAGTCGCCGCGAGCCCGGCGGCCGAGGACGCCGCGGGCGCGATGGCGCCTTGGGCAGCGGCTGCCTGAGCGCCTGCGGTCATCCCCATCAGCGCCACGCCGAGGCCACCGGCCTTCAGGACGGAGCGGCGGGAGGCGGCGGACTCGATGATGTCGGCCAGGTACTCGTTGGCGGAGGTGTTGGGCGCGGGATGTGAGCACTGATTGCTACAACGGTAGCGGCAGGTCATCTTGGCGCGACCGCCGGTCGCGTGCATCAGCGGCAAGTCCTTGGGCACGATGGGCCTTTCGTCGGGCGGGGACGCAGTCGTGTTCACCCTAGGAAGGCCCTCGCGGCCCGGCGATGGACAGCGCGTGACATCGAGACGAACTCGCGCCGCCCACACCGTGACTGTGGGTCGACGTCAACTGCGGGTCGACGTCGCGGCGAGCCGGACCGGCAGACACACCGCTACCCTTCACGACCGCTGGACCCACCGCCCGGTGACATCGTCCCAGGTCAGAGACCCGACGCCTGATGTCACCGGCAGTGAAGGATAGCGGTGTGTCTGCCCGGCCGGGCGCCCGGTGTCAGTCGGCGGGTCCGCCGGAGACGTACAGCACCTGGCCGGTGACGAATCCCGAGTCCTCGCGGGCGAAGAAGGACACCGCCGCCGCGATCTCCTCCGGGGTGCCCCAGCGCCGCATCGGCACGGCCCCGGCCGTCTGCCGCTGAAACTCCTCGAACGGGACGCCGGTCCGCTGCGCCGTCGCGCGGGTCATCTCGGTGGCGATCCACCCCGGTCCCACTACGTTGACCGTGATTCCGAACGGCGCCAGCTCCAACGCGACGGTCTTGGTGAACCCCTGCAGGCCCGCCTTGGCCGCGGCGTAGTTGGCCTGCCCGCGATTGCCCTGCGCCGAGATGCTGGAGACGTTGACGATCCGGCCCCACCCGGTCGTCACCATCGCCCCCTGGGCCGCCCGGGTCATCAGGAACGCCCCCCGCAGGTGTACCCCCATCACCGCGTCCCAGTCGGTGACGCTCATCCGGAACAGCAGGTTGTCGCGCGTGATCCCGGCGTTGTTGACCAGCACCGTGGCTGGCCCGAGCTTGTCGGTGACGCGCTGCACGGCCCGGCTGACCGCGTCCTCGTCGGCAACGTCGCAGCCGACCGCGAGTGCCCGACCGCCCACCTCGGTGATCTGGTCGACCACCGGCTGGCAGTCGCCCTCCTCCAGGTCCAGGACGGCGACGGCCAGCCCGTCGGCCGCCAGCCGCAGCGCCGTAGCCGCGCCGATGCCCCGGGCGGCGCCGGTCACGATGGCGACCCGGGCGGGACCGGTCGCGTTGGCGGGGGTCTTGGCGGGCTGAGGTGCGTGGGAGTGCGTCATGGGCCGAAGTCATACCACGAGCACGGCCTGGGCGTCGTCCACGCCTGGGCCCAAGGCTCGAGCGCCGACGGCCTCCCCACGCTCGAACGCAGGGAGGCCGTCGTACCGGCTATTGGCCACGCGGGTCCGCGCCCGAAGGTCACAGACCCAGGTCGCGCCCGATCAGTTCTTTCATGATCTCGTTCGTGCCGGCCCAGATCTTGTGCACCCGGGCGTCCCGCCAGGCGCGCGCCACCCGGTACTCGTTCATGAAGCCGTACCCACCGTGCAGCTGCACGCACTCATCGAGCACGTCGCATTGCACCTGAGCGGCCCACCACTTGGCCTTGGCGGCATCCACGGGCGTGAGCTTGCCCTCGGAGTGCGCCGCGACGCAGTCGTCGATGTAGGCCTGGGCCACTTCGACCGCGGTGACCATTTCGGCGATCTTGAACTTGTTGTGCTGGAAGGTGCCGATCGACTGGCCGAAGGCCTTGCGGTCCTTGGTGTACTGGAGCGTCTCCATGAGGATCTGCTTGGCGTTGGCGAGGTTGGCGATGGCGTTGCCGATCCGTTCCTGCGGCAGGTGCTGCATCATCGCGATGAAGCCCATGCCTTCGGGGCCGAGCAGGTGGTCACCGGGGACCCGGACGTTCTCGAAGAACAGTTCGGAGGTGTCGGACTCGACCTGGCCGACCTTGTCGAGCTTGTTGCCCTTGGTGAAGCCCGGCATCCCGGCCTCCAGCACGAACAGCGAGATGCCCTTGGCGCCTTTGGTCGGATCGGTCCGCGCGGCGACGACGGCGATGTCGCACTGGTTGCCGTTGGTGATGAAGGTCTTGGAGCCGTTGAGGATCCAGTCGTCGCCGTCCTTGACCGCGATCGACTTCAGGGCCGCCAAGTCGGACCCGCCGGAGGGTTCGGTCATGCCGATCGCCATGATCTTCTCGCCGGAGGCGGCGCCGGGCAGCCAGCGTTCCTTCTGCTCCGGGGTGCCCATGTGCACGATGTACGGCGCGGTGATGTCGCAGTGAATCCCGAAACACGAGGACGCGGCCGCGGTGAACTTGGCGATCTCCTCGGCGAACACCGCGTTGAAGCGGTAGTCCTCGACGCCTGCGCCGCCGTACTCCTCAGGGATGGCCAGGCCGAAGAACCCCTGCTTGCCGGCCTCGAGCCAGATGTCGCGCGCGATGACCTTGTCCTTGATCATCTCTTCGGCACGGGGCGCCAGGGTGCGATCGACGAATTCCTTGACGCTTAGGCGGAACGACTCGTGGTCTTCGGAGTAGATACGTCGTGGCACCGAAGGCTCCCTTCCTGTTGCTGGACCGGTTGGGCTCGGCGTGACCTGCTGGTCGCGCCCGCGAACCGGCGGCGGGTAAGCAGCAATACAGGACGAGCCTAATCACGCCGGTACCGCTTCGACCTGCGGACCCATGGTGAGACGCATCCCACATCGGTACGCCGACCGCTCCCCTTCCCAGGGCAAGGGTCACCTCGTGGCGTCGATCACCGCCGAGGCGACCACCCGAGTCCCGTCGTAGGCCACCATGGTCTGCCCGCAGGCCACCCCCCGAACGGGGCGGTCCAGCCTGACCCCGAGGGTGTCCTGGCCCCCGCCGGGGACCGCCACGAACCGCCCGGGGATCTCCTCTCCGTGCGCCCGCACCTGAATCCCCACCCGGGTACCGACGTCGGCCACCACGCCGCTGGGCCAGCGGACCCGGCTCCCGGAAAGGTGGCTCACCTGCAGCGCGTCGGGCGGGCCCACCACGACAACCCCGTCGGCGGGTCGGACCTGCACGACGTACCGGGGCTGGCCATCTGGTGCCGGCCGTCGCAACGCCAGCCCCTTGCGTTGGCCGACGGTGAAGCCCAGAGCCCCGGCATGCTCACCGACCACCTGCCCGTCCACGTCGAGGATCGGTCCGGGTCTGGCCTGGGTACGGGCGGCCAGGAAGCCCCGGGTGTCGCCGTCGTCGATGAAGCACACGTCAAGGCTGTCGCCCTTGGCGGCCACCGGCAGCCCGCGCCGGGCCGCCTCGTCCCGGACGTCGGCCTTGGTGGACTCCCCCAGCGGGAACACGCACCGGGCCAGGGCACCCTGGTCGAGCACGGCCAGCACGTAGGCCTGGTCCTTGGTGGGATCGACGCCGCGGTGAAGCTGTACGACGGGCGCACCGGCACCGGTGGTGGCGGGCACGAGGCGGGCGTAGTGCCCGCTGCCCACCGCCTCGAAGCCCCGCCCGGTGGCGCGGTCCAGCAACGCCGCGAACTTGATGGTCTCGTTGCAGCGCAGGCAGGGGTTGGGAGTGCGTCCGGCGGCGTATTCGGCCACGAAGGGGTCGACGACCTCGCGCTGGAACTCCTGGCGCAGGTCCCAGATCTCGAACGGCAGGCCCAGGGCCTGCGCCACCTGTGCCGCGTCACCGGCCTCCCCGGAGGCGCCCCCCGGGGGCGCTGCCAGCGCCAGGTGGACGGCCAGCACGTCATGACCGGCGTCGCGGAGCCGGGCGGCGGCTACCGCCGAGTCCACGCCGCCGCTGAGGCCGGCCACCACCTTCATCGGGATACCCACGACGTTGCGATCTGCGTCACGCGGGGAGTCTAGGCGCCGACCCGTTGGGCCCGAGCCCAGGCCCCCGTCCAGCGCAGCAGTGCGCAAGAACCCGACCGGTCGGCGCCGGGGAGCCGCCTCCCGGCGTTGTTGCGCAACATAGGGCCGGGATCTGGTCAATACCGTCCGTGGGGTCGGTTAGTCTCGGTCACCTCGGGACGCGGCCGCAATGGGGGGACACCAACAACAGGTGTTTTTCCCTGCCCGCACCCCCGACCTCGTGCCACTGAGCCTCGACGCTGCCCCCCGAAGCCGTCGAGGCTCAGTGCTGTCTGGACACTGCCTGATGGCGTTCCGGCCTTGTCTCGGCTCTACTCCCGGCACGTGGCCCGGCACGTGGCCCGGCACGGACGCCGGAAGGGGCGGCCCGGTCTCCCGAGCCGCCCCTTCCGGACGGTACGGCGCCCGAAGGCGCCTCCGTTCACGTCACCATCAGCCTCGATTCGCCTCGATCACCTTCGTGGCCTGAGGCAGCACGTTGAACAGGTCACCCACCACGCCGAAGTCGACGAGCTCGAAGATCGGGGCCTCTTCGTCCTTGTTGATCGCCACGATCGTCTTGGAGGTCTGCATCCCGGCGCGGTGCTGGATCGCGCCGGAGATCCCGCAGGCGACGTACAGCTGCGGGGAGACCTGCTTGCCGGTCTGGCCGACCTGGCTGGTGTGCGGGTACCAGCCGGCGTCCACGGCGGCCCGGGAGGCACCCACGGCGGCGCCGAGGCTGTCCGCGAAGGTCTCCACCGGCGCGAAGTCGCCCCCGGTGCCGCGGCCACCCGAGACCACCATCGCGGCCTCGGTCAGCTCGGGGCGGCCGCTCTTCTGCTTCTCGCGGCGCTCGACGATCTTGGCGCGCTTGGCGGCCTCGGAGATGGTCACCTCGACGACCTCTTCGGCCGCGGCTCCGGTGACCTCCTGCGGCCCGCAGGAGTTGGGCTTGACCGTGATGATCGGGGTGCCCTTGGCGACCTTGGCGTCCACCGTGTACGAGCCCGCGAACACCGACTGGGTGGTGCTCGGGCCCTCACGGACGTCGACCGCGTCGGTGATCAGGCCGGAGTCGGTCTTGATGGCCAGCCGCGCGGCGATCTCCTTGCCGTGCGTGCTACTGGACATCAGGACGGCCGCCGGGGATGTCTTGGCCACCAACTGGGCCAGCACCTCGGCCATCGGCGCGACCAGGTACTGGTCCACGTCGGGGTTGTCGATGCGGTAGATCTTCTCGGCGCCATAGGTCGCCAGGAACTGTTTGGCCTGATCGAAACCGCTGCCACTGAACACGGCGGACGGTTCACCCAGCCGCCGGGCCAGGGTCAGGAGTTCTGCCGTGGTCTTGCGCACCGCGCCGTCCACGTGATCGACCAGGACGAGTACTTCAGCCATGAATCGTGTCTTCCTCTCGCACTCGCACCGGTCAGATGAACTTCTGCAGGGTCAGGAAGTGCGCCAGCACGGTCCCGCCCTCGCCGTCGTCGGTGACGATCAGACCCTGCTCGCGGGCCGGGCGCTTGGTGGTGTCGTCCACCGCGGTCCAGGAGTTGGCTAGGCCCACCTGCCCGGCGTCCACGCCGATGTCGGCCAGCGACCACGTCTCGACCGGCTTCTTCTTGGCGGCCATGATCCCCTTGAACGAGGGGTAGCGCGGCTCGTTGATCTGGTCGGTCACCGAGATCACGGCGGGGACCTGGGTCTCGATGATCTCGGTGGCCACGTCGCCGTCGCGGCGGATCTTGGCCCGCTGGCCGTCGAACTCCAGCTCGGAGGCGAAGGTCACCTGAGGCAGGTCGAGCCGCTCGGCGAGCATCGCCGGAACCACCGAGCCGGTGCCGTCGGTGGAGGCCATCCCGGTCATCACGATGCCGGGTTCGCCCAGCTTGCGGATCGCGGCTGCCAGCACCAGGGAGGTCGCCACCGCGCACGAGCCGGCCAGGGCGTCGTCGCTGATGTGGATGCCCTTGTCGGCGCCCATCTGGAGCGCCTTCTTGATCGCCTCGGCGGCCTTGGCCGGCCCCATCGTGATCGCGATGACCTCGTCGGCGTTGCCGGCCTCTTTGATCTTCAGCGCCTCTTCGACGGCGTACTCGTCGAGTTCCGACATCAGGCCGTCGACGGCGTCCCGGTCGGTGGTGTTGTCCGCGGCGAACCCGCGATCCGACTGGGCGTCGGGAACGTACTTGACACAGACGACGATGTTCATGTCCCGCCTTCTCGATAGGGGTTCGGTCCTGGGTTCGGTCAAGGCTCGCCCGCGCGGGTCGTATCAGCGACGTGACACGGGCGCAGTGGGGCAATTCTCCCTTGTGAGCTTAGACATACCGGTCGGTAACCCACCCCGGGCTGTCGCGTGAGGGTGCACACACAGTCTTCACCGCCCGCCGCCGCAAGAACGCCCGCGCGTCGAACCCAATCGTGGACTGCGTCATGCTGCGTCAACGATCCAGCGCCCAGGACACCAGCACCATCAGCGCCGTCAGCAGGATGAACAGGTACGGCGTCAGCGCGGCCAGCGCGCGCAGCCCCCGCCCGACGGGGACGCTGCCCACGCCGCCGAGCTCGCCCGGCCCGCGGATCTCGTCCTCCGGGCGAGGCTGCCGCAGGACGGCGGTGGCCGGCGCCCCATCGAGGCGCCGGCCACCGCCGGACATGGTGTTGGCGCGGTGTGCGCCCGCGTCGCTACGCGCCCAGGAACTTGGCCTTACCCGGGCCCTCCTTGACGAACGAGCTCATCCCGATCTCGCGGTCCTTGGTGGCGAAGAGCCCGGCGAACAGCATGGACTCCCGAGCCAGGCCGGTCTCCAGATCGCCGTCCAGGCCCCGGTCGATCGCTTCCTTGGCCGCCCGCAACGCATAGGCGGCGGCGCCGACGTACCGGCCCATCCGCGCGCGGGCCGCCGCGTACACCTGATCGGGCTCGACAACCTCGTCGACCAGGCCGATCGCCAGCGCCTCTGCAGCGTCGATGAAGCGCCCGCTGAACACCAGGTCCTTGGCCTTGCTCGGGCCGACCAGCCGGGCCAGCCGCTGGGTGCCACCGGCGCCGGGAATCACGCCGAGCAGGATTTCGGGCTGGCCGAGCTTGGCGTCCGAGGCGGCGATCCGGAAGTCGGCGCACATCGCCAACTCGCAGCCACCGCCGAGGGCGTAACCGGTGATGGCAGCACAGGTGGGCTTGGGGATCCGGGAGACCGCCAGGAAGGAGTTCTGCAGGGCGGCGGCGCGGTCCACCATGTCCGTGTAGGACATGGTCTCCATCTCCTTGATGTCGGCCCCCGCGGCGAACACCTTTTCCCCGCCGTAGATGATCACGGCGCCGATGTCCTTGCGCTCGGTGACCTCCCGGGAGATCTGACCCAGGGCGTCCTGGATCTCGATGTTGAGGGCGTTCATCTTGGGCCGGTCCAGCCGGATGGTGCCGATACCGTCTTCGACCTCAAGACGCACGAAGTCGCTCATTGCTCACCCCTGGTTTTCGTCGCCGAATACGTTGTTTCCGAGCATCAGCTGGTGCCACAGGTGCACCGCGGTGAGCACCAACTGGGTGCTCAATTGCAGCAATCCGCGCACGTCGCTCTCGGGGGTCACGATGTGCTCCCCGGTCACCACGAGTGTGCCGTTGCTCAGGCCCACCTTGACGATGTTCAAACGCAGGGTGAGATCGTTGGAGGCCTGCAATTGGGCGAGTTCGTCCTGCGGCAGGTCCTCACCGATCTGCCACTGGCCGAAGACGCGCAGGACAGGTACATCGCCCTCGGTGCAATGCACGAAGAGTTGCTGGCCTTCGGCCTTGAAGGAGACGTCGCCGTCAGCGTCCAGGTCGGGGCGGAACCCCTCGTCCTGGAGCGCGTCCAGGACTCGGCCGCGCAGCGGGTGCTCGTCTGCCGGGGGCGGGAAGCTGGGCAGGGCGGTCGGATCAGTCATGCCAGTACCGTAACGACTCCGGCTGACCGGTGACCAACTAGCCGCTCCGGGATCGCCTCTCCGGATTTGGCTAGCCTCGTTGCCACCGCAGTTGACTATGGTGGCAGGGTGATTTGGCCTCCCGACCAACCGCCGCAACTCGGTGCGCACCAATCCGCCGACGGCACCAGCTTTGCGGTGTTCGCCGGTGCCGCCGACCGCGTCGAACTGTGTCTGTTCGACACCGGCGACCTCGACGGATCCTCCGAGCAGCGGATCATCCTGCGCGATCGCATCCACGGCGTGTGGTTCACGCACCTGCCCGGGGTCGGTCCCGGCCAGCGCTACGGTTACCGCGTCCACGGGCCCTGGCGTCCCGAGGCCGGTCATCGGCACAACCCGGCCAAGCTGTTGCTCGACCCGTACGGCGGGGCGGTGGACGGCGATCTGATCTGGCGCCCGGAGGTATTCGGGCACTCCGTGGGGCCGGATATGCGCGGTCCACTGGACGTCCGCGACGACCGCAACAGTGCGCCGTACGTGCCCCGCAGCGTGGTCATCGATCGCGACTTCGACTGGGAGGGCGACGACCAGGAGTGGATCCCCCGGACGGCTTCACTGGTCTACGAGGCGCACGTGCGCGGGCTGACGATGGCTCACCCAGAGGTGCCCCGCGAGCTGCGCGGCACGTACGCCGGCCTGGCGAGCCCGCCGATGCTGGAGCACCTGGCCCGGATCGGGGTCACCACGATCGAGCTGATGCCGATCCACGCGTTCACCAACGAGTTGCACCTGGCCCGCACGGGGCGGCGCAACTACTGGGGCTACAACACGATGTCCTTTTTCGCCCCGCACCCCTCGTTCGCCGCGGCCCGCGACCCCCAAGGCGTCATCGACGAGGTCAAGGCGATGGTGCGCACGCTGCACCGGCACGGCTTCGAGGTGATCCTCGATGTGGTCTACAACCACACCGCCGAGCAGGGGCGCGACGGTGCGACCTTCTGCTGGCGCGGCTTGGACTCGGCGGCGTACTACCGCCTTGACGAACGCGGCAACGACATCGACGTCACCGGGTGCGGCAACACCATCGACATGCGCCACCCCCGGGTCTGCCAGCTGGTGTTGGACTCGCTGCGGTACTGGGTCAACGACTTCCACGTCGACGGCTTCCGCTTCGACCTGGCGCCGGCACTGGCCCGCGGCAAGTACCACGACTTCGACCCCGGCCACCCCTTCCTGGTAGCCCTGCGGACCGATCCCGTCCTCTCCCAGGTCAAGCTGATTGCCGAACCGTGGGACATCGGTGTTCACGGCTGGCGCACCGGGCAGTTCCCCCCGCCGTTCAGCGAATGGAACGACCGGTTCCGCGACGCAATCCGCACCTTCTGGCTCCCCGACGTGGCGGCCCAACCCCACCAGGGGCACGGGATCCGCGAGTTGTCGACCCGGATCGCCGGATCCCAGGACCTGTTCGGCCACGAAGACCGTGGCACCACGTCCTCGGTGAACTATGTCGCCTCGCACGACGGCTTCACCCTGGCCGATGCGACCATGTACAACACCAAGCACAACCTGGCCAACGGTGAGTTCAACCGGGACGGCAACAACGACAACCGCACGTGGAACCACGGGGTCGAGGGCCCCACGACCGACGAGGCGATCAACGTCCTGCGCCGCCGCTCGATCCGCAACCTGCTGGCCACCACGCTGCTGGCCACCGGCATGCCGATGATCGGCGCCGGCGATGAACTCGGACGCACGCAACGGGGCAACAACAATGCCTACTGCCAGGACAACGAGATGTCCTGGCTGGACTGGGACCTGCAGCCCTGGCAGGACGACCTCATCTCCACCACCTCCCACCTGATGGCCCTCCGGCAGGCCTACCGGGTGCTGCGCCAGTCGACGTTCTTCCCCTTCCACCCCCGCCCCGGCGATGGGCTGGCGGATGTCTTCTGGTACGGACGGTACGGCGAGCCGATGACGAGTGTCTCCTGGGAGGACCCGCGCTGCCGGGTGCTGCAGATGCTGTTGGTCGGTGAGGACATGGAGGCGCACTCGTTGCTGCTGCTCTTTCAGGGCAAACACGACTCCGAGGAGGTCACCCTGCCGCCCCTGGAGGACGACGCGCAGGGATACTCCCTGCTGTGGGACTCGGCCTGGGCGCGCCCCACGGGCCCTGGGCGACCGATCCCCGCAGGGTCGACGGTTGAGGTCCCCGCGGCGTCGATGCGGGTCTATCTGGTCAGCTGACCGCTCCCGGCCACACCCGCCAACCTCTCGACGCGGGCCGACAACCCGCCCATCGCTGCGGACGGTACGCCGCCGACAGACACGCCCCCGGATCCCCGCCGCCCGTCGTGAGACTCAGGGGTTGACGACCAGTCCCATCTCGGCAGGCGTGGCCAGGCCGGCGTGCGTGGGCAGCACCCGGACCGTCCAGCCGAACGAGCCGGTGCGAGCCAGCTCCGCGGCGCCCTCGAACTGGTGCCGGTCGCCGTCGCGCTGGTCGTAGGCCAGCTCAACCATGTCGATGTCCGACAGCACGTCCGCCTCGGAGGCCCGCCCGTACAGGAGTTGCACGGACACCTCCTCCGGTGTCAGCGAGCCGAGGTGGATCAGCGCGCGCACTTGCAGCTGGTCGCCGACCTGCGGGGCGTCGGACATGCCGATCGCTTCGGCGTGCTCGATCCGCACCTGCGCGAAGTGCTGGTCGATCCGGGCGCGGTAGTCCGCCAGGCTCTTGGCCAGGGCGAACCCGTCGCCCGCAGCGGCGTGACCGGCGCGGGCCGCCGGGGCGTACAGGGTCTCGGTGTAGTCCCGGACCATCCGGGTGGCCTGCACCTTCTGCCCCAAAGTAGCCAGGGTGTGCCGCATCATGGCCACCCACCGCTCGGGCACCCCGTCGGCGTCGCCGGGCTCGACGTCGTAGAAACGCGGAGCGATCCGGTGCTCGATGAGTTCGTACAACGCCTGGGCCTCCAGGTCGTCACGCCGTTCGGGATCGGCCACCCCGTCGGCGGTCGGGATCTCCCAGCCGTTCTCGCCGTCGTACCACTCGTCCCACCAGCCGTCCAGGATCGACAGGTTCAGCCCGCCGTTGAGCGCCGCCTTCATGCCGGAGGTACCGCACGCCTCCAACGGCCGCAGCGGGTTGTTCAACCACACGTCACAACCGGGGTAGAGGATGGTGGCCATGCCGATGTCGTAATTGGGCAGGAACACGATCCGGTGACGCACCTCCGGGTCGTCGGCGAACTGCACCATCTTCTGGATGAGGCGCTTGCCGTTGTCGTCGGCGGGGTGCGACTTGCCCGCGATGACCAGCTGGATCGGGCGCTCGGGGTGCAGCAGCAGGCGGCGTAGCCGCTCCGGGTCGCGCAGCATCAAGGTCAACCGCTTGTACGTCGGCACGCGCCGCGCGAAGCCGATGGTCAGCACATCGGGGTCGAGGATCGAGTCGGTCCACCCGAGCTCGGCGGCGCTGGCGCCACGCCGTAGCCAGGACGCCCGGACCCGCTGGCGGGCGTCGCGCACGAGCTGCTCACGCATCTGTCGCTTGACCGCCCAGATCTGCTGATCGGTGGCCTTCTCGGCGACCAGCGCGAGCTTCTCCCGCGCCAGGAAGCGGAAGTCGATGGAGTTGGCCAGGTCGAACAGCTTCTGGTCGGTCCAACTCAGCGAGTGCACGCCGTTGGTGATGCTGCCGATCGGGACCTCGGAGATGTCGAAGCCTGGCCACAAACCGTCGAACATCTCCCGGCTGACGATGCCGTGCAACTTGGAGACGCCGTTGGCGCGTTGAGCCAGCCGCAGCCCCATCACCGCCATGTTGAAGACGCCCGGCTCGCCACCGGGGTAGCTCTCCGCGCCGAGCGCCAGCAGCCGCTCCAGCGGGACTCCCGGCACTTCGACGTCGCCGCCGAAGTAGGTCTGAATCAGGTCGACGCCGAACCGGTCGATGCCGGCGGGCACCGGGGTGTGCGTGGTGAAGACCGTGCCGGCGCGCACCGCGCTCAACGCGGCGTCGAACGGCAGCTTGTGCTCGGTGACCAGCTCGGAGATGCGTTCGATGCTGTTGAAGCCGGCGTGCCCCTCGTTGGCGTGGTACACATCCGGTGCCGGGGCGCCGGTGAGCCGGGACCAGAGGCGCAGGGCCTTGACCCCGCCCATGCCCAGGAGCATTTCCTGCAGCAACCGTTGCTCGCTACCGCCGCCGTACAACCGGTTGGTGATGTTGCGCAAGAACTCGTCGTTGGTGTGCACGTTGGAGTCCAACAACAGCAACGGCACCCGGCCGATCTGGGCCTGCCAGACGTACGCCTGCAGGGTCCCCTGATCCGGCAGCTTCAGGCACACCAGCGCGGGCTCGCCGGACTTCTCCCGGACCAGCCGCAGCGGGAGCGCGTCGGGGTCCAGGACCGGGTAAGTCTCCTGCTGCCAGCCCGCGGCGTTCAGGGACTGGGCGAAATAGCCGGTCTGGTAGAACAGCCCGACCCCGACGATCGGCACCCCCAGATCGGAGGCCGACTTCAGGTGGTCGCCGGCGAGAATGCCGAGGCCGCCCGAGTACTGCGGCAGCACCTCGGTAATGCCGAACTCGGCGCTGAAATAGGCGATCGCCGACGGCACCGCGGCCGACTGCTCCTTTGACCAGTTCTGGTACCAACGCGGCTGGGTGAGGTAGTTGTGCAGGTCCGCCGCCGCGCGGTCGACCCTGGACACGAACTTCTCGTCGTTGGCGAGGGCCTCGAGCTCGGAGGCGGACAGCGCCGACAGGAAGGCGACCGGGTCGCGGTTGACGCGCTCCCACAGCACCGGGGCCGTGGTCGAGAAGAGCTCCCGGGTAGCGGTGTCCCAGGACCAGCGCAGGTTCAGCGCCAGCTCATCGAGCGCGCCGATCGCCGCGGGTAGGACTGTGCGCACATTGAATCGACGTATCGCCTTCACGCGGTCAGCATAAGCGACTCCAGCACAGCCTCTTTCGAGCGCCCGGCAACCGGCCGGCCGCGTCGCCGATCGCGCCGCCGACCTCGTCATCGGGGTCATCGGGGCCGCGAGCACCGGCCCGAGGCCGTCGCCGTCCCAGGCGGCATTTACCCGATATGTCGGGGGTTGAGCGTGCACCGATCACCAGGTGGTCGTAGCTCACAGCGAACAGGGGCGACCGGCTCCCGCGCGGGCGGGCGTCTGCGCCGGTAAACCCGCTAGCGTCGGACATGTGACGATGTCAGCCCTGCCTCCCAGCGTTCGCGGCGTGCCCGCGAGTCCGAACCGTCGCACCATCGTCGTCCAACGCCCCTTGGGGCGGATCCCGGTCGGCAACGTCCAACCTCAGGTCGAGGGCGGACAGTTCCCCGCGGTTGCCGTGGTGGACGAGGAGTTCACGATCTCCGCCGAGGTGTTCCGCGAGGGACACGATGCGGTCAACGCCACGGTCGTGCTGACCGACCCCACCGGGGCGGAACACCACTACGCCATGACCTGCACGAACGTTGGTCTGAGCCGGTGGGAAGCCGTGGTCTGCGCCGACCGGGTAGGCCCATGGACATACCGCGTCGAAGGCTGGTCGGACAGCTACGCCACCTGGGATCACGACGCGACGATCAAAGTCGCTGCCGACGTGGACACCCAGCTCATGCTGGAGGAGGGCGCCCGCGTGCTGGAGCGGGCGGTGAGCGAGGTCGACCGGCCCGAACGCTCCCAGCTGCTGTTGCGCGAGGCCATCGAACGCTTGCGCAACAAGTCGCTGCCGACCGCCGAGCGCTTGGGTGCCGGCACCGCCCCCGAAGTCCACCGGGAGCTGACCGCCCGGCCGTTGCGGGACATGGTCAGCCCCAGCCCCGAGTACGGCCTGCGGGTGGAACGGCACCGCGCCCTGTACGGCGCCTGGTACGAGTTCTTCCCTCGCTCCGAGGGCTGCCACCTGGACGAGGGCACCGGCAAGTGGGTCACCGGGACCCTGCGCACGGCCGCCGCCCGGCTGCCCGCCGTCGCGCGGATGGGCTTCGACGTCATCTATCTGACCCCGATCCACCCGATCGGTCAGACGAACCGCAAGGGACCCAACAACTCCCTCGACGCCGACCCCGACGACCCCGGCTCGCCGTACGCCATCGGCTCCGAACACGGCGGACACGACGCCATCGAACCGACCCTGGGGACGTTCGCCGACTTCGACGCCTTCGTCGCCGAGGCCGAGCGACTTGGCCTGGAGGTGGCCCTCGACCTGGCCCTGCAGTGCTCCCCCGACCACCCCTGGGTGCACGAGCACCCGGAATGGTTCACCACCCGCGCCGACGGCAGCATCGCGTACGCCGAGAACCCCCCGAAGAAGTACCAGGACATCTACCCCCTGAACTTCGACAACGACCCGGCCGGGATCTACGCCGAGGTACGCCGGGTGGTCGAGGTGTGGATCTCCCACGGGGTGAAGCTCTTCCGGGTGGATAACCCGCACACCAAGCCGGTGGAGTTCTGGCAGTGGCTGATCGCCGACGTCGCCGAGAGCCACCCTGACGTGATCTGGCTGGCCGAGGCGTTCACCCGGCCCGCGATGATGGCCATGCTGGCCAAGGTTGGCTTCCAGCAGTCCTACACCTACTACGCCTGGCGCAACCAGAAGTGGGAGCTGGAGGAGTACTGCCGCGAGCTCGCCGGAACGGCCGCGGCGTACATGCGTCCGTCGTTCTGGCCGACCACGCACGACATCCTCACGCCGTACATGCAGTACGGCGGACCGGCGGCCTGGAAGATCCGAGCCGCGGTGGCGGCGACGCTCGTGCCGACGTACGGCATCTACGCGGGTTACGAACTGTTGGAGTCGGTGCCGCGCCCGGGCGTCGAGGAGCAGATCGACAACGAGAAGTACCAGTTCAAGAACCGCCGGTGGGAGGACTACGAGCCGGGCGGACCGCGCGAGGGTCAATTGTGGATGGCCGACTACCTGGCGCGGATCAACGAGATCCGGCGGCTGCACCCGGCGCTGCATTGGTTGCGCAATCTGCGCTTCCACAGCGCCGATGACGAGAACGTGATCGTGTACAGCAAGCGGCGCCTGGTGGGCGCCCAGGACGACACGATCATCGTGGTGGCCAACCTGGATCCGCACACCACCCGCGAAACCTGGGTCCATCTCGACATGCCGGCCCTGGGGTTGGACTGGCAGGCTGGGTTCGTCGCCAAGGACCTCATCACGGGGAACTCCTGGCAATGGGGTCAGCACAATTTCGTCCGCGTCGGTCGCGAGGGGGAGCCGGTGCACATCATCCATGTGCGGAGGTTCTGATGGCGGTAGGAGGTGTCACGCCGAGCGCCGAGCGTGATCGCCACTGGTTCAAGACCGCCGTCTTCTACGAGGTCTTGGTGCGGGCGTTCGCGGACAGCAACGGCTCCGGCGGTGGCGACTTCACCGGCCTCACCGGCAAGCTCGACTACCTGCAGTGGCTCGGAGTCGATTGCCTGTGGCTGCCCCCGTTCTTCGCCTCCCCGTTGCGGGACGGCGGGTACGACGTCGCCGACTTCACCGCGATCCTGCCCGAGTTCGGCACGTTGCCCGAGTTCAAGGAGATGCTCACCCAGGCGCACGCCCGGGGCATCCGGGTGATCACGGACTTCCCGCTCAACCACACCAGCAATCAGCACCCGTGGTTCCAGGCCAGCCGGTCCAACCCCCAGGGCCCCTACGGCGACTTCTACGTGTGGTCCGACGACGACACCCGGTACGCCGACGCGCGGATCATCTTCGTCGACACCGAGGTGTCCAACTGGACCTTCGACCCGGTGCGCCGGCAGTTCTACTGGCACCGGTTCTTCTCCCACCAGCCGGACCTGAACTTCGAGAACCCGCAGGTCCAGGAAGCCATCTTCGACATCGTCCGGTTCTGGATGGACATGGGTCTGGACGGCTTCCGGCTCGATGCCGTGCCCTACCTGTTCGAGGAGGAGGGACACAACGGCGAGAACCACCCCAAGACGCACGAGTACCTGGTCCGGCTGCGCCAGATGGTGGAGGAGGAGTACCCGGGGCGGATCATGCTCGCCGAGGCCAACCAGATGCCGCACGAGGTGGTCGACTACTTCGGCACCGATGAGGCGCCCGAGTGCCACATGTGTTTCCACTTCCCGGTGATGCCGCGCCTGTATTCGGCGCTGCGGGAGGAGAAGGCGTTCCCGATCATCGACGTCCTGGCCGACACCCCGCCGATCCCGGCGAGCGCGCAGTGGGGAACGTTCCTGCGCAACCACGATGAGCTGACGCTGGAGATGGTCTCCGACGAGGAGCGCGCGGCGATGTACACCTGGTACGCGCCCGACCCGAGAATGCGCGCCAATGTCGGCATCCGGCGCAGACTGGCACCGCTGCTGGACAACAGCCGAGCCGAAGTCGAACTCATCAACGCTCTCCTGCTGTCGCTGCCGGGGTCGCCGTGCTTGTACTACGGCGATGAGATCGGCATGGGCGACAACATCTGGCTACATGACCGGGACGCGGTCCGGACGCCGATGCAATGGACCCCTGACCGTAATGCCGGCTTCTCCAAGGCCGACCCCGGCAAATTGTATCTTCCTGTAATTACAAGCCTGGTGTACCACCACAACAACATCAACGTGGAGGCCCAGATGGCCTCCAGTTCGTCGCTGCTGCACTGGCTGCGGGCCATGCTCCACGTGCGTCGCCAGAGTCCGGTGTTCGGCCTCGGCCGCTTCGAGATGCGCACCGCCACCAACCCCAGCGTTCTCGCGTTCCTACGGGTGCTGGACCCCAGCCTGCCCGGAGGTGAGGACCACCCGTCGACCACCGTGTTGTGTGCCAACAACCTCAGCTCGCGGCCACAAGCCAGCCGGATTGAGCTGCCCTCGACCTACGCCGGCTCGACCGTCCGGGATCTGTTCGGGGGCAGCGGCTTTCCGGCCGTGGACGGCGATGGCGTGCTGACGCTGACCTTCGGGTCCCGGGACTTCTACTGGCTCGAACTCACCACGCTCGGCGACCAGGGCGACCAGGGCGCCACCGGGGGACCGCGATGACGGATCCCTCGCCGGTCCTGACCCGCGATGCCGCGGAACTCCTGCCGCCGTGGATGGCGCGGCAGCGGTGGTACGTCAGCACCGGCGCAACCCCCCTGCTGACCGCCGCGGGCCGCCTGGAGTGGGCCGACCCGGACGGCGAAGTCGGCATCCAGGTGCTCCTGCTGCGGGACACCTCCGGCGATGCCGCGCGGACCTATCAGGTCCCGCTCACCTACCGTCGCGCACCCGCACCCGCCCTGGACCACGCGCTCATCGGCGAGGTGTCCGATCCCGGCCTGGGCACCCGATGGGTGTACGACGGCCCGCACGACCCGGCGTACGTGCGGGCTCTGCTGGCGGCCGTCACGACGGAGGGTGACACCGAGGGCCACATCCAGGGTGACTCCCAGGGTGTCACCGGCGAGCCGGAGGGCGGCGCGCACGCCACCGGCCACCGGTGCGACCCCTCCGGCGCCCCGCTGCTGACCGGGGACACCCAGGTGCTGCGCGGCGAGCAGTCCAACACCTCGATCATCGTTCGGGCCACCGCGCTCGACGGCACGCCCGCGCCGGTGATGGTCAAGGTCTTCCGGGTACTGCACGAGGGGTCCAATCCCGACGTCGAGCTGCAGGCAGCGCTGTCGGCGGCGGACTGCCCTTATGTGCCGTCGACGGTGGGCTACCTCGCCGGCAGCTGGCCAGGTCCCGACGGTCGCATCGCTGAGGGACACCTGGCGTTCGCGCAGGAATTCCTGCCCGACACCGCCGACGCCTGGCGGGTGGCGACCGCCGACCTGGAGGCGGGCGACCTGGACAGCGGCGACCTGACGACCGGCGACGGCGCCCCGATGACGTTCCGCGACCGGGCCCGCGAGCTGGGCGCCGCCACCGCCGCGGTGCACACCGCGCTGGCGCGAGCGCTGCCGACAGCGCCCGCCGATCACCGGCGCCGGGCCGGGCTCATCGCGTCGTGGCACCAACGGTGGGCGACGGCAGTGGCCGACGCCCCGCAGATCGCCGGCCTGGCCGAGGCGGTGCAGGCCGTGTTCGCCCGGGCCGAGGACGTGTCCTGGCCCGACCTGCAGCGGGTGCACGGCGATTACCACCTGGGCCAGGTGCTCGACGTACCGGGCCGCGGCTGGGTGCTGCTGGATTTCGAGGGTGAGCCCTTGCGTCCGCTGGCCGAACGCAACGAGCCCGACCTGGCCGCCCGGGACATCGCAGGGATGCTGCGCTCCTTCGATTACGCCGCCGGTGCTCGGAGCCTGGCGGTCGCCCAGGACACCGAGCGCGCCGCCGCCTGGGCGCACGACTGCCGAGCGGCCTTCCTCGACGGCTACGCCTCCGTGGCCGGTGATCCTCGCGGAACGCCGGAGGCGGCCGCGCTGCTGGATGCCCTGGAGCTGGACAAGGCGCTCTACGAGGTGTCGTACGAGGCCCGGTTCCGCCCGGGCTGGTCGTCCATCCCGATCAGCGCACTGTCTCGACTGGCCGGCCCACCCTCGCACGCCGCTGCCGTCGCCCTCCGCGCGGCTGCCGAACCGCCCCTCCCGCCAGCTTCCTCCCCCGCCGTCCACCAGGAGATCGAGGTCCCCATGAGCACTCCGCGCACGCCCGAGCCGAGCACCCCCGCCGCCGGTGCCGCCGAAATGGTGGCTCCCGCCGGTCCGCCGCGGATCCGCCCGGCCTCGTGGGACGAACTCGGCCTGCTCGTGCACGGCGGCCACGGCAACCCGCACGGTGTCCTCGGCGCCCACCCCTGGCAGGGCGGGGTCACCATCCGTGCCTTACGGCCCATGGCTCAGAAAGTGTTGGTGGAGCTGCCGGACGGTTCGCTGCACCCGATGGAACACGACTTCGAGGGCGTCTGGCAGATCCAGTTGGACATCCCCGAGGTGACCGACTACCGGTTGCGGGTCACCTACGCCGACGGGTTCGAGCATCGCCAGGACGACCCGTACCGCTTCTTCCCCACCCTCGGCGAGATCGACCTGCACCTGATCGGCGAGGGGCGCCATGAGCAGCTCTGGAAGGTCCTCGGGTCGCACCTACGCGAGTACGGCGGCCCGATGGGGACCGTGCATGGCACCTCCTTCGCGGTGTGGGCCCCCAACGCCCGGGCGATCCGGCTGACTGGCGACTTCAACCATTGGGATGGGTCGTCGTACCCGATGCGAGCCCTGGGCAGCACGGGCGTCTGGGAGCTGTTCGTGCCCGGGGTCGGGGAGAACGCCACCTACAAGTACGAGATTCTCGGGGCGGACGGCTACCGGCGCAGCAAGGCCGATCCGATGGCCCGGGCCACCGAGTGCCCGCCCGCGACCGCCTCCGTGGTCACCCGCACCCACCACGTCTGGAAGGACCAGGAGTGGATGGCGAAGCGAGCGCGGAACACGCACCCGCAAGAGGGCCCGATGAGCACGTACGAGGTGCACCTCGGGTCGTGGCGGCAGGGTCTGAGCTACATCGAGCTCGCCGAGCACCTGGTCAATTACGTGCGTGACATCGGGTTCACCCACGTGGAGTTCCTCCCGGTCGCCGAGCACCCCTATGGCCCGTCCTGGGGCTACCAGGTCACCGGCTACTACGCGCCGACCTCGCGCTTCGGCTCCCCCGACGAGTTCCGTTACCTCGTGGACCGGCTGCACCAGGAGGGCATCGGCGTCATCGTCGACTGGGTGCCGGCGCACTTCCCCAAGGACGGTTTCGCGCTCGGCCGCTTCGACGGTGAGCCGCTCTACGAGCACCCGGACTGGCGTCGCGGGGAGCACAAGGACTGGGGCACCTACATCTTCGATTTCGGCCGCCCCCAGGTCCGCAACTTCCTGGTCGCCAATGCCTGCTACTGGCTGGAGGAGTTCCACATCGACGGCCTGCGGGTCGACGCGGTGGCCTCAATGCTCTACCTGGACTACTCGCGGGAGGAGGGCGAGTGGTACCCCAACGAGTACGGCGGCCGCGAGAACCTCGAGGCGATGCAGTTGCTGCAGGAGACCAACGCGACGGTCTACCGCCGCTACCCCGGCGCCGTCACCCTCGCCGAGGAGTCGACATCGTGGGGCGGAGTCACCAAGCCGACGTACATGGGCGGCCTCGGGTTCGGGCTGAAGTGGAACATGGGCTGGATGCACGACATCCTGGGGTACGCCTCGCTGGAGCCGATCTACCGCCAGTACCACCACAACGAGCTGACATTCGCGATGGTGTACCAGTACAGCGAGAACTTCTGCCTGCCGATCAGCCACGACGAGGTGGTCTACGGCAAGGGTTCGATGCTGATGAAGATGCCCGGCGACCGCTGGGAGCAGCTGGCTCAGTTGCGCACCTTCTACGCGTACATGTGGTCCCACCCCGGCAAGCAGCTGCTGTTCATGGGCAGCGAGTTCGCCCAGTACGCCGAGTGGGCCGACGGCTCGTCGCTGGACTGGTGGCTGCTGGAACACGAACCGCACTGGCGGATGCACGCCTTGGTCAAGGACCTCAACTGGATCTACCGCTCGCACCCGGCCCTGTGGGAACAGGACAACGACCCCGCCGGGATGCGGTGGATCGATGCCAATGACGCGACCGGCAACTGCTTCTCGTTCCTGCGGTTCGGGCGCAAGCGCGAGGACGGACACATCCCGGTGCTCGCCTGCATCTCGAACTTCTCGGGCATGGAGCACTACAACTACCGGATCGGACTCCCCCACCCCGGGCCGTGGCGGGAGGTCCTGAACACCGACTCCACCCAGTACGGCGGTGGCGGCATCGGCAACCTGGGTCAGGTGATGGCCGAGGAGATCCCGTGGCACGGCCAGCCGTACTCGGCGTCCATCACGATCGCCAAGATGGGCTCGGTGTGGTTCGAGCCCGGGCCGGCCCAGGAGGAGACCGTGCACGAGGCGCCGTCGGCGCTGCCGTGGGCGGACGCCGTACCGGGTTCCGGTCAGCACCTGGGTGGCGGCGGACGACGTGGCGGCCCCGGGGTCTCCCGTCCGGAACTGAGCGGCTCGCCGGTCACCGACGAAGAGCGGCAGGACTCCGGTCTGGGCGCCTTGCCCCCGGTTGTGGGCGATGAGGTCACCAAGACGCAGCCCAACGAGACGACCCAGCCCGAGTAGGCGGGCTGGGTCCACACCCTCCCTGCCAACGCCCGTGAGGCGGGTACCGACCAGGAATGGTCGGTACCCGCCTCGTCATGTCTGCAGCGGTCCCGGGTGGGGTGCACCCGCAGTCGCTCTCCCCGCGACCGTTGAGCGCGGCAGACGCCTTGAAATGGACGTGTCAGTCGTGGGGCCCCATTCAGCGAGGCAAGGTGTACGCGATCATCTTCTTCAGGCCCGGCGCCGGCTTGGCGGTGAACTTGACCGTCAGGCGGGTGTACACCTGGGTCGCCTCCCGCTTGTGCAGCCGGCTGGCGGTGACGTTCACCGGGTACGCCGTCATCCGGGTCTTGCCGCCCACGACACTCTTCACGATGTACCTGCCCTTGCCCTGGGCCAGGGGTGCGCCCCAACCCGTCCACTTCAGGCCGGCCAGGTAGCCGGAGGTGCCCTTCCTGAGCCTGAAGGTGGCCGGTGACTGGGCCTGCTCGCCGCCGGCCCGGTCCTGAATGAATGTAACCTCCGCCAGCGGGTGCGGCTTCGGCTTCGCTACCGCCGTGACGCTCTGCGCCTGCGGTGCGGCGGCTACCGCCGACAGCGCCGGAGCAGCAGTCATGGTTCCTGCCGCCGCGGTGGCCACCAACAGGGCGGCCGCTCGACCCATGCTCATGTGCTTCATCTCGGTTCCTCTCCTTCGGCCCGGGGCTTATCACTGGGCCGGCTGCTTCCCCCCACACATGAGTCTGGGATGGCCTCCTCACGCCAAAGACACGGGCTCCTCACGCGGTCCTCACAGTCGGGCGTCCGGGTTTCCCGGCGCCCTGCCAGCGGTGGGTCGGTTCGCTCCCGGCGCTAAAGGCCCCGCCGGCAACGGCCCGGTTGTCGCGGATCGGCTGCCAGGATGGGCCTCATGAACGACTCGCGCGCCGGCACCGTAGCCCTGCCCTCCGATCTGGTCGATGTGGCCCATCTGGTCACGGCCTACTACGCGGCGAAACCGGACCCCGACAACGTCGACCAGCAGGTGGCGTTCGGGACGTCCGGACACCGGGGATCGAGCCTGAAGACCGCCTTCAACGAGGACCACATCCTGGCGACCACCCAGGCGATCTGCGATTACCGCAAGGCCCAGGGCTTTGACGGCCCGCTGTTCATCGGGCGCGACACGCACGCCCTGTCCGAGCCGGCCTGGGTATCCGCATTGGAGGTGCTGGTGGCCAACGACGTCACTGTGCTGGTCGATGCGGCCGATCGGTTCACTCCCACCCCGGCCGTCAGCCATGCGATCCTGCGGGCGAACCGCGGCAAGATCCGGGGCGTCGACGATCTCCCCTCGGGCATCGGGCTGGCTGACGGCATTGTGGTGACCCCCTCACACAATCCGCCCTCCGATGGCGGTTTCAAGTACAACCCGCCCCATGGTGGCCCCGCGGACACCGACGCCACGAAGCTGATCGCCGACAGAGCGAACGCCTACATCAAGGCGGGGTTGGACGGCGTACGCCGGGTGTCGTTCGAGCGTGCCCGCGCGGCGGCGCAGTCCTATGACTTCCTCGGCACGTACGTCGACGACCTCCCCAACGTTGTCGACCTCGCCGCGATCAAGGCGGCCGGGGTGCGGATCGGCGCCGACCCGCTCGGCGGAGCCAGCGTGGACTACTGGGGAGCGATCGGGGAACGGCACGGCCTCGACCTGACGGTGGTCAACCCCCTGGTCGATGCGACCTGGCGGTTCATGACGCTGGACTGGGACGGCAAGATCCGGATGGACTGCTCGTCACCGTCGGCGATGGCCAGCCTGATCGCCATGAAGGACGACTACCAGATCGCCACCGGCAACGACGCCGATTCCGACAGGCATGGGATCGTAACCCCGGACGCGGGCCTGATGAACCCCAACCACTACCTGGCGGTGGCCATCAACTACCTGTTCGGTGGGGCGCGTCCGGATTGGCCGGCGAACGGCTTCATCGGCAAGACCCTGGTGTCCTCGTCGATGATCGACCGGGTCGCGGCCTCGTTGGGGCGGACGCTGGTCGAGGTGCCGGTCGGGTTCAAGTGGTTCGTGCCCGGCCTGCTCGACGGTTCCGGACCGTTCGGCGGCGAGGAGTCCGCGGGCGCGTCCTTCCTGCGCCGCGACGGCTCGGTCTGGAGCACCGACAAGGACGGGATCATCCTGGCGCTGCTCGCCTCCGAGATCCAGGCCGTAACGGGTCAGAGCCCCAGCATGCATTACGCCGAGCTGACGGAGCGGTTCGGGTCGCCGGCGTACGCGCGGGTGGACGCTCCGGCCAACCGCGAGGAGAAGGCCAAGCTCGGGGCCCTGACCCCTGAGGCGGTCACCGCTGACACCCTCGCCGGGGAGCCGATCACGGCCCGGCTGACGCAGGCTCCGGGCAACGACGCGAAGATCGGCGGGCTGAAGGTCACCACCGAGAGCGCCTGGTTCGCGGCCCGCCCCTCCGGCACCGAGGACGTGTACAAGATCTACGCCGAGTCGTTCAAGGGCCCGGAGCATCTGGCCCAGGTGCAGGCCGAGGCACGCGAAGTGGTGAGCGCGGCGCTCCAAAGCTGAGCGGCCACAGCGCCTCGCCACCGGGTGCAGGTTAGCCCGACCGGGTGCAGGGTGGCCCGACCGGGTGCAGGGTGGCCCGACCGGGTGCGTGCTGCAGCATGCGCCAGGACGGATCAACCTGCACCAGGTGGCGAGGCGGCCCGACCCTCGCGTGACGGACACCGCCGGAACCGGTCGGCCCGCACCCGCGTGTGGCTCTGCGTGGAATCCACTGCCGTCGCGCTCGAGCGCCCCACCGGCCGTCGCATGCCCGGGTTCGGCGACGTCCTGACCGGAATCTCGCTCCGGCCGGCGGACACTAGTGCCGTGGAGGACGATCGGGACAGGGAGCTGGAGGAGTTCTACGCCGCGACCTATCCCCGGGTGATCGGCATGCTGGCGTTGCTCACGGGCAGTCGCGCCGAGGCCGAGGAGCTGGCCCAGGACGCATTCGTGCAGCTGGTCCCCCGCTGGGACCGGATCCGCACGTACGACGACCCGAAGGCGTGGGTGTTCACCACGGCTCGGCGGATGGCCACCTCGCGGTGGCGGCGGGCGAGGGTGGCCGCCCGGGCGTTGCCCCTGGTGGCCGCCCAGCAACCACGCGACGCCCGAGGCCCCGAGCTGGGCGCCGAGGTGGCGGACTGGCTGCGCGGCCTGTCGATGCCGCACCGCGAAGTCCTCGTCCTTCACCACGGGCTAGGCATGTCGGTGGAGGAGATCGCTGCCGAGCTCGGCGTCGCGCCGGGCACGGTCAAGAGCCGGCTCTCCCGGGCCCGGGACGCAGCTCGCGCCGCGGACGCCGATCAGCCGAACGTCGAACGTCACCGGGAGGTGGGTCGATGACACCGCGGCAGGGCGCCGACCATGGAGGGCAGATCCCCGATCGGCTCGCCGAGGCGCTGCGTACCGAGTATGAGCGGCAACGCGACGCCGGCCCGCCCCCGGCGTGGTCGACCATCGCCGGCCACGGCGTCGCTCCGACACCTCGGCGTCGGCAACATCCGCTGCTGGCTGTCGTCGTGGCGCTGCTGTTCGTGGCGGTGCCGGCGCTGGCGCTAGGGATTGCCCGGCTGCCGCACAGTGCCGGCAGCACCCAGAACGCGCAGGATGCGCCCGCCGCGGCGGGCGTGGCGTCCAGCGGGGCCGGCGGCTCCGCGCACGAGCGGGCTCAGGCGGCCCGGAGCGCGGCTCCAGGACAGGAGAAAGCCCAGGATCTGGCTACAGCGTCCTCCTCGGAGTCCTGGGGAGTCCCGCAGCTGACCTGGGCGATCACCTCCGCCCACTGGCAGGCCATCGTCATCGTCGACGGGGCCGGCGTCACCGTGTCCGCGCCGGGCAACCCGCCGACGTACGCGGTCGCGAGGGTCCGCACCCAGCTACGCGGGAGCCTCCCGCAACCGTTCACGGTCACCCCATCGACGCCGTACACCACCACCGAGCTGGCCGCTGTGCGCACTCTCCCGGACCGGCTGCTGCTCATGCTCCAGCCGGTGCCGAGGGGGAACGCGCACCGGATCGTCGGCATGTTCGCGGTCCACGGGGACATCGCCACGCAGGTCTGGCCGAGGACGACCAGGGCCGTGGCGACGTTCACCCTGACCGACCTGCGGACCGCGATCGCCGCGGCGCGAGGGCCGTCGGCCGCACCGTGAGCTGCGGCGACGCGACGCGGCAGGCCGCACGCCTCAGAACAAGGCACTCATCAGGGCGCGGCGGGCCTTGACGACCCGCTCGTCCTGGGCACCCGTCACGTCGAACAGCTCGACCAGGTGTTTGCGGGCGCGCTCGCGCTCATCCCCGGTGGTACGCCGTACCAGGTCGATGAGGCGGGTGAAGGCGTCCTCGATGTGCCCGCCCAGCAGGTCCAGATCGGCCACCACGATCTGGGCCTCGACATCGTCGGGGTCGGCGGCCGCCGCGGCCCGCGCGGCGGCCAGGTCGACCGACGCGGTCCGGGCGAGCAGCTGCACCTGCGCCAGGCCGATCCGGGCGTCCTCATCTCCGGGGCTGTCCGCCAGTGCTTTCTGGTACGCCGCCTCGGCACCTTTCAGGTCGCCGCGCTCGATGGCGTCGTAGGCCTCCTGATGCAGCGGTGGCAGCGGCGGCGGCTCGTCACCATCGGGGCCGCCCCCCGCCCCGGTACCGGTCACCCGGCCGGTGACGCCGTGCTGCGCAGCGACCCGCAGGAGCTCCTCCACCACGGGCTTGATCTGCTCGGGCGCGGAAACACCGGCGAACAGCGGCAACGGTTGGCCGGCGACCAACCCCATGGTCATCGGGATCTGCTGCACCTGGAAGGCCCCGGCCACACCGGGGTTGGTCTCGACATCGACCTCGACGACCTGCAGACGGCCGTCCATGGTCCCCGCGACCGCGACCGCGTTGTCGATGGCGCCGCGGGTTTCGGGGTGCCGGCTCGACCACAGCACCACCAGGGCGGCGACCTCGCGGGTGGCCAGGACGATCTCCTGGAACGCCGCGTCAGTTCCCGTGATGAGGACCTCACCGGCCACGGCGGCACCCGACGCGGACGCCGGGGGGCTACCCAGGGAGGACAGGTCCACGGCGCCGCGCAGGGCTCCGGAAGGCGTGGGGGGTTTCGTCATGGCCGCATTGTCGTCCATAGCGCGCACCGGAGGGAAACCGTGCGGGGCGGGTGGACGGCGGCCCGTCCACCCGCCCGCGGTTCGGGACCTCAGAAGCGCGCCGGCTCCCGGTAGACGCCCCATTCGGCGCGCAGGGCGTTGCAGATCTCGCCCATCGTGGCCTCGGCGCGGACGGCGTCGAGCATGGCCGGGATCATGTTGTCGCTGGTCCGGCTCACCTGCACCATCGCCTCGATGGCGGCGTCGACGGTGGCCTGGTCACGACCGGCGGTCCGCTGGTTGAGCTCGTTGATCTGGTCACGCTCGACCTCGTGGCTGACCCGCAGGATCTCCAGCTCCGAGGACAGCGACTCGGTGAGGCAGTTGACCCCCACGACCCGCTTGGTGCCCTGTTCGACGGCCAGTTGGTACTCGAAGGCGGCGTCAGCCATCAACATCGTGAACCAGCCGTCCTCGATGCCGCGCAGGATTCCCGACGTCATCGGCCCGATCGGGTGGATGGCCGCACCGGTGGCGTCGCGCTCGCGACCGCGCTCACCCAGGTCCTTGATCTGGGCGAAGATGGCCTCGGCTTCGGCCTCGATCTTGTCGGTGAGGGCTTCGACGTACCAACTGCCGCCCAACGGGTCGGCGACGTTGGTCACCCCGGTCTCCTCCATCAGGACCTGCTGGGTCCGCAGCGCCACCTCGGCCGCTTGGTCGGTCGGCAGCGCCAGCGTCTCGTCGAGGGAGTTGGTGTGCAGCGAGTTGGTCCCGCCGAGCACCGCGGCGAGCGCTTCCACCGCCGTCCGGACGACGTTGTTCAGGGGCTGCTGAGCTGTCAGCGAGACCCCGGCGGTCTGGGTGTGGAACCGCAGCCACTGGGCCTTCTCGCTGGTGGCGCCGTACACGTCGCGCATCCAGCGGGCCCAGATCCGGCGGGCGGCCCGGAACTTGGCGATCTCCTCGAAGAAGTCGATGTGGCTGTCGAAGAAGAAGCTCAGGCCGGGGGCGAACACGTTGACATCAAGCCCGCGGGACAGCCCGAGCTCGACGTACCCGAACCCGTCGGCGAGGGTGAAGGCGAGTTCCTGGGCGGCCGTCGACCCGGCTTCGCGGATGTGATAGCCCGACACCGACAACGGCTTGTAATCGGGGATGTTCTGGCTGCAGAACTCCATCAGGTCACCGATCAGGCGCAGGTGCGGCTCCGGCGCGAACAGCCACTCCTTCTGCGCGATGTACTCCTTGAAGATGTCGGTCTGGAGTGTGCCGTTCAGGGTGCGGAAGTCCACCCCCTGGCGCTCGGCCGCCACCAGGTACATGCAGAACGCCGGCACGGCGGGGCCGCTGATGGTCATCGACGTCGTGACGTCCCCGAGCGGGATGTCACTGAACAGCGTGTCCATGTCGAGGGCGGAGTCGATGGCGACGCCGCAGTGGCCCACCTCGCCCAGGCTCATCGGGTCGTTGCTGTCGCGGCCCATCAGGGTCGGCATGTCGAACGCCACGGACAGCCCGCCGCCGCCCCGGCCCAGGATCATCTTGTACCGCTCGTTGGTCTGCTTGGCGTTTCCGAACCCGGCGAACTGACGGATGGTCCAGGGGCGGCCCCGGTAGCCGGTCGCGTACAGACCCCGGGTAAAGGGGAACTCCCCCGGCCAGCCGATGCGGTCGAACTGCGGGTCGGCGTCCTCTTGCTGTTGTGTCGGCCCGTAGACCGGGTCCAGTTCCATGAAGGACAGGGTGGTGAAGTCGCGGTTCTTGACCTGGCCCTTGGCGACAGCGGCGTCGTACCGCTGCTGCCACCGCTGGCGTCCAGAGAGCGTGTCGGCCGTGCGCGCGTGGGGCTCGTCGATCATCGTCATACCAGCCGAAGATACTAGGACGTCCTAGTATCTGGAAGGGATACGGCTCCCTCCGCGCCCGCAGATCGCCCAGACCCCGCGACCGAACGCCGAACGGTCGCCCCGGGTGGCCGGTTTCGTTGCCAGCAGCGAGGTACGCCGTCAGGCGGGCTCCTCGAAGTCCCCGGCGGTCCGGCGGACTGTTTCAAGCAGGCGATACAACTGGCCGTTCTCGTCCTCGCTCAGGCAGCCGAGCCCGAAGCCGTCCGCGACGAGGGCCTGCGTGGCCTCGTGCAGCACCTGACGACCCGCGGGGGTGATCTCCGCCAAGGTTCCACGGCCGTCCTGCGGGTTCGGTGTTCGGGCCACGAAGCCCTGGGCTTCCAGCCGCTGCACCGTGTGCGTGGCACTGGTCGGGTGCACCATCAAACGGGCGCCCAGCAGGCTCATCGGCAGCCGACCGTCCCGGCTGAAGCTCAGCAGGACCAGCGCCTCGTAGCGGGAGAACGTCAGACCGTAGTCGCTGAGCATCGCGTCGAACCGAGACAACAACAGCTGCTGGACACGCATGATCGAGGTTGCCGTGGCCATCGCCTGAGACTGGGAGTGGTCACCCCAGGCGCGCTGCCACAGCAGCGCTGCCCTGCGGATCGGGTCGAACGGGAACGACACGGATCCTCGCAGCCTCAGAGAACTGACAGGATCTTGTCGGCTGCGGTGTAGGGGTCGGTCGTTCCCTCGGCCACCAGTTCGGCGAGGTCTTCGATGTTGTGCCCCGCGCGCAAGTCTCCCATCCGCGCGCGCAGGACGGCCAGCGTGATCGACTCGATCTCGTCGGCGGCGCGACGCCGACGGCGGCGGTGCAGCTCGCCGTGCTCGGTCATCCAGGCGTAGTGACCATCGATAGCCTCGAGGACCTCATCGATCCCCTGGAACTCGGCGGCGACGGTCTTCATCACCGGGGGCCGCCATTGCGCTTCTCCCCCGCTGCGGTCGCCGAGGGAGATCATGTGTCGGATATCGCGCACGGTGGCATCGGCGCCGTCCCGATCGGCCTTGTTGACCACGAAGATGTCGCCGATCTCCAGAATGCCCGCCTTGGCGGCCTGGATGCCGTCCCCCATCCCGGGGGCGAGCAACACGATCGTGGTGTCCGCCATGCCGACGATCTCGACCTCACTCTGGCCGACCCCGACGGTCTCGACGAGCACGACGTCGCAGCCCGCGGCGTCCAGCACGCGCAACGCCTGGGGCGTCGACCAGGACAACCCTCCCAGGTGACCGCGGGAGGCCATCGAGCGAATGTAGACCTCCGGGTCCAGGGCGTGATCCTGCATCCGGACCCGGTCTCCGAGCAGCGCCCCCCCGGAGAACGGCGAGGACGGGTCGACCGCCAGGACCCCCACTCGCTTGCCCTGCCGGCGGAACCCGGCGACCAGGGCGTTCGTAGACGTCGACTTGCCGACACCCGGGCTGCCGGTGATCCCGATGATGTGGGCGTGGCCGGAGTGGGGGGCCAGGGCTGCCATCACCTCGCGCAGGGCCGGACTGGCGTCCTCGACCAGGGAGATCAGCCGGGCGACGGCTCGCGGAGAGCCCGCCCGGGCAGCCTCCACCAGGGCGGGTACGTCAACGGAACGCCTCGACATCGATCGCCTCTCCTTGCGATGGACCCCGCCGTACGCGGGGCGCTCCCAGGTCACGCGAGCGGGTGTGGGGCCGCACGCGGCCCCACACCCGCCGCGACGACATCAGGCCTTGGGCACTCGCACGATCAGGGCGTCGCCTTGACCGCCACCGCCGCACAGGGCGGCCACACCGATGCCGCCACCGCGCCGCTTGAGCTCCAGCGCCAGGTGCAGCGTGATCCGGGCACCGGACATGCCGATCGGGTGACCCATCGCGATCGCGCCGCCGTTGACGTTGACCTTGTCCTCACCGATGCCGAGCATCTTGGCCGATGCCAGCCCGACGGCCGCGAAGGCCTCGTTGATCTCGTAGAGGTCCAGCGATGCCGGGTCGACGCCCTCCTTCTCGCAGGCCTTCTTGATGGCCAAGGCGGGCTGCTGCTGCAGGCAGGAGTCGTCGGGACCGGCCACGATGCCGTGGGCGCCGATCTCGGCCAACCAGGTCAGGCCCATCGACTCGGCCTTCTCCTTGCTCATCACGACGACCGCGCAGGCGCCGTCGCTGATCTGCGAGGCGGTGCCGGCGGTGATCGTGCCGTCCTTGGCGAAAGCGGGACGCAGCTTGCCCAGGGTCTCCACCGTGGTCTCGGCGCGCACGCCCTCGTCCGTGGTGAACGGCACCGGGTCGCCCTTGCGCTGGGGCAGCATCACGGGAACCATCTCGTCGTCGAACTTGCCGTCGGCAGTCGCCTTGGCCGCCAGCTGGTGGCTGCGCGCCGAGTAGGCGTCCTGCTCCTGCCGGGTGAACGCGACGTCGCCGGTGTTGCCCGATTCGGTGAGGTTGCCCATCCCCTGGTTCGTGAAGATGTCCCACAGGCCGTCGTAGTCCATGTGGTCCTTGAGCTTGACGTCGCCGTACTTGAACCCGGCGCGGCTCTTGGGCAGCATGTGCGGCGCGTTGGTCATCGACTCCTGACCACCGGCCACCACGATCTCGCACTCACCGGCGCGGATCAGTTGGTCCGCCAGCGCGATCGCGTCGATGCCGGACAGGCACACCTTGTTGATGGTCAGGGCCGGAACCGACATCGGGATGCCGGCCTTGACGGCGGCCTGACGGGACGGCATCTGCCCGGCACCCGCTTGCAGCACCTGTCCCATGATGACGTAGTCGACCTGGTCGGGCGCGACCCCGGCCTTGTCCAGGGCACCCTTGATCGCCACGCCCCCGAGGTCGGCTGCGGACATGTCCTTCAGCGAGCCCATCATCCGGCCCATCGGGGTCCGGGCTCCGGCTACGATCACCGTGGTCTTGCGGTCGCTCATCTGGTCTGCCTCCAAGTAGTCGGCGAAGCTCGTCCGGCTGATGCGTTCACAATAGTCAGCCAGGCACCCCTGGCGGCCCGCTGTGACCGAGGCAACCACCCGTGACCCGCGCTGTCGGTACGTCGACCGGCCCCTTCCCAGCCCCCCCGTGACCGGGGCCGCTCCCCTAGGCTTGGCCCCATGACGATGGCTGGACTGTTCACCCATATCGACCATGTCGGAATCGCTGTGCCCAACCTCGACGAGGCCATCGCCTTTTACGAGGAGAAGTACGGGATGCGCATGGCGCACCGCGAGACGAACGAGGAGCAGGGCGTCGAGGAGGCCATGATGGCCGTCGGCGACTCTACATCCCACATCCAGCTGCTGGCGCCGCTGGACGAGAACTCCACGATCGCCAAGTTCCTGGACCGCAACGGCCCGGGCGTGCAGCAGATGGCGTATCGGGTGGAGAACATCGACGACGTCTGCGCCACCCTGCGCGAACGTGGCGTCCGGTTGCTGTACGAACAGCCCAAGCGGGGCACCTCCAACAGCCGGGTGAACTTCGTGCACCCCAAGGACGCCGGCGGCGTGCTCGTCGAGTTGGTCGAGCCGAATAAGGATGCCCACCACTGAGCCAGCGGGCCACGACGGGGCAATGGCGTCTTGCCAAGTCCCCACAGGCTATTCCGGCAATACCCATCTGGTGAGGTAATTCACCACCCGCACCCGTGGTTACGCGAGATCCCCCGGGCAATGCTCCTGACTAGCGGCGCCTGGGGGTCGTGTGCTTCATCGGTAGCGCCACACCTCGATCGAAGCCGCAGCCACGACCGCCCCAGTTCCCACGGAGAAAGGATGCTCACTATGACCAAGGACCTGTACGACATCGGTGAGGCGCCGCCGGTCGGCGAGATTCCCGAGAAGATGCACGCCTGGCTGATCCGGCCCGAGCGGTTCGGCCCCCCATCGCAGGCGTTCCAGAAGGAAGTCGTCGACGTGCCGTCCATCAAGGACGACGAGGTCCTGGTCTACGTGATGGCCGCGGGAATCAACTACAACAACGTCTGGGCGGGTCTGGGCGTCCCGGTCGACGTCATCGGCGCTCGCAACAAGGCGTTCGCCAAGGGTGGCATCGGGGACCCAGAGACTTTCCACATCGGTGGCAGCGACGCCTCGGGGATCGTGTACGCGGTCGGCAAGGACGTCACCAACGTCAAGGTTGGCGACGAGGTCGTCATGCACTGCGGCCAGTGGGACCGCAACTGCCCCACGGTCACCGCCGGCGGCGACCCGATGTACTCGCCCACCTTCCGGATCTGGGGCTATGAGACGAACTGGGGCAGCTTCGCCCAGTTCACCAAGGTCCAGGCTCAGCAGTGCATGCCCAAGCCGAAGCACATGAACTGGGAAGAGGCGGCCGCCTACACGCTGGTGGGGGCGACGGCCTGGCGCATGCTGCACGGCTGGGGTGTCAACGCGGTCAAAGCCGGCGACGTGGTGCTGGTCTGGGGCGGCGCGGGCGGGCTGGGCTCCATGGCTATCCAGATCGTCAAGGCGGCGGGCGGTACGCCGATCGCCATCGTCTCCGGTGAGGACAAGTTCGACTACTGCATGAGCCTGGGTGCCAAGGGGTGCATCAACCGCAACGAGTTCGACCACTGGGGAATGCTGCCCCACTGGAAGGACACGGTGGGCTACAACGCATGGCTCAAGGGCGCGCGCGCCTTCGGCGCGAAGATCTGGGACGTGCTGGGTGAGAAGAAGGCGCCGAACCTGGTCTTCGAGCACCCGGGCGAGACCACGATCCCCACCTCGATCTTCGTCTGCGACACCGGCGGCATGGTCGTCGTCTGTGCCGGGACGACCGGTTTCAACGCGACCGTCGACCTGCGCTACCTGTGGATGCGGCAAAAGCGGCTGCAGGGCTCGCACTTCGCCAACAATGTGCAGTCCTACGAGATGAACGAGCTCGCGCTCAGCGGCCAGCTCAACCCGTGCCTGTCTCGTGCCTTCAGTTACGACCAGATCCCCGAAGCCCACCAGTTGATGTACGAGAACAAGCACCCCCACGGCAACATGGCCGTGCTGGTCGGGGCCACCGAGTTCGGCCTGGGCGCAAGTGCGGAATCCCCGTTGGGGATGAAGACGGCTGCGCTCCCGAAGGACGACGCACACAACAGCCCGAAGAACCCGTCCACCATGTCGGCGCCACTCCCGAGCATCGAGGAGGGCGAGGCGATCGAGATCGCCGACGACGGTCGCACCGTGAGCGAGCTGATGCACCGCGAGATCATCGGTTGCGCCCCGAGCGACACTGCCGCCCGGGCCGCGGACCTCATGTTCGAGCACGACATTCACGCAGTGGTCGTGATGGACGGCGACGAAGCCGTCGGCGTGGTGTCGCAGACCGACCTGGTGCTCGCGAGCCAAGGTCGCTCGGCCGAGGCGGCCCGCGCGCTCCTTGTCCGCGACGTGATGACGCCCGGCTGCGTCACCGTTCCCGCCAGTGAGCGGCTCAGCCAGGCGGTCAGCATGATGACTGCACGGCGGATGCACCGTCTGGTCGTCACCGAAGACAGCAAGCCGGTCGGCGTGCTGTCCATGACGGACGTGGTGCGGCAGCTCATCCAGCGTTAGGCCGGCGTCCCCGAACTGCGCGAGAGGCACGCAGGGCCGTTCACCCAGGCGGGTGGACGGCCCTGCTGCTGCGACGCCCTGCCGCGGCGCCTTGGTCATGGTTGACGCCACGCCCGGACTCATGTCTATTATTTGCGCATGAATGCAAGCATGCAACATGGGGCCCAGACCGAGGAGGTCCTCGCATTAGCGGTCGAGGTGCTCCGCGTCCTTGCCGACGCCACCCGGTTGCAGCTCGCCTGGTTGCTGCTCGATGAGGAACTCTCGGTCACGGATCTCGCGGAACGGATCGGCCGCCCAGTCCCGGCCACCTCCCAACACCTGGCCAAGATGCGGATGGCGCGCTTGGTCAACACCAGGCGGGCGGGGACTCAGATCTGGTATCGCATCGAGAACGAGCACGTCAGGCAGTTGGTGATCGACGCAACTCGACACGTCGAGCACCTGGCGTCCGACACTCCGGCACACCACCAGCCACTGGCGTCCGGCCCTCGCCGTCTGACGGGCCCGGCATGAACGCCCACGAGCACCCGCACGGCCTTCGCCACCGCGGGGCTCACACGTTCGGGCACCTGCTCGGCGCCGGACACTCCCACGACCCGGCCGACCAGATCGACGATGCCCTCGAGGCCAACGCGGCCGGCCGCCGGGCCCTCTGGATCAGCCTCGCCATCCTGGTCGCGACCGCAATGCTGCAGGCCGTGGTCGTCCTCTGGTCGGGGTCCGTGGCCCTGCTGGGCGACACGCTGCACAACGTGGCCGACGCCCTCACCGCCGTACCACTGCTGTTCGCGTTCGCACTTGCCCGGCGGCAGCCCACGCAGCGTTACCCCTATGGGTACGGACGCGCCGAGGACCTTGCCGGGGTGTTCGTCGTCGCGATGATCTCGCTGTCGGCCGTGCTCGCCGGCTGGCAGGCCATCGATCGGCTGATCCATCCGCAGCAGGTCACCGCGCTTGTGGCGGTCGCCGGCGCCGGCGTGGTGGGGTTCCTGGGCAACGAGTGGGTCGCCCGGTACCGCATCAGCGTCGGCCGCCGGATCGGCTCCGCCGCGCTGGTCGCGGACGGGTTACACGCCCGGACCGACGGCCTGACCAGCCTCGCCGTAGTGCTCGGCGCGGGCGGTACGGCGATCGGCTGGCATTGGGCCGACCCTGTCGTAGGCCTGCTCATCGCGGTTGCGATCCTCGGGGTGCTGCGCAGCGCCGCGGCGCAGGTGGGCTTGCGGCTCATGGACGGCGTCGACCCCGAACTGACGCGCCGGGCGCACGCGGCTCTGGCCGCCGTACCCGAGGTCGCCGCCGTCGCAGACCTGCGGTTGCGCTGGATCGGCCACACGCTGCGCGCCGAGGTCGTCCTCGAAACCGACCCGACGCGCACCGTGCTGGACGCCCAGACCGTGCGCGATGAGGCCCTTCAGGCTCTGCGGATCGCCCTGCCCCGGCTTGACGGTGCCGTCATCGAGCTGCGCGGCCGGTCCGGTTGAGCCGCCGCAGTGGGGAGGGCTCCTCCTCCATCGGACCGTCCCACGTGGTCGGCAGCGGCCCGAAACCGGGGCGGACCGCGTTCACGATCTCCGTCAACGCTCGGTGCACGTAGGTCTCCCCCACCCACAGGTGCTTGGCACCCTCGACCCCCACCACCCGCGCCTGCGGGATCGCGGCAAACCGCTCGCGCGCCTCGTCGGGACGCAAGTAATCGTCGAACTCCGGCACCAACGCCAGGACCGGCTTGCCGTCCTGCGCCCAGGCCGAAAGGTGCTCCGGCCCGCTGAACCGCAGCGGCGGGCTGAGCAGGATCGCCCCCTTGATGGCCGGGTCGTGACCGTGCATCAACGCCAGATCCGTCCCGAACGACCAGCCCACCAGCCATCGATGGGGCAGATCGTGAAACTCGGCGTACTCGATGGCGGCGGCGACGTCGTACCGCTCGCTTTCGGCGTAGTCGAACTCGCCCTCGGAGGCCCCACGCGCGGACTCCGTCCCCCGCGTGTTGAAGCGAATCACCGCGAGGTCCGCCAGCGCGGGCAGGCGGTGAGCGGCCTTCTTATAGACGTGGCTGTCCATGAACCCGCCGTGGGTCGGCAACGGGTGCAACGTGATGATGGTGGCCGCGGGCGGGCGGTCCAGCGGTTGCGCCAGTTCGCCGACCAGGGTCAATCCGTCGGCGGTGTGGAGTTCGATGTTCTCGCGCCGCGCGGGCAGGATGCTGCGCGCCCGAATCTGGACACTCTCCTCAGGGTCACGGCCACTAGTCATCCACCCATTGTGATGCTCGGCGCGGTCCGGCCCACCGGTGTTCCACGACGAGGGCGAACGCCAACGGCCACGACCCCGCAGTTCAGGGTCGTGACCGTCAGTGTGTTCGCCGTCGGCTGCGCGTCCGCCGACGGGTCAGCGTCAGCGGGCGTAGTTGCGGAAACCGCGTCCAGTCTTGCGGCCCAGGTATCCCGCGGTCACCATGTGCTCCAACATGGGCGCCGGGGCGAAACCGCGGTCGCGGAACTCCATGTAGAGCTCCCGCTGGATGGCCAGGGAGACGTCCAGACCCACGACGTCGAGCAACTCGAACGGGCCCATCGGGTACCCACAGCCGGACTTCATCGCGGTGTCGATGTCGTCGGTGGTCGCGTAGTGCGCCTCCAACATCTTGATCGCGTCGTTCAAGTACGGGAAGAGGAGCGCGTTGACGATGAAGCCGGCCCGGTCGCCGCAGAGCACGTCGACCTTCCCGATCTTCTTGCACAGGTCCCGGACGGTGAGCATCACGTCTTCGGCCGTCGACACCGTGGTGACGATCTCGACCAGCTTCATGATGTTGGCCGGGTTGAAGAAGTGCATGCCGATGACGTCCTGCGGCCGCTTGGTGACCGCGGCGATCTGAATGACCGGGAGTGAGGACGTCGTGGTGGCCAGCACGCAACCCGGCTTGCAGACCTCGTCGAGGTTCTCGAAGACGGCCTGCTTCAGGCCCAGCTCCTCGGCGATCGCCTCGACGACGATGTCGACGTCCTTGAGGTCGTCGTAGCTGTGCGAGGGGTGCGACAACGCCATCGCGGCGTCCCGCTTCTCCTCGGTCAACCGGCCGCGCTGGACCTGCTTCTCCAGCGACTTGAGCAGCTTGCCCTGGGAGGCGTCGGCCTTCTCCTGGCTCCGGGCGATGAACGTGGTGTCGTAGCCGGCCTTGACGAACACCTCGACGATGCCCATCGCCATCGTGCCGTTGCCGATGACCCCGACCTTCTTGATGTCGTGGACCTTGTCCGCACCTTCGCCGGCCTTCGGGGTCAGGGCGTCCGCGACGACCTTGCCGGACCCGGGACCCTCGTAGGTGTAGAAGCCGCGGCCACTCTTACGGCCCAACAGCCCCGCCGCGATCATGTGCTTCAGGATCGGGGACGGCGCGTGCAACTTGTCGCGGTCCTCGTGGTACATCGTGTCCAGGATCGCGTACGTCGTGTCCAGGCCGATCAGGTCGACCAGTGCCAACGGGCCCATCGGGAGGCCGCAGCCGAACCGCATGGCCGCGTCCAGGTCCTCGCGGGAGGCGTACTTGGCCTCGTACATCGAGACCGCGTGGTTGAGATACCCGAACAACAGGGCGTTGGCGATGAAACCGGCCCGGTCGCCCACGGTGACCGGCTTCTTGCCGATCTTCTCCACCAGCCCACGGATGTCATCCAGCACGCCTTCTTCGGTGATCACCGTGCTGATGACCTCGACGAGGTCCTGCACCGGGGCGGGGTTGAAGAAGTGCAGCCCCACGACGCGCTTGGGGTGTTCGGTCGCCACGGCCAGGTCGGTCACGGACAGGCTGGAGGTATTGGTGGCCAGCAGTGCGTCATCCCCGATGATCTCGTCGAGATGCGCGAAGACCTTGCGCTTGAGTTCCAGGTTCTCCGGGATCGCCTCGATGACCAGGTCACAGGTAGCAACGTCATCGATGTTCGCCGTGAACGAGATCCGCCCGATCAACCCCGCCTTTTCTTCCTCCGTCATTTTGCCGCGAGCGATCGCTCGGGACGTCGACGATTCGAGGATGCTCTTGGCCCTGGTCAGCGCCTTGTCGTCGGCTTCGACACCGATGACATCCAGCCCTGCCTTGGCAAACACTTCGGCGATCCCTGCACCCATGGTGCCGAGGCCTACTACACCGATCTTCTTGAAGTCACGCGCCATGCGCTGATCCTGTCAAATGGGACAACGGCGTGGGACCCCCAGAAAAGCGACCCAGGTCACACTCGAGCCACACGCGGTAGGGTGCGTGCGTGCGCCTGGTCATTGCGAGCTGTGCCGTCGAGTACGCAGGCAGGCTCTCGGCTCGCCTGGACCGTGCCACCCGGTTAGTCATGGTCAAGGCGGACGGGTCGGTCTTGATCCACAGCGACGGCGGCTCCTATAAGCCCCTCAACTGGATGTCGCCGCCGTGCACGGTCAACGAATCGGCGCCTTCGGCATCCGAGGCCAGCGCGGGGGTCACGGCTGTCTGGGAGGTCCGCCGTGCAAAATCCGACGATCGTCTCCGGATCCTGATGTACGACGTACAGCACGATTCGCGTCATGAGCTGGGAATCGATCCCGGGCTGGTCAAAGACGGCGTGGAGGCACATCTGCAGCGGCTGCTCGCCGATCAGATGCAGGCCTTGGGGCCGGGATACACCCTGATCCGGCGCGAGTATCCGACGGCGATCGGCCCGGTGGATCTGCTGTGCCGCGACGCCGACGGTTTGCACGTCGCCGTGGAGATCAAGCGCCGCGGCGAGATCGACGGTGTCGAGCAGCTGACCCGCTACCTCGCGCTGCTCAACCGCGACCCGCTGCTGTGCGCCTCCGGACCGGTACGCGGGGTCTTCGCCGCCCAGGAGATCAAGCCCCAGGCCCGGACCCTGGCCACCGATCGCGGGATCGCCTGCCTCACCCTGGACTACGACGCTCTCCGGGGAGTCGACGACGCCGAGTCCCGGCTCTTCTGAGGTTCCGGGAGAACCCCCGCCGCACCCCACCCGCCCCTGCCTCGCTCGCGCCGCCAGACTTGGCTCTACGCTGGGCCCCGTGCCCACGTACGAGTACCGCTGCCGCGAGTGCGGCCACCAGTTCACCGTACGCCGCCCGATGGCCTCCTCGGATGCGGCGGCCCCGTGCCCCCAGGGCCATCCCGACACGGTGCGCCTGCTGACCACCTTGGGCCTGGCCGGGGCCGGCCGCGCCACGGCCGTCGGCGGCCCTCCGGCGGGAGCACCGGGCGGCGGCTGCTGCGGCGGGGGCTGCGGGTGCGGGTGAACGCTGGGGACGGGAGAGGGCTGGCATGACAGGACACGTCGCCATCGCGGCCCCCGGGATCCTCGCCGTGGAGGCGGGGCTGGCTCAGGTCGCCGACGGCGGTAACGCGGTCGACGCCGCCATCGCGGCGGTCGTCACGGCGGCGGTCACCGAGCCGGGCATCGTCAGCCCGATGGGCGGCGCGTTCATCAACGTGTGGGCGCCCGGACAAGCACCGGTGGCCATCGACGGCAACGTCGAAATGCCCGGCAGAGGGCGGCCGCGGGAGGCGTTCGGTCGTGGCCTGGAGCAGATCGACATGGCCTACGGCGGCGGCATCACGGTGCACGGGGGCCACGGGTCGGTCGCCACTCCGGGCATGTTCGCCGCCCTGGACGCGGCGCACCGGCGGTGGGGCGGGGTGCCCTGGGCCAGGCTGCTGGAACCGGCGACCCACGCCGTCCGGCAGGGGTATCCGCTCGGGAGCGCGGCGGCGTACTATCTGACGTTCAGCGGGGGGCAGCTGTTCTCCTGGCACGGGGACACCCGGGCCTTCCTGCAGCAACACGGTGAGGGCCTCATCCCGACGGCGGGGGCCCTGATGAGGTCGCCCGACCTGGCCGACACCCTTGAGGCGATCGGCGCCGACGGGGCCGCCACGCTATACACCGGGGAGTTGGCGCAGGTCATCGCCGAAGACATGGCGGAACATGGCGGCTTGATCTCTCGGGAGGACCTGGCGGCGTACCAGGTGGCGGTCCGATCCCCGCTGCGCACTCGCCTGGGGTCGTGGGATGTCGCGGTCAACCCCTCACCCTCGATCGGCGGTCCCGTGCTGACCGCGATGCTGCGGTCCCTGCAGGAGCGTGCCCGCCCTGGCGGCGGGGCGGTCGGCGACCCGGCCACGCTGATCGCCGTCCAGCGCCTGGTGCTGGAGTATCGGCACCGTTTCATCGACCTCGCCGAAGACCTGCCGGCGGCACTCGATGAGATGGTCAGCGTGCTGGGGACGTTCGGGGCGGCCGGCCTCGCCGCCACCTCCACCTCCCCGGAGACGGTGCATGTCTCGGTGGTCGACCGTGACGGACTGGCCTGCTCGGTCACGACCTCCGCCGGGTACGGCTCCGGGGTGACCACCCCCGGGACCGGGCTGATGCTCAACAACGGGCTGGGCGAACCCGAACTCAACCGTCGCGGCCTGCACGTGCTCCCGCCGGGCACTCGGCTCGCCTCGAACATGGCTCCCACGACCGCCCGCCGGGACGACGGATCCATGTTGGCCATCGGCAGTCCGGGAGCCGACCGCATCACCACGGCGTTGATGCAGGCCCTGGGCCACTTCTGCCTGGACCGCATGCCCCTGCAGGGAGCCATCGACGCCCCGCGGGTGCACGTGGCCGTCGACCCCACGGGGCACGCCCGGCTGGACCACGAGGACGGGCCAGGCTTGCGCGAAGCCGCGCGCGCATCCGGTTTGCCGTACCGCACCCACGAGGAGATCGGCATGTACTTCGGGGGCGTGGGCGCTGCCCTACTGGAGTACGTCGACGGCACGCCATCGCTGTCGGCCGCCGGTGATCCGCGCCGCGAGGCCGCCACCGGGGTCGGCTGATCCGGGAGGCGGGCCGCAACCTGCGTCGACCGCTTCAGTCGGCCGCCAAGGGGGTGACCGACCAACCGTCCGCATCGATGCGCACCTCACGGGCGGGGTCGTCGTCGGCCGTCAGCACGATCACCGTTTCGCCGCGATGCAGGTCCGCAATGCCCTCCAGGGCCGCTCTGCCCACCGCCGTGCCGTCCGGATAGGCGCAGCCGTTCAGTTCACTGACCGGCCGTAGCGCCGCGTCCAGCCGCTCCGCCAGCTGTGCGGCCACCGCGAAGTCGTCCGCCGGGCCGTACACCGCAGCGACGTGACGATCGTGCGGGAGCGGCACGTGCGACGGCCACCCTGATCGTCCCAGGACGATCAGGGTGGCCGGGCATTGGAGATCACTCACCCGTGCATGGTACGGCGGCGCCGGCGGGTGAGCCCGCTCTTGGTCACGGCGTTCACAGCGCGCGGGCGGACTCCTCGAAGGTCAGCTCCTTGAGATTGTGCGTAGCGCGGATCACCCGGACGATGTCGGCCATCGACGTCGTCAGGTCGTGGTCCTTGGGGGTATAGACCCCAGCGACGCCTGCGTCGCGCAGCTTGCGGCCGTCCGAGTCGGGGATGATGCCGCCGACGAAGACGGGCACCTCCCCCACCCCGGCGTCCTTCATCCGGGTGAGGATGTCCGGGATCAGTTCCATGTGCGAGCCCGACAGGATCGAGATGCCCAGGGCGTGCACGTCCTCGGCCACCGCGGCGTTGACGATCTGCTCGGGCGTCAGGCGGATGCCCTGGTAGACCACCTCGAAGCCGACGTCTCTGGCCCGTACGGCGAGTTGCTCGGCGCCGTTGCTGTGACCGTCCAGCCCGGGCTTAGCGACCAGGAAGCGCAGCCGGTAGCCGAGGTCGGAATTGGTCTTCTTGACCATGTCCCGCACCTGGGCAAGCTTGCTGCCCGAGGGCGCCTCCCCGACCCCGATGTTGCCGGTGACGCCGGTGGGTGCCCGGTATTCGCCGAACACCTCGCGCAGCGCTCCGGCCCATTCGCCCGTGGTCAGTCCGGCGCGGGCGCAGCGCAGCGTGGCCTCCATGAGGTTGGCGTCCTCGTCGGCGGCGGCTTCCTTGAGCGCGACCAGCGCGGCTTCGGCTTCGGCCTTCTTTGCGGGATCGGCGTCCCGCTTCTCGCGCCAGGCGCGGATCGCGTCGGAGGCCGCGTGTTCGACGGCCACGTCCACGGTCTGGATGGCGGTGTCGAGGTCGGCGGTGAGCGGGCTCGGTTCGGTCGAGGTGAACTTGTTCAGGCCGACCACGGTGTCCTCACCGGACTCGATGCGCTGACGCCTGGCCGCGTGCGAGGCCACCAGCTGCTGCTTCATGTAGCCGGATTCGACCGCCGCGACGGCCCCACCCATCTCGGCGACCTTGTCCATCTCAGCCCGCGCGCCGTCGATGATCTCTTGGACCTTGGCCTCGATCACCGGCGAACCGTCGAAGATGTCGTCGTACTCCAGGAGGTCGGACTCGTAGGCGAGCACCTGCTGGATGCGCAGCGACCACTGCTGGTCCCAGGGCCGAGGCAGGCCGAGCGCCTCGTTCCAGGCGGGCAGCTGGACGGCGCGTGCCCGAGCGTTCTTGCTCAACGTGACCCCGAGCATCTCCAGCACGATGCGCTGGACGTTGTTCTCGGGCTGGACTTCCGTCAGACCCAGGGAGTTGACCTGGACGCCGTACCGGAAGCGGCGCAGCTTCTCGTCCTGCACGCCGTACCGTTCGAGGGTGAGCTCGTCCCACATCCGGGTGAAGGCGCGCATCTTGCACATCTCTTCGACGAACCGCACACCGGCGTTGACGAAGAAGGAGATGCGGGCCACGACGTCGCCGAAGCGCTCGGCGGGAACCTCGCCACGGTTGCGCACTCGGTCCAGGACCTCGATGGCGGTGGACAGGGCGTACGCCACTTCCTGCACGGGGGTCGCGCCGGCCTCCTGCAAGTGGTAGCTGCAGATGTTGACCGGGTTCCACTTCGGGATGTTGTTGACCGTGTAAGCGATCATGTCGCTGGTCAGGCGGAGCGATGGGCCGGGCGGGAAGACGTGCGTCCCGCGGGACAGGTATTCCTTGATGATGTCGTTCTGGGTCGTCCCGGCGAGCAACCGGGTGTTGGCCATAGGGTCTTCACCGGCGGCTTCGGCCTGCTGCTGAGCCACCACCTCATACATGGACAGCAACCACATCGCCGTGGCGTTGATCGTCATCGAGGTGTTCATCTGCGCCAGCGGGATCGCGTCGAACAGCGATGCCATGTCGCCGATGTGGGAAATGGGGACGCCCACCTTGCCGACTTCTCCCCGGGACAGGACGTGATCAGGGTCGTACCCGGTCTGGGTTGGGAGGTCGAAGGCCACCGACAGGCCGGTCTGACCCTTGGCCAGATTGCGTCGGTACAGCTCGTTGCTCTTTGCGGCGCTGGAATGCCCCGCGTACGTGCGCATCACCCACGGCTTGCTGCGTTCACCCATGTCTGGACGCTAGCCCGACGCCGCCTGCCGCCCGCCCGTTGGGAAAGTGACAGACATCACACTCTGTGCCCGGCGGCGTGCGGTGCCCCGTCTCGGGTGGCGGTCGTCGTACCCGAGGTGCACGCCCGACTTCTGACACGATCAGGGGCATGGTCAACCTCACCCGCATTTACACCAAGACCGGCGATCACGGGACCACCGCGCTGGGCGACTTCAGCCGGACGAGCAAGACGGATCCACGGCTGCAGGCCTACGCCGACGCCAACGAGGCCAACGCCGCGATCGGCATCGCGGTCGCCTGCGGCGGCTTGCGCCAGGACGTGATCAGCACGCTCACCCGGGTGCAGAACGACCTGTTCGACGTCGGCGCCGACCTGTGCAACCCGCTGGCCGAGAGCTACCAGTACCCGCCGCTGCGGGTGAAGCAGGAGTGGATCAGCGAGCTGGAGCAGGATTGCGATCGCTACCTGGCTGAGCTGGAGAAGCTGCGCTCGTTCATCCTGCCCGGCGGCAGCCCCGGGTCGGCGTACCTGCATCTGGCAACGACGATCGTGCGCCGCGCCGAACGCTCCACCTGGGCAGCGCTGGAGCGGTACGGCGACCAGCCCGCCCCCGCGACCGCCGGGGGCGAGGACGGCCCCAGCGTGCCGGGAGGGGTGAATCCGGTCGCGGCGACCTACCTCAACCGGTTGTCGGACCTGTTGTTCGTGCTCGCGCGGATTGCCAACAAGGACTGCGGCGGTGACGTGCTGTGGCAGCCCGGCGGGGGGCGCGAGCAGCCCGCGAAGCCAGCTTCAGGCACCGCGGACTCGGCGGACACGACACCCGAGGGCAGCTGAGCCCGAGCCGTCAGACGCTGACGACGTGGAGCAGGTCGTCCAGGCCGGCGAAGTCGTCAGCATTGCGGGTCACCATTGGGAGGTCCTCTGCCACTGCGATCGCGGCAATGAGGAGATCCGCGAACCGACATCGAGGCTGCCGTCCTGCCGCAACCACGGCGGCATGGACACGACCATAGGCGCGAGCGGCCTCCCTGCCGAAGGGGATCGGTTCGAAGGCTGCTTCGGCTCGCTGCAGACGATCCTGGCGACGCGCCCGCTCGGCGGGGTCGGCCGCTGCCGCTGGACCGGCCGCCAGTTCGGCCATCGTGATCGCTGCGACCGCCACGGCCCGTGGCAAATCGTGGGAGTTGATCCGTTCCAGGTCAACCACCACGGAGGTGTCGAGGAGCCCGGCGGCCAGGCGCTCACCCACGGGGTTCGGTGTCCTGATCGAGAAGCACGTCGAGATCCTGGGCAAACCTGTCCCGGTCGATCGCGGGAGCATCCCGGAAGATCTCGGCGACGGCGCGGACGTCCACCAGGCGCTGCCGTCGCAGGGGGCGTAACTCACCCACAGGAACACCGTGTCGGGTGACGATGAAGCTCCCTCCGTCATCCAGGCCGCGCATGATGCTGCCGCTGTCGTTACGCAGCTCCCGCTGACTGATGATCTCCTTCACATCACCACGGTAGCACCAGGTGCTACGCATCCTCGGCCTTCTCGACAACCAGCCCCTGCTGGTGATGCGGCTATCCACAGGCAGATCTGGACGACTGTTCAGGAAGGGTGCCACCTCCTACATTGGGCCCGTGCCGACCCGTCCACCCACCACCAACACCAGACCTCGGAGCGCCGCGCTCGCCCTGGCAGCGCTGGCCGCATTGGCGGGACTCGGCACCGTCGCCGGGTGCGCCAGCGACCCACCACCCACCCCCGCCGCCAGCATCGTCCTGCCCACCAATCCCACGAGTGAGCCGACGCCCAGCGACGCCACCCCTCCTGTCTCCGCCACCGAACCGCCCACTGCCACGAGATCCAGCACACCAGCGTCCGGGCTCTCCCCCATCCCCCCGGCAGCCCGCCAACGCACCGCCAGGGGCGCCGAAGCCTTCGTCCGCTACTACATCGCCGAAAGCAACCGGACCATGACCCACCCCCGACTGGGCGTCATGAAGCCGCTGGAAATGCCTGGCTGCCGCGCCTGCGGCAACCTCGAACGCATCGTCCATGCCCTGGTCGAGCGCAAAGTCCATTACGCCGCTAACCCAACGCAGATCGCCTCGATGGGCGAGGCGACAGAGGACCCCGGCACCGGAGATTTCGTCATGTCCCTGCTCTTACAGCGTCCTGAAGTGTCGGTTGTGCACTTCGATGGTCGCCTATACAAAACGGCTCCCCCCGCATCAGGCTTGGTCGCATATCGCACGCGATGGCGCGAATCCGGCTGGGCGCTAGTAGAATTCACCAAGATTCAATGAACCGACTCGTCGTCACATCGGCTCTCTTCGCCGCTCTTGCGAGCGTGGCATCACCGGGGGTCGAGCCTCCTGACCCAACGATGGACTGGTCCGTGGACGCGTCTGCCGCGGCCGGTGGAATCAACACCACGGCGCAGCGTCAGCAGACCGCTAGCTGGCCGGGGTCAAAGCCCGCCGTGAGACACCCTCGCAAGCCCACGTCACCGACCTGGGACTACCGCTGGGTGATCGACTGCCCTGGCAACACGTTCGCCTCCGGCGACGAAATCCCCACCTGCAGCCACGCCATCAACGCCTGCCGCAACCAGCCAGGCCCAGGACCTATGGGTCGCCTCTACCGCCGACAACTCAGCCCCACCCCCAGCGGCCGGTGGATCTTCACCGGCTACAGCTGCTTCCCTCCACGCACCGGCGCTCCACGCCCAGCGATCACGCTGAACGACATCCGTACCGCCTACGCCCACACCCCGTTTCGCCGACCCCACCTCCACGTCCAACCCCCCGGCGGACGCACCCTCGTCAGAGTCCCCAACTACCTCCGCGTCACCCTCAACGGCACTGGCTACGGCCCCGGCGACACCCGCACCCTGCAGATGCTCGGCCACACCGTCCGCATCCGACTCAAACCCGCCCGCTACACCTACACCTACGGCGACGGCACCCCGCCGCACCACACCACCTCACCCGGCGGTCCGTACCCCGACGGCGACGTCACCCACACCTACCCCCAACCGGGCATCTACCCGATGTCCGCCAGCATCACCTACGACGCCGAGTACGCCATCGACACCGGCCCCTGGCACCCCATCGACCAACCGGCCACCCTCACCGCGGCCGCAACCCAGATGCACGTCCTCACCGCCCACCCACGCCTCGTACCCAGCTGACCCCGCGGCCCCTGTCGCTCCCCTGATCGAGGCTTAGACCGGACGCGCTCCCGGCGGGGCCGCCTCGACCCAGGCACGGACGGCGGTGTACGGCGCCGGCGCCAACGCCAGCTCTCCCGTGCGCAGCTGCCCGTCAGCTCCCCGCACCTCGACCGGCACCAATACCGGCTGGCCGGAGAACAGTCCGGCGTTGGCCATATCGGTTTCCGCGTCGTTCGGCCGATCACTCGGGGCGAGGTTCCCCAACCGGACGCTCAGCCGACCCCAGCGATAGCTTGGGCGCGTCGTCAGGCCGAACATCGGGTACCACTCCAGGCACACATCCGTACGCCGTAGCAGGCCCGGCCGCCAGCGATCCACGCCCATACCACGCAAGGAACACACGATCACCTCGCCGTCACGGCTCAAGGTGCGCCGGCGCAGATAGGTCAGCAACAGAAAGCTGAGCACCGCCAGCAGGCAGATGCCGGCCACGACCTCAGCCGTGAAGAGCACCTGCCCCACCGGTCAACTCCGTTGACCCGCGGTCTCGACGGACTCGGCCACGATCACCACGTTGTCCCGGTCGACCGTCATGAACCCGCTGCTGACATGGGCCGTCTCGGTGGCTCCGCCCGTGGTGATGCGCACCTCACCGTCGGTGAGGATGGTCATCATGGGAGTGTGCCCCGCCATGATCCCGATGTCCCCCTCGACACCACGGGCACTGACCATGGTTGCCGTCCCTTCCCAGACCATACGGTCAGCAGCGACGAGTTCCACGTGCAGTTCGGCCACGATGCCCTCCGGTGTGATCGGCGTACCCGCAGTCTAGTCAAACCGGGGTGGGCCTCGGGCACTCAGTCGCCCCCTCCGGCAGCCGACAACGTCACAGCGGCGAGAGGGACAGCACGACGCCGGTGGCGAAGCTATCGCTGGAAGCGCCACTTGGTGGCCCTGTCGGCGAACTCATCGTCACGTTCGATGATGCCGATCGCCCCGCGAGGCGTGACCTCGAAGAGGAGATTGCTACGCAGGAACTCCGCCGACAGATCGGACGAATGCGGCTGGTACTTGGCCAGGTAGGTCTCGATCCAGCAAGCGACCCTGTCCTCCTGCGACACCACGGCAGCCGAACCCTGCACACTCACGCACTCCACGGTGTCCTCAGGTGCGATGACCACCTTCGGATTCTCGGACAGGTTCGCCGCCTTGCGTGAGCCCGGAGCACAGGAGAAGGCAAAGCGGAACTCCTGGTCGTCCCACACACCCCAGACCGGCAGGGCATGCGGGACACCGGCCCCCGACACCGTGACCAACCAGTAGTTGCGCGCCGCCGTCAGTCGATCCGCGGCCCATTGCCAAGGCAGCGCCTCCCACGCAGGGCCCCCGACGCCGTACTCAGCCATCGCCGGAATCGAGGAGACCGGCGCCAGACGGGACGAGTTCATGTCCGCACGGTATCGGCACGACTCTGACACGACATGTGACACGACACCCGGCGTCACATCCGCGCGGACGGGGGAACGCCGATGGCCTGGTCCGGCGTACCGAACCAGGCCATCGCAGGACAATCCCGTGGCGGGACCCTACCGTCCAGCGAGGCTCAGCGCTCCAGCGCCTTCGCCTGCCGCTCGACGTCGTCGAGCCCACCACACATGAAGAACGCCTGCTCCGGGACCGTGTCGTAGTCGCCGTCGCAGATCTTGGCGAACGCCTCAACACAGTCCTTCAGCGGCACGGTCGAACCCTCGATGCCGGTGAACTGCTTGGCCACATAGGTGTTCTGCGAGAGGAACCGCTGGATCCGCCGAGCGCGGTTGACCAGGATCTTGTCCTCTTCGGACAACTCATCGATACCGAGGATCGCGATGATGTCCTGCAGTTCCTTGTTGCGCTGCAGGATCGACTTCACCCGCACCGCAGTGTTGTAGTGGTCCGCGCTGATGTACCGCGGGTCCAGAATCCGCGAGGTCGAGGTCAACGGGTCCACCGCGGGGTAGATACCGAGCGAGGCAATTTCACGGGAGAGCTCCGTGGTCGCGTCGAGGTGGGCGAACGTCGTCGCCGGAGCCGGGTCGGTGTAGTCGTCGGCTGGCACATAGATCGCCTGCATCGAGGTGATCGAGTGCCCACGGGTGGAGGTGATCCGCTCCTGCAGCACGCCCATCTCATCGGCCAGCGTCGGCTGGTAACCCACCGCCGACGGCATCCGGCCCAGCAGGGTGGACACCTCGGACCCCGCCTGGGTGAACCGGAAGATGTTGTCGATGAAGAGAAGCACGTCCTGCTTCTGCACGTCGCGGAAATACTCCGCCATGGTCAGCGCCGACAGGGCCACCCGCAGACGGGTACCCGGCGGCTCGTCCATCTGCCCGAAGACCAACGCGGTCTGGCCGAGAACTCCCGCCTCTTCCATCTCCACGATCAAGTCGTTGCCCTCACGGGTCCGTTCCCCCACCCCGGCGAACACGGACACACCACCGTGATCACGGGCCACGCGGGCGATCATCTCCTGGATGAGCACGGTCTTACCCACACCCGCACCGCCGAACAGGCCGATCTTGCCACCCTGCACGTACGGCGTCAGCAGGTCGATGACCTTGATGCCCGTCTCGAACATCTGGGTCTTGCTCTCCAGCTGATCGAACGCCGGAGCGGTGCGGTGGATGCCCCACCGCTCCGTCACCTCCAGGGTCTCGCCCTCCTTGAGGTTGAGACACTCGCCGGTCGTGTTGAACACGTGACCCAACGTCACGTCACCCACCGGCACGCTGATCGGCCCGCCGGAGTCCTTGACCAGGGTGCCGCGCACCAGACCGTCGGTCGGCTGGAGCGAGATGGCGCGCACCATGTTGTCGCCGATGTGCTGGGCAACCTCAAGGTTCAGGTTCTTGGTCTTGCCTCCCTCGGAGACCTGTGCCGTCAACAGGTTGTACATGTTGGGCATCTGATCGGCGGGGAACTCGATGTCCACGACCGGTCCGATGATGCGGGCGAGACGGCCCTCTCCCGGGCCTGTGCTGGTGCTGGTGTCCTCGGCAAACGCAGTAGACATATTCGTGCTGCTCCTTGTGTGTTACTTCGTCTCCGCGAGGGCGTTGGCACCGCCCACGATCTCGCTGATCTCTTGGGTGATCTGGGCCTGACGGGCCTGGTTGGCCAGCCGGGTGTACGTGCGGATCAGATCGTCGGCGTTGTCGGTCGCTGACTTCATCGCCCGCTGACGCGCGGCCAGTTCAGACGCGGCCCCCTGCAGCAGGCAGTTGTAGATCCGCTGCGCGACGTACTGCGGCAGCACCTGGTCGAGCACCTGATCGGGACTCGGTTCGAAGTCGTACAGCGGCATCAGTTCAGAGGCCACTGCCTCCTCATCGACCACCTGGATCGGCAGCAGGCGCAGCGCCTGGGGGGTCTGCGTCACCATGGTGACGAACTTCGTGTAGACGACGTGAACTTCATCGATCGTGTCGTCGCCTTCGGTGAGGAACAGGTCCAACACCTTGTCCGCTATCGCCCGGGCGGTTTCGTACGACGGCGCATCCGTCGAGTCTTCCCAGCTCGCCGCGTACTCACGATGACGGAACCGGTAGAAGCCCACCGCCTTGCGGCCAACCAGCAGCGGGACGATGTCCTTGCCCTCGCCCCGCAGCTTCTCCAGTAGCCGCTCGCTCTCCTTGATCACCGACGACGCGTACGCCCCAGCCAAGCCTCGGTTGCTGGTGATGATCACCACCGCGGCCCGTCGGGGGTTCTCGACCTCGGTGGTCAGCGGGTGCCGTGCATCCGAGTGACTCGCGACGGCTGAAAGAGCCTGCGAGATGGCCCGCGCGTAGGGACTGGTTTCCTCCACCCGCTGGCGCGCCTTGATGACTCGCGAGGCGGCCATCAATTCCATGGCCCGAGTGATCTTCTGCGTCGCCTTGACGGACCGGATGCGCTGCCGGTACTCCCGGATCTGCGCTCCCATACGTTTCCGCCTCTCCCTGTCTGGACTATCTCGTGCGCACGCTCGTCAGCGCGAGCGGTGGTGGATCATCGCTGGCGGACGATCTTCTCTTGGTCGACCTCGTGGGACTCCAGGGCCTCGTGCTCCTCCTCGACCGCGATCAATGAGCCCTCGCTCGGCCGGAACTGCTGCTTGAACGACTTCATCGCGTTCTCCAGCGCCTTGACCGCGTCATCGCCGAGCTTCTGCGTCTCCCGGATGCCGTTGAGGATGCCGGCGTGCTCGCGGCGTACGTAGTCCAGGAACTCCGCCTCGAACCGGCGGACGTCCTGCACGTCGACCTGGTCCAACTGGCCGGAGGTCCCCGACCACACCGAGACGACCTGCTCTTCGACCGGCATCGGGGAGGACTGCGGTTGCTTGAGCAGCTCCACCAGCCGCGCACCACGCGCCAGCTGCGCGCGGGAGGCCGCGTCCAGGTCGGAGGCGAACATCGCGAAGGCTTCCATGGCGCGGAACTGGGCCAAGTCCAGCTTGAGCCGGCCCGCGACCTCTTTCATCGCCTTGATCTGGGCCGAACCGCCGACCCGGGACACCGAGATGCCGACGTCGATGGCGGGGCGGACGTTGGCGTTGAACAAGTCGCCCTGGAGGTAGATCTGCCCGTCGGTGATCGAAATGACGTTGGTCGGGATGTACGCCGATACGTCACCAGCCTTGGTTTCGATAATCGGCAAACCGGTCATCGAACCGTGGCCCATCTCATCCGACAGCTTCGCGCAGCGCTCCAGCAGACGGCTGTGCAGGTAGAAGACGTCGCCGGGGTAGGCCTCGCGGCCCGGAGGGAGGCGCAGCAGTAGGGAGACTGCGCGGTAGGCCTCGGCCTGCTTGGACAGGTCATCGAAAATGATCAGGACATGCTTGCCCTGGTACATCCAGTGCTGGCCGATGGCGGAGCCGGTGTACGGCGCGAGGTACTTGAAGCCTGCAGCGTCCGAAGCCGGCGCCGCGACGATCGTGGTGTAGGCCAGCGCTCCCGCCTCGTCCAGGGTGCCGCGGACGGAGGCAATCGTGGAGCCCTTTTGGCCGATGGCCACGTAGATGCAGCGCACCTGCTTGTCCGGGTCACCCGATTCCCAGTTCTGCTTCTGGTTGAGAATCGTGTCGACGGCAACGGTGGTCTTACCGGTCTGGCGGTCACCGATGATCAGCTGGCGCTGACCACGCCCGATCGGGATCATCGAGTCCACAGCCTTGATGCCGGTCTGCAGCGGCTCGTGCACGGACTTGCGCTGCATCACGTTCGGGGCCTGCAGCTCCAGCTCGCGACGCTCGTGGCAGACGATCTCGCCCAGGCCGTCGATCGGTTGTCCCAACGGGTTGACCACCCGGCCCAGGTAGGCGTCGCCCACCGGAACCGACAACACCTCGCCGGTGCGCTTGACCGGCTGGCCTTCCTCGATGCCGGAGAAGTCACCGAGGATGACCACACCGATCTCGTGAACGTCCAGGTTCAGCGCCAGGCCCAGGGTGCCGTCCTCGAACTGCAGCAGTTCGTTGGTCATGGCCGAGGGCAGTCCCTCGACGTGGGCGATGCCGTCACCGGCGTCGGTGACCCGGCCGACCTCTTCGCGGGTGGCCGCGTCGGGCTCGTAGGACTGAACGAAACTGTTCAGTGCGTCCCGGATCTCCTCCGGACGGATCGTGAGCTCCGCCATCAGCGTCTCTTCTCCTCGTGACTGCCTGTGTGCTGCTACGGTCTCCTGCTCTTGGCCCCGGCTGATCCGGTCGGTCCACAGGTGGCGTGAGCCGTCCCGACGGAAGCGGGCTGATGCGCAGGTGGTGCGGTCGTTCCGGCAAACCGCCGGAACCGGTGTGCAGTTGTCCGGGCCTGTCGATCAGGCCAGGGCTTGCCGACGCTCAGGTGCCCATCGCGCGCCGGGCATCCTCCAGCCGGCGCAGGATCGTGCCATCCACAACCTCATCGCCCACGCGGACGTGGATCCCGCCCAACACCGCGGGGTTCACGATCACCTGAACGAAGACGTCCCGACCGTAGGCCTTGGACAGCCCCACGGCCAGCCGGTCCCGCTGGCTCGCATCAAGCGCAATCGCGCTGGTGACGATGGCCGTGATCTGACGACGCCGATCCGCCGCGATGCTGAGTTGACGCCAGATGGCGGCCTGGTACTTGCGACCCCGTGGGTGCAACACCGGCCGCTGAGCCAACCAGAGCGTCTCCGGAAGGATCTTGCCGTCCAGCAGCCGCGTGATCAGCTGCTGCTTATGGGAACGGTTGACATCCCGTTTGCCGAGGGCCTCGCGCAGACCGGTATCGGCAGCCACCAGGCGCTCGAAGCGGAACAGCTCCTCTTCGACCTGGTCCAACCGGCCGTCCGCCTCGGCAGCCGCGAGGACGGAGTCGATGCCCAGCCGCTCGAGGGCATCGATCATGTCCCGGTCGTTGGACCATCGGCCGGAAACCGCCGCTTCCAGGACAGCCAGGGCCGGCGCCGAGACCCGCGATCCGAACAGACGTCGCGCCAGCTCCCGCTTCGGCCACGCATCCCGGGACGGGTCGGCCAGGGCACGCCGGAGTTTGGCGCTGGCGTCGATGGCCTCCCCGATGGCAAAGAGCTCAGCAGCCAACGCCCGCAGGTCGGTTGCGGACTGGTGCTCGTGCAGCACCGTCAGCGCGTGACCCCACGAACCTCGCGACGGGCCGTCCATCAGCGATCCGTCCGATCGGACATGGACTGCGGCCTGATCTCGCCGGCCTCCAGTGCGGCCAGGAACCGCTCGACGATGCCGGACTGGCGAGCTTGCGACTGCAGCGACTCCCCCACGATCCTGCTTGCCAGATCGGTGGACAATTGCCCAACGTCGGCGCGCAGAGAGGTCATGGCCTGTTGGCGCTCGGCCGCGATCTGGCGCTGAGCCGAATCGAGGATCCGCGCCGCCTCTTCCTGAGCCTGACCGCGCATCTCCGCGACGATGGTCGCGCCCTGCTCTCGGGCCTCTTCCCGCAGCCGGGCCGCCTCGGTCCGCGCCTCGGCCAGCTTGGCCTCGTACTCGGCCTTGGTGGCCTGCGCCTCCCGTTGGGCCTGCTCGGCCTTGTCCATGCCGCCTTCGATGGCGGCCGCCCGCTCGGCGTACACCTTCTCCAGCGCAGGGAAGACCTTCTTGGCGATGACGGCATACAGGATGCCGAACGCGATCAGCCCGAAAACCAACTCGGGCAGGTACGGCAGGATCGGCAGACTCGCCGACGGGTCAGCCTCAGCGCTGCCTCCAGCGGTCAACAACACGCTCGACCACGAGCTGGCCACTTGCTGCACGGTCATCTCCTCAGTGACTCATGCCCTCACGGGCGGTTGGTGCCGGCAGGCGTGGTCACTTCGGGGAGATGAAGAAGAGCACCAGACCGAAGATGGCAAGCGCCTCTGCGAGGGCGAAGCCGAGGATGGCGATGGGCTGCAGCAGGGTCCGTGCCTCGGGCTGGCGGGCAACGCCGTTGATGTAGGCGGCGAAGATGAGACCGACGGCGATGGCCGGGCCGATGGCAGAGAGGCCGTAGCCAAGCAGGTTCAGGTTGCCAGTCACGATTGTCCTCTTTCTTGGTGTGCCGCCCGACGGCTGACCGGGCGATTTCGGTGTTCTGCAGTTGTGTCGGCGCTACGGCGGGCTCGGGTCGACACCCACCGACAGCGAAGGCTAGTGGTGCTCGGCGACCGAGTCGGCGATGTACGAGGCGGCCAACAGCGTGAAGACGTACGCCTGGAGGAACTGCACCAGGGCCTCGAAGATGGTCATGACGAAGGCGAGCAGGTAGGTCGGAATAGCGACGAGCTTCATCATCACATCGGGGTTGATCAGCAACTCATAGCCGCCGACGATAAACACGACCAGGAGCATGTGGCCGGCAAACATGTTGCCGAAAAGCCGGAGGGCAAGAGTCAAAGGCCGAATGATGAAGTACGTCAGTACTTCAAGGAAGAAAATGACCGGCTTGATCCACCCGGGAAGCCCTCCGGGAACCATCCCGCTGAAGTATCCGCCAAGGCCCTTACGCTTGATACCGACGGCGTGGTAAACGATGTACACCAGCAGGACCAAGGCAATCGGGAAACCGATGCGGCTCATCGTAGGCAATTGCAGGAACGGGATGATACCGAACCAGTTGTTGCACAGGATGAACACGAACAGGGAAAAGAGGAAGGGCACGAACGGCTTGAAGTCGTGGCTGCCGATCATGTCCTTGGCCACGCCGTTACGCACGAAGTCGTATACCTGCTCGGTGATCCACTGACCCTTGCTGGGCACGACGGAGAGCCGACGAGTCGCCATCAAGAGCCAGGTACAGAGGACGAGCACGGAAATCGCGACCAGCAGCATCGGACGGGTGATCCAGAAGCCACCGACTTGCCACAGTGGGAGCCAGAAGTCCTCGGCTTTGGGCGGGAAGTGCCCCTCACCCTCAGCGGCCAGGATTGGCGCCGCTGTGCCCACCATGATCAGGCTCACAGCTTCTCCTCGTTCACGGTCGTTTCGTCCGGGCGACCAATGCGCCACGTCCCGACCCGGCTCAGGCCATCACTCGTGTCACTCATGTGTGTCACTCATGACGTACCGTACCGGAGCCAGATCACGTAAAGCGCCAAGGCCATCCCCAGGAGAATTCCGCACGGCAGGAGGAACGACGTATGCAGCCATTCGTCCAATGCCCAGCCGAGCCCGCCGATCCCGAGGGGTCCGGCCAAGAGTCGTGAGATCACGCCGGTGTAGACGTCACCCTGGGGTCTGCTGTCAACAGGGCCCGCGTCGTTCTTCGCGGGTTCGCCAAAGGGTTTTGTGGTGGACATCACTGTCACTCCCTTCGGCCTCGTCGTCGCGGTCGGGGGCTGGCAGCGTCGCCGCATCGTGATCGCTACACAGGTGGCGAGTAGACGGGCTGTCGGGCCCGTCGCAGCCCTTCCACCAGGCCAGCCTGCCACAAAATGGTGGCGCCGATGGCCCCTGCGGCGAACGCATTCAGGTGCAGCCACGACGCCTGACGAAGCACCAGGAGGACGCCGAACACGAGGCTCAGCTGGGCGACGTACACCCCCATCGCGGCTGCCAGGGCGAACTCGGCAGGGCCGGCCAGGAGCCGGATCAGCACCAAGATGCCCAGCGCAAAGAAGACGCCCACCACGGCAACGGCGACGGCGAAGGACCACGCCGCCCCGGGCGGTCCCAGCAGCAGGCTGATCAGGGTCCCCGCGATCAGCGCCACCCCGTTGGGCAGCAGCGCCCACTTCAGCATCGAGGGCACCCCGGTCCGGTCGGCCAGCACGGCGCGCAGATCCCGCCGCGGGGGGCGGGTGTGGGGTGGCTGACTCACGCGCCCAGCCTGTCATGGACCAGGAGCCGGGTGGGCACGGGCAGCACAACCTGGGTGTCCGCGGCTGACGATGCGGGTGAGCTTATCCCCGGGAGCGGGTGCGGCCGTCGAGCCACCGCGGCAGGTACCGGGTGAGCCAGAGCGCGCCGATCGTCGCCGCGCTGATCGCCACCAGCGGCCAGACCCCGTCGACGAAGGCATAGGAGACCGCCCCGAAGGCCACGATGGCCGCCCAGAGGTAGAGCAGAAGCACCGCGCCCCGGTGCGAATGCCCGATCTGCAGCATCCGGTGCTGCAGGTGCTGGGTGTCGGGATGCCAGGGCCTCATGCCGGCGCGGGTCCGGCGAACCACCGCGAGGGTCATGTCGAGCAGCGGCAGGCTCATCACCGCCAGCGGTAGGACGATCGGCAAGAACAACGCGACCTGGGCGTTCCCGCCGACCTCCGCCGTCGGATCGACGCTACCCACCATGGACACCGTGGCGGCGGCCAACAGCTGCCCCAACAACAGGGCGCCGGAGTCGCCCATGAACAGTCGTGCCGGATTGAAGTTGTGTGGCAGAAAGCCGATACAACAGCCGAGGAGTGCGGCCGTCACGAACGTGGCCGTCGAAAACACGTTGGGCGGGTTGTACGTATAGGAGAGTTGGTAGGCGTACAGAAAGAAGGCCAGCGAGGCGATGGCCACGATGCCAGCCGCCAGTCCGTCCAGGCCGTCGATGAAGTTGACCGCGTTCGTGGCCACCAGGACGATCCCGATCGTGAGGGCCATCAGCACAGGCCCGGGCAGCACGGTCACCCCGAACAGCGGCACCGACAACAATTGAACGCCGAAGAAGGCCATGGCTCCGGCGGCGATAACCTGCCCCGCCAGCTTGGTCAGCCAATCCAGCTCCCGGATGTCGTCCAGCGCGCCGACCGCCGTGATCAGGGTGGCGCCGATGAGGACTCCGCGGATTTCGGGGCCGCTGTAGATCTGCGATAGGTGCGGTAGTCGATACGCCAACCCGCAGGCCGCCCAGAATCCCGCCAGGATCGCCAGGCCACCCAGCCGCGGGATCGGGGTGGCGTGGACATCTCTGGCCCGTACGGCGGTGATCGCCCCTACCCGGATCGCGGTGTAGCGGGCCAGCGGCGTTAACGCATAGGTCACCGCCGCCGCCAGGACGCACACCAGCAGGTACTCGCGCACTAGCCCTCCGGGACCCCGGAAGGGGCGCCCGGGAAGTCGGCGTCCGGAGCCGCCGGGGAGCCGGGCGCAAGCTCATCCGCGCAGGCCTGGACCTCGGCGACGCTGATCGGTCCCGGCCGGAGCACGACCGGGCGTTCGCGGGTGCAGTCCACGATCGTCGAGGCCACCGCCGCACCACCGGCCTCCGGCGACCCGTGCACGGCCCCGCCGTCGAGGTACACCTCGACCGCGGCACCCAACTGGGTCGCCGCCTGAACCACGGTTTGCGCTGCCGGCGCTCCGGTCCGGTTGGCGCTGCTGACGGCCAGCGGCCCGGTCTGCGTCAGCAGTTCCAACGCGAGCTCCTGATCGGGCATCCGCAGCGCCACCGTGCCGTTGGTGTCCCCCAGATCCCACGCCAGCGACGGCTGAGCCCGCACGACCACCGTCAGCGGCCCCGGCCAATACCGCGCCACCAGGGCACGGGCGTACTCCGGCACCTCCACGGCCAGCGCGTCCAGCGTGCGAACGTCGGCCACCAGCACCGGCGGCGGCTGCTGGCGGCCGCGCCCCTTGGCCTCCAGCAAGCGCTGGACGGCCACCGGATCGAAGGCGTCGGCGCCGACGCCATAGACGGTGTCGGTAGGCAGCACGATGAGTTCGCCCCGGCGTACGGCGTCGACCGCCGCTTGGACGCCCTCGGTACGACCCGTGCTGGAGAGGACGTCGTACACCGGGCTCATGCTCGCGATCCTATGAGTTGCGCGGGTCAGCGGGTGAGCAGGCCCGGGCGGCGTGGCTGGGGTGGTCGCGCTCAGAAGCCCCCGAAATCGCCGCCACCGAAGTCACCACCGCTAAATTCACCGCCCCCGAAGAAGCCGACGTCCCCGCCGACGTCCCCGCCGACGTCATTGCCGATGTCACCGGCTGCCGCCTCCCCGCCGAACCCTGCGTCGCCACCGGTGTCCCAGTCCATGAATCCGTCGTTCTCGAACATCTCCGAGGCGATCGCCGTACCGATGAACGCCCCGGCCATGGTCGTCAGCAGCATGCCGCCCATCCCCATCCCGCCGGCGGTGCCCAGCGTGCGGGTCAGGGTTCCCGGGTTGCGCATTTCCGTGCGCGTGGCGTACCGGGCCAGGCTGCGCGGCGAATCATCGGCGGGGCGCTCACTCGGGTTGACCGTCGCCAGCTGCTGCAACACCAGCTGGCGCTGCTGGGGAGTCAGCTGGGCGAACGCCTCCTCGTGCGCCTGCTCGATCCGCTCCGGCGGGGCCGTGGCCAGCAGGTACTGATAACGCCGGACCGCCTGCTCGTCAGCGCTGCCCGGGCGATCCTGCGGGCCGCGATCACGCTGACCGTAGGGCGCGGGCCCGGGGAAACCCGGCCAGGCTCCGCCCGGCTGGTAGGACTGCGGCTGCTCGCCCCGAGCCCGGCCGAACAGCCGGTCGAAAAATCCCATGGCTGACATCCTTTCGATCTCCGGGCCGTCCGCAGCGTCAACGAGGGGCAGGCAGGCCCTGTTCCCGCGCGGTCAGGACCCGGGAACGTCCGGCCAGGTCCGGATGATCGGCCAGCTCAGCCCAGCCCTGACCGGCCAACGCCGCGGACAGCGCCGGCCACTGGCCGTCGCCATGCTCCATGATCAGCCAGCCGTCCGGCGCCAGCAGCCGGCGCGCCCGGGCCGCCAACGCGACCGGCAGCTCCAGGCCGTCGGGTCCTCCGCCGTACAGCGCCAGCGGCGGGTCGTGATCGCGCACTTCGGGGTCGACCGGCACGCCGTCGGGGGGGATGTACGGCGGGTTGCAGGTCACGACGTCCACCGCACCTTCGAGCGCGGCCAGTTCGGGTAATGCCTCGCGGGCGTCCCCGGCGATCAACCGCACCCGGGCGCCGGCCGGGCACCGGGCCAGGTTGTCTGCGGCATACTCGCGGGCCTGCGGGGACACCTCGACGGCGTACACGGTTGCCTCGGGCACCTCCGTGGCGACCGCCAGCGCGATGGCCCCACTGCCGGTGCACAGGTCAACGACCACCGGGGCGGATGCCGACCGGGGTCGCCGCCCCAGCAGGTCGATCGCCCATTGCGCGGTGATCTCCGACTCCGGACGCGGCACGAAGACCCCCGGGCCGACCCGCAACGTCAGCGTGCGGAACCCGGCCACACCGGTCAGATGCTGCAGGGGCACCCGCTCGACGCGCCGCCGGGTCAGCTCCTCCAGGTCAGCGGCCTGCGACTCGGTCAAGGCTCGGCCCAGGGCGGCGGCCGCGGCCACCTCCCCGAACCCCAGGCACAGGACATGACCCAGCAGCAGACTCGCATCGGCCAGCGGCGCCGCCACCCCGGCCGTTTCGAGGCGGCCAGCCACGACCCGCAACGCCTGCCCTACGGTCAGCGGCGTCATCGACCCTGGCGCTCTCCCCCGCGATCCGAGGCAGCAGCGCCACCCCCGGCCCCTGATCCGACGGCCGCCATCTTCGCCGCCTCGTCGGCGGACATGGCCGACTCGATGACGGCGTCCAGGTCACCGTCGAGCACCGCGTCCAGGTGATGCGCCTTGAACCCGGTCCGGTGGTCGGCGATGCGGTTCTCCGGGTAGTTGTACGTGCGGATCCGCTCGCTGCGGTCGACGGTGCGGACCTGGCTGCGCCGGGCATCGGAGGCGGCCTGCTCGGCTTCGTCGACGGCCACTTGGTGCAGCCGCGCGCGGAGCACCCGCATGGCCTGCTCCTTGTTCTGCAGCTGGGACTTCTCGTTCTGGCAGGACACCACCAACCCGGTGGGCAGGTGGGTGATGCGCACCGCCGAGTCGGTGGTGTTCACGCTCTGCCCGCCCGGGCCCGAGGAGCGGAACACGTCGATCTTGAGGTCGGCGGCCGCGATCTGGACCTCTTCGGGGTCGTCGATCTCCGGCATCACCAACACCCCGGCCGCGGAGGTGTGGATCCGACCCTGGCTTTCCGTCACGGGTACCCGCTGCACCCGGTGCACGCCGCCCTCGTACTTCAGCCGGGCCCACGGGGCCTGCCCGGGGGCCGGGGTCCCGGCGCCCTTGGCCTTGACGGCCACTTGCACGTCCTTGTACCCGCCGAGATCGGACTCGTTTGCGTCCAGAATCTCCGTTCGCCAGCCGCGCCGCTCGGCGTACCGCAGGTACATCCGCAGCAGATCGGCAGCGAACAGCGCGGACTCCTGCCCGCCCTCCCCCGCCTTGATCTCCATGATCACGTCGCGGTCGTCATCGGGGTCGCGCGGCAACAGCAGGCGTCGCAGGACTTCCTCGGCCTCCTGGACCTGCCCGGCCAGGTCCAGCGCCTCGAGCGCGAACGTCTCGTCGTCGACCGCCAGCTCGCGGGCGGCCGTCAGGTCCTCGCTGAGGCGATGCAACTGACGATAGGCGTGCACCACTGGGCCCAGGGCGGCGTACCGGCGGTTCAGGGTCCGCAGCCGATCGGTGTCGCCGAAAACCTCAGGGTCGGCCAGCGAACGCTCCAGGTCGTCGTACTCGGCCACCAGCGCGGCGGCGGACTCCAGCATGGCGGGGACTCCTTGAGGCGAAAGCGCGAGAGTGACGGGGCCGACCAGCGTGAACCAACGCGAACCGTCCACGGCCGGGAACGACAACGCCGGCCGCGGGCCCTGGAGAGGCCCCGGCCGGCGTCGACAGAGCTACTGGGCGGCCTTCTTGCCGTACCTCGCCTCGAACCGGGCCACCCGGCCACCGGTGTCCAGAATCTTCTGCTTCCCGGTGTAGAAGGGGTGACACTGCGAGCACACGTCGGCGTTGATCACGCCGTTCTTGGCGGTGCTGCGGGTCTGGAAGGTGCTACCGCAGGTGCAGGTGACCGTGGTCAGCCCGTACGCCGGGTGGATGTCTTTGCGCACGACTCATCTCCTCGTTCAGGGCCGCCGGGTCGCCAGCACCCGCATCGGACGGGCGAGCGTGAACCGGAGCCGACTCACCAGTGTGCCAGACCGCGGCGACCCCACGAAAACAGCGCCTGCCGACGGTGGCCGATCGGGTCAGGCGGCGGCACCTGGTACGCCGGGACGCCCGTCGGCGCGACCGTCCGCAGTGGAGTAGCTGGCCGAGGGCAACAGGATCCGCAGGGTGGTGCCCACGTTCTCCTCCGACTGCAGCTCGACCCGCCCGCCGTGACGCTCCACGATGTTCTTCACGATGGCCAGTCCCAGGCCGGTGCCCTGGATCTGGGCGGCCGTGGCGTTGGTTCCTCGGGAGAACCGGACGAAGATGCCCTCCTGTTCACGGGCGGGAATGCCGATCCCGTCATCGGAGCACTCCAGGCGGACGTACTCGCCCACCAGCTCGTAGCGGACCCGCACCGCCCCCGGCGACGGGGTGAACTTGATGGCGTTGGAAACGACGTTGACGAGAGCCCGGGCCAGCTGCGGTCGGTCGCCGCGGACGTCGCAGACAGCCTGCCCCTGCACCGACAGCGTCACCTTCGCCTGGTCGGCCAGTGGCCGCAGCTCTTCGACGGTGTGCGCCACCAGGTCGGCCATCGCCACCAGGTCGCCGCTGCCGGCCGGTGCCGGGGTCGTGTCCATCCGGTTGAGCACCAGAAGGTCTTCGATCAGTACTTTCAGGCGGGCGGCGTTGCGTCCGACGATTGCCAGCATCTCCAGTTGCTTGGGTACCAGCGGTCCGGCGTCCCCGTCCTCCAGCATCTCCAGGTAGCCGTGGATACTGGTCAGCGGGGTGCGCAGCTCGTGGCTGACCGTGGACAGGAAGTCGTCCTTGTGCCGGTCGAGCTCCTCTAGGCGGCGGACGTACTCGGCGCGGTCGCTGTCGATCTCGGACTTGACGATGACCCGGGCCACTTCCGCGGCGCTCTGGTGGACGAACGCGGTCTCGACGTCACCGAACTCACGCTGCTGGTCGGTTTGCACGACGAGTAGCCCGATGGCGCGCTCGCCGCTGCCGATCGGCACGATCAGGACGGACCCGCGTTCGGCCCCCTCGAGCAGCTGCAGCGGTTCCGACCAGCCGAGCGGGCGTCCCGTCACGCCCTGCGTGAGGTCGGGCACGTGCAGATCCCGGTCCTCACGCCACAACCAGGCGGCGTACCGCAGCACCTCGTCGTGCCAGTCGATGGGTACGTCGGTCCCGCCGCGCGGACCGCTGGGGCACCAGTCCACTCCCCCGGCGAAATGACCACGCCGGTCCAAGGTGGCGCACAGCACCCGGTCCGCGCCGATGGCTCGTCCCAGACCCACGGAGAACACCAGCAACGCGGTGGCCAGGTCGGGGGCGTCCTGGGTTCGACGGGCGATGATGCCGCCGGCACGCTGCAATACCAGCGAGCTCGCCTGCTGATCCACCAGCTGCAGGTGCGCGTTCGTCAGGGCGTTGACGTCCCCGGCCAGGTCGCGCACTTCGGCCGCCCCGACGTCGGTGCGCGCCCAGGCGAGCCGGTCCCCTTGGCGCTGCTTGCGCACGGTGTCACGCAGCCGCAGCAACGGCGTCGTCAGCGACACCGTCGTGCGCCAGGCCACCATCAACACCAACACCAGCACTGCGACGGTAGCCACCACGACGGCCTGGCTGGTGCGCGATGCTCCGACCCGGACACTGCCCTGCAACGCCGTGCGCTCGGCGTCGATACCGCGCTGGAAGTCCGCATTGGCGGTGCTCAATACCGTGAACAACTGCTCTCCGGCGGCCAGGGGGTAGGCGCGGGCCGGCACCTGATCGACGTACCGATCGATCAGCTCCAGCCAGTCGCCGACGGCGACCCGCTGCCTGCCGTGCAGAGTGAGCAATCGGGTTCGCAGCACCGGGTCCTCGGTGAGTTCGGGCTCCCCAAGCATCCGGTCGAGCGCGGTCAATCCGGCCCGGGCCTCCTTGGCCGCATCGACGTACCGCAACCGGTGAGACCCGGTCAGCGCCGGCGGAGAGCCCTGCGGAACCAGGAGGCCGATGGCACGGGCCGCGGACTGCGCGTCGAGCAGGTGATTGACCAGTTGCTGGTTGGCGTCGGCCAGCGGGTTGACCGCCGTGTTCAACCGGTCGGTGTGCTGGCGTTGGTGATTGATCCCGGTCAGCCCCACAGCGCTGATGACGAGCATCAACGCTGCGCTGACCAGCGAGTAGACGGTGAGCCGTCGGCGGACCGACCGTGCCCGGTTCGAGGGCTGCGCCAGGCTCACGGCCGCCTCCCCTCGCCGGGCCACGGCGTCGCCGCAGGGACGACCGCGCTGCGCCCGTCGACCTGCTCGGCGAGCTGTCGCGCGACGGCCGCCTGATGATCGGCCGCGGCGAGCACCCGGTCGTCGGCGGTGAAGCCCGAGCGGGTCATCACGCCCCACACGCGTTCGGTCCTGCGCAGCCCGTCCCACATTCCTTGGAGCCGCCACACGGAGTTGAGCTGGTGGTACCCGAAGCTCTCGACCATCGCGGCCATCACGGCCACCCCCAGGTCGCGCCAGCGTGGGTACTTGTGGAACGAGAACTCCTCGATCGCGAGCGTGGCCAGCGCGACCAGGAACGAGTACCCCATGGTCAGCAGCAGGTAGATCCCGAACAACGACAGGTCGACCAGCCCGAAATGCAGCCCGACCAGCATCAGCACCAGCCCGATCGCGTCGAACAGGGGCGTGAGCAGCTCGAACGCCCAGAACCAGGGCACCACCACCAGGCCGATGCGCCCATACCGGGGATTGCCCAGCATCCACCGATAGCGCACCAGCACCTCGTACAGCCCCCGGTGCCACCGTCGCCGCTGCCGGGCCAGCACCGCGAACGTCGACGGCACCTCGGTCCAGGCGATCGGGTCGGGCACGAACAGGATGCGGTACGTCCGGCCCTCCCGACGCATCTTCTGATGCAGCCGCATGATGACTTCGAAATCCTCACCGACCGTGCCCGGGGCGAATCCGCCCACCTGCACCAGCAGGTCGCGGCGGAACATGCCGAAGGCGCCGCTGATCAGGATCAGGCAGCGCAGCCGGGACCATCCGGACCGGCCGAGCAGGAAGGCGCGCAGATACTCGACCACCTGCACACGGCTCAGCCAGTTCGGCGGCATCCGGACCTCGACGACGCGGCCGTCGACGACGCGGCAGCCGTTGGCGGCGCGGATCACGCCACCGGTGGCGATGGTATGCACCGGGTCGTCCGCGAACGGCGCACCCACCGCCAGCAGGGCGTCGGGGTCGAGGATGGAATCAGCGTCCACCACCGCGACCAGCTCCTCGGTGGCCGCGTTGATCCCTGTGTTGACGGCGGCGGTCTTGCCGGCGTTGCGCTTGCGGACCACCGTGAGCCGGGTTCGCCCGTCGTCGGGGATGTACACCCCGAGCACCTCGCCCTCGGCCTGCACGTCCTGCGGCACCTGACGGGGGATCGTGACCAACGCGAACCGCTCCGCCAGCACGTCGAACGTGCGATCGGTGCTGCCGTCGTCGACCACGATGATCTCGTGCCGGGGGTGTCGCAGGGCGAGCATCGCCTGCACCGTCGTCACGATGCCGGCCTCCTCGTTGAAGGCCGGCACCACCAAGGACACCCCGTGCGCCAGGAGGCTGGACACCCGGCGGTCATGGCTGGCGTACGCCGTTCGGCGCAGTTGCCGAACGAAGTCCGAACCCGCCAGGCAGATCAGGATCAGGTACGACGTGTGCACCAGTACCTGGTAGATCATCACCGGCGCGAACAGCCACAGCAGCACGTGCCGGAAGCTCTCGCCGGCCACGGGAATCATGGCCCGACCCCGGTCACCGGTACCGCGGTCGCCGTCACCGGCTGGGCTGTCGCGACGGACGATCGGGGACCGTCCGCGGGCAGTCCCTCTCGCAGCCGGGCTACGGCCAGGGCAGCCGCGGCCGGAGCCAAGCCGGAGTGTTCCCGCGCGGCGGTCTCGAGCAGCCGAATCCCGGCCGGGCCGGCTTCGAGCAGGTGGTCGGCGCTGAGCTGGGCCACGCGAAGGTCCTGATCAGCGCACAGCTCGGCCATCCGGGCCAGGCCGTCGGGGCGTCCCAGTTCGCCCAGGGCGGCGGCGCAGGCCAGCCGCAGCTCTTGCGGATACTCGGCCTGGGTGGCTTCCACGAGCAGCGGCACGTCCTGTGCGCCGCCGACTCTGCCCAACGCCGTGGCGACCTCCGCTCGTAGTCTCGGGTCGTTCTCCCGCGCGAACCGGTCCCGCAGGATCGGCACGGTGGTGGGCATCACGCTGTGGCTGGCGACCGTCAACGCGACACCGAGGACGCGGTCATCACTGTGACTCAGGCCGGCCCGGATCACTTCTTCGGCTCCCGGTCCCATCGAGAGCAGGGCCTCGGCGGCCAGCCAGGAGGGTACCGCGGGGTCCGATCCGGGACCGAGCACCGCGTTCAGGACGGCTCCGGCTGCCGAGGGCGAGCCGATCTCGCCGAGGCTGTTCACGGCCGCCTGGCGGACCTCGGGGGACCGGTCGCGGGTCAACGGGATGAGGTCCTCGACCGCGTCCTCGACCCGCGCCAGCCCGAGCAGGTCGACGGCTCGTGCCCGCACTGTAGGACGGCGGCTGTGCAGTTGGCGGCGGGCCTTGCTGAGCTCCCCGTGGGCCGCCACGACGTCCACCAGCGCCTGGGCCGGGGCGCCCCGGACCTTGACGAGCATGCCGATGACCACGAGCCGGGTCGCCTCCCAGACCGGACCCGACAGCGAACGCAGTGTGCGGGCTGCGCTGTCGTCGTCATCCTCACCCGAGGCGACGATCAGGATGTTGCGGCGCTGCGGGCCGCTAAGACGCTCGACCCTGCGGGTGTGATGCACCCGGGAGTACCGTGCTGTCGCCGTGAGCACCACCAACGCTGCACACACCAGACTCAAGGCCGCCGCGAGGACGACCAGCACGGTGCGCGAGTCCATCGGTCAGCCGCGCCCGACCACGGCAGCGACCCGGTGGAGCAGTTCCCGGGGACTGAAGGGCTTGATGATGTACTCGTTGGCGCCGCTGGCATAGCCGGTGTCGACGTCGGATTCGCGGCTACGCGCGGTCAGCAGGATGACGGGGACGTCCTTGGTGCGCTCGTCGTCACGAAGTTTGCGCAGCACGTCCAGGCCCGACAGGCCGGGCATCATCACATCGAGGACGGCCAGCCGAGGGGGCGAGGCGCAGATCGATTCCCAGGCCTGGACGCCGTCACTGACGGGTTCGACGACATACCCGCCTTGCTCCAGCTTGAATGTGACCAGGTCACGGATATCGCTGTCGTCATCGGCGACGAGGACCCGGGTCGGGTCGGTGAACATGGAACCCCCCAAAGACGCCCTGATATGGGGCGACGTGCCAGGCGGAGAACGGGACGGGACCCGCCGGACGACGTCCGAGGGTCCCGTCGCGCCTTGTGGGGCTCCGGGGGCCGAATCGTGCTCAGTCGTCGTCTAGATGGATATTCGACGTCTTCTGAACAACCATGAGGAACTCGACGTTGCTCTTCGTCTTCTTCAGCCGGTTGAGCAGCAGTTCAATGCCCTGCTGGGCATCGAGAGCCGAGAGCACCCGGCGCAGCTTCCACATGATCCGCAGCTCGTCGGCCCCCATCAGGATTTCTTCGCGGCGGGTGCCCGAGCTGGTGGCGTCGATGGCCGGGAAGATCCGTCGGTCGGCAAGCTGACGGGACAATCGCAGCTCCATGTTGCCGGTGCCCTTGAACTCCTCGAAGATCACCTCGTCCATCTTCGACCCGGTGTCCACGAGCGCGGTGGCCAGGATGGTCAACGACCCGCCGTTCTCGATGTTGCGAGCGGCGCCGAAGAACTTCTTCGGGGGATACAGGGCCGAGGAGTCGACACCGCCGGAGAGGATGCGCCCGCTGGCCGGGGCGGCGAGGTTGTACGCGCGGCCGAGCCGGGTGATGCCATCGAGCAGGACCACCACGTCGTGCCCCATCTCCACGAGGCGCTTGGCGCGTTCAATGGCGAGCTCGGCGACGATGGTGTGGTCTGAGGCGGGCCGGTCAAAGGTCGAGGCGATGACCTCACCCTTGACAGTCCGCTCGAAGTCAGTGACCTCTTCGGGACGCTCGTCGACGAGCACGATCATCAGGTGGCACTCGGGGTTGTTGCGGGCGATGGCGTTGGCGATGGCCTGCAACACCATGGTCTTGCCGGCCTTGGGCGGGGAGACGATGAGCCCGCGCTGACCCTTGCCGATGGGGCTGACCAGGTCGATGATCCTGGTGGTCAGGCTCCCCACCTCAGTCTCCAGGCGGAGCCGCTCCTGGGGGTACAGCGGAGTCAGCTTCTGGAACTCGACGCGCCCCTTGGCCTCCTCGGGGCTCATCGCGTTCACGGTGTCGAGCCGGACCAAGGCATTGAACTTCTGCCGCGCCGGCGGCTGCTCGCCCTCGCGGAGCGCCTTGACTGCGCCGGTGACCGCGTCGCCCTTGCGCAGGCCATAGCGGCGGACCATGCCCAGCGGCACGTAGACGTCGTCCGGTCCCGGCAGGTACCCGCTGGTCCGCACGAAGGCGTAGTTGTCGAGTACGTCGAGGATCCCGGCCACCGGGATCAGCACGTCGTCGTCGGTCACCGGCTCCACGGTCTCGCTGCCGAAGTCCTGCTCGGAGGGCCTGGTGGTGCCGCGTCGCTTGCGGTCCCGGCTGCGCTGTCGACTGCGGCGCCGCCCGCCGCTGCGGTCGTCGTCCTGGTCATCCCTGCTGCGCTGGTCATCCCGAGTGCGGCGCGGGTCCCGCGTGTCCCGCATGGTCTCGCGCTGGCCCTCGCGTTGCCCGTCCCGTTGCCCGTCTCGCTGACCCTCCCGAGTTCGCCGTTCGGGCCGTTCAGCGCCCGACTCGCGGGCCGTTTCACGACGGGGTTCGCCCTGGTCAGGACGCGAATCCGAGCGCTCGGTGCGTTCGACACGCTCAGTGCGCTCGGCGCGGGGCTGCTCGGTGCTCGCCCTCTCGGCCCCCCTCGGGTCACCACCGGCCGCGCGCGTCGCGCTCGCCCGGTCCGACTCGGGCTGGGCGACCGCCCCTACCCCGTTGCTCTCAGCACTGCCGCCGGAGCCCTCAGCCCCCGATGTCCCCTGGGTGCCGCCAGGGCGGGCAGCACCACCGGCGGCGGGGGACGCCCCACCTTGTACTCCCTTGATGGCGGCGATCAGATCGTTCTTACGCATCTTCGCGATGCCGGGAATACCCATACCAGACGCCAAACTCTGGAGCTCCGCCAGTCGTAGCACGCTGAGGCTTCGCCGCTTCGGTGAGGATTCGGCAGCAGCGCTGAGCTCGATGGTGTCGGTCACGAAGGATCCTTCTGCGTGTCTGGGTCGAGCGGCAGGCCGCCTGACCGGGGGGTTTTTTTGACCCCAGCGACGGACGACGGGCGGCTGGGAGGCTGCGTCGTCGTACCAGGAATGCACTAGGTATGTCACTGAATTGGTCGCGCCTCTGCCGTCTGTCGAACGACGTGCGTGGGTCGCCCGTCGTCACGGCAGCCACGGGCCGGCAGTCCGGTACGTGGTGCGGCGGGATGTTCCGCGTTCCCACCCGGGGCCACCGACGACGTTTTGACGCTGCGATGGAGGGTGGTCCGGGGCAGCTCGGGCGAGGCCAGCACAGCCAGGCGTAGGACGCCGTGCATGCGGAACACGCCCAATGTAACACGTTCCCGGCTCACCAGGACCCCCCTCCCCGAGCAGGGGACGAGCCAGCCGCAGACCAGCGCCCTAGCCGCCTTCGACCCGCATGACCGAGGTGACGCCGCGGACGATCGGCAAGGCGGACAGGGCGTCCACGGTGGCCGACAGGGCTGCATCGGTGGCGGTGTGGGTGACGATCACCAGCTCGGCGTTGCTCCCCCCGGCCTGCCCGGCGCCCTCGGACGTGGACGATTCCGGGGTGTCGGTGGCCTGCGGGTCGCGAACCTGCTGATGAACCTGCTGGATGGACACCCCCTGGTCGGCGAAGACGGTCGCGACCTGCGCCAGGACCCCCGGCCGGTCGGTGACGTCCAGACTGATGTAGTACCTGGTCAATGCCTGGCCCATGGCGAGGATGGGCAGCGAGGCGTACGTCGACTCCCGCGGCCCCAGCCCGCCGCCCACCAGGTGCCGGGCCACCGCCACCACGTCCCCCAGCACCGCGGAGGCGGTCGGGTCGCCGCCGGCTCCCGGACCGTAGAACATCAGCTGACCGGCGGCCTCGGCCTCCACGAAGACCGCGTTGTACGCCTCACGCACCCCGGCCAACGGGTGTGAGCGCGGGATCATCGCCGTGTGCACCCGCACCGATACCCCGGCCTCGGTACGTTCGCAGATGGCCAGTAGCTTCACCACGCAATCCATGGCAGCCGCCGCAGCGACGTCGGCGGCGGTCACCTCGGTGATGCCCTCGCGGTAGACGTCCTGTCCGGACACCCGGGTGTGGAACGCCAGGCTGGCCAGGATGGCCGCCTTGGCCGCGGCGTCGAAACCCTCCACGTCCGCGGTCGGGTCGGCCTCGGCGTACCCCAGCGACTGCGCCTGCTCGACGGCCTCCGCGAACCCGGCCCCGGTGCTGTCCATCTTGTCCAGCACATAGTTGGTGGTGCCGTTCACGATCCCGAGCACCCGGCGTACCCGGTCTCCCACCAACGACACCCGCAGCGGACGCAGCAGCGGGATCGCGCCGGCGACCGCCGCCTCGTAGTACAGGTCGACGCCGTGCCGTTGGGCCGCGTCGTACAGGGTGGGGCCGTCCTGGGCCAACAGCGCCTTGTTGGCGGTGACCACGCTCGCCCCATGTTCCATGGCGCGCAGAATGAGCGACCGGGCCGGTTCGATGCCCCCGATCACTTCGATGACGATGTCGGCCCGGGTGACCAGTTCCTCCGCCTCGGTGGTGAACCGATCAGCCGGTACGCCGGTGTCGCTGCGGTCGCGTCCGAGGCGGCGGACCGCCACACCGACGATCTCCAGAGGCCGACCCACCCGCGCTGCGAGATCCTCGCCGTTGCGGGTCAGCAGCCGGGCGACGCTGGACCCGACCACGCCGCAGCCCAGCAGGGCGACGCGCAGCGGCTGATCGGAGCCGCCCTGGTCGGGGGCGACATCCTGGTTGGGCTGGCTCACGGCATCTCCTTGCGGTGTGGTCACGAGGTCATCACGGAGGTCATCACGGGCTCATTGTGTCCGATCGGGCGTCGCCCCAGGCACGCTCGGCTATCCCTCGACGTCCAGCGCCAACAGGTCGGCCACGCTTTCCCGGCGGACCAGCACCCGCGCGTGCCCGTCCCGGACGGCCAGCACCGGCGGGCGGGGCACGTGGTTGTACTGACTCGACAGCGCCCGGCAGTAGGCCCCCGTCCCCGGGACGGCGATCAGGTCGCCGGGGCGCAGGTCGGCCGGCAGGTACTCGTCCATGACCACGATGTCGCCGCTCTCGCAATGCTTGCCGACCACCCTGGACAGCATGGGCGGCCCCTGGCCGGCGCGGTTGGCAATGGTGCACGAGTAGTCGGCCTCGTACAGGGCGGTGCGGACGTTGTCGCTCATCCCGCCGTCGACCGAGACGTACGCGCGGGTGCCCCGGTCGAGCTCGACGGCCTTGACGGTCCCAACCTCGTAGAGGGTGAAGGTGCTCGGGCCCACGATGGCACGGCCGGGCTCGATCGAGACCCGCGGGATCTGCGCGGCCTCGAGGCCTTCGGCCCGACACTCCCGGGCCACCGTCTCGGCCAGTTGGCGACTCATCTGGGCCAGCGCCGGCGGCGCGTGCTCCGAGGTGTACGCGATGCCGAAACCGCCGCCCAGGTCGAGTTCGGGCAGCGTCAGGCCGTGCCGCCGGCGGACCTCGCGGTGAAGACCGATGGTCCGCTGTGCGGCCACCTCGAAACCCGCGGCATCGAAAATCTGCGACCCGATGTGACTGTGCAGGCCCAGCAAGTCGAGCTGGGGGTGCTCGAGGACCGCGGCCACGGCCTTTGCGGCGTGCCCGCCGGCCAGGCTGAACCCGAACTTCTGATCCTCGTGGGCGGTGGCGATGTACTCGTGGGTGTGCGCCTCGACCCCCACGGTGACCCGCACCATCACCGGGGCGCTGACCCCGAGCCGCCCGGCGATCGCGGCGATCCGCTCGATCTCATCGAAGGAGTCCAGCACGATCCGCCCGACCCCGGTGCCGCCGCCGGCGCGCGGATAGCTCAGCGCCGCCTCCAATTCAGCCATCGACTTGTTGTTGCCGTGCATCCCGATGCGTTCACCGGGGAAACCCGCACGCTGCGCGACCGCCAACTCCCCGCCGGTGCAAACGTCCAGGCCCAGACCTTCGTCGGCGACCCACCGGGCCACCTGGGTGCACAGGAATGCCTTGCCGGCGTAGTACACGTCCAGCCCGCAGCCCAGCTCCTCGAAAGGCGCGGCGAAGTCGGTGACGAACGACCGCGCCCGGGCCCGGAAGTCGGCCTCGTCCATGACGTACGCCGGTGTGCCGAAGTCGCGCGCGAGGCTCACCACGTCGAGCCCGGCCACCGTCAGCCGGCCCTGCTCATCACGGTCGGTTGAAGCCGGCCACAGCTGAGGCAGCAGCTCGTTGACATCGCGGGGATAGGGCAGCCACTGCGGCGGCCCGCCGTACCCGTGGGCGTGCAGCGCCCCTGCTTCGTGGGCTCTCATGCCGTGTTCACATCCGTTCCGGCGCGCTGACCCCGAGCAGGTCCAGGCCGTTGGCCAGCACCTGGCGGCTGGCGTCGTTGAGCCAGAGCCGCGTCCGGTTCAGGTCGGTGATCTCCTCGTCGGCGTACGGGCGGATCCGGCAGTCGTCGTACCATTTGTGCAGGTGGGCGGCGAGGTCTTCGAGGTAGCGGGCGATCCGATGCGGCTCGCGCAGGGCGCCTGCCTGCGCCACCACCCGCGGGAAGTCCCCGAGGGCGGCCAGCAACGCGGCCTCGCTGGGGTGATCGAGCAGTTCGGGCACGAAGGCGTCCTCGCGGCGTACTCCATCGGCCTGCGCGAGCCGGCTGACGTTGCCGGTCCGGGCGTGCGCGTATTGCACGTAGTACACCGGGTTGTCGTTGCTGCGCTTGGTCAGCAGGTCGAGGTCGACGTCGATGCTGGAGTCGCTGGAAGAGCGGGACAACGCATAGCGGGCCGCGTCCACGCCGACGGCCTCGACCAGGTCCTCCAGGACGACGACGGTGCCGGCGCGTTTACTCATCCTGACCGGCTGGCCGTCCTTGACCAGGTTCACCATCTGGCCGATGAGCAGTTCCAGGTTCTCCCCCGGGGTGTCGCCGAACGCGGCGCACATCGCCATCATCCGCTTGACGTACCCGTGGTGGTCCGCGCCGAGCATGATGATCGCCGTGTCGAAGCCGCGCTCCCGCTTGTCCAGGTAATAGGCCAGGTCTCCGGACAGGTACGACGCCCCGCCATCGGACTTCAGCACCACCCGGTCCTTGTCGTCACCGAAGTCCGTCGAACGCAGCCAGAATGCACCATCCTTGCGGTACATGTTGCCGAGTTCGTCGAGCCGGTCGATGGCGCGTCGGACCGCGCCGGAGGTGTGCAGATCGTTCTCGTGGAAGTAGACGTCGAAGTCGACGCCGAATTCGTGCAGCGAGGCTTTGATCTGCGCGAACATCATCTCCACACCCTCGGCGCGGAAGACCTCCTGCGCCTGGGTGTCATCCAGGTCCACCACGTTCGGCCGCGCCGCCACGATGGCGTGCGCGATCTCGGTGATGTACCCGCCGGCGTACCCGTCCTCCGGCACCTCCTGCCCACGGGCCGCCGCCAGCAACGAGCGAGCGAAGCGATCGATCTGCGCGCCGTGATCGTTGAAGTAGTACTCCCGGGTGACCTGCGCCCCACACGCGCTCAGCACCCGGGCCAACGCGTCACCCACGGCCGCCCACCGGGTCCCACCCAGATGGATCGGGCCCGTCGGGTTCGCGGAGACGAACTCGAGGTTGATCCGCCGGCCCGCGAGGGTGTCGTTCCCGCCGTACGACGTCCCGGCCTCGACGATGCTCGCGGCCAGGGCTCCGGCGCTCCCGGCGGCCAGGGTGACGTTGATGAAACCCGGGCCGGCGACCTCGACGGCGGCCACCCCGTCCACGGCGCGCAACCCGGCCGCGATGCGTTCGGCCAGCGTCCGAGGATTGGTGCCGGCTGCTTTGGCCAGTTGCAGCGCAACGTTCGTCGCCCAGTCGCCGTGGTCTCGGTTGCGCGGCCGTTCGACCCGCACCTGTGGCACCGCTTCGGCCGGCAGGGCAAGGTCGCCGGTGGCCACCGCGTCGAGCAGAACCGAACGGATGGCCAGCGCCAGGAGCTCAGGGGTCACCCGGCGATTCTACGGAGGCTCGCGCTGGTCGAACGCACCCGTCCGTGGCTGATAGGCTCTGCCGGAGCGCCGGGCAGGAAGCGGTCACACCTTCACGTTCGGCTCTCCCCGCCCTCGTAGCTCAGGGGATAGAGCACCGCCCTCCGGAGGCGGGAGCGCAGGTTCGAATCCTGCCGGGGGCACTTTTCGTCTCGGCCCAGCAACACGTCGTACGCCACCCACGCAGCCCACCACCTCAGGATGCCGGTGCTGTGGGGTGCCACCACGCCGTACGCCGCCCGCGCCCTGGCGTGCACGCAACGTCAGTTCCGCACCGTTCTGAGCGACGAAGAGTCACTTCGACCCCGTTCGGGTCGCCGACACGGCGCCAGAGTGACGTCTGGGCGCCGTAGAAGGTGCCGAATTGACGTTTCTCGCGCCCACCCGACGCGTCAGATCTCCGCGCCCACCACCTCAGGCGCCCCGGGTCCGCTCTGCGCGGACCTGGTGCAGCGGGCGCTGAGAGGCGTCCAGCACCTCACCCACCAGTTCCTCGATCACATCCTCCAGGAACACCACCCCGGTCACGGCGCCGTCGGGCAGCACCACCCTGGCCAAATGCGAGCCGGTGCGCTGCATGGACTCCAGGACGTCCTCGATCTGGTCGTGCGGGTCGACCGTCGCCAGGCGGCGCACCCGCTTGGCCGGCACCGGCTGGGACCGCTCGGCGTCGTCGGCGTACAACACGTCCTTGAGGTGGACGTACCCGTCGACCACGCCCTCGACGTTCAGCACGGGATACCGCGAGAACCCGCGAGTGGCCACCAGACGTTCCACGTCGGCGGGGGTGGCCTGCGACCCGATGGTGACCAGATCCGCCGTGGGCACCGCGACATCGGCAGCCACCCGATCGCTGAACTCGATCACCTTGGTCGCCAGGCCGTGCTGCCCGACCTGGAGCAACCCCTCACGGGCGCTCTCCTCGACGATCTCGTGCACCTCCGAGGCGGTGAACGTCGAGGTGATCTCGTCCTTGGGCTCGATGCCCAGCCTCCGCACGATGAACTTGGCCAGTCGTTCCATCACCGCGATCAGCGGCCGCAACGCCCTGGTCAGCAGCAACAGCGCCGGCGACAACAGCAGAGCGGTCCGCTCCGGCCCCGCGATCGCGATGTTCTTGGGCACCATCTCCCCCAACACCACGTGCAGGTAGGCCACCACCAGGAGGGCCAACGCCAGCGCCAGACCGTGCACCCAGACATCCGGCAACCCGGTGTGCGCCAGCGCCCCGGCCAGCAGGTGGTGCAGGGCGTCCTCGGCGACTGCTCCCAGGAGCACCGAGCACACCGTGATCCCCAGCTGCGCGCACGCCAGCAGCGAGGCGACGTTCTCCAGCGCCTGCAGCGCCAGCGCGGCCCGCCGGCTGCCCGTCTCGGCCAGCGGTTCCAGCTGGCTGCGTCGCGCGGCCATCACCGCAAACTCGGCGCCCACGAAGAACGCGTTCCCGGCCAGCAGCAGCGCCGACAGCCACAGCGCCTGCGCCGAGGTCACCGGCCCGGCCGTTCGTCGGTCCGGGCCCGGCCCTGCGGGCGCGGCTCGGGACGGCCGGGGACCAGCGGCGGCAGGGCTACGACGGTGCCGTGCGGCATCGCTGCCCCCGTGGCCGCGGGCAGGTCGCCGATCAGCGCGTCGTCCGCGGCGTGCTCGATGCGCACCCGCTCGACCCGCCGCCCCTCGACCGCGTCCACGCGGACGATCCATCCCGGCAGGCGCACCGTGTCCCCCACGCCCGGCAACCGCCCGAGCGCCGCCATCATGAAACCGCCCAGCGTCTCGTAGTCGACCCCGTCCGGCACCGGCGTACCGATCCGTTCGCGGAGTTCGTCGGGGCGCCACAGGCCGGGCACCGTCCAGCGGCCCTCCCCCATCCGCCGGGCCGTGGTCGAGACCCGGTCGTGCTCGTCGGCCACATCGCCGACCAGCTCTTCGATGATGTCCTCCAGCGTGACCACCCCCGAGGTGCCGCCGTACTCGTCGACGACGACCGCGATCTGGTGACCCGCGCCCTGGTGGCCGGCCCCCCGCAGCAGCACCAGCAGCTCGTCCAGCGTCTGCGTTTCCGGCACCAGGGTGGCCGGCACCATCAGCGCCGTGACGGGCACCTCGTCGCGTCGGTGCACCGGTACCGCGACCGCGGTCTTGACGTGGACGAGGCCGTCGATGTCATCCCAGTCCTGCCCGATCACCGGGAAGCGCGACAGGCCGGTACGCCGTGCCAGCCTCACCACGTCGGCGGCGCTGGCGGTCCGCTCGAGCGACTCGCAGCGGACCCGGGGGGTCATGACGTCCGCGGCGCTGCGGGAGCCGAAGTCCAGGGACCGGGTCACCCGCACGGCCACCCCCTCATCGAGCACGCCGGCCTCGGCGGAGCGGCGCACCACCGAGGCGAGCTCCTGCGGGGTGCGGGCCGCCGACAACTCCTCCTGGGGCGTGATCCCGAACGACTCCAAGATGGCGTTGGCGGACCCGTTCAGCGCCATGATCAGCGGCTTCATCACCAGGCTGAACCAGCGCACCGGGGCGGCCACCAGCTTGGCCATCGGCAGCGGCGCCGAGATCCCGAGGAACTGGGGCACCAGTTCCCCGAACACCATGGAGAACAGCGTGGCCAGCACGAGCGCCGCGGTGGAGGTGACCGGTTCCACGACGCCCTCGGGTACCCCGAGCGCGCGCGCCGGCGACTGCAGCAAGAGCCCGACCGAGGGCGTGGCCAGGAACCCCAGCAGCAGCGTCGTGAAGGTGATCCCCACCTGGGCTGCCGAGAGTTGGGTGGACAGGGTCCGCAGCGAGGCCAGCACGGGCGCGGCGGCGGTGTCCCCGTCGCCGACAGCACGCGCCACCGTGCTCCGGTCGAGGGCGACCAAGGAGAACTCGGCGACCACGAAGATCGCCGTGCCGATGGTGAGCAGGACACCCAGCCCCGCCAACAACCACTGCGTCATGACCCACCCATGTCCCACCCGTCCTGCACCGAGGCTCGACCCATGGTAGGCAGTGCCGGTGAGCCGCCCCGGTCCCCCGGCGCGACCAGGGCTCTCCAGGCCGGTGCGACGACGGTGCGACGGCCGGGCGACGGCGGGGCGACGGCCGGGCGACATGGCCGCGCGGACTCGGCTGCAACCCCCCGAAAATGGCCGCTCGGGGTACCCTTAGACCCGTCTGCGCACCGTCTGCCCGGCAGCGCCAAGTCACCCTCGACGCAGGAAAGAGGCCCCCTGTGGCAAGCGAGTCCTCCAGCAACGATCCCCTCGCCGAGTTCGGGGCCAACCAATGGCTCGTCGACGAACTCTTCGAGAAGTACCAGGAGGACAAGCACAGCGTCGATGAGGCCTGGTGGCCGTTCTTCGCGGGGTACACCGGCGACGGCGCCAAAGCGCCCGCCGCCCAGGGTACGACGGCCGCGCCCCGCACGTCGGCTCCCGCCGCGACCGCCGTCTCGAATGCATCAAATGCACAACACAACTCGGCCGCGAGGACGCAGCAGTCCGCCGCCCCCGCCGCTCCGGCCGCCGCCACCGGCGCGGGGTCGTCGCCGGGCAAGGACGAGGGTCGGCCCGCCGCCGACGGCAACCGGACACCGGGCTCGGGTGGACCGGCGGGCGGCGACCAAGCACCTGCACCGAATGCCGACGCCAAGGATGCGGCGGCGGCGGGGGCCGAGTCCAAGGCCGCCAGCGCCGGCAGCGGAGAGCCCACCCCCGCGGGGCCTGCCGGTGGCACCAAGGCCCCACCGACGCCCCGGGACACGCCGTCGGTGAAGGCCGGCAAGACCAAGGACGAGGGCGTCGTCGTACCGCTGCGCGGTCCGTCGGCCCGCCTGGTCGCCAACATGGATCAATCGCTGACCGTGCCCACGGCCACCAGCGTCCGGTCCATGCCGGCCAAGGTCATGATGGACAACCGGATCCTGATCAACGAGCACCTGCGCCGTAACCGCGGCGGCAAGGTCTCCTTCACCCACATCATCGGGTTCGCCATCGTCAAGGCACTGACGGCGATGCCGGGGATGAACTACAGCTTCACCGAGGTCGACGGCAAGCCCTCGGTCGTCCAGCCGGCCCACATCAACTTCGGCCTGGCCATCGACCTGCCCAAGCCGGACGGCACCCGCTCCCTCGTCGTGCCGAGCGTCAAGGCCGCCGAGACCCTCGATTTCTTCCAGTTCTGGAACGCCTACGAGGACCTGGTCCGCAAAGCCCGCAACAACAAGCTCACCATCGAGGACTTCGCCGGCACGACCATCAGCCTGACCAACCCGGGCACCATCGGGACCGTGCACTCCGTGCCGCGCCTGATGAAGGGTCAGGGCGCGATCATCGGCGTGGGCGCCATGGAGTACCCGGCCGAATGGCAGGGCGCCTCCGACGAGACGATCGCGCGTCAGGGCATCAGCAAGGTGATGACCCTGACCTCGACGTACGACCACCGCATCATCCAGGGCGCCGGGTCCGGCGACTTCCTGCGGCTGGTCCACAACTACCTGCTCGGCGAGGACGAGTTCTACGACGAGATCTTCTCCAGCCTGCGCATTCCCTACGAGCCGGTGCGTTGGAGCAAGGACGTCTCGGCCACCCACGACGACGACCTGTCCAAGACCGTCCGGGTGCAGAAGCTGATCCACGCCTACCGGGTTCGCGGCCACCTGCTCGCGGACACCGACCCCCTGGAGTACCGCCAGCGCAAGCACTACGACCTGGACCTGTCCACCCACGGCCTGACCCTGTGGGACCTGGACCGCGAGGTGGCCACCGGCGGCTTCGGGGGCATGGACCTGGCCACCCTGCGCGAGATCCTGGACATCCTGCGCGACTCCTACTGCCGGACCATCGGCGTGGAGTACATGCACATCCAGGACTCTGAGCAGCGCGAGTGGATGCAGTCCAAGGTCGAGCGGCACCAGATCAAGCTGACCCGCGACGAGCAGATGCGGATCCTGCGCCGGCTCAACGCCGCGGAGGCCTTCGAGACCTTCCTGCAGACCAAGTTCGTCGGCCAGAAGCGCTTCAGCCTCGAGGGTGGCGAATCGGTGATCGCCCTGCTCGACCAGGTGCTCTCCCTGGCCGCCGACGAAGGGCTCGATGAGGTGTGCATCGGCATGCCCCACCGTGGCCGACTCAACGTGCTGGCCAACATCGCGGGCAAGTCGTACGCGCAGATCTTCCGCGAGTTCGAGGGCACCCAGGACCCGCGGACCATTCAGGGCTCCGGCGACGTCAAGTACCACTTGGGCACCGAGGGCGTGTTCACCTCCGAGGAGGGCAAGACCACCCGGGTGTCGCTGGCGGCCAACCCCAGCCACCTGGAGGCGGTCAACCCGGTTCTGGAGGGCATCGTCCGCGCCAAGCAGGACCGCATCGACAAGGGCGGCAGCGCGTTCACGGTGCTGCCCGTCCTGCTGCACGGGGACGCGGCCTTCGCGGGCCAGGGTGTGGTCCTGGAGACCCTGCAGCTGTCGCAGCTGCGCGGCTACCGCACCGGCGGCACCATCCACATCGTGGTCAACAACCAGGTCGGCTTCACCACCGCGCCGTCCAGCTCCCGGTCCTCCATCTACTCCACCGACCTGGGTCGGGCGATCCAGTCGCCGATCTTCCACGTCAACGGGGACGACCCCGAGGCCTGTGTCCGGGTCGCCGAGCTGGCCTACGAATTCCGCCAGGAGTTCCACAAGGACGTCATCGTCGACATGGTCTGCTACCGGCGTCGCGGCCATAACGAGGGCGACGACCCGTCGATGACCCAGCCGCTCATGTACAACCTGATCGAACGCAAGCGCAGCGTCCGCAAGCTGTACACCGAGGCCCTGATCGGCCGTGGTGATATCTCCGTCGAGGACGCCGAGTCAGCGCTGCGGGACTACCAGGGCCGTCTGGAGCAGGTCTTCATCGAAACCCGTGAGGCGGCCCGGCAGGCCAAGGCCGCCAGTGCCTCCCGGGGTGCCGCGGTCGCGCCGGAGGCCGCCGGCTCCTCACTGGAGCGGCCGACCTCCCAGATCCAGGACGAGATGCGCGTCCACCGGGCCATGAAGACGGCCATCACCACCGAGATGATGCACCGGCTCGGGGACGCCTGGACGGCGTACCCCAAGGGCTTCACCGTGCACCCCAAGCTGCTCAAGATGCTCGAGAAGCGCACCGAGATGACCCGCAGCGGCGAGATCGACTGGGGCATGGGCGAGCTGCTGGCGATGGGCTCGCTCCTCGCCGAAGGCGTCCCGGTGCGGCTGGCGGGGCAGGACAGTCGCCGCGGCACGTTCACCCAGCGGCACGCCGTACTCATCGACAAGAACAACGCTGATGAGTGGACCCCGCTGCTGTACCTGGGCAAGGACCAGGCCAAGTTCTGGGTGTACGACTCGTTGCTCAGCGAGTACGCCGCGATGGGCTTCGAATATGGCTACTCGGTCGAGCGCCCCGATGCCCTGGTGCTCTGGGAGGCGCAGTTCGGTGACTTCGCCAACGGTGCGCAGACCATCGTGGACGAGTTCATCTCCAGCAGCGAGCAGAAGTGGAACCAGCGCAGCTCTGTGGTCCTGCTGCTGCCGCATGGGTACGAGGGCCAGGGCCCGGACCACTCCTCAGCCCGGATCGAGCGCTACCTGCAGCTGTGCGCCCAGGACAACATGACGGTGGCCTACCCCAGTACGCCGGCCAGCCACTTCCACCTGTTGCGCCGCCAGGCCTACCAGCGTCCGCGTCGGCCGCTGATCGTCTTCACCCCCAAGCAGCTGCTGCGGCTCAAGGCAGCAGTGAGTTCGGTGGAGGACTTCACCCAGGGCTCCTTCCGGCCGGTCATCAAGGACGCCGCCCCGATCGACAAGAACAGCGTCAACCGGGTGCTGCTGGCCTCGGCTCGGGTGATCTACGACCTGGAGGCGGAGCGCGAGAAGCGCGAGGACACCGCGACCGCCATCGTGCGGGTCGAGCAGCTGTACCCGATCCCGACGGTGGAGATCGCCGAGGCGGTCCGCGAATACCCGAACGCGGAGCTGGTGTGGGTCCAGGACGAACCGCAGAACCAGGGTGCCTGGCCGTTCATGATCGTCAACCTGCCCTCACTGCTGGCTGCGCAGGGCGAACACCGGCCGCTGCGCGTGGTCTCCCGGCCGTCCTCGGCCTCACCGTCCACGGGCTCCAGCAAGGTCCACGCGGTCGAGCAGGCCAACTTGATGCAGGAGGCGTTCTCCCGTTAGCCGCGCCGGCCGGTCGCTACCGCAGAAGTGTTGCCGAGTCGGACGCTCCTCTCGGGCGTCCGACTCGGCCCCGACGGGCTCGCGCACGCAGCGGGCCGTTAGGGCAGAATGGCCGACGTGTATTTCACCGACCGGGGCCTGGAAGAGCTGGCGTCCCGCCGCGGCGAGGAGGAGGTCACCCTCGGGTGGCTGGCCGAACAGCTGCGGACCTTTGTCGACCTCCATCCCGAGCACGAAATCCCGATCGAGCGGCTGGCGACCTGGCTGGCCAGGCTCGACGATGACGAGGACTGATCACCCGTGAGCCAATCCGTGGACCACCCCGTCGCCGCCGGCGAGGGCTTCGACATCGGATACCCCAGCGAGGACGATTACCGTCCCGAGTTCACGCGCAGCGCGGACGCGGTCGCCGGTGACGGTCCCCGCGACATCGGGTTGGTGTTTATCGGGGACGCTTTCATCGCCGGGTACGGCGACCCCAAGGGTCTGGGTTGGGTGTCCCGCGTCGTCGGCCGCTCCTCCCACCCCGACGTCGACCTGACGGCGTACAACCTCGGGATTCGCGGGGACTCCAGCGCTGACGTGCTGAACCGCTGGCGCGCCGAAGGCATCCCGCGCTGGGGTGACCGCCGCGAACGGCGGCTGGTCATCGGGGTCGGCCAGGCCGACGCCGAGCAGCGACTCACCACCGCGCGCAGCCGCCTCAACCTGGCCAACATCCTCGACGACACCACCGCCCGCGGAATCGCGGCCTTCGTGGTGGGGCCCCCGCCGACCCTGGACCCCGACCTGAACTCCCGGCTGGAGATCATCGTCGAGGCCCAGGCCGACGTGTGTTCGCGGCGGTCGGTGCCGTTCGTCGACTGCTTCTATCCGCTGGTCGAGCACGATCAGTGGATCTCGGAGCTGTCCACCTCGGGCGACCAGCGCCACCCCGGTCAGGCCGGGTACGGCCTGCTGGCGTGGCTGGTGCTGCACGGTGGCTGGGAGCGCTGGCTGCACCTGTCGTCATAGCGCGCGGGCGCCGGCCTGGGCCCGGATCCGCGCAGGCCCCGCGCAGGCCCTGCGCGGATCCGGCGCTCAGGCGGTGAACGCGATCTTGCCGAACATCTGGCCAGAAGCCAGCCGCTCGAAGCCCTCACGGGCGCGCGCGAGGGGCAGCACCTCATCGATCGTGGGTTCGATGTTCCGGCTGGTCACGAGCTTAGCCAGGCGCTCCAGCTCGTGCCGGTTCCCCATCGTGGAACCGATCACCCGGAGCTGGCGGAAGAAGACCTTGGTGAGCTCACCCTTGGGGGGCGAATCCCCTGTGGTCGCCCCGGAGATCACGATCGAGCCGCCGGGGCGCAGCACGTTGACCGAATGCGACCAGGTGGCGGCGCCGACGGTCTCCATCACGGCGTCGACTTTTTCGGGCAACCGGACCCCCGGCTCCCAGACGGCTTCCGCGCCCAGGGTGAGCGCCTGTTGACGCTTCTTCTCATCGCGTCCGGTGACCCACATCCGCAGGCCGGCCGCGACCCCGAGCTGGATGAGCGCGGTCGACACCCCGCCTCCGGCGCCCTGCACGAGCACCAGGGAACCGGGCTGGACGCCGGCGTTGGTGAACAACATCCGGTACGCCGTCAGCCAGGCCGTCGGCAGCGCGGCGGCCACCTCCCAGCTCATCCCCTCAGGCTTGGGTACCAGGTTGACGGTGGGTACCAGCACCCGTTCGCTGAAGGTGCCCTGGTGGACCTCGGAGAACAGCGAGCGCTTGGGGTCGAGGGTCTCATCGCCCTGCCAACCCGGCGAGGCGATCACGGCATGCACGATCACCTCGTTGCCGTTCTCGTCGAGGCCGGCCCCGTCGCAGCCCAAGGTCATCGGCAGCCGGTCGGCCGGCAGCCCGACACCCTGCAGCGACCACAGGTCGTGGTGGTTCAACGTCGCGGCCTTGAGCGTCACGACGCTCCACCCGGGACGCGGCTCCGGTTCTGGTCGTTCTCCGACCACGAGCCCGGACAACGGATCTTCTGAGGACTGGCTGGCGCAGTAGACGGCAAGCATGGCAACACGCTAGACGCTGGAGGCTCGGCGCAGGCCGACACCGCGTGCTCGACGCGGGCGATCGGGCGTCCTGCGGCCCCGGCGCGGCCCGAAGGGCCGCTCCGGGGCCGCGCGTAAACTACCCGTGAACCGCGCCCCGAAACGGCTGCGACCGGCGAAACCGTCACGGCACACCCGGTCTGGCGCCGAGGCGGGAGCGCCCCCGCCGCACGCGAGCACGCAGGAGGTCCGGTGCAGCTCAGCTTGGACGCGTTGCGAGCCGGGCGGCTCGCCCGCTACCGCTGGGCCCCCCTGGATGCCCTGGCGTGGGTGCTCGCCGTCTATGGCGGCGTCTGCCTGCGGTACGACTTCAAGCTCCACTACCTGTTCACCTGGGGCACCTTCGCCGCCGCTGCCCTGGTGGCCGCGGCGCAACTGGTCGTGGGCAGCTTTCGCGGGCCGTACGCCGTACACCACCGGTTGGGGTCTGCGGAGGAGATCGCCGACCTGGCGCGCACGGTGGTCATCTCGGCGGCGCTGCTGGGTGTCCTGACGCTGGTCGTCTATCCCCCGCCGGTGCCCACCTCGACGCCGATCACGAGCGGGACGCTCGCGCTGCTGGTCATGTTCACCATGCGGTTCGTGCGGCGGGCCTGGTGGACCCGGCGAGCGCGGCGCCGCCATGGGATGCGCCGCGCCGTCGTCTTCGGCGCCGGCCAGAGCGGCGAACGGCTCATCAAGGGGCTGCTGGCCGACCGGGCCAGCCGGATTGTCCCGGTGGCCCTGCTGGACGACGACCCAGCCAAGTCTCGGCTGCGGATCGAGGGCATCCGGGTCCGAGGCACCCGGTCACAGGTGGCCGAGGTAGTCGAGGCGGTGGGCGCCGACCTGCTGATCGTGGCGGCCAGCCGGGTCGACCCGCAGGTCATGCGCAAGCTCAGCGAGGCCGCCGCGCTGGCAGATCTCGACGTCAAGGTGCTGCCCAGCCTGCAAGAGATGGTGGGTCCGGGCGCGCTCGGCGGGTTCGCTCCGACCGCCCATGACCTGCGGGATCTCGATCTGGCCGATCTGCTGGGCCGCCGTCCGGTGCATTTGGAGCTCGACCTGATCGCCGCGGCGATCGCCGGTCGCCGGGTGCTGGTCACCGGTGCCGGAGGGTCCATCGGGGCTGAGCTGTGCCGCCAGATCGCCCGCTTCGAGCCGGCGAAGCTGTGCCTGTTGGACCGGGACGAGTCTGGCTTGCACGGCACCCAGATGAGTCTGTCGGGGCGGGCGTTGCTCGACAGCGACGAGGTGATCCTGGCGGACATCCGGGATGCCCGGACGGTTCACCGGGTGATGCAGGACGTTCGCCCGGACCTGGTGTTTCATGCGGCGGCGCTCAAGCACCTGCCGCTGCTCGAACGCTTCCCCGCCGAGGCCTGGCAGACCAACGTCGTCGGCACGCTCAACGTGTTGACCGCCGCCGCGGCCTGTGGCGTCGGGACCTTCGTCAACATCTCGACTGACAAGGCCGCCGACCCCACCTCGGTGCTGGGCCTGAGCAAACGCCTCACCGAGTACCTGACGGCGCACTTCGCCCGGCACGCACAGGGCCGATATGTCAGCGTCCGGTTCGGCAACGTGCTGGGCTCGCGCGGCTCGGTGATTCACAGCTTCACCGCCCAGATCGAGCAGGGCGGCCCGGTCACCGTCACCGACCCCGCCGTCATGCGGTACTTCATGCTGATCCCCGAGGCGTGCCAGCTGGTCCTGCAGGCCACCGCGATCGGCCGCGACGGCGACGTCATGGTGCTGGAGATGGGCGAGCAGGTGCGGATCCTGGATGTCGCCCGCACGATGATCCAGATCTCCGGGCGCGACGACGTGGCGATCGAGTTCACCGGCCTGCGCCCCGGGGAAAAGCTCCAAGAAGACCTGTTCAGCGAGTCCGAAGAAGGCCAGCCGACCGCACACCCGTTGATCACGAGCGTGCGCGTCCCGGAGGTGTCGCCGGCTCAGGTGCGCGGGGCCCTGCCGCCGGACGCGCCCGTGGCCGACGAGCTCCTGGTGGCCTGGATGCGCCAAGCGCTGACCGGCGCCCGAGGCGGGGACTCAGTTCAGGTGGGCGGTTAGCCGCACCCGGTCGTGGGTGACAGGTCGACACCCCCGGGGGTGTCGACCTGTCACTTCAGCGTCGTGTGAAGGATCGAGATGTCAGATTCGGTGCGTGGCCAGGGCCGGAACGCACCAGAATCGACATCTCGTCGCGTGAGGCGCACCAGAATCGACATCTCGTACGCCGGAGCCCGAGTCCGGAGGCGGCGCTAGTCCTGCGGATCGTCGTCGGTCGGGGTGGGGTCGGCGAGCAGGCGATAGATCTCGCGCCGAGCGGCGGCGACCTGAGCCACCGCCTGCCGCATGAGCGCCTCGTCGCCGGATTCGGCGGCCGCGCGGGCCGCGATGGTCAGCTGGTTCACGGCGTGCCGCAGGTCGGCGGACGGTGCGGATTCCGGTGCCGGCTCGCGGTCCTGAGCCTGCCAGGGCCGCGCCTGTTCCCCGGCCTCGGCTGCCGCCGCGCGCCCGGACTCGGTCAGCTGGAACACCTTGCCGTCGCCGTCGGCCGGTTCCACTAGGCCTTCGTCCTGCAGCTGCGCCAGCGCGGGGTAGACCGCCCCGGGACTGGGCCGCCACGATCCGCCGGTGCGTTCCTCCAGCGCCTTGATCAGCTGGTATCCGTTCATGGGGCCCTCGGTAAGCAGGCCGAGAAGGGCCAGCCTGACGTCACCGCGCCGGGCCCGGCCGGTACCTCGGGGGCCGCCGAAGCGCCCGCCCCGCCGGCCGCGGTGGGAGCCGCGCCCGCCCCGGCCCGCCTCCCATGGATCGGTCTCGTACGGTGTCGTGCCGAACGCGCCGGATCTCAGCGGAACGGGGGCGTTGGACTCCGGGCCGAAGGGGATGACGCTGAAGGAAGCGGTGGGGTCGTTGGGGGTACGGCGTCGCCCCGGCCCGCGTCCCCGGTGGGGCCCGCCGTGGTGCTCGTGGTGCTCGTGGTGCTCGTGGTGCTCGTGGTGCTCGTGGTGCATGGTTTGTCCTTTCGATGCCGGCGCGCGATGCGATGGCTGCGCCAGGCGGATGGGTACCGGCCGGTCGCCCCGACTGGGCGCGCTCGGAGCCGATATCGCTATCGTGACACATGTATCGCGATGCGTCAAAGATATATCGACATTGAGGTCGAGGGTCGTCAGCGACGCAGGGCTGCCAGGGTCCGCCCGATGATGGCGAGGTCGCCTCTGGTCGTCGCGGAGGCGACGTACTCGGCGTACAGCTGCGTTTTGCGTGGCAGGAGCACCTCGCGGTAGTAGCGTTCCGGGTCCGGCTGAGCGGCCAACAACGCCCCCTCGTCGCGGAACTCGATGCTGGCCGGATCGGTGATCCCGGGCCGGACCGACAGGATGATCTCGCGGCGCCGCGCAGGCCACAGCTCGACGTACTGCGGCACCTCCGGTCGCGGACCGACCAGGCTCATCTGCCCCACCAGCACGTTCCACAACTGCGGGAGCTCGTCCAGCTTGGTACGCCGCAGCACCGCGCCGACCCGGGTGACCCGGCGATCCCCGGAGGGGGTGATGGCGGCCCCGCTCGATCCCGCGGCCATGGTCCGGAACTTGAGGATCTCGAACGGCCGCCCGTACCGACCGACCCTGACCTGCCGAAACAGCACCGGGCCGGGAGTGTCGGCCTTGACCGCCACCGCGATCGCCGCCTGCACCGGAGCGCTCCCGACCAGGCCGACGGCCGCGATCAGGATGTCCAGCAGACGTTTGATCAGGGCGTTCATGAGGCCAGCAGCCCGCGGGTCGCGGCGATCACGCGGTCCACCTGCGCGTCCGTGAGCGCTGACGACAGCGGCAGGCTCACCGCCCCCGCGAACGCGGCCTCGGCCTGCGGGAAACGCTCCCGAGCCAGGGCGTACCGGTCCCGCCAGTAGGGGTGTCGGTGCAGCGGGATGAAGTGGACGCTGCAGCCGATCCCGTACTCGGCCGCCATCGCGGCGATGAACGCATCCCGGCTCATCGGGGCGTCCACCTCCAGCCGCAGCACGTAGAGGTGCCAGGCGTGTGTGGTGCCCGCGCTGTCGGCGCCGGCAGGTCGTCGTACCGGAAGGTCGGCCAACGCGGCGTCGTAGCGCTGCGCGATCGCTGCCCGACGGTCCCGCATCTGCGCGGCCCGGGCGAGCTGGACCCGGCCCATCGCCGCCGCGGGATCCGTCAGGTTGTACTTGTAGCCCGGTGCAACCACCTCGTAGGCCCAGGACGCTCCCGGCGCCGAGTAGCGGTCGAAGACGTCCCGGCTGATGCCGTGCAACCGCATCGTCTTGACCCGCTGCGCCAGCGCCGGGTCGGCGGTGACCACCATCCCGCCCTCGCCGGTGGTCATCGTCTTGGTGGCGTAGAAGCTGAACACCACCGCCGCGCTGTCCCCCAGCCCGACCGGCACGCCCGCGGACATCGCCGGAAAGCAGTGCGCGGCATCCTCGATCACGGCCAGCTCGTGGGCGTCCGCCAGCACGCCCAGCGCGGTCCGATCCAGCGGCAGCCCGCCGAAGTGCACCGGGATGATCGCCCGGGTCCGTGCGGTGATCGCCGCGCGAGCGCCGTCGAGGTCGAGGTTGAGGGTGTCCGGGTCGACGTCGACGATGATCGGGTCCGCACCCAGGTAGCGGACCACTTCCGCGGTGGCCGTGAACGTCCAGGTGGGCACGATGACCTCGTCCCCGGGGCCGATCCCGCTGGCCTCCAGGGCCAGGTGCAGCCCGGCGGTGGCCGAGTTGAGTGCCACCGCGTGGACGGCGGCTCCCGTGCCCGGGACAGTGACCGGGGCCGTGCCGATGCCCGTGCCGGGGCCCATCCCGAGCAGGTACGCCGCGAACTCCCGCTCGAAGGCCGCCGCCGCTGGGCCGGTGGTCAGCCAGCCAGACCGCAGCGCCTCGACGACGGCATCGATCTCGGCCTCCCCGATGTCCGGCGCCGCGAACGGGATGAAGGGGAGTTCGGTTGCCGGACCGCCAGCCTGGGAGGACACACGGTCACGATACCCGCGGCCCCCGGACCGCCCGTCCGGGCCGGACAATTCAGCGGGTCAGCCGCACGGTCACCGGTAGGTCCAGGCCTGCCCAGAACCGGTCGGCGGTGAGCACCACCGGCGGGTCGCTACGCACGGCGAGCGAAAGGCAACACCGGTCACCCAGCGACAACTCTCGACCCCCCTCAAGGGCACGCAGGGCTCCGGCCAACTCGGCGTCCTCGGCGGTCAGGGGGATGACCCGGACGCCGGCCGCAGCCAGCAGACCGCGCAGGCTCCCGGCGTGGACCCCCGCATCCGTCAGCTTCCCGATCACCTCGGCGAGATTCGCCGCAGACAGCAGGCTGCCCGGCAACGAGTCAGCCACGACGTCGACGCCAGGTTCGTCCTGCAGGAGCGCCAACACCGCCGAGGCGTCCAGGACGGTCATTCGCCGCGCGACGCGGCCACCCGGCGGTCCGCAAGGAGTTCGTCGACGAGGGACCTCTCCGCCGGGACAGCCGAGGCCAGCCCTCGCAACTCGGCCACCGCGTCCTGCGGGCGCTCCAGCACCAGCCGACCGCGCGAAACCCGCAGCTGAAGCCGATCGCCCGCGCTCAAGCCGAGGAGGTCACGGATCCGAGCAGGGATCACCACGCGGCCTTGCGGTCCCACGGTCACGCTCGTGATGGCATCCATTACCTCACCATGCCACGATCATCGTTCTCGTGCCAGAGTCGAGACCCTGAGCTGGGATCGCCGACCCGAACAGCCCTTCGACTGGTCAGCCACGACGGGTGCGCAGGCTAGGATGACGCGGCGGCGCAGCGACCCCGCGCCGCCGCGCAATTCGCGAGGAGGTGTGCCGACGCGTGCGGTTCGGCCTGCTCACCCAGTGGTACGACCCCGAGCCCGGTCCCGCCGCGCTGCCCGGAGTCCTGGCCCGCGGGCTCGTCGGCCGCGGCCACGACGTCAGCGTCCTCACCGGCTTCCCGAATTACCCGACCGGCCGCCTCGCGCCCGGCTATCGGGTCCGCCGCCGGGTCACCGAAACGCTCGACCACGTCAGCGTCACCCGAGTCGCGCTCTACCCCAGCCACGACGCATCGTTCCTGCGCCGATCCGCCAACTACGCCTCATTCGGCGCGAGCGCGCTGGTCAACGGCCTGAGCGCGCTCCGCGACCTGGATGCCCTGTGGGTGAACTACTCCCCGATCACCATCGCGCCGGCGATGTGGGCAGCCAAGGCGGCGTACGGCGTACCGCTGATCGTGCATGTCGGTGACCTCTGGCCGGACACCCTGACCGCCGGCGGGTTCGCCCCCCGCGGCCGCGCGGGCCGGGCCCTCGATGCGACCCTGCACCGGTGGTGCGAGGCGATGTACGCCGCCGCGACCACGGTCACCTACATCTCCCCCGGAGTCCGCGACGTGCTGCACGCCCGAGGGGTCCCGGAAGCCAAACTCGCCTACCTGCCGATGTGGGCCCAGGAGGAACGGTTCGCCCCGATCGAGCCCGCCGAGCAGGAGCGGCTCAGCCTGCGCGCAGAACTCGGGTACGACGAGCACGCGGTGGTCCTGCTGTACGCCGGCGCGCTCGGTGAGGCGCAAGGCCTGGGCACGCTGCTCGAAGCCCTCGCCCAGCTCCCGCCCGAGGCGACCCTGCGGGTGCTGATCGCCGGATCCGGGATCGCCGAGGAGTCGCTGCGCCGCCAGGCCGCCGGGCTGGGCCTGCTGCCGGAGCGGGTGCACTTCCTCGGCCGGGTACCCGAAGACCGGATGCCGGCGCTGATGTCGACCGCGGACGCCTGTTACGTGGGGTTGCGCTCCGACCCGCTGTCGCGGCTCACCATGCCGAGCAAGACCCAGGCCATCCTGGCCAGCGCGAAAGCCCTGGTGGTGGCCGCCGACGGCGATGTCCAGCAGGTCGTCCGGGACGCCGGTTCCGGGCTGGCCGTCGACTCCGGCGACGTGGCGGGCCTGGCGGGCGCGCTGCAGGCCACCCTGGCCCGGGGGCGTGGCGGTCTGCGGGAGGACGGCGCGCGCGGGCGAGACTACTACCAGGCCACGTTCAGCGTGGCGCACGGTGTCGCTCGTACCGAGGAGTTGCTGATGCACGCGGCCCGCACCCGCCCCGCGAAAGCCCGCCGGTGACCGCCGCGACCGGCGGGGCTGCCGCGCGAGCCATCGACGGGGCGACCGTGGCGATCACCGGGGGCACCGGGTCGTTCGGTTCGACCATGGTCGGCCACCTGCTGCGCCGCGGCGTGGCCCGGATCCACGTGCTGTCCCGCGACGAGGCCAAGCAGGATGACATGCGTCGCCGGGTAGCCGACGACCGGGTGAAGTACTTCGTCGGCGACGTCCGCGACCGGGAGAGCGTGCTCTCGGCATTCACCGGCGCCGACTTCGTGTTCCATGCCGCGGCCCTCAAACAGGTGCCCAGCTGCGAGTTCTTCCCCCAACAGGCAGTGCTCACCAACGTCACCGGCAGTCATCACGTGATCGAAGCGGCCGCCGCCAAGGGCGTCCGCACGGTGGTCTGCCTGTCCACGGACAAGGCCGTCTACCCGGTCAACGCGATGGGCATGAGCAAGGCGCTGATGGAGAAGACCGCCCAGGCCTTCGCCCGCAACAACCCCGGCAGCGCGACCACCGTCTGCATCACCCGCTACGGCAACGTGATGTACTCCCGCGGTTCGGTGATTCCGCTGTTCGCCGAGCAGGTGCTGGCCGGGCAACCGCTGACCATCACCGAACCCACGATGACCCGCTTCCTGATGACGTTGGCCGAATCGGTGGACCTGGTCGACTACGCCTTCACCCACGCCGAACCGGGCGACCTGTTTGTCCGCAAGGCCCCCGCCAGCACGGTCGAGGTGCTCGCCCAGGCGACCGCGGCCAGCCTCGGCGTGGAGGACCTGCAGGTGCGGGTGATCGGCACCCGGCATGGGGAGAAGCTGCACGAGACCCTGCTCTCGCGCGAAGAACGCGTCAAGGCCATCGACGAGGGCGACTACTTCCGGGTGCCGCTGGACGCCCGCTCCCTGGCCTATGAGCTGTTCTTCTCCGAGGGCGAGCAGCGGGTGGCGGAGCTGACCGACTACACCTCCGAGAACACCACGCGACTGGACCTGGCGGCCACCCGTCGCCTGCTGGACACCCTGCCCGAGCTGCAGGCCCTCGCCCGGCGCGACCCGGAGCGCCGGCCGTGAAGGCCGTGGTCACCGGCGCCGACGGTTTCCTCGGGTGGCACCTGCGGGCGCTGCTGTCCACGCTGCCGGGGTGGGACGTGGTGGGCGTCGGGCGTTCCCGGTGGTCCCCCGGTGACCTGACACGCGCCGTGACCGGCGCGGACGTGGTGTTCCACCTGGCCGGGATCAACCGCGCCACTGAGTACGACGTGGAGCACGGCAACGTGGCCCTCGCCGAGCAGCTCACGGATGCGCTCACGGAGGCGCTCACCGGACGATCCGTTCCCGTCGTGGTCTTCGCCGGCAGCACCCAGGCAGACCTCGATGTACCGTACGGGCGAGGCAAGCGAGTGGCCGGTGAGCACCTGGCGCAGTGGGCGGTGTCCGCCGGTGGCGCGGCGGCCGACGTACGCCTGCCCGGGCTGTTCGGCGAACACGGGCGGCCGGCGTACAACTCGTTCGTGGCGACGTTCGCCGACCAGGTGGCCCGGGGCCAGACGCCGCAGGTGACCGGCGACCGCGACGTGCCGCTGCTGCACGTGCACGCCGCGGCCCGGGTGCTGGTCCAGGTCGCCCAGGCGCGCTACTCGGGGGTCGTCGAGGTGGGCGCCGAGCCGGTGCGGATCAGCGAGGTGGCCCGGCTGCTGCAGGAGTACCACGCGACGTACAGTCCGCACGGCGACATCCCGGCGCTGCACACGCCGCTCGAGGTGGCGCTGTTCAACACCTACCGGGCCGCGTTATGGGCTCACCGGCCGGTTATCGCGCTCACGCCGCGCTCCGACCAGCGCGGGACGCTGGTCGAATCGGTGCGGGTGCACGGCGGCCCGGGCCAGAGCTTCGTGTCCAGCACCCACCCCGGGTACGTGCGGGGCGAGCACTTCCACTTCCGCAAGATCGAACGTTTCCAGGTGATTCAGGGTCGGGGCCGGATCCGGCTGCGCAAACTGTTCGACCCGATATCCGCCGTGCAGACCTACGACGTGAGCGGGGAATCACCGTGCGCCATCGACATGCCCACGCTGTGGACGCACTCGATCGAGAACATCGGCGACGGCGACCTGACCACCCTGTTCTGGACCAATGAGCTGTTCGACCCGGACGACCCCGACACCCATCCCCACCCGGTGCACTGACCAGCATGCACTGATGCCGAACCGCGAGGCGCCATGACCGAGCAACCCCCCAGCGAGCCCCTCGTCCTGACGCGGCTGCGCCCGGACGACGTACCCGCCCTGGCGGCGATGCACCGGCGAGCGTTCTCCGGGTTCTTCCTGGCCCAGCTCGGCGAACCGTTCCTGCGCGAGTTCTACCGCGGCTTCCTGGCCGACCCCACCGCCATCACGGTTGTTGCCCGCGACGGCGGCGTGCACGGGCACCCGGTGGGCGTGGCTGTCGGCACGGTCGCGTCGGAGTCGTTCTACCGGCGGCTGTTGACGCGGCGCTGGTACCGCTTCGCCGCTGCGGGTGCCCAGGCGGCCGTGCGCGATCCTGCAGTGGTACGACGACTGGTCCGGGCGGTGCGTTTCCGCGGCGACACCCCGACCGGGTTGGACGCCGCGCTGTTCGCCTCGATGTGCGTCGCGCCGGAGTCCGCCGGCCGCGGTGTCGGCCACCTGCTGGCCAACGGCTGGGCGGACGAGGCGCACCGGCTGGGCGCCACCCGCGGGTACCTGACCACCGACCGCACCGGCAACGATGCCGTGAACCGCTTCCATGTGCGACACGGATGGTACATCGAGTCGCAGTACACGACCCCGGAGGGGCGGGCGATGAACCGGTACGTGATCGACCTGCCACGCGCTGTCGACACCGGACCCCGGGTGGAGGTGCAGGCCCCGTGACCACCGTCATGACGATTCTGGGCACCCGCCCGGAGCTGATCCGGCTCTCCCGGGTGATCGCCCGGCTGGACGCGACCCCCGGGGTCCGGCACCTGCTGGTGCACACCGGGCAGAACTACGACTACGAGCTCAACGGGATCTTCTTCGACGACCTGGGCATCCGGGCCCCCGATCACTACCTCGGTGTGGACACCTCCACACTCGGTCATGTGCTGGGCGGGACGCTCATCAAGACCGAGGCCCTGCTGTGGGCGGAGCGCCCCGACGCCGTACTCATTCTCGGCGACACCAACAGCGCGATCGCCGCCCTGATGGCCAAGCGGATGCGGATCCCCGTCTACCACATGGAAGCCGGCAACCGCTGCTTCGATGAGAATGTCCCCGAAGAGACCAACCGGCGCATCGTCGACCACGTCGCCGACTACAACCTGGTCTACACCGAGCACGCGCGCCGTAACCTGCTGGCCGAGGGCCTGCACCCCCGCCGCATCCTGCTCACCGGCTCCCCGATGCGCGAAGTGCTCGACCACCAGCGCCAGCGCATCGCCGCCAGCACGGTGCTGGCCGACCTGTCCCTCGAACCGGGACGGTTCATGCTGGTCAGCGCGCACCGTGAGGAGAACGTCGACGCACCTGAGCGGCTGTCGGCGCTGCTGGACTGCCTGGAGCGGGTGCACGCCGAGTTCGGGCTGCCGTTGCTGGTTTCCACCCACCCCCGCACCCGCAAGCGCCTTGAGCAGCTCGTCGGCGACACGGGCAGGACCGTCACCGACGGGGTGGTCTTCCACGCCCCGCTCGGCTTCTCCGACTACGTCCGGCTGCAGCGGGAGGCCCGCGCCACCCTGTCCGACAGCGGCACGATCAGCGAAGAATCGGCAATCCTCGGATTCCCGGCGGTGACCCTGCGGGACTCGATCGAGCGGCCGGAGGCGCTGGACACCGGCGCCATGGTGATGACGGGCCTGGACCCCGGCAACGTCGTCGAGGCCCTCCACGCGGTGCTGGCCGACCACGACGGCGGCGTTCCGGCCGATCCGCAGGGTCTCCCATCCCGACTCTGCCCGCCCGAGTACGAGGTGACCACCTGTTCGCAGCGGGTCGTGCGGTTCATCCTGTCGACCCACCGGCGACACGCGCAGTGGTCGGGGTTGCGCTCGTAAAAGCGTCGTTTGGGGGCCCTTAGGTGCGACGGTCGGCTCGACATCGAGCCAAACCCCGCACTGTAGCGCTCGGCAGGGACTCGGCTCGCATGACCCGGTGATCAGCGGGCAGAGGTCGCTCGCAGGCCGTCCAACAGTTCGCGGACCACGGCGCTGGCGGTGACCAGGTCGGCCAGGGCCACCTGGTCGGTGGCCTGCGCCCGAGGAGTCAGGGATTCCTCGGCCAGCCGCTCGAGCCGGCGCCGCCCCTCGGGGGTGATCCGATGCAACGGCGAGCGGGCATGCTGCGGATTCGGCCGTCTCTGGACCAGGTGGGCGCTCACCAGCTCATCGGCCACCCGCTGGATCGCCTGACGGGTCACGCCCAATCGCTCCGCGATCGCCGGCACGGTGGCCGGGCCGTCGACCAACACCCCGAGGGTGTGCCATTGGGCGCCGGTGATCCCGACTCGGGCCGCTTCCGGCTCGTTCGCCCGGCGCAGCACGGCCGCGAGCTCATAGACGTCCGACATCAGCTGCCGGTAGGCCTGCACCCGATCGAGCGGGGCATCCTGGCCACCCGGCAACGCCTCCAGCCGTGCGGCCGACCGGGGGGCGGAGCGGGCGGGCCCGGCACCGGGACGAGTCTGCATAGAGGCGAGCGAGCGAGGTGCCAACATATTGTCAGAGTACCGCGAGCGGCTCGGGGCCACGGGCAATCCCGGACGACCCGCGTGTCGCGTGGCAGGGTGAACCCATGCGGATAGCCCTGGTGACGCCGTACTACGCGCCGGCCTATCGGGGTGGCGGACCGATTCGTACGGCGGTCGCGATGGTCGCCGAGCACGGCGCTCGCCACGAGTTCCTGGTGCTCACGGGCGACACCGACTGGGGTTGCTCGCAGGCGTTGCCGGTGCCCACCGCACGCTGGGTCGAGGTCGGCGCGGCCAGGGTCTGGTATGCCCACGCCTCCTCCCCGCGCTCCCTTCGCGCGGGGCTGGCGCAGGTACGCCGCGCCCACCCCGACGTGCTGTACCTCAACAGCGTGCTGCACCCGCAGTTCTCGATCTTGCCGTTGACGCTGGCCCGGCTCGGCTACTTCGGCCGGGCCCGCGTGCTGCTCGCCCCGCGCGGCGAGCTCGGGGAAGGCGCGCTCCGCCTCAAGCAGGGCAAGAAAGCCGCCTTCCTCGCGCTCGCCCGCGCAGTGGGTCTGCATCGGCGGGTGACCTGGCACGCGTCCAGCCCCCGGGAGGCGGCCGAGATCGACGCGGTCTTCCCCGGCGCTCGGGTGGTGATCCGCGAGAACGAGGTGCTGCTCCCCGAGCGCGCGGTACCGCCACCCGCCATGCCCACCGGGGCGACGTCCGCCGGGGCCGCCGGGGACGCCGGCGTCACCGACCAGCCGCTGCGCCTGGTGTTCGTGTCCCGGTTGGCCCCGAAGAAGGGCCTGCACGTCGTGCTGGCGGCGTTGGCGCAGGTCCGGGAGGCGGTGCACCTGGTCGTCGTGGGCGAGGGCGAACCGACGTACACCCACCACTGCCATGCCCTGGCCGCCCAGCTCCCAGGTCACATCAGCGTGGAGTTCGTCGGCGCCGTGCCCGGTGAGCGGGTCGGCGAGTACTTCGCGGTCGCCGACCTGTTCGCGTTTCCGACGGCCCATGAGAATTTCGGGCACGCCGTCGCCGAGTCGCTGGCCGCATCGTGTCCGGTGCTGATCGCCGACGTGACGCCGTGGACGCCGGTGGTGGGCGCCGGGGGCGGTGAGATCGTAAGAACGTTGGAGGCCGCGGCGTGGGCAGCCGCGATCGAGCGCTGGGCGGGTGCGGACGCCGGGCAGCGGCGACAGCGACGGGTGACGGCCGGTCGGGCGTACGACGCCTGGCGGGCGATCCGCCCGCAGGACAGCGTGTTCGACCTGGCATACCCGGACGGGTGAGTGGTCAGCCTCGGCGGCGTTCCAGGTCGTCGGGTCCCTTACCGGCGAGCCCGAGCCGGGACAGCGCGAGGTACCCGCCGAAAGCGACCACGAACGAGGTCACCGGCGGCACGCCCAGATCGACCCAGCGGCCCAACAGGTGGGGGCTCGCCACGACGTACCCGGCAAGCCACGCCAGCAGCCCGCCGTACACCCAAGCGGGTGCGTACCCGGGCAGCAGTCCGTGGGCGCCTGATTCGTGCAACTCGGCCCGCCAGGTCTGCAACACGAAGTAGTCGGCGATCATGATGGCCGCCACCGGGGGAAACAACGCGCCCAGCTCCACCAGAAACGCCTCGTACGCCGCCGACCAGCCCAACGCCGCCAGCCCTGCCCCGACGACCCCGAACACCAGGGCCGTCATGGCGCGCCGCAGCCGGGTGCCACGCAAGACATGGGCGGCGTTGACCGCAGCCAGCGAAGAGGGGTAGAGGTTCCAGCCGTTCACCGGCAGGATCGACGCGGCCAACAGGGTGACCCCGATCAGACCGAAACCCGACTGGACCACCCCCACTGCTTCAGGGACCTGGTTCACGAGCCGGACGCGCAGCGCATGGGCGAGCAGCACCCCGAGCACCCCGATCAGGGCGTGCCCCAGGGTGATCGAGACGACGGTCTGGGTGAGCACGTCGCGCGCGTTGCGGTGGTACCGGGCCATGTCGGGGGTCATCACGGCCCCGACGATGAAACCCCCGACCACCATCGACACCCCGGCGGACAGCGAGATGGGTGTCCCCGCCGGGCCCTCGGCGAGCACCCTGGCCAGGTCGTACCCCTGCAGCTCGCGCACCACGGTCACCACGACCAGCAGGAGGGACAGCGGTACGGCGACCGCAGCCACCCGCGTCATCACGGCGAACCCGCGGACCGCGATGAGGGTCACGACCAGGCCGGCGATCAGGCAGAGGGTCGGCAGTTCCACGCCGGGCAGGAATTGCTGGAGCCCGGCGGCGAACACTTCCGTCTGGACGGCGAACCAGCCGGTCAGGCTCACCATCAGAGCCAACCCCACGAGGAGGGATCCGCGCGTCCCGAACCCGCTCCAGCGGGCCAAGAGCGATGTCGACAGCCCTTCGCGCATGCCCGCCAAGCCCAGGGCCAGGGCGACCACCTCCAGCAGCACGCAGCCGATGGCGATGGCCAGCAGCGCCGAGGGCAGGCTCATGCCCATCCCGATCATGACGGCCAGCGACAGCTGCCCCAGCGTGGACAGCTGGCCCAGGCGCTGAACGGCGATCGCCCAGCAGGACACCCGGGCCTGCTGCGGGACCCGGACCAGGGCGTAGTCGTCGTGGTCAACGGTGTGCCGACCGGCCCGCGTGGGGTTCGTCGCGGTCGTGGTGGTGACCATGGATCCTCCCGGCGGGGTCTGCATCGGCGCTACGGCTGAAGGCTACGGCGGATCGGGCCGGTTTTCAGGACGATCGACCAAGACGGTCGGACTCGGGGTGTCGCCGACGCTGTTCATCTCTGGACCGCTCAAAAAATGTCCGAATTTGCCGATCCTGCATTGCGGTTCGTCCTACGGACCCAGCCGTCCCCCCGAAACGGAGCACCGATGCGCCAATCCACCATGAGCAAGATCGCCGCCGTCCTGGCGGTGACACTGGCCGCTCTCACCCTCGTGGCCCTCGTCCTCAACGTTCGCGCCACCAGCGCGTCCGAGGACGCCGTACGTAAGCGCGACGTGTCGCTGGCGGCCGCCAACGCGGTCCGCGACTCCTCGGCGCTGCTGACGAACACGGTGCGGGCGTTCACCGCGACCACAAACACCTCGTGGCTGGACATGTACTGGACCGAGATCGAGGTCACCCAGACCCAGCCCAAGGCGCTGGCGTCGCTGCGAGAGGCCCAGACCCCGCAGGCCGAGCTCGATCTGGTCGCGGAGGCCTCGAAACTGTCCGGGATCCTGGTGGAGGCCGAGACGCGGGCGATGCGCCTGGTCCTGGACGCCAAGGGCGTGGACGCGGGCGCGATGCCGAAGGCGGTGGCCGGGTGGAAGGTCTCGCTGGAGGATCAGGCGCTGAAGCCGGCATCCAAGCTGGACCTGGCCCGGGAACTGGTGCACGGCCCCGGGTACGCCGCCGAGGTGCAGAAAATCATGGCCCCGCTGGCCACCTTTCGCCAGCAGCTGACCGCCCGGGTCACTGACGCGGTGAACTCCGCGGAGAAGCAGCGACTGACCGCGGTGGTGCTGCTCGGAGGGAGCTCGATCGCCCTGATCGCGGCGCTGCTCACCTTCATCTACATCAGCAACCGCCAGGTGGGAAGGGTGTTGGTGCGGTACGCCGACACGCTGCGGTCCCGCGATCCCCGAGACCTGAGCGTCCGGCTGGAGCCGCGCGGCGTGTCCGAGCTGCGCGAGATGGCGCAGGCGTACAACGCCCAGAGCGAGCAGGTCGCCCAGGCCATCGAGGCGATCGGGCAGAACGCCGTCGCCGTGGCTGCCGCGTCCGAGGAGCTGTCGGCGGTGTCGCAGCAGGTGGAGGGCTCGGCTCAGCAGTCCGCCACGGCCGCCGCGAAGGCTTCTACGGCCGCCACCGAAGCCTCCTCGAACACCGAGACGGTTGCCGCCGCCACCGAGGAGATGACCACCAGCATCCGGGAGATCTCCAAGTCGGCCAACGACGCCGCGGGCGTCGCGGGGCAGGCTGTGCGGGTCGCCGAGGCCACCAACGCCGCGGTGGCCAAGCTCGGCGAGTCCAGCATCGAGATCGGCAACGTCATCAAGGTCATCACCTCGATCGCCGAACAGACCAACCTGCTCGCGTTGAACGCGACCATCGAGGCCGCCCGCGCCGGCGAGGCCGGCAAAGGCTTCGCCGTCGTCGCCAACGAGGTCAAGGACCTCGCCCAGGAAACCGCCAAGGCCACCGAGGACATCAGTCACCGGGTCGAGCAGATCCAGGTGGACACCGAGGCCGCCGTGACCGCGATCTCGCAGATCAGCGGCATCATCGCGCGGATCAACGACTCCCAGTCGACCATCGCTTCGGCCGTCGAGGAACAGACCGCCACCACCAACGAGATGAGCCGCAACGTCACCTCCGCCGCCACCAGCCTGAAGGCCATCGTGGACAACGCCGGGTCGGTGTCGCGCGCGTCGGCCGAGACGACCAGCGCCTCCTCGACCGCCAAGGAGGCCGCCGCCGAACTGGCCAAGCGGGCCTCCGAACTCCAGGCCCTGTCCGCGTCGTTCACCTGCTGACCTCGTCCCCCCGATCCAGGCGATCCCGGCGATCCGTGTGATCAGGGGACTCGGGGACTGGCCCGGGTCCCGCCGACGTCGGCGGGACCCGGGCCGTCAACGCCGGCGTACCAGGGCGATCCAGATCGCCAGATCTCGGCGCCCGGCCACGGCCCAGGCGGCCACGATGCCGGCCGCGGCCACCGACCGAACCCCCGCCGCCTCCGCCGGCAACGCCACGACGGCGGCCACGACCGCCGCCGCCAAGCCCGCCGTCCGCAGGGCCGGTCCGCGCCACGACATGCCCCAGCTGCGCCATTGATGCGCGAGCGCGTACCCGGCGATCGTGACCACCCCGGCGGCGTACCCCCACGCCACCCCCAGGACTCCCAGGCGCGGCACCAGCAGCGTCCAGGCCACCACCGCCACCACCAACCCGGCCATGCTGACCAGCGAGATCTGCCGGATCCCCAGTACCTGATCGTCCGAGGTCAGCGCGTTGACACTGGGCACCGCCACCATCGAGGCCAGCACCGCACCCACGATCACGGGCAACAGCACCGCGGTGCCGGCGTACGAAGGTCCCCAGATGACGCCGACCACCTGCGGTGACAGGACCGCGATCACCGCCACCACGGGAGCCACCACCACCAGCAGCCCCCGGGTCCCCCGGTCCAGGTGGGCCGCGACGGCGTCGCGATCCCGACGGCCGAAGGCCTGCGCCATCGTCGGGTACAGCACCAGGCTCATCGCCCCCGACAGCAGGGTCAACGGCAGGGCCACGGCCGTCGCCGCGGCGTACTGACCGGCCCCGGCGGCGTCGCCGGCCAGCCGGGCCGCCAGCAGGCTCAACTGGACCAGCCCGGCCGAGGCCAGCGTCCCCAGCGACCCATAGGCCACGAAGACGTCCAGCTCACGGCGCAGCGCCACCCTCTTTCCCGGGGCCCCCGGCGCCTGCGTCGTCGCGGTCCGCCACGGCCAACACCCCGCAGTCAACACGAGGAGAGCGGCGGCGACCGGCGCCAGCAGCCACAGCCCGTCGACCCCTGCCACCAGCAAGCCGACCACGCCTACCAACCCGGCCAGGCTGGTCGCCACGTCCCAAGCCACCACCCGGGAGACGGCGCCGCAGCCGTAGTGCACGCCACGGGTATACCCCTGGCCGGCGAGGCCGATCAGGTACGCCGCCACGAGCAGTCCCCCAGCCCAGACGCCGACGCCCCTGGCGTGACCGTCGACCACGGACCAGGCGGGCACCGCGACCGCCGCCAGCACGAGCGTGGCCTGCACGAACCGCCGATTGAGATGACCCAGTACGGCGGAAAGCTCCTCCGCGTCGCCGCGCCCGCGGGCCCGGGCGATGAACCGTGAGGCGGCCTGCCCGCTGGTCGATGGCCACAGCAGCACCAGCAGCGCGGCCGTCGCCATCGCCGTGGCCACCACGCCGAGCACCATCGGCCCGGCGAATCGGCCGATCACGAACAGCACGGCGAACCGGATGAGACCCTGAGCGGCCAGACCGGCGACGCTGACCAGGCCGCGGGAGCCGACCGAGGTGTGCGGCGTACCGGTCACGTCAAGGGGCCGCAGGATCGACCGGCCGCGGCTCATCCGGTATGCGCCGCAGCCGTCAGCACCGCCAGTTCGGCGTCCACCACCGCGTCCCAGGTCCGGCCCTGCATGTGCGCCACGAGTGCGGCAGCCTCCGGTGGCGCTGCCACGACCTCGGCAATCCTGGTCGCGTAGGCCTCGGCGAGGGCGTCCTCATCGCCGACCTCGGGGATCGGCGCCGTGAACCCGCCCAGGGCCTCGGGAATGCCGCCCACGGCCGCCCCCACCACGGGGGTGCCGGTTGCGTAGGCCTCGCCGATGACGCACCCCCACCCTTCGGCGCGGCTGGGCACCACCAGCACCGACGCGGAGCGCATGAGGTCGGCCACCCGCTCAGGTTCTACCCGCCCGTGCAGTCGCAGGATCTGCGGGTCCTGTGCCGCCAGCAGCTCGCGCAGCGGACCGTCGCCGGCCACGTCCAGGCTCGCACCGGGCAGCCGTTCCCGCAGCGCCCGGATGATCGCCGGCAGCCGGTCCGCTCCCTTGACTGACAACAAGTTACCCACGAATAGCACCCGGGGGGCGTCGCCGGGGGCCGGTTCGGGCGTGCCGTGCGGGACGAACACCTGGGGATCCACGCCGTTGGGGATCACGTGGGAGGCCCGCTCGGGCGCGCCCAGCTGGACGGCGCGTTCCCGCAGCGCCGCACTCACGTACGTGGTCGCTGCTGCCCGGCTCAGGATCTCCCGGTAAGCGCTGGAGCACCGCGGCATGATCTGCTCGACGTCGCTGCCGTGCATGCTGACCACGAACGGGATCTCCAGCGCGGCAGCCACCCGTTCGGCGACCGCCCCCGCCGGCAACGTGTACATGCCGTGGGCGTGCACCACGTCGTACGACGAAGGACCGGCCAGGTGCACCCCCGTGGCCGCCAGCACCCCGGCCGAGGCCCGCGCCACCAAGCCCATCGGCACCCGTCCGCGCCGCCCGGCCACGACGTCGGCGGGGCGCCAGCGGCAGGGCACCGCGTCGAACCGGCGCCCGGCCTCGTTGTCCGCCAGGCGTAAGGCCTCGTTGGGCAGCAACCCGACGCGCCGTCGTACCCGGGCCGTCACCGGACCGTACTGGGGCACCAAGGCCAGGGCGCGCACCTCCACCCCGGGCCGCTGAGCAAGTCGGGTGAGCCGATTGGTGAGGTACGGCGCGCCGCTGGGTGAGGCCGCCGACGGGTAGCTGTTGGCGAGCACCAGGATGCGGACCACCGGACCTGCACTCCTCTCCCGGCCCCCGGGGCCGCGGATCCGCGCGCCGATCCCGCGCGCCGCCCGGCGATGCCGATGGAACCTCAGCCTAGTTGGATAGGCTCCGCCCCCATGGGGATCGGTCGCCGCGAGGGGTCGCTGGGCGCGTCGGCCGGCTCGATCGGGAGCGCCCTTGCGCTCTTCGTGCTGGTCCCGGTCGTGGCGGCCGGGGGCCTGGTCACCAAACCGCTCAACGAGGCCGGCCACACCGTCGCGGTGTTCGCGGTCGTGGCCCTGCTCGCGCTACCCGCGCTCCGGCGTACCCGCTGGTGGCGGCACCCGGCTCCGGCGTTGCTGGCCGCGTTCTGGGCGCTGTTCTGGGCACTGGCCCCGCGCGCCCTGGCGGCCGCACCCGATGGCCGGCTCGGCCGCAAGGAGCTCACCGGCCTGGCGATCTGCACGTTCGTGTCGATCGCCGCGGTCGCCTGGTCGCGCGGGTCCCGGGCCGGGCTGCAGGCGTTCCGGTGGGGGTGGGTCGCAGCGCTGCTGCTGACCGGGGGCATCGGGGTCTGGGAGGTGCTCACCGGCCGGCACCTGTGGACTCCCGATTGGGCGCCCTGGCGGTTCGGTGAGGGCAGTGTCATCTCCAGCACGTTCATCAACCCGAACAACTTCAGCGATGCCCTCGTCGGCATGCTGGCCGGCGTGGTGGCCCTGTGGGCCGGGGCCGGCAGGACGCGGGTGCTGCGGTGGGTGTTGGCGGCTTTGGCGATCTTCGCGGTAGTGCTGATGGTGTTCACCCAGAGCCGCGGAGGCCTGGTCGGCGCGATCGTGATCGTGGCCCTGGAGGCGTTGCGCCGCCGCCGGGCCGCTGGCGCCCGTTCGGTCCGTGAACTCCTCGCTCGGCAGATCGGTGGTCATCGGGCCGCGGCGGGGGCCCTCGCGCTGGCCCTGGGCGCCGGGCTCATCGCCACCTTCGTGGTGCCCGCGCTGGCCGCACGCAACCCGGTCCGGGCCATGCTGGACGTCGCGTTCAGCGAAGGGCAGGCCCGCTCGGACAGCTTGCGGCTCAGCCTGATCCGGTTCGCGTTCGGCTACCTGCGCGATGCGGGCTGGTCGGGCTCCGGCGCCGGGTCGTTCGAACCGCTGTTCTGGAACGACCCGGCCCGCGGGGGGTTGCCGCCGACGAACCTGCACAACGCGTTCGTGGAACTGCTGACCCAGTACGGCGTGTGGGTCTTCGCGCCGTACCTAGCCCTGCTGCTGGTGCTGGTCTGGGCGATGCTGCGCGGACGTACTCGCGGCGACACCCAAGGCGGGACGGGCGGTGCCCCCGGCGACGTCAGCGCGGCGGGCGGTGAGCCGGACGGGGCGGGCGCGACCGACGTACCGATCCTGCGCGCCGAACTCGCCGGCCAGCTGACCGCCTTCGCCCTGCTGGGGGCCACCGCCAGCTCGGCGCTGGAGATCCCGTTCTGGTGGCTGTCCCTGGCCAATGCCGTGGCACTGGCCTGGCATCTGTCGGCGACGTCGAGAGCGACGGCGAACCCGCCCGCGTCGGTCGAGGCGTCGAACCCACCGCGATCAGCGCAACCCTCACACTCTGCCTGAGGCCGGGGAGCCGGACCCTGGCGAGGGACCGCTGGGACCCACGCCCCTCGCTAGGGGCTCGCTGAAACCTACCTCCCTCGCTGAAACCCACGTCCCTCGCTGGGACCCACGAAGCTTCGTGGGTCCCAGCGAGGGAGGTGGGTCCGGACGGCGCACGGGGCCCGCCCGGCGCACAGGCGGTGTTCTGAGCCGGGCGGCACCGCCTCAGAGCCGGGCGGCACCGCCTCAGACGTGCCGGGCCACGGCGGCGGCGACGGCGGGCGCCACCCGGTCGTCGAACACGCTCGGGATGATCTGCCCGGCGCTGGGGTGTTCCACCAGCCCGGCGATCGTGTGGGCCGCCGCGATCTTCATGGTCTCGGTGATCGCCTTCGCCCCCGCGTCCAGCGCCCCCCGGAAGATCCCGGGGAAGGCCAGCACGTTGTTGATCTGGTTCGGGTAATCCGAACGCCCGGTGGCCACCACCGCCGCGTGCCGATGCGCCACCTCAGGGTGCACCTCAGGGTTGGGGTTGGCCAGCGCGAACACGATCGCGTCGCCGGCCATCCGCGCGATGTCCTTCTCCGGCACGGTGCCGCCAGACACCCCGAGAAACACGTCCGCGCCCACCAGCGCCTGCGCCAACGTGCCGCTCATCCGGCGCGGGTTGGTGGTGGCCGCGAGTCGCCGCTTGACGTCGTTGAGGTCCTCCCGCTCCGGGGTGATCACGCCGCGGGAGTCCGTGACTACCACGTCGCCGATCCCGGCGCGCAGCAGGATGTTCGTGCACGCGACCCCGGCCGCACCGGCTCCCGCGACGACGACGCGCAGGTCCTCCATGCGCTTGCCGACCACCGTGGCCGCGTTGATCAGCGCAGCCAAGGACACGATCGCCGTACCGTGCTGGTCGTCGTGCATCACCGGAATGTCGAGGGCTTCCTTCAGTCGACGTTCGATCTCGAAGCAGCGGGGCGCGGAGATGTCCTCCAGGTTGATCCCGCCGTACGTGGGTGCCATCCGGATGATGGCCTCGACCAGTTCGTCGGTGGTCCCGCTCTCCAGGCACACCGGAACCGCGTCCACGTCGGCGAAGTGCTTGAACAGCACCGCCTTGCCCTCCATCACCGGCATGGCCGCCAGCGGACCGATGTCGCCCAACCCGAGCACCGCGGTGCCGTCGGTGATGACCGCGACCGTGTTGCGCCGCGTCGTGTACCGCTGGGCCAGCGTCGGGTCGGCCGCGATGGCCAGGCATACGTCGGCCACCCCGGGGGTGTACAGCAGCGCAAGGTCGCGGCGGTCCCGCAGTTCCTTGGTGGCATGTACGGCGAGCTTGCCCCCCTCGTGTGCCACAAAGACCGGGTCTTCGGGGTCGAACAGGGGCTCGCTCGTGGGGTCGGTCATGGCAGACATCATGAAGTCCTTGAGTACGCGCAGTGGCACCGACCAGCCGGGGACATGACAAAGGGTGACCCAGGCGATGTGACAGGTGCGGCGATCAAGCAGGAGAAGAGGCCTGGGTGATGGCTCTGACACGTCGCGGGGGATCACCCGCGAGCCCATGGTGCCATACGTCCGACTAGCGGACAAAACCATACGCAAGACGCGCCGGCGGGGACCGACCCATCGGCGAGGATGCTGGGGTGAAACCGACACCCGCCGTCCCCGGGCGCTTCGGCCTGGCCACGGTGCGGGGGGTCTCGATGCAGCCGACCCTGTACGACGGTGACATCCTGCTCGTGCGCTACCGCACCCCCCGCTCCCGCCCCCTGGCGGCCGGCACGCTGGCGGTGCTCCGGCTGCCGCCGGGCCCAGCCGGCACCGCCCGGCCGATCAGTGTCAAGCGGGTGACCGGTCCGGCGCCCAGCGGCCGACCCGGGTGGTGGGTGGAACGCGACAACCCGGAGGCCGGGGTCGACTCCTGGACGGTCGGGGCCATCCCGGACGACGACGTCCTGGCGACCGTGGTGGCCGGGCTGTGGCCGCCGCGCGTGCTGTGGCGGGTCACCTTCAGGCGGCGAGGGGGTCGGCAACCCGGGTAAGTTGGGGCTCGTACCTGCTCGCCGACGAAGGGATCATCAGATGCTCCGCCTCTTCGCACCCAGGATCGAGGTCAGCGCCCACTGCGACCTGCCCTGTGGCGTTTACGACCCGGCGCAGGCCCGGATCGAGGCCCAGTCCGTAAAGGCCATCATGGAGAAGGTCAAGGACAACGCCGACCCCGACTTCAAGATGCGGGCCACCGTCATCAAGGAACAGCGTTCCCACCTGGTCAAGGAACACCTCTGGGTGCTCTGGACCGACTACTTCAAGGCACCCCACTTCGAGAAGTACCCGAACCTGCACACGCTCTTCAACGAGGCCACCAAGGCCGCCGGTGCCGCGGGCACCAAGGGCGAGTGGGACGTCAGCAAGGCCGATGAGCTGCTGGCCAAGATCGACCAGATCGCCGAGATCTACGCCGAGACCAAGAAGGCCTGACGACCTCGCCGAAGGCCTGACGACCTGGCAGGCTGCCGCGCCGCGCACACCCGCGCGACGCCGTAATGGACGGGCCCCGACTCCTTCCCGGAGCGGGGCCCGTGGTCATGCCGGGAACCATGCCGGACAGGGAGCAACATCACATCAAGAACGACGCGCCCCCAGCGCGACGGAATCAGCGGTGACATCGGCGTTTTCACGCGCATACACCTTACGGCCTCATGAACGGCCGGAAACGCGCCCCCCAATGACTAGTTATGTCTGTGTGATTCGGCGTATGGTCGTTGTCGGCGGGCTATGTGGGGACATACGCAGCCTCGGGGAACGTCGCGATCAGGGGGTCGAGACGACGCGCTGCGCTCCGCCATGGCAGGGGGGAATTTCATCATGCAGACACCCGAAGCTGTGCAGCGTCGACTGCGCAGTCGACGGGCAGCAGACTGCGCGCCGCGCGTTCTGCCCGAGACGCCACCACGGGAACGCTCGGGGGCGAGCGACCTTGCTGGGCCGCGCACGCGACGTACCCCGGCCTGGGTCCGGACCACCCACACCCTCTTGATCACCGCGGACGCCCTGGTCGCACCGGCCATGTCGGCGCTGGTCGTGGCCACCCGCACCGATCTGGGGAGCGAGTCCCGGGGCGCGCTGCTGCCGGTGGCCATCGGCGCCTGCTGGCTCGTGGCGCTCGCCGTCGCGGGTGGGTACGACGCGCGCCGGGTCACCGACTTCCGCGAAGAGACCCGCAGCGTGGCCGTGGCGGCCGTCGGGCTGGCAGCGATGGTCGCCGTCGCCACCCAGCTGCTCGACGTTCGCCTTCCGCGAGCCGTCTTCGTCGCCAGCATCGTCGGCCTGCCGGCGGTCTCGCTGCTGGCCAGGCGGGCCGCGCACGCCTGGGTGGCCACCGCCCGGCGGCACGGGGACCTGCTGCAACGCACCCTCGTGGTGGGCCGCATCGACCGCGCCGAATCCGTGTGCGCCGACCTGACCGAGGCCCCGGAGGCAGGCTTCCACCCGGTGGGGATCGCGGCGTACCCGCTGTCGGACCGTCCGCTGCCGACCACCTCGGGATCCGGCGTGGCCGTCGTACCGGCTGCCACCCACCTGCTGAGCTCCGTCGATGCGCTGGACGTGGACATCGTCCTGCTCGCCGCGGACGCCGAACTGGCCGGGCCCGCCCTGCGCCGCTTGACCTGGGCCCTGGAGGAACGAGGGATCGACCTGGTGATCGGTCCCGGGCTCATCGAGGTGACCCGCCCCCGGCTGGCGGTGCACCGCTGCGGCGGTCTGCCGTTGGTGTCGGTACGCCGGCCCACGCCGCACCGCCTTACCCAGCTGACCAAGGCGGCCTACGACCGGATCCTGGCGGTGCTGCTGGTCGTGGTCTTCGCGCCGGTGCTGGCGCTGACCGCGCTCGCCGTCCGGGTGACCTCACCGGGTCCGGTGATCTACCGGCAGACTCGGATCGGCCGCCATGGTCGCCCGTTCACCATCCTGAAATTCCGCACGATGGTCGTCGGCGCCGACTCCGCTCGACCTGCGCTGGAGCCGCTCAGCGAGGGCAACGAGGTGATGTTCAAGCTGCGCCGCGACCCGCGCCTGACGCCGGTGGGGCACACCCTGCGGCGGTTCTCCCTCGATGAACTCCCCCAGCTGGTGAACGTGCTGCGGGGAGACATGTCACTGGTCGGTCCGCGGCCGCCGCTGCCGGTGGAGACCGCCTGCTACTCCCGCGACGAGCTGCGCCGGCTGCACGCCCGACCGGGCCTGACCGGGCTCTGGCAGGTCAGCGGCCGCAGCGACCTCAGCTGGGAGGACACGGTGCGCCTCGACCTGCGCTACGTCGACAACTGGTCGCCGCTGATGGACGCCCACATCATCCTCCGCACGGTCGCCGCCGTCATCACCGGGCGCGGCGCCTACTGAAGACCTACTGAAGACCTACTGAAGACCTACTGAAGATCGTGTTTGCACACCCTGGTGGTGCCCCTGGACCCGGTACGGCGGGAAACCCGACTCCCCGCCGTACCGGCCAGATGGCTCACTCGGGTCGCAGGATCCCCTCGCTCTCCCGGTACTGACGGCCGCTGCTCGGGCAGCTGAAGAGCCCGTCGCCGTCATCGGTCAACGGCTCACCGGCCTCACCCACCCACCGGATCCGGCGCGCCGGGACGCCCGCGACCAGCGCATAGTCGGGCACGTCGGACACCACGACGGCACCGGCCGCGACCATCGCCCACGCCCCGATGGTCACCGGAGCCACACAGACCGCGCGCGCGCCGATGGAGGACCCCTGCTTGCAGGTCACCCCCACGGCCTCCCAGTCCTCGCCGCGCTTGAGAGTGCCGTCGGGGCTGATCGAACGCGGGTAGTGGTCGTTGGTAAAGACCGCGGCCGGGCCGACGAAGACCCCCGCCTCCAGCCGGGCCGGTTCGTAGACCAGGGCGTAGTTCTGCAGCTTGCAGTTGTCCCCCAGGACGACGCCGGTGCCGACGTAGGCCCCCCGGCCGATGATGCAATTGCGACCCAGTACGGCGTGTTCGCGCACCTGGGCGAGGTGCCACACGCTGGAGCCATCGCCCAAGGTGGCCTCGGGTGAGACGTCGGCGCTGGGTTGGATGCGGACGGGCACGGCGGGTCCTCCTGAGAGATCACGATCGGCAGGGGCACGTTCGACCGGGTCACGCGAGGCGAGACCCGGAGCGTGAGCGGCCCCGACGTGGCCCGCAGCGCCACCCGCCCCCACGATAGGCCGATCGCTGCGATATCCTTGGGACCGGCCCCGATTGGCCGACCCGGCGGGGATCGGATACGGCGCGGGGACCCGGCGCGGGGGCCGACAGCGCACACCAAGGAGGGGCTTCACCGATGCCGGAGGCCGACGCGAGGCCGCATGTGCTCTATGTCGCCTGGGGGTTCCCCCCGTGCCGGGGTGGCGGCGTGTATCGAGCTTTGGCGACCGCGAACGGGTTCGCCGCTCGGGGTTTCAAGGTCACCGTGCTGACCGCGACCCGGGACACGTTCATCCGGTTCACCGGCGCCGACGTCTCCTTGGAGCAGCAGATCGACAGGGGGGTGAACGTCGTACGCATCCCGTTCGACTGGCCCGCGATGGAAACCGATGTCCGCAAGTGGACCCCGCTGCGCGCACTGGCGCCGCGGCTGTGGCGGAAGGTCCATAACCGGCGGGACCTGATCCCGTTTCCCGAACACGGCTACGGCCCATGGCGCAAGCCGCTGGAGCAGGCCGCGCTCGCAATTCACGCCCTTGACCCGGTCGATGTCGTGGTGGCCACGGCGAACCCGAACGTCGACTTCATGGCCGCCCGCGCGCTGCACGAGGCGCACCAGGTCCCCTACGTGATGGACTACCGCGACGCGTGGATGCTCGATGTGTTCGACGGCGGGCTGCTGCACCCCGACGGGGGTCGGGTCGACGCCCTGGAGCGGTCGCTGCTCGCCGACGCCGCCGAGGTCTGGTTCGTCAACGAGCCGATCCGGGCTTGGCACCAGCAGCGGCACCCCGCGCTCGCCGACCGGATGTACGTGGTCTCCAACGGCTACGACCCCGAGTTCGCCCCCGAACCGCGCGTCGAACCGGCGCCGAGTGACCGCCCGCTCACGTTCGGTTACATCGGTACGGCGTCGCCGAAGGTCCCGCTCGAACCGTTCGCCGAGGGGTGGCGACTGGCCCGTGCGGACGGCGGTGACCTGGCCGGCGCTCAGGCCCAGCTGTGGGGGTACCTGGGTTTCTACGCCATCCCGTCCCCGGTGTTGCTGGAGTTGGTGGACCGGTACGCCGCCGACGGGCTCTCCTACTGCGGCCCGGTCCCCAAGACCGAGGTCAAGATGCGGTACGGCACCTTCGACGTGGCCCTGCTGATCCTGGGCACGGGACGGTATGTGACCAGCGGCAAGGTGTTCGAATACACGGCCAGCGCGCTGCCCATCGTGTCGGTGCACGACCCGATGAACGCTGCCTCGGACGTGCTGCGGGACTACCCGTTGTGGTTCCCGGTGCGCGACCTGTCCCCCGAGGCCATCGCCGAGGCCCTGGCGGCGGCCGGGCACGCGGCCCGGCATGCCGACCGGGCGACCCGGGAGGCGGCTCGCGAGTTCGCCCGGCAGTATGCCCGTGACCTGCAACTGGTTCCGCGCATCGATGCGCTGGCGGCGTTGGTCGGCGGACACGGGCTGGGCTCGGCGGGGTCCAACGCATCGATCCTGGAGGCCATCGACGTACAGGAGCAGCAGCTATGAAGGTGGTGCTGCTGGAAAGCGGCCGCGGCAACCAGTCGTCGGTGATCGCCGGCTGGCGCGAGAAGATCGGGCTGGACGAACAGGACTCGATCACCCTGTTGAGCTGGTACCCGCCGCGCGAAACGCTGCCGGTGGACCTGCACGTCGTGTTCGGGCCGAAGATGCGGCTGCGGACCAAGGCCCGCAGCGGCGCCGCGCTGGTCGACGAGATCCGCCGGATCCGGATCGCCGAGGAGAAGCGCCGCCGCGAAGAGGGGCTGGACGTCGAGCAGGCGTACGCCGACGCGCAGGACGATCTCGCCGACGACCTCGGTGATGACGCGGACGAGGCCCTGGTGGAGGGCGTCGGTACCGGGCTCGGCGGCGGCACCGAGGCTGCTCCCGAGACGACCGAAGCTGGTTCAGCTGACGAGACTGACGAGCCCGGCGGAACGGGCGGGACAGGCGAGGTGGCCGAGGTGGTCGAGGCGGCCGAGGTGGTCGAGGCCATCATCGAGTCGGCGCTCGACCCGGAACCCCCTCCGGAACCCCCGGCTCAGGTGGCCGGCGACGGCGTACTCAACCTTCCTAAACACCATCCGGACCGGGTGAAGGCCGCGCTGCGGTGGCGGGCCCGCAAGGCGTTCTACACCGCCAAGGGTTCCTATCCGGTCCGCAAGGGCCGCGCCGGAGTCCGCCGGGCCATGGGCGGCATCCCCTCGGAGTTCGCGCTGGCCGTGGCCGGGTGGCCGGGCGCCCAGGTGGTCGTCGGCGACGCGGACCTGGTCCTCTCGCTGGATTCGCGCTCCCAGAAGGCGGCGTGGGTGCTGGCGCGTCGACTGCCCGGGCCCGCGGTGGTGGCCAGTTTCCCGGCCGCGATCCGTGAGCTGCAACAACGCCGCCAGGAGCGGGCAGCCCCGCTCTGACTGCTGGCTGACCCCCGACCGACCTGCCGCCGACCGGGTGCAGGTTCGCCCGACCTGGTGCAGGTTCGCCCGACCTGGTGCCCCCTGCTACCCGCACCCGGTCGGGTCACCCTGCACCACGTCGCATCAACCCGCACCCGGTCGAGGCGCCGAGCCACGCTGAACATGACCCGGCTCCGCCGGTCACGGCAACGTCAGGAACGACTCTCCCAGGATCTTCGCGGACCAGGCACCGTCGTGCAGCCGCCCGACGAACTCGACACCGGCGCCGGCCATCGCCCGGGCCGCGTCACGGTCTGCCAGCAGACCGTCGATGACCGCCACGATCGAGTCCGGGTCCGCCTCGACGATCGGCAACGCCACCCCGGAGTCGGCGCGCACCCGTGCCCGGACGGCATCGGTGACGTGCCCCACCACGACGCGGCCAGCGGCCATCGCCTCACAGGCCGCCACCCCGTAGCTGCCGAGCACGAATTGGTCAAGCACGATGTCGGCGTCGCCATAGATCTGGGGCATCTGCGCGGGCGGTACGCCGGTCACCCGCCGGTAATCGATACGCCCCGCGGCGGCGAGCTCGCTCAGCAACGGATCGATCAGCTCCGAGCCCTTGAACCGGCTCGCGCTGGGGGCGTGCACCACCACCGGCACCTCCCGTTCCAGCACCGGGTGCTCGCTGGCCCACCGCTGCGGCGTCACCACCACGGGACACCACCGGGCACCGGGCACGAAGTCCAGCAGGTCCGGGGTCGAGACGAAGGTGGGGCCGTCGTACTCGTTCATCGTGCGGGCGTTCAACGTGGCGCTGGCCTGCAGGATCGGCACCGCCTCCCACGTCGTATCGGTGAACGGCGACCAGCGCGTGGTGGCCGTGTGCACGTCGGGAATGCGGACGTCGGAGCCGTGCGCGATCAGCGCGACCCTCAGTCCGGCGCGGCGCAGCACCGGGATCTCCCCCGCGGCCTGGCGGCCGTAGCGACGTCCGGTCAGCGGCCGGCACGCCTCGATCAGCACGTGGGTGTATTCGCTGGTCAGATACCGTTCCTGGCGCGCCATCCACTCGGAGTCGGCGTACCCGGGCCCGGGGACGTCGTAATCGACCTCGAACATAAACACCGGGTTGGACAGCCCCATCGACCGGGCGCCCACGCCGGGCAGGTGCTCCGCCGCGGCGCGAGCCCAGGCGGTACCTTGACCGGCGAAGTTGGCCGGGCCCACGAACAAGCGCACGGGCTCGCGCGGCGGGTCGGGGCGAACCGGCAGGGTCTGCGGGGGCGCAGCCAAGGTGCCGGATGCCTCGGCAGCTGGGGTGCCGGTGAACGCCGACAACACCTGGGCGCTGTACCTGCCGTCGTGGACGGTGCGCACGTACGCCGGCCCAGCGCCCGCGTGCTCCCGGGCGCCGTCCCGGTCATCCAGCAGGCGCTCGATGACCGCCTTCAGCGTGTCCGGGTCCGCCTCGACGATCGGCACCTCCAGGCCGGTGGCGGTGCGGATCCGGTCTCGGACGGTGTTCCCGACGAACGCGACCACCACCCGACCGGCGGCCATCGCTTCGACCGCGGCCACGCCGTACAGGCCCATCACCAGCTGGTCGACGACGATGTCGGCCTCCTGGTAGGCGCGGCGCAGCCCCTCGCGGTCGATCCCTTCGGGGCGGTGGTAGCGGATCCGCCCGGCGGCCTCCAGGTCGCGCATCACCGGGTCGATGTGTTCCGAGCCCTTGAGCCGGCCGTTGCTCGGGATGTGGACGACGACCGGCACCTCGCGGGCCATAACCGGCCAGTCCGAGGCCCACCAGTCGGGATCGACGACCCCGGGGCACCACTGGGCGTGCGGCGCGTCGTCTAGCAGGTCCGGCGTCGACACGAACACCGGACCCTCGAATGTTGACAAGATCTTGGCGTTTGCCTCGGCGCGGGCCTGCAGGATCGTGGTCGTCCGGTCGGCCGGGTCGGCGAACGGGGAGTACCGGAAGGCTGCCGCGTGCCGGGCGGGATTGCGCAGGTCCGAGCCGTGCGAGATCAGGCCGACGGTGAGCCCCGCCGCCCGCAACCGGTCGATCTCACCCGCGCAGGTGCCGCCGTACAGGGTGCCGAGCACCGGGCGCTCAGCCTCGATGAGCACATGGGTGTAGCCGGTCAGGTACCGTTCCTGCTCCCGCTGCCAGCCGATCGAGCGGTAGGTCTCCGGTTCGACCTCGTAGTCGACGGGGAAGCGCAGCGCTCCCACGACCGCCATCGACCGAGCCCCCACCCCGACGCTGTGCCGCGCCAGCGACTGGGCCCACTGGTGCCCCTGACCGGCGAAGTTCGCGGGCGCGACCCAGAGCCGCACCGGCGTGTCCGGGACCTCCGGACGGGTGGAACGCACCGGAGCGTCGTCGGTCCGGGCGGCGTTCGGCGAACGGGGCCCGGACCGTCCCGTACTGCGGTCGAGTGCCTCGACCACCGGGGTGGGCAGTCGCCGCCGCAGTCCACGCAGCTTCTTCCGGGCGGGCTCGGGCAGCTTCTGACGGATCGGCGACTCCGGGCCGAGCAGGGTGCGCAGCGCCCGCCGAGCCGCCCGGTTTCCCTGGAGTCGAGCCTTGCCGAGGTGCGGGTTCATGGTCAGCCTCCCGAAGCTTCCCCGAGCGAACGTGGTCGTCTCACCGTTGCGCCAACTCTGTCACGGCAGCGGCCAACTCGTCGTACCCGCCACCCGCCGCGCGACGCACCCGGGCGTACTCACCCGCCCCAGCCCGAGCGGCGTCCAGGCTCGTCGGGTCCGCCGACCAGCCGCGCAGGATCTCAGCGACCGCGGCACCCACGTCGGCATCGGACCCACCTGCCGGTACGACGGCCCCCGCGCCGGATTCGCGGACCAGCGCGGCCGACCGTGGCAGGTCCGTGGTGACCACGGCCAGGCCGCACGCCAGGTACTCGTGCAGCTTGCTCGGCAGCGCCTCGGCGAATGCGGGCGTGTCGGCCAGCAGCAGCAACCCCACCCAGGCGCCGCGGGCCAGCGCGAAGGACGCCGACGGCGGCCGGCGACCGTGCAACTGGACCCGAGCGGCCAGGGCCGGGTCAGCGGCCAGTGCCGTCGTGAGGGCGTCGGCGTCCGCGGGGGCGACCGGGCCGACGATGTCCACTGTCCAGTCGGGCGCGGCCCGGATCGCCTCGAGCATCGCGAACAGCCCCCGGGAGGCCCGCACGTCACCGACGTACAGCGCCCGCGGCCGGGGTTCTCGCGCAGCGGGCTCAGGCAGCATCGCCGGATCGGGCAGGTTCGGTACGACGAGCCGGCGCCGCGCGGTGAGCGGCGGCACATGCTCGTCGGCAACCACCGTCAGGTCGGCGCGGGCGGCGACCCGGGTGAACGCGCCGACCAACCCCCGCGCCAACGTCCCCGCCGATCCCCCAGCGCGCCGGGTCCACGCTCGATCCGCCAACAACCGCGCGTAGTCCTCGTGCACGTCCACCACCAGCGCCGGCCGCCCGCTCCCAGGCCCGCTACCAGGCCCGCAACCAAGCCCGGTACGACGTCCGCGCCGGCTCACGCCGTACGCCGCCAATGCGGAGTCCGGGTCGAGGGTCAGCAGCACCCGGCCACGGCTGACCAGCGCCATCCGCGCCGCCAGGGTGGCCCGCCCGGCCAACCCGGGTCGTGGCCAGGTCCGCACCGCCTGCACCCCGGGGGGCGCGTCGCCCGAATCTCCCAGGCCGAGCACCTCCACGCTCAGCCCGGCCCGCATCAGCGCGGCGACTTCTCGGTGCAACCGGGCGTCGGCGACGTCATGGCCGCTGGTCAGAACGGTGACGTCACAGGCCGACACCGTGGATCAGATCTCGTCCATGGTCGCCGGGGTCTTCCCGACCTTGACGAACTCGGTGTACGCGTCGATGCACTCACTCGGGGAGGCGTGCATCATGATCTTCCCCTTGTGCATCCACAAACAATCGGTGCACATCTGCCGGATGCTGCTCAAACCGTGGCTGACCAGGAACATCGCCCGGGCCGACGAGCGCAGCTCGTCCATTTTTGCATTGGCCTTCTCGCGGAATTTCGCGTCACCGGCGGACAACGCCTCGTCCACCATGAGGATGTCCGGTTTCATGTGCACCGCCACTGAGAACGCCAGCCGGCTGAACATACCGGAGGAATACGTTCGCATCGGTGCGTCGATGTACTCCCCCAATTCGGCCCAGGCGGCCACCTCGTCGGCGCGCTCCTCGACCTCTTTGCGGGACAACCCCGAGGCCAACCCGCCGAGAATCACATTTTCCCGACCGGACAACATCGCATTGAAACCGACCCCCAGGGCCAGCAATGTCGACGCCCGCCCCCACACCTCGATCCGCCCCTGGGTGGGAGGCATGATCCCGGCCAGGGCCCGCATGATCGTCGATTTCCCGGCACCGTTGGCGCCGATGATCCCCAGGGCCGTCCCGTTCGGTACGTCGAAACTCACGTCGCGCACGGCATGGATCTCTTTGACCGCCCGCTGCCCCCGGCCGAACCGCACGATGGCGTTCTTGAACGTCGGGACCCGCTCGAACGTCGTGCGGTACGTGATCGAGACGTGCTGCACCGACACGGCCAGGTCGGTGCGCCTGGAGTTGTCCCGGAAGTCATAGGTACGCCGTGGGGAGCCGCCGGTGCCCTCGTCGACGGCGTGGCCGCCGACCAGTGACTGATCGGGCCGGTACTCAGATGCGGACAGCGAAATCACGCTCCCTGGAGACGAAGTACGCAAAGCCCAGCACGCAGGACAGCGTCGCCCAGAAGACCGCCAGCAGCCACATGCTCAGCTCGGGCATCACGCCGTTCTGGAGCGCCTCGCCGTACCCTCCGAGCAGCGGGTACAGCGGGTTGAACGGCGCCAGCCGACGGGCGGCGCCGTGACTGCTGATCATGTCGACGGTCCAGAGCACCGGCGAGATGTAGAGCCACAACCGCATGATGTACGGCAAGAACGCTGCGGTGTCCCGGAAGTACACCTGCAGGGCCGCGAACAGGGCCGCCAGCCCCGACGCGAAGACGCTGATCAGGAAGAGGAAGATCGGCGCGATGAAGACCGTGACCAGGTTGAAGGGGTTGCCGGCCAGGACGTGGAAGACCAAGTAGACCGGCAACGTCGGTAGGAAGCGGTAGAAACCGGTCCGCACCGCCGACAGCGGCATCAACAGCCGGGGAAAGGCGGTGTTCAAAATCAGTTTGCCCGCGCCCACGACCGAGCCTGCTCCGGCGCTGATCGCGCCCTGGATGTAGTAGAAGCAGAACAGTCCGCCGGTGAGGTGGGAGAAGTAGGACCAGCCGTTGGTGCCGCGGGCCCCGCCCCCGATGACCTGGACGATGAAGTAGTAGACCCCGGCCAGCAGCAGCGGGTTGATGATCAACCAGGCCTGGCCGAAGAACGTCATCGAATTGGCCCCGCGCATGCCGGCCTTCGACATTTCCGCCGCGAATTCGCGGCGGCGCCACAGGTCGCGAAAATACACCTTCAGATCGGGCAGTCCCGCCTTGTGCGGTTCATACCGGTGATAGAGCGCGTCGCCGTGGTCCGCTTCCGCGCCGGGGGGTGAGATCGACGTACTCATCGCCCCACCTGGCTGGCTTCGCTCATGACGCTCCTCGTCCGCATCTGCACGCTCAACGCTACCGTCTGCGGCATCGCTGTCCTGGTCACTGCGGCGACCCCACCGGGCGTGGGTCGCGGGAGAGCTCGTCGTAGACCTGCAGCAGCCGCGCGGCGTCGGCCTCCCACGACAGGTCCGGCGCGGCCGCTCGCACCGCCTGGCACAGCGCCGGATAGTCGGCGACCGCCCGGGTGACCGCGTCCACCAGGCCGGCGGCATCGCCGGGCGGGTACAGGGTGCCGATCCCGTGGGCCCGCACCATCTTGGCCAGCTCCCCCACATCGGTGGCCACCACCGGAACCCCCGCCCGCACCGCGTGGAACAGCTTGTTCGGCAAGGCCAACCGGTGATTCTCCCACCGGTCGGAGTGGGTCACCAGCACCAGGCCCGCCGAGCGCAGCACCGCGTCGACGTCGTCCGCGGGCGCGGGCGGGGCGATCCTGGCCCGCCCAGGGTCGAACCGGGCCAGCCAGGTGTCGTCCCCCGGCCCCATGAGGGTGACCGGCAGGCCGAGCTCCGCCTCCAGCCGGTGACTGGCCGCCGCGATCACCTCCAATTCCCGGTACGCCGCCAGCCGGCCCGCGTAGACCAGCCCGGCCGGGCGTTCGGCGTCAGCACCCAGCCGCGCAGGCTCGACGTACGGGAACGTGTTGCGCACCACGGTGATGTGGTCCCAGCCGTACGCCGCTCGCAACGCCGCAGCGACCCCGTCGCCGACGGTGATCACCGCCCGGGCCCCGGCGCCCAGGCGAGCCTCCAACGCCCGCTCCCGCCGGTCCGCCAGCGGCGTCGGCCGATACTCCCGGGGCCGTCCCGACCAGAACTCGTGCGAGTCGTAGACGAGGGGGACCGGCCCGGCGCTCCCCGCGCGGGCCAGCTCCACCCCCGCGGGCAGGGCATTGAAATCGTGACAGTGCACCACGTCGTACGCGCGGGTGCGCCCGTCCGCGACCGCGCCGACACACCACCGCCCGAACGCCGAGGCCCGGTGCCGGGGCAGCAACGCCCAGCGGGCCAGGCGAAGGTGCGGCGGCAGCCGACGACCCGACAGCGAGGGCGCACCTTCGGCGCGGAACACCGAGGAGGTGCCGACGGTGGACACGGTCAACGCGCCGGCGGTGACCACCGGCGGGGTCCAGTCGGCAGGAACCGAGCGGCCGATGATGTGCACCGCATGGCCGGCGGAGGCGAGCGTGGTCGCCTCCCGCAGCACCCGGGTGTCGGTGGCCACGCTCGTGGCGACCAGCATGAGCACCCTCACGGCGCACCTCGCGCACCCCGCCGGGCGCGCAGGCCTGGTGGGCTGGTCAGGAAGCCGACCCCCCAGGACCAGTGCATGGTCGCCAACACCACGGGCACCCATCGGCGGACCCGCCAGGATTCACCCGTGCTGATCGCGGCCCCCCCGACGGTGACCGCGGCGGCGTACCCGATCGGCGCCGCCCACCCCGCCCGGCACCACCGCGACCCACGCTGCCCACGCAGCCCGGCCAGCCCGACGGCCGTGGCGAGCGTGGTGCCGACCACCATGGCCGGCGGGGCCAGGTAGCGGGCGTTGATCGTGCCTTCGTGCCGCTCGGCGACCACCCTGCGCCAGCGCCCGTAGTGGAAGTACTGGTCGGCCAGGGCCTGCAGGGTGCCGCGTGGCCGGTAGGTGACCCGCAGCTCCGGGGTGAACCAGACCAGCCCGCCGGACTGCCGGATCCGGTGGTTCAGCTCCCAGTCCTGGGCGCGGGTGAAGTGCGGGTCGTACCCGCCGACCCGCTGGAGGGTGGCCTTCCGAAAACAGCCGAGGTACACGGTGTCGGCCGGGCCGGCGCCGCCGCCGACGTGAAAGCGCGCGTTGCCGACCCCCAGGGGGGAGCGCATCGCCCGCGCCACCGCCCGCTCGAGATCGCTGATCCCCTGGGCGTCCATGATCCCGCCGACGTTGTCGGCTCCGCTGCGCTGCAGTTCGGTGACCGCGGTGGCCAGATAGCCGGGCATGATCTCGGCGTGCCCGTCGACCCGCACCACCACGTCGTACCGGCTGGCGGCGATCCCGGCGTTGAGTGCGTCGGGGGTCCGTCCGGTGGGGTTGGCGACCGTGCGCACCCGGGGGTCGCGGGCGGTCAACTCAGCAGCCACGGCATCGGTGCCGTCGGTGCTGGGCCCGATGGCCAGGATCACCTCCAGCGACCCCTCGTACGCCTGGTCCAGCACCATCTGGACCGCGCTGGCCAGGTGCCGCTCCTCGTTGAGGACGGGGATGACCACGCTGATCCCGGGCCAGGCCGGCTCGGTCGGCGATGCCTGCGTGCTCACCGGGTCACCCGGCCGTGCAGACGTCCGACAGGTCCCCGGCCGTCGGGTCGTCGGGCTGCTGCGGGCCGGCGGTGCCCCCGGTGGCTTTCGGCGCGGGCTTCTTGGTGCCGGTCCCGCTCGTCGTGCGGGCCGGGGCAGGGGTACGGCGGACCGGTGCGCTCTCGTCGGATTCCGAGGCTTCGATGGTGGTGCGGACGGTGTCCTTGACCACCTGCGGGTCGTAGTCCCAGGGCTTGATCAGCGGCGGCACGAAGTTCACGCTCTTGATCCTCCCCGATCGGGCCTGCAGGGCCAGGTCGGCGAAGCCCCCCAAATCCGAGGCGGGCAGGTCGGTCTGGACGACGCTGCCGCTGACCGCCGCGACCTTCTGGAAGTTCACGATGGCGTTCTGCGGGCTCACCTGGTGCAGGATCGCGGTCAGCACGCAGCGTTGCCGGGCCATCCGCTCGGGGTTGCTCGACCCCTCGCGCGAGCGGGCGTACCAGAGCGCGTGGTAGCCGTCGAGGTGCTGGTCACCCGGCTCGATCCAGCCGGTGATGGGGTTCTTGCCGCCGCGCTCGTTGGTGCCGCCACCGATGGGGGTGCGCTTCTTGACCACGACGTCGATGCCGCCCAGAGCATCGACGAGGCGCTGAAATCCTCTGAGGTCGACCAGCACGTAGTAGTGCACATCCAAGCCTGACAGCGCCTCGACGGCCTCCTTGGTGGCCAGCGCCCCGGGGTCCTTGGTGCCCGGCGGGAACCGGTCCCGGTGTTCCATCGCCCAGGTGTACAGCCCGTTGAGCAGGCATTGGTCGCCGCAGTCCCAGCCTTCGGGCATCAGCGTGGCCATCGTGGACCCGGGCCGGAACTTGATGTTCTCGGTCTCCCGGGCGAACCCGAACATCACCGAACGGCCGTTGTCGGCGTTCACGCTGGCCAGCATGATCGTGTCCGGGCGGGTACCGGCTCGGGAGGCCCCGCTGTCCCCCCCGAGCAGCAGCACGTTGTAGCGACCGTCGCTGGGTGGCCGGGAGATGTTGCCGCCGAACACGGCGCTGATCGCGTCCCGCCCCGCCAGGACGTTTCCGGAGGCGAGCAGCATCGGCCCCGCGGTGAGCAGCATGAGTACGGCGGTCAGCCCGGCCACGCCCGCCCGGGTCTTCGGGGGGGCGCCACGGAGCCGGCCGAGGCGGGCGGCGTCGAGAAACAGCAGCGCCCAGCCGGCGGCGCCGACGACCAGGAACACCGCCAGCAGCGTGAGAAACCACCCGCTGCTGACCAGGGAGAGCAGCCAGCTGCGCCGCAGGAGTGCCAACAGCCCGAGCGCGGCCAGCACCAGGAGCGTACTGAGCCAGATCCGCAGGGCGAGCCGGCCGCCGGGGCGGTTGCCCGCGACGTACTGGGCGCTGCCGGGCGCGATCAGGGTCAGCACCACGAGCGCCAACGCCCTGCGGCGGCGCAGCCGCGGCGACAGCAACTCCGGATCCGACAGCGGCCGGGCCCCGGTCGCGGGGTCCCCGGCCGTGATCCGCAGGGTGGTCCCGGTGTCTGCGGCCGCCGTACCACCACTGCCACCCTGCCACCACTGCCACTGCTGACGGCGCTGGTCGCACCGCGGGTGGATACCGGCTGGCGAGCGAGCCGTGCAGCGGTCCTGCGGCCGGACTTCTGGCTGGTCGTCGGGCCCGGCGGACCGGAGGGGGGGACGCTCATGATGCCCCAGTATCGGCCATGTTCCTGCCAATCCGGTGACGGCCCGCCGGGACCAGGTCGAATGCCGAAGAGCACGCGGTCGTGGGATCAACGCGACACAGATGCCCAGGCCAGGCCACTACTCCACGCGAATCTCGCTGTAGGACAACCGTTCACGATAGGGGGTCGGGCACCCCTCACACGAGGCCGGTAGCGACCGACTGGAGGGTGGAGCCACTCAGACCCAGTGGGAGACCCGATCATGAACCGTCACCATCGTCCGGCGACGCCAGCGCCCAAGGACCCTCGCCCGGCGAACTCGCGGGCGGCCCTGGTGCTGCTGATGGTGGGGGCCCTGTTCGCGAGTGTGATGGTCGGCGCGCCCGTGCTGGCGCGCACAGCCATGGCGGCCGAGGGGGACCCGGACTGGCCCTGGGGCACCGGGAGCCCGGACAGCGACCCCGACTACGGCGCCCAGAGCAGCCAAACGGTGATCACCGCCTCGGGTCCGCTCGCCAAGATCTCGGTGGGGTCGGACCTGAACTGCGGTGTGTGGCGCACGGGTGAGGCCAAGGGCCAGTTCTTCGAGGACTTTGCGTGCGGCACCTGGATGGTCGTGGGCGCGAGCCCGGGCGGCGGCGCCGGCACGCTGTACGGTCCTGGCTACGTGCCCGGCGACGGGCTGGGCAGCCCGGCCGGCGTGGCCAAACCGCGGACCATCTGGGTCTCGGACGGCGGACAGACCCTGGCACCTCCCGCCGCAGCGGGCGACCCGTACGTGCTGACCACCCGGGTCCGCACCAGCGACAGCGCGTTCACGCTGATCCAGCGCGACAGTTACGTTCCCGGGACCGGGGCACTGCGCACCACCCTGGAGCTGACGAACAACGCGGCCTCCGGGGCCCCCGCGACCGCTGTACGGCTCTATCGGGCCGGCGACTGCTACCTGGGCGACGGGCCGTCGGGGCAGTACGACTTCGGCACCGGAGCGATGAGTGCCGACTCGGTCAGCTGCGTCTCCCAGGGCGGCGCGCAGACCATCGGCTGGATCGCCGAGTCCACCACGGGGCTGACCAAGCAGCACGACAACTATCGAACGTTGTGGAACCGGATCGGCGACCGCCAGACGTTCACCGGCGCCTTCTCAGCAGCCAGTGTGTCCGACTTCGCAGCCGGACTTGCCTGGGATCGTTCGGTGGCCGGTGGGGAGACCATCATCGTTGGGCACACCCTGAGCTTCGACGGAACCACGGTCACCCCACCGACCACGACCACCAGCACGACCAGCACGACCAGCACCACCAGCACCACCAGCACCACCAGCACCACCAGCAGCAGCAGTACGAGCACGACCAGCACCAGCAGCACGTCGACCGCCCCCGACATGAACGACAGTGACGGCGACGGCCTGCCCAACGCGTGGGAGACCGGGACGGCCGGAGCGGGCGAACCCAACCTCGAGCCATACGGCGCCAAACCCGATGCCAAGGACCTGTTCCTGCACGTCGGTCCGACCAAGACCGGCTCCACGGTCCGGATGCCCAATATCGCCGCGATCACCCGCATCCAGAACGCGTTCAAGGCGCGCGGTATCAACCTGCACGTCGACGCCGGCCCGGGCAGCATCATGGACCCGGCCACGGGCCGCACCTGGGGCGCATTGAGCAAGATGGCGGCGCCGGTGGAATTTCCGGCGAATTGGGACATCACCTACAGCACACCCGGCGTCTTCGGTGGTGCCTACGCCAGCGCCAAGGCCGTGCTGCTCCCCGCCGAGCGGCTCAAGACGTTCCACTTCGTGTTGTACGCCGGCCGGTACAACAACGGGTACAGCGGCGGGGTGGCCTGGATGCCGGGTTCGGAGCTGCTGCTGGCTCACGACGCGTTCAGCGTCTGGGGTGGTGGGCGGCCCACCGAGCTCGAAGAGGCCTCCACGGTCATGCACGAGTTCGGCCACAACCTGGCCCTCAATCACGGCGGCCGCGGCCCCAACGCCTCACAGAACTACCAGCCCAACTACCCCTCGATCATGAATTACATCTACTCCTTCTCCGGCCTGTACCGCGACGGCGTCGCCGGGGTGCTCGACTACTCCGAGGGCACCCTGCCCACGCTGGACGAGAACGCTCTCAACGAGAAGGACGGCCTGAGCAACGACCCGGTGTCGAGCCGGTACCAGATCAAGTGGCTGCTCCCAGGCACCACCACCGAGAAGGGACCCTCACCCGCCGTCAGCGACGTGGACTGGAACGGCAACGGAAGTATCTCCGCCGCCAACTTCGCCCAGCGACTGGCCCGCAACGAGGCCGGCGGTGAGACGCTGACCACCCTGCGCGACTTCAGCGACTGGCCTGGCGTGGCCTACGGCGGCGGTGGCTACTTGGGCGCGGGCGCCACGGTCTCCGGCGGCCCCCCGGCCTCGCCCGGCGACGCCGTGCTGAACCGGGGCGCGTCGGTGCCGTATCTGCGCAGCCTGGCCTCCGAGGTGATCACCGTGGGCCTGAAGGCGGCGCCGGTCGTCGAGCTCACCCCGGGCGGCACCCGAACGTCCACGGTCACCCTGTCCAACAGCGCCGGAGCCCCCCGCTCGTACACCCTCAGCGGTCACGGCAGCGACACCGACCTCACCGTGAGCGTGTCACCGTCGTCGGTGACCATTCCGGCCGGCGGCTCGGTGGTAGTCACTGCGACCAGCGCCCTGCGCGCGGGTGCCGACCCGAACGTGGTCCGCACCGCCCAGGTACGCGCGGCGACCACCGATGCGACCAACCTGCAGGATCACACTCAGCTCACCATGGCGGTGGCTATCGGCGGCGCCGTGCCACGGGGTCAGGCGATTCCGGAGTCCCCGCAGGGCGTCGGGCCGCTGGCGCCGCCATCGGACAGCTCGTCCACCGCCTCGCGGACTCCGAACGACCCCAACTCCCCGCCCCGTGGCCGCCTCGGTGGCTCCGACCGGTACCAGAGCGCCCTGGCCCTGTCACGGGCCGCCTTCCCTGGCCGCGCTGACGCCGTGGTGGTCGCGGCCGGGACGACGTACGCCGATGCGCTGGCCGGCGGGGTCCTCGCGGCCAAGGTCGGCGGGCCGTTGCTGCTGGTCGACGGGCGCGGCCTGACGGCGGACCTGGCGGCGGAACTGCGGCGGCTGGCACCCTCCCAGGTGTACCTGATGGGCGGTACATCGGCGGTGGGTGGCGCGCTGCAGGACACCCTGGGCGCGCTCACTGGGGTGGCGGTACGTCGTACGGCCGGCCCCGATCGGTACGCCACCGCCGCCGCGGCAGCCGCCGCTTGGGACCGGGCCGCCACGGTCTACCTCGCCACCGGGGAGGGCTTCCCGGATGCCCTGTCGGGGGGTACGGCGGCCGCGCGCCAGGGGATGCCCCTGCTGCTGGCCTCCCGTGATGGACTCCCGGAGGTGACGGCGAGCGCCTTGACGCGGCTGGCGCCTTCGCGGATCGTGCTGGTCGGCGGCACCGCGGTGCTCTCCGCGCGTACCGAAGCCCTGATCCGGTCAGCGGTGCCCGCAGCCTCGGTCGAACGTCTGGCGGGTTCCGATCGGTACGCGACGTCTGCGCTGGTCATCGGCAGCGTCACCGGCGCCGGCGCCGGCGCCACCGCAGCGCTGATCGCCTCGGGCCAGAACTTCCCCGATGCCCTGGCTGCCGCTCCGGCCGCTGCCCGGTGGAAGGTACCGGTCGCGTTGGCCGCCCGCGGCTGCCTGCCGGCGCCGGTCCACGAGCGCCTGGCCTCCATCGCGACCGCCGACCGCCTGCTGCTCGGGGGTCCGGGCGCACTGTCCGAGCGGGCAGCGGACACCCGCTGCAGGGTGGGTGAGTAGCGATGCTGGTCACGTCGATGTACACGGGCGCCGCGAGCGCGCTGCGTCACCTCGGATATTCGAACGAGCAACTCTCGCGGAGCACGGAACGGTTGTCCTCCGGGCTGCGCATCAACCGAGCCGCCGATGATGCGGCCGGGCTCCACATCTCGGAGGCGATGCGGACCCAGCATCGCGGCATGAATCAGGCGCAGATGAACGCCCACCAGGGCATCAGCGTGATCCAGATCGCCGATGGGGCGCTGACCGAAGTGCATGCGATGCTCCAGCGCATCAGGGTCCTTGCGGTGCAGTCCTCCAACGACACCCACCAGGACGCCGACCGTCGTGTCATCCAGGACGAGGTGGACCAGCTGGTCCGCCAGATCAACACGGTAGCGACGCTCACGCAGTACAACGGGATGACCCTTCTGGACGGCACATTCGCGAACAAGCGGCTGCAGATCGGCGCGAACATCAACCAGACCATGGCGATCAACATCCCCGGGGCCCGGTCCACGGACATCGGCTTGGACACCCCCAAGGGGTATGCGGTCAAGGAACACTGGGCGGATCACCCCGGGCATCTCCCGGCGCACACCCCGAAGGACCCGTTGGCGCCGAGCAAACCGTTCGACGACTGGTACGCGGGCGAGCCCGAAGCGACGATGACGTCGTGGTCGGACACCTTCACGCAGTCGGGGGTGTTCACCGTCACCAACGGCACGGTCCTGGACGATGGTGGCACCCAAGTGGGCATCCTGGTCGGCGACGATCGGCTGGAATTCAGCGACGGCAGCTGGGCCGAGTTCGACAACCCCATCTGGCAGGACAACCACATGCCGGACCCCAAGCAGGCAACCATCCACCTGACCGCCAAGGGCGTCTCCGTGGAGACCCGGGAACTGGCCCAACTGGCCATCGGCCAGGCTGATGATGCGATCGCGAACGTGTCCGATATCCGCTCGACGCTGGGCGCTCTGCAGAACCGCTTGACGCACACCATCGCCAACCTCGGGGTGGCGGCGGAGAATCTGACGGCCGCAGAGGCTCGCATCCGCGACGCCGACATCGCCACGGAATGGGTGGAGTACACCCGGGCGGGGATGCTCAGTCAACTGGGGATCTCGATGGCCTCGCACGCGCGCTCGATGGACTCCGCGCTCCTTCCGCTGCTGGCCTGAGTCGAATCCACAGCCGCCGGGCGACCCTGGGCCACGTTGACGAGGCCGGTGGATACGCCAAGACGAGCCCTGCTGCGGGTGGTCATTCTGACCTGCATGAACCACCAGAGCCTCAACCCCGATCCGGTGAATCCCCTTCGCGGCCGGTGGCCGCAAGCCCTGACCAGCGCACCGTTCAGCGTGAGCCAGGCGACGGCGTACGGCGTGAGTCGCCGCCGCGTCGATGCCCGCGGGGTGCACCGCCCGGCCAAGGGCCTGCGGAGCCTGACCCCGGTGGATTCGGTAGACGTCCTCTGCCGCAGCGGGCGGGGCGGATTCGCCGACGGGGCATGGTGCAGCACACCGGCCTCCCCCGACGTACCGTCGTCACGGCTGGCGGCGTGTCGATCACCGCACCGTCGGACACCTGGGCCGATGTGGCGACGCTGCCGGGCATCGAGGTCCGCGACCTGGTCGTTGTCGGCGATGCGGTCGTGGCCCGGACCGGGCGCGCTGATCTGGAGGTTCTGCGCGAGGTGCTGCTGCGCCGGCGAGGCGAACGAGGGGTGCGGCAGCTCCGAACCGCGCTGGCTTTGGTCCGGCCCCGATCCGCCTCACCGACGGAGACCTTGACCCGGTTGGGCTTGTGCGAAGCGGGTCTGCCCGAGCCGGAGCTCAACGCCGGCGTCACCGACCACCACGGGCAGTGGCTCGCTGAAGTGGACTTCCTGTGGCGCTTCGCTCGAGTGCTGGCCGAGTACGACGGCGCTCACCACGCCGACCCGGCGCAATTCCGGCGGGACGCCCGGCGACGGGCGGCCCTGGAAGCCGCTGGGTGGACCTATGTGCAGATCACCGCGGGGACGCTCTATCGCCCGCAGGAATGGGCGGAGCTGATCGCCCGACTGCGGGCCCTGCTGACCTGATTCCCCACCCCGACCGGGTCCGGCCCGCGCCGAAACGTCACTTCCGCACCTCCGCCGACCACGAGACGTCAATTCGCCACCTCCAGCGCGTCCAAACGGTGCGTAATCGACTTCTCGCCGCCCGAAAGAGTGCGGAATTGACGTTTCACCGCGGCGGCACCCCGCACGCCGCCTCTCCTGCGCGTTGACGATGCGCAGGCGGGCACGGTGCCGTTGAGTGCGAGGTACGGCTCGATGTCGAGCCGTACCCCGCGCTCAAGGACTCGGGTCACCCACGGTCAGTGGCCGTGTCGATGCCCGAACCGGTGCCCATGCCCCTCGTGGCGGACCAGCTCCGGCAGCACCCGTCGCTCGAACAGGTCGATGCCCGTGGTGTCGTACGCCGCCTCGGCGAAGTAGCAGATCGCGTACGTCATGCCGCGCCGCTCCAGGTCGGCCAGGGTCTCCAGGATCTGCTCGGGGGTGCCCACCAGCGGTTGCGTGCGCAGCGACTCGACCTGCCGGCGTGCCACCTTCTCCGGTACGCCGCCACGCAAGAAGTGCTCGTACATCCAGTTCAGCCGGTCCTCGACCTCGGCCTGGTCCCGGCCGATGAACACGTTGTAGTTGGCCGATCGCACGATCTCGTCATAATCCCGGCCGACGTCGCGGCAATGCCCGGCCAGGATCTCCGACTTGGTGGTGAAGACCTCCGGCGTACCGTCGAAGTTGGTGTAGTCGGCGTACTCGGCGGCGATCCGCAGCGTCTTGCGTTCACCGCCTCCGGCGACCCACATCGGGATGCCGTTGCGCGCCGAACCCGGGTACGCCGTGCCCTGCAACGGTCGCGGGGCGCAGAGCGCGCCTTCGACCTGGTAATACGTGCCGTCCAGGGTGGCCGATCCCGTGGTCCACATCTGCCGGAAGATCTCCACGCCTTCACGAAGCATCGCCAGCCGCTCCCCTGCGCTGGGGAACCCGTACCCGTACGCGCGCCACTCGTGCTCGTACCAGCCGGCGCCGATACCCATGTCCAGCCGGCCCTCGGAGATCACGTCGACCGTGGCCGCCACCTTCGCCAGGTACGCCGGCGGACGGTAAGCCATGCACGTGCACATTTGACCCAGCCGGACCCGGCCGGTCACTCCGGCCAGGGCCGCCATCAGGGTCCAGGCCTCGTGGGTGGCCTCCTGGGAGGGAACCGGCACGGTGTGGAAGTGGTCGTACACCCAGACCGACTCCCAGTCGTCGTTGGCGTCCGCCCGGCGCGCCAACCCCGCCATCACGCCCCAATGTTGAACCGGATCGACGCCGACCAGATCCATTCGCCAACCCTGTGGTACAAACATCCCGAATCGCATGGGGCGTCTCCTGATTCGTCGAGGGGCCTTGCATCTATGGTGCCATGCCCTGTGAGCTGCGGTTTCGGCATTGAACGTGACCTAGTCCGCAGCCCCTCACAAGCATGAGCCGGTGGCCGATGAGGCCTGTAGCGGGAGCCCAGGGACGGTGCCCCCGGCAGGGAAGCCACCCAGGAGCCACGGATGATGCCTCACCGCAAGGACGCGTTGACGCCCGAATTGTCGGGATCGTTACCCGGTCGAACGTCGGCGCCGGATACCCGCGCGCCCCGGCGCGCCGGCACGGTGGCCTTCGTGGCGACCCTCGCTTTGACCGGAGCCCTGGCGGTGACCGTCGACACCACCACCCGGTACGCCGACCGGTCACCTTCGGAGCCGGTCGTCACCTCCGCGTACGCGGTCCCGACCACCGACGTCGAGGGCTCCATCGTGCTCGTGGATCCCGCCGTCACCCACAGCGGCGCCGGCTCCGCCATCAGCAGCGCAACGTCGTCGCTGATGCCGGCGACCTCGGCTCGGCTGGCACCGGGCCTGGCTGCGACGGTCGCGTCGCTGACCCGTCAGCTCCAGGCGGCCAAGACCGCGTCAGCCAAGGCGGCAGCCGCCCACCGCTCTACGCAGCGGACTGCCCGCACCCTCGCCACGTCCGCACGCACGGCCGCCACCCGCGCCCGGACCGCGGCACAGCGGGCGAAGGCTCGCGCTCTGGCTGCGCAGGCCGCGAAAGCCGCGCGCGCAGCCCGCTCGAGCGCAGCCACGGCCCGGACCGCCGCAGACCTGGTCACAGCACTGACCACGTCGCTGAGCTGGATGACCCAGGGCGGCCCGGCGGCCACCGCGCCGACCCCCACGATCGCCACTCTGACCAAGCAATTGAACGCCGCCAAGATCGCTGCCGCCAAGGCCGACGCCGCGTACGCGAAGGCCCAGGCGACCGCGAAAGCGCTGGCCAAGGCCGCCACGATGGCCGCGACCCAGGCCCGTACGTCGGCCCAGCGGGCCCGCGCCCGCGTCTTGATCGCCAGGGCTGCAGCCGCGGCGAAGCAGGCAGCAGCGGCGAAGGTCAGCGCCAAGGCCAGCGCCACGGCTGTCGACGCGCTCAAGAAGACCATCGACACGATCAACCGAGCCGCTGACCCGAAGCCGGTGACCCCGACCGATCCCTCGCCGGTAGCGCCGGTCAAGCCCGCCGAACCCACCGCTCCGGTCAACCCGGTGAGCCCCGTCAATCCGGCGCCCGTCACGCCGGACCCGGCACCCGTCGTACCTCCGGTGACCAGCTCCGACTGCGAGAGCCTGGCGCAGACGTTCCGGCCGATCACGGTGACCTCGAATTGGCGTGTGTCCTGCGTGGATTCCTTCCCGGGGATCAGCGTGGGCGCGGGCTACACGGTCCTGGGGCTGACGCGCTACGACACCGGCCAGGGCATCGCCGACGTCATGGTGTTGCGCACCCTGACGGGGGCTCAGCTGACCGCGACGTTCGCCCACGAACTCTCCCACGCGTACTCGATCACCTCGATGAACTCCACCCAGCGGGCGGCGTTCGTCACCCGGATCCGGACGGCCAGTCTGACGACGGCCACCGAGTTCTTCCCGCAGAACGACGACGACTACGACGGGATGCCGGCCGAGATCTGGGCGCGCACCCAGGCCCGGTGTGTCGGGTACGGTGCCCCGAAGAAGCCCTTCACCGAGGCCACCTGCCCGGATGTGGATGCGGCGATCGCCATCCGCTAAGCCCCACTACCAGGCGATGCTCTGCAAGCAATTGGCTTGTTGGAGAGGGGTTTTAGCGCCGCTGAGGTAGGGTCGAGCGCATGAGCTGGGGGAAGCTCGACCCTTTCGCGCCCATCCGAGGGCCGGTACGTCGGCCCGTACGGCGGCGCGCGACCGCCGCCGCCGCTGCCGTCGCGGCGTTCGGCGCCCTCACGTCCACCGCGGCCGCAACCGCGACCACCACCACCGCGGCCACCGAGACGTCGGCGCGGCCCGCCCTCACCTACAACGCCTGCACCCGCAACGTCCAGTTCGCGGCGGCGAACCCCGTGAGCGCCATCCTCGCCGACCGGTACCAGTGGGCCACGTACCCGGCGACGACCGTCGGCGACGGCACCGGCAACATCGATTGGACGCTCAACCCCTACCGGCGGGTCAGTTGGGCCATGTGGCTGCACTCGCTGCGCTGGGTGGGATCGGCGTTGGACGCCGCCGCCCGCGGCAACCAGGAGGCCACCGAGCACCTCATGGCTATCGTGCGGGACTGGGCGGCGGACAACCCCTATCCCTGGAACGGCACCCCCACCGCGCAGGAAGCCACCATGCACCGCACGAACGTGTTGCTGTGCCTGCGAACCGTCCTGGCCAACCGGAACGACGGAACGCTCCCCGAGGACGCCGGATGGCTCGATGCCCTGATCGTGACGCATGCGCGGTCGCTGGAGGCCTACTTCTCGGGGTTCGGCAACCACGGCACCGATGAGTCGCTCGCGATGCTCGGGGTGGGCTGCCTGCTCGGGCATCCGTATTACCGTGACCTCGCCGGCCGCCGGCTCCTGGAGATTCTCGACCATGCCATCTACCCGGACGGTTCGGTGAACGAGCAGTCGACCGGGTACGCCGCGTTCAACTACAGCTTGTGGAACCGGGCTCGGGTGGTGGTCGAGCAGTGCACTCCGGAGAGCTCGCTGGCGCGCACCATCGAGGCCCGGCTCTCGGCGCTGGCGCTCTTCCTGGCGCACGCGATGACCCCGCAGGGCACGTTCCACCAGCTGGGCGATACCGAGGATGTACGCCGGCCGGCGCTGCTGGGCACCCCGCAGGAGTACCCGGCCACCGCTGGCGCCTCCGGCACTCCCCCGACCCAACGGGTCGCCGTCTACCGTTCGGGGTACGTCTTCGGCCGCTCCGGATGGGGCGGGCCGGACCGGCCCTTCCCCGCGACCAGCGCCTATTCGATCCGGTTCGGGGCCAAGCAGCGCTACCACGGGCACAGCGACCACATGTCGGTCACCTATCAGGCCCGCGGCCTGCCGGTGCTCATCGACCCCGGGTACGGCGAGTACACCCAGGACGCCTGGCAGGCCTTCTCCAAGGGCCCGACTGCCCATAATCAGCTGGTCGTCCCGGGGATGACGACGGCCCGCGCAACCGCCTTGACCCGTTCCCGGGTGGGCGCCGGGCACCCGAACGCCGACTATTTCCAGCTGCGCGACGCTCCGGGGACGGGGATGGCCCGGGTGCGCGACGTGTTGGTGCTGCACGATCCGGATCTGATGCTGGTCGCGGACCGGGCCTCCACCAAGCGCCCCGGCACGTTCCAGCAGCTCTGGCACCTGCCGCCGCGCACAACGGTGAAAACCGGCCGGTACGCCGCCGTGACCCACACCACCGCGGCATCGCCCAACGACGCGGCGTCCACCACCGCAGCAGTCAGTACGACGTTCCTGCGGCTGCCGTACCGGACGGCGCGGGTGCTGCCGGCGACGCCCCAGGTGCTGTCCGGGCGTACCCGGCCGGTCCAGGGCTGGTGGTGGCCGACGATCTTCACGCGTCAGCAAGCCCCGGTGGTGTCGATGGCGCAGCGCGGCACCTCGGTCACCATGCTGACGGCCGTCGTCCCGGCGGCGCCCGGGACCCGCGTGGCCGTGGCGGCGGCACCAACCCGGAACCGCAAGACCTGGGTGTACACGTTCACGCTGACCCCGCCCCGGGCGGCCGACCCGGGGACGGCCACGGCACCCCGGGTGGTCCAGGTCGCCATCGCCGCCGACGGATCGATGACCCGCCTGCGCTGACCCGCCTGCGCTGAACGGGTTCGCGGTCCCGAGGCGGCCGGGGTCAGCGGACGACGGCCGCGGGGCAGCGGACGTGGTGCAGCAGCCGGCGCGCCGTGGATCCGAGCAGCAGCCCGACGAAGCCCCCCAGGCCGCGGTTGCCGACCACCACGAGCGAGGCCTCGGCGGACTCATCGGCCAGCAGCGCGGAGGCGGTGGCGCCTTGGCGGACCAGGGTCTTGACGGTGACGTCCGGGAAGCGCTCGCGCCAGGGCTCCACCGCAGCGTCCAGGCGCACCTCGTGGGCGGCCAACGGGTCACGGCTGCCCAGGATGTCCAGCGGCTTGAGGTCCCACAGTTCGCCCAGCTCCAGCACCTGAAGCACCCGCACCGGTACGCCGCGCGCCTGTCCCTCGGCGAACGCGAAGTCCATGGCGGCGCTGGCCTGGGGCGAGAAGTCGTACCCGACCACGATGTCGCCCTGCTGCTGTCCGGGCATGTGCCAGACCCGGCCGGGGACCACCACGAGGGTTCCCCGGGCGTGGGCCACGACCTGCTCGGCCATCGCGCCCAGGATGTGTCCGCTGACCCGGCCAAGCCCGCGGGTGCCGATCACCAGCGGGTCGGCGTACTCCGTCGCGTCGACCAGGGCCTGACCCGGGCTCTCCGGTACGGCGGCCACCTCCACGTCGAGCCCGGGGTTGCGGTCCCGGAGTTCCTGCGTCATAGCCGCCACGTGGGTCTGGCGGCGTTGGATCAGCTGCTCGGAGATCCCCGCGGCCAGCAACAGCCCGGGTTCGATGTCGCCGGGGCGGCCGGTGGCCACCATGAGGGTCAGGCCCTGGCCCCGCTCGACGGCTCGCTGGGCGGCCCACCCGGCCGCGTCGGCCGCTTGCGTCGAGCCGTCACACCCGACCACGATCCGACCCTTCAATCCACCCAGATCCACCACGTGTGCCCATCGCCTTCCCATGTCGTCCCGACCATGTCCAGGCTACGACCCCTCACCTGGGCAAACGGTGCCAGCCGCAGGCCGATAACCGACACGAAACCAGGGCCCACCCCGTCGGGATGGGCCCTGGCCACACGCCGCGTCAGGTGCTATGCACCGTCAGCGGCTGGGTGTCATCGTGCGGCGCTCAGGCGCAGACCGCCGTCAGCGGGAAGTTGCCGAGCACGCCTTCGCTGCCGAGGCGGACCGTCGAGGTCAGACCCGTCAGGTTCTTGTCGACGACGCTCTTGACGGAGGCCGGCATGCAGGACGGCTGCGACAGGAACAGCGGCGCGCCGATCTTGTCGGCGGCCGGCACACCAGCCAGCGCGTCGGGGAAGTTCAGGCCGGTGGCCAGGAACATCACCTTGTCGGCCGGTACGGCGGTGCCCGCACCGAGCGCGACCGCGGCGCTGGTGGCGTACCGGTCGGCGCCGGCGTACCGGGCCGCGTCCACGCCCACGGCGTCCTTGACTTCGAGGCGCACGGCGTCCGCGAGGACGTCCGTCCCACCGACCAGCACAACCTTCTTCGGCTTGAGCCGCTTGAGAGCGTCCATCGTCGGCTGCGTCATCGTCGTCTTGGTGCTCAGCAGCAGCGCGCCGTCCTCACCCGCGGCGCCGGAACCACCGGACAGGGCGTCCGGGAAGTTCTCGCCCAGGGCCAGGTAGACCACGGGAGCGCTGCCGTCCGCCCACTTGCCGGCGACCGCGGCGGCGGTCGCGTACCGGGTGCCACCGGCCAGGCGGGTCACCGGGGCGACCGCGTTCAGGGTGGCTTCGACGCCGGAGCTGACCACGGAGGTGCCGCCGACGATGTGGATGCGGGCCGGCTTGAGGCGCTTGATCTCATCCAGCACGCTGGTCGGTACGCCGTCTTCCTGCACCAGCAGCAGCGGGGCGTCGTCCTTGGCGGCAGCCGGACCCGCGGCGAGCGCGTCGGCGTACCGCCAGCCGTTAGCCACGTAGACCGTGGTCGCGGTGGTCCAGTACTTCTTGGAGACCTCCACGGCGGTGTCCATCCGGCTGGCGCCGGACAGGCGGGTCGAGGCGGGCTCGGCCTTGACGTCGGTGAGCTTGACGGTGAAGCTCTGCGCGGCCAGGTTCCCGGCGAAGGCGTAGCCCGCGTCGGAGGTGGCCACGACCGTGGCGTCCTTACCGGTGGTGACGTACACCGAGGCGGTCGTGTTGGTGCCGGAGAAGGTCACCGGGGCGCCGTTGACCGTCCAGGTGATCCCGGCCGTCTTGGTGACGGTGACGGTGTCCTGCGCGGTGCCGGGCTGGTCGCTCGCGGTCGGCGTGGGCGCGACGACCGTGGTCAGCGGGCTGGCGCCGGTGCTGAACTTGAAGTTCCAGGTGTCCTGCGCGCCCGCGGGCAGCGAGTAGCCAGCCGCCGGGGTGGCTTTCACGGCCGCCAGGCCGGTCGCGCCGACCAGGACCTCCTTGGTGGCGGCACCGGCAAAGTCGACCGCTGTGCCGTTGACGGTCCAGACGACCCCGTCGAGCCGGGTCAGGGTGACCTTGTCGGTGGCGGTGGCGGCGGCGTCGGTGGCGATCGGGGCGGTCAGGGCGGGCGTCGTGCCCTTGACCGCGACCGCCACGCTCTTGAGGATGGCGTCGCTGCCGTCGAGCAGCTTGGCGTAGTAGGCCGCCGCGGTGTTCTCGGTCAGGGTGCAGGACAGCGTGGTCGTCGGGGCGGCGACGGTCTGCGCGGTGGTGCAGCTGCCGGCCTCGGCCACGTTGGTCTTGTCGGTGCCCAGGTCGGACATGGTCAGGATGACCTTGTAGCTCCCGGGGGCCAGCGCGCCGGCGTTGACCGTGAACGCGCTCCCGGCCTGCGGGGTGCCGACCACGACCAGGGTCTCCCCGGCGGCACTCGCCGGGGGTGCGACCAGGACGCCCGCAGCGGCGATGGCCAGGGACGCCCCTAGCGCGGCGCGGCGTACGGTCGGCTTCTTCTCAAAGTTCATGTTCTCCCCGCTTCTGACAGCCGCCTGAGGCGGCATCCGATGAGCATTGGTGTGAGCATTCGCGTGAGCAATGGTGTGAGCATTGCATCAGCATTCGTGGGCTGACGACTGGGTACGTCGCTGGCCCGACGTCATCTGCATCGCCACCGACATACCTCCGTTACATTCCCGCACGTCAGTTATGTGCGTCAAATTGACAGAAGAAATCCAGTCGTCCGAGACAGACGTCAGTTCAACCGAATCGTCGCTGCTCACAATGTTTTTCCGGATCGCAGAATGAACCAGCGTTGACCAATCCGAGACCATAAATTGCCCGGATACAGCCCGATTACGTCCACCCGGTGAGACGTCTGCATTACCACCCGGTGATATGGACAGTCGTCTTGGACATTCCACCTGCTTTCCCCCCCCCCGGCGGGCGGGCGCCGCCCCCGCGGGGCCCCCGCCCCCCGGCCCCCCCCCCCCCCCCCCCGCCCCGCCCCCCCGCCCCCCCCCCCCCGCCCCCCCCCCCCGCCCCCCCCCCCGCGCCCCGCCCCCCCCCCCCCCCCCCGCCCCCCCCCCCCCCCCCCCCCCCCCCCCCCCCCCCCCCCCCCCCCCCCCCCCCAGCCCTCTCCCCCACCCCCCCTCCCCCCGTCCCCTCCCCCCCCCCGCCCCCCCCCCCCGCCCCCCCCCCCTCGGCCGCCGGCGGGCCCCGCCCGCGCCCCCGCCCCGCGGCCCCCCCCGCCGGCCGCCCCCCCCCGCCCCCCCCGGGGGCGCCCGGCCCCCCCGCCGCCCCCGCCCCCCCCCCCCCCCCCCCCCCCCCCCCCCCCCGCCCCCGCCCCCCCCCCCGCCCCCCCCCCCCCCCCGCCCCCGCCCCCCCCCCCCCCCCCCCCCCCCCCCCCCCCCCCCCCCCCCCCCCCCCCCCCCCCCCCCCCCCCCCCCCCCCCCCCCCCCCCCCCCCCCCCCCCCCCCCGCCGCCCCCCCCCCCCCCCCCCCCCCCCCCCCCCCCCCCCCCCCCCCCCCCCCCCCCCCCGGCCCCCCCCCGCCCCGCCCCCCCCCCGCCCCCCGCCCCCCCCCCCCACCCCCGCCCCCCCCCCCCCCCCCCCCCCCCCCCCCCCCCCCCCCCCCCCCCCCCCCCCCCCCCCCCCCCCCCCCCCCCCCCCCCCCCCCCCCCCCCCCCCCCCCCCCCCCCCCCCCCCCCCGCCGCCCCCCCCCCCCCCCCCCCCCCCCCCCCCCCCCCCCCCCCCCCCCGGCCCCCCCCCCCCGCCCCCCCCCCCCCCCCCCCCCCCCCCCCCCGCGCCCCCCCCGCCCAGCCCCCCCCCCCCCCCCCCCCCCCCCCCCCCCCCCCCCCCCCCCCCCCCCCCCCCCCCCCCCCCCCCCCCCCCCCCCCCCCCCCCCCCCCCCCCCCCCCCCCCCCCCCCCCCCCCCCCCCCCCCCCCCCCCCCCCCCCCCCGCCCCCCCGCCGGCCCCGCCCCGGGCGGGGCGGGGGGGGGCCCCCCCCGCCCCCCCCCCCCCCCCCGGCCCCCCCCCCCCCCCCCCCCCCCGGCCCCCCCCCCCCCCCCCCCCCCCACCTCTCCCCCCCCCCCCCCCCCCCCCCCCCCCTGTGCGCCGGGCCCGGCGTCCTCGTGATTGACGTACCAGGAGAACTCACAGTCCGCACCCGCTGGTCGATTCCCTTGATGAACCCGGTTTCACGGATGAGATCGGCACACGTGAAGGACCGACCATGGAGAACCGCGGTGTCCCTGCGCTGACCGCACGCCTGCTCGCCGCCGTCGTGCTCACGACCGCCGGGACCGCCGGGGCGATGGCGCCCACCGCGCGGGCGACCGACGAGCCGCCCCGGATCACCTTCACCACGACCGGCGGCCTCGACCACCCCACCGATCCGGGCGACACCTCAACCGACCCCGGCAAGGATCTGCCCGACTCGCGCGCCGACGTACCGGGAAAGAACGGGCTGAAACTGACCGGACGTTACGACGCCTGCGTCGGCTACATGGCCTTCGCCGACACCAACTCCCGCGACAACATCCTGGACGACACCTTCCAATGGGGGTCGTACGCGCGGTTCCGGATCGGTGACGGCAACGGCAACATCAACTGGTTGGCCAACCCGTACCGGCAGGTCAGCTGGTACATGTGGCTGCATTCGCTGCGCTGGACCGGGGCCGCCCTCGAGGCCGCCAAGGAGGGCGACGACGAGGCCCTGGACCATGTGCGGGCGATCGCCAAGGACTGGGTGAAGGACAACCCGTACTCCTGGAAGGCCAACATCGCGGCCTGGGAGTCGACGATGCACCGAACCAACATCCTGTTGTGCCTGCGCTCCATCGTGACCGACCGCACCGGCGGCGCCCTGCCGGCGGCGGACCGCTGGCTCGACGCGACCTTGGTGCAGCACGCGGAGTACCTGAAGAACCAGTTCTCCGGCTACGGCAACCACGGCACGGATGAGTCGCTGGCGATGCTGGGAATCGGCACGACCGTGGGCCGCGCCGACTACACCGCGCTGGCACAGCAGCGGCTGGCGGCGATCCTGGCCAAGGCCATCGACGCCGAGGGCGCCACCAACGAGCAGTCCACCGGGTACGCGATCTTCAACTACTACCTGTGGGGGCGGGTCGGCGCCGAGGTCGCGAACCTGCTGCCCGGATCACCGCTGGACCAGCAGATCAGCGTCAAGCGGGAGAGCCTGCTGAACTTCCTGGCGCACAGCTTCACGCCGGCCGCCACCCCGTTCCAGATCGGCAACACCGAACGGGCCCGCCGTCAGATCTATGCCGGGACGGTGCAGGAATGGCCGGCCTCCGGCGGCGCCGCGGGGACGCCTCCGGCGCAACGCGTGGGCATCTTCAACGCCGCCGGGTACGTCTTCGGTCGTGACACCTGGGGCACCGACGAGCGCTCGTTCGCCACGTCCAGCGCCTACACCCTGCGCTTCGGGCCCGCCCGCACCAAGCACGGCCACCACGATCACACGGCCATCACCTGGTACGCCGATGGGTCGCCGGTGTTGATCGACTCCGGATACGGGGAGTACACCAAGGACGCCTGGGAGGCCTACGCCAAGTCCACGCAGGCGCACAACCAACTGATCATCGGCGGCATGAAGGACTCGGTGGCGACCAGCCTGACGCGCCGGGTGCTCTCGGCGGGTACCTCCGGGCCGATGGCTGACTACTACCGGCTGGTGGACGCCCCCGGTGTCGGATTCACTCGGGTGCGGGACGTGCTGGTGCTGTCCGACCCCGAGGTGATCTTCGTGGTCGATCGGGCCACCGCGCCCGCCAAGACCACCTTCAACCAGCTGTGGCACCTGCCGGCAGGTTCGGTAGCCGGGGCGAACTCGGTCGCGGCGCACGCGTCGTACGGCGAACGGTCCATCACAGTGGTCTCCTTGCCGTACGCCGGGCAGCCGGTGCCCAAGCGGGCGATCACCGTGGTGCGGGGCAGTGCCCGGCCGATCCAGGGCTGGTTCTGGCCCAACATCTTCACCAAGCAGGCCGCTCCCGTGGTCAGTGTGAACCGCAGCGGCACGAGTGCCTCCCTGGTGACGGCGATCGTGTCGGGGCCGGCGGAGGCCACCGTGACGGCGACGTCGACGGCGACGCGGCGCGGATCTGGCGCGGTCTACACGATCACGGTGGGCGACGAGCGCGTGCAAATCGGCCAGAGCGCCGGCGGCAGCCTGTACCGCATCAACTGACCGGCCGCCGTACCCGACTCCGCTGACCAGCCGCCAGCCGCCGAACCCGCTGCGCCGACCGGCCGCCGTACCGACTCCGCTGACCAGCCGCCAGCCGCCGTACCCGACCACCACCCACCCACCCGGACCCACCTCCCACTGCCAGACCCACGAAGCTTCGTGGGTTCCAGCGAACACCGTGGGTCCCGGCAAGCACCGTGGGTCCCGGCCGACCCGCGCGCCGACAGGCTCCGAGCGCCGCCAGGCCCCGACCACCACCAACCCCGCCCCCGAACTACGCCGACCAGCCGCCGTACCGACCAGCCGCCAGCCGCCGTACCCGACCACCACCACCCACCCCGCACCCACCTCCCACCACCGGACCCACCTCCCACCACCGGACCCACCTCCCACCATCGGACCCACCTCCCACTGCCAGACCCACGAAGCTTCGTGGGTTCCAGCGAACTACGTGGGTTCGAGCGGTCTGCGAAGGGCAAAGGCAGAGCCGTTACGGCGTACCCGCAGCCAGCAGGGCGGCACGGCCCAGGGCGTTCTCGATGCGGTGCCGCAACGTGACCAGGTCCAGCTCGGTGCTCCCGGGCAGGAACAATTCATGCCAGCGGACCCGCACGAACACCCAGCCGTGCCGCTCGATCAGCTCTTGCCGCCAGGCCTGGCGCGGCGCCTCGTCGGGGTTCTGGTACTTCGCTCGCCCATCGAACTCGACCGCCACCCGAGTCCCGTCCACGACCAGGTCGAGGCGAAACGGGTACGGCAGGCCGGGAACCACGTACTGCGGCGTCACCCGATAGTCGAGCAGCCGCATGGCGCATCGCAGCACGCTCTCCCCCGCGGATTCGGCGCCGGCGTGCGCCCACCCCAGGGCCCGCGCGACGGGCACGACACCGGCACGGCCCCGGTACCCGGCCAGCACCCGCTCCAGCTCCTGGCCATCGAGCTGCCCCTGCCGCAGCAGGTGGTCGCCCGCGATGACGGCCTCGACCGGCCCCCACAGCAACCCGGTCTGGATGACGGCGTGCTCGGGCGGCACGGTGGGACTGCCGGGGGCGCGGTCGCCGAGTTCGGTGACTGAGCAGTCCGCGGCGTGCACGACGTAGCCAGGTCCGATCCGGTGGGACCCACGGCCGGTATACGTCAGGTGGACAACGCTGAGGTCGGCGGCATGAACGGGTACGCCGTGCAGGATCAGCGCGCTGTGATGGCTGGCCACCACGGCGCCGTGGTGGCGTCCGATGAGCGCGTGCACGCGTTGCCCGTGAAGTCGCCTGGCGTGGGCGTCGGGCTCCCGCACGGCGTACCAGCCGCGCGCCGGGCGCCACACCACCCCATCGCGGACCAGGCCGGCCAGCCCCGTCGGGGTGAACCCGAACCGCATGGCCTCGGCGGCCGACCACACGTCCCAGCGTTGGCTGTTCAACCGGGCCAGTTGGCGCAAGACATCCTGCACGTGCCCGGTGGGGCAGCGCGCTGCCGGATGGGAGCTACGGGTGCTGACCAGCGGTACGGCGTTCACGCCCCCACGCTGCCCCGCCACCGCCCGTAGAGCGAGCGTGCCGTCGGCGGCTGTGGACGACACGCCGACGCTGCGGGGTCGGTGGAAAACCGTACGCCGTTCGGCTGGGTCGTCGTCGTGCCCCGATCGCCGTACCCGATCGCCGCCGCCCCGGGTTCAACCCCTCCCCCGAACCCACGCCCTCGCCCGAACCCAGCCCCTGGCCCCGTGCTCGAACCGACCCCCGTGGGCCCATCGACCCCGGGCCAAGCCGGCCCCGTTGAATCAACCGATCCGGACCCACGCCCCTCGCCCGGACCCACGCCCCTCGCCCGGACCCACGAAGCTTCGTGGGTCCGGGCGAGGAAGGTGGGTCTGAGTGCCTGAGCCAGAACGCCTGAGCGCCTGAGCGCCTGAGCGCCAGGGAATGCCGACGCTTCAGCCGATGACGACGTTCTCGATGCGGGCGGCCTGCCAATACGAGGGCGGGGTGGCTCCATCGGTGCCCCGGTACAGACCGGACCGCGCGTATACCTCCGGCGTTCCCGGGTACAGCGTGGAAGGCCGCAGACCCTGCTTGGATACCGGCTTGTACTTGTCCAGAATCTGCTTGCCATCAATCCAGGCGCTCACCCATCCATTGTCCGGGTTGGACGTCAGGAATACCTCAAGGCGCACCTTGTAGCGCTGGTAATCATTGAATGCAGCCAATTGCTTGTGCCAATAGTAGGTGCGTCCACCGACACCGTGGTCGGGGTGCCCAATGCCTCCCGTGACGCGCAATTCTCCGCCGCTGACGACCAGGCTCACCGCGGGGCCTTTCCACTGCCCGTACGTCGTCCCGATCAGCTGGTGGAGGACGTGCCAGTCCTTCTGGCTCTTGCCCGCAGCGCCGAGCGCAGCACCCAGGTCACCGGTGAAGACGGCCAGCGAGCCCTCGCGGTAGCTCACCGGGGAACCGTTGCGGCCCCACCACAGCTCGCTGCGGCGCCGGGTGGGCGCGGAGTTCATCGCGGCCAACTGGAAGGTCCAGCTGCCGTTGACGTTCACCGGCTCGGCGCCGTCCCAGGCGTGGGTCTTGTAGGCATACAAAGAGTTGGTGGTGGAATCGGCGGCAGCGAGGGAAACGGCGGAGGAGGCCTGCCCCGCGACCGACGGTGCGGCCTGGGCGAAAAGGCCTGCCCCGGCCAAGATGGAAGCGGCAATACCTGAGACCAGGAGCTTCCGCGAAACGGTGGGGATGATATTCTTCCTGCGGGGACGAGAGGACATGCAGCAACTCCTGTGCAATGAATGCGACCTATACTCGGGTGACTAAGGCCGTCACCCGGTCATATCGGCATTCCATTCGCACACCTAAGGGCGCTCGATAGTGGCCTGTTTCGCCACGTCAAAAACAACCTGAGCACGCCGACAAAGGAAGTGAATTCACCTCAGCTGTAACGCTTTTCGCATCTACCCCGCCCTCGCGGCCCACCACCGGCCGCCACGCGCTCAGCCACACCAAGCTATGCCTGGCCCCGCTCGGACGACCCGACCGGCGCCGCACCCCACCCGCAACCCCCGAGCACGACGAAGGGCCGGACCTCGACGGCTCGTCGAGGTCCGGCCCCAGATCACGCGGTCAGGCTTTGACGGCCCCCACGCTCCCCACCGAGCAGCTGATCTTGCCCTTGGCCTTGATGCCACTGCTGCCCTTGGCGGGCGCCGTGGCCCCGGCGTTGGCGGCACCGATGATCGGCACACCCGCCACCACCTTGCCCGCGGCATCCTTCACCGTGATCCCGATGACGTATTGGTAGTTGATCTTCGTCGGGTTCGTGATGTCGATCTGTACGTCGATCCCGGTGGCCGTCGCGACACACTTCTTGATCGCGACCTTGGCGGTGTCGGGCTGACCCGCAACCTGACCCGCCGGTGGTGACGGCGGCACGGTGCTCGGTGTCGCGGCAGCGGGGCTCGTAGCGGGACTCGAGGCCCCCGTTGCCCCGGAGGCCGCGTTGGAGGCCACGCTCTTGGCCGTCTCGGTCGCCTTGTTCGCGGTGTCGCCGCTGCAGGCGGTGGTGGCGACCATCAGACCCGCAGCGAGGACGCCCAGTCTTGTGGAGATCTTCACGATCCAGTCCTTTCCGGATTCTGTTACCGCTCAACTCTATTCGCGCCGAGTCGAGACTTCTTGGGCTGACGTTCGTGTCGCTGGTCGGATCTGACTCCCGACGCCGCCTGCTGATACCCGCCTGATGCCCGCCCCGGCAGACATGCCGTGGGGCCGGTCTCTGTTGAGACCGGCCCCACGGGCCGTGCTATTCAGTTCACCGCCAGGTGCTCACCCGGTACGACTCATCCGGGTGACCGGCGTGTGGGTCACTTGCTGGCGACGATCCGGTTGGCTTCCTGGACCACGCTCAGCGCAACGGCCGAGCCCAGACCCAGACCGGTCGCGTTGTCCAGCTTCTCGGCCTGTTCGGTCAGGAACGCCTTGGTGACGTCCGGGATCGAACCCTGCCACACCAACGCCATCGCGTCGCGGTTGGCGCTCACCCACGGGCCAGCAACCAGAGCGTCGGGGTAGTTCAGGCCGTTGGCCAGGTACGCCGTCCACATCTGGTTGTTGGTGCCGTTCTTGCCACCGTCGAACCCGAGGCCACCCATGCCACCGGCAGCGGCGATGGACACCGGCGCCATGGCGTACTCGTTGACGAGCTTGGCGGTCTCGTAGCGGTCCTTGCCACCGAGGCGGCGGGTGCTGACGTTGAGCGCGTCGACCTGCTTGACGACCGAGTCCGGGATGACATCGGCGCCACCGATGACCAGCGCGTGCTCGATGTAGAGGTTCTTCATCTGAGCCTTGGCGGCCTCGTTGAGCGAACCCTTCTCCGTCAGGATGACGGGGAGCGCGTTGCCCTTGACGACCACCGGGTCACCCGTTCCCACCGCAGCGGGGGTGTAGGTGATGCTCAGCGACTGCGTCGTGAAGCCCGAGCCAGCGCCGGAGGCCAGCAGCGGCGAGCTCACCGTGATCGGCGTGGTCAGCGTGGTGGTGCCGTTGGCGGCGTACACGAACGCACTAGTGCCGGCGTTGGCGTTGCCGGCAGCGTCGGTGTCGTCGAACGTTGCCGTCCGAGCGATCACCACACCGGCGGGGTTCCGCAGCGCGAAGTAGGCGTTCGCCGTTCCCACCGACTCCAACAGGATCGTGTAGGTGCCGGTCTGGGTCAGGTTGCCCAGACCACCGGTGAGGACGTAGCCACCAGGCGCGGAGGCGCCGTTCTGGACCGTGAGCGGGCTGCCGAGCACGAACCCACCGTTGCGGCCAGCGGTCAGGACGTTCGCGGTCAGCGCGTCAGCAAACGCGTCGCCCCGAGCGATCATGGCCGTGGTGCGCAGCGCCTTGCCGTACTCGGTCGCGGTGCGGCCGACGGTGGACTGGGTGTCGAACTGCGCCGCCGCGTACATGTTGACCAACTGGTTGGTCGAGTACCGGCTGGAGCCGCCCAGGCGCACGACTTCCAGGTTGGAGCCACGCGGCTTGCTGGCCAGCGCAGCGGCATCCCAGTAGTACGACGGGGTCGCAGCGAGCTGCTTCTCCACACCCGAGCTGACGGCGCTGGTGCCACCGACGATGAAGACCTTCTTGACGTGACGCTCGCGCAGGGACTCCAGGGTGTCCTGCGGAACGCTGTTCTTCATGGTCAGGTTGATCGGCGCGCCGGCCCGCTGCGAGAGGTACCCGGACGACAGCGCGTCGGGGTAGTTCTCGCCGGAGGCGATGATCGCGTAGTCGCCGCTGGGGCTGTAGAGCTTCGCGATCTTGCGAGCGGTCTCGTACCGGTTGTTGCCACCGACCGTGTTGGCGCCCGCCGCAGCGGACCCCTTCAGCAGCAGCGACTCGATCGGTCCGTCCGCCATGATGTCGAGCTGGTTGACGCTGTCGTCCACGTTGGTCGACGGGGTGGTGATGGTACCAGTCCCCGTCGTCTGGGCTGTGGACGTGTACGCCGCCGTGCCCGTCTGGTTGGCACCGGTGATCGCACTCGCCGGGTAAGCGACGGTGAAGGTGACGCCGCCGAGAGCGAATGTGGCGGTACCGGCACCACCCGTAGCACCACCGACGTTGGTGGCCGTGATCGGAGCGCCGGGTACGCCGGTGATGGTCACAGCGGTCACGTTTCCGGTGCCGTTGCGAGCGATTGTTGCGGTCAGGGTGCCAGCGCCCGGGTTCACCGTCAGGGTCGCTTGCGGGTCCGGGGTCACGCCGTTCAGCCCCGTGACTGCACCCCAGTCGATGGTGTACGTCGTGGTGGCAGGAGTCGCCGTGGCGGGAGCCACGCGGTTGCTCTCGGTCGCGCCCAGCTCTCCGACGAACCAGGAGTCCGGCTGCACGGCGGCGTAGCTCGGCGTCGCCGCGATGGCGAGCGTCGACAGGCCGGCCGGGGTCAACCAGTAGGCGCCACCTTCGTAGGCGGGTCCGTTGATCGTGCCACCGGACAGGCTGACCGTCAGGCTCCGCGGCGTCGTCGTGGTGGTGCGTACGTTCAGCCCGGACACGACGTACGAGGCCGTCTTGGTCAGGTCGGTGTTGGCGATCGTGAACACGATCGTCACGCCGTCGCTCGTGGTGTCGTTGGTGATGCTCTTGACGGTCGCCGTTTCCGTCGTGCCGCCGTTCTTCACGGTGACCTTGAGCGAGGACAGGTTCGTCGAGGTCGAGATCGCCCCGTCGATGTCGAGCGCGTAGTCGCCGTTGCCGAGCGAGTACGGAGCGGTCTCGGTGAGGGTGATGTCGCCGAGGGCCTGCGGGGACATGTCGGAGATGATCGACAGGTTCTCAGCGGTGATCGTCACCGGGGAGACGTACGCCGGCACGGTGTAGATGCCGATCTCGCGCTGGTTTCCGGAGGCTCCACGACCGCCAACCGGGATCAGTGAGCCGACGTTCTCCTTGTGGTTGTTTGCGAACCACGGCGACGGGGCCGAGTTGTTCGCACCCAGGAACGAGGTGGCGAACGGCGTGATCCGCAACTCGCCGGGGGTCACGTTGGCGCCGAGGTCGACCTTGAGGTCCTTCAGCGTGACGACCCACATGGCGTCCGGGTCACCGCCGGCCGCGTTCTTGGCCACCAAGCGGATCCGGTTCTTGCCCTGCGCACCGGCGTCAGCACCCAGTTCGACGTTGAACTCGGGAGCAGTGCTGGGCTTGGTGCGCTGGCGCAGCTTCACAGCAGCAGTCGCGGGGCTGTCGCCGCCCGCGGCAGCGGATTCACGGTGGGCGACCCAAGCGGCGGCACCGGTCTCGGTGTTGCTGACCTTCACCAAGCTGGTGGGGGGCTCAGTCACTGCATCGGAGTCCGGGCTGACCTGCGTACCGGCCGGGTACAGGGTGTCGTCCGCGCCAGCGGCGGGGGCGTTGACCGTGCCGGAGTCGATGGCCCAGCCGAGGCCGCCCTTGTTGCCGATCTTCGGCTCGGAGTCGACGCTCACCGTCGGGCTGGCGGAGAAGCCCACCGCGCGACCCGCGTCGGCATTGGTGTTGCCGTTGGTGGTCTCGGTCGAGCTGCGGTCGGTCAGCACCAGGTCGACGATGTCGCCGGAGGTGAACCGGTTCGGCAGCGTGATCCGCACATCGGCGATCGACTGGCCGGTCTTGCCCGCCCACACCAGCTTGGCGCCCTGGTTCTCATCCGCGGTCTCCAGCGCCTGGCTGGCCGGCGTCGGGTCGAGGCTAACGCCCGCGGCGCCGGGGTCGCCCGGCGTGCCGTCGAGGGCGACCTTCGGCACGCCGGTGTCGACGATGCCGATGGTGCCGTAGTTGCCCTGGTCAACGAAAGCGGTGGCCGGCCAACCCTCTTGCGTGAGCGGGGTGTTGGGGTCGTCGTCCCAGCTCGCGAACGCGGCCGGACCGAACGCCGTCATGACCGTGGCGGCGACGGCAACCGCTGCGGTGCCCTTGCCGAAGCGGCGCAGCTTAGCTGCAGAACTCACTGTTGCCTCCTGAAGGCTGTGAATCATGATGAAAGCTGCCCCCCAAGGGCGCAGCGGCTTGTCCCCGCGCACAGGTGATTGCGGGATAGATACCGATATCGGTATCTCCGCCAGCACGAAGGATGACATGAAAGAGATCCGCGAACAAACAACCGCGCTCTGAATCGCTTTCGGTTCATCTTTCGGCTCTGACGTGGTGCCACCCGAGCGCTGGCCGACGTGCACAGCTCCCGGTAGTCCCCACAGGGGTCCTCGGCAACCAGATCGTAAATCAGTGGGCCGCGTTACACCCGATCACGACACCATTTTCGAACCCACCGGGTATTGCCGTCGATGATGCCATCCAGGCCCTCTATACATACGTTCGTCCAGGACGAAGGACCCGCTTACCGCGGATCCATGAATTCGACTCCATTCACGTTACCGCAGCTCACGCGGTGCGCCCAGGGCGATCCCGCAGGGAACGCGCGAACCCGTCACCATTCTCGACCGGCGCCTCTGGGAAATGCCGGACGACCGACCGTCTCGACGTTACCCGCACCCAGCGGCGACACCGTCGGCGATCTCCCGGGCAGCACGCTTCGCCACCCCAGATCGCACCGCTCCCTCTCCTCCGCGCCGCATTTCCCGGCGGCCTTACCCCGCATTGCGGCGCCCTTTCCCAAAAGCTGTCGACCCACCCACTTCATTACTCGGACGATCGACTCACGACCCCTCACGATGTGACCCCGGACTCGGACACGGACCCTCACGACGTACCGGCTGGACTAGGCTCCGGCCTGTGAGCGTGAAGATGTCCGTGATCGGAGCCGGGTACCTGGGAGCAGTCCACGCCGCGTGCATGGCCGAGCTGGGGCATGAGGTGGTGGCCATCGATACCGACGCCGGCAAGGTGGCCTCGCTCGCCCAGGGCCGCGCCCCCATGTACGAACCGGGCCTCGACGACCTCCTGGCCCGCGCCCTGGCGACCGGTCGGCTGACCTTCACCACCGACTATGCGCTCGCCGCCGACGCCGACGTCCACTTCATCTGCGTCGGCACCCCCCAGCGCCACGGCGAGAACGCCGCCGACACCTCCTACGTCTTCGGCGCCGCCGACGCCCTCGCCCCCCACCTGACCGGGCCCACCCTGGTCGTCGGCAAGTCCACCGTCCCCGTCGGCACCGCCGCCCGACTCCGCGACCGCATCCGGTCCATCGCGCCTGCCGGCGACGACGTACGGCTGGCCTGGAACCCCGAGTTCCTGCGCGAGGGCTTCGCCATCGAAGACACGGTGCGCCCCAACCGGTTCGTGTACGGCGTCGACAGTCCAGCCACCGATCCGGGCCGCGCCGACACCGACCTGCTCGACCGGGTGTACGCCGAACCGCTGAGCACCGGCATCCCCCGCCTGGTCGTCGACTTCGCCACCGCCGAACTCGTCAAGGTGGCGGCCAACGCCTTCCTGGCCACCAAGATCTCCTTCATCAACGCGATGTCCGAGGTCTGCGAGGCCGCCGGCGGCGACGTGGTCGCCCTCGCGGGCGCGATCGGCATGGACGACCGGATCGGCCCGAAGTTCCTCAAGGCCGGCATCGGGTTCGGCGGCGGCTGCCTCCCCAAGGACATCCGCGCGTTCATGGCCCGGGCCGGCGAGCTCGGTGCCGACCAGGCCCTGACCTTCCTGCGCGAGGTGGACGCCATCAACCTGCGACGACGCGCGCGGATGGTCGACCTGGCCCGGGAGGCGTGCGGCGGGACCCTGCGAGGCAAGCGGGTCGCCGTACTGGGTGCCGCGTTCAAACCCAACTCCGACGACATCCGCGACTCCCCCGCCCTCGACGTCGCCGCCGCCTGCCGGATGGCCGGGGCCCGGGTCACCGTGCACGACCCGAAGGCCCTGGACAACGCTCGTGTGCGGGCCCCCGAACTGGACTACGCCGATGCGGTGACCGAATGCCTGGCCGGCGCGGACGTCGTGCTGCACCTGACCGAATGGACCGAGTACCGCGAACTGGACCCGGCCGAGCTGATCGCCCTGGTGGCTGCACCCGTCGTGATCGACGGACGTAACGCGTTGGACGTGGATCGGTGGCGCGGCGCGGGCTGGACCTACCGCGCGCTCGGCCGCCCGACCGTCTGACACCCCTTTTGCGCACGTCGCTGTAACGCGGCCGCGCCATCCCCGATGACCCGGCCGGAACGCCTCGCGCTTTCCGTTGTCAGGAGGACCCAGGGAGGGGCCTCGGTACGCCACCGACCACGCCGCGTACCGGGTGCGAGTCCATGGGGGGCCACGAGAGGCCGGTTGTGGATGCACCGACATCCAGGACCGGCCTCTCGTCGTCTCCTCAGCCAGGTAACAGGGGGTTGACCACCCGCACCCCCCGGATCACCGCGCCCGCCGCAAGGTCCCCACTCCATAGCTCCTGGCAGCGCGCCGCGACGGCGGCCTCGACAATCATCGCGTCCCACACGCTCAGCTGGTGAACCTTCGCGGTGTTGGCTGCACGCAACACGAGCTGCGCATCCGCCGACACCGTGCCGAAGCGAGTCAAGGCCTACAGCACCGGCCGCGCACCCTCCGGATGTTGGTGTCCAGGAACACCCGCTTGGTCGGCACGGCCTATCCGGCGGAGGTTCGATGGAGCTCGTCCCGCGTCCACGACCGCCCACGCCCCGCGAACCCCGCACCCTCTTCATCCGCAAGGCGATCGAGCACCGCAAACACCTCGGCCTGTTCGGCCTCATCCGCATACTCGCGCAGCACCTGCGCCAGGTAGGCGTTGACGGACTCATCGCGCTGAAGGGCCCGGATCCGCGCACGACGAAGGACGTCGGGGTCGACGGTGATCGTCACGTTGGCAATACATCGAGCCTAGCTCCGCGTCGTACCCCGTGGAACACGTACTTCGTGAACCACCAGCCAACGACGACCCCTGTGTTAGGTGCGACTGTCGGCTCGATGTCGAGCCGACAGTCGCGCCTAACCCGCCTACGCCCGCCCGGTGTCGACGCCCTGACGTTGTACCTCCCATCAGGTGCAGGTCCGGCCCCGACCTGCCGATAGGCGAGGCGGAACTCCATCCCGTGTACGCCGACCGGCGGCCCGGGTGGCGGCCCACGGACAGCTCACACTCATGGAAGAGGACCCACCGTGCCCAAGCCGACCCGCACCACTTTCGCCGCGCTCGTCGGCCTGGCCACGGTCGCCACGGCCGTCGTGGTGCCGCTGAACGCCTACGCCCTGGATACCGTTGCCCTCGCCTTCGACGGCTGCAGCAACGAGGACACCCTGACGATCAGCAACCCCAAGCCGGGTGCGACGTACGCGGTCCGTCTGCCCGAGGGTCTCACCGACCTGATGTCCGGCACGACCTGGCGCCGGCTGTCCAGCCTGAACGTCGGCGCCGGGGACCTGGCGGTCGGCGTGAACGAGACGATCGAGGGCGCCACCACCCAGCTCATGGTCAGCAAGCAGGGCACGCCGTACGGCGGCACCGTCACCCTGTCGGACCTGATGTGCACGGTTCCCAGCGTCGGGTTCACCGATCTCAGCGGCACCGAGAGCGACACCTACCAGGTGGTCGACGCCGACGGGGTGGTCTATCGCAAGGGAAGCACCGTCATCGAGCCCGGCATCTACGTGGGCACCGGCACCGTCGCCATCACCGCCACGGCCGACGACGGGTACACGCTGGCCAATGAGACCAACACCGCGGTCCCGGCATCCTGGACCCACACGTTCAGCGCCAACCGCACCATCTCGGTGCCGGAGGATCGCAAGCCCACCCTGATCGCCGGGTCCTCAGGCGATGTCCTTCGCGTCTGGAACATCACCGGTGTCGCCTGGAACGTCAACGGGACGGCCGTCACCCTGGCCCCCACCGATGCGTTCAAGGACGTCCCGGCGGGGGCGACGGGCACCAACACCGTCACCGCCACGGCCGCTACCGGCTATCTGCTGACGGGCACCTCGCTGTGGACCCTGACCGGTGTCAGCAGCGTCACGATCGCCAAGGAACAGGTCCCCACCTCTTCTGACCAGCCCGGTTCCAAGAAGGACACGGTGAACATCGTCGCCGTCACCGGGGTGAAGTGGAAGGTCAACGGCGTCGACGGCACCTTCCCGGCCGGCCAGAGCACCACCCAGGTGCCTACCGGCGGTAAGGACAAGGTCACCGTGACCGCCGTCAGCGCCGACACCGCCAAGTACCGCCTGACTGGCACAACGACGTGGAACCTGGACTTCAAGCTGGGCACCCAGATCACCATCCCGGCCTCCCGCGAGCCGCTCGCTAACGACCTGTCCGGGACGGCCCAGGACACCGTGACGGTGTACGCCGTCGACAAGGTCACCTGGACGGTCGGACGCACCGAGGTGGTCTTCGACAAGGATCAGACCAGCAAGAACATCCCCACCAACGGAGCCGCCCTGGTCACCGTCAAGGCCACGCCCACGACCAGTGGCACGACCGGAAGCACGAGCGCAGACACCGAAATCGCCGGCACCGACACCTGGACGCTGCAGTTCTCCACGGCGGCTCAGAGCATGTCCGGCAGCCCGAGCGTGGCGGCCCGCACCAACGAGGTCGGGATCACCGAACGCCGCAGCATGGTGGGGTGGGCGGCCCCGGAGGGCCTAAAAGGCCCCGCGTCGTACGACGTCTTCTACCGGATCGTCAAGGTGACCGACGCTGGCGCCCGCGTTCCGGGGGCGTGGAAGGTGCGGATGCGCGCGACCAAGAACACCAGTGGGGTGTTCTCCGGTCTGCCGGGCGGGGTCTATGAGGTGTCGGTCCGGGCGATCGGTGCGGACGGTACGACGAGCCAATGGTCGGCGCCGAGCCGGGTGTTCGTGCCCTTCGACATCCGACGTCAAGGGGGCGCGGCGGGCAAGAACTGGACCTTCCGCGCGCAGCCCAAGGCCGCGGCGGGCACCCTGCTGACCAGCACCACTCACGGCGCCTCGTGGTCGATGACCACCCCGGCGACCGATCAGGTCATGCTGTGGGTGGGCACCGGTCCGAGGCACGGTTACCTCGATGTCGTGATCGACGGCAAGCGCCAGGCTCGCGTGAACACCTGGTCAGCGCGCCCCTATGCCAAGCAGATGCTGGTGAAAGTCCCCGTCGCGTGGGGACGCCACCAGGTCTCCGTGTCCAATGTGCGCTTCGGCTCGCGAAACACGGCGGAGCTGGACGCCATCGGCTTTCACCGGTGACGCTCGATCACGACGCGTGACCACCACGACAGCACCGGAGGCCCACTGCGAACAGTGAGCCTCCGGTGCCTTCAGGAGGTTGTCCACCGCACCCGGCCTGAGCCGGTGCAGCTCCCAGGGAGGGACTGGGCACGCCGTGGTCAGTCACGCGTGCTGTGCAGTTGACAAGCGTCGGTCCCGTCACCTGATCGACGGACCACGGTGGTCGCTGCGCCCTCAGTCGGCCACACCGACCTGGTCACCTGGGGCGCCTCGACGGCGAGCCGCCCGGCCGAAGCCGAGCACAGGTCGCCGCATTTTTCGACCCTACGTGAGTGGTGCCCCCGACGTCAGGGGTTCGGCCGATTCCGACAAGGCCGAGGTCCTGACCGTTGCGAGCGAGTTCCCCCGTGAGATCGACCCGCCACGTCGAACGCCGCCACACCGGTGGCGACATCCGAACGCCCGTTCGGCCGGCAACTCACCGGCCACCCGAGCCCGTGCTCCGATGTTATGTCAGTTATCAGATCCCGGCAAGCGCCCGGCGAACCCGCTACCAGGCTCGCGAGACCAGGTCCGCCAATGCGCGCTGACCGGCCGCATTGGGGTGAATGCCGTCCATCAGGTACGGCCGGTTCCGGCGACTCATGGTGGTCACGAACCCATACCAATCGACGATCTGCACGCTGGCCGCCCCCGCAACCGTGTCCGCCAAGGCGCGGTTGACCAGCGCCGAGTTGCGCACGTCCGCCTCATACCGCTTGGCCGCATTGCGCCGCGCGTACACATTGACCCAGATCACCCGGCGACCCTCGCCCACCACGTCGAGCACCCGGCGTACCTGGGCCGCGAACAACGGCGGATTGAAGATGTCGTTACTGCCGGCCATCACGATGATCGTCGACGGCAACCCGTAGGCGCTGCGATGGTCGGCCAGCGCGTTCGCGGTGCCCTCCGTAGGCCGCCCGCTCCAGGTATCCCAGGCGCAGACCGCGCTGTGCGAGCGGCGCAACCGAGACAGCACCGCCTCCTTGGACATGCTCGCGATCGAATCGCCGATGATCAGGCAGCCGTTGTCACTGGCCGCTGCCGCCCGGAACTGCGCGACCGGCGCCGTCAGCCTGCGCAACCGCCCGTAATCACCCAGGTATCCGCTGCCGTAGTCACGGGTGGGTTTGCGGATGATCACCCGGTCGCCGGAGCGCCGTGGCTGAGTGGCCACCGTGGCGGGGTTCATCGCGGCCTGGCCGACCTCGGGCGCTGAAGCCCCGGCCGCGACCATCAAGTGCGAGGCACCCTCCTCCGGGACCGGCACGATGCCCGCGGGGCGTGAGGCGGCAGCGGCCAGCACCGCTCCGGGCGCCGGCGCCGCAGCACCGTGCACCATGGGGGTCGACGCCGCGAACGCCGACACGGCCATCGAGGACAGAGCGCCGACCTGGCCGAGCATGGGAGCCGACATCGGGGCGGACACCGACACAGGCGCCAGGCCGGCTGGGGTCCCCGCGGACGCGAGCACCGGACTGGCCAGCACTCCCGCGACGACCACCGACACTCCTGCGGCGACAGCCGAAACGGTCACTCGCACCGCTGTTTTCACCCCCACTCCAAGACCGGGTCCCGCGCTCGGGCAGCCTCCCCCGGCTGCCGGAAACGTGTTGTGGCAGTGAGTATTCCATGCCCCACGCATTCCGTCGCGCAGGTCCATCCTGTGTCGCGGATGGGTCAGACTGCGGTCACCAACACACGGTCACCGAGACCGTTCCCCATCGCTCGGTCACCACTGCGCGGCCACCAGCTCCGCCAGCGCCTGACGACCCTCAACCGTGGGATGTACGCCGTCCAGCAGGTAGGTGGACAGGTGCCGTTGCCGCTGCGCCAGGAACCCGTACCAGTTGACCACCGACAGGTTCTCGTGAGCGCTGGTGACCCGGGATAGCAGGATGTTGAGCCAGCGCGAGTTCTCCAGGTCGGCCGCTGCGGTGCCGGTCAGCGGCCGGCGTACGAACACCGACGCCCAGGTCAGGGTCCTGTTCGGGCCGACGATCGCCACGGCGCGTTCGACCTGCGCCCGAAACTCCGGCGGATTGAAGATGTCGTTGGCTCCGGCGATCATGACGACCCGGCGTGGCAGCCCGTGGCGTTCGGCGATCCGCTGCAGGGCGTTGACGGCTCCCTCGGCGGGACGCCCGTTCCACACCTCATAGGCGCAGCTCTCGCCGAAGTCCTCGCGGGCGATGGCGTTCAGGTACGGCGCGGTACGCGCGGCCACCGAGTCGCCGATGATCAGGCACCCGTTCGGCGCGGCGGCCGCGGCGGCGAAGCCGCGGGCGCTGGACGTGCGGTGATTGAGCCCCGCGTAGGACCCGAGGTAGCCGCTGCCGTAGTCGCGGGCGGGCTGGCGGATGACGACTGCCCCGGCCGCGGACGACGCGGCGCTCGCCGGGCTGGCGGGGGCTGCGGCAATAGGGGTGAGCGAACCCGCGAAGGCCCTGGCCGCCGTACTGGCGACACCGACCTGAGCCGAGACGGCCTCCAACCGCGCTACCCGCGTCAACGCGGCCGCGGCCGAGGGTGCCGCGAACGCCGTACCGACCGACTGAGCAGGCCCCTGCACCCGGGCGGGGCGAGCAACTCGTGCGAACGCCCCGGCCGCTGTCTGCGCGAGGCTGACCTGCGCAGTCAGCTCCTGCAGCCGGGCCGCTCGGGTGACCGCAGCCTGCGCCAGAGCCGGCGCCACCGCGGGCGCCGCTGCCGGCAGGGTGGCGGGTAGGGGCGGTGCGGCGGCGATCTGAGCGTGCGCTTCCGGGACGACCACCGCCATACACAGGGCGGCCACCCCCACCCAACGCTTCCTGCCGCGCATGAGCCCCACCGTCTCGTCGTCGATCTCGGCGCCAAAACGCCTTGTCCCTGAACTGATCGACCAGTTCGGTTGACCCTGTAGGAGCTTGAGCCGTTTCACTGCTCAACTGCTGCCGCCGAGCACGAAACGTCGATTCCGCACCCTTCTCGGCAGCGAGAAGTCACTTTCGCACCTCCTGGCGCCGGAAACGGTGCGGAAACGACGTTTCGCCGTCCCCACACGTGCGGAATCGACGTCTCACCGATCGGTTCACTCCGCAGACGTGCGGAATTGACGCCTCACCGAGCGGCCCGCGGCACTCCGCCAAGGCATCGTCCGTCTCGCGGGTCTAGCCGTCCTGCTGCACCCGGTGGCGCAGCGCGGTCCCCTTGGCCTGCGCCGTGGCCCGCAGATCGCCCTGGAAGGCCAGCATCCCGGCCAGCGCATTGGCCCCGGTCTCACCACCCGACGTGGCGATGATCCGAGCAGCCAGCAGACCCGCGTTGCGGGCGCCCCCGATCGAGACGGTGGCCACCGGCACCCCCGCGGGCATCTGCACGATTGACAGCAGCGAGTCCAGGCCGTCCAAGTGAGCCAGCGGGACCGGCACCCCGATCACCGGCAGCGGCGTCACCGAGGCCAGCATCCCGGGCAGGTGGGCCGCTCCCCCGGCCCCGGCGATGATCACCATCAGCCCCCGCTCATGGGCCCGGTGCCCGTAATCGATCATGTCCTGCGGCATCCGGTGTGCCGAGACCACGTCCACCTCATAGGGAATGGCGAACTCCGCCAGCACCAGCGCGGCGGCCTCCATCACCGGCCAATCACTGTCGCTGCCCATGACCACCCCGACCAGCGGGCGGTTGGCGGCCGACGACCGTCGTCCGAAGGTGGTGGGCTCACTCATCGATGACTCCTGCCAGATAGTCGGCGGCGTGGGCGGTGCGTTCGCGGAGCGCGTCCACGTCCGACCCGCAAGCGGTGACGTGCCCGATCTTGCGGCCGGAGCGGACGCCCTTGCCATACAGGTGGATCTTCAGGCCGGGGTCGGCAGCCATCACATGCCGGTACGCCGAGTACAGCTCATCGTGGTCTGCGCCGAACACGTTGACCATCACCGACCACGGCGCCCGGGGCCGCGGATCTCCCAGCGGCAGGTCCAGCACGGCCCTCAGGTGCTGCTCGAACTGACTGGTCACCGATCCGTCGATGCTCCAGTGACCGGAGTTGTGCGGGCGCATCGCCAGCTCGTTGACCAGGTACGTCGTCCCGCTGCCGGGTGCGGTGACCGCGAACATCTCCACCGCCAGCACGCCGGTCACCCCCAGCGCCCCGGCGATCCGCAGTCCGATCTCGGTGAGCTGCGCGCAGTCACCGGCGCTCAGCCCGGGCGCCGGCGCGATCACCCGGGCGCACACCCCGTCGCGCTGTTCGGTCTCCACGACGGGCCAGGCGGCCGCCTGCCCCGAGGGCGAGCGGGCCACCAGCACCGCCAGCTCCCGGTCGAACGGCACGAACTCCTCAGCGAGCAGGCCGTCCCGGAACGGTCCCTGCGGATCCTCGACCAGGGCGAACCAGTCGGCCAGACCGTCCAGGGAGTCGGCCGCGTCGACGACGCGAACTCCCTTCCCGTCGTACCCGCCCCGGGTGGTCTTGACGATCACCGGCCACGACGGCGTACCGCCGGCAGCGAACTCCGCGAGTTCGCCGGCCGTCCGGACCTGTGCCCAACGCGGGCAGGCCACCCCGATCTCCCCCAGCCGCCGCCGCATGGCCAGCTTGTCCTGGGCGTACACCAGGGCTTCCGGGCGGGGGTGCAGCGGTACGCCGTCCGCCTCCAGGGCGGCCAAAACGTGGGCCGGCACGTGCTCATGATCGAAGGTGACCACGTCGCAGGCGGCCGCGAACGCGCGGACCCGCTGGAGGTCGTCGTGCCCGCTGACCGGGGCGCTGGGCACGACCAGGGCCGCCGACGCGTCCGGCGCCTCGGCCAGCACCGACAGGGTGAGGCTGAGATTGATCGCAGGGGGCTGACACATCCGGGCCAGCTGGCCACCGCCGATGATGCCGACCACCGGGAAACCGCCGGGCGCCCGGGGCGGCGCCGCGAACCCGCCGAACCCGCCGAGGGGCACCTCGCCCAGGCCAGAGCCGCTCACTCCGCTCACCTGGCGAGCCTAGCCCAGCGGGCCCGGCCCGCGAGTGCCGCGGACCGCCGCGGACCGCCGCGAGTGCCGGCCAGTGGCGGCTCAGTCCGCCGCCGACAAGAACAGCGCGAACACCGCCGGCTGGCTGCTGACCAGCTCCAACCGGCCGCCGTGGGCTTCGGCGACGTCCCTGGCCAGGCCCAATCCCAGGCCCGTGCTCTTGGTCGAGACGGACCGCTCGAACACGTGCGGCGCCAGGCCCGCGTCGATCCCCGGGCCTTCGTCGCTGACCTCGAGGATGACTGAGGGCCCGGACCGTCGTGCCTCGACCTTCAGGGTGCCCGCGCCATGCGCGAGCGAGTTCTCCACCAGGGTGGACAGCACCTGCGCCAGCGCGACGGCCGTGGACACCACCCGGAGCCCGCGTTCACCGGTCACGTGGATGCTGCGGTGTTCGGCCATGAACGCCGGGTGCCATTCGCGTTGCATCGCCGCGATCACCGAGTCCAGCGACACCGCGTCCGCCGAGGACGCGTTCTTGCCCTGCCGTGCCCGAGCCAAGAGCGTGTCGACGGTGTCGTTGAGCCGTTCGACCTGCTCGATCGCGATCGTCGCCTCCTCGTGGACGGCCTCGATGTCGTCGGTGATCGCGATCTCCTCCAGCCGCATGAGCAGCGCTGTCAACGGCGTACGCAACTGGTGCGAGGCGTCGGAGGCGAAGTCGCGTTCCGAGGACAGCGACGTGACCAACCGGGTTGCACTGCTGGTCAGCACGCTGGACACGCGGTCGATCTCCTCGATGCCGGACTCGACGCGCTCGCTGCGGGCATCTCCGGCGCCCAACTTCTCGGCCTGGGACACGAGCTGCCGCAGCGGATCGACCAGGCGCTGGGCATAGCGCATCGCGGCCGCCAACGCCAACCCGGCCGCCACGAACGCCAGGGTCACCAGCACCCCGACGAACACCCACGGCTCGGCCAGAAACCCCTCGAGCTCCGAGCGAAGGCGAGTGGGCTGCAGCTGGCTGAGTTCCTGGCGCACCCGGAAGCCCAGGATCGTCGCGGGCACGCCGAGCACCACGATGCAGATGAGCACCGAAACGATGCTCGCCCGGAGCATGACGGCGCGCACGGCTCAGGCGTCGAGGCGTTCGAATCGGAACCCGACGCCGCGAACCGTGCTGATGAACCGCGGCCTGGTGGCGTCATCGCCCAGCTTGCGGCGCAGCACGGACACGTGCATGTCCAGCGTCTTGGTCGAGCCGAACCACTGAGTCTCCCAGACCTCCCGCATCAGCTGCTCCCGCGAGACCACCTTGCCCTGCTCCCGGACCAGCACCCGCAGCAGGTCGAACTCCTTCGCGGTGAGCTGCAGCTCCTCGTCGTTCTTGTACGCGCGGCGGGCCTGGGCGTCGATCCGGATGCCGCCCTCTTCCTCGACGGTCCCGGTCACTCCGCGCCGGAGCAGGGCCCGGACCCGGGCGAGCAGCTCGGCGAGCCGGAACGGCTTGGTCACGTAGTCGTCGGCCCCCGCGTCGAGTCCGACCACCGTGTCCACCTCGTCGGCGCGGGCGGTCAGGATCAGCACCGGGGCGGTCCGGCCCTCGGCGCGCAGCCTGCGGCACACCTCCAAGCCGTCCATGGTCGGCAGACCCAGGTCCAGGACCACCAGATCGGGGTTGTCCTTGGCCGCCTTGAGGGCTTCGGCTCCGTCAGCCCGAACGGTGACGTCGTACCCCTCCCGGCGGAATGCGCGCGCCAGCGGCTCGCTGATGGCTATGTCATCTTCAGCAAGCAGGACGCGGATCATGCGTCCAATACTAGGCAGTGTCAAGCAATTCCAGGTGCCCGCCGATCGGATGCTCGGCAAGTGTCGCCGCCCGGGGCTGTGTGGACGATCGACTCAGATCGATCGCCCGCCCACGGCCGATGTCGCCCGCTGGGCGCACCGGCCGACCGCCTCAGACGCCCGGCCAGGCTGGCGGCCGCTTCTCGTTGAACGCCGCGACCCCTTCTTTCCGGTCCCCGGAGAACGCCGTGGCCCGCCAGCAGCCGTCCTCGATCTCCAATCCGGCCGCCAGGTCCACGTCGTACCCCAAGCGCATCGCCCGCTTGCTGGAGCGCAGCCCGACGGGGGAGTTCGCCGCGATCCGGGCGGCCATCTCCAGGGCCCGGTCCCGCGCCTGGCCCGCCTCGGTCAGCTCATCCACCAGCCCGTACGCCAGCGCCTCCGGTCCGGTGAGGCGGGCCGCGGTGAAGATCAACCGGCTCGCCTTGCTCCACCCCAGCCGTCGGGTGAGCAGTTGAGTGCCGCCACCGCCAGGAATAACCCCCACCGACACCTCCGGCAGGCCGAGCGTGGCCCGCTCACCAGCGATGATGATGTCGCAGCTCAGCGCGATCTCGCAGCCGCCCCCGAGGGCGAACCCTTCGACCACGGCGATGGTCGGCATCGGCAGGTTCAACACCCCCCCGTACGCCGCCCGCGCGATCGGGCGTTGGGCCATCAGGTCCGCGTCGGTGAAGGAGTTGCGTTCCTTGAGGTCGGCGCCGACGCAGAAGGCCTTGGGGTGGGTGCTGGTCACCACGACGCACCGCACGCTGGGGCCAGCAGCCAGCGAGGCGGTGGCCTCCCCGAGGGCCTTCGCCATCGCCGTCGAGACCGCATTCATGGCCTCCGGTCGATCCAGGGCCAGCTCAGCGATGTGCCCTCCGTCGCCGTGTCGGGTGATCGTGACCAGGGACGTGTCGTTCATGCCGACTCCTGCTTTCTGGCGGCCCCCCTAGGGCGCGCCGGTCTCTCGGCTGTGCGCCGGTCCGCCGTGGCGGTGCCGCCTAGCCGCGCCGGTCGGCGTGCATGGCCGCCGCCTCGGGCGCGCGCCGGAGCACCCAGACGCTAGTCAACCCCAGCCCACGTAGGCTGCGGGGCCTTAGCCGCTTCGGGGTGAAATCGGGATGGCTGGACAGCTCCCGGGCCAGCGGATCGTCGATGATGACCGTGCCCGGGCGGGCCAACGCGGTGATCCGGCTGGCGCGGTTGACGGTGGTTCCGAAGATGTCCCCCAGTCGGCTGGTCACCGGTCCGCAGCCGACGCCGATCCGCAACTGGGGAGTCCCCCGGTCCGCCGAGAGTACGTCGACCAGGTCGAGGGCGATGTTGCCGGCGTGGACGGGTTCGTCGCTGGAGAACACCACCGCGTCGCCCATGGTCTTGACGACCCGCCCGCCGTGGGCGGCCACCACGTCGGAGGCGAGCTCCTCGAAACGCTGCACCAGGCGCCCCAGTTCACGTTCGGTCATCCGGCGGACCGCCTCGGTGAAGTCCACCATGTCGGCGAACCCCACGCAGCGGTGCACCACGTCCTGCTCAGCGGGGTCGGCCTGGGTGATCAGCTGCGCCAGGCTGGAGACCAGGTGCCGGCGCCACGCGTACACCAGCAGCGGCTCCAAGTCGTCGGCCAGGTCGAGCAGGTGCGCGGCGGCGCGGCGGGCCACGTCGTGGGTGAGCTCCGGCTCCTCGCTGGTGTACTCCGCGATCAGCGAGGTCTGCCACTCGGCGAGCTGATCGGTGGTCCGCGCCACCGCTCGGGTCATCGCCAGCGCCGTGGTCTCATCCAGCCCGGAGCTGCGGACCAGCGAGGTGACCAGCTCCAGGGCGGCCGCGTCCGCTTCGGTGAACACGGCGTCCCGGCTGCCCACCAGCGGGAAGCCCAGCGCCTGCCAGAAGCGTCGGGCGCTCAGGACCGAGACCCCGGCGGCCGCGCTGACCTCGCCACGGGAAAGTCGGGGCGACTCGCCCAGGAGTGCGTCGGCCAGGCCCTGGATCTTCGGCAGCTCCGGGGGTGTCGATGTCATGCTCGGCGCTCCCTTGCACGTCGCGGTGCCCAAGGACCCTAGCGAGGAACTCGGCGCAGGTGCACCACGTCCCCGGCTGCGAACGATCGACGGCCCTGCGTGGTCTGGATCACTATCTCACCTGTTTCATCCACGTCGACGGCTGTGCCCTCAACGACATGTCCGAAACCGGCCGCGGGTGCGCCGCCTGCCACGCCGTCGTGCGGGTGCGGACCGTCGCGCAACGACACCCCGAGGTCGATGCGGACCGGCGCACCGATCGTCCCGCAGTGGCGGCGGTAGCTGCGGCGTACCTCCTCCAAGCCGGCGCCCCCGGCGTACCAGCGTTCATGCCAGCGCGCGAACGCCCGCGCGACCGCGATCACCACGTCGTCGCGGGACACCACGGAGCCGCACAGCGCCAGCGATGTCCCGGTCGGCACCGGCAGGTCCTGGCGGGCCACCGACACGTTGACTCCGATCCCGGCCACCACCAGGGCGTCGGCCGTGGTCTCGCAGAGGATCCCGCAGATCTTGCGCGGCTCCTGCGCCGGGTCGGCCGCCGACTCCCGCGCGAGGACGTCGTTGGGCCACTTCAGGACGAACGCGTCGGGGTCGCTCGCCCCGGTCACCTCGGCGAGCCCGTCGCGGGTGGCCAGCCCGGTCAGCAACGGCAACCATCCCCAGGCCAGCGGGTCAGCGGCCATCGGCACGGTCAGCGAGATGGACACCGACGTGCCCGGCGGGGAGCTCCAGTCCCGCCCGCGGCGCCCTCGCCCGGCGCTCTGTTCACCGGCGACGGCGACCCGCCAGGGCCGAGGATCCCGGGTCGACCACGCGTTCGTGGAATCGACTCGCTCCTGGACGTCCACGTGCTGCCACGGACCGGTGGGGGTGAGCAAATACTCGCGAAGGCGGGCTTGCGACAGGCCTGGGGGCATGGTCTCAAGGCTAGGCTGGCGCGTATGACTGATGCGCCCACCTCGCACGAAGGGGCCTCCGTCCCCGCGGACCTCCTGACCACGGCCGGCCGTCTCGAGGATTTCCGGCGGCGCAACGACGAGGCGGTCCACGCCGGCTCCGCGCGCTCGATCGAGAAGCAGCACGCCAAAGGCAAGAAGACCGCCCGGGAACGCATCGAGCAGCTCCTGGACCCGGAGTCGTTCATCGAGTTGGACGGTCTGGCCCGGCACCGCTCGACGGCCTTCGGCCAGGAGAAGAACCGCCCGTACGGCGACGGCGTCGTCACCGGGTACGGCACCATCGACGGCCGTCCGGTGTGCGTCTTCGCCCAGGACTTCACGGTCTTCGGCGGATCGCTCGGCGAGGTCTTCGGCGAGAAGATCGTCAAGGTCATGAACATGGCGATGCGCACCGGCTGCCCGGTCATCGGCATCAACGACTCCGGCGGCGCCCGCATCCAGGAGGGCGTGGTCTCCCTGGGCCTGTACGGCGAGATCTTCCGCCGCAACGTTCGGGCCTCCGGCGTGATCCCGCAAATCTCGCTGATCATGGGCCCGTGCGCCGGCGGTGCGGTCTACTCCCCGGCAGTCACCGACTTCACGATCATGGTCGACCAGACCTCGCACATGTTCATCACCGGTCCCGACGTCATCAAGACGGTCACCGGTGAGGACGTCGGCTTCGAGGAGCTCGGCGGCGCCCGGACCCACAACACCAAGTCCGGCGTGGCGCACTACATGGCCACCGACGAGGACGACGCCCTGGACTACGTGCGGGAGCTGCTCAGCTACCTGCCGCAGAACAACCTGGAAGAGTCCTTCGTCTACGACTACACGGCGGCCCCGCTGATCACCCCCGACGACGAGGCGCTCGACACCTTCATCCCGGACAGCCCGAACACGCCGTACGACATGCACACCATCATCGAGACGGTCGTCGACGACGGCGCGTTCACCGAGGTCCACGCCATGTTCGCGCCCAACATCATCTGCGGCTTCGGCCGGATCGAGGGCCGTTCGGTCGGGGTTGTCGCCAATCAGCCGATGCAGTTCGCCGGCACCCTCGACATCGACGCCTCGGAGAAGGCGGCCCGGTTCGTGCGGACCTGCGACGCGTTCCACATCCCGGTGCTGACCTTCGTCGACGTACCGGGGTTCCTGCCGGGCACGAGCCAGGAGTGGAACGGCATCATCCGGCGCGGCGCCAAGCTCATCTACGCGTACGCCGAGGCGACGGTCCCGCTGGTCACCGTCATCACCCGCAAGGCGTACGGCGGCGCGTACGACGTGATGGGGTCCAAGCACCTCGGCGCCGACATCAACCTGGCCTGGCCGAGCGCGCAGATCGCGGTGATGGGCGCCCAGGGCGCGGTGAACATCCTGTTCCGCAAGGAGATCGCCGAAGCGGAGAAGGAAGGCAAGGACGTCGACGCGGTCCGCAAGGAGCTGATCGACCACTACGAGACGACGCTGGCCAACCCGTACGTCGCCGCCGAGCGCGGATACATCGACGCCGTCATCGCGCCGTCGCAGACCCGCGTGCAGATCATCCGCTCGCTGCGGGCCCTGCAGAAGAAGCACGCTCGGCTGCCCGCCAAGAAGCACGGCAACATCCCGCTGTGACACCCCGCCGTCACATTCCGCCGGGCCACCTGATCACGAGGAGATACCGATGAACGCCGCACCTGAGGCCGTCGAGGGCGCGGCCCCGACGCTGCCTACGATCACCGTGCACTCGGGCAATGCGAGCGCCGAGGACGTGGCCGTGCTCACGGTGTTGGCGGCCGCGCTCGGCGGGTCGGGCGAGCAGGCCCAGCGTGCCTCGCGCACCGGCTGGAGCAGCGGCTCACGGCGGATCACGCAGTTCGCGGTGCGGGGCTCCGGCTGGGGTCGCCGCTGACACGCGGCCAGGACGAGTCGCGCACAGCGGGCAACACACGTCGCGCATGGTGAAGGCCCCGGGATTATCCGGGGCCTTCACCATGCACCGGGACGTTTCGTCCGCCGGAACCCGCTCAGCTCCTTGGAACCCGCCCCCCTCACTGGGACCGCCCCCCCTTACTCAAACCACCTCCCTCACTCAAACCCACCTCCCGTTCCGGAACCCACCTCCCTCGCTGGGACCCACGAACCTTCGTAGGTTCGAGCCAACACCGTGGGTTCGAACGGCACCCCGCCCCCCCTCACTGGGACCGCCCCCCTTACTCAAACCACCTCCCTCACTCAAACCCACCTCCCGTTCCGGAACCCACCTCCCGTTCCGGAACCCACCTCCCGTTCCGGAACCCACCTGGCCGGGCCACGGTCACGGCAGTCAGCCCGGACGGCACCCAGATATCGGCCCCGCTCGACCACGAATTGACAGGTCGATACCCACCCGGGTATCGACCTGTCAGTTCCATGCTGATCACGGGGTCGAGATGTCACTCGAGTGCCGAAAAGCCCTAGCTGCCGGCACATTCTTGACACTTCGGCCGGGAAACCGCACATGCATTGACATCTCGACGGCCCACCGACCCACCGACCGACCGACCGACCGACCCACCGACCGGCTGGCCCTGCACGCCCAGGGATGCCTCGTCCCGCCGATCCGGCATCCCGACCACCCTCACCGAGGACGGCACCGAGGACGGAACCGACGAGGGACCCTCCCGGGTTACGGCAAGCGCAACCGGCGCAGATGACGAAGGCCCCGGGATCCCGGGACCTTCGTCATCGAGCCGGCTCACTCACGTCGGCTCGAGCCATGCTGTATCAGTTGCGCCGAGTCACCGCCGTGAGCGCGTCCACGATCCCGTGGCCGTACCAGCTGTTGCGGGCCACCGACCCCACGCAGGTCGCGTTGTACTCCACCGACCGGTCGGGGTAGGTGAACAACGGCCGGGGGCATGGCGTAGCGGTGGCGGTCCGGGTCAGGATGCGCTCCACGTGCTTGGGCGCCATCGTGATGGCGTCGTAGGCATTGCGCTTCTTGCCCCAGCGGCCCACGATCAGCGCCGCGACCCCGGCCGCGTGCGGCGAGGCCATCGACGTACCCTGCAGGTACTGGTAGTAGCTGCAGGTGGCGGCCGTCGTACCGGTGCATTCGGCGACGATGAGCGGCATCCGCGACTCGCCGGTCTCCTTGTCCACCAGCGGGTCTTCCAGGGCCAACGCCCGCGGCATGGGCGCCAGGATGGTGTTCTTGGCGAGGTTCTTGTACGTCGGGGTGCCGAACCCGTCGTTGAAGTAGCCTCCGGGGGCCGCCACGTCGACCCCGTCATACCCCCAGTTGGAGTAGTCGGCCTTGAGCGTGGACGGGCCGACCGAACTGACGGAGATGACGTTCTGGCCCTCGTTCGGCAGGCTCAGGCAGCTCGAGTTGTCGATCGGCCGGGGGTAGTTCGTCCCCTCGGGATAGTCCGGGCTGCTGGTGTCCTCGCGTGGGTTGTCCAGGTCCAGGTGCTCGTTGCCGGCGGCGGCGACCAGGGTCACGCCCCGGTCGCGGGCGTAGGCCAGGGCCCGCTGGGTGACCTGGATGACCATCTGCTGCTCGGCCTGCTGCTCGGGGCTGTCCTTGGGGTTGGCGGTGCAGTTGAACAGCCACGGGTCGATGTAGAAGCTCATGTTGACGACATCGATGCCCTGGTCACCGGCGTACGTCAGGGCATCGACCGTGGGCTTGACGAAGAAGTAGCCGGAGTCCTGGCCGGAACGCAGGTTCACGATCTCGGCGTCCGGGGCGACCCCGACGATGCCGACGCCGTTGCGGGGGGAGGCGATGGTGCCGGCGACATGCGTGCCGTGACCGTTCTCGTCGACGGTGGGCGCATCGGTGCACGAGGCATCGGCTTCGTCTTCGCAGGGCCCGTCGATGTCGGGCATGTCCACGGTGAAGTTGCGGCTGAGTGTGTAGTTGAAGTTCGGCTTGATGTCGGGGTGGGCGGCGTCGACCCCGGTGTCCATGATCCCGACCCGCACCCGGTGACCGGTTTCGACGGTGTGGGCTCGCCAGGCCCGGATGAGTTCCATGTTCCACTGGCGCGGAGCCAAGGGGTCTGAGGGTGCCTGACCGGGCGCCGGGGTGGGTGCGGCGTCAGCGGTCGGGGCCTTGGCGGTCGGGGCCTTGGCGACCGGAGCCTTGACAGCCGGGGTCGTGGCCGCCTGAGTCATCGCCGCCCGGTCTGCGACCATGCGCTCCAGCGCCTGCTGCGGATCGAGGCGGCGGTCCGGCGCCGAGCCGATCCTGCGCTCTCGGGAGACGCCGGCGACCGCGGGCAGCGCGCTCGCCGCAGCGGCGAAGCTGTCTGCCGGGGCGGTGACGGTGTAGAGCCCCACCGCCTCGTTCACCGTCGAGATGCTGCCGCCCGCTTTGCGGATGGCGTCTCTGGTGGCCTGGTCAGATGCGCCGAGGCTGGCCAGGACCAGGTAGCTGCGCTGGTCATCGGCGGCCGACCCGGCGGCCACCGCCGCGGGGGGAATCGCGGCGAGCGCCGTACCAGCCAGCAGCACGCTCGCCCCGGCCACCAGGGGCCGGCGGAAGGGAGTTCTCATACGTGCTCCGTGCCTTTCATCGGTCGTGCATCGCGTGCTCGTGCCCGCGCTACCGGAACGGTAACCCGTAAGACGGACGTTCGCCTAGCCGACACGGAATGAATATGCATCCCTCACAGTCGAACTCACCGCCATGCCCGATGCCGAACCTGGCGACCGGGTCGGATCCGCCGGCATACGTCGGCCCACTGCGCCGACGGAGATCGGGTTAGGGTCGCTGGTGTGGGCACCTCCGACGAACGACCTGCGACCCCCGTTGACGAGATCGCCAACCGCTACTTCGCGGCCAGTACGGCGCTGAGCCCGACCCAGGCGACCTACCTGGGCGTCGGCGGCGGTGAGGGCGAGCTGGACGACTTCTCGCCGCGGGGATGGGCGGCGCATGAGTCGCTGCGACGGCGTACCTTGGCCGACCTCGACGACGTCACCCCCGTCGACGACATCGACAGGGTGACCGTGTCGGCCCTCCGGGACACCCTCACCCTGGCCAGCCAGAGCCACGAGGCGGGCCTGGATGAGATGGCGCTGAACAACATCGCCTCGCCGTTCCAGAGCGTCCGCGACGTGCTGGACCTGATGCCGACCGACACCGAGCAGGACTGGTCCCACATCTGCAGCCGGCTGCGGGCCATCCCCACGGCGCTGGCGCAGTGGCACGAGTCGCTGATGTCCGCGGCCGATCGCGGGTTGGTGGCCCCCGTCCGTCAGGTGAGCGCGTGCCTAGAGCAGGGCGACCAGATTCTCGCCGACGACGGCTACCTGGCCCGGTTCCGCCAACGCGCCCAGCTGGCGAGCGGGCCGCTGCCCGAGGCGTTGGCGACCGACCTGGACGCGGCGGTCGCGGAGGCAGCCCGCGGGTACGACGCCTGCCTGGACCGGTTGCGCACCGTCATCATGCCGCTGGCCGGGCACCAGGACGCCGTCGGCCGGGACGTTTATCAGCTGTGTTCCCGTCAGTTCCTCGGCGCGGTCATCGACCTGGAGGACACCTACGCCTGGGGCATGGAGGAGTTGGCCCGCATTCGCGCGGAGATGACCCACGTGGCGGACGGCCTGGTGTCCGACGGCGGGATTCCCGCCGCCATGGCCTCCTTGGATGCTCAGCCCCGCTACCGGCTTGACGGCGTGGACGCCTTGCAGCGGTGGATGCAGGACCAGGCCGAGGGGGCGATCGACGCTCTCGCGGGCGTCCACTTCGACATCCCCGAACCGGTCCGGCGGATCGAATGCCTGATCTCCCCTAGCCAGACGGGCGGTATCTACTACACGGGCCCCTCCGACGACTTCAGCCGCCCCGGCAGGATGTGGTGGTCCGTGGCACGGGGGGTAACGCAGTTCAGCACGTGGCGTGAGCTGACCACGGTCTACCACGAGGGTGTTCCCGGGCATCACCTCCAGGTGGGCCAGACCGTCTACCGCAGCGCCCTGCTCAACCGGTGGCGGCGGCTGCTGGCGTGGACGTCGGGGCACGGTGAGGGGTGGGCCCTGTACGCCGAGCGGCTGATGCGCGAACTGGGCTTCATGGACGACCCGGGCAACCTGCTCGGCCTGCTCGATGCCCAGTCGCTGCGAGCGGCTCGGGTCGTGCTCGACATCGGGGTACACTGCGGCCTCCCGGTCCCCGTGTCGCTGGGGGGTGGCCGCTGGACCTACGAGCGCGCCTGGGAGTTCTTGACGGCGAACTCCTCGATGCCGGAATCGACGCTGCGATTCGAGCTTGATCGCTACCTGGGATGGCCAGGTCAGGCGCCGTCGTACAAGGTGGGCGAACGGCTGTGGCTGGAACTGCGGGCGGAGGCGCAGCGGCGCGAAGGTGCGCAGTTCAGCCTCAAGGAGTTCCACCGCCGGTCCTTGGATATCGGTGGGGTGGGGCTGGATACCCTCCGCAAGGCTGTCCTCGGGGAGCTCGATGACTGACGGGATCAGTCACGGGCTGAGTGACGGCATGACTGCCTCGTCGGGCGGACACCGGCGGTCGCCCGTGCCCGTCGTGCTCGCCTCGGCTTCTTCCGCTCGTCGGGCCACGCTCGCGGCTGCGGGTGTCGATGCCCGGGTCGCGGTGAGTTCGGTGGACGAAGAAGACACCGTACGGCGTGGCCAACAGCGGTACGACGACCTGTCCAGCGCTGACATCGCGCTGCTCCTGGCGCGCGCCAAGTGCGAGGACGTCGCCGCACAGATCGAGAGCGACGACCCGCCGGCGGGCATGGACGCGGACTGCCTGGTGCTCGGGTGCGATTCGGTGCTGGAGCTCGATGGCCGGGTGCACGGCAAGCCGGGCTCCCCCGATGTCGCCCTTGCCCGCTGGCGCTCGATGCGGGGCTCCCAGGGGGTGCTTCACACCGGACACTGGCTGATCGACGTACGCGCACCTGAAGCTGGCGGCACGGGCGCGACGCTGGGCGCGGTGGCCTCGACCGCGGTGTGGTTCGCGAACATTCCCGACGATGAGCTCGAGGCCTACGTCGCCACCGGGGAACCGCTGAACGTGGCGGGAGCGTTCACCATCGACGGCCTCGGTGGCCCGTTCGTGGACCGGCTCGAAGGAGACCCCCACAACGTGGTGGGGGTCAGCCTCCCGGTAGTCCGCGAACTCCTGCTGGAATTGGGCCTGCGCTGGTACGACGTCCGCACGCGGTAGGTGTCGGTCGTCCTGTCCGGCTCCTCAGTCGAAGATGGCGGGATAGGCGTTGAGCGCCAGTTGTCCGCCGAGGTGGGCGTAGAGGACCGTGGAATCCCGCGAAATCTCCCCGGACGACACCAGGTCGATCAAACCGGCCATCGACTTGCCCTCGTAGACCGGGTCAAGGATCACCCCTTCCAATCGGCCGGTCAGCCGGATGGCTTCGACCGTGCTGTCCACCGGCACGCCGTACTCCTGGCCGGCCCAACCCGGGAGCACGACGACCTCGTCGTCGGCAATCGGCGTGTCCACGCCGATCAGGTCCGCGGTGTGTCGCGCGATCCGGACCACCTGCTCCCGGGTCCTATCCAACGTGGCGGAGGCGTCGATCCCGAGCACCCGGCGCGGGCGACCCCCGGCTTCACGCAGCGCGTGGAATCCCGCGATCATGCCGGCGTGCGTGGAGCCGGTGACGGTACACACCACGATGGTGTCGAAGAAGACGCCGAGCTCCTTCTCCTGCTCGGCCACCTCGTAGGCCCACCGGGCGAATCCCAGTCCGCCCAGAGGGTGTTCGGAAGCCCCTGCAGGAATGCCGTACGGCGTCCCGCCTGCCTCCCGCACCTCGCGCAGGGCCGTCTCCCAGGAGGTGCGAATGCCGATGTCGAAGCCGGCGGGGTCCAGCCGCACATCGGCGCCCATGATGCGTGACAACAGGATGTTCCCCACCCGGTCCGTCCCGGGATCGTCCCAGTCGACCCAGTGCTCCTGAACCAGCCGGCATTTCAACCCCACATGTGCGGCGACGGCGGCCACCTGGCGGGTGTGATTCGACTGGTATCCGCCGATCGACACCAGGGTGTCGGCCCCCTGCGCCAAGGCATCCGGGACCAGGTACTCCAGCTTGCGCACCTTGTTGCCACCGAACGCCAACCCGCTGTTGCAATCCTCCCGCTTGGCCCAGATGCTCGCGCCGCCCAGGTGAGCGCTCAGCCGAGGCAGCTGGTGGACCGGGCTGGGCCCGAACGTGAGTGGGTACCGCTCGAAGTCCTGCAGCGCCATGATCTTTGCCCCTTTGCCGCGCACCGACATCGGTCACCGATGCCACCATACAAAACAGTGATGGCCTTGTGCGCGGTACTGCGCACAAGGCCATCACCCAAAAGATTGTCCGGCGGCGTCCTACTCTCCCACACCGTCACCAGTGCAGTACCATCGGCGCTGAAGGGCTTAGCTTCCGGGTTCGGAATGGGACCGGGCGTTTCCCCAACGCTATAACCGCCGTAACACTCTCAGAACACACCACACACTCACACGGGGGTGGTCAATGTTCTGGGAACCAGATAGTGGACGCAAGCAATCCCATAAAGTCAGGATGCGATGTAGGTAAGTTATCGGCTTATTAGTACCAGTCAGCTCCACACATTACTGTGCTTCCACATCTGGCCTATCAACCCAGTAGTCTAGCTGGGAGCCTCCCCACCAATGGTGATGGAAACCTCATCTCGAAGTGTGCTTCCCGCTTAGATGCTTTCAGCGGTTATCACGTCCGAACGTAGCTAATCAGCCATGCTCCTGGCGGAACAACTGACACACCAGTGGTTCGTCCATCCCGGTCCTCTCGTACTAGGGACAGCTCTCCTCAAGTTTCCTACGCGCGCAGCGGATAGGGACCGAACTGTCTCACGACGTTCTAAACCCAGCTCGCGTACCGCTTTAATGGGCGAACAGCCCAACCCTTGGGACCTACTCCAGCCCCAGGATGCGACGAGCCGACATCGAGGTGCCAAACCATGCCGTCGATATGGACTCTTGGGCAAGATCAGCCTGTTATCCCCGGGGTACCTTTTATCCGTTGAGCGACCGCGTTTCCACAAACCACGGCCGGATCACTAGTCCCGACTTTCGTCCCTGCTCGACATGTCTGTCTCACAGTCAAGCTCCCTTGTGCACTTACACTCAACACCTGATTGCCAACCAGGCTGAGGGAACCTTTGGGCGCCTCCGTTACCTTTTAGGAGGCAACCGCCCCAGTTAAACTACCCACCAGGCACTGTCCCTGATCCGGATCACGGACCGAAGTTAGACATCCAGTACAACCAGAGTGGTATTTCAACGTTGACTCCACCGACACTGGCGTGCCAGCTTCACAGTCTCCCACCTATCCTACACAAGCCGTACCGAACACCAATACCAAGCTATAGTAAAGGTCCCGGGGTCTTTCCGTCCTGCTGCGCGTAACGAGCATCTTTACTCGTAATGCAATTTCGCCGAGTTCGTGGTTGAGACAGTGGAGAAGTCGTTACGCCATTCGTGCAGGTCGGAACTTACCCGACAAGGAATTTCGCTACCTTAGGATGGTTATAGTTACCACCGCCGTTTACTGGCGCTTAAGTTCTCAGCTTCGCCCCACGAATGGAGCTAACCGGTCCCCTTAACGTTCCAGCACCGGGCAGGCGTCAGTCCGTATACATCGAATTGCTTCTTCGCACGGACCTGTGTTTTTAGTAAACAGTCGCTTCTCCCTGGTCTCTGCGACCCATCACCCTAACCCGCAAGGGGTTTCAAGATCAGGGCCCCCCCTTCTCCCGAAGTTACGGGGGCATTTTGCCGAATTCCTTAACCACGATTCACTCGATCGCCTCGGTATTCTCTACCTAACCACCTGAGTCGGTTTAGGGTACGGGCGGCTCAAACCTCGCTAGAAGTTTTTCTTGGCAGCATAGGATCACCCTACTTCCCCCCAACGGGGTCACCATCACATCTGAGGCTCACAAGACCCGGATTTACCTAGGCCTCACCCTGCATGCTTGGACGTGGACAACCATCGCCACGCGGAGGCTACCTTCCTGCGTCACTCCATCGCTTACCTACTACCAGATCAGGTCACCCGCTCCACCAGCCGCCACCCACCCGAAAGCGGGCGTACACGACTAGCTTCAGGAGCTTAGTATCACTGGATTCGATATGGGCGGTTCTTCGCCGGTACGGGAATATCAACCCGTTGTCCATCGACTACGCCTGTCGGCCTCGCCTTAGGTCCCGACTTACCCAGGGCAGATTAACTTGACCCTGGAACCCTTGGTTAATCGGCGGCAGAGTTTCTCACTCTGCTTTCGCTACTCATGCCTGCATTCTCACTCGCGTGGCGTCCACGACTGAATCACTTCGCCGCTTCACCCGCCACACGACGCTCCCCTACCCATCAACACCCCTGAACCCCAAAGGGCTAGAGAAAAATGTCAATGCCACAGCTTCGGTGGTGTGCTTGAGCCCCGCTACATTGTCGGCGCGGAATCACTTGACCAGTGAGCTATTACGCACTCTTTCAAGGGTGGCTGCTTCTAAGCCAACCTCCTGGTTGTCACAGCAACTCCACATCCTTTCCCACTTAGCACACGCTCAGGGACCTTAGCTGGTGATCTGGGCTGTTTCCCTCTCGACTACGAAGCTTATCCCCCCACAGTCTCACTGCCACGCTTCACTTACCGGCATTCGGAGTTTGGCTGACGTCAGTAACCCGGTAAGGCCCATCGGCCATCCAGTAGCTCTACCTCCGGCAAGAAACACGCAACGCTGCACCTAAATGCATTTCGGGGAGAACCAGCTATCACGGAGTTTGATTGGCCTTTCACCCCTACCCACAACTCATCCCCTCAGTTTTCAACCTAAGTGGGTTCGGTCCTCCACACGGTCTTACCCGCGCTTCAACCTGGCCATGGGTAGATCACTCCGCTTCGGGTCTAGACCCAGCGACTCAAACGCCCTATTCGGACTCGCTTTCGCTACGGCTCCCCCACACGGGTTAACCTCGCCACTGAGCACTAACTCGCAGGCTCATTCTTCAAAAGGCACGCCGTCACCCCACACAGAGGCTCCGACGGATTGTAGGCACACGGTTTCAGGTACTATTTCACTCCCCTCCCGGGGTACTTTTCACCTTTCCCTCACGGTACTCGTCCGCTATCGGTCATCAGGGAATATTTAGGCTTAGCGGGTGGTCCCGCCAGATTCACACGGGATTTCTCGGGCCCCGTGCTACTCGGGAAGTCATACAGGGAGTCCATGCCATTTCGCCTACGGGGGTACCACCCACTCTGCCCGACCCTTCAAGATCGTTCGGCTATGACACGAATTTCTCACTCCCCCACCAGGTGGTAGCCCAGTGACGACAACCCCCACAACCCCGAACGTGCAACGCCTACCAACTATCACACACGCCCGGTTTAGCCTGATCCGCTTTCGCTCGCCACTACTCACGGAATCGCGGTTGCTTTCTCTTCCTGTGGGTACTGAGATGTTTCACTTCCCCACGTTCCCTCCACACACCCTATATATTCAGGTGCAGGTGACTGGACTTGCCTCCAGCCGGGTTACCCCATTCGGAAATCCTCGGATCACAGCACGGTTACCAACTCCCCGAGGCTTATCGCAGATTCCCACGTCCTTCATCGGTTCCTGATGCCAAGGCATCCACCGTATGCCCTTAAAAACTTACACAACTTACACAAAGACTAAAGATGCTCGCGTCCACTATCCAGTTCTCAAAACACCACCAGCCCACCCACCACCAAGACCCACACCCCCACCCACACGGCAGGAACCCAGTACCCCAGCAGCACAGACAAGCCACACACAAGACACACACCCACACACAGCAGGCCATGCCTCAGAACCCAACAACGCGCCAAACACCACCACCACCAGCATCAGCACTTCCAACCCCACCAACCACCACCACCCACCCCCACAACAGGAGACAGACAACAGCAACCAGCAGAACGTACTCACCAACACCAGCACCAGCAGCGCCAACTAATCGATGTTCCACCCACAGCACACCCACCCACACAACGCAGGCAGGCACATGCTCCTTAGAAAGGAGGTGATCCAGCCGCACCTTCCGGTACGGCTACCTTGTTACGACTTAGTCCCAATCGCCAGTCCCACCTTCGACGGCTCCCCCCACAAGGGTTAGGCCACCGGCTTCGGGTGTTACCAACTTTCGTGACTTGACGGGCGGTGTGTACAAGGCCCGGGAACGTATTCACCGCAGCGTTGCTGATCTGCGATTACTAGCGACTCCGACTTCATGGGGTCGAGTTGCAGACCCCAATCCGAACTGAGACCAGTTTTTGGGATTCGCTCCACCTTACGGTCTCGCAGCCCTTTGTACTGGCCATTGTAGCATGCGTGAAGCCCAAGACATAAGGGGCATGATGATTTGACGTCATCCCCACCTTCCTCCGAGTTGACCCCGGCAGTCTCCCATGAGTCCCCACCATCACGTGCTGGCAACATGGAACGAGGGTTGCGCTCGTTGCGGGACTTAACCCAACATCTCACGACACGAGCTGACGACAACCATGCACCACCTGTACACCGACCTTACGGGGCACACATCTCTGCGTGTTTCCGGTGTATGTCAAGCCTTGGTAAGGTTCTTCGCGTTGCATCGAATTAATCCGCATGCTCCGCCGCTTGTGCGGGCCCCCGTCAATTCCTTTGAGTTTTAGCCTTGCGGCCGTACTCCCCAGGCGGGGCGCTTAATGCGTTAGCTGCGGCGCAGAACTCGTGGAATGAGCCCCACACCTAGCGCCCAACGTTTACGGCATGGACTACCAGGGTATCTAATCCTGTTCGCTCCCCATGCTTTCGCTTCTCAGCGTCAGTTATGGCCCAGAGACCTGCCTTCGCCATCGGTGTTCCTCCTGATATCTGCGCATTTCACCGCTACACCAGGAATTCCAGTCTCCCCTACCACACTCTAGCCTGCCCGTACCCACGGCACGCCCAGGGTTAAGCCCCGAGTTTTCACCGCAGACGCGACAAACCGCCTACAAGCTCTTTACGCCCAATAATTCCGGACAACGCTCGCACCCTACGTATTACCGCGGCTGCTGGCACGTAGTTAGCCGGTGCTTCTTCTCCAGGTACCGTCACCCCAAAAGGCTTCTTCCCTGACGAAAGGAGTTTACAACCCGAAGGCCGTCATCCCCCACGCGGCGTCGCTGCATCAGGCTTTCGCCCATTGTGCAATATTCCCCACTGCTGCCTCCCGTAGGAGTCTGGGCCGTGTCTCAGTCCCAGTGTGGCCGGACACCCTCTCAGGCCGGCTACCCGTCGTCGCCTTGGTAGGCCATCACCCCACCAACAAGCTGATAGGCCGCGGGCCCATCCCCAGCCGAAAAACTTTCCACACCACCCCATGCGAAGCGCAGTCATATCCAGTATTAGCGTCCGTTTCCGAACGTTATCCCAAAGAGGGGGGCAGGTTACTCGTATTACTCACCCGTTCGCCACTAATCAACCACCGAAATGGCATCATCGTTCGACTTGCATGTGTTAAGCACGCCGCCAGCGTTCGTCCTGAGCCAGGATCAAACTCTCCATCAACAAACACAACCAACCACCCACACCACAAAGGCACAAGCAGCCAGCAAGAAAATCCAAACCCGGCAAAAACCAACCAAACACCCCACCCCACAACAGGACAGAGCAATGAATTGACCTCAACCAACAAACAATTGGCATCGATTTTTGGCACGCTGTTGAGTTCTCAAACATCACCTGCACAGCACTGAGCCGCGGCTTTCGCCGCACTTCAGTGGGGGCAACTCCCCTAACCTACCCATTCTCGCCGTGCTGGTCAAATCGAGCGACCTGGGCGGGAGGGCCGTTTGGACGGAGTGCCTGCGTCGGCGGCCAGGCCTATCGACCTCGGCACCAACGCGGCTCGCCTACGTTAGCCCGCAGGTGTGCCGGAATCAAACCGACTGGTCGCGGGCGCGCCGCCTGGTGTTCACCGACCGCGTGTGGTTGCCGGGCGACTCCGGAGGGACGCAAGCCACCGGTTGCGGTTGGGCACGCGTGCTGGGCGCCCAGGCCCGCTTGCCGGTTGCCGGTTGCCCCAGGCCGCCGGTTGCCCCAGGCCGCCGGGTACCCGGGCCCGCACCCGGGACCTGGGGCAGGACAGGCTGCCAAGCCCGTGTCGGACCGAACTTGGGGGACATGTCGCCCGGGTGCATCCACGAGGGGCTGTTCTCCGGAAGTAGCAGATGTCAGCTCCCTCCACGAGTTCCTCGGAAAGGAACCCCCATGCGACGCTCCACTGTTGTGGCCGGTGCGGCCACCCTGCTCTTGGCGGTTACGGCGTGCGGTTCAAGCTCCAGTACGGGGTCGACCACGACCTCTGCTCCGAGCGCGACGACGTCAACAAGTCCTGCTGCCACCACGTCCACCACGAGTGCCATGGCAGAGAAGGACATCGTGGACACCGCGGTGGGCGCCGGGACGTTCACCACTCTGGCCACCGCGCTCACCGCAGCCGGACTGGTCGACACGCTCAAGGGCCCCGGCCCGTTCACCGTCTTCGCGCCGGACGACAAGGCCTTCGCCAAGCTCCCCGACGGCACCCTCAAGGCTTTGCTGGCCGACCCCAAGGGCAAGCTGTCGAAGATCCTGACCTACCACGTGGTGCCCGGGAAGGTCATGGCCGCGGACGTGGTCAAGCTCAACGGCCAGACCGTGGACACGGTCAACGGAGCAAAGCTCACCGTGCGGGTGATGGGTGACAAGGTGACACTGACGGACGTCACCGGCGCCACGGTGACCGTCACTGCGACCGATGTGGCCGCGTCCAACGGCGTCATTCACGTCATCGACTCGGTGCTGCTGCCCAGCAAGTAGTCCGACGAAGCACCGGACGCCCGGCCCGATCCGGGCGTCCGGTCGTCAGGGCAGGCGGCGGGCTTGCCCGAGTGGGCGCGAGGGCGACCCACTAGCGTGTCGGGGGTGAGGTCATCGGCACCAGGTTCACGACGCTTCAGCGCAGGCCGCGCGTGGTAGAGCAGGACCGTCCGACGGTTACCGACAGCCTTCCTCGCGAGCTGGCGGCTTCGCTGGCCGCCGGGGACCACGCCGGGTTGGAGGCCGTGTACCGGCGCTGGTCCCCGCTCATCATGACGATGTGTCTACGCGCCCTGGGCGATCGCACCGACGCCGAGGACGTCTGCCAACAAGTGTTCATCTCGGCTTGGACCAGCCGCCATACCCTGCAGGTGAGCGACCGGGCGTTGCCGGCCTGGTTGATCGGCATCGCCCGGCGCCGGATCGCCGACGAACTGGCGCTGCGGTACCAGCGGGCGGCGTTGGCGCGCGCGGAGGTCGTCGACATGCCGGCCGCGACTGAGGGCCTCCCAGACCCGTTGGACCAGCTCGTGGAGGGTGTCGTGCTGACCGAGCACCTCGACCGCATGGCCGAGCCGCGGCGTACCATCCTGAAGCTGGCCTATCTGGAAGACCGTACGCACGATCAGATCGCGCAGCAGCTCTCGCTTCCCCTAGGGACCGTCAAGAGCCACATTCGGCGCGGGCTCCTGGCCCTGCGCACCGTCATGAAGGAGGCGGCCTCCGATGCATCCTTCTGACGAGACCCTGGCCGGCCTGCTCATCGGCGATGACACCACCGAGGCGGACACCGAACACGTGGCCCAGTGCGAGGTCTGTCAGCAGACCCTGGCAGAGCTGTCCCACGTGGAGCTCCTGCTGCGCAGTCATACCGACGAGCTGACCGCACCCGACCCCCAGGCCTGGGATGTCGTGGCGGATCAGACGATGCCGCGGGCTGCGGTCGTGAAGCCGCGGTGGCGTCGTCCCGCCCTGGTCGCCGCCGCCGTACTGCTCTTTGCCGCCGGTGGCGTGCTGGGTCGACTGAGCGCCGACCGGTCCGAGACGGTCGAGGTGACTCAGCGCGCCACGCTGATGAGCATGGACGGCCGGCTCGCCCGGGGCTCGGCGGAGTTGGTCCGGGCGGCCGATCACACCGCTCTGCGGGTGCGCGCCCGCGATGTCACCCCGCCCGCCGATGGGTACGTCGAGGTGTGGCTGATCAACACCGACGGCAAGCGCATGGTGTCGGTCGGGATGCTCCCGGCCGCCGCGGAAGTCACCCTCGCCGTACCCGAGGACCTCCTCGCCCAGGGTTATCGCATCGTCGATCTGTCCAACGAGGCGTACGACGACCGGCCGGCGCACTCCGGCGACAGCCTCATGCGCGGCACGCTGGCCTGACCGGCGCCACCGAGCGGGCGCCGCGCCCCCGACCGGACATCGAGCACCCCTCAGACCGGGTAGACCCCGTGACGTCGATCGCTGAAGCGACGCTCCCGCCGGGTGGCGTAGCGCAGCCGCATGATCAGCTCACGGCGCAGTTCGTCCGCCTCGATCACGTTGTCAAGCACCAGGTCGGCCGCCAACCGTTCGAGGTCGACGTCCTTCTCGTACTCGCGGCGCTTCTCCTGGATGTACCGCTGCCGGTCGCCTTCGTGTTCGATCATGGCGATCTTGTTGGCGTACACCGCGTTGACGGCTGCCTCGGGGCCCATCACGGCGATCCGCGCGGTCGGCAGGGCGATGGTGGCGTCGGGGCAGAACCCCGGTCCGGCCATCGCGTACAGGCCGGCGCCGTACGCCTTGCGGACGACCACGCAGAACTGCGGCACCGTGGCCTCGGAGACGGCGGCGACCATCTTGGCCCCGTGCCGGATGATGCCGGCCCGCTCGACCTCGGATCCGATCATGAAGCCCGGGACATCGGCCAGGTACAGCAGCGGGATGCTGAAGGCGTCGCACAGCCAGATGAACCTGGACGCCTTGTCGGCGCTGTCGACGAAGAGGACACCGCCCTTGACCGCCGAGTTGTTGGCCACGATGCCGACCGTGTGGCCCTCCATCCGGGCGAACCCGATGATCAACTCGCCCGCGAACAGCGGCTTGATCTCGAAGAACGAGTCCTCGTCGACCAGGCCGTCGATCACGATGTGCATGTCGAACGGCATCGACTCGATCTCGGGCACGGTGGCCCTGGTCAGCGGCTCGCTTGGCTCTTCGATGTGATACAAAGGCGGCTCGTCGCGCCAGGTGGATGGCACATACGAGAAGTACAACTTGGCGAGCTCGATGGCCTCGTCATCGGTCTCGGCGAGCAGGTCACCGACGCCGGAGACCGTGCAGTGCATCCGCGCGCCGCCCATCTCGTCCAGGGTGACCTTCTCCCCGACGACCATCTCGGCCATTCGCGGGCTGCCCAGGTACATCGAGGCGTTGCCTTCGACCATGATGACGATGTCGGTGAAGCTCGGGATGTACGCGCCGCCCGCGGCCGACGGCCCGAACAGGCAGCAGATCTGCGGCACCCGCCCGGACAGGGCGATCTGGTTGTGGAAGATGTTGCCCGCGCCCCGGCGCCCGGGGAACATCTCCACCTGGTCGGTGATCCGGGCCCCGGCCGAGTCCACGAACCAGAAGACCGGCAGCTCTTCGCGCAGCGCCATCTCGGTCGCGCGGACGATCTTCTCGACCGTGCGCGACCCCCACGAACCCGCCTTCACCGACGGGTCGTTCGCGATGACGATGGCGGCCCGGCCCTCGACCGTCCCCCGGCCGGTCACCACGCCGTCGGCCGGAAGCCCCCCGGCCATCGAGTTGGCGTAGCGCCCGTCTTCGACGAAGGAGCCCTCGTCGAAGAGCAAGGCGATCCGATCGCGGACGAACATCTTGCCTTCCTTGTCCAGTTTGGCCTTGGCCTTTTCTGGCAGGGAGGCCGATGCGTCGTACGCATCGTTCATGCGACGCCGCAGGTCAGCGACCCGCGGGTCGCCTCCTGCATCGGCTGGGGTGGGACCCGCGAAGGCGGCGGACGTCATGACGCTTCCTCTTTTCGGCGGATGATCGGCGGATCGGTCGGATCGACGGCGAGGCGCTGCCACACCTGAGGGATCACCTGAGGGATCACGTGAGGGAACACGTACGTGATCACGAGGTCAGTTGCCGGGGATTCCCAGCGACCGGGCGATCAGCATGCGCTGGACCTCCGAAGTCCCCTCGCCGATCTCAAGGATCTTGCCGTCGCGGTAGAAGCGAGCCACCGGGTACTCCTCCATGAACCCGTTGCCTCCGAAGATCTGCACCGCCAACCGGGTGGCGGTGACGGCGGCCTCCGTGGAGTACACCTTGGCCGCCGAGGCAGCGGTCTTGACCTCCTGCATCGACCGGCGTCCGGCGTGCATCTCGTCCTTGAGCCAGGCCGCCTTGTAGGTCAGCGCCCGGGCCGCCTCGACGAAGACGTACATGTCCGCGATCTTGAACGACACGCCCTGGTTGACGCCGATGGGCTGCCCGAAGGCCAGCCGGGTCTTGGAGTACGCGACGGACTCCTCGAGCATCCGCACGGCCATCCCGCAGGCCAGCGCGGAAATCGCGATCCGGCCGTCATCGAGCGTCTTCAGGAACTGCGCGAACCCCTTGCCCCGCTCGCCCAGCAGGTTGCCCTCGGGGACCTTGCAGTTCTCGAACGTCAGCCCGTGGGTGTCCGAGCAGTGCCAGCCCAGCTTGTTGTACTGCGGCTCGACGGTGAAGCCCGGGGTGCCGTTCGGAACCATGATGGAGGAGATCTCCGGCTTGCCGTCGGGCCGGTCGCCGGTACGCGCGGTCACGGTCACCACCGACGTGATGGAGCTGCCCGAGTTGGTGATGAACGCCTTGGCCCCGTTGACCACCCACTGGCCGTCCTCCAGCTTGGCGCGGGTCTTGGTGGCCCCGGCATCCGAGCCGGCGTCCGGCTCGGTCAGACCGAACCCGGCCAGCGCCTTGCCCTCGACAAGCGCAGGCAGCCATTGTTCCTTCTGCTCCGCGGTGCCGTAGGTCAGGATCGGGTTGATGCCCAGCCCTACCCCGGCCTGGAGGGTGATGCCGATGCCCTGATCGACGCGCCCGAGCTCCTCAATCGCCACGCACAGCGAGGTGAAGTCGCCGTCGGAGCCGCCGTACTCCTCGGGTACCACCAGCCCGAACAGCCCCAGCTCCCCCATCTTTGGGACGAGCTCGGTCGGGAAGTAGTGGTCCTTGTCCCACTGGGCCACGTGGGGAGCCACTTCGCGTTCGGCGAAGTCGCGTACCACCCGGCGGAAGTCCTCGTGATCGGCGGACAGCTCAAACATGGGAGTCGACTCCTTCGTCAGCAGGCTCGTTGACTGCGATCGTAGTTAGTGAGACCCCGCTGGCGGCCGGTTAGCGAAGGTGGGGTCGGTCAAGAACTGACGTGAACGGAAAGGACGGGCGTCCATGCCGAGTCGATCGAACGCGTGGTCGCCCGCGAAGGTGCCGCAAGGGGCCGTGACCGAGGCAGCCGCCGGCGTACCTGCGCAGGTGAGTGCCGACGTACCTCCTGGGGGTTCGGACCAGGCGCTGAAGCCGAACCTCGCCGCCGCGCCCCTGGAGCAGAGCTGGAGCATCGCCCAGATCGCGGCGGAGTTCGGCATCACCCACCGGGCCGTGCGCCATTACGAGGAACTGGGCCTGATCAGCCCCGAACGCCGCGGCACCCAGCGGATCTACCACCGTCGCGAGCGCACCCGCCTGGCGCTCATCCTGCGCGGCAAGCGGCTCGGCTTCCCGTTGGAGGAGATCCGCACGATCGTGGACATGTACGACGACATCCCGGGTGAGGTGGGGCAGCTGCGGTACGTCCTGGAGCAGGTCGGTGAGCGGCGAGCCGACCTGGAGCAGCGGCGGCGGGACCTGGACGACCTCTTCGAGGAACTCGACGAATTCGAGCGGCGCTGCCGGGAGGATCTGGCCGCGATGGAATGAGCGGCCACCTGCACTCCGGGGCGATTGTGGTGGCGCTCACGTCGGCCAACCAAGCCAGCCGCACCGGGATATCAGGGCTTTCCAGCGCGCTAGAGTCCGGATCATGGCGTCCATCACCAAAGTCCTCATCGCAAACCGTGGCGAGATCGCCGTCCGCATCGCACGCGCGTGCAAGGACAGCGGCATCGCCTCCGTCGCCGTCTACGCCGATCCCGATCGTGACGCGTTGCACGTGAAGGTCGCTGACGAGGCGTACGCGCTGGGCGGGTCCACCCCCGGCGAGTCCTATCTGGTCCAGGACAAGCTGCTGAGCATTGCCAAGGAGGCCGGCGCCGACGCCGTGCACCCCGGGTACGGCTTCCTGGCCGAGAACGCCGGGTTCGCCCAGGCGGTCATCGACGCCGGGCTGATCTGGATCGGCCCCTCCCCCGACGCTATCGACAGCCTTGGCGACAAGGTCAAGGCACGGCACATCGCCACCCGAGCCAATGCGCCGCTGGTCCCCGGAACCAAGGACCCCGTGGCCAACGCGGACGAGATCGTCACCTTCGCCAAGGAGCACGGACTGCCGGTGGCCATCAAGGCGGCGTACGGCGGTGGCGGTCGCGGGCTGAAAGTGGCTCGGACGCTGGAGGAGATTCCCGAGCTGTTCGAGTCCGCGGTCCGCGAGGCGGTCAGCGCGTTCGGGCGCGGTGAGTGCTTCGTCGAGCGGTACCTGGACCAGCCTCGGCACGTCGAGACTCAGTGCCTGGCGGACAAGCACGGCAACGTCGTCGTGGTCTCCACCCGCGACTGCTCGCTGCAGCGCCGCCACCAGAAGCTGGTCGAGGAAGCGCCGGCGCCGTTCCTGAGTGACGCCCAGAACGCCGAGCTGGTGCGGGCGAGCAAGGCCATCCTCAAGGAGGCCAAGTACGAAGGCGCGGGCACCTGCGAGTACCTGGTGGCCGTCGACGGCACGATCTCGTTCCTCGAAGTGAACACCCGGCTTCAGGTCGAGCACCCGGTCTCGGAGGAGGTCACGGGGATCGACCTGGTCCGCGAGCAGTTCCGGATCGCCAACGGCGAAGAACTTGGATACTCAGAACCTGAAATTCGCGGCCATTCCTTCGAGTTCCGGATCAACGGCGAGGACCCGGGCCGCAACTTCCTGCCCGCGCCGGGCACGGTGATGACCTTCAGCACGCCCAGTGGACCCGGCGTCCGCGTGGACTCGGGCATCGAGCAGGGCGACGTGATCTCCGGCCAGTTCGACTCGATGCTGGCCAAGCTCATCGTCACCGGGAACACCCGGCAGCAGGCGCTGGAACGGTCCCGGCGGGCGCTGTCGGAGTTCGAGGTCGAGGGAATGCCGACCGCGCTGACGTTCCACCGCGTGATCGTCACCGACCCGGCGTTCGCGCCGGCGGACCCGAACGAGAAGTTCGCCGTCCACACCCGCTGGATCGAGACCGAGTTCAACAACACCATCGAGCCCTACAGCGGCCCCACTGCGGACGCCGCCGACGCAGCCGCTGAGCGCACCAGGGTGGTTGTCGAGGTAGGCGGCAAACGCCTCGAGGTGTCGCTGCCAGGTGACTTGGCGCTCGGTGGCGGCAGCGGCAGTGGCGGCGGCGGAGCGGTCGCGGCCGGTCGCCGCAAGGCCCCCCGTCGCTCCGGCGGCGGTGCAGGCCGCGGCGCGGCAGCCTCTGGTGACTCGCTGACCGCTCCCATGCAGGGCACCATCGTCAAGATCGCCGTCGAGGAAGGCGCCACGGTCGCCGAGGGTGACCTGGTCATCGTGCTAGAGGCGATGAAGATGGAGCAGCCCATCAACGCGCACAAGGCGGGCGTGGTCACCGGCCTGAAGGCCACCGTCGGCGAGACGGTCACCTCCGGTACCGTCCTGGCGGAGATCAAGGACGCCGACGGCGCCGAGTAGGGCACAGCCCGGGACGACATGGGTGTGGGGCCCGGGAAACCGGGCCCCACACCCATGTGGACCAACCGTCAGACGCCCTCACCCACGCATCAGGGGTGGCGCTTCCCCTTGGGTGCGCCGAGGGCGTTGCCGACCATGTCGCTGCCCTTGGAGACCTGCTGGCTGAACTTGTTGCCGGTGGACTTGTTGACGACCTGCTCCACCTTGTCCAACCCGGTCCGCACCTTGTCCGGGTTCTCCGTGATGACTTTCCGGGCCTTGTCCACCAGATCGGTCAGGTTGCGCATGTTGACCATCTATCGACTCCTTCGTCTCTGGGGCCCGTCCGTCGGCTGATCAGCCGACCGCACAGGGCGTCCATGGAACTCATCCAACGGCACCGCATCAGCCGACAACGTACCCCGGGCTGTGCGCTCACTCACCTCCGCCGCCATCAGCGTCTCACCCGGGTTCACCGTCAGCCACACCAGGTGGGGTTTCGGCATCGGCGAACCCGAGTGTGAACCCGAGGATGAACCCGAGTGAACCGCCGGCGCAGGGTCCCGCCGTCCTGCGCCGGGCGGCCCGGTGGCGGATCAATCGGGTGTCGACTGCGTCGAACCCACGTCCGTCGGCGGGACCCACGAAGCTTCGTGGGTTCGAAGGGCTTACGTGGGTTCGAGCAACCTGCATGGGTTCGGGGATGCCCGAGGGCCAAGGATCTCGACCGTTCCGGGACAGCGAGGCGACCGGTCGGGGCCCGCAGAAGGGGCTGCGGCGCGGCTGCCCCCGGGGTCCCTGGCGCCACTTCCCCCGGGGGCTAGGCTTCCTCCGTGAACGCACGCCCTCCCGGCCTGGACACCGGGCAGTCTCCACCCGAGGCACCCGAGGCACCCGAGGCGGCGCGAGCCGCTGCTCAGTTGGCCAGCTCCAGCGGGGCCGACAGCCACGACATCGCGCTGGTGCTGGGCTCGGGGTGGGCGGCGGCCGCCACCCGACTCGGGGAGATCCGGGCGCGCGTGGCCCGAGCACACCTTGAGGGCTTCCGGCCGGCGGCGGTGGCCGGCCACAGCGGCGAGATCCTGTCCGTCACCGTCGCGGGCGGGCGACGCCTACTGGTCTTCGGCACGCGTACCCACCTGTACGAAGGCCACGGCGCAGCGGCGGTCGCCCACCCGGTACGCACGGCAGCGGCGGCGGGCTGCCGCGTCATCATCCTCACCAACGGCTGCGGGTCCATCCGGCCGCAATGGCGGCCTGGCACCGCCGTACTCATCGCCGACCACCTGAACCTCACCGGGATGACCGCGCTGGTCGGCCCCGAGTTCGTGGACTGTTCGGACCTGTACGCGCGGCGGCTGCGCGCGATCGCCCACGCCGTGGATCCCGACCTGCCCGAGGGGGTGTACGCCCAGTTCCCGGGGCCGCAGTACGAGACCCCGGCCGAGGTGCGGATGGCGGCCATCCTGGGGGCCGATCTGGTCGGGATGTCGACGACCATCGAAGCCGTCGCTGCTCGGGCCGCCGGGCTGGATGTCCTGGGGTTGTCCCTGGTCACCAACAGTGCCGCCGGCGTGGAGGCCGACCAGAAGCTGGATCACGCCGATGTGATGGCTGCCGGAGGGGCTGCGGCCGATCGGTGCAGCACCCTGCTCAAGGCCATCGTGGACCGTATCGCCGAGGAGATGTGAGCATGCGTCACCACCGACCGCAGACGACGCAGCAGTGGCGCGCCGACCTTTTTGACGCGGCCCGGCGCTGGGCGGCCGAAGATCCCGACCCGATGACCCGGGCCCAGCTCGATGACATGGTCGAACGCGCGCAGGGCGAGGACGCCTCGGCGCAGGAGGCGACCGACCTCTTGGGTGACTGCTTCGCGGGGCTCCTGGAGTTCGGCACGGCTGGTTTGCGGGGCGCCATGGGTCCCGGGCCGAACCGGATGAACCGCGCCGTGGTGATCCGCGCCGCCGCCGGGCTCACGGCGTACCTGGCCCAGCACCATCCGGCACCGACGGTGGTGGTGGGGTACGACGCCCGCCACGGTTCGCAGGACTTCGCGGTCGACACCTGCGCCGTGGTCACCGCGGCCGGCGGCACCGCGCTGCTGCTGCCCCGGCCGCTGCCGACCCCGGTGCTGGCATACGCCATCCGCCACCTCGGTGCCGACGCCGGGGTCATGGTGACCGCAAGCCACAACCCCCCGCAGGACAACGGCTACAAGGTGTACCTGGGGGACGGCGCCCAGATCGTGCCGCCGGCGGACGCCGAGATCCGCGCCCAGATCGTGGCGCTCGACTCCACAGCCGCGATCGCGCGGGCCGACCAGGGGTGGACCGTCGTGGACGACAGCCTCATCGAGCAATACCTGACGGCGGTCACGGGCATCCTCACGCCGGGCGGCCCCCGGGACGTCCGAATGGTCCACACCTCGCTGCACGGGGTGGGCGGCGAGGTGATCCAGCGCGCCTTCCCGCTGGCCGGCTTCCCCGCGCCGATCGCGGTCGCCGCCCAGGCCGATCCCGACCCCGACTTCCCCACCGTGGCCTTCCCGAACCCCGAGGAGCCGGGGGCGATCGACGCGGCGCTGGACCTCGCACGCGAGCTGGACGCGCAGGCCGAACGGTCCGGCGAGGGTGGGCCGGTGGATGCCGTCCTCGCCAACGACCCGGACGCCGACCGGTGCGCCGTCGCCGTACCCGACCCCACGGCCGCCTCCCCGGAGAATCCGCGGGGATGGCGGATGCTCCGGGGCGATGAACTGGGCTGCCTGCTCGCCACCCACCTGATCGACCAGGGCGTTCCCGCGGGCGGTGTGCTGGCCCGCTCGATCGTCTCCTCGCGGATGCTGGCGACGATCGCGGCCGACGCCGGGCTGGGCTCGACCGAAACCCTCACGGGCTTCAAGTGGATCTCCCGCGCCCCGAACCTGGCCTACGGCTATGAGGAGGCGCTCGGTTACTGCGTGGCGCCGTCGCTGGTGCGCGACAAGGACGGCATCAGCGCGGCGCTGGTGTTCGCCGAGTTCCTGGCGTCCTGCCGCATCCAGGGCCGGTCCGTCATCGACGTCCTGCAGTCGCTGTACCGCCGGCACGGGGTGTACGCCACGGACGCGTTCTCGGTGCGGGTGACCGACCTGAGTCTCATCGATGCGGCCATGACGCGGTTGCGCGAGAACCCGCCGACCCACGTCGGTGACGTGCCGGTGGCCTCCTGGGACGACCTGGCCGCCGGGAGCGAGGACCTGCCGCCGACCGACGGCCTGCGCTACTACCTGGGCGACGACACCCGGGTGATCGTGCGGCCCAGTGGCACCGAGCCCAAGCTGAAGGTCTACCTGGAGGCCATCGTCCCGGTGGAGGGAGAACTCGCCGACGCGACCGCCGAGGCCGCCCGGCGTCTGGCCGGCGCGCGCGCCGCGTTCGAGGAACTGACCGCCGCGCCTTGAGTTCAGGCTTCCCGGTGGGCGCGTTCCTCGCTGAAGGCCGGCAGGCAGATCGCCAGGTAGTCCGCGCCCTCGGGTCCGGCCGTGTAGCGAACCCGTTCCCCCTGCCGGGTGATGATCGCCTGGCCACCGCGGACCCGGGCTTGGCCGCCGTCATGATCGACCAGCAACAGACCCGACAGGACGACGGTCACCTCGTCGAACTCGGGACGCTGCGCAGGCTCACTCCAGCCGGCCGGCGCCGCCATGCGTGCCACGGACACCACGTCGTGACCGGTGCTGGCCAGACCGACGTGTTCATCGATGGTCTTGCCGCCCGGTGCTTCGATGCGGAAGGGCTGTTGGATGAGCTCCGGCACGGGTGCAGCGTACGCGGCCCGACCGCGCGTCAGGCGCTCGCGGCCACCATCCGGTCCACCGCTTCCGGGATGAGGTCGGGGTGACACCCGATGTTCATCCGCACATGCCCGGCGCCGGAGGGCCCGAAGGTGGACCCGATGCCCAACGCCAGCCGCCCCACCTCCAGGATTCTGCCCGCCGGGTCGGGCCCGTAGCCACAGGCCTGCACATCGATCCAGGCCAGGTAGCCGGCCTGGGCCACCGGGCAGGAGGCGCCCGGTAGGCGATGCGCGAGTTCCCGCCGCAACAGGGCGTGGTTATCGGCCAGGTGCCCGCGCAGCGCGGCCAGCCACTCGCGGGACTCCCGGTACGCCGGCACGGCGGCCAGCGCGCCGAAATGACCGGCGTTCCAGGGCAACGTGTGCCGCTGGCCGGCCAACGGCTCATCGAACCGCGGGTCCTCGTAGACGAGGAAGGCCGCCTTCAGGCCGGCCAGGTTCCACGCCTTGCTCGGGGAGTGCAGGGCGACCCCGGTAGCGCGGGCGGCCTCGGACACAGTCAGGTACGGCGTGAACTCCTGCCCCGGCAGGGTCAGCGGTGCGTGGATCTCATCGGCAACGACCAGGACGTCGTACCGCTGAGCCAGGTCCGCGAGCGCGGCCAACTCATCCTCCGGCACCAGACGCCCCACGGGATTGTGGGGATGGCACAACACATAGCCGCGCACCCCGTCGGCGAAGGCGCGTTCCAGCCCGGCCAGGTCCAGCGCGTACCCCCGATCAGCGCCCAGGAGTGGTACGTCGACCAGCGTCATCCCCGCCCGGCCCGGCCAGGCGAAGAAGGGCGGGTACACCGGGGAGGAGATCGCCACCGCCGAACCATCGGGGACCAACGTGCGCAGCGCGGCGATCCCGGCCACGCTGACGTCGGATGACAGCACGCAACGCCGGGAGTCCGGAGCCCACCCCCAGGTGTCGGCCGCGAACTCCGCAAAGGCGTGAGACGGTACGCCGTCCATCGGCGGGTAGCCGGTGTCGCCGCGGCGGACGGCATCGATGAGCGTCTGCGCGATCGGTTCGGCCAACAGGCAGTCCATCTCCGCCACCGGCATGGGCAGCACGCCAGCGTCGTACTGCGTCCACTTGGCGCTGCGTCGTTCGCGCAGCTCCGACAGCGAGGGAAACCGGACCGCGTCGTTCATGCCCCCACTCTCGCAGAAGGCGGGCAGACGCAGGCGACCGCCCGCACCGCAGCGACGCGGTGGGGCGGCCGTCAGCCCTGGGGTGCTCCTCAGAGCTTGACGTTCTCCTGGGGAGTGACCTCGATGCCCTTGCTCTTGGCGGTGCTGAGGAGCTGGTCCATCGCGGTGCCCGCGCCGGCGATCGCGCCGAAGTCACCGCTGGTGATGTTGCCCTTGAGCCCTTCGAGGGTGTTGCTGAGTTTGGTCAGCGGGGTGATGAACGCCTTGCACAGCGTCGGGTCGGCCTTGACGTTGTTGGTGGCGTCCTTGAGCTGTTTGGCCGCGAACGCGCCGGCCAGGCCCGCCTTGATCATGGTCATGGTGCGCCCGCTGGCGCCCTTCTCGAACTTGCCGGCCTTGTACGGCTTGTACAGCCACTGGTAGAAGGCCCCCGAGCCGAGGGCCAGGTTGGTGACAAACCGGGCCTTGGGGAAGGCCTGCGTGTTGTCCGCCGGGCATTGGCTGGTCAAGTCCTGCGGGTCGGCCGCAGCCGTGGCCGTCGATCCGGCGGCGACGGTGTTCGTCGAGGTCGCCGTCTTGGACGACCCGCCACACCCCGCGAGCAACAGCGAGACGGACAGAACGGGCACGGCGAGCACGGTCGTGGTCTTGCGCATGGGACTCCCCTGAGTGAAGATGGCGCCCGCAGCTGCGGGCCACTGATAGACGTTAAAGGCGCCCGCCGGGTTCCTCCAAGCGCCGGACCGCGCGTCGCTAGTGACCTTCGCCCTTACGGTAGATCTTCCCATCCGCCGCGGGCATCCGCAGCGACTGGCTGGCCAACGCCAGGACCAGCAGCGTCGCCACGTAGGGGGCCAGGGAGGTGAGCTGGCCTGGCACGCTGTCGCTGGCCAGGTGTACGACGACGCAGCCGACTCCCAGCGCGAGCACGGCGAGCGCCCCCACGACGCCTCGCCGCCGCCACAGGCGCCACCCGGCATAGCCGATCAACACCACGCCGGCCAGCAGCAACAACGCGTGAATCGCGTTGCCGCGCAACTGGATGGCGTCGAAGTAACCGAACAACAGCGAGCCCCCGGCCAAAGAACCGGGCCGCCAGTTGCCGAAGATCATGGCCGCCAGGCCGATGTACCCCCGCCCACCGGTCTGCCCGTCGCGGAAGATGTTGTCCGCCACCAGCGACAGGTACGCCCCGCCGAGTCCGGCCAGGCCGCCTGAGATCAGGACGGCGATCCACTTGTGCAGGTACACGTTGACGCCGAGGGTTTCGGCGGCCGCCGGGGCCTCACCGCACGAGCGCAACCGGAGGCCGAACGTCGTACGCCACAGCACCCACCAGCTGGCCGCGAAGAGGCCGACAGCCAGCACCGTGAGCACCGACAGGTTGGTCAGCAGGCCCGCCAGGATCCCCGCGAGGTCGGACACCCCGAACCACTGCCGCGACTCGATGGACCCCAGCCCCGCGGAGGCTCCGGGCAGGGACAGGGTGGGCAGGCTGGGCAGCGGCGGGGACTGGCTGGCGCCGCCGCCCTCCGTCCCGGTGAAGGTCCGTGCGGCCAGGTACTTCGCCCCACCCATGCCGATCAGGTTGATCGCCACCCCCGAGACCACGTGGTCCACGCCGAAGGTCACCGTGGCCAGGGCATGCAGCGCACCCCCGACGGCGCCGAGCAGGATTCCGCCAAGCAGCCCGGCCCACGGGCCCCAGTGCAGCGCGAAGAACGCCGCACCCCAGGTCCCGAGGATCATCATGCCTTCCAGGCCGATGTTCACCACGCCCGCGCGCTCGCTCCACAGTCCCCCGAGCCCGGCCAGGCCGATCGGGACGGCCAGCCCCAGCGCCGCAGCCAGGGCGCCCGAGGAGGCCGTATCGCTTTCCCCGGTCACCACCCGCAACACCGCTGTCGCGAGGACGACCATCACGGCCACCAGCAGCACCAGGCGCCAGGACCATCGGGAACGCCTGGCCTGGTCACGCGCCGTACCAGGGGTTGCGGGGGCTCCCGGGGTTCCCGACTCCCCGCCGAGCGCTGTGGAGGTCATCGGGTCTCCCCCGGCGCGTTGGATGTGGCGTTGGATGTGAGAACGGCCGCTGGTCGCTCGGCTCCCGCGAGCTGACGCGATACCGCGGCCTGCTCCAGTCGCACGTTCAGCCGCCGGATCAGCTCATAGGCGATGACCACCGCGAGGACGATGACGCCCTGGATGATCGCGACGAGCTCAGGGGCGACCCCCACCGCGGTCTGCAGCGGGTTGCTCTGTTGATTCAAGTAGGCCCACAGCAGCGAGCCGACGGCGATGCCGATCGGGTGATTGCGACCGATGAGGGCGATGCCGATACCCGCGAAACCGAGACCGGGCTGGAACGTCGTGCCGAACGAGTGATCCTGACCGAACAGCAACGGCATGCCCACCAGCCCCGCGACCATGCCGGAGATCACCATGGTGGTCACCACCATGCGTTTGACGTTGACGCCGCTGGCGATCGCCGCGGTCTCCGACGCCCCGGCAGCACGTAGGTCGAACCCGAACCGGGTCCTGCTCAGCAGCACCCAATACACGAGGCCGACCACGGCCGACAGCAGGATGAGGGTGTAGACCCGGTTGGTGGCTCCCGGGACCCAGGCAAAGCCCGCCAACCAGCTGTCCTGCGGCAGAGTGGGGGTGTTCGTGACGTTGGTGCCCTCCACGGTCGCCGCGACGCGGGCCAACAGGAAGGCCACCACGCCTCCGGAGATCGCGTTGAGCATGATCGTGGAGATCACTTCGGAGACCCCCCGGGCCACCTTCAACCACCCCGCGATGCCGGCCCACAGCCCCCCGACGGCCATCGCGATCAGCAGGCTCACCAGGATGTTCAACCACCCGGGCAGGTAACCCTGACCGGCGAAGACCGCGGCTGCGAAGGCCGCGATCCGGTACTGCCCCTCGACCCCGATGTTGAACAGATTCATCCGGAACCCGATGGCCACCGCGGTCGCGGACAGGTAGAAGACCACGGCTTCGTTGAGCATGTTGGTGATGACGCGGGGCCTGGGTGCCTTGACGAGCTGACCCCAGACCCCCGCGACCGGGTCTCCGGCCAGCAGCAGGATGATCGAGGTCAGCACGAAAGCGACGAAGAGGGCCAGCAGCGGGGCGGCCAGCCCGAGGGCCAGCCGGCGAAAATCGACGCGCGCCCTCATCGGGGCACCTCCTGCCCCTCGGGCGACCCGGCCTCAGGATCATCCCCGCCGGCGCCGGTCATCGCCGAACCCAGTTCGCGGGCCGTGACCGTGTCGGGGTCGAACGGCCCCGACAGGCGCCCCCGCAGGATGACCCGGATGGTGTCTGACAGGCCGATCAGTTCATCGAGGTCCGCCGACACCAGCAGCACCGCCAGCCCCTCGCGCCGAGCTGCCTTCAGGTGCCCCCAGATGGCGGCCTGGGCGCCGACGTCGACACCCCGGGTGGGGTGGGCGGCCACCAGCATCCTCGGGAGGTGGGCCATCTCGCGGCCGACGATGAGCTTCTGCTGGTTGCCGCCAGACAACGACGCGGCGGTCACGAAGATCGACGGGGTGCGCACGTCGTACTCCTGCACGATCCTGCGGGTGTCCTCCTGGGCGCTGCGGGCATCGACGAGGGGGCCGCGGACGTTCGGCGCTTGGGTTTGGTGCCCCAAGATCCGGTTCTCCCAGAGGGGAGCATCCAGCAGCAGGCCGTGACGGTGCCGGTCGGCTGGGATGAAGCCGATCCCAGCCTCCCTGATGCGGCGAGTGTCCCAGTCGCTGATGTCCACCATGACCCCGTCAGCGGCGAGCTCGACGGTACCGCCGGCCGGTTCGACCATCCCCATGATGACCTCGACCAGTTCGTTTTGGCCGTTCCCTTCGACGCCGGCGATGCCCAGGACCTCACCGGCGTGGACCGTGAACGAGATGTCGTCCAGCAGGGCCGGCTCCCCGGGAGCGCCGGCCACGCTCAGGCCCTGGACCGCGAGGACGGGCCGGTCGGTGACGGTCGACTCATCGGTGGCCGGCGTCGGCAGCGAGGAACCGACCATGAGTTCCGCCAACTCCCGGGCGGTGACGCCGGTGGGGTCGAGAGTGGCCACGGTGGTGCCTCGACGGATGACGGTGATGTCGTCAGCCACCGATAGCACCTCGTCGAGCTTGTGCGAGATGAAGATGATGGTGAGCCCCTGCGCGGTCAACGCGCGCAGGTTGTCGAACAGCTCGGTGACCTCCTGCGGCACCAGGACCGCCGTGGGCTCGTCCAGGATGAGGATCCGCGCCCCGCGATAGAGGACCTTGAGGATCTCGACCCGCTGCCGGTCGCCCACGCCGAGGTCGGCGACGAGCACGTCGGGAGCCACGTTCAGGCCGTAGGCACCGCTGATCCGCCGGACCTCGTCGCGGGCGCGGTCACCGATGCCATGCAGGCGCTCGGCGCCCAGCACCACGTTCTCCAGGACGGTGAAGTTGTCCGCCAGCATGAAGTGCTGGAAGACCATCCCGATGCCCGCCTTGATGGCGTCGCTCGGGCTGTGCAACACCACCGGCCGACCCGCCACCTCGATGGTCCCCGCGTCGGCGCGCTGCACGCCGTACAGGATCTTCATCAGGGTGGACTTGCCCGCGCCGTTCTCCCCGACCAGAGCGTGAATCGTGCCGCAGCGCACCGCGAAGCTGATGTCGCGGTTGGCGACGACGCCCGGGAACCGCTTGGTGATACCCGTGAGTGCGACCGCCACCTCGCCGACGTTGTCGCCCGGGGTTGACGATGCCGCCACAGCGGTCATGACCTGCTCCTTGCCCTGCCCGCACCGCCCGACCCGGACGGTGTCCGGGCCGGGCAAGAGTCACTAGGGCTTCGAGGGGACCTTCACCGTGCCGGCGACGATCTCCTGCTTGACCGCGTCGAGCTTGGGCATGATGTCGTTGAGGTGGTCCCCCGTGGTGGCCAGCGCCACCCCGTCGGATTTCAGGTCGTACGCCGCGGGACCGGCCTTGAAGCTGCCGTCCTTGGACTGCTTGATGAACTCGTAGACGCCGACATCGAGCTTCTTGACCATCGAGGTCAGGATGATGTCGCGGACCTTGGGGTCGGCCGTCTTGGCCTGATCGGAGTCCACGCCGATGGCCCACGCGCCCGGCTTGGCCTTGACGGCGGTGAACACCCCGGAACCCGAACCACCCGAGGCGTGGTAGATCACGTCAGCGCCCGCCGAAAGCATGCCGTCGGCAGCCGTCTTGCCCAGCGCGGGGCTCGCGAAGCCCTTGAAGTCCGGCGGCTGGGTGAGGTACTTCGTGAGCACCTTGACGTTGGGCTTGGCGGCCTTGGCCCCGGCGACGAACCCCGCCTCGAACTTCTTTATTAGGTCGGTCTGCACCCCACCGACGAAGCCGACCGTGTTGGACTTCGACTTCAGAGCCGCGGCGTACCCGGCCAGATACGAGCCCTGCTCCTCGGCGAACACGATGTTCTGGACACTCGGCCCTGAGGCGTCCGTGGAGTCCACCAGGGCGAACTTCACGTCGGGGTTGGCCGGGGCCACTTTCTTGATGGAGGGCGCGTAAGCGAAACCCACCGCGACGATCGCGGTATACCCCTGGTCGATGAGGGTGTTGAGGCGCTCCTCGCGAGCGGACTCGGCTTCACCGGCGGTCGCGGTGGATTCGGTCGTGGCCACCCCCAGATCGGCCTTGGCCTTGTCCATCCCGGCGGCGGCGGCATCGTTGAACGACTGGTCGCCTCGGCCGCCCACGTCGTAGGCCATCCCGACCTTGACGGAGGCCGTCGCGTTGCTGGCCGCCGAACTGGCGGCGGAGGCGGCCGAGCTGACCGTGGCGGCGGGGTTGGCCCCCGATCCGCACGCGGTCAGCAACAGTCCGGCGGCGGCTACACCGGCCACCACGGGAAACGGGATCGCATCAAGGCACTCCTTGTTGATCGGGCTGATCGGGATGATCGGGGTGATCGGCAGTGTGATGGGTTGATCGGCAGTGATCGGTGTCGTCGCCTCGGGACTGCGGGGACCCCGCCGCCGACCATCTGGTGAATGGTAACGCGCGGCTCCGACAGCGGCCCGGCGCTTGGAGGAACTCACCATGTCGGAGGGTCCGTTTCGCCAGCTCCGGGGCCCGAGCAAACACTTGACTTCCGCACTCGGCTGACGACTGGAGGCACGGCAACAAGCGGCGAGAATCACGGCAACACAGGAGCATTCGTATGTGCGCAGAGTCGAAGGAGTGGTCCTCCCTGGCCGGTACGGCCAGCGTTAAACAGAAGGTACTCACTGTCGCCGCGGCGGGCGCCCTCGGGATGGCGATCGTGGCGGGCGCCGGCATCAAGGGCATGTCAGACGTTCATGACGCCTCGATGGACCGCTCGAACATGATGAACAGCATGGCCTACGGTGACGTGGTCGTGCTCAACGCAGCGCGCCTGGACCACGCGGTCTCCGCGATGGAGGCGGCTGCCTTCGAAGCCCGCTCCAAAGGAGCCGCGCTCACCGGGGACTCCCCGGCCCTCAAGACCGACTCCGGAGTCGGGATGCTGCGCACCGCACCCGAGGGGGTCACGGTGCTGCAGACGCAGGCGCGGCCGGCCGGCGACAAGTTCAGCTCCTTCCTCAGCGACATGCGTGCGGCGGCCAGCGCCCGGATCGTCGCGGCCGGCGTCAACGAGGAGAACACCACCCGGCGTGCTCAACTGATCGTTCTGGGCGCCCTCGGGGTGCTGCTGCTGGTGATGGCCGCCACCGCGCTGGCGCTCGTCAGCCGACTGGTGCGCGACCTGACCACGGTCGGCACCTCGCTGCAGGCCATCGGACGCGGAGACCTCACCGTGCAGGCGGAGGTGGACAGTCACGACGAGATCGGCGAACTCGCCGCTGCGGCCGAACAAACCCGCGGGGAGATGACCGCCTCGATCTGCGCCATCGCCGAATCGGCGAACAACGCCGCCGGCGTGGCCGCCCAGGCCGTGCACGTCGCCGAGGCGACCAACTCCACCGTCGCGAACCTGGGCGAGTCCAGCATCGAGATCGGCAACGTCATCAAGGTCATCACCTCGATCGCCGAACAGACCAACCTGCTCGCGTTGAACGCGACCATCGAGGCCGCCCGCGCCGGCGAGGCCGGCAAAGGCTTCGCCGTCGTCGCCAACGAGGTCAAGGACCTCGCCCAGGAAACCGCCAAGGCCACCGAGGACATCAGTCACCGGGTCGAGCAGATCCAGGTGGACACCGAGGCCGCCGCGGCGGCGATCAGCCAGATCTCCGCGATCATCGCCCAGATCAACGACACCCAGTCGACCATCGCCAGCGCCGTGGAGGAACAGACCGGCACGACCAACGACATGAGCCGCAACGTCACCGAGGCGGCGAGGGGTTCGCAGTCGATCGCGGGCAACGTGGTGCAGGTGGCCGGAGCGGCCAAGGGCAACACCGAACAGTCCGCGGCCAACGTGACCAAGACCGAGGAGTTGCAGCAGCAGGCCTCCCAGTTGCAGGAGCTGGTGGCACACTTCCGGGTGTGATCCCCGCGAGGGTCGGGGTGAGATCAGCCGGCGGGGAGTTCGCGCACCGCCAGCGCCCCGAACGGCAGCGCTGACAGCAGCCGGGCGCCGTACCCGACCGCCGCCTCGTTGACCACCAGGTCGCCCTGGTGGAGGTCGTAAGTGCGCCCACCCGGGCTGCGGGTGCCCAACCGGACCAACGCGCCCTCGCAGGTCTGCAACAGCCAGGCGAAATCCTCACCGCCCAGAGACTGCTCGGTCGGACCGACCGAGTCCGGCCCGACCGCATGCGCTGCCGCCCAGGTGCAGGCCGCCGTACCGCTGGGACTGTTCACCACCGGGGGCACACCCTGCCGGTACTCCACCTCATGGTCGGCGCCGTAGGGAGCCACCACCTCGGCGATCAGCTCACGCACCAGCACCTCCGAGCCCGCCCAGGCCTGGGCATCGAGCATCCGCAGGGTGCCCTGCAACTCGCCGCGATCGGGGATGACGTTGGGCGCATGGCCGGCGTGGATGCTCCCCCACACCAGCGCCGCACCGGCCCGGGGGTCCAGCCGCCGGGACAGCGCCGCCGGTACGTCGGTCGCCACCTTGGCCAGGGCATAGGTCAGGTCGGCGGTCAGGTGGGGTCGCGAGGTGTGCCCACCTTTGCCGGTCAGGCGCACGGTGATCGCGTCCGAGGCGCCGGTGATGGCGCCCACCCGCAGCCCGAACGTCCCCACGTCGCGGCGTGGGTCGCAGTGCAGCGCGAACACCCGATCGAGGTCGCGCAGCAGCAACGAGTCGGCGAGCATCCTGCCCCCACCGGGCATGATCTCCTCGGCGGGCTGGAAGATCAGCCGCACCGCCAGGCCCGCCTCAGCCAGTACGGCCTGCTGGCTGGCCAGCGCCAACCCGGCCCCCAGCAGAGCGGCCGTGTGCACGTCGTGGCCGCAGGCGTGGCTCACGCCCGGGACCGCCGAGGCGAACGGCAGCCCGGTCCGCTCAGGCAGCGGCAGGGCGTCGAGGTCGGCGCGAAGACCGACGCGGTACGCCGGCTCGCGGGCGCCGATGTCGACGATCAGGCCGGAGATGTCCAGCGGCTGGGGGTTGAGGCCCGCTTTGCGCAGCCGATCGGCGACCCGCCCGGTGGTCCGCTGTTCCTGCCAGGCAAGCTCGGGGTTGCGGTGCAGATCCCGGCGGAACGCCACCAGTTCGGGCTCCAGCTGATCGATTGCTCGCCCCAGCGGACCGATCACCGCCTCGCCCGGAATCCGGGACGTCACACCCGCTGTCACATGAGCACCGTAGCGGTTCGTTCGTCCCGGGTTCGCCAACTGGCCACCGATTGAGCGTCGCGGTGTCACAACCGGCCTGGTCTCGACAGCGAGACCAGGCCGGTTGTGATGCCTCGATGGTGCAGGGTCAGAAGGCGACTCGCGGGGTGTAGGTACCCCACACGTCCCGTAGCGCGTTACTCACCTCACCGCCGGTGGCCATCGCGGCCAATGCATCCTTCATCGGGTACAACATGTTCTCGCCGCCCCGTTGCTCGGCGGCCTTCTTCAGGCGTCCGAGTGCCTCGTCGACGGTCGACTGGCTGCGTTCGGCACGCAGCTTCTCCAGCCGGGCACATTGCTCGGCCTCGATGGAGGGGTCGACGCGCAGCGGCACGTACTTCTCCTCCTCATCGATCGTGTACTTATTCAACCCGACGACGGTGCGCTGGGCATCGTCGATCTCCAGTTGGATCCGGTACGCCGACCGCTCGATCTCCTGCTTCTGGAAGCCCTGCTCGATCGCCTTGACCGCACCGCCCTTGTCCTCGACCGCCTGCATAAGCTGGGTGATCGAGGCCTCGAGCTCGTCGGTCATCGACTCCATGACGTAGGAGCCGGCGAACGGGTCGATGGTCTTGCAGACGTCGGTCTCGTAGGCGATGACCTGCTGGGTGCGCAGGGCCAGCCGGGCGGCCTTCTGCGTCGGCAGGGCGATGGCCTCATCGAAGGAGTTGGTGTGCAGGGACTGGGTGCCACCGAGCACCGCGCCAAGGGCCTGGAGTGAGACCCGGATCAAGTTCACCTCGGGCTGCTGAGCGGTCAGCTGGACGCCCGCAGTCTGGGTGTGGAAGCGCAGCATCTGCGACTTCGGGTTCTGCGCGTTGAAGGTCTCCTTCATCACCCGGGCCCAGATCCGGCGCGCGGCCCGGAACTTGGCGACCTCCTCCAGGAGGGTGGTGCGGGCGACGAAGAAGAACGACAGCCGCGGCGCGAAAGTGTCCACGTCCAGTCCGGCCGCCTGGGCCGCGCGGCAGTACTCGATGCCGTTGGCAAGGGTGAAGGCGATCTCCTGCGCCGGCGTCGCACCGGCCTCGGCCATGTGATACCCCGAGATCGAGATCGTGTTCCAGCGCGGCACCTCCTTCGAGCAGTACGCGAAGATGTCGCTGATCAGGCGCAGGGACTCGGCCGGCGGGTAGATGTAGGTCCCCCGGGCGATGTACTCCTTGAGCACGTCGTTCTGGATCGTGCCGGCGAGCTGTTTGGCCTCAACCCCCTGCTCGGCGGCCACCAGCTGGTACAGCAGCAGCAGCGTCGAGGCGGGTGCGTTGATCGTCATCGACGTCGAGATCTTGTCCAGCGGCAGCCCGTTGAACAGGACCCGCATGTCCTCCAGGGAGTCGATGGCGACCCCGACCTTGCCGACCTCGCCGCTGCTCAACGGCGCGTCCGAGTCGTACCCCATCTGGGTGGGCAGGTCGAAGGCGACCGACAGTCCGCCGGTTCCCGCGCTGACCAGCTGGTGGTAGCGCTCGTTCGACTCCTTGGCGGTGCCGAAGCCGGCGTACTGACGCATCGTCCAGGGCTTGCCGGTGTACATCGTCGGGTACACGCCGCGGGTGTACGGGTACCGACCGGGCTCCCCGAGCTGCGCCGCGGGATCGAAACTGGCGAGGTCATCGGCGTCGTACACCGACTTGATGGGGAGATCGGATTCGCTACGCGCGGTGGTGTCTGCCATGGGGACAGCCTAGTCACCCGAAGGCCCGGTCAGGGGGTGCGGGCGCGCGTCGGCGCCGCAGCTCAAGTCAGCTCCCCGTGGCCGTGCTCGATCAGGCGGTCGACCAGCGACTTCACGTCCTGGGCTCGATCCGTGCGGGTCACCAGCACCGCGTCGCCGGTGTCGACCACCACGACATCATCCATCCCGAGGACGGCGACCATTCGTCCACCGGCCGGGACCACGAGGCCGCTGGATTCGCGTTGCAACACCAGCTCCGGGGACCCGACGATGTGCAGGCCCGGCCCGTCCGCATCGGCGCCGCTGAGCAACTCGGCCAGCGATGCGAAGTCGCCGATGTCGTCCCAGGTGAACGTCGCCGGTACGACGGCCACCCGGCCCCGCGCGGCGGCCGGCTCGGCCAGGGCGTGGTCGATCGAGATCCGGGTGAGGTCCTGCCAGATCGGCCCCATCGCCTCCGGGTCGGCCGCGATCGCCCGCAGGCCCCGGGCCAGATCGGGGTGGTATTGCGCGAGCAGGTCGAGCAGCACGGCGGCCCGGACGACGAACATCCCGGCGTTCCAGCGGTAGGCGCCGGTGTCCAGGTAGCGCTGGGCGGTGGCCCGATCGGGCTTCTCGACGAACTCCAGCACCTGCAGGCTGTTCGGAGCCTCCGCGACCCCGAGCGGGCCGCCCTGGTGGATGTACCCGAAACCGGTCGCCGGTTCGGTCGGTTGAATCCCGATGGTGGCCAGCCACCCCTGCCGGGCCACCACGATGGCCTCGGCGACGGTGGCCTGGAACGCCGCGGTATCCGCGATGACGTGGTCGGCGGCGAACGAACCGATGATCGCCTCGGGGTCCCGTTGCTCGATGACCGCGGCTGCCAGCCCGATGGCCGCCATCGAGTCGCGGCGGGCCGGTTCGGCGAGCAGGCTGGCGCGTGCCAGGTCGGGCAGCTGGCGGTGGACAGCCTCGACGTGCCGCTCCCCGGTGACCACCATCAGGCGGTGGTCACACAACGGCGCCAGCCGGTCCACCGTCTGCTGCAGAAGGGTGCGGCCGCTGCCGGTCAGGTCCAGGAGGAACTTCGGCGCGGCTTCGCGGGACAGTGGCCATAGCCGCGTCCCCGCTCCGCCTGCGGGGATGACCCCCCAGAAGTCGGGAGCCGAATCTGAAGCCTCTGCGCCGGATTCGGACTGTTGCGCGGCCACGTCCATGGCGAAACGCTACCTCCCGGTCCCCGCTGCGCGAGGCGGACCCGCCGCACGAGGTTTCCGGTGCGGTGTCGCCGATTGGTCACCTGGTCGCCACCGGACGCACCCCCCGACGTCGCGGAGGCATCACCGCTGGTCGACAGCGTGGTGATGTGCGGATTGCGATCATCACCGAGTCCTTCCTGCCGCAAGCCAACGGCGTCACCACCAGCGTCTGCCGGATTCTCGATGTGTTGGCCGCCAGCGGTCACCAGGCCTGCGTGATCGCCCCCGACCCGGCCCCGGGTGGGTACGCGGGCTTCCCCGTGCACCCGGTCCGCAGTGTGCCGGTGCGGCAGTTCTCGGTGGGGCTGCCCTCGTGGCAGATCGAGTCGACGCTGGCGAGTTTCGACCCGGACGTGGTCCACGTCGCTTCCCCGTTCGTCCTCGGGGCCCGGGGGCTGACGGCGGCTCGGAACCTCGGTATTCCTAGCGTCGCGATCTACCAGACCGACATGGCGGCGTACGTCCAGCAACACAGCGGCGCAGCCGGACCGGCGGCGGCGCGACTGACCTGGCAGTACCTGCGCTGGGTGCACGGGCTCGCCGACCTGACCCTGGCCCCGAGCCGCGCCGCGCTGGCAGACCTGGAGCGCGAGGGCATCCCGCGGACCGGACTGTGGGGGCGGGGCGTCGACACCGCCTTGTTCCACCCGCGCTGGCGGGAGGATGCCGCCGCCCGCGCATTGCGCCGTCGCCTCGCCCCGAACGGTGAGGTGGTGGTCGGGTACGTCGGCCGGCTCGCCCCCGAGAAGGAGGTGGAGCGCCTGGCCGTGGCCGCGCGGATCCCCGGCGTGGTGATCGCGGTGACCGGCGACGGCCCGTCGCTGCCCGCGCTGCGGGACGCCCTGCCGGGCGCGGTCTTCCTGGGCCGCCGCGACGGCGACGACCTGGCCCGTGCGTATGCCGCCTGCGACGTCTTTGTGCACACCGGCACCCACGAGACCTTCGGGCAGACCCTGCAGGAAGCCGCCGCCATGGGGTTGCCGGTGATCGCGCCGGCCGCCGGGGGGCCCCTCGATCTGGTCGATCACGGTCGGACCGGCCTGCTGTTCGACCCCAGCGACGCCCAGGACCTGCTGCGCTGCCTGCGGCGGTTGACCGTGGCCCCGGATGCCTGGGCGCAGCGGGCGCTGCTGGGCGAGGCCGGCCGGGCCGCGGTCGCCGAGCGCGGCTGGCCGGCGCTCGTGGGTCACCTGCTGACCCGGTACGCCGACCTGCTGGCGACCCGGGGCCGGGTCGGGGCGGGCGGTGGGTCGGCGGTGTCGGGCTCGGCCGCCTGAGCCGGGCGACACGGCGTGTGCACGCCGGGCGACACGGCGTGCACACGCGCGCGACTCGGCACACCGTCAGCGCCTAGGTTCCACGGGAATCGGGTTGGTATCAGCCACTATCGAGACAGCAAGGGCCCGGGGGCGGGAATCGGCGTGGTGGGACTGGAGTGGCATGCGGCAACCTGTTCGGCAATCTGTGCGGCAACCTCTGCGGCAACCTCTGCGGCAACCGGTGCGGCGATCGATCCGGTACATCGTCGCGGGGCTCGCGCTCGGCGTACCGGCACTCACGGCCGGGTGTGCCCAGGCCACCCCGTCTGCCAGCGCCCAGCCCATCTCCCGGCCGGCCGCCACCGCGTCAACGGCCCAGGACGCCACCTCCGAGCCGATCGGCGGACCCCGGATGGCCGAAACCGGCCTGGTTCTGGACCTGCCGACCGGGGTGCCTGCGCCGCCGGCCTTCCCGGCCAGTTGTTACCTGGTCGCCGATCTGGACTCCGGCGCGGTCATCCTGGCCAAGTGCCCGCACGCCAAGGGGCTGCCCGCCAGCACCATCAAGGCTCTGACCGCCTTGGCGCTGGTGGATGAGCTACCCCCCGCGACGGTCATCACCGCCACCGAGGAGGACGCGAATCAAGAGGGCAGCAGGGTCGGCATCCGCGCCGGGTCGTCGTACACCGTCGAACAGCTCTTCCAGGGGATGCTGCTGACCTCGGGTAACGACGCCGCCTGGGCGCTGGCCCGGCACCGAGGGCTACCCGAGACCATCGCCGCGATGAACGCCAAGGCGGCCCAGCTCGGCGCCCGCGACACCGCGGCACGCAACCCCAGCGGGCTGGACGCCACCGACCAGGTCTCCAGCGCCTACGACATGGCGCTCATCGGCCGGGCGGTGCTGCGCAACGAGCGGCTGGCCGGGTACGTCAAGACCGAGCGGACCACCTTCCCCTCCGCGCGCGTGCCCGGTGGCGGAACCCGGGGCAGCCTCGAGATCACCAACCACAACCGGTTGCTGACCCGGTATTCGGGCACCATCGGGGTGAAGAACGGCTACACCCTGGCCGCGCGACGCACGTACATCGGCGCCGCCCGGCGCGGCGCGTCGGGCTACCTGCTCACCTACCTGAAGAACCCCTCGAGCGATTGGCGGCTGACCACGGCCCTGTTCGACTGGGCCTTCGCGTACGGCGGCCAGGTCCGGCCCGTGGGTCAGCTGGTCGAACCGGCGCCAGGAGACCCCGGCGCCCACAGCGCTGCACAGGGTGGCTCCGGGCAGGCCGCGCTGGAGGCCCTGTCCGCGGAGGGTGCGCTGCATCCGGCAGGGGCCGGCGTCGGAGCTCCGCAGCTGGACGGGCTCGGTTGGTTCGGCGCCCATCCTGAGGCCTTGCTGTTCACCGCCGGATCGATGACGGTGATCGCCGCCGGGGTCAGCATCACCCGGCGCACCCGGCAGCCGCAGTAGCCTCCGCGCCGCCGGTCAGGGGGAAGACCTGGACCGGCCGCCAGCCACCGTCGTCATCCTGGTGGTACAACTGGAAGCTCTCGACGGTGAACCGGAGCCGGTAGTCGGCCAACGCTCGCCCGATGCCGTCGAGCGCGTCGTGGCTGACCTGTTGGGCGAGCGTGACGTGAGGGTGATACGGGAACGTCAGGTCGCGGGCCAGCGGTCCGGACCGGACGTCGGCCTCCAACTGTCGGCACTGCCCGGCACCCTCCAGCACCCGCAAGAACTGCACCGGCGACACCGGCCGGAAGGTCCCGACCTCCCCGACCTCCAGGTCGAAACAGCAGTGCCGGGCCGCGACCGCCGCCAAGTGGTCGGCGATCTTGTCGGCCGCGGTCTCCACCACGGGGGTGGGCGGGAGCAGGGTGATGTGGGTCCTGATCCGGTCGGCCTCGGGGTCGCCAGCCGCCCGCCGGGCGTCCTGGATGAACGTGGCGTACGGTTCGGGCAACCCGACGGCGACACCGATGGTGCGCATCAGCGGATGGTGGGCATCAGCGCGGCGGGTGGCATCGGCCGGTCGATGAGCCGACCGATGAGCCGGTCGATGAGCCGGTGGCGGCGGGCATGGGCGACTCAGCGACGCGCCGCGAGGAAGCCCACCCGCTCATAGACCCGGTCCAGCGTGGCGCGCGCGATCGGGCGTACCCGGTCGGCGCCATCGGCGAGGATCCGGTCGAGTTCGGCGGGATCGTTCAAGTAGGCCATGGTCTTCTCGCGGTACGGCGTGGCCACCGCCAGCACGACCTCGACCAGGTCCTTCTTGAGATCTCCGTAGCCACGCCCTTGGTAGTCGGCCTCCAGCGTCGGGATGTCGCGGCCATCGAGCGCGCTGTAGATGCGCAGCAGGTTGGCCACGCCCGGCTTGGCCTCCTCATCGAAGGTGATCTCCCGGCCGGTGTCCGTGACCGCCGACATGATCCGCTTGCGGAGGACCTTCGGGTCATCGAGCAGCGTCAGCGCTCCGGCGGGGGCGGACTTGCTCATCTTGGCGCTCGGGTGGGCCAGGTCCTGGATCTTGGCGGTGTCCTTGACGATGTGCGGCTCCGGGACGACCAGGGTGGGACCGTAACGGGCGTTGAACCGTTGGGCCAGGTTCCGGGTCAGCTCCAGGTGTTGGCGCTGGTCCTCCCCCACGGGCACCTTGGCGGCGTCGTACAACAGGATGTCGGCAGCCATCAGGATCGGGTACGTGAACAGGCCGACGTTGGAGCCCTCGGCACCCGTCTTGGTCGACTTGTCCTTGAACTGGGTCATCCGGCCCGCCTCGCCGTACCCCGTCAAGCACGACAGGATCCACGTCAACTCGGCGTGCTCGGCGACATGACTCTGCACGAATACGGCCGACTGGGCGGGGTCGACCCCGCCGGCCAGGTACTGCGCGGCGGTCGCCCGGGTGCGGGCTCGCAACAGCTCCGGCTCGACGTCGACGGTGATCGCGTGCATGTCGACGACGCAGTAGATCGCCTCGAACTCCTCCTGCATGCAAACCCAGTTCACCAGCGCACCCAGGTAATTGCCGATATGCAGGGAATCCTGCGTGGGCTGCATGCCGGAGAACAGTCGCGGCCTGGGGGCACCGGTATCGCTGGACATGGGCTCCATTCTGGCACCGCTCGACAGCGCCGGCCGTCGGCCTCCCGGGCCACGATGGGGGCTCCGGCCGGCTGGCGGGCGTCAGGGGTCGACATGTCGATTCGGGTGCACTGCCGACGTCCAGGTGTCGATCCGCGCCGGGCGCGACCAGCCGGCGTACCTGCATCGTCCGGACCACCCGGCGCACCGTCATCGCTCACGCCAGCAACCGACGGAGCTGCTCGACGGCAGCGGCCCAGTCCCGCGGGTCGCGTACGGTCGCTGCGGTGAGCTGCACGTATGTCCACCCGCCGGCCTCGATCGACCGTCGCCGCCGAGCGTCCCGACGGCAGTGTTCAGGATCCGCGTGATGCACCCCGTCGTACTCGGCGACCACCCTGGCCCAGCGCCAGACGAAGTCGCCCTCGGCCAACCATTGCCCGTCGGCGTCGGTCACGGCGACGTTCAGTTCGGGCTCGGGCAAGCGCGCCCGGAGCAGCCCCAGCCGCACCCGGGACTCCATGGGAGATCCAGATCCCGGCCGGAGGCCCCGGCGCCGGACCCGACCGACGTCCGCCCCGGCCGCCACGTGCACAGGTTCTTCAGCTGCCGCTGGCGGCCACGGCAGCCCCCACACCCGCTGGAAGAGCCCACCTGGTGGTGGAACCCCCTCAGCTACGTCACCGACGAAGTGAAAGCAGCCAAGCTGGCCGAACACTTCGCCTCCGGCAGCCGGAGCCCGGCGCACGCACCGATGCCTTCTTCGATTCGGCCGCCCACGACCTGCTAACCGGTCTGATGCTGGCAGCCGCCCTCGATGGGCGGCCAATCACTGACGTCTACCGGTGGCTAACCAGGCCTACCGCCAGGGAGCCGGTCACGATCCCGCAGAACGGCGGGTACGACATGACCCCCGACCAGGTGGCCGGCGTCATCTTCGCCCCCGAGAAACAGCGTGGTGGCGTGTACGACACCGCGCAGCAGATGGCTAACTGTCTGACTAACAGGCAGGTCGCCCGCTGGGTCACCCCTCATTCGGCGGCTGACCATCGTCGTCAGTTCTCCCCCGAGGCCTTCGTCCGTGACGGCGGCACGCTCTACAGCCTCTCCAAAGAAGGCCGCGGCACCGCCGGACCGCTGGTCACCGCGCTCACCGTGGCCGCCAACGTATGCCTATGGCGAGAGCTGCCGAACCTCTACAGCCACGACGGGTCGCGCGGGATCGTGCTCATGACGATTCTGCAATCGTGGTCCCAGGGCGTCGAAGTGTGGGGCGAGTCCGGGATGAAAAGGCTCTGGTCGGCCAGCAACTTCAAGGTCTACGGGGGCGGCGTGGCCGAGGTGGCTCACCGACCTCACCGATCACCCCACGAGTGAGGGGAAGCTCTACCTGTGCGCGGTCAAGGACGTCTGGTCACGCCGGATCGTCGGCTACTCGATTTGGGAGCGGATGCCCGCCACTTTGGCGGTCGACGCGCTGGAGATGGCGGTGTCTCGCCGCGGGCGGGGCGCGGTGAGAGGCTGCGTGGTTCACGCAGACAGGGGCAGCCAATTCCGCTCCCGCCCCTACCTTGCCGCGCTACACCGGCACGACCTGTCGGGGTCGATGGGCCGGGTGGCTTCAAGCGCTGACAACGCCGCCATGGAGTCCTTCTTCGCCCTCCTCCAAAAGAACGTCCTGAACAGCCGCCGTTGGACCACCCGCGCCGAACTGCGCCTGGCGATCGTCACCTGGATCGAACGGACCTATCACCGCCGACGCCGACAACGCGCCCTGGGCAAGACAACCCGGATCGAGTTTGAGACCATCTACTGGCCCGCACACGCGGCCTGAACCACTACACCCCAAGTGTCAACCGAACCTTCAGCAGTCCCGGCGCGTTTGCGGTGTCGTCGTACGGGCACTCGTAGGCCTTCCTCGCGCCAGAGGCGTTGAACCTTCTTGTGGTTGACGGCCCAGCCCGCCGCCCGGGCGCCCCAGTAGGCGCGGCGGTGTGATTACCGGGGATGGCCGGCGGCGAACTCTCGTAGCCAGAACCGCAGCCCGGCGTCGGGGTCGGCCGGAGTGTGCGCGGGCGGGGTGCGGCGTTGGGTCGATCGGGGCTACCCGACCACGCGACATGCTGCCCGTTCACTGACCGCGAAGACGCGGCGCAGGTGACGAACGGCAGCACGCCTGCGGGTCAGGCTCAGAATTCCCCCTTGGCGATCTGCCGCAGCACGTCCGTCTCCAGGTCCGCCTCGGCCAGCAGCCGCTTGATTTGAGCCGAGCGTTCTCGACCTCCAGCTCCGGGCCAGTGGTGGAGCGATCGGCCGAGCCGTACCGCCCTCCTGCGAGCAATAGCGGGCTGTCAGCGGCAGCCCGTGAGCGGCGGCAGCGTGGTGGCGTTCAAGACGACAGTGTTCATCGGGGTGCGCGGGTCTTTGCTCGCTGAGGCGCGTTCGCTGATCGTGATGGTGTCGCCGGTGGTTGCGACACCGGCGGCATCCTTGGTGACCTTGAAGGCCTTGCCGGTTCTCAGGTCGTAGACGTAGATCCCGGCTGTACCGCGCCAGGTCACCAGGTCACCAGCCTGTGCGGGCTCGTTGACGTAGAGGTTGCCGACATTGGCCAGGACGGTGGGCTGGGCGTCGCCGGCCCGCCAGGTCCACAGCGCCTCGTAGTCCTGATCGGACCACACCAGCCGGTCCCCGCGAGCGACGACGTTGACCGGCCCCCGAACGTCATTCAGTCCCGCCGGAATGTCGGTGGGCTGCAACGTCCGGGCGTCCACAGCACGCAACTGCGTGAGCTCACCCGGCGCCATCGACTCGCCGTACAACAGCAGATCCCCGAAGAACACCGGCCCACCGACGTGGGTCGCCGGCAGCGTCGTCGTCTGCCCGGTCTGCAGATTGCGGACCAGGACGAGCCGTTCGCCGTTCTCCCGAGGGCTACTCCACGCGGCCACACCGGAGGCCACGGCCGGGTACTGCGGCGGGCCGGGCAGCGGGACACCGTCGACTTTCCGAACCGCATCCAGGTCCGTGAGCTTGCCCTCCTGAGTGTCGTAGGCGTGCAGGGTCCAGTCGTCCCACCCGTTCAGCGAGTGCGTCACGCTGAACACGTAGTAGCGGCCGTCGAAGGCCGCGCCGAGCAACTGTTCCTCGCGCGCGTTCGTGAACCGGTAGATCTGCCGCTGCTGCTGACCCGTCGGCGTGGCGATCACCACCCCACTGAACGCGGCGGAGTTCACCTGCGCCAGGAAATCCGGGCCGCGCGCCCCCGTCGCGGTCGGGAAGATGACCACCCCCGCCCTCGAGGGCCACCGCCGCGCATACGGTGCCCACGACGCCGGCAGCGCCGTGCAATCCACGACCGGGGTCCGCCGCGCTGGATGCGTCAACGGTCGCCTCGCTCGGGGGGTGCCTGTCGAGAGGGATGCCAAGGCCGACGTCGAGGACGACGTCGACGGCGAGGGCGCTACCGAGGCCACGCTCGCGTTTCCTGCCGCCGTCATCGACCCGGCACCGGATGGGGACGCCGGGGAGCATGCGCTCGTGGCAGCCACGATCGCGACCGCTGCGACGAGTGTATGTCGGTGTCGCACTAAAACACGTACCCTCGGCCACCCATCATTCGCACCATCTTCTCTGTGTCATTAGAGCTGAACTTCGGTACGGCGGAACTCCACGATAGGGACGGCGCTCCTGACGCAGGGTCGGCGATGTTCGTGAGCGCCGCTGAGTTGGAGTACCCCCGGATATTGACCCAGTGGAAGATTTCGCGATCGGGATGCCCTAGCAGATGTGGCCCACCCCTTACCTGCCACACGTTGCCCATCAGTGGGAAGCCAGCGTCGATGTCCCGGATGAGCACATTCTTGAAGGACCCAACCTGGCCAGGCCCGGGGGCGCTCGGGAGATTGAGCGGGTAGTACCGGACGTAGCCCAGCTTATAGTTGTACACATCACGCATGGGGTACCCAGTAGGGTTCGAAACAGCGGCGTTGACGCCGGACCACGCCGTCCCGGCAGTGGTCGTTCTCAGGAGGCTGCCCGCCTGAGACTGGGTCATAGAGATGCCCCGGTTCATGAAGCTGATGACCAGCGTAGCCGGTCCGCAGTAGTAGGAATTGATCTGGGACTGATGGCTCGCCGACAGGTTGTTATGGATGAACGCCAATCCTCTGGCGTCGACCTGCTCCTGCTGTTGGGCTTCCCTCAAGCGCTTGGCCACATACTTTGCGGCCTCTGTCTCACGCGCCCGCAGTTCGTTCGTTTCCTGAACGCTCAGCGGTACGTGAGGATCGGTGTCGTGCGCGTCTTCCAATCCTCAATCGGATCTGCGCTCGCAGCAGCTGAACCACTGACAGCCACAACGCCTGCCGCAGCCGTCGCCACGACGGCATGCGGAAGCTTCCTACTCATGGTGACCCCCGATGCACTTGTCCCCGAACCCACCCCCGATCTTGGGGGGGCGATCGCGCGTACTTTACCCCCTTCGATTGTTGCGGTTCAGGGGTACGGTAGGAGGACGGACCAGTTGCTGAGTATTTGTTGATCCGATAAAGACCAATTCATGGTTTCAGCGTTGCAAATGCAACTTGGCTACGGCGACAGCAGGCCGGGATGACGCCGCAGGCGTGGGTCGCGCGCACGCCCCGCCCCCGGGCTGGCGATAGCGCGTGCGACACGGGAGGGCACCGGCCCCCGCCAGGTCCCTGGGCAGGTGCGGAACCACCGCGGGTGATTAGCCGGCGTCGCTGCTGGGCCGCTTGATCCGGGCACGGCGGGCCTGTGGAGGAGGCTCGTTGGTGTCGGCTGCGTGCCCGCGGAGGTCGGCGATCTGGCGCGTGTACGTCTCGTGCAGATCGCTCACTCGCTGGTCCCCGTGCGCACGTTCCCGCTCGACCTCGGCTCGGGCGGCGTCCCGCTCAGCCGTAATGGTGGCGAGGCTTTCGTCGGAGCTGCCCAGCACGCTCGCGCACCTCATCGAGATCGGCGCGAGCCCGGTCCACATGCTGCCGGACCTCCGCGGCGGCCTGCTCGGCGGCCGCGGCCTGCTGATGTGCCATCTGGAGCTCCTGACCCGCCAGAGCAAGGTCGCCGACCAACCGCCGACTCTCCTCCGCAACGGTGTCGCGCTCGGACCGCGCGCCTGCCCCAGCTCCTCACCGACCGCATCCCGAGCACCCCGCACCTGCTCGTGTTCGTCCTGGAGCTGGGCCATCTCGGCGCGGACCTGCGTCAAGACCGCCTCGAGCTCAACCACCCGGGCCGTGGCCTCCGACGCCGCAGCATCAGCCTCTTGCGTGTCCGCCATCGCCTGGCGTTGCGCCTGCTCAGCACGCACAGCCCGGGCGGTAGCCGCAGCGATCTGCTCGGCCGCGTCGCTGGTGACAGCCTCGATCTGGGCCTCAGCCGCACCCACCGCCGTGACATGCGAGAACGCCACCTGCGTCGGCAATACCGGCAGCAGCGCCCGGCACACCTGCACCAGAGAATTGTGCGGATTCGTGCTCCGCAAGGCCGGATGAGGTCGGTACGGCGCGACGCGAGTCAGCCGGCGGTGGCCGATTCCGTGGGTTCGGGCCTCGCGAGGGGTGAACGGCCGGCCAGTCAGGTCCTCGGGCCACGCGGGAGAAGTCGGCATGGCTCGTAGCCTGCGCTGCCATCCCGACTCCGGGGATGGTTCTCCACAGCGGGCACGGTCAGCCTCGCCGGATCGCCGGTCTCGGGCCGAGTCCGGCCGCGCCCCGTGGCCCCACGTAGACGGTGACCCTCGCCCCGGCCCGACTCACGGACTCCAGCCGTACCGCGATCCGCCCGGAAGCGGCAACGAACCGGCCGCCCACCGGGAGCGCCCGGTCGTAGTCCGCGGGCGTGGGTGCGGCGCTCAGCCAGCGCGGCGGTGTGGCATCCAGCTCCAGGCTCCCGCTCGAACCGGGCAGCCGCGGGTCGGCCCGCAGGATCCGCAGACCCGGCCGACCGCGCAGCGGGGTCTTCGGCGCCGCCGCATCCCGGCCGGTGGCGGTCCGGTATTCCAGGTAGTACACGGCCCCGGAACCGTCGATCAGCTTCACCCCGCGCCCGGGCGCCCCACGGCGGGACAGCGCCGGGATCAGGTACGTCGACCGGCCCGGTCCGGCGGTCCGGATGGCGTTCGGCTCCAGTCCCAGCTCGTCGACATGGGCGACGTTCAGGTGCCCTTCGCCGTACCCGGGAGAGGAGTAGCCCATCACGTCGAACAGGTCGTCGTACTCGCGGACCCGGCATCCATGCGACCAGCGCCGGCCGTCGTACCGGCCGTCCTGGACTCCGGGGCAGGTCAAGGAGCCGGCGTGGTCAAGGCCGAGATTGTGCCCCAACTCGTGCGCCAGCAGGGAGGGGGTGGTGTTGGTGACGAACACGGTTCCGCCGCCCTGCCCGGGTCGCAGTGCCGCAGCGGTGCCCTCACTTTGGGTGCCGAACCCGTAGCCGCACCCGGCGGCCGCGGCCCGTGCGGGAGGGACCACGATGACCAGGTGTCGGCCCGCGTTCCCGAACGTCTCAGCCGGGGACCCGAACAGCGCGGACGCCTGGGACCAGAGGGCGCTGGTGTGGGCGCAGGCGAGCCCGGACCGGTACCAGCCGTGCGTGCGGTCCACCGAGAAGGTGACCATCCCGGCGGTTTCGTCCCGCCAGTACGCCGCCGCGGCGGCCACCTGCGCCTGGACCCTCGCGGGGGTCAGGCCGGCGCTGTCGCGGACACCGCGGGGCAGGACCAGCGCCAGGTCGACGGCGCGGGTGCCGATGGTGCTCGGGGTCGCCCCATCGGAGCGACCGACCGCGGAGGCCTGGGCGAACGGCGCGAGAGCGGCCGACGCGGGAGCGGCCGGCCGGCCGGCCGCCGAGGAACCCCAGGAGCCGGCGGTTCCCGCCAGGACCAGCAAGGTCATCGGCAGCGCCCCCAGGGCGGAGGCGAGGGCGATGCCGACGGCGGCGAGGGGTGATCGTGAGCACTCAGGGATCCCGCGGGCCGGCGACCGACCTGGACCGGTCGCTGCGAGACCGCCGGCGGGTACGACGTACCCTCGGTGGCCGTCCGGGGGTCCCCGAACCATCGCCCTATCGGCGAGATCCTCTGTGTTTCAAGGTTTTTCGCGAAATCAGCGGGGCGGGACCTCAGCCCCAGCCCCACTCGAGCGCATACAGCCCGGGCTCGGGATTCTCCACATCGAAGCGCAGCGTGCTCGCGGGTGTGACCAGCGGGGTCACCGTCGGCGCCCCCTCGGGTGGGCGAAAGCAGGCCGAGGCCACGACAGGGAACGCGGTCGGATGGAACCGCACCTCCATGGTGATCCGCTCGGTCGCCGCCGGCAGGCCGCGCCCCATTTCCGTCTGCGGTACGCCGATCCGCACCGATTCCATCGCGTGCTCGGTCATGACGGTCTCTCCGGCCCGCAGCGGCCGATCCAGACACAACTCGGCGGCGATCGCGGGGATCGAGCGCAACTCGTACACCCGGCCGAGCCGACAGTTCGCTCGGGCCTGCACGTAGGGGATCGCGTGCCGGTCATCGGGGGTGTACCACACCGCGAACCGGTCGATCCCGTCCCGTTCGGCCCGCAGCACCTGGCGCACCACGTGCAGGCCTGCCGTCCGGTCGGCATGAACCTCGGCGATGTCGTGCACGCTGACCCGGTGCAGTCCTTCGCCGAGATCCAGCTGCAGGCGGTCCAGCAGTTCCAGCACCCCGCGGCGTAGCGGTGGGAACTCCGGCCCGGCCACTTCGCCGACCCACGCGGGATCGGGGGCGGGCTCGGTGAGCCGGGCGATGAGGAACCCCGGGGGCACGTTGAGTACGCGTTCGAGTTCGCCCAGGGCCTCCAGGGACGCGGCGCGCTCAGGCCGGCTGCGCCCCGATTGCCAATAGGACAGCGTGGTCACGCTCAGCCGGAATCCGCGCTGGGAAAGCTGCGCCCGGATTGTCTCCAGCGGCATTCCCCGGGTCGAAATAAGGGACCGCAGCGTCGACGCGAATTCGTCGTTCGACATCGAGGTGGTTCCCATTCGAGTGAATTTAGCGGGTCACGAGCCGTTGTGGCTTTCGGTGTCCGGCGGGTGGCTATACCACTGACAAGCGCACACGGGTGGACGCCCGGCGTAACACCGGACGTCCACCCGGGACTCACATCGCGTCGATGATGGCGTTGAGCGTGGCGCTGGGGCGCATCGCCGCCGACACCTTGGCGGCGTCGGGCCGGTAGTACCCACCAAGGTCCACCGGCTGCCCTTGAACACCGATCAACTCCGCGGTGATGGTGTCCTCCTGGGCAGCCAGGTCATGGGCGACCGAGGCGAAGCGTTCCTTCAGCTCGCCGTCGGCGTTCTGCTCGGCCAGCGCCTGCGCCCAGTAGAGCGCCAGGTAGAAGTGGCTGCCGCGGTTGTCGATCTGGCCGACCTTGCGAGCCGGTGACTTGTTGGTGTCCAGGAACCGGGCGATCGCGGCGTCGAGCGCGTCGGCCAGCGCCTTGGCCTTGGCGTTGCCGAGCGTGTCTGACAGGTGCTCCAGCGAGGCACCGAGCGCGGAGAACTCGCCCAGGGAGTCCCAGCGCAGGTAGTTCTCCTTGACGAACTGCTGGACGTGCTTGGGGGCCGAGCCACCGGCACCGGTCTCAAACAGCCCGCCACCGTTGAGCAGCGGCACAATGGACAACATCTTGGCACTCGTGCCGAGTTCCAGGATCGGGAACAGGTCGGTGAGGTAGTCACGCAGCACGTTGCCGGTGACCGAGATGGTGTCCTGACCTTGACGGATCCGCTCCAGGGCGTACCGGACCGCTTCGACCGGAGCCATGATCTTGATCTCCAGACCGGCGGTGTCATGGTCCTTGAGGTAGGTCCGGACCTTGGCGATGACATGGGCGTCGTGGGCGCGCTGTTCGTCGAGGTAGAACACCGCATGCGCTCCGGTGGCCCGGGCGCGGGTGACCGCGAGCTTGACCCAGTCCTGGATCGGGATGTCCTTGACGCGCGACATCCGCCAGATGTCCCCGGCCTGCACGTCGTGGCTCATCAGGACCTGCTCGTCCGCGCCCTGGCCGGCCACAACCTTGACCGTGCCGTCCGCAGGGATGACGAAGGTGGTGGGGTGCGAGCCGTACTCCTCGGCCTTTTGCGCCATCAGGCCGACGTTCGGGACCGAACCCATCGTCGCGGGGTCGAGGGCGCCGTACTGCCGGCAGTTGTCCAGGACCTCGCGGTACATCGGGGCGTAGCAGCGGTCCGGCACCATGGCCAGGGTCTGCTGCTGGCCGCCCTCGGCGTTCCACATCTGCCCGGAGTCGCGGACCACCACGGGCATCGAGGCGTCGACGATCACGTCGTTGGGCGCGTGCAGATTGGTGATGCCCTTGTCGGAGTCGACCATCGCCAGCGCCGGGCGGTCGGCGTACGTGGCCTGGATATCCGCCTCGATCGCGGCCTTGACCTCGGTCGGCAGCGACTCGATCGAGGAGTACAGACTGCCCAGCCCCAGGTTGGGGTTGACGCCGGCCTGCTGGAGGGCGTCGGCGTGCTTGGCGAACACGTCCTCGAAGAACACCTGGACGGCATGGCCGAACATGACGGGGGTCGGAGACCTTCATCATGGTGGCCTTGAGGTGCAGGGACAGGAGCAGGCCCTCGGCCTTGGCGGCCTCGATCTGCTCGGCGTAGAAGGCCCGCAGGGCCGCGACGCTCATGAAGGTGCCGTCCAGGATCTCCCCCGGGGAGGCCTTCAGCCCGTCCTTGAGCACCTGGGTCTGGCCGTCGGGGCCGACCAGTTCGATCCGGAAGCCCGAGGTTGCGGCGTCCCCGTCGGCGACCACGACCGACTGCTCGTTGCCGTAGAAGTCGCCGCCGCTCATGTGGGCCACCCGGGCCTTGTTGTCCGGCGTCCACGGCCCCAGCTTGTGTGGGTGCTTCTTGGCGAACTCCTTGACCGAAGCCGGTGCCCGACGGTCGGAGTTACCCTCACGCAGGACCGGGTTCACTGCCGACCCGAGGACCTTCGCGTACGCCGCGTGGATCTCCTGCTCCTCGGTCGTGGCCGGCGAGTCGGGGTAGTCGGGCAGGTCGTAGCCCTCGCTCTGCAGTTCCTTAATGGCCGCCTTGAGCTGCGGCACCGACGCGCTGATGTTCGGCAGTTTGATGATGTTGGCCTGCGGGCTCTGGGTGAGCTCGCCGAGCGCGGCGAGGTTGTCGGCGACCTGCTGCTGGGGCGTCAGCCGCTGCGGGAAGCAGGCCAGGATCCGCCCTGCCAGCGAGATGTCACTGGAGACCACCTCGACACCGGTCCCCTTGGTGAACGCCTGGACGATCGGCAGGAACGAGTAGGTGGCCAGGGCCGGTGCCTCATCGATCTGGGTCCAGACAATCTGGTGTGTCATGAGCGCTCCTCGCAGGATCGGGGTCGATCGTCACGTCAGGTACGACGCTACTGGGCAACCGTCGTACCGGCGCTGCCACTGCGCTGACCGGCGACCTGACGGCGTACCAAGTATCTCGATATCAAGATACATGTTTCGACGTCGAGATATCAAGGCTGCGGCCGGTCACCATCCTGGGTAGCGGTCGGTCCACCGGGTGCGCGGCCCCGCACCCGGGATCGGTACTCCTCGCTCTTCTGTCGCTGCGACGCTTCACCTGCCGACACGATTTCCCCCTCGGTCCAACGTTCCGTCCAGCTCCACGACGCTGGCACGGTGACGACCATCTGACTGTCTCAGAGAGGTCGGACAGTCCTTGTCCGGCCGGAAACGCACCGTCCCCGATGACTGCGAAGATGGGGGCATGGCCGCTACCGCCTATCCGCACATGATCTTCGCCACCGGGCCTGACGTGATCACCAAGGAGCTGCTGCACGAGGTGCTGGCCGAGGCCTACCCACAGGGCACCGTCACCGACGCTCCGCTGAAGTCGGTGCTGCAGCTCGAGAACTATGCCTTCACGTTCTGGTTCGACGACGAGGCCGACGGCCTGGCCCAGCGGTACGCCGGGTACCTGCCCGAAGGTGCCCGCCGCCGCCGGTTGATCGCCTGTACGACGATGATCGACTTCTCCGGTCAGCCGGACCCCGAGCAGACCCACCGCGCCGACGCCGAACGCATCGTGAGCGAGCTCGCCGAGCTGGACGGGGTGTGGGTGTTCAGCGAGGAAAGCAAACGGTTCGTCGCGTTCGACTACGGCGAGCCCGCCCTCGTGGCCGAACCTCCCGAGCAGGGCAGTGCACCTGACCCCGAGCCAGAGCCCGGCCCTGCACCCGAGCCGGTGCCGGAGCCGGAGCCCCTACCCGAACCCTCGATGGGGGCGCCGCCCTCCCCGCAGGTCGTCGAAGAACCGGTCATCGAGCCGGCCGTCGACTCCGACTGGACGTCGCCGCCTCCGGCCGTCGAGGCACCGGCACCAGCACCAGCACCGGCACCGGCGCCAGCACCTGTGCCCGAAGCCCAGCCCCCAGCCTCGGCGTGGCCCGGCACGTACAGCCGGCCCACCACCGACGGTGACGACGAAGAAAAAGAGGGGTTCTTCAAGCGCGTGTTCAAGCGCAAGAATCCGTAAACAATTCACAGGCCAATTGGTCACGCCGTGGGGCATTTCGCAATCGTCGCCGCCGCGGGGAAGAATGGGGGCGCCATATCTGGCCGCTGTCTTCGACTGCAGCAGCGCCAGATTCGACCACCCTGTTGGGGGAATTCACGCTTATGTCCAACAATCTGCACACCCCGGCCTTGGGCCAACGTCTGGCGGCGGAGGCGCTGGGCACCTTCTGGCTGGTCTTCGGCGGCTGCGGCTCGGCGATTTTTGCCGCGCACGTGCTGTCGAAAGACCCGACCCCGGTCAACCTGGGCATCGGGTTCGTCGGCGTTGCGCTGGCGTTCGGCCTGACCGTGCTCACCATGGCGTACGCCGTGGGTCACGTTTCCGGCGGTCACTTCAACCCCGCCGTCACCATCGGGGCGGCCGCGGCGAAGCGGTTCGCGTGGAAGGACGTCCCGGCGTACGTCATCACGCAGGTGGTGGCCGGTCTGGCCGCCGGCGCGGCGCTGTTCGCGATCGCCTCCGGAAAGGCCGGGTTCGATGCCACGAAGGGGTTCGCTGCCAACGGGTACGGCGCGGGCTCACCGAACGGATACGGCCTGGCTGCGGCGTTCCTCGCCGAGCTGATCCTGACCGCCTTCTTCCTGTACATCATCCTGGGCTCGACCGATGACCGGGCGCCCACGGGTTTCGCCCCGATCGCCATCGGCTTTGGCCTCACCCTGATCCACCTCATCTCGATCCCGATCACGAACACCTCGGTCAACCCGGCACGGACCACCGCCGTCGCGTTCTTCGCCGGCGGTGACTTCGTCACGCAGCAGTGGCTGTTCTGGGTGGCCCCGATCCTGGGTGCCCTCATCGCGGGCTTCTCCTACGCCGCGCTGACGGGCGTCCGTCGGTCCGACGAGACCCTCGCCGGCTTGCCGCGCGAGGCCTGACCCGGAACTGCTCCAGTCGTGCCCCCGGCCATCCCGGCCGGGGGCACTCGGCGTCCTGCCATCCCGGCCGGGGGCACTCGGCGTCCTGCCAGCCGGTCAGGCGGCTCGGTCTGCCCGCGCGAACGGACGGCATCCCGCAGGGTCTGCCTGGTCAGCTCCGTGTCGATGAAGACGTCCTCCCAGACCACGCGGAGTACGATCCAATCCCTCACGACGAGGGCGTTGTAGCGGCGGGCATCGCGTTGCAGCGCCGGCCGACTGCCGTGCCAGGCGAAGCTGTCGCACTCGATCACGATCCGGTTCGCCTCATCGGCCAGATCGACTCGCGCCCGGAAGGTGTCGTCGGCGATGAGGAATTGTGGGGTCACCGACAGCCCCTCGTCCAGGCAGATGGCTCGGGCCGCCGATTCGAACGGCCCGGCCGCGCGGGCGTCTGCCGCCGCAGCGACGCGACGGGCCGAGGCTGCACCCCGGCCACGCAGCCGACCCGCCGCCAGGGTGAGCTCCTCGAACCCGACGCTTCCGGACTGCAACGCCGAGTCGGCCACCGCGAGAGCCTCAGCGAACGGCAGCGTCCGGGCACAGTCCAACACCGTGCGCAGCGGCGAGGTGACCGCGGTGCGTCGCTCCTCATCCGTGAGCCGGCGGCGGATAGCGCCGGGTGGGCGTCGTGCGCCCTTGGGTACGGCGAACTGCGGCGAATCGGGTCGACGAGCGACGCCCCACCCGTGTGCGAGGGCGGCCGTCAAGCCGATCCGGGCACCGTTGTGACTGCGGGCCACGCGCTCCGCGCTGTCGAGCTGGGCCAGCGCATAGTGGCCTCGGGTATCGCGAACCACGACGCCGTCAGAGAGCAGTGCTTGCAGCGCGCTTCGCGAGTGCCGCCTGAGCTGCCGCCAGGTGAGCATTCCGCCGTGAAAGGCGAACTCGATGAGGATGGCTTCCTGCTTCATGGCCGCCGAGGTTGCCACAGCGGGACCGTGGGTGTCCGGGGGGCTGTGGATACCTCACTCTCACTCCAGTTCGGATGACACAGCGCTACCCTTCACCGGCCAGCCACAGCGACCACCGCCAGGACTTCGCAGCTCAGCGGATTGGGCCCGAATCACCGGATGGGTAAGGGGTAGCGGTGTGTCAGCCCAGCGCCCCCGCACCCGGCCAGCCAGCCGCGGAGGGGCACGCGGAGCAGGCCATCGCGCACAGCCTGGCTGGTAGCGTCGAAGCCGACCTGCATCTCCATCGTCGAAGGGTCTCTGACGTGAGCACTCCCGTGAAAGTGGCCGTCACCGGCGCCGCCGGCCAGATTGGCTACAGCCTCCTCTTCCGTATCGCCAGCGGTGCGCTGCTCGGCCCCGACACCCCCGTCGAGCTGCGGTTGCTGGAAATCACGCCCGCCCTGAAGTCCCTTGAGGGCGTGGTCATGGAGCTCGACGACTGTGCGTTCCCCACGCTGGCCAAGGTCGAGATCGGCGACGACGCGACCAAGGTGTTCGACGGCGCGAACCTGGCCTTGCTGGTCGGCGCCCGCCCCCGCACCAAGGGCATGGAGCGCGGCGACCTGTTGGAGGCCAACGGCGCCATCTTCACCGCCCAGGGCAAGGCCCTCAACGACGTAGCCGCCGATGACATCCGGATCGGCGTCACCGGCAACCCGGCCAACACCAACGCCCTGATCGCGATGAGCAACGCCCCCGACATCCCCAAGGAGCGCTTCACCGCGCTGACCCGCCTGGACCACAACCGGGCGATCTCGCAGCTGGCCGCCAAGCTCGGCGTCCCGGTCACCGAGATCACCCAGATGACGATCTGGGGCAACCACTCGGCCACCCAATACCCGGACCTTTTCAACGCGCTCGTCGGCGGCAAGAACGCCGCCAAGGCCGTCGGGGATCAGGCCTGGCTGGCGGACTACTTCATCCCGACCGTGGCCAAGCGCGGCGCGGCGATCATCGAAGCCCGCGGCGCCTCCTCGGCGGCCTCCGCGGCGAGCGCCACCATCGACGCCGCCCGTGACTGGCTGAAGGGCTCGGCGGCCGGCGACTGGGTGTCGATGGCGGTCGCCTCCGACGGCTCGTACGGCGTCCAGGAGGGCATCATCAGCTCCTTCCCGGTCACCACGAAGAACGGCGACTGGGAGATCGTCCAGGGTCTGGAGATCAACGAGTTCAGCCGCGCCCGGATCGACGCGTCCGTGGCCGAATTGGTCGAGGAGCGGGACGCCGTCAAGGAACTGGGTCTCATCTCCTGACGCGCAGCACGCCAACGCTCGACCCCGACGCCGTCGCCCTCAGGGTGACGGCGTCGGTCGTCGGCGACGTCTTTCCCGGCGAATCACGATCACGGCCAGCACGAGCAGTGCCAGGTCCAACGCCGCCAGCGGCGGCCACTCCACTCGGCGCAACGTCAGCATCACCGCGCCAGCCACGTTCACGAACAGCGCCACGTGAGTGATCAGGTCCAACGGCACCGACCGCACGGCCAGGCCGGGCCGATCAGGCAGCACCAGGCGCAGCACCCCCCACACCAGGAACGCCGACGCCATCAGCAGCCCGCCCACCAGGCGGCGATTCGCCACCACGAAGACCACCCAGCCCGCCAGCAGCGGCGCACTCACCGCCCACCAGGCTCCGAGCTTCGGGCGCCGCCGCTCCATGTCTGCCCACCCGTCCGCTCAGGCCCCGTCCACCGCCCGCTCGGCCGCTGCCACGACGTTGGTCAGCAGCATCGCTCGGGTCATCGGGCCGACACCGCCGGGGTTCGGCGCCAGCCAGCCGGCGACCTCCGCGACCCCGTCGGCGACATCACCCGCAATCTTCCCCTCAACCCGGGACACGCCGACGTCCAGCACCGCCGCGCCGGACTTGACCAGGTCGGGGGTGATCAGCCCCGGTACGCCGGCCGCAGCCACGATGATGTCGGCCCGCCGCAGGTGCGCGGCAAGATCCCGGGTTCCCGTATGACAACTTGTTACCGTCGCGTTCTCGCTCTTCCGGGTCAGGATCAACCCGAGCGGGCGGCCGACCGTGAGCCCGCGCCCGACCACGACCACGTCGGCACCGGCGATCGGCACGTCGTACCGGCGGAGCAGTTCGACCACCCCGACGGGGGTGCACGGCAGCGGGGCCGGCTCGTTCATCACCAGGCAGCCCAGGTTCACCGGATGGAGGCCGTCGACGTCCTTGCCGGGGTCCACCGCCGACAGGATGGCGAACTCGTCGAGGCCGGTCGGCTGTTGCACCAGGAAGGCGGTGCACGAGGGGTCGGCGTTCAACTCGTCGACGACTGCCTCGACCTCGGCCTGGGTCGCGCCAGCGGGCAGGTCACGGCGAATGCTGGTGATCCCGATCTCGGCGCAGTCCCGGTGCTTGGCTCCGACGTACCAGGTGCTCGCCGGATCGTCGCCCACCAGGATCGTACCCAACCCCGGTACGACGCCCCGCGCCGCCAGCGCGGCCACCCGCTCCCGCAGCTCCGCCTTGATCGTCGCCAGGGTGGCCTTGCCGTCCAGGATCGTCGCGCTCACTCCCCGATCCTTCCACGCCAGCCTTCCGGGGGGCGGTAGCGCGCACTCGAGGCGAGCCGCACCGCCCACCACGCGACGAACCCCAGGTACGCCACCAGGGCCAGCCAGTCATAGGCGAACCCCCCGCCGTGCTGAGCGGCGTACCCGATCTCCAGGGTCCCCGCCAGCAAGAGCAGCACCGTCGCCGCCCCCAGCACCGCCATGTCCTCCCCCAGCCTCCGGGCCAGTTCGGCACGCTGTTGCGGACGCAGCCAATACTCCGGGTGGGGCACATTGAGCAGACCGGCCGGCGATCGGCGCAGCAAGGCCCCGGAAGCCCCGAAGATGCCGGCCACCACGGCCGTCCCACCGGCCATGACCGCCAGGTATTCGGTCTTGGTGCCCCACCGGGTCACCGCGCCGCCGAAACCCATCTGGCCGGGTACCCGGTCGGGCAGCGTGACCCACTGCCAGATCAGCACCACGATCATCGCCGCGACGACGACGCCCAACAGCAACCGCCCCTTCACGCCGACCCCCCGCGAACGGGCACGGTCAGTGCGCGAAGTGCCGGGTACCCGTGAAGTACAGGGTCACCCCGTGCTCGCGCGCCAGGTCGATGGTGTCCTGGTCGCGGATCGATCCCCCGGGGGCGACCATCGCCCGCACCCCCGCCTCGATCAGGACCTGCGGACCGTCGGCGAACGGGAAGAACGCGTCGGAGGCGGCCACCGCGCCGCGAGCCCGCTCCGCGCCTGCCCTGGACACCGCGAGGTGGCAGGAGTCGACGCGGTTGACTTGGCCCATCCCGACGCCCACCGAGGCCCCGTCGCGGGCCAGCAGGATCGCGTTCGACTTGGCCGCCCGGATCGCCCGCCAGGCGAACTGCAGGTCGGCCAGCGTCGCAGCATCGGCGGCCGGGCCGGCGACCAGCGTCCAGCGGCTCACGTCGTCGCCATGTCCGGCCGTCGGCGGCTCGCCCTCCGCGGGGGGCACGACCGCGTCGATGAGGTCGCGTTCCTGAACCAGCAGGCCACCGCTGACCGGCCTGGTCTCCAGCCCACCGCGCACCGGCGGAGGCACCGTGAGCAACCGAACGTTCTTCTTGCGGGTCAGGATCTCCAACGCCTCCGGCGCGTACGACGGCGCCACCACCACCTCGGTGAAGATGTCGGCGACCACCCGGGCCATCTCCGGTGTGACCTCGCGGTTGGTCGCGATGATCCCGCCGTAGGCGCTCACCGGGTCACAGGCGTGCGCCCGCTGGTGCGCGGTGGCGATGTCGTCGGCGACGGCGATTCCGCACGGGTTGGCGTGCTTGATGATCGCGCAGGTCGGCTGGTCACCGTGGTCGTAGGCCGCGCGGTACGCCGCGTCGGCGTCCAGGTAGTTGTTGTACGACATCTCCTTGCCGTGCAGCTGCTGCGCCTGGGCGAGCCCGGTCTGCCCGGGGGCTCCGCTGGTGTACAGGGCGGCCCGCTGATGGGGGTTCTCGCCGTACCGGAGCACCTGCGCCCGCCGCCATGTGCCACCCATCCAGGCCGGGAACCCGGTCGGCTGGCCCTCGATCAGGGAACTGTCGGTGAGCACCGACCCCATCCAGGAGGCGACCGCGACGTCGTACTCGGCGGTGTGCACGAAGGCCGCGGCGGCCAGCTCGCGGCGCTGGGCAAGCGTGAATCCGCCGGCGCGAACGGCCTCCAGCACCATCGGGTACGCCGCGGGGTCGGTGACCGTGGCGAGGCTGGCGTGGTTCTTGGCCGCGGCCCGCACCATCGAGGGGCCGCCGATGTCGATCTGCTCGACACACGCGGCCGGGTCCGCGCCGGAGGCGACCGTAGCGGCGAACGGGTACAGGTTGCTGATCACCAGCTCGAAGGGCGCGACGTCGAGCTCGGCCAGCTGCCGCACGTGTTCAGGGTTGCCGGTGTCCGCGAGCAGGCCGGCGTGCACCCGCGGGTGCAGCGTCTTGACCCGGCCGTCCAGGCATTCGGGGAACCCGGTGAGGTCCTCGACGCGGGTCACCGGCAGCCCGAGGGCGGCGATCGCGGCCGCCGAACCGCCGGTGGAGACCAGTTCGACGCCCTGCTCATGCAGCCCGGTGACCAGGTCGGCCAGCCCGCTCTTGTCGTACACGCTGATCAGGGCGCGGCGCACGGGGCGCTGTCCGCTCACGGGATGGTGACCTTTCTGCCGTCGACGGTGTAGCCCTCGCGGGCCATCCGGCCGACGTACTCCACCAGTTGGGGACGTTCGGCCGCTTTGATGCGCTCGGTGAGGGTGTCCTCGTCGTCGTCGGGGGACACCGGTACGGCGACCTGCGCGACGATGGTGCCGGTGTCCACCCCGCTGTCCACGATGAACAGGGTGGCGCCGGTGAGCTTCACCCCGTAGGCCAGGGCGTCCCGCGGGCCGTGGATGCCGGGGAAGCTGGGCAGCAGGGCGTTGTGGCTGTTCAGGTACCGGCCTCCGAAGCGGGCCAGGAACGCCTCACCGACCAGCTTGAGGAACCCGGCGGAGATGACCAGCTCGGGACGGTACTCCTCGACCGCGTCAGCAAGTGCCGCATCCCACAGGTCGCGCGATTCGTAGTCGCCCAGGCGGCACACGAACGTGGGAACCCCGGCGCGGTCGGCGCGGGCCAGCCCTTCGATTTCGTCTCGGTCCGCGCCCACTGCCACGATCCGGACCCCGTACGCCGGGTCCTGTGCGGCGTCCAGCAGGGCCTGTAGGAGGGTGCCGCTCCCGGAGACCAGGACCACGACGGGCGTCGGCAAGCTCCCGGGGGGCACGCGCATCACGCCCCGAACAATAGCCCACGACGGCGACGGCCCGTCGGGCTCGCACCCGGCCCGCACCCGGCTCAGACCCGTGGCACCCGGACCCGGTGGACGGCCGTCGCCGCCAGCAGCGCACCCACGACGAGCTCGCCGGTCACCGCCAGGGCGAACCAGCCCAGCGGGATCCCCACAGAGCTCAGCCGCCCCGACCCGAGAGACCCGCTGGACAGCCCGGCCAGCACGGTCAGCAGGCCCGCTGCACAGACCGCCGAGGTGACGGCGGCGCCGGCTTTGAGCCGCCACGGGGAGAGGGCCGCCAGCCGCCGGGCCGCCAGGTAGCCACCGAGGGCTCCCGCCAACACCGGCAGGAGCGTCAACGCCCACATCGCGATCGGCAAGGCGCCGGGTTCGGGGAGGATCCCGAGCAATGGCATGGGGGGCACCTGTCCGGGCACCACCTCGGCCAGGGTCACCGACGAGCCCGCCCCCAGGGTGAACCCGGGGCCGGCCAGGAAGGAGGCCACCCACATCGCCGCCGTCCCCAGGTAGACCAGCGTGGCCAGCACCACCAGCACGCTGCCGATAAAACCGGTGTGCAGAGTGTGGAAGATGGCGGTGATCCGTCCCCAGCGAGCCGGCACCAGGACGAGGACGGTGAGCAGCCCGGCCACGACCACGGACAGCGCCGTCCAGGCACCCGCCCGCATGCTGGCCCCGAACCACACCGGCAGCCGAGCGCGGATCCCCCGGGCCGCGCGGGGTGCCACCGCGCCCAGGTGCGCGCCCGCGTCGTACCGCAGCGCTTCGATAAAGCCGAGGATCGCGATCACCGCAGGTAGCAGCACGGGCGCCGGCCACCCGGGCGTGACCGCACTGGCGCGGGCCAGCAGGGCGAAGAACATGGCGGCCAGGGTGTAACCCAGGGCGTACGTCGCCAGCGCGACCGCCACGTCCTGGCGCAGGCCACCGAGATTGGGCAACCGGCGGCCCGGTTTCTCGGGCAGCGTCGAGATGACCCAGTGCGCGCCCCACACGCAGCACGCCAGGGGCAGCACGGTCAGCAGCCAGGGCACCAGGCTCAGCGGGCCGAACCCGGCGTCCAGCGGTACGCCGTGCGCCAGCAGCCACAGCGACAGGCCGGTCGCGCTGGCCTGCCCGCCGGTGCCGGTGGAGTACGCCGCGGCGAGCCAGCCGAGGAAAGCGCCGGTCAGGATGAGGCCGGCCGATACCGCCGCGGCCCCCACCGCCGCCAGCGGGGATCGCAGCCAGAGGGGGCGGGCGCGCAGCCAGGAGTCGGCGACGTCGTCGCCCGGGCGTTCCGGGAGTCGTGGCCGCCGGACGGGGCGTCGCCACGGTCGCTGCAGGTGGTGGTCGCGTCGATCATGTCGGGCAGCAGCGTGGGTGCCCGACCTACGCGCGGCATCGTGCGTGGTGGGGGTGGAGGGCGGTGCGTGGCGCGGATCCATAGCGTTCTCCATGCTGCCTTCCGCCTCGGCGCAGACCAACGGCCCACGCCGAGGGGTTCCCCGGGTGGGCCGCTGGCACGTGCGTCGAACATGGTCGAAGAACGTGGTCGAAGAACGTGGTCGAGCCCGCTATCTGCCCAGCAGGACCAGCGAGATCTGCGGGATGTAGGTGACCATGAACAGGGCGGTCAGCAGCACGGCCGCGGTGGGCAGGGCTGCCTTGGCGACCTGGACCACCGACATCCCCGAAAGCCCGCTGGCCACGAAGAGGTTGAGGCCGAACGGTGGGGTGACCATGCCGATCTCCAGGTTCATGATCATGACCACACCGAGGTGGATTGGGTCGATCCCCAGTTCGGTCCCGATGGTGAACAGGATCGGCGCCAGGATCAGGATCGCGCTCGAGGTCTCCATGAAACAGCCCACGACCAGCAGGATCACGTTGGTGATCAGCAGGAACTGCCACGCCGACAGGTCGGCCGCCAGCAGGCTGTCGGTGACCCGACCGGGGATCCGCTCGGTGGTCAGCACGAAGGTGAACAGGATCCCGTTGGCGATGATGAACATGATCATCGCCGACGTCTTCGTGGAGCTGATGACCACCTTCCAGAGGTCGGTAACCTTCAGGTCGCGGTAGACGAAAAGGGCAATGACCAGTGCATACCCGGCCGCAGCGGCGGCGGCCTCGGTGGGGGTGAAGATCCCGCCGTAGATGCCGCCCAGCACGATCACCGGCAACATCAGCGACAGGATCGCCGACCGGAAGACGGCGAGCTTCTCCTTGCCGCTCACCCGGTGCAAGGTGATCGCCCGAGTGGACCCGCCGTCCGGCGCGCCACCGGCAGCCCCTCCCGCGGACTCGCCCGCCGACATCGCCGCCGAGGTTCCGGCGACCGAACCTTCGGCCGCCACGGCGGGCCCCGACCAGCCATAGCCCTTGCGCCGGGAGATGATCACGACCGTCACCAGCAGCATCGTCCCGGCCATCAGCCCGGGCACGATTCCGGCGAGGAACAGATCGCCGATGGACTGTTCGGTCGCGATGCCGTAGACGATGAGCGGGATCGAGGGCGGGATCAGGATCCCGAGCGACCCCGAGGACGCGATGATGCCCGTCGAGAACTGCCGGGGGTACCCGGCGGCGATCATGGCGGGAATCATCAGGGTGCCCACCGCGACCACCGTCGCCGGGCTGGACCCGGAGACCGCAGCGAAGAACATGCAGGCGAGCACTGCGGTCATGGCCAAACCGCCGCGGAACCGGCCGACCAGCACGTTGGAGAAGTCGGTCAGGCGCTTGCTGATGCCGCCGTGGGTCATCACGTTGGCCCCGAACACGAAGAACGGGATGGCCATCAGCGGGAACGAGTTCAGCGAGTTGAACAGCCGCTCAGGGACCTGCGTCAGCGGCACGGTCGTGAAGTAGAAGAAGTATACGAACGAGGTCATCCCGATCGCCACGGCGATGGGCGCCGAGGTGAGCAGGAACGCGAACAGGAGGATGATCAGGGCGATCGCCGGGTCGCTCATCGGGCCGCACCCCCGTTCTTGTCGGTAGCGGGCGGCTGATCCAGCTCCGGGTCGTGGTGCCCGGGCTCGCCGTACAGCTTCTTCTGCTCGCCCAGGGTCGCCATCGATTCGCGCCGGGCAGCTTCGATGTCTGCCGCGGTGACGCCGGCGGCCTCGGCCTCCATGCGCGCCACGTCCGCGGCGGTGAGCTCCTGGACACCGTGCTTCCAGGTGGACCACAGCATGATGATCGCCCTGATGAACATCAGCGTGAAGGCGACCGGGATGCACGTCTCGACAGCCCCCAACGGCAGCTTCAGGGCAGGCGTGACCGTGTCGAAGGAAAACGGTTCGGTGAGCAGCAACCACCCGAGGACCGCGACGATCCCCATGTACGCGACGGTGACCGCCCCCGCGATCAGGGCCATCACCTTCTTGCCGCCGCTCTTCATGAGGCTCGGCAGGATGTCGACGTTCACGTGCTCGTTGTCCCGCAGCGTGATGATGGCGCCGAAGAAGGTCGAGGTGATGATCAGATAGATGATCGCTTCCTCGGACCAGAAGATGATCGTGTCGAATCCGGCACGAAGAATGATCGAGAGTACGGCGAGCCCGACGGCCCCGATCAGGCACAGGCCTGCGATGCCGTTCTCGATGCCGATGAGCGCTCGATTGACCTTATGCATGGCGATCTATGGTCATTGTGATCCCTGGTGATCCCTGGCGATTCACGACGTCGTGGCGGCGGGCCACAAGGGGCTCGCCGCCGACGGACGTCAGGATGCCTGGGCCTTGAGGAGCTCGTCGATGATCTCGGCGCCGATGAGGTCCTTGAACTGGTTCCACACCGCGGGAACGACGGCGTCCTTGAGCGCCTTACGCTCGGCGTCGGTCGGGGTGTAGATCGTCGTCGTGCCGGCCGCCTGGATCTTCTTCTTGGACTCCTGGTTGACCTCCTCGGCCACCTGCCGGTTGTAGTCGCCGGACTCCTTGGCGGCGTCGGTGACGACCTTCTTCAGGTCGTCGGGGAGGCCGTTGTAGAAGGTGTTGTTGATGACGAGGATGTAGCCGAGATACCCGTGGCCGGATTCGGTGATGTGCTTCTGGACGGTGTGCATCTTCTGGCTCTCGATGTTCGACCAGGGATTTTCACCACCGTCGACGACGCCTTGCTGCATCGCGTTGTACACCTCGGAGAACGCCATCGGCGTCGGGTTGGCCTTCCAGGTCTGGAACTGGACCTTGAGGACATCCGAGGGTTGGATGCGCATCTTGAGGCCGGCCAGATCCGCCGGGCTCTTCATGGGCTTGTTGGACGACAGGTGCTTCAGGCCCGCATCCCACAGGCCCAGCGGCTTCATGTTCTTGGCGGCCAGCTTCTGGTTGTCGAAGATCGCCTTGCCGACCTTGGTCTCCGGCGCCGCGATCTTGGCGATGTCCTCCGGCTTGTCGAACAGGAACGGCAGGTCCAGGACCTGCACCTCGGGGGCCACCGTGGTGAACTTCGCGGTGGACGGCGCCAGCATCTGCGCGCTGTTGGACTGCAGGGCCTGGAACTCGTCCTTGTCGCCGTACAACTCGGAGTTGGAGAACACTTGCACTTCCAAACGCCCCCCGGACTTGCTCTCGGCAAGTTCCTTGAACTTCAGCGCGGCCTTTCCTTTGGGCGCGGACGGCGCTACGACGTGCGAGAACTTGATCGTGTACTTCTGGGCTCCGCCACTGGCGGTAGCTGTGCCCTCACTGCGGGCACCACCACACGCCGCGAGGGCGAGCGCGCTCGCCACGACAACGCCGACAAGAACGGGACGCTTGGTCACCATGAGGTTTCCTTTCGAGGCTCCGGACAGACCCGCTCGACGCAGCCGATCGCACCGTGGAAAAGGTACGCAGGGTCCTCCACGCAGCACGCGTTTGGCATGGAGTGGTGTTACGACGGCACGAACAGGGGCGGAGTAACGATGGGGGATGAGATCGCGGTCACTCGGTGTACCGAACAGTAGAAATCGGCTGGTCGGGTGTCAAGGTTCCGCTGCCATCACTATCCCCCAATGGTCAGACCAGAGCCGAGCGGCTGGTTTGTCGCGACGAAGGGCAACCCCTGCGTGCGTGGGCTGTCAGGCGTCCGCGCCGCAGGGGTCGCAGGTTTCGCATGTGTCAAGGGGTCAACGCTCGGACACAACAGCGTCACGCCCCCCGCTCGGGGTGGCGTGACGGTGGCGTGAGGGTGGCGTGACGGTGGCGCGGCGCGGGGGCGGCACGCCACCGTCACGACGAGGGGACTAGTGGTGGCTGCCGTGCTCGCGACGGAACTCGCGGGCGTCGGCCCGGGTGGCCTCATCCGGGATGATCGGCTGCGGGGTGGGCTGGAGCTTCTCCGCGGGGTCGACCGGCGACATCGGGTGTTCGTCCATGTCGTGCACGTCCTGGCCGATCGTCGAATAGTCGAACGGGTGCTGTCCGTCGAAGACCTCGCGGGCCCGGTCGCGGTCCAGAGTGCCGGTCCACTGCCCGATCACGAGGGTCGCCACCGCGTTGCCCGAGAAGTTGGTCAGCGCGCGGGCCTCGGACATGAAGCGGTCGATGCCGACCACGATGCCGACGCCGTCGAGCAACTCGGGCCGGTGGGCCTGAATGCCCGCGGCCAGCGTGGCCAGCCCGGCGCCGGCGACGCCCGCCGCGCCCTTGGAGGCCACGATCATGAACAGCAGCAGCCCCAGTTGCTCGCCGAGGGCCATCGGCTGGCCCATCGCGTCAGCGATGAACAGCGCACCCATCGTCAGGTAGATGGCGGTGCCATCGAGGTTGAAGGAGTATCCGGTCGGGACGACAATCCCGACGGTGGACTTGTGGACGCCGGCGTGCTGCATCTTGGCCATCAGGTTCGGCAGCGCCGACTCCGAGGACGAGGTGGCGACGATGAGCAGGTACTCACGGCCCAGATACTTGGCGAGCTTGAAGATGTTCTGCTTGGTCACCGACCACAGGACGATCGCCAGAATGCCGAACACGAAGATGATGCAGGTGAGATAGAAGCCGGCCATCAGTTTGAGCATCTCGCCCACGGCCTTGGGGCCGCTCTCGGCGACGACGCCGGCGATGGCTCCGAAGGCGCCGATCGGTGCGGTCCACAGGATCATCAGGAGCACGCGGAAGACCAGCTTCTGCATGTGCGCGATGCCCCGCAGGATCGGTTCACCGGCCCGCCCCATCCGCTGGACGGCGAAGCCGACCAGGAGGGCGACGAACAGGGTCTGCAGCACCTTGCCGGCCGTCAGCGAGGACACCAAGGTGTCGGGAATGACCTCCTTGGCGAACCCGACGAGACCTCCCGCGGACGCCTCACCCTTGGGCAGCAGCTTCTCACCGGATCCAGCCTCGGCCTTCAGGCCGCTCCCAGGCTGGATGATGTTGCCGACCACCAGGCCGATGCCCAGCGCGAAGGTCGACATGGTGAGGAAGTAGGCCAGCGCCATACCGCCCGCCTTGCCGACGCTCGCCGCGGCGCGCACCGAGCCAATACCCAAGACGATGGTACAAAAGATGATCGGGCTGATCATCATCCGGATCAGCATCACGAAGACCGTGCCCAGATCCTTCAGCCCCTTACCGGTCCCGGGGGACAGCCAGCCCACCAGGATGCCGGCGACAACCGCGATGATCACGGCGATATACAGCCAGTGCGTGCGGTCGCGCCGTGGTTTGTCCGGCTCCACGATCGTGGGGGGTTGAGTGGAATAGCTGTCTGCCATGGCAGAACCTCCAGGTGGGCATCTCTTGTGACTAAAGCCGGACACAAGCTAGTCCTGATTCGGCCGCTCCGGAAGACCCTCGCGGGCCCGGGTGAATTTCTCGACATGTCGGGCTCACGATCTGTTGCCCGGCCCCCTGAGCTGCTATAAGCGGTCCGCGCCACATGTGTGGGTTATCTGCACACAACCGGTTCGAACAGGCCTTGTGCCGTCCCTGTATCAACCGTGGAGGCCCGTTGTGAGACAACGAAGGGGCCGGACCCCGATCGGGTCCGGCCCCTGGCCCGGCCTAGCACCCTGACACGTCGTCAACGTCACAGGGCTGCTGGTCGCTCACCGACGGCCTCACATCGCCGCGATGATCTCCTTCATGAGCGTGGCGGTCTCGGAGGGGGTCTTGCCGACCTTGACGCCGGCCGCCTCCAGGGCTTCCTTCTTGGCGGCCGCCGTACCGGCCGATCCCGTCACGATGGCACCCGCGTGCCCCATCGTCTTGCCTTCGGGGGCTGTGAAGCCCGCGACGTACCCGACAACGGGCTTGGTGACGTGATCCTTGATGTACGCCGCCGCGCGCTCCTCAGCGTCGCCGCCGATCTCACCGATCATCACGATGGCTACGGTGTCCGGGTCGTTTTCGAACGCCTCGAGGCAGTCGATGTGGGTGGTGCCGATGACCGGGTCGCCGCCGATGCCGACGGCCGTGGTGAAGCCGATGTCCCGCAGCTCGTACATCATCTGGTAGGTCAGCGTGCCGGACTTGCTGACGAGCCCGATCTTGCCCGCGCCCGCGATGTCGGCCGGGATGATGCCGGCGTTGGCCTGTCCGGGGCTGATCAGCCCGGGGCAGTTCGGGCCGATGAGCCGGGTCTTGCCGGACTTCTGGGCGTACTCGTAGAACTCCGCGCTGTCCTTGACCGCACAGCCCTCGGTGATGACCACGACCAGCGGCACCTGGGCGTCGACGGCTTCGACGACGGCGGCCTTGGTGAACGTGGCCGGGACGAAGATGACCGACACGTTGGCCCCGGTCTCCTTCACGGCGTCAGCGACGCTGCCGAACACCGCAACGGTGACCCCGCCCGGGAATTCGACCTTTTCGCCGGCCTTCTTCGGGTTGACCCCGCCCACGATGTTCGTTCCGGATGCCAGCATCCGGGTGGTGTGCTTCATGCCTTCGGAGCCCGTCATCCCTTGGACGATGACGCGGCTGGACTTGTCGAGGAAGATCGCCATTGTCTTGTTGTGTCCTTCCGGCTGTCAGGCCTGAGCCGCGAGCTCGGCGGCCTTACGGGCCGCGCCGTCCATGGTCTCTTCAATGGTCACGAGCGGGTGGTTACGTTCGGCGAGGATGCGACGGCCCTCTTCCACGTTGTTGCCATCGATCCGCACGACCAGCGGTTTGGTGGCCTCATCGCCGAGCGCATCGAGCGCGCCGACGATGCCGTTAGCCACCGCATCACAGCTGGTGATGCCGCCGAAGACGTTCACGAACACCGACTTCACCTGCGGGTCCCCGAGAATGATGTGCAGACCGTCCTTCATGACCTGCGCAGAGGCGCCGCCACCGATGTCCAGGAAGTTCGCCGGGTGGGGCTTGCCGGGCAGGTCCTCGCCGGCGTAGGCGACGACGTCCAGGGTGCTCATGACCAGGCCTGCACCGTTGCCGATGATCCCGACGCTGCCCTCGAGCTTGACGTAGTTGAGGCCCTTTTCCTTGGCCTCGGCTTCCAGCGGGTCGGCGGACTTCTCGTCCACCAGGTCGGCGTGGTGCGGCTGGCGGAAGCTCGCGTTGTCGTCCAGGGTGACCTTGCCGTCGAGGGCGACGACCGTGCCGTCCTCCATCTTGACCAGCGGGTTGACCTCCACCAGGGTGGCGTCCTCGCCGGTGTAGACATCCCAGAGCTTCTTCATGACGGCGACGACCTGAGCCTTGACGTCACCGTCAAAGCCGGCGGCCGTGGCGATCTCCTCGGCCTTGGCGTCATCGATGCCGACCATCGGGTCGACGGGGATGCGGGCGAGCGCCTCCGGCCGTTCGACGGCCAGCTGCTCGATCTCCATCCCGCCTTCCTTGCTGCACATGGCCAAGTACTGCCGGTTGGCCCGGTCCAAGAGAAGGGAGAAGTAGTACTCTTCGGCGATCTTGGCGCCCTGGGCGATCATCACCCGGTGGACCGTGTGGCCCTTGATGTCCATGCCGAGAATCTGGGAGGCGAGTTGCTCGGCCTCGTCGGCAGACTTGGCGACTTTGACACCGCCGGCCTTACCGCGCCCGCCCGTCTTGACCTGAGCCTTGACCACCGTGACGCCACCGGAGAGGGCCCCGATCTTCTCCGCCGCGGCTCGTGCTTGCGCCGGGGTCTCGGCGATCGCGCCGGCCAGCACCGGCACGCCGTGCCGTTCGAACATGTCGCGGGCTTGGTATTCGAATAGATCCACGGCAGATTTCCTCGTCGTCGATGGGAAACGTCCGTGGCGATCCTATCGCCGGGCCAGTTCCATCTGGGCCGGTGAGAGCACCCGAGGTGGTCACGTCACGCCGCGCGATCGCGCACTGGCCGGTGACGGGCCGCAGATGCGTCGGGGGACGGGAACGCCCCGGACCCGCTGGGGTGGTCCGGGGCGTGGGCGCGGGACGGCCGGTGGGTCAGCGCGCCAGCCGACCCTTCTGCACGCCCGCGCGTGGGCGACCGTTAGCTCGCGGTGACGTTCGCGTTGACCCACTCGACGATCTCGGTGGTGGTGGCGCCCGGGGTGAAAACCTTGGCCACCCCCATCGAGGTGAGCTCGGGGATGTCGTCCTCGGGGATGATGCCGCCACCGAAGACCACGATGTCGGCGGCGTCCCGTGCCTTCAACAACTCGATGGTCTTGGCGAACAGCGTCATGTGCGCACCGGAGAGGACCGACAGACCAACTCCGTCCGCATCCTCTTGGATGGCCGCCTCGACGATCTGTTCGGGCGTCTGGTGAAGGCCGGTGTACACGACCTCCATACCCGCATCACGCAGGGCGCGGGCAATGACCTTGGCGCCGCGGTCGTGCCCGTCGAGTCCGGGCTTGGCCACCACGATGCGCAGCGGAGATTCACTCATGGGGGTCAGCCTAGTCGGATGGACGGGGCCGGGTCAGCGTTCCCCGCCCACGATCCCCGGGTGCCCGCGTGGTGCCCGCGTGGTGCCCGTGTGGTGCCCGTGTGGTGCCCGCGGGCGGTCGCAGCCCGCCGAGGGACGCGTTCGGGGCGTTTGTGACGAGCTTCACATGTGGATGAGCCGGGGCCGTTTTTGGCGTCAAGTTATGTGGCGTCGCAACGTCCCTGGTCACGCGCGTGGTACGCCCGATCGGTGGAGATGGCGTCGGCACGCGCCTCTCGGGGGAATCCGCTGACCTGCAGAGACCTCCTGGTGGAGTTATGTCACGAACTCCGACCGAGTGACCCTCCAGGACCGGTCGGCGTACTCGACTCGACACCAACAGGCTTGCGAGAGACGAACGTTCGCCCTTCTCGCGGTTTGGCAACGAAGAGAACGCGAAAGCGTCACGACATGGTCACGGTATGGTAATAATCCTTGAGCCACACCCCTTTTCCCCTGCTCAGAGGACCCCCCTGTGTCGTCGAAGTCGTACACCGGACGTCACCGTGCCCCCGCCACCCCCGCCGGAAGACCGGCCCGGGCCGCAGACGGACGGTCCACCCCGTGGGCCAAGCCCCTCGCCTGGTCCCTGGTCGGTCTGACCACGACGGCCGCCCTCGTGCAGTCCACCCTGGCCGCGCCGCCGAGCCAGGCCGCCGTAACTCGGCAGACCGCCTCGTTCCTGGTGGCCGGTCCCCCGCCCCAGGCCACCTCCGCCATGGCCAAGGGCCTGGCGATCGAGGCCGGCGTCGCCGAGGTCCTGACCCAGCAGGCCACCGTCGCCACGCGGACGGTCGATGCGGTTGCGGACACCACCACCCGACTGGCCCGGGCCGGGGCGGGCGGGATGGTCACCAACGTGACCCTGACCTCAGGCTTCGGGATGCGGTGGGGACGGCTGCACGCCGGACTGGACTTCGCCGGTCCGGTCGGTACGCCGATCCGCACCGTCGGCGACGGAACGGTCACCTTCGCCGGGCAACAGCAGGGATACGGCAACAAGGTCGAGGTCACGCTGACGGACGGGACCGTCCTCTACTTCGGGCACCTGCACACCATCGCCGTGACTGACGGCCAAACCGTCAGCGCCGGGCAGGTGATCGCCACCCTCGGCAACAGCGGCCGGTCCACCGGCCCGCACCTGCACTTCGAGGTGCACCCCGGCGGCGGCGGGCCGATCGATCCCGAGCCGTGGCTTCGCTCCCGCGGACTCTGGCCCGTGCCGGACCGAGCTACCGCCTAGCCTGCGGCTCAGAGCTTCTCCAGCGGCGCATAGCGCAATAGCAGCCGTTTGACCTGGCCCCCACCGAAGTCGACGTGGGCCATGGCCTTGTCCCCCGACCCCTCGATCCGGACCACCGACCCCAGACCGAACGCGTCGTGGCTGACCCGATCCCCCGGCTCCAGCGCGATCACCGGACGGTTGCCCGGGGACCGTGATCCCGGGCGGGCCGCCAACGTGGCCAGGGCCGGCTCGCGATCCCCGTACCGTCCACCGGAGCGAGCACCGGCGCGATCGCCGGAACGATCCGCGCCGCCGTACCGGCTGGGCTCCACGCGCTGCCAGTCGATCAGCGCCGACGGGACTTCGGCGACGAACCGCGACTCCGGGAAGTACTGCGGTTGCCCCCAGGCCGCGCGGACCACCGCCCGCGAGATGTGCAGCCGCTGGCGCGCCCGGGTGATCCCTACGTAGGCCAGCCGACGCTCCTCCTCCAACTCCTTGGGATCCCCACCGGTCAGCGCGCGCTGATGGGGGAACGTGCCCTCCTCCAGCCCGACCAGGAAGACCACCGGGAACTCCAGCCCCTTGGCGGTGTGCAGCGTCATCAAGGTGATGACCCCCTGGTCAGCGCCGTCGGCCTCGTCGGCGTGGTCCGGGATCTCATCGGCGTCGGCAACCAGCGACACCCGCTCCAGGAAGTCATCCAAGGAGGTGCTCACGCCATCGGCCACCGCGGCCTCATCGAACTCCCGGGCCACCGACAGCAGCTCCGAGAGGTTGTCGAGCCGCGTCTCGTCCTGGGGATCCGGGGAGCCGCGTAATTGCGCCAGATAGCCGGACTGCTCCAGCACCGCCTCCAGCAGCCCGGCCACCCCGGAGCCACCCTCGTACACGGTTCGCAGGTCCTCCAGCAGCCGGGTGAAGGCGGTGATCGCGGTGACCGAGCGGGCGGCGATGCCGGGGGCGTCCTGCGGCATCGCCAACGCCTGCACGAAACCGATGCCCTCGCGTTCGGCCAGCTGAGCGATGCAGGCCTCGGCGCGCTCCCCGATGCCCCGCTTGGGGACGTTGATGATCCGGCGCAGGTTGACCGTGTCGGTGGGGTTGGCGATCACCCGCAGGTAGGCGAGCGCATCCTTGACTTCGCGGCGCTCGTAGAACCGGGTGCCGCCGACCACCTTGTAGGGCAGGCCGACCCGCACGAACACCTCCTCCACGGCCCGCGACATCGCGTTCGTGCGGTAGAAGACGGCCACGTCCCCAGGGGTGACGCCATGATCCCGCCGCAGGTCGCCGATCTGCCGCGCGACGAATGCCGCCTCATCGTGTTCGGAGTCCGCGACGTAGCCGACGATCTGTGGGCCCGCCCCACTGTCGGTCCACAGCTTCTTCGGGGTGCGCGCGCTGTTGCCCGCGATGACGGCGTTGGCCGCCTGCAGGATGGTCTGCGTGGACCGGTAGTTTTGTTCCAACAGGATGGTGCGAGCGTCAGGGTAGTCCTGCTCGAACTCGACGATGTTGCGGATGCTCGCCCCGCGGAAGGCGTAGATCGACTGGTCCGCGTCACCGACGACGCACAGCTCCGCCGCAGGCACCGCCGCGCTCATACCGGACTGCGTGGTCACCGCCGGAACACCGCGGGTGAGCTCGCGCACCAGCACGTACTGGGCGTGGTTGGTGTCCTGGTACTCATCGACCAGCACATGCCGGAAGCGGCGTCGGTAGTGCTCGGCGACCGCGGGGAAGGCCTGCAGGATGTTCACCGTGGTCATGATGAGGTCGTCGAAATCCAGCGCGTTCGCCTGGCGCAGCCGCCGCTGATAGAAGCTGTACGCCGACGCGAGCATCCGAGTGGTGTGATCGCCCTCGGCGGAGCGAGCGGCGAAGGTCTCCTCATCGACCAGTTCGTTCTTGAGGTTGGAGACCTGGGTGGAGAACGCGCGCGGCGGGTACCGCTTGGGATCGAGGTCGAGTTCCCGCACGACCATCGCCATCAGCCGTTGGCTGTCGGCCGCATCGTAGATGGAGAATCCCGACTTCAGGCCGACGGAGCCAGCCTCCCGGCGCAGGATCCGCACGCATGCGCTGTGGAACGTGCTGACCCACATGGCCTTGGCGCGCGGCCCGATCAGCGCCTGGACGCGCTCGCGCATCTCGGCGGCGGCCTTGTTGGTGAACGTGATCGCCAGGACCTGGTGCGTCTGGACATTGCGCTCCGCGAGCAGGTAGGCGATCCGGTGCGTCAGCACCCGGGTCTTGCCCGAGCCGGCCCCGGCCACGATGAGCAGCGGGCTGCCGTGGTGCAGGACCGCTTCTCGCTGTGGCGGGTTGAGTCCCTCGATCAGCGCCTCCCCGGCGGCGGAGGCGGCGGTCGGCGGCAGCGCGATGTCGTCAAAGAGGCTCATATCGGGCTCGATTGTAGGCGGCGCCGGCCGACCGACCTCGCCGCGTTCGTGCGCGGCGGGCCCCTGTGCCCGCGCCCGGACCCTGCACGAAATCGGTTGCCCGATCGGGGCGGCCGACGTACCTTATCCGCACACGGGAAAGGAGGTGATCCGAGGAGTGAGTGGCTATCGGACGCGTGAGGTGACTGCGCGCTAGCGCAGCCGACCGAGACTTCGGACGGGTGGCGGCGAAATCTCCGCAGTCACCGCGGCCCGTGGGGGCGCACCTCGTCCAGTGCGCACCGGCATCCGCCGGAACCCACGGGCCGTTCTCCTGCCCGGGGGTTCCGGCGCCCACCCGACACGATCGGGGGGACCCGCCGCACGAGCAGCACCAGGGTGAACGCCACCAGCGACAGCCCGGCGCACAGCGTCGCCACGGCCGGCCAGCCGAACGCGCTCCACGCCGTACCCGCGAGGGTGCCGAACCCCGACGCCCCGGCGTAATAGCTGACCAGGTACAGCGACGACGCCGTACCCGGCGCCCCGGCTCCCGCAAGCGCTCGGGCCGCCACCCAGCCACTGGCCACTGCGTGCAGCGCGAAGAACCCCACGGTGATCGTCCCGATCCCGACGATGACCAGCGGCAACGGCTGGGCGAGAGTAATCAGCGCGCCGAGCGTCATGATCGCTGCACCCCACGGCGCAACGGCGCGCTGGCCGTGGCGCGCCACCGCTCGCCCCGCGAGCATCGAACTCGCCGACCCCGACAGGTACACGAGGTAGACCAGGCCGAGCGTGCCGGAGCTCAGCGAGTACGGCGGCTGCGTCAGCCGGAACGCGATCGCGTTGAACACGGCGACGAACGCGCCCATCCCGGTCGCCGCCACGGCGAACAGGCCCACCATCGCGCGATCGGTGAGCAGCGCCCCGGTGGTGCGGGCCAGGGCCCGCGGGCCGCGCGGAGCGGGGACGAACCGGCGTGAGGCCGGGAGCAGGACCGCGAGCGCGGACGCCCCGATGGCGCTGCCGACGCCCAACACCACCAGCCCCACGCGCCAGTCGGCAATCTCAGCCAGGCCGCCGACCAGCAGTCGCCCGCTCATCCCCCCGAGGGCGGTACCCCCGATGTACAGGCCGGCGGCGCGCGCCTGCGCCCTCGGCGCGAGCTCCTCGGACAGGTAGGCGACGGCCACCGCGGGTAGCCCCGACAGGGCTACGCCCTGCGCCGCACGGGCCACCAGCAGCCACTCGAACGAGGGCGCCAACCCACAGGCCACGCCGGTGACCGCGGCGGCGGACAGCGAGCCGAGCATGAGCACGCGGCGGCCGATGACCTCCGAGAGCGGCCCGACCACCAGCAGCGCCGCGCCGATCCCGAGCGTCGCCGCCGACACCGCCAGCGTGCTCCGTGCCGGGGTGACACCGAACTCGGCCGCCAGAATCGGGAGCAGCGGCTGGACGCCGTACAGGGGCGCGAACGTCACCAGTCCCGCCAGAAACATGCAGACCGTGATGCGCCAGTACGCCGGTGCGCCGAGTTCGTGGCCGGGCGGAAGGTTCGATGCCGGCCCGGGTCCCATGGGCTCATCCTGGCAGCGCCCTACGGCCGTGGCCCGACATCCGGCGGGCGGTGTCCTAGGGTCACCCTGTGGCACCACCAGCATCGCCGCCGACCGTCCGGGTCCGGGCCGCTCAGCCGCGCGACATCGCCGACATCCACCGCCTGATCGTGGCGCTGGCCGAGTACGAGCAAGACCCGGCCTCGTGTACGTCGACTCCGGAGGATCTGCGGATCGCGCTGTTCCCGGACGATCGTGAGGCGGCAGCGTTTGCGCTGGTGGCCGAGATGGCGCCGACGGCGGGGGCCGAGACGTCGTACCGGGTCGTGGGGATGGCGGTGTGGTTCCTGTCCTTCTCGACGTGGACCGGCCGTCACGGGATCTGGCTGGAGGACCTGTACGTCGAAGCGGCTCACCGCGGTGGTGGGTTGGGTACTGCGCTGCTGGCCGGCCTGGCTCGGATCTGCCGGGATCGCGGGTATCCCCGGCTCGAGTGGTGGGTCCTGGACTGGAACCGGCCCTCGATCGAGTTCTACGAGTCGCTTGGCGCTATCGCGCAGGACGCCTGGACGACGTACCGGATGGACGACGCGGCGCTCACCCGGCTGGCCGCCCTCGACTCACTCCCAGAATGACGCGATCAGGAAGTTGACACAGGCCAGCACGAACCCCGCGTGAATCAGCATCGGGGCGGCCGCCCCCTTGCGCGTCCGGGCGGCGGCGATCTCGCAGCAGGCCACCACGGCCAAGGCGATGACCAGCTTGACCGCCACCCAGGCATGCCCGAACGAGGCCACCTTGCCCATTTCGGCGACGCCGACCAGGGCCAGCCCCAGGAGCAGTTGCAGCCGGGCTCCCCACAGCATCACCGGGTGGATCACCTGCCGCTGCAATGACAAGAAGTACCCTCCAACGATCGCCGCAAGGCCGACCCAGTGGAGGATTCCGAGCACCATGAAGACCGTCGACATGCTGGGAGCTTACGGGGGGCGCCGGCCTCGTTGGCGCAGCGGCACGCGTCGTCGGGGGCCTGTCCGCCACCTGTGCGTTCCCTGCCGACAGGCCGTTGAGTCGCAGATCACAGCTCCGATCCGGACTGACGGCTCACAAGGATCGTTAACCAGCCGAAGGGGAGACATACGACACCGAGGTTACGGGGGTTAGACGAACCAGGGTTGCTGCAGCTGCGTCCGGGGTGAGACCCGGTACACAAACTGGACAGACGTCCTGGGGGGTAGCCTCGAGTGTCGTCTGCCGCCGCGGACGGGGCCGTGGGCGGTTCGGCCAGTGCAAGGAGGCACCATGGCACTCATGACCTGGGGAGACGAGTTCGAGCTGGGGTTCGGGGACATCGACGTCCAACACCAGCGGCTCGTCGGTCTCATCAACGCTCTCGACGACGCTCGGGAGCACGGGGTCGAACGCACCACGTTGGCGCTCATCGTCGAGGAACTACTGCGCTACACCAAGCTGCACTTCGCGTTCGAAGAGAAGCTGATAAAGCGGTACGCCGTCCCACGCTCGGAGCAGCATCGCGCCGAACACCGGTTCCTGACGGCGCAAGTGCGCAACTTCTCGCGCGATTTCGCCGAGCGCGGGGTCGAGATCACCGAAGAACTGATGGCCTTCCTGCGGGACTGGCTGACGTTCCACATCCTCAAGACCGACCGCAGCCTGGTCGACGCCCTGCGCGCCGCCGGGGCCGTGTCGGCAGCCTGAGGTGAACGCCATGCCGACCTGTGAACTGGTCGCCGCGGACGCCCCCCTCCTGCACGCCTACCGCAGCGTGGTCGACGTACTCGACACCGACCGCCGGGCCTGGATCGTGGGGCTCGGGCGGCTCGTCGGGGTCCGCAGCCTGGACCCCACCCCCGACCTCGGATCCCTCCTGGCCCAGGCCATGCTGGACGGCAAGTTCCCGACCGGACCGTGCCCGATGCAGCTGGGGGACCTGGTCTACGACTGCGGCACCATGTCGGCCCGCGCCGAGGTGCTGCTGCCCGCGGGCCGGCCGATGGAGTACCGGATCGTCGCCGGGCCACGGTCGCTGGCCGTGGCGCTGACGCGCAACGGATACCTGGATGACGGCACCGTCGATCCCGGTCACGTCCAGCTGGCCGATGCCGAATCACTGCTGGTGGACGCGGTCGTGTTGACCCAGCGGCTGGCGCGCTTGGTCAGTCACGTGGGCGTTTGCCACCTGGCGTTGGGGATCGCGAGCGACATCCCGCAGCGCCCGCTGGAACTTCGTGCCTTCGACGAGGAGTACGGCGAGCGGCTGCGCCCGCCGATCGGGTACGACGAGTTCGACCCGGTCTACGGGGAGTTCCGGACCGACCTGGCCGGCGACGACCTGGACCTGTGGCTGTGGGACACCTCGCTGTCCGTGGCCGAGCAGTTCGGCGTCTTCATGCCGCAGATGATCCGCCGACCGCAGGGATCGCAGCAGCCGACCTGGCGTCTCGGGCCCCTCTAGGGTCGCCTGGTCGTCGTACCGAAGCGTCGTGGTCGTCGTACCGAAGCGTCGTGCCTGACATGTCGATACCTGGTGGGGTGTCGACATGTCAGGCAGTTGCCTCTGACCGGGACCGAGTTGTCAGTTCTGGTGCGCTGCCCAGCCGGGAGCGCCTCACAAGTGACATGTCGACCGCTCACACGCACCAGTGCTGACGCCTCAGCATGGTTATGTCGCGCCCTAGCTGAGGCCCCTAGCTGAGGCCTCAGAGCAGGTGGCGGTGCATCGCCCAGGCGGTCAACTCGTGCCGCGAGGACAGCTGCAGCTTGCGCAGCACGCTGGAGACGTGGGTCTCGACCGTCTTGACCGAGATGAACAGCTCCTTGGCCACCTCCTTGTACTGGTAGCCCCGCGCGATCAGCCGCATCACCTCACGCTCCCTGGCCGAAAGCCGGTCCAGTTCCTCGTCGACCTCGGCGACCTCCCCGGCCGCGGCACCGAAGGCGTCGAGCACGAAGCCGGCCAACCGCGGGCTGAACACCGCATCGCCCTCGGCCACCCGCCGGATCGCGGCCACCAGGTCCGTCGGCGCGATCGTCTTGGTCACGTACCCCCGCGCCCCCGACCGGATCACCGCGATGACGTCCTCGGCGGCGTCCGAGACCGACAGCGCCAGGAACCGGATCGGTCGGCTGCCCCCGCCGTCCCCAGTGGCGCCGGCAGACCCCTCGGCGATGTGGCGGCAGCCGGTGACGACGTCGGAGCCGCCCCGGCCGTTGCCTCCGGGCAGGTGTACGTCGAGCAGCACCACGTCGGGGCGTTCCCGGGTGATGACGGCGATCGCCTCGTCGACGGTCCCGGCTTCGCCGAGGATGTGCAGGTCGGGGGCCAGCGCGGCGAGCTCGCTGCGGACCCCCGTCCGGAACATCCGGTGGTCGTCGACGAGGACGAGCCCGATCCCGGCAGGCCGGCGCGCCGGGGTGCCTTCGCGCGTAGTGGTCTCGTTCACGGGGTGCCTCCCACGGCGCTGGGTTCGGGTTCGGTGGACTCGTGGATCGCCGACGGGCCGGGGTCGTGACCCACCACGGGAATGAACAAGGACACCTCGGTGCCGGGCTCCATCCGCCGTACCGTGGCCGACCCACCGCGGCGGGTCATCCGCCCCAGGATCGATTCGCGCACCCCGAGGCGGTCGGGCGGCACGTCCTGCAGGTCGAACCCTTGGCCACGGTCCCGGACGAAGGCCTCGATGCCCCGCGGGCCCGCCTCGACGTACGCCGAGACCGGCGGCGCACCATGCCGTACGGCGTTGAGCAGGGCCTCGCGCAGGGCGGCGATCAGCGCCTCGGTGGGTTCCTGCGAGGGAGCGTCACCGGTGACCACCACCTCGATCGGGACGCCGTGCAGGTCTTCCACCTCGGCCGCCACCCGGGCCACGGCCGCCGCCAGGGTGGCCTCGTGCGCGGCGTCCTTGCCGTACAGCCACTGCCTCAGGTCGCGCTCCTGAGCGCGGGCCAGCTGGGTGACCCGCACCGGGTCGTCGGTGCGCTGGATCAGCGCCAACGTCTGCAGAACCGAGTCGTGCAGGTGGGCGGCGATGTCGGCGCGTTCGGTTTCCCGGATGGCCCGGGCCTGCTCCAGTTGCAGCCGACGCCAGAACCGCATCCCCCACGGGGTCAGGATCAGCACGATGCCGACCACCACCGCCACCGCTGCGACGATCACGTCCCACAGCACCGCCAGCCCCTGGTCGCGGGTGGCGACCGCGACGATCCCCGCGGCGGCCAGCGTCGTCCCCACGGCGAGCCGCAGCATGGACTGGCGCCGCGAAGCCGACGGGCCAGCGGCGCCGGTCACCGCCCGGGTGGCGTCCTCCTGGTCGAGATGGGACCACGCCAGCACCGCGCCACCGGCGACCGCGGCCAGCGGCAACAGCGTGCTGGGGTTGATGACGGCGCGCGCGTTGACCGCCAGCGCCACCGCCAGGCCCACCGTCACGAATCCCGCGACGACGACGATCGTCCGCAGCGACGCCCAGCCCGGGCTCGAGGCTGGGTCACCCTCCGGGTCCCCGAGGTGCTCTCCGACCGGAGTCAGGATCCACAACAGCAGGTACACGACGGAGCCCACGCCCACCAGCGTCAACGCCGCGAACGTCCACCGCACCCGAGCCACCGGGAGGTCGAGGTGCTCGGCGAGCCCGGCGGCCACGCCGACCAGCTGCCGCCCGCGCCGAGGGCGGACGATCCGGCGCAACGGCGGCGGTCCGGTCCCCTCGGCGGGCAGTGACGGTACGGCGGTGCTCACCTGGCCAGTCTCACCCGCCGTCCGCGCGGAAGAAACCCCGGGCGCCCGAAATCGGTGGTGACCCCGGGCGGGTTCAGGGCTCAGTCAGGGTCGGATCAGGGTGGCACAGTATGGCCAGGTCCATGACATGAGAACGACGATGAAGCCATGAACGACCACCAGTCCTTGCCGGCCCGCCCGGTCTCCGCTGCGAACCGGGCCGAGCGATTCTTCGACGCGATACGGGCGGGAGGGGTGTATCGCCGCCGGGATCACCGCTGGATCGGCGGGGTGTGCAGCGGCATCGCCACCCGGCTGAACATCGACCCGGTCCTGGTCCGGATCGCCGCCGTGCTCGCGGGCCTGTTCTTCGGCGTGGGCATCACCGTGTATCTGCTGGCCTGGGCGCTGCTGCCGGACGACGCAGGGTCGATCCACGCCGAACGTGCCTGGCGGGAGCGGCACCCCGGATCGGTCATCCTCGTCGTGATCACGGCACTGAGTGTGCTGAATATCGGCGATCGGAATGACCGCGGCGGGGGAACCGGGCTCTTCGCGGTCCTGGTGGCCGGCGGCCTGTGGTATCTGCTGACCCGCAGCACGACCGCCCAGCGCGTGGCCGGCCTAGGCACCGGGGGCGCAGCCGCCGACCGGCCGGTCCCCGAGCCCTTGGCGTCCCGCGATCCCCAACCGCGCCCCTACCCCCAGGACCGGCTCCCAGGTGGGCCGCTCTGGACGCCACCGAAACCCGCGTACGCCGCCCCTACTGCCCAAGCGGCCCCGCGCCGCCGTACCGGAGGCCCGTTCGCCCTGCTGCTGGCCCTCGGCCTGAGCCTGTTGGCCTACCACGGCACGCAAGCCCTGCTGCCTGCCGATCAGCCGACCGCGCAACTCCTGGGGATGACCGCCGTCGTGATCGTGTTGGCGCTGATGGTGGTGGTGCTCGGGCTGGCCGGCCGCCGTGGCGGACTGCTCTCGCTGATCACGCCGCTCCTGGCGATCGGGGTCGCGGCGGCCTCCTTCGGCGGCTCGTCCCTGGAGGTCGACCTCGACGCCGGCATGGGCGAACGCACCTGGCGACCCACCACGGTCGCCGACCTGCAGGGCACGTACGAGTGGGCCTTCGGGGATGCCGTCCTGGACCTGTCTGCCCTCGACGCCACCGCGGTGGCCGGCAAGACCACCAAGGTGAGGCTGGGGATGGGGCAACTGAAGGTGATCGTGCCGGAGAACGCTCCGGTGACGATGAACGCGTCGGTACGAGGCGGGCAGCTCGGCTGGGAGGACGACGCCGGCGAGCGGCTCCGCGACGACGGTTCGCGGGTCAGCCGGACGCTGGCTTTCGAGGGTCGCACGACGACCCCGCCGGCAGCGGCGAAGCCACTGACCGTCGATGCCACCGTGACCTACGGCGAGCTCACGGTCGAGCAGCGATGATCAACGGGATGACCAGCGAGATGAGCAGCGAAACGTCGCAGAACCCACCGACCCGCCGTGCGGTGGCCGTCTTCCCACTCCTGGTGGGTCTGTTCAGCTTGACCCTGGCCGTCCTGGTCGCGCTGAACGAGATCCCCGCCCTGCCCCGGGCCTCGGGACCGATCGCCCTCGGTTTGGTGCTGGTGCTGGCTGCCGGAGTCGGTCTGCTCAGGACACGAATGGCTCGATCCCGGCGAGCCGCAGCTGCCGACGCGCCATCGGCGTAAGGGTCAACGAGGCCAGCTCCGCGGGACTCACCCACGCCGCATCGTCGGTCGAGCCGTCCAGGTCGTGCACCACGGGCTGGACGGCTTCGGCGACCCGCCCGGCGTACACCAGCTGGATGGCGTGGAAGTCCTCCAACCGCCCGTGGGGTGCCCGCCCCACAAAATGATCGCTGGTCACCCCGAGCAGTCGGCCGATCTCGACCCGGTGCCCGGTCTCCTCCCAGCATTCCCGTACGGCGGCCGCCACCGGCTCCTCCCCGGTCTCGCAGCCACCGCCTGGCAGTCCCCACCAGCCAGGGCGCCGGGTGCGCCTCGAATACCGGGTGAGCAGCAGACCCCGCGCCCCCGCCCGGACGACGGCCACGGCCGAGACCCGTTGCACGGGCACCGCCGACTCCCCGGGGCCGATCACCAGGCCCTCGGCGTGGGGGACCGGGGGCGGCGGGGACGACGCCGGGGGTACCTGCTGGGGCGGTCCGGGACCGACCTCGCAGTCCAGCCAGAGTTCACCTGTCGGGCCGCGACGCGCGCCCGCCCAGGCGGTCACTCGCAGGCCGATGCGGGTCAGTTCCGTGGTGGGGTCCGCGCCGTGCCGGAGCGGCACCATCGTTGGGGGATTTCCACCGCTGACGCGGCGCGAATCCCCCAACGGTTGCGAGGGCGACACGGTGGCACGCACCACGACGGCGGCCACCGCAGGGTCAGCGGCGGGTGGGCAGCACGCGGGACCGCTCCTCGCGGGACGCGCGCCGGCGGTACGTGGCTGAATGCGGCCCGGGCGGGTGGGCCACCCCGTTGAGCGGGTCCCCCGGTATCCGCCGACCCCGGGCCGCGGCGGCCCTGCGGTACTCCCCGATCGTCGTGGCCACGACCTGGGCCCAGTCCTGCGCCGGCGGGACGCTCAGGTTGTACCGGAACATCCGCTCCCGGGCCTCGTGATCCCCGAGCAGTTCCGCCACGCGCGCCGCCATGCCCTCGTCGTCCTGGGCCAGGTAACCGTTCACACCGTCGGTGATGAAGTCCGAGGCCCCGCTGGAACGCAGCCCCACCACCGGGAGCCCGACGCACCGGGCCTCGAGGGCGGCGATCCCGAACGACTCCAGCTTGGCCGGCGACAGGTAAAGGTGAGACTCCGCGTACCGCTGCAGCAGGGTCTGGCGGTCCACCCGGCCCGGCAGATCGACCCAGGACTGCATGTCGCGGCGGCGGATGGCCTGCTCGACTGCGGGGCGGAGCCGACCATCACCCAGGATCGTCAACCGCACCGGGGCGTCCGGCATCCGCCGCCGGACCTTGGCCATCACGTCCAGCACCGCGAACGGCCGCTTGCGCATCGCCAGCCGCATGGCCGTCACCACCCGCAGGTCGCCGTCGCTCGGGGCCGGCATGGCCGGGTGCTCCGCGGTGTCCGGGGTCCACCAGCGGGCCAGGTCGATGCCGTTCGGCACCACCGCTACCCGGCCCGCGGCACCGATCACCCGCTGCACCGGGACCGCCGCGGTCGCCGAGACCGCCGACATCGTGACCCCTCGCTTGGCCCAGATCCGAGCCACCTGGGTCAGGTGGAACAAGGGCTCGCCCGGCCCGAGCATGCAGTGCCAGGTCATCGCGACCGGGAGTCCGACCTGCAGCGCGACATGGGTGCAGTCGACCGTGAACGGGCTGATGATGCCCATGTGCACATGCGCCACGTCGAAGCGCCCGGCCGCCAGCCGGCGTCGCACCTCACCGGCGGCCAGCGGGTTCACCGGCAGCCGTCCGGGCAGCAGGATGCCCATCCGATGCACGGTGACCCCGTCGGAGGTTTCGATCAGGCCACCACGGGCGTCGTCGGCGCCGATCGTGGCCGTGAACACCTCGACCTGATGTCCGGATTCGGCCAACCGGTGCGCCAGATCGCGGACCTGGACCTCGATGCCGCCCAGGCGGGGCGGGTAGCAGTCGGTCAATAACGCGATCTTCACGCCCATCACCTTTTCACAGCCGTGCCGCAGGTGTGGCCTCACCTGGCCAAGTTCGGCCGCTGGGATGACGCGACTCACCCTTGGCCGCGCCGACGATCGAGCAGAGCGGACGGCAGCCACGGACGAGGCCGGGCGCAGCGGGCAGGATGAACGGGTGAGCCGCACGCTGGTCTGCTTCCACGCCCACCCCGACGACGAGGCGCTGTTCACCGCCGGCACGATGGCCAAGGCCGCGGCACAGGGCCACCGGGTCGTGCTGGTGGTGGCCACCGACGGCGGCCAGGGCCTGGCCGCCACCGAGATGGGCCACGGCGCCGAGCTGGCCACCCGGCGGATGGCCGAGCTGCAGGCCAGCGCCGACGCCCTGGGCGTGGCCCGGGTGGTGCACCTGGGGTACGCCGACTCCGGCCTGGACGGCCCGATCCCCCCCGACCCGCCCGGCAGCCAACGGTTCTGCCGCGCCGACGTGGACCAGGCCGCGCAGCGGCTCGCCCAGGTGCTGCGGCAGGAGCGGGCGGATGTGGTGACGACGTACGACGAGGTCGGCGGGTATGGGCACCGGGACCACGTGCGGGTGCACCAGGTAGGCGCGCTGGCGGCGGAGCTGGCCGGCACGCCGCGGGTGCTGGAGGCCACCATCCCGCGGGACCTGATCGCCGGGGCGGTGCGCTGGCTGGCGAAGGTGCACCGGTTCCCCCCGGAGTTCGACCCGACGGCGTTCGGGCGGGCGTTCGTGCCGGCTTCGGCGATCACCCACACCATCGACGTGTTCGATCACGCGGGCGCCAAAAGGGCGGCGATGGCGGCGCACGTCTCGCAGGCCACCGCCGATGACGGCGACCGGACGCTGGCGGCGTTCCTGCGGCTGCCGAAGCCGGTGTTCTCCATGGTGTTCTCCCGGGAGTGGTACGTGCAGTCCCGCGGCCCCGTGGTCCCCCCCCGAGGCCGCTGGTGGCCGCGCGCACCCGCCGCCGCCGGCGACATCTTCGCGGGACTGCCCGCCCAGGCCCCGGAGTGAAGGACCCGAGTCCGCCCGAATTGCCAGGCCACCGTCACGACTGTCACCGTACGCACGGGTGCCTCATGCCGACGTACCCCGCGCCCACAGGGAGGACGTAGATGGACGGCTTGGATCTGAGCGGGGCCCCCCCGGAACCGATCCGCCCGACAACGACGGCCGAACTGGTCAAGCGGGTGGTACAGGTCGTCGTCGGGCTGGCGTTGGCGATCTTCCTGCTCGGGTGGGTGTTGCCGTGGCTGACGCACACCACCTGGCCGGAGATCATCGACAACCTGGAACGGGTCGGCTGGCGCAAGGCGCTGATCTGCCTGGTGCTGATGTTCGGCGGTCTGTGGGTGTACACGTTCACGATCTCAGCGTCGCTGCCCGGCATGCGCCACGCTCCCGCCCTGATCGTGAACCTGTGCGGCTCGGGGGTCAGCAACTCGATGCCCGGCGGGGGTGCGGTCGGGGTGGCCGCGCAGTACGCGATCTTCCGGTCCTGGGGGTTCAGTCACCGCAACATCGGTACGTCGTTGATCATCACCTCGACGTTCAACCTGTTGATCCGGATGGTGTTGCCGATTGTGGCGATCGTGTGGCTCATCCTGAGCACCGAGCGGGACCTGCCCTCGATCATCGTCCAAGGCGCTCTGATCGGCGGCGGGGCCGGGCTGGTCCTGGCCGGCATGCTGGTGGCGATCCTGGCTTCGGAGCGGTCGGCGCACGCCATCGGGCGTTTCCTGAACGCGATCGTGCACCCGGTCCTGAAGCTGCTGCGCCGCGATCACGGCCAGGACGTGGAGGCCCTCGCCGTCGACATGCGGACCCGCATCATCGGGGTGGTCCGGCCCAACTGGCCGATGCTCGTGCTGGGGATCGTCGGCTTCCTGGGGATCTACTTCTTCCTGTTCCGGGAGACGATGACGGCGTTCGGGATCTACCTGACCTGGGGTGAGGCGTTCGCCTGCTACGCGTTCTCGCGTCTGTTGACGATGGTGCCGTTGACCCCAGGAGGGATCGGGATCACCGAGATCGCCGCCGTCCTGATGGTGGCCTTCGGCGCCGACGGAGCCGCCGCGGCCGCCGCCGTGTTCCTGTTCGCGATCTACAGCCACCTGTTGGAGATCCCGTTCGGAGCGATGTCCGCGGCCGTCTGGGCGGCGACCCGAAAGCGGTACCGCGTCGATCAACCGGACGGTGGGCCCGAGGACGGGCCGGTCACGCGAGCGGCTCACTGACCGGCACTCGGCTCACTGACCGGCACTCGGCTCACTGACCGGCACTCGGCTCACTGACCGGCAGCAGGACCCGGAAGCACGCGCCACCCTCGGGAGCACACACCGCTCCGCCAAGGCGAACGGGAGGTACTGCACTGGAGGCTGCGCCGGATGACCCGGACGGTCAATCCGGTGCCCGAGAGATCACCGGGCTCGTGCCACCGAGGTAGGTCGCTGAGTGGGCCGATCACGGGGAGGCGTTGGGGAATTCGCCTCGCCAGCGCGGCGCCAATTCCCCAACGGTTCGACGGCTCCGGGGCCGCAGCGGTCTGGGCTGTCAGCGGGTCCGCGGGCGGGTCCGCGGGCGGCGGACGCGGGCGGCCCGGTCGGACAGCTTGGGCGTGCCGCGCCGGGCGTCGGCCTCCAGCCGGGCGATCTGGCGTCGCCGGGCCTGGTCGGCGAGGGTGTCGTCAATGACGCCCGGCTCGAACGCCCGACCCAGCGCTACCTGCACGGCCGTAGCGATCAGCGCGTCGGCGAGGGCGGGATTGGCTGGAAGGATCGGCCCGTGCAGGTAGCTGCCGTGCACCTGGTGGGTGACCGCGCCCTCGGTGGCGTCCTCGGCGTTGTTGCCGAACCCCACCCGCACCCGCCCGAACGGCTGCTGCCCCGACCCGAGCACCGTGGACCCGGAGTGGTTCTCATACCCGACCACGTCGCCGTACCGGGTCGCCATCACCACCGGGCCGATCATCCGTTTCCGGTTACCCTGGGTGGTGACGTCAAGGATGCCCAGGCCGGGCAGCACCCGGCCGTCGACGGTGACGAACGCCTGCCCGAACAGTTGGTACATCCCGCAGATCATCAGCATCGGTACGCCGTCCGCGGCCCGCGCCTTCAGCTCCGGGGCGATGGCGGCCAGGTCGGCTTCCACCCGGGCCTGACCCGAGTCCTGTCCGCCGCCGCCGACGATCAGGTGGGCGTCGGCGGGAAACGGCTCGCCGGGGTGATGATCGTGCAGCCGCGGCGCGTACCCGTGGCGGCGCAACCGGGACAACAACGCCCGGGTATTGCCCAGGTCGCCGTAGATGCTCATTTCCCGCGGGTACAGGTGGACGACGGTCACAGCGCCTTTGTCGGGTGCCTGAGCCGATGCGTTGCTCTCCCCGGCGTGCCCGCTCATCGCCCGGCCTCCGGGTCGGCGCCGATCTCGGCCAGCCCGTAGCGGGCGGCCAGCATCCTCCGTAGCGCCATCATCGCCGTATAAGTGCAGAAGATCCGGGCCGGTTGACCGCGATGGTCGGCGAGGAACCGGTTGAGCGCGATCTCCAGGTCGGGTTCGACCGCCGCGGTGGCCACGTCGTCGTACTGCAGCCGCAGCGCCATGTCGTAGGCCCGCATTCCCGAGGTGAGCGCCACCCCGGCCGTCTGCAGCGAGGCGAACGAGACGTCGTACAGCCAGGACACGTCCCGGCCGTCGGCGTAGTCGTCGTTGATGGCGATCATGGTGGCGACTGGGCTCGCGCCGTACGTGCCGAGGGCGACCGTGAATCCGGCGGGGTTCTTGACCAGCACCAGCTCCAGCGGTGCCCCGTCGACGTCGATCACCTCGCCGCGCCCGAACGGCGGCCGGACCTCCCGCAGCGCCCGCGCCGTGGCGGCGGCGTCGAACCGGGGGCCGAGCAGCATCGCCGCCATCGCGGTGGCCGCGGTGGCGTTGATCATCGCGGCCAGCCCGCGCTGGTGCAGCTCGATGGGTCCGATGTCGCCGGACCCGCACCGGATGTCGAACACCCGGTCGTCGCGGGGCGCGAGCAGGGCGTCGCTGTCCTGCGGCGCGGGGGTCGCCGCGTCGGCGAAGCGCACGTCCTGTTCGGCGAGTTCGGGGAGCCTGTCGGCGATGCTCGGGTGCACCCCGAAGTAGCGGATCTGGGGCCCGGCAGATTTGCCACCGGGCGGGCCGGCGGCGTGGGCATGGACCATGTCGGCGATCCGGGCGATGAACGCGTCATCACGGTTCAGGACCAGGCCGGTGGTGGTCTGTTCGGCCAGCCGGGACAGCAGCCCGGCGGTGTAGTCGATCTCGGCGAACCGGTCGAGCTGGTCGCGGGCCACGTTGAGCAGGAGCGCGTGGGTGGGCGGTACGGTCGCGGCGAAGACCAGGGCGTGCGCCTCGTCGAGTTCGACGACAGCCAGGTCGGCGTCCAGGCGGGATCGTCGGACGGTGAGCTCTCCGAGCATGGAGGAGATCACGCCGCGGGTGAAGTTGGAGCCCGTGGGGTTGGTGAACACCCGTTTGCCGTGCGCCCGCAGGATCGCGACCAGCATCTTCGTGGTCGTGGTCTTGCCGTTGGTGCCGCTGACGACGACGATCCCCTCCGGCAGCCCCGCCAGCGTGTGCGTCAGGAATGCGGGGTCCACGCGCTCGGCGATCAACCCGGGCAGCGCCGACCCACCGCCGCGCAACCGGGCGGCGTACCGCGTTGCTTTGCCGGCCGCCACCGCGACCGTCGTCCTCCAACTCACGTGGAGCAGCCTAATCGGCGGCACCGACAACGCTGCCGGCCCGCGCCGCCCGGGCCGTTAGCGCGACCGTGACCAGCACCAGCGTCGCGACGAGCAGGATGACCGTCACGGCGTACCCGGTCCCGGGCGGGCGCCGCGCCAGCACCCTGGCCAGCACGATCGCGGCGGGGATCAGCGCCGCGACGATCACGCCCGCCCAGCCGAGGCGGGCAGCCAGCGTCGGGGCGGGCCGGCCCGCGCGGGGGCACCGGTCGCGCGCGGCGATCGGTACGGCGACCGCGGCCCACAGCGCACACACCCCGATCGCGGCGATCGGGTCGACCGGCCGGTGGGCACCCGACCACAGCGTGATCAGGGCGCCGGCGGTCCCCAGGAACGTGGCGAGCGCCATGATCCGCCGACGCCCCGGCAGCAGCAGCATCAGCGCCAAACCCAGGCTGAGCAGCGCTGTCGCGTGCCCACTTGGCAAGGTGTTACCAACTCCTTCGCCGAGTTCGGGGCGTTCCAGGACAACGCGCTTCAGCAGCTGGGTGCTCACGTTGGCGCCGCCCATCAGGACGGTAATCGCGGCGGCGGTCCAGGACCGGCCCTGCCGCAGGGCCACGGCCACCAGCACGGCCAGACTCCCCGCCAGCGCAAAGGGGCTGACCAGGCCCAAGATCACCAGCAGCACCCGCCTGGTGGGCCAGCGCGGGTCACGCAACGCCTGCTGCGCCGCGAGGTCCATCGCCCGCCCCGCCTCGGTGTGCTGGCCGAGTAGGTGGGCGCCCAGCACCAGGACGATGCCCAGCAGCGCGAGCAGCAGCAGCGGGGTCAGCGCCGTCGCGGCTTGGCGTCGAGGGAACACGCCGGCCATTCTCCCCCGGGTAGCCTGCCAACCATGTCCAGCCCGGCTCATCGCGCCGCCAGCCCGCCGTACGTCGTTGTCGGCGCCGGGTTCACCGGCTTGCTGGCGGCCCGCCGGCTCGCCCAGGCCGGACACGCCGTCGTGGTGCTCGACGCAGCCGACCGGGTGGGCGGGCAGGTGCACACCGGGATCGTCGGCGGTCGCCCGATCGACCTCGGGTCAGAGGCGACTCACCTGATGTACCCGCAGGTGGGGGCGCTGATCGATGAGTTGGGGCTGCGGGAGTCGATGGTGCTGGCGCGACCGGGAACCAGTTGGCTGTGGACACCCCGGGGCCTGCGCCCGCTGCCGGAGGGCGTTGGGCCCGCCGGGCCGACGCGCCTGCGGCCGGTGTTGCGCAGCCGGGTGATGAGCTTGCCGGGGTTGGTCCGCGCCGGGCTGGAACCGGTGGTCGCCGGGCGCGGCCGGCTGCCGGCGGCGGGCGAAGACGACATGGCGGTCGGGGATTTCGTGGCGTCCCGGTTCGGCAGGCAGGTCGCCGATCGCCTGGTGGACCCGCTGCTGGGAAGCCTGCACTCCGGTGACGTACGACGTTTGTCGCTGCGGGCCTGCGCGCCCAGCCTGGTCCCGGCGGCCACCTCAGGCGCCTCGTTGCTGCGCGCCTCGCGGGCTCGGTCCCGTGCCGGGGCGCGCCCGGGGCCTGCGGTGAGCTTCGTCGCCTGGCCACAGGGGCTGGTCGCGCTGACCGATGCGCTGCTGGCGGGGCTAGGTGGGCTCGCGCCCGGCGCCGTCGAGGTCCGGCTGCAGCACCGAGTGACCGCGCTGACCCCCTCCCCCGACGGGTACCGCCTCACGGCCACCGGCCCGGAGGGCCCGGTGCACCTGAGCGCGGCAGGCGTGCTGCTCGCCGTACCGGCTGCTCGGGCCGCGGAGCTGCTGCGACCCGTCGTACCGGCCGCTGCCGCCGGGTTCGCGCAGACTCCCGCCGCGTCGGTGGCGACGGTGGTGCTGGGGTTGCCGCCGGCGCCGGTACGGCGGGTGCCGGCGATGCGCGCGAACGGCCTGCTGGTGCCCTCGACGGAGGGCAGCCTGCTCAAGGCCTCGACGTTCCTGTCGAACAAGTGGGCGCACCTGGAGGACACGGGCGTGTTCTGGCTGCGGATGTCCGCGGGCCGGTACTTCGATGAGCGGCTGGCCGCGCTCGACGACGACGCGCTGGTCGATCACCTGCGCCGTGACCTGCGCCGATTCACCGGGCTGGACGTCCACCCGGACGTGGTCGCGGTGCGGCGCTGGCCGTCGGCGATGCCGCAGTTGCTCGTCGGGCATAGCGCGCGGGTGGCTGCCGCGCGCGCCGCACTGGCGGCGGCCCTGCCGGGGGTGGGGGTGGCTGGCGCGTCGTACGACGGTGTGGGACTGGCCTCATGCATCACTTCGGCGACCCTAATCGCGGCCGAGGTGGCCGCGGGCGGGGGCAGACTGGGAGCACCCGACCCCGAGAGGACCCGATGACCGCCACCGCGCCGACCGGCCACGGCACGACCAAGCCTGAGCGGGCCGTCCGGCAGTTGCACCACGACGCCGGCGACCGGCCGATGATCACCATCTGGGAGGTCACCCGGGCGTGCCAGCTGGTGTGCAAACACTGCCGCGCCGACGCCCAGCACACCGGGCACCCGCTGCAGCTGACCACGGACGAGGGCAAGGCGCTGCTGGACGACATCGCGGCGTTCGGACGGCCGTTCCCGATCGTGATCCTGACCGGCGGCGACCCGTTCGAGCGGCCTGACTTGGCGGAGCTGGTCGGGTACGGGCATGGGTTGGGCCTGCACATGGCGGTCTCGCCGTCGGTGACCCCGAAGGTGACGCCGGAGCGGCTCGCGGAGATCCACGCGGCCGGGGCGAACGCGTTGTCGCTGTCGTTGGACGGCGCGAGCGCGGCCACCCACGACGCCTGGCGCGGGGTCGAGGGCGTCTACGAACGGACCATCGCCGCGGCGCGGGCGGCCGTGGCCGAGGGGCTGCGGGTGCAGGTCAACAGCACGGTGACGCAGGGCAATGTGCGGGAGCTGCCGGCGATCCTGCGGACCGTGATGGACCTGAAGGCGACCATGTGGAGCGTGTTCTTCCTGGTGCCGACCGGGCGCGGCGAGAACCTGTTGCCGCTGGTCCCGGCCGACAACGAGGACGTCATGCACTGGTTGCACGACGTGTCCACGTTGCTGGCGATCAAGACAACGGAGGCGCCGCACTTCCGTAGGGTCGCGATCCAGCGGGCCCGGGCGCTGCAGGAAAGCCCGGAGGCGCTGGCGGCGTTGCAGGCGCAGCGGGGGACTTTGTACCGGGAGCTGACTGCGGCCACCGCCGACCTGCTGACCGGCCAGGAGACCACGCGCCGCAAGCCTCGGCCGCCGATCGACATCAATTCGGGGCGCGGGTTCGCGTTCATCGACCATCTGGGTGATGTGTACCCCTCCGGCTTCCTCCCGCACCATTGTGGCAACGTGAAGGAACATGGGTTCCGGGCGATCTACCGTGGCGACCCGCTGTTGCAGTCCCTGCGTCGGCCGAATGAGTTCCACGGCAAATGCGGGGTGTGCGAGTTCAATGAGGTCTGCGGCGGTTCCCGGTCGCACGCCTACGCTGTGACCGGGGACATCCTGGCCAGCGACCCGACCTGCGCCTATACCCCGCCCGCGCTGGCGCTGCCTCATCAACGTCCCACCCACACCGCCCATTGAGGTCTCCGGACTTCGTGGCTGCGGAGGGGTGGGCACCGACTCAGGGGACGGTTCGCCACAACAGCAACAAACACGTGCGTGCAACACCTCAACCTCGGGCATGTGCGCAGGTCAACGAGCTATCGCCTGACCGTGCCAGTGCCGAACGTTGCAGTTGTGGTGCGTGCTACGTCGCCTAGGCAGGGATCTCGATGGGGCAGCGCGGCCCGACGGCCGCTGCCAGGCGAGCGTCGAGGGTGATCAGCGTGGCATCCAGAACCTCCGCGAGCGCGACGTACGCCGCATCCCAGCCCCGGATCCCGTGCCGCAGCTCCCACGCCCGGGGCAGCAGGGCGCGGTGTCCGAACCGCTCGCCCGGCCATGACCGCAGGTCATCTACCGCGAGGGACGCCAGAGTGTCGTCTACCGTCCCGGCGAGATAGTCCCGCCGAATCAAGCTGAAGACCTCGACGTCCACGATGTGCGGTGCCGCCTGAGCAGGCTCGACGGCCAGGCGACCGCGTATCGTCTCGGCGCGGGGGCTGTCGATGACGACCTCATAGAGGCAGGACGCGTCCACGACGATCACGACGGCCAGTTCCCGCGGAGCTCGTCGAGCGCCTCGAGGGTGTCGCGGGGCGTCCTGGCGTCGGAGCGCCGCCTCGTGCGGTCCAACCACTCGGCCACGGTCGGGCGGGCCGCCAGACGCTCGGCTTCCTTACGCAAGTACTCGGGCACCGACAGGCCCACCTCGGCGCCCCGGCGCGCCAGAGCCTCATAGACCTGATCGTCCAAGTCACGAATTTGAACCGTTCGGGGCATTCTCGCACCGTAACATGCGGATCTGCATCGCTGCTGCAGTGCCACGAGTCACGCCCCAACCCCGCTCGACCGCTCAGCGCAGCCCGAACCCACGCCCCGCTACCGGACCCACCTCCCACTGCCAGACCCACGAAGCTTCGTGGGTTCGGGTGGCCAAGGTGGGTTCGGGTGGCCAAGGTGGGTCCAGGCCGAGCGGATTGGCTACCGTCGAGGGCGCTACCCCGCGCCCCGAGGGCCGACGCCGGGTGGCAACCCCAACGCCACCGTCAGCGCCAGGATCCACCGCGGGTCGGTCAGCCGGTCGCCGTACCGCTCGCGCACCTGCCCCATCCGGTAGCGCACGGTCTGCGGGTGCACCTGCAGCTCGGCGGCGATCGCGTCGCGCCGGCCGTGGTTCAGCAGCCAGGCCCGCAGGGTCTCGGTCAGCCGCGCCCGGGTCGTCGCCGACAGCCCGTCCAGCGGCGCCAGCGCCCGGCGCCGCAGGTCGGCCAGCGCCTCGGGGTCGGCGGCCAGTACCAGTTCGGCCAGCATGTGTTCGGTGTCCACTGCCTGCCCTTGGGGCGGCGGTGCGGTTGCGATCGCCCGGTTGGCCCGCGCGTACGACGACCCGGCGGCCGTCCAGGGCCGCGTCGGGCCGACCACCGCGGTACGCCCGGCCAGCCGCCGTACCAGCGTGGACCGACTCCGGACGTCGGGCACCAGGAACACGGTCCGCTCCCCCTCGGCAGCGTCCACCTGCAACTGGAGGGTGTGCCCGCGCAGCTGGTCCAGGGCCGACCGGGCTTGGGAGGACGGTACGACGACCGCGGTCAGGGTGCGCGGCGTCGCCCAGTGCGCCCGGGTGGCCGCGGCTCGCAACACGTCCTCGTTCTCCCCGGCGAGCAGCAGCCGCGCCAGGGTCAACAGCCGCTCCTCGCGCTCCCGGCCGATGCTGTTCATCTCGTCGGCGTACCCGGCCAGGCTCGCCGCTGACAGCTCGTCGATGTAGGCGAAGACCACCTCGGCGAACCCGGCCAGCGTCTGCGGGGTCGCGCCGCTGGCCACAGCCACCTGCGACAACTCCCGCCACGACACCCGGGCCCCCACCCGGTACGCCGCCAGCAGCGCGTCCACCGAGCGCCCGCTGCGCGCCTCTCCGCGGCCCAGCTCGTACGCCCCGCCGATCGCCGGGCTCATGGGCGTCACCCGGGCCCCTCCCCGCGGCCGCCCGGCGAGCGTGACCAGCGCATCCAGCGCGATCTCGACCGTGCGCGAAATGGTCTGCCCGACGGGGCCCCGCCAGGTGTCTCGGTAGCTGGGGACCTCGTGGGTGATCGCCTCGACCGCGCGGTCGCCCACGTCGGGAAGGCAGGCCCGCATGGCCACCAGCAGGTCGGGAGCCAGCGGGGCAATATCAGGCACCAAAGTCCCCCGGAATTTGTCCGCGCCGATCAATCAACGCGATGTTCTTCACAGGCATTGGTCAAGACTTTAGCTCAGCGGACAGCACAGAATAGTAACGTGAGTGTTCACCTGCGGCCGCAGGCACGTCGGCGCCTTCGGTATTTGGCCGACCTGGCGGGCCTGGTGGCCACCCCCCTGGTGCCCGCCGACTACCTCGACATGGTCGACCCGCTACGCGCCGGGGCGAACGAACTCCGCGGCCGGGTCACGGGGATCCGCCGCCTCACCGACGACGCCGTCGCCATCGACATCACCCCCGGCCGGGCATGGCGCGGCCACCGCGCCGGCCAGTACCTGCGGGTCGGCGTGGACATCGACGGCGTACGCCATTGGCGCACCTACTCACTCACCTCCCCCGCAGCGCCTGCCACGCGGTACGCCGACCGATCGCCCGAACGCCTGAGCATCGCCGTCAAGGCGGTCCCCGGCGGGCTCGTGAGCACCCATCTGGTACGCCGGCTGCGCGCCGGTGAGTTGCTCTACCTCGGCCAGGCCACCGGCGACTTCGTGCTGCCCGACCCCCCGCCGGCACGGGTCGCCTTCATCACCGGCGGCTCCGGCATCACCCCGGTGATCGGCATCCTGCGCACGCTGGTCGCCCACCCCGGACCGGCCGATGTCGTCCTCGTGCACGGCTCCCGGCACGCCGGGGACGCCATGTTCGCCCAGGAGCTGCGCGATCTGGCGGCCGGGCCGCTCGCCGGCGTCCTGACCGTGCACCCCTGCCACAGCGACGACGAGGGCTACCTGACCCCGGAACGCCTGGAGCAGCTGATCCCCGACCTGGCCGAGCGCACCGTCGCGACCTGCGGGCCCGCCGGGCTGGTCGACCTGGTCACCGCGATGGCGGCCGAACAACGCACCGGTCCGCTGCTGACCGAACCGTTCACCCCGCCGCCGGTGATCACCGGGACGGGCGGCACCGCCGTCCTCGCCCGCGCCGGGACCAGCGCCGGGACCAGCACCGACACCAACGTCGAGGTCGACGGCGCCACGTCCATCCTGGACGCCGCCGAACGCGCCGGGGCCGTGCTGCCCTCGGGGTGCAGGATGGGCATCTGCTTCCGCTGCGTGCTGCCGCTGACCGACGGCGCGGTCAGCGACCTGCGTACCGGCGAGATCACGGTGGCCGCCGACGGCGTCACCGTGCAGACCTGCATCAACACTCCGGCCGGCAGCTGCCGGTTGGACGCGTGAGCTTCGAAAGGCCCCAAGGACGGACATGACGGTCATCCAGAAGAAGCCCGACACCGCCTACACCCGGCTCTCCCCGGAGGACATCCGCGCCATCGGCGCCGAACTCGATGCCATCCGCGCCGAAGTCCTGGCCGCGCGCGGAGCCAGCGACGCGGCGTACATCCGGCGAGTCATCAAGGCCCAACGCGCCCTGGAACTCGGCAGCCGGGCCGTACTGATGTTCAGCCGCCACCCCGCCGCCTGGGTGGTCGGCACCCTCGGGCTCGCCGCCGCCAAGACCATCGAGAACGCCGAACTCGGCCACAACATCCTGCACGGCCAGTGGGACTGGATGCGCGACCCGAAGATCCACTCCACCACCTGGGAATGGGACCACGTCGCGCCCGCGTCGCAGTGGAAGGAATCGCACAACCAGGAGCACCACAACTACACCAACGTGATCGGCCGCGACCACGACCTCGGCTACGGGATCATGCGCGTCGATGAGGACCAGGAGTGGGAACCGGCCTTCCTGATCCAACCGCTCACCAACCTGCTCAACGCGGTGTTCTTCCAGTGGGGCATCGCCTCCTACGACCTGGGGTTCGCCCAGTCCCGCCGCGAGGGCCGCGAGCCGGACCCGGAGCTGCCCCAGCGGATCCGGGAGTTCGCGGCCAAGGCCGCCCGCCAAGTCGCCAAGGACTACCTGCTCTACCCGGCGCTGGCCGGCCCGAACGCCCGCTCCACGCTGGCCGCCAACGTCACCGCGAATGCGCTGCGCAACGTGTGGACGCACGCGGTCATCATGTGCGGCCATTTCCCCGAGGACGTGGAGACCTTCGAGACGCACTCGATCGAGGGCGAAACCCACGACGAGTGGTACCTGCGGCAGATGCTCGGCTCGGCCAACATCTCCGGCGGCCCGCTCATCCACCTGCTCACCGGCAACCTGTCACACCAGATCGAGCACCACCTGTATCCCGATCTGCCGTCCAACCGGTACGCCGAGATCGCCCCGCGGGTGCGCGCCCTGTTCGACCGGTACGAGCTGCACTACGCGAGCGCGCCGATGTGGCGACAGGTGTACTCCGCCTGGCACCGGATCATCCGGCTGTCCCTGCCGAACGAGTTGCAGCCGGATCAGCGTGCCGCCCGCAAGGCGCAACGCCGAGCCGACCGTCGTGCCCGGGCGCAGAACCGCGTCGCCCACCGGCGTCCCCTGGTCACCGCCGCGCTGCACCGCTGACCCGCGTTTCCTGGTTGGTACGCCGCACGGCGATCTTGGTTGGTACGCCGCAGGGCGGTCCTGGCGTAGGACGTCAGCCTGGCGGGGCCAGGCCCCCAGGACCGAGCGCTACCTCACCGGGGAGCGAGTCCGACAACGGCAGCCGCCGGTCGGCGCCCACCTCCGCCAGCCCTTCGGCCCGGGCCTGCCGCTCCATGCGGGTGAACCAGTGACCGATCACCCCCGTGGCCACCGACGCGGCGGAGATCACCCCCGCCCCGATCGCCATTATCGCGGCGGGGCTGACGTGGTGGATGACTAACGGATCAAACGCGGACACGGACATGACGGCGGCTCCTGTGGTTGCCCCAAGGACTCCAGGGCTCTCTGTGTCGGGTCGTACCCCCATCGACCGGCGCCGCAAAGAACGGAGCAGGTGGCCGTTGATCGAGTGAGACGATCGTCCGTTACACTCCACCGTCCACCGCTCGGACGCCCATCCGCGGCCGGCGATCAGACGCCTTGGCGCCCTGCGACGTTCGCTGACACCCGCTGTCGGCGGTGGATCACGGATCGGTCCACGGGGTGAGAAAAGGCAGACTGGGGTAAGCATCGCGATGGAGCGGGAAGCCACCGGGGCGACTCGGGGTTCTCCCGCATGGCGTGGATCGGCCGCTGTCGGGCACGGTGGACGAGGCCCGTCAGTTGGACCAGCACCATTGGACCAGCACCACCCGATCAGCACCACCCGATCAGCACCACCGGTACGACGTAGGACCTGTGAGCACAGAAGCACGCCACCGAAGGGGGCACACCACGATGACCGAGCCACTGCAGCCACCTGCAGGCGTCGCCGCCGCCGAGCCGGTACTGCGGCTTGAGGCCCCTCCGGCGCCTGCGCCGGTCGCCGCAACCTCGGCCCCAACGATGGCCCCGGCCGTGGACCCGGCGGTGATGCCGGCCCTGGACGCCAAGGTGGACCAGTTCGTGCACGCCCTCTCCAGCGCGCAGACCAAGTCCCCCGACTTCGCGGCCAAGGCGGCCGACGTACGGACCATGGGGGATGCGGACATCCGCTCCGCCGCCGAGACCTCCAACCGGCTGCTCAAGGCCCCGGTCAAGGCGCTCAAGGAGGGCGGGGTGGCCGAGGGTTCGACCGTGGCCAAGACGCTGCTGGAGCTGCGGCACACCGTCGAGGATCTGGACCCCAAGGGCGCGAGTGTGCCCAAGAAGATCCTCGGGTTCATCCCGTTCGGCGACAAGCTCACCGACTATTTCCGCCGGTACGAGTCGGCGCAGAAGCACCTGGACGGCATCCTGCACGCGCTCCGCAACGGCCAGGACGAGCTCGCCAAGGACAACGCGGCACTGAACCTGGAGAAGCAGAACCTGTGGGCCTCAATGGGCCGTATCAACCAGTACATCTACATCGCCGAGCACTTGGACGCCAAGCTCTCGGCGCAGATCGCCGACCTGGACGTGAGCGACCCCGACAAGGCCAAGGCGATGCGTGAGGACGTGCTGTTCTACGTCCGCCAGAAGCACCAGGACCTGCTGACCCAGCTCGCCGTCTCGATCCAGAACTACCTGGCCATCGACATCATCATCAAGAACAACATCGAGCTCATCAAGGGCGTCGACCGGGCGACCACGACGACGGTGTCGGCGCTGCGGACGGCCATCATCATCGCCCAGGCGCTGAACAACCAGAAGCTGGTGTTGGAGCAGATCACCGCGCTGAACACGACTACCTCGGCGCTCATCGAACGGTCCAGCCAGATGCTCAAAGACAACTCGATCAAGATCCAGGAGCAGGCGGCGTCTTCCACCCTGGGGCTCCCCCAGTTGCAGGCCGCCTTCCAGAACATCTACGAAACCATGGACGCCATCGACACCTTCCGGGTGCAGGCGCTGGACACGATGGCCCAGACCATCGGCACCCTCGAGGGCGAGGTGGCCAAGTCACGCACCTACCTCGAACGCGTGCAGCGCACCGACACCCGCATCCAGTCCGGGTCGTTGGACATCACCTCGGGGCGGTCATGAGCCAGCCGTGCCGGTCGGCGCCGGGGAGCCGGTGACGCACCCATGGCACTCGGGGATTTTTGGGCCCGCCTCGGCGGCCGGGGTAACGGCGAGGAGGCCAAGGCCGCACAGCGGTTGATCCTGCCGGCGCCGCCGACCGCCGACGACCTGCGCGCGGCCCTGGACCGCACCGACACCTCGATGACCGACGCCGGCGTCCCCTCGGTCGTGGTCGCCCGGGTCCACCGGATCACCGCCGCGATCCGCGACACCATTCCCCGGCTGGACGCCCTGGGAGCGGGCAGCCCCCTGGCGTACTCGGTGATGGCCACCGCCACGGACTACCTGCCCGAGGCCGTGGGCGGCTACCTGCGGCTGCCGCGCCGGTTCGCCGACACCCGCCCGGTCGATGCGGGCAAGACGTCGCTGATGGTGCTGGTCGACCAGTTGGACCTGCTGGGTCGCACGATGGACGAGGTGTTCGACGCGGTCTGCCGCGACGACGCCATCGCGCTGGTCGCGCACGGCCGTTTCCTGGCAGAGAAGTTCGGACCAGCCGGTACGCCGGCACTCACCGTGGGCGCGGACGTGCCGATCCCGCCGCCGCCCGGGTCCGCCTTGACGCCCCCCGAAGCCATCCAGGCCCCGGTGGGACTTGCGTCACCTGAGGCCATCGAGGCTCCTGCCGCGAGCGCCAACCCCCTCGACCTCGACACACCCCCCGACCCGGCAGGACCCCGATGACCGGCCAGCAATCCCCGACCCCCGCGCCCTTGCGGGACGCCCTGGCCGCGCTGGCCGACCTGGCCGACCAGGCAGGGCTGAACCCGGCCGTGGCCCGTCAGGAGGGCCTGGCGTTGGCCGCCGCAGTTCTGGAGCAGGCCGGTCCCAGCCAGGTCCACCGGCACTGGGCGCAGATTGTGGGCGCCGAGCCGGCCGACTTCTTCGCCGCCGCCCCGCGCGGTCGTCGATACGCCGCCGGCCCCACGGCGCTGCTCGCGGCCCTGGTCGCGGACGGTTCCCCGCTGTCCTGGCGGTACGCGCACGCCCTGGCCGATGTGGCCACCGCGGCCTGCACGATCGAGGGGGCGGGCGCCGGAGCCGTCGGCAAGGCCACCGTCGCCGGGGCGGCCCAGCTCAGCGCGGCCGGCGGCCCGCGGACTGGCGCAGGAGCGGGCGCGGGCATGGGCGCAGGCATGGGACCGGGCGGCGGCGGCGCGACGGCCCTGCCACCGGACACCGTCCCCGGGGGATTACGCGGCGGATCGGCCCTGGATCTGGGCGCCCTCGGCGGTAAAGGCACGGGCGAGGCAGGCGTCTCCGATCAGATCCGAGCGGCCACCGGCCGCGGGCACGACGTCCTGCAGCAGCTCAACGCGCTCCAGCAGGCCACTCGCGACCTGCTGCGCGGCCCGCTGCTCGGCGGTCGGGACGAGGTCCCCAGCCCCCCGAGCGACTTCGATCAGCTCGGCGACCTGCCAGCGGCGTACCGCATGCCACCCACCATGCCACCCACCATGCCACCCACCATGCCACCCACTCAGGCGAATCCCACCCCGGGCGCACCGGGCGTACCCACCGACCCCGCCACCGACGCCGCGGCGCCCGCCGCCGAGGATGCGGCCGACACCCAGGACGGCGCGGCACCCGCGGAACCGGAGAAGTCCGTCGAGGAACTGCTGGCCGAACTGGACGCGCTCATCGGCCTGGCCGAGGTCAAACGGGAAGTCCACCGTCAAGTGGCCCTGCTGAAGATGGAGGCCAAACGCGAGCAGGCCGGCCTGAAATCCGCCTCGCTGACCCGGCACCTGGTCTTCGTCGGCAACCCCGGCACCGGCAAGACGACCGTCGCGCGGCTGGTCGGCGGGATCTACCGGGCCCTGGGGCTGCTCGCCAAGGGCCAGCTGATCGAGGTGGACCGAGGCGAGCTGGTCGCCGGGTACCTGGGCCAGACCGCCACCAAGACCAGCGACGTGGTGGCCTCCGCCCTCGGCGGGGTGCTGTTCATCGACGAGGCGTACGCGCTGATGGGCGACCAGTACAGCCAGGAGGCCGTGGACACCCTCGTCAAGGAGATGGAGGACCACCGCGACGACCTGGTGATCATCGTCGCCGGTTACCCGGGACCGATGCGCCGCTGGATCGAGTCCAACCCCGGGCTGGCCAGCCGATTCCGCACGACGATCACCTTCGCCGACTACACCGACGAGGAAGTGACCCAGATCCTCGTGTCGCTGGCCGCCAGGAACGACTACGACTGGTCGCCGGCGGCGCTGACGCGGTTCCGCGAGATCCTGGCCGCGACCGCCCGGGACGAGACGTTCGGCAACGGCCGGTTCGCGCGCAACACCCTCGAGGCGGCGATCAGCCACCACGCCTGGCGGCTGCGGGACGCCGACGACCCGACCCTGGAGGAGCTGCGCACCCTGGAGGTCGTGGATCTCGAAGACCGACCGGATGAGCACCCGCCCGCCGTGGCTGACGCCGACGCCGATCAGGGGGTGGACCCCGCATGAGCCTGACCCCCGGTATGCCCGCTGCCGCCCCCCAGCCGGCCGGCGTACCCACCCCTACGGTCGCCACCCCGCTGCCCACACCGAACGTCGCCGCCACGCCGCAGACCGGGATCACGACGACTGCAGGTCTGTCTGCAGGCCCCGCCCAGGGCTCCCGGATGCCGGTCGACCTGCGTAAACTGCGCGCCGCCGCGCCGATCGCGTGCGTCCTGACCGGGCTGGCGGCCAGCGGCCTCGTCGGTCTGGACGGCCTCCAGCAGTCCCCGTACGCCGTCATCGACCAACACCGCTATGTATCAGAGGCACTACACACTTTCCGGGACGCCGACCTGCTGGCCGGCAGCTACCTGGCGCTGCAGGCCATCGACTCATCGGCGCCGAGCCCCGAGCGCACCGAACGCCTGAACCGCTGGCGGGGGCGCTACACCGCGCGATCCCAGGAGGTCGGCCCCTACGTCGTCCAGGCCGCTGGCGCCGCCGGCGCTCTCCCGGAGCTGCCGAGCGCCGTGAACGCCATGACGTCGTACGCGACATCGATGGAACGAACCCTGACCCCCCCGGCCGGCTCGGCCACGTCACCGGCCAGGTCTCCGGTCGAGGCCGCGTCGGCCAGCTACCGGCGGCTGGGGGCGGACGCCCAGACCCGGATCCTGACGCCGCTGCAGACGGTCAGCGCCGCCGGGCTCACCCGGCTCGGCAGCGACGACGCTGTGGGCGGCCGCGCGGGGGGCCGCGCCCTGGTCATCCTCGTCGGCGGGCTGAGCACCGTCGCTCTGGTGCTGACCTCCGCGTGGCTGGCGCGCAAGACGCACCGGATCGTCAACCCGGGGCTGGCCCTGGCGACCCTCCTCACCCTCGGGGTGACCGCCATGGCCACCGTGCCCGGCATCTCCTTCGGCGACTCCCCCGAGGTCAGTGTCCGGCAGGCCACCCGGGTGGGGCAGCTGTCCGAGCAGCTCTACCAGCTGCGCCGAACCGAGTTGTCCAGTGTGCTCCCCGGAGGAGACCCGGCGGCGGCCCAGCGGGAGTGGCAGGAGAGGTCCGGGCAGATCACCGGGAACGCGCGGACCATGGGTTCGGAGTTCACCGCCGCGTGGCGGGCGTACACCACCCAGCACGCCCCCCTCGTCCGCACCCGCTCGCCGGTCACCGAGCGCGTCGCGGCGCTGACCGCGAGTACCGAGGCCTTCTCCAACGTCCTGAGCGTCACCCGAACCGCGCAGGCCGTGGCAGCCCGGGGGCTGACCAACTCCGTGGGGGACCCCGCTTACCTGGAATCAGGTACGGCGTTGGTGGCCGGGCTGGTCGCCGCCGGGGCAGCCTGGGTCGGGATCGGCCGCCGTCTGCGGGAGTACCGGTGAACAACCATGAGCCAGCGTGAGCCGGCGATGAGCCCCTCCCCCGGCCCCGCAACCCGGTACGCCGTCGCGCCCGCCGCCCCCGGCGGGCTCGGCCAGGATGTACCACCCGATCAGCTCATGCGGTATCTGGAGGACCTCGGTCACTGGCGGGACCGGCGCAAGGCCGAGCTGGACGCCCTCGATCAGGCCGCCCTCCAGGCCCCCGACGGCGACGCGTTGACCAGCGATGTCCTGCTGTCCATGACCCTTTGGCAGGCCGTCGCGGGCCGCCACGACCTGCTGCTGGCGGCCTGGGACTCCGGGCGGCTCGACGAGGCGGGCCGACGCCACGTGGTGACCCTGATCTGGGGCCGCCTCGACCAGAGCGCGGGCCCCGGCGGGATGGCCGTCACGGTGCCCGAGGCCTGCCGGCTCTCGGACTCCCTGGCCGGATCGCTGCGGGCCAGGCTGCGGCTGGACGGCGCCGAACCGGACGTGGCCGACCGGCTGCAGGATCTTCGCCAACAGGTCGAACGCATCCGGGACCAGGTCGCCCTGATCCCCACCGAGCAGCGGCTGTCGGGCTCGGCCACCCTGGACGACCTCGACCGCCGGCTCTCCGACGTCACCGAACGCGCCCGCCGGGGCGCCGACGTCGGCGGCCTGATCCCCCCGCTGGAGCTGGCGGCGGCCACCGCCGAGCGTGACCTCATCGTCGCCGCCTCCGCCCGCGACCGGGCCCGGGGCGAGCACCAGCGGGCCACCGCCCGGCGCGCGGAGCTGGCCGCGCAGGGCCAGGCGGTGCGCGCCTTGGCGGTTCGGGCCCAGTCCAACGTCGTTCCCGCGCCCACGCTGGGTATCCCCGACGTGCTGGCCCTCGGCGAGGTCCCGAGCGATCCCGCCGCGCTGACGGCGTACCAGCAACGGCTCACCCTGGTAGGTCAGGCCCTGGACCAGGCCCATCGGGTGTACGCCGCGGCCCTGCAGGCCCACGACGACCTCCGCCGGCGGGCCCAGGGGTACGCCGACCGGCTGGCGGCCGCCCCGCAGCGGGCCCGGGACGACGTCGGCCCCCTGCTACACCGCGCGGAAGCGGCCCTGGCCGAGGTTCCCGCCGATCTGGATCACGCGCGGTCGCTGCTGGCCGCCGTGGACGGCTACCTGCAGCCACGAGGTGAAGGTCGATGAGGTGCGTCGAGCCCGGGTGCACCGGGGTGTACGAGGACGAGTACTGCACGATCTGCGGTTCCCCGCAGCCGCGACCGGGGGCCACAGCGGTGCCCGCTGCTCCAGCGACGCCCGCAGCACCGGCCACGCCCGCGGCCCCAGCGACGCCCGAGACCCCGCCGGCGCCTACGCCGGATTCCAGCGCCCTGGCGGTAGGCGTTGACCAGCCCGCGCACCTGACCCCGTCGCCAGGTGCCCGCGGGTCCCGCGAGGGACGCGCCGGGCTCGGCGCCACCCAGCTGCGGGCCGCCGCGGCCCGGCGACGGGTCCGGGCCGGACGCCGCAGCGTCGGTTCCCGGCTGGGGATGGGCCTGACCCAGGTACCACCGGTCGCCCCCGTGGACCCGGCGACCGCCGTACTCACCGATCCCCAGGTCCCCCAGAACCGTCGCGCCTGCCCGAACTGCGGCGCCCCGGTAGGCCGGGCCAAGGTCGAGGATGACGCCGGACGCACCAAAGGGTTCTGCCCGCAGTGCCGGGCGCCATACGACTTCACTCCCAAACTGGCCCCCGGCGACCTGGTGGCCGGGCAGTACGAGGTGGCCGGGGCGTTGGCGCACGGCGGCCTGGGCTGGATCTACCTGGCCCGCGACCAGAACGTCTCCGGGCGCTGGGTGGTGCTCAAGGGCCTGCTCAACGCCGGCGACGCGGACGCCCTGGCCGCCGCGGTGGCCGAGCAGCAGGTGCTGGCCCAGGTCGAGCATCCGCTGATCGTCGAGATCTACAACGTGGTCACCCATCAGGGGTCGGCGTACACGGTGATGGAGTACGTCGGCGGGGTGTCGTTGAAGCAGCTGCTCAAGCAGCGGCTGGCCGCCAAGGGGTCCTACGACCCGTTCCCGGTGGCGCAGGCGCTGGCGTACGTGCTGGAGATCCTGCCGGCGTTCAGTTACCTGCACGAGCTGGGGCTCATCTACTGCGACTTCAAACCCGACAACCTCATCCAGGTCGGGGACGCCATCAAGCTCATCGACCTCGGCGGGGTGCGCCGGGCCGACGACGCCGAGTCGCCGATCTACGGCACGCTCGGCTACCAGGCTCCGGAGGTCCCCGAGCTCGGCCCGTCGGTGGCCTCGGACATCTACACGATCGGCCGGACCCTGGCCGTGCTGACGTTCGAGTTCCGCGGCTACCAGAAGGAATACGCCACCTCGTTGCCGCCGACCTCGCAGGTGCCGGCGTTCGCCCGGTACGACGCCTTCTACCGCCTGGTGGCCAAAGCCTGCGCGGAGGATCCCGACGACCGATTCCTGAGCGTGGAGGAACTGCGGGCCCAGATGGTGGGGGTGCTGCGCCAGGTGGTCTTCGCCGGCGACGGGTCGGCCACCGCCGCCACTCAGAGCGCGCACTCCCAGTTCTTCGACCCGCCGCCGGTCTCGGGCGAGGCGTTGACCTGGCGGGAACTGCCGACGCTCAAACCCGACGACCACGACCCGATGGTCGACTGGGTGTCGATGGTGACTGCCCGCGAGCCGCTGACCAGGTACGACGAGTTGAGTCGGGCTCCGCAGGTCACCCCCGAGGTCTGGCTGGACCAGGCCCGATGCGGGCTCGCGGCGGATCGGCCGGACCTGGTGGCCACCGCTACCGCCGCGATGCTCAAGGCCGACCCGTGGGACTGGCGGGCCGCCTGGATGCTCGGCCTGGACGCGCTGGCCCGCGAAGAGTCCGGTGCCGCTATCGCGGCGGCGCAGAACTACTTCGGTGCGGTACGCGACCAGGTTCCCGGGGAGATCGCGCCGCGGTTGGCGCTCGGCCTGGCCGCGGAGGCGGCGGGGCAGCCGGGGCTGGCAGAGGGGGAGTACCTGACCTGCCTGCGCACGGACGCCGGGTACGTCGCCCCCGCCGCCTTCGGGATCGCCAGGGCGCGGGTGGCCCGCGGCGACGTGAACGGGGCGATCACGGTGCTCGATGCGGTGCCGTCCGCCAGCCGGGCCCACCCCCACGCCCGCTGGGTCCGCGCGGGGCTGATGAACCAGCGGGGCACCCTGACCGACCTGGCCGACGCCATCGATGACGTCGGCGGGGTCACCCTGGATCCCCGGCAACGGCTGGCGTTTGACATCGGCGTCTATGACAAGGCGCTCCGGCACGTCATCACCCACGGCAATGCCGGCCAGATCCGCATCGGCGATGTGCCCGCCACGTCGATGGCGCTGCGGGCCGCCCTGGAACGTGCCTACCGGGACCTGGCCGACCTGACCCCCGAGCCCACCGAACGGTTCGCCCTCGTCGACCGTGCCAACGCCGTCCGCCCCTGGAGCCTGACATGACTCACGACCCGATGCCGTTGTCGCCGCCCGCGGCCCTGACCTGCCCGCGGTGCGGCGGCGGGCTGGCCGACGCCACGCTGAAACGCTGTCCCTCCTGCGACAACCCCATCGGCGCGGGGCTGTTCGAGGCGCCGGGCTTCGACGCTCACACCGGAGCTCCCACCGCTGGGGACGGCGCCGCGGTGATCGCCGCGCCGTCCAGCGCGCCCGCCCGCGCCGACCGGGGGGACCGGGGGGACCGGGGGGCCATGCTCGTGCTAGGTGCCGATCCGGCCGGGCTGCGGCCCCTGCCGGTCGCCGAGGAGGAGCGGGCCGCGGACGGTGGCGCCTGCGTGGAGTGCGCGGGCCGGTACGACGCTGACGGCTACTGCACCCAGTGCGGCGGGCGCCGCCCACCGCCGCGGGACCACTTCACTGAAACCCCCGGCGCCGTGGCTGGCCGGGGTGTGCGACCGCGGGATCCGGCACACCGAGAACCAGGACGCGATGGCGGTCCGCGTCGACCCCACCCACCCGGGCCGCGCGGCCTTGGTGGTCTGCGACGGTGTCACCACAGCGATCGCCTCCGCCGACGCGAGCCTGGCCGCCGCCGAGGCGGCCGCCGCCGTCCTGACCTCCTCCCGGGCTCAAGGCCTGGGTCTGGCCACCGCGCGCGAGGCCGCGCTGATCGCCCGATTGGAGGCCGCCGCCGATGCGGCCAGCGACGCCGTCGGCCAGGTCACCGACGCGGTGACCAGTCGGCGCGCCCAGGAGTCCACCCAGGAATCCGGTTCACCGCCTCCGGCCGGGAGCACCGCGCTCAGCCTGCCGGCCTGCACGTTCGTTGCCGCGGTGATCGAGGAGGATTTCGTCGTCGTCGGGTCGGTGGGCGACAGCCGCGCGTACTGGCTGCCCGAGCCACCCGGCGTACCGGCGTTGCTCACCCTCGACGACTCGCTCGCCGGCGAACAGGTGCGCGCGGGCATGGACCGCGCGCTCGCCGAAACCGGCCCGCACGCCCACACCATCACCCGCTGGTTAGGGGCCGACGCCCCCGATCACACCCCCACCAGCCGCGCTTTCGAACCGGAGGTTGCCGGCTGGCTGCTGCTGTGTTCGGACGGGCTGTGGAACTACGCCTCCGGTGAACTGGCCCTCGCAGCCGTGGTGGCGCAGGTTGCCGCCCAGGTCGGGGCCGGACCCACGGCGCAAGCGCCGTTCGGCGATCCGCTGGCGCTCGCCGAAGGGCTGGTCCGGTGGGCCAAACAGCAAGGCGGCCATGACAACATCACGGCCGTGCTCGCCCGCCTGGGGTCCCCACCTGCCCCCGCATCGAGCCCGGCGGTCGCCGTCACGGATGTCCCGAGCGAGGATGCTGTCCATGGCTGAGTTCACCGCCCAGGTCCATCAGAACGAGCACCTGCCCGACGGGGGCACCGACGTGCACGCCATCGTGTCGATGACCTGCACCGGCGCCGGCAGCGTCGGCCTCGGCGGCACCGGCGGCATCGGTGGCACGGGCGACGCGGGCGAGGTGATCGTCGTGGACACCTCGGGTTCGATGGAACAGGAGGGGGTCCGAGCCGCCCAGTACGCCGCCGCAGCCGCCCTCGACCAGATCGTCGACGGGGTGTATTTCGCCATCGTGGCCGGCGACCACGAGGCCCGGTTGTGCTACCCGGATGGCTATCACGCCGCGATGGTGCGGATGTCGACGCAGACCCGGCTGGAAGCCAAACAGGCCCTGACCCGTCTGTATCCCGACGGTGGGACCGCGATGGGCACCTGGCTGATCGCCGCCGGGCAACTGTTCGACTCGATCCCCAGCCTCACCAAGCGGCACGTCATCCTGCTCACCGACGGCGAGAACCAGCACGAAACCCCGCAGCAGTTGGACCGGGCGATCGAGGCGGTCCGCGGCCGGTTCCAGTGCGACTGCCGCGGGTTGGGTGCCGCCTGGCAGGTCGGTGAGGTACGCCGGATCGCCCAAGCCCTGCTTGGCACCGTCGACCTGATCCGACGCTGGGACGACATGCCCGCCGAGTTCGCCGCGATGATGCGGGCCTCCATGGCCCGGGGCCTGGCCGACGCGACCCTGCGGGTGTGGGCACCGCAGGGCGCCCAGGTGATGTTCGTCCGTCAGGTGGCGCCGACGCTGGAGGACCTCACCGCCCGGCGCCGCGAGGTTAACGCGCTGACCGGCGCCTACCCGACCGGTTCGTGGGCGGACGAGACCCGCGACTACCACGTCGCCGTACGGTTGCCTGCCAAGTCCGTCGGCGCCGAACAGCTCGCCGCCCGCGTGCAGTTGGTAGTCGACGACCAGGTCATGGCCCAGGGACTGGTGAAGGCGAAATGGTCCGCCGATGACTTGCTGACGGCGCGGATCAGCCCCGAGGTCGCGCACTACACCGGACAGACCGAACTGGCCACGGCCATTCAGCAGGGCCTGGCCGCCAAAGCCCTCGGGGATGACGCAACCGCGACCAACAAGCTCGGGCGGGCCGTGCAACTGGCCGCCCAGACCGGTGACGAGGCGGCCACCGGACGGTTGGCGCGGGTGGTCGACATCGAGGACGCGGCCACCGGCCGGGTACGGCTGCGGCGGCACGTCGACCGGCTCGACGAAATGGAACTGGACACCGCCTCGACCAAGACCGTGCGGGTCCGCAAGTGACGGCTCTGTGCCCGAGCGGCCACCCCAGCGGGTCGACCGATTACTGCGATGTCTGCGGTACGCCGATGACCAGCGCCTCCCCCGTTGACGCCGGTGCGCCGGGCCCCACGGCGGGGGCTCCCTCGTCCCAGCCGGCGTCAGCGCCGCCTGCACCGCCCGAGCCGCAGACCCGACCGTGCCCGCTGTGTGGGGTCGCCAACGAGATCCAGGACCTGTTCTGCGAGGCGTGCGGGTACGACTTCACCACCGGTGCGGCGCCGCTGGTGCCGGCCGCCCAGCAGCGGTCCAGCCTCGACCTCGACCCCGCGCCGGCCGAGCCACCCGCCGTACCGATGCCCACCGTGGTGACCCCCGCGATCCCTGCGCAGCCTCCTCCGGTGCTAGAAGTGACGCCACCGCCGGTCCCGATGCCGTCGGCCGTCCTCGCCGAGCCCGCTCCCGAACCCGAACCCGCACCCGACGCGGCACCGGCATCAGTCCCCGCCGACGATCCGACCCGCCGCCGCCCGCAGTACCGCCCGCCGTCCCGGGAGAGCACCCCCGACTGGGTCGTGGAGATCTGGGTCGATCCGCAGTGGTACGCCGTGCAACGCAGCGACCAGGACTGCCCCTCACCCGATGTGCCGGACGTGGTGCCGGTGCATGGCCGGACCGTGCTGGTCGGGCGGCCCTCGGCGACCCGCAGCGTGCGACCTGATGTGGACTGCGGCGCGGACACCGGGGTGTCTCGTCGGCACGCCCAGTTCAGCTCGGACGGCCGCCGGTGGTGGATCGAGGATCTCGGCTCCTCCAACGGCACGTACGTCGGTGCCGCTGGCGACGCGCTGCCGGTCGACCCGATCGACCCTGGCCGCAAGGTCGAGGTCGACGCCGCCGACCGGATCTACCTGGGGGCCTGGACCCGGCTGGTGATCCGCCCGGCCACCGCCTCCGAACGGGCCGGTACCGGCTGAGCGACCGGGCCGACCACCCGACGTACCGCCTTGGCACGCACGGCGATTCGTCAGTGACTGACGCTAGCCTCAGGCACGGCCCGATCCGGACGATCGGGTGGCCAGGCGAGCAGGCTGGAGTCAGACGTGCGCACACCGATCCTCACGGGCACCCCAGGTACGGCGTTCGCGCTGGCTTTGGTGGCCGCCGTACTGCTGCCTTCGTCGTTCCCGGCTGAACCGGCCGCCGCCGCGACCGCCGCCGCGACCTCAGCCTCGGCTGCGGCCGTCGCCACGCCGTTGTTCCAGGTCGCCCGTGTCGTGGACGGTGACACGATCACCGTCCGGGTCGGTCGGCGGGTCGAGAAGGTCCGGCTGATCGGCCTCGATGCGCCCGAGGTGGCCAAGCGTGAGTGCTTCGCCGCGCAGGCCACCACCCGGCTGCGGTCGCTGGTGCAGGGCCGCTCGGTGCGCCTGGGCCGGGATGCCTCGCAGGCCGACCGCGACCGGTACGGGCGGCTGCTGCGGCACGTGAGTCTGGCCAATGGACGCCTGGCCGCCGAGCTGATGATCGAGGGCGGGTTCGCGCGCGAGTACACCTTTGCCGCCGCCTACCCCCAGCAGGCGCGCTATCGCGCGGCGCAGGGCCGGGCAGCGCGCGCCAAACGGGGATTGTGGGCGGGCTGCCCGATCACGCCCGCGCCGGTGCCCGTGACTCCGGTCGCCCCCGCGCCGGTTGTCCGCCCAGTCGGGTGCGTCATCAAAGGCAACATCAGCTCCACGGGCGAAAAGATCTACCACGTACCGGGTGGGCGGTCCTACGCCGAGACCGTGATCACGCCCGCCAAGGGCGAGCGCTGGTTCTGCAGCGAGCGGGACGCTCTGGCGGCCGGCTGGCGCAAGGCGCGAGCTTAGCCTCGGCCCGCCACAACCATCGCCCGACCGTTCGTCGCACCCCGAACCCACCTCCCGCTGCCGAACCCACCTCCCGCTGCCAGACCCACCAACCTTCGTGGGTTCGGACGGCCAACGTGGGTTCGGCCGACGCCGACGTGGGTTCGGCAGCGCCCAACGCAGGGTGGCCCCCCCCCCCCCCCCCGCCCCCCCCCCCCCCCCCCCCCCCCGGCGGCGCCCGCGCCCCCCCCCCCCCGGGGCCCCCGCCCCCCCCCCCCCCCCCCCCCCCCCCCCCCCCCCCCCCCCCCCCCCCCCCCCCGGGCTTCGGGGGGCCCCCGGGGGCCCGCGGGCCCCCCTGGGTTCGGAAGGCCAACGTGGGTTCGGCCGAAGCCAACGTGGGTTCGGAGGGCCAACGCGGGCTCGGCCGACGCCAACGTGGGTCCGGCAGCGCCCAACGCCGAGAGAGGGTTGGGAGGGCCAACGCCGAGGGCCGCGACCCCGAGAAGAACTCAGCGGTCGCGGCCCACGGGACGCGCGGACGAAGCAGCCGCTACGGCAGCATCCAGGAGAGCACCGGAGTGGACTGCAGGCCGATCAACACGCACAGCACCAGCAGCAGGCCGACGCTCCACCAGATCACCTTGCGCAGGATGTCGGACTCTCGGCCGAGCAACCCCACGGCGGTGGCGGCGATCGTCAGGTTCTGCGGGCTGATCATCTTGCCGACCACGCCACCGGAGGTGTTGGCCGCCACCAGCAGGGTCGGGTCGATGCCCGCGCCCTTGGCCGCCGTCTGTTGCAGGGTTGCGAACAGCGCGTTGGCGGAAGTGTCCGAACCGGTGACCGCCGTGCCGATCCAGCCCAGGATGGGTGAGAAGAACGCGAACGCCGCACCCGTGCCGGCGATCCAGGTCCCGATCGTGATCGTCTGCCCGGACAGGTTCATCACGTACGCCAGCGCCAGCACGCTACCGACGGTCAGGAACGAGAAGCGCAGCTTGTGCGCCGTCGCACCGATCTCCCGGAAGAACGCTCCGGGGCTCACCTTGTAGACCAGGGCGACGATGGCCGCACAGATCAGCAGCGTCGTACCGGGGTTGGACAGCCACGAGAAGGTGTACACCGTGGACCCGTTCGGCTTGCCTGCGACCGTCAGCACCTGGCCGTCCAGGCCGGGCCAGGGGATCTTGATGTCCGTGGCCAGCAGCCAGTTCTTGACGGGGTCGTAGAGCTTGGCGATCGAGAACGCGGCGATGACCAGCAGGTACGGGAACAACGCCATGAAGATCCGCTCACCGGTCAGCACGACACCCTCGCGTTTGGCGGGCAGCGCAGGCTGGGCGGCACGCTCGGCCTCGGTGAGCGATTCCCACTCCTGGTGGTGTTGTTCGCGGAGGCTGGCGCGGGCTTCCTCGCGGCCCTGGGGACGCCAGAAGCGCAGCATGAGGACGATCGCGGCCAGGCCGGCCAGCGAGGAGATGATGTCGGTCAGCTCCATCGCCAGGTAGGTTGCGCTGACCCACTGGGCGACACCGAACACGATGCCGGTGACCAGGGCGACCGGCCAGACCTGCTTGACGCCGCGCTTGCCGTCGGTGATGAAGCACAGGAACAGCGGCACCATGAAGGCGAGCAGCGGAGTCTGGTGGCCGACGTACGCGCCGACTTCCTGCGGGGGTATCCCGGTGAGCCGGCCGGCGGTCAGGATCGGGGTGCCGATGGCGCCGAAGGCCACCGGTGCGGTGTTTGCCAGCAGTACGACGGCCGCGGCCCGCAGCGCGGAGAAGCCGACCGCCATCAGCATGACGCCGGTGATGGCCACCGGGGCGCCGAAGCCGGCCAGGGCCTCCATCAGGCCACCGAAGCAGAACGCGATGACGATGGCTTGGATCCGGGGGTCGTCGCTGATCAGGTCGAAGACGTCACGCAGGTCCTCGAAGCGGCCGCTGACCACCGTGATCTGGTAGAGCACGATCGCCATGAACACGATCCACATGATGGGCATCAGGCCGAAGACGAAGCCCTCGGTGGCCGAGAGGACGGCGAGATGGATAGGCATTTTCCAGAACAGCGCCGCCACGAGAATGGCGACGGCGAGCGCGGTCAGGCCCGCGTGGTGGGCCTTCCAACGCAGCCAGCCCAGGGTGACGAAGACCGTCACGAGAGGCAGAAGACCGATGAGAGCGGAGAGCCACAGGGAGCCCACCGGGGCGATATCGGGTTGGTACGCGGTGATCACGAGGAGTACCTCCTACAGCGACGGATGGACCCGGCGGACGTCACCCACCGCCGACCCTGGCCTGGCCTCACATTGGTCAGACCATTCAGTGCTGTGACTAGATTGGCGGCTGAGTGCCACGTCCGCAAGTGTGACGCATATCGCATTTCGTTCGACGGAGGCACGCGGCACGCCCAAGGGCAGATATCCGCGCCCAACGGCAAGGGGCCGGGGTGCCGAACCCGCACCCCGGCCCCGTCCGTTCTCGGTTCGCCGCGCCTCAGGCCATCTGCTCGTACGCCGGCACGGTCAGGAAGTCCTCGAAATCCTGCGCCGTGGCGACCGTCATGAACGTCTCCCGCGCCGCGGCATACTCCTGCGGTTCCCCGTCCAGCGCGGCGATCTCTTCATCGGCGATGGCCGCCACCAGTTCCGTGGTCACCACCTGGCCGTCGTCCAGGACGACCCGGTTGTGGATCCACTGCCACACCTGGGAGCGCGAAATCTCCGCGGTCGCGGCGTCCTCCATCAAGTTGTTGATGCCCACCGCGCCGTTGCCGGCGAGCCAGGCGTGCAGGTACTGGATGCCGACGCTGATGTTGGCGCGCAGCCCGGCCTCGGTCACCGCCCCCGGCGTGGACTTGACGTCCAGCAGATCGTCGGCGCTCACGTCGACGTCGTCCCGCAGCCTGTCCAGCTGGTTCGGCCTGTCCCCCAGGACCGCGTCGAAGATCTCGGTGCAGGCGGCGACCATGCCCGGGTGGGCCACCCAGGAACCGTCGAAACCGTCCTGGGCCTCCCGGGTCTTGTCCTCGGCGAGCTTGGCGAAGGCGGTGGCGTTGACCTGCTCGTCGCGGCTGGGGATGAACGCGGCCATACCGCCGATCGCGTGCGCCCCGCGCTGATGACAGGTGCGCACGAGCAGTTCGGTGTAGGCCCGCATGAAGGGCACGGTCATCGTGACCTGGGAGCGGTCCGGCAGCATGAAGTCGGCCCCGCGGGTGCGGAACTTCTTGATGACGCTAAAGATGTAGTCCCACCGCCCGGCGTTCAGCCCGCTGGAGTGCTCGCGCAGCTCATAGAGGATTTCCTGCATCTCGAAGGCCGCCGGGAACGTCTCGATGAGGCAGGTCGCCCGGATCGTCCCCCGCGGAATGCCCACGGCCTCTTGGGCATGCACGAAGACGTCGTTCCAGAGCCGAGCCTCCAGGTGAGACTCCATCTTGGGCAGGTAGAAGTAAGGGCCGAAGCCGCGGTCGATCTGGCGCTGGGCGCAGTGGAAGAAGTACAGACCGAAGTCGACCAGCGAGCCCGACATCCGCTCCCCGTCGACCAGGATGTGCTTCTCGCTCAAGTGCCAGCCGCGGGGGCGCACGACGATGGTCGCCGGGCGGCCGGTCAACGCGTACTCCCGGCCGTCGGGGTTGGTGAACGAGATCGTGCCCTCGACGGCGTCGATCAGGTTGGCCTGCCCGCTGATCACGTTGGACCAGGCGGGGGTGTTGGCATCCTCCAGGTCTGCCAGCCACACCCGAGCGCCGCTGTTGAGGGCGTTGATGGTCATCTTGCGTTCGGTCGGCCCGGTGATCTCACAGCGCCGATCCACCAGCCCCGGAGCCGGCTCGGCGACCTTCCAGTCGCCCTCGCGTACCGCCTGAGTCTGCGGGAGGAACCCCAGGGTGCCACCGGCGGCCAACTCGGCGTACCGCACCTCGCGGGCCTTGAGCAGCTCCTGGCGGCGGGCCTCGAAGGCCCGGTGCAGCCCGGCCAGGAAGTCCAGCGCAGGGGCCGACAGGATCTCGTCCTGCCGGTCCACGGTGGGGCCGGAGACGACGACGGGGGTCTGCTGGCTCATGCTCAATGCCTCTTTCGTCCGTTCGGGTACGCCGCGTTGCGCGGCCTCGGCCCACAAACCGGCCATTGCTTCCGCCCAGTGGAAAAAAGCAGCCACATTGTGGAGTCGCGGGTTTCATGACCGTACGACGCGGCACCCGCCCCGAGCAACCTCAGACCGCGGGCACGAAGAAGTACGTCTGGTGCTCGCTGATCCGGCCGGAACCGTCGAACGTGAAGAACGCCGCGAAGCCGACCGTGGCCGGTGCACCGCCGTCCTTGAGCTGCCCCTCGTACACGCCGTGAGCGGCCGCCGACAGGTGATCGACCAGGATCCGCCGCAGCACATGCCGTCCCGGGGCGATCGTGCGCTCCGCCGAGGAGTAGTAGTCGCGCAGCTGATGCAGTCCCACCATGTCGGCGTACCCGGGGCGCCGGTAGAGCACGTCGCCGCTGAAGGAGGACAGGACCGCCTCGATGTCGTCGGCGTCCAGCGCGTCGTAGTAGCCCTGTACGGCGGCGCGCAGGTCACGAGGTTCGGTGCTCATCCAGCCTCCTGGGGAACGTCCCGCGGGCTCGGCATCCACCCGGGAGATGACGACGGCGCTCATGGGCATGGGCGTTGGTGGCAATGTACGCCGGGTCACGGGTCCCCGACCAGGCTCCGAGGGACATTGCCGCGCGCCGGAAGAACGCCGAGAGAGGGTGACCGCGCTCGGTCGCGGTTCTCCTATCCGCTCTGCGCGGGGGCGGAGTCAACGTGGTATCACGCGTCGTAGGAGCGTCGTAGGAGCCGGGGGTGGCGCGTCGAACCGTTGGGGAATGTGCACCGCACTTCCGGCGCGAATCCCCCAACGTTTCGGCGTGTGGCTACTCCCACTCGATCGTGCCGGGCGGCTTGCTCGTCACGTCCAGCACGACCCGGTTGACCTCAGCCACCTCGTTGGTGATCCGGGACGAGATGGCCGCGAGCACGTCGTACGGCACCCGGGCCCAGTCGGCGGTCATCGCATCTTCGCTGCTCACCGGCCGCAGCACGACCGGGTGCCCGTAGGTGCGGCCATCGCCCTGGACCCCCACAGACCGGACGTCGGCCAGCAGCACCACCGGGCACTGCCAGATGTCGCGATCTAGGCCGGCCGCCGTCAACCCGGCCCGCGCGATCGCATCCGCCGCCCGCAGCGTCTCCAGGCGCTCGGCGGTCACCTCCCCGACGATCCGGATCCCCAGCCCCGGGCCGGGGAACGGCTGGCGCCACACGATGCTCTCGGGCACCCCCAGCTCCAGGCCCACCTTGCGGACCTCGTCCTTGAACAGGTCACGCAGGGGCTCGACCAGCGTGAACCGCAGGTCATTCGGCAGCCCCCCGACGTTGTGGTGGGACTTGATGTTGGCCGTGCCCGCACCGCCACCGGACTCCACCACATCGGGGTAGAGCGTGCCCTGCACCAGGAACTGCACGGGGTGCCCCTGGGAGTCGGCCAGCCCGACCACGTCCCGGGCCGCCTGCTCGAAGACCCGGATGAACTCCCGGCCGATGATCTTGCGCTTCTCCTCGGGGTCCCGTACGCCGGCCAACGCGGACAGGAAGCGGTCGGCCGCCTCGACGGTGACCAGATCCACGCCGGTGGCCGCGACGAACTCCTCCTTGACCTGCTCCGCTTCCCCCGCCCGCAACAGCCCGTGATCGACGAACACGCAGGTCAGCTGGTCACCCACGGCTCGCTGGACGAGCGCCGCGGCGACCGAGGAGTCCACCCCGCCGGAGAGGGCGCAGAGCACATGCGCGTCCCCGATCTGCGCCCGCAACCGGGCCACCTGGTCCTGCACGATGCTGCTCGGGGTCCAGTCGGGCGCCAGCCCCGCACCGGCGTACAGGAAGTTCTCCAGCACCCGCTGCCCGAAGGTGGAGTGCACCACCTCGGGGTGCCACTGCACGCCGTACAGCCGGCGATCGTCGTCCTCGAACGCCGCGACCTGGGCGCCTGCGGTGGAGGCAGTGACCGTCATGCCCGGCGGCGCCGCGGACACCGAATCCCCATGCGACATCCACACCGACTGCTGGGCCGGTTGCCCGCGGAACAGGGTGGAGGAGGTGTCGGCGATGGCCGCGGAGGTAGCGCCGTACTCGCGCAGGCCCGTTTCGGCGACCGTTCCGCCGAGCGCGGCCGCCATCGCCTGGAACCCGTAGCACATCCCGAACACCGGGATGCCGGCCTCCAGCAGCGCCACATCGAGCGCGGGGGCCTGCGGGGCGTACACCGAGGCCGGCCCCCCGGACAGGATGATCGCCGCCGGCCGGCGCGCCACCAACTCCGCCGTCGAGACGGTGTGCGGCACCACCTCGCTGAAGACCTTCGCCTCCCGGACCCGCCGGGCGATGAGCTGGGCGTATTGGGCACCGAAGTCGACGACGAGGACCGGCCGGGCGTGGGGGTCGGGGTTCACGGCGCCACTCTAGCCCGGCGGGCCACGAGCGGCCCGTGGTCCGGGTACGACGCGAACCGGCGCGCTCAGGCCTGGATCAGGCCGAGCCGAGCTGTCGCTGCACGTCCTGGGCGACCCGGTGCTCGACGTAGAAGGACAGCAACGGTACGACGCCGGCGAGCATCACCCCGACCATCTTGAGCAGCGACCAGCGGGCCGCGAAGCCCAGGTTGGCCACGGCGCCGAGGTAGACCATGTAGAGGAAGCCGTGCGGGATCTGCCACCACTCCAGCACCGGGTTGCCGAAGCCGTACTTGAGCACCATCTCCAGCACCAGCAGCAGCAGACCCAACCCGACGAGCACCGCCATCACCCGGAACACCGGGAGCGCCTTGCGAACCCGCTCGTAGTCCATCAACACCGTCGGCCGGTCGGACCACTGGTCGGTCATCAACGGCTTGTCGGACATGGCGGGTCAGCCTCCTGCAGGGGTACGACGGGTGGCCGCGACGGGTGCCGCGGGTGCGTTCTCGGGTGCGTGCTCGACTGCCGGATCGGGGGCGTGCTGGTGGTCATATTCCAGGCGCCGGCGCCGGAGGTCCTCGCGCACCATCCGCCAGTACATGTAGACCCCGAACGCCGCGAAGACCCACCACTGAGCGGCATAGGACAGGTTGCGCCAGTTCAGTTCGGTGGGCGCAGCGCTCGGGGGTGGGACCAGTGTCAGCGCCGAGCCGGCGCCCCAACTCACCGCCGGGGTTTCGGCGGTGGCGAACAGGAAGCCGTTGTAGAGATCTTCGGGCCAGCGGTTCACCAGGTCGCCGAGGTCGACCTTCTGCAACTGGTCGGCCGGGAGACTGCGGCGCTGGTCCGGCGGTCCTTCGTTGGGGGCGTACATCCCGGTCAGCGAGACCTCGGTCGCCGGCGGCCGGTTGGCGGCGCCCGGCTCGGTCACGAACCCCCGCAGCACCGGCAACACCGCACCCTTGTCGGTCACCAGGGGCGTAAGCACCCAGTACCCGGTGCGCTCGCCCAGCCTGCGGTCGGTGATGAACACCTGGCGCGCGGCGTCGTACCGGCCTTGGACGGTCACCATCCGGGCGGCGGCCTCCTCCGTCATCGCCTGGTGCGGTTTCACGATGGATTCCAGCGGTACGACGGGACGCGCCAACGCCTGCGCCTGCGCCTCTTCCCGGCCGCGGTCCTGGGCGACGTTGAGCTGCCACATCCCCATCAGCGCGAAGCCGTAGGCGACGACGATCACCAGCACCAGCAAAGCCAGCCAGCGTGGCTGCAGGACGGTCCGGGCGAACGTGGGGCGAGCCCGGTGCTCAGCCACGGCGCATCGCCCGCATCACCTTCAGACCCCCGCTGACCAGCGCGGCGTACCGCTGCGGCGGCAGACCCGGGGGAACTCCCAGGCCCATGCCGCGCTGCACGGCCACGGTTTGAGCCTGGGTGTACTTCAGGATGCCGTCGTCGCCGTGCCTGCGACCGACGCCTGAGGCCTTGTACCCGCCCATCGGCGCGGCCGAGGACCCGTACGCCGCGGCGTACCCCTCGTTGACGTTCACCGTGCCGGCCTGGATGAGCCCGGCGATGCGGCGTCCGCGGGTCAGGTCCGCGGTCCACACCGAGGCGTTCAGGCCGTACTCGCTGTCGTTGGCCATCCGGATCGCCTCGGCATCGCCGCCGACCCGGTACACGCTGACCACCGGGCCGAAGGTCTCGGTGCGATAGACCTCCATGTCCGCGGTGACACCGTCGAGCACGGTCGGCTCGTAGAAGTACGGCCCCAGGTCCGGGCGGTGACGACCGCCGGTGAGCACCTGAGCTCCCCGGGCGCGGGCGTCCTGCACGTGTCGGGAGACGATGCTCAGCTGATCACCCGAGACCAGCGAGCCAAGGTCGGCGTCGTAGGTCAGGTTCGGCCCGAGCCGCAGCGCTTGCACCGCGGGGATGAAGCGGGCCAGGAACGCCTGCGCGATGTCGCGGTGCAGGATCAGCCGCTCGATGGCCACGCACAGTTGCCCGGCCGAGCTGAAGCACGCCCGAACGGCCCCCTCGACTGCCCGGTCAAGGTCGGCGTCGTCGGCGACGTACATGGCGTTCTTCCCGCCGAGCTCCAGGCTCATCGACTGGAGGCGTTCCCCCGCGGCGGCACCCACCCGACGCCCGGTCGGTGTCGAACCCGTGAAGCAGATGGCGTCCGCGCCGGCCAGGACCGCCGCTCCGATCGTGCTGCCCGGCCCGAGCACCACCTGTAGGACCCGCTGGGGCAGCCCGGCCCGCTGCAGCAGCTCGGCCGCCAGCAGCGCGGTCAACGGCGTCTGCAAGTCCGGGCGCAGCACGACGGCGTTGCCGGCGACCAGGGCGGGCAGTGCGTCGGTGATCCCCATCGAGAGCGGGTAGTTCCACGGCGAGACGATGCCGACGATCCCCTTGGGGCGGCGGTGCTCGACCACCTTGGTCAGGCCCGGTACGGCGCCCGGGCGCCGTCGCGGCCGCAGGTAGGAGCGGGCCCGGATCCCGTAGTGCCGGGCCACGTTGCAGGTGTCGATGACCTCTTCGAAGGCGTGCAGCCGGGCCTTGCCGGACTCCAACTGGATCAGGTCGAGCAGTTCCCGCTGGTGGGCCAGGACCAGGTCGTGAAAGCGCAGCAGGATCGCCGCCCGGCTCTCCACCGGCAGGTAGGCCCAACTGCGCTGCGCCATCCGGGCACCGGACAGCGCGATGTCCACGTCCTCGGGCGTGGACAGCGGGATGTCGGCCAGCGGGTTCCCGGTCAACGGGGTCTGCGTCAGGTGCCGTTGCGCCCGGGGGGAGGCGACCGCCTGGAGGCAGAGTCGCCGGACCCACTCCGGGTCCAACGCGGTCGGCGCCGTGATGGGCCCGGACCCGGGCTCGTTGCTCTCCAGCGTCGGGGCCGTCATGTCCTCTACCGTACGTCGGTCAGGGCGCCACCGTCGCCCCTGTGGTCAGTCGCCGACGGTCGGCGCCACCACCACCTCGACGCGCTGGAATTCCTTCAGCTCCGAGTAGCCCGTGGTGGCCATCGCCCGCCTCAGGGCTCCGGTCAGGTTCGTGGTGCCGTCGGCGGCCTTGCCCGGCCCGTACAGGATCTCCTGCAGCGAGGCGACCGCGCCGACCGGGACCCGTTCGCCGCGGGGCAACTGGGTGTGGTGAGCCTCGGAACCCCAGTGGTAGCCGCGCCCCGGGGCGTCGCTGGCCCGGGCCAGGGCGGCGCCGAGCATGACGCCGTCGGCGCCGCACGCGATGGCTTTGACGATGTCGCCGGAGCGGCCGATGCTGCCGTCGGCGATCACGTGGACGTACCGCCCGCCCGACTCATCGAGGTAGTCCCGGCGAGCCGCGGCCACGTCGGCGACGGCGCTGGCCATCGGCACGTGGATGCCGAGCGTCCGGCGGGTGGTGTGCGCGGCGCCGCCGCCGAACCCGACCAGGACGGCCGCCGCCCCGGTCCGCATCAGGTGCAACGCCGCGGTGTACGTCGCTGCGCCGCCGACGATGACGGGAACGTCGAGTTCGTAGATGAATCGCTTGAGGTTCAACGGCTCGGCGTGACTGGAGACATGCTCGGCCGAGACCGTCGTACCGCGGATCACGAACAGGTCGACGCCGGCATCCACGACCCGCTTCCAGTACTCCTGGGTGCGCTGCGGCGACAGCGACCCGGCGACCACGATCCCGGCGTCCCGCATCTGCCGAAGGCGGGCGGTGATCAGCTCTTCCTTGATCGGTTCGGCGTAGATCTGCTGCATCCGGGCAGTGACGGCGGCCGGATCCAGGGTCGCGATCTCGGCCAGCAGCGGCAGCGGGTCCTCATACCGGGTCCAGACCCCCTCCAGGTCGAGCACCCCCAGCCCCCCGAGACGCCCGAAGGCGATGGCGGTCTCCGGCGACATCACCGAGTCCATCGGCGCCGCCACGAACGGCAGGTCGAACTGGTAGGCGTCCAACTGCCAGGAGATCGACACCTCCTCCGGGTCGCGGGTCCGCCGCGAGGGCACGATCGCCACGTCGTCGAAGGAGTACGCCCGGCGGCCACGCTTCCCGCGCCCGATCTCGATCTCAGTCACCCGAACAGGCTAACGGCGGGTCGCCGGTCCGCGACGCGGACACCGCGAGCCAGCGCCCACGGCGGACGTCACCCGGGCGGCCGAGATGTCATTTCTCGTGCGTTCCAGCGATCGAGATGTCGAATTCGGTGCACCATCCGCAGCCGGGTGAGCCGGGAATGACATCTCGACTCCCCCAACGACCGCAGATCGACGGGTGGATACCCATCTGGGTATCCACCCGTCGACGTCGGGGCGCCTCAGTCAGCACACCAGGCGTGCTCGGCGCGGCCGGGAAGCAACCAAGGTCACCTCGGTTCGCCCAGATTTATCGGCGAACTCTCGCACCAGGAAAGCTCCATCCCGCAGAATAGTTACCGAAGAGTATGGCGAGGCGGTCGCCGCCTCGCCTTGTCGGCGTACCACGACAGCCCCCCGTGGAGCGCCGACCGAAGACTGATTCCGTCAGCGAAGGGCAGGTCCTGCGGGACCGGCAGCGGCGGACGTAGAGGAGGAGGAACCACGATGAACCGAACCTTTACGATCCCGTCCGAGCACGGCGCGACCATCATCGCCGAGGAGATCCTGCCAGATAACCCGCCGCCGGAGGGCACCCCGACCGTCATCCTGGCGCACGGCTGGTGCATGGCCCGGGAGAGCTGGCACAAGGTGGTCAGCGAGCTACTCACGCACCGGGACGTGCGGATTGTCATCTACGACCAGCGCGGACACGGCCAGTCCACGATGGGCGACCTGGCCACCCCCTCGGTCCGGGTCCTCGGCGAGGACCTGTACCGCGTCATCCAGACAACGACGCCCGAAGGGCCGTTGGTGCTCGCCGGTCACTCGATGGGCGGGATGTCGATCATGGCGTTCGCCGGGCTGCACCACCAGGACCTGGCCGACCGCGTCCGCGGCACCGTGCTGGCCTCCACGGCCGCCTCCATCGAGGGCCGTTCCCCGGTACCGCTGGAGGGCCTGATCATGTTCGTGGCGTCGCACGCGCCCCGGATCGCCCCGCACCAGTTGGTGCCGGTGTTGGCGCAGGGACGGCTGATCTTCGGGCAACGCCCCAATAAGGACGACGTCAAGCACGCTGTCCGCCAGATCCAGCGCACCAAGATGCCCACCATCGGCAAGTTCTTCACCGCGTTGGCCGATCACCACGAGGTGGAGGCGTTGGCGCACTTCGTCGACGTACCGACGCACATTCTTTCCGGCACCCGCGACCGGCTCATCCCCGTGGCACATTCCGAGGCGCTCAAGGCCGAGATCCCGCACGCCGAGCTCACCGTGCTGCCGGGCCGGGGACACATGCTGCCCTACGAGGCCGCTGACGCCATCGCTGACGCGATCATCAGCCTGTTCGACGGAATGCTGATCCCGATGGACGCCGACTACGAGCGGGCGGTGTAGTTCGGCGCCTCGAGCGCCATCTGGACGTCGTGTGGGTGGGACTCTTTCAACCCCGCAGCGGTGATCCGCACGAACCGTCCCTTGTCCTGCAGCTCGGGGATGGTCTGCGCGCCGACGTAGAACATCGACTGCCGCAGGCCGCCGATGAGCTGGTAGGCCACGGCCCCCAGCGGCCCCTTGTAAGCCACCTTGCCTTCGATGCCCTCGGGGACCACCAGGTCGTCGTCGGTCACGTCGCCCTGGAAGTACCGGTCCTTGCTGTACGACGCCCCCCGCCCGCGGGACTGCATGGCCCCTAGCGAACCCATCCCCCGGTAGGTCTTGAACTGCTTGCCGTTGATGAAGACCAGGTCACCCGGGGCCTCCTCACAGCCGGCCAGCAGGGATCCGACCATCACGGCGTCGGCACCGGCGACCAGCGCCTTGGCGATGTCGCCGGAGAACTGCAGGCCGCCGTCCCCGATCACCGGTACGCCGGCCGGCTTGGCCGCCAGCGACGCCTCATAGATGGCGCTCACCTGCGGTACGCCCACCCCGGCGATCACTCGGGTGGTACAAATCGAGCCCGGGCCGACGCCCACCTTCACGGCATCGGCACCGGCGTCGACCAGGGCCTGGGCGCCTTGCCGGGTTGCCACGTTGCCCCCGATGACGTCGACGTGCGCGGCGGCCGGGTCACCCTTGAGCCGCTTGATCATGTCGGTGACGCCGCGCGCGTGCCCGTTGGCGGTATCCACCACCAACACGTCGACACCAGCGTCGATCAGCGCCATCGCCCGCTCCCAGGAGTCCCCCCAGAAGCCGACGGCGGCACCCACCCGCAACCGTCCCGCCTCGTCCTTGGTGGCCGCCGGGTACTGCTCGGTCTTGGTGAAGTCCTTCACGGTGAACAGCCCGCGCAATCGGCCGTCGCCATCGACCAGGGGGAGCTTCTCGATCTTGTGCCGAGCCAACAGCGCCAACGCATCGTCCTTGGTGATCCCCGGGTACCCGGTGACCAGCGGCATCGGCGTCATCACCTCGGACACCGGACGCGAGTAGTCGTGTTCGAAGCGGATGTCCCGGTTGGTGATGATGCCGACCAGCCGGTCCTGCGCGTCGACCACGGGTAACCCCGAGATGCGGAACTGCCCGCAGATCGCGTCGACGTCGCCGATGGTGGCCTGCGGGTTGGTCGTGATCGGGTCGGTGATCATCCCGAACTCCGACCGCTTCACCACGTCGACCTGGTGGGCCTGCTCCTGGATGGACAGGTTGCGGTGCAAGATCCCCAGACCACCCTGCCGGGCGAGGGCGATGGCCATCCGGGACTCGGTGACGGTGTCCATGGCCGCCGACAGCAACGGGATACGGACGCTGATCCTTCGGCTGATCCGGCTGGTGGTGTCCACCTCGCTGGGTACGACGTCCGTCTCCCCCGGCAGCAGCAGCACATCGTCGTACGTCAAGCCGAGCTGGCCGAATCGCGCCGGAACCTCTGATGTGTGGTGCGCGTCCGGGGTGATGCTCATTGCCGCAGTCTACGTCCGCCGCGGGACCCTCACGGCACCGCGGTTTCCGGCTCCGCGGCCGACTCGGCGCCTTGCGGAGACTGCGTTGACGGTGCACTCCCAGCAGAGGCCTGGCCGGTCACCGGACCGATCGTCGGGGAGCCCGAAGCGCTGGCCTTGGGTCGGCCGGGCATGGTCCGGGTGCTCGGGTTCACCGTCGGCTTGCTGCTGGTGACGCTGCCAGGGCTGGTCGGCGGTGCCGTCGTCGTCGGGGCCGGAGTCGTGGTCGCGTCCGAGGGGATGCCACTGGAGCTCGGCGCGTCCGTGGGCTTGGTGGGGCTCGCCGGTGACTGAACGGGTGAGGTGTTCTTCTCCGGCGGTGTCGGCGTCGTGGCCGGTGCCGGTGTGGTCACCATCGTGGGCGCGGTCGGCGCCAACGTCACCGTCGGCAGGTCCGACGGCGAGACCGGCACCTTGGTGGCGGTGACCGCCGAGACCGGGGTCACCGGGGCCACGACGACCTCGGTTTGCACCGTCTTGAGTTTCGTCTTGACCTCGGGGTCGGTCGCCTGCTCGGTCAGCGCCGCAATCTGAATCAGCGCTTCCTGCTTGGGCAACGACCCGGCCATGACGGCCTTCTTGATGATGTTGGCCCGGCTCAGCAACTGCTGGTCCAGCGACACGCTGGTGCTGGAGTCCGACGGCGTACGCTGCGGGAACCCCGGGACCTGGTACCCGTTGGCCAGCGCGATGCCCAGCGCTGCTGCCGCGACGCCCACCCCACCGAGGGTGGCCATCAGCCGGGAGGCCCGGATCCGGATCATCGTTGGCGGCTCGGCCACCTCGCCACGAGCCAGACCGTGCGCGTACTGAGCGGTCAGCGCGTCGAAGTCCACGCGCCGACAGGCCAGGTCGGCATCGGCATCGACCCGCCGGGCCCATGCGTTGAGCGCCGTTCCCAGTTCGTCGGAACCGGCGTACGAGCGCGCAGCCAGCTGATCCAACATACGTTCGTCGTCGTGCACCCCACCGAGAGGGGACATGGAGCCGGTCATGCCAGCACCTCCCGCTCTCGCATCAGTTCGCGCAATCGGTTGAGTGCGCGATGTTGGGCCACTCGGACCGCACCGGCGGTCATCCCCAGAGCCTCCGCGGTCTCCTGCGCGGACAGCCCGACGGCCACCCGCAACGTCAACAATTCCCGCTGCTGTTCCGGCAACGTCGCCAGCAGCGCCCACGCCTGTTCGGCGGCATCGGCGCGCAACGCCTCCTCCTCCGGGGTAGCCGCGTTGTCCGGACGATCCGGCAGCTCCTCGGTCGGGATCGGCGTGCGGTAGGCAGCTCGCTGGATGTCCGCCACCTTGCGCCGGCAGATCGAATACACGAACGCCCCGAAGGGCACTCCGCGTTCGTCGTACCGGGGCAGCGACGTCATCACCGCGATGCACACCTCCTGAGCAGCGTCTTCGGCGGCAGCAGCCGCTTGTGGGAACGAGCTCAGCCGGCTGCGGGCATAGCGATACGCAAGCCCATGGACTTCGACCATGAGACCGTGCAGCGCCTCGGAATCCCCACCGATGGCTCGCGCGGCCAAGTCGCCGAGCCGGAACTGAGCATGTTCTGACTGATCCATCGCGTTCGGCGTGTCGGGCGTTACCGAATCGGTCGATAAATCTGTCACAGAATTGTGAGCTACGTCGTGAGCCACGGACCGCGTCCGGGAGACCTTGGGGTCATCGGGTGCCCCTCGGGCAACCCTCACGACTTCCGGCCCCCGCACCGCCGTCCCGGCAGGGCGCTACTCACCGCAGGCTCACCCGGGCCATCGGCTGCCGGTCCCCGGTCGGGGGGCAGAGCTCCGGTCACCAGGTTCACCGTCCTGTGCTGAGTTCGTGCTGCGTTCGTGCTGCGTCCTGTGCTGAATCGCGCCGAGTCATCGAGCAGTCATCGAGAAGCCGAATCGTTCCACCGGTTTAGGCCGGCCCGAGCGCGGGTAAGAGCCGCGATACCGGTAGCGACGACCTGGGCAAACGTTGGACGACGCCGAACGTGTTCGGTTGCCCAGTGTACGTCACCCACGGTGAACCGGTGGTACGACTTCGAGGAGGCAACGAACGTGGCGGAGATTTCCCGACTTCCAGGGCCCGTTGCCGATCTGTGGGAATGGCAACTGGAGGGCGCCTGCCGAGACACCGGCTCCGAGGTGTTCTTCCACCCGGAAGGTGAACGTGGGCCGTCCCGGCGCCAGCGTGATCTGGCCGCCAAGGAGGTGTGCTTCACCTGCCCGGTGCTGCTGCAGTGTCGCGAGCACGCGCTGCGCGTGCGAGAGCCGTACGGCGTGTGGGGTGGCATGAGCGAGCACGAGCGCGAGGACTACCTGGGCACGCGGCGGATCCCCGCCGCGTCCTAGGGCAGGACACCCGCCGCAGGCCGGTCACCCGGATGGGTGACCGGCCTGCGGCGTGGGGCCCCGGCGTGCGCCAGTGCCTGCCGATGTCCTGCCGATGTCTGGCCTCAGTGGCCGTGACCGTGGCCGTGACCGGCCTCGGCCGCCGGCTTCGGCTCCTTCTTCTCCACGACCAGGGTGTCGGTGGTCAGCACCATCGAGGCGATCGACTCGGCGTTGCGCAGCGCCGAACGGGTCACCTTCACCGGGTCGATGACACCGGCCTTGGCCAGGTCCTCGTACTCCCCGGTGGCCGCGTTCAGCCCGGAACCGACCGGCAGGTCGCGGACCCGAGCGACGGCGACGTACCCCTCGATGCCAGCGTTCTCGGCGATCCAGCGCAGCGGCTCGGCCACGGCCTTGCGGACGATCGCCGCGCCGGTGGCCTCGTCGCCCTCCAGACCCAGGTCGTCGAGGGCCACGGCGGCGTGGATGAGGGCCGATCCTCCGCCGGCCACGATGCCTTCTTCGATGGCGGCCCGGGTCGCGGAGATCGCGTCCTCGATGCGGTGCTTCTTCTCCTTCAGCTCCACCTCGGTGTGCGCGCCCACCTTGATGACGCAGACGCCGCCGGCCAGCTTGGCCAGCCGCTCCTGCAGCTTCTCGCGGTCCCAGTCGGAGTCGGTCCGCTCGATCTCGGCCTTGATTTCACCGATCCGGCGTTCCACCTCGGAGGCTTCGCCGCCACCGTCCACGATGGTGGTGGCGTCCTTGGTGACCACGATCCGGCGCGCCTGCCCCAGCATCGACAGGTCGGCCTGGTCGAGCTTGAGCCCGACCTCTTCGCTGATGACGGTGCCGCCGGTCAGGATCGCCATGTCCGCCATCATCGCCTTGCGGCGGTCGCCGAAGCCCGGGGCCTTGACCGCGATGACCTTGAGGACCTCGCGCATCCGGTTCACGACCAGCGTCGACAGCGCCTCACCGTCGACGTCCTCGGCGATCACCAGGAGCGGCTTCTTGGCCTGGGCGACCTTCTCCAGCAGCGGCAGGATGTCGCTGATGGCGGAGATCTTGCCGGCGTTGAGCAGCACGTAGGCGTCCTCCAGGACACCCTCCATGCGCTCGGGGTCGGTCACGAAGTACCCGGAGATGTAGCCCTTGTCGAACTGCATCCCCTCGGTGAACTCCAGGTCGGTGGAGGCCGTCTGGGACTCCTCGACGGTGATCACGCCGTCCTTGCCGACCTTGTCGAACGCCTCCGAGATCAGCTCGCCGATCTGGTTGTCCTGCGCCGACAGCGAGGCCACGGCGGCGATATCGGCCTTGCCGTCGACCTCCTTGGCGGTGGCCAACAGCTTGTCGGAGATGGCCTCGACAGCGCGGTCCATCCCGCGCTTGAGCCCAGAGGGTGAGGCGCCGGCCGCGACGTTGCGCAGGCCTTCGCGGACCATGGCCTGGGCCAACACGGTGGCCGTCGTGGTGCCGTCACCGGCGACGTCGTTGGTCTTGGTGGCGACCTCCTTGGCCAGCTGGGCGCCGAGGTTCTCGTAGGGGTCCTCCAACTCCACCTCACGGGCGATGGTCACGCCGTCGTTGGTGATGGTGGGGGCTCCCCAGGACTTGTCGATCACGACGTTGCGGCCCTTGGGGCCGAGGGTCACCTTGACGGCGTTCGCGAGGGCATCGACGCCGCGCTCCAACGCCTTACGTGCGGAATCGTCGAACTGCAGGGTCTTGGCCATGTCGGTCTGTGTGTCCTTGTCCTATGAGGTTCAGTACATCCGGTGAGAGACCGGTGCGGGACCGGTGGAGCCCGGGTGAAAGTCTGGTGGGGGCAGCTGCGCACAACGGACCGCGCCCCGGCGCCTGCGGGGTTCGCGGGCCCGGGGCGGGTCGATGGAGCAGATGGAGCGGATGACGCAGATCGCGTCAGCGCTCGACGATCGCGAGGATGTCGCGGGCGGACAGGATCAGGTACTCCTCGCCGCCGTACTTGACCTCGGTGCCGCCGTACTTGCTGTAGATGATGCGGTCGCCGACCTTGATGTCGAGCGGGATGCGCTCGTCGCCGTCGTCATTCCACCGGCCGGGACCGACGGCCAGGACCTCGCCCTCCTGGGGCTTCTCCTTGGCGGTGTCGGGGATGACCAGGCCGGAGGCGGTGGTCTGCTCGGCCTCGCTGGACTTGACGACGATGCGGTCCTCGAGCGGCTTAATGGAAACCGACACGCTAGGAACCTTTCGTTCCGGGATGCCCGGGTCGGGCATGTGTGGACGGACTGTGCGATTCCGTGGCCTCGCTCCGCCGCCGTCGCGGGGGTCGGCGGGGGCCCGGTGATCGCCTGGGTGCGGGCCCGGCGTGAGTAGTGCGCGGCACCCGCAGCAGCGATGTCGCCGCCGATGGGCACTTAGCACTGTCCTACGCCGAGTGCTAAGACGAATCTAGGTCGCCGGTTAGCACTCGGTCAACTTGAGTGCCAATCCGCTCGCTGGGACGACGCCTCGGAGAAGAGAGTTCGTCAAGGGTTCACGTGGGGCTTTCGCTGCCTCCATTGAACCGACAGTCTTCGCCATGCAGACCATCGAGATAGCGCACATCCCCGCGCAGCGGCTGGTGGATGTCATCGGCCTCGACCGTTTCGACCAGCTCGCGCATGACGCTCAGGCAGCCCGCCACGCGTTGGGCGGCCACCGCGTGTGGAACGTCAACGCCACCGCTGTCGGTGGCGGGGGTCGCGGAAATGCTGCCAGTCCTCCTCGGGTACGTCCGATCGGCCGGCATCGACGGCCGGTGGCTGGTCCTGGACGGCGAGCCGCAGTTCTTCGCGGTGACCAAGCGGTTGCACAACCTGCTGCACGGTGAGCCCGGGGATGGAGAAGGCCTCAGCGATCAGGACCGGGCGGCGTTCGAGGCCGTGAACCGCCGCAACTTCGAGGACGTCGCGAGCGTCATCGAACCCGGAGACGTCGTCATCGTGCACGACCCGCAGCCCGCAGCCATGCTGCCCCTCTTGCGCGCCCACGGCGCTCGGGTAGTGTGGCGCAGCCACATCGGCCGGGACGAGCCGAACGAACACACCGACCTGGGCTGGCGCTTCCTGGCGCCCTACCTGGCCCATGCCGAACGCATCGTGGTGACCCGGCCGTCGTACGCACCCCCCGGCATCTCCCAGGATCTGCTGCGCCCCCCCCCCCCCCCCCCCCCGCCCCCCGGGCCCCCCCCCCCCCCCCCCCCCCCCCCCCCCCCCCCCCCCCCCCCCCCCCCCCCCCCTCCCCACCCCCTCCCCCCCCCCCCCCCCCCCCCCCCCCACCAGCGCCTCCCCCCCCCAGCCCCCCGCCCCCCCCCACGCCCCCCCCCCCCCCCCCCCGCGCCCCCCCCCCCCCCCCCCCCCCCCGCGCCCCCCCCCCCCCCCCCCCCCCCCCCCCCCCCCGCCCCGCCCCCCGCGCCCCCCCCCCCCCCCCCCCCCCCCCCCCCCCCCCCCCCCCCCCCCCCCCCCCCCCCCCCCCCCCCCCCCCCCCCCCGCCGCCCCCCCCCCCCCCCCCCGCGCCCCGGGCCCCCCCCCGGCCCCCCCCCCCCCCCCCCCCCCCCCCCCCCCCCCCCCCCCCCCCCCCCCCCCCCCCCCCCCCCCCCCCGGCCCCCCCCCCCCCCCCCCCCCTCCAACGCCCTGCAGCGGCACGCGGCCATCGTGGTGCAAAAGTCGTTGCGGGAAGGCTTCGGGCTCACCGTGACCGAGGCGATGTGGAAGGGCCGCGCGGTGGTGGCCAGCAAGGTCGGCGGTATCCAGGACCAGATCGGACACCAACGCGAGGGACTGCTGTTGGCCGACCCGACGGACCTGCCTGGCCTGGGCAGCCTGCTGGCCGATCTCCTGCGGACGCCCGAGACTGCGGACCAGCTCGGGGTAGCGGCCAAGCGGAAGGTCACCACGGAGTTCCTCGGTGACCGGCACCTGCGCCAGTACGCCGAGCTGCTCACCGAACTGCTCGGGTGAGGTAGCGCGGGGCCCGGGTCGCCGCCCTGCGTGCCGGGTCCCGGGTACCAGACCGGTGCACCAGGATGGCGGTCATGGACCTGGCGACCGCGCGGCTGCTGCTCTCGAACGAAGGCCGGGCGCTGCTGGACGCGCTCCCGCCGTACCAGGAGGGCGCCGCGCTCCGGCTCGGCGAGGACCTGCGCGCCGCCGGGTACGACGCCGCGCTGGTCGCCGCGGTCCTGACCCAGTCCCGGTTGCGCGCCCGGGCGCGGCGCAAACTCGGTGAATTCGCCGACGGGATGCTCTTCACCCCCGACGGGCTGGAACAGGCCACGAGGCTGGAACTGGCTGCCCGGCACGCCCACCGGTTCCGGGCCGCCGGCCTCGCGCACGTCCTGGACCTCGGCTGCGGCCTCGGCGCGGACGCGATGGCGCTGGCCGGGCTGGGGATGGCCGTGACCGCGGTGGAGGCCGACCCCGCGGTCGCCACCCTGGCCGAGCACAACCTGCGGCACTTCCCGTCGGTGCGGGTCCAGCACGCCCGCGCCGAGGATGCCTGGCCGCCCGGGCCGCAAGGGAGCCCTGGTTCCCCCGGCCGGCCGCTGGGGGCCTGGCTCGATCCGGCCCGGCGCACCCCGGGGCTCACCGACGCCGCCGGACGCACCCGGCGGACGCATTCCTTGGCCGGGCTGTCCCCCAGCTGGGACTTCGTGCAGCAGGTCGCGGCCGACGTACCGGCCACCGGGGCCAAACTCTCCCCCGCCCTGGCCCACTCGGCGATCCCCGCCGGTACGGAGGCCACCTGGACCTCGCGGGAGGGCGAGGTGCTGGAGTGCGCGCTCTGGTGGGGGCCGTTGGTCCGCACCCCCGGTCGGGTGGCGTGCGTGATCCGCGACGCCCCGGGCAGCCCCGACGTGCTGGTCACCGAGGCCGATAGCGATGGGTTGGGGCCGGTGGCGGCGGGCCTGCCGTCCGCCGGAGAGTTCCTGTACGAGCCGGATCGCGCGGTGCTGCGGGCCGGCCTGGTCGGGGCGTTGACCGCCGCGACGGGCGGCGCCGAGCTGAGCCATGGAGTCGGGTACGTCGTGGCCCCGACCGCGGTGGTGGTGCCGTTCGCCCGCCGGTACGTCGTCACCGAGGCGATGCCGTTGCAGGTCAAGGCGGTGCGGGCCTGGCTGCGAGCCCAGGGCGTCGGGCGCCTGACGATCAAGAAGCGCGGCCTGGACCTGGATGCCGATCAGCTGCGCCGGCAGCTGCGGCTGGACGGTCGCGGCGATGAACTGACCGTGGTGCTAACCCGGGCGGGGGTGCGGCCCGCGTTCCTGGCGGTGGAACCCGTGTGAGCCTGGAGTGCGTTTCGCTCCCCGGACCCGCGCCGGCGCTCCCTCAGCCGAGCCGTCCCGTCAGCCCGCTGATCGGGCGCTCCAGCCAGCCCTGTTCGGCCAGGTCGAGCGCGGCCGCGGCGGTCATCGGCCGGCCGGTGTGGTAGCCCTGGGCGTACCGCAGACCCAGTTCGGCGATCAGGTCCCAGTGCTCGCTCCCCTCGATCCCCTCGGCCACGGCGTCGATGTTCAGGTCCGCCAACAGTCCGGCGACGTGGCGCAGCAAGAGTTGACCGTAGCGATCGCTGGCGTTGACCAGCCCCTTGTCGATCTTGACCAGCGACCAGTCCCAGGCGTCCAGGAAGCGGTACGTCGCATAGCCCGCCCCGAAGTCGTCGACCGCCAGCTCGATGCCCTGGCGGCGCAGCCCGATAGCCACCTGCTCGTGGGCCTGGGTCCACTGCAGACTGCTACGTTCGGTGATCTCCAGCAGCAGGTCCACCGGCGCCTCCTCGAACCGTTCCACCAGCCACGACAGCGTCACGTTGTCGCTGCGGAGCTGCTCGAACTCGATGTTCAGCGCCAACCGCAACCGGCGGCTGCAGTGCGGCGCCAGTTGCTGCATGGCCTCCAACGCCTGCTCACTGACCATCAGCGTCAGCTCGTCCAGCAACCGGATCCGGGCGGCGGCGTCCACCATCGTCTCCGGCGAGATCACCCCCATCTCGGGGTCGGTGACCCGCAGCAGCGCCTCGAACCCGGCGATCCGCTGGGTCTGCACGTCGATGACCGGTTGGTATTCGACGCGGATCTCCCGGTCGTCCAGGAGCTCGCGCACCTTGCGTCGCTGGTCGGCCCATCGCGGCGGCCCGTGCGTCGTGGAGACCCGTTTGGCCGCCCGCATGGCCGCCTCGGCCTGGCGGATGACCGCGTCAATGTCGTCGCCGTCGCGCCCCTGGGCGGCGCCGACGCTGACGTTGACCTGCAGGAGTTGCTCGCCGATGCGCATCGGTTGCCGGATCCGGGCGGTGAGCCGGTTGACCAGCGTGGCCAGCCGCTCGGGGTCTGCCTGCGGTATCCGGGCGCCGACGAGGAACTCATCTCCCCCGAACCGTCCCGCGATCATCGAGGCGTCCAACCCGTCCGCGAGGCGCCGGCTGACCTGCCGCAGCACCTCGTCGGCCTCCAGGTGACCGAGCCGGGTGTTGATGGACTTGAAGTGGTCCAGGTCCAGGAACAGGACCGCCCACGCCTGTTCGGAAGGACAGTCGGCCGCCAACTGACGCAGGCTGTCCCGGAACCGGGGATAACTCCACAACCCGGTGAGGGCGTCCACGTGGACCTGTTGGCGCAGCACCGCTTCCCGGAGCGCCGCCTCCTCCGAGGCCCGCGCCATCCCGACCAGCGCCGCAAGGATCTCGCGCGGGTCGGGGGCCCCCCAGCGCGACCAGACCGGTCGGCGTACCTGCAGCACACGGCGGGCGTCGATGGGTACGACGACCACGTGCGGCCCGGCGTCGGCGCGGTCCGGCGGCAGCACGCTGACCTCCGGGGACCCGGTGGCCGCCTGCGCCCGGGCACACAGGTCGGCGAGGATGTCGCTGGCCGGCCACGGCATCGCCTCGGCCGCTTCGGTGAGCGCGGCGACCCCCCGGCGTACCGCCAGCCACCGCCGGTAGGACACCGCAGCGAGCACCATGAGCACCACGAGAGCCACCACGACGACCGCCACGACGACCGCGACGACAGCGCCAGGGACCTCTACCGTCGGGCTACTGCTCGGCACTGACGTAACCCTCGGAGATGCCGTGCGGGGTCTTCTCCCAGCGATGCGGATCCACCAACGTCTGATACAAGGCCCGCCAGGCGGCGTACGCGTGCAGGAACCAATAGAGCGGGCTGAACACGGCGAACACCCCGATCCGCCAGGAATACCGGCGGGTGGCCGCGATCGCCGCCGTGGCGATCATCAAACCGTTGCCGAACAGCATGCTCACCGCGCTGCCGATCATCAACCAGGTCGGTATCTCCAGCCCGAACGACCGGGAACCCACGAAGGTAATCACGGTGAATGTGGTGACGATCGGATACAACAGGAACGCCATCGGGGTGCCCAGGATGAGCCCGATCATGCCGATCACGCCGGGTAGCCCCACCCGTCGGGTGAACCGGACGGGGTGGCGAAGGTTGACCGCCGAGGTGATCAGGTAGCCCTTGATCCAGCGGGTGCGCTGCCGGATCCAGGCGCTGGTGCGGGCGCAGGCCTCCTCCCCGGTGGTGGAGTCGATGACCGTCACCCGGTAGCCGTCGACGGCGGCCCGCAACCCCAGGTCGGCGTCCTCGGTGACGTTGTAGGGATCCCAGGCGCCCAGTTCGCGCAGCACCTGGGTCTCGAAGTGGTTGGACGTGCCGCCCAGCGGCACCGGGATCCCGGTGCCCTCCAGCCCGGGCAGCATCGACTCGAACCAGTGCGCGTACTCGACGGCGAACATCCTGGTCAGCACGTTGTAGTCGGAGTTGAAGTAGCTCAGCGAGGCCTGTACGACGGCCAGCGGCGGTTGGTCACGACCGAGCACCTCGCGTTCGAAGCGGTCCCGCTCGAAGGCGGCCATCGCCTTGCGCAGCTGATCGGGTGCCGGGCGGTCCTCGGCGTCGTAGATCACGACGTACTGGCCGCGGGCGAACGCCAGGCCATAATTGCAGGCTCGCGGCTTGGTCCGGGGCTGCCCGTCGGGAACCACCAGCAGGCGGACGAACTCCGGCGGCGAGGTGCGTTTGGCCGCCTCGATGGTCTCCACGTCGTCCTCTTCCAGCAGGACGATGATCTCCAGCCGGGACGTCGGCCAATCGAGGGCGCCCAGGTTCGTCATCAGGGTGGGGATGATGTTGGCCTCCCGGTACACGGGCACCAGCACCGTGTACATCGGCAGGTCCGCGTCACGGCGCTGGGTCGGCTGCCAGACCGGGTCGAGGCCGCGGGCGCGGCGTTCGCGCATCTCCGCCAGGCGGTGGCGTTGGGCCCGGGCCCGCACGAACGGTTCGCGCAGCGCCGCGACGCTTTTGAACGCGATGCTCGACCCGAAAGCGATGTTGCCCGCGATCAGCAGGCCGATGAACGCCTGCCGGATGTCGATGATCGCGGCCACGACCAGCACCACCAGTGCCGCGAACGGCAGCACCGCCTGCCAGGTGGTCAGCCCCGGCAGGGCCGACCGGTCGGGTTTGCCGGTGGCCAGCGAGTCCTGGGCCAGGTGCAGCAGGTCGGTGCGGTGCACGCTGGAGGAGGCATGCCGCAGGTCCCAGGTGGTCGTGACGTGCCAGACCGGCACGTGATCGGGGAAGTACGACGCCACCTCGGCTCTGCGCCCGGCGTCGGGGTGCTCGGTGGTCGCCACGTCCAGACGACCGTCGGGGCGGACCCGGACGGGAATCCAGCCGTGGTCGTTCATTACTGCGAACGGCACCCGCCGGGCCAGGCCGGGGTCGGGCGGTGTGGACACCAGGTCGATGACCGGCATCCCCCACTGCTGCGCCAGCGCCGCGAACAGGTTGCGCCGGGACACCGCGTTGGCCAGCAACAGGTGCTGCCCGAGCAGGCCGCCCTCGGCCCGCTGCCGCGCTAGCGCCGCCGCGATCCCCTCGGGGGTGGCGTAACCGCGTTCGATGAGGATGTCGCCGATCCGCGCAGGCCGCCCGGCACTGGTCACGGGGCTGTCCAGGGTGCTTGTCATGAGGTGACCTCCTGGAGTCGGTAGACCCGGTAGTCGCCGGCGGTGAATGCCAATCGGTACGGCGTCAGCAGCGCCGGTTGCTGGTGCAACGCTGCCGCGAGCTGGTCGCGGGTGGGGTCCGTCCAGCGGCTGTCCGGATCGCGGGTGAGAATCCACCGCGCGTGCCCGGCCGGGTCGGTCAGCGCGGCGGCGAACCGCGCACCGGCGACCCGGTTCACGTGGTCGCGCAGCGGAATCCCGATTTGCGGGGCCGAGGGGATCGAGGTCTCGTCGATCAACAGCCCACCGCCGTCGTAGTTCTCCCCGAGCCACCGCGAGGCCGCGGCCCGGTCGGCGTCGGCCGCTGCCGCGGCGGTCGCCTCGGCGAGCACCGCCGAACCCGCGCCGGCCCCGGGCACCCCGACCATCCGCTGGCCGAAGAGCGGGACGACCAGCAGTGCGATGACGCCGATGACGGTCGCGGCCGAAGCCCAGGTCCGAACCCGGCCTCCGCCGAGCAGCCCCGCCGCGGCGCCGATCAGCAGGGCCGCCCACGGCAGGGCGGTCAGCGCCAGCCGGGTGTTGGCCAGACCGGGGGGAAGGGATGACTCGTTGAGCATGAATTGATGCCCCGCCACCAGCGCCACCACGACCGAGGCGGCCGGCGTACCGGCCACCACCAGCGCGAGTCCGCGTCGATCGGCAGGCCACCGCCAGGCCAGGTAGGCCGCGGCCACCAGGGCCGCGAGCACGGTCACCGGTCCCAGGGCCCCGAGCACCCCGGCGCGGTAGACGTCCAGGCTCAGCCCCAGGTTGCCCTCGGCGGACAGCATTCCCAGGGCGCGGTACGGCTCGTTGGTCACGGCCGGTGAATAGGGGCCGCGCAGGAAGTCGAACGGATCCCCGAACAGGGCCACGTTGAACGCCAGCCAGCCGAGGATGGCGGCTGCCGAGGGCGCGGCAAAGCACGCCGTCAGGATGCTCGCCCGCGACCACGTCAGGCCGCGCTGCCGGGCGATCACCCAGACGTAGCCGGCTCCGGCCACCGCCAACGCCGTACCTTCGAACCGGGTCAGCACAGCGGCAGCCGCGGGCAGGCCAGCGAACACCGCCAACTCCCCGCCACTGAGTTCCCGCCCGCTGCCGGCCCAGCCGAGCAACCCGGCCAACGCCGCGAGGATCAGGGCGATCAGGACCGGTTCGGTGGAGGCCGTGGTGGACACGTACAGGTAGGCCGGGTTGGCCCAGAGCACCGCCAGCGCGGCGAGCCGGCCGACGCGCGGGACGTTCAGCCGGGCCAGGACGCGGTAGAGCGCCGCCCCGGCAACGGCCAGACAGAGCACGCCGAGCACGCAGGCCCCGATGCCGGTCCGCCACAGCCACAGCGACTGCACGAAGGGCAGCAGCGCCAGGTGCGGCACCGGCGGCCAGACCGCCCCCAGCTGGGAGGTGCCGGGGCTGTCGCTGTCCAACACCCGCCGGGCGATGCTCAGGTGGGCCATGGTGTCGCCGAAATCGAACTGATGGCCGCCGGACAGGCTGATCACCCCGGCCACCGTGCCGATGATCAGTCCCGCCGCGAACACCGGCGCAGTGCCCGGCACCCGGCGACCGACCGCCGGGGCGCCCAGGGCCTGCCACCGTGCGGCGCCGGCCGATGGGCTGGGCGCCGGGTCGATGGGTGGGACGGCGCCGGGTTCCGGCGCGATCACCGACTCGGTCAGGGTGGCGCTCATGTCAGGTGCCTGGGGGCGCGTCCGGGGACCCGGCTGCGTCGCGACGTTCCTGCGCCTGCACGTAGTCGGCGATCTCGCGCTGCCGGCGCCGACCCACCAAGACCCTGGCCAGCACGATCAGGCCCAGGGCGGCGCCTGCGACCGCAAGCCACCAGGCGTTGTCCCGGCGCTCCTGCACCTGGACGGCCTGGGGGTAGATGTCCCGAGCGGTGAGCGTGAGGTCCTGGCCGCCAGGATTGGCCAGGTAGATGTCGCCGCTCAGGCTCGACCAGGCACCCGCACCGATCCGGGCGGCGAGCCGGTCCAGCAGCGGGCCGCTCTGCCCGGTGCCGGAGTCCCAGCCGCCGAGCAGCAGCAGGTCGCGCTGAGGTGAATGGGCGACCTGCAGGGCGGCGTACGGCGTGTCCGTGCCGACGGTCTGGGTCGCCGTACCGGTGGACAGCAGGCGCACCCCGAACAACCGCAGCGGCGCGTTCACCCGGTTGCTGTCCTCGCCGCCGGCACCCACCACGATCCCGGACTGCCCACCCTCCAGGAGAGTGTCGGCGTCCACGACCCGCACGTCCAGGGGGGTGCGGGCGGCCCGCGCCAGGGCGGCGACGATCCCCGCGGCGCGGACGGCGTTGGTGGTGCGCGCCTCGCCGGTGCCGCGCACACCGATCGGCAGCGTGCCGGAGAGTACCTGGGGGAAGCGCTGGAACCCGACGGTCTCGCCGGTCCCGGGGGCCGCGGTGACGGTGCTGCGCCGGCCGTCGAGGTCCACGGTGAAGGGCAGGGCGGCCAGGTCGCGTTCGCAGCGCCCACCCGCCGGTACGGCGTGCAGCGCCAGTTGGACGCCGTTGTCGCTCTGGAGCACCGAGGCCGGGACGTCGGCGTCCACGGTGAACACGTCGCGGGTGGTGGACAGGTCGACGGCGGCGACCAGGTAGTCGTTCCAGCGCACCTCCAGGGTGACGGCTGCGTCCTTGGGCAGCACCGAATGGGTGCCGACGAGGTGCAGCCGGGCCGAGGCCACCGAACGGCCGAAGACGCTCTGGGAGACCCCGAGGTCGGTGGTGGAGGTCCCGTAGCCGCCCAGCGACAGCCGGCTGCGGCCCAGGTCGGCGAGGCTGACCGTGAGCGCTCCCGAGGTCGCGGGCCGTTCGTCGGCCAGCTGGCGACCGACGGCGGCGGCGGCGAGCGTGACGGCCGGCGAGCCGAGCGCTGAAGCGGCCCGGCGCAGTTCCTGCGCGCCGCCGGTGAGGGCGAGGGTCGGGATCGTCGTGGCGGGCAGCACTTGGGCCGCGGCGGCTCCGGACCCCGCGGCGATCAGCACCACCCGGTCGCCGATCTCGCCTCGTTGCGTCGGCGCCGGCTGCCGGGTGGTGAGGGTGACGGTGGCCTGCGGGTACCGGGTGCTCAACCCGGCGACGGCGGCCAGACCCGCAGCGGTGACGGCGTCCGGGGCGACGGCCGGCAGCACGACGGTGACCCGGCCAGGGGCCTGCGGGAAGAAAGAGGCCAGCGTGGTCGGGGGCGCTTCGGCGCCGGAGACGACGAGCCGGGCCGAGGCCAGCTGCAGGGTGGTGCTGCGGGTCGAACACACCGCGTCGGCGCGATCCTGCTGCTGCAACCGGAGCGGGATCGCGTTCGTACCGGTTCCCGCGGTGGCGTTCGTCGTGATGTCGCCGGGCTGGACGGTGGTCCGGACCGACACCTGGCCGCTGGCGGGAACCGTCACGGTCCGCACTCCGACCCGGCCCCCCACCAGGAGGTTCGCGACGCTACCGGGGCTGCCCGAGATCACGGCTTCGACCCGCACGGGCGTCGTACCCCGGGGCACCGCGAGCTCCAGGGCGGTGGAGGTTCCCCCGGCCAGAGCCGACACCGACCCCGGGTAGCCGATGGCTTGGACCGGCTCTGAACCCTCCGCGGCCGAGGCGGTGGCAGCTGTGCCGGTAGCCATGGCGAGCATCGCCAGACCCGACAGTAGGGAGCGTGCAATCGAGCGTCGGCGCATGGCGGATACTCCCAGGTGGCTTGGGGGTTGGATCGTCACCCCCTCATCGGCAGCCTGGGTCGGCCGGATAGCGATTACTCGATGAAGACAAACGTGTGACCGCGTCGGGATGCCGACGTGACGAAACCAGCGTCAGAGCAGCAGCTCGGCGCATCGCCGCAGCCGCTCCAGCCACCAGTCGCGCCGGGGCGCCGCGGCGGCCAGCGTCGCCAGCGCCGCGGGATCCACGCTCACCGTGCCCGGACGGAGGCGGCCGGCCTGCGGCGTCCACGGCCGATCGCTCACGTCCCGCTCCATCAAGGTGAGCGTGCCCAGCCCGCAGGCGTGCCGCAGCTCGGGCAGGGCGGCGGCCAGGGCCACCCCCGCGGCGATCCCGACGGAGGTGTCCAGGGCCGAGGACACCACGGCCGGCAGGCCGACCTCCTCGACGATCGCCAGGGCGGCCCGCACCCCGCCCAGTGGGGCGACCTTCACCACGATCAGGTCGGCCGCCGCCAGTTCCCGCACCCGCAGCGGGTCCTGCGCCCGGCGGATCGACTCGTCGGCCGCGATCGGCACGTCCAGCCCCGCCCGGGCCAACGCGACCCGCAGCTCGGCCAGCTCCTCGACGGCGGCGCAGGGCTGCTCGGCGTACTCCAGGGCGTACGGCGTCAACGCGGCCAGCGCGTCGAGGGCTTGCGGCACGTCCCACCCGCCGTTGGCGTCGACCCGGATCGCGACGCCGGGCCCGACGACGTCTCGCACGGCCGCCACCCGGTCGATGTCGTCACGCAGCCGCTGACCACGTTCGGCGACCTTGACCTTCACGGCGGGGCAGCCGTCGTACCGAGCCAGGATCGCCGGGACCTGGGACGCCTCGACGGCCGGGACGGTGGCGTTGACAGCCACCACGTCCCGGACCGGGGCCGGCCACCCCCGCCAGGCGGCCTCGACGGCGGCGGCCAGCCAGCGGGCCGCCTCGGCGTCGTCGTACTCCGGGAACGGCGCGAACTCCCCCCACCCCCGCGGGCCCTGGATCAGCACCGCTTCCCGGACGCGGACACCGCGAAAGGGCACCCGCATCGGGATCGCCACCACATGCGCGCCCGCCACCAGCTGCTCGGCGGTCACCGCGGGAGGATTCATGGCCGAAGAGTAGCCGTGGCCAGGCCACCGACCGGTGCCCGGACCTACAGCAGCGACCGGACTCGTGCCAGGATCGGACGGCATGGAACGCCATCTGCGGCCGCCGACCCGACCGCTGGCCGACTCCGCCAACGTCATCGCCGGTGACCGCTACCGCATCACCGTGCTCGATGCCGGGCTGCTGCGCCTGGAGTACAGCGACGACGGGGTGTTCGAGGACCGGCCCAGCCAGACCGTGTGGTTCCGCGACCTGCCCCCGGCCAGCTTCCAGGTGGTGCAGGGTCCGAACCTGTTGGAGGTGCACACCCACCGGCTGCATCTGCGCTACGACAAGCAGCCGTTCACCAGTCGGGGCCTGTCCGTGCAGACCACCGGCGCCGCCCGCAGCTACCACCGGACCTGGCGGTACGGCCTGCCCTACGTCAACTTCGGCGGCACCGCCCGGACCCTGGATGAGGCCGACGGCCCGGTCCCGCTGGAGGACGGCCTGCTCTCGCGGCACGGCATCGCCACGATCGACGACTCCCAGACCGCCCTGATCGAACCGGACGGGACCTTCGCGGCCCGCCGGCCAGGCACCACCGACCTGTACGTGTTCGGCTACGGCCGGGACTACGTGGCCGCACTCAAGGCGTTCTACGCGATCACCGGCCCGCAGCCGCTGCTGCCCCGCTATGCCCTGGGCAACTGGTGGAGTCGCTACCACGCCTATTCCGCGCAGGAGTACCTGGCGCTGATGGACCGGTTCGCCGCCGAGGGCGTGCCGTTCTCCGTCGCGGTGCTGGACATGGACTGGCACGTCACCGAGGTGGACCCGGCCCACGGGTCCGGCTGGACCGGGTACACCTGGAACCGCCAGCTGTTCCCCGACCCGCCAGCCTTCCTGCGCGCCTTGCACGCCCGCGACCTGCGGGTCACCCTGAACACCCATCCCGCGGACGGGATCCGGTCCTTCGAGGAGACCTATCCCGCGGTCGCCGACCGCCTGGGGATCGACGCCGACAGCGGCCTGCCTGCGGTGTTCAACCCGACCGACCCTGCCTTCCTGGCGGCGTACCTCGAAGAGGTCCACCACCCCCTGGAGGCCCAGGGCGTCGACTTCTGGTGGCTGGACTGGCAGCAGGGCACCACCTCACCGGTTCCCGGCCTGGACCCGTTGTGGCTGCTCAACCACGTGCATTACCTCGACTCCGGGCGCCCACGCACCGAACCGCCCAGCGGTCCCGCCGATCCCGAGCACCAGCAGCCGGTACGGCGAGCGCTCACCTTCAGCCGGTACGCCGGCCTGGGCAGCCACCGCTACCCGGTGGGGTTCTCCGGGGACGCCGTCATCAGCTGGGCGTCCCTGGCGTTCCAGCCGTACTTCACCGCCACCGCCAGCAACGCCGGGTACGGCTGGTGGAGTCACGACATCGGCGGGCACATGTACGGCATCAAGGACGACGAGCTGGCGGCCCGCTGGGTGCAGTTCGGGGTGTTCTCCCCGATCATGCGGCTGCACTCCACCCGCAGCCCGTTCACCAGCAAGGAACCGTGGCGGTACGGTCCGGTGGCGGCCGCCGTCATGACCCGGTGGCTGCGGCTGCGGCACCGGCTGGTGCCGTACCTGGCCACCATGAACCTGCGGGCCCACGCCGAGGGCGAGCCGCTGATCCAGCCGATGTACTACGCCCACCCCTGGGAGCAGGTCGCCTACGAGGTCCCCAACCAGTACCGCTTCGGCACCGAGCTGCTGGTGGCCCCCATCACCGAACCGGGCGACCGGGGAACCGGCCTGGGCCGGGTCGGGGTGTGGCTGCCCGAGGGCGTGTGGTTCGACATCTTCACCGGCCTGGCCTACCGCGGCGGCCGACCGATCACCATGCACCGGGACCTGGAGTCGATCCCGGTGCTGGCGCGGGCGGGCAGCGTGCTGCCGTGGGCCGGGGACGGGGAGGACCTGCCCGGCAACGGGGTTGCGCTGCCCACGACGATGCAGCTCCAGGTGTTCGGCGGGGCCGACGGGCGGTTCACGCTGGTCGAGGATAGCGACGACAACGGCCTGTGGGCCAGCACCCGGTATGAGTTCTCCTCGTTCGCGGGCGCCCTGCGCATCTACCCGGTGCTGGGCGACCCCGCCGCGCTGGCAGGCGTCCCCGCCCGACGGGACTACCTGATCGACCTGATCGGGCTGGCCAGGGTGCAGGCTGTCGAGCTGGTCACGGCTGGTGACCGCCCGGTGCTGCTGACTCCCGAGCCCGGGCCGACCCCGGGCAGCCTGCGGGTCCGGGTTCCCGCCGTCGACGCCCGGACCGGCGCCCGGTTACGGATCGTCGGCGACGGGTCGACACGCAGCGACAACCAGGTCCGCCAGCGGCTGTTCCGGCTGTTGGACGCCGGTCAGATCCCGTTCGAGGACAAGGAACGGGTGTGGTCGCTGGTGAACCGGGTCCGGGATCCGCACGACGCGGCGCTGGCGATGCACGCCCTGAACCTGTCCGAGTCGCTGCTCGGCGCCGTGGTGGAGATCCTGCTGGCCCGCTGACCCGCGGGTGTTTCGTCCGGCGGCGCCAGGGCCGTTCGGTGGACACAGCGCTACCCCTCACCGCCGCTGACATAACCATGCAGCCTTTGTGAGCTGCGCCGATGCCTCCGGCCGGTCGGCCTAGCGGTCGTGAAGGGTAGCGCTGTGTTCGCCGGAGCCGGACGCCGTCAAGCCCGGGCGGCCTGCAGCGCGGTCATCAGGATGGCGTCGGCGATCTCATCGGCGGTGGCATCCCGAGCCACGCTGTTCACCGGGGCACTCAGGCCCAGCAGCAGCGGACCGAGGGCGTCCACCCCGGCGCTGCGACGCACCGCGTGGTACGTCGTGCGGCCGGTTCGCAGGTCGGGGAACACGAACACCGTGGCTCGCCCGGCGACCGGGCTGTCCGGCGCCCGCAGCGAGGCCAGGCTCGGGGAGGCCGCGGCGCCGTACGCCAGGGGGCCATCCACCGCGAGGTCAGGCCGACGTTCGCGCAGCAGGGCGGTGGCCTCGGTGACCCGGTCGAGATCCTGGTGGCTCCCCGCGGTCGAGAGGTCGGCGCTGATGAAAGCCACCCGAGGATGGATGCCCAGGGACTCTGCCGAGGTGGCCGCCTGCGCGGCGATGGAGGCCAACTCGGCGGCGTTCGGTTCGGCGTTCACCGAGCAGTCCGCGTACACCACGACCTGATCCGGCAGCAAGAGGAAGTGTTCGGAGGCCACCAGTGCGATGTCGCTGCGGGTGCCGATCAGCTCCTTGGCCAGCTCCAGGATCCGGCGGCGGTCGAGCACCGCTCCCCCGACCACGCCGTCCACGTCCCCGAGGGAGAGCGTGATGAGCGCAAACAGCAACGGATCCCGCAGTTGGACCAGCGCGGACTGCTGATCCAACCCGGCATCGGGGCGCAACTCGATCAGGCGCTGGGCGTGCCGGTGGTCGGCCCTGCTCGGCGACATCACCCGGATGGAAGTGGGTAGCGCGAGCCCCGATTGGGCCGCCGCGTCGGCGACGGCCTCGCGTTCGCCGATGATCACCAGGTCGGCGATCTCGTTGCGGTTGACCTGTACGGCGGCCGCCAGGACCCGCGGGTCGAACCCCTCCGGGAGGGCGATCTGGCGACGTCCGCGGCGGGCCAACTGGAGAGCGTGCAGCCGGAACTGGGCGGCGGTCACGCGCTCGCCGCCGGAACCGCCCGGCAACCGCCGCAACCACGCCTCGTCGAACCGGTCGCCCACCACGCGGGTCACCATCCGCGCCCGGTCGCCGTCGTCGGCCGGCACGTCGGGGTCCATCCCGATGACCTGGTTGGCTGTCTCGAACGTCTTCTCCGGCGTCAGCAGCACCGGCAGCCCGGCATCCAGGGCGGGGCGGCACAGCTCGAGCACCTGCGGGTCGGGGCGGGCTCCGGCGGTCAGCAGGATCGCCGCCAGCTTCGTACCACTCATCTCACACAAACCGGCCGCCATCAGCACCTCGTGACGGTCCCCCGGCACGATGACCATCCGGTCCGCTGTCAGCGACGACAGGAAGCCCGGCACGCTCTGCGCGGCGATCGCGATGTCGTGGATCCGCCGGTCCTGGTCGCCGTGGCTGACGACCGACAGACCCAGCTGCCGGACCACGTCGCGCACCCGCGGGTAGGCCAGTTCTCGGTGCATCTCGACCGCGGCCGCCACCTCGATGCCCCGGTCAGTGACCGCGTCCTTGTACGGCGCGATGAGCGCGACCGAAGGGATCCGATTGATGACCACCCCGACCACGCGCGAACCCTCGCGGACGCGATACAACGCGTCCATCGCCGCCATCTGGTCGGCCAGCCGATGCGGGCTGTGCTGGTGAGCCGACCCCACCAGGAGAACATCGGCGTCCATCGCCTTGGCCAGGGCGACGTTGAGACGGTCGGCAAAGGTCTGATCGGCGGAAGGAACCAGCCCCTCGATGATCACCAGGTCGTGATCTCGGATGACCTCCTCGGCGGTGGTCAGCGCCTCCTGCATCAAGGCGTCCAAGTGACCCTCCGCGAGCAGCCGCTCGGTCACCGTGGCGGGCACCGGTGACGGCGGACGCAGTGGCGTGGTGAGCCGGACCAGCTCACCGCTATGGTCGTCGCCACCGTCGTGACGGGGTTGGGCCAGCGGTTTGACGTAGCCGACGTTGACCCGCAGATCGTCCAGGGCGTGCGCGAGCCCCAGGCAGGTGGCCGTCAGCCCGGATCCCTGGTTGATCGGTACCACCAGAATGCGCCGGGTCATGACGTTCCTCCGATCCAAGGCACCGACAGCTGCGCGGGACGCGGCAGAGTCCGTGCTGCCCTATCGGCGCAGGGGTCTCTGGCAGGAGGACTTCCCACTTCACGGCACCTGTCACCCCCTGTTCGGCGGAGGGTCGGCATCCGTCGTACGGCTCGCGCATTCGGGTCGAATCGGCCGATCGGCCGATGCCGGCGCCTCGGGACCAGGCTGAGCATGAAAAGCATGACGATCTCATTCGGGGGGACCGGGACGACGGTGGGCATCGCGCCGTCCGGGCCTGACACCACGACCCGGCCCGCCACACCCCAGGCAGGGCCCGAATCCGGCGCCACCGGCGCCACCGGAGCCACCGATGCCACCGCCGCCACCCGCACGCCCGGGGGTCGGTTCCCGGCCCTCGATGTGCTCCGCGGGTTGGCCATCCTGGGCACGCTGTTGACCAATATCTGGATCTTCTCCGCGGTGGTCGGGGGCAGCGGGGAGTCCGGCGAACGCAGCCTGGGCGCGGAGATCTTCTCCACCGTGCTCTCGCTCACCACCGACGGCAAGTACATCGGCCTGCTCACGATCATGTTCGGTATCGGCCTGGAGATCCAACGTCAGGCGGCCATCCGCCGCGGCGACACGTGGCCGGGGACCTATCCCTGGCGAGCCGGCCTGCTCATCCTCGACGGCCTGCTCAACTACATCTTCATCTTCCAGTTCGACGTGCTCATGGGCTACGGCCTGACCGGCCTCGTGGTCGCGTTCGTCCTGGCCAGCAGCCCGAAAGCCCAGAAGATCTGGATGGCCATCGGCATCGCCGCCCACGTGGCGTTCTTGACCTACCTGTCGATACCGATGCTCTCGGACGCCGCCGATGAGGCGACCCGGACCGGGAGAGGGATCACCGCGCAGGACCTGCAGGCGGTGGCCGAATCCAGGGGGCTGTCCATGCAGCAGGTCGAGGCTGCCCTGAAGTCCGGCACGCTCAACGAGCTGATGGGTGAGAACACCTCGTCGTACTGGGGCATGGTCCTCAGCCGAGTCTCCGACTTCTGGAACGGCCGTGGCGAGATCCCGATCATGTTCACCATGGGTCTGGGCCTGTTCCTGGTGGGGGCGCACCTGTACCGGGCCGGCCTGTTCCGCCCCGAGGGCGGGCGGCTGCGCAAGCGGGTCATGCTGGCCTCGTTCGGCATCGGGTTGCCCATCGACGTCGCCATGCGCACCCATCTGGTGCCGATGATCCCCGAGGGGATGTACACCCGGTACCTCACCTCGACGATGGTGTCCTTCGGGATTCTGGCGGCGGTGGCTGCGTTCTACGCCCACGGCCGGCGTCCCGGGTGGCTGGGCACGCCGTTGCAGTACGTCGGCCGGATGGCTTTGACCTGCTACATCCTGCAGAACCTGATCTGCTCACTGATCTACTACGACTTCGGGCTCGGCCTGGCCCGCCGAATCCCCGCGCAGTGGCACAGCCTGAGCACGCTGATCGTGTACGCCGTCGTGTGCGCCATGCTCATCACGCTGAGCTGGGCGTGGCTGCGGCGCTGGAAACGTGGACCGGTCGAATGGGTGTGGCACTCCTCGCATGACCACCTGGTGCGCCTGGCGGGCCGGACCCAGGCACGGTTCACGAGCCGTCCATCAGCCCCGCCTGCCACGCCTTAGCCGCGATCTCGACCCGGTTCCTCGCACCGAGCCGGGTCGAGATGCTGGTCAGGTGGGACTTCACCGTCCCGAGTGAGACACCCAGGTTGTCGGCGATCTCGGCGTTGGTACGACCGACCGCCACCAAGGCGGCCACCTCAAGTTCCCGTTCGGTCAGCTCGGTCAGCCCCGGCGGGGCGGGCCGAGCGGACCGGGCCCTCCCGGCCCGCCGTTGCAGCAGGGGTACCGTCAGTTGCGGGCTGATCAGGGCGTCCCCGGCGGCAGCGGCGCGGACGGCCGCGACCAGCAGGGCCGGGCCACTGTCTTTGAGCAGAAAGCCGACCGCTCCGGCGTCGAGGGCCTGGTCGACGTACTCGTCATCGCCGAAGGTGGTGACGATGACGACGTTGGTGGCGGACGACACCGCGCGGGCCACCGCCAGGCCGTCGAGCAGCGGCATCCGGATGTCCAGGACCGCGACGTCCGGCCGGAGCCGGCGAATGGTCTCCACCGCGCTGGCGCCGTCGGCGCACTGGCCGACCACCTCGATCCCGTCCGCCGCCTCCAGGATCATGCTGAACCCGATCCGGACCAACTCCTGATCGTCGGCCAGCACCACCCGGATCGAGCTGCTGGACGCGCTCATCGCAGTGCCCCGCCGGTGCTGCGGGGCAACCGGGCCTCCACCACCCACAGCCCCCCGGACCGCCCGGTACGGGCGGTGCCGCCGACCAGCTCGGCGCGCTCTCGGATGCCGGTCAGGCCGGCGCCGCTGCCGGCACCCAAGCCGCCCCCGAACCCGTCATCGGTCACGGTGATCACCCATTCCCCTGGCCCCTGGTGGATCCGTACGCCGACCGTGGTAGCGGTGGCGGCGTGCCGACGGATGTTGGTCAGCGCCTCGGCGACGATTCGATGAACCGCCAGGGCCAGCGCGGGATCGACGGGTTCGTCGTCGGCCGGCAGTTCCCGGACCACTTCTGCGGTCGTCGTCGCGGCAAAAGCGTCCACCAGTCGGGTGGTATCACGCCAGCTCGCCTCGCGGGGGGATTCCGGCGGCGCACCATCGTCCTGCCCGGGGGCCTCCCCGGCCCGGGCCGTGGCCACCAGCGTCCGGATCTGCTGCAACGCCCGCACGCCCGCCTGTTCGATGCGGGTCACCGCCGGGCCCACCCCACCGGCCTGCGCCTGCGGGCCGATCGCCTGCGCGAGGACGACGATGCCGCTGATCTCGTGGGCGATCACGTCATGCAGCTCGCGAGCCATCGCCTGCCGTTCGCCGACCACCGCCGCGTGGCGTTGGGCGACGGCGAGCCGGCGCTGATTGGCCACCCCGGCGCCGACGCCGAGCGCGACCGCCGCGACCGTACTCATCAGCAACGCCTCGCTGTGAGCTTCCTCGATGCCGCCGATCGCCGGGCTGGCGATCGCGCACAGCGTCGCCGACGCGGCGGCCACCAGGGCGACCACCCGGGTCGAGTGCGCCACCACCACGCCGGCCAGGACGGCGCTGGCCCACCCGGTCGCTGCTCCCCAGCCCGTGTCCGGGCCGGCGCGCCAGACCAACCCGGTGAGCATCGTGACGATCACGGCCACCGCGGCGACGGCCAGGTAGCGGCCTCCGGAGGGGTCGTCGGACGAGCGCCCCAGGGTGTGCGCCGCCCCGCTCAGGACGAGGGTGCCGGCCGCGTCCGCGGCCAGAACGGTGTGGCTGAGGTCGGCTTCGGCGCCGGTCAGGGTGAGGGCGACGGCGGGTCCGAGCATCAGTGTCCAGATCGCCACGCCCACCCGTTCAGGGTAAGCGCTGGCCGCGAAGCCGCCGGTCAGGTCGAGGTCCGACAGGCGCTACCCGGCCGTAGGCTGACCAGGGTGAGCTTCGACGCATCCGCCTGGGCCGACGTACCAGGCTTCGACTTCACCGACATCACCTACCACCGGTGCACACTGCCCGGCCCGGTCCGCGGGCGTCCGTTGGGGGCCGTGCGGATCGCGTTCGACCGCCCGGAGGTGCTCAACGCCTTCCGGCCGCACACCGTGGACGAGTTGTACCGCGCCCTTGACCATGCGCGGATGACCCCCGATGTCGGGGTGGTGCTGCTGACCGGTAACGGCCCGGGCCCGGAGGGCACCGGCAGTGCGGGCAAGTGGGCCTTCTGCACCGGGGGTGATCAGCGGATCCGGGGACGGTCGGGGTACCAGTACGCGCGGGAAGGCGCCGGGGAGTCGGCGGACGGTGTCGACGAGGCGCGGGTGAAGGCCCAGGGGGGCCGGTTGCACATCCTGGAGGTGCAACGTCTGATCCGGACCATGCCCAAGATCGTGATCGCGGTGGTCAACGGGTGGGCGGCCGGTGGCGGGCATTCGCTGCACGTGGTCTGCGATCTGACGCTGGCCTCCCGGCAGCACGCCCGGTTCAAGCAAACGGACGCCGACGTGGGGTCCTTCGACGCGGGGTATGGGTCGGCGTACCTGGCCCGGATGGTGGGGCAGAAGTTTGCGCGGGAGATCTTCTTCCTCGGCCGCACGTACGACGCCGAGGCGATGCACCGGATGGGCGCGGTCAACCTGGTCATCGACCACGATGAGCTGGAGGCGCAGGCGCTGGAGGTGGCCGCCGAGATCATGGGCAAGTCACCGCAGGCGCAGCGGATGTTGAAGTTCGCGTTCAACCTGGTGGACGACGGTCTGGTGGGTCAACAGGTCTTCGCCGGGGAGGCCACCCGGTTGGCGTACATGACGGACGAGGCCGTCGAGGGCCGCGACCAGTTCCTGGAGAAGCGCGACCCCGACTGGTCACCGTTCCCCTGGTACTTCTGAGCCCCGCTCGCGGCGTCACCGGCCGCCGAGACGACAATGGCGGCCCCTCGCGCGGCGCGAAACGTCTATTGCGCACGTTTTCGAGGCCGATCTAGGTGCGGAATCGACGTTTCGAGCATGGCGGCCGGGGCGCCTGGCCAGCGGCCAGGTCGGCCCGGCGGCGACGGGGTCTTAACTGCCCAAGACCGTCAAGATCTGGGCCTCGGCGCGCTTGAGGGTAGCGAAGTCGCGGCTTTCGGCCAGCACGCGCACCACACCGTCCACGTCCACCCGTAGCTGGTAGGCGGGGGCCACCACGCGCGCGGAGTACCGGCGTACCGCCAGCGCCACAACCGCACCCGCGAAGATCGCCAGCGCCAGGAACAGCAGCACCCCGACCGGGTGTGCGGCGAAACCGCTGAGCACCGCGCCGACCAGGCGCGACAGCACCACGTAGGCGGCGATGGCCGCGACCAGCCCGGCGACCACGGCCGGACCCCAGGTGATCAGGGTGCGACCGGGCCGGTGCACCACCGCCACCGAACGGATCGCGCTGGCCACCAAGGTCTGACCAGCGACAGTGACCTCCGGGCCACTGACCGCCACGGCCACCTCATCGCCGTACCGTCGTCCCGGGGACGCACCGAACTGTCCGTGCATACTGCGTCCCACCGGTACGGCCATGTCACTCACGCCCCTGTTAGTGCCAACGGTCCGGCACATCGACGGATCCCGCCACGATCAGCGCGGGGCGCCAGCCCGGCGACAGACGTGGGATCTGTTGCCCAGCATAGTGATTCAGGCAGGCGTTGGTCCTTGCCCGAGGATGACGAATCAGCGTCGACGACCGCCTGAGTACGCCGGCTCAGTACACCCAGACCGGGGTGCCGATCTGCGCCAGCTTCATCCGCCAGAGGTAGTCCATGGCGGCCACCGAGACCCGGGCGCACCCGTGCGAGGCCGGGTACCCGGGGATCGACAGCGAGCCGTGGATGGCATACCCGCCGGTGAAGAACTTCGGGCTGTACAACATGCCCAGCGGCGCCCGGTGCCACCCGGTGATCTGGCGACCGATCCGGAAGCGCCCCTGCGGGGTGACGGACACCGCCCGCCCCCCGGACGCGGTGGTGTACGGCTGCCCGGAGCCGGTGCTGGTGTTGACGATCCGGGTGACCTTGCCATGGTCGACCACCAACAGCAACTGCCGCCGCTTGTCGATCTCCAGGACATGCCCGGTGGTGCTGCGCGGTCGAATCACGATCGGCTTGCGCAGGGCCGCCAGCGTCTTGGGGCCGGCCACGCCATCGCGCGGCAGGCCGGCCGCCTTCTGGAAGGCCATGACGGCCTGGCTGGTGGTGGCGGCGTAGCTGCCATCGGCCTTGCTCAGCCAGAACCCTTGCCGTAGCAGGCGCACCTGCAGGGTCTGCACGGCTTGGGAACGCATCCCGGGCCGCAGGGTGCTGGCCTGTACGGCGGGCAGCGCCGGTGGCTTGAGGACCGGCTTCACCGGCGGCTTGGTGACGGGGGTGGTCGGCCGGGGAGCGGGGGTGGTGGGCAGTGCGCCCTCGTCCGGGGTGACGTCGGTCGGCAGCGGCCGGGCCCGCGTGGGCACCGGGGCGTTCGGGGGCTGCGGGGTGGGTTCGGCTGCGGCGGCCAGGGCCCCGGTCAGGCCGACGACGGCGGCACACCCGGCCGCGACCGCCCAGCCGACCACGACGCCGGTCGCCCGAGTCTCGCGACGAACTCCACGTGCCTCTGCCATGACGCATTCCCCCTGCACAAACGGTACCCCGACGCTCTCCGGTACGGCGGCGTTCGCCCCGATTCGAGCCATGCCGATGTGACCCTCGTCACATCGGCATGGCTCACCCCTGTCGGTGGACCTTGTACGACGACGCCTGGGCCACCGGGCGCACGGTCAACTTGTCGATGTTGACGTGCCGGGGCAGCCCGGCCACCCAGGAGACGCACTCGGCGATGTCCTGCTCCGTCAGCGGCTCGGCCACCCCGGCGTACACCGCCGCGGCCCGCTCGGCGTCGCCCCCCATCCGGGTGAGGGAGAACTCCTCGGATTTGACCATGCCCGGCGCGATGTCGCAGACCCGCACCGGGCGGCCGCACAGCTCCAGCCGGAGAGCGTCGGAGGCCATGCTCTCGGCCGCTTTCACCGCGCAGTATCCCGCGCCGCGCTCGTAGGCCAACAGGCCGGCCGTGGAGGAGATGCTGACGATCGTGCCGCCGTCCCCGGCCTCCAGGGCCGGCAGCAGGCCCTGGGTGACCCGGGCCCAGCCCATCACGTTGGCGGCGAACATCTGCTCCCACCGCGACAGATCGTCGGCCTCGAAGAGGTCGAAACCGAGCGCGCCCCCGGCGTTGTTCACCAACAGCGCGACATCGGCCCCGGCGGCCTCGACGAGCCGGGCCACGTCGACGGGATCGGCGACATCGCACGTCACGGCCCGCCCGCCGCACTCGGTGGCCACCTCCTGCACCCGCTCGGCCCGGCGCGCGGCCACCACGACGGCGTACCCGTCCTGAGCCAGCCGCAGAGCACACGCCCGACCGATCCCACTGCTGCCACCCGTCACCACTGCCACACCGCGATCACTCATGGGCCTATCGTCCCCCTCGCCGACCGCAACCCGGGAATCGGGCGCGGGATCGGCTCCGCGTACCCTCGACTGCATGCCCGGCGCCCGCTGCGACCGCCCCCATCGGCTGCGGATGCCTGCGGGTGCGGACATCCTCGAGGTGCTGCCCGCCTTGCGGACGATGCTCGCCGGAACCGGTCCGTTGCTGGTGCCGGTCGCCCCGACCGACCCGGCCGACCCGTACGAGGCGACGGCGACGCCGTACCTGCGCGACATCCCAGGGGTGGCGGTCGGCACCTCGGGATCCACCGGCACCCCCAAGCGCGCCGTCCTGCCCACCGCGGCGCTGCACGCCTCCATCGAGGCCACCCACGCCCGGCTCGGCGGTCCGGCGCCGTGGTTGCTGCTGCTCCCGGGGCACCACATCGCCGGGCTGCAGGTGATCCTGCGGTCCCTGGCGGCCGGCGAGGAACCGATCCTCGCCCCCGCCGGTCTGACCACGGAGGCGGCCATCACGACCCTGGCCGGCGCCCTGGCCCGCACACCCCGCTGGTACACCGCAGTGGTTCCCGCCCAGCTCCCGCCGCTGCTGGAGGACCCGGTGGCCGCCGCGACGTTGCGGCGCTGCGCGGCGGTGCTCTGCGGCGGGGCGGCGGTGAACGCCGACCTTCGTCGGCGCGCCGAGGCCGCTGAGATCAGGCTGATCGCCACGTACGGGATGAGCGAAACCGCCGGTGGCTGCGTGTACGACGGCACGCCCCTGGACGGGGTCACGGCGGAGGTCACCGACGGCCGGATCCGGCTCGGCGGCCCGACCATCGCCGCGGGGTACCTGGACGACCCCGCGCGGTCAGCCGCGGTCTTCACCCGGGAGCCCGGCGGGGCTGCCTGGTTCACCACGGACGACCTGGGCGCGCTCGACGTGTACGGCCGGCTGTCGGTGCATGGCCGCCGCGACGACGTCATCATCACCGGTGGATACAAGGTTCATCCCGCGGTCGTGGAAGCCGCCCTCGCCGCGATCCTGCCCACCGGCACTCAGGTCGCCGTCGCCGGCGTACCCGACCCGCGGTGGGGTCACCTCGTGGCGGCCGCCGTGGTGCTTCCCCAGGTCCATCCCGAGGACCTGCGGCAGCGCCTGGCGCAGACCCTGCCGCGGTACGCCGTGCCGCGTCGGATCGCGGTGGTGGCCGCGCTCCCCCTGATCGGACCGGGAAAGGTCGACCGGATAGCGCTGAGCGCCCTGCTCGCCGCCGCGGACCCGTGAACCCTGCTGAGACGAACCCTGCACGACGCCCGAATCCGTTCCGCCCGCCCCGGTGGAACAATGGCGGCACCTGTTCGTTGGACAGGGAGGGCAGCCAGCGGTGACGTCGTTACCGCGTCGCACGGACACGTCGAGGTGAGGTCTTGTGGGTCGGGTCGTCATGTTCCTGGCACTACTGGCGTTCACGGTGTACACGCTGGTCGATTGCGTCCAGTCCGCCGATGACCGGGTGCGCAACCTGCCCAAGATCGCGTGGTCGGCGCTCATCGTGTTCTTCCCGATCGTCGGCGGCCTCGCCTGGTACGTCGCTGGCCGGCCCGTCCCGGTGATCAGGCCGTACGACCAGCGCCGTCCCCGTCCGCCGATGCCCCGCGGACCCGACGACGACCCGGACTTCCTGCGCGGGCTGTGACCTGCTCCCACGACCCCCACGGCCTCCCCGCTGCCCCCACTTCCCTGACGAGTGAGAAGGTCGGTGCCCCCGATGGCTTCCGCACGGGACTGGTTCGCTGGCGCCCGCCCCCGGACCCTGCCGGCCGCCGTTGCACCGGTGCTGATCGGCACCGGGGCGGCGTACGCCGCCGGTGGGGGGGCCGTCGTACCGGCGCTGCTGGCCCTGCTGGTGGCGCTGTCCTTGCAGGTCGGCGTCAACTACGCCAACGACTACTCCGACGGCGTCCGAGGGACCGATGAACGTCGGGTCGGTCCGGTCCGGCTGGTCGGGCAGGGCCTGGCCGCACCGTCCAGCGTCAAGACCGCCGCGTTCGGCGCCTTCGGGTTCGCTGCGGTGGCGGGCTTGGCTCTGGTCGCGGTGACCGGTCGGTGGTGGCTACTCCCGGTCGGGGCGGGGGCCGTGCTGGCGGCCTGGTTCTACACCGGAGGTAGCCGGCCGTACGGCTACCTCGGGCTCGGCGAACTGTTCGTGTTCGTGTTCTTCGGGCTGGTCGCGACCGTCGGGACGGCGTACACGCAGGTGGCGGCCGTGCCGAACGCGGCCTGGGCCGGGGCGGTGGGCGTGGGGGCCCTGTCGTGCGCCATTCTCATGGCGAACAACATCCGGGACATCCCGGGCGATGCGGTGGTGGGCAAGCGGACGCTCGCGGTGCGGCTGGGTGATGAGCGGGCGCGGTGGGCGTACGTGGCGCTGATCGGCGTGGCCTTCGCCGCCGCCGTGGTCGCGTCCCGAACCCATCAGGGGGCCTTGCTGGGGCTGGTGGCCGCCGTCTTCCTGGACCGCCCCGCCCGGGCGCTGCGAGCTGGGGCGAGGGGCGCGGAGCTGATCCCGGTCCTGGTGGCGACTGGTCGCGGCACGCTGGCCTACGGGCTGGGCATGGGCCTGGGGATGGCCCTGTGGCCCTGAGCCGCTGATCGTTGGGGAATCCGCGTCGGGCAACCGGCGCCAATCCCCCACCACTCCCCGGAGCGCCGGGCCGCCGGGGCGCCGAGGCGCCGATGAGCTGGGGCTTACCGGTACCGTTCGCCGGCCGGCGGGGCGACGTTGCCGCCCTCGTCCTCGAGGTCCTCGTGTTCGCGGTCATCGACCGAGCCGTGCTCCCCGTGCCGCAGATGCCGGGCCTGCACCTTTTCGGCGATCTCGGCGCTCATCCGGTTCCGCAGGCCGTTCAGCGCGAACACCGAGATGAGCATCGACACCGTGGCCGCCGTGAACAGCAGCACCACCGCACGCTCACGCATCCACGGGATGAACCACAACACCGTCATGCAGCCCAGGAAGATCAACAGACGCAGAGCCGTGTATTGCACCGAAGAACGCATCACGACAACCCAGAGTAGGAGTGTTGACCGGGGAAGTAGATGTTCACGACCGTGAAGTTCACGATGATCGCCGCGTAGCCGACCAGCGCCAGCACGTTCGCCGTCCTCACCGACCACCCGCTGGTCGCGCGGGCGTGCAGGTACGCCGCGTAGATCACCCACACGATGAACGTCCACACCTCCTTGGGATCCCAGTTCCAGTAGCTCCCCCAGGCCTGCTGGGCCCAAATGGCGCCCGCGATCAGCGTGAACGTGTACAGCGGGAACGCGACGACGTGCAGCCCGTAGGAGATCCGGTCCAGCGTGCGGGCCGAGGGCAGGGTGGCCAGGAACCCCTGCCACGCGGAGCGGGTGCCCACCTCGTCGCTCATCCGGGCGTCCGCTGCGGTCCGGAGCAGGTGCAGGATCAGCACCGAGCAGGCCAGCGTGAACAGCGCCACCGACAACGTGGCCACCGTGACGTGAATGACCAGCCACACGCTCTTCAGTGACGGCAACAGCTCACTGGCCGCCGTGTACCAGACCGTCATCGCAAGACCGAGCGTCAGCAACACGGGGACCACCACGAACAGCCCCAGCCAGCGCAGCGGCCACCGCATCGAGAGCCCCAGGTAGACCAGCATCACGAGCATCGCCCCGAAGGTCGCGAACTCGAACATGTTCCCCAGCGGCGGGCGGCTCACCGACGCGCCGCGCAGGATCACCGACGCCACCAGGAAGAAGGTCCCCAGCCAGCTGAGCGACATGGCGTAACCGCCGGCGGTTCCGGCGCGCTTGCTCACCGGCCGGGCGAGGTCGCCGATCGAGGACGCGTGACCCTCCGAATCCGTCCAATCGTCCACCCCATGCGCGGCACGCGCACCCACCACGACGGGTTCTCGTCGTCGGGCGGGCTGTTCGTGAGGCCGTGTCTGGCCGGAGACGCTGAGCGCGACGTACGCCGAGAACGCGATCATGGCCAGCGCCAGAACCGCCATGGCGATGTAGAGCGTCAGGTTGGCGTACCCCGCCAGCATCAGATTGGTCATGCGGTGCAGCCCTCCTTGGGGCGAGTGGGTCATCTCAGGGTACGCGCGGCCGCCCGCCTCTCAGCCGCTGCGGTCCACCCGGAGCCGGCCAAGCAGCCGGTCGACGGCGTCCGCGAGCATCGGATCCTCACCCTTGGCCAGGGCGCCGACCACCACCTCGGAACCCGCGACGCCGCTCTCGCCCGCGACGCCACCCTCGCCGTCGCCCGCCCCCCGCTCAGCGGGCCGGATCCGGACGAACACCCGGCGCCGCCGTACCAGCAGCGAGGCCGCCAGGCCGAGCAGGGCCGCCACCGACCCCGCCAGAGCCAGCGGCTTGGCCGGGTCGTACCGCACCGACAGACCCGCCCATCGGTCCACCCGTTCGAACGTGACGGAGCCGCGACCTCCCGGCAGCGCCACCGTGTCACCGGGCCGCAGCCGCAGCCGCAACGGACTGCCCTTGGCGTCCTTGAGCTGGGTCATCTTGCTAGTGTCCAGGGCGAACACGGACTGCGGCAGGGCGCCGGGGTACACCTCACCTTCGTACGCCGTCAGGATCAGTTCGGGGTTACGCAGATCGGGGAAGGCCGAGTTGGGACCGCCGGCGTCGATATAGGCCGTGGGCAGGAACAGCCCGGTGAAACCCAGTTGGCTCGGCTTGGCCGCGGGGACCTTGACCACCCCGACCGACCGGTACACGTTGTCCTGGGGCAGGAACGGGGTGGGCTCCCGGTAGGCCACGGCGCCCTGCCCGTCACGCACCGTGATCGTCGGTGCGTAGCCGTTGGCCAGCAGGTACACCGCCGTCCCGCCGAAGCCGAGCGGCCCGTTCACGGACAACGGCCGCTGCTGCGGCGGGGCATCCGGGGTGTCCCAGACCGTGGTCTGGGCGCGGAAGTCGCGAGGGGCGCCGTACTGCGGCCCGTCGGCGCGCTCCTCGAACCGGACCGACAGGCTGTCCAGTTGCACGGTGAACGGCTGCAGCGACGCGGGGTCCACCCACGGGCCCGCCTCGAACGGGGAGTATTCGGCGGTGGCGTTGGAGAAGGCCTGACCGGCGACGACGATCCGGTCGCCGCGCCAGCCGACCAGGTGGCCCCAGGCGATGGCCGCGATCACCACGAGGATGGCCAGGTGGAACAGCAGGTTGCCGCTCTCCCGGGCGTACCCGGTCTCGGCGCTGATGACGACCTCGCCGGGGGCGGTGGGTCCGCGGCCGGCGTCCGCGGTGCGCACCCGGTACCGCCGCCGCCGCAGGGCCGTGACCAGCGCTTGCGCCGCCTCTTGGGGCGGTAACGGAACCTCGCGCCGGGCGTGCACCGGCAGCCGCTCCAGCCGGGCGGGGGCCCGCGGGGGCGGCGCCGTCAGCGCATGCCAGTGCAGCCGGGTTCGCGGGATCACGCACCCGATCAGCGAGATCACCAGCAACAGGTAGATCGCGGAGAACCACGGCGAGGTGTAGACGTTGAACATCCCGAGCCGGTCCAGCCAGCGACCCAGCTCCGGGTTCTCCTGCAGGTACGTGCTCACGCGGCTGGGGTCGACGGCGCGCTGCGGCCAGATGGAACCCGGTACGGCGGCCACGGCCACCAGGAGCAGCAGGAACAGCGCGACCCGCATGCTGGTCAGTTGGCGCCACGCCCAGCGCAGCCCTCCGACCAGCCCGAGGCGCGGCAGCACCGCCGGTTCGTCGGGGGCCGCCGGTGCGCGGTCCCGTTCGCTCACCCTCACAGCAGCACCTCGAACGAGCCGACCAGGCGCCGCTGGATCTCGGTCACCAGCAGGTCCCAGCCACCACTCACCAAGAGCACGCCCACCACCAGCAACAACACTCCCCCACTCAGGTGCAGTGCCCGCTGGTGACGCCGCAGCCAACTACCGGTGCCGGCGACCCGGGTCCAGCCCGCGGCGATCAGCAGGAAAGGCACCCCCAACCCCAGGCAGTACGCCGCCCCCAGGCTCAGTCCCCGACCCAGACTTGGCGAGTCGGTCGCCGCCAGCACGCTGATCACCCCCAGGGTGGGCCCGCTGCACGGGGTCCAGCCGACCGCGAAGACGGCGCCGAGCAGCGGCGCCCCCCACAGCCCGGTCCGGGGCCGCCATTGGGGGGCGAGGGTGCGCTGGCCACCGGCCCCCAGGAAGACGGCCGCCAGGACAAGCACCACCACGCCACCGACGATCTGCAGTTCGCGGCGGTATTCGATGAGCGCCAGGCCGACGCTGGCTGCCAGGGCCAGGCCCGCCAGGAAGACCACGCTGAAACCGAGCACGAACAACGCGGCGCCGGTCAGCGCCGCGGACCGGCGGCGGGTCGACGTACCGGTGACGTAGCCCAGGAAGCCGGGGACCAGCGGCAGCACGCAGGGTGAGGCGAACGAGAGCAACCCGGCCGCGGCCGCGATGACCAGCGCCAGGGCGAGATTGCCCGTGGCCACCGTCCGGCCCACGTCCGCCCCGGCCAGCCAGGCCACGCCCCAGGCTTCAGCCATCTTCGGTGACCGCCTCCTTGATCAACGCGCGCAGCGTCGATGCCTCGATGGCGCCGCCGTACTTCGCCGCGATCCGTCCTGTGCGGTCCAGGATGAGGGTGGTCGGGAGCGCGCTGGCCTGGCCCTGCAGAGCCAGCAGCGCCCGGCCGCCGTCGTTGGCCAACGACGGGTAGGTCAGCCCGAACGTACGGACGTCGGCCATCGCCGATTCGACGCTGTCGAACCGGTTGACCCCGATGAACCGGACCGGCTGCTTGCGTGCCTGCAGGTCGGTCCAGATCTGCTGGAGGGCCGGCATCTCGGTCTTGCAGGGATTGCAGGTCGAGGACCAGACGTTCAGCACAACGACCTCACCGGCCTGGTCCGCCATCGACCACGGCTTGCCGTCCAGGGTGGTGCCGGTCAGCCGCACCGGCTCGCCGCGCTGCCCGATCGGGTACGTCGCCGCCAGGCCGTCGCCAGCGGTCCAGCGCACCTGGCCGGGGTTCCTGGCCTCCTCGGCGATGCCATTGCCGGTCGTCCCGCTGCACCCCGCCAGCGTCGCTGCGAGCAGCAGCACCGAAGCCATCGACGCCACCAGGGTCCTCCTCGGAGGCCTCATTCAGGCCCCCGGGGTGGTGCTTGCCTGCGCGGCCAGCGCCGCGGCCGGTTCGGTGTAGCTGACCTCGACCAGCAGGTCCCCGTCGTAGCGCAGCGTGGTCAGCGAGGCGAGCCCGCATTCGCGCTGGCGCGGATCGTGCCACAGGCGTCGGCCCTCGAGCCGGGAGCGCAACGTCCAGATGGGCAGTTGGTGGGAGACGATGACCGCGCTGTGCCCCCGGGCCCGGTTCCGTGCCCCGGCCACGGCGGCAGCCATCCGGTCGGCGATCACGGCGTACGGTTCACCCCAGGACGGCCGGAACGGGTTGAGCAGGTGCGGCCAGTTCGCCGGGTTGGTCAGCGAGCCGCGGCCGTGCCCGAACCGCAGGCCTTGGAAGTGGTTGGCCGCCTCGATGGTGCGCTCGTCGATGAGTACGCCGACCCCGTGGGCGGCGGCGACCGGGGCCGCGGTCTGCTGCGCGCGTTCCAACGGCGAGGCCACCACCAGCGTGATGTCCTCCTGCGCCAGATGCGCGGCGACCAGATCGGCCATCGCGACCCCGCGCTCGGACAACCGGTATCCCGGCAGCCTGCCGTACAGGATGGAGTCCGGGTTGTGCACCTCCCCGTGGCGAAGCAGGTGAACGACCGTCTGCACCCCATCATCAGGTCCGTGGGCAGCGTTCATGGCGTCATCCTGACACCCGTGCCTGAGTGTGCGCGGAGTCGGGGGGCCCCTCGTGTCGGCCGTCGGCCAGGCCCGCTCGGGCGGCGGCCCGTGCCGCGTGCGGTAGGGCGGCCAGGACGTGGTCCACGGCCGCGTCGTCATGGGCGGCGGAGACGAACCAGGCCTCGAACGCGCTCGGCGGCAGGTGTACGCCGCGGGTCAGCATCTCGTGGAAGAACGCGCCGTACGCCGCGGTGTCCTGGGCCTTGGCGTCCACGTAGTCGCGCACCGGCTCGCCGCGGAAGAAGATGCTGAACATCGACCCGGCCCATTGGACGACATGCGGTACGCCGGCCGCGGCCAGTTCGTGGGAGGCCGCCGTGGCCAGGACGCCGGCCACCTCATCCAGGCGCTGGTACACCGCGGGGGTGCAGCCGCGCAGGGTCGCCAACCCGGCGGCGGTGGCGACCGGATTCCCGGACAGGGTGCCCGCCTGGTACACCGGGCCGTCGGGGGCCAGGGCCGCCATGACCGCGGCCCGTCCCCCGAAGGCCGCCGCGGGGAACCCGCCGCCCATGACCTTGCCGAAGGTGAACAGGTCCGGGGCGTCGTCGGCATCGTAGGCTCCGGCCGCGCCCTGCTCCAGGCCCCACCAGCCGGCGCGGCTGCACCGGAACCCCGTCATCACCTCGTCGCTGATCAGCAGCGCGCCGTGGTCCCGGGTGAGCTGCCGCAACGCCGCGGTGAAACCGGGCGCCGGGGGGACCACGCCCATGTTGCCGGGGGCCGCCTCGGTGATCACCGCGGCGATCTGGTCGCCGTACTGCTCGAAGGCCGCCCGCACTGCGTCCACGTCGTTGTAGGCCAGCACGATCGTCTCGGCGGCGGCGGAGGCCGGCACGCCCGCGGAATCGGGGAGCCCGAAGGTCGCCACCCCGGACCCGGCCTGGGCCAGCAGCGCGTCGACGTGGCCGTGGTAGCACCCGGCGAACTTGACGATCCGCGACCGCCCGGTGATCCCTCGGGCCAAGCGCACCGCGCTCATCGTCGCCTCGGTGCCGCTGTTGACCAGTCGGACCTGCTCCACCGGAGGGACCCGCGCCACGATCTCCTCGGCCAGCAGCACCTCGTTCTCGCTCGGGGTCCCGAAGGAGAATCCGTGCGCCGCGGCGGTCCGCACGGCCTCCAGGACCTCCGGGTGGGCGTGACCGAGGATCATCGGCCCCCACGAGCAGATCAGGTCGACGTACCGATTCCCGTCGACATCGGTGAGCCACGCCCCGGCGGCCGACCGGATGAACCGGGGGGTTCCGCCGACCGCCCGGAAGGCCCGCACCGGGCTGTTCACTCCGCCGGGGATGACGGCGCGGGCACGATCCATCAGCGCCGCGGATTCGGGCACGGGAACCTGGTCGGTGGGGGGCGAAGGCGTCATGGCCCTCATCATGGTCGGATCCGGCCCGATCAGGTGCCGGTGAGCCGCTCGTCATCGAGGTCGCCGAGGATGCCGGCCCGGACCACGGCCATCGCTTCGCCCATCACCTGGAGTTGTTCGAGGCTGATCCGATCGAGCAGGTGTCGGCGAACACTGGCCACGTGAATGGGCGCGAGCGCTTGGATGGCGGCATAACCGGTATCGGTGAGGAACAGCTCCACACCCCGCCGGTCGTCGGGTGCCGGCCGGCGTTGCACCCAGCCCCGCCGCTCCAGGCGGGCCGCGGTGTGGGTGAGCCGGGAGCGGGACTGGACCACCTGCTGGGCGAGCGTGGACATCCGCAGCCGTCGCCCGGTCGCCTCGGACAGACTGACGAGAATGTCGTACTCCGACAGGCTGACCCCGTGGACTTGCAGGTCACGGTCGAGGGTCTCGTTCAGCAGGGTGGCGCCCTGGAGGAACGTGCGCCAGGCCACCAGCTCATCCGAGCTGAGCCACGCCACGGTCTGCATCTTCGCTCCTCCCAGCGTTCCGCCCGGCTGCCGGGCAGCTCAGGACTATGTGTGCTTGTTTTTCCGCGATCGGACCGCACGCGGTCCGGATCGCATTCACGCTATCCAGGCGGCGGCCTCTAATGCGTGATATGTCAAGATTTGCGTGGCTCCGGCGCGGCGGATGGCCAGCAACGACTCGAGGATCGCCCGCTCCCGGTCGAGCCATCCGTGGGCGGCCGCTGCTTCCAGCATCGCGTACTCCCCGGACACCTGGTAAGCGCTCACCGGTACCGTCGCCACCTGCGCCACCGCGGACAGGATGTCCAGGTACGGCATGGCCGGTTTGACCATCACCAGGTCCGCGCCTTCGGCCAGGTCCAGCGCCACCTCCCGGAGCGCCTCGGTCGCGTTCGCCGGGTCCTGTTGGTACGTCGACCGGTCACCTCGCAGGGTTGAGCCGACCGCCTCCCGGAAGGGGCCGTAGAACCCGCTGGCGTACTTGGCGGCGTAGGCGAGCAGCACGATGTCCTGGTACCCGGCGGCGTCCAGTGCGGCCCGCACGTACCCGACCTGGCCGTCCATCATCCCGGACAACCCGAGCACGTGGGCGCCGGCGTCGGCCTGGGCGAGCGCCATGGCGGCGTACCGCACCAGCGTCGCGTCGTTGTCGACCACCGCGGCGGCCGGCCCGAAGCGGCGCGGCCGGCCGGCGCTGTCCCGTGGCGGTGCGGCCAGCACCCCGCAGTGCCCGTGGTCGGTGAATTCGTCCAGGCACAGGTCGGCCATCAGCACCAGGTCGTCCCCGGTGACGGCACGGACGACGCGCAGCGCCACGTTGAGGATGCCGTCCGGGTCGTCGGCGCCCGATCCGACGGCGTCGCGGTGCTCCGGCACCCCGAACACCATGAGCCCGCCCAGCCCGGCGTCCCGGGCCTGCCGGGCCACCGCCTCCAGCGAGCTCAGGGTGTGCTGCTGCACCCCCGGCATGGCGGCGATCGGCACCGGTTCCTCGATCGCTTCCCGGACGAAGACCGGCAGGATCAGGTCGGCCGGGTGCAGCCGGGTCTGGGCCACCGCCCGCCGCAGCGCGGGCGTCTGCCGCAGCCGCCGGGGCCGGTGCGCGGGGAAGCCGGGGGCGGTCATGACGTGCCCTGCCGACGTCGGTGCCGGGCGCTGGGCCGGGTGACGGCTTGACCCGCCTCGGCGGCCGCTGCGGCCCGCTGGCGGCCGTGCTCGGCCAACGCGTCCACCAGCGCCTCCGCGGACGCCTCCGGGGCGACCACTGCGACGCTCAACCCGTTCTCGGTGGCGGTCTTGGCGGTGGCGGGTCCGATGCAGGCGATCACCGTGGAGGGGTGCGGCTTCCCGGCGATGCCGATCAGATTGCGCACCGTCGAGGAACTGGTGAACAGCACGGCGTCGAAGGAGCCCCGCTTGATCGCCTCTCGGACCGGCGCCGGCGGTGGCGCCGCGCGCACGGTCCGGTACGCCGTCACGTCCTCCACCTCCCAGCCCAGTCCCTGGAGGCCGGCGACCAGCGTGTCGGTGGCGATGTCGGCCCGCGGCAGCAGCACCCGGTTGATGGGATCGAGGTCGCGGTCGTACGGCGGCCAGTCCGCCAGCAGTCCGTGAGCGGACTGTTCGCCGCTGGGGATCAGGTCGGGCTCCAGCCCCCAATCGCGCAGCGCCTGGGCGGTGACCCCGCCGACGGCGGCGATCCGCAGACCGGCGAACGCCCGCGCGTCCAAACCGAGTTCGGCAAAGCGCTCGCGCACGGCGCGGACCGCGTTGACCGAGGTGAAGCCGATCCATTCATAGCGGCCCGTGACCAGCCCGGTGATCGCCCGCGCCATGGCGCCCGGCGACCGCGGCGGTTCGACGCTGATCGTCGGTACCACCTCGCCGACGGCACCGTAGCCGGCCAGCCGGCCCAGGAGAGCGTCGGCCTGGTCCTTGGTGCGCGGGATCAGCACCCGCCAGCCGATCAACGGCTTGGTCTCGAACCAGCCGCCCGCGGACCGCGCCGCCACGGTGTGGCCGACCAGCACCATCACCGGTTGCCGCACCTCCCCGCGCAGCAAAGCGCCCACCTCGCCCAGGGTGCTCACTCGAGTGTGCTGCGCGGTCGTCGTACCGGCGTGGATGAGCGCGGCGGGCGTGCCGGGGTCCCGGCCCTGCGCGCTCAGGTCCTCGAGCAGGTCGGCCATCCTCGACGGCGACCCCAGCAGCAGGACGGTGACGTCGTCGGCGAGCCCGGAACTCAGCCCTGCCGGGGGGTGGTCGGCGCACCAGATGGTGGCGGCCGGCGAGCTGGGGTCGGTCAGCGAGATGCCGGCGTACGTCGGCACCGCGGTCAGAGCGGGCACCCCGGGAACCACTTCGATCTGCAGTCCCTCGCGGCGGCACTCCTCCAGTTCCTCACCGAGCAGGCTGAACGCCGCCGGGCAGCCGTCGATCAGGCGCACCACCAGTCCCCCGCGGCCGTCCTGTGCGGCCGTGGCCCGGGCCTCACGGATCACTCGACGCATCCGGGCCGCCCGGGGTAGCTCGACGTCGTGCTCGCCCGCCGTGGCCGCCACGATGCGGGCCCCCTGGCGCACCAGCGGGGTCAGCCGGTCGGGGTCGGTGAACTCGTCGAGGATGACGGTGTCCGCGGTGGCGATGAGTTCGGCGCCCCGCACCGTGAGCAGCCCGGGGTCGCCCGGGCCGGCGCCCACAAAGGCGACGGTCGCCGGGCGCGCGGCGGGCGGGTTCTGCGTGGTGCTCACGTAGGTCGTGCTCCTGGTGCGGTGGTCGCAGCGTGCTCGGCGGCGAGGGGATCTGCGCAGCGAACTGCATGGTCGACGGTGCCGACGAGCCGTCTCGGTCAGAGGGCGCGGCCGACTGCCAACTGTTGTGCCAAACGACGCGCGATCTCGACCGGTTCCTGTCGCGAGCCGACGGTGCGGGCGCGGATCCCCGCGCGCCCGATTGGACCATACTCCTCTGGCCCGCGAAAGCCCTCAAGTTCAAGTACATCTTCGCGCGGAATCGCCAAGGCTCCGATCGGCGCCGTACAGCCGGCCTCCAACGCCGCCAACAGCGCCCGTTCCGCGGTGACGGCCACCCGGGTGTCGGGGTCGTCCACAGCGGCCAACGCCGCCACGACGTCGGTGCGGTCGGCGCGGCACTCCACCGCCAGCGCCCCCTGCCCGGCGGCGGGCAGCATGATCGCGGGCGCAAGCAGCTCGCTGGCCTGGTCGAGGCGTCCCAACCGGGTCAGCCCGGCCACCGCCAGCACCACAGCGTCCAGGGCGCCCGCGCGCACCGCTGCCAAGCGGGTGTCGACGTTGCCCCGGAGCGCGACGATCCGCAGGTCGGGCCGGGCCTGGCGGAGCTGGGCCTCCCGACGCGGCGACCCGGTGCCGACCGCGGAGCCGGCCGGCAGGTCCGCCAGCGTCAGTCCGTCGCGGGCGCACAGCGCGTCCCGCGGGTCCTCGCGGGCCGGTACGGCGGCGATCACCAGATCCGCTTCGGCCGCGGTGGGCAGGTCCTTCAGGGAGTGCACGGCAAGATCCACGACCCGATCCCGCAGCGCGTGCCGCAAGGCGGAGGCGAACACCCCGGTCCCACCGATCTGGGTCAACGGGCTGCGATTCACGTCGCCCTCGGTCAGGATCTCGACCAGCTCGACGGCGTACCCTTGCGCGCGCAGCCGGTCCGCCACCCAGGTCGACTGGGTCCGCGCCAAGGCCGAGCGTCGGGTACCGAGCCGCAACACCGCCGCGCTGCCGGTCACGCCGGCCCTGGGGCGCCGGTGGTCGTGGAGACCGCGGCGACGTCGTAGGGATCCAGGTCGAACAGTTGCCGCAGGGCGTGCGCGTAGTCCCCGGCGTGTTCGGCGCCGGCCAGCTCCTTGACCCGGACGGTCGGGGTGTGCAGCAACTTGTCGACGATGCGGTGCACGCAGCGGTGCATTTCCGCGCGGTCGGCCGCCGAACTGCCGGCGAGCCGGGCATCCAGTCGTTCCAGTTCGGCCGTCACCACCAGCTGGGCTCGTTGCCGCAGGGCCGCCACGGTGGGCGCGACCCCCTGCATTCGACGGCCCGCCAGGTAGCCGGCGACCTCGACGGTGACCAGGTCCTGGACGGCCTGGACGGCGTCCTGCGCGGGTTCGGATGAGATGGCCGGCAGGGCCGGAGCGGGCGGCTCCCGGTCGATGTCGGTGAGCCGGACCGGCGTGCGCAAGGCCTGCGCCAGCTCGGACATGCCGATGACCTCGACGCCGGGCAGCTGGGCGCAGGCCGGGTCCACGTCCCGCGGCATCGCCAGGTCGACGAACAGCAACGGGCGGTCCCCGGCTCCGGCCGCCGCGCGGGCCCGGCGGACCTCGTCCGCGCCGATCAGGTGCCCCACCGCGCCGGTGCACGTGAACACCAGGTCGGCGGTGGCGAATGCGGCCCCGAGCTCGGACAGCGGAATGTGCCGAGCTCCGGTGAGCTGGGCCAGCTGCTCTCCGCGCTGGCGGGTGCGGTTGGCGACCGCGAGCCGGGTGCACCCCGCACGGGCCACCGTCTGGGCGGCCAGGCTGCTCATCGCCCCCGCCCCGACGATCAGCACCTCGGCGCCGGCGAGCGGGCCGATCCGGGGCAGGGCCGCCGCCAGGCCGGCCTCCACCAGCGACACACTGACCCGGTCGAGGGCGGTTTCGGCATGGGCGCGTTTGCCGACCCGCAGGGCGTGCTGGAGCAACGCGTTCAGCTCCGCGCCGGCCCGGCCGGCGCCCTGGGCCCGGCGCAACGCGGTCCGCAGTTGCCCCAGGATCTGGGGGTCCCCGACCGCCATCGAGTCCAGCCCGGTGGCCACCCGGAAGGCGTGCGCGATAGCCCGGTCCTCGTAGTGGACGTACAGGTAGTCGTTCAGCTGGGGGCGGGGCATCCCGGTGACGTCGGCGAGGGCGTCGGTGATGTCGGTGACCGCACCGTGGAAGGTGACGGCCTCGGCGTACACCTCCACCCGGTTGCACGTAGCCAGGACGACGACCTCGGTCAGGTTCTCGGCGCGGGACAGAGCGCCGACCAGGACGTCGACCCGGTCGGCCGGCAGCGCCAGGCGCTCCAGAACCTCGATGGGGGCGCTGTGGTGGGACACGCCGATGATGACCACGCTCACCCGTTCATCGGCTCCTGTCTCGGGCCGGCCGACGCCGGCGGTGCACCCACAACGTCAGGGTATTTCACGAAACCATCGGCGGCGCCGCGAGCGCCTCCCGCAAGCGTCGCTCGTTCACCCGCCAGTAGTCGTGCACGCGTCCATCGATGAGGGTGACGGGGATCTGTTCCCACCACAGCGGGTCCGGGTCCGCCAACTGGGTGATGTCCTGCTCTTCCCAGCTCAGCCCGAGTTCATCGGCGACGCGGCCGACCACTTCCTTGGCCAGCACGCACAGATGGCACCCGGGTTTGGAGATCAGGGTGATGCGTGCCTGCCCGGCCACGGGACTCTGCGCGGCCTCCGACCCACCCGTGCTGCTCATTCACCCACTGTATGACGTCTGTTCAACACAGCGCGGGCAATTGTCACGGCCGTTCCCGAACCGTTCGGGGCTAGAAGAACGCTGGCCCACGCTGCTCCAGCAGTTCGTACACCGTGCGCTGAATGCTCTCGCGGACCCGATCGGTCAGCTCGAACACCAGCATCGCGTCGTCGGCGTCGGCCGGACCCAACCCCGCGGTGTCGATGGGTGGGCCGAACTGGATGATCCACTTGCTCGGCAGCGGTACGACGCCCAGCACGCCCAGGTGCGGGAACAGCGGCGTCACCGGGAAGTACGGCAGCTTGAGCAGCTTGGCCACCTGGGGGAGGTTGGCCAGCATGGGATAGGTCTCCTCGGCGCCGATGATCGCCGTGGGGATGATCGGCGCCCCGGCGCGCAACGCGGCAGCCACGAATCCCCCGCGGCCGAAGCGTTGCAGCCGGTATCGATCGCGAAACGGCTTACCCACCCCTTTGAAACCCTCGGGGCACACCCCGACGAGGTGGCCACGCTCCAGCAGCCCGGCCGCATCGGCGTGGGTGGCCAGCGTGGCGCCGGCCTTGCGCGCCAGATCCCCGAGCACCGGTGAACCGAACAGCAGGTCCGCCCCCAGCAACCGCAGCCAGCGGCCGGTGGGGCTGTGGTCGTGGACGGCGACCTGGGCCATCAGGACGTCGAAGGCAATGGTCCCGGAGTGATTCATCACCAGCAGGGCGGCGCCCTCCGGCGGCAGGTGCTCGGCGCCGACCACCTCGACCCGGAACCAGTGCCGGAACAGCGGGCGCAGCAGCGTCAGGTGGACGTGCTCGGCGAACTCCTCGTCGAAACCGAACTCATCGACGCTGAACTCCCCCGTCAGCCGGTGGCGCAGGAACGACAGCTTGGCGGCCACGCTCTGCTCGATCTCGTGCTCGGGGAGCCCGGCGACCTGGCCTGCCCAGCGCAGCAGGCCGACCAGGAGGTCGACCAGGTCCGCGATGTCCGCCTCCAGAACCACGTGGGCCGCGGGGCCGGCGCCGTCGGCGTTCACCTCACCCACTGCCCACTCACCCGCCCTTCCGCTCGCGCCCGCGCCGGCGCAGCAGCAGGCGCGCCGTCCCGCCGGCCAGGTCCATGACCGGCCCCGCCGCCGCCCCGACGTTGGGGATCGGGTTGCCCACCTGCGCCACGAAATCCTCCAGCGCACCGCGGGTGGTGTACGCCGGTTCCATCCCCAGGAGCGTACGCATCCGGGTGGTGTCCAATGCGCGCCCCCAGAGCAGGAATTCGAACTCTTCGCCGTCGACCTGGGCTCCACTGATCCGATTGACCCGTCGGCCGAGCATCCCACCACGATGCGGCGCCACCGGCAGCGGAATGCGCCGGGCCACGGCGATGGCTTGGGTGAGGGTCAGGATCCCGGCGCCCGCGACGTTGATGATGCCCGACACCGGCGCCACCGTCGCCCGAACCAGGGCGGCGACAGCATCGTCCTCGTGCAGCAACTGGAGGCGGGCGTCGTACCCGAAAGGCATGGGGATGACCGCTCGGCGAAAGAAATCCGTCAGCGGCGACTCCACGTTCGCGCCGATCAGGTGCGCCATTCGCAGGACGACGACGGCCACCTCGGGACGGCGGCGGGTGACCCCCGCGACGTACCCCTCGATCTCGAGAACGTCCTTGATATATCCGGTCTTGGGTGGCGCTCGCAGCGCCATGTCCTCGGTGAACATGGCCGGGTCGCGGGGGGAGGAGCCGTACACGGCGCCGGTGGACTTCACCACGATGCGCCGGACCGTCGGGGTGGCCTGGCAGGCCGCCAACAGTTGCATCGTGCCCAGGACGTTCGTTTCCATCTGGGCGGTCCGAGAACCGCCCCGCGGGGCACTCTCCACGCTGGTGTGCACGACCGTGTCGACCCGCGCCTGGGTCATGATCCGCGCGATCACCGCACTGCGGATGTCCATCCGGACAAATTCTGCGTCACCGATGTCCATCGACGGTGCGGCGACGTCGACCCCGATCACCTGGTCGATGTCGGTGCACTCGCAAAACTCCCGGGCGAGCCGTCCACCGAGATACCCCGCGACGCCGGTGACCAGCACCGTCGACCCCATCGGTCCTCCTGGCCCTGCCTCGACGCCCGGGGCACAGTCAGCCCGGGTGGTGGCGCGCCGTTGCACCACCGGACGTCCGGTTGCCGGCCGCCGCCGCTATGCGCCGCGGCCCGGCCCGGCCCCGGCGGACGACCAGCGAGCGGCTACTTCTTGTTGCGACGCTGATGACGCGTCTTGCGCAGCAGCTTGCGGTGCTTCTTCTTGGCCATCCGCTTGCGCCGCTTCTTGATCACCGAGCCCATGGGCCACCCTTCGTCTGCCGTCGGGGTCCACACGGACCCTCGTCCCACCTGTCGAGTCTTTCGGTACTGCTGTCGGGCTGAGCTGTGCCGCCCTCGTCACGGAAGGGACCGCTCGCCAGGATGCCGCTGCCACGAGCGACCATCACGCGACCCGCAGCCTGCCGGTCGCGCGTGGGCCACCGGCCATAGCCTGCCCAGCCTACTTCGTGCCGGGTGAGTCACCCAAACAGCGCGTTGCCTCATCCCCGGACGCCCGGTGGCGGCGCTGGAGCAGGTTCACCCGACCAGGTGCACCCTGCAACACGCACCCAGTCGGCCCAACGCGCACCAGGTCGGCCAACCCCGCACACCCACCAGCCCAACGGTCGGCAGGCAAAACCCGTCGGCCGCCGGAAAAGTCACCGGACTACTCACTAGGGCCGACACACGGCCGGGTCAGTCGAAGAACACGTCCAAACCCTGGTGCGGGAAACACGCCTCGCGGGTGGCGATCACCGCGCGGTCCACCGCGTTGCTCGGGTCGAACCCGGACTCCCAGGAGCGGAACCAGATCCGGCCGCGCTCGGCGACGCCATCGCCCATCTTGTCGGGGGCGTCGACCCCGAAGCGTGCCTTGACCTCCTCCAGCCAGCGGGGCGGCACCGGGGTGGTGAGGTCGATCGGGCGGTGCAATGCCAGAGCCGTCAGGTGGGTCCACGTCCGCGGCACCACACCGATCACCTCGTAACCGCCGCCGCCCAGGGCCACCCACTTGCCGCCACAGAGTTCGTGCGACAGGTCGTGCAGTGCCTCCATGGCCGCGACCTGGGCGTCCACGGACAATCCCAGGTGGGCCAACGGGTCGGTGAAGTGGGAGTCCGCGCCGTGCTGGGTCACGATGACCTCCGGCAGGAACGCCCGCAGCAGCGCGGGGACGACCGCGTGGAAGCCGCGCAGCCACGGGCCGTCACTGACCCCCGGCGGCAGGGCGAGGTTGATCGCCGTACCCATGGCGTTGGGACCGCCGATGTCGGCCGCGAACCCGGTCCCCGGGAACAGCACCGTGCCGGTCTCGTGCAGTGAGATCGTCATGACGCGCGGGTCGTTCCAGAAGATGCGCTCCACCCCGTCACCGTGGTGGGCGTCGACGTCGACGTACGCAACCCTGCTGGCGCCGTTCTCCAACAGCCAATTGATGGCCACGGCCGCGTCGTTGTAGATGCAGAACCCGCTGGCGTACCCCGGCATGGCGTGGTGCAGCCCGCCGCAGAAGTTCACCCCGTGCTCGGACTCTCCGCGCCACACCGCCTGGCTGATGTCCAAGGTCCCGGCGACGATCCGCGCCGAGACCTCATGAATGCCCACGAAGGCCGGGTCGTCGTCGGTGCCCAGACCATAGGCCTGTTTCGCGGCGGCGGGGTCGGCCGAGGCTTCCTTGACCGCCGCGAGGTACTCGGGGGTGTGCACGGTGAGCAGCACATCGTCGGCCGGGACGTCGGGCAGGATCACCTGCGCCGCCGGCGGATCAAAAAGACCGAACTCGCGACACAGCCGCGCCGTCAACTCCAGGCGGACCGGGTTCATCGGGTGTTCGTGCCCGAAGTTGTAGCCGGTGAAGCTCTCGTCCCACACGATGCGGGCCTGTGTCGACATGACTTGCACCGTACCCGGCCCCGAGGTGTCCAGGGAGGGTACGGCGCGCACCATTTCGAGGAAAACGGCGGGTGGGCGGCTGCGCTCAGGGGCGCAGCGCGTACACCATCGCGAGCTCTTCCTCGTCATCCTCGTCGGTGTCGACGCTGTGCTCCATCGGGCGCCGGTACTCGGTGGGGCGGAAACCGAAGCTGCTGGCGAACGCGACCGCCCGGCCGTTGTCGGTGCCCACCCAGTAGATCAACGAGCCGTGCCCGGCATCGGCGGCGTACGCCGTGGCGAACTCCATCAGGGCGGTGGCCACGCCGGTGCCGCGCTCATCCGGGGCAACCCAGAGCCCGAAGGCCTCCAGGGCGTTCTCGTAGATGGCCTCGTCCGGCCGCAGCGACACGATGCCGGCGGCCTCTTTGACCTTCGCCGTCTCGGCGATGACCCGGGTGGCGCGGCCCATCCGCTCGAGCCACAGCGCCTCTTCGTAGGCCGCTTCCGTGTCGTAGTCCGCAGCGAACGCGTCGGGCGCTTCCTGCAGGGCGGTGAGCCGGCATGCCTTGTATTTCTCCCACTCGGTGGGTTCGAGCGCTCGCACGGTGATCTCGGACATCCGGTCCTTCCCTTTCACTCTGCCGGGGCAGCGTTGCCGACTAGCGGCTGGACGAGCCTAACAGCGTCCGGCGGAGTAGTTGGACGGGTGTTCGGGAGCGCAAACAACGGCCCCGATCCGTCGTCGTGTTTTTTTCCTGGCTTCGTTGGCGGCCCTGGGTGCCCCGCGAGGCTTCCGCGGGCGCGACCTGTGCGATCGCTGCGAAGCCCTCAGGCCAGCTCGGCGCTCCGTCGCGCCGCAGCCTCGATCGCTTCCATCATCGCGGCCTTGACCGCTTTCGCATCCAGCGTCCGCAATGCGGCCGCTGTCGTCCCACCCGGGCTGGTCACCTGCTCGCGCAGCAGCCCCGGGTGGGTGCCGTTGCGACGAACCATGGACGCCGCGCCGTACGCCGTCTGGACGGCCAGTTCGGTGGCCACCGGCCGGCTCAAGCCGAGCAGCACACCAGCGTCGATCATCGCCTCCAGCAGATAGAAGAGGTACGCCGGACCGGAGCCGCTGACCGCGGTGACGGCGTTCTGTGCGCTCTCGGGCACGGTGACGACCTGGCCGCAGGCGCCGAGCAACTGTTGGGCCAGCTCCAGCTGCTCGGGCGAGCAGGAGGCGCCCGGACTGAGCGCCGACATGCCCTCCCCGATCACCGCAGGGGTGTTGGGCATCACCCGGACGACCGCCGTACCGGCCGGCAGGTGCCCCTCCAGCAGCGCCAAACGAACCCCGGCGGCCAGGCTGATCACCACCGCGCCGGGCTTCAACCGGGGCCCGGCCTCGTCCAGGACCCCCGCCACATCGGCCGGTTTGGTGGCGACAACGACCACGTCCGCGCCGTCGACGGCCTCGGCGTTGCCGGTGACCAGCACGCCGCGGGCGCGCCACCGGTCGGCGGCCTCCGGATCGAGTGTGCTGACCCGCACGTCACCCGGACCCGCGTGTTGGGCGTCCAGGATCGCGGTCAGCACGGCGCCACCCATCACCCCCGCACCCAGGACCGCCACGACGAGGCGGGGGGCCGCGTCGCGAGGCTGATCGGCGGTCGTCGCCATGAGGTCCTCCTTCAGGGGCGGGGTGCCGTGTCAGCGGGCCAGGACGGCGCGCGCGAGGCTCACCAGGTTCGTCGGAGCCACCGCCACCCGGCCGACGAGATACGGATACCACTGGGTGCCGAACGGCAGGTGAACGCGCATCGACTCACCCCGGTCGGCGATGACGGCCTGCATCTCCGGCCGTACGCCGTACGGGAGCTGGTACTCGAAGCTGGACACGGAGCGCTGCAGGTGCCCGGCCAGGGCGTGGGTGATCCGCAGCAGCCGCAGGTCATCGGTCGCGACCACGGGCCGGCCCGGCCCCACCATGAGAATCCGCAGGCAGGCGGCGTACGCTCGGTCGACCTGGGCCCGGTGACGGTGGATCCCCTCGCCGGCTCCGGCGCTGCCCATGGCCAACCGCACCCGGCTGCCCGGGATGGCCAGGTCCTCACAGTCGGCCACCGTCCGGTGGAAGGCGGCCTGCACCGTGATCCCGACCGAAGGGAAGTCCTGGCGCAGGTCACGCACGATGACCAGGATTCGGTCCACGTGCTGGGGGCAGTCCGTCGACACGGTGATCGAGGTCCCGGCATTCCCGGCCGTCCGGGCCAGGTCACGTGCCCGGTCCAGGGCCCGCGCGGGGCCGTCCGGGCCAAGATCGAGGCCCAGGGTGCTCAGGCTCACGTCGAAGTCGACGGTCGCGTCGGCGGTCAGTCCCGCCCGCGCGAATCCCTGGATGCCATCCCGCAGTACGTCGGTCCAGCGGGCCGCCTCGGCGTCGTCGGCCGGCGGGGGCAACAGTTGCTGTGCCGAGATCAACCGGCCCTTGTCGATGAGGTCGGCCGCCACCTCCACGGCGGTCTCCAGCCGCTCTCCGGCGATGTAGCGGCTGACCAGTTTGCGGCTGACCCGCGGTCCTTCCACCAGCCGCTGCGTTCGAGGGTCGCCGACGACCTGCAGCAGCGTGTCGCGCAGCGTCGTACGAAGCTCCACCGTGTGCCTCCCCTCGACCCGATCCTGCCGGGTCGGCCGCAGATCAGCCTCAGGCTATCGGTTAGGGACCGGCGGGGACCGGCAGGTCGAGGTGCAGCCGGGCGAAGGCCAGCGCCTCGGCCAGATCGAGCTCGCGCTGGTCCATCGTGGCCCTCCGGGTGCTGACCTCCACGGCCACCACCCCACCAAAACCACTCTCGGCCAACCGCTCCAGGAACAGCCCGCACGGCTGGCCGCCCCGGCCCGGGACCAGGTGCTCGTCCTTCATGGAGCCAGAGCCGTCGGCGAGGTGGACGTGGTGTAGTCGGTCGCCGAGGGCCCACTGCATGGCCAGGGCGTCGCTGCCTGCGGTCGCGGTGTGCGACAGGTCCAGGGTCACGTGGTCGTACGCCTGGGTCACCGGGTCCCAGTGCGGCAAGTAGGCCTGCATGTGGGTGTTTCGAGCGCGCCAGGGAAACATGTTTTCGACCGCGAGCGCGATGCCGGTGTCGTCCTCACGCAGGGCTACCCCGTCGACGAACTCTGCGGCGTACTCCCGCTGCCATCGGAACGGCGGGTGCAGCACGACGGTGTCAGCCCCCACGCCCTGGGCGAGTTCGATGGATTTGTCCACCTTCGGCCACGGGTCCGCCGTACCCCAGACGCGCTGGCTGACCAGCAGCGTCGGCGCGTGGATCGAGCGCACCGGGATCCCCCAGCGCTGCACGAGGTCGAGCAACGGGCCCGGTTCCTGGGTGCTGGGGTCGGCCAGCACCATGACCTCGACGCCGTCGTAGCCCAACCTGGCCGCGGTCTCGAAGGCGGCAGCCACCCCGAGCGGGTACACCGAGGACGATGACAAGGTCACCGCAGGTACGACCGGCCTGGCACTTGCAGGGCGCACCATGTCCACGAGCCTAACCGAGCCTGCCCACCAGCGCCGGATCCACGCATCGGCGGCAGGCGCACCCTCCACCCACGCGGCTGCGGGCCCCCGGGGCCGCACGAAGCGTCACTTTCGCACGCCCGCCCCGCACGAAACGTCGAAACCGCCCCGTTGGAAGCGCTTTCAAGGTGCCAAAGTGCCGTTTCGGCGGGCGCCGAGGTGCGAAATCGACGTTTCGGCAGGACGTGAGACGAAGCTTGGGGTCGGTACGACGTGAGTTGGCCCTGCGGCGTACGGCGCAGGGTGGATCGCGGCTAGGTCGGTGGCGGCAGTAGGTCCAGCCGCTGCAGGATCACCCCTTCGCGCAGCGCCCACGGGCAGACCACCAGCGTCTCGATGCCCACCAGGTCCATCACCGCCTCGACCACCAACGCGCCCGCCAGCACCTGGTGCGACCGGTTCATCGACACTCCGGGCAGCTCGCCGCGTTGGGCCGCCGTCAACTGACCCAGCCGAGGGACCAGCGCCCGCAGGTCCTCCCGCTGCAGCACCCGCCGCGCATAGATCCCCTCCCCGCTCGGCGCGGCGCCGCACAGCCGGGCCAGCGACCGGATGGTCTTGGAGGAGCCCACGTACCGGTCCGGCTGACCGACCTTGACCAGCTCCCGCATGTGTTTGGCGATGTCGGCCCGGATCTGCTTCCGGACGACTTTGAGCGTCTCGGGACTGGGCGGATCGCCGGACAGCCGCTCCCGGGTCACCCGACCGGCGCCCAGCGGCAGCGACAGCGCAACGTCGGGGTCCTCGTCGATGCCGCTGGCCAGCTCCAGGGAACCGCCGCCGATATCGACCAGGAACAACCTGCCCGCCGACCAGCCGAACCACCGCCGGGCGGCTAGGAAGGTCAGCCGGGACTCGTCCTGCCCGGGCAACACCTCCAAGTCCACCCCTGCCTCGTCACGGACCCGCGCGAGCACGGCGTCGCCGTTGGGCGCCTCCCTGATCGCGCTGGTCGCGAAGCCCATCAGCTCCTCGATGCCCCACTCGTCCGCGCAGTGTCGACACTCTTTGACGAAGTCGACCAGGGTGTTGGCGCCCTTCTTGCTGATTTCGCCGTTGGCCTCGGTGTGCTCGGAGAGCCGCAGGTCGATCTTGTGGCTAGACGCCGGGATCGGGTGGGCGCCCCAATGGGCGTCGACGGCGAGCAGGTGCACGGTGTTGGAACCGACGTCGATCACGCCCATACGCATGAGCCCACGGTACGGCGACCGCGCCCCTGTGTTGGTTCCTCGCCTCTGGCTGGATGACGGACTGGATGAAGGAACGCTCATGCTGACCTCACTGACCCCTCACCCGCCGTTCCTAGGGTTCTGACATCGCCGAAAGATCACCATCGAGGGGGAAGCCATGAACCACGCATCCACAGCAACCGACCTACACCTCCAGCACCCCGCTGACCCCGGCCGACGCCCGGCACGCAGGCTGCTCACCGGCGTGGGCGGCGCCCTGGCCGGATCGGGCCTGCTCCTGGCCGCCGGGCTGGTCACTGCACCCGCAGCCGCCGCGGACGAGCGCACCTGCACGGGTTCCCTGGGGGCGATCCGCGTCGACAACGTCAAGGTGCCTGCGGGGGCCACGTGCCGGCTGACCGGTACCCGCGTCGACGGCAACATCACGGTGTCGCGCGGCGCCACGCTGCTGGCCACCCGGGTCGTCGTCGACGGCAACATTCAGTCCCAAGGGCACCGCGCCGTCGGGGTCACGCGTTCGATCGTGGACGGCAACATCCAGCTCGAACGCGGCGGCGTGATCAGCCTGACTGCCAACCGCGTGGACGGTGACATCCAGCTCTTCTCGAATCCGACCGGGCGCAAGGTGGTGTCCGGGAACATCGTCGACGGCAACCTGCAGTGCAAGGCGAACCGTCCGGCGCCGATCGGCGGCAAGAACCGGGTGAAGGGCAACAAGGAAGACCAGTGCCGCCGGCTCTGACGGTTCCGGTTCGCGGATCGGTCTGACGGCGCAGGGGCCGGGCTGACCGCAGGGCCTCACCCGGCGCCATGCCTCTGAACGGCCCGCCTTTTCGGGACCGTTCACCGTCTTCCTGACCGGTCGCCGTTTCTCGAACCCATCTCCCTCGCCCGGACCCACGAAGCTTCGTGGGTCCGGGCGAGCTTCGTGGGTTCGAGCGAGCAACATGGGTCTGAGCGAACGGCACGAGCTCCCGAACCCAGCAGCGTTCTCAGGGACGCCGCGGTCCCAGGGAAGCATCGGCCCAGGCAAGCAGCGGGCTCAGGGAAGACGGCGCAGGCGATACCCGATGCCTCGGACGGTCTCGATCCGGTGCGCCCCGATCTTGGCGCGCAGGGTCCGGACGAACACGTCCACCACGTTGGACCCCGGGTCGAAGTCCAGCCCCCAGACCTGGCCGAGCACCTGCTCCCGGCTCAGGACCTGGTCGGGGTGCCGCATGAACATCTCCAGCAGGGTGAACTCGCGCGCGGTCAGGTCGGTCGGACCGGACGGCGTACCGGAGGCAGAATCCGCCCCAGCCCCCGGACCCGCCGCAGCCCCCGCCGAGGACTGACCGCCGTCACTGATCGGACTGACCCGCCGGGTGCGCAGGTCCAGCCGCAGCCCGGCTGCCTCGATCGTCGACCCCGCTGGCCCCGGATCGGCGTCCACCAGCCGCAGCCGCACCCTTGCCAGGAGCTCCCCGAACGCGAACGGCTTGACCATGTAGTCGTTGGCGCCCCCTTCCAGACCCGCGACCCGGTCGGGTACGGCGTCCCGGGCCGTCAGGATGATCACCGGCAGCGCCACTCCCGCCTCCCGCAACCGGGCGAGCACCGTGAACCCGTCCAGCCCGGGCAGCCCCAGGTCGAGGATGAGCAGGTCGAACACGTCCGTCAGGGCAAGGGCCAGGGCGGTCTTGCCGTCGGCCACGGCGGTGGTGGTGAAGCCGGCTGCCCGGAGGCCCTTTTCGACGAAATCCGAGATCCGGGTCTCGTCTTCGGCGATCAGGATGTGGGTCACGAAGGCTCCTCGTCGTACGCGGGTTGCCGGGGCACATAGTGGCAGGCCGGTACGGCGACCGCGAACCGTGCGCCCCGGCCGCCGGTGGTCTCCACGTAGGCCCGTCCCCCGTGGGCTTCGGCGATGCTGCGCACGATGGCCAGCCCCAGGCCTGCGCCACCGCGCGGGCGGGGGCCGTGTTGTCCGCGCGCGAAGCGTTCGAACAGCACGGGCACGTCGTCGGGGTGCACCCCGGATCCCTCATCGGTGACCGACAGCACCAGCGTGGGGTCCCCCGGTGCCGAAGCGCTGACCAGCTCACTGCTGAGCACGATCCGGTCGCCCACGGTGGTGTGCTCGACGGCGTTCTGCGCCAACTGCAGGACGGCTTGGGTGAGACGTTCGGGGTCCACGGTGCAGGTGCCTTCGGCGATGTGGGACAGCCCCCAGCGCCGGTCGCCGAGCGCGGTCACCTTGGCGTCGAGGTCGAGGGTGAGCGCGGCCAGGTCGACGCCGCGCTGCAGCCGCAGGAAGTCGGGGCGTTCGGCCTTGGCCAGCGACAGCAGGTCGGTGACCATGCGGGACATCCGGTCCAGCTCACTGGTCACCAGGGCCAGGGTGGCCTGGCGCTCCTGCGGGTCGTCCCCGAGCAGTTCGAGGTGTCCGCGGATGACGGTGATCGGAGTGCGCAACTCGTGTCCGGCGTCGTCGACGAATCGCTGTTCGGCGTCGAAGGCCTCCTGGATGCGATCGAGCATGGCGTTGAACTGCACCGCTACATCGGCCACGTCGTCGCCGCCCGTGACCGGGATGCGCCGGGACAGGTCGTGTTCGGTGATCTCGGCGGCGGCCCGGCGCACCTCGCGGACGGGCCGCAGGATCTGCCCGGCCACCAGGGCACTGATCCCCGCGATCAGGACCAGACTGCCGAGTCCGACCACGGCGACCAGCCGGGTGATCTGCACAGCCTCCTCAGCCATCGGGTCGATGTACACGGCCACCGCCACCGTGCCCACCGGTCTCCCGGAGAGCACCACCGGCAACGATCCCCACCGGAGCTGGCCGGAACGCGTGCCGCCAACCCCCCGGCGTTCCCGCAGGATCGTCTCCAGCAGCGCGGTGTCTCCGTCGGTGACCAGGTCGAATTCCGGTGAGGTCAGGCGTTGACCTCGGGTCTCCAGCCAGGTCCTGGAGTCCGCCAGCCACCCGATGATGATCTCGGCGTCCTCGGGTTGCTGGCGGCTCAGGTACACCTCGAAGAGCCGGGTGATCGAGGCGAAGGGCTTGGCGGTCTGCGGATCAACCCCGTTGGCGGCGAACTGCCGGAATTCGGCGAGCTCCTGTACGACCTGGGCGTTGGCGCGTCGGGCCACGTCGGCCTGCAGCGCACTGTGCACGGTCAGCACGAGCGCGGCCAGGCCGGCGGCGGCCGTCAGCACGATCCAGGCCGCGATCCGCAGGCGGGCGGGCACCCGGGCCCTCATCCCCGGCGCGGGCTCAGTCATCGCCGTCGCCATCGCCAGCGCCGTCGTCATCGTCGCCGTCGTCATCGTCGCCGTCGCCGTCGTCGTTGGCGTCGGTCCGGGGTGCCGGCGGGACACTGCGTCGGGTCACCGCAGCCGTGGGCCGCACCGACCGAACCGACCCCGGCGCCGTGGTCGGTGCGGGCACGCGCACGGATGGTGCGGGGTCACGAGTCGGTACGGCGGTGGGCCGGGGCGAGGGTCGGACCGCGGTTGGCGTGGGAGCAGGAGCCGGTACGACGGTCACCGGCGCGACATCCTCGATCGGCGGTGGACCCTCCCGGCCCGCCAGCGCGGAGTTCACGGCCACGAGAATGGTCAGCAGCAACAACAGCGCCGCGACCACGGTGAACCGCCCGGCGGCGCGGGTGCCGGCCGGCTCGCGGGATCCCTGAGGACGCATCACCACCAGTCTGCCCGGGGATCGTGAGCCCACCGTGAAACCGCCATGAGGAAGCCCTCATCCGCGGGCTCCCCTATACGCTGGTCGGCGTGACGGAGACGGAGCTGGACGCGCCGCGGATCTGGGTCGAGTTCGTTGATCCGGACGAACCAGCCCAACGCTTCCGGGTGGACCTGACCTGGCTGACCTCGACGCACCGGTGCGTGTTCGGCGCCGGCTGCCTGGGGATCTACCGCGACCGGCCGGACGACGGATGTTGCACCTTGGGGGCGGAGTTCACCGGACCGGAAGATCTCGCGCGCGTCTCGGCAGCGGTTCAGCGGCTGGACGAACGTACCTGGCAGTTGCGAGAGACCGGCCACCGCTTGGGCTGGCACGAGCGGATCGACGCCCCCGACGACGCCGAGGCCGCCCCTCCAGCAGGTCGGCGTACCCGCGCTGACACCGGCGTGTGCGTGTTCTTCAACGAGCCCGGCTTCGCGGGCGGCACCGGGTGCGCCTTGCACCACCTCGCCGTCGCCGAAGATGTACCTACTATGAGCTACAAGCCGGACGTCTGCTGGCAACTGCCCATCCGTCGTACCTATCGCGACGTCACGCTGCCCGACGACACCTCGTACCTGGAGGTCTCGATCGGGGAGTACGACCGGCGCGGCTGGGGCCCGGGCGGGCATGACCTGAACTGGTACTGCACCGGTTCACCGATCGCCCACGGCCACGACGAACCGGTGTTCCGCACCTACGAGGACGAGTTGCGCGAACTCATGGGGCCGGGTGCCTATCAGGTGGCGGTCGAGCATTGCGAGGGCCTGCTGGCCGCTGCCGCGGCGTTGGCCGGGCGGCCCGGCTCCCCGGAGGCGCTGACCAGGCTGGTCCATCCGGCGACGCTGGCCGCCGAGGGGCTGGCGTGAACACCCTGCCCGACGGCATCCGGCCCAGCCCGAACATCTGGAACGACCCCGAGACATACGAGATCGAGAACCGCGGGATCGACCCCGACGGGCGGATCGAGGCGGCGATGCGCTCGGTGCGCGACTGGTCCGGCGCGGATGTGCTCGACATCGGCTGCGGCAATGGGTTTCACCTGCCGGCGTTCGCCCGGACCGCGCGGCGGGTCACGGGGATCGAGCCCTATCCGCCGCTGCTCGCCGCGGCCCACCGGCGACTGGCGGCGCCGGAGCACCGCGGTGTCCGGGATCGGGTGCAGGTGCGGGCGGGCACCGCGCAGGACCTGCCGCTTCCCGCGGGCTCCGTCGACGTGGCCCAGGCGCGCTGGGCGTACTTCTTCGGACCCGGTTGCGAGCCGGGGTTGGCCGAACTGGAGCGGGTGATGCGCCCGGATGGGGTCGCTTTCGTGATCGACCACGACGCCACGGCGTCCACCTTCGGTGGCTGGTTTCGGCGGGAATGGCCGGCGTACGACGGCTCCGCCATCGAGCGCTTCTGGCGGCGCCGGGGGTGGGCACGCATCCCGGTGACGCTGGACTGGTCGATGGCCTCCCGGGAGGACTTCGAGGCGGTGATTCGGATCGAGTTCTGCGCGCGGATGGCGGCAGCGATCCTGGCTGAGCATCCGGGGACCGAGGTGGACCACGCGGTCAACCTGTGGTGGCGCCGATTCCCCTGACGCGGTTCTCGATTCCCTGTGTTCGCGCTCACCTAGATATGCACGGCTGTCGCCGGTTTTTTTCTCAGTACCCGGCCCCACCGGCGGCTATGAGCTCACCGCCGCCGCCGACGGACTAAGCGCACTCGACGTCATCGAGGCGGTCGATGGACCCACCGCCACCGGCGAATGCGTCCTGGAGAACCGGCCCTGCCAGGCGGCCGACAGCTGCGTCCTGCACGAGGCCTGGCGCGCCGCCCGCGCCGTGCTGACCCGCGCGCTGGCCGACGTACCCGCCACCCGCTGCCCCCCGAACCTGCTCCCCGCCACCACCTCCCCCACCCCGGGGCCCACCCAGGAGACGTGAGATGACCATCACCACCGACCAGACCCTCGGCGAACTCCTCACCCAGGACCCCCGCCGGGCCCGGGTCATGGAGACCTACGGACTGGACTACTGCTGCGGCGGGAAGCGCAGCCTGGCCGGCGCCTGCCAGGAGGCCGGCATCGACGCCGGGGACGTGGCTCAGGCTCTCGACCTGCCCGACCGCCCGCCGGCGCCGGAGTGGCTGCAGCTGGGGCCGGCCGCACTGGCCCAGCACATCGTCGCGACCCACCACGCCTACCTGTGGGAGGAGATGCCACGCCTGGACGCGCTGGTCACCAAGGTGCACGGAGTCCACGGCGAGCGCCACCCGGAACTGTCCGACGTCGCCGCGCTCTATCGGGAGGTCGTGGCCGACCTGGGCCCGCATCTGACCAAGGAGGAACGCATCCTGTTCCCGGCTATCGCAGCCCTGGAGGAGCAGGGCGCGGCCGCCCGCTTCCCGTTCGGCCGGCTCGCCAACCCGATCGCCGCGATGCTCGCCGAGCACGACACCGTCGGGGCGCTGTTCGCCCAGATCCGCGAGGCCACCGGCGGGTACGTCGTCCCAGGCGACGGCTGTGCGTCGTACACCGCCATGCTCACGGGCCTGGAGGAGATGGAACGCGACACCCACGAGCACATCCACAAGGAGAACAACGTGCTGTTTCCGCGGGTGCTGGAGCTGGAGAACGAGCTCTTCGGCCCCGCCTGACCTCGGGTGCGCAGGCTCGCCGCGTCAGGCAGGGAGCCAGCCCATCCGTCTGCTGTTTTTGTGCAAGCCCACCCACCCCTCACGACACGGAGTCGCCCATGACTGCCTCCGATCAGCGTCTTGCCCCCCCACCCCAGCCCGCCTCCCCCGCCGCCGTCAACCGCCGCGATCGGCGCTGGTGGACCGCCCTCATCGTGGTCGTCCTCGGTTCGTTCGCGGTGCTGGGCTGGATGGGCGTCACCATCAACCAGGAGAAGCCACCGATCCCGGCCGCCGTGGTCGCCGCCGACGGCACCAAGCTGTTCACCGGTGACGACATCATCGCCGGCCAGCAGGTCTGGCAGTCCCTCGGTGGCCAGCAGATCGGCTCGGTCTGGGGTCACGGGGCCTACGTGGCACCTGACTGGACGGCGGACTGGCTGCACCGCGAGTCGACGTACCTGCTGGACACCTGGGCCAAGGACCTCGGCGCACCGACGTACGACCGGCTCGGCGTCGAACAGCAGGGCACCCTCAAGGCCCGACTCAAGGCGACTCTGCGCACCAACACCTACGACGCCCAGTCCCAGACTGTGCAGCTCAGCGCCCTGCGGGTGGAGGCCTTCGGGGCCAACAGCGCCTACTACGGCAAGCTCTTCGCCGACGGCAGCGACCCGATGGCGATCGCCCAAGGAACCCTGACCGATCAGGCCAAGGCGCGCCAGATGCACGCGTTCTTCTGGTGGACCAGTTGGGCGGCCTCGACCAACCGGCCCGGCGAGGACGTGACGTATACCCAGAACTGGCCACACGAGCCGCTGATCGATAATGTGCCACCGCCGAGCAACATTTTGTGGAGCATCCTCAGCTTCGTCATCCTGCTCGCGGGCATCGCCGGGATGGTCTATTGGCACTCCAAGCACGACGCCGAGGACGCCCAGGCCCCCGAGGACGTGCCCGAACAGGACCCCCTGCTCGGCTACCGCTCGACCCCCTCGCAGCGGGCCACCCTCAAGTACTTCTTCGTGGTCGGCGGGCTGTTCATGCTGCAGATCACCATGGGCATCATCAGCGCGCACTACGGCGTCGAGGGCGGGGCGCTGTACGGCTTCCCGATCGATGACTACCTGCCGTACGCCGTCGTCCGCACCTGGCACACCCAGCTCGGGATCTTCTGGATCGCCACCGCCTGGCTGGCCACCGGCCTGTACGTCGCGCCGGCCGTCGGGGGCAAGGAGCCCAAGTTCCAGCGCCTCGGAGTCAACGTGCTCTTCGGCGCCCTCATCGTGGTGGTGCTCGGCTCGATGGCCGGCGAATGGCTCTCGATCATGGGCAAGCTCGGGTACGGGCACGCCAGCAACTTCTGGTTCGGCACGCAGGGCTATGAGTACGTCGACCTGGGCCGCGCGTGGCAGATCGGCCTGGCGATCGGGTTGTTCCTGTGGTTCTTCCTGATGTACCGCGGGATGGCCCCGGCGCTGCGCCGGTCCCGTCACGAAGGCACCCTGCAGGCCACCGGGCAGGCTCCGCTGGCGGCGGGCTCGCACCGCGCGCTGGTGGCGATGCTGCTGATCAGCTGCCTGTCGATCGCCGCGTTCTACGTGCCGGCGTTCGGCATCGGCCACAACACCCACCTCTCCATCGCCGAGTACTGGCGCTGGTGGGTCGTCCACCTGTGGGTGGAGGGCTTCTTCGAGGTGTTCGCCACCGTGGTCATCGCGTTCCTGTTCACCCGGCTCGGCCTGGTCCGGGTCTCCACGGCGACCACGGCCGTCATCGCCGCGACGACGATCTTCCTGCTCGGCGGGATCATCGGCACCGGCCATCACCTGTACTTCACCGGCAGCCCGCAAGGCGTGCTCGCCCTGGGCGCCTCGTTCAGCGCGCTGGAGGTGGTGCCGCTGGCGCTGATGGGCTTCGAGGCGTTCCGCAACCTGCGGCTGCTCCGGGTCCGGGAGTGGGTGGCCGGGTACAAGTGGGCGATCTACTTCTTCGTGTCGGTGGCGTTCTGGAACATGTTGGGCGCCGGGGTGTTCGGGTTCCTGATCAACCCGCCGATCTCGCTGTTCTACGTGCAGGGCCTGAACCTGACGCCGCTGCACGGGCACACCGCCCTGTTCGGGGTGTACGGGATGCTCGGCATCGGTCTGATGCTGTTCTGCGTGCGCTCGCTGATGCCGGGCCGCGAGTGGAACGACCGCTGGATCGCGGTCGGCTTCTGGACCCTTAACGGCGGTCTGCTGATGATGGCGCTGGTCTCGCTGCTGCCGCTGGGCCTGGCGCAGGCGTGGGCCAGCCTGACCGAGGGGCTGTGGTACGCGCGGAGCCCGGAGTTCCTCTACACCCCGGTGCTGACGTTCATCCGCTGGCTGCGGGTGCCCGGGGACATCGTGTTCGCGGTGGGCGCCGCCGCGATCGGCGTGTTCATGGTCGGCCTGCTGACCGGCCACTCGCTGCGCGACGGCGGTGGCATCGTCCGGGCCGGATCGCTGACCGAGCAGGAGGAGGCCGAGCCGCCGCTGGAGGCCTCGAACCGGTAGCACTGTGGTCGCGGCTTCGCCGCCCACAGCTCGGGGCCGGCGTACGACGTACGCCGGCCCCTTCGCGTCCCCCCGGAGTCTTGCCGTCGTACCCAGCGGCTCGTCAGCTCATGGCCTTCACTCCGCGCAGGATGGTCCCGTCCCGCAGCGTCAGGTCGAACGTGGGCTCCGAAGCGGGGCCGGACGCCGATGGGAACCGCGCGGTGAAGCCCTGCGACTCAAGCGTCGCCGGAAGGGCATGGCCGTCGATATGCACGACCACCGCGGTGACCTCGGCGCCGACCGTGCCCCCGACGAAGGCGTACTCCCCGTCCGGTCCCGCACCACCGCCTCGGGTAACCTGGCCGACCTCACGCGGCCCGGGTGCCTTGCGCTGTGGCGGCAGCCCCGTGACCGGGGCGTTCCGTCGTACGGTGCCGTCGGCGAGGGTGACGTCGACCGTGAAGGCGAGGATGCCGTTGTCGAACCGGTCCGGGTCGGCCACGGCGTCGGCGCGGACGGGCCACCAGGCCGCGAACCGCCCACCGGCCACGGTCGCCTCCACCGCCAGGTCGCCGTCGGGGCCCTTGGCGTGCACCGTGATCGAGCGGACGTCGCCACCCACCCGCCCTTGAAGCAGCGCGAACGCGCCCTCGGGCCCACCGGAGTACCCGGGCCCGGAGGCTTCGACCTGGTCCGGGGCCAGCGTGGCGGGCTTGGGTCCACCCACGCTGGGGCTGCTTCCACTGGCGCCCATCGATCCTTCGGTGTCGCGCAGGCAGGACAGTTCGGCGCCGGAAGCGGTGGCGAGCGCCACGAAGACGTACGTCCCGCGCTGCTCGGACAGCACGACCTTGGCGGTATCGGCGCGAACGTCGGGTCGGTGCTCAGCGGGGATGTCGACAGCGCGGCGCTCGTCCTCACGCAGCGCCTCCTGGCAGGCGGTGGTGGCGGCGTCGAGTTCGGCCGCGGGCACCGGCGACGGGACCTTCGACCAACTCGCGTACGC
>JADJTI010000006.1 GCA_016711265.1 Austwickia sp. | reverse complement strand
GATCTTGGCGCGGTAGTCGCCCGTATACGCCCCTGCTCAGGGTCCGTTTGCGGGTGGACGGGCTCGGCGCCTTGCGGCCCACCCCTGCCAGGACACGATCCACGTCCAGCAGGCTGGTGGGCTCGACTAGCCGCGCGATGACCAGGTCCCGGAAGACCGGGTCGTCGAGAACATCGAACCCCAGCGAGGCATAGACCTGCGCGAGGGCGTAGTACAACACCTGCGAGGTCGCCTTGAGCACCCTCGCGCGGTGGACGATCTGCCGCGCGGGTGGGCCGGACGTCGTCGCGAACAGCGTCAGCTCGGCCGGGACCGCCAGCAGCGATGTCTGCCGGATTCCCGGGGTGAGCCTCAGGTCAAGGATCCCTTGTTGGTCCTCGTCCAGGAGCTGCTGCGCTTGCTCGAGCAGGATACCCAGCTCGGCGTCAGTCCGGGCCGATCCCACATGCCGCACGATCCGGCGCCGGCCCCTCGTCGACTCCGCGATCTGCACCGCGGTCGCCCCGACGCGGTAACGATGCGCACACGCCGGACCCATGCCACACGGCGTACCTACCGACCCGGAATTAGTGCCTCGAAAACGCACTAACCGAAAACAACATCCCAGGTCACAGTCTTCCACCTCAACCGCGACCGTGCAGGTGACCCAACTCAGGACGTTCGGCTGGACTACGGCGCGCGGGTACGTCTGGGCCAGCGAGGCACACCACCGCCAGTGGGTGGTGCACGGTACGCCGTCCAAGGCGCCTGCCGCTCCGAGAGCGAATGCCCCTGTGCAGAGCCCGGCCACCGGTATGTCGCGCTCGACCGCCTCTCGGATCGCGGCGAGGGTGAGAGGGGCGGCCGGATGCCCCGGTCCTTGCCGTCCGGGGATCCGCGCACCCCGATGAACACCGTCGTCCTGGACGCCACCACGCTGCCGCCGCTCATGGGCTGCCGCTGACAACCGCGCCGGGCGGGGTGGCTGACACTTCGGTGCGTGGAGCTGGGGGCCGGCGTACGACGTACACCGGCCCCTTCGCGTCCCCCCGGAGTCTTGCCGGTCTTACCGAGCGGCTTCGTCAGCTGATGGCCTTCACCCCGCGCAGGACGGTCCCGTCCCGCAGCGTCAGGTCGAACGTGGGCTCCGAAGCGGGGCCGGACGACGACGGGAACTGCACGGTGAAGCCCCTGCGGCTCAAGCGTCGCCGGAAGGGCATGGCCGTCGATATGCACGACCACCGCGGTGACCTCGGCGCCGACCGTGCCCCGACGAAGGCGGACTCCCCGTCCGGTCCCGCACCACCGCCCCGGGTGATCTGGCCGACCTCTCGCGGTCCGGGCGCCGCTGGTACCGGCGGCACACCGCTGACCGGTGCGTTGCGGCGTATCGATCCGTCGCGCAGGCGTACGTCGAGAGTGAACGCCAGCGCGGACCGGTTGGTGCGGGTGGGGTCGGCCACGGCGTCGGAGCGGACGGGCCACCAGGCCGCGAACCGCCCACCGGCCACGGTCGCCTCGACGGCGAGGTCGCCGTCGGGACCCTTGGCGTGCACCGTGATCGCGCCGACGTTGCCACCCACCCGCCCCTGGAGCAGTGCGAACGCGCCCTCGGGCCCACCGGAGTACCCCGGTCCGGAGGCTTCGACCTGGTCCGGGGCCAGCGTGGCGGGCTTGGGTCCGCCCACGCTGGGGCTGCTTCCACTGGCGCCCATCGACCCCTCGGCGTCGCGCAGGCAGGACAGTTCGGCGCCGGAGTCGGTGGCGAGCGCCACGAAGACGTACGTCCCGCGCCGCTCCGACAGCACGACCTTGGCGGTGTCGGCACGGACGTCGGGTCGGTGCTCGGCGGGGATGTCGACGGCGCGGCGCTCGTCCTCACGCAGCGCCTCCTGGCAGGCGGTGGTCGCGGCCTCCAGGTCGGCCGCGGGCACCGGCGACGGGATCTTCGACCAGCTGGCGTACGCCGGCGCATCGCTGCCCGTCATCGCAGGGATCACGACGACCGCGGCCAGGGCGCTCACCCCGGCGGCTGGGATCAGCCAGAGCGCGCGCCGTCCCCGGCGGACCGAACGGGTTGTCGGAGGCATGGGTGGGGTCGCCAGGATGCGTTCGAGGGCGGCGTCGGCCCGGATCCGAGCGGCGTCGTCGAGCTGGCCGCCCGGGTCGAGGTCGCGCAGCACGGTATCGAGGTGCTGGTCGAGGCGCGGCCGCTGCGAGGACGGCTGGGAAGTCTGGGTTCGTGTCATGGCGTCAGCTCCGCTGGGTGGTGGGTTCGGATGCCGGTACGGCGAGAGCGTGCTTCCCGCGCCAGGCTGGGTCGGCGGCGTGTTCGCCCAGGGCTCGGCGCAGGTGTGCCCGGGCCCGGGACAGGCGCAGCCGGTAGGCGACCGCGCTGACTCCGAGCACGGCACCGGCCTGCGCCGAGGTGAGCCCGTCGAGCACCGACAGGGCGATCAGCTCCTGCTCCCGGTCGCTCAACCGGCTCCAGGCGCCCGCAACGTCGAGGCGCTGCGCCACGACGGCCGGGTCCGGCGCGGTCGAGGCAGGCGACCCGGTCGCGGCTTCGGCCAGCCGGACCGCGAGCGCGCCGCGCCGCTGCTCCCCACGGCGGGCGTTGAGCAGGCAGTTCCGGGCGATGCCGAACAGCCAGGCGCGGGCGTCGTCCGGCTCTGCTGGGAGGTCATCGATGCGTCGCCAGGCCGCCAGGAACGTCTCCGCCGCGACGTCCTCAGCCTGGTCGGGGTGGACCCGGCGCCGGAGGAACCGCAACACGTCGGGGTAGGCGTCGGCGTACAACGCGCGGAACGTGGCCTGCTCCAGGGTGCCCGGTGCTCTCGTGCTCATCACACCCCTCCCTTGTCCGGTTCCGCCGGAGTGTGTCGCGCCGGCGGACGACTGACCCTGCACACCCGATCACATCCGGCCATGAAGCAGTTCAACAGCAGGTCAGAGCATTGTCGGTGGCGCCGCCTAGGGTTTGCGCCATGAGCAACCGATCTGCCACCCGGCCGGCCTATCACTGTCAGGAGTGCGGTTGGACGGCCGTCAAGTGGGTGGGGCGCTGCGGGGAGTGTCAGGCCTGGGGGACGGTCGTGGAGGCGGCGCCGGCGGCCAACGCTCTGGCCGCGCGACCACGGACGGTAGCGCGGTCGGACCTGCCCGAGTCGGCGTCCGCGATTGCTCACGTGGACGCGACTCCGGCAGCCGCCCGGCCGACGGGAGTGGCGGAGTTCGACCGGGTCTTCGGCGGGGGGCTGGTGCGCGGCTCCGTGGCGCTGGTCGCCGGCGAACCCGGCGTCGGCAAGTCCACCCTGTTGCTGGACGTCGCGGCGCGGGCGGCCCGGACGGGTGCCAGGGTGCTCTACGCCACGGCCGAGGAGTCCGCTGCCCAGGTCCGGCTGCGAGCAGACCGGATCGGGGCGCTCGCGCCCTCGCTCTTCCTGGTGGCCGAAACCGACCTGGCCGCGGTCCTCGGTCACCTGGCGGCGAGCCGGTTCGACCTCGTCGTGGTCGACTCGGTGCAGACCGTCACCAGCGCAGAGGTGGACGGCGGCCCAGGGAGCGTGTCACAGGTGCGGGAGGTGGCCTCGTGCCTGATCCGCGCGGCTCGGGCGCAGGGTTCTTCGACGCTGCTGGTCGGGCACGTGACCAAGGACGGATCGATCGCAGGACCACGGGTGCTGGAGCACCTGGTGGACGTGGTGGCCCAGTTCGAGGGGGAACGCCACGGCCGGCTGCGGCTGCTACGCGCCGTGAAGAACCGATACGGGCCCACCGACGAGGTGGGCTGCTTCGAGGTGACCCGGCACGGGGTGATCGGGCTGCCGGACCCCAGCGGGCTGTTCCTGACCGGGGGGACGACGAAAGTGCCGGGTACGGCGCTGACGGTGACCCTTGACGGGAGGCGCCCGATGATCTGCGAGGTGCAGGCTCTGGTGACCCGCACGGCCGGGTCGCCGCGGCGGACCACCAGCGGGGTCGACGCCGCCCGGGTGTCGATGCTGCTCGCCGTGCTGCAGCGGCACGCCGCGATCCGGCTCCTCGACCAGGACTGTTACGTGTCCACAGTGGGCGGGGCGCAGGCGCAGGAACCGTCGGCGGACCTGGCCATCGTCATGGCGATGGCCGGGTCCGCCGCCGACCTCGTCCTGCCCGAGCGGACCCTGATCCTGGGTGAGGTGGGCTTGGCCGGGGAACTACGACCGGTGCCCGGCGCCGACCGGCGGCTCCGCGAGGGGGCCCGGTTGGGGTTGACGCAGGCGGTGCTGCCCCCGGGGTCGCTGGACGAGCCGCCGCCAGAGGGGGTGAGTGTCCGCGAGGTCGCCGATGTCACCGACGCGATCCTGCTGATGGTGGCGCCGCAGGCGCGTCGCCTGCGGCGCGCCTGAGGTCCGCCGGGTCGGCCGAGGCTCAGGTGTCCTGGATCGAGCGTTTCCGGGTGGCGACCCGACGTGAGGCGTCCATGAGCCCCGTCACGTCCGCGACCTCCTCGAAGACGACGCCGACCAGGCCCCGGCGCGCGCCGGAGCTGCTCCCCGTCCTACCGGTTCCCCACGTGAACACCGGGCCGTCGTCGTCGACGACCTGGATGACCTCGCCGTACTGCAGCGTGACGTGTGAGCCGTTGCCGCGCGTGGTGATCTCCCGCGGGCCCTCGGTCGCGGAGTACGCCCTGATCTTGCCGCGGATCACCGAGAGCGCCCGGTGGTCGGTCAGCACGTACGTCGTGGAGCGCCGCTGCCACGACCGGTGGGCCAGCCGCCCGAACGCCGTGTACAGCCCGACGAGGATGAACGGAATGCCCCAGATCTGGAAGAGCATCGATCCGCCCATGCTGATCACCATGGCCTCCCAGACCACGGCAAACGCGGTGAAGAAGAGCCCGAAGAGCACCGCCGGGACGTCCGAGGCCCGGAACCAGACCCGCGGGTCGGGGCGGCCGATCCAGTAGACGTGCTCGTGGGGGAGGAGGGCCATAGCTGCGGCCGGAGGCAACTCGGGCCGGAACATGTCGGTCACACCTCGAGAGTAGCCAGCGTGGACACCGCGGGTACGCCGATCCGTCAGCCCCTCACTACGCCCTCCCTGAGCTGCGCACTTTGCGGGATATCATCGGCGAAACGATGGCCTTATCCGCCAGTTCGGACGGGTGGGCCCGACCGGAAGGCGCATCCCGTGGACCGCCGCTCTCACGCCGAGCTGATGCGCTCCACCCTGGCCGCGGTGGCACCGGGGACCGAGCTGCGCGACGGCCTGGAACGCATTTTGCGCGGCGGCACCGGTGCGCTCATCGTGTTGGGCCACGACAAGACGGTGGAGAGCATCTGTTCCGGTGGGTTCGCGGTGGACATTGCGTTCTCCGCCACCAGGCTTCGCGAACTGGCCAAGATGGATGGCGCGATCGTGCTCACCAGCGACGGCAGCCACATCGTCCGAGCAGCCACCCAGCTCCTGCCCAACGCCTCCATCGAGACCAGCGAGTCCGGCACGCGGCATCGGACCGCCGAGCGAGTGGCCAAACAAAGCGGCTTCCCCGTCGTTTCGGTCAGCCAATCCATGCGCATCGTGGCGCTTTACGTCGGCGGCCGGCGACACGTGGTCGAGGGCAGCGAGGTCATCCTCGCCAAGGCCAACCAGGCACTTGCCACACTGTCCCGCTACAAGTCGAGGCTGGATGAGGTCACCAGCACGTTGTCGGCCCTGGAGATCGAGGACCTGGTCACGGTCCGCGACGTGGCCGTCGTCCTGCAGCGCCTGGAGATGGTCCTGCGGATCGGCGCCGAGGTGGACGCCTATGTCGTCGAGCTCGGCACCGACGGTCGCCTGATCACCCTGCAGCTGGACGAGCTGCTCGGCGACATCGACTGCGACCGCGAGCTGTTGGTCCGCGACTACCTGGCCCCCGGCCACCCGGTCGCGGCGGGTGACGCCCTGAACTCGCTACGCCAACTGTCCTCCACCGACCTGCTCGACCTGGGCAACGGCGCCGCCGCGCTGGGATACTCCTCCCTGGCCCAGGCTCTCGACGACTCGATCAGCCCGCTCGGCTACCGCCTGCTGTCGCGGATCCCCCGCCTACCCGGAGCCGTCGTCGACCGCATCGTCGACCACTTCGGCGGGCTGCAACGCCTTATGACCGCAAATCTCGACGACCTGATGGCCGTCGATGGGGTGGGCGAGGGACGGGCTCGGGCCATCCGCGAAGGGCTGTCGCGGATGGCCGAATCGAGCATCCTCGAGCGGTACGTGTGAGCGTCCACCCCCACAGCACCCTGCACCACCGGATTCTGAGCTGGTACGACGGCCACGGCCGCGACCTGCCGTGGCGCCAGCCCGACGTGAGCCCGTGGGGGGTGTTCGTCTCCGAGGTCATGCTCCAGCAGACGCCGGTGGCCAGGGTCGAACCCCGATGGCGGGACTGGCTGGACCGCTGGCCGCGACCCGCCGACCTGGCCCGCGAACCGGTGGGCGAGGCGATCAGGGCCTGGGGGCGGCTGGGTTACCCGCGCCGCGCGGTCCGGTTGCATGCCGCCGCGACCGCGATGGTCGACCAGTACGGCGGCCGGGTGCCCGAGACCGAGGCGGAACTGGCCAGCCTGCCCGGAGTGGGTTCCTACACGGCCGCCGCGGTGGCCGCCTTCGCGTTCGGACTGCGCACCGTGGTGGTCGACGTCAACGTACGGCGGGTGCAGGCCCGCGTGATCACCGGCCTCGCCCACGCGGCACCCGGCCTGGCCCGCACAGAGATGCAGGTGGCGGCGCAGGCCCTGCCGCCGGATCCGGCGACGGCGGTCCGCTGGAACGTCGCCGTCATGGAACTCGGCGCCCTGATCTGCACCGCCCGCTCCCCCTCGTGCCCGCGGTGCCCGGTCGCCGATCTGTGCGCGTGGCAACTGGCGGGATCCCCGCCGTACGACGGCCCGGCCCGCCGCGGTCAGGCCTGGGAAGGAACGGACCGCCAATTGCGCGGCGCGATCCTGCAGGTGCTGCGGGACCAGCCCGGCCCGGTGGGCATCCACGCGTTGCGCGGCGACACCGCGGCGCACCTCCCCACGGCCGCCGACGCCCAGCGGTTCGCGCGCTGCCTGGACTCCCTCGTCGCCGACGGGCTGGTCGAACCACGCTCCGGGAACCGGCTCAGCCTGCCCCGATAGCCTGCGGGTCATGCCCCGCGCGCACCCCGTCACCGGTCTGCTGGTCGCCGCCGGAGCCGGTCGCCGGATGGGCCGTCCCAAGGCGTTGATGGCGACCGCGGACGGCGAACCGTGGCTGCGGCTGGCCCTGGCGGCCCTGTTGCCGGTCACCGCCGAGGTGATCGTGGTGTTGGGCTGCCGGGCGGCCGAGGCGCAAGACCTGCTCCCCGCTGATCCGCGAGTCATCTCCGTCGTCGCCGCTGACTGGGCCGACGGCATGGGGGCCTCCCTCCGGGCCGGCCTGACGCACCTCCTCCACGAGAAGGACACCGGCCGTGTCGCCGCCGCGGCCCTCGTGCACCTCGTGGACCTGCCCGACGTCACCGCCGAGGTGGCCGGCCGGGTGGTGGCGGCCGCCGGCCCGGGCGCCCTGTCCGTCGCCGCGGTGCGGGCGACGTACCGGGGCCGCCCGGGGCATCCGGTGCTCCTGGGCCGCGACCACTGGCGGCCACTGGTCGCCGAACTCACCGGTGACACCGGGGCCCGGGACTACCTGGCGCGCGCAGGCGTCCTGGGCGTCGACTGCACCGACCTGGCCAGCGGCGCCGATTGGGACACCCCAACGGCATCCCCGGGATAGCCTCACAGAAACGTCGCTGACCAGCATCGATGCGGCAGCGACGTATCATCGAAATGAATCATCCCGAGGCCAGCAAGGAGAGCCGAGTCGTGCGTGACGTCCTGCCCGAACTGCGCGAGTGGCTTGCCGTCGGCGAACCGTTCACCCTCGTCACCGTGGTGCGGACCTGGCGCTCGGCGCCGCGGCCGGCCGGGGCCGTGATGGCGGTGAACGCTGCCGGTGAGGTGCTCGGTTCCCTGTCAGGCGGCTGCGTCGAGGGCACGGTGTACGACCTTGCCCAGGAGGTTCTCGCGGACGGAGTCCCACGGGCTGCGCACTACGGCGTCACCGGCAGCGACGCGGCCGCTGTCGGCCTGGCCTGCGGCGGCGAGATCGACGTGCTGGCCCGCCGGGTCGACCCGGCCGACGAGAGCGGCCAGGTGCTGGATCGCGTCCTGACCGCGATCGCCGCCGATGAGGCGGCCGTCCTGGCCACCTTGGTGACCCCCGAGGCACCCCAGGCGGGCGGCACAATCGGGGTCGGCCGCGACTGGGAGCTGGGCTCACTCGGGCAGCCGCGTCTGGACAGCAGCGTCGTGGCCGACGCGCGGGCCCGCCTGGACATCGGCGACACCGGCAGCACGACGTACGGGCCGGAAGGCGAGCGCGGCGCCGACGACCTGGAGGTCTTCCTGTCCGTGCACGCCCCCAGACCGCGGCTGATCGTGGCCGGCGCCATCGACTTCGCCGCCGCGGTCTGTGGGCTCGGCGCTTTCCTCGGGTACGACGTGACGCTGGTGGACGCGCGCGGGGTGTTCGCCACCCCCCGGCGCTTCCCGGACGCCGACCGGGTCGTCGTTTCCTGGCCGCACCGCTACCTGCAGGCCGAGGTCGACGCCGGACGGATCACGCCGTCCACCGCCATCGTTGTACTGACCCACGACCACAAGTTCGACGTGCCGATGCTGCAGGTGGCGTTGCGTTGCCCGGCCCGGTACGTCGGCGCCATGGGTTCGCGTCGTACCCACGACGAACGGCTGGAGAGACTCCGCGAGGTCGGGCTCACCCCGGCGGAGCTGGCGCGATTGCGCAGCCCGATCGGGCTCGATCTCGGCGGTAGGACACCGACGGAGACCGCGGTGTCGATCATGGCCGAGGTGATCGCCGATCGCCGCGGCGGAGCCGCCCTGCCGCTGTCCGGCGGGGCCGGGCGGATCCACCGCGACTGATCGCGAGGACGCCGCCCGGCCGCCGGAACCGGCGCGGTCAGCCGGTACCGGCGCCGGTCAGCCGACCTCGGCCGCCAACGCCTCGATCGCCCCGGTGAAGCACTCCACCGGCGGGTTGACCAGGCCGGCACCCACCTGACCGACACCGGCCTGCGCGCCCGCCATCCCCGTGTTGATCTGCGGCAGCAGCCCGGTCCGGCACACCTTGGCCACGTCGATGCCAACCGGCACCCCACGGAACTCCAGGATCGGCACCTGCCACACGGGGTGTTCGCCGGTGGTGATCTCGTACATCGAGCGCGTGGCCGCCAACGCGAACTGCACGTCGCCACCGACCAATTTCACGATCGCCGGGGCCGTCGCCATGGCGAAACCACCGAACCCCGCGGTCTCGGTGATGGCCGAGTCGCCGATGTCCGGGTTGGCGTCCTCCGGACCGTAGGAGCCGAGGAACAAGCCCTCGGGCGTGTTCGCGGGCCCGGTGAACCAGGCATCGCCGGTGCCCGCGGTCCGGATACCGAAGTCCGTGCCGTTGCGGGCCATCGTGACCACCACGGTGGACCCGGGGATGCCTTCGGCCGCCATCCCCGCCAGCTTCGCGGTCGGCATGGTCAGGTTCAGCGCGAAGTGGTCGTTGGAGCCGATGAATCGGACGACCTCGGAGAGCTGGTCGCTGGGGATCCCGACGTTGGTCAGCGCGGGCAGCACATCGCGCAGCCACATCAGCGTCCCGGCCCGGTTGCGGTTGTGCCCCTCGTCACCCATCTGCAGCATCTGCGCCACGATGCCCTTGACGTCGATCGGCCCGGTGGCCCGGACGGCCTGCTGCAGCGCCGGGCCCAGCACGGCGGACATCCAGCCGAGGCGGTCGATCACGCTCTGCTCGTACGCGCCGTACCGCAGCACCTTGCCGAGCCCCTCGTTCAGCGAGCACCACGAGGTGTTCCCGTGTGTCGGGTCCCGCAGTTCGAACACCCACATCGACGGGCTGACCACGCCGGCCATCGGCCCGACGCCGCGGTGGTGATGGCAGGGCTCCAAGGTGATGGCACCGGAGGCCAGTTCACGTTCGGCCTCCTGCGCGGTGTCGGCCATGCCCTCGAAGAGCATCGCCCCGATCAGGGCACCGCGCATCGGACCGGAGGCCCGGTCCCAGGTCAGCGGGGGCCCGGCGTGCAGGAACGTCCCGCGCGTCAGTCCCAGCATCTCCGAGGCAGGCCGTACGTCGACCAGCTCGGATCCCGCGGTGCTCATCCTCTCGAAAGCCAACGCGTTGGCCGCTTCCCGGCGGGCGTCGGCCATGACCGTGGCCAGCGCCGGGCCCGTGCCGTCGATCGGCGGCCGCCAATCCAGCTCGGTCACGGACGCCGCCTGGCTGCGCACAGCCTCGGCAAACATGGGCGCTCCAGCGGCCGCAATCTGCGGCTCGCTTGCCAGCAGTCCTCGTAACGGCATGGCCTGCGAGGCCGAATCGGTGGCGGTCATCGAGGCGCTCCTTTCATTCGGCGACATTCGGCGACATTCGGCGACATTCAGCGACAGTGGGCGACACTCAGCGACGGTGCGTGTCATGCCTCGAGCAGGTCCACGGCCCGGCGGGTGGCCGCGGCGTTGGACAGGTACACGTCGGCGCCGGCAGCGGCGAGCGTCGCGGCGCACGCGCTGAGACCCTGCGGGTCCCCCTCCACGCCGACCAGCGCGACAACCACCGGCAGCCGGCGGCCCGCCGCAGCGGCCACCTCGACCGCCGACCGGATGGCCTCGGCCAGCTCACCGGCGGGGTCCGGGTGTGAGCCGTAGCCCAACACCAGGTCGAGCAGTAGCACCCCGCACGTGGGGTCGGCGGCCTCGGCGGCGATGCGTTCCATCCGCAGCGTGGGATCGATCATCGGGTGGGGGCGACCCCGCGTCATCTCGTCGTCGCCCATGTCGACGATGGTGTGGCTCTCGCTGGCCAGGCCGCTGGGCAACGCGAGTTCGGGCGAGAGCGGGATGTTGGACCGGATCGGTCCGAGCCGGGCACCGGCGACCAGCATCGCCTCGTCTGCGAGGGTGCCGCCGACGAAGATCCCCCGCAGGAACTTCTGACCACGCTCCGCCGCATCGGTCACCGTGGGCGCCGACGCCGAATCAGCTGGCCAATGCGCCCAGTTCGGTACCTCGACGCCCTCGCTGCGCAGGGCCGCCTCGACCGACTCGGTCAGATCGGGTCGGCCCTGGCCCAGCGTCGCCCAGTAGACCGGTGTGGTGAGGTTCGCGACCACCTCCTCCAGTCCGGACAGCACCCCGGGGTCGGCGGGCTTGGAGACGATGAGCACCGCCTCGGTGTCCGGGTCGGCGTCCAACGCTCCCAGCGCCTGGCGCGTGGAACGTCCCCCGACCTGCGCGGACAGGTCACGGCCACCGACGCCAAGGCAATGGCTCATGCCCACACCTGCAGCATCAAGCAGGCACATCACCTGTTGGGCGCCGGTGCCGGAGGCGGCGACCAGGCCGACCGAACCCGAGCGGACCTTGTTCGCGAAGCCCAGCGCCACCCCGGAGACCACGGCGGTACCGCAGTCGGGGCCCATGACCAGGACGTCCCGGGCGGCCGCGGCCTTCTTGAGCGCCACTTCCTGCTCGATCGGCACGTTGTCGGAGAACAGCATCACCGACATGCCGGACTCCACCGCGTCCATGGCCTCGTTGAAGGCGTGAGCCCCGGGAACCGAGATGAAGGCCAGGTTGGCGTCGTGGGCCGCTGCCGCCATGGTCCGCGGCGGCGCGGCGGCTCCCCCGGCCCCGGTGGCGGCCCGCCCGGCGGCCTTCAACGCGGCCAACGCCTGATCGAGCGCGGCCAGCCCCTCGGCGAGTGCGTCCTCGTCGTCCGCGCGGATCGCGATGACCAGGTCGTTGGGCGTCACCGTCGACGGGACGTCGAAATCGAGATCCCGGATCATGCCCACGTTGAGTTCGGTGCCCATGCCGATCATGGCGTCGCTGACCCCGGGGGTGCCGCGCACCGTCCGGGAGACCTGCATGAGGCTCACCGAGTCGTAGTACGCACCACTGCGTACGTCGACATGCCTGGTCATAGTGCCTCCTTGGAGAGTGACGAAACGAAGGTACGGTCCAGCGCCGAAGCCGCCAGGGTGGCATACACCCCGGTGAGCAGATCAGCGCCGCTGGAATGGCCGATGGCCAGTACGCCGGCGACGAGGCGTCGCAGGCCGGGCTTCGGCTCACAGCGAGGTTCGAGGTGAGCTGGCGTTGGGGAATCGGCCTCGGTTGGCCGGAGCGAATCCCCCAACGATGTGCCGGGTTGGGCGCAGTCACCAGGTGTCCGGCGGGGGCCTTCGCCCAGCGCGTGCAGCAGGTCGATGACCTGCGGCGCGGCGTAGCCACGCGCCGCGGCGGCGACCAGCGAGGCGGACAAGGCGGTGGTGGCGGGCAGCCGCACGGGGAGCGCGTCGCTCACCGCCTGGAGCCGGCCGGTGCGTCCGAGCAGCCGCAGGGTCAACAGGCAGCCGGCGACGGCGTCATCCCCGCTAGGGGTCAGGCCGGGACCCAGCCCGATCAGCGAACCCAGCACCTCGGCCGGGTCAGGGCCGCCCGCGCTGGCCAGGTTCACGATGCCGGCGTACAGCTCATGGCGAGCGGCCGCTCCGGGTGTCCCGACGAACCAGTCCCGCCCGTCGGCCACCCCGGCGGTGTCGTCGGGAATCGCCGCGGGCCAGGCGGCGCGCAGCCGGGACAGCGCGACAGCGGCCTCAAGAGTGGGGCCGGCCGTCACCGCCGGAGGATGCCAGGTGTGCGCGGGCGTAATGAGCCAGTGGCCGAGGCTGATCCCGGCCGCGCCGACCGAGCACGGGTCGCCGACCGCGACGGGCCATGGGCCTGCGTCGGGGATCCGCACGCCAGTCGGGAGGGCCACGGCGGCCGGTCGCAGGATCGGCAGAACGGCGGGACCGCCATCCACACCCGGGCCTTGAGTAAAGAATATGTAGCAGGCGTGTGGCCCAACACCCCACACCGTGCCGGTCCGGTACGACGCCCCATGACTGCCGGAAGAGGGCGTCGTCCCAGGTGGGGGGCCTGTCAAGGCGGCGCTCAGGGTCGCGTAGGCACCGGGGACGAGGCGTCGGCCACTCATCCCCGGACGGGACGAGTCCGGCATTCGCACGCCTGGACCGTAACGCGGCATCTACCATGCCAGTCATGGTGACAGTTGCCAATAATGGGCCCTCCACGGGGGGTAACTTGCCAGTTGCTCCCCCGGGGAGCGTGGCGATCCCCCGGATGACCCTGTCCCAGGCCCTGGGCCTGGAGTGCCTCAGCGGCGCCCAGGTGGTCGCCGGCAGGCAAGGCCTGGAGCGGGAGCTCACCAGGGTGAATGTCATGGAGGTGCCGGACATCTTGCCCTGGGTCCAAGCGGATGAGCTTCTGCTGACCACCGGGTACGCGCTGCGCCATGATCCCGAATACCTCACCGACCTGGTCCCCCAGCTGAGCGATCGGGGGCTGACCGGGCTCGCGATCAAGCTTGGGCGGTACATCGAGGCTCTGCCGCCCCCCATGGTCGCCGCCGCCGACCGGCTGGGCTTCCCGCTGGTCACGTTGTCGGACACGGCGGCCTTCGACGACATCATCCACGGCGTCCTGTCCTCGGTGCTCAATCCGCGGATGTCGATGCTGGAACACGCCGAGGCGGTACTGCGCACCCTGGTCGACGTGGTGCTGCGCGGCGGCGACTTGGAGGACGTGTGCCACCGGCTGGTGGTCCACGGCTACAGGGCGGTCATGGTGACCACGCCTGAGGGGGAGGTCGTGGCCGAGGCGGCCATCGACCCCGGCGCGCTGCCCGCCGTCCACGCCCTGCCCTGCTTCGACCGCGCAGGGCGGTTCAAGGTGGATGACGAGCCGCCGGGCATGCGGCGCGGGGTGCGCGGCGTCGAGTCCGCGAGCGAACCGACCCGCCTGGTCGCCCGGATCGCCGCCGGCGCCCTCGACCACGGCCGCATCGTGGCGTTCGCCGACCGCGGGCTCACCCCCGTGGATCTGCACCTGCTGGAGCGATCCGCCGAGACCGCCGCCCTGGTGATCACGAAGAACCAAGCCGTTGCGGCGGTGGAGAGCAAGTACCGCAGCGACTTCCTGCGGGACGCGCTGGCTGGACGGGCGGGACCTGCGGAGTTGGTCATCCGGCACGCGAAGTCGCTCGGCTGGAATCTGGAGGGCCCCCTGGCTCTCGTGGTCGCGGAGTTGGATCCCGGCAGCCGACCCGACCCGGGGGCGACCACCCGGCACAGCCAACAGGACCGCTTCGGGGCGGGCTGGTCACAAGCGGTCAGGGTGCGGATCCCGGGCGCCGCCGTCGTGGGGCGCGGTCACGAAGTGGTCTGCGTCCTGCCCGTCGATGCCAGCAAGAGCATCGACGACCTCACCAAGCTGGTGGGCACGATCGCCACGCAGGTACGACGGTCCGGCACCGGTCTGCCCAGCTTCGCCACCGGAATCTCCCGGATCGTGGGGTCCCCGGATCAGTTGCCGGAGGCGTACGACAAGGCGCGCACAGCGATGCGCGTGGGCCGGCAGATGCAGGGGGATACCGCCCTGGTCCACTTCGACGCGCTGGGGGTCTTCCGGCTGCTGTCGCTGATCGGCGATTCTCAGGAGCTGCGCTCGTTCGTCGACGAAACGCTCGGAGAGCTGGCGGACGACAGCTCACCGGAGGCGAACGACCTGCGCGAGACGCTGACCGTTCTCCTCGACAACAACCTCAATGTCGCCGAAACCGCGCGGGAACTGCACTTCCACTACAACACGCTGCGCTACCGGATCACCAAGCTGGAGCGGATGCTGGGCCCGTTCACCACCGACCCCAACGCCCGACTGTCCATCTCGCTGGCGCTGCGGATGCTGCAGATGCGGCGGCGCTGAGGGTCGGTGCGCTGCGTCCGCAGGGGCGCGCCCACCGGTGCTGGCAGATGCTGCCGGAACCTCGCGGGCCGGGCTGTGCAACTGTGCCCTGGGCCCTGACCTGGCATTGCGCGTATCTTGTGGCATAGAGGTTGACACAAGAGGAAACCACCCGGACCCCCGCCCGGCCCCTGGCGGCCACCGCGGGCCGGGCGCGTCGAAGGAGCAGACCGGGATGAGGGAATTTCGCGCCGCCGCCGTCCAAGTGGCTCCCGTCCCGGGGCCGCTGACCCCCGACTCCATCGCCGCGAACACCTTGCACGCCCTGGACCGGGTGCGGGAGTGCTACACGGCCACTCACGCCGACCTGATCGTGCTGCCCGAGAGCGTCACCACGGGCTTCAGCCCCGGGTGCTCGGGGGCGCAATTGTGGGACCTGATCAGCGAGGTTCCGGGGGCGCAGCTGGATCCGTACGCCGAGGTGGCCGCGGAACTGGGCATTCACCTCTGCCTCGGGCTGTATCGCCGCGGGCCGCAGCGGGGCACGGTCTTCAACGCGGCGGCGCTGATCGGCCCCGGCGGCGACCTGCTCGGACGCTACGACAAGACGCACCCCTTCTACGCGGAGGCAGCGGCCGGTGGCGGCTGGGTGACGCCCGGCGATCAGGTGAGCGTGATGGACACCGAGCTCGGCCGGATCGGCATGATCATCTGCTTCGACGGGGACTACCCCGAGCTCAGCCGCATCCTGGCGGTCCGCGGAGCCGAGATCATTCTGCGTCCGGCCGCCCTGCTCCGGTCGGCCGACATCTGGGAGCTGACCTCGCGAGCTCGGGCCTACGACAACCACGTTTACGTCATCGGGGCCAACGCCACTGGAACCAACGCCGCCGGGGTGCACTACTTCGGCAACTCCCACATTGTGACACCTATCGGACACATTCTGGCCAAGGCCGCGTCTCACGAGGGGTGGGTGTGGGCCGACCTCGACCCCCGCCTGGCGCTGGCCTCGTTGACACCCGGGTCGAACATCCCACAAGGTTTCGACCATCTCCGAGACCGCAATCTTGAGTTGATCCGAGGACACATCTCGGAGCTCACCGCACCCGCGGAGACCGGGTTCCCGCATTGAGCCGCGGGGCGCCCGCTCGGCCGCCGTACCGAACCTGTCGTCAATTCCTGCCTACCAAAAGCCGCTCTTATCGGCTAACTCCGCCAACGCCACATTCCGCAACGTCTGAGAGGCTCTACTCATGAGCACGCCACTTCGTGACCTGGTCGTCATCGATCTGTCCCGTGCTCTAGCGGGTCCGCACGCCGGGATGATGCTGGGCGACATGGGCGCCCGAGTCATCAAAGTGGAGACTCCCGGCACCGGTGACGACACCCGCTCCTGGGGACCCCCGTTCGTCGGGCCTGAGGGCGACATCTCGACGTACTTCTTGTCCTGCAACCGCAACAAGGAGTCCATCGAACTTGACCTCAAGTCCGACGACGGGCGCCAGGTCCTCACCCAACTGGTCGTGCACGGCGACGTGCTCATCGAGAACTTCCGCCCCGGGGTGCTGGACCGGCTCGGCTTCTCCGTCGACCGGTTGCACGAGCTGAATCCCCGGCTGGTCATCCTGTCCATCTCCGGCTTCGGCCATGACGGCCCCGAGTCGGGCCGCGCCGGGTACGACCAGATCGCCCAGGGCGAGGCCGGCCTGATGTCCATCACCGGTCCCGACCCCGCGCACCCGACCCGGGTCGGCGTACCCATCGGTGACCTCCTGGCCGGCATGTACGGCGCGTACGGCGTGCTTGCGGCGCTGCTCGAACGGGAGCAGACCGGACGTGGCCGGGTGGTTCGCACCTCGTTGTTGGCCGCCGTCGTCGGCGTGCACGCCTTCCAGGGAACCGCGTTCACGGTGGCCGGCAAGGTCGGCCGCGCGCAGGGCAACCACCACCCCTCGATCTGCCCCTACGGCCTGTTCCGGACAGAGGACGGCGCCGTGCAGGTGGCCGTCGGCAGCGAAGGCCTGTGGAAGAAGTTCTGCGCCGCCTTCGGGCTGGATCCCCAGACCCCCGGGATGGCGACCAACCCCGAACGGGTCACCCACCGCGAGCAGGTGATCGAGCTGGTGGAGGGGGTCTTCACCGGCTACCCCAGCGACGAGTTGATCCCGCTGCTGGAGCAGGCGGGTATCCCGGTCGGCAAGGTTCGCTCGATCGACGAGGTCTACACCTGGAATCAGACCCGCTCCCAGGGACTGGTCATCGAGGTCGACCACGCGGCCCTAGGCTCCATCGAGATCCCAGGCCCGCCCATCCGGTTCGACGACAATCCGTTCGCCGGCGCGAGCCCCGACCATCGACCGCCGCCCACCTTGGGTCAACACAACGACTCCGTGCGTCAGTGGCTGGCCGACCAGGACGCCGCACGGTCCGCCCCCGGGACGGAGCAGACCCCATGAAACTGTTGATCGCCTTGGGCGGGAACGCCATGACCGGGGTGGACGGCGGCGCCCGGCCCGCGGACCAGCAAGGCGCCATCGCGGTGGCGATGGACGCGGTGGCCCGGCTGATCATCGACGGACACCAAGTGGTCCTCACCCACGGCAACGGCCCGCAGGTCGGCAACCTCCTGGTCAAGAACGAATTGGCGGCCTCCGTCGTACCACCGGTTCCGCTGGACTGGTGCGGCGCACAGACGCAGGCGACGATCGGCTTCGTCACGGCCTGCGAGTTGGAACGCGCGCTCGGCGCACACGCCGCCGACCACCCGGTGAGCGTCATCGTGACCCGCACCGTCGTCGATGCCACGGACTCCGGCTTCACCCACCCGACCAAGCCGATCGGCCGGTACGTCAGCGCCCACCAGGCCGCCGACATGATGCGCCACGGGCAGGTCTGGGAGGACCGGGGGGAACGCGGGTGGCGACGGGTCGTCGCCTCCCCCGACCCGCTGGAGGTACTGGAAACCCCCACCATCCGCCGACTGGTCGAGGGCGGTCACGTCGTGGTTGCCGCAGGCGGGGGCGGCATCCCCGTGGTCCGCGAGACCGAGGCCGATCAATCCGGCGCCGGCCCGGTGCACGGGGTCGAGGCGGTCATCGACAAGGACTTGACCGCGGCGTTGCTGGCCAAGTCGTTGGACGTCGACGCCCTGATCATCGCCACCGACGTGGACGCCGCGGCGATCGGCTGGGGCACCCCACAGCAGCGGTCCATCGGCGAGGTCACCGTGTCGCAGATGCGCGAACTCGTCGCAGCCGGCCACTTCGGCAGCGGCTCCATGGGCCCGAAGGTCGAGGCCGCTCTTCGCTTCGTCGAGGCCGGAGGGCCGCGCTCGATCATCACGTCGCTGGAACGGATCGGCGAAGCCGTGCAGAGACAGGCCGGTACGTCGGTCGTCCCGGACCCCAGCTAAGCCCCCACTGACTACCACTGAACTCCCACGCACACGAGGAAAGGACACCCCACCCATGGCCGATCCGATCGAGGTCCGCAAAGTTCCGCTGAACCACGTTTCCGATGCCTCGGGTCTGGATGACCTGATCACCAGCGGCGTCATGGAGGCCGACCGTGTCATCGCCGTCATCGGCAAGACCGAGGGCAACGGCGGCGTCAACGACTACACCCGGATCATTGCCGACCGGGCGTTCCGCGACGTGCTGCGCAAGCACGGCGTCGACGAGGAGCAGGTCAAGGGCGTGCCGATCGTCTGGTCCGGTGGGACCGACGGCGTGATCAGCCCGCACGCCACCATCTTCGCCACCCTCGACCCGGCCAAGGCGGAGAAGACCGACGAGCCTCGGCTCACCGTCGGTTTCGCGATGAGCGAGCACCTGCTGCCCGAGGAGATCGGGTACATGAGCATGGTCGACAAGGTCGCCGATGCCGTGAAGGTCGCCATGGAGCGCGCCGGGATCACCGACCCCAAGGACGTCCACTACGTCCAGACCAAGACGCCGCTGCTGACCATCCACACCATCCGTGACGCGCACTCCCGCGGCAAGGAGGTCTGGACCGAGCACACCCACGAGTCGATGGACCTGTCCAACGGGGTCACCGGCCTGGGCATCGCCAAGGCGCTCGGTGAGGTCACCGAGCTCACCGACGCGGACATCATGAAGGACCGCAGCAAGTACTCCTCGGTCGCCTCCTGCTCCTCCGGCGTGGAGCTCGACCAGGCACAGGTCGTCGTGGTCGGCAACGCCCGCGGCATCGGCGGCCGGTACCGCATCGGTCACTCCGTGATGAACCATGCGCTGGACGCCGACGGGATCTGGGCAGCCATCAAGGACGCCGGCCTCGACCTGCCCGAGCGGGCCCACCGCGACGACATCAAGGGCCGCCTGGTCAACGTCTTCCTCAAGTGTGAAGCGAGCCAGAACGGCCAGGTCCTGGGCCGCCGCAACGCCATGCTGGACGACTCCGACGTGCACTGGCACCGTCAGATCAAGTCCTGCGTCGGCGGCGTCACCGCGACCGTGACCGGCGACCCGGCGGTGTTCGTGTCCGTGTCGGCCGCCCACCAGGGACCCGAGGGCGGCGGTCCGGTCGCGGCCATCGTGGACCTCGGGGCCGGCGAACCCACCGGCTACCAGGCGCCGTAATCGGGCCCGGGCGGCCGGCCGGAGTGGGTTTCCGGTCGGCTGCTCCGGCCGGCTGCTCCGGCCGCTCCGGCGCGCGCCGGAGAAGGCGCATGCGTTAGCACAGTTGCACAAATGCCGAGCCCCATCCTTGGCAGACCCTACTGAAACTTTCACATTCGCCAGCCATCAGAATGAGGCAAACCAGCCTCGGCTGAGGTTCTCGGCCACCTAGAGTGACCGAACCGGGATGGCAGGGATCTGGCTTCCCGAAATCGGGGCATAAAACCCCCACAAAGGACATTGGGGTGTACCCGCACCGAGACCCCGACGGCGGGCCTCCCACCATCAGCAAATGTGAGGTGTCAAACGTGGCAACCAAACTGTGGACCGTCAAAGGGGACGGTCGCCATCTCGGACCCAATGAGGTCGTGGCCCCCCATGAACGTCTGGCCTGGGGCCGTACCGTCAGCATCGGTGCCCAGCACGTCATCGCCATGTTCGGCGCGACGTTCCTGGTACCCATCCTGACCGGATTCCCCCCCACCACGACGATCTTCTTCTCCGGCGTCGGGACCATCATCTTCATTCTGATGACCCGCGGGTATGGGCAGCCACTGGGCCTGCCCAGCTACACCGGAAGCAGTTTCGCGTTCATCTCGCCGGTGATTGCCGCCAAGACCGGCGGTGGAATCGGTGCGGCACTGTGCGGGATTCTCGCCGCCGGCGCCGTGCTTTTCCTTATCGGCGTCATCGTCGACCGGTTCGGCGCGCACTGGATCAACGTGGTGATGCCGCCGGCCGTGACCGGCGCTGTCGTCGGGCTCATCGGACTCAACCTGGCTCCCGTTGCGGTGAAGAACTTCCAGGAACAGCCGTTCACGGCCTTCATCACGCTGCTGGCCGTGGTGGTCTTCACCGTCCTGCTCCCGGGCTTCCTGGGTCGCATCTCGATCCTGCTCGGCGTCATCGTCGGTTACCTCGTGGCCATCCCCCAGGGCCAGCTCGACCTGGCCAAGAGCTGGGACGCCGCTGCCTGGGTCGGGTTCCCTGAGTTCCAGACGCCCACGTGGAGCTTGACGGCCATCGGCCTGATCGTCCCCGTCGTGGTGGTCTTGATCGCCGAGAACACCGGCCACATCAAGGCTGTCGGCTCGATGACCGGGCAGAACCTGGACCGCTCCCTGGGCCGGGCGTACATGGGTGACGGTGCCGCCACCATGCTCGCCGGTGCCGCCGGCGGTTCGGGTACCACCACCTACGCCGAGAACATCGGCGTCATGGCCGCCACCCGGGTGTACTCCACCGCCGCCTACCTGGTGGCCGGTGCGACCGGCATCCTGCTGGCCATGATCCCCAAGTTCGGCGCCCTGATCGTCAGCATCCCGATCGGCGTCCTCGGCGGTGTCACCCTCGTCCTCTACGGCCTGATCGCCGTCCTCGGTGGCCGCATCTGGGTCGAGAACAACGTCGACTTCAAGAACCCGGTGAACCTGTTCCCGGCCGCCATCGGCATGATCGTGGGCGCCGCCGACATGACCTGGAAGAGCGGCGACCTGGCCTTCAACGGCATCGCGCTCGGCACCTTCGGCTGCATCCTCACCTACCACGTGATGAACCAGATCGCGAAGTACGGTCCGGGCCGGGGCGAGCTCTACATCGCGGCCCCGCCGAAGTCGACGTACGACGACCAGGTCGCCGTCGCCGAAACTGAGATCAACTGACGGGTCGCTCCTGAGAGCACCGCATCAAGAACGACCCGGCGCCCACGCCCGCTGTGCCGTGCTCGGCCCCCGGGCACGGCACGGGGCGCCCACCCGAGGGAACGTCACGGGGAGCGTCCGAACAAGGAGGAGAAGTGGCAGCGATCATCGCGCAGAGCTTCGCGTACCGAGCTCCGCGCTCGCAGGACGAATTGGTCGACATCCTGGCCAGCGAAGAGTCGGTCCGACTCCTGGCCGGCGGGACCGACCTGTTCGTCGAGATGCGGAACGGACTGACCCGACCGAACCTGGTCGTCGATCTCAAACGGGTCGAGGGTTTCGGCGAGATCAGCTGGGACCCGGGCACCGGCCTGCGAATCGGCCCGGGCGTCACCATCAATCAGCTCATCGCCGACCCCGCGGTGGCGGAACACTATCCGCTGCTGGCCTCGTGCGGGCACGACCTGGCCTCGCACCAGATCCGCAATCGCGCCACCGTGATCGGCAACATCGTGAACGCCTCACCCTGCGCGGACATGGCACCCGGCCTGCTCTGCAGCCAGGCCAGCGCGGTCATCCGCTCGGCCCGCGGCGAGCGGATCGTGCCGTTGTCGGAGTTCTTCACCGGCGTCAAGCGGACCGTCCTGGAGCGGGACGAGGTGCTCGCCCACGTGCAGGTGCCGGCGCAGACCGCGGACGCCCGGGGCGGGTACCGCAAACACAAGCGCATCAAGGGCCACGACCTGGGCATCGTCGGGGTGGCGGTCTGGAAGAAGGACGGCGATCTTCGCCTGGGCATCAGCTCGGCCGCGCCGAAGCCGCTCGTCATCGACGGCCTGTCGGAGGACAGCGCGGTGGACGAGGTCGTGGCCACCGTGGCGGCGGCGATCAGCCCCATCGACGACGTGCGGTGCACCGCCGACTACCGGGCCCACATGGTCTCCGTTTTCACGGCTCGATTGCTGCAGGAGGTGGCGTGATGCACGTCAAGGTGACGATCAACGGCGAGCTGTATGAGCGGGACACCCGCGAATACCACACGCTGCTGGAGTTCTTGCGCGGTGACGCCGGCCTGACCGGCACCAAGGAAGGCTGTGCCGCCGGTGAGTGCGGGGCCTGCACGGTGATCTTCAACGGCGCCGCCGTGAACGCCTGCATGGTGCTGGCCGCCGAGATCGACGGATCCCGGATCGAGACCATCGAGGGCGAGGCCACCGACGGCGTCCTGTCCGACCTTCAGGCCGCGTTCGTCAAGCATCAGTCGATCCAGTGCGGTTTTTGCACCCCCGGCATGGTGATGTCGATTCGCGACCTGATCCGGGTCAACCCGACCCCGAGCGTGGCGGAGATCAAGGAACGCATCGAGGGCAACTTCTGCCGGTGCACCGGATACGTCCAGATCATCGAGGCCGTGCTCGACGTCACCGGACAGCTGAACGACGAGACCCGGGGGGAGTTGCGTCATGTCTGAGCAGTCGCCCCAGTTGTCCAACGAACCTGGCACCCCCTCGGAGAAGGCCGAGATCCTGGAGGTGCTCACCGAGGGCGCGCAGGCCGTCGCCGAGACAGCGAGCCCCCAGAGCGCCCCAGCTCCACGCAGTTACATCGGCGCCGACGTACCGCGGGTCGAGGCGTTCGAGAAGGTCACCGGCCGGGCCGTGTACGCCAGCGACATGATCGTGCCGGGCATGCTCTACGCCAAGGTCAAGGAGAGCCCGCACGCCCGCGCCAGGATCGTCTCGATCGACACCAGCAAGGCCGAGGCACTTTCTGGGGTGCGCGCCGTACTGATCGGCGAGGAACTCGACTACAAGCTGGGCCTGTACGTCGTCGACAAGGACATCCTGGCCAAGAAGGAGGTCCGGCATTACGGCGAAGCGGTCGCTGCGGTGGCCGCGGACACCCTCGAGATCGCGACGATGGCGGTCGAGCTCATCGAGGTGGAGTACGACGTCCAGACCCCGATCCTCAGCCAGGTCGACGCGCTCGCCGACGGGGCCCCCCTGGTCCACCCGGACCTGGGCGAGTACTCCTATGTCGAGGCGGCGTTCAGCCCGCAGCCGGGCACGAACATCCCCAACCTGACCCGGATGCGCAAGGGTGACGTGGACAAGGGCTTCGAGGAAGCCGAGTTCATCATCGAGCGCGAATACACCAACCCCTCGGTACAACACGTGCCGATGGAGACGCACGTGGCCATCGTGGAGTGGAAGCCCGGCGACGACGTCACGATCTGGTCCAGCGCGCAGTCCCCGTTCACGGTGCGCAACCTGTTCTGCATCGCCTTCGGGCTGCCGCTGAGCAAGGTGCGGGTCATCATCCCGCACGTCGGCGGCGGTTTCGGCGGCAAGGCGGGTATCCACCTGGAGCCGCTGCTGGCCTGCCTGTCGAAGAAGGCCGGCGGCCGACCGGTGAAGTTCCAGGCGACCCGGGAGGAGGAGTTCAGCCTGCTCCCCTGCCGGTCGGCGCTCACCTACCGGATCAAGACCGGCGTCAACGCCGAGGGCAAGATCCTGGCCCAACAGATGACGATGTACTGGGATGCCGGCGCCTACGCCGACTACGCAGTCAACGTGACGCGCGCGTCGTCGTACTCCGGCGGTGGTCCCTACAACCTGCCGAACGCCTGGTTGGACGCCTACACCATCTACACCAACAAGCCGTATGGGACGGCGTACCGCGGCTTCGGTCACGTGGAGTTCTTCTGGGGCCTGGAGCGGCACATGGAGTTGGTCGCCGAAGCCATCGACATGGACCCGCTGGAGTTCCGGCGCCGCAACATCCTGCGCCCCGGGGACACCACACTGACCGGCGAGGTGATCACCGAGCACACCGGGAACCCGCTGCGCTGCCTGGAGGCAGCCGCGGAAATGGTCGGGTACGGCGACCTGACCGAGGAGGAGCGCGCCTACCAGGAGAGCACCGGACGGCGGGTCGGCAAGGGCGTGGCGACGCTGCACAAGGCCCCCGCGATGCCGTCGTTCACCGGCACGGCAGCGATCATTCGGATGAACTCCGACGGCACCGTCGTCCTGAACTTCTCGCTCACCGAGATCGGGCAGGGCTCGGCCACTGTGATGGGTCAGATCGTGGCCGAAAAGCTGCGGATCCCGTTCGAGCACGTCAAGGTGGCGGTCGAGAAGGACACCGACCACGACCCGTACGACTGGCAGACGGTGGCCTCCAAGGGCACCATCCTGTCCGGCAACGCGGTCATCCTGGCCTGCGACGACCTGCTCGCCAAGGCCTACCAGGACGCGGCGCAGGTGTTGCGCGCCAGCACCTACGACCTGGACCACGCGGACGGCCGGATCTTCGTCAAGCACCACCCGTCGCACGCGGTGACCTTCGCCGAGTTGTCGATCGGGTATGCCTACCCCAACGGGAACGCGATCGGTGGGCCGCTGGTGGGTGTCGGCCGGTACGTCGCCCAGGGCCTGAGCAACATCGATAAGGAGACCGGTCAGGGCAACCCCGCGCTGGACTGGACGTACGGCGCGCACGGCGTCGTCGTCGGCGTCGACCCTGACTCCGGCGAGTTCGACGTGCTCAAGATCAGCTCGGTGTACGACGTCGGTCGAACCTTGAACGCTGGCATGGTCCGTGGTCAATGCATCGGTGGCATGATGCAAGGACTCGGTACGGCGCTGTGTGAGGGGTACATCTTCGATGCCTCGGGGCGCCTGCTGAACCCCTCGTTCACCGACAACAAGATCCCGACGGCCAAGGACCTGCCGCTGGTGGTCGAGGCCGCGGTCATCGAGACTCCGCAACTGGACGGCCCGTACGGCGCCCGCGGCGTCGGGGAGCACCCGATGATCTCGGTGGCTCCGGCGATCGGGAACGCGATCGGCCAGGCGGTTGGCGCGCAGTTGCTGAACATGCCGATCCGGGCCGAAGACGTCTGGCGCGGCATGACCAACCAGGAGCCAATCGACAACTGGATCACCAAGTCGCCGACCGGCCACTGCCGCTCGACGCGGCTGATCGGCGCCGACCGCGTCGCCGAAGGGACCTGCGCGGTGCCCCAGCCGCTCCTGGAGGAGTAGCCGAGGGACGCTGGGCGTTGCCCTCGCCCAGGAGAGGGGTCGTGGTTGTGCCAACCACGACCCCTCTCGCGTGTCCTGGGTCGTGGCCGCGCTCAGCCGGGCGTCGTCGTCCGGAGGCCGGCGTCCTGCGCTGCGGCCAGGAGCTCGCGGTCGTAGGCGATCAGCTCATCGGCGTCCAACCGCAGGGCCGTAGCCAGGTGAATGGCGTCGGCGCTGCGCAGGCCCCATGCCGACGACGCCGCGCGCAGCAGATCGTCACGAGCGATGTCGACGAGCAGCACCGCATCAAGCACGGCCTGCACGGCGTGCGGATCCAGCTCGCGGCGTCGCCGCGCGGCGCAGTGCAGTTCGGTGAGCAGGAGCATGGAGGCCACGAGCCGATCCCCCCGTGACGCCCACGCGGTGAGTTGAATCGCAAGGGCGTCCGTCTCGGCCTCCTGGACCAGTAGCTTGAGCGCCGCGGAGGTGTCGAGATAGCGGATCATCGATCACCGCGCAGATCGGCGAGGATCTGCGCGGAATCGGCCATCGCCCGGCGCAGCTGGGTGAAGTCCGTGCGTTCGGCCCGGGCGGAACGCACCGATCCCGCGCGTTCGAGCCGCTCGATTATTGGTGTGCCGGGCGGCATGAGGATCGCTGCGATCTCGCCGTGATTGGTGACCGCGATCGACTCGCCATTGGCGACCCGCGCGAGAATCGCACTGCTGTTGTTGCGCAGCTCGCGGTGCGGGATGGTCTCCACGCCGTGCCTCCCATTCTGGCGTTGAGGGGGACGTAGCAATCGTAGCAGCTCCCGACGGGCCGGCCTCCCGACGGGTGGGCGGACCGCGACCGGCACCGACGAGCTACAGCCGGCGCAACATGCGGGTGTTGCCGAGGGTGTTCGGCTTGACCCGTTCGAGGTCGAGGAACTCCGCCACACCGATGTCGTAGGAACGCAACAGCTCGGCGTACACCTCGGGTTCCACGGGGGTGCCCTCGATCACCTCGAACCCGTGCCCGGCGAAGAACGAGGTTTCGAAGGTCAGGCAGAAGACCCGCTCGATACCGAGCTCACGGGCGTCCTCCAGCAGTCGCTCGAGAATGGCCCCGCCGATGCCACGCCCCATCGCCGCGGCATCGACCGCCAGCGTGCGCACCTCGGCCAGGTCCTCCCACAGCACGTGCAGCGCGCCGCACCCGACCAGGCGGCCGGTCTCGTCGCGGGCCACCCGGAACTCCTGCAACGCCTCGTAGTACGCCACAGCGTCCTTGCTGATGATGGTGCGTTTGGCGACCTCGGGTTCGACGAGCTGCCGGATCTCCCGCACGTCGGCGGTCCGCGCCGCGCTCACCTCGATCACCTCGCCAGTATCGCGCGGCCGCTAGGTCTCCCCATCACGGCACCCGCTCGCGCAGCGTTGACCTGGGGCAGGTTAGACCAACCTGGTGCAGGCTGCAGCCTGAGCACGGTCGGGCTAACCCGCACCAGGTCGACCGGGAACCCGACCTGGCAGTCCGTCACAGCTCCCGGCGCTCGAACACCGCAACGGCGACCAGGAGCAGCACCACGACGGCGACCACCGTGGCCAGCACCGGACCGGCCGCGTCCACGGGTCGACCGGCCACCAGCGCCGCGGGCAGTTCCCGCAGGCCGACTGGGGTGAAACGCTTCAGCGGCGCCCAGAGCCCGCCGAGGGTCAACAGCAGGTACGCCGCCAGCCCGATCCCCGCGGCCGCCCCCGTGGACGACACGCAAGCCGACGCCAGCACGATGATCGCCACGAACAGCGTCCCGAGCAGGAGCCACGCCGCGACGGCGGCGACCAGCGGCCCGGGCGGCGCCACCGGAAACAGCAGCCGCGTCACGCCCCACGTCACGACCGTGCCGACCGACACCGCCACGGCGAGCATCCCCATGTGCGCCGCCGCCTTGGCCAGCACGAACGACCGCCGCGGCAGCGTCTTGGTGAGCACCAGCACCGCCGTACCTTGTCGGCACTCGCCGCAGACCACCCCTGCGAGCAGCACGATCACCAGAAATAGCGTCAGGTCGCCGAGGTTCTTGGTCCACTGCAGGTAGGCGTCGACGTACGTCGGCTCGGGGATCACGGGTAGCGGAATGCCGGCGGCCTGATCGCCCAGCGCCGCCCCGAGGATCTCCCGGACATACCGCGCGGTGACCGGGCCGGTGAGCGCGAACATCGCCAACACGCCGAACAGAACCCAGGCCCGCCAGCCGCGCAGGAATTCGCGGACCTCCTTGCGGGCGAACACCACGAAGCCGTTCATCGCGTCCTTCCCCGGGACTCCCCGACCAGGTCGAGGAACACCTCCTCCAGCGACGCCTCGACCGGTTCGCAGCGGACCAGCCCCAGCCCGGCGTCGGCGAGCAGACCCGGTACGGCGTGCCGTGCGGCCCGCAGGTCCTCTGCGGCGACCTGCACGGCCGGCGAGTCGTCGACATGAACCCGATCGACGCGGGACGCCCACGGTTGCGCGCGCAGGGCGGCCGCCAGGGTCTGCGCCGCCGCCTCGCCGCCGTCCACCTGGAGCAGCAGCCGGTGGCTGGCGCCGTACCCGGCCAGCAGCTCGCCGATCGGCGCCTGACGGAGCACCCGGCCGCGCTCGATGATCGCCACGGTGTCGGCGACCCGCTCGACGTCGGCCAGGATGTGGGTGGAGAAGAGCACGGTGGTGCGTCCGGCCAACGAGCCGATCATCTCGAGCACGTCCCGGCGGCCCACCGGGTCGAGGGCCGAGGTCGGCTCGTCGAGGAAGAGCACCCGCGGGGCGTTGATCAGGGCTTGGGCGATACCGAGGCGCTGCTTCATGCCGCGGGAGTACCCGCCGACCGGGGTGTCGACTCCGGTCAGCCCGGCCAGGTCCAGCAGGACGTCGACCCGCTCGGCCAGCGCTGGCCCCCTCAGCCCGAAGAGCTCGCCGCAGAATCGCAGGAACTCCGCCCCGGTCATCCACGGGTAGAAGCCCGGCACGTCGGGGAGGAACCCGATCTCGGCGCGCAGGTCGACGCCGGCACGAGTCACGTCCCGGCCCAGCACGCGCGCGCTGCCCCCATCCGGGCGCGCCAGCCCGAGCAGGATGCGCAGCGTCGTCGTCTTGCCGGCGCCGTTGCGGCCGAGGAACCCGAACACCGATCCCGACGCCACGCTCAGGTCCACACCGTCGAGCACGCGGTGGCCGTCGTACGTCTTGACCAATGACTCGACCTCGATCGCCGGCCCGCTCATCGGCGGGTGTCCCCGGGGTCGGGCCGATCGCCGTACAGGACATCGACCGCCCGCGTGACGGCGCCGTCGCTGCGAGTGGGCGTCGCCTGCTCCACGTCCTGGCCGCGGGCCGGTCGGCGTCCCGCGGCCAGGAACACGATCGGACCCACGAGCTGACCGAACACGATGACCAACGCCCACCCCCACCGGGGCAGCAGGGCCAGCCGGTCGTCGGGGGTCCGGGTCAACCGGACCAGCGCGATCGTCATGAACGTCAACTGGACCGCCAGGAGCAGCAGCACCACCAGCCGCGCCGATGGGTCCAACGCACTCCAGCTCATGACCCCGCCTCCTTGCGCCACAGGTTTCGCAGCCCGGCCCGGACGGGGAGTGCGATGTCGAGCATCCCAGCCAGCGGTACGGCGGCCAGCAGCGGCAGTAGCCACGCGCCGGTTCCGCGCTGGCCCACCTCGAGGTCGGCGTCGGCCAGCGCACTCGCGACCGCCAGCGCACTCAGTGCGGCCAGCCCGACGGCCGCGAGCGCCAGCAGACCGCGACGGTCACCGGTTCGCTGCACCCGCCCGGTCGCCGACCAAGAGGTGGGGATGCGCTCGGGAAGCCCCCGCCAGGACGCGGCGATCGCCGCGCAGGTCACCGCCGAGAGCGCCAAGGGGACCGCGCGGGCCGCGGTGTGGGCGGCCGGCGGGATGTGGGCGACGGCGTCGGCGTCGTAGTCGTCGGGGCGCAGTAGCCCCAGGCGGACCGCCAGCGCCCCGAGGTTCACGGTCCAACCCGCGCCCACGAGCCGCGGCACGAGCAGGGCGGGGTTCGTCGGGTCCCACACGCGGGCCACGACCCGGCGGTCGGTGAGCGCCCGGGCCTCCACCGGGAGCCCCACCACGCGCGCTTGCGCATCCGCGGGACGTTCGGTGTCAGGGGGGTCGTCGGCGAGCGCCTCCCGCAACCGGGCGGCGTACTCCCCCGGCGTCCCGAACGATGAGACGATCACCGCGTCGTCCCGGGTGTCGAGCTCCCCCACGGCGTCCCGTAGGTCGTCCAGCGCCTCCTGGACGGCATCGGCTACCGGTTGCCCCAGTTCGGCGCGTACTCGCCTCACGTAGTCCTCGCTCATGACCTCACGTCCCTCATCAGGTACTCGACGGCTTGGTGCACCTGGATCCACGCGGCGCGCAGCTCGCGCAGCGAGGTGCGGCCTTCCTCGGTCAGCTGGTACAGCTTCCGCGGCGGCCCTACCGGCGACTCCTGCCACCTGGTGGCGAGCGCCCCCGCGTTCTTGAGCCGCGCCAGCAGGGGGTACACGGTCCCCCGGCTCGCCGCCAGGCCGGGCTGGGCCGAGAGGCGCTCGACGATCTGGCCGCCGTACGACGGTGCCTCGGTGAGGATCGCCAGGATGGCGAGCTCCAGCACCCCCTTGCGCAGCTGGGCAACCCGCTCGTCGGGCACCGGCTTGTTTGCCATGCCATTTAGTATGCATCACCTACATGCCGGTGGCCGCCCTGACGGACGGAGACCCGGCGCGTGCTCGACGTCGGCCGAGCGGGCCACGGGGGGCAGGTTAGGCCGACCGGGGGCAGGTTAGGCCGACCTGGTGCGGGCTGCAGCCTGAGCACGGTCGGCCTAACCTGCACCAGGTCGACCCCGTCGGCCGGCCCCGTGGCCACTAGGCTGCCGCCGTCACCCCGAACCCGACGACCCGCCCGGAGCGCCCACATGTCCAGGATCGACGACGCCCTGCACGCCATCCTCGCCAACGACCCGCTCGGCAAACACTTGGGCATCGAGATCGAGGAGATCCACGCCGGGTATGCGCGCTGTTCGATGAATGTCACTCCGCAGCTGCTGAACTTCGCCGGCACCGCTCATGGTGGGGCGATGATGGCGCTCATCGACGTGGTCCATGCCGCCGTGAGCAACAGTCACGGCACCCTGGCCGTGGCTCAGGACGTGCACACCGAGTTCCTGGCGGCCGGCACCGAGGGCGACCACCTGGTGTGCGAGGGACACGAGCTCAGCTGCACCAAACGCACCGCCGTGTACCGCATCGACGTGGTGGCCCAGGCCCGCGACGGCAAGCCGGAGCGGCTGCTGGCGACGGCGCTGGCCCGGGTGTTCCGGGTCGGTACGCCGTGGCTCGCCGAGGAGAAGCCCTAGACGGGCGGGGCGGTTCCCGGGGTCACGGGGAGCGCGCGCTTGTGGGCCGTCCGGCGGTACCAACCGACGATGACCGCCTCGGCCTCATCGGAGACCTCCACGCCTTCGAGGTAGTCGTCGACCTCGGCGTAGCTGACGCCAAGGGCGACCTCGTCGGGGATGAGCGGCTTCTCCTCCTCCAAGTCCGCCGTCGGCACCTTTTCGACAACTTCTTCCCCAGCACCGAGGTGGTGGGCGAGTTGCTTGACGCGCCGTTTGGGTAGCCCGGTGAGCGGGGTCAGGTCGCAGGCCCCGTCGCCGAACTTGGTGAAGAAGCCCACCACGGCCTCGGCGGCCTGGTCGGTGCCCACGACGAGCATTCCGCGGACGCCGGCGACGGTGTATTGGGCGATCATCCTGGCGCGGGCCTTCACGTTGCCCTTGTGGTAGTCGTCCCGCTGGGCCGCCGCGCCGGTCACGCCCCGCTCGAGTCCGGCGTCGACGCATGCCTGCCACATGGCGTCCACGGATGGCCCGATGTCGACGGTGAGCACCTCGTCGGGCCGGATGAACGCCAGCGCCCGCTGGGCGTCCGCTTCGTCCTGCTGCACCCGGTAGGGCAGCCGCATCGCCACAAACCTCGCCTGACCGCCCTCGGCACGGACGCGTTCGCACGCCAACTGGCACAACCGGCCACCGAGTGAGGAATCGACGCCGCCGGAGATCCCCAGCACGTACCCCCGGGCGCCGGTGCGCCGCAGGTAGTCGGCCAGGAAGGCGACCCGCAGGTCGACCTGGGAAGCGGCGTCGAAGGTGGCCGGGTCGATGACCTCAAGCTCCTCGCGGATCCGGGACTGCAGCGCCGTGTCGACCATGCACCCAGCCTCGCAGATGCTCGGCGGTACGCGCAGGGGCCGGGTTCCGCGCAACGCGGAACCCGGCCCCGGGGATGGCACGCTGACCGGTCAGGCGTCTGAGCCGCCTTCTTTGGCGCCGTCACCCGCTGCGGTGATCGCCTCGACCGGCTCCTTGCGGGTCCCGACGAAGGTGAAGGTCGGCTCCTTGCCGTCCTCGTCGGTCACGACGTCGACGGACACGATCTCACCGGCGCCGATCTCGCCGTACAGGATCTTCTCGGACAGCATGTCCTCGATGTCCCGCTGGATGGCTCGACGCAACGGCCGGGCGCCGAGAACCGGGTCGTACCCCTTCTTGGCCAACAGCTTCTTGGCCTCGGGCATGAGCACGATGCCCATGTCCTTGTCCTTGAGCCGGTCGTCGAGCCGGGCGATCATCAGGTCGACGATCTGGACGATCTCGTCCTCGGTCAACTGCGGGAACACCACAACGTCGTCCACGCGGTTGAGGAACTCCGGCCGGAAGTGCTGCTTCAGCTCGTCGGTGACCTTGTTCTTCATGCGGTCGTAGTTGCCGCCGATGTCCTTACCCGAGGTGAATCCGAGCCCGCCGATGGACTTGGAGATGTCTCGGGTGCCGAGGTTGGTGGTCATGATGATGACGGTGTTCTTGAAGTCGACCACCCGGCCCTGGGAGTCGGTGAGCCGGCCGTCCTCCAGGATCTGCAGCAGCGAGTTGAAGATGTCCGCGTGGGCCTTCTCCACCTCGTCGAACAGGACGACGGAGAACGGCTTGCGGCGGACCTTCTCGGTGAGCTGACCGCCTTCCTCGTACCCGACGTACCCGGGGGGCGACCCGAAGAGCCGGGACACCGTGTGCTTCTCGGCGAACTCCGACATGTCCAGGGTGATCAGCGAGTCCTCGTCGCCGAACAGGAACTCCGCGAGCGCCTTGGCCAGCTCGGTCTTGCCGACACCGGTGGGGCCGGCGAAGATGAACGACCCGCCGGGGCGTCGGGGGTCCTTCAGGCCGGCGCGGGTACGGCGGATGGCCTGGGAGAGCGCCTTGATCGCGTCGTCCATGCCGACGATCCGCTTGTGCAGCTCGCCCTCCATGTTGAGCAGCCGGGTGGACTCCTCCTCGGTCAGCTTGAACACCGGGATGCCGGTCGAGGCGGCCAGCACCTCGGCGATCAGCTCCTCGTCGACCTCGGCGATGACGTCCATGTCCCCGGTGCGCCATTCCTTTTCGCGGCGTGCCTTGGCCTCGGTGAGCTGCTTTTCGTCATCGCGGAGCTTGGCGGCCTTCTCGAAGTCCTGCCCGTCGATCGCCGCCTCCTTCTCGCGGCGGACGTGGGCGATCTTGTCGTCGAACTCGCGCAGGTCCGGCGGCGCGGTCATCCGCCGGATCCGCAACCGCGCGCCCGCTTCGTCAATCAGGTCGATGGCCTTATCGGGCAGGTGGCGGTCGTTGACATAGCGGTCGGCGAGGTTGGCGGCGGCGACCAGCGCGGCGTCGGTGATCGAGACTCGGTGGTGGGCTTCGTACCGGTCCCGCAGCCCCTTGAGGATCTCGATCGTGTGGCTCAAGGTCGGCTCGGCCACCTGGATCGGCTGGAACCGGCGCTCCAGCGCGGGGTCCTTCTCGATGTACTTGCGGTACTCATCGAGGGTGGTTGCCCCGACGGTCTGCAGCTCACCGCGGGCCAGCATCGGCTTGAGGATGCTCGCCGCGTCGATCGCGCCCTCGGCCGCGCCCGCTCCGACGAGGGTGTGGATCTCGTCGATGAACAAGATGATGTCGCCGCGGGTGCGGATCTCCTTGAGCACCTTCTTCAGGCGCTCCTCGAAGTCACCGCGGTAACGGCTGCCCGCCACCAGGGCACCCAGGTCGAGGGTGTAGATGTGCTTGTCCTTGAGGGTCTCGGGCACCTCGCCCTTGACGATGTCCTGGGCCAGGCCCTCGACGACGGCGGTCTTGCCGACGCCGGGCTCGCCGATCAGGATCGGGTTGTTCTTGGTACGCCGGGAGAGCACCTGCATGACCCGCTCGATCTCGGAGTGCCGCCCGATGACGGGGTCGAGCTTGCCCTCCTTGGCCGCCTGCGTCAGGTTGCGGCCGAACTGGTCCAGCACGAGCGAGCCGGCCGGCGTACCCTCCTGGCTGCTCGCACCGACGCCCGCCGACGCGGTCTCCTTCGGCCCCGTGTACCCGGACAGCAGCTGAATCACCTGCTGGCGGACCCGGTTGAGGTCGGCGTTGAGCTTGACCAGCACCTGCGCGGCGACGCCTTCGCCTTCGCGGATCAGGCCGAGGAGGATGTGCTCGGTGCCGATGTAGCTGTGGCCCAGCTGCAGGGCCTCACGCAGAGACAGCTCGAGCACCTTCTTGGCGCGGGGCGTGAACGGGATGTGCCCGGTGGGTGCCTGTTGGCCCTGACCGATGATCTCCTGGACCTGCTGCCGTACGACGTCCAGGGAGATCCCGAGCGACTCCAGCGCCTTGGCGGCGACGCCCTCGCCCTCGTGGATGAGACCGAGCAGGATGTGCTCGGTGCCGATGTAGTTGTGGTTGAGCATGCGCGCTTCTTCCTGCGCAAGCACCACGACTCGGCGGGCGCGGTCGGTAAACCGTTCGAACATGGGTGGGTCGCTCCTCGCTATCGAGATACCTCGATGCTACTCATCAGCAGCCGCCGTGCTCACACGCTATGTCAAGAACGCGGGCGGCCTGCGCTTCTCCGGCTGGTTCAACGCGAGGGTCCGCCGTTGTGTTCCTGGCTGTACTCGTTCGATCCGGTACGCCGTCCGAGCCGGCAGCCGATGTCACACCGAGGTGACATGACGTAGCCACCCGTTCTGGTCGAGGGCATCCCAAGCCGTGGCGACGTGATCGGCATCGAAGAGCTCGGCCTTGCGGCTCGTCCACTGACGGATCACGCGGGTCGCTTCATCGGGCGTTCGAGCCTGCTCCTGAGTTGCGGCCCAGTGAGTGGAGGCGAGCAGCTCGAGGTCGTAGGTGCCTTCAAAGCCGCTGACGACATCGAGCACCCGGGCTGTACGGGCAGCAGTGAGGGGTGCCTCATCTATGGCCGCTCTGCACCTGTCTCGGGTCTGAGCCATCACCTCCAGCGGCTCCGCATCGAGGGGGCGGGCAGAGCCGTCGCCGAAGCCCCTGATGAAGTGGCCCTCCATGTCGCGCAACGTCTTACGCAAGTTGTCCGCATAGGGGCCGTAGGAACCCTTCGCAAAGGTCAGGCACAGGGGTTCGCCAGCTTCCTGCAGAAAGTACGCGAGCTTCTGTGTCTCGATCGGACCTGGCCACTCCCAGGCGACAGCGTGATAAGCGCTCATCAGGCTCAGCAACGCAGCTCGCATGGGGGTCAGGGACGGCAAGGCGGAACGAGTGACCATCTCTCGCGCCGGCGGCGCCCCTGAAGGGGCATAGACCCGCACTTCTACCTGATCGGAGAGAGGCTTGAAGGCCGCATGGATCCGTGGGGCCACGTCAGCCCACTCCAGGCCCCCGTTACCGCAGCCGAGGGGGGGCACGGCGATCGACTGGATGCCGAGCTCGCGCACCACACGCACGAGATCGACGAGCCCAGCCTCGATGTCCTGCAGGCGGGAGCGGGCCTTCCAATGCTGCTTGGTCGGGAAGCTAATGATGAAGCGCGGACCGGCGAGGCTGCCGGTCTCCCACACGTGCATGCGACCGGTCGCCAATCGTCCTGCTTTGGCTTCGTTTGCGTAGTCCTTGAACATCTCGGGGTAGGCACGTTTGAACTGCAACGCAATGCCCTTGCCCATCACACCCACGGTATTGACGGTGTTGACCAGCGCCTCTGCATCGTCGGCGAGGAGATTGCCGTGCATCTCGCGGATCATCGGTCCTCCCGTTGCGGTCACGAGTCAGAAGTACCAGTCAGGTCTGACATCCCTCTCAGGCTGATGTGCCAGCGTAACCAGGGTCGCCTCCACCCGCGACATGACGTGCCTGTCGCGGACACCGACAAACTTCACGGCCTCCCACGGCAGACGCCGGTGCACGAGGAGCTCGGCCTGGTGCCGCCGCGGACGCTCGGGATCCTCGGGGGTCCGATTGAACGTGGAGGTGGTCGCCAATGGCCAGTCGACATGACCGTCCAGCACCTGAAGGTCAGCCGTGAATCGGGCAATAGCTGTCGAGGCGTTGCGGTTGGACGCTACCCAGGGGAGCCCCAACTCGACAACGCGTTCCAAAGTCGTGCACAGGTAGACCAGGCAATTTTGGCCCCCTCGGTAGGAAGGAACCTTCCCGGTATGGATCTGGTAGAGCATCAGACTGCGCGCCGTGAAGTAGAACGGGACGTAGTCCGCCACGACGCCGCCGGGGGCGGTGTCCACTACTCTGGCCCGTCGACGCTCCTTCACCTCGCGGTTGCCGACTTCATGCGCAAGTTGGCCGGACGCCTGAGCGGTCGTGTCGCAGACGAGGCCGTCACGGACGATTGACTCCACGTGGTCGACGTGGGTGAAATGGTAGAGCCACGAGGGTGTGGGACGCCCCATCAGGTCATATCCCCCTCCACGTACCTCGGCGCGAGGGCCTCCATTTGCTCGATGACGAGTCGGATGGCCTCGGGCTGCTGGTCGGGCGGGTACTTGTATTTGACGAGGAGCCGCTTGATGGAGACGCGCAGCTTCGCTCGGACATCTTCGCGAACCGTCCAGTCGGTGCGCACGTCGCGACGCATGATCTTGATGAGGTCGCGAGCGATCTGGGCCAGGGTGTCCTCCCCCTGAAGGAGGACGGCCGCCTCGTTCTGGCTGACCGCGTCGTACAAGGCGAGTTCGTCGCGTTGTAACGGCGGGTCGAACCTCTGCCCTCGGCTGGCGTCCGCGGCGACGTCCTGCGCGAAGCGGATGAGTTCCTCGATCACCTCGGCGGCGGTCAGCTGTGAGTTGATGTATCGGTTCATCAGCTCGGCGAGGCGCTGCGAGAACTGCCGCTCACGGCTGAGGTTGCCGCCCGTCACGGAGCGAACGTCATCGGTGAGCGCGGCGCGCAGGGCCTCGATCGCGACATTGGGCGCCTGGGTGTGGCGGAGGGCGTCGATCGCGCCGGGGGTCAGGCGGCCGAGGTCAGGCCGCTCGATACCGATCCGGGCATAGATGTCGACGACCTCGCCCGGGCTTGTCGTGTCGACGATGAGCGAGCGCAGCAGGCGCGCGATCTCCTCAGGCACCGGGCGCCCAGACGCCCGGCGCTCCTCGGCCTCCAGCTTGGCAAGATAGACGCGCACCTCCTGGTGGAAGCGGAAGTCGCCGCGCCGCGGCTCCAGCACGTCCGAGCCGCCGGCGATCGTCCACGCCCGCGAGACCTGGCCGGAGAGTCGCCGGTACCGAGCGTACGTCGACTCCCCCTCCTCGCCCTCGGCGCCCTCGACCCGCTGGCGGGCGGCTGGTGAGAGCAGCGCGTTCGCCGCGGCCACTACGGTGTTGAGGTACGCGCTCGGCGAGGCGTCCCCGCGCAGCCGGGCGTGCCAGTCGAGCGACAGCGTCGCGTCGAGCTCGGCGAGCAGCTCAAGGGCGAGCTGCACGGCTTCATCGATCTTGCGCCCTTGCGGCCTGGCGCGCCGGTCGCTGTCGCTGTACTCGGCGAGGGCGGCCTCGAGGTTCTCCACCAGCGGCGCGTACCCGACGAGCAGGCCGTTGTCCTTGCCTCGGTAGGTGCGGTTGACGCGGGCGAGGGTCTGCATGAGCAGCGCACCCTTGAGCGGGCGGTCGACGTAGAGAGTGTGCAGGCTCGGGGCGTCGAAGCCGGTGAGCAGCATGTCCTTGACGATGACGATCTCGAGCTCGTCGTCGGCGGTCTTGATGCGTTTCTGGATGGCCTGCTGCTCGTGTCCGCGGCGCACATGGCGGCTGATCGGGTCGGGATCGGTCGGGCTGCCGGAGTAGACGACCTTGACCTTGCCACCCTCGATCGCGTCGGAGTGCCACGTGTCGTCACCGGCCTCGCGGCGCTGGGCGACGATCTCCTCGTACAGCCGGGCGGCGATCTCGCGGGTGGCGCAGACCACCATCGCTTTGCCGCCGACCTCGATCTGCGGCAGCATCGCCGCCTTGCGCCGCTCCCAGTGGGCTAGGAGGTCGGCGGCGAGCTGCCGGATACGGTCGGGGTGACCGTACAGCTCGTTGATGACGGCGACGGACCGTTCGACCTTCTCTCTCTCGATCGCATCCAGGCCCTCGGTCGCCTCGTCGGCGGCGGCGTCGATGACGTCCTCACTGACATCGGCCAGGCGCGCGAGCGGGATGAGGCGCGGCTCGAAGAAGACGGGCACGGTCGCGCCGTCCTCAACGGCGCGGGTGAGGTCGTAGACGTCGACGTAGTCGCCGAACACGTGACGGGTGTCGCGCTCGGCGAAGCTGACGGGGGTGCCGGTAAAGGCGATGAACGAGGCGCCAGGCAGGGCGTGGCGCAGGTGTGCGGCGTACCCGTCGAGGTCGTCATAGTGGCTGCGGTGGGCCTCGTCGACAACGACGAGCACGTTGCGTCGCTGCGTGAGCACGGGGTGGCTCGCACCGGCGTGGCGTTCGGCATGGGTGAGCCCGAACTTTTGCAGGGTCGTGAAGAAGATGCCGCCGGAGACGCGCCCGTCGAGCTCGGCCCGCAATTGGGCACGGGTCGTGATCTGCAGCGGCGTCTCGGGGAGGAGCTTGCTGTCGGCGAACGAGTGGAAGAGCTGACCGTCGAGTTCGCGCCGGTCGGTGATGACGACGATCGTCGGGTTCGCCAGGGCAGGTGTGCGGTGGACGGCCGTGGCGTACAGCTCCATCTCCATCGACTTGCCGGAGCCTTGGGTGTGCCACACGACGCCGGCGCGCCCGTCGCTACGGACCGCCTCGACCGTGGACCCGACGGCCTTGGTGACGGCGAAGTACTGATGGGGCTTAGCGATGCGCTTGGTGAGCACGCCGTCGCGCTCGCTGAATGACGTATAACCGCGCAAAAGCTGGACGAACCTCTCTTGGTTGAACAGGCCATGAAGCAGGACGCCGAGGGGGCTCGTGTACTCCTCGTCGCCGAAGCCCTCACCCGGCCGGACGACGGCCCCCTCGTCGTCAACGTTCCACGGGCTGAAGTGGTCGAAGCCGGTGAACGGGGTGCCGTAACGCGCGGTGGCGCCGTCGCTGGCGACGTTCAGGAGCACGGTGCGGAAAGCCATCGGAAACTCGCGCAGGTACAGCGCCAGTTGGGCGTGGGCGCCGGAGGAGTCAGCCCGCTGGTCCCCGGAGCGCTTGAGTTCGACGATCGCGACGGGCAACCCATTGCAGTAGAGGACGACGTCGAACCGGCGGTGGTGCTCCCGGTCGCGCAGCGTGACCTGGTTGACGACGAGCCAGTCGTTCTCAGCGGGCTCGGTGGAGATGAGCCGGATGGTCGGCGTGCGCTCAATGCCGTTCGAGTCGAGGTAGGTGACGCCGGTGTAGCCCTTCGTCATCACCTCGTGGAGGCGATAGTTCTCGGCGAGCGCGTCGTTCGAGCGGGGGCGGAGGATCTCGGCCTGCGCCTGCTGCAGGTACGTCTGCGGCACCTCAGGGTTGAGGCGCGTCAACGCCGCCGCCACCCGCGGCTGGATGACGGGGTCCCTCCACGACTCCCGCTCCCCACTGCCTGGGGCGATCTCCTCTCCTCGTAGCGGCCGCCACTCCAGCTCGGTGAGGACCTCGACGGTGAGATCCTCCCACTGCGCCTCCGACCCGAACCTGGCCACTCAGACCACCTCTTCCACGGTCTTTTCGGCGTCCTTGACGCGGAGCCGGCCGGACATGAGCTCTGGCAGGAGGGCGTCGCGGAGAGCGGCGAGCCGATCGCTTTCCTTCTCCTGCTTATGCCGGAGCTGGAAGAGCGCGCAAGCTCCCCTTTCGAACTCCTCCAATACCTGGCTTCAGGGACCAACGGGAGCGCCAGGGCCTCATGCCGATTCAATCTGGCCCAGGCCGAACATTGTTCGAGTCACCCCAAGTCGGCAGGTGCTCCAACAGGGCGAAACCGAACAGTGCTGGGCCACAATCTTCCTGGGGCACCACGTCGGGCGTGGTGATGATCGGCCAGCAATCCTCCGACCCAGGCCGTGGCACCCACCGGTGGCATTGCGGCCGACACAACCGCTGGCCCGGCGACCAGGCCCGATCGTGACCGGCTCGTACCCCGGGCGGTGCCCGAGACCACACCACCGGACCCGTTGTTCGAGACCGCTTTCGGGTGGCCTTGTCCCATATTCCGGTGAGCCACCGCGCGTCACGCTCAGGGTCCGCGCCGCGACCCTCTCGGGCACGCGTCAAGCCACTGCGAACCGGCGGTGCCAGCGGCCGCCTCATGCAGCCGATGGTTGGCGGCGATCTTGTCGTCGAGCGCGCCCAGCACCTCGGCAATCGCCCGCTGCTCTGCCAAGAACGGGGTGCTGAGAGGCACCTCACCGAGGGTCCGCTCGTTCAGAGACTTGAGGGTACTCCCCCCTGCATGCCTGAGTAGCCACTCCCTCACTGCGGGGTTCAGCAGGCAGTACGCCATATAAGTGGGATCAACGTTTCTGCCAAATCGGACTCGAATCCCATCGGAGCCGAGGAACCATCCATCTTCTTCAGGCCGGACTCGCGAGCTGCGGTCAACCGCACCCTTCCTACCGAACACGACGTCACCTGTGCGCAGAACATAGTCAGGCAGGCGCTCCACGGTGTCAGCGCTGATGCGGGGCGTGGTCGAACGCAGCTGAAGCGATCCGTACCCTATTTCCCCAACGGAGATCAACGGAACCCCGTCCTCGACGTACTCGGCCGCACTCAAAACCGTCCCAAATGGGCCAGTCTTGATACTGCCATTACCTTCCTCCAAGACTGATCGCAGCGTCTGGGCGGTCATGAAACCCGCCCCAACTGCTTGCGTACCTCGGCCTGACGGCGGTCGGACTCGTCGAACGCGGCGGTCAGTTCCGCGGTGAGGCGGGTGATCTTCTCGTCGATCGGTTCGTCGTCGTCTGCGACGGCGGCAGCGCCGACGTAGCGGCCCGGGGTCAGCGCGTATCCCGCCTCCTTGATCTGAGCAACAGGCACCGAGGCGCAGAAGCCGGGCACGTCCTCGTACTCCGCGCCCTCAGCAGACTCGGTCCCCCGCCAGGAACGGTAGGTGGTCGCGATGCGCTGGATGTCGTCGCCCGAGAGGTCACGCAGGGCACGTTCGGCCATGAACCCGAGGTTCCGAGCGTCGATGAACAACACCTGCCCCCGCCGATCCACCGACCCCTGCGCGCCTGCCGATTTGTCCTTGGCGAAGAACCACAGGCACGCGGGGATCCCCGTCGAGCGGAACAGCTTGTCGGGCAGCGCGACCATGCACGTGACGAGGTCGGCCTCGACGAGGTTAGCGCGAATGTCGCCCTCGCCGTTGCTCGTCGAGCTCATCGAGCCGTTCGCCATGACGACACCGGCCATGCCGTCGGGGGTGAGCTTGCTGATGATGTGCTGCATCCACGCGTAGTTCGCGTTCCGCGCCGGCGGGACACCGTAGGTCCAGCGGGCGTCGTCCTCGCTGCGGGCCCAGTCCTTGATGTTGAACGGCGGGTTCGCCATGACGTAGTCCATGGCCACGCCCGGGTGCAGGTCGAGGGCGAACGTGTCACCCCACCGGTCGGCGAGGTTGCCGTTGAGGCCGTGGATCGCGAGGTTCATCGTCGCCATCCGCCACGTACGCTCGTTCGCCTCCTGCCCGTAGATCGACAGCGCGGTCTTGTCGGCGTCGTGCGCCTCGAGGAACTTCTCGGCCTGCACGAACATGCCGCCCGACCCGCAACACGGGTCGTACACCCGCCCCTTCGTCGGTTCGAGGATCTCGACGATGGTGCGCACCACGCTCGGCGGCGTGTAGAACTCCCCGCCCCGTTTGCCCTCCGCGCGGGCGAACTGCTCGAGAAAGTACTCGTACACCTCACCCATGAGGTCGCGCGCCCGCTGCACCCCCTCGCCGAAGAACCGGATGTTGTTGAGCAGGTCGACGAGCTCACCAAGGCGACGCTGGTCGACGTTGTCGCGGTTGAACCCACGCGGCAGGGAGTTGCGCAGGCTCGGGTTCGAGCCGATGAGCAGGTCCATCGCGTCGTCGACGAGCTCGCCAACACTCTTAGGACCGTTCGGCTCCGAGTCCGGCAGGCCCTTGCTGTTGCGCGCGAGGTAGTCCCACCGTGCGGTGGCCGGCACCCAGAACACGCCGCGGCCACGGTAGTCGTCCATGTCGCCCGAGAGCTGCTCGATCTGCTCGGCGTCGTACCCCTCGACGCGTAGCTCGGCCTCGATCTCGACCGCCGCCGCGTCGAAGGCGTCCGAGACGTACTTGAGGAAGACGAGGCCAAGCACGACGTCCTTGTACTGCGAGGCGTCCATCGAGCCGCGGAGCTTGTCCGCCGCCTTCCACAGCGTGTCCTTCAGCTCTTTCATCGTGCTCGGCGCCGTGGGCGCGGCCTTCTTGGTGCGTGGGGGCACGTCAGTGTCCTTCCAGTGCAACTGAATCCATCATGGCCGTCAGCCGGCCGTCGACGGTGCCGTCGGCCAGGAGTTCGGCGAGGTGCGCGAGCGCGTCCGCGCGTCGTAGCGCCTCGTCGCGGGCGAGGGCGATCGAGTCGAGCACCTCGGTGAGGGTGTCGGCGGTGACGACCGGCACGAGCCGCGCCGGGAACGTCCGCCACTGCGCGCCGCGTCCTCGTGCGAGGTCGGCGGCCAGGATGCGGGGCACCACCCGGTCGGGGCCCTCGCCGTCGGAGACGACCCGCAGCGCCCGCGCCGGGGCCTCGACGACAATGCCGCCACGCGCATCGACCCAGGCGCCTGGCGTCGGTCCGGCACAGAATACGACGTCGCCCGCCTCGGTCCGCACCGCTCGGGGATGGGCCGCAGTAAAGGCGAGGTGATCGACCACGCGCCCTCCCGGCCGCTGTTGCCCCGAGAGTTCGGGGACGCCAACGACCGTGAGACCACCGACAGCCTGCTCCGGGGTTAGCACCTCGCTCTCCGCGAGACGGGTGCCCGCGACGACCCTCAGGCGCCCCTCGTCGAGCAGTTCGCGCAGCGTGACGACGCGCCCGCGGGGCAGGCTGGCCTCGGTGCTCAGCCGCACCGCGACGCCGTTCAGTGGCGCTGCCACCGCGGCGGCCGCGGCGCTCGGATTCACGGGAGCGTGAGCTCTCGCCCGTCTCGGCGCGGCGTGCAGGTCGCGCGGCACGAGGTCACCGTCGCGGGCCAGCACCGAGAACGTGCGCTGATACCGCGCGACCCGGAATATGTGGGCACGTCCCTGCGTCTCATCGACTCCGCCCACGTGCGGCAGCGGTCGATCCTCGACGGCAGCCACCACGTCCGAGACCAGGTCCTCGCGCACGTCCGCCAGGTCGAGGCCAGCGAGATCCGCGACGGCCGTTCGTCCTACGCCCCGAAAGTTACCGAGCGGCGTCGGCCCGAAAACCCACATCCCGAGGCGCTGCTGCGGCGCGGACGGGCTGCTGCCGCGCCCCAGACGCATCGCGGCTCGCAACCGCCCCGTGTCCAGGATGCGGCGGCGCATCCGCTGCGCCCGGGTGCTTCCCAGGGCGTCGGTGAGGATGGGCGCCGGCCCGAGCACGACGGCTCGCTGCTCGTCCTTGAGCTGCACGAGTACGTCGTCCACCTCTTCCAGCAACTGCTCGGGGGTGAGCGCTGGCGCCCCGGGGTGGGGGTAGCGGGCCACGATCACCGCGCGGCCGACGATGTCGACGCGCCCCTCATCGTCGACGTCGATCGGCTCGGGCATCGCGCCGTGGATCGCCAGGGTGCGCCAGGACTCGCGCGTCGCCCCGGCACGTGACGCACTGTCGGCCGTAGCCACCGGTCGGGCCAGCGCGCCTTCGTGCAGATCTGGTCCGCGTGCCTCGAGCGCACCGAGGACGACGTCGGCCCCGCCACCGGTCGGATCGGCCATGGGCACCGGCCCGCTCTCCCGCAACGGATCGGCGAGCGCCTGCGCGAGTGCGCCGACCAGTCGGACGACATCCTGCGCCGGCGCGGTGGGCTCGGACGTGCGCCCGAACCGCGACGGGTCCCGCCGTAGATGGCCGAGGGCCTCGGCCGGGCCGTGCGACGCGCCGAGCAGGGCATCGACGTAGGCGGCCGAGGCAACAACGTCTCGCTCCGATGCGGCTGCGATCTCGAGGAACGCGACGCGATCGTCCGGGTCGACCTCCTCGGCCAGGTCCAGCAGGTCGTCCCGGTCAAGGTCGGCCAGTGGCACGTCAGCCGAGGAAGCCACCAGGAGTAGCGCCTCAGCCAGCGCGCCTCCGGCAGGGGTGGGGACCGGGGGACGCGCGTGCAACGCAGCATCGGCCGCAACCTCCCGATTGTTGCCGCGCCCCGAAGCCTGCAGCCATGCCACGACCTTGGACCGGGCGAAGCGTCGCTGCCCGCTGAGCTCGACGGGCGACGGAAAATGGCCTGCACTCGGGTGTGGTCGACGCCGCCACATCGTCACCACTGGCCGCTGGACGCGCGCGAGTCGGGCGACTTCACCGAGAGTCATGAGCTCGTCGTCCGCGTGGCGTGTCGCCTCAGTGGTCACAGAGCTGAGGTTACGTCCCCCACGTCACTTCCGGGTGAATGTAATGATAATCCCCCTTATCAGAAATCACCTAAATTCCGTAGCTGTGGCCCGACAGAGTTAGGCGGCGGCGCGGCCTACTCGCTTGAGCTGTGCGAGGCGATGCGGCGGATGATGCGGAGCTCAGACCCGTGCGGATCGATCAGCGTGGTGACATGGCGGGGTTTGCGTGAACATGCCCGGTGGGCCGCTCATCACGAAATCGACCCCACAACTCGCTGCGCCCACCGGCGGCTATAGCAACCAGCGGACTACCCTGAGCGCCGGCGCCACAGCCTGGGATGTCGGCGCGGAGCCACGAGAGGCACAGAGCCGGTTCGGCGAGGCTGAGTCAATTTCGGAGCCGCCGCGACGACGTGGGCTCACGCGAAAGTTGCGACACCATGCGAACCTCCAGATCCTGGCCGGGACGGGCGCCCAGATCGTCAAGCCGGGCCGTCAGCTCCCCCTCCGGCGGGTTGTGGTGACTCAGGTGTACGGCGACCACGCCGGTCTCCGCGTCGATCAGGCCTTCGCGTCGCAGATCCTCCAGGGCCGCGGCGAACGAAGCCAGGTCGTGGTGGCCTGGCTCCCGCTCCCGCAGCCCAAAGGTCTCCTCGAGCAGCACCACGTCGTACGCCCGACCGGTCGCCACCCGCGCCTGCCGCATCAGGTCCAGGCACCGCGGCGTCCACGGGCCGGTGTCCGTGGCATACAGCAACCGCCCGCCACGGGGCGTGGTGACGTCGTACAGCACCGCCTCACCGAAGGCGTGGTGGTCCGCGGGCAGCACGCGCACGACGTACCCAGCCACCGCCACCACGTCCCCGACGGTCACCGCGTGCAGGGAAACCGCGCTGCCAGCAGGATCCAGCCACGGTCGGATCGCCTGGACGACCGCCGAGGGACCGTAGACGGGCAGAGGCTCAGCCGACACCCACTGGCGGTAGAACAGGTGCGCCGGGTCGCAGTGATCGTTGTGCGCGTGCGTGACGAACACGGCATCCAGCCCGGCCAGATCTCGACCTGAGACCTGGGCCGCGTGCCCCACGTGCGGGCCGAGGTCGAGCAGAATCCGCCCGTCAATCAGCGCAGACGTCGGGCGGCGGAGAATCCCCGCCGCCCGTTGCGTCGTACAGCTGTCACATCGGCAGAAGGCGTTCGGCCATCCGTCGGCCGACCCGGTGCCCAGCAGCAGGACCTCCACGGACCCGAACCGGCACCAGCTCAGACCATCGCCCCGGACAGGTACTCCTGGTACGCCGGAAGGTCGAGCTGCCCGTGCCCGGACATCCCGATCACGATGGAGCACGCGTCGGCCTCGCTGGTCCGCGTGCGGGCCTCGGCCACCGCGGCGGCCACCGCGTGCGAGGACTCCGGCGCCGGCACCAGACCCTCCGCGCGGGCGAACAGCACGCCCGCCTCGAACGCCTGGGTCTGCTCGACCGCCAGCCCCTTGACCAGGCCGAGGTTCACGGTGTGCGACAGCATCGGCGACATCCCGTGATAGCGCAGACCCCCGGCGTGCACCGGCGGGGGCACGAACTCCTGCCCCAGGGTGTACATCTTCATCAGCGGGGTCATCCCCGCGACGTCGCCGTGGTCATACTCGTAGCGGCCCTGAGTGATGGAGGGGCAGGCGCTCGGCTCGACCGCGTAGATCGTCGTCGTGGTCCGGCCGGCCAGGTTTTCCCGCAGCATCGGGAACGACAGGCCCGCGACGTTGGAACCGCCGCCGGCGCAGCCAAACACCAGGTCAGCCTGGTCCTCGCCGAACATCGCCAACTGCTTGAGCGTCTCCTCACCGATCACGCTCTGGTGCAGCACCACGTGGTTGAGCACGCTGCCCAGGGAGTAGCGGGCGTTCGCGGGGTCGGTGACGGCGGCCTCGATGGCCTCGCTCACGGCCATCCCCAGGCTGCCGGTGGTGTCGGGGAACTGCTCGCGCATCGCCTTGCCAGCCTGCGTCAACTCCGAGGGCGAGGCGTGCACCGTGGCGCCGAACGTCTCCATCAACATCCGGCGGTAGGGCTTGGAGTCGTACGACGCCCGCACCTGCCAGACCTCGCAGCTCATCCCGAACGCCGCGCAGGCGAAGGCCAGTGCGCTGCCCCACTGCCCGGCGCCGGTCTCGGTGGTCAACCGCTTCACGCCCGCCTCATGGTTGAAGTACGCCTGGGCGACCGAGGAGTTGGCCTTGTGGCTGCCGATCGGGGAGACGCCCTCGTACTTGTAGTAGATCCGGGCCGAGGTCCCCAGCTCCCGCTCCAGGCGACGAGCCCGGATCAGCGGAGTCGGCCGCCAGATCGCGTAGATCGCGCGCACCTCGTCGGGGATGTCGATGTAGCGCTGCGTGCTCAACTCCTGCTCGGCCAGCGCGGGCGGGAAGATCGCCGTCAGATCCTCGACGGTGATCGGTTCCTTGGTCCCGGGGTGCAGGTGTGGCGGCATCGGCTCGGGCAGGTCGGCAGCGATGTTGTACCAGGCGGTGGGCAGCTCCGACTCGGGCAGGATGGCCTTGGTCAGGGTGTCGTCGATCGACATGGCTGTCCTCTCGGAGCGTTCGGCTGGGACGTCCGCCCCCACGGGCGGCACCGTGGGCACGATGCTACTGACCTGGGATCGCCCCCGGTGGCGTGTTCCGCGGGCTTGGGTCAGCGACGTCGCTGGCAGCGGGCGCACCAGAACAGGTTCCTGCCGGCCACGACCTGTGTGCGGATCCTGGATCCGCACACCCGGCAGGGCTGATCGGTGCGCTGGTAGACGAAGAACTCCCGCGGGAACCAGGTGCCGAGCCGCTCGCCATTCAAGCCCTCCATGTGGGCGATCTGCTCGGGTGTGCCGACCAACCGGTGGGCCTCCTCCACCTGGTCCGGCATGGTCAGGATCTGGCCGAACGCCACGCCCAGCGGCAGCAGCTCCACCAGGTCCGCCCAGATGGTGCGCCAACTCGCGGGACGCACCCGGCTCCCGGGGGTCAGCGGGGCCAGGCGGTGCCGAAACAGCACCTCGCAGCGGTACACGTTGCCGACGCCGGCCAGCACCGACTGGTCCATCAGCAGTTCGGCGATGCTGCGGGAGCTCCGCGAGATCTTGCGCCACGCCCGATCCGGGTCGGCATCGTGTCGCAGCGGGTCCGGGCCGAGTCCCGCGACCACTCGACCGACCTCCTCGCCGTCGATCAACTGACACAGATTCGGTCCGCGCAGGTCCGCGACGTACCCATCGGCCGCCAGCCGCAGCCGCACCGCACCCACCACGGCCAGGCCGCCATCGGCGTCCATGGCTAGCGAGGACTGAGGCTGCACCACGAACGACCCGATCAGCCCGAGGTGGACGTGGACGAACCGGTCGACTCCTTCGCCGTCCCGCCCGAACTCCAGGAACAGGTGCTTCCCGGCGCTGGTGGCAGCGAGGAGTTCATGCCCGTCGACCAGAGCCGCGGCCTCGGCGAACCGCCCCTGCGGGCTGGTCACCGTCACCGGCGGCCCCCCGAACCGGCGTTGCAGACGGTCCGCCAGCGCATGGATGGTGTGCCCCTCGGGCATGGCGCTCAGCCGGCCTTCTTGGCCGCGGACCGCTTCCTGGCCGTCTTGGGCTTGGTCGCGGGCTCCTCGGCGGCCGCGCCAACCGAGTCCGCGTCCGAGTTCGAGTCCGCTGAGGCCGCCTCCGCCGAGGTCGCATCGCCTCCCCCGGCCTGCGCCCTGGCCGCCTTCGCCCGATCGACGGACTTCTGCAGGGCGGCCAACAGGTCCACCACCTGGCCTGCATCGGCGGTGTCCACCTGCGGCGCCACCGTCGACTCCCCGCCCGCGAGCTTGCGTTCCACCAGCGCCTCGACGGCTTCCTGGTAGTCGTCCGCGTAATCGTTGGGCTCGAAGTCCGCCGCCATCGAGTTGATCAGCAGGTCCGCCATGGCGACCTCGGCCGCCGAGGGCTCGAGTACGCCGTCCAGTACGTCGAAGTCCGCCGTCCGGATCTCATCGGGCCACAACAAGGTCTGCAGGACGATCACCTCGTCGCGGACCCGCAGCACCGCCATCGTCATCCGGGACCGTACGGCGATCGTCACCACGGCCATCCGGTCGGAGCTGCGCAGCGCCTCGCGGAGCAGCGCATACGGCTTGACGGCGGCCTTGTCCGGCTCCAGGTAGTAGGTCTTGTCCAGCAGGATCGGGTCGATCTGGGGCGCCGGGACGAACTTCTCCACCGAGATCTCTTTGCTGCTCTTGCTGGGCAGCGACGCCAGGTCCTCATCGCTCAGGATCACCGTTCGGCCATCCGGCGCGGTGTACCCCTTGGCGATCTCGGCGTACGCGACCTCCTGACCGTCCGCCTCGGCGACCCGCTTGTACTTGATGCGCGAGCCATCGCTGGCCCGGACCTGATGGAACTGGATGTCGTGACTCTCTGTGGCGGTGTACAGCCGGACCGGGATGGTCACCAACCCGAAGGACACCGCTCCTTTCCACATCGCCCGCATGGCGTTCCCACTTCCTGTCCAGGTCCGCCCTGCCGTCCTCGGCCTCGACGCGGGCAGCGCGCCGACCTCGGGCGCCCTCCCAGCATGGTGCACCCGCGAGCAGGGTGCGAGCGAGTCGCACCAGCGCGGTTGGCGCGGGGAGAGCTCACCGCAGCGATGCAAAGATGCCGTATGCGTCCGATGCTGGCCACCCCCGCGTCCCGGGTCCCTCGCGGATCGGAGTGGGCGCACGAGGTCAAGTGGGACGGCATGCGCATCCTCGCCGACGTCAACCAGGGCCAGTTGCGGCTGACCGCCCGCAGCGGCGCCGAAGCCACGGACCGCTTTCCGGAACTGGCAGGCTTGGCCACCCTGTACGACGACATGCTGCTGGACGGTGAGGTGGTGATCCTGGACGGCGGTACCCCGTCGTTCGCGGCGCTGAGCGAACGGATTCACCTCGCCGGGGGTCCGGCCGCCGCCGCGGCCAGCGTCCGCCCCGTCACGTACCTCATCTTCGACCTGCTCCGGCTGTACGACGCCGACCTCACCCCCCAGCCGTGGTCCCAGCGGCGGGCCCTCCTGGAGCACCTCGAGCTGGACGATCCGCGCTGGCAGGTGCCGCCGACGTACCCCGACGGCGAGGTGCTCGCCGAGGCCACCCTGCGCGCCGGGCTGGAGGGCGTGGTGAGCAAGCGGACCGACGCGCCGTACACCCCGGGGCGCCGGAGCGCCACGTGGCTCAAGGTGCCGCACCGGGCGGTGCGCTCAGTGGTCGTCGGCGGATGGCGCCCCGAAACCGACCGGGCCGGAGTGCTCGGTTCCGTGCTCGTGGGGGCGCCCACGTCCGGGGGGTTGACCTATTTGGGCCGCGTGGGCAGCGGGCTCGCGGGCCGGGCCGGCAGCCAAATTCTCGACGTCCTGCGTCCCTTGGAGACCACCGACTGCCCCTTCGGGCCCGACCTGCCCGCCGCTGAACGCTCAGGGGTGACCTGGACCCGCCCCGAGACCGTCATCGACGTGGCGTCGTTGGGGCTGGCCGGGCAAGGCCGTCTGCGCCAGCCGTCGTACCGAGGTCTGCGGATCGACCTGACCCCGGCTGAGCTCACCGCCAACGACACCCAGCACGACACCAACGACGAGGAGGCCCCGTGAGTCCCGGTCGCGGGCCGGACCCGACGCGGTCGACGGTGAGCATGGACGGACACACCCTCACGGTGAGCAACCTGGACAAACCGTTGTATCCAGGCGACGGCACAACCAAGGCCGAAGTCATGCAGTACTACCTCGCAGTTGCTCCGGTCCTGCTCCCCCAACTCGCCGGGCGGCCAGTAACCCGGGTGCGCTGGCCGCACGGCACCGGGGACAGCTCCTTCTTCGAGAAGAACCTCCCCGCCGGCGCACCGACATGGCTGCACCGCGTCACGCTGCCGGTGCCGGGCTCGACCAAAGATCGAGAGACCATCACCTTCCCGCTGGTCGAGAATCGTGCGGCGCTGGTGTGGCTGGCGAACCTGGGGGCCCTGGAGCTGCACGTCCCGCAGTGGCGGGTGGACGATGCCGGTCAGCCCCTGCCGCCGGACCGGATGGTGATCGATCTGGACCCGGGCCCCGGGGCCGGGCTCGGCGAATGCGCCCGGGTCGCCGTGCTGGCCCGAGCACTCCTGGACGACGCGGGGGTCGCCGCCACGGTCCCGGTCACCAGCGGCAGCAAAGGAATGCAGGTGTACGCCGCCCTGCCGGGCACGCAGGACGCCGGCACGGTCCGGGAGGCGGCCCGCGCCCTGGCCGAGGCGCTGGCCATCGCCCACCCCGATCTGGTGGTGTCCACCATGACGAAGTCCGCGCGACGCGGGCGGGTGCTGCTGGACTGGAGTCAGAACACCGCGGCCAAGACGACTATCTGTCCCTATTCGCTGCGCGGCAAGGGGAGCCACCCGCTGGTGGCCGCACCTCGCCGGTGGGCGGAGATCGAGGCGGCGGCCGACGGCCTGGCATCGCTGACCCAGCTGGGTCCTGCCGAGGTGACCGACCGCCTGTCCGCCGGGGACCCGATGTCGGTGCTGGCGTGCGACGTCAGCTGACCGAAGCGGCCGATTCCGCGCTGGCCCGGACTACCCGCCGGGGGCAGCGCGCGCAGGCCTGGGCGCCCGGAAGGGCGTAGATGAAACAGCAGGCCTGCCGCATCTGCGGCGGCACGGGCTCGGCATCGAAGGCCGCCGACGCCGCTTCCAGGGCCATCTGCCAGGCGTCCACGATCATCCCGTTGCGCTGGCGGGACCCCACCTTGACCCCGGGTCGGTAGCCGTCCACGAACCGGCGGGCGTGGTCCAGGTAGCGGGCGTGGGCCTGCTCCCGTCGGCGTACGGCGTCCTCCTCCACGAGCGCTCCCGACGGGCTCACCGACACCGCGCAGGGGAACCACGAATCGGCAGCCAGGTCGAAGGTGATGCCCTCGGGTGCGGCGTCCAGCACGTAGGGGCCGATCACCGCGGCCCAGGCCAGCGGGTTGGCCACGACGCCCAGATACCACTGCAGGACGAAGGCGGCGCCGACCTGCGCCGGTGCGCGGACGCCGTACATGGCTCCCTGACTGGCCCTGACCTGGTCCCGCCACGGACCGGTCGGGTCCTCACCGCGATCCTGGGCGGCCAGCACGTCCTCGCAGGACCACGGCAGTCGGGAACCCCACCGGGCGACCAGCACCTCCAGGTACCCCAGCCGCGCGGTGATGAGGTCGGTCACCGATTCCAGATCCACGGCTGATGAACTCATGAACACTTGCTAGCACGACCAGGGGCGCCTCGGTGTCCCGAGACGCCCCTAGAGCGTCGATCCGCATCGCGACCTCGTGAGGGCGCGCGATCTGTGCCCGTCAGCCGTTGGCGCGGTCGTAGGCGGCCTGAAGCTCACCCGAGACCCGACCGCGATCACTCACGGTGAATCCGTTGGCCCGACCCCATTCGCGAATAGCATTCAGGTCCCGGCGTCCCGCCGTACTGCTGGTACGCCGTCCGGTCACCTTGCGGCCACCCGAACGACGAGCGTGGCCTACCCATTTCGTGAGGGCGCCGCGCAACTTCTCGGCGTTCGCCTCCGACAGGTCGATTTCGTAACTCACGCCGTCGAGCGCGAAGGAGACAGTCTCAGCTGCCTCGCCGCCATCGAGATCGTCGACGAGCAGAACTTGCACTCGTTGAGCCATGTAGGTGCTCCAGACCCTTCCAAGAGATTGACGTTAACCACGCCAGGGGACGACATGATTCTATGCAGAACTGAGCGCTTAGTGGAAATATTCGGCAGAACTGCTGCGAATCAACAGCGACCGCTAAGTTCTTTAGGTCTGCGACCAGGCTTGTTTACAGAACAATCACTTACGACGGGGCATGCCGCGCAGGGCGCGGCTGCGTCGATAGCGGCGCCCTCAGCCCTGCTGCGTAGTTTTCGCCTCTGGCGGCGCGGCATGCGCCGCCTCCCACTGAGAATGCGCAAGGCGCTCATTGCGATCGCCCTCGATGATGGCTCGCATGATCTTGTAGAACAGGAAGCCGATTCCGAGCGAGGGCACCAAGCCGATGAGGATTGCCTGGACCTGGTCCATGTGCGTGCGCCTCTCTTCCCGTCGGGCTTACCACACTGAACTCCACCGGCACGCGGGCGCGGCGGTGCTGTTCAACGCCGCAGGTCACGTCGCCACCAGCGGATTTTCGGCGGAGCATGCGATGCCGCGCGTGACCGGATCACCCGGCCACCCGCGCTAGTGTCCTACCCTACCCTGACCGTATGGTCGGGCGTCGGTGGAGTCTCGCGTGGAACAGCGCACTCTACGGAACCGAGGGTTTTTACCGGAGGCAAACACCGGGTGCTCACTTTGCCACCTCCGTCAGCGGCGTGCCCGGAACCACGCAGGTGATGGCCGACGCGCTGTGCGAATTCATGGACCGCCAGAGATTACAGCGCTTCCTGGATCTCGGCGCCGGCTCCACCGGCCTCGCGGTTTGCATGGCGTCGCGCCGACCCGGCATGCCGGTCGTGGCGGTCGACATCCGCCCCTCCAGCGGCCCGGGCGATGCCGACTCCCGCGGGTCATCGGCTTCACGCGTGAAGTGGATCGACGTGTGTCCGGGGACTCCCGGAAGACCAGTGCTACGGCGGCTGTTGTCGAGCCTGTCAGAGACACTCGTCTTTGCGCACGAATGGTTGGATGTACTCCCGTGCGATATCGCCGAGGTCGGCCTCGACGGGAGTCTTCGTTATGTCCTGTTTGATTGCGCGGACGGGCGTGAAGTTCTCGGTCCGCCTTTAACCGGCCGGGATAGCCGCTGGTGCCGTCGGTACTGGCCGTGGAGTCATTTGACCGTCGGAGACCGCCTCGACATCGGCCGGTCCCGCGATGAATGGTGGGCGTTCGTGGTGCGTTCGTTGCGGTCCGGGGTTGCCATTGCTGTCGATTACGGACACACGATCGCCGCGCGCCCTCACGGGTCCACGGTGGCCGGGTATCGCGGTGGCCGGAGCGTGCCGCCCATCCCGGACGGCTCTTGCGACATAACCGCACAGGTATCGATGGATTCACTGCCCGCACGCTGCGTGATCGAACAGCGCGCCGTCCTGGCATGCCTGGGCGTACGGTCGGACCCGCCGAACCCCTCGACCGCGGCTGCCGACCCGACCGGATACCTGCTCGCCCTGTCCCGGCGGGCCGCGGGAGCCGCCCTGCTGGGGCCGGGATACGGTGACGCGCTGTGGGCCATCAGTACGGCGGGCAGCGACCGTCCCGCGACAGCGCAGGAGGTGCTGGTATGACCGGCGAACAGCGGGCGCTGACGGTCGACGTACCGTTGGCCCTTGGGCCCGACCACCCCAGCGCTCATGGGATGTTCCGGATCGCCCTTGCCGTCCAGGGCGACCTGATCGTGGCCGCGGACCCGTTGGTCGGCCACCTTCACCGGGGTGTCGAGAAGCTGTTCGAGGTGCGCGACTACCGGCAGATCCTGGCCCTGGCCAACCGGCACGACTGGCTGGCCGCCTTCGGCAACGAACTGGGCGTGGCGATGGCCGCCGAACGACTCCTCGGGCTCGAGGTACCGACCCGGGCAGTGTGGCTGCGCACCCTGGTGGCCGAGCTAACGCGGGTCCTGGCCCACTGTGCGTTCCTCGGGCCCTTCCCGCTCTCGGACGGAGCGCGCCTGGCCGATCTGTTCGCCGAGCGGGAGCGCCTGCATGACCTGCTGGAGCGAGCGTTCGGCGCGCGGATCCACCTGATGGCCAATCAGGTCGGCGGGCTCCGCACCGATGTCCCCGCGGGATGGTTGGACCAGGTCCGCCGAGAGGGGGCCACCATCCGTGCTCGCTTGCCGGAGCTGCATGACCGCGTGCGCGAACGTTGCGCCGGGTTGTCCGGGGTGGGCCGGTTGGACGCGGCCACCGCCGCGGCGTACGGCGTCACCGGACCGGCCGCGCGGGCCGGGGGCCTCGACCTGGATCTCCGTCGCGACGACCCATACCTGGCCTACGGCGAGCTCTTCACGCCGGGGGGTCCCGGCGTGGTGGTGCTCGGCACCGACGGCGACGTGCCAGAGCGGCTGCGCCTGCTGATCGACCAGATCGCGGTCAGCCTGGACCTGGTGGACGCCTGCATCGACCGGCTCGGTGAGCTGCCGCCAGGGCCCGTGAACGTGCCGCTGCCGAAGGTCATCCGGCTCCCCGAGGGTCGGATGTACGCCGCCACCGAAAGCCCCCCGGGCGTGAACGGCTATTACCTCGTATCCCGGGGCGACAAGGCGCCCTGGCGGCTCAAGCTGCGCTCCGCCTCGTTCAACAACGTGGCCGCCTTGGCCCAGATCCTGCCGGGCACCCGGGTCGGTGACGTGACCGCCGTCCTGGCCTCGCTGTTCTTCGTGGTCGGCGACATCGACAAGTAGCGCCGACGCGGTCCGTCCAGACGTGTGCGCACACCCGTTCAGACCGAGCGCGCAGGGCTCAGTAGGCCTCCGGTTCGGGCAACCCCTCCTCGAACCCGTCGTCCAGACCGTCGGCATCGGGTGGGTCGATTCGGCAGACCGACTGCACCCAGAGCCCGATCGCCGCCAATCCGACCCCGGCCAGCGCCAGCAGCCCGGCCAGGATCAGTCGCTCGCGCACCGACGAGGCGTCCGCGTCCGGGGCCAGCAGCGCGGCCTGAGCGGCGTACCACCCGGCGACCAGCGCGCCCGTCAGGGCGCACGCCTGAGCCAGCACCAGCGTCCGCAACGCCCGCAGCGGGTTGACGGGGGGTCGGGTCCGGTCACGCTGCATCCGTCGGATCGGCAGCCCGGCCGCGAACACCCCCGCACCCATGAACCCGAGCAGGACCAGCGACATCGGGGAGGACGGGACCAGCCCGCCGCCCCGGATCGCCCACCATCGCTGGGCCAGGTAGCCCAACCCGAAGGTGACGACGGCGACCAGGACGAGCACCTTGAGCCGCAGGCCCGCACCGGCTACCACGACGTTCCCCGCTCCTGCGCCGATCGGGCCGCCAGCAGCTCACCCACCGGCACGGGTCCCTGCGGCGTCCGTAGCACCGCCCATGGCTGGACGTCGTACCAGGGCTCGAGCACGAACGAGCGTTGGTGTGCCCGCGGATGGGGCAGCACCAGCTCGCCGTACACACCGTGCAGGTCAGCGTCCTGCGCAGGATCACCCACCTGGATCAGATCGAGGTCCAGCGTCCGCGGACCGTTGAGCACGGCAGGCTCGTCGCGCCGCCGCCCGTGGGCCGCCTCGATGGCCTGCAGTTCGCGCAGCAGGGTCTGCGGGTGCAGCCGCGTGGTCACGATAGCCACGGCGTTGAGGTAGTCCGGCTGCGGCGGCCCGACCGGGGCGGTGTCGACGAACGCGGATACCGCCCGCACCCGTACGCCGTCCAGCGCGCCTAGGTCGGCCACCGCGCGCGCCAGGGTGGCCGCCCGGTCCCCGAGGTTGGCGCCGAGCGCGACCACCGCCTGACGCTCGCGTTCTCGGCGTACCCGCACGGCCACGTCACTCACGGCCACCCCCAGCGGCGCCTCCGGCTTGTGCACGCTGACCTGCACGAACTCCGCGCGCTCCGCGAGCAGGACGGCCTCGGCGATGTGTCCGGCGAGCGTCTCGACCAGGTGCGCGCTGGGTCCCTCCACGACCCGCACGACGAGCTGCGTCAGCTCGGCATATGACAAGGTGTCGTCAAGATCGTCGGAGCACGCCGAGGGCAACAGGTCGCAGCCGACGTCCAGATCCACCACGAAGGGCTGGTCCTGGTCCTGCTCGCCCGGCAGGGCACCGTGGCGGCCGCGGGCCTGGATGCCCCGCACGCTGATGAGGTCACCCACGTCCGGCCTCCACTGCCGCGTGGACAGCCAGGGCGAGCACCGTGCCCGGCACGTCGTGCACCCGCACCGCCCACGCTCCCGCCTGTGCGGCCAGCAGGCTCAGCGCCGCGGTGGCCTGATCGCGGGCGACGTACCGGTCGTCGTCGGCGGCGCCCAGCAGCACCCCCAGGAAGCTCTTGCGCGAGGCGCCCACGAGCACCGGCAGGTGCGGCGCTCCGGCCAACCCGGCCAGGGCGTCCAGATGGGCCAGCAGCTGCCAGTTGTGCTCGGCGGTCTTGGCGAACCCCAGCCCGGGGTCGAGGACGAGCTGCTCGTCGGTCACGCCGGCCGCCCGCAGGGCCCGGACCCGCTCGCCCAGCTCCTGGGCGACCCCGGTAACGACCGCCGGGAGCGTCTCGCCCGCGCCCGGGACAGCGCCCGGGACCGCAGACCCCGCGTACGCCGAATAGTCGGTCCGCGTCTGCATGTCGTGGCTGTGCCCACGCCAGTGCATCACCACCAGCCGCGCCCCCGTGGCGGCCACCACGGCGGTCATGTCCGGGTCTGCCAGCCCGCCGCTGACGTCGTTGACCATGCTCGCCCCGGCGGCCAGGGCGGCCTGGGCCACCGCCGCCCGCATGGTGTCGATGGAGATCAGCACCCCCGTCTCGGCGACCGCCTGGACGACGGGGATCACCCGGTCCAGTTCCTCCTGCTCGCTGGGTCTGCTCGCCCCGGGCCGGGTGGATTCGCCGCCGATGTCGATGATCGCGGCACCGGCCTCGACCATCGCGCGGGCGTGCCGGGCGGCGGCGTCCGGGGCGATCCAGCGGCCACCGTCGCTGAACGAGTCCGGGGTGACGTTGAGGACCCCCATCACCAGGGGCGCGGGTCGGGGCATCACCGTCCGCCGGCGATCAGGCTCATCGCCTCGGCCCGGGTGGCCGGATCGCGCAGGGCCCCGCGGACGGCCGACGTGATCGTCCGGGACCCCGTCTTGCGGACACCCCGCATCGACATGCACAGATGCTCGCAGTCGACCACGACGAGCACACCCCGCGGACGCAGGTGGTGTACGAGCGCGTCCGCGACCTGCGTGGTGAGCCGTTCCTGCACCTGAGGGCGCCGCGCGTACACGTCGACCAGCCGGGCCAGCTTGCTCAAGCCGGTGACCTGACCGCCGCGGGCCGGGATGTAGCCGACGTGCGCGACCCCGTGGAACGGCAGCAGGTGATGCTCGCAGGTGCTGTAGACCTCAATGTCGCGCACCAAGACCAGCTCTTCGTGGCCGAGGTCGAACGTCGAGGTGAGGACGTCGGCGGCGTTCAGCCGAAGCCCGGCGAACGCCTCCTGGTAGCTGCGGGCGACCCGGGCCGGGGTGTCCCTCAGGCCGTCGCGGTCGGGGTCCTCCCCCACCGCGATGAGCAACTCACGGACGGCCGCCTCGGCGCGAGCCAGGTCAACCGGCGGAGGGGTCGACACGACCACCCTCGGGGACCTGGATCGTCGCCTGCGGCGGGTGCTCCTCGCCCGGCCGCCGGGCGTAGGGGTCGCGGCCGTTGAGCGCGTCACGCTGCTCGGCCGGCGTGAGCACCGGGGGCCGCTGGCTGACGTTGCGGCGGTCGCTGGACAACCACACCGGCCGGATGGGTCGCTTGATGACGTCCTTGAAGATCCGCGCCAGTTGTTCGGCGTTGAGGGTCTCCTTCTCCAACAGCTCCAGGACCAGGGTGTCCAGCACGTCGCGGTTGTCGTTCAGCACGTGCCAGGCCTCGTCGTGAGCGGCTTCGATCAGCCGGCGGATTTCCTCATCGACGATGGCGGCCAGGCCCTCGGAGTAGTCCCGTTGATGGCCGTAGTCGCGGCCGAGGAAGACCTCTCCGGCCTCCTGACCGAGCTTGATCGCCCCGACCCGTTCGCTCATGCCGAGCTGAGTGACCATCTTGCGAGCCAACCCGGTGGCCTTCTCGATGTCGTTCGCGGCGCCCGAGGTGGGGTCGTGGAACACGATCTCCTCGGCCACCCGGCCGCCGAGGGCGTAGGCGAGTTGGTCGAGCATCTCGTTGCGGCTGGTCGAGTACTTGTCGTCCAGGGGCATGACCATGGTGTACCCGAGCGCTCGCCCGCGCGGCAGGATGGTCACCTTGGTGACCGGGTCGGTGTGGTTCAGACAGGCCGCGACCAGGGCGTGGCCGCCCTCGTGGTAGGCGGTCATCTTCTTTTCCTTGGTGCTCATGATCCGGGTGCGCTTCTGCGGACCTGCGACCACCCGGTCGATCGCCTCGTCCAGCGCCCGGTTGTCGATGAGCTGGGCGTTGCTTCGGGCGGTGAGCAGGGCGGCCTCGTTGAGCACGTTGGCCAGGTCGGCTCCGGTGAATCCAGGGGTACGGCGGGCCACGGCGGCAAGGTCCACGTCGGCGGCCATCGGCTTGCCCTTGCCGTGCACCTCCAGAATCCTCTTGCGGCCGTTCATGTCGGGGGCCTCGACCGCGATCTGCCGGTCGAAGCGGCCCGGGCGCAGCAACGCCGGGTCGAGAATGTCGGGGCGGTTCGTGGCGGCGATCAGGATGACGTTGGTCTTGACGTCGAATCCGTCCATTTCGACCAGCAACTGGTTGAGCGTCTGCTCGCGCTCGTCGTGGCCACCGCCCAGACCCGCGCCACGGTGCCGGCCGACGGCGTCGATCTCGTCGACGAACACGATCGCGGGGGCGTTCTGTTTGGCCTGCTCGAAAAGGTCGCGGACCCGGGAGGCGCCGACCCCGACGAACATCTCCACGAAGTCGGAGCCGGAGATCGAGTAGAACGGTACGCCGGCCTCGCCCGCGACGGCCCGGGCCAGCAGGGTCTTGCCGGTTCCGGGGGGGCCGTAGAGCAGCACACCCTTGGGGATCTTGGCGCCGACCGCCAGGAACTTGCCCGGCTCGGAGAGGAACTCCTTGATCTCGGTGAGCTCCTCGACCGCCTCGTCGGCTCCCGCCACATCGGCGAAGGTCACCTTGGGCATGTCCTTGCTGGCCAGCTTGGCCTTGGACTTGGCGAACTGCATGACCTTGCTGCCGCCGCCCTGCATCTGGCTCATCATGAACCAGAACAGGCCGACCAGCAGCAGGATCGGGATCAGGCTGATCAGCAGGCTGCCGAACCAGCTGCTCTGCGGCGGCTCGTCGACGTACCCCTTGCTCGGCGGGTTGGCCTTCAACCCGTCCACGAGCACCTTGCCGCGGGCAGGGATGTAGTGCGTGTAGGCCTTGGTGATGCCGGTCTTGTCGTCGATCGTCTCAGGGCTCTTCAACACCAGATCGAGGCGGTCATCGCCGTTGAACGTCGCGCTCTCCACCTTCTTATCGGCGATCAACTGCTCCGCCGACGAGGTCTGGATGCGCTCGAAACCCGAGGTGCTACCGAGATTCAGCCACACCAACGTGATACCGATCAGGAGCAACGCCCACGGGATGGGGTTGCGGATGATGCGCTTGGCTTTCATGTATCTGCCAGGGCTGAGCGCCCCGTTCCTCCTGATCGGTTCGCGCTGATCTCGCGGATGTCGCTGAGGGAAACTGCGTGCGAGAGGTGGGCCTGCGGGCCATGAACACACGGCCTGCGCCTTTCGACGGTACACCGGCCGCCGTACCCGCACTCACCGGTCAACGGACACCGGTGGTCGCGTGTTCCCTCGGGCACGGCGGCGCTGCGCCCAGGCTCAGCGATAGACGTGCTCGGCGAGGGTGCCGACGCAGCGCAGGTTGCGGTACCGCTCGGCGTAATCGAGGCCGTACCCGACCACGAACTCGTTGGGAATGTCGAAACCGACGTATTTGACGTCGACCGCCACCTTGGCCGCGTCGGGCTTGCGCAGCAGCGTGAAGATCTCGACGCTGGCCGCATTGCGGGAGGCCAGGTTGGCCTTGATCCAGCTCAGCGTCAGCCCGGAGTCGACGATGTCCTCGACGATCACCACGTGCTTGCCGGTGATGTCAGTGTCGAGGTCCTTGAGGATGCGCACCACGCCGGAGGATTTGGTCCCCGAACCGTAGGAGGAGACGGCCATCCAGTCCATCGGTGCCGTCCCGGGAAGCGCCCTGATCAGGTCCGCCATGACCAGCACGGCTCCTTTGAGGACGCCCACGAGCAGGAAGTCCTTGTCGCGGTAGTCGTCCCAGATCTCGAGCGCCACCTGCCCCAACCTGTCGAGGATTTCCTCCTCGGTGTAGAGGACCCGGGCCAGGTCCTCCCCCATGTGCGCCGAGTCCATGCCGCCATTCAACCCGACGAGGCCGGTCGGTGGGGCCCGATACGCAGGATGCCGGCCGCGCGCTGCGCGCTGAGCCCGCCGGGCAGGCTGACCGGACCTTGGCCTCGCCAGTCGCTGAGCAGCCGGTCGAGCGCGTCCAGATGTACGGCGGACAGGTCGCCTCCGCGGCTGCCGTGGGCGCTGGCCAGCATCCGCCAGACCCGCCGGCGGACCGCGACGGGCAGCTCGGCCACCGGTCCCAGGGTGGCCAGCGTCCAGGGGCTCCCGCCGAGGTCGGCAACCACCCGGCCGGCCCACTGGTCGAGGGCCTCGGCGTCGGCGGCCAGCAGGCCGGCACTGCGGGCCAGCGCCGCCGCGACCCCGGGGCCCAGGGCCGCCTCGGTGGCCGCCACCGCCTCCCGGGCTCGCACCCGCGCGTACCGACGGTCGAGGTTGTGGGGGTCCTCCCACACGGTCAGGTCCTGGGCGGCACAGGCCGCCGTGGTCACGGCCCTGGGCAGATCGAGCAGGGGTCGGGCGAACAGCCCACGGGTGCGGGGCATCCCGGCCAGGGAGCGGGTCCCCGAGCCCCGGGCCAGCCCCAGGAGTACCTGCTCTGCCTGGTCGTCCCGGGTGTGGCCCAGCAGCACCCGGACCGCACCGGAGTCGGTGGCGGCAGCGGTCAGGGCGTCGTACCGGGCGGCGCGCGCCGCCGCCTCCGGGCCCGGACCGCCGCTGCCCGTGGCCACCTTCACCGAGCGAACCTCGACCGGCGCCAGCCCCAACCGGAGGCAGGAATCGGCGGCCTGGGCGGCCACGGCTGCGGAGTCCTCCTGCAGTCCGTGGTCGACCACGACCGCCCCCGCGGCCCGACCCTGCCGGGGAGCCTCGAAGGCCACCGCGGCCGCCAACGCCATCGAGTCCGGGCCGCCGCTGCAGGCCACCAGCACCGTGCCGGTGGGCAGGGACGCGAGCATCCGGCGTACCGCCACGCGGGTCGCGGCCACCGCGGGGGGCGGGCCCGGCACGAGCTGACCTGGGCTAACGCGGCAGGGCGGCGGGCCCGTGCACCCGGTTCACCCACAGCGCCGGTTCGGCGATCTCCTCCGGGCTGGGCAGATTCTCCGGCTGCGCCCAGACCGCATTGAAGCCCTCCACGCCGACCCGGTCCTGCACACCCCGGACGAACAGCGCCCCGGTCCGGTACTGGGCCATCTTGGCCTCCATCCCGAGCAGCCGGCGGATCATCACGTCGAAGATGCCCAGCCCATCGCGGCGCTTCTCGAACCGCTGCCGGATCTCCCGGACCGAGGGCACCACCTGCGGTCCCACCTCGTCCATCACCACGTCGGCATGCCCCTCCAGCAGCGACATCACGGCGGTCAGCCGCGCGACCCGACGCTTCTGCTCGGGGCCGAGGAAGAGCCCGGCCAGGCCAGTTCCGCCGGGCGAGAGCGCCTCCCGGACGTTGCCCGCGAGCTCTCGCACCCGGGCCAGCATCGCGTCGGGGTCCGGGGCCAGGCCCACGGCCAGGGCGTCCGTCTCGGCGAGCAGGTGGTCCCGCAGCCACGGAACCGCGGTGAACTGGACCCGGTGGGTCTCCTCGTGCAGGCACACCCAGAGCCGGAAGTCCCGGGGGTTCACCCCGAGTTCGCGTTCGACCTCGACGATGTTCGGTGCCACCAGGAGCAGTGCCGCCTGGTCGGCCGGGCGACCGGGCGCCAGATCGTACTGGCCGAGGATCTTGGCCGACAGGTAGGCCAGCAGCGCGGCCACCTCGGTGCCGGTCAGCTTGCCGCTGACCATCTGGAACGCCTCCGGAGGTGCCGGGCGGCCCGACTCGCGGGCCTTGGCGGCAACCGCCCGCAGCACCGGCTCGAACATCACCTGGAACGAGGCGACGTTGGCCTCGATCCACCGCCCACGGTCGACCACCCGAGCGGGCGGGGCATCAGGACCGGTCCGCAGGCCGGTGGTCGCGGCGACCGGCTCGCGGGCCGCGACCGCGCACTCCCTGAGCTGGGCCACCGCCTCGCGGGCCTCCTGCGGGTCCACCTTCGGGCCCGAGGAGATGAGCCGCCGCCCCAGGCTGGCGGCCAGGTCCCAATCGATCAGGCGCAACTCGCCGTCGTCGGGCCCGCGGTCGGTCTCCATGGCGCTCCTCTCAGCGGCATCCGCACGATGCGACGGCCGCAACCACCTCGTCCAACGCTGCCCGACTCCGATCGATGCCGCCAACCGGCGGTCCCGGCGTACGGTCGGCCATGACGACGAACAGGAGCAACCGCCCGTCGGCGTCGACCAGCGAACCCGCCAACGAGGCCACCCCGGTCAAGGTTCCGGTCTTGGCGCGCACCACCCCGGCGCCGGCGACGGTGGCCGCCGTGCGGAAACGGTGAGTCATGGTCCCGGACAGGCCGGCCACCGGCAGGTTCGCGATCAGGTCGCCGAAGGAGCTGCGGTAGGCGTCCTGGCGGGCCAACGCGAGCACCGCCGCCAGCTGGGCCGCCGGCACGGTGGATGCTCGAGACAGCCCACTGGCGTCTGCCAGCCGCACCGCGTTCACCCCCACCCCGGCGGCCGCGAGCCGGCCACGGATCCAGGCGGTGACGGAGGCGAAGGTGGGAGCCGCCCCCTGGGCCACGGCCACCCGCCTGGCCAGTGCCTCGGTCAGGGCGTTGTCCGAGGTCGCCAACGCGCGCTGCAGGACCTGCCCCAGGGGCGCGGACTCCACCCGCCCCAGTTCCGCCCCGAGCCGACCGGCGCGCAGGCGGGTGAGGGGGCCGGTGACGGTGATCTTGCGGGCCACCAGCGCGGCCCGGAAAGCCTGCGCGGTGGCTTCGGCCGGGTCCGCCGGGGAGGGGCGCCCCGGGACGGCGGAGTGCTCGGCCAGCGCCAGGTTGGTGACCGGCCCGGTCAGCCCCAGCCGTACGTCGGCCGTCAGCCAGCCCGGAGCGTACGCCGGCCCCGCACCGGCCCGGGCATCCAGGGTCAGTCGCACGGATGGCCGACCGCTGCGAGCCAGCTCACGAGCCACCTGATCGGCGAGATCGGCGAGCCCGGCGTGGCCCGCGATCGCGGTCGGGGTGCCCCGCCCCCGGGCCAGCAGCGTGTCCCCACCGGCCACGAGGGTGATCTGGTCGGCGGCGGGCCCGCTGCGCACGCTGGTCAGCGCGCGCGCGTCGAGATCGGCCGAGGAGGCAATGGCGAACGCGGTGAAGACCTTCGCCGTCGAGGCCGGCACCCGGGGGCGCGCCGCGTCGATGGCCAGCAGCACGGCGCCGGTGGCGTAGTCCTGCACCACCAGGGCGACCGAGGGCCCCAGGGCCGGGTTCCGCAACGGCCCGGCCACGGCGGCGGCCAGCGCAGCCCGGCCAGGCACCCGGGCGACCTCGTCCGCAGCGGGCAGGACCGCCGTACCGTCGACGACCAGCGGCCCGGACACGTTCGACGCGGCGGGCGAGCGGGGCGTGGCCGGCGGCGGTGTCGGCGGGGCCCCGACCCGGGGAACCGCGGAGCGGTCATCGGATCCGGCGGTAGTCAGCACGCCCGGAACCACGTCCAAGGCGTCGCCCGCGCCGTAGGCTGTGAGGGCGAGCAGGGCGACCACAACCAGATAACCCCGCGCGCGACGTGCACCACCTGAGCCCATGGCGTCGGCTCACCCCCCGATCGACCGGCCGGTCATCGTCCAGGACCGGCCATCATGGTGGCGGGACCGGTGATCATGGCTCATCGCGGCACCCGCCGTGCGAGCGAGCGTACACAGGTCAACGAGAGCAAACTTGAGCAGTCTTACAGCAGTCGTGAACCACTGGTAGGAGGCATCCGCATGACGACCAACGAGGCGCCGTCGAATCCGATGTTTTTCGACGTCACCGTCGAGATTCCCAAGGGTCAGCGGAACAAGTACGAGGTGGATCACGAAAACGGTCGCATTCGCTTGGACCGGATGCTCTTCACCTCGACGCAATACCCCTCGGACTACGGCTACATCGAGGACACCCTCGGTGAAGACGGTGACCCCCTGGATGCCCTGGTGCTGCTCGACCAGCCGACCTTCCCCGGCGTACTCATCAAGTGCCGCGCCATCGGCATGTTCCACATGCGCGACGAGGCCGGCGGCGACGACAAGATCATCTGCGTGCCCGCCAAGGACCCCCGGGCCATCCACGTGCAGGAACTGGATGACGTCAGCGAGTTCGAGCGCCTGGAGATTCAGCACTTCTTCGAGACGTACAAGGACCTGGAGCCCGGCAAGTCCGTCGAAGGAGCCCATTGGGCGGATCGGGCCAATGCCGAGCGCATCATCCGGGAGGCCATCGACCGGGCCACCGAGGCCGGCGTGACCACCCACCGGTGGCCGATGCCGCACCAAAGCCACTGACATCTTCTGCCCCAGGGCCGTGCCGAGCGCTCACCGCAGCGTGTCGGCACGGCCCTTCGGTACGCCGATCGGTTGATTCCCCGGGCTGGTGCGGCGTGACCCGTCTACAGTTGACCTAGCGTGACCCAGCGCGAATCGCCGTTCAGCACCAGCAGTCACGGCGTCGATCGCACTAGCGATGTAGCACCACGATGTAGCACCACAAATCGACACGACGCGTCCACCTCGGGGGTAGATGTTCCATGTCCATGAGTCACGAACCGGGCGCCGCGGCGGCCGCCGGCGGCCGTAAGCGCGGCATCGTCATCGGCGCGGTGGGTGTGAGCCTCCTGGCGGTGGGCGGGGTGGCCGCCATCGCGGGACCGAAGCTGTTCTCCTCCGGCACCAGCCAGGACGGGCAGCCGGCCACCGTGCTGCCGATCGACTCCCTGGCCTACTACCGCCTCGACATGGACCCCTCCACCGCCCAGAAGGTGGCGGCTTTCCGCTTGTTCGACAAGCTGCCCGACGCCAAGAAGGTGCTCGGCGACAGCAATCCGAAGAAGGCGCTGTTCGAGCTCATCAAGAAGGACGACCCCAAGCTCAAGGACATCGACTACACCAACGACATCGACCCCTGGCTCGGGGACCGGCTGGGCCTGGCCATCCTGGCACCCGCCGCGGGCGGCAAGGACCCGATGGTCGTCGCCGCGGTCCAGGTCAAGGATGAGGCCAAGGCCAACGCCGGCATCGCCAAGCTGAAGGAGAAGACCGGGGACGTCGACCTGTCCCTGCTGACCGACGCTGCCAAGGCCTCGGCGGGCGGAAACCCCTTCGGTCGCGGCCTGTTGCCCCCCGACCCGGACCGCGGCTTCGCGACGTACGAATCGGATCCACCCCCGGTGTCCGTGGAACCGGTTCCGCGCCCCTCGATGACCTTCGAGTCACCGTCCACGGCGACGATCACCTGGGAGCCGACGACACCGGGTGCGCCGGGGAGCGCGTCCGTGCGGACGGTCTCCGCCGGTGGGGCGGCCCGCGGCGTGCCGGTGCCGGCGGACACGGCCACCCCGACGTGGCCCAGTGCGCCGAGCTCTCCGGGTACGCCGGGCACCTCCGAAGGGCCGTCGGGCACGCGGCAAGAGAGCGTGCACTGGTACCGCAACGGATACATGCTGGTGACCGCCAAGAAGGACGAGCAGGCGGTGCGCGCCGCCATCGACAAGGGTCAGTTGGTCGGCAACCAGGACTTCGCCAAGGACATGAGCGACCTCGGCGAGCAGGGCGTGATGTCGGGCTGGACGGACACGCCCAAGCTGGTCAGGGCGCTCTCTTCCACGTCCGACGCGCCGATGAGCTCCGCCACCCGTGAACTGTTCGAGATGAACGGCCGGCAGGCGGGTGCGGTTCGGTTCGACCCGGCCTTCGTGGAGATCGTGTCGCTGACCCGGGACACGGGATTGAACATCAGCCACCCTCCGATGCGCGACCTGAACAAACTGCCCACCGACACCGCGGCGTTCATGTCCCTGACCGGTGGCGCGGACATGATGAAGGCCTGGTGGCCGAAGTTCGAGAAGCTCCTCAGCGAATCCAGCCCCAATTGGCGCGATCAGCTGACCGACTTCGAGAAGCAGACCGGCATCGCGATCCCCGGTGACCTCGAGACGCTGATGGGCAACCAGATCGATGTCGTGGTCTCGGAGAAGTCCGTCAAGGACAAGATGCCCGTGCTGGGCGCGCGGCTGTTCACCGACTCCGCCAAGGCCGAGAAGGTCCTGGGTAACCTCGAACGGCTCTGGAAGTCCCAGAGTTCGAGCAATGGCGCGCCGGACACCTTCGGCCTGAACCGCCGCACCGAGGGGGACGTCGTGTATGTCGGCTCCACCCCGTCGTACCGGGACGAACTGGTCAGCGGCGGCAAGCTGACCGACGAGGCCGCCCTCAAGGAGGCCCTGCCCAACCTCGACAAGCAGCACGCGGCGTTCTACGTCAACCTCGACAAGATCGAGCAGCTGTACTTGGACGGGATGCCCAGCGGCCAGCAGAAGGATCTCCTGCAGTCGTTGAAGGCGGTGGGCATGTCCAGCGTCAAGAACGGGGACCGCTACGACAGCGTGACCCGACTCGTGGTGAATTGACGGGTACTCGGTCGATACCCCCCCCTGACGTCCCCTGATGCCCGGCGGCGTCAGGGGGCGTCTAGGTCGTCCAGGTGTGCCCGTCGGTGAGCAGCTCGGAGCGGATGTCCGCCGGTGCGCGGCCGTCCTGCACGACGCTGACGACAAGCTCGACGATGGGCATGGTGACCCCGTGATGCCGGGCCAGCTCCATGATGGGACCGCAGGACTTCACGCCCTCGGCGGTCTGCTGGGTGTCGGCGACCACCTCCTGCACGGACCGGCCGGTCCCGAGCTTGCGCCCGAAGGACTGGTTGCGGGACAGCGGTGACATGCAGGTCGTCACCAGGTCACCGACTCCGGCGAGCCCGTTGACGGTGTCGGGGTCGGCACCGAGCGCCGCTCCCAGAGCCTGCATCTCCGCCAGCCCGCGGGTCATGATCGCGGCCTTGCTGTTGGTGCCCATGCCCATCCCCTCGGCCATGCCCACCGCCAAGGCGATCACGTTCTTCACGGAGCCGCCGACCTCGCAGCCGATGACGTCGGCACTGGTGTAGGGACGAAAGTACGGCGTCGCGCAGGCCTCCGCGACCTTCTCGGCGGTCTCCGGCCACCCGCTGGCCACCACGGTGGCGGCCTTCTCCCGCCGGGCGATCTCTGTGGCCAGGTTCGGACCGGAGATCACACAGACGCGCTCGGGTGGCACCCCGCCGGCCTCGGTGATGACCTCACTCATCCGCTTCGTGGTGCCCAGTTCGATGCCCTTGATCAGCGAGGTGACGACCACGCTTCCGGACAGGCCGGAGCCCCACTCCAGCAGGTTGGCGCGCAGCGTCTGGGCCGGCATGGCCAACACCGCGATGTCGGCGCCCTCCAGGGCCTCGAACGGGTCCGTGGTCGCGCTCACCGTCTCCGGGAGCTCCAGGTCCGGCAGGTAGCGGATGCTGCGGTGATGCTGACGGATTTCGGCCACCTCGTCGGCGAACTTGCCCCACATCCGCACCATCGCGCCGTTGTCGGCCAACAACGACGCGAACGCGGTGCCCCAGCTACCGGTGCCGCAAACGGCCACCTGCAGCGGTTGATGCTTCCTGGCTGCCAACCCGCTCATCCTCCTGTGCGCCGTGGTCAGCGGTCTTCGCGGGGCTCCCAGCCGTGCTTGGCCTCCCCCACGTACACCTGCCGGGGGCGGTAGATCCGGGCCTTGGGGTCGTCGTGAAGCTCTTTCCAGTTGGCGATCCAGCCGGGCATCCGCCCGATTGCGAACATGACGGTGAACATGTTCAGCGGCAGGCCGACCGCGCGCAGGATGATCCCGCTGTAGAAGTCCACGTTCGGGTACAGCTTGCGCTCGATGAAGTAGGGGTCGTTGAGCGCGATTTCCTCCAGCTTCAGGGCGATGTCCAACAGCGGGTCGCTGAGGTTCAGCGATTCCAGCATGTCGTCGGCGGCCTGCTTGAGGATCTTGCTCCGCGGGTCGAAGTTCTTGTAGACGCGGTGCCCGAACCCCATGAGCCGCAGCCGGGAATCCTTGTTCTTGACCCGGTCGACGTACTCGTGGACGTTCATCCCCGACCGGCGAATGAACTCCAGCATTTCGATGACCGCGACGTTGGCGCCGCCGTGCAGCGGCCCCCACAGGGCGCAGACGCCGGCCGAGCAGCTCGCATACATGTTGGCCTGGCTGGAGGCGACCATTCGGACGGTGCTGGTCGAGCAGTTCTGCTCATGGTCGGCGTGCAGCACCAAGAAGAGGTTCAGCGCGCGGGCGACCTCGGGCGGCGGCTCGTACTCGCGGTAAGGCACCGAGAACATCATGTGCAAGAAATTCTCGACGTACTTCAGGTCCATCCGGGGGTAAATGAGGGGCGCGCCGATGGAGGACTTGTAGCTCGCCGAGGCGATGGTGCGCACCTTCGACATCAAGCGGGCAGCGGCGACCTCCAGGGTGGCCTCGTCCTCGATATCCATGACGTCGGGCTCGTGACAGCTGAGGGCGTTGATCATCGCCGAGAGAATGGCCATCGGGTGAGCGTTCGGCGGGAATCCCTCGAAGTGTTTACGCATGCTGTGGTGCAACATGCTGTGCTCGGTCAGCAGGGCACTGAACCGGTCGCGATCCTCGATGGTGGGCAGCCGCCCGAAAATCACGAGCCAGGCCACCTCGACGAACGAACTCTTCCCGGCCAGGTCCTCGATGGGAATGCCGCGATAGCGCAGAATGCCGCGGTCACCGTCGATGAAGGTGATCGCCGACCGGCAGGAGCCAGTATTGCCGTACCCGTCGTCCAGGGTGATGTATCCGGTGCGATCGCGCAGGGTCGAAATGTCGATGGCCCGCTCGTCCTCGGTCCCGCGAACCACGGGGAACTCGTGCGATGTCCCGTCCAGTTCGATACGACACGTGGTGTTCATCCGTGGCTCCTCAAACGGGGCCGGGACTGACGATGACGCCGGTCCGGATGGACCTCCGGTGTCGGTGGCCACCCGGACCGCACCGCGCCGCGACCTGCAGGTGCGTGTCCGCAGGCCGCCCGCCCAGCATACCCACGCCGCCGGGACGGCTTCAGTCGAGCCCGAGGGCGCGGAACACGCTCTGCGCCATCGCGCGGTGCCCCGCGGCATTGGGGTGGACAGGTTCGTCGAGCCAGGGTGTGGGGTCGGCGTCGCCGAACCTGGCCCGCCAGTCGGCATGGTGATCCACGAGGATCGCCCCGAGTTCGGCGGCCACGTCCCGGACCACCCCCGCGTACGCCGCCACGGTGGACTTGGTGTTCCAGGCCCCCTCGCCGATGGCGTTCGGGGTGTGCAGGATCACGACCGCGTCCAGTTCCAGGCCGACGCGGGCCAGCTCGCCGAGGGCGTCCGCGAAGGTAGCCAGCCCCGCATCCCCGTTGAGCGAGTCGTTCATCCCGAGAGCCAGGCTGACCACGTCCGGAGCGAACCGCGTGACCAGGTGGTCGACATCGCCGAGCACCTGGGGTGCGGTCCACCCGGCGATCCCGGTGTTGATCAGGATGTCCCGGGCTCGGCCCAGCTCGCTGCGCACCCGTTCGTGCAGGTGCTCGGCCCAGGACCGGGCCCCGTGGGTGTGGTACACCCCCTGGGTGATGCTGTCGCCCGCGAGCACCCAGGTCAGCGGGGCAGACCGGGCCAGGGCGCCGGCCAATCGCGACGCAGCGGCGGGTGTCCACGGGGTGGAAGTCACGGCGTCCCCTGAAGCGTGATGGTGGGTACCGGCGTACCGGAGGAACGCACGCCAGGCTAGCGGCCGCTGACGGCGCGCGGGCCGTACAAGCGCACATCCAGGCCACCGGCGGGCAGGAGATAGACAAACGTGCACCAGTACGTCGGTAGCCGTGGGGGCAGTGGTCCCGCGAGGGTCACCGCCAGGGCCGGGGTTCGAGCCGCTGATCGTTCCTGCGGTGGCTGTGCGCTCAGGATGGTGGCCAACCGCAGCCGGGCGCGGTGCAGCCGCACCCGGACGGCTCCCGCGCTGACGCCGAGCGCGGCGCCGACCTCAGCGCAGGTCAGGTCGTCCCCCAGGGGCAGCAGCAGCACCTCCCGATCCAACTCCGGCAGGGACTCCAGGGCGGACATGACCTCCGGGTCAGGGTGGCGCTGGCATGGCGCGGCGGTGGCGGCCAGTTCGTCGCGCAGCCGCACGGCAAGTGCTGGTCGGCGTACGTCGCCGCGCCGCTGATGCGCCAGGATCCGGCGGGCGGTACCGATCAACCAGGGCACGGCGGCCGCTCCTTCAGGCACCTCGGGGAGCCGCCGCCAGGCGAGACCGATTGGTCGGGCAGCGCGCTTAGCCCCAATACCGTTCAGTTAAGATGACATCGGTGTAGTTTGGTGGCATGCCGCGTGCTGGATGGAAGAAGCCGGAGACCGAGCGCCGCTTGTCGGATCTGGTGTCGGTGGGTGTGCTGACACGGGTGTTTCCGCCAGGTCTGGTCGATGAGGTGATCGCGCAGGTGGGCCGGACCGAGCAACGGCATCGGTCGTTGCCGGCTCGTGTGATGGCCTACTTCGCGATCGGGATGGCGTTGTATTCCGAGGGTTCGTATGAGGACGTGCTTGCACAGTTGACCGACGGGCTCTCGTGGGCCTCGGGCTGGAGTGAGACGTACAGTCCGCCGAGGAAGTCGGCGATCTTCCAGGCTCGGGCACGGTTGGGCGCTGAGCCGCTGGCAGCGCTGTTCGCCAGGGTCGCCGAGCCGATCGGCGAGGACGACATGCCGGGAGTGTGGCTGGCCGGGCGGCGGCTGGTCGCGTTGGACGGGACGTGCCTGGATGTGGCGGACACGGCTGTGAATGCCGAGTACTTCGGCCGGCCGGGGGTGAACAAGGGCGAGCGGGCGGCCTTCCCGCAGGCCCGGGTCGTAGCGCTGGCCGAGTGCGGCACCCACGCGGTGTTCGCAGCCGAGATCGGTACCTATTCGGAGTCCGAGGCCGTCTTGGCCGATCGTCTCGTGGGCCGACTGGTCCCGGGGGTGCTGCTCATCGCCGACCGCGGGTTCTTCTCCTACGCCCTGTGGCGCAAGGCGATCGGGACCGGCGCGGACCTGCTGTGGCGCATCCGCACCGACAAGTCCGGACCCAAGCCGGTTCACGTCCAGGACCTGCCTGACGGCTCCTGGCTGGCCGACCTACGCCAGACCCATTCGGCCGCTGCCCGGGCCGCGCAGCCGATGCGAGTGCGTGTCATCGACTACAGCATCGACGACGGCCGCGAGAACACCACGTCCTACCGGCTGTTCACGACCATCGTCGATCCTGGCGAGGTCGGTGCCACCGATCTGGCCGCGGCCTACGCCCAACGCTGGGAGATCGAGACGACCTTCGACGAGCTCAAGACCCACCAGCGCGGCCCCAGGACCGTTCTGCGCAGCAAGTCGCCGGACCTGGCACTCCAAGAGATCTGGGGACACCTGTGCTGCCACTTCGCGGTCCGCTCGCTGATGGCCCAGGCTGCGACCCACTCCGGGCACGATCCGGACCGGATCAGCTTCGTCGCCGCATTGCGGATCACCCGCCAGACCCTCGCCCACCCGGGCGCCTTTCCCCCCTGACCAGCAAGATCAGCACGGCCGTGACAGTCCCGGCTGGCTCGACTTCCTCAGCCGGCTCCTGCGTCGACTCAACCCCGCCCGCAGGCGCCGTTCAGCGCCACGTGTGGTGAAGAGGAAGTACACCAAGTGGCACGTCAAACGCGCCGCTCACGTCGACTGGCCCCAGCCCGGCATCGACACTACCATTACCGTCACCCATTGCTAACTGAACGGTATTGCGCTTAGCCCGGCGCCGGATGGTCGATGGGAGAGCGGCCGCTACCGCGGAACACGTCCCCTTACGCCAACACAACAGGAGCGTCGATGCCCCGCCACCTCCCAGGCAAGCCGCACGCCATGAAACGATTCGGGCTGGTCTCCCGGATCATCACGATCGGGATCATCGGAGTCATCGGAGCGGTCGTCGTCGGCGGCCTGTCCATCCGGTCACAAGACCAGTACAACGAACACCTCGACGAGATCAACACCATCCGGGCGGGCGCCATCGTCTCCTCGGTGCTGCAGCGCGCCGGGGCGGAAGTCTTCGGCGCGCAGCGCGGGTACGCCTGGGCCGTGCACCGCGACGGCGCAGCCGCCGCGTTCGCGCCGGAGGCCACGGAGCGCAAAGCCTACGAGGGCGCGTTCGACGCAGTCCAGGGCACCCTGAAGAAGATGCCGGTAGCGGTCCTGGTGCCGGCCGAAAAGGCGAAGTTCGAGGGGATCGCGAACGCGTGGTCGACGTTCGCCACCCTCGATGCTCAGGCGGTGGCCGCCTACCGTGCCGGCACGGCGCAAGGCACGGCCGCCGGCGACGCACTGCAGAGCAAGGACATCCCGTCCCTGTATCAGCAGATCGTCGCCGATTCCGGCGCACTCAACGGTGCCATCAACGGCCGCGTGGCCGGCATCAACGCCGAAGCCCGATCGGAAGCCGCTCGCTACCGGTGGGCGCAGATCATCGTCCTGCTGCTGGCCGTCGCCCTGACCGGAGGCCTGACCTTCCTGCTGTCGCGGCGGATCCGCTCCGAGGTGCAGGACATGGACCGGTCACTGGCCGCCATCGCCAACGCCGACCTGTCGGTCGAGCCGACGGCGCCGGAGGGCGACGAACTTGGCTCGATGGCCGTCTCCCTGCGCCGGGCCATGGCCAGCCTGCGCGCGTTGGTCGAGGGGGTCACGACCCAGTCGCAGCGACTCGGAGCGGCCTCCGAAGACCTGTCGGAGCTGTCCGACCAGATCCGCGGGGCCGCCGACGGGACGGCGCACAGCCTGTCCGCCGTGGCGGCGCACGCCGGCGGAATGTCCAACGAGGTCGACACCGTGGCTGCCGGCACCGAAGAAATGACCGCTTCCATTCAGGAGATCGCCAGGAGCGCTCAAGACGCTGCCGGGGTGGCGGCAACGGCCGTGCAGATGGCCAGCCAGACCAACGCGACAGTCGCCAAGCTCGGCGTCTCCTCCCAGGAGATCGGCAACGTCGTCAAGGTCATCACCTCGATCGCCGAACAGACCAACCTGCTCGCCCTGAACGCGACCATCGAAGCCGCCCGCGCGGGCGAGGCCGGCAAGGGGTTCGCGGTCGTCGCCAACGAGGTCAAAGACCTCGCCCAGGAAACCTCCAAGGCCACCGAGGACATCGCCAGCCGGGTCGATGCGATTCAGGCGGACACCGAGGCCGCCGTGGCCGCGATCAGCCAGATCTCCGCGATCATCGCCCAGATCAACGACACCCAGGCCACCATCGCCAGCGCCGTGGAAGAGCAGACCGCCACCGTCAACGAGATGGGCCGGAACGTGACGTCGGTCGCCACCGGGGCTCAGGAGATCGCCGGTTCGGTCAGCTCCAGCGCGCAAGAAGCGCGGGGCGCCACTGCGGCAGCTCAGCGTTCCGCGGAGGCGGCTCGTGGCGTGGCCGCGCGCGCGGACGACCTGCGGGAGTTGGTCGCGCACTACCACGTGTGAGGAGGCCAGCCTCGCGCTGGGGATTCACGCCAGGTGAGTCCGGGCCTCCTGCACGGTGGCCCGGACCGCCTCGATCCACGTCGGGTTGAACCGCTCCCCATCGGCCAGCCACTCCACCAGGCTGTCCACGGCACCCGGGAGTCCATCCGCTTCGTCGGCGACGGCGGCGACCAGCAGCCGCGCGGTGCTGGGCAACGCGGCCAGCTCGGCCGGATCGACGCGCGAGGCGAACGCGGCGGTGATCTCGGCGGCCTCAGCGGGGTCGATCGCCCGTTCGCGCTTGGCTCTCAGTTCGTCGGAGGCCACCCGGAGCAAGGCGCACCGTGTCGTGCGGTCCGCCGGTCGGCGGGCGCCGAGTTCTTCGGCCAGGTACCCCAGGTGTTCCTCCATGATCAGCCGCGGCATCCCCCGAGCGGCCAGCACCCGCCCCAGCCACAGCACCTGGTCCAGGGTCCCCTCACGGCCCAGGTCGGTAACGGTGATCAGCCAGCCACTGTCGCTGCTGCTGAACCGCCGCCCGCGGTCGCCGTACCGCTGCTGGAGATAGGGGTGTTCGGCGTAGCTGCGGGCGATGGCTGCCTCACACGCCGCCAAGGCGTCCGGGTCGGCGGTGATCAAATGTGAGCCCGCCTGGGGGTTCACGGTACGGGCCGGCTGCGCGGGCTCGAGCTGCTGCATGGCGACACCCTACGGTCGAACCCGCCCCGGGACCGCGGCGCCAGGCATCAGCCGACGTCGAGGCGCCGTTCCTCCTCGGTGAGCAGTCGGGAACGCGTCAGGAAGCGGAGGCCTTCGGGGGCCTCCAGGGAGAACCCCGCCCCGCGTCCCGGTACGGCGTCGATGGTCAGGTGGGTGTGCTGCCAGGCCGCGAACTGCGCGCGCGAAATGTAGACGGGCACGGGCGCGAGGCCGTCCACCACCAGGTCCCCGAGGTGGATGTCGGCGTCCCCGATGATCAGGTCCCCCTCGGCGTAACACATCGGAGCGCTGCCGTCGCAGCAGCCGCCGGACTGGTGGAAGATCACCGGCCCGTGCTTGGCCACCACGGTGTGCAACAGGTCGCCCGCCGCCGGGGTGATCGCCACCCGGCTCGGTCCGTCGGTGGGGAGCGTCTCGACGCCCACCGCCGTGTCACACAGTGGCATCGGGTCCGGCGCAGGGTGGGGGTTGGGCTCGGTCACGAGGCCTCCTGTGCTTCCAAAGGTGCGGTGCGGGTACGCCGTCGGGTCACCACCCGGTCGCGTCCGGGGGCCCGCACGTGGACCCCCGGACCGCGTGGGTCTAGAAGAAGCCCAGCTTGTCCTGGCTGTAGGACACCAGGAGGTTCTTCGTCTGGGTGTAGTGGTCCAGCATCATCTTGTGGTTCTCCCGCCCGATGCCCGACTGCTTGTACCCACCGAATGCCGCATGGGCCGGGTAGTGGTGGTAGCAGTTGGTCCACACTCGGCCGGCCTTGATCGCCCGGCCCATCGCGTAGGCCCGGTGCATGTGCCGCGTCCAGACCCCGGCGCCCAGGCCGTAGAGGGTGTCGTTGGCGATCTGCAGAGCCTCGGCATCGTCGGCGAACGTGGTGAGGGAGACCACGGGACCGAAGATCTCCTCCTGGAAGATCCGCATGGTGTTCACGCCCTTGAACACGGTCGGCTGGATGTAGTACCCACCCGCTAGGTCACCTTCGAGCTCGGCCTTCCCGCCACCGGTCAGGACCTCGGCGCCCTCCTGCCGCCCGATGTCCAGGTACGCCATGATCTTCTCGAACTGGTCGTTGCTGGCCTGCGCCCCCATCATGGTGTCGGTATCCAGCGGGTCGCCCTGCTTGACCGCCCGGACCCGCTCCAGCGCATCGTTGATGAACTGGTCGTAGATCGATGCCTGGACCAGCGCGCGGGACGGGCAGGTGCACACCTCGCCCTGGTTGAGAGCGAACATCGTGAAGCCTTCCAGCGCCTTGTCGTAGAAGGCGTCCTGGGCTTGCGCCACGTCCTCGAAGAAGATGTTGGGGCTCTTGCCGCCCAGTTCCAGGGTCACCGGAATGATGTTCTGGCTGGCGTATTGCATGATCAGCCGGCCGGTGGTGGTCTCCCCGGTGAACGCGATCTTGGCGATTCGGGGGCTGGAGGCCAGCGGCTTGCCCGCCTCGACCCCGAAGCCGTTGACGACGTTGAGCACACCCGGGGGAAGCAGGTCCCCCACGAGTTCCATCAATTTCAGGATCGACCACGGTGTCTGCTCGGCCGGCTTGAGGACGACGCAGTTGCCGGCCGCGAGCGCAGGAGCCAGCTTCCAGACCGCCATCAGGATGGGGAAGTTCCACGGGATGATCTGTCCGACCACGCCCAGCGGCTCGTGGAAGTGGTAGGCCACCGTGGTCTCGTCGATCTGGGAGATGCCGCCCTCCTGGGCGCGGATCGCCCCGGCGAAATACCGGAAGTGGTCCACGGCCAACGGCATGTCGGCAGCCAGGGTCTCCCGGACGGCCTTGCCGTTGTCCCAGGTCTCGATGACCGCGAGGTCCTCCAGGTGCTGCTCCATCCGGTCGGCGATCTTGAGCAGGATGCCCGAACGCTCCGTGGTGGACGTCTTTCCCCAGGCGCCCGCAGCGGCGTGGGCCGCGTCCAGGGCCTTGTCGATGTCCTCGGCGGTGCCCCGGGCGATGCGCGTGAAGACCTGACCCGTGACCGGAGTGATGTTCTCGAAGTACTCACCCTTGACCGGATCGACCCAGTCACCGCCGATGAAGTGTCCGTACCGGTCTTTCACCTCGATGGATGATTCCGACGATCCGGGTGCTGCGTAGCGCGCCATGTTTCACTCCTTCGTTTTCGTGCCGTCGTTGCGTTCCGTCGTTTCGTGCCGTCCTGATGACGTGCTCACGTGGATTGCTGCGTTGCCTCGACCGATGTCCGGCGGGTGAGGCTGACCCGGGCGACCGGTCCCGGCCTCACGTGCGCGGAAGCCCGAGGGCCCGAGTGAACCCCTCAGGAATGAGAACGTCTTGCCGCGTGATCTGGTTCACATTACTCACGCCGATTCCGCGAAGCGTCGCATCAATTCCGCCCCGCAGCACGTCGAGAACGTTCTCGACCCCGGCTTGGCCACCGGCTCCCAGGCCCCACAACGCGGCTCGCCCGATCATCACCGCCTTGGCACCCAGGGCGAGCGCCTTCACGACGTCGCTGCCACGGCGTACCCCACCGTCCAGCACCACCTCGACCTGGTCCCCCACCGCATCCGCCACCGCCGGCAGGCAGCGGATCGCGGCCGGCGTGCCGTCGAGGTTGTTGCCGCCGTGGTTGGACACCGAGATTGCGCTGACCCCGGCGTCCACGGCCCGCAACGCATCATCGACCCGGCACACCCCTTTGAGCATCAGGGGCGCGTCCCACTGCTGGCGCAGCCAGGCGATGTCCTCCCAGGTCGGCGGAGGTGTCTGCATCCACTCGTAGTACGCGTCGAAGAACCCGGGAGCTTCTCCCCCCGGAGGTGACAGGTTGGGCGCGGTCAGGCTCGGCGGCGCCATCGTCTTGGCGTACTCCAGCAGCCAGCGCGGCTTGGTGATCCCCTGGGGAGACATGCTCGCCATGGTCTTGAGGTCCAGCTTCTCCGGAATCTTGGGGCTGCCCCAGTCGCGGCCGTTGGAGAAGGACCAGTCGGTGGTGATGATCAGCCCCAACGCGCCGGCGGCCCGGGCCCGCTCGATCCGCTGGTGGATGACGTCCCGGCCCCCGCTCCAGTAGAGCTGGAAGAAGAGTTTGGGGTTGGCGGCCACGACGTCCTCGACGCTGCGGCTGGCGAACGAGCTCAACCCCTGGGCCAACCCGCGCGCCGCGGCCGCCCGGGCGATCGCCACCTCACCCTCGGGATGCACCCCCTGGACACCGGCCGGGGAGATCATCACCGGCATGCTCAGGTGTTGGCCCAGCACGGTGGTGGACAGTTCCCGCTCGGCGGGCTGGCCCACCACGATGGGCGCGAACCCCAACTCGTCGAAGGCCTCGACGTTGTCCTTGAGCGTGACACCGCGCTCGGTTCCGGCGATCAACGCCTTGTACACCGACTCGGGCAGCGCCTTGCGGGAGCGCTCCTGCGCGATCGCCACGGTCTCGAACCAGGAGTATGCGGGCATGGCTTTCCCTCTCGGTCGGTCGATGGTTACCGGTCGCCCACGGCTGGGCGACCCACGCTGTCGGGCCGGCGCGGCCAGCGGCGCAGCCGTCGGTGCGGCTCTGTGGGCGGTGTCCGCCGGACGCTGGTGCGGGACCCGTCCGGCAGCAGAGGCGGCAGCAGGGCGGGCAGCAGAGCCGTCGCGGACCGGGCCCGCCAGGCCCCCAACCACACGCCCCAGCCGTAGGCCGCGTCGTCAAGTCGATGGGCCAGCAGGTACGACGGCACGCCCTGGCGCGGACGGACCCGGGCATAGTCCAGGACGCCCTCGGCGCACCCCGCCAACGCCACCAGCCGGCGGGCCCGCGGGGACACGAGCATCGCCGCGGCGAAGATCGGCCAGTGGTGCCGGGTGATCAGCCCGCCGAGCTGGCCGCAGGTGGCCGCCGCCGAGGCGAGCATCAGCCGGGTGGCCAGCCCGGGGGTTCGCTGGGAGCCCCCGGCGAACCCGACCCATTCGGTGGCCATCGATCCCGCCGCCAACAGGGCCCCACGGCGTCCGCCGACCACCAGCCCCAGGCCGAGCAGGCCTGCGGTCGGGGTGAACCGGGCGGGCGCGACCCGGGTCCCATGGCGCCGGGCCAGCAGCGCCGCCCCGGTCCCGTAATCGCGGCGGCGGGCCAACCACGCCACGACCCGGACCCGGTGGTCGTGCCGGACGATCGCCTCCGGGCAGTACCGCACCCCCCAGCCGCGATCGACCACCCGCCAGACCAGGTCGACGTCCTCGGCCACCGGCATCGACTCATCGAACCCGTCACCGAGCGCCGCGACCCGAGCCATGATCGCGGCGCTCGGCACGTAGGACAGCCGACTGCCGGGCGCCACCCGACCAGGGTCGGGCCCCAGGTCCAGGGCCGACCTCGCCTCTTCGTACCGAGCGACCCAGCCGGCGGTACGGCGGCCGTCACGGCTGTCGGCGCTGCCGCAGCTGGCTTGGCTACGGGCGTCGCGCAGCGCCAGCACCCGCGCCCCGGCGATCGCCAGCCCCGGATCGTCCAAGTGACGACGCAGCCTGCCCAGGGCCTGCGGGTCGGGTACGACGTCGGAGTCCAGGAACGCCACGAAGGGGGAGCGCACCGCCCGCAGACCGAGGTTGCGCGCGGCGGCCGGACCCGCCGCGGTGCCCCGGCGCAGCACCCGAGCGCCGCGGGCCTGCGCGGTCCGGCTCAGCAGGTCCGGGTCGGCGGACCCATCGTCGACGACGATGACCTCGGCCACCGCCGGGAGCGCGTCCAGGAGGCGAGCCAGCGAGGCGGCCCGGTCGCGCACCGGAATCACCACGGCGACCTCGGTCAGGTCGGCGCCGGGAGGAGACCAGAGCGGTTCGGCCAGGTCGCGTCGGAGCAGCGCCGTGGCCAGCACCCACCGCGTCGGGTCGGTGACCTCGAAACTGCGGGCAGAAGGTCTCCCGTGCTCGCCACCGAGCACCCGGTCGACGGCCGGGCGGAGCCGGACGGCGGTCCCGCTGCGGGTGGACACCAGCAGGCGCCCGTCATCGCAGACCCGTACCGCGGGCGCCAACCGCACGGACATCCCCGCCACCGGGATCGGCATCGACGGCGGGTCCGGCGGCATGCTCTTCTTGTGATGCATGGCGGCTACATCCCCAACCCGCCAGTGGCCCGGATCGCCGTGCCGTGCACGGTCGGGCCGTTCGCGCAAGCGAACTCCACCATGGCAGCGACGTCGTCGGGGCTGAGCGGTGCGCGGCACTCCATGTCCGCGACCAGCGCATCGACACTGTCCAGGCCGTACAGTGACGCCGTCGCATCCAGCATGGCCGTCGCCATCGCATCCGGGGACACCGCGCTGACGTACACACCCTGATTCACCAGGTCCGCAGCCAGCCCTCGGATCAACCCGACCACGGCATGCTTCACCGCACAATAGGCGGACAGGTGATACAAGCCGGTGTGTCCGGCAAGCGAGGCAACGGCCACGAAAGAGGCCGGGATCCCGGCGTGCGCGGTCCGCAACAACTGCGGCACGGTGGCGGTCGCCGTACTCCACACCGTGCACACGTTGCTCTGCCACAACCGGTCGAGTACCGCCGGGTCGCTCTCCCAGAGGTAGGCACCGCCCTCGATGGTGGCCGCCGCCGCGACCACGGTGACCAGGTGCTCCTGGGGGCGCAGGCGCTGCACGAGGGCCTGCTCCAACGCGGGAGCATCCCGGACGTCGAGCATCACCGGGCGGATGGAATCGCCCAGCCGTTCGCTAAGCCGCTCCAGGTCCGCCGGAGCCGCGTGCGCGTACCCGGAGTCGGACTCGTCCCCGACGCAGTGGTCGACGGCGATCACCTGCAGCCCCCGTTGCACGAAGCGGCTGCACACCGCGGCGCCCAGACCCCGGGCGGCACCGGTGACCAGCGCGACGTACCGGTCATCGACCCGCAGCAGGGGCGCGGGCACCCGTCCCTGGGCGTCCGGCGGATCGATCCAGGTGCTCATGGTGGGCTCGCGCTCATCGCCGGCTCGCGCCGCCGGTGGTGGTGGCCGCAGCACCGGGGAAGGCCACCTCGAAACCGGCGGTGGGCGGTGTCCAGCCGGCCAGCGGGTGGTCGGCGCAGGCCCGGGCCGAACCCCGGGAGTGGTCCTTGTCGGGCACCGGCCGCGGGCCGATGGCCACGGGTACGGCGCCCGCACCGGTCGGCGTACGATCTGCGCGGACACACTCCGGGTCGGGCCCGTCCTCGGGGAGCCCGGTGAAGAACTTGGCCGCCCGGCAGCCGCCGCGGCAGGTCGAGAAGGAGGGGCACGCCGTACAGGTGCCGCCGTCGGCGACCCGCAGCGCCGTGAAGGTCGGCGAGTCCCGCCAGATCGCGGCGAAGCCGGCAGCCACGACGTTGCCTGCGAGGAAGTGCTCGTGGATGGCGAACGGGCAGGCGTACACGTCGCCGACCGGATCGACGAGGCAGACCACGCGGCCGGCGCCGCAGAGGTTGAGCCCGGGCAACGGCTGCCCGAAGCCGGACAGGTGGAAGAAGCTGTCCCCGGTGAGCACCCGATCGCCGGCCCGCAGCAACCAGTCGTACAGTTCCCGCTGCTGTTCCGGCCGGGGGTGCAACGCATGCCAGCTCGTGGCCCCGCGTCCCGAGGGCCGCAGTCGGGTCAGCCGCAGCATCGCGGAGTACCGCTGCGCGATCAGCGCGAAGTCATCCAGTTGGCCAATGTTGTCCCGGGTGCAGACCACCGAGATCTTGACGTCCCTCGCGCCCGCTTCGGCGAGGTTCTCCAGGGCGCGGATCGCCGTGGCGTACGACCCCTGGCCGCGCACCGCGTCGTTCACGGCGGCGGTCGCACCGTCCAAGGAGACCTGCACGTCCAGGTAGGGTCTGGCCACGATCCACCGGGCGCGGGTGGCGTCGATCCGGGAGCCGTTGGTCGAGAACTTCATCCCGACGCCCCGGTCCAGGGCGTGGTCGACGATGCGCCAGAAGTCCGGACGGATGGTGGGTTCGCCGCCGCCGACGTTGAGGTAGAAGACCCCCATGGCGGCGAACTCGTCGATGAGCGCGGTGCATTGCGCGGTGTCCAGCTCGCGCGGGTCTCGCCTGCCGGAGGAGGACAGGCAATGCACGCAGGCCAAGTTGCAGCCGTAGGTGAGCTCCCAGGTCAGGCAGATCGGCGCGACCAACCCCTCCTGCAGGACGTCGACCAGCCCGCCCGTCGTCGGCGTCGGAGTCGGCGTCGGCGTCGGCGTTGAGGACGATGGCCGGTGGCCGGCGGTGAGGGTCACGGCGCCGCGGCGGGGACCAGCAGGTCCCGCCGGGTCAGGGCCGCCAGCGCGGTCAGCATCCGCGGCGACTGGTCCGCATCCACCCCGAGTTCGGCCATGGCGTGCTCGGCGCTGCGCCCGGAGTCCATCGTCTCGATGAGCCGCCGCAGCACGGCGGAGCGGATGAAGGCCAGCCGACGGGTCCGGTGGTCGTACAGCAGCGCGCCGAACGGTTCGGTGCGCATGGTGACGGTGTCGGCGAGGCGCCAGCGGGTGGGCGCGGGCATCGTGGCCGGCATCGTGGTCGGCACGACTGCTGGCATCAGTAGACCCCGCACATGCCGTCGATGCTGACGTCCTCGACCAGATCGGATTCCACGACGACGTCCTGGGTGGACACCTGCGCCACCTCGTGGTCGTGGTCGGCAGCGACGGTGGCCAGCTCGTGATCCTGCATGGCGATGCCTTTCATCCAGCTTCGTCAAGGTGGCGCCGCACGGCGCATGGCGTTCCCCACGCTAAGTGGGGCCGCGTGACCGGCGTCACCATCTGGGAAGCCAGTTCCACCCGTCCGAACGGTCAGGATGTGTCGCACGCTAAGCACATTTGCCGTTCCACCGGAGAGCTTGACCTGTCCGAACGGCCAGAGCCCAGCCACCGCGCGCGGACGGTTTTCCCGTCCCCACCTGTCGGCATGTCCCGGCGGCGCCTAGCGTCGGCTCATCCATCACCGGTCGCGCCGAAGGAGACTGCCGTGAAGGTCGAAGATCTGCTCAAGCCCTTTCCCATCAAGGAATTCCACCCGTTCCCCCGAGCCCTCATGGGTCCGGGAGCTCACGAAATGGTCGGCCCCGAGGCCCTCAAACTGGGGTTCCGCAAGTCCCTGGTGATGACCTCGGGCCTGCGTGGTACGTCGATCGTGCACGATCTTGTCGAATCGCTGAAGTACCACGGTCTCGAGGTGGTGCTGTACGACCAGGTCGAGTCCAACCCCAAGGACTACAACGTCATGGACGCCGTCGGCTTGTATCAGGAGAACGAGTGTGACTCGTTCATCTCGATCGGCGGTGGCTCGACCCACGACGCGTGCAAAGGTGCCCGGATCTCGGTGGCGCACGACGGCCGCAACGTGAACGACTTCGAGGGTTTCAACAAGTCGGAGAACCCGAAGAACCCGCCGCACATCGCCATCTCCACCACGGCGGGGACCGGTTCGGAGACCTCCTGGGCATACGTCATCACGGACACCACGACCGACCCGTCCCAGCCACACAAGTACGTCGCGTTCGACGACGCCTCGGTCGTCAATCTCGCCGTCGACGACCCGGTGTTGTACTACGACTGCCCGGTCGACTACACCGCCCAATGCGGCTTCGACGTGCTGGCGCACGCCAGCGAGCCCTACGTGTCCCGGCTCAACTTCGAGCCCTCGCTCGGGAACGCCTTGCGCGCCGTGAAGCTCACCTGGGAGAACCTGCGGGCCGCCACCTGGAACGGGCAGGACCTCGCCGGCCGCCAAGGCATGATGTACGCCCAGTACATCGCCGCGCAGGCCTTCAACTCCGGTGGCCTGGGCATCGTGCACTCCATCAGCCACGCGGTGAGCGCCTTTTACGACACCCACCACGGGCTGAACAACGCCATCGCCCTGCCTCGGGTGTGGGCCTACAACATGCCGGCCGCCTACCGCCGGTACGCCGAGATCGCGCAGGTCATGGGCGTGGACACGCACGGTATGACGGATGTCCAGGCGGCTGACGCCGCCCTGGCCGCCGCTATTCGGCTGCTGCGGGATGTCTCCATCCCGGAGCGGTTCGTCGACGTCACCCAGACCTCGTACTCCAAGAACCGCCTGGGTCAAGGACCCACGGCTTTCTACGAGGCCAACCCGGTCATCAAGGGCGACAAGGCGGACGTCGAACGGATCACCAACCACGTCCTGGGCGACGCCTGCACTCCCGGCAACGCCCGCGAGTGCACCTTCGACCTGGTCGCTCCCGTGGTGGACCACTGCATGAACGGTGATCTGGACGATCTCCTCAGCTGATCGCGCAGGGTCCGCCGAGCTGACCTGCGCGACATCTCGGGGTCGGTACGGCGGCCGGCTCGCCCCGTCGTACCGACCCTGAGAGGAACCCCATGACCGCCCCCACCGCCTCGTCACCGAGCGAGGTGTTCACCGAGATCCAGGACGTCCTGGACCGGCTCGCCGAGGCCGGATACCTGGCCGACCATCGGCTGGCCACCACGGTGTTCGTCGCCCACCGGCTGGGCAAGCCGCTCCTGTTGGAGGGGCCCGCCGGGGTCGGCAAGACCGAGCTGGCCCTGTCGCTGGCTCAGGCCAGCGATCGGCGGCTGGTGCGCCTGCAGTGCTACGAGGGCCAGGACGAGTCGAAGGCGCTGTACGAGTGGGACTACGGCAAGCAGCTGCTCTACACCCAGATCCTGCGCGAACGGATCGCCGAGTTCATCAGCGACACCTCCACGCTCGCCGACGCGGTGGCGGCCGTGTCGGCGCACGACAGCGTCTTCTTCTCGCGGCACTTCCTGGCCTCACGGCCGCTGCTGGACGTGGTCACCTCGCCTACCCCGGTGGTCCTGCTGGTCGATGAGATCGACCGGGCTGACGAGGCCCTGGAGGCGGTGCTGCTGGAACTGCTCGGGGAATTCCAGGTCTCCATCCCCGAACTGGGCACCCTGCGCGCCGTACACCGACCCTTGGTCGTGTTGACCTCCAACAACACCCGGGATCTGTCGGCGGCCCTGAAGCGGCGCTGCCTGCACATGTTCCTCGACTATCCCGAAGCAAACCGGGAACTGGACATCATCCGGTCCAAGCGCACCGGCCTGCCCGACGCCCTGGCCAGGCACCTGGTGGAGGTCGTGCGGGGGCTGCGCGAGCTGGACCTTCGCAAGGCGCCCAGCATCTCCGAGACCATCGACTGGGCGGGCACCCTGGCCGTGTTGGGGGCAGAGGAGCTGTCCGCGCCGCTGTTGTCGGACACCCTCAACGTCGTCCTGAAGTACGAACGAGACCTGGAGTCGGGGCGCCGGGCCCTGCCCGAGATCATCTCCCGCACGGACCCGAACCGCAGCGTGCCCGCAACGCTGCCCAGCCGGGCCGGCCACGGGCACGGGCACGGCCATGACCATCCGCACGACCACGCGCACGACCATCCGCACGACCACGCGCACGACGAACCGGAACACGCGCACCGCGATCAGGAGGTCAGCGCCGGCGTGGCCCGTCCCGCGGCGACCCGCCGCGGCCGCCCCGGCCCCGGTGATACCCGCTCCGACGTGGCCCGCGCGGCGCGACGCCGGGCGTTGTGACATGCAGCGGGCGGTTCACCGGTTCATCAGGCTGCTCCGGCTGCACGGTCTGCGAATCGGGGTGTCCGAAGGGATCGACGCGATGACCGCGCTCACCCTGCCCGGGGTCGTCGGCCACCGAGAGACGCTGCGGGCCGCGCTCACCGCGGCCCTGGTCAAGGACCGGCGCGACCTCGGCACGTTCAACCAGGTCTTCGACGCCTTCTTCGCGTTGCGGCCCGTGCTGGCCGAGTCGGCGCAACATTCCCACGCGCACGACGACCTGTCCGACACCGGAGAGCTGGAGCAGTTCACGCTGTCCGACGAACCGGGCCAGACCCCCGGCCAAGGTCACGAACACGGCCGGCCGCAGGACATCCGGCAGTACTTCCGCCCTGAAGACCTGGCCCAGCAGTACAACCTGCACCAGGAGGCCAACAAACTGGATTTGGCGGCCAGCACCCGCGACGTGGTGCTCTCCACGGACCGGCGCAGCCCGGCCGGCGAGGCGGCCAGGGTCACGCTGAGCACCCAGCGGCTGCACAACGCCGGGGTGCCCACCGGCTTGTCCCGGAGCACCGCGCTGGAGTTGGACGTCGAGCTCTCCGTCGCGCAGGAGATGGCGCTGCTGGGGTGGCTCGCCGAAAGCGATCTGCTCGACGCGCTCGACGCGCTCGACGCTGACGAACCCGCCGACCTGGCGGCCCTGCGCCGGGCGCTAGCGCCACTCCTGGACGGCCTCCCCGAGCGACTGCGCACCCATCTTCAGGCCCTGCTGGCTGCCGGCTCCCTGCAGATCGAACACCGGGACCTCGCTGCTGCCCAGGCCGAACGCATCCAGGAGTCCGAGCGCGCGACGATGGAGGAGTCGCTGCGCCGGATCCTGCACCACGTGCGCGGGGCGCCCCGCGCGAAACGGCAGGTCGCGGCGCGGGGGCGAGTCGATGGGCAACGCACGATGCGCGGCAACATGCGCTACGACGGCGTACCGTTCCGGCCGGTAACCGTCGCCAAGGTCGAGGACCGGCCCCGGCTGGTGGTCCTCGTGGACGCCTCGCTGTCGGTCCGCGCCACGGCGCGCTTCACGCTGCACATGGTGCACAGCCTCCAATCGCTGGCGTCGTCGGTGCGCTCCTTCGTGTTCGTCGACCGGGTCGTCGAGGTCAGCGAGGTGTTCGCCGACCACCGTCTGGACGAGGCCCTCACGCTGATCATGGCGGGGTTGCCCGCGGGCGGCGTGATCGACGTGGATGCCTCCTCCGACTACGGCGCCTCCTGGCAGGACTTCCTGCAGTCCTACGGTTCCGCGCTCACCCGTCGTACCACCCTGGTCGTCCTCGGCGACGGCCGCGGCAACGGCCGCGACCCCGGGCTCGCGCGGTTCGAGGAGATGACCCGGCGCTGCCGGTCGACGCTGTGGCTCACCCCCGAACCGGCGTACTCCTGGGGCCTGGGGCGCTGTGACCTGCCCGCGTACGCCGAGTTCTGCGACGCGGTCCATGTGGTTCGCGGCTTGCGTAGCCTGGAGGACTTCTCCACCCGTGTCGGCACGGTGGCCTAGCCATGCGCCAGCACGCCCTGCTCCCGATCGACCCGCTCACCCCCCAGGGCGGTGGGTACGTCGATGAACTGGTGCAGGTGCGCCGGGCCGGTCCCCGGCCACCCGGTTTCCCCGGCCCGGACGCGCCGGGCCTGCGCCCCATCACCCGCACCCCGCATTTCGGCCTCTTCCAGCACGGTGACCGCCTGGTGGTCGAGCAGTACGTCAGCGCCCGGGAGCTCGACGAGGACCTGACCCGGATGCTCCGGGAGGAGCTCTTCGACACCGGCTGGGTGAGCGGCCCCGAGCTCTTCGAGCGGATCTTCACCGGGGTGGTGGTCTCGGCCGCGCCCTGCCCGATCGACGCCTGGGAGGTGTTCTACCGCAACACCCTCAACCGGATCGCCGAACCGGGGTACGCCGGGGACGAGGGCAGCGTCATCGCCCAGCATGCGCCGCTCTACGCGCGCGCCGTCGACCTGATCCGCGGCGCCACGGTCCTCGATCTGGGGTGCTGTTTCGGTTTCCTATCGCTGCTGCTGGCCCGGCGCGGCCTGCACGTGGTGGCCGTCGACATCTCGCCGGGCACCGTCGCGCTCGTCCGCCAGGTCTCCTCCCGGCTGAGGTTGCAGGTGGATGCCATGACCTGTGACGCCGCCCGGGTACCCCGCGCCGACGGGGCCGCGGACACCGTCGTGGTGATTCACCTGCTCGAGCATCTGCCCGCCGCGCACGCCCTCGAGGTGGTCGAGGAGGCCCTGCGCCTGGCCCGTAAACGGGTCGTCGTCGCCGTGCCCTATGAGGAGGTGGCCGAGGACCTGTACGGGCACCTCCACACCCTGACCGCCGAGGACCTGCAGGAATGGGGCCGTGGCAGCCGATTGCCGTACCGGGTGGAGGAGTTCCACGGCGGGTGGCTGGTGATCGACCGGCAGTGAGCGCACGCAGGTGCGCCCCCGCCGGCTCACACGAGGCCGCGTTTGCCCGCCTCGTACACCGCCTCCGCGCGGCGGGAGACTCCCAGCTTGCGCAGGATGTTGCCGACATGGAACTTGGCGGTCGTCGAGGAGATGAACAACCGGGTCCCGATGTCCTTGTTCGACAGCCCCCGCGCCAACAGCCGGACGATCTCGCGCTCCCGGTCGGTCAGATCCTTAGCAGGCCCGGGTTTGGGGGCGTTGAGGCAGCGGGCCATCGCTGCCGCACTGCGCGCGTCGAACGCGGTCTCACCCCGGCTGACGTCCCGGATGGCCCGGACCAAAGCGGAGGTGTCGACGTCCTTGACCACGTACCCGCGGGCACCGGCGCGGACCGCCTGCAGCACGTGGTGGTCGTCCAGGTACGTCGTGAACACCAGCATCCGCGCATGCGGATGACGCTGCGCGAGCTCGGCGCACAGGTCCAGGCCCTCGGCATCCCCGGTCGCCGACAGCTTGACGTCGACGATCACCACATCGGGGCGGGCGTGCGCCACGACGGCCAGCGCCTCGTCCGCCGAGGCGGCCTCACCGGTCACGACGAAGTCGTCCTCGCGGTCCAGGATCGAGCGCAGCCCCTGGCGCACGATCGCGTGATCGTCCACGAGCACGATCGTGACCACCCGCTCGGTCGCAACGCTGCCCGCCGAGCTGGCCGCCGTACCGGTCGCCGTGCTCGGCGCACCGACAGCACCGCTAGTGCGTCGTGTCATCGTCAACTCCTGCCCCCTCGGCGTCCGGACATGGCAGCCTCAGCTCCAGGCGCACCCCACCCAGCCGCGCCCGGCGGATCGTCACGGTGCCCCCCAACTCGGCCATGCGTTGCTGGATGTTGACCAGGCCTCGGTGCCGGCCGTCCCCGTCCACCCGGGTGGCCAGGCGCATGTGCCGACGCAACAGCACCGGATCTCCGACACCGTCGTCGGCGATCGAGACGGCCAGGGACCGCTTGAGGTAGCGCAGCCTGACGACGGCTCGGCCGGCCTGGGCGTGGAAGAACACATTGAACAATGCCTCCCCCACCGCCCGGGTGATCTCGTGCAGGGCAACCTCGCCGACCGGGAAGGGGTCGCCCTCCACCCGAAGGTGCACCCTGATCGCCCCGTCGTGCTGGCGGACCAGCTCCTCCAGCAACTCCGGCAGGGTGCGCAGCGTGTCGTGCTGCGACCGGTTCAGGGCGTAGATGGCCTGGCGCAGTTGACCCACGGCACGTTGTGACAAGTCCTTGGCACGCATCAGCTGCTCCACGACCGGCGCCGCGGCAGCCCCCAGGGCCGCGGCGTCCCGCGAGGCAATGTCCACGGCGATGCCCGCCGCCAACACTTGCTGGGTGACCGTGTCATGCAGTTCGCGGGCGATCCGGTGGCGCTCCTCGTCCACGAGTTGACGCTGATCCGCCAGCCGCAGGCGCTGCTCGGCGCGGCGCAGCTGGGTGGTCCGCGCGGCCAGGTCCCGCGCCTGCGCGGCCGTTTCGTCGTTGAGCCGCCGGGCCTGCCGCTGCAACGTCAAACCGAGCTGGAACTGCTCCGAGGTGAAGAGCGCCACGGTCGCCTGACCGGCCAGGATGCGCAGCACCGAGAAGTCCCCGGGCGCCGGATCGGCCGGCAGCCGGTGCTTGGCGACGATGCTGCCGATGGTGGCACCCTCCAGGTGGATCGGGACCCACACCCAGCCGAGCCGGTGCACGGCCGGGCTGGTGTGCCCGGCGCGGATCACCCCCAGCTCACGCCGGACCTCCGCGGGGAGCGCGTCCTCCTCGGGCACGATCGTGCCGGCGCCGTCCGCGGCGACGAACCGAGGGCGGGCCCCCGGCAGGTGGCCGTCGGCCAGTCCCAACAACGTCCATTCGGCATCCAGGTGGGCGCCGACGGCTCGCGCGACCTGCTCCAACAGGCTGCGCGGACCCTCGACGGTGCGGACGACGACCCGGGATATCGAGTCCATCGCGCGGACGGCGCGCTTCATCCGTTCGTCGGAGCGCACGTACTCGCGGTAGAAGGACTGCTTGCCCGACCGCAGACCGGTCAGCGACTCCAGATCCGAGTCCGCCGCAGACATCACCTGGGCCGCCGGCACGACGTCCTGCGTCGTCACAGCGCCGCCTGAAAGATCGCCGCGATCTCCCGGCGCTCGGCCTTGCGCGGATTGGTGGTCAGGCAGGCGTCGGAGAAAGTGCTCTCCGCCAGGCTTTCACAGTCCCCGACGGTGACGCCGAGGGAGGCCAGGCCCGCTGGCACCCCCACCTCGTCGGCCAGCGCGCGGACCCGGAGCGCGAGCAGCTCGGCCGCCTCCGCGGCCGGCGTCTGCGGCGGGCAGACCTGCGTGGCCACCGCCAGATCACGGAAGCGATCGGCCGCGGTGGCGGCGTTGTATCGGATGACGTGCGGCAACAGCACCCCGTTGATGACTCCGTGAGGTGCATCCAGCAGCCCACCGACCTGGTGACTCATGGCGTGCGTGGCACCCAGGATGGCGTTGCTGAAGGCGAGCCCGGCATCCAGGCTCGCCAGCGCCATCCGCTCCCGGACGTCCTGCGACGCCCCGCGTTCCATGGCGGCCCGCAGGTTGGCCATGACCAGTTGGGCCGCGTTGAGGGCGTGGATGTCCGTCAGCGGGTTGTGGGCCCGCGACACGAACGCCTCGATGGCATGGGTGAGCGCATCCAAACCGGTCGCGGCGTTCAGCCAGTCCGGCATCGTGGTCAACAACCGGGGGTCGGTGATCGACAGGTCGGGCACCAGGGCCCTGCTCATGATCGTCACCTTCACCGAACGGACCGTGTCGGTGACGATGCAGAACTGCGACACGTCGGCGCCCGTCCCCGAGGTCGCCGGGATGGCGATGAGGGGCGGGATCGCGCTGGTCATCTTGTCGACCCCGCGGTAGTCGAGGATGTCTCCGCCGTTACCGGCCAGCACCGCCACGCCCTTGGCGGCATCCAGGCAGCTCCCGCCCCCGAGAGCGATCAGCACGTCGCAGCCGTGCTCCTGGTAGGCGGCGTACCCGCGGCGAATCTCGCGGTCCTTGGGATTGGGGGTGACGTCGTGCCAGAGGTGAGGCACCAGCCCCACCTCCACGAGATGGCCTTTCAGTTCGGCCGGCCACCCGGCCTCGATCAACCCGGGGTCGGTGACCACCATCGGCCGGCGGGCACCGAGCCGCACCGCGGCGTACCCTGCCTCGGCCAGCGACCCGATCCCGAACAGCACCTCGGGGGCGTGGAATTTCAGCAGCATGACCGAGCCTTCGTTCTCACCCTGGACGGATGGTGCACAACCTCGGCCGACATGCGCGACCCCGGAGTCTCCGGGACCTACCTTCCGGTCTCGGGGCTGATGACCGAGCGGACCTGGGTGACCGCGTCACACGGAAAGCCACCCTGGTCAGCGTGTTCCTTGATGAGGTCGGCGTGATCGGCCTCGTAGACGCAGAAGAGTTTGTCGTCACCGACGTAGGACTCGATCCAGCTGATCCCCGACATTCCGGCGAGAACCTCGTTGGACTTCGCGCTGATGTCGTGCAATTCCTGGGCGCTCAGGTTGCCGGCGCCCGGCAACGTCCTCTCGATGACATACCGTCCCATGGGGATCTCCTCGTCACGCGTTCGGATGACGGCGATCGCCGAGACGCTGGCGGACCAGAGCACGGCGACTTGCCCTACAGCAGTCATGTAACCGTCGAACGGGTACGCCCACACCTACCCAACGAGACAGTTAGATGGGTCGCATTCGGATGCCAGGATATGGGCAAACCCCCCGATCCTGATAGACTTATTGGTTCTCAAGGTTCCTCAATGCCATCGCTGACGGTCCCGGCCTCCCCCATGACGCTCGCGGACGCGACCTGGCCGGACATCGATCAATCTCCCCGCCCCCGCCTACTCGTCGTACCCGTCGGCTCCCTGGAACAACACGGACCCCATCTGCCGCTGGACTGCGACAGCGTGATCGCCTCCGCCGTCGCCGCGGCCCTGGTGTCGGCGCTGCCCGGCGCCGGCCTGGCCCCGGTGATCCCGATCGGCGTCAGCGGCGAACACCTCGGCTTCCCGGGGACCCTGTCGGTGTCCACCCACGCCCTGCAGACCTTCGTGGTGGATCTGAGCCGACACGCGGCGCCGCACTGGGACGCCGTCATGCTCGTCAACGGACACGGCGGCAATCGCGGGGCGCTGGAGGCCGCGGCCGCGCAGTGCCGGTTGGAGGGTCGCACCCTGCGGATCTGGCATGTCGACTGGCCCGGGGGCGACGCGCACGCCGGGCACACCGAGACCTCGCTGATGCTTCACCTTGCTCCGCGGCGGGTCCGGCTGGAGCACCTGGCCGCAGGAAATATCAGGCCGCTGGCCGAGCTGATGCCCGCACTGCGCCACGCCGGGGTGCGAGCGGTGAGCCCGAACGGCGTGTTGGGTGACCCCCGCCAGGCCACGGCGGCGGACGGGGCCTCGACCTTCGCGGCCCTCGTCGAACGGGCGCTGGCGGCATGTCAGGCGGCTACGCCGCGCTGAACCGCTCCTCGAGCTGCTGGGCCGCACCCTGCAGGACCGGCACGGCGGCCGTCAGCACGTCCCCCGTCATCCGCGGCGTCGGCCCGGACATCGACAGCGCGAGCCGCACGGCCCCCCGGACGGGGACCGCCACACACACCACGCCGATCTCCTGTTCCTCCAGGTCGAGGGCGTACCCGCGGTCCCGGACCGTATCGAGCTCGCGCGACAACTGCTGGCGGTCGGTGATCGTGTGGCAGGTCTTGCGGGTCAGGCCCACCCGATCGATGATCGCGGCTACTTCGGACTCCGGCATCATCGACAGCAGGGCCTTGCCCGCCCCCGTCGCGTGCAACTCCACCTTGCGCCCCACCTCGGTGAACATCCGCATCGAACGCTGGGACGGCACGTGGACGACGTACACCAGGCGGTCCAGATCGCGCATCGACAGACTGACCGACTCATCGAGCTGCTCCACCAACGTGGTCAGCAGCGGCCGGGCCACCGCCCCGAACGTGCCACCCGCGGTTTCCCCCAACGCCATCAGCCGCCACCCGAGGGCATAGCGGCGGCGCGGGGTCTGATGGGCGTACCCCCGGGTGACCAACGTCCGCAACAACCGGTGGATCGTCGGCAGTGGCAGGCCAGTGTGGGCGGCGATGTCGGTGATCGTCATCTCGCCGCCGTGCTCGTTGATGATCTCCAGGATGTCCAAGACCCGGCCGACGGACTGGACGCCACCGGCCTCGCGTTCCCTGCTCGCCACGCTCGCCCCCCGCCCCACCCTCGGGTCGCCTCGGCCTGCCCGCCCAACCCCTCGCAGCGGTTCCCGGCCCTGTCTCGGCCGTGTCCCACGCTACCCCTCGAGCCGCGGCCCCCCGCGTGAGGCGCAGCAGCAGGTTAAGCCGACCTGAGGCACCCTGCAGCATGCCCCAGGTCGGGCAAACCTGCTCATCGTGCAGGCCCAGCTGGTACGTCGACCGGCCGGCTCAGTCGTCGTACCAGCGACTCCACGTCCCGCGGCGGACCGCCGCCGGATCCGGTGAGCAGGCCAAGCCGGTCGGCGACGTCCAGGACCCACGGCAGCCGCAGCCGCGCTCGGGCGATCAGGTCCCGGTCGCCCAGCACCACCCCCGGGTCACCGGCCACCACGCAGCCGTCGACCACCACAGCCACCTGGTCAGCCCACCGCAGCGCGAGGTCGACGTCGTGGGTCGCGATCACGACCGTCGTGGACCGCTCCTCCAGGCGTTCCAGCGCGGTCAGCATCTCCAGCACGCCCGCCGGGTCCAGGGCGGAGGTCGGCTCGTCCAACAGCAGCAGGCGGGGCCGCATCGCCACCACGCCGGCGATCGCGACCCGCTTGCGCTGACCGTAGGAGAGCCGGTGCACCGGGACATCCCCGAGCTCGGCGATCGCCAACAGACCCAGTGCCTCCTCGACGCGCTCCCGGGCCTGGGTGTCGCTGAGCCCCTGATTGAGCGGGCCGAATGACACATCTCGGCGGACGTCGGCGGAAAACAGCTGGTCGTCAGGGTCCTGCACCACCAGCTGAACCCGACGTCGATGCTCTCGCAACCCCGCGCGGTGGTACCGGACCGGCACGTCCCCGAGGGTGAGCGACCCCTCGGCGGGTGTGAGCGAGCCCGACAGGCACCGCAGCAGCGTGGTCTTCCCCGAGCCGTTGGCACCCAGGATCGCGGTCCGGCAGCCGGTGGGCACGTCGAGGTCGGCGCCTCTCAGGACCCACACCCCGCCGTACCGGAAGGACAGGCCGCGAGCCCGCAGCCCCGGCCCGCCAGGCGCCGGACGCGGGGTCGACACCCCGCCCTCGGTCACCTCGTTCACCGTGGCGCTGCCAGGTACGCCGCCGCCGCGACGGCGATCGGGGTCATCACCGACGCGATCAGGAACCGTGCCGAGGCCACGGCGGGCGGGTCCAGGGTGCGCAGCGAGTCGGTTCCGCCCCGGCCGGCCAATCCTGCCTCCAGCCGTCCGGCGTGCTCCCACGCCCGGATCCACACCGCGCCGACCAGGGCGGCGATGCTGCCCATGGCTGCCCGGCGGTCGTCGTACCCCAGGCGGGCCACCTGCGCCGCCCGGACCGCGCGGACCGACTGGGCCAGGACGAACACCATCCGGTACGCCACGGCGGTCACGTCCAGGCATGCTTGCGGCACCCGAAGCCGGCCCACGGCGCTGATCAGGTCCACCGCGGGGGTGGTCGCGGCCAGGACGAACACGGCCAGCGTGGCGGCACATCCTCGGACGGTCACGGTGAGCGCGGGCTCCGGGGAGGGCGCGAGCCCTACCGCCGGACCACCCTGCCAGGACACCGTGATCAGCAGTGACGCGGCCCCCACCGCGATGAACGCCCCGGGGGCCAGCAGCGACCGGCCCAGGACCGCGGGGGCCAGTCCGGCGGGCCCGACCAGTACGACGGTCGCGATCAGTGCCGTCAGGACGCCCCCGGGCCACCACGGCAGCAGCACGGCACACCCGAGCAGGCCCACGCTCAGCACAGCCTTGTCGCGCACGCACCGGCGTCGCCACGGGCTGTCCCAGGCGGCGTCGTCGAGCGCCGGCCCTCGCCCGGTCACGACACCTCCGCCGCCGTCTCCAGGGAGGAGCTGCGGGCTCGGGTGCGGCGGCGCAGCGCCCCGAGGCAGTAGCCGAGGAGCCCGCCGCCCAGCGCGGCCTGAACAGCAAACAGTCCGGATTCGATCTCCGCCGAACCGGGGCTGAACAAAGGCGCGAACCACGGCCGGTAACCGTCGGCCTCCAACTGCGCCGTGACTGCCGCATCGCTACCCCCGAACGCCTCGCCGTCGGAGGTCGGGCGCCCGGATCCGAGGACCAGCGCCAGTGCGAGCACCGCCAGCACCGCAACCAACAACAGGGCATCGATCCAGCGGCGGGTCATCGGGTCACCTCCGCAGCCACGGGGTCCGCTGCGTCCCGGCGCAGGTTGTGCAGCTGCGCCCCGGCGACGTCCCCGAGCACTCGGAACAGCAGCACGCCCAACAGGCCTTCCACGACGGCCAGCGGGAGCTGGGTGACGGCGAAGATCCCCAGGAACTTGGCGGCGGCGCCGATGAATCCCGACACCGGGTCGGGAAACGCCCATGCCAGTTGGATCGACGTCGTCACGTACGTGGCCAGGTTGGCCGTCGCCACGGCGGCGAAGACCGCCGGCCCCCAGGCCACACCAGACTCTCGCGGAGCCACCCAGCCCACCGCGCGAAACACGGCGTACCCCACCCAGGGCCCGACCACGCCCATGGCGAACACGTTGGCGCCCAGCGTGGTCACCCCGCCATGCGCCAGCAGGAGTGCCTGGAAGGCAAGCACCACGGTGCACAGGAAGGCCATCACGGGCGGGCGGAAGAGGATCGCCCCCAGGCCGGCGCCGGTCGGATGGCTCGAACTACCCGTGACCGAGGGCAGCTTGAGCGCCGACACCACGAAAGTGAACGCCCCCGCGGCGCCCAGGAGCAGCCGATTCTCGGGGTGCTCACGCACCTCGGTCACCACCTTCCGGGCGCCGTGGATCACGAAGGGCGCCGCAGCCAGGGCCCACCCGGCAGCGTGCACCGGTGGCAAGAATCCTTCAGCGATGTGCATCTCTTCCCCTCTCGATGTCCTGCAGACGTTCGTGCGCGGGTGCCGGTGGAGTCGGTGCGCGCTGGTCTCGCGCTTGCCGCGGCTGTGCAGGTCGGCTTGGGTGGGCGCGTGGGCGGACGCATCCTGGTGCTCGGTGGGACTCGGGAGGGTCGCGAGCTGGCCGATGCCCTGGCGCGGGCGGGTCTCGACCCGGTGACCTCCCTGGCCGGGCGGACGTCCAGGCCGCGGACCCCGGCGGGCGGGACGACCCGCAGCGGAGGATTCGGCGGCGTCGAGGGGTTGGCGGCATACGTGAGCGACGCGGTGGACGCCATCGTCGATGCCAGCCACCCGTACGCCGCAGCCATCTCCGCGAACGCCGCTGCTGCGGCCACCCGAACCGGGGTGCCGCTGCTGCGGGTGGATCGCCCGGGGTGGGGCGGACACCCGGACGCGAGCCAGTGGCGGTGGGTGGCCGACCACGACGAGGCAGCTGCTGCCGCGGCCACGGCGGGCGAACGGCCGCTGCTGACCGTCGGCCGTCAGCGATTGGCTCGGTACGCCGGCCCACTCGCCGACCACGCGGTGCTGGCCCGGATCGCCGACCTGGCCCCGGGCGCCGCGGGCGACGCCCCGCAGTGGTCTGCCCGCTGGCGGCTCCTGGTGGCCCGCGGACCGTTCGAGCAGGACGGGGAGCGGGAGCTGTTTGCCGGGCACGGCGTCGACGTGCTGGTGACCAAGGACTCGGGCGGCGAGGACACCGCCGCCAAGCTGACGGTGGCGCGCCTGCTCAGCGTGCCGGTGGTGGTGGTACGACGACCGCCGCCGGTCCCGGGGGTGCCCGTGGTGACCGACGTCGCCGCCGCGCTCAGCTGGTGTGCGCAGCATCGCTGAGGTCCTCGCGGTCCAGGTCCAGGCCCACCACGGAGCCGATCATGATGATCGCGGGGGGCCGGATGTGCCGTTCGCGGGCGACCCCGGGCAGGGTGTCCACGGTCGCCTGGACGACCCGCATCTGCGGGGTGGCGCCGTTCTCGATGACGGCGGCCGGGGTCTGGCCCGCCATGCCCGCCGCCGTCAAGGCACTCATGATCTCGGTCAGGTAGGTGACCCCCATCAGGATGACCAGAGTGGTGTTGGCGCAGGCCAGGGCCTCCCAGTTGAGCGTGCTGCGCGGATCGCCGGGCGGCACATGTCCCGACACGATGGTGCAACCCTGGGTCAGCGACCGGTGCGTGACCGGGATGCCCGCGAGGGCGGGTACGGCGACCGCGGAGGTCACCCCCGGGATCACCCGGACCGGGATCCCGGCGGCCGCGCAGGCCTGCCACTCCTCGGATCCGCGGCCGAAGACGAAGTTGTCACCGCCTTTGAGCCGGACCACGCTCAGCCCACGTCGTGCCCGGTCCACCAGGATGGCGTTGATCTGCCCCTGGGGAGTCTGGTGGCCCCGGGGCACCTTACCGACGGGCACGATCTCGGCCTCCGGGCGGGCGTGCTCCAGGCAGGCCAGCGGCGCCAACCGGTCGTGCACGATCACGTCGGCTGCCTGAATGGCCGCCAACCCGCGGACGGTGATCAGGCCGGGGTCGCCTGGACCGCCGCCGACCAGGACCACGGTGCCGGGCGCGACGTCGAGGCTCACGAGGGGGGTCGGCATGGGGCTCCTTCGGGCAGGACGGTGGCAGCTCGGGGCGGCGGCGCCGATGCGGTGTGGGCAGGACGATCCAGGCGCTCCAGCGCCTGCGCGAACCCCCGGTGGGTCTCGGGGTCGCGGACGGCCACCCGGATCCACGTGGGTGACAAGCCAGGGAAGGTCTCACCCCGTCGTACGGCGAATCCGTGGGCGGCCAGCGGTGTCCAGATCGAGTGCGGCCCGAACGGGCTGGTGTCCACCAGCACGAACGGCGTCCGCGCGGGTTCGACCGTGCGCAGTCCCAGGGCGTGCAGGCGAGCGGTCAGGTCGTCCCGATCGGTCTCGACCTGCCGCGCCAGGGCGCTCGCCTCGCGCTGAGCGTGCGGGCGCAGGGCCGCCGCGATCAGCCGGGCCGCGGGGGTGGACACCGACCACGGCGGCTGCTGGGCGGCGAGCCGCGCCACCAGCTCCGGGTCGCCGACGACGTACCCGGCCCGCAGCCCGGCGACGCCCCAGGTCTTGGTCAGCGAGCGGATGACCAGTACGCCGGTCATCTGCGGGCCGATGAGGGTCTCGGGTTCACCCGGCACGAGGTCCAGGAACGCCTCGTCGACGACCACGACGCGGCCGGGTCTGCGCAGGGCGTGCAGCGACTCCGCGGGGTGCAACACCCCGGTGGGGTTGGTCGGGTTGCCGATGATGACCAGGTCCGCGGGGTCGGGTACGGCCGAGGGCTCCAGCACGAACCCGCCCTCGTCGGTGAGCAGATGCCGCCCCGGGCGGTGCCCCGCCTGCCGCAGTGCGGCCTCCGGTTCGGTGAACTGGGGATGGACGACCACCGGATGGGTCCCGTTCCAGGCCCGGGCCAGCAGGGTGAACGCCTCCGCCGCTCCGGCGGTGGGCAGCACCATGGTGGGCGCGACGGCGTGCCGGTCGGCGATCGCCGCCACCGCGGCACGCGGATCGGGGTACGCCGACCAGTCGCCGTCGCCGATGACCGCTGCGGTCAGCCACGGCGGCGCCGCGCCGCGAACGTTGACCGCCAGGTCGACGGCTCCGGGCACCAGGTCTGCGTCGCCGTGGTGGTGCAGGTCGACGTGCTCGTCGGGCTTGTCGGGCTTGTCGGGCGGGCCGGCGTACCGGTGCACCGCCCGGGCGAACCGGGCCGCCATCGACGTATGCCCGGCCCAGTGCACGTGCAGGTAGGACGCGTGCACCGTCGGGGAGCCGGTGCCCGCAGGGTCCAGGGACCACCCGTGACCCGGCCCGTCCGGCGCGCACCAGGCCGGGGTCGATGCCTTCGCGGCCAGGTCGGTGCGGTGGAACTCGTGTCCTCGGACGTGCTCACCGGCGGCGGCCAGGAGCGTGTCGGCGGGGGCGAGGAACTCGCGGTACCCCATGGTCAGTCGCGGGGTCATGGCCGCCTCCGACGGCACCACCCCGCTCATCGGTGCCCCGTCCAGACTTCGGGCCAGGTACAGCAATCCGGCGCACTCGGCGACCACCGGCATCCCGTCGGCAGCCGCGGCGCGGACGGCCTCGCGCAGGGACGCGTTGCCCGCCAGCTCCGCGGCGTACACCTGCGGGAACCCGCCGCCGAGGTAGAGACCGGCGGTCCCCGCAGGCAGGGCCGTGTCGGTCAACGGGTCGATGACGACGGTGCGGCAGCCGGCCGCGTGCAGCAGTTCCTCGGTCTCGGGATACCCGAAGGTGAAGGCCCGCCCGCCGGCCACCGCGACGATCGGGCCCGTCGGCGCCTCCGCGCGCGCGGCCTCGCCCAGCGCATGGCGGGGGTCCCACGGCGCGCCCACCAGGTCCGGCGCGTCGGCGGCGAGCCGCAGGACCGCGTCCAGGTCGAGGTGCTCGGCGATGGCTGCGGCCAGGGTTTCCAGGGCCGCGACCGCCTGCGGACGTTCGGCGGCTGGGACGAGGCCGAGGTGCCGGGAGGGCGCTTCGATGCCGGCGTTGCGCGGGAGGGTGCCGAGCACCGGCACCCCGGTCGGTTCGATCGCGGCCACCGCCTCCTTCCGCTGTCGGGGCGAGGCGACCTGGTTGAGGACGACTCCGGCGATGGTGATCCCCGGCTCGTAGGTGGCCATGCCGTGCACCAGCGCCCCGACGCTGCGGGAGGTGTGCCGCGCGTCGACCACCAGCAGGATCGGGGACTCGGTGAGCCGGGCCACGTGCGCGGTCGAAGCGAATCCCTGGGTGCCCAGCCGGCCGTCGTACAGGCCCATCACCCCCTCGATGACGGTGAGGTCGGCGGGCGTGGGGTGGTCCGCCGCGTGCCACAGCAGGGGGACGATCAGCGCAGGTGAGCACAGGTACGGGTCGAGGTTGCGGCCTGGGCGGCCCGTGGCCAGCGCGTGGTAGCCCGGGTCGATGTAGTCCGGGCCGACCTTGCCGGGTGCGACCGCGAGGCCGCGAGCGCGGAGGGCGGCCATCAGGCCGACGGCCACGGTGGTCTTGCCGTGCCCGGAGGCCGGGGCGGCCACGACCAGCCGGGGCAGTCTCCGGCGCCCGGGTCCTGGCTGCGCGGCGGCGGCGCTCACCATTCGATCCCCTGTTGGCCCCGATGTCCCGCGTCGAAGGGGTGACGCACCTTGGTCATGGTGGTCACCAGGTCAGCGGCGGCCAGGAGCGCCTCGGGGCACCCCCGCCCGGTGATCGCGACCTGTTGGAACCCCGGACGCGCCGCCAGGGCGGCCACCACCTCCTCGACGTCGACCCACCCCCGGGCGAGGGGGTAGCTCAGCTCGTCGAGCAGCACGAACGTGTATTGCTGGGTGGCCAGGGCTTGGGCAACCCGGCTCCAGCCGTGTTGGGCCAACTCGGCGGGATCTGGGCCGGTACGCCGAGGCAGCCAGGTGAAGCCGCTGCCCAGGCTCTCCCAGTGCACCGGCGCGCCGACACCGCTGTCCCGGTGTGCCGCATCGAGCGCCTGGAAGGCGGCGCGCTCGCCGGTGGGCCACCGGCCAGACTTGATGAATTGAAAGACCCCGATGGGCCATCCACGATGCCAGGCGCGCAGCGCCATCCCCATCGCTGCCGTGGTCTTGCCCTTGCCCTCGCCGGTGAAGACCATGAGCAGGGGTCGCTCCCGCCGGGAGGCAGGTTCAGCGGGGACGCGGCATCGAGCAGCATCAGGCATCGTCGTCTCCTGCAGGTCCGCGCCTGCGGTCGAAACGGGTGCCGGCCACACGGCCGCCACCATCGGCGGCGGATGTCCTGACTCCTGCCCCTGCCGGCGTACCGGTGGGGCAGTCACAGTGGCGGGACCGCTCCGGATTCACACCGGATTCCTCCCCGACGACCCGGTCATCATGACACAGCCGCGGTGACCCGCGGCCCCCTGCGCAGGGCGAACGTCGTACGCTGCGCCGGTGACCACCGCGCCCGGTACGCCGACCACCCCCGGTACGCCGGATGTCCCGGGCCTTCCCGATGAGCTGTACGAGCACGACGGCCTGGTGACCAAGCGGGCGGTACGGGCGCTGGCACTAGCCCACTTGCGCCCCCGAGAGGGTGAACTGCTGTGGGATCTGGGCGCCGGGTCGGGATCCATCGCCATCGAGTGGGTGCGGGCCTGCCACACCAGCACCGCGATCGCCGTCGAGCGTGACCCTCTCCGGGCGGCGCGGGCCACCGCGAACGCGGCCCGGCTGGCCGACCCCGCACGGCTGCAGGTCCGGGTCTCCGCGCTGGTGGAGGCACTGCCCGAGCTGCGCGCCAGGGCGGCACCCGACGCGGTCTTTGTCGGCGGCGGGCTCAGTGCACAGCTCGTGACTTCCTGCCTGGGCGCCCTTGGCGCCGGCGGACGCTTCGTGGCTCATGCGGTCACCCTGGACACCGAGCAGCTCTTGGTCGAGGCCTACCGCGAACATGGCGGCGCGCTCGCGCGAGTCGCGGTGGATCAGGCCGAGCCGCTGGGGAGGTATCTGGGCTGGCGTCCGCTGCGACCGGTAGTCCAGTGGTCCTTGGTCGTGTCCCGGTAAGGCGGGCTGTGTACGTTGGTGCCTCAGGCAGGCGTCGCCCAGCGGCGCACATCGGCGCACGACGAGGCGGAGGGTTTTGTGTCACACGGCGGCTACGACTACATCCGAGACGGTGCCGCGATCTACCGCGCTTCCTTCGAGATCATCCGGCGAGAGTCCGACCTGTCTGCGCTCCCACCGGACGTTGAATGCGTCGTCGTGCGGATGATCCACGCCGCCGGTCAGACCGACATCGCGCAGGCCGTGGCGTACACCCCGGACGTGGTCGGCCGAGCTCGGGCAGCGCTGGAGGCCGGCGCTCCGGTGCTGTGCGACTCGACGATGGTGGCTACCGGGATCATCCGCAGCATGCTGCCGGCCGGCAACCAGGTCTTGTGCTATCTGGGTGATACTCGTGTGCCCGGTTTGGCCCTCCAGTTGCAGACCACCAAGACCGCGGCTGCAGTGGAGTTGTGGCGGGAGCACCTGGAAGGGGCCGTGGTGGCCATCGGCAACGCGCCCACCGCCCTGTTCCGGCTGCTTGAGGTCGTTGCTGAGGGTGGCCCGCGCCCGGCCGCCGTCATCGGTCTGCCCGTGGGCTTCGTGGGTGCGACCGAATCCAAGCAGGCCCTTGTCGATAACCCCTTCGGACTCGCACACCTGACCGTGACGGGGCGCCGCGGCGGCAGCGCGATGACGGCCGCCGCGATCAACGCCATGTTCAGCGTCGCCAGCCAGGACGTTCGCGTCCCGCGATGACGGCCGGCTCAGCCGATGGCGGCCGCAGCCGGCAACTGCGTTCATCGGGCCTTCGTCCCGGCTGGACCACCGGCGCCTGCGCTGCGGGGGCCGCCCGCGCGGCGTACCGTGGTCTGCTCACCGGCGATTTTCCCGATCCGGTCACCGTCCTGCTCCCCGGAGATCGGGCCCCTGCGTTCGCGTTGACGGACGCTCGCCTGGACGGCGAGGCGGCGGTGGCGGCGATCACTAAGGACGCCGGCGACGACCCGGATGTGACCCACGGCGCGGTGATCCGCGTGCGGGTACGGCGCGCGCCCGCCGGTTCGGGGGTGTCCTTCGCCGCCGGCCCAGGGGTCGGCACGGTGACCCTGCCCGGTCTCCCCGTGGCGGTCGGCGAGCCGGCCATCAATCCCCGTCCACGCGCCATGATCGTGGCGAACCTGCGGGCGGCGACGACCACCGAGGATCCCCTGGACCTGGTCGTCGAGGTCGGCATCGATCGCGGGCAGGAGCTGGCCCGGCATACCCTCAACCCGCGCTTGGGCATCGTCGGGGGCCTGTCCGTGCTCGGGACCACGGGGGTCGTGGTGCCGTACTCGTGCAGCGCCTGGATCGACAGCATCCGCCGCGGGATCGATGTGGCCTTGGCGGCGGGGCAGCAGCACCTGGCCGCCTGTACCGGCTCGACCTCGGAGGCTGTGGCCGGTGACCGGTTCGGGTTGCCCGAGCTGGCGCTCATCGACATGGGCGACTTCGCGGGGGCGGTGCTGAAGTACCTGCGCTCCCCCGCGGGTGACCGGTGCCGCAGGCTCACCCTGTGCGGCGGAGTCGCCAAGCTGTCCAAGCTGGCCGCCGGTCACCTGGATCTGCACTCCGGGCGATCCTCGGTGGACCCCGATTACCTGGCGCGGCTGGCGACTCAGGCGGGCGCGAGCGGTTCCACGGCCAGCCTGATCCAGGGCGCAGCAACCGTTCTGGAGGCGTTGGAGCTGGCCGCCGCCGACCAGGTGGACCTGGGGCAGGCCATTGCCGAGGCGTCCGCCGACTACGCCCAAACGGTGCTGGCCCGACCCGAGATCCTCCTGCATGTGGTGTGCATCGACCGGGCGGGTGCGGTCGTCGGGGAATCCGGGCCGTCTTTGCCCCACTGACCCTCCCCAGGGGTTAGGTTAGGGTTACCTAACTAACCGCGCGGCGGCCTTGGGGCCGCTCTTCCCCTAGTTTTCGGAGACCGACCGTGACCCACGTCGCTGTGGCCTTGAGCCGCCGTACCATGACCACCGTCAATGAGGCGTCGTACACCTCGGCACGGGCGATGGCGGACTCCCCCACCACGCTGGCAGCGCTGGCCCCGGGAGACACCGGTCGGGTCACCGGCTACGCCGCCGGCGGTCTCCCGGCGACCATCCGCCGGTTGATGGACCTGGGTTTCGGGATCGGCGAGGACGTCACCGTGGTCCGCCGGGCTCCGCTGCGTGATCCCGTCGTCTATCGAGTCGCCGGATATGAAGCCGCCCTGCGCCGCAGCGAGGCCCGCCTGATCGTCATCGAGATCGCGTGATGGGCGCTCACCACCACGGCACCACCGCGGCCCCCGTCGGCGGGAGCCAGGCGGACACCCGCCGCCGGTTCGCCCTGGTCGGCAGCCCCAACTCGGGCAAGACCACGCTGTTCAACGCCCTCACCGGGCTCCGCGCCAAGACCGGCAACTACCCCGGCGTCACCGTCTCCCGCTACCAGGGGACGGCCCGCATCGGCCAGGAATCCGTCATCATCGAAGACCTGCCGGGCACCTACAGCCTCGACCCCATCAGCCCCGACGAAGCCATCGTCGCCCAAGCCCTGGAGACCGGGTCCAGTGACGGGGAAACGCCCCCCGACGCGGCCCTGGTGCTCCTGGATGCGACGACGTTACGACGGTCGCTGAACCTGCTCGCCCAGGTCCTGCAGGTGGAGCTGCCGACCGCCGTGGTCCTCACGTTCGGCGACGAACTCCAGCGCCGCGGCGGAGCCCTCGACGTGGCCGCGCTCGAGCGCGCTCTCGGGCTGCGGGTAATCCCCGTGGTGGCTGGGGGTGCCGGGCTGGCGACGCTGCGCGCCGCGCTCGCCGAGGTCGACAGCTGGCCGGAGGTCCCGTTGCCGCCGCCTACCGACCCCACCCAGCTGCGCGGCTGGGTCGGCTCCGTCCTGGAAACCGCCGGGTACGTCGGGCCGCAGCCGGACCGTCGTACCGGGCGCATCGACGACGTGCTGCTCCACCCGGTCGCCGGCACCCTGATCTTCCTGGCGGTCATGTTCGCGGTGTTCCAGGCGATCTTCAGCCTCGCCGCCCCGGCGCAGGAGGCCATCGAATCCGCCTTCGGCGCACTCGGTGGAATGGTCACCGAGCGGATCTCGCACCCACTGCTGGCCGATTTCCTGGGCACCGCCGTGCTCGGCGGCGTCGGCGGGGTGCTGGTGTTTCTTCCCCAGATCGCCCTGCTGTTCCTGCTGATCTCCCTGCTGGAGGCTTCCGGCTACCTGAGCCGGGCGGCCATCGTGACCGATCGCCTGATGGCCAAGGCCGGCCTGGAGGGGCGCGCCTTCGTGGCGTTGCTGTCGTCGCTGGCCTGCGCGATCCCGGGGATCATGGCGACCCGCACGCTGCCCTCGGCCCGCGACCGGTTGGCCACCATGCTCAGCGCACCCTTGATGACGTGCTCGGCGCGGCTGCCGGTGTACCTCCTGCTCATCGGCCTGCTGATCCCGTCGGAGGCGCGAGTGGGCGTCGGTCCGCTGACGGTGGGCGTGCAGGGTTTGGTGCTGTTCGCCCTGTACGTCGGGGGCGCGGTGTCCGCGATGACGGTCGCCTGGCTGGTCTCTCGGCTCACGGGGCGCCACGAGCCGGTGCTGCCCTTCGTCATGGAGATGCCGCCCTACCGGGCGCCGTCGGCACGTTCGGTGGCGCTGGCGGTCTGGGACGCGGTGTTCGTCTTCCTACGCAAGGTCACCACCATCATCCTGGCCACGACCGTGCTGTTGTGGGCGCTGCTGGCGCTGCCCGCTCGCGGGGATGAGGAACTGGCCGCCGCGGGCGTGGACACCGGCGATCCGGCGGCCGTGGCGACGTACCAGATCGACCACAGCCTGGCGGCCGGGATCGGCCGCGCGGTCGAGCCGGTCTTCGACCCGCTGGGTTTCGACTGGCGGATCAACGTGGGGGTGATCGCCTCGCTGTCGGCGCGCGAAGTGTTCGTGGCCACCCTCGGCCAGGTGGCCGCCGCCGAGGACCCCGAGGAGCCGACCCAGGCGCTGGCCGCGATGACGGTGGCGGACGGTCCGCGCGCCGGTCAACCGCTGTTCACCGGGCCCACCATCGCCGCGCTGCTGGTCTTCTTTATGTACGCGTTGCAGTGCATGTCGACGGTAGCGGTGTTGCGCCGCGAGAGCGTTTCCTGGCGCTGGCCGGCCATCGCCTTCGGCTCGTACTTCGCGCTCGCGTGGGTGATGGCCTTCCTGGCCCGCACCGTCGTGGCGGCTCTGTCATGACGGCATTGTCATGAGCGCGCCCGAGGCCAAGCCCACCCCGGCCACGAACCCACCGCCGGCACCGGTCCACCTGCACCCGGAACGCGTCACCGCCGAGCCTTCGTCGCTGCGCTGGATTCTGCCGGCGCAGCTCGCACCCGAGCGTGCCCGGGCCGCGCTGACGCCACTGATCGCCGCGGGCGTGCTGACCGACGTACGGCTCGAAACGGCCGCGGTGGTGACCTGCCTGGCTGACGGGCGCAGGTGGCGCGCCGACGGTGCCACGGTCCGCGAGGCCCTGAGCGCGGCGGCCCACGACCTGGGGACTGGCGTCGGCACCGGGTCCGTTGCCCAAGACGATGGGCGCCTGGCGGCCGTGGTTCGCGAGGTGCTGGACGGCGAACCCGGCGCATACCTGCGCTCCCACGGAGGGCAGGCGGAGGTCGTCGATGTCAGCCACGGCCGGGTCACGCTCCGCCTGAGCGGCGCCTGCACGCACTGCCCGGCGGCCGGCATCACCTTGGACCGCACGCTCGAGCGCGAGATCCGCCGCCGCTACCCGGCCTTGGTCGAGGTACGCCGCGCCCGCCGCTGACCTTAGCCTCGATCCACCGATGGGCTTTGAGGTGTTGCGCGTGCCGTAACGCGAAGAAGCCCTTCTGGGCTGGGAGTTTGGGACTTGCGACGGAACCAAACCACCCCACTCAGGAGGGCATCTTCAAGGTGAGACTCTTTCACACCCTCGGCCGTACGTCGGTTGCTTTCGACGATCCGAATCTCGTGTCGGCCGGTGGGCTGGTCCCGGTCATGGCGTTGGCCGATCGTGCTGGGCTGCGTGACCTGGCTGATGAACACCTCACTGTGCCAACCGACAAGGGCGCGAACGCTGGCCTGAAGATCGCCTCGCTGGTGGCCGGGATGGTCGCCGGGGCGGACTCCATCGACGATATGGCGCTGCTGCGCCACGGGGGGATGAGCCGGCTCTTCCTCAAGACGTATGCGCCCTCCACGCTGGGCTCGTTCCTGCGCTCATTCAGCTTCGGGCACGTCCGCCAGCTCGACGCCGTCGCCTCCCGGTTCCTGATCGCGATCGCTGGGCTCACCCCGCTGCTGGGCGCGTCCACCACGGTGGACAGCGACAAGGTGGAGTACGCGCTACTCGATGTCGACGACACGATCATCGAGGTCCACGGCTACGCCAAGCAGGGCGCCGGGTTCGGGTACACCAAAGTCCGCGGGCTCAACGCACTGCTGGCCACGCTCGCGACCCCAACCACGGCGCCGGTGATCGTTGCCCAACGGCTCCGCAAGGGCTCGGCCGGGTCACCCCGTGGTGCCAAACGGCTGGTCGGTGACACGGTTTGGACGACCCGGCGGATACTTGGGAAGGCGCGGCCAGTGCTGGTGCGGATGGACTCAGCGTTCTACGGCCGCGGTCCGGTCCACGCCGCCCTCAAAGGCGGCGCCGCAGTTTCGGTGACCGCGCGGATGGATCCCGCGGTCAAGAAGGCGATCGCCAGCATCGATGACCACACGTGGACAGCGATCGAGTACACCGACGCCATCTTCGACAAAGAGACAGGCACGTGGATCTCTCGGGCCGAGGTCGCCGAAGTGCCGTTCACCGCGTTCGCCTCGGCCAAGAAGGCCGAGCGGGTCCCGGGCCGCCTGATCGTGCGACGGATCCCGGACTTCCACGCCGAGCGGCACAAGGCAGCCGGGCAGGACACACTGTTCGACACCTGGCGCTTCCACGCGTTCTTCACCACCACCGACCCTGCTGTCCTTGACACCATCGCCGCGGACAAGACCCACCGCCATCACGCGGTCATTGAACAGGTCCACGCCGATCTGAAGCACTCAGCGCTGGCGCACCTGCCCTCCGGGATCTTCAACGCCAACGCCGCATGGCTCGTGCTGGCGGTCATCGCGTTCAACCTCACCCGCGCCGCCGCCACCCTCACCGCGGCGCCGGACATCGCGAAAGCGACCACCGCCACCGTGCGGCGCAAGCTGATCCACGTCCCGGCCCGAGTCGCGTCCTCCTCCCGCCGGATCACCCTGCACCTGCCCCATGCCTGGCCCTGGCACGACGCGTGGACCCGACTGTTCGACCGCGTCGCCGACCCGCCCGCGACCGTTCTGTCCTGACCACCCAGCCGCAAGCGGCGCGACCCGAGAAACCGACGTGGAACACCCCGACAGCGAGGCCGGGCAATCACCCACGCCCCCACACGATCATCAGCCCGCGGACGGCATCACGCCGACAGCCGAAGGCTCATCGGTGGATCGAGGCTTAGGTGAGTTGCCTGTCCTTTCCATCTGCCCTTCCAACGTAACGCTGCTGGAATGGCTGGTGACGCGGAATTGATGCGACCGGCTGCGTCAGACCGGGAACCGGCGCGTGTTCGCCCAGATGCGGGGCCCCGCGGTCCTGAACGCCTACCTGCTCACCGAACGACCCGACACCGACGTGGCCGCACTGTTCGTCGTGGCCAAGGGCCCGACCACTGGCCAGCCGTTAACCCCTGCCGGGCTGCCCAGCATCTTCCGCTTCCACCGGATGCGCAGTGCCGTCCCCGCAGGTGCGCCCCACGCGCTGCGGCACACCTTCGGTACCGCGTTGGCCCAGGCCGGCGTAGACCTGGCCGTGATGCAGGCCCTGCTCGGCCACGCCCACGTAGATGCCACCGCCCGGTACATCCATCTCGCCCCCACCCACGTGAAGGCCGAATACGATGCCGCGCGCAGTCGTCAACGCCAAGCTCACTGACCCTCATGCCGAGTCACCCGCCCAGCTCCTGTGCGCCTACCACGCCCACCAGGAGCGCACCGGACGCGGGAACACCTCGTTCACCTACTGGGCCAAGTGCTTCTGCGCCGCTGGCCCCGCGTACGCGATTGGGAACACGAGCCGTTGAGCGTGCAACTGTCCGCGAACAGCGGCACCCGCCCGTTCATCACCTTCCTGCTCGTCACCGGACGGCTGCACCCCGGCTGGGACTACCTGGTGCACCGTAAATTCTCCTCGTTGTGGCGTGACGTGCCCGGCACCGCGATCGGCGCAGACCTGCAGACCTTCATCACCGGCGCCCGCTCCTGCGGGTATACCGAACGGGTCGCCTCAGCGATGGCCTCCCAAGTGATCGCACGGCTGCTCTTCGCCACCGGCAAACCCCTGGCACAGATGACCCACGACGACTTCGCCGCGCTGACCGCTGCCGGGATCGCCCGTCAAGAGCAAACTGGGCGGACCTGGAAGCACTACCGCGGCACCGCTACCGGCGCCAAGAGGGTGCTGTTCCACCTAGGGATCCTTCCCGCGCTGCCGGTCTCCTTCGAGCAGCGGTGGCCCTTCGCCCGTCGCCTGGCCGCGGTCCCCGAACCAATGCACACCATCTTGGTGCGGTACCTGCAGCACAAAGCCGTCACCTGCCGTGCCGGGACCGTCTCCTCGTTAGCGACCCGGCTCGCCGCGTTCGGGAGCTACCTGGCCGGCCTCGACCCGGCCGCGACCCCGGCAAACCTGGCCGGTGTCGCCACATCGAACTCTGGCTGTCCAGCCTCCCCGCCACCGCGAACACCAAATCCGGTGGAGTGTTATCCACCGCCGAGCAGGCCCGCCGGATCCTGGCCGTGGCGAACTTCCTGCGCGAGATCACCGAATGGGACTGGCCTGAAGCACCAACCCGGCCACTGCTGTACTCCAGCGACAACCCGCGCCTACCCCAACCGCTGCCAAGGTTCCTACCCGTTACCTACTTCGTATCCCGTCCGCAAGGGTGGGGTTGCTGGTCACCAGGTTCGGCATGACATACTGCCCCTGTCGTACTGATGATCCGGGGGGTGTTGTCTCCGGGCCTGGTGGCATCGGCATGACCGCTGATAGGGACACGGCCACCACCGGAGACCATGGTGGATGGTCTCCTCGTAACGTGGCTGCCGGCTGCTGATGCCAGACCGTTGACCAGCAGGAACACCATCTATCACGGGTGTGGGAGGTCAAGGGATCATGAACGGACTGCCCGAGAAGACCTACGCGGTCTACCTCGGCCTGGACGTCGGCAAGGGCGAACACCACGCCACCGCGCTACGCGCTGACGGCAAACGAGTCCACGACAAGGCGCTGCCGCAGGACGAGGCCAAGCTGCGGGCCCTGTTCACCAAGCTGGCAGCGCATGGGGACGTCCTGCTGGTCGTGGATCAGCCAGCCACGATCGGCGCGCTGCCGGTGGCGGTGGCCCGCGACGTGGGTCTGGACGTGGCCTATCTGCCCGGGCTGGCGATGCGCCGCATCGCTGACCTGCACCCCGGCAAGGCCAAGACCGACGCGCGCGACGCCTACGTCATCGCTGATGCCGCCCGGACGATGCCCCATGCACTGCGCCGTGTCGACCTCGGCGATGAGGCCCTGGCTGATCTGGAAGTGATCTTCGGCTTCGATGACCATCTGGCCACCGAGGTCACCAGGGTCACCAACCGCATCCACGGCCTCCTGACCCAGATCCACCCCGCCTTCGAGCGGGCCCTGGGCGAACGCGTCAAACACCCCGCTGTCCTGGCCGTCTTAGCCACCTACGGCGGCCCTCGCGTGATCGCGACCGCGACCACCGATGTGGTTCCCCCCGGATCGTGGAGGGCTTGGCTATGCGGCTTCCCGGTCGGGAGCCGTGGCGTTCTCGTAGTTGATGGGGCTCATCATGTCTGCCGAGCTGTGACGTCGTTCGTGGTTGTAGAACCCGTAGCACCAGTCAAGCACGACAGCTTGGGCGGCACGGGTGCTGGTGAACTCGTGGCGGGACAGAACTTCCCATTCCAGCGAGCTGAAGAACGCCTCGGCGGCGGCGTTATCGAAGCACGACCCGACCCGGCCCATCGACTGACGGACCCCGAGCTTGCGGCACAACCGCGTGAACGCCTTGGCCGTGTAGGTCGATCCGCGATCGGTGTGAAAGATGACGCGTGCAGACGGGTCGAGGCACCAGTTCGGCCCGTTGACCGCATCAGAACCCCCACGAGCCGCGACGGCCATCTTCAGCGCCGCGCCGGCCAGCTCGGCATCGGGGTGGGCCCCGGTCGCGGCGCCGAGCAAACGCCGGGAAAACGCCGGGAAAACAGGTCGATCACGGTGGCCAGGTACAGCTTCGAGCCCGGACGGCCGCACTCCTCCAGCGTGGGGATCTCGGTGATGTCGCCGACCCAGCGGGCGTTCGGCCGATCGGCGGTGAAGTTCTCCTTGAGCAGGTCGGGGAACGTCGGTGCGGTCTTGTCCTGGCGGGTCAGGCCGCCTCGGCGTGTGATCTGGCGAGCGACCAGGCCCTGGCGGCGCATCGAGTCCGCCACCGTCTTCTGGCTGATCTGCCAGCCATCGCCGCGCAGGTCGGCGTGCAACCGGGGCGAGCCGTGCAGCCCACGGCGTCGGGTGAACATCACCTGCACGGCCCGATCGATGACCTCGCGACGGCGCGCCTGGCAGGTGTGCAGGCCGCTTGCCGCCGCAGGCCGCTGGCGCGGCGCCTCCACTCGTAGAACCAGGCCAGGCTGACCCCGAGCAGCGCGCAGCAGATCGTGTGTGGCACCCGGTAGTTGGTCCTCTGGTCAGCGATAAAGCGGGCCACGCTCACTTCGTCGCCACCTTCACCCACAGGACCACGGGATCGCTTGAGGACATCACGCCCATCCGCAGCTCAGCGTTCTCGGCGCGCAACCGCTTGAGCTCGTCGTAGTCGCCCGAGGACAAACTCCACGAGCCGTCCCGGCCGGCCCGTGCCCGGTTCACCCAGTTGCCCAAGGTGCCCTCGTTCACGCCAAGGTCGCGCGCGATCTGCGCGATCGGTTTCCCGGTCTCTTCGACGATCCAGACAGCTCCCTCACGGAACTCCCGGTCGTACTTCTTCCGCGTCTCTGGCATCTCGATCCTCATTGCCGATGCCTCTACGCTCCGGGGGGAAACTCACCGACGAGTTGACCGCGCTCGTCAAGCCCCATGCACCGCGGATGCACACCACCCTGATCGCCGCGATCCAGGACGCGTTAACCCAGCAAACCGTCACCGTACCCGGCACCAAGGCCGCCGAGATGGTCCTGCCGCAGCTGGCCCGCCAACTCCAAGAGCGGCTGACCCAGCGCGAGCAGGCCGCCGCCCAGGTCGAGGAGATCCTTGATGCCCACCCTCTCGCCCCGGTCCTGACCTCGATGCCTGGCCTCGGTGTCAGGACCGCCGCCCGAATCCTGCTCGAGGTCGGCGACGGATCATCCTTCGCCAGCGCCGGCCACTTGGCCGCCTACGCCGGCCTGGCACCGGTCACCCGACGATCCGGATCCTCCATCCGCGGGGAACATCCCTCCAGGTCAGGGAACCGCAAACTGAAAAGAGCGCTCTTCCTGTCCGCGTTCGCCGCCCTGCACGACCCCGTCAGCCGCGCCTACTACGACCGCAAACGCGCCCAAGGAAAACGCCACAACGCCGCGCTCATCTGCCTCGCACGACGACGCTGCGACGTCCTGTACGCCATGCTCCGCGACAGCACCCTCTACCAAGCCCCCCACAGCCGCAGCAGCTTGACAAACACCATAGGGACACCCCCTATGCCGACCGACGCCTCACCCACGCCCTGGCCGCCTCCCCAAACCCTCTGTCCGCGACCGCGCTACTCCTGCAACGGGCCTGCGGGCTGCGCATCGGGGAACTGCTCGACCTCGAACTCGACGCCGTCATCGACCTGCCCGGCTCCGGCTCCTGGCTCAAAGTGGCTCTTTGCAAAGCAGGGTATAGCGCTCGGCTCCGGTGGAGCGGCGCGTCGTTGCGGGGGTGAGAGTCGAGGTCTTCGCAGGATGAAGGTTCCTACACGCATCGTCCGGAAGACCTCGACGTGTCCGACGCTACCTTCGCCGCCCCTGACTTGACCACGTTCACCCGTCTCGATGAGCTCGGCCTACGCGTCGTGGGCCAACGCTTGGAGCCGGATCGAGCGGTGCTGGCCTGCGTTGTCGCCGAGCCTGACTCGTGGTGTCGACGGTGTGGCTGCGAGGGCACCGCCAGGGACAGCGTGACCCGTCGTCTGGCTCACGAACCGTTCGGGTGGTTGCCAACAACGCTGCTGGTCAGCATTCGCCGTTACCGCTGTGGTGAGTGTCAGCACGTCTGGCGACAAGACGCGACCAAGGCGGCGGCCGCCCGCGCGAGGCTGTCTCGCCGTGCAGTGGCATGGGCGTTGAATGCCCTGGTCGTGCAGCACCTGACGGTTGCCCGGGTCGCCGAGGCCCTGGCCGTGTCCTGGAATACCGCCAACACCGCCGTCCTGGCCGAGGGCTGGCGTGTCCTGATCGCTGATCCGAGTCGGTTCGACGGGGTGGCCGTCATTGGGGTGGACGAGCACGTGTGGCGGCACACCCACCGCGGCGATAAGTACGTCACCGTGATCATCGATCTGACCCCGGTCCGGGACGGTACCGGGCCCTCCCGGCTGCTGGACATGATCGAAGGACGATCCACGGCGACCTTCACGTCCTGGCTGCAAGCCCGTGACCCAGCCTGGCGCGCCGCCGTCCAGGTGGTTGCGATGGACGGGTTCACCGGGTTCAAGACCGCCACCGCCGACCAGTTGCCCGATGCTGTCGCAGTGATGGACCCCTTCCACGTCGTCCGCCTGGGCGGGGACGCCCTGGACCGCTGCCGCCGCCGGGTCCAGAACGAGTTGCACGGCCGCCGCGGACGTAGAGACGACCCGCCATACACGGCCAGGCGGACCCTGCACACCGGGGCTGACCTGCTCACCGAGAAGCAAACGGCTCGCCTGACGGCGCTTTTCGCCGTCGATGAGCACACCGAGGTCGAGGCGACCTGGGGGATCTACCAACGGATGATCGCTGCCTACCGCGCCCCCGATCGCGCTGCCGGCAAGAACGCCATGCACAAGCTCATCAATACCGTGAGCAGCGGCGTGCCGCGCGAGCTGACCGAGGTCATCAGCCTAGACCGGACGCTGAAGAAACGCGCCGACGACATCTTGGCGTTCTTCGACCGGCCCGGAACCAGCAACGGCCCGACAGAGGCGATCAATGGCCGGCTGGAACACCTACGCGGTTCCGCCCTGGGGTTCCGCAACCTGACCAACTACATCGCTAGATCCCTCCTGGAGACCGGCGGATTCAGACCCCGACTACACCCTCATTTGCGATGAGCCCGTTTATGTGGCTCTGCTTACTTGAGGTGGGGGCTGGTCAATCCGCCGCCAATGAGCAGCATGCGTAGTCGGTAGTTGTCGCGGTTGGTGAAGCCGCGGGCGATGCGACGGTGGAGCTCGATGAGTCCGTTGACGGCTTCAGTGCCGCCGTTGGTGGAGCGGTCGGTGGTGAAGTAGGCCAGGAACGCTGCCCGCCATTGTTTCAAGGTCCGGCCCAGGCGCGCGACTTCGGGGATCGGGCACGAGGGGAAGGTCGCGAGGACCTTCTCCGCGATCCGCCGTCCCTGGGTCAGGTCGGTGGTTTGGTACGCAGAGCGGAGCTGCTGGGCACACTGCCAGGCGAGGTAGACCTCGTCGTGTCGTTCGTCGGCGGCGATCGCCCGCTCGAGCCGGGCGCGTTGTCGGTCGGTGAGCTTCTCGGCGCCGCAGCGCAGGATGTTCCGGATGCCGTAAAGCGGGTCACCCCGCCGGCCGCGGTGACCCTGGATCTCCTGCTGGACCCGACGGCGGACCTGATCAACAACAGCAGTGCCGAGCCGCACGATATGAAACGCATCGAGAACGGCGACGGCGTCCTCGAGCTGGTCGTCGATGGCGTTTTTGTAGCCCATGAACGGGTCCAACGTTGCCACGCCGACACCGGCTCGGAACGCGTCGTTGCGGGCCCTGAGCCAGTCGGCGTAGGCGGGGCCGGACCGGCCGGGGACCAGGTCGAGGAGCCGGGCTCGGGTGCGTCCGTGCCGGTCACGGGACAGGTCGACCATCCCGGTGAGCTCCTTGGGCCCCCGCCCGCCGTCCTGGATGGGCTTGGTCGAGACGTGATGCCAGACGTGCTCATCAACGCCTAAGCCTCGATCCGTGGACGGTTAGCTGATCGTGGGGTTTGGTTCGGCGGGTCTGGACGTGAATGTGCCTTCTGGGCTTGAAGAATCGGGAGTGTCGAGTTCCTGATGCGTTCGAGCCGAGAAGGCACTGAGAGTGAAGCTACCTGATTCGTGGTCCAAGGCGTCGCCGCTGTTCGATGAGGACAATCTGGTGTCGTGCGCCGGGCTGGCGCCGGTGATGGGGCTGGCCGAACAGGCGGGGTTGTCGGAGTTGCTCACCGAACGGGTGCGGCTGGCCTGGACGCGGGTCGCCTCGGCTGGGGTGAACCCGGCGGGGAAGGTGGCCGCGATCATCGCCGGGATGGCCGCTGGCGCGGACAGCATCGATGACATGCAGGTGATCCGCTCCGGTGGGATGCCGCAGTTGTTCACCGGCGTGTATGCGCCGGCCACGCTGGGTCAGTTTCTGCGCGAGTTCACCCACGGTCACGCGTCACAGTTGGCCTCGGTCGCGCGGGCGCATCTGGTCAACCTGGCCCGCCGGACCGACCTGCTGCCCGGTATCGAGCAGCAGGCGTACATCGATATCGACTCGCTGCTGCGCCCGGTCTATGGGCACGCCAAACAGGGCGCCAGCTACGGGCACACCAAGATCTCCGGGAAGCAGGTGCTACGTAAGGGCCTGTCCCCGTTGGCGACCACGATCAGCAGCCCGTCCGGCGCGCCAGTGGTGGCCGGGATCCGGCTGCGGGCCGGGAAGGCCGGTTCGGGCCGGGGCGCGGACTCCATGGTGCGCCAGGCCATCGTGACTGCCCGGGCGGCTGGCGCGACGGGCAAGATCCTGGTCCGCGGCGACTGCGCCTACGGGGTCAGTCCGGTGGCTGCCGCGTGCCTGAAGGCCGGCGTGCAGTTCTCGCTGGCACTGGCCAAGAACCCAGCCGTGGCCCGGGCCATCGCCGCGATTCCCCAAGACGCCTGGATCCCGGTGCACTACCCCGGGGCCGGTGGTCGGACGTGTCAACTGGTCTGTGTAAGTGGAGGGGTTCTGGAGAAGGAGCTTGACTGTGGCCATGACGAAGAAGAGGGACGTTGAGGGGGAGCCGGAGGCTCGGAAGCTGCGTCGTGAGTTTTTCGGTGATGATGCGCTGGATAGGTTGATGGCTGCTACCGATGAACGGGGCGTGTCGTTGACTGGTGAGGGAGGCTTTTTACCGGAGATGATTAAGGCGGTTCTGGAGCGTGGGATGAGCGTGGAACTGTCTGATCATTTGGGGTATGAGAAGGGCGACCGGGCCGGGCACGGGAGTGGGAATTCTCGGAACGGTACCACTCCGAAAACGGTGGCGACCGAGGTTGGTGATGTTGCGCTGGATCAGCCCCGGGATCGTAATTCGACGTTCGCGTCGGCGTTGGTGCCCAAGGGGGCCCGTCGGCTCGGGGGGCTGGAGGACATGATCATCTCGTTGTATGCCGGCGGGATGACCATCCGGGATATTCAGCATCACCTGGCCGCTACTTTGGGGACTGAGTTGTCGCACGAGACAATCAGTAAGGTCACGGAGGCCGTCGCCGACGAAGTCCTGGCGTGGCAGCACCGGCCGTTGGAGGCCTTCTACCCGGTGCTGTACATGGACGCCCTGGTGGTGAAGGTCCGCGATGGGGCGCATGTGACCAACCGGTCGGCGCACCTGGCGGTCGGGGTCGACATGGACGGAATCAAGCACGTCCTGGGCATCTGGGTGCAAGCCAGTGAGGGTGCCAAGTTCTGGGCTGGGGTCTGTGCAGAGTTGGCCAACCGCGGGGTCAAGGACGTCCTGATCGTCTGTTGTGATGGGCTGACCGGCTTCCCCGAAGCGATCGAAGCGACCTGGAAGGACGCCATCGTGCAGACCTGCACGGTGCATCTGATCCGAGCCAGCATGCGGTTCGTGTCCTACGGGGACCGTAAGGGGGTCGCCGCGATGCTCAAGCCGATCTACACCGCACCGAATGAGGACGCCGCGCTGGTCGCGTTGGCTGATTTCGCCGAGTCCGCGCTGGGGAAGAAGTATCCCGCGACGGTGGCGTCCTGGGAGAACGCCTGGGACCGATTCACGCCGTTCCTGGCGTTCGGGCCGGCGCTACGGAAAGTGATCTATACGACGAACTCGATCGAATCACTGAACTATCAGCTCCGGAAGATCATCAAGAATCGTGGCCATTTCCCGAACGACGCGGCAGCGGTGAAGCTGTTGTGGCTGGCGATCCGCAATATTGAAGACAAGAGAGCGAGAGAACGCGCTAAGCAAGCCGGTAAGGGGAAAGATCGCCAATCCGTGCCACGCCTTGTTGAAGGTGCTGTAGTCACCGGCTGGAGAGCCGCCCTCGGTGAGCTTTCCCTGATCTACCCAGACAGAATCAACGCCTACATTTTAACACCCGAATGAGACCCGAATCACTTACACAAAAGACTTGACAAGCTCAAGCCTGGACCTGGGACTTTTCGTCGACCGCTAGCACCAACGCGTTCTGTGGCGGCGACATGTACAACCCCACGATGTCACGGACCTTGTCCACGAAGTCGGGGTCCTTGGACAGCTTCCATGAGTCCACGGCATGCGGTTTAAGGCCGAACGCGCGCCAGATCCTGCTGACCTGGGTCTGGTTCAGGCCTTGATCGGCGGCCATCGAGCGGGTCGACCAGTGCGTGTCTCCGTTCGGGGGTGCATCCTGCAACGTGCGCGTGATCAACGCGTTGAGCTGCTCATCCGAAAGTTTGCGTGGCCGCCCCGGCCGAGGCGCATCCTCCAGCCCGTCGAGCCGTTCGGCCAAGAACCGGTCCCGCCACTTCAGCACCGTCGGGGCACTGACCCCCAAACGGCGAGCCACCGGCGCCACCGCCCCGACCTCGGCGTAAGCCAACACAATCGAGGATCGCTGCACCAACCGCGCCGGCGACGTCGGCCGCCTGACCCACCCGGTCAACACGGCACGCTCATGATCGGAGAGCACAAGAGGTTTCGCGGCAGGGCCAGACATGACCCCATCCTACCTAACAAGAAACGAATTAACGCCTCACTACACTAGCAACCCGTCCACCGGTCAAGCTCTGCTCAGGAGAGCAATGGTGGATGAGAGCACCTTCGATTCCGTTCAGAGCATTCTCGGCGAGTGGGCCAAAAAGGGCAGCTCAAACAGGTACATTCCGGGAACCGACCTTACTCCTGGCCACGTGAAAAGGCTGCAGGCAGAACTGGTAGCGGCACGTTCTAGCGTCGGCAAAGGCGGCAATCCACCGAACGCACTTCCTAATCACGAGATCCCTTCGGGAGAAGAAACCGCTCTAAGCGAGGGGCCGTCGAAATTCGCCGGAGCGGCCGCTGGCTCTCGCAATCGATCACTACTGATCGATCCACTTTACGCGCCGGTTCGTGGCGTCCCTGGTACAGACCACAGCTGGTGGAACGCAAAGCCCGTGGCACTCTCCATCTCTGGGAGTGCATGTGGCCCACTTGGCTGCAAAGTAACCGACAGGTACGACGTGAAATTGACGATAATCCCGACGCGACGTCAAACTACTAGCACGACGGGCTATGGATCTCGGGTTGATTTCTCAGCAGTATACGCATTGCCCGGCGGCAACTTTACTAACGCACATCTGGACGGGTGGGGGATCGCAAACAGCGGAACGAGGATTATGACGAAAACAACGAAGGTTACTTATTCGTCTCAGATTCCCCCTCCAAACTACTTCCACCTCAAGAATGACTCTGACTTTTCAGGGCGGTCCCTTAAGCACAGCATAAAGTTGTGGGTAAAGGACAAGCGGAGCGTCTACACGGAGGATGCTATGAGCACAGACTTCTGCTGGGGGGAAAGCGGCAGCGGGGTGCGTTGCATGTACCCGTAGTTTCACAGCAACTGGAGAAACCATGACTTTCTTTCTTCACGAAAGGTCATGGGTTCTCGTTTATCTGCCCCTCATAGGGCACCGGACGGGCTTCCCATCCTCCCTGGGTTTCGATCGTGCCGTCAGGGTTGATGAGGACGTAGAAGAACCGCCAATCGTCCTGATCCTTCAGCGGAGCCGCCCAGATGTGCCTGGTGCCCGCGAGGCCGTGGTAGGTAGTCACTCGTCGCCAGCCGTTAAGGAAGTCCGCATCGGCAGCGATGCGGAACGGACCATCGTGCGTCACCTCGTACAGCATGGACTGCAGATTGAATCCGTACTTACTGGCCAGCTCCGCGAGTGTCACCGGCGGTGCGACGAAGAACGCTGAATCCACCGGGAACCCATGAAACGAATACGCGGCAGACCCCTGCGGACCACCCTCCCCAGCCCGGCCACCTGCGCCTTGGCATTCCGTCATGGGAAACAGGGTACCTGGGTCGACCAGGCTTACCATGTGGCAAACCGATCGTCCCAGCCCGCTCGACTCGCTTCCACATGCACGATCCGACACCAACCAGCTGATTACCCGGATTGGACGCACGCAATCGACCTGGCCGTCCTGGCCGGGTTCGACACCTGGGGCGAGCAGGACCGTTCCCATCGCCGCCTGGCCCACCACGGATTCTACGAGGGGGCCTTCTGGATATCGCCATCCACAGTACGCCGAGTCCTTAACGATCACGACCTGCGGTTTCGTTCTCCTGCTCGCCCGCCGCGCAGTGAGCGCAGGCCGTTCCCTTCGTGGGCCAGTTACACCCCGAACTCGATCTGGATTTTCGATTCCACGCACTTCACCCGGTGCGCGATGACCGTGCTGATCATCGAGGATCTGGTCTCCCGCAAGTGGATCACCCACGTGGTCTCCAACGAGGAGACCCACACCCAGGTCATCGCCGGATTCGAGCAGGCGTTGGACGCCGAAGGACTGCTGGACGCCGCGGTCGAACGCGCCGACCAGCTCGGCCAGCGCGTCGGTCCCGACCACGACGACGGGGTCAGCCCGATCCTGCTCGCCGTCTCTGAACGGCTCACAGATGATCGCGGGGAACACCCGGGCGTTCATGGCCATGGTCGCGATCGCCCACGCTTCGGGCGTCCTTCGACCCCGACCGACCAAGCGTGGATCGAATCACTGAACGGGACGATCAAGTACGAATGGTCCCTCCTGCTGGCGATCACCGACCCCGCCGTTCTCCGCGCCGAACTCGATGTGATCAGGACCGAGTACAACACCCGCCGGTTGCACTCCGGGATCGGGTACGTCACCCCCGAGGACGAACACACCGGCCGCGGCCCGGCCATCCGTCAAGCCCGCCGCGACGGCCTCGAACGGGCCGCCGACGCCGCCTTGCCCACCACCGAGCACATCGGCACAATCAGCCCAACCCCGGAGACCCCGATGTGGTCTGATCACCCGCCGAAAAGCGGACAAAGACGCTGGAACAGGCCACCTGGGAGGTGTGCAGGCCGCTTGCCGCTGCCGGGCCGCTGGCGCGGCGCCTCCACTCGTAGAACCAGGCCAGGCTGACCCCGAGCAGCGCGCAGCTGATCGTGTGTGGCACCCGGTAGTTGGTCCTCTGGTCAGCGATGAAGCGGGCCACGCTCACTTCGTCGCCTCCTTCACCCACAGGACCACGGATCGCTTGAGGACATCACGCTCCATCCGCAGCTCAGCGTTCTCGGCGCGCAACCGCTTGAGCTCGTCGTAGTCGCCCGAGGACAAACTCCACGAGCCGTCCCGGCCGGCCCGTGCTCGGTTCACCCAGTTGCCCAAGGTGCCCTCGTTCACGCCAAGGTCGCGCGCGATCTGCGCGATCGGTTTCCCGGTCTCTTCGACGATCCAGACAGCTCGCTCACGAAACTCCCGGTCGTACTTCTTCCGCGTCTCTGGCATCTCGATCCTCATTGCCGATGCCTCTACGCTCCGGGGGTAACCTCAGGGTGACCCGGCCGAGCACCGTCGCCGTGGTTGGGGTCGCGAGCGTGGCCAGCAGGGCGTTGAGCCCGCGGACTTTGGTGTACCCGAACCCGGAGCCCTGCTTGGCATAGCCGTGGACCTCGATGATCGTGTCGTCGACATCGAGTAGCGCGTACTCCACCTTGTCGCTGTCCACCGTGGTGGACGCGCCCAGCAGCGGGGTGAGCCCAGCGATCGCGATCAGGAACCGGGAGGCGACGGCGTCGAGCTGGCGGACGTGCCCGAAGCTGAATGAGCGCAGGAACGAGCCCAGCGTGGAGGGCGCATACGTCTTGAGGAAGAGCCGACTCATCCCCCCGTGGCGCAGCAGCGCCATATCGTCGATGGAGTCCGCCCCGGCGACCATCCCGGCCACCAGCGAGGCGATCTCCATCGACCCCTCGCTGGCCCGCAGGGTTTCCCCACGGGTTCGATGGCATCCCAGCGGCGTCAGCCCTTAGCCGTGCAGCGCCTTGGCCACCGCGTCCCGGACCCGCACCGACCGCGCCGGGTCGCGGTTGCCGATCACGGCCACCGTCATTCCACCGCTGGAGGTGGTGGCGGGTGTCCACGCCGTACCCTCTCGGGCTGCATCGGCCCGCACACAAAACACCCGCTGTTGCGCCGCCTCCGCGGCCACCGCCGCGTTGACGAGTGGATCGTTGGTCGCGGCCAGCACATACCACGCGTCCCGCACATCGCCACTGCGGTACCCGCGCTGCTCCCAGCGCACCTGCCCGGATTGGCCCGCGTCCCCGGCGAGCATCCGGCGCAGCCGCACGCTCACGGTGGGCGAGACCAGACGCACCCGTGCGCCCGCAGCCACCAGCAGCGGCACCCGACGGTCGGCCACCCGGCCGCCGCCGACGACCAGGACCGGCCGGCCCTCCAGGCGCAGCCCGGCCAGGTACACCGGCGCGCCATCCTGAGGCGCCGTCTCCGGACAATTGCTCCGGTAGCGGTCGACCACCACGGCCGCGAGCTCATCGCAATCGCCGATGACCTCGGCGATCCGCACCTGGGTCCCCGGGTGGCCAGCGGCCCAGGCGCCGACCTGCTGCGCGGTCCAGGTCCGCAGCAAACCCGGCAGCAGGAAGTTCGGGGCGATCACGATGTGACGGGCGCTCAGCGTCTCGGCCTGCCCGAGGGCCTCCGGCAGGCTGGGCCGGGTGACCTGGATGAACGCCGGGTACGTCGCCGCCGGACGAGCGTGTTCGTAGATCATCCGGGTCAGCGCTACATGGTCGGCGTTCGCTTGAGCCACCTTGGCTCCCCGGCCGAGCACCACGACGGCGACATCGCGCAGATCCCAAGCCGGCGGACCCGCGGCGGCCGCCGTGATCCTGTCCAGCACGGCGCTGACCAGCCGGGGATCGGCACCCAGCGGGCCGGCGTACCCCAGACGAGCCTCGGGGACCTCCTGCTGCGCCGTCGCCACCGCTTCGGGGATGTCCCCTTGAACGTGCCCTCCGGTGCCCAGCATCAGCGGTACGACGACCGCCTCCGGTGCAGGACCGCCGGCCAATAGCAGCTCACGCAGGGCGTCGGTGATGCCCGGCTCGACGAGCTCGACGAACGCCACCGCCACGCGGACCCCCGGCAGCATCCCGCGGACCCGGTCGACCAGCGCGTGACAGGCGGCCACGCCCGCGGGGTCACGGGTCCCGTGGGCGGCGATGAGCAACGCCGGGGCGCCGGTGGCGTCGGTGATGGCGCCGCTGGCGATCACGACCGTCCCGCGGGGTTCGACGACGCTCATGACGGCATCCACTGGTAGTCGCGGGGAGTGACCATCCGGGTTTCCCCACCACCGGAGCGGACATAGCGGGTGCTGGAGGAACCGATGACCACGAGCGAGTACATGTCGACCCCCTCCGGGTCGAACGTCGCCAGGGTCGCGGTCACCACGGACTGTTGACGGCGGCAGGCTTGGCGGACCACCGCGACGGGGGTGTCCGGAGGGCGGTGTTCGGTCATGATCTCCAGCGCACGCGGCAGGTGGGCACGCCGGGTGCGGCTGCGCGGGTTATACAGCACGGTCACCAGGTCGCCCTGCGCGGCGGCCAGCAAGCGCCGTTCAATGGTCGCCCAGTCGGTATGCAGGTCGGACAGCGAGATGGTGGCGTGGTCGTGGCCCAGCGGGGCCCCCAGGATGGCCGAGGCCGCCAGGCTCGCGGTGACCCCGGGGATCACCTCCACGTCGATGCCTTCGGTGCCCTGCTCCAGCACCGGGCTGGCCATGGCGTAGATCGCCGGGTCCCCCGAGCACACCAGGGCCACCGGGTCCCCGGCCCGCGCCCGCGCGATGGCGGCGGCGGTCCGGTCGGCCTCGGTGCCCATTTTCGAGGCCATGACCTGGGCCCCGGGCCGGATCAGGTCACGGATCTGGCGCACGTACGGCCCATACCCGACGACGAACCGGGCGGAGCGGATCGCCGCAACGGCCCGCGGCGTCAGCAGGTCCCGCGCGCCCGGGCCGAGCCCGACCACGGACAGCCGGCCCCGCGCCGGCAGCCGGCCGACCGCGCAGGTGGCATCGCTACTGCGCTGCTTGGGCACGAGCAGCGCCGCGCCGCGCGCCAGCACCGACGCCTCGGCGACGCTCGGCGAACCCACGTGACCGGCAACCACCGTGCTCGGCGTCGGGACGTCCTGGGCGGCGAGCTCGGCCGCCGGGAAGCCGACCAGCGGCACCCCCAACCGGGCGGCGAGTTGCACCAGGCCCAGCTCACCGGCCTTGAGGTCGATCGTGGTCAACGCGGTCACCGACTCCACCGCCAGCTCGGCGTCCGCCAAGGTCTGGCGCAACAGGGTCTCCAGGTGGTCCAGGCCGGTCCCGGCGTTGCAGCCCATCCCCACGACCAGGCTCGGCGGGTGCAGCACCACCGTGGGCGGTGACGACGGCCCAGCGCTGTTGCTCACCCTGTCGGTGACCAGGATCCGGGGGGCCGCATCGGGCGCCTCGGGCCCGTCAGACGCGTCGACGGAAGGTTCGGCGCGGTCAGCCTCGGTGACGTTGTCCGGCAGTGGCGGCATCGGCCAGCGCTGGCTGCGTTCGAGGCGGACCGGCCTGCCGTCGAGGAGCGCGCGGGTCACCGCCGCGACGTCGCCCCGGTAGGGCCAACCCATCAGGTCCAGGGCCGGTACGCCGAGAGCGTCGGTGGCCGTGGTGAGTACGGCGGTGGCGCCCAGGCCCTCGGCGATGCGCCGGGCAAGCTCGTTGGCCCCCCCGGCGTGCCCGCCGACCAGCGGTACGACGAAACGGCCCGCCTCGTCGACCACGACCACGCCGGGGTCGGTCCGCTTATCCGCCAGCAGGGGGGCGATCAGGCGGGTGGTCGCGCCCAGCGCGAGGTGGCTGACGATCAGGTCGCACTCCGCCCAGGCCCGCGGCAACCCTTCCGCCGCCGGGCCGTCGTACCGGATGGTCGACACATCAAGGGCCCGGTCGATCTCGTCGGCGCGCCGCCGCGAGGCTGGGGCGTTGACGATCTGACCGATCCGTGCGGTCTGTGCGGTCATGCCACTCCTTCGGTGCGGCTGCCCTCAGCGGCAGCGATCACGGTCAGAAACGCCGTGGTCCGTTCGCCGTCGGCGGTGGTGACATCAAGTCGTTGCGGAGGATTCGACACGGGAACCCCCGGTGGGGGCGTGTCGGTGACCAGGACGGTCGCCGTCGTGGCCGGCGCGTGTCGCTGCCAGGTCTGGAGCGCCTGCGGACCCGAGGCGACGACGTACGTCGGCCGCGCCCCGCAGCGGTCCAGCTCGGTCAACGTAAGCGCAGCAGCGCCGCACCGGGCGCAGAGGCGGGCCACCTCCTGGCCCACGGGGCCGTCGACGGCGACCAGATCCCCCAGCCCCGGCAGCAGGGTGCCGATCACGGCAGCGGCCAGGATCGAGGGGTCGCCGTGGCCGGCGGGCGGCGACCAGCCCCCGGCGAAGCCCACGGACACTCCCAGGCACTGCGGATCGTCCGGGGGGTAGGCCAGCACCAGGACCACGTGGGGGTCGGCGACATCGGTGACTGAACGGGCGGAGGCGCCATCCAGAACCCGCACCCGCTCCGCAGCCTCCCCGAGGCGCTCCCCGACGACATACCAGCGCTGCACGTCGGACAGTCCCGCGGCGATCTCGGCGACCCCGGCGCCCGGTGCCGTCAGCACGGCCACCTTGGGTCGGGCCCGGCAGGCGGCCAGCACCGGCTCGATCGCGCGGCCGTGTGCGCTGGCCAGCACCGCGTCGTCCCACGGCACGCCTACGGCCGCGCACAGAGCCGCCAGCGAGGACACCCCGGGGACCACCTCGCAGTCGATACCGGCCTGGCGCAGTCGGCGGACGACGCCGAAGAACAGGGGATCGCCGCTGGCCAACACCCGGATGTCCCGCTGCGGGTCCTGATCGGCCAGGGCCAGGGCGACCTTGCTGATGGCGCCCAAGACGAGCCGTCGCGGTTTGGGTATCGCTAGCGCCTCCAGGGTGCGTTCGGGCGCGACCACCAGGTCGGCGGTCAGCGCCAACTCGCACGCTTCCACATCGGGTACCCCCAGGTACCCGTGGACGGTGATCACTGCGGTGCCACCTCCGTCGGGTTGGCAGCCACGGCACCTCGTCGCCGCAGATCTTCTCTGCCTGCCTCGGTCGCGGCGCGATATTGGTGTCGGAAGCCGGGATGGTAAAGGTGGCTGCGCGCGGCGATCGGCTCCTGCGCGAGCGCCGGGCCGACCAGCACCACCGTGTGTTTCCAGAGCTTGTGTTCCCGCATGGTCGCCGAGAGCTCGGACAGCGGGCTCCGCATGATGAGCTGGTCCTCCCAGCTGACCCGGTAGCAGATCAGGCACGGGGTGTCTGGTGGATACCCTCCGGCGATGAGTTCCGCCTGAAGTTGCCGATTGCGCGCCGCGGACAGGTACAGGGCCATCGTCGTGCCGTGGGCGGCGAACCCGCGCACGGTCTCCCGCGGCGGCATCGGCGTACGACCCCCTTCCAGGCGGGTCAGCACCAGCGACTGCGCGACTTCCGGGACGGTGATCTCGACGTCGCAGGTCGCCGCCGCCGCCGAGTACGCCGACACCCCGGGGATCGTCTCGTGGGCCAGCCCGAGACGGTCACATTGATCGCGTTGCTCGGCCGTCGCCCCATAGATGGACGGGTCCCCGGTGTGCACCCGCGCCACCAGCAGGCCCTCGTCGCGGGCCCGCACCAGTAGCGGTTCCAGATCTTCCAGCGCGGCGCTGGCCGAATCCACGACCAGTGCATCGGGGCGGGCGTCGGCCACGATGCCGGGATGTACCAGGCTGGAGGCCCAAATCACGATGTCTGCTTGGGCGATGACCCGCGCCCCACGGACCGTGATCAGGTCTGCGGCGCCCGGACCTGCGCCGACAAAGACCACCCGGCCGGCGTTCATCGGGAGACCGCCGGGCTGAGCAGGGTGGTGAAGTACGGCGCCTTCGCATCGGGATCCAGGTCCGCCAGGGCGCTCAGCCGCTGGTCTGCGCCGCCGATGTCGGTGCCTAGGAGCGCACCGGGCAGCCGGCCGTAGCGAGCGAGGAGGTCGCGCATCATCGGGAGCTGGCGTCCCCCCTTGTAGGCGACCACCGAGCAGTCCGGCAGCGCCAAAGCTCGCTCCAGGGCCGCCGTACCCGCCGTGGCTGGGACCAGGGTCAACGTCTCATCTCCGATGACGAGCGGTACGCCGGCTGCGGCGGCCAGCGCCTGCATGGCCGTGATCCCGGGGACCACCTCGACGCGGACGGCAGGGCGGTCACGGCGTACCGCCTCGGCGAGGTAGGAGAAGGTCGAGAACACGCTCGGATCGCCGATCGTGGCCATCGCGATCAGCCGGGCGCCGGTGTCGAACCGTGCGGCGACCCGCGCAGCGGCCTGGTCCCGCGCTGATTGCCGGGTGCGGCTATCCGCCGGTTCGACGGCACCTGCCGGAGACTGCCGCATCGCGAAGTCCACGCGTTCCAGCACGCCAGCAGCGTCCGGACGCAGGTCGCGGACGAGGCGTTCGGCCCGCCCGAGGTCTGCTCCGGCCCGCTCGGTCTGGGGTACGAGGATGACGTCGGCGCGGCTGAGGACCCGGACCGCTTTCACGGTCACGAGCTCGGGATCACCCGGGCCGAGGCCTACTCCAACGAAACGCGCCGCCTCGGTGTCGGGCACGGGTGACACACCTGCATCCACGGGGCTCCTCAGGTCGCTCGCCTGATCGTTTGGCCGAACGAGAGGAGGAGTTCCTGGCTGACGGGTGACGTTGTCACCGATCACAGTGGCGGGACCGCCCCAGAGTTGCCCCGTCGGGGCGCACTGGGTTCCTCACTGCCTCTCACGTGTCGCTCAGTCTGGCACATTCAGTGGGCTCGCCCAGCCCGCACCGAGGACTCGATCCGCGGGCATGACAATGGCGGGGAAACCGTTGCCGGTCTCCCCGCCATGAGGGGCCTATGTCATGTCAGGAACGTACAAAGATCGGTGTGGCGAGAAGGCGCTCGACGTCGATGTCAGCGCGCTCTGCCGGTGGCGCCGTTAAGGCTTCTACCACATGAACTGGTAGTCGGCGTCCTGGGATTCGGCGTCGAACAGCTGAGGCTGGTCGTGCGTCGTGGCGCGGGCGTCTTCGGCAAGGTCAATGTCTTCGAGTGTGAACACACCCCTAGTGTGACCACCATCACTCACGAAAAGCAAACAGTACGCCAGGGTAACTTATCGGCGGACTCTTGTCACCCCTTAGCAATACAAGAAAATCAGTGGTGCGTAACGCCCGGAGGGAGGGCGGCGCGGGTCACCATAACCGGGCACGCTGCCGCCACCGCCACCCGCCGACTGGTCGACGTACGCATCCACCCGGACAGCCCCGGACCGGCCCGGTGTGCCAGCAGCACCATGGACGCCGAGGCGGAGGCCTCGGTCAGCGCCCGCACCGGCATGCTGTGCACGACCTTGACCTCCAGCGGGATGTCCGGGTGACGCTCACGAGCCGGCGCCATCATGGTTTCCAGCTCGGCCGCACGTACTCTTTCCAGGTCCGCAGCGGCCAGCCGCTGAGCCTCACTGGTCGACGCCGCCGTGGGAGCCCGCAGCACGTGGACAGCAACCACCGACGAATCCGTCGCCGACGCCTCCATCAGCGCCTCCTCCAGCGAGGCCAGCGCAACCTCCGGCGAATCGTCGAGGCCCACGATGACCGGTCCGGTCGGCTGCTCGGTGACCCACTGGGGTACGACCACGATGGGACCCCGGGCGAACGTGATGACCTCCGGCGCGTTGCCCCCGTAGAGGCGCCCCTTCATGCCCTGTGCGCCGCGTGTCCCGAGCACCGTCAAGAGGGCGTCCTTGGAGGCGCGGATCATCGTCTGCGCCGGGTGCCCGCGCATCACACAGGTGTCCACGTCCAGGCCGGGGTAGCGGCCGACGAGAGCCTCCGCCTGGGCTAGGAGTGAGTCCGCTCCGTCGTGGCCACGCCGAGGCTCCAGGTGGTGCAACGCGAAGGGAGACTCGACCCGAAGCAGGGTGAGCCCCGTCCCTCGGGAGTGGGCACGGCGGGCCGCCCATTCAACGGCCACGTCGGCTTCCGGTGCACCACTGGCACCGACCACGATTCGGTCGCGGAACTGCTCTGAAGACATCACAAGGGTCTCCGTTCGGATGGCTCGGGTGCCGGTGGGCGCCGGGTGCTCCGGACGCCGCCACCACGACGCTGTCGGCCTGCCCCACCAGAGTGCCACTCGGACGCTGGTCCAGGGACACCTCGTCTCACGCCGATTCCACCTCTCCACCGCGGCGAGTCGCCGCTTCGCCCCGTCGCGGGGGTGCCGACGGCCCGCAGGCCGGATATCTCAGCATTCGTGAAGCAACCATTCAAGGCATTCGTTTGAGTCGCTCGTTTAAGTTGGACGTTCATTTATGGGCACCTTCTGCCGTAATCGTGGCGTGGCCGCAACTATGTCGTTTCGTGATCTTTCGAGGGCCGTCCTCGAAAAGCCCGGGGGTCTCTGTAACGACGAGTGAGCCATACACGGAGGGCTGCCCATGCATTCCGGCCTCGCGGCAATCTTGCTTCTCACCAGCCTCGCAGCACCACCCATGACGGCGCCGGCATCCCGCGGCGCCGCCGCGTCGGCTGCCGCGGCCCCCGCGGGGGTTTCGGCTGCCGCTCAGCAGAGTTCACCGGCCGTCGTGACGGCGCGCGGACGCGGCAAGATACCCGGTTGGACCTGGTTCGAAACGCAGGTCTGGCGGTTGACCAATCAGGAGCGGGTCCGCGCGGGCCTGTCGCCACTGCACCCCCACACATGTCTTCGCAGCGTGGCCGCCGCCTGGTCAGGATCGATGAACACACATCAGAACCTGAGCCACGGCAATTTCCCCGCGCGCGTCCGTGGGTGCTCCTCGGTGCGACGGTACGCAGGCGAGAACGTGGCCTTCGGATACGCCAGCCCCGCCGAATTGGTGGCGGCCTGGATGAAGTCGCCGCACCATCGGGAGAACATTCTCGACCCGCGATTCCGCTATCTCGGCGTCGGGGGCGAGGGCAACCCGATGTACGTCTCCCAAGTCTTCGGCGCGGTAGCCGGCCGCTGATCGGCGCTGGGTCAGGAAGGCACCAGTCGCGCCTGCGCCGTGCACACCTGCATACGCGCAGGTACTGACGCCAACGTCACCGTGGCGCCCACCGGCAACCAGCCACCCCCTTCGACCGAGAACTCAGCGCCGTACCGCACCGCTACTCGCACATCGAAAACACCCTCGGCCGGGTACACATGCTGAACGTCGCCGTCCGGCCACGAACCCCCCGCCGACACCGTCTGCAGCACCGACCCATCCCCGAACGTCCAGGCGTATCCCCGGGCGACAACCCGGAAACGGACGGATCGGCCCAGCAACCTCACGGCGTGCACCTGCCCCGGCCCCACCCCCGCGCCAGGGAAGGTCGCCTCGACGAAGACCGGCACTCGCACCAACGTCCGACCGCCCGGGGGCTGCATCGCCACCACGGGCCGTTTCAACGGCAACCGGGCAAACGCCGTCCGCACCACCTCGACATCGACACCAGGCCGTGCCTGCCTGGGCACCCCGGGTCCGATGCAGGTCGATGCGACCCACCGCCACGCGCTCACGCTGGGCGTCACCTCACGGCGCCACACCTGCACCAGGGGACCGCGACCCGGCTCGCCCCCACAGGCCGCCACCGCAAAACCGCAGGTCGGCACCTCATCCCCGGACCACACCGAGTTCCCGTCACAGGCCACCACATAGCGGGTCTGAAACTGCCGCGCCGCCTGCCTGGGCGTGCGGCGAGTCGACGATGGAGCCGAAACGCGCTCAGTCTCCGAAGCCGAGATCACCACACCGTCGGACTGGATGCTCGTCTCAACTGCCCGTACGTGCTCCCGCCTGGGCTTCGGTTCAGCGACTCCGTCCGGGGTCGGAACAACGAGGGCCAGGACGACCATCACGGGTATCACGAGGGCCTGGCTACCCGGAGCCGCGCCATCGACCAGCCCTGAGCACGCCATTCGATGGTCGCCATAAACATGTCCGACGAAGACGCTGTTGTTTGCCGCACGACGCCCGCACGGTCAACGATGTCCGCACGGCGCGAAAACACCCAGGCGCCCATTCCCCATTGCGTCTCCTGCTCCTCGGAGCACTCAACACATGTGACGCTCTCTACTCGGCACGGCGGAACGACGTACTTCTCCTCGACTTCCACCAGCTTTTGCGCGTCTCCATCGAGCGCAGAACAGGTCGAGCAGGTCGGCAGGCTCAACGGGGCCAGCAGGCCCGTCGCGGGCGTCGTCACCGCGCGGTTGTACTCCGCGAAAAAGTGCCGCACGAACGCCATCGCACCAGCGGGTGTCCGCTGACGCGCCGCTGCCGGAACCACCCCAGCCGCCACCACAGCGGGCGACGACGGCACCGCTGAGGACGGCACCGCTGGCACCGTTGGTGACGGCGATGATGACGACGAGGACGACGCACTGTCCGCCGGAGACTCCGGCAGCACCACCGGACCCGGCGACACCAATGACGACGATGGCAACGATGGCGACGACGAATCGGGAGCCGACGCCGTACACCCAGCGAGCGCCGTCGCACCCGCCAAGGCCAGCACGATCAACCGGCAACCGCGACCCCTGTGTCCACCACGCACGCCGCCCAATGTAGGGGCGCACCGCGCATCTGAACAGTCGTCCAACACGGCCTGTGGACAACGCGTTCATTGCGTGGCCCGAGACCGCCGTACCGGTTATCTGGGGTCTACCCCGAGTTCGCTCAACAGGACGCTCACCCGCTGGCGGATCTCGTCGCGAATGGGGCGCACGGCTGCCACCCCCTGACCCGCGGGATCGGCCAGCACCCAGTCTTCGTAGCGCTTCCCGGGGTAGTACGGGCAGGTGTCGCCGCAGCCCATGGTGATCACCACGTCGGAGGCCTCGACCGCCTCGGTGGTGAGAATCTTGGGGCGCTCGGCGGAGATATCGATCCCCTCCTCGAGCAGGGCCTCCCTGACCGCCGGATTGATCTCCTCGGCCGGAGCGGAACCGGCGGAACGCACCTCCACCTCGCCGCCCGAAAGGTGATGGGTGTACGCCGCCGCCATCTGTGAGCGGCCCGCGTTGTGAATGCACACGAAGAGCACCGACGGGCCCCTGGCGGCGGTGTCACCAAGAGATGCAGAGGTTGTCATCCTGAGCCTTTCGAATACGTGTCGGGATCCGCAGGGATATCGGGGAAGAGCCGGGGGCGCAACCACAACGAGACATAGACCAGGGCGATCAGGATCGGGACCTCGATCAGCGGTCCGACGACGCCTGCCAAGGCCTGGCCCGAGGTCACCCCGAAGGTGGCGATCGCGACGGCGATGGCCAATTCGAAGTTGTTGCCGGCAGCGGTGAACGCGACCGTGGTCGACCGTTGGTAGTTCAAGCCGGCGGCGCGGGCCATCACCAGGGCCCCCGTGAACATCAGGGCGAAATACGCGATGAGCGGCAAGGCGATGCGGGCGACATCCCACGGACGTTGCGTGATGGCCTCACCCTGCAGAGCAAACAGGACAACGATGGTGAAAAGCAGTCCGTACAGTGCGAAGGGGCCGATGCGGGGCAGGAATACCCCTTCGTACCAGGTGCGCCCACGCCGCGCTTCCCCGATCCGCCGCGTCAGGTATCCGGCGAGGAGGGGAACTCCCAGGAAGATCACGACCGACACCGCGATTGCGCCCACGGAGAATTCCACACTGGTCGTGGACAGGCCGAGCCAGCCCGGCAGAATCTGCAGGTAGAACCAGGCCAACACAGAGAAAGCCACGACCTGGAACAACGAATTGATGGCGACCAGTACGGCGGCCGCCTCCCGATCACCACACGCCAGGTCGTTCCAGATCAGCACCATGGCGATACACCGTGCCAACCCGACAATGATGAGCCCGGTGCGGTATTCGGGTAGGTCCGGCAGAAACGCCCAGGCGAGCGCAAACATCAGAGCCGGGCCGATCACCCAGTTCAGCACCAGTGACAAGCCCATGAGCCGCCGGTCCCGAGTGACCGCGCCGGTCTCGTCGTACCTGACTTTCGCCAACACCGGGTACATCATGATCAGCAAACCGAGGGCGATCGGCAGCGAGACGTCGGCGATCTTGACCGCCTCCAGCGCCTCATCCAGCCCGGTGACCAGGCGACCGAGCAGGATTCCCAGACCCATGGCGGCGAGAATCCAGACGGGGAGATAACGGTCCACCACCGAGAGCTGCGCGGCCACCCCTTGGCGCTCGTCCTGCTCCCTGGTACGTCGTCCGGCATGCGCCGACATGGAGGGCCTTCCTCGGCTTCTACCGTCAGGGAAAAGCCACATTGACGTTCATCGATGTCTCGTCGCGAGACTAGATGTTACATTGACGATCGTCAATGTGGGCTCGGCGGCTCCTAGGACCCGCCCGCGACAGGTGATGGCGCAGCGAGACGGGGGGCAACCTGGATGGGCCAAGGCACAGCAGGCCACCGGGACGTCCTCACCGACGAGCCAGACGTCTGCCGCCCACCGGGAACTCGGCCCATCCTGGACCACACGTCGGCGGCTGAGGTTGCGGACCTGCTCAAGGCCATCGCCGATCCGGTTCGGTTGCGCCTGCTGACGCATATTGGCGCAGCGCCGGGCACCACGGTCTGTGCCTGTCACCTGACCGAACCGCTGGGCATCAGCCAACCCACCCTCTCCCACCACCTCAAGAAGCTGATCGACGCCGGCCTGATCACCCGCGAACGGCGGGGTCGGTGGGCGCACTACACCCTCGTCGCCGACCGCCTCGAACAGGCCCTGGCACCTTTGGCCGGGCTCGACGCCCCTGCCCGGAGGAGACCCTGACGCTAGCCGGACGCCGGCGCCCTTTCCGGACGCGGCCAGACGTCGATTGCGCACCTCCCGCGCGCACGAGACGACACTTTCGCACCGGAAAACTCCCCCTTTAGGTGCGGAATCGACCCTTCGCCGCCCGTCTGCGTGCGGAATCGACGTCTCGTCGCCCGAGAGGCCACCACCCGTAAGGCCACCACGAGGGACTGGGTTCGCCCGGGGCGTGGTTACAGCCAGTCCTTGCGTCGGAACGCCAGGTACAACGCCAGCGACGCCACCACGACCAGCACGGCCGATTGCCACAACCCGGCCACCGACCCGAACCCCGGATAGGGCACGTTCTGACCGAACCAACCGGTCACAGCCGTCGGTACGGCGATGATGGCCGCCCATCCGGCGAGCTTCTTCATCACGGTGTTGAGCTGGGCGTCCTGGAGCGACAGATTCGTCTCGAAGATCGTCCCCACCAGGTCCCGCAACGACTCGGTCCACTCGGCAGCGCGGATGACGTGGTCGTACAGGTCGTCGAAGTGCCCCTGCAACGGATCGCTGCGGTCGATCCCACGGTCCTCGCGGTGGCGCCAGAGCGTGTTGACGACCTCCCGCATGGGGAGCACGACCCGGCGGAGCTGGACCAGTTCCTTGCGGATCCGATAGATCCCGCGCTGCACCTCCCCCGTGGAGACCTGCTCGTCGAACAGCAGCCCCTCCACGTCTTCGATGGCGTCGTCGAGAGTCTCGACGGTGTCGAAGTAGCCGTCCACGATGACATCGAGCAGCCCGTGCAGCAGCACGTCGACGGCGTGGTCCCCGTCGCCGAGCAGGCCCGCGTTCTCGTCCCAGCGCGCGAGCACCTCCCCCATCGGGAAGCTGTCGTCGGGTCGCACGGTGATCAGCACCCGGGGTAACACGAAGGCGGACACCTTGCTCAGGACGAGCCGAGAGGCGTAGGGGTCGGCGCCCGGGTGCTCGGCGAGCGAGGTCGCGTACGCCGTCACGAAGGTATGGCTCGCATGGCGAGTCGTCTTGGGTCGTTCGGAGCGGGCCACCGCATCTTCGACGGCGTGCGGGTCCAGTCCCAGCTCGTCGGCCAGGGTCTGCAGCTGCTCGCGGGCCGGTCCGCACAGGTCGAACCACACCGCCACGTCGTGATCCCCGACAAGCTCGGACAACTCCACCAGGGACACCGCCCCCTCCTCGAGCTGCCCTCGGCGCCACACGCGGCCGGTCACGCTGCAGGTGTCCACGCCGTCAGTATGAGTGCCGGTGTCCTCCGTCGGCGGGGTCGCAGCCCGCCACCGGGTCGACCCAGCGGCCACGCCGCAGGACGGCCTCGACCTGCAGGGCGTCGGTGAGCACGACGAGGTCTGCCTGCGCCCCCACGGCGAGCCGGCCGATGTCGGATCGGCCGAGCACCCGGGCCGGGGTGGTGGTCACCGCCCGCAGGACGTCCTCCAGGGGCAGCCCGACCACCTGCACGGCGTACCGGAGCGCCCGATCGAGGGTGAGGGTGCTGCCGGCGATCGCGCCGCTGTCCACGACGCGCGCCACCCCGTCTGTGACCCGTACGGCCAGCGGTCCCAGACGGTAGTTCCCCTCGGGGGCGCCCGCGGCCGCCATCGCATCGGTGACCAGCACGAAACGCCCGGCAGCGACACCGGCCGCAAACGCCACCACGGAGGGATGCAGGTGCACCCCATCGGCGATCAGCTCGATCACCACCCGCTCGTCCTGCAGCAGCGCCATGATCGGGCCCGGTTCCCGGTGGTGCAGACCCCGTTGGGCGTTGAACAGGTGCGTCGCCACACCGGCTCCGGCCTCGATGGCGACCACGGTCTCGTCGTAGGTGGCGTCGGTGTGCCCCACCGCCGCGATCACCCCGGCGGCCACCAGGGACCGGACGGCCGCTATGGCCCCGAGACGCTCGGGCGCCAGGGTGACCATCGCGATGGCGCCCGCCCCGGCGTCGATCAATTGGCCGACCGCGGCCGGATCGGGGTCGGCCAAGACCTGCCGGCGATGGGCACCGCACTGCGCCGCCGACAGCCACGGCCCTTCCAGGTGGATCCCCGCCACCTCGTCGGCCTGGACCAAGGGCACGAGCTGCCGGACCTGCGCCTCGATCTGCTCCAGCTCATCGGAGACCAAGCTGGCGACCAGCGTCGTCGTACCATGTCGATGGTGCACGTGGGCGGCGGTGCGCGCAGCGTCGGGGCCGTCGGTGAACGCGGCGCCCCCGCCGCCGTGGCAATGAAGATCCACGAATCCCGGCGCCAGTGTCACCTCGCCGAAATGCCGCACCGCGCCGAGGGCTCCCGGCGGTACTCCCTCGCCGACGCCGGTGATCCGGTCCGCTCGGACACCGACCCAGCCCGGCGTCAGCAGTCGTTCGCCGTCGAACACGTGCCGTGCGCGGAACACGGCCGACTCGACCACCCCGACCGGCGTCGTCATCCCCGAACGCCCACCGCGCGGTCCGCCAGGATGTCGGCGACGAGGGCGTGGGTGTTCAGCTGCGCCGAACTCAGCGACGGGGTGAACCCCAGTCGTACGACGATCAGCTGGGCCGAGGGGACGACGTACAGCCGCTGACCGTCGTGACCTTGGCCCCAGTACGCGTCGGCGGGCAGCCGACGCTCGACGAGCTCGCCGCCGGGCAGCCGGTTGACCCACCAGCCGGCCGCGTACCCGCGCTCCTGCCCGGCTCCGGGCGCGACCGTGGTCGTCGCGCGCATCCAGCCCTCGGGCAGCAGGCGTCGTCCCTCCCAGACGCCGTCCTGCAGCGCGAACTGACCGATCGCGGCCCACTCCCGGGCGCTGGCCCACAAGTACGAGCCGCAGACCGGCGTCCCGACACCGTCCGCCTCCCAGGCGGCCCCCGATAGACCCAGTGGACCCAGGAGCAGGGTGCGAGGCAACTCCGGGCCGGCTCCGGTGCGCTGGCGCAGCACGCTGCACAGGATGTTCGTGCTGCCGGTCGAATACTGCTGGACCGTCCCCGGGGCGTGCTGCGCGGGCTGGCTCGCGGCGTACCCCGCCATGTCAGCCTCGCGATACAACATGTCGGTGATCGGGGTGCCCAGGTCGTAGGTCTCGTCCCAGGCCAGGCCGCTGGTCATCCGCATCAGGTGGTCCACCGTGATCGCCGCGCGCTGATCGGTCCACTCCGGGCGCAACCGGGCGTCGCTGATCGCGAGCTTGCCCTGCTGGACCACCCGCCCGGTGAGCAGGCTGGTCACGCTCTTGGCCAGGGACCAGCCCAACTGCGGGGTCGTCGGGCCGAAACCGGGAGCGTAGCGTTCGGCGATCACCCGACCCCGGTGCACCACCAGGACCGCCCGGGTGCCCAGCTCCGCCCGCTCAGCCTCACCCAGGTGGTCACCGAACGCCGCTGCCACCGCTGTGGCCACACCTGGCGAGGCGAGCGGGGCGACCGGTTGCCGGGCCAGGGAGAACGGGTTGGCTGCGGGGTTCACCGGCGGTGCCGGAGGGTAGGCCGGTCGCTCATCGCCGAGGGTGCATCCGTAGCCCGGGGTGTACCAGGCTTGTTGAGGTGCCAGCAGTCCCAGCAGCGAACTGCGCGCGTGGCGCAGCTCGTCGTCGCTCGCGGTCCGCAGGTAGGGCAGCAGCGGATTATCGGGCAGGTCCGCGTCCGGGTTCGTCCGGCCTGCGACGAACTGCACCGCGCACGCATTGTGGGCGGCGTACCCCGAGCCGGTCAGCACCAACGGCCGGATGTACCAATAGCCACCGACCGCGACCATCATCACCAGGACCCCGACGACCAGCAGGGCCCTGCGAACCCAACGCATCAATTACGTCAACATTTACGCCAACGCGGCGGCGACGGCGAGCGCCAGGGAGTCCTGGAAGCGGGTCTCGCGGTCCTTCGGGCTCATGTCCGAGCTGCTGTCGAGCAGATGGTCGGACACCGTCATGATGGCCAGGGCTTCCTTGCCGAACTGTGCCGCGGCGGCATAGATGCCGGCAGCCTCCATCTCCACGCCGAGCACGCCGTACTCGGCGAGGGTGGCGATGTTCACCGGGCTCGGCAGATAGAAGTGGTCCCGCGTGATGACCACGCCCACGTGCACCGGCTGCCCGGGCTGCACCGCGCCCACCGCGGCCGCAACCAGCGGGTAGCTGGCCACCGGCGCGAAGTGGATGCCCGGGAGCCGCTGAGCATTCATGTTGGAGTCGGTGTGGGCGCCCAGCGCCACGATGACGTCCCCGACCGCGACGTGGGGGGCGATCCCGCCGCAGGTGCCGACGCGCACGATCCGTTCCACGCCGTACACCTGGAACAACTCGGTGGCGTAGATGGTGGCCGACGGCATGCCCATCCCCGACGCGATCACCGACAGGGGCTTGCCCTGACAGGTGCCGGTGAACCCCAGGATGCCGCGGACGTCGGTGACGAGCTCGGCGTCGTTCATCAGAAGTTGGGCGATGCGCTCGGCCCGCTTGGGGTCGCCGGGGAACAGTACGGCCGGGGCGATGTGGCCCACCTCGGCCCTGATGTGGGGAGTAGCCATATCCCCAGGCTAAACCATCGTCCCTGATGAGACGCGGTCGTCGGGATTTTCAGGGGGTTCGTCGAGGCATGCTGGGCGCTCGCGCGCTCCGCCGTCAGGCGTCGGCGGAGCCTGCGCCGCCCAGCCGTTCGGCCACCAGATCAAGCGCCAACCGGTACCCGTAGACCCCCGCGCCGACGATCACCGCGGACGCGTTCGCCGACAGCAGCGACCGGTGCCGGAACTCCTCCCGCGCGTACACGTTGGAAATGTGCACCTCGACGTACGGGATCTGGACTGCCTCGAAGGCGTCGGCGATGGCCACGGAGGTGTGGGTGTAGGCGCCCGCGTTCACGATGATGTACCGGCATCCCTGCGTCCGAGCCTCCTGGATCCGGTCGACCAGGGCCCCCTCGTGATTGTGTTGGTACGTCGTCACGTCCAGCCCCAGCTCGCGCCCCCGGTCCCGCAGCGAGGATTCCAGGTCGGCCAGCGTGGTATGGCCGTACACGCCGGGGTTGCGGGTGCCCAGGAGGTTGAGGTTGGGGCCGTTGACGACCAACACGTCCATGCCCCCAGTCTCACCCCGGAGCATGGCCTGCACCTAGCGGGCCGGACCGACAAGGTCCATACTCACCGCCATGACCACCGCCGACCGACCCCCGCGAGACGCCTACCTGCTCAACGTGCTGCGCCGCAACGACGCCGTGCTGTGGGCCGGCGAACGCACCTCCTCGGGGACCCCCACCGTCATCGCCAAGGATGTCGACGCCGTACGGGCGCAACTGCCGCCGGGGGCCGCGGAGCACTGGACCTGGGTGGACAGCCCCTGGTCGTGGTCCGAGGTCAAGGCAGCCTCCGCCGGCGTGGCCCGGCTCGGCGACCCGCGCGTGACCTCGATCAGCGTCGGACCGCGCGAGGACGACAGCTTCGGGGTGACCGTCGAGGTGTCGAGCCCGTCGGAGCCCGTGCAGGAGTACGTCGCCACGTTGGATGAGGACCTGGTGCGGGTGCGCGAGACCGATCGCCAGAGCCCCGACATGCTGACCTCGATGGGGATGCGCGGCGTGCCCCACCCGGAGGCCCATCCGTTCCCGTCGCTGCGGTCGTTGACTCCGCTGATCGAACCATGACGTCCGAGCCGACGTCCGAACCGACCTCCGAGCCGACGTCCGCGGCACGCGTCCCCGTACTGGAGGACAGCGGCTGGGAACGGGTGCTCGGCGTGGTGGCTCACCCCGACGATCTGGAGTACGGCGCCTCGGCGGCCGTCGCCGCGTGGACTCAGCGGGGCATCGAGGTCGCCTACCTGCTGCTGACCGCCGGAGAGGCAGGCATGCAGCGACCTCCCGAGGAGGTCGGCCCGATCCGCGCCCGGGAACAGCGCGCGGCCTGTGAGGCGGTCGGCGTCCAGCAATTGACGATCTTGAACCACCCCGACGGGATGCTCACCTACGGCCTGGACCTGCGCCGCGACATCGCGCGGGTGATCCGGGAGTTCCGCCCCGATGCGGTGATCACCAGCGTCTGGGACGTCGAAGCCTACGGCGGACTCAACCAGGCCGATCACCGCGCCGCCGGGCTGGCAACCCTGGACGCCGTCCGCGACGCCGACAACACCTGGGTGTTCCGCGAGCTGGCGGCGGCCGGCCTGCCGAAATGGCACACCCGTGCGCTCCTGATCAGCGGCCACCACGAGCCGACCCACGGCGTGCCGGTGGATGAGGGGCAGGTGGCCGCCACGGTCGCCTCGCTGCAGTCCCACCACGCCTACCTCGCCGACCTGCCCGGACACCCCCGACCCGAGGAATTCATCCCCGAGATCCTGCGGCAGGGCGGAGAAGCGATGGGTACGGCGTACGGCGCGCTGTTCCGCGTGTATGACCTCGGCGGGGTTGCCGGGTCCTCGTGATCCGAAGTGGGGGCGCGGCTCGACTGCCGAACCCCTCGGAAGGCTTGGGCGTTCGGAGGCAGGTCGATACCCCCGGAGGCTTCGACCTGTCACTCTGATGCTGCTTCGCCCGCTCGAGATGTCAGATATGGGTCGAAGAACCCGGTGACAGTGCACCATCAATGACACCTCGGCGCGGGCAACGCTCCAAAAGTGACAGGTCGTCGTGCTCGGCGCGGGCCGCTGTCCTGCCGACGTCGGGCGTTGGCGGGCGTTGGCGGGGGATGTCACGCGATGTCGGTGCCGCGTAGCGATGTCTCTTACAGTCGGACCATGAGCTTTCTCGCCCCGCCTTTGACGGGATGGACCCCTCCCTCGCACCCGGCAGCCGGCCGATGAGCGGCGGCTTGATCGCGCTGCTGGACGACGTCGCCGCCCTGGCCAAGCTCGCCGCGGCCTCCATCGACGACGTGGGCGCCGCGGCCGGACGGGCCAGCGCCAAGGCCGCCGGGGTGGTCATCGACGACACGGCGGTGACACCCCGGTATGTCACGGGGGTGAGGGCTGACCGCGAACTGCCGATGATCAAGCGGATCGCCATCGGCTCGCTGCGCAACAAGCTGCTGTTCATCCTTCCGGCCGCGCTGTTGCTCAGCCAGTTCGCCCCCTGGCTGCTGACGCCGCTCCTGATGCTCGGGGGGACATACCTCAGTTTCGAGGGCGCGGAGAAGCTGTGGGAGAAGTTCGGCGGTCACGGCGGTCATGACGCTCACGGGGGTGCGGCGGGCGAGGGCCTCGAGGCGCCGGTGACGATGCAGGGCCCGGAGCAGGAAGAAGCGATGGTCAGCGGCGCGATCCGCACCGACTTCATCCTGTCCGCCGAGATCATGGTGATCGCGCTCAACGAGGTCGCCTCCGAGGCGATCCTGAGCCGCGCGATCATCCTGGTCGTCGTCGCGATCCTGATCACGGTGGGCGTCTACGGGGTCGTAGCGCTCATCGTCAAGATGGACGACATCGGGCTGCACCTGACCACCAAGGACTCCTCCGGCGCGCAACGCTTCGGGCGGGCCCTGGTCGCGGGCATGCCGAAGGTGTTGGCCGCGCTGGGCACGATCGGCACCGTGGCGATGTTGTGGGTCGGTGGGCACATCCTGCTCGTCGGCGCGGACACCCTCGGCTGGCACGCGCCGTACGGGCTGGTGCATCACCTGGAGGCGGCGGCGTCCGGGGCCACCGGCGCCCTGGGCGGCGTGGTCGGCTGGCTGGTCAACACCATCGGCTCGGCGATCGTCGGTCTGCTGGTGGGTGCCATCGTGGTCGCGGTCATGCACCTGATCCCCCGCGGTCCCGGCGCGAAGAAACCGGCGGCGGCCGCTCACTGAGCACCGGCAGGCTCGGGTCCGCCAGCAGGTTCAGAACCGCGACCAGGTCACCGACCGTAGCGGCGGGGAGCAAGCGGTCGACGTACGGCAGTGCGGCCCGCAACCCGGCGGTTCCCGGTTCGAACCCGGTGGCACCCGCGTGCGGGCTGCCCCAATACACCCGGCGGGCGAGCCGGGACAGCCGCGCCATCGCCTGGGTGAGTCCCGTGGTGGATCCGCGCTCCCAGCCGTCGGAGAGTACGACGACCAGCGCACCTCGCAGGGCGGATCGGGTGCGCGCCGAGGTGAGTTGCCTCAGGCAGTGACCCAAGGACGTGCCACCGTGCCAGTCGGGTATCTGCGCCGCCGCGGCGGCGGGGGCCGCCCACAGGTCGCCGCCGCGCATGGCCGGGGTGACCCGGGTGAGCCGGGTGCCGGTGGTGAACACCTCCACCCGCTCCACGGCGCGCAGCAGCGCAGCGGCCCCCAGCAGGTAGGACTGCGCGTAGGCGTGCATGGAGCCGGATACGTCGACGACGAACACCACCCGCCGCGGGGCCGTCCCCGGCCGCAGGTGCCGGAGCCGGACGGGTTCGCCGCCGTACCGCAACGCGACCCGCACGCTGCGACGCACATCGATCCGCGCGTGACCGCCCGGCTGTCCGCGGTGCGCCCGCCGTCGTGGTCGACGCCGGGCGGCCTCGGCGAGCAAGGCGTAGACGGCGGCCCGGTCCTGGGCGCTGAGGGCCTGCAGGCGGGCCAGGTCGGCGGCCCGGAGCCGCTCAGCGCGGCTGGCGGTGGGCAACGCGGCGGGCTCCTGTCCCGGGCCGTCCTGCTCGTCGGGGTGGGCACTCGCCCGCGTGGCCGAGACGGGCCAGGGCACGGGCGACCCGAGGTCGCCCGCCGTGTCGAAGTAGGCGGCGAACACGGCGTCGTAGCGCGCCAGGTCCTCGGGTCGGCGGCTCAGGCACGCCCGACCGGCCCAGTACACGTGATCGCGCCGGTGCGCCCCGAGCGCGGCAGTGGCCGCCACGAAGGCAGCGGCCTCATCCGGTCCGGGCTGCAGGCCCGCTGACCGCAATGCCCCGACGAAACCGAGCAGCACGTCAGCGACGGGTCCGCCATCACTCCTCATGGACACTCATGGACACTCATGGACGCCTCACGAACGCCTCGGCGGGGCGCCACCGGGCAGGGGTCCGACCGACCGGACGAACACGTCGTCGTCCCGGTCCTTGACGACCACGCCGAGTGTGGTCCGGGCGGCCTCGTCGTCGAGTTCGGTCACTCCCAGGGCCGCCAGCGCCCGCAGCCAGTCCAGGGTTTCGGCCACGCCGGGGGGTTTGACCAGGCCAAGCCCGCGCAGATGGTGCACCGCGTCAACCACCTGAGCGCTCAGGGCATCGTCGATCCCGGGGAGCCGCGCGCGCACGATGGCCCGCTCGGTCGCCGTACCGGGGTGATCGACCCAGTGATACAAGCACCGCCTTCGCAGGGCGTCGTGCAACTCGCGGGTGCGGTTGGAAGTGAGCACGACCACCGGCGGTTCCTGCGCGACCAACGTGCCGATCTCGGGAACGGTGATCGTCCATTCGCCCAGAACCTCCAGCAACAACGCCTCGAACTCGTCGTCGGCACGGTCCACCTCATCCACGAGGAGCACCGCGGGCCGCCCCGATCGGGAGGCGCGCAACGCGGTCAGGATCGGGCGTTCCAGCAGGTAGTGCTCGGAGTACGCCGGGTGGGCGGCCCCGGAGGACCCGCCGCCACGCAGGTCGAGCAGTTGCCGCGCGAAATCCCAGTCGTAGAGGGCCTGCGCGGCGTCGATGCCCTCGTAGCACTGCAGCCTGACCAGCAGGCCGCCCAGGGCGCGGGCCAGCGCCGCGGCCAGGCTGGTCTTGCCCGTGCCGGGCTCGCCCTCCAACAGCAGCGGCCGCGAGATGGCCTGCGCCAGGTGGGCGCTGGTGGCCAGACCGGTATCGGCCACGTATCCGGCCGCCTGCAGCGCCGCCTGAGTGGTCGGGACATCTTTCATGCGGCGATCATGCCCGATCCCGCTCGCCGGGCCGCGGCGCTGACTGATTGGGCCGAACCTGCCAGGAGCCGGACGCCGTGATCGGCAGATCTCGCCGAGAAGTGGGTGACCCACATCACGTAGGGTTCCCTATACGTGCGCAGCATCAGGGCCGTCGTCCAGGCCTCGCTGCACCCCCGCTGCGCGCCGCCCCCACGCGAGCGCACCAGGAGGCCTGGCCGTGAAACCTGCACCGTTCCGCTATCTGGCGCCGCGATCGGTCCAGGAGGCCCTGACCATGCTCGCCGAGGACGGCGAAGCCAAGGTGCTCGCCGGGGGCCAAAGCCTGATCCCCGTGCTCAACATGCGGCTGGCCTCCCCGGCCACGCTCGTGGACATCAACCGCATCGGCCACCGCCAGATCGAGGATGCCGAGGGCTTGGGCCAGGTCGCGGTCAGCGAGTCCGGCGTGCGGGTGGGCGCCCTCGTGCGGCACGCGCACCTGGAAGCCGACGAGTCGGCATACCAGCGCATCCCGCTGCTGCGGCTCGCCCTGTCGCAGGTGGCCCACCCGGCGATCCGCAACCGCGGGACCACCGTGGGTTCCATCGCGCACGCCGACCCCGCCGGGGAGATGCCGGCGATCCTGGTGCTGCTCAAGGGCAGCGTGTCGATCGCCTCGGCGCGCGGCACCCGGGTGGTCGAGGCCGCCGACTTCTTCCAGGGGCCGATGGAGGCCGACCTGGCCCAGGACGAGCTCGTCACCCACGTGACCTTCACGGCCACCCCCGGGACCGGCGCGGCGTACGCCGAGGTGGCGCGTCGGCACGGGGATTACGCACTGTGCGGAGTCGGGGCCACGGTGGTGCGCGACCCCGACAACGCGGATCACGTGCTCGACGCGGCGGTGTCCTTCGTGTCCACCACGCCCGTGCCGACCCGGTTGGACCTCACGGCCGCGTTCACGACCTCGGATCCGTGGCCGGCGGTCGAGGAGGCCGTGAACGAGCACATCGAACCCGAATCCGACCTGCACGCTTCGGCCGACTACCGACGCCAACTGGCGCTGACACTGACGCGACGGGTCCTGCGCGAGGCGCTGGCGGCCACCCCGACCCCGGCAGGAGAAGCCCGATGACCCGGCACATTCCCGTTCCGCACGCCAGTGTCTTCGAGGTGTCGGCGACCTCGCAGGAGGAGGAGCACGAGATCCTGCTCCGCGTCAACGGCGTGGAACATGCCCTCGCCGTCCCGGCACGCCGGCTGCTGTCCGACGCGTTGCGCCACGATCTGGGCCTGACCGGGACGCACGTCGGGTGCGAGCACGGGGTCTGCGGCGCCTGCACGGTGCTGCTCGACGAGCAGCCCATCCGGTCCTGCCTGATCTTCGCGGTCAGCGCGGCCGGGCATGAGATCCGCACGGTCGAGGGACTGGCCGACCCCGAGACGGGCGACCTCGGGCCGGTGCAGCGGGCCTTCATCGAGTCGCACGCCCTGCAGTGCGGGTTTTGTACCCCCGGGATGATGATGACCATCGAGGCGTTCATCGCCGAGAACCCCGAACCCGACCTCGCGCAGGCCCGCGAAGCGATCTCCGGCAACCTCTGCCGGTGCACCGGCTACCAGAACATCGTCAAGGCCGTCTGCCGGGCCGCCGAACTGGCCCGCGACGACGCGGCAGGGGGGCAGCGATGACCACCAAGTTCTTCGGCGAACCGATCACCCGGCGCGAAGACCCACGGCTGGTCAGCGGCCACGGCAAGTACCTGGACGACCTCGGCCAGGACGCACTGGAGGCGGCCTTCGTGCGCAGCCCGCACGCGCACGCCCGGATCCTCGACATCGACGTGTCCGCGACCCTGGACGTCCCCGGGGTGGTCGCCGTCTGGACGCACGACGATCTCCAGGACTTCGAGGCCGAACGGCTCCCGCTGCTGGTCCCCCACCCCAGCGTGCGGCACGCGGTGACGGCGTACGCGCTGGCCAAGGACGAGGTCAAACACGTCGGCGAGCCCGTGGTGATGATCATCGCGACCGACCGGTACCTGGCTGAAGACGCCTGCCAGCGGGTGCGCGTCAGCTACGAGACGTTGCCGGCGGTGGTCGGCGTGGCCGCCGCCCGCGACGGTGAGCTGCTGGTGCACCCCCACGTGCCGGGCAATATCGGGGCGCACCTGATCCAGGAGGTCGGCGACGCCCGCGGCGCGATCGAGGCGGCCCCGCACGTCCTCGAGCTCGACCTGGACTTCGTGCGCAGCGCGAGCATGCCACTGGAAGGCAAGGGGGTGCTCGCCTCGTACGACCCGCACGAGCAACGGCTGCGGGTCTGGTCCTCGACGCAGACCTCGGGCAGCCTGCGGGCCGCCCTGTCGGCCAAGCTGCAGATGCCGCGCGAGAAGGTCGAGGTCATCACCCCCGATGTGGGTGGCGGTTTCGGCGTGAAACTGATCCACCCCTGGCCCGAGGAGCTGTGTGTCGCCGCTGCGGCTCGCCGCTTGCTGGTCGACGTGAAATGGACGGAGGACCGACGCGAGCACTTCGTGTCCTCGGCGCACGAGCGCGGGCAGTTGCAGCGCGCGCGGGTCGGGTTCGACGACGAGGGCCGGGTGCTGGGGCTGGACGTGGAGTTCTGGCACGACCACGGCGCGTACATGCCCTATGGCGTGATCGTTCCGCTGAACACCTCGACCCAGCTGGTCGGGCCGTACAAGCTGCCGAACTACCGCGTCGAGTTCACCTCCCTCTACACGAACACGGTGCTGGTGTCGCCGTACCGGGGGGCCGGTCGGCCGCAGGGGGTGTTCATCTCCGAACGGGTGATGGACGCGATCGCCGACGAACTGAACCTGGACCGGGCGCTGGTACGTCGGCGCAACTTCATCCAGCCCGAAGAGATGCCGTACGACGTGGGGCTGATGTTCCAGGATGGTCGCCCCACGATCTACGACTCGGGCGACTTCCCCGCCAGTCTTGACACGTTGTTGGCACTCGTCGGGTGGGATGACTTCCTGGCAGTGCAGGCCCAGGCCCGCGCCGAGGGCCGTCGGATCGGGTTGGGCATCGGGTGTTACGTCGAAGGGACCGGCGCCGGACCGTACGAGGGCGGGCACGTCCAGATCGAGACCAGCGGGCGAGTCAACGTCGCCACCGGACTGCCCACCGCCGGTCAGGGGCATGCCACCGCGTTCGCACAGATCGTCGCCGACGAGCTCGGCGTCCGGATCGAGGACGTGTTCGTGACCACCGGCGACACCCGCCGCATCGAGTACTCGGTGGGCACCTTCGCCTCCCGGGCCGCGGTGATGAGCGGTAGCGCGGTGCACCTGGCGGCGCAGGAGGTCAAGCAGAAGGCACTGACGATCGCGGGCGACGCGCTGGAGGCCGATCCCGCGGACCTGGAGATCGTGGACGGCATCGTGCGTGTCAAGGGTGACCCGAATTCGCAGATCCCGCTGGCCATGGTCGCGGTGCTGTCGAACCCGTTGCGGTACGCGTTTGATGAGACCGCACGGGCGGCGACCCAGTTTGGCGGGCGTTCGGACCTGAGCAAGCCGCCTATCGCCGACGGCACCCACCCCGGCCTGGAGGGCACCGGCTACTACTCCCCGCCACGCTCCACCTTCTCCAACGGGATGCACGCGGCCATCGTCGAGACCGACCCCGAGACCGCCGAGATCACGATCTTGCGGTACTGCGTGATCCACGACTGCGGCACGGTCATCAACCCGATGATCGTCGAGGGTCAGGTTCACGGCGGCGTCGCGCAGGGCGTCGGCGGCGCCCTCTACGAGAAAATCGAGTACGACGCCGACGGCCAGTTGGTCAACGCCTCCTTCATGGACTTCCTGATGCCGTTCGCCTCCGAGGTGCCCCACGTCGAGATCGACCACCTGCAGACGCCGTCACCGCTGAACCCCCTGGGCGTCAAGGGCGCCGGCGAGGCCGGCACGATCCCGGCATCGGCCGTGCTGGCCAGCGCCATCGAAGACGCCGAGGGGTTCCCGATCACGGCGATGCCGATCAACCCCAGCCAACTGTGGGAACTGCGTAGGCGGCACGCGGCCGGTGACTGGCCATCGCTGCGGCGAGCCCAACCGCAGACGCCCCACGACCAGGCCTGACTCCACGACCAAGCCTGACTCCACGACCAGGCCTAACCCCAAACCCACCCACCCCCGCCCCCCCCCCCCCCCCCCACCCCCCCCCCCCCCCCCCCCCCCCCCACCCCCCCCCCCCCACCCCGACCACCAGCCACGAGCGCACGCCACCCGGAGGAGTCCTCGCATGCAGATCAACGGCACCGCCCACATGAACGCCGCCCCCGACGTGGCATGGAAGGCCTTCCACGACCCCGGCGTGCTCTCCCGGACCATCCCCGGCGTACAGCGGCTGACCGAAACCGGCCCAGACGCCTACGCGCTGGCGGTGATGACCGGTATCGGCTCGATCAAGGGCATCTACGAAGGCAACGTCGCGATCACGGATCAGCAGCCGATCGACTCCTTCGTCCTGCGGGCCCGCGGCGAGGGTGCCGCCGGGACCATCGCCGCGGACGTCGCGGTCCGGCTGGCCCAAGCCGCTGACGGGGGCACGGACATCGTGTTCGAGGCGGATGCCAACGTGGGCGGAACCATCGGCGGGGTCGGCCAGCGGATGCTGTCCGGGGTGGCCAAGAAGATGGCGACCATGTTCTTCGCGGCCATCGACAAGGACATCGCCACCGGTGGCGCCCAGGCCGAGCCCGCCGCGATCGGTGCTGAACGCGAGGTCGTTGCCGCCGGTACGCCGGGTGGGCCGGCCCTGCCGGGACTCCCGGCTCGGGTCGGGGCCGCGGGTGCGACGGCAGGGGCCAGCCCGGTCACGCTGTTGGGCGCCGCCGCTGTGGGCGCGGCGATCGCGCTGGCGGGCGTGGCCGTGGGCGCTGCGGTGGCCGGCCGGCGCTGGGAACGCTCGCGCTGACCCGCGCGCCGCAGCCGGGCTCGCACCGAGCCGCGCCTGCTCCGGGCTTCGCTCCCCGAGACCGCTCGAGCCCGACCTCGACCTCGAAGCCGCCCGGACCCACCTCCCCTGTCTCACTCCAGCCTGACGCACAGGGCCCACCTCCCTGCCCCGGACCCACCTCCCTCGCCGGGACCCACGAAGCTTCGTGGGTCCCGGCGAGCACCGTGGGTTCGGGCGGGCACCGGAGAGCACAGTGACATCTGGATACCCCACGAGGTATCCAGGTGTCACTTGCGAGTCGGTACGGCGGTTGAGGTGTCACTTTCGGTGCAGAAGAACCGGTTTCCCGGCAACGCTTTGACAGGTCAGCCGGCCAGCCGCCTCAAAATCGACAGGTCACCGGACCAGGAACCAGCCAGCACCGAAACGGACGGCCCGACAGCCCGACAGCCCGACAGCCCGACAGCCAGGCCAGCCCACGGAGCAGCTCGCCCGGCAGCCTCTCGCGAGACTCAGGCGGCCGACCGGGTCGAGACCATCCGCGCGGACACCGCCACGGCGATCGCGACCATCGCCGCCGCCGCAGCGGCCGACCAGCCGACCAGCGCTGAACTCGGGGCATCGGCCAGCCGCCCCGCGGCCACCCACGACAGCCCCCACACGACCGCCGCGCCGGCCGCACACCGGGCGACCAGCGGCACCGGCGTCCACACCACGCCTGCGGCGATACCGACGACGGCCGCGAGTACGGCGACCGTCGCCCACGCTGGCCCCGTGCCGGTCGGGGGCACCCCGCTGTCCACCAGGGCCACCGCGATGTTGGCGCAGACCGCTACGCACACCCACCCGAGGTACAGCCCGAACGTGCCCTGGACCAGCGCCTTCTCGGCCACCCCGGAGTCCGGCGTCCCGGTGAACCGGCGGTACAACACGGCCAGCGTCGCCAGCAGCCCGACGATCACCACCACGCTCACCCACACCCACCCCGCCTGAACCACCAGCAGCCACAGACCGTTGAGCGCCAGCGATGCCGCCCCCAACCGCCGCGACAAGGCGGCCCACGACGAACCGGCGGACGCGGGCAGCCACTGCCACCCGACGTACCCGAACAGACCGAGGTAGATCACCGACCAGATCGAGAAGGCCGGGCCGTGCGGCGCAATCAGCGTGGCGCTGTCGCTGAACAGCCCCTCCCCCTGGGTGGCGACGCTGTCGCCGAGCAGCCCGGTGCCCAGTGCAGTGCCCACGAGACACAACACGCCGGCGACGGTGACCAGCACGCGGTCGCGCGTCAATGTCGAGGAAGGGTGGGTCATTTCGGTGGTCGAGGCAGTCACGCTGGCAGGTTACGTGGGGACGCTGGACGACGGCTCGTCCCGCGGAACGTGTGACAGGACCTGCCTCGATAGGGTGCGGTGATGACCCAGCCCTCCCCCGCTGTCCGGGTCCGGGACGACGGCCCGGTCCGGGTGCTGACCCTGGACCGCCCCGAGCGCCGCAATTCCCTGAACCTGGCCGACCGGCTCGAACTCCTGGCGGCCCTCCGGGAGGCCCAGGACGATCCCGGGTGCCGGGCCGTGGTGCTGACGGGTACGCCGCCGGTGTTCTGCTCGGGGGGAGACATCTCCTCGATGTCCCCGGATCCGGCGGAGGCCGCCGTACGGCTGCGGGTCGTCGCCGACATCGCCCGCCACCTGGTCACCTCCCCCTGCCCGATCGTGAGCGCCGTCGAGGGCGGCGCGTACGGGCTGGGGCTGGCCCTGGCCACCGGCAGCGACTACGCCGTGGTCGCCGCCGACGCGAAGCTGACCTGCTCGTTCGCCCGGATCGGACTTACCGCGGACACCGGCTTGTCGTACACCCTGTCGGCCCGGGTGGGTCCGGGACGGGCGCGCGAACTGATCCTGTTCGCCCCGGTACTCACCGCGCAGCAGGCCCGTGACCAGGGCCTGATCTCGGAGGTGGTGCCCCCCGGCCACGCCCTACCGGTCGCCCTGGAACGCGCCCACCAGATCGCCGCCTTCTCGGCGCCGATGGTCGCCGCCACCAAGGCGATCCTGGCCCACCCCGACCATGACCTGGAGTCGCTGCTGGCCGCCGAGTCCGCCGCCCAGGCGAGGCTGTTGGCCGGAGCGGACTTCGCCGAGGGGCGGGCCGCGTTCTTCGAACGCCGTCCGCCGCGGTTCACCGAGCCGAGACCCACGACCGCGCAGGTGCGGTCATGAGGCTGCTCGAGGGTCAGGTCGCCGTGATCACCGGGGGCGCCGGGGGGATTGGTTTCGCGATCGCCCAGGCCTACGTCGATGCCGGCGCCCGGGTGGTGATCGGGGACCGCGATCGGTACGCCGCGCAACAGGCGGTCGAGCGTCTCCACGGGCTGAGCGCCCCGGACGAGGGCCGCGCCGACCCCGCGGGCAGGGACGCCGCGGCGGTGGCCGTGGCGGTGGAATGCGACGTGATCCGCTCCGGCGACATGGAGGCCCTCGTGAGCACCGCCCGCGACGTCTTCGGGGGGTTGGACGTCTGGGTGAACAACGCCGGCATCACCCGCGATGCGACCCTGCGCACCATGACCGAGGAGCAGTTCGACGAGGTCGTCGCGGTGCATCTCAAGGGCTGTTGGCTCGGGACCCGCGCGGCGGTCGCGGTGATGCGCGAGCAGCGCCACGGCGCGATCGTGAACTTGTCATCGCTGTCGGGCAAGGTGGGGATGGCCGGGCAGACGAACTACGCGGCCGCCAAGGCCGGGATCGTCGGTCTGACCAAGTCGGCGGCCAAGGAGGTCGCGCGCTTCGGGGTTCGGGTCAACGCCATCGCGCCCGGCCTGATCCGGACGTCGATGGTCGAGTCGATCCCGCCGCAGGTGTGGCAGGAGCGGCTGCAGCAGATCCCGTTGCTGCGCGCGGGCGAGCCCCACGAGGTCGCCTCGGTGGCCTTGTTCCTGGCCAGCGATATGGCGTCGTACCTGACCGGCGCGGTCCTGGAGGTGACCGGCGGGCGTTTCATGTGACCACGCGGGCGGTCAGCGGGGGTTCATCCGGATGGCCCCGTCGAGGCGGATCGTCTCGCCGTTGAGGTACCCGTTGTGCAGGATGTGGGTGGCCAGCGCGGCGAACTCCTGCGTCGTGCCGAGCCGGGCGGGATGCGGAACGCTGGCCGCCAGGCCGTCGCGGATGTCGTCCCGGACCCGGCTCAGCAGCGGGGTATCCATCACTCCGGGGGCGATCGAGACCACCCGGATGCCCCGGCCGGCCAGGTCACGGGCTCCGGTCAAGGTCATCCCGACGATGCCGGCCTTGGAGGCGGCGTAATTGATCTGGCCGATCTGCCCCTCGTACGCCGCGACGGAGGCGGTGAGGATGATCGCTCCGCGCTCGCCGTCCACGGGATCGTGGCGGGCGATGCGGGCGGCCCCGAGTCGCAGCGCGTTGAAGGACCCGGTCAGGTTCAGCCGGATCACCCATTCGAAGTCGGCCAGTGACCCCGGGTTGCCGTCCCGGTCCAGGATGCGCATCCGGCGTCCGGCTCCCGCGCAGTGCACGACCGCGCGCAGCGGCGCGACCTGGTCAGCGGCGTCGAGGGCCGCGGCGAAGGCGTCCTCGTCGGTGACGTCCGCGGCGACGAACTGGGCGGATGGCCCGAGGCGGGCGGCCTCGCCGGCTCCGGGGCTGCCGGGCAGGTCGATCAGGGTGACCTGGGCGCCCTCATCGACAAGCCGGGCGGCGGTGGCCAGCCCGAGCCCGGAGGCGGCGCCGGTGACCGCGACAGAGATGTCCTGCAGGTGCATCCTGGTCAGCCTAACGCGGCGGCGAGAGTCAGCTCGAACGCGATGGCGTCGGCGGCGCGACCGAGGTGGTGGTCCAGCGAGCGGGCGGGTTCGGGCACCAGATGCTGATGGCGGCCGCCGACATGTACCGTGACCTGCGGGAACTTGGCATGCAACCGTCCCACCAGACGAGCGGTCGGAATGACGTCGACGCTGCGGATGACCCCCAACACCACTTGCTCGGCCCCTGTGGTGACCAGGGCGTCCTCCCACACGTCACCGTCGACGTTCGGCCCCAGCAGCCGCACCGCAATCCCGCGGCGGGCCAGCAGGGCGCTGAAGGTAACCACGCCGAGGTCGTGGTGGACGTCCTGGGCCAGCCCGGTGAGCACCTGGGGTACGGGTGAGGACATGGCCAGCAGCGCGGCGTCCAGGTCGGTGAGCAAGCGGTCCCGGATGAGGCCCGAGGCGAGGTGTTCCCCGGCCACGGACAACCGGCCGGCCTCCCATTCAGCACCCAGGCGCGACAGTGCGGGCATCAGCCAATCGTCGCCGACCTGGTCGGGTCCGTGTCGCTGCCACGCCTGAGCCAAGACTGCTTCCAGGCCGTCACGGTCCCGGCGGGCCGCGCATTCCAGGAAGCTGACGATCAGGTCGTCGTCACGGGAATGGTCAACGGTGTCGGACAGCGGGTCGAAAAGGCTCACCTGATCGCGCGCCCGGGTCTGCACCTCGTACGCCGCTGCGGACGGTTTCCAGCCCAGGTTCACCAAAGAACCCATGGCCGCGACGAGCTTGACGTCGCTGTCGTCGTACAGTCGATGACCTGCTGCGTTGCGCACCGGCAGGACCAGGCTGTAGTACTTCTCCCAGTTACGGATCGTCTGCTGACTGACTCCCGTCAGTCGGCTCACCTCCGTGATCGAATACACGCCCACACCTCACGCTGTTCTCGTTCTCTTACATCGAGCCTCTCATCGGCTGCCCACCCGCAGGGGTGAATGAAACGCCGCGTCATTACCATTCGTCGCCAAGGGAATTGACCGTTTCGTCGAAGGTTGTTGGGCGTCGGGGCGCCGGGGCGATCGCGGAATAGAGTGAGCCCGCGGCTGCCGTCGGTCGCGATGGAGCGATACCAGTGGTGAACGCGTCATGAGTTCGGTTGTCATCATCGGTGCGGGCCTTGCGGGCCTGGCGACCGCCTGCCACCTGGCACGTTCCGGGCATCGGATCACGGTGGTGGAGTCCGCCGACCACGTCGGCGGCATGGCCGGGCAGCGGACCGAGGCAGGGTTCACCTTCGACCTGGGTCCCACGGTGCTGACCATGCCCGACCTGATCGAGCGCACCCTGCGGGCGGCGGGGGGCGACCTGGGTGACCTGCCCCTGCGGCGTCTCGACCCGGCGTACCGGGCGTTTTTCGCCGACGGATCGCACCTGGACATCTGGAGCGATCACGACCAGATGACCGAGCAGATCCGCCGGGAGTGCTCCGCGGCCGACGCCGCCGCCTTCGAGGCCTACGCCGCGTGGCTGGCCGACCTGTACGCGCTGGAGATGCCGCACTTCATCGACCGCAACTTCGACGCGCCGTGGGACCTGGTACGCCGACCGGTCCCGGCCGCGCGGCTGCTCACCCTGGGCGCGTTCGGGCGGCTGCACCGCAAGGTCGGGCGGCAGTTCTCCGATGACCGGCTCCGGCGGGTGTTCTCGTTCCAGGCGCTGTACGCCGGCCTGTCGCCGCACCAGGCACTGTCCATCTACGCGGTGATCGCGTACATGGACGCCGTCAAGGGGGTGTACTTCCCCGTCGGCGGGATGCACGCGGTGCCGTTGGCGCTGGCCGCGGCAGCGCAGCGGGCCGGTGTCGACATCCGGCTGTCGACCCCGGCGCGCGGGCTGACCCGGGATACGGGCGGGCTGGTCAGCGGTGTGGTCACCGACGCCGGGGTGATCGCCGCGGACGCGGTGGTCTGCACGATCGACGTGCCCACCGCGTACCGGACGGTGCTGCGTGATCTGCGGCGCCCGCTGTCGCTGCGGGCACCGGCGTTTTCACCGTCGGCGGTGGTGTGGCACGTCGGGGCGCGCGGGTCAGGCGCGGATCCGGCGATGGCGCCGGTGATGGCGCCGGTGATGGCGCACCACAACATCCACTTCGGAGGCCTGTGGCGGGAGCCGTTCGAGGACCTCCTGGTCGGCAAGCGGCTCATGCGGGACCCGTCGCGTCTGGTCACGGTGCCCTCGGTCACCGATCCCGGGCGGGCAGCGCCGGGGTGCAGCACGCTGTACGTGTTGGAGCCGGTGCCGCACCTGCCCGGATCGGCGCTGAACTGGGAGCACGAGGACACCCGGGACGCCATGCGCGACCGGCTCCAGGGGTTCCTGACCCGGTCGGGGTATCCGAGCCAGATCGTGGCCGAGCACCTGGTCACCCCCGCGGACTGGGCGGCCCAGGGCCTGACGGCCGGCACCCCGTTCTCGCTGGCGCACCTGTTCCGGCAGACCGGGCCGTTCCGGACGCGCAACGCGCCGCGGTCGGCGCCGGGGGTCGTGCTGGCCGGCGCGGGCACCACCCCAGGCGTCGGGGTCCCGATGGTGCTGATCAGCGGCCGGTTGGCGGCGCAGCGCGTGGTGACCTACCTGGCGGGGCGGTCGTGAACGCGCTGGCGGATCAGCGCTACTGCGCCCAGATCACCCGGGCCCACGGGACGACGTACTACTGGGGGGTGCGGCTGCTGGCTCCCTGGCAGCGCCGGCACGTGTACGCCGTGTACGCGCTGTGCCGGATCGCCGACGACATCGTGGACGAGTGCGCGGCCGATCAGGTCGGCCGGGCCCAGCGGGAGCTGGCCGCGTTCGCCGACGACTTCGCGCAGCAGTTGGCCTGCGGTGGGACCGGGGCGCACGCGCATCCGGCGCTGCGGGAGGCGGCCCGCGCGGCCCGGGCCCTGGACATCGACCCCCAGTGTTTTGCCCGGTTCTTCCGGGCCATGGAGATGGACCTGAGCGTCCGCGCGTACCCGACGTACGCCGACCTGCTGGCCTATATGGACGGGTCGGCTGCGGTCATCGGCGAGCTCATGCTGCCGGTGCTGCAGCCGCGCAGCGCCGCCGCGCTCGAGCCGGCCAGGGCTCTGGGCGTGGCGTTTCAGCTCACCAACTTTCTGCGGGACGTCGCCGAAGACCTCGACCGGGGGCGGGTGTACCTGCCGCAGGAGGACCTGGACCGGTTCGGGGCCGATCCCTGGCAGCGGTCGGTGACACCTGCGTGGCGGGCACTGATGGCATTCCAAATCGCTCGGGCCCGCGGACTGTACGCGGAGGCCGACATCGGGCTGGAGCATTTGCCGCCCGCCTCGGCCCGGTGCGTCCGGACGGCGCGACACCTGTACAGCTCGATCCTGGACCTCATCGAGGAGGCCGACTACGACGTGTTCTCCGGCCGACTTGTCGTACCCACCTGGCACAAGGCGTGGTATGCCTCGCGGATGGCGCTGGGACCGCCGCCGCGCACCGCTCCGCGAGCCCCGGCGCCGGTGCCGACGCGGGTGCGGGTGCGTCGGTGAACGGCCCCGGCGCCTACCTGCTGCTGCTGGCCGGCTGCTTGGTGGTGACCGCTCCACTGGAGTGGGTGCTCGGCGCCCGGGGGTGGCGGTCTCCGCGGCGGCTGGCGGGCGCCGTACTGCCGGTGGCCGTGGTCTTCGCGGCGTGGGACCTGTGGGGCATCATCCGCGGGTCGTGGTGGTACGACGCCCGGTACATCAGCGGGGTCCACGTGGGGCCGATGCCGGTGGAGGAGCTCCTGTTCTTCCTGGTGATCCCGGTGTGCGGCGTCCTGACGTACGAGGCGGTCGGTCGCTGCCTGCAGTGGGCCTCACGCGCGTCGCGGGGCGGCCCGGATGGCCCGGGCGGTGGCAATGCCTGAGTACACGCTGCTGGCGGCGGCGTCGATCCCGATGGTCCTGCTGGTGGAGTTCGGGTGGCTGCGGACCGGGCTGTTCCGGCAGCTGCGCTACTGGCTGGCGCTGGCCATCGTGGTGTTCTTCCAGGTGCTCGTGGACGGGTTCCTGACCAAGAGCGAGGGGACGATCGTGTCCTACTACGAGCCGCACATCAGCGGCGCACGGGTCGGCTGGAACACCCCGATCGAGGACTTCGCGTTCGGGTTTTCGCTGGTGACGGCAACCCTGCTGCTATGGGTGCGGTCGCCGCGCCGGCGGGCGCGTGAGGAGGAGCGTTAGATGGCGACGCTGGTGCGCGTGTCGATGGACCTGCCCGGACCGGTCAACTCGGTCGTCGCGCTGTTGCGGAACGAGGACTTCCTGCGCTGGCGCTGCGCGCAGAACCGGGAGTTGCGGGAGTCGTTCGTCAGCCTGGACGCGGGCGGCGGACTGGTCCGGTTCGCCTCCAGCGCCCGCCTGCCGTTGACGTGGGTGCCCGAGCGGGTGCACCGGTACCTGCCCATGTCGCCGCAGATTTCCCGCGAGGAACGCTGGGACGTTGGCGGTGCGGCGCCTGCCGGGACCGGGGGGTACGACGTGGTGGGCCTGCCCGCCCGCGCGCAGGCGTCGATGGAGCTGCGGCCGTTGGGCGCGGACAGGAGCCGGATCGACTACCGGATCGAGGTGATGGTGACCGCTCCGCTGGTCGGCTCCACGATCGAGCGGATGGTCGCCCAGAAGGTGACCACCGCCCTGCGCCACGAACTGGCGGGCTATGGACGGTACGGGCTGCCCGCCGTACCCGCGGGTGAGGACGGACGAGCTGACCCTCGGCGCTGAGAAAACAAGGGTGCCGTTAAGGAATCCGCTGAGCCACTACGCGAAGACCCCACCCCAGAACAGCGTCGCGGCCAGCCACGCAAATAGGTTGATCGCGGATTCTCCGAGTGTAGGACGCGAGCAATGCGAGCCACAGCCGTCGACGTCCCTGCGGTCAAGCGCGAGCGCCGCGGAAGCCATCCCCGCGTGGCCTGGAAGCAAGCGTTGTCGAGATGAAGGGCCCCGGGCTGGTCGATTTCGTCGTCGCGGCCCTCTGGAGAGCGACCGCGTAAGCACCAGCCCGCGTCAGATCGATAGCGCTGCGACGTCGGTGGGGAGGGCGGCAATGAGCTTCGCGTCCAGCGTGAGGAGGGGGCAACCCATGCCGCGTGCAAGGGCGACGTACATTCCGTCGTAGGCGGTGACGTTGTCCCTGAGCCTCCACACCTCATCAACAAGGGGAACCATGTCGACCAGCGTGACATCGAGTGATCGGAAGTCCTCCAGGGCGGCGGACGCCCGCACCGCATCCAGGTGTCGGCCCAGCACCCACCCCCACACAACAGAGACCACCTCCGGGACCAGCAACTGAGGGGCGAACAGTTCGTGATCGAGCACGGCCCGCGCCACCTGAGCACCTTGGCCGCGGGCCACCACCAACTCCGCGATCGCGGAGGCGTCAACGACCAGACTCACCGCCCGGCTCGCTGATCAGCGAGAACGTCGGCGGCCGGGGGAAGATCAACGCGGCCGCGTTGCTCGATGCGTTCCACCAGCTCGCGACGGGTGGGTCTCGCGGCGATTCGCTGGAGCTCCCCGAGGAGGTAGTCGCTGAGCGACTGGCCCTCTGCGGCGGCCCTTGCCTTGAACGTGCGGCTGACCTCGACCGGCACGTTACGGATCTGAATGGTGGGCGACATGCCAACAGCATATGTCCCATGCAGTCCAGCGCTCACTGTGGTCGGCGCTCCGGCATCGGTAGGGGCTTCCCGCCGCGCAACCGGCGCGAATCGATTCGCCGGTTCCCGATGGCGAGCGTGCCCGTCAGTCGCGAGGACCGGGCGGGTAGCCGCGATCGACGCGGCAACGATGCTTCGCACCCGGGGGTGGGAAACGTGAGGTAAAACCAAAACTGCAACATTCCTCGGAAGGCCGACCACGTACCACAGCTCTGAGCTGCGCATCTTCTCCGGGGCGAGCCCCGGAACACCCGGAGTGTTGCTGTTTTGGCGCGGCCGATCCCGGGACCGGGGACGGGCGGGGCCTGTCGTGGGCGGCTGAGGAGTGCGAGGGGATGGCGAGAGGCACGTCGAACCGCCCCTAAACAGCAGAACCGCCCCCCACCGAGGCGAGGGGCGGTTTCTGAGCCGCTTGTCGGAATCGAACCGACGACCTATTCATTACGAGTGAATCGCTCTGGCCGACTGAGCTAAAGCGGCGGGTGCGTCCACGCGGTCCTTGCGCTGCTCAGCCCACGGGAACGGTTCACCAGTATACGGATCCGCCTGGGCCGGGTCGAACCGGGCACCGCCCGTACGACGTCCGGTCACCGACGCCGCGCCACCGACTCAGCAGGTGGTCCCCTCCGCCGGCAGCGTGCCGTTCAGGAAGTACGCGTCCACGGCCTTGTCGATGCACGAGTTCGCCCGCATGTACGCCGTGTGTCCGTCCCCGTTCATCGTCAACAGCCGCGCGTTGGCCAGTTCCTTGGCGAGCTTCTGCGCCCAGACGTACGGCGTGGCCGGGTCCCGCGTCGTACCGACCACCAGGATCGGTGCCGAGCCCTTCGCCTCGATCCGCATCGGCTCCTTCAAGCCTTGGACCGGCCAGGACTCGCACGTGATCGAGCCCCAGGCCATGTAGCGACCCCACGTCGGCGCCGTCTTCTTGTAGTCGGCGATGAGCTTCTCCCGGTCAGCGTCCGACATCGGCGAGGAGCCGCGATCCAGGCAGTTCACCGCCGAAATCACCTGCACCAGGTTGCCCACATACCGTCCGTCGTCCAGCCGCCGCGCGTACTCCCTGGACAGGCCGAACAGGTTCGACCCGTCGCCGTCCAGCATCGCGCTGCTCAACGCGGGGGTCAGGAACTGCCAGGAGTCCTCGCTGTACATCGCCTGCGCCAGGCCCAGCACGCCCCAGCCCTCGGTCAGCTTCGTGACCGTCCGGTCGTTGGTCACCGGCAGCGGGTTGGCGTCCAGCTTGGCCAGGAAGTCGCGCAACTTGGCCATTCCGGCTTCCACGTCGGTTCCCAGCGGGCAGCCAGGCTGCTTCACGCAACTGGCGACGTACGCCCTGGTGGCCAGCTCGAAGCCTTCCGCCTGGCCCCGGTTCAGCTCGTCGTTGCTGAGCGACGTGGAGATCGCGCCGTCCAGCACGAACCGGCCCACCTTGTCGGGGAACAGCTCGGCGTACACGGCGCCCAGGTAGGTCCCGTACGACTTGCCGAGGTAAGTCATCTTCGGGTCGCCGACCACCGCGCGCGCCACGTCCATGTCGCGGGCGACGTACTGGGTGGACAGGTGCTTGATGAGGTCGGGGAACTTCTGCGCGCACGCATCCCCCAGCCGCTTGCTCTCCCGGACCAGCGCATCCCGCTCGGCTGGGTCATCCGGGGTGGGATCGGTGGACAAGAAGGTGTCTGTCTGCGGCCCGTCCAGGCAGACCACCGGGTTCGATTGCCCCACCCCGCGGGGGTCCACCCCGACCACGTCGTAGGCCGCCAACACTGGCGGGCTGATCACCCGGTCGGCGTACGAGGCGTATTCGACGGCCGAACCCCCGGGACCGCCGGGGTTGATGAAGAGCGTGCCGGACTTCTTCGCCCCCGTCGTGGGCACCTTGAGCATCCGGAGCTTGATCGTGCCGCTGCCGGGGTTGGCGTAGTCGATCGGTACCTCCAGCCAGCTGCACTGCGCCGGGCCGCACGCCTGCCAATCGGGTTTTTGCTGGTAGAAGCGTTCAAGCCCAGCGGGCGTCGTGCTCCCAGAGACCCCGGACGCCGACCCGGAGGACGACGGGGACGGGTTCGTGCCACCACCGGTCGAACACCCCGCCGCCAGCAGCAATGCCGTCGCCGCGACGCCCACCGTCATGCCGACGGACGTGATTCGCGATGTCCGCACCCCTACCACTGCAACCACCCCTCGCGTTGTTTTCCCAGACCGTACCGGGCCGAACTGGGTTTCACGACACGGACTCTCGGTACGACGCCCGGTCACCTCACCCGCGTGGCAGCCGCAACGACACGGCCATCGCCTCCAGGGCCAGCAGCGGCGGGACGTTCGCGTCGATCCGTTCCCGCGCGGTGGCGATGGCATCCATCGCTGCCAGGATCTGCTCGGGGGTCATCGCCTGCGTCAGGCGGGTCACGTCGGCGTGCAGGTCCTCGTTGACCAGGTCGACGGTGGCCCCCAACGCCAAAACGAGGGCGTCCCGGTAAACCGAAAGCAGGTCCACCAGCGATCGGTCGACCACGTCGCGGGTGAACCGGGTGGCTCGGGCCTTCTGTTCCCGCTCCAGTGCGCTCAGCTGGGAGCGGACGTGCGGAGGCTGGGTACGCGCGGAGGCGTCGGCTCCCAGCGTCGCCAGCAGGCGGTCCCGGTCGGCCCGGTCACGTTCGGTCCCCGCGGCGGCGGACTCCTCGACGGCGATCGCGTGCAGGTCGGCCGCGGCGGCCACGGCGTCCCCCACCGACCGGATCCGGACCGGCATGGTGACCACCCGGCGGCGCCGGATCCGGGCCCCGTCATCCCGGGCCAGCCGGCGCGCGAGCCCCACGTGACTCTGGGCCGCGCGGGCGGCGTACCGGGCCAGCGACTCCTCGACCCCGTCCCGGCGCATCAACAATGCGGCCACGTCGGCGATCGGTGGCGTTCGGAGCCGGACGTGACGGGTGCGGCTCCGAATGGTGATGATGACGTCTTGCGATGAGGGCGCGCAGAGCACCCACACGGTCCGCGCCCCCGGCTCTTCGACCGCCTTGAGCAGCGCGTCCGCGGCCCGCTCGGTGAGCCGATCAGCGTCCTCGATGACGATCACCCGCCAGGAACCCACACTGGGCCGGATCGCCGCCAGGGTGGCCAGCTCCCGGGCCTGATCGACCCGAATCGACAGCCCCTCGGTGGCCACCACGGTGACGTCGGCGTGGCTGCCGGCCAGCGCCGTGCGGCATTCCTTGCACTCGCCGCAGCCACCGGCGACACACAGCAGGGCGGCGGCGAAGGCCCGGGCTGCGCTCGAGCGCCCCGACCCCGGAGGCCCGGTGAACAGCCAGGCATGGGTCATCGCCGACGGGTCGGCAACCGCCGCCCGCAGGATCGAGACCGCGTGAGCCTGGCCGACCAGGTCTTCCCAGACACTCACGGCGGCCCCCCGTGCGGGCGGCGCGAAGCGTCCGTGCGCAGGCTCGTCACCAGCGGCTCGACGTGCGCGACCACCTGTGCGGCCAGATCGTCCACCGGCAGGCCGGCATCCAGCATCAGGTAGCGGCCAGGGTCGGCAGCAGCCAGCGCCACGAAGTGCCCACGCACCCGCTCGTGAAAATCATCAGGCTCGGACTCGACGCGATCGGGTTGCGCCATCCGCCGGTCGCGGCCCTCCTGGGGGGCCACGTCCAGGAGCACGGTCAGGTGGGGCCGCAGCCCCTGGGTCGCCCACAGCGACAGGGCCAGGACATCGTCGGAGGCGAGGGCGCGACCGGCTCCCTGGTAGGCGACCGAGGAGTCCAGGTAGCGGTCGGTGAGGACGATCTGGCCCGCCTCGATGGCGGGCCGGATCACCGTGTCCACGTGGTGGGCCCGGTCGGCCGCGAACAGCAGCGCCTCGGCGCGGGCTGACAGGTCGTCGCCGTGCAGCACGAGCTGGCGGATCTGCAGGCCCACCGAGGTCCCACCCGGCTCCCGAGTGACCACCGGGGTCATCCCCTGCTGCCGCAGCCACAGGGTCAACCGCTGGATCTGGGTGGTCTTGCCACCACCGTCACCGCCTTCAAAGGCAATGAAGAGCCCCGTCGGTTGCGATGGTCCACCGTGGCCCGGGGGGACGCCGTATGAAAGACCCACGGCCTGAGCCTAGGGGGTGACACCGACAGCCAACGGCGACCAGCATCACCCCAGCATCACTGCGCGAGCAGCGGCCGCGGACTGCGATCAGGCGTACAGGTTGACGTTTGTCCCGACCCGTCCTTCGGTGGCCAGCGGGACGGTCATCGAGTCGAGCAGCTGGGCGTTGAGGTTGGTCTGGGTGTCCATGACCCGCTTGAGCAGGCCGACCTGAGCGGACTCCACAGCGCTTGCCGCCCGGGCGTTGACCGACGTTGCGGCCGCCAGGGCTAGATTGACATCCATGTCGGGTCCTTCCGAAAGAGAGTGATCGCCCCTCCGATCGACCGGTTTCGGCCCGACCTGAGCGGGGTCACCACCCGAAATCCGCAGGTCAGCGAATCAGACTGGCCGAGAAGGGAGTCGACTCAGCGCCAGCCGGCCGGGTCCACCCCACCGGGGATGTCAGCCTCCGGTTGGTACGGATGCCGGGTGAGCCGGAAGGTCCCCACGTCGAGGTACGCCGGCAGGTGCTCGTCATGGACGCGCAGCCGCTCGCCGTACCAATAGCCTCCCGCGACCCCTACCCAGTCCGAGCCGTCCGGTTCGAAGACGGTCACCGCTGATGGATCGCTTGCGTGGTACAAGCGGAGGGTCGGAATCCCGAGGTCACCGGTTGCCACCGCGACGATCATGGGGACCGGTCCCAGGTACCAGGTCCCCGCCAGGTCGGCGCGCAGCGGATGTCCCGACGGGCACGGACCAGGCCGGTACGCCTCACCCTCGGGCGGAGCCAGCCTTGCCAACGCCGCCAGCATCGGACGCCCGCCGTGGTGCGGATGGGTCGCATTGCCACACACGGCGGCCGCGTCCCCGGTGTCGGGGTCGAACAACAGATCGGAGGTGAACCCCGGCACTGACCCGGTGTGGCCCAACCACCGGCGACCCCCCTCGTTCCAGATGGTCAGCCCACACCCCTGACCGGCGGTCCACGCGGCGCCGGGGGTGTCCCACACGCCGACCGGCACACTCATCCGTCGTCGCCAGGGAGCACCGAGCAGCAGCGCGTCCGGTCCGTGCCCGGACAGGCAGGCCGCCAGCCGCACTAGATCCACCGGCGTGGACCAGGCCCCTCCGGCCGGTCCCATCGCCGCGTACTCGGCCACCGGCTCGTGGTGGGTGACGTCCGCGAACGGGTGGACCGCCATCCCGTCGGCGGCCTCCAGCCCCGGCCCCGTCCCGGTGTCGACCATCCCCAGCGGCTCCCAGACCAGCCGCCGTACGGCCTCGTCCCAGCTCATCCCGGTCAGGGTTTCCAACAGCCGACCGATCACGGCGTACCCGACATTGCTGTACCGGACCGGACCCGCAGGCGGTACGCCGTGGTGCGAGTGCTGTGCGGACAGCTGCTCCCAGGTCGGTCCCCCCGCCCGTTCCCACCACGGCCCGTCGGGTTCGGCGCGCAGTCCGCTGGTGTGACTCAGCAGCTGGGCGACCGTCGCCGGACCCACCCACGAGTCGGGCAGCCGACGGCGTACCGGCTCATCCAGCTCGATGACCCCGTCCTGGGCCAGCCGCAGGACCGCGAGCGCCACCATCGGCTTGGTGATCGAACCCACCCGGTACGTCGTGCGGCTGCCGGGGAGGGGGTCATCGGCGGGCCACTCGGGGCGCTGCCCCGGCCGGTTGCGGGAACCGACCGCCCCGGACCACACCAGCTGGCCGCCCCGCGCCAGAGCGGCGGACAGCGACGGCTGGCGGAGCTCGCGCTGCAGCCGGGCCAGCTCCTGTCGCAGCGCGCGGTCGACTTCCGGGGGCACGGCGGCGGGGGCGGCGAGGCCGAGAGCCGGCTCCCCGGCAGAGTTCGGCTCCAGGTGCGGGTCGCATCGGACCTGCCGGGTGGTGTCGACCATGGCCGCACCCTAGCCGCGCCGGACCTGGTCAGGCTAGGGATGGGCTACTCCGCGGCGGCGACCTTGGTGGTCGTGGACTTCTTCGAGGTCGCGGTCTTCTTCGCGGCCGCCTTCTTCGTCGTCTTGGAGGCCTTGGCGGCCTTGGTGGCCTTGGTGGCCTTGGTGGCCTTCTTGACGGTCCGTTTCCGGGTCGTCGGCCCCTTGGCGCGCTTGTCGGCCAGCAACTCGAACGCCCGCTCCTGGGTCAGCGTCAGCGGATCGTCGTCGCGGCGCAGGGTCGCGTTCGTCTCCCCATCGGTGACGTACGGCCCGAACCGGCCATCCTTGACCACCACCGGCCGCCCGGACACCGGGTCGTCTCCGAACTGCATCAGGGGAGGCTTGGCGGCGGCTCGCCCGCGCGTCTTGGGTAGCGCATAGATCACCAGGGCTTCTTCGACCGTGATGGTCAGCAGTTGCCCTTCGGATTCCAGGGACCGGGAGTCGGTGCCGCACTTCAGGTAGGGCCCGTACCGTCCGTTCTGCGCGGTGATCTCCACACCCTCGGCGTTGACGCCCACCACCCGCGGCAGTGACAACAGCTGAAGGGCATCCTCCAGGGTGACGCTGGCCAGGTCCATGTCCTTGAAGAGACTCGCCGTGCGCGGCTTGACCGCCTTGGCTCCACGCTTGGGCTTCGACGCCGCTGCCGTGCCCCCGCCCGTGCCCGTGCCCGTGCCCGTGCCCGCGGCGGCGTCGGGCGCCGGGGTCTGCTCGGGAAGGACCTCGGTCACGTACGGGCCGAAGCGGCCCGCCTTGGCCACGATGTCCCGGCCGGTCTCCGGATCGGTGCCCAGCACCCGGCCGTCCTCGGCCGCGGACTCCAGCAACTCGCGAGCCTTGGCCGGGGTCATCTCATCGGGGGCAATGTCGTCGGTGATGCTCGCGCGCCGTCCCGGTGCGTCCCCGGCTTCGCTCCCCGCGGGGGCGAGCTCCTCGACGTACGGGCCGTAGCGGCCGACTCGCACCACCATGCCCTCACCCAGGTGAATGGTGGACACCTCACGCGCGTCGATATCGCCCAGGTCGGTCACCAGGTCACGCAGCCCCTGCGTGGATTTCGCCTCGTCGCCGAAGTAGAACCGCTGCAGCCATTCGATCCGGCGTTGCTCACCGGAGGCGATGTCGTCGAGGTCTTCCTCCATCCGGGCGGTGAACTCGTAGTCGACCAGCCGCGGGAAGTGCTCCTCCAGCAACCTGGTGACCGCGAACGCCAACCAGGTGGGCACGAGTGCCTGGCCACGGCTCTGGACGTACCCGCGGTCCTGGATGGTGGCCACCGTCGAGGCGTACGTGCTGGGTCGGCCGATCCCCAGCTCCTCCATGGCCTTGACCAGGCTCGCCTCGGTGTATCGGGCGGGCGGGGAGGTCTCGTGACCATCCGGGGTCGCCTCCCGGGTGTCCACCGGGACACCGACGCTCAGCTTCGGCAGTCGGCGGTTCTCCTCCCGGCCTTGGGTGCCTGCCCCCGTCGCACCCGTCGCACCCGTCGTGCTCGCACCGGTACCCGCGCCCTTGCCCTTGGCGGGTTCGTCGTCGTCCCAACCCTCCTGGTAGGCCGCCAGGAAGCCGGGGAAGGTGATGACCGTGCCGCTCGCCGAGAACTCGGCGATCTGGCATCCGGCCGCGCCGCCGACGGGAACGCTGACCCGCAGGGTCGCCGTGGACCCCCGGGCGTCGGCCATCTGCGAGGCCACCGTGCGCTGCCAGATCAGCTCATAGAGGGCGAACTCATCGCCCCGCAGTTGGCCGGCCACCTGCGCCGGTGTCCGGAACTGGTCACCGGCGGGTCGGATGGCCTCGTGCGCCTCCTGGGCGTTCTTGACCTTCTTCTCGTACCGGCGCGGCTGGTCGGGGACGTACTCCGCGCCGTACATGTCCCGCGCCTGGGTGCGTGCCGCGGACAGTGCGGTCGCCGACAACGACGTCGAGTCGGTCCGCATATAGGTGATGAAGCCGTTCTCGTACAACCGTTGTGCCACCCGCATGGTGTTTCGGCTGCTGAGTCGCAGCTTGCGGCCGGCCTCCTGCTGCAGGGTGGAGGTGGTGAAGGGGGCCGCCGGGCGCCGGGTGTACGGCCGCTCCTGGACGTCGCTGACGCTCGCCTGGCCGGCCGCCTCCCGCACGGCCGCCGCGATGGCCACCGCCCCCGGTTCCTCCAGGTGCACCGCACCGGCGGTCTTGAGCAGGCCGTCGTCGCCGAAGTCGCGCCCGCTGGCCACCCTGGACCCGTCCAACGAGCTCAACCGGGCCCGGAACGTCTCGCCGGGAGTCTGCGGCGGCGCGAACTGGGCGACGACGTCCCAGTAGGCGGCGGTCCGGAAGGCCATGCGGGCACGTTCCCGCTCGACGATCATCCGGGTGGCGACCGATTGCACGCGGCCTGCCGACAAGCCCTGGCGCACCTTGCGCCAGAGCACCGGCGACACCTCGTAGCCGTAGAGCCGGTCCAGGATGCGCCGGGTCTCCTGCGCGTCGACCAGCCGGACATCCAGGTCGCGGGTGTTGTTCACGGCGTTCTGGATGGCGTCCTTGGTGATCTCGTGGAACACCATCCGCTTGACCGGAACCTTGGGTTTGAGCACTTCGAGCAGGTGCCAGGCGATGGCCTCGCCCTCGCGGTCCTCATCGGTGGCCAGGTAGAGCTCGGAGGCGTCCTTGAGCAGTCGTTTCAGCTCGCTCACGGTCCGCCTTTTGTCGGCGTCCACGACGTAGTACGGCTCGAAACCGTTGTCCACGTCGACGGCGAACCGCCCGTAGGGCCCCTTCTTCATGTCCGCCGGCAAGTCGGAGGGGTTGGGCAGGTCGCGGATGTGACCGATCGATGCCTCGACGTCGTACCCGCTGCCCAAATACCCCGCGATCGTCTTGACCTTCCCCGGCGACTCGACGATCACCAACCGGCGTTGCTCTGGTGTGACCACTGCTCCTACTTCTCTCGGCGTGCGGAGGCGCTCTGGCCCATGGCGTTCCCCATTCGAGTGCAGCACGGCCGCATCACCGCAGGATGCGCCCGGCAGGAACCCGATGCCAGGTCACCGTAACGCCTCTGCCGCACGAGCGTGGCCGCAGGCCCTGGCTGCGTTCATCCGCCGGGGGTGGGCACTCCGTCGGCGGGGATCAGCAGGGCATCGGCGATCAGGGTCCGCAGCAGGTCGATGACCTGCGCTCGATGGGCGCACGGGTCCTCACGCAGGATCGCACACACCGCTGTTAACGCTTGCCCTGCGGTCAGTGAGCCGTCACCCACCCCGATCACCGCGGCGCCGACGGTGTCCAGGGTCACGGTCCGCCGCAGACCCCCACCCTGGGTGAGCCGGATGACCGCGGGGTCCGCTGCGCCCGGCACGCCGTACCGTTCTTCCAGTACATCCGGCGCGCACCGCCACGCCCGGTCCAGGACCGCGGCCTCGGGGTGGTCCGCGAGCCATCGCCGGGCCGCCAACCCCGCAGCGACGGCCGGCCCCATCGGCTCGGCCACCGGGGTCAGGACCTCCTCGAACACCCGGTACGGCGACCGGTCGCCGGAGCTGCCGGCCGCGCCAACGGCGCCGGGGCGCGACACCGTGAGGACGCCGAAACCGACGGCGGCCACGGCGCGTCGCGCGAAGTCGTCGAGCCAGGCGTCGGTCAACTCCTGGTACCCCGCCATCCCGGGCCGGTGCCCGCCGTCGCGGATCCAGGTGTGCGCGTACTCGGCGGGCTCGGCCACGTCCCGTTGGATCACCCAGGCATCCAGCTCGGTGTCCGCCAGCCAGGCCTCGGGTCGGTGGGACCAGTGGTCCGCGCCGACGGGGATCTCCCAGTTGCCGAGGAACTGTGCGACCCCACCGGGCTCCAGGTGGTCGACGCACGCCCGGATGAGCGTCCCCATGAGTTCGTCACCCGCGCGGCCGCCGTCCCGGTAGGTGTACCGCGGGACTTCGCTGGTCCGGGGGGTGATGACGAACGGGGGGTTGGCCACGATGAGGTCGAACCGTTCACCGGTCACCGGCTCGAACAGGTCGCCTTGGCGCAGGTCCCAGGTCTGGCCGGCGAGGGCGGCGGTCAGCCGCGCGTACCGGAGCGCCCGCTCGTCCAGATCGGTGGCCACCACCTGGTCGGCGTGCCGGGCCAGCGCCACGGCCTGGACCCCGCACCCGGTGCCGAGGTCGAGGGCACGGCCCACCGCGGTCCGGGGGGTCCACGAGGACAGGGTCAGCGAAGCGCCCCCGACACCCAGGACGTGATCGGGTGGCAGCGGCCCGCCGATCACCGACTCCCCGAAGTCCGACACCAGCCAGGTGTCCAGGACCCCGGCGCCGGACTGGACGGCGTACGGTCGCACGTCGCAGGTGGCTCGGACTCGACCGGCGCCGGCGGGCGCGATCAGCCCGAGGGACGTCAGCCCGGTCAGCCCGGTCCTGGGCAGGGCACCGGCCAGGTGGGTGCCCGCCACCGGTTCCCCCAGCGTCCACGCCCTGATCAGGACGGCGCAGGGATCGCTAGTCTCCCGCAGGACATGCCGTACGGCGGCGCCACCGTCGTGTGGGAGTGCCGCGTGGGCGGCGGCGCCGACCCGGTCGAGCACCCCGTCAACGGTGTAGCCGGCCGCGACCAGGTCAGCCCGCAGCCGGTCAGCCATCCATGAGCTGACCGAACAGTCCGCCCTGCTTGCCGCCGCCGTGCCCCCCGGCGACCGGCGTCCATTCACTGGGTTGGACCACCACGAACCCGGGACCGCTGAACGCGTACTGGAAGGCTTCGCCGGTGCCGCCGCGGAGCATGGATCGCATGTTCATGCTGGACACGATCTGTGGTTGGAGGTTCGCCGACCAGCCCACCGCGGCCTGCACGTCGACGTACGTCGGCTGGCTGCTGCAGTCGAGGACGACCGGCTTGCCGACGGCGCACAGTGCCAACGTGCCCTGACCGCTGATCACCGTGTTGAAGAGCCCTCCGGTCATCATGCCGGCGCCCTGCACGCGCTGGATGTCCCAGCTCAGGCCCGCGTCGAAGGCCAGCAAGTTGCGGCCGTTGATGGACAACGCATCTCCGGTCAGCTCCACCAGATAGACGTGCCCGGCATCCTGGGCGAAGAACACCTCGCCCTGACCAGAGACCCTCATCAGGGGGACGTCCTCATTGGTGACCAGCTTCTTGAGGAGCTTGCCGACGCTGCCGGCGCCCTCGTGGTTGAACGTGATGTTCCCCTGGTAGGCGACCATCGCGCCTTTGACCGCCAACACGTCGGGCCCGAGGCTGACCCGCAGCAGCTGGGAGTTCTGGAGCGCGAACTGCGCCTGTCCCTGGACTTCGAGGTTGGACTGCTCGAACAGGTGAGATTGCATACCACCAGCCTGACACAGCGACTGCGGCGTCCCCAGAGCGTTGCCGGGATTCCTCGGAGCTTGGTGTTGCCGGGATCGTCCGGAGCTCAGTCGGGCAGGGATCGCGAGGAGACGACGTGAGCCGCAACCGCACGCAGCTTGGTGTTGCGGTCCTGGGAGTAGCGCCGCAGTACAGCAAATGCCTGGTCGGCGGACAAGTCGAAGCGTTCCATGAGGATGCCTTGCGCTAGGCCGATCACGTGTCGGCCGTCCATCGCCTCGCGCAGGCCCGACTCGGTTTGCGCGGCGGCCAGGGCGATCGAGGCGTGGCCGGCGAAGATGGTGCCTGCCGCGGCATCGTCAAGGTCGAAAGCCCCCACGCGCAGGCTGTAGGCGTTGATCGAGCCGATGGTACCCGCGGCGGTGTGCAGCCGTACCGAGAGGACGCTCTTGATACCGAGGTGATGCACAGCGCGGCACCACTGTGCCCAGCGGGCTTCGCGCGCGGTGTCCTCGATGATGAACGTCGACTGAGCCTCCATCGCTTCCAGGCAGGGCCCCTCGTCGAATTCGCATTGCAGCCGATCAGCCTCGGTGACCAGCTCATCGGTCACGGCCGCCGTCTCCACCCGGCGGCCCCGGTGGACGAGCATCACCCCGCACATGTCCGCGCCGAGGGTCTGCGCGGCCAATGACACCACGCCGGACAAGGTGGCCTCGACGTCGGGCTCACCGTGCAACTGCATCGCGATCTCGGCGAAATCTCCTGCCTGAGGCGTTTTCACATGTACTCCGCGTTCTTGCTGGGGTGCCGACCGGCGAGACGACCGGGCAGAGGTGAGCGTGCCGACTACGTCGGCGCGCGATTCCCCCTGGCCCGCCCGGGCACAGCCGGACACGCATGAGGGCTGGGCTACCACGTACAGCCCGAGCCTACGTCGGCCGCACTGGTCGACCCAGTCTCCGCTCGACCATTCGGCGCGTCTGGGCAGGTGGCGGCAGCTGTTCGACGCCTCATCCCGTCTCGACGAGCAGGGCGTTCGCGGCTACCGATTCACCTGAGTCCAGGGCCGGGTCGGCCAACTGCTCCCGCAACGCCGCGAGGATCCGATGCAACAGCCTGGACACCTGCATCTGGCTCACGCCGATCTCCCGGCCGATCTGCTCCTGGGTCCAGCCTCGGATGTAGCGCAACAACAGGATGTGGCGGTCGCGTTCGCTGAGGTTGGCCAACGCCGGCCGGAGCGCCAGCATCGTGTCCACGTGTCCGTAGTCGTCGCGCTCGTCCACGAGCAGGTCGGCCAGGGTGACCGTACTCTCGCTGTGGCCGGGGGCGTCCAGGCTCATCGCGCTGAAGCAACCGTCGGCCAGGACGGCTTCGTCGACGTCGGCGTGTTGGACTCCCAACGCGTCGGCCACCTCACTGCTGGTGGCGGGACGGCCCTTGGTCCTGCTGAGGTCGGCATGCGCGGTCACCACCGCGCTGCGGAGTTCCTGCACGCGGCGGGGCGGGCGGACCATCCAGCCGAAGTCACGGAAGTGGCGCTTGATCTCCCCGGAGATGGTCGGTACGGCGTACGCCAGGAACCCCGGCCCCTCGCCGACCCGGTAGCCCTGCGCGGCCTTGACCAGACCGAGATATGCCACCTGGACAAGATCGTCGGATTCGATGCCTTTGGCGCGGTACCGTCCGGCGATCGCCTCGGCCACGGACCCGTTGAGCAGAACGACTTCATCGAGGTAACTCTGACGTTGGGACTCGTCGTTGGTGGCGGCTGCGAGCTGCAGGAGTTCGGTGGTGTGGTGCTCGCGGACTTCATGATCGAGTTCGCCGATATGGCGGCCTTGAAGCCACGAGGGCAGGTGACGGGCTGCGTGGAACAGCGACTGGGGCACGGTACTCCCAACGACAGAGTTGGAGAGGTGGCGCCTTGCTGGACCACATCAACGAAGACCGGCGGTGCGGGTGGCGTCCGCGCTCTGACCGGCGTACGTCCTCTTGCATCGGCGTGAGCCGCCGACCTCATTCTTCACGATCCGCTGCCGTCGTTTTCAACGGTCGACAGGACTCGCTTGTTCCATTCAGTTTTCGCAGGTCATGGGCGCCGCCGCCGCGGCGACCCCGGCAACCACGCGACGACCCGCGGCGTGGATGAGACGTCCCTCAGCCCCCGGGGGTTCCGCCCGTTCCGGCAGTGGTTTCGGCGACCTGGGCCAAGGCGTGGGTCAGCGCGTCATCGACGGTGTCGTGGACGGGAAGCACCTGCTTGAGGCCAGTGATGTCGAACACCCGCAGGATGCGCGGCACCGTGCACACCACGCGCAGCGAGCCGTGCTGGACGCGGGTGAGCTTGAGCCGCCCGACCAACACACCCAGCGCGGTGGAGTCCATGAACGGCACCTGCTCCAGGTCGAGCACCATGTGCCGACGTCCTGCGGCAATCAGTCGATCCAGCTGTTCCCGCAGCGCCGGGGCGGTGTAGACATCGACGTCACCCCCGATGGTGACCAGGACCACTTCGGGGTGTTCCTGGTTGCTGACGGTCACATCCATCGGGTCGGCTCCCGGCGTCTCGTGGGGTCCGGGATGCTCGACGCAGGCGCCCGGCCGTTGCCGCCAAGCTACCTGCAGGCGGAGGTTTCCCGGTAGTCGCCCCACGCCGTAGGCCGCACTTCGGCGCACGCCGGAGGCTCTACCGGCCCGTTGCTGGTCACAGCGGCGCCAGCGGTGGGCCCGCCCGAGCGGTGGCCTGCGCGCGCAACGGTTGCCCCGACCCCCACCAGCCCAGCTCGATGACCGCCACGGCGACGACCTGAACGACGTCGGCGCGAACCTCGCAGGAGTCGATGACCACCCCATTGAGCTGCGCGGCTTCGGTGGCGGCGGCACAGGTCGACCCGGCCGTCGCGCCCTGGAGGCGGCGATCGGCCGCCGCCAACGCGGCCAGATCGGCCCCTGCCCGGGCCCGGTGCGCCAGGATCGCCGCACTCCCGAGGGCCAACAGGCCCACCAGCAGGGTCAGTATGACGCTCATCACACCTGCCACCAGAACGGTCGCGCTGCCTGCCTCCTGCCCGCCCACCCGGCGCCACGGCCGCCCGACGCGGCGCGCCCGGACGTGCTCGACGCAGGGCAGCTCCCCGGGGTTCATGGCAGTCCCACTTCGCGGATCGCCGTCGCGCGGGCCTGGGGCCGCAGTGCCACCGGGAGCCAGGCCAGCGCCGGTCGCGGCGGCGCCGACACATGGACCACGATGGTGCGCTGCCCCACGACGGTCACGGTGGACCCGGTCGGCGCGACCCAGGTGGCGGCCCGGTGCACCGCGGCGCCGGTGTCCCCCCGGGCCGCCGCCCGCGCTCCCACTCGCGCCGCATCGACGCATCGCAGCTGATCGGCTGCCGCCATCAGGGCCGTCAGCGCCAACGCGAGGACCACGATCACGATGGGCAGGGCCACCGCGAACTCCGCTGTCACCATGCCGGCGGTGCGGCCGCCTGCCCGGACAGCGCGACGGGAACGGCTCGGGGGGACACCCACCGACTACGCCCCCATCCCCAACGCCCGGGTGATCAACCCGACCAGGGCGTCGCGGATCTCGGGGGAACGGACGACGGTGATCAGCAGCGCGGCGAACGCGCAGGCGGCCAGGGTGCCGACGGCGTACTCCGCGGTGGTCATCCCCGCCTCTCCGGCCGCGACGAGCCGACCTCGGACGGCGGTACCGGCACGGACGACGTGCCGGCGCGCGGTGGCCAGGCTCCAGGGTTGTGAGCGCGGAAGTCCTCGATGTGACATGCCCATGTCGTGCTCCTTGATCGGTGATCACGACCGGTCCGGTCGGGATCGTCACTGTGTGGCTGGTTCGTGCGGCGCACAACGCCGCCCGATGGAACTGATGCTCGCCACAGCGGGGTACCGCCCGCTGGGGTGCCCGGGCAGCCTGTGGAGACTCGCCGGAACATGGGGAGGCTGTGGATAACGGCCCCTGCGGGGTCGGCAGCATCCGGGTTCGGGGTCAGCGCAGCAGGTCCCTGGCCAGCAGGAACACCACCGGGACGATGGTGGTCAGCACGAACGCCGGGAGGAAGGCCAGGCCGAGCGGAAGCACCGCCTTGGCCCCGAACCTGGCCGCAGCGACCTCGATGCGATGCGCCTCGCGTCGGCGGATGTCCTCGGCGGCCGTGGTCAGGGCCTGCGCCGGGGGGATTCCGGCCTCGTCGGCCAGCGCCAACGCGTTGCGGACCGGGGCCCACTCCGCGGGTACCGCATCCCACCGCGCGGCACCCTCCAGCCCCCACCGGGCAGCCGCGGCCACCGTTCTCAGATGCGCTCCCAGTACGCCGGGATAGAGGTCGCCCACCAGCTCCACGGCTTCGGTCACCCCGCAGCCACCCGTCAACGCCATCGCGAGCAACTCGGCGACCTCGGCGAGTTCACTGACCGGCGCGGTGGCCGGGCTCTGGCGCCGGGCGGCGTATCGTCGGCGCCGACCGACCCGCGTGGGCCGACCACGCGAGGTCTGCGATGGCGTCATGGCCAGCCAGCACGCCACCGCCAGCAGACCCCCCACGATCAGCGGGGTCACCCGCGCCACCGCCGGAGCCGGACCCGAGGCCGGTGCGGCAGGACCGGCGAGCGTAGTACGTCAGCGGCCAGGCGAGACAGCCACCTCCGCCCGGCGACCGCCAGGCCGATTCCCGCGACCAGCGCGAACCACAACCACGGTCCCGCATCGCCCAGGGCACCCACGTCGAGACCGAGGGCGGCGACGCAGAACGGCCCACACAGCGGCAGCGCGGTCAGGATGCGGGCCGTGGTCCGCGATTCGGTGGCGACGGCCTCCAGCCGGCGCGCAGCCACCAGGTCTGCGCGGACCATCGCGGCGACGGTGCGGGTGACCCCGGCCACCGGAGCTCCGGTGTGATCGCTGATGTGCCCCGCGATCCCGAGCATCAGGAGGTGTCGAGACCGGACCCGGCCGGCGACTGCGGTGATCGCGGGTGCGATCGCCTGGCCGTTGCCCACCGCGTCACGCACGGCACGGGCCAGCGACCCCGCCGGCCCGTCCCCGTCGTAGGCACCGGTGCGTAGCGCGGCGTCCCAGGCACGTGCCGGGCTCAGGCCCGCCGCCAGGGCGGGCTCTACCGCCTCCAGAAGGCTCACCAGGTGCTCTGCGTCAGCGTGCCGGGTGCCGGCGCCGCGGCGGCGCAGCACCCGGGCCGCCGGGCGCCTGCGGTCACCGGCCCGTTGCGGCGACGCTGATCCGGCCGGGAGGACCACCAGGGAGGCCACCTGATCGCGAGCGCTGCGGGTGGGCCACACCAGGACGGTCAGGAACGCCAGGGCAGCAACCACCCACACCGCCGGGCCGATCACGAGGACCCCCCGGGGGGTGCTGCCCCTGGTCGGCCGAGGAGGCTTGCCAAGCGCGTCCACCCGGGCCCCTGCGCTGCCCCCGTGGTCGGAGCGAACGCGAGCGCCGGCTGGACCTCCAGCCCGTCGCCGGGCGAGGAGGCAAGGACGCCGATTTCGGCCAGGTGCCGCCGGCCGCCGCTTCTGCGTAGATGGGCCACGACCTGGACCGCGCTGGCCAGTTGGGTGCGCACGGCCGGCGGCGGGAGTCCGGCCAGGACGCCCAAGGCCTCGAACCGCGGGATCACGTCGGCACTGGTGTTGGCATGCACGGTGCTGCATCCCCCGTCATGACCGGTGTTGAGGGCGGCCAGCATCTCGCGCACCTCGGCTCCCCGAACCTCACCCACGACCAGGCGGTCCGGTCGCATCCGCAGCGCCTGGCGGGTCATGGTCACCAGGTCCACCTCGCCGCGACCCTCGACGTTGGCCGGGCGGGCCTGCAGCCGGACGACATGGGGATGGTCGACGGACAGCTCACGCACATCTTCGACGAGGACGATGCGGGCGGCAGGCTCGACCTCGGCCAGCAGGGCAGCCATGAGGGTCGTCTTCCCGGTGCCGGTGCCTCCGCTGACGACGAACGACACCCGGGCGGACACCAGGTCCCGCAGGACCGGCGCCCAGTCCGCGGGAAAGCACCCCCACCTGACCAGGTCGTCCAGGCGTGGTGAGGTGCGCCGTGGCACCCGCAGGCTCAGGTGGGCGGCCCCCGCCACCAGCGGTGGGAGCACGGCGTGCAGGCGAACACCCCCCGGCAGCAGCCCGTCGACGTACGGCGTCGAATCGTCGAGCCGGCGACCCGCCAAACCCGCCAGGCGGACCGCGAGCTGCCGCACCTCCGGCGCACCGCCCACCTCGCAGGCCACCCGCTCCACCCCACCCCCGCGGTCGACCCACACCCCATCGATGCCGTTGACCAGTACGTCCGTCACGTCCGGGTGGTGCAGCCAGGGCTCCAGCGGCCCCGCTCCCAAGACCGCCGCTGAAAGTTCCGCGGCATGCCGAGCGACCCCGGCCTGCCCTAGGTGGAGGCGCTTGCTGGCCGCGACTGCAGCCACTCGTGCGGCCGTCGGCGCCAAACCGGCCTCGACCTGGGCCCATACCGCCTCGTCGCTCACGGCATGGCCTGAAGTCGGAGCTGGGTCACCATCCGGGAGCATGCCGCGGCGAAGGAACCGTGGCCGCTTCCGGGCCAGGTGCCGGCCGCCAGGGCTCGGGGCACCAGCCGATCATCGGGGAGCACACCGAGCAACGGCATCCCCGTGAATTCGGCGACCGCCCGACCGATGTCCTCCTCTGCGCCGGACCCCCGGTGCACCAGCCACGTCCGAGCCGGCAGGGCGTCCAGCGATCGGAACAACGCCGCCGTTCCGCTGAGACCGCAGGCCGAGCTTGCCCCGACGGCGAGCAGGTCATCCAGCGAGGTCGCGAGATCATCCGCCAACGGCATGCCCCATCGAGGTAGGTCAAGCAGACACACCTGGGTCGCCTCCGCCACGGCGGTGACCACCGGGAGCACCGCCTCGCCGGGGATCGGTCCGGGGCGCGCGCGGTCGACCGACAGCACGGCGACTCCCGCCGCCGACGGCAGCGCTGCCAGGAGTTCGTGGCCGTCCATCCGTCCCCGCACCCCCGTCAGATCAGCCCATCGCAGGCCCGGCTGGTCCTCGATTCCGGCGACCACGTCCAGACCGCCGGAGCACCACTGGGCGTCGACGCAGACCACCCGGAGGCCGGCAGCCGCGGCGCAACGGGCCAGACCCAGAACCAGCGTGGAGGCGCCCACTCCGCCGCTGCTGCCGATGATGCCGATCCGTTGTGCCGTCATGTCGCCATGCTCGGTTCACGGCCGCCGCGCCCGCCATCGGCCTCCGGTCGACTGTGGACGACACGCCCAGGGCCGGTCTGCTGTGGACGATGCCCGCGGTCCGTCCTGGACATGACTGGGGCGACCGAGGACCACTTCGCGGGGGAAAATGGGGCGGCCTCCGTTGGGGGGACAACGGAGGCCGCCAACGCGCCTAGCTCCGGGGGGGAGGAGCCGGTGCGCCGCGCTCAACCCGAGGGGAGCGCCGACCTCCATTCTTCATACTGGACGACCGTTTAGCAAACCCCCTGTGGCTGTTTTCTCGTATTCTTGCCGTGGAGGGCCCGCCCGCCCCCGGACCGCACTGCGACACAGCCTCGTTGGCCATTGTGGGGGCAGCGAAGGAGGCCCGGGCTCGGCTCCGTCGGCCCTGCTCAACGCGTCGGGTAGCGAGCGCCGTCTCGGGTTCGGCGGCATCGCCGGAACTCCGCCCCGCGCCGACTGCCGCCATCGCGTCGCCAACCGAGATGGATGTGATGTTCGTCACAGCCATCGGACCGCCGGCCTTTTCGCACGCCTGGCCGAGGTGGATGGGCCGGGCCAACGACACAGACCGATGCTTCGCGCCAGTCATCACCGAGCCAGCCCGTCAGTCATGTCCCGTTCTGGAGGCCCACGTCGGAGAAAAACCGAGGGCACCCCCACCAGAATTCGCGGAGGTGCCCTCGTGGTCGCGACCCGCTCGGGTTACCAAGCGCGCGTCGAAGCCGTCCGAGCGGGGCAAGCCCGCCGGGACCGGTCCACCAGTGGACTGCCCGCGAGTGGGTGCCCGAGAAGACCGCGACCGGCGACGGAATGTTCCGTCGTCTTGCCTCTATGTGTACTCCCCTGCGACCGAGAACGGAAGACCCGGCCTCGCCCCACCAGCGTCTGACCGGTCATAGCGCGGTACTGTCATCGTGGTGATGCGCGCGTCAGGTCAGGCGGCCCACCAGGACCGCGTCAGCGATCCGGTGCCCTTCCTGCGCCCCCGCCACGATGGCCTTCGCGGATTGCCTCAACCAGAGCGTCAGACCCGCCCGTGACCCCTGCGCATATCCGGTGAGCGCGCCGACGTACGCGGTGATCCCCGCGTTCAGGTGACCCACCTCGGGAACGCTGGCCCCGGTCGGGTCCAGCCCTCGGCCGATGACCACCGCCCGCTCCACGGCGCGGGCGACCAGGCCGTTGCCCCGCCCGAACGGTCGCAGGCAGGCGATTTCGGCGTGCACCAGCGCGCCGACCACCAGCGCCGGCGCATCCGCCAGGGCCAGCAGCTCGGCGACCGTCCGGAGCCGAGCGGCGAGCTCGGCGCCCTGCGGCGCCGGACCGATCTCGCCGAACTCGGCACATCCCTCGCCATCCAGGCGAGGCCGCCCCACCAGGTCATCCGGCAGCAGCCCGGTGGCGGCGGCCACGTGCAACCGCGCCAACACCTGGCCCGGGACCGCCAGGAGCCGAGACGCGTGCTCGGTTTCGGCCGTGACGTGAACGGCGGCGCGGACGGTGGCATCGACCGGGTCCAGGTGCTGCGGCCAGGGCGTCGCGCCGCGCATCAGGTCGCGAACCCGATCGATGGAGTACGGCGCCCCGTCCAATTCCGCGCTGGCGGCGGCGCCGCGCACCCGTGACTCGGCGGCCGCCTCGGGGATGCGGCGGCGCAAGGCCTGATGCCACCGCAGCTGGGTACACGCCTCGCGGGCTTCATCCATGGCCTCGGCCACCTCGGGCCACGAAGAGATGGTCGCGATGGACTCGGCAAGGGTTGTCACACCCGCAGCCTAGAGTTCATGCGTGGTGTTCGTGGACGTGCTCAAGGCCCCGACGGCGTGGCTGACCCCGCCAAGGGCTTCGATCGAGCCGTCCATGGCCCCCGGATGGGCGGTCATCGGCACCGTGCTCGCGCTGGTCGTGGTCTTCGCGGTCACCTCCACCGCGCTGATCCGCCGCCGGGGACGTCTCAGCTCTCCCGAGAGCGCCGCGACGTACCGCACGCTGCATGCCGCGACCGAGGCCGCGCGTCACCTGCGTGACGGGCTGACACCCAAGGCGGCGGGCCGGGCGGCCCGCGACCTGCGCCCGTTGCTGGGGGTGACCGCAGTTGCCTTCGCCGACCCGGAGGGTCTGCTGGCGTGGGAGGGGCATGCTGATCACCACAGAGTCCAGGTGGAGGCGCACGCGGCCCAGGTGCTGTCGGCCGGCCAAACGGTGCGCATCGACGGCGCCCAGTTGGCCTGCACCGATCTCGACTGCGCGGTCCGGAAGGCGATTCTTGCTCCCGTGATCAGCGACGACCGGGTCGTCGCGGTCATCGGTTCGTATCACACCCATGTCACGGCGGATCTGACCCGCGCGACCGAGGCGGTCGCGGAGTGGGTGGCCACCCAGCTGGACCTGACTGAGCTGTCGGCGGCGCGCAGCCGGGTGGTCGAGGCGGAGTTGCGGGCGTTGCGCGCCCAGATCAGCCCCCACTTCATCTACAACTCGCTCGCGGCCATCGCCTCGTTCGTGCGCACCGATCCCGCCCGGGCCCGGGAGCTGATCCTGGAGTTCGCCGACTTCACCCGGTATTCACTGCGCCGCAGCGGTCCCTTCGCCTCGCTGTCGGAGGAGCTGACCAACGTCGAGCGCTACTTGATGCTGGAACAGGCTCGCTTCGGCGATCGGCTCCAGGTCTCCCTCCTGGTGGCTCCCGAGGTGCTGCCCGTCTCGGTGCCGTCGCTGACGATCCAACCGCTGGTGGAGAACGCCGTACAGCACGGGATCGAAGCTAAGGCAGGCATCGGCCGGATCAGCATCAGCGCTCAGGACCTGGGGGCCGATGCGGAGATCACCATCGAGGACGATGGCGTCGGCGCCGCCCCCGAAACGATGCGGGCACTGCTGAGCGGCCAGCCGGGCGGTGACCATGTCGGCCTCGGCAACGTCGATGCCCGGCTCCGCCAGACCTATGGCGACGACTACGGCCTGGTGGTGGAGACGGCCTTGGGAGCGGGCATGAAGATCAGCTTCCGGGTGCCCAAGTACTCGCCGTCGCTGCACAAGCCGTGAGCGTGGACCCCGTTGAGAGCGGTTCCGGACCACTGATCGCCAGAACCCGACCGCTGGGCGCGCGTTGGCCTAGGCTCTGCGTATGGTGAATGCCCTTGCCGTCGGCTCAGGGCCCGGACTCCGGGTGCTGGTGGTCGACGACGAGCAGCCGGCCTTGACCGAATTGGCCTGGCTGCTGGAGCAGGACGATCGGGTGGCCGAGGTGCGCACCGCGTCCAGCGGCGCAGACGCCCTCCGGGCACTCGATCTGGCACCTGCCGACGTGGTGTTCTGCGACATCAAAATGCCCGGCTTCGACGGCATGGAGTTGGCTCGGGTCCTGAGCCGGTTCGCCGACCGTCCACAGATCGTGTTCGTGACGGCGTACGAGGCGCATGCAGTGGACGCGTTCGAGGTGTCCGCGACCGACTACGTGGTCAAACCCGTCCGAGCGGCCCGGCTGGCCGAGGCCGTTCGCAAGGTCGTCCAGGCCAGGGTGATTTCGGCGGCGCCGCCCTCGGCCCCCCTGCAGGCCCAGCCCGAGGACGAGACCATCCCGGTCGAACTCGGCGGCGTGACCTCCTTCGTCCAGCGCTCCGACATCATCTACGTCCAGGCCCAGGGCGATTACGCCCGGCTGCACACCCGCTCGGCCTCCCACCTCATCCGGGTCTCCCTGACGACCCTGGAGGAGCGCTGGGCGTCCGCCGGGTTTGCTCGGATCCATCGCAGCACGCTGGTGTCCCTGCCGGCGGTGACCCAGGTCCGCACCGACCGAGGCCGCTGCGTGGTCGTCCTGAGCGACATCGAGCTCCAAGTCAGCCGGCGCCACACCCGGGAGCTGCGCGAACGCCTGCTCCGACTGCCTGGGCAGGCGCGCACGTGAGTTCTCTGGGGCGGGCCTTCGGGGATTCGTCGACGCCTAAGCGCGTCCGGGTCACCTCCCCGCGTCGCACGGCACGCCCACGTGGACCGGGACGGACCCCGCGCGCGGAGATCGAGGAGGAAACGGGGCTCGGCGAGGTGTACGTCGACTCGCTGGTCCGCGCCCAGCTTCGGCTTTCGCTGGCGGTCCTGGGCGGCCTCACGCTGGTCGTGGGCGCGCTCCCGGCGCTGTTCATCCTGGCGCCGATGCTGCATCGCCTGACGGTGGGCCCGGTGCCACTGCCCTGGTTCATCCTGTTGGGCCTGATCTACCCGTTCGCGTTCTTCCTGGCCAGGACCTACGTCCGGGCCGCAGAACGCGTGGAACGCGACTTCACCGAGCTCGTCCACAAACCGTGACCCCCCCGGCCGACCCAACCCGCCACGCCCACCCGAGGCGGCCGTGATCGGCCCTGTCCCCTGGGCGGTGACCAGCCCCAACCCGAACTGGACCATTCCCGCCATCACGCTGATCTGCGTGCTGACGGCCGTCACCGGCGCGTACGGACTGCGGCTGTCGCGCACCACCTCGGATTTCTACGTGGCCAGCCGCTCGGTGACCCCGTGGTGGAACGCCTCGGCCCTCGGCGGGGAGTACCTGTCCGCCGCCTCGTTCCTGGGGGTCGCGGGCCTCGTCTTCACCATGGGTCTGGACATGCTCTGGTTCCCCGTCGGCTACACCCTCGGCTACCTCGTGCTGCTGGTGCTGGTCGCGGCGCCGCTGCGGCGATCGGGGGCATACACCCTGCCGGACTTCGCCGAAGCCCGGCTGGAGAGCCGGACGGTGCGGATCATGAGCTCCGTGCTCGTCGTTATCATCGGGTGGCTCTACCTCATTCCGCTGCTCAAGGGCGCCGGGCTGGCGCTGAACACGGTTACCGGGGCGCCGAATTGGCTGGGCAGCGTGATCGTGGCGACCATCGTGACCGGGAACGTGTTGGCCGGCGGGATGCGTTCGATCACGCTGGTTCAGGCCTTTCAGTACTGGTTCAAGCTGGCGGCCATCGCCATCCCGGTGTTCGTGCTGGCCTGGTGGTGGTGGCGCAACGCGTCGCCGATGCCGACAGTACCTCCGGAAGCCTGGCTGGTCGGCAGCGCCAACGCCGCGGACACCCCGGCGCAGCGGGCCTACACCTCGTATGCGACTCTGCTCGGCCTCTGCCTGGGCACCATGGGTCTGCCGCACGTCGTGGTGCGGTACTACACCAATCCCGACGGGCGGGCAGCCCGGCGTACCACGATCGGGGTCATCGCCCTGATCTCGATGTTCTACGTGTTCCCCCCGCTGTACGGGATCCTCGGGCGATCCCTGATCGCCGAGCCGGCACAGGTCCCCGCGGACTCCATCGTCCTGCTCCTGCCGAGCATGGTCACCCCGGGGATGCTCGGCGATGCCATGACCGGGCTGCTGTCCGCCGGGGCCTTCGCGGCGTTCCTGTCGACCGCCTCGGGCCTGGCCGTGGCGCTGGCGGGCGTCCTCGACCAGGACATCCTGCGTCCCCGCCTGATGCGCTGGACCGGCGGGGACAGCAACTCCATCCAGAGTTTCCGGCTCTCCACCGGGCTGGCGATGGTGGTTCCCCTCCTGCTCCTGGCCGTGGTCGGCAATCTTGGGCTGGCGGCCACCGTCGGGCTGGCCTTCACGGTCGCTGCCTCGACGTTTTGCCCGCTCCTGGTCCTGGGGGTCTGGTGGCGCCGGCTGTCGGTCACCGGCGCCGCGGCCGGACTCGTGGTGGGTGGGGTGCTGTCCCTCACCGCCGTCGTCGCGGCCTTGTCCGGGTACCACCCGCCGGGCTGGCCCGGCGTACTGCTCGCCCAGCCCGCCGCGTGGAGTGTCCCCGCGGCTTTCCTGACCAGCATCGTTGTGTCGCTGTCGACACCGGAGCGAATTCCTCGAGGAACCCTTCGCACGATGGTGCGCCTGCACACCCCGGAAGCGGCACGGCTTGACGTCGAATCCTGATCGCAGAAGTACGCCGATCGTCCAGCTCGGTCATCCGATACCTCCCTTTAATCGTGGTTGACCGACCGCTGACCGCAGCATCACCCCCCGGCGGGCGCAACCGCTCACCGTTAGCCGCGTCGCGCTGGCATCACACCGGGAGGCATTAGAGAGTGATCCCCGTCACGAACTACATGTGGCTTGGCTATTGCCACGTGGATCTCACGTGGATCTCACGTGGACGTCACGCGGAGCAGCACGATCGCACGCGAACTCGCGATCTCGACTCCCGCGATGTCCACGACACCGGGCGCTGACCCGCCCATACCTGCAGGTCATGCACTCCAGCCCACGAACCGCCCGGCCACTGCGTGGCCCCGCACACCCACCCGATCGACCCGAGACCCGACGCTTACGCGCCGCGGGATCAGGCGCCGAATGACCCCATCGGAGGTTGCCCCAGTGTCGAACGTTCCCATGGCAGACGCGGATCGCCAGAATCGCGATGCGTATTTAGCCGTTCAGCGCGCTCCGGAATTCGTCGAGCTGCGCCGCCGATTCCGTGCCTTCGTCTTCCCCGCCACAGCGTTCTTCCTGGCGTGGTATTTCCTCTACGTCCTGCTGGCCGCCTATGCGCCGGGGCTCATGAACACCCCGATCATCGGCAACATCAACGTCGCCTTGGTGTTCGGTTTGCTCCAGTTCGTCACGACGTTCGCGATCACCATCGTGTACGTGCGGTGGGCCGACCGTGAGTTCGACCCGCGCGCCGACAAGATCCGCCACGACATGGAGTCCGGCGCCCTGAGCTCGAGCGGAGACCTTCGATGAGCGCCTTCCTGGCCGGCGTGGCCGGCGTACCCAGCGCTTTTCCCGGGGTGCTGCCCGCGGCCGAAAAGGTCGGCAGCCCCGCCCTGAACATCGCCGTCTTCGCCGGTTTCGTCGTGGTCACCCTCGGGATCGTGATCAAGGTGGCCTCGGGCAAGAAGACCGCGGCCGAGTACTACACCGGCGGCGCGGCCTTCTCAGGGCGGCAGAACGGCCTGGCCATCGCGGGTGACTACCTGTCCGCCGCGTCCTTCCTGGGCATCGCCGGCGCCATCGCGCTGCAGGGGTATGACGGCTTCCTGTACTCGATCGGGTTCCTGGTGGCCTGGCTCGTGGCGCTGCTGCTGGTCGCCGAACTGATGCGCAACACCGGCCGGTTCACCATGGCCGACGTGGTCTCCTTCCGGCTCCGGCAGCGCCCGGTCCGGATCGCCGCCGCCACCTCCTCCCTCGCGGTGATCTTCTTCTACCTGCTGGCCCAGATGGCCGGCGCCGGTGGCCTGGTGTCGCTGCTCCTCGGCCTCGACAGCAAGATCGCCCAGTACGTCGTGATCGCGGTTGTCGGTGCAGTGATGATCGGCTACGTGCTGATCGGCGGCATGAAGGGGACCACCTGGGTGCAGATGATCAAGGCCGTCCTGTTGATCACCGCGACCCTGGTGATGACCGTCTGGGTGCTGGCCAAGTTCGGGTTCAACCTCAACGGTCTCTTTGACCGCGCGGTCGATGTCGCGAAGAACTCCAGCTCAGAGGCCACCCGGGCCACCGCCGACCGGCTGCTCAGCCCCGGCCTGAAGTACGGCAAGACGGACCTGGCCAAGATCGACTTCATCTCGCTGTCGATGGCTCTGGTGCTGGGTACCGCTGGCCTGCCGCACGTGCTGATCCGCTTCTACACCGTCCCCACCAGCAAGCAAGCCCGCAAGTCGGTGGAATGGGCGATCTGGCTGATCGGTGGCTTCTACCTGTTGACCCTGGTGGTCGGCTTCGGCGCGGGCGCCCTGGTGGGCCCGGACCGGATCAACGCCGCCCCCGGTAAGGAGAACTCGGCGGCCCCACTGCTGGCCTTCGAACTGGGTGGCTCGGTGCTACTGGGCGTGGTCTCCGGCATCGCCTTCGCGACCATCCTCGCGGTGGTCGCGGGCCTGACGATCACCGCCAGCGCGACCTTCGCCCACGACATCTACAAAGAGGTCATCAAGCGCGGGAACGCCACCCCTGAGGACGAGGTCAAGGTGGCGCGGTTCGCGGCCCTGGGCGGCGGCGTGATCGCCATCGTCGGCGGGATCCTGGCCTACGGCCAGAACATCGCGTTCCTGGTGGCGTTGGCCTTCGCCGTGGCCGCCAGCGCGAACCTGCCGACCTTGCTCTACTCGCTGTTCTGGCGGGGCTTCAACACCCAGGGCGCCGTGTGGAGCATTTACGGCGGGCTGATCTCCAGCCTCGGCCTGATCATCTTCTCCCCGGTCGTCTCCGGGAAGCCGACGTCGATGATCACCGACCCGAGCATCAACTTCGCCTGGTTCCCGCTGTCCAACCCGGGCATCATCTCGATCCCGCTGGCGTTCCTGCTCGGGTTCGTAGGCTCCAAGCTCTCCAAGGAGTACAACGAGGCCAAGTACGCCGAGATGGAAGTTCGGTCGCTGACCGGCGCCGGCGCCTCCACGCAGGTGGTCAGCCACTGACCGGACCGTGACATCCTGAACCGATTCACCACGGATCGTTCACCGGGCCGCGCCCCCCGATGCGGGAGGCGCGGCCCGGGCGTCTCTACCCAGCGCTGTCCGACACCTGGACGTCCGCCATACTGCCCAGCGGTCTGCCTGGAGTCGACCTCAGAGCAGGCGGCCGCCGGTCGATGAGGAGGACGGTCAGGAGGACCCGCTCGCCCGCGTACTCGACCCGGGTACCGCGCGAGTGAGGACAGGAGTCAGGGTGGCAGCGCGAGTCAGGCCCGGGGGGAGTTCTCCCTTTGCCACTTTCGCGCGCCGGGACATCCTGTTCGACGGGGTCGCCCTGATCCTGCTCATCTCCTCGGCGCTGACCCCCTGGAACGCCTACGGCGGTATCGAACGCCAGCCCGAGCTGGTGATCGCCCTGGTGTCCGCGGCACTCGGGCTGACCCTGCCCTACCTGGTGCCGGCGGCCGCGACCGTGGACCGCTCCTCCCGGCTTGCCCTGGCCGCGACGCGGGTGCTGACCGCCATGCCACTCATCATCGGAACCACGGTCATTTTCCTGACCGCGCTCACCCAGTCGGCGGCAACCGGGATGGGCGTGGCGTTCGCCAGCGGCGGGGCCGTGATGGTCGCCGTACCACGGGCCGACATCCCCGGACGTCGGCTGGCCGATGCCATCCTGCGTGGTCTGGGCGCCGCCGCCCTCCTGGCCGCCGGTGCGCTGTCCCTGGCCGACGTGGGTTTCGTGGTCAGTGCCGCATGGGACAACCCGATCCTGTGGGCCGCCAGCATGCCGGGGGTGGACATCGCCCTGTGTGCCTGGTGGCTGGCCGCGCTCGTGCTTCTGCGGGACCCGCGGGCACCCGCCACCATCGGGCTGTTCGCGCTGTCCTGGCCGGTGGCCGCGGCCATCCTGGCCGGTCTGGACGCCCTCGGGGCCAGCGTGCTGCCGGCCGGTTCCCTGCTGGCGTTCAACACCTCCGGGATGGCGCTGATCACGGCCATCGCGATCGGAGCCATTCTGCTGCACGCTCCCGCGGCGCTGCCGCCGGCGCCCCGCGCGCAGGTGACCGGCACCGCGGTCCCCCACTGGCTCGACATCGCCGCCGCCCTCCACGTGCTGATCACCCTGACGGCCGTCTGCGAAGCGTTGCGTCTGCTCATCCTGGTGACCTGGAACAGCGTGGGGATGATCGTCGGGACGAACCTCCTGGCCGGCGGGCTCATCGGCAGCACGGTGTGCGTGGTCCTCACGCTGGCCTCCCGCATTCTCTTGTTGCGCGCCCCTGTGGCGGGTCGGCTGTTCACCGTGGCGGGCGGGACGCTGATGATGGTGGGCCTGCTCGCCGCCGCCCTCGCCGACCTGGTGAGCGTGGGCAACGTCCAAGCCGTCGCCCTGGTGGCGCTGCCTCTCCTCGCGCTGGCCTGCCTGCTGCTTCCCCCCTCGGTGCGCCGGGATCTGGGGCCGCTGCTGCCGCGGGACGGCTGGCAGGGGCTGGGGCTGACGCACGAACCGGAATACGCCGGCGCGCCTCGCGTGCTCCCCCTGGCCGTCCCGGTCGCTCTGGGCGCCGACCAACTCTTCGCCGACCTGGACGGTCCCGCCGAACGTCCCTGAGGCCGGTGCCGCGACGCCGTACCAGCGCGCCCGTTCACCGCAGCGCGGGGCCGTCTGTCGTCCCTGTCACAACGGCTAGTTGTGGCCCGATCCACGGAACGGTTGTATAGGGCAGGCGCTGGGGTTCGCGTCGGTGGTCGGCCGTTGGCTGTCGCCATGTCCCTCATCAGCCCCGCAGAGAGACCCCCACCCGATTCCCAGGAGGCTCCGTGTCGGACCAGACCCTTTCGAACCTGCTGCACGAGGACCGCCGCTTCCCACCCTCCCCCGACGTCACGGCGTACGCCAACGGCACCCAGGCCCTGTTCGATCAGGCCGCTGCCGACTTCGAGGGATTCTGGGCCGAGCAAGCCCGTAGCTATCTGACGTGGTCGACGGACTTCTCCCAGGTCCTGGACTGGTCGGAGGCGCCGTTCGCCAAGTGGTTCGTCGGCGGCAAACTCAACGCCGCGTACAACTGCGTGGATCGCCACGTCGAGGCGGGCAAGGGCGACCGGGTGGCGCTGCACTTCGTGGGCGAGCCAGGCGACAGCCGGGACATCACGTACGCCGACATGCTGCGTGAGGTGTGCAAGTGCGCCAACGTGCTCAGCGGTCTGGGTGTCGGCCAGGGCGACCGGGTGATGATCTACCTGCCGATGATCCCCGAAGCCGTCATCGCCATGCTGGCGTGCGCCCGCCTCGGCGCCGCACACTCCGTGGTCTTCGGCGGGTTCTCCGCCGACGCCCTGCGTTCCCGCACTCAGGACGCCCAGGCCAAGGTGATCATCACCTCCGACGCCGGCTGGCGCCGCGGCAAGACCTCCGCACTGAAGCCGGCCGTGGACGAGTCGATCACCGGCGAGACCACCGTGGAGAAGGTCCTGGTCGTCAACCGGTGCGACACCGAGGTCGCCTGGAACCCCGAGACGGACATCTGGTGGCACGAGGCCATGGAGACCGCCTCGGATCAGCACACCGCCGTGGGCTTCGACAGCGAGAACCCGCTGTTCATCCTCTACACCTCGGGCACCACCGGCAAGCCCAAGGGCATCCTGCACACCACCGGCGGATATCTGACGCAGTGCGCGTACACCAACAACGTCGTCCACGATGTGCACCCGGACGAGGACGTGTACTGGTGCACCGCAGACATCGGTTGGGTGACCGGCCACTCCTATGTGGTGTACGGGCCGATGGCTCTGGGGGCGACCCAGGTCATGTACGAGGGCACCCCGGACACGCCGCACCAGGGACGCTGGTGGGAGATCATCCAGGACAAGAAGGTGTCGGTGTTCTACACGGCCCCGACGGCCATCCGGGCCTGCATGAAGTGGGGTCACGAGATCCCGGCGAAGTTCGATCTGTCCAGCGTCCGGATCCTGGGTTCGGTCGGCGAGCCGATCAACCCCGAAGCCTGGATGTGGTACCGAGAGAACATCGGTGCCGGCAAGACACCCATTGTGGACACCTGGTGGCAGACCGAGACGGGCGCCATCATGATCAGTCCGCTCCCCGGGGTCACCACGTTGTGCCCCGGTTCGGCCCAGTACCCGATCCCGGGCGTCAACGCCGACGTGGTGGACGACCAGGGCAAGCCGGTGCCGAACGGATCCGGCGGGTACCTGGTGCTGACCAAGCCGTGGCCGGCCATGCTGCGCGGGATCTGGGGCGACCCGGAACGCTACAAGTCGACCTACTGGTCCCGCTTCCCCGACCTGTACTTCGCCGGGGATGGCGCCAAGAAGGACGAGGATGGCAACATCTGGGTGCTGGGCCGGGTGGATGACGTCATGAACGTCTCCGGTCACCGGTTGTCCACGACCGAGATCGAATCGGCGCTGGTCTCGCACCCGGCCGTGGCCGAGGCCGCAGTGGTCGGCGCGAGCGACGACATGACCGGTCAGGCGGTCGTGGCGTTCGTCATCCTCCGCCAGGGCGACAGCCACGGCGTCGCCGCGGCGACCATCCAGGAGGACCTGCGCAACCACGTCGCCAAGGAAATCGGCGCCATCGCCAAGCCCAAGTCCGTCATGGTCGTCAGCGAGTTGCCCAAGACCCGCTCCGGCAAGATCATGCGCCGACTGCTGCGTGACGTGGCCGAAAACCGCGAGGTGGGCGACGTGACGACGCTGGCCGACTCCTCGGTGATGGACTTCATCAAGACCAACCTGCAAAAGGCCTGACCGATATCGTCGCGGCCCCTGCGGCGACTGCATCGGCCCGGCCGGGACCTGAATCCCGGCCGGGCCGATCGTCGTTCGAGTGACTCGCGAGTGATCCGCGGCTCACTCGCGAGTCACTCGGCGCGCAGCACCGGGACCACCTGCTCTCCGGGAGTCGCGTGCGGCTCGGCGACCGCGGCGATGGCGGGCCGAAGCTGCATCCACCATTGCTCGGCCGGCCGTCGGTTGACCACGTCGATGGACTCCATCATGTGCACCACCGGTGAGGCCACCAGCTCACCCCGGACGATGCCGACGTACCTCGCCTTCCCCAGGGCCCCGGCGTCGAACTGTTCGGCGATGCAGTTCACCGCGAAGCGGACCATCCGAGTCGCCAGCAGCCGGTCGAACGGGCTGGGGCTGCCTCCCTGTTGCAGGTGGCCGATCACCGCCTGGCGGACGTCGAACAGCTGCGCACCCTCCTGGTCGAACAGCCGCGCCATGAAATCGGTGGTGTAAAAGACCGAGGCCTCCTCGTTGCGGATCACCAGGAACAGCTTCCGGCCGGACCGGAAGCTGTCCTTCATGACCTCCACGTCGGCGGCCAGCCCGGCCAGCGTCACGCCCTCCTCGTTGAGGTAGACCCGTTCCGCGCCCGAGGCCAGACCGGCCATCAGCGCGAGGTAGCCGCACCGGCGCCCCATCGTCTCCGCCACGAAGCACCGGGTGCTCGCCGAGGCGGATTGCTTGACCCGGTCCAACGCCCACACCGCGTTGTTCAACGCGGTGTCCGCCCCGATCGACAGCTCCGCACCCGGCAAGTTGTTGTCAATCGTCGCGGGCACCAGCACGATCGGCAGCTGGAAAGCCGGGTACCGTTCCCGCTCGGCGACCATCTGATACACGCCCTCGTAAGCGCTGTACCCACCGATCACCACCAAGGCGTCGAGCTCGAACTTCTCCAGGGTCCGCCCGATCGAGTACAGCTGGTCGGTGGTGGGCACGGTACGTCGAGTGCCCAGCTCCGCTCCCCCCTCACCGACCCAGCCCTCCACATCGGACCAGCGCAGTTCGCGCAGATCACCCTCGATCAACCCGGGGAAACCACCCTGGATCCCCCACATCGACCACCCCGCGTCGATCCCCATCCGGACGGCGGCGCGGGCGGCGGTGTTCATCCCGGGCGCCAACCCGCCAGCATGCATGATGCCCACCCGCTTGCGTTCCGGCGGGTCGTCTGCCCCGGAGACCGGCGGGAGGGACATGGTCTCGAAGATCCCCACCATCTCGGCGAACGACCCACCGCGGGCGGCCATTGCGCCGTCGTAATCGCCCGCCTCGATCAGCCCGGCCACCGCCCGGGTCGCCTCCACCGACTCCACCAACGGGATCTGGGCGATCCTGTTGTGTCGCACCCCCAACACATGCGACACCGAGTCCAGCGTGGCCTGCAGCACCTCCTGGACCGCCGCGTAGCCGAGCAGGGTGCTCATCCACCGGTCGTACGCCGACGGCGAACCACCGCGCTGCACGTGACCCAGGATGGTCACCCGCGCCTCCTCGCCGAGCCGCTCGGCCAGGGCGTCCCGGATCTGCCCCGCCGAGATGTGGTTGCCCTGCTGGTCCCGGGCCCCCTCGGCCACCAGCACGATTGAGTCCCGACGTCCGGCGGCCCGGCCGGCCCGCAGCAGCTCACACATCCGATCCTCCCAACCGGGGGCCGGCGGATGCTCCGGGATCAGGGCGTAGTCGCAACCGCCGGCGAGGGCGGCCATCAGGGGCAGGTACCCGCAGTGCCGGCCCATCACCTCGATCACGAACGTCCGCTGGTGCGAGGCCGCTGTGCTGGAGATCGCGTCGATCGCGTCGACGATCCGGTGCAGCGCTGAATCCGCGCCGATCGTCATGTCAGTGCCCACCATGTCGTTGTCGATCGACCCGACCAGCCCGACGACCATCAGGCTGGGGTGGGCGTCGGCCACGGCCTGCGACAGTTCGCCGCGTTCGACAAGCTCCGCCAGCAGCCCCTGCCAGTTCTTGCGGAACTCGTGCGCCCCGGTCAGCGACCCGTCGCCGCCGATCACGATGATCCGGTCGATACCGTGTTCGAGCAGGTTGCGCGCCGCGCGCAACTGCCCGGCCCGTTCCCGGAAGTCCTTGGACCGCGCCGTGCCGATCACGGTGCCGCCCCGATGCAGGATGTTGCCCACATCGTCCCAGGCCAGCCGCCTGATCCCGGCCCCGCCGTCGACCGCCCCCTGCCAGCCCTCGTTCACGGCGTACACCGCTGCCCCGAGGTGGATGCCCGTGCGGACCACCGCGCGGACGGCGGCGTTCATGCCCTGCGCGTCGCCGCCGCTGGTCAACACGGCGATGCGGACCGCGGCTGCCTCGCCGTCGGATTCGGGGCCGACGACCGGGGCTGGGGTGGAAGACGTCGTCATCGATGCTCCTGTGCTGGGGCGCGGGCGGATGCCAGAACCATCATGCCTACCTCCGGTGGCGTCGAGGTGAACCGCCCCGATCGGCGGCGTCGCGTCGGTTTGCACCGGTCCGCCCTCCGCGGCCGGGCCCGGCGGCGCACACTGGGGGGTGGAAAGTGACGGGACTCGATAAGGTCGTCCCTGACCCATGTGACGGGCACCCGCCCGCCTTAGGAGGAACCAGATGGCCACGTCCGCTCCCGAGCCCGTGCAGCAGCCCACTGTGTCCCTGCCGCCGCTGCCGGGCGCGTCGGGCGCTCCGGCCGCCGACGAACCCACCATCGGCAAGCTGGTCGCCGACGCCACCAGCCAGCTCAGCAGCATCGTCCGCAACGAGATCGCCTTGGCCAAGACCGAGGTGAGCGTCGACGTCAAGAAGATCGGCAAGGGCGGAGCTTTCCTGGCCGTCGCCGCCGTCACCGCGGTGTTTTCACTGATCTACCTGCTGCACTCCCTGGCATGGGTCTTCATGGCACTGGGCCTGCCCGGGTGGGCGGGGTACGGCATCGTCTTCCTGCTGTTGATCATCACCGCGGCCGTCTTCGGCCTGCTCGGCAAGAATGCCCTGGCCAAGGTGCAGGGCAAGCCGGAGCGGACGATCGCCAGCACCAAGGAGACCATCGAGACGGTGAAGGCGGCCGGCCGCTGACCTGGCGGCCAGCCGTGGCCGCCATGGCCGCTTGCCCCGCCGCCGGCGCGGTGCCCGGCCCTGCCCCGCGCCGCGCGCCCCCGCGGCCCTCACGATGAGCCCCGACGCCTCCAGGGTCCTGTTGCCGGGCGCCTGGGCGCACCGGTACGTCTCGGCCAACGGCTCCCGGTTCCACATCGCCGACACCGGCGGCACCGGCGACCTGGTGCTGCTGCTGCACGCGTTCCCGCAGTGCTGGTGGGCCTGGCGCGAGCAGCTGACCGCGCTGCGGACGGCCGGGTACCGAGCAGTGGCCATGGACCTGCGCGGCTACGGCGCCTCCGACAAACCGCCGGGCGGGTACGACGCCCCCACCCTGGGCGCGGACGTCGCCGCCGTGATCCGGTCCATGGGGGCAGCCCACGCCGCGGTCGTGGGGCACGGCGTGGGTGGGTGGCTGGCGTGGGCGCTGCCCTACCACCACCCGGAGGTGACCCGCGCGATCGCGGTCATCGGCAGCCCGCACCCCCGCGTCTACCACGCCGCCCGGTTCGCCTCGCCCGCCCGGTTGGCCGCGCACGCCCGACTCTTCGAGCTACACCGGCCCTACCTGCCGGACCGTTTCGTCGCCGACCCCGGGTACGTCGACCGCCTGCTGAACCGCTGGTCAGCACCGGGAGGGAGCTGGCCGGACACGGCGGTGGCGCAGGAGTACGCCCAGGCGATGGCCATTCCGTTCGCGGCGCACTGCGCGTTGGACGGGTTCCGTTGGCTGCTGGCGGCACCGATGCGGGTCGACGGCCGCCGCTACCTGGCCAGCCTGCGGGGCCGGGTGGAGGTGCCCGTCCTGGCGGTGCACGGCGCACTGGATCCGCTGTTCCCGGTCGAGGGCGCCCGTCGTTCAGAGCGCTTCACCGGCGCCGGTTTCCGGTTCGAGGCGGTGCCTGGGGTGGGGCACTTCGTTCCGGAGGAAGCTCCCGAGGCGACAACCGCGCTGCTGGTGAACTGGCTGGCCACCCTCTGACGCGGACGTGGATCGGCTCAATGGACGGCTCGGTGGACGGCTCGGTTCAGGCCGTTCAGGTGGTGGCGCATTGGCCGCCGGTACCCACGGCCTGACCCGGCCTGGCGCTCTCCAGCACGGGCCGGAGTTCATCGAGGGTCAGCGCGTACGCCGTCGCGGAATCCTCCACGGACCGGGCGAATACCACGCCCACCACTTTCCCGGAGCCGTCCAGCAACGGTCCCCCCGAGTTGCCGGGGTGGATCGACGCGCGCAGCGAGTAGATCTGCCGCTCAACCTGCCCGGTGCTGTAAATGTCCAGGCCCCGGGCGGTGATGATGCCTCGCACCCGCGCCGCGTCGAGTCGGTACGGACCGTTGAGGGGGAATCCGGCGACCACCGCACTCGCTCCGGGGCGCAACGGCGTACCTTGCCGCAACATCGGAACATCCAGATCCCGCACGTACAGCACGGCCAGATCGCGGACCGGGTCGAAGGCGATCACGGTGGCCCGCTTCTTGCCCCGGGAGGTGCGCACGGTGACGTTCTCGGCGCCCGCGACGACATGGGCGTTGGTCACCACGGTGCGCTCGGCGGCCACCCACCCGGTGCCCTCGAAGGTGCGATCCCGGCCCGCGCACCGCAACGCGGACGCGTCGACCCGGACGATCGAGGCCTTGGCGGCAGCGACCCCGGCAGAGGTAGCGACCCGGGTATCGGGGGGATCGACCGGGGTGATCGGCTCCTGCGCGAGCCCGGCAAAGGCCCTCGGGAAGCCGTAGTCGGTCAGGGTCATGATGACCTGGGCGAGCACCCGGTCACTGGTGCTGGGCATCACCGAATCCACGGCCTGCAGCACCCGGGATTGGGCGATCGTCGCTTTCATCCAGGTCGGCGAGGCCGTTTGGATCAGGCCGGCGACGAACCACACGACCAGGGCGGCAACCCCCGTAGTGACCACCCCGCCCAGAGCGCGATCGATGTGCCGCAGCGGTCCGGGCTGGCGGCCACCCAGCACGGGGCGCGTGATCCGGACCGCCAGGAACTGGCCGACGGTGGCCAGCACCAACACGGCGACCACCACGAGCACCGGGCGGAAGGGAGCCATCGTGTCCGGGGTGAACTGCTCGATCCGGCTGGGCAACATCGTCACCGCGAGTCCGGCCCCGGCCAGGAATCCGACGGTCTCGGTGACCGTCAGCAGGAAGCCTCGGCGGTAGCCGTGCAACGCGTGCCCGGCCAGGATCAACAGCAGGATGACGTCGAGGGTCAGTCCGTTCACCGCGGCTCACCTCCCCCACCTGCGCTGAGCGCCACCGTGGACAGCAACGGTTCGACCCGGCTGCGGTCCCACGGCCTGGTCAAACCGGCCAGATCGAACACCTTGGCCAGCACCCCGGCGGTGAACCCCCAGATGAACAGGTCGGCCACCGCGAAGCCGGGACCCCGATAACCGCTGGGATGGGTCACGGTGAAGCGGTTGGCCGGTTCCAGGAGTTCCCGAACGGATACCGCAACGACCCGCTCGACCTCCGCGGGCGAGCTCACCCGGATCGGGGTAGGCCTGGCCCACCAGGCCAGCACCGGGGTGACCGCCGAGTTCGAGACGGGGATGGACAGCGTCGGCAGCGTGGCCACGATGTGGACGCCCTGATCCCCGAGATCGATCTCCTCGCGAGCCTCGCGCAAGGCCGCCGAGACCGGACCGGCGTCGTCGGGGTCGAGCCGCCCCCCGGGAAAGGACACCTGTCCGGCGTGCGAGCGCATCGCCGAGGACCGTTGCGTCAGCACCACGAACTCGTGACCGTTGGGACCGATGCGGCCGTCGCCTCGGCCGAAGAGGATCAGGACCGCGGAGGCGGTCTCGGTGCCCCCGGGCAGGTAGCGGCTGAAATACTCCGGCGGCACCGCAGCCAGGTTGTCGGTGAGGGTCCGCATCCACCGGGGTTCCTCGGCCCCGCGCTCCCCGAACGGCCTCATGGCCTCACCCCCTGCGCCGGGACCAGGATCGGGTTCGGGCCCTTCACCAACGCGGCCGCCCGGGTGGGGTCGGTCTCGCCGATCCCGTACGACGGGCAGTCTCGGGCCACCGGGCAGGCCCCGCAGGCCGGCCGGCGGGCATGGCAGGTCCGGCGCCCGTGAAAGATGACCACATGCGACAACATCGTCCAGTCGCGGCGAGGGATGAGGCTGGCGAGGTCGGTCTCGACCCGCCCCGGGTCCTCGTGATCGGACCAGCCGAACCGTCGGGCCAGCCTGCCCACGTGGGTGTCGACGGCAATGCCCGGCACGTCGAAGGCGTTACCGAGGACGACATTCGCCGTCTTGCGTCCCACACCGGGCAGAGCTACCAGGTCAGCCATCCGGCCCGGCACCGCGCCGTCGTACCGCTCCTGCAGCGCCGCCCCCAGGCGCAGCAGCGACTCGGCCTTGGCCCGGAAGAAGCCGGTGGGCCCGATGATCCGCTCCAGATCAGCCCGGTCGGCCCCGGCCAACGCCTCCGCGGTGGGGTAGGCCTCGAACAGTGCCGGGGTGACGTGGTTGACCTGCACGTCGGTCGTCTGGGCCGACAGCACCGTGGCGACCAGCAGCTGGAACGGCGAGGCGAAGTGGAGTTCGCAGTGCGCATCGGGGTATCGCTCGCGCAGGGCCCGGTACATCCGGCGGGCTCGACGGGTGCGCGCCAGCGGGGTCTGCGCGCCGCCCGACCGGGAGGAGGGACCACCGGTCGCCGGTGCCGCCACACCCACCGGTCGACGGGCGGGGGAGTTCCTGCGGTGGGCGGCGCCGATAGCGGCGTCGGGCCCCGAGGCCGCGTCCGCACAACCCTGCTGAGCTGCGGGGACGGGAGCGGCGGGCGGCACGTCGGCCAGCGTAGACGCGGACTCTGAGCGTCCTCTGAAAGAGGTGATCTCTGGCACACTGGAAGGGTGGATCACGACGCAGTGAGAAAAGCACCCTTGTTCGCCGCGCTGGACGATGAATCCGTGCAGGCGCTCCAGGCGACCATGTCGAAAGTTCACCTCGACCGGGGTGAGGTGCTCTTCCGCGAGGGCCAGCGGGGAGACCGGCTGTACGTGATCACCGTCGGCAAGATCAAGCTCGGGCGCACCAGCAGCGACGGTCGCGAGAACCTGCTCTCGATCCAGGGGCCGGGCGAGATGTTCGGCGAGCTCAGCCTGTTCGACCCCGGCCCGCGCACCGCCACCGCCACGGCCGTCGCCGAATCGGAACTGATCGGCCTGGGCAACGACCAACTGTATGAGTTCCTCCAGCAACGCCCGGCCGTCTCCATCAGCCTGCTCGCGGCGCTCGCACGACGTCTGCGCCGTACCAATGACTCACTCTCGGACCTGGTGTTCACCGACGTTCCCGGTCGGGTGGCCAAGGCCCTGTTGGACCTGTCGAGCCGCTTCGGTCGCCCCAGCGACGACGGCATCCTGGTCGCCCACGACCTCACCCAGGAGGAGCTGGCTCAACTCGTGGGCGCGTCGCGGGAGACCGTCAACAAGGCGCTGGCCGACTTCGCCACCCGGGGGTGGCTGAAGCTGGAGGCGCGTGCCGTTCTGCTGCTGGACGTGGAGCGACTGCAGCGCCGGTCCCGCTGAACGGTCTCGCGGGTACGCCGACCGGTCAGGGTTCGCGGTCGCGCAGGTAGTCCAGCTGGGCCAGCACGGAGAGACGAGCTGCTGGCCACAGTTCCCGGGGCACATCGGCGTACACCGTGGCGACCACGTCATCGGGGTCCCAGGACCCGGTGCGATGGATGGCCGTGCGGATCTGGTGGAGCCGTTCGGCGCGGTGCTGGCGGTAATAGGTGAGTTTGCCCACAGCGTCCTGCACGGCGTGTCCGTGCCCAGGCAGCAGCCTGACCACCTCGCCCGAGCCGGTCATCCGGTCGATCTCGGCCAGCGACACCATGTAGTCCTCGAGGACTCCGTCCGGCCAGGCGACCACCGTCGTCCCCCAACCCAGCACGGTATCCCCCGTGAGGAGGGCGTTCTCAGCGGGCAGCAGGAAACAGGTCGAATCGCGGGTGTGCCCCGGGGTGTGGATGACGGCCAGGTCCAGACCCCCGACGCTCACCCGGTCACCATCGCGCAGGTCGGCATGGCCGTGCCCGATGGCATGCACCGGGGCGCGGGTCATCTCCGCGAAGCGGGCGGCACCCTGGGCGTGGTCGTCGTGGCCGTGCGTCAACAGGGTCAGCGTGACCCGCATCCCCCGTCCTTCCACCAGGGCCTGTACGGCGTCCAGGTGCGCCTGATCGAGGGGTCCCGGATCGATCACCACGGCCTCGGTGGCACCCGGCTCGGCCAACACCCAGGTGTTCGTGCCCTCAAGCGTCATCGGCGAGGGGTTGGGGCAGAGCACGCACGTGGCGCGCGCGGTGATCGGCCCACCCGTCCAGTCGTGACCGGGTCGTACGGCGTGCGGGTTGACCGGGGCGATCATGGCGCTTCCCCTCCTGGCTCGTCCGAGCCGGACTCGACAGCCGTGCTACACCGGCAGTTCGGTGCGCATCACGATGCCGTCGCCGTTGTCCCCGGCGGCGCCCCCGTTGTCAGAGTCGACAGCGTCGCGGTCCGCGAGGCGGGTGAGGGCCGGCATGATCACCCGTACGGCGGGGCCGCTGACCAGGAACGATGCGGCGCTGGTGCACGTCGTCACCTGCTCCAGACACACCTTGGTCGGCGGGAACATCATCGCCGTCCCGGCCTCCAACTCGGCCAACAGGTCATCGGGGCGGACCCAGGCCGCCGTATCGGCCTCGGTGGTGGCGTCGTCGGGAACCTGCCCCTGCGGCAGCAGTGCCGCGAAGAACCGGGTGTCGAAGCGGCGCGGCTCGAACACCGGGGTGATCCAGTGAGCGCGGGCCCGCATCAGATCGGTCCGCAGCATCAGACCCCGGCGGATGAGCAGTTGAGCAAAGGACTGGTCGCGGCTGAGCAAGGCCTGACGCTCGGCCTCCCACTCCGAACCCGACACGTCGGCGACCACGGTGTGCTCGTCGGGGCCGGCCAACAGCACCCCGCACTCCTCGAAGACCTCTCGAGCGGCGGCGATCACCAGCTCCCGGGCCTGTGACTCGTCGCGGGCCACCAGCGCGGCGGCCCATTGCCGCGGCGTGGGACCGGCCCACGGCAGGTCGGGGTCGGCATCGCGGTCGTCCACCCCGCCGCCGGGGAACACCCACATGTTCGGGGCGAACTCCATGGTCGAGACCCGCCGGATCATGAAGACCTCCGGGCACTGCCCCGCCTCACCGTCACGGACCAGCATCACCGTCGAGGCGGGCCGGGCTGGGGCCGGCTCGGGCGTCGTACCGGCGTCTTCCGCCGCCATCCACGCCAGCGCCCGGGCACGCAGCACGTCGGGGACCGGGAAGTCGCGGATCTCGATGCTCATCGGCTCACCGTTCTTTGTGGCGCCACCCTCGGGGTCAATCCCGGACGGCGACGATGATCTCGACCTCGACCGAGGCATCCAGCGGCAGGACCGCCACCCCGACGGCGCTACGGGCGTGTTTCCCGGCGTCCCCAAAGGCGGTGAGGAACAGCTCGGAGGCGCCGTTGATGACCTGGGGTACGCCGGTGAAGGCCGGATCGGCGGCCACGAAACCGACGACCTTGACGACGCGTTCGACGCGGTCGAGGTCACCGATCACGCTCTTGACCGCGGCCAGCGCGTTCAGCGCACAGGCCTGCGCGAGCGCCTTCGCGTCCTGCGGGGACACCAACCCCGGGCCCTCGCCGACCTTGCCGGTGTGCGGCATGGCCCCGGAGACCATCGGCAACTGTCCGGAGCTGTAGACGTAGCGGCCGTCGTGAACCGCCGGAACGTACGCCGCGACGGGCGCGACCAAGGCGGGGATCGCCAGCCCGAGCTGGGCCAGCCGCTGCTCGACCACGCCCAGGGCTGCGGCCGGTTCGCCGGAGTGCGTCATCGCCGTCCTCAGTTCTGGCGGGGGCGCTTGAGGTAGGCCACCAGGCTGCCATCGGGCATGGTGACCACCTGCACGAGCTCCCAGCCGTCCTGACCCCAGTTGTTGAGGATCTGCTGGGTGGTGTGGATGAGCAGCGGCGTCGTCGCGTATTCCCACGTCGTCATGGCGGCACTCTATCCAGCCGACCCCGCGGGCGGGGAGCTGCATCGGCCCAGGCGTGACCCTGCGCACGTGAGACAAGCTCAGCAGGACGGTCTCGCGCACCCGCCCCTAGACTCCCAAGCATGGCGCCAGCTCCCTCCTCGCGACAGCGACCCGCGTGGCCGCAGGTTCGGTTGCACGTGATCACCGGCAAGGGCGGGACGGGCAAAACGACGGCCGCCTGCGCGCTGGCCCTCACCCTGGCCGGGCAAGGCCGCAAGGTGCTGCTCGCCGAGGTCGAGGCCCGTCAAGGGATCAGCCAGACCCTGGACGTGCCCCCGCTGCCGAACACCGAGACGATGGTGACCCGGGTGGCCGGCGGCGGCGAGTTGTGGGGGATCTCGGTCGACCCCAAGGCATCCCTGATGGAGTACCTCGACCTCTTCTACCACCTCGGGCGAGCCGGCAAGGCGCTGGAGAAGATGGGCGCCATCGACTTCGCGACCACGATCGCGCCGGGTGTGCGTGACGTCCTCTCGATCGGCAAGGTGTACGACGCCACTCGCCGCCAGGGGGAGCGGCCTCGACCGGACGGCTCCCCCGACTGGGCCTACGACACCGTCGTGCTGGACGCCCCCCCGACCGGTCGGGTCACGCGGTTCCTGAACGTCACCGACGAGGTCGCGGACCTGGCCAAGGTCGGCCCCATCCGCAGCCAGGCCAACTCGGTGACGGCGATGCTGACCAGCGGCACCAGCGTGGTGCACGTGGTCACGCTGCTGGAGGAGATGCCGGTCCAGGAGGCCTCCGACGCGATCGGCGAGCTGCGCGATGTCGGCATCCCGGTGGGCGCCGTGATCGTCAACCAAGCCCGCGACCCGCTGCTGTCGGAGGAGTGCCTGGACCAGGCCGAGGCCGGTCAGCTCGACCTGGAGTTCCTGGCCGCCCAACTCGGGAAGGTCGGCGTACCCAACGACGAGCAGATCGTCCGGGGGCTGGCCGAGGAGGCCAAGGCCCACGCCGAGCGGATGAGCCTGGAGGGCGAGCAACTCGCCGTCGTGGAGGGACTGGGACTGCCGGTCCTCATGCTGCCGGTAGTGCCCGAAGGCGTGGACGCCTCGACGGTCCGCGAGATCGCCCACAGCCTCGCCACCCAGGCGGATTGGTAGGCCCACGATGAGGAGTCAGCGGTGACCAGCAGCTCAACGACCACCGGCGCGTCGGCGGCGCCCGGCAGCAGCCGGGACGCCCGGCACCGCCGGCTCGACCCGGCCAACCAGCCGCCGTCACGGCCCGCGCCACACACCCTCAACGTCGACGACATCCTGACCGACCCTCAGACCCACATCCTGGTGTGCTGCGGCTCGGGCGGGGTGGGCAAGACGACGACGGCGGCCTCCCTCGCGCTGCGCGCTGCCGAGGCGGGCCGTAAGGTGTGCGTCCTGACCATCGACCCGGCCAAACGGCTGGCGCAGTCGATGGGACTGGCTGAACTCGACAACACCCCGCGCTCGGTCTCCGGCATCAACCACGCGGCTGGCGGGTCGCTGGACGCCATGATGCTCGACATGAAGCGCACCTTCGATGAGGTGGTCCAGGCCCACGCCACCCCGGAGAAGGCCGAACAGATCCTGTCCAACCCGTTTTACCAGGCGCTCTCCAGTTCCTTCGCGGGGACACAGGAGTACATGGCGATGGAGAAGCTGGGCCAGTTGCACCACCAGAAGGACCCGGACGGTACGCCGCGCTGGGACCTGGTGGTGGTCGACACCCCGCCGTCCCGCTCGGCGCTGGACTTCCTGGACGCCCCCGCGCGCCTCGGGTCGTTCTTGGACGGCCGGTTCATCCGGCTGTTGATGGCCCCCGCCAAGGCGGGGGGCCGCGCGTACTTCAAGGTGCTCTCTGCGGGGGTCAACCTCGCGGTGGGGGCGATGTCGAAGATCCTCGGCTCGCAGATGTTGCAGGACGTTCAGACGCTCACGGCCGCGTTGGACACCATGTTCGGCGGCTTCCGGGAGCGCGCCGACCAGACCTATGCGCTGCTCAGCCGCAGCGGTACGGCGTTCCTCGTGGTGGCTAGCCCGGAGCGGGACGCGTTGCGCGAGGCCGGATTCTTCATCGACCGCCTCGGTGCCGAGAAGATGCCGCTGGCGGGCCTGGTGGTGAACCGGGTCATGTACAGCAGGGCTCCGCAGCTACCGGAGACCGTGGCGGTCTCCGGCGCCGTGGCTATGCCGCACGACGAGGAGCACCGCACCACGATCGCGATCCTGCGGCTGCACGCCGCGACGAGCCAGGTGGCGCGTCGGCACCAGGACCTCATCCAGCGGTTTCTGGATGCCCACCCCGGGGTCGCCTCGGTCCAGGTGCCCGCGGCATCGCAGGACATCCATGACCTGGAGGCACTCCGCGAGATCGGCGCCGCTCTCTCCGGGACGGCCCGCTGAGGCTGAGCCAGGCTCAGGCCGAGGCGAGGCGGGCGCGCTCGTTCTCGAAGATGGCCCGGAAGGACGGCACGTTCGGGTGCCGCCGGAGCATCGCCCGGCGTTCGCGTTCGGTCATCCCTCCCCAGACGCCGAACTCGGTGCGATGGTCGAGTGCGTCGGCAAGGCACTCGGCGATCACCGGACACCGCGTACAAATCTGTTTGGCCTGCTGCTGCGCCGCGCCCTGGACGAACAGTGCGTCCGGCGACGCCGAGCGGCACGCCGCCATGCTCGGCCAATCTTCGACCCAAAGACCGGTGCGACCCCCGCCGCCAGTCCGTGACATCCCACGCATGCTTAGTCCCCGTAATACCAGCGTTTGGCTGGTTTGTTCAGAAGCTGTCAAATTCGACGGTACGAAAGCATGGGCGTCCGCTAACATACCTCGACCGAGCTACGTCCGCATAGTCCGAAAGAACTAGTCACGGCGAATTTCCTTGGCCGGTGACGATTTATGTAGGCAATTCCCTTCCCCGGGACTGGTCGAGCGTCCATGTTCGTTGGCGTATCGTTTCCGAATCGATATCCAACCGTCTCCGGCGTTCTCCTCAGGACGGCCCTGCAGATCGTCGCGACCGCACAGGGGTCCGGGCTACCACAAGCGTGTGCCGAGCGCGCCGAGCGGGTACCGGGCGCGTGATGAGGCCACGGGGGCGGCGCATCGCCCGCGGTGACGCTGATCCCGGCGTTGTCAGGTCAGCCGACTAGCATGCCCCCATGCAGGGTCGTTCTCCGGGGATCTCCAATGCCATCAGTCTGCTCGGCGCGTTTCTGGCGGCGTCCCTGGTGCTCGGACTTCTGGCGGCGGGGCTGTTCATGCCGGCCGCCAGCCTGGTCGGTACGACGACCAAAGAGGTGATCGGCACGATCGACTCGCTGCCTGCAGAGATCGCAGCCTCCCCCCTGGCCACCCAGAGCAAGATCCTCGACGGGCGCGGCAGTGTCATCGCGATCCTCTCCGAGGAGAACCGCGAGGTGGTCCCGCTGGAGCAGATCGCGCCCATCATGCAGCGTGCGCAGGTGGCCATCGAGGACGACCGCTTCTACGAGCACTCCGGGATAGACGCGCGAGCCATGTTGCGCGCCTTCACCTCGACGCTGATGAAGAACCGGCAGGGCGCATCAACCATCACCCAGCAATATGTCAAGCAATCTCTGGTCTACTCGGCGTTGGCCAATGACGACAAGGAAGCGGCCGCCGCCGCCAAGGAAGCCACCGGGATCGCGGGTTATGTCCGCAAGATCCAGGAAGCCAAATTCGCCATCGCCCTTGAGAAGAAGAAGTCGAAGAACGACATCCTCGAGGGCTACATGAATATCGCCTACTACGGGGCCCAGGCGTACGGCGTACAAGCTGCTGCCAGAAGGTATTTCGGGATTCCGGCAAGCAAACTGAATCTGCCGCAGGCCGCCCTGCTGGCGGGGTTGGTGCAGCGGCCGGGGGTCACCGACCCGATCCGCAACCCCAAGGCCGCCCTGCAGCGCCGCAACGTCGTCCTGGCCCGGATGATGGAACTGGGTTACATCACCAGCAGGCAGTACGCGCAGGCTGTGAAGTATCCCGTCAAGGTCACCGGCACCACCCCGAAGAGGTCCTGTCTCGGGGCCGGCGACCCCTACGTGTGCGAGTACGTCGTGAACTGGCTGCTGGAGCAGCCGAGCCTGGGCAAGGACCGCGACGAGCGCCGCAAGACCATCTTCCGGCGTGGGCTGACCATCCGGTCGACCATCGACATGAAGCTGGTCGGCTCCATCAGGAAGGCGATGCGGGATCGCCGGGACTACAACTCCCTCACCCGGGGGATGGCCGCCGCGGTCGTCGAGCCGGGCACCGGCAAGGTGTTGGCGATCGCGCAGAGCACCGACTACCGCAAGACGCAGGTCAACTGGGCGGTCGACAAGGCGTACGGGGAGTCCAACGGCTTCCAGATCGGGTCGACCGCCAAGATGTTCGGCCTGGTCACCGCACTGGACCAGGGGATGACGGCCAGCAGCACCATTTACGCTCCCCCGGACGGCACGTGGTTCTCCGCCGAGCGCTTGATGGCTGGTGAGAACTGCGGATTCAGCGGCTCCTGGAACCCGCACAACGCCGAGAGCAACGAAGACGGGTCCATGTCCCTCAGCCACGCGACCGCACTGTCGGTCAACACCGCCTTCGTGGCGCTGGCGGCCCGGGTCAGCATCTGCAAAGAGCGCGAGATGATGCGGGCGATGGGGCTGCGCAAGGCCGACGGAGAGCCGTACGGGGCGTACATGTCGTCGGTCGTCCTGGGGGCCGACGAGGCATCCCCGGTGGCGCTCGCGGCGTCGTACGCCGTGCTGCCGGCGGGTGGGAAGTTCTGCGAGCCCATCCCCGTGGCGAGCGTGACCGGGTACGACAACAAGAAGTACGCCCTCAAGACGGCCGGGTGTCGGGACGCCATCCGAGGATCCGTCGCCTACGACGCCATCAAGATCCTGCAGGGCGTGCTCACGGGCGGCACGGGGCGAGGCATCGGCGGGCTGTCTCAGGGGCGGCCGGCCGCGGGCAAGACCGGGACCAGCGACGAAAGCAAGCAGACCTGGTTCGCCGGCTTCACCGCACAGCGCTCGGTCGCGGTCTGGTACGGCACGCCGCGGCTGCCGCGCCGGATGCCGGGCATCTACGGGGCCACCGTGGCCGGCCCGATGTGGCGCACGGTGATCAACCTGGCTAGCGCTGGGCTGCCGGTGAAATCGTTCAAGCGGATGGAGAACTCCCTCGACGGTAAGGACGAGAACAGCAACCTCGTCGAGGTGCCGAACGTGTTCGGTCGTGGCCGGTACTCGGCGGAGCGAATCCTGGAGGAGGCCGGGTTCAACGTGGTGGTCGCCGACCGCAGGGTGGATTCCGACCGTGCGCCCGGCCGGGTGGCCTGGACGCGACCGGGCGGCGGGGACCGCGCGCCCGCAGGTGCGACCGTGACGTTGTTCCTGTCCAACGGCAGCGACTACCGGCCGCCGAGGCCTAAACCGACCGCGACCGCGACCCCCTCGGGCACCTCCTCGCCATCGCCCTCGGGTACGGCGTCGAAGCCGCCCTCGAAGCCGGCTCCCGCGCCGTCGGGAACGGGTCAGTAGGCATGGGCCGACCCCGTCAGGTCGCCGGCGGCCTCGGCCTGGCGGCCGGGCTTGGCCTGGCCTACGCCGGACTCATCGAACGGAACGCCTTCACCCTTCGCCGGTACACCGTGCCGGTGCTGCCGCCCGGGGCGCCGCCGGTGCGCATCCTGCACCTCACGGACCTGCATCTGATGCCGAACCAGCGGCGCAAGGTCGCCTGGGTGCGGGCTCTGGCGGACCTGGGCCCCGACATGGTGCTCAACACCGGCGATAACCTGGCCGATGCCCGGTCGGTCGACCCGCTCATCCACGCGATGGAACCGTTCCTCGGCCTGCCGGGGGCGTTCGTGCTGGGATCGAACGACTACTGGGCCCCGACCCCCAAGAACCCCACGCGCTACCTGACCAAGCGGGTCGACCGGCCTCGCGGAGAGCGGCTGCCCACCGACGAATTGGTCGCCGGGCTAGCCTCGGGGGGCTGGCGCGACCTGACCAATCAGCGGGCCCACCTGTCTGCCGGTGGAGTGCGTTTCGAGCTGGTGGGCGTGGACGATCCACACCACCGCTACGACCGGTACGACGCCGTCGCCGGCCCCGCCGACAGGGGGGCGGACCTGACCATGGGCGTGGTGCACGCGCCGTACACCCGGATCTTGGACGCGATGGTGCGCGACGGCGCCAGCCTGGTGATGGCGGGTCACACCCACGGCGGACAACTGGCACTGCCCTTCTACGGCGCGCTGGTGACCAACTGCGACCTGGACACCCGCCGAGCCAAGGGCGTGACCCGCTGGTGGCCGGGCGCGAACGGCGTACCCGCTGCTGCGGCACCCCCCGATGCGGCGTGGATGCACGTCGGCGCCGGGCTGGGCACCTCGCCGTACGCGCCGGTCCGGTTCGCTTGTCGGCCGGAGGCGTCTCTGCTGACCCTGGTGGCTAGAGCAACCTGATCGGGGGCGTTGTCGTCGTCTCGGCGGGTCGTGCGGGTCGGTCAACCGATTGGGAAACTGGCCCCCCGCTTGGCTATGCTGGGGCGTCGCTGCGACAGCGGGAACCCTCGGGCCCTGACGCTGGAGCGGCAAGCCACGGGGTGTGGCGCAGCTTGGTAGCGCGCTTCGTTCGGGACGAAGAGGCCGCAGGTTCAAATCCTGTCACCCCGACCATGTTTCCGCAGGCCATAGGCCTTGGGCTCAGGTGCATCCAGGCTTTCGTTGCGCACTCCAGCATTCGATTCGGCGTGCCCCGTCGGGGCCCCCTGTGGTTGGTCGCCTGCTGCTGAGGACGCTCCTTCTGAGCCTTGAACGCCTGACCCTCACGAGAAGGCGATTCCGCACCCTTCCCAGCGCCGAAGAGTCAGTTGCGCACCGAATCGTCGACGCGAACCGCACCGGAGTGACTTCTCGGCAGCGCGCGCGGTCCGCAATCGACGTTTCAGCGGCGCCGAGCGGGCGGCGTACCACCGCATCCAGGCCCGGAGGCATCAGCGGAAGGCGCCGACCCCCGTCATCGCGCCCCCGATCGTCAGCGCGTGGATCTCGGCAGTCCCTTCGTACGTCAGCACCGACTCCAGGTTGTTGGCGTGCCGCATCACCGGGAACTCGCCGCTGATGCCGTTGGCGCCCAGGATGGTCCGAGCCATCCGGCAGACCTCCAGCGCCTTGGTCACGTTGTTGTACTTGCCGACGCTGACCTGCTCGGGTCGCAAGCCGACCTCGTCCTTGAGCCGGCCCAGGTGCAGGGACAGCAGCAGACCCAACGAGATCTCCGTAGACATCCACGCCAGTTTGCCCTGGGTCAGTTGGAACCGGGCCAGCGGTGCGCCGAACTGGGTGCGCTCGGTGGCGTACCGGCGGGCCGCCTCCAACGCGGTCCGACCAGCGCCGACGGCTCCCCACACGATCCCGTACCGCGCTTCACTCAGGCACGACAGCGGTCCCTTCAGCCCGCGCACCTCGGGGAAGATCGCCTCGGCCGGTAGCCGCACGTCCTGCAGGTACAGCTCGGAGGTGATCGAGGCGCGCAGGCTCATCTTGTGCTTCATCTTCGGCGCGGTGAACCCGGGGGCATCGGTCGGTACGACGAAGCCGCGGATCCCGCCGTACTCGGGGCCTGCGTTGGCCCAGACGACCGCGACATCGGCCACGGTGCCGTTGGTGATCCACATCTTCGATCCGTTGAGCACCCAGTCGTCGCCGTCTCGCTCGGCGTGGGTGGCCATCGAGCCGGGGTCGGAGCCGAAGTCGGGTTCGGTGAGGCCGAAGCAGCCGATGGCCTCGCCGGCGGCCAGTCGCGGCAGCCACTCCTGCTTGTGGGCCTCGCTCCCCCACTTCCAGATCGCGAACATCGCCAGCGAGCCCTGGACCGACACCAGCGACCGCACCCCGGAGTCGGAGGCCTCCAGCTCCAGGCAGGCCAGGCCGTAGGCGACCGCCGACATCCCGGCGCAGCCGTAGCCTTCCAGGTGCATCCCGAGCAGCCCGATCTTGGCGAACTCCTGGGCCAGTTCGCGGGCCGGGACCTCACCCTGCTCGTACCAGTCGCGGATGTGGGGTTCGACCACGTCGTCGCAGACCTTGCGCACGGTGTCCCGGATCATCTTCTCCTCGACTGACAATAAACTGTCAAAGTCGATGAGGTCGGCGGGGTTGAGCTGGCGGGGGCTGGCTTTCGTGTTCACGGTATCGCCTCAGGGGTCTCGTTGGTCTGCAGCGGTTCCGGCCCGAACCGCTGGCGAATCACGTCACTATGCTGGCCGAGCGTCGGCGGGGGCAGGTCCCTGCGGGGGACATGGTCGGAGTACAGGATCGGGTGACGTACCTGCGCCGGACGCCCGGGACCCACCTCGTACGTCGGGTCCAAACCCAGGGCCCGCGCCCGCTCGATGGCCTCAGCGATGGTGCCGACCCGACCGGCAGCCAGCCCGGCGGACACCAAGGCCGCCTCCCAGCGCGCCGCGGTGTCGGTGGCCAGAGCGGATTCCAGCGCCGCGACCAGCTCCTCGCGATGGGCGACCCGGTCGGCGTTCGTCAGGAACCGAGGGTCGGCCGCCAGCCCGGGGATCCCCAGCGTGGCCACCAACCGAGCGAACTGGCCGTCGTTGCCACACGCGATCGCGAGCGGCGCATCGGCGCAGTTCAGCGTCTCGTACGGGGTGATGCTCGGATGCCGGTTGCCGAGCCGACCCGGCGACTGACCGGTCGCCAAGGTACCGCTGGCCTGATTCACCAGGGACCCCAGCAGACTTGACAACAAGTTGACCTCGATCCGACGGCCGCGCCCGGTCACCTCCCTGGCCCGCAGCGCGGCCAGGATGCCGATGGTCGCGTCCTTGCCGGTCAATACGTCGACCAAGGCCACCCCCACTTTCAGCGGCTCCCCTCCCGGCTCCCCGGTGATGCTCATGAGCCCGCCGACCGCCTGCACGAGGAAGTCATAGCCCGGCAGGCTCGCACCCCCCGCGCTGCCGAAACCGGTCACCGAGGCGTAGACCAGGCCGGGGTTGACGCTCTGCAATGCCGAATACCCGAGGCCGTAGCGATCCAACGTGCCGGTCTTGAAGTTCTCCACGAGTACGTCGGCCCGCTCGGCCATGCGTCGGGCCACCGCCCGGTCCTGGGCATCGGCAAGGTCGAGCGTGACGCTCAGCTTCGAACGGTTCACCGACTCGAAGTACGAGCTGGCCACGCAGGTCCACGGCGGACCCCACGCGCGGGTGTCGTCGCCCGTGCCGGGTCTCTCGATCTTGATCACCGTGGCCCCGAGGTCGGCCAGGAACATCGAGGCGTACGGACCAGCGAGCACGCGGCTGAAGTCGGCCACCACGATGCCCGCCAGCGGCGCCGACGTCGCTTCGCCTGGCCCGCCCAGCGCGCCCAGGCCGTCGCCTGCGCCCAGGTCGTCACGTCCGTTCACGAGGTGACCTCCGGCACCACCAGGCGGCCGTCGATCCGGCGTGGGATCGGCCACGGGCACTCATCCCGGAGCGCCTCCGGCAGCGCCGACGTCGGCACCCCCTGGTAGGCCACCGGGCGGGTGAACCTGCTCAGCGCCGCGGCTCCCACGGACGTGCTGGCCGGATTGCTGGTCGCCGGCCAGGGACCGCCGTGATGCTGCGCCCACGTGGTGGCCACGCCGGTCGGCCAGGCGTCGACGGTGACCCGGCCCGCCGTTGCGGCCAACATCGGCACGAGGCCGGCGACGTCGGCGTCCCGCGGCCCGCCGGACATCACGCCGGCCACCAGGGCACCCTGCAGGCAGCCCAGCACCCGATCGCGCTCGGCCTGATCGGCGTACTCGACCAGCACGATCACCGGCCCGAAGCACTCCTCCAGCACCGCCGATCCCGTGAGCACCGATGAGGCCGGCACGCTCAGGACGGCCGCCGCAGCGGCCGCCGCAGCGGCCGCCGCAGCGTCGCCAGCATCGGCGCGGCCGAGCACCCGGGCACCGGCCGCGGTCAACCGTGCCAACCCGGCGTCGTACCCGGCCGCGATGGCGTCGGTGAGCATCCGCCCGCCCGGTGCTGCCCCCTGCAGGGCCGCCACCAACCGGTCCCCGATCCCGCTGCCCGCTGGCACCAGCAGCAGGCCGGGCTTGGTGCAGAACTGCCCAACGCCGAGGGTGAACGACCCCACGCACCCGGTCGCAATCTCTTCGGCGCGGGCGGCTGCCGCGGCTGGGGTCACCACGACCGGGTTCACCGTCCCCATCTCCGCAAAGACCGGGATCACCACGTCCCGGGCGTTCGCCTCGCGCCACAGCGCCAGCCCGCCCTGCTGGGAACCGGTGAACGCCACCGCCGTCACCGCCGCGTGGCTCACCAGGGCCTGACCGGCCGCGAAGCCGCTGACCCCGCCCAACACCCCGGCGGGCGCGCCGACTCGCGACAGTGCCTGCGCCGCCAGATCCAGCAACCGGGCATGCGTGTCGGGGTGGGCCGGATGCCCCTTGACCACCACCGGGCATCCGGCCGCCAGGGCCGATCCGGTGTCATTGCCCAGGGTGCCGAACCCGAAGGGGAAGTTGCTGGCGCCGAAGACGGCCACCGGACCCAGCGCCCGCCGGATCCGACGCAGGTCCGGGGTCGCGCCGTTCGCGTGGTCGATGGTCGCCTCCAGCCAGCTGCCCTCGACGGCGACCGCCGCATAGAACCGCAACTGCTGCGCGCACCGACTGACCTCCCCCGAGAGCCGCGTCGGCCCCAGTCCGGTCTCGAGGTCGGCGATCCGGGTCAGCTCCTCGACGTCGGCCTCCACGTCCGCCGCGATCGCCTCCAGCCATTCGGCTCGGGTGCTCGGGGTGGCAGCGGACACCTCGGCAGCAGCCGCGCTCGCCGCCGCCATGACCGTTTCGACCTGCTCAGGGCTGTCGGCGAGAGTCGAGACGGCGGTCATCACAGTCCCCGGCACGCCGTGACCAGCACGCCCATCGCGTCATCGATGAGTTCGTCGCCGGTGACCAGCGGGGGCAGCATCCGGATCACGTTGCCGTACGTTCCACACGTCAGGGTGAGCACCCCCTCGCGGTGGCAGGCCGCCGAGACCGTGGCCGCCGCCTGGGCGTCGGGCTCCTTGGAGCCCGGTACGACGAACTCGATCGCCTGCATCGCACCGCGCCCGCGGACCTCGCCCACCGCGGCCACCTGGCCGAGCAGCGGGTCGAGGTGCCCGCGGATCCGTTCGCCGATGGCCACGGCCCGGGCCACCAGGTTGTCGCGTTCGATGGTCTCGAACACCCCGAGTGCCGCGGCGCAGGCCAGCGGGTTGCCGGCGTACGTGCCGCCCAGACCTCCGGCATGGACGGCGTCCATCAGCTCGGCCCTGCCGGTGACCGCCGCCAACGGCAGGCCCCCGCCGAGGGCCTTGGCGGTGGTGATCAGGTCGGGCACAACCTCGTCGTACTCGCAGGCGAACATCCGCCCGGTGCGCGCCAGGCCGGTCTGGATCTCGTCGACGACCAGCACGATCCCGTGGGCGTTGGCCAGATCCTGCACCGAGCGCAGGAACCCCGGCGGCGGCACGATGAACCCGCCCTCCCCCTGGATGGGTTCGATGACGATCGCGGCCGTGTGCCGGGCGCCGATCTGCTTGAGCACCAGATCCTCCAGCTCGGCGTACGCCTGCTCGGCACAGGCCTGCGGATCCGCGCCCCACCGGTAGGGGTAAGGCAGCGGCGCCCGGTACACCTCGGGGGCGAACGGCCCGAAACCGTCCTTGTACGGCGCGTTCTTGGCGGTCATGGTCATCGTGAGCAGGGTGCGGCCGTGGTAGGCGTGGCCGAAGGTGACCACGGCCGTCCGCCCCGTGGCCACCCGGGCGATCTTGATCGCGTTCTCGATCGCCTCGGCGCCGGTGGAGAACAACGCCGTCCGCTTGTCGTGGTCGCCGGGGGTGAGCTCGTTGAGTTTCTCGCAGACCTGCACGAACCCGTCGTACTCGGTGACCATGAAGCAGGTGTGGGTGAATCGGGCCACCTGCTCCTGCACCCGGCGTACGACGTCCGGGGCGCTGGCGCCGACGCTGGTCACGGCGATCCCGGAGGCCAGATCGATCAGGTGGTTCCCGTCCACGTCGACGATGATCCCCCCGCCCATGCGCTCGACGAACACCGGCAGAACGATGCCGAACCCGCTGGAGACCGCCCGCTGGCGGCGCGCGTGGTGGTCCTGCGACACAGGTCCGGGGATGGCGGTGCGCACCTCGCGGCGCTGGACGATCTCGGTCGGGGCGAGGGTGGAAGCGCTGCGTGAGTCAGGCATGGCGGTCTCCAGGTGACGAAGGGGATCACGGCGAAGCGGCGCGCTGGTGCCTCGATGGTGGCGAACGGGTGAGCACCTGTCGCTAGACGTTTCATCCCAGCTGACTCCATACTCGGACGAAATGACCAGGGTCGGCGAGGGCCCGGCGACCACCACCATCGCCCAGCTGATCGGCGCCGTGCCGGGGGCGCTGGACCCGGTCATGCCCGCCGACCCGGAGCTCGCCGCCGCGGCTGCGCAGACCGTGCTCCGCGCCGTACACATCAGCGAACTGGTCGATCCCACGGCGTACCTCGACGGTGGCGAACTTCTGCTGACCACGGGCATGGCCCTGCCGGCCAGCCCCTCCGGGTGTCGGGCCTACGTACGCCGCCTGACGGGTCACGGGGTGGCCGCTCTGGCGCTGGGCCTTGGCCCGGTCCACGCCGCGGTGCCCCCGGTGCTGGTGCGGGCCTGCGAACGGCAGGGACTGCCGCTGCTGACCGTGCCCGCCGCCGAACCCTTCCAGCGGATCACCCGGCAGTTCTGGTCGCTGGTCGGCGGCGCCGCCGAACGCGAGCTCCAGGAGGCTCTGCACTACCAACACCGGCTGGTCACGGCAGCGGCCGCCCCCGAACCGGTCCCGGAGATCCTGGCTCAGCTGGCGACGGCGATCGACGGCCAGGCTGTGCTGACCGACCTGCGCGGGCGGCCGCTGTGGGCCAGCCACCCACCCGGCCCCGAGGATCTAGCCGACCTGGCCGAGGCGGTCCATCGCCTGCGCCACGCCGGCCCGCACACCGCTGCCTCGTTCCCGCTGCGGGAGCATCACGCCGTCCTGCACCCGGTGCTGTGCGACGGCGACGTTGCCTCCTACCTGGCGGTGCTCTCGGATCGGCCGAGCGGGGACGCCCGGGGGCTGGTGATGATGACCCTGACACTGCTGGGCCTGGAGGCCACCCATCGCCGGGCCTGGCTGACCGGTCGGCATACCGCCCGGGCCGCCATCGCTCACCTGGTGGACGACGGCCATCTGGCGGCGGCCCCCAGCCTGGCCGAGCGGCTAGGGGTCGACGCGCCCCCGGCACGGGTCCGGGTGGTCGCCGCCCGTGGCCCGGCCCCCGCCACCCTGGACGTCGTGGTCCAGGCCCTCGGGCTGGGCGGGACGGACAGCTCTCGCTGGTGGGGTACGACGACCGAGACCGGGGTGTGGTTGATGCTGCCGGCCAGGGCCGGCGAACCTCGCCCCGACGCGGTCGCCGCAGCCTTGGCCGATGCCGGGAGCCCGGCGTGCGTGGTGCTCGGTCCCGTGGTGTCGCTGGCGGAGGTCCACACCACCCGGGTGATGCTCGACACCCGGGCCCGCAGCCTGGCCCCCGGCCAGGCTCAGACCTGGCGCCCGCACGACCCGGTGCCGTTCGTGACCCGCGAATGGGCGGAGGAGACTCTGGCGCCGCTGGTCCGGGCCGGTGAGGGCATCCTGACCACGGTCACCGCGTACGTCCGCAACCGGGGATCGTGGCAACGCACCGCCGCCGAGCTTGGGCTGCACCGCAACTCGGTGCGCGCCCACATCGCCCGGGCCGAGCACGCCCTGGGCGCCGATCTCAGCGACCCCGACCACACGGCGCGGATCTGGTTGGCGCTGCGCGAGACCGCGGTGACGCCGGATCCGGTACGTCGACCGGTCACCGAGCGCGGGGATGCCCCGACCTGAGCGCACGCCGCAGCGCCGCAGCGCCGCCGCCCCGATGAACGGGACGGCGGCGCTGCGGGCGCTCACACCGATTCGGTGCTCCGATCCGCGCTCGTCTGCGCGGCCGGCGACGTGATCGCCACGAGCCGCTCCTCGGCGTCCGGTCCGCCCGGAACCCGGGGAATCCGGCGTACCAGGGCCAGCGAGGCCAGCCCCCAGAGCCCCACAATGACCCACTCCGGGGGCGTGAGGGCCGCCGGCGCGAACGGCAGGAACATCACGGCCATCGCTGCTGCGAGCACCACCGCGGTGACCCCGGTGGCCACGCCGCCGGGGGTCCGGAACGGCCGGGCCAGTTCCGGCTCACGTCGCCGGAGCAGGATGAAGGCGATTCCGACCATCAGCCAGGCCACCACAATGGCCAGCCCTCCGGCGTCCACCAGCCACACCATGGCGCGTCGGCCGAAGAAGGGTGCCAGCAGCGACAGCGCGCCGATGAAAATCAGGGCGTTCGCCGGGGTCCGGTACTTCGGGTGCACCTGGCCGAACCAGGCCGGGAGCATCCCGGAGCGGCCGAGCGCATAGACGAGCCGGCTGGCGCCGATCAGGAAGCCGTTCCACGAGGTCAGGATGCCGGCGATGCCGCCGAGGACCAGCAGCGTGCCCCAGGCCGGGTGGCCGAACATCTTCGTCATCGCATCGGCGGTGGCCAGGTTGGACTTGGCCAGGTCCACGGCGTGCATGGAACTGCTGGTGGTGACCATGACCATGACGTACCAGGCGATCGCCAGGAACACCGACAGCAGCAGCACCTCACCGATCTTGCGGTACGGCAACTGGATCTCCTCCGCGGACTGCGGGACCACGTCGAACCCGACGTACATGAACGGGGTGGCCACCAGGACCGCCATGAACCCGGCCACCCCGCCGTTCCACATGGGCTGCATGTTCTCGGTCGAGCCGCCGACGAATGCCCCGACGATCAGCGTGACGCCGACCCCGGCCAGGAAGAGCACGGCGATCGTCTGGAACACCGCGGCCGGGCGGACCCCGATCACGTTGATCCAGGTCATCACGATGGCGGCGACCACTCCTGCGGCCACCCAGGTGAGGTACACGTCGTACCCGGCCACCGACCACAGTTTCCCGGCAAGCATGTCTGGCCAGATGTAGAGCAGGGTCTGCGGGAGCGCCACGGCTTCGAAGGCGACGACGGAGGCGTATCCGAGGACCAACGCCCAGGAGCAGAAGAACGACGGACGCGAGCCCATCGCCCGCAGCACGTAGGCGTGCGCGCCGCCGGCCTTGGGCACGGCGGCGACGAGTTCGGCGTACGTCAGCGCGACGAACGCCACCACCACCCCGCCGACGATGAAGGCCATCGCCGCCCCGAGGGTGCCGGCGTTGTTGAGGAAATCGCCGGTCAGCACGATCCAGCCGAAGCCGATCATGGCGCCGAAGGCCACGGCGATGACGTCCAGGCGTCCGAGCACCCGGTCCATGTGAGGGGCTTGCGTAGTCACGGCATTTCCTTCCCCGGGGTTCACCACGATGGGCGCGTGGGTGCCTCGATGGTGACGAACGGGGCGCCGCCTGTCGCTGGACGATTCATCCCAGCTTGGCCGGGTAGCCGGACGAAACGACCCTCGACCCTCGGGTCCCGGGTGACGGCACGAGACAGCGAAAAGCCCCCGCACCCGCGGTGGGTGGGGGGCTTGTCGCGTTGCCTGGCCGGTCAGACGGGGTTCTTGTCCTTGTCCTGCACCGGGCGGCCCTTGAACTCGTCCATGGTGTGGTAGATACCCAGGACGTTGCCGGCGATGAAGTCCCGGATCCCGGTGGGCACGAAGCCCTTCATCATCTCGCTGAGCATCACCGTTCGGGGCAGCATCAGCATCGCGTCGCCGCTCAGCATGGCCTTCCAGGTGTCGTTGACGACGTCCTTCGGCTCCAGCAGGGGCAGCAGCGGGGCCGACTTGGCGCCGTCGAACATGCCGGTCTTGATGTAGTACGGGCACACCGTGGTGACCTTGACGTGCTTGTGGCCGGCCTGCTCCAACTCGATCCTCACCGAGTCCGACCAGCCCACGACGGCCCATTTGGACCCGGCGTACGCCGCCATCCGCGGGTTGGAGGTCAAGCCCGCCGCGGAGGCCAGGTTAACCACCCGGCAGTCCTGCGAGGAGGTCACCATGGCCGGCAGGAACTCGCGGGCGACGTACATCGGGGCGAGGGTGTTGACCTCGACCGTGAACTTCGCATCACGCTCGATGTCGTTTTCCCAGAAGTAGCTGTTGCCACGCACCACGCCGGCGTTGTTCAGCAACACGTGCACGTCGCCGATCTCGTTGCGCACCTGGTCGGCGGCCGCGTGCACCGCCTCCAGGTCGCGTACGTCGACCACCTGGGCCAGGACCTTGGTGGATCCTCCCGAGAGCTCGTCACGAGTCTGGTTCAGCGCGGTCTCGTTCACGTCCCACAAGATGACGGCCGCGGCCTGCTCCTTGATGGCCCGCTCGGTGAACATCCGGCCCATCCCCATGGCCGCCCCGGTCACCAGGACGTTCTTGCCCTTGACTGACTTCATGATGCACTCCCTGTTCGGGCCGTCTTTGCGGTGGTCCGACGGGGCTTGCGGGCAGCCGGGGCAGCGGGAGCAGGTGCGTCGGCATCAGTTGCCGCGGCCCGACTGGCCAGGGCCGCCTCGCGAACGCGAGTGAAGTCCTCGTCGGTGAACACGCCGTTCACACCCGAGATCGTAGCCAGCTTCATGCCGTGCTTGAGCCCGAGCGCGTAGATCTCTTTGACCTTCTCCCACTCGATGTTCCGGCCCACGGTGAAGGTTTCGTACCGGCCTTCCAGGGCCAGGATGATCGTCTCCGCCAGGCAGGCATAGGCGACCCCGCGCGGCAGGCCGATGTCCTTCATCTTCACATCGCCCGGCAGCTCGATCTCACCCGATTCGATGACCAGGACATCGGGGCGCTTTGCGACGTCCTCGGCCGACAGGTCCAGGGGCCGGGCCACGTCGGTGATGACGCAGCCGGGCTTGACCGACATGATGTCGAGGACCTTCTGCCCGGCCGCCGACGTCGCGGTGACGATCAGGTCCATGTCCTTGAGGTGGGCCCCCGGGGTGGCGGCGACGTGGATGTCGGCCCGGGGGTTCTCGCTGAGGATGTCGGTCTTGAGGGCCAGGAGCTTGGCCGTCTCGGGCGAGACCATCCACAGTTCGTCGCAGGCCAGGGCCAGCAGCCGGGCACAGACCGACCCGATGGCACCGGTCGCACCGACCACCATGGCCCGTCCCTTGATGCGGCCGTGGTCGTCGACCTCGGCCAGCCCGAGCTTGATGACGGCGTCGTGGGCGGCCCAGAGGGCTCCCGAGGCGCTGTAGCTGTTGCCCGTGGTCACCGGCAGCGGCGCCTTGCGGGCCACCGTCACGCCTGCGTCGCCGACCACCTTGGTGAACGCGCCCAGCCCCATGACCTGGGCCCCGAGCTTCTTGGCCATGTCGGCCGCGTGCAGCAACTGGGCATAGGTGAACTCGGGGGCGTGCGAGAGCAGTTCCTTGGGCGTGCCACCCACGCTGATCAGCCAGCCTTCGGCCTCAGCGCCGGTGGGCGATTTGATCCCGGTCACGTGGCTGTAGACGAACGGCGGCACGTGCGCCATCGCCTTCTCGACCACCCGGTCCATCCCCGGCACCTTGGTGATCGTGCCCAGCGGTTCGGCCTTGGCGAAGAACGCCCGGGACAGCGGGTGGATCACGAACACGAAGCGGCTCTTGCGCTTGGGCCCGTTCGGGTAGAGCACCCGGGGCTCCAGGCCGGAGGCCTCGAACATCGTGAGCAACTCGTCGTTGCTCGGCTGGTGGCCGTCGGCATGGGTAGCCAGCATCATCGCTTCGAGCATGGCGGCGACGATGGTGACGTTGAACGGCTGGGGGGTGGCGTCCACGACCATGTCGACGCCGCGGCTGGCCAGGTCGGCCAGCCGATCCTCGGAGACCGCGTTGGATACCAGCGTCTTGCCCGCGAGGTCCTCCAGGCCGAACCCGGTCAGCTCGGGGTAGGTGGCCACGAGAATGTCGCAGTCCCGGGCGGCGCGGCGAGCCAGCGCATGGCTGGCCCAGTACGTCGGCGCCTCGATCTGGTGCTTCACCTTGCCGGGCACCAGCTTGTACGGCAGCAGGCCCAGCTCGACAGCCTTGTTCAGCGCCGGGTTGGCCTTCAGGACCGACGGGATGTCCAGGCGCTCGTGCGGGTCGGCGAACTCGATGTTTTGGGTGTGCTCGCGCAGCACGTGCACCGTGCGGGCGTGGTAGCTGTGCGCGCCCAGGACCACGGTGCGGGCGTTGCTGAAGAACCCCGGCATCTCGTTGTGCACGTGCCGGATCGCCCACTCCTGCAGGACGTCGGCCATGTGCTTTCCGTCGGTGACGGGTACGCCGGCCGCGGCCTCCTTGATCTTGTCGAGGGCACCGTCATCCCCCTCACCGATCAATCCGGCGGCCTGTGCCTCACGTAGGCCAGTGACCGCGAAGGCCTCCGCCTTGGGGAGCCATTCCCGCACCAGGCGGATGGCGTCCTGGGTCCTGCCTTTGGTACCGACCCGGACGATCCGGAACGACCGGCCCAAGAAGGTGACCCGCTCGTCGTAATCGAGTTCGGAGCCGGCGAGGCTGACATTGACGACAGTGTGAACAGTGCTGCGTGGCATTCGAATTCTCTGTTCTCGTTCCCTGTCTAGGGCTGGTGGGTCGGGGACCCCGGGGTGTGCGCTCCTGCGCGGTTAGCTCATCCTCCCGCGTTTATGCGGCGGTGGCAGCATGTTCTTGGCAACATCCTCGCCAACTCGTCGTGACCCATCGATACGGTACTAATCGTCGTACAGCGTCGCGATGGCCCCTGGACTTCAGGACCATCGGCCGGTATCCGCCCGAGCGTCCGGTACCGGTCGACGACACGAATCGCGATCAGTCCCACCCGCGCACCCTAGGGCATCAACCTGGGAAGCGGCAGCCCCAATGAGCCGACACAAACCCCAAGGACGGGATCGGCCCAGGTCCGGGGCGTCGGGCGGGGATTTCAATCCGACTCGAACTGAGCACAACCCCTCGACACCGACGTCACGGATCCTGGTCCGGACGCTCCACCACTCCCGGCACGAACTACCTCTTGTACCGTGCAGAAACGACAAATCAAAAGAGTCGCTGCTGCAGGTGAGCGGCTCGCGGGCGACGCAACGGCGGGAACCGGGCGGAGCTGCGGGGCCGCTGGGGTTGCCAGTCGGGGTCGTGGTCCCGAGGGCGCGGGCGGCCGGGCAGCTCCGAGCACAGCCCCCGGACCGCCGTCTCCACCGCAAGATCGAAACGCCCGTACACCTGCCGGACCGCGACCGCCTGCAGCGGCAATCGGCCGGGACGCCCGGGGGTCGCGGGCAGCTCCAGGCCGGGGCCGAGGCCGAGGTCGACGTCGCGGTGCATCCGCATGACCTCGAGGTTGTGCGCCCACGCCGCCAGTGACGAGGGCAGCGCCAGGCGCGCCGCCAAAGCCGGGCCCACCACCCGGCGTACCCGCTGTCCACCTTCCTCCAGGTCGGCGAACAGCGCTTCGGCCGTTCCGAACTCGGAAAGCAGCCGGACCGCGGTCGCGGGCCCGATCCCCCGAACACCCGGCAGATTGTCCGACGGGTCGCCCCGCAGCGCCGCCAGATCCGGGTACTGATCGGGCCGGACGCCCAGCAGGCGTTCCAACCGCGCAGGGTCCAGCATCGGCGACCCGCCCAGCCCTCCGTCGAGCACGCGGAGCAGGCGGGTGTGCTCGTCCACGAGCGCGTAGCAGTCCCGGTCGGAGCTGACCAGCACGGTCGCGAGCCCGCAGGCACGACCGTAGGCCGCCGCGGACGCCAGCACGTCGTCGGCCTCCAGTCGCGGGGGGATGACGACCGCCACCCCCAGTTCGGTGAGCGCCTCGGCGGCCAGCCGAACCTGAGCCGTCAGGGTCGCCAGCTTCGCCGGGCGATGCGCCTTGTACGACGGCCACCGCTCCCGCCGCAGGCTCGCGTCAGGATCGTCGAAACCGACCACGAGGTAGGCCGCGCACGCCCTCCCCGCAGCCGCTGCGACCTGGGTGAGCAGCCCCTGGACGGCCCACGCGGGGCGGCCGTCGTCGAGCCGGTAGCCGGTGTGGGCGCGGGCATGGTAGCTGCGGTGGAGCAGCGAGTTGCCGTCCACCGCCACGAGCACCGGATGCGTCATCGGCACCAGCCTGCCAGGCTCGGCGGACCAGGCCTGGCAGGTTGATGCCGCTGCCGCCGGCAGGTGGCCGGTGTCGCCCTGGACGGTTAGGGTCGGGCCACCATCTGGAAGGAGGCTGCGGATGCCTACCTCGCGCGCGTGGCACCTGGTACGCCGACCGGTCGGCGAGCCGGTCGCCGACGATGTGGCCCTGGTCGAGAGCGTGCTGCCCGACCCCGTGACCGGCGAGGTCGCCGTGGCCAACGAGTTCGTGTCCGTCGATCCCTACATGCGGAACCGGATGAACGACGCCAGATCGTACGTGCCGCCGTTCGCGCTCGACGCGCCGATGACCGGAGGTGCCGTCGGCCGGGTCACCGAGGTCGTCGGACCCGCCGTGGACGAGACCGGCCGGCCGATCGAGGTCGGCGATCGGGTGGTCCACGACCACGGCTGGCGGACCCACGCGGTGCTGCCGGGCGGCCAGACTCGGGTGGTAGCCGCTGCCGGATCATCCGGGCAGGTCCCGGCTCAGGCCTGGTTGGGCGTGTTGGGGATGCCGGGCCTGACAGCCTACGCGGGGCTGCTGCGGATCGGGGAGTTCCGCCCCGGGGACGTCGTCTATGTGAACGCCGCCGCCGGTGCGGTGGGGTCGCTGGTGGGTCAGATCGCGCGGCTGAAGGGGGCCTCGCGGGTCGTCGGCAGCGCCGGTGGCCCGCAGAAGGTGGCGTGGTTGACGGAGGTCGCCGGGTTCGACGCGGCGATCGACTACCGGGCGATGCCGCTGCCGTTGGGGCTGCGCCGGTTCGCCCCGGACGGCATCGACGTGTGTTTCGAGAACGTCGGCGGCACCCAGTTGCCGGTCGCCCTGTCGAACATGCGCGAGGGCGGACGTGTCGTGCTGTGCGGGATGATCGCGGCGTACAACGCCACCGAGGCCGTGCCGGGACCGGCGAACCTGGCGCTGGCGATCACCCGGCGGCTCACCATCCGGGGGTTCATCGTGTACGACCACGAGGATCTGCGCGCCGACTTCGAGCGTGAGGTGACGGCCTGGATCAGGACCGGGCAGGTGCACTGGCAGGAGAGCGTGTCCGAGGGGATCGACTCGGCGTTCGAGGCGTTCACGGCCATGATGCGCGGCCAGAGCGTGGGCAAGGCCGTGGTCGCGGTGTCGCCGTGACGTGACCGGGTAGACAGCCCCGCACCCTGCGTGGAGCGTCGGACGCGGCGCTCGCGGACGTACACTTCAATCGTGGTTGACTCAACGGTGCTTGACGTGAGGTCGGGCGGGTCGGTTCATTCAGGATCCGCGGAGGCCGCCGTCCAGGACCGCGCCCAGCTGCTGATGGTGGTTGCCGACCCCGTGCGGCTCCGGCTGCTCGACCAGTTGGCCGCCCAGGGCACCCGCTGCGTGTGCGACCTGCAGCCCGAGCCACCGATTCCCGGCAACCTGCTCAGCTACCACCTCAAGGTGCTGCGCGATTCCGGCCTGGTGACCGCTGCCCGACGGGGCCGCTGGATGGACTACACCCTGGCCGCGGACGCGCTGGACCGGTTGGCCGATGCTCTGCCCGGTGGCGGGCCCACGACATCGACGGGTGCGGCGGTGACGCCATGAGCGTGCTGACCCGACCGTCATCGGACACTGCGCGCTGGGCCGGGCTTGGTGCAGCCGCCCTGGCCTGGGTGACCGCCTGGCAGATCAACGAGCGTCTCTGGACGGCACTGGTCCAGTGGTGGGGCCTGGACCTGCACGAACGGCTGGTCGGCGCGGTGCACTTTTTTGCCTACGACACCGTCAAGATCTTCCTGCTGCTGATCGGGCTGATGTTCGCCGTGGGGATGCTCCGCGCCAGCCTGGATCTGGATCGCGCCCGCGCCTACCTCGAAGGCCGAGGCTTGTTCGCTGGGCTGTTCCTGGCCGTCGTGCTCGGCGTGGTCACCCCGTTCTGCTCGTGCAGCTCGATCCCGCTCTTCATGGGGTTCGTCGCCGCCGGCATCCCGTTGTCGGTGACCTTGACGTTCCTGATCGCCTCACCGCTGGTCAGCGAGATCGCCGCGATCATGATCGGCGACCAGTTCGGTTGGGGCATCGCGGGGGCGTACGTGCTGGCCGGTGGGACGCTCTCGATGGTGATCGGCTGGGTGTTCTCCAGGTTCGACCTGACCCGGTGGGTCGACGACATGGTGTTTGCGACGCGGGTGGCGGCGCTGCGCGCGGACGGTCACGTGCCGACGCTGCAGGAGCGGATCGAGGCCGCCGTCGCCGAGACCCGCGAGATCTTCGCCTCGGTGTGGACGTGGGTGGTCGTCGGCGTCGGCATCGGCGCCGCCATCCACGGGTGGGTGCCGACAGACTTCTTCGCCCGGTACGCCGGACCGGACAACCCCTTCGCGGTGGTCGTGGCCACCCTCGCGGGGGTGCCGCTCTACGTCAACGGCGCGGGCGTCGTACCGATTGCGGAGGCCCTCTGGGCCAAGGGCGTCTCGTTGGGCACCGTGATGGCGTTCACGATGAGCAGCATCGCTCTCTCGATTCCGCAGGCGATTATGTTGCGCCGAGTGCTCAAGCCGCCGCTGCTGGCGATCTTCTTCGGCGCTGTGGCGGTGGGGATCATCGCCATCGGCTTCCTGTTCAACCTGGTCGCGCCCTGATGCGCCGCACGGGTGCCGCGCAGGCATGGCCACCCATGGGGCTTTCGCCCCACACCGACCGGGGGCGAGGTGACCCGACCGGGGGCGTGTTGCAGCACGCCCTCGGTCGGGCGAACCCGCACCCAGTGCCCCACAAGAACACGTGCCCACCAACACCACGCAAGGAGTCATCGTGATCATCAAGGTTCTCGGTCCCGGCTGCGCCAACTGCGTCAATCTGGAGAAGAACACCCGTGCTGCGTTGGCCTCGCTCGGCATGGACGCGCAGGTGGAGAAGGTGACCGACTACCCCACGATCGTCGGGTACGGCGTGCTGAAGACGCCCGGCCTGGTCATCGACGAGGAGCTGGTCCTGTCAGGCAAGGTGGCCAAGCCTGCCGAGATCGCCGGCCTGCTGAGCGCGCGAGCCTAGCCGGATCGCACCAGACCGCACGGCACCAGACCGCACCGGGCCAGACCGCACCGCGCCGCGCCGGGTGTGACGCAGACCGCCCCCCCACAATTGTCAGACATAACTCTTCAAGGTAATGTGCAGGTATGGACGAGATCAGCTGCACGTCAAGCGAATTCAGGAAGGGTAAGGTCATGAGTACGCCGGTGGGCCGGGTCTGGTGGTACGCGCCGACGCAGAACCGCCGAGGTCTCTGAACCCGCGCCCGCGCGGGCCACACGCCGGGACACCGAAACGCAACGGCGTTCAGCGAGTACCCAGCCCGCGCACATTGATGACACCGAAACAGTGGGACATTTCGCTCGCGCGTCGATAGGGCGTGGACCCGCGTTCGCGAATATTCGCGTAATCGCGCACTTCGAGCCCAGGAGCGCGTATGCCCCGTCTCACCCTCCCCCGCCTCGTGCGCCCCACCTCGCTGGCAGCCCGGATGGCCGCACCGTCGATCGTGCTGGTGATCGCGATCCTCATCGCCGGCCTATCGACCGTCCTCGTCCTGAATCGCATCGAATCCGCCGGCGACCATCAGAACCGCAGCATGCAGTTCACGGTCGCTCTGGAGAACAGTGCGGTGGCGGCCAAGGCGATCGCCAATGACGAGCGGGGATTCCTGCTCACCGGCAAGAAGTCGTTCGTCGACGAGGTGGTCAAGCGCCGGGACACGGTCTCTGCTGGACTCCAGAAGGCCGAAGCGCTCGCCGACGACGAGGCCGAACGGGCCCGCGTCGCTGCGGTGGCGACTCAGATCAACGGGTGGAACGCCGCGCTGGACGCGGCCTTCGCCCAGTTCGCCACCGACCCCAAGGGCGCCATCGACACCTCGCTGACGGCCAACCGGGACCTGCGCAAGACCTACGAGACCTCGCTGAATGCGCTCCTGAAGGACAAGATCGCCGAGCAGAACGCGGACACCACCTTCGCCGACACCGCGGCCACGGCCCGCCGGGTCGTGCTCATCTTCAGCATCGGCGCGGCCCTGCTCGCGGGCCTGTTGGCGCTGTCCCTGGCGCGCAGCATCCGCAAGAGCACCCAGCGGGTGCTGGCAGACCTGGACGACGTCATCGCCGGCAACCTGGCCACGGTGGAGCCGTTGAACAGTGGCGACGAGCTCGGCAGGATCTCCGAACGTACCGCCAAGGTGGTTCAAGCACTGCGCGAGACGGTCAGTTCGCTGCACGGATCGTCCGCGGAGCTCGGCGAGCGTTCGAGCGAACTGCTGGCCATCTCCGGCCGCATCCACGACAGCGCCGCGTCGGCATCCCAGGAAGCGGGCGGGGTCGCCCGGGCCGCCGATGTCGTCCGTGGCAACGTGGAGACGGTCTCGGCCGGCGCCGAGGAGATGAGCGCCTCGATCCGTCAGATCGCCGACAATGCCCAGGAGGCCTCCCGGGTCGCCGAGACGGCCATGCGCATCACCGAATCCACCACCGCGTCGGTGGCCCGACTCGGCGCCTCCTCCAGCGAGATCGGCGAGGTCGTCAAGGTCATCAGCTCGATCGCCGAGCAGACCAACCTGCTGGCACTGAACGCGACCATCGAAGCCGCCCGCGCCGGCGAGGCCGGCAAGGGGTTCGCTGTCGTGGCCAGCGAGGTCAAGGACCTGGCGCAGGAGACTGGGAAGGCGACCGAGGTGATCGGGCGCCAGATCGAGGCGATCCAGGCCGACACCCAGGCCGCGACCGCCGCGATCGCCGAGGTCTCCGAGGTCATCCACCGGATCAACGACTACCAGGGGATCGTCGCCTCCGCGGTCGACGAGCAGTCCAGTACGACGGCCGAGGTGGCCGTCAACGTCAGCCAGGCGGCGACGAGCACCGGCGACATCAGCCGGACGATCAGCAAAGTGGCCGACGCGACGCACGAGACCGAGTCGATCGCCGACGAGACCCGCGCCAGCGCCGAGTTGCTCGACCGGACCCGCCAGGACCTGGCCGCTGCGGTGGCCCGGTTCCGGCTCTGAGCCGGCCTGGGCGAATCCCGGGCGAGGACCGGAGCCATCTGCCTCGGCTGACCCCACTGCGTCACCGGACCCACGTCCCTGCGCTGGACCCACGAAGCTTCGTGGGTTCCGACGAGGGACGTGGGTTCACGCGTTGCCAACGACGATCATCGGACATGCCGCGCCGTCAGCGCGGTCCGTCCTCCAACACGGTGCGCACCACCAAGTCCGCAATCGGCATCGCCGAGGTGGCCGCCGGTGACGGGGCGTTGCAGACATGCAGCATCCGGGCGGTACGCCGGAGCAGAAAGTCGTGCACCAAGGTCCCGTCCCGCTGCACCGCCTGAGCGCGGATGCCCGCCGGTTCCGGCAGGAGGTCGGCCATCCCCAGATCGGGGCTGTACCGGCGTACCAGCTGCAGGTATCCGCGGCGGGACAGCGAGTTCCACGCCTCGGCGGCGCCGGTACGCAGGTGCCGCCGAGCCAGCGGCCAGAACCCCGGGAAGCGCAGGGTGTCGGCCAGGTCCCGGACGTCCACGGAACCCTTCGGGTAGCCCTCGCGCGCCAGAGCGAGGACCGCGTTGGGGCCTACCGTCAATCCGCCGTCCATCGTCAGCGTCAGGTGCACCCCCAGGAACGGCAGCGCGGGGTCCGGCACCGGGTAGATCAGGGTGCTGACCAGGCCGCTGCGGTGGGCCTGCAGCCGGTAGTACTCGCCACGGAAAGGCACGATCGCGAAGTCCGGGCGCATCCCCGCCATCGCGGCCAGCCGGTCCGCCTGCAGGCCGCCGCACACCACGAGCTGCCGTGCGTAGCGGCGCTCGCGGTGGCCGGGTTCCGCGGCCGTGGCGACATCGAGCCCGACCTCCGACAGGGACTCGTGGATGCCCACCACGGCGGCACCGCGGTGGATCCGCCCGCCCGCCCGTTCGAACTGCTCGGCCAGCACACGGCACACCTGGCGGTAGTCGACGATCCCGGTGCTGCGCAGGTACACCGCGCCGATCCCGGTCACGGCGGGCTCGCGGCGTCGCAGTTCCGCACCGTCGATCAGCTCGACGTCCAGGCCGCCCGCGAGCCCGCGCTCGTACAGGGCGTCGAGGCGAGCGCGCTGCCCAGGATCGGTGGCCACGATGAGCTTGCCCGTGGTCCGATGGGCGATGCCGTGCTCGTCGCAGAACTCTCGGGTCCACGACGCCCCGGCTCGGCACAGCCGCGCCTTGAGGCTGCCGGGCTCGTAGTAGATGCCGGCGTGGATGACCCCGCTGTTGTGTCCGCTCTGGTGTTGCCCGACCTCGGGTTCCTTCTCGAACACGACCACGTCGGCGCCCGGGCGTCGGCGGGTGAGGGTCAGCGCGGTGGCCAGCCCGACGATCCCGCCGCCGACGACCGCGAAATCGGCCGCCGCGGCGGATCGCCGCCCGTGCGGACGGTGTGGGTCGGCCATCGCGCCGACGCCCGGCGTCAGGCCTTGGACATGAGCTCGGCGCAGACCAGCTCAGCGATCTGGGCGGTGTTCAACGCGGCGCCCTTACGCAGGTTGTCGCCGCAGACGAACAGCTCGATCGTGTTCGGGAAATCCAGCGCCTGGCGCATCCGGCCCACGAACGTCGGGTCCAGGCCCACCACGTCGGCCGGCGTCGGCCATTCGCTGCTCGCGGGGTCGTCGAGAACCACCACGCTGGGGGCCTCGATCAACGCCTGACGGGCGGCGTCCACGGTGATCTCCTTGCGGAAGGTCGCGTGCACCACCAGCGAGTGCGTCGTCACCACGGGGACTCGGACACAGGTCGCCGACACCTTCAGATCCGGGATACCCAGGATCTTGCGCGACTCGTCGCGGACCTTGATCTCTTCGCTGCTCCAGCCGTCGTCCTTGAGGGAGCCCGCCCACGGCACGACGTTCAGCGCCAGCGGCGCGGGGAACGGCGAGTCGTCCCCCACCTTGTCGTGGATCAGCCGGCGCACGTCCCCCACCCGGGAACCCACATCCTCCCCGGCCACGGCGCTGACCTCGGCGCGGAGCCGGTCGACACCCGGTTGGCCGGCGCCCGAAGCGGCCTGGTAGGAAGACACCACGAGCTCGGTGAGCTCCCAGCCGGCATGCAGGGCGCCGAGGGCGTCCATCATCGTCAGCGTGGTGCAGTTCGGGTTGCTGATAATGCCCTTGGGTCGGTTGGCCACCTGGGCCGGGTTCACCTCCGGCACCACCAGCGGCACCTCGGGATCCATCCGGAAGGCGCCGGAGTTGTCGACCACGACCGCGCCGTGAGCAGCGGCGACCGGCGCCCACTCCTTGCTGATCTCATCCGGCACATCGAACATCGCCACGTCGACGCCGTCGAAGACCTCGGGGGTCAGCTCCTCGACGGTGACGTCCTCGCCACGCACCTGCAGCACCGTGCCCGCCGAGCGGGCCGAGGCGACCAACTTGATCCGGCCCCAGACGTCCTCGCGGGTCGACAGGATGCCCAGCATCACCGAACCGACGGCGCCGGTCGCACCCACGACAGCCAGTGTCGGCTTGCCCTGTTCGTTCATGCTCATCGTCCTGTCCCGCCGTACACCACGGCCTCACCTTCGGCTGAGTCCAGCCCGAACGCGGTGTGCACCGCGCGGACCGCATTGTCCAGTTGTTCCGATCTCGTCACGACCGAGATCCGGATCTCGCTCGTGGAGATCATCTCGACGTTAACCCCGGCGTCCGACAACGCCCTGAAGAAGGTCGCCGAAACGCCCGGGTTCGACCGCATCCCCGCCCCGACCAGGGACAGCTTGCCGATCGAGTCGTCGAAGCGCAGGGTCTCGAAGCCGATCGACTCGCGCACCTTGTCCAGGGCCTGCACGACCCGCTGTCCGTCGGCCTTGGGCAGCGTGAACGAGATGTCGGTCCGCCCGGTCGAGGCGGTCGAGACGTTCTGCACGATCATGTCGATGTTCGCCTCGGCCGCTGCGACCGTAGCGAAGATCTGCGCGGCCATTCCCGGCTTGTCCGGTACGCCGACGACGGTCACCTTCGCTTCGCTGCGGTCATGCGCCACCCCAGAGATGATGGGTGCCTCCACGGCTTCTCCTTCGGCTGTTCGGTCGGTGATCAGCGTGCCCTCTCTAGGGGAGAACGAGGAACGCACGTGAATCGGGATCTGGAACCTGCGGGCGTACTCCACACACCGCAGGTGCAGGATCTTGGCGCCGTTGGCGGCCATCTCCAGGGTCTCCTCGGTGGACAGGAGCCTGATCTGACGTGCCGAGGGAACGATGCGGGGGTCCGCCGTGAACACGCCGTCCACATCGGTGTAGATCTCGCAGACGTCGGCCTGGAGAGCCGCAGCCAGGGCGACCGCCGTGGTATCCGATCCTCCGCGACCGAGGGTAGTGATGTTCTTCGTCGTCTGGCTGACCCCCTGGAACCCCGCGACGATCGCAATATGCCCCTGTGCCAGCGCCCCGCTGATCCGCCCCGGGGTGACGTCGATGATCCGGGCTCTGCCGTGGGCCTCGTCGGTGATCACCCCGGCCTGGGAACCGGTGAAGGACTGCGCGGTGTGCCCGAGCGTCTCGATGGCCATGGCCACCAGCGCCATCGAGATCCGCTCGCCCGCGGTCAGCAGCATGTCCAGCTCGCGCGCCGGCGGTAGCGGCGTCACCTGGGCGGCGAGCTCGATCAACTCATCGGTGGTGTCGCCCATCGCCGACACGACCACCACGACATCATTGCCGGCCCGCTTGGTGTCGACGATCCGCCGCGCGACGCGCTTGACGCTCTCGGCGTCAGCGACCGAAGACCCGCCGTACTTCTGGACAACCAGGCTCACATCTGTCTCCGTGCTGGAAGGTGCTGGACCGGACGATCGGCCGCTGCGTACCGGCACAGCGCAGACCCCAAAACGCAGCACAGTCTAGCCGGGCGAGCGCCCCGGCTCAGTTCCGCTCGGAACGCGAGACTCATTCTGGTTCAGGCCGGCCGGGCCGATGGGCGGCCCTTCCCGGACTGGTTGGGTGATACTGAACGCACGGGCCCGGCAGGCGTGGCCCGCAGGCCCGGGCCCAGCGGGCTCGGGGCGAAGGGGGGCACGGATGAGCCTGGCACTGCCGACAGGGCCACCGGGGGACGGGACCGCAGGCACCGACGGCGGTCCCTGGGGGATCGAGGTCCGGGGCGCGACGCGCAGTTTCGGCGCCCTGCGCGCCGTCGACGGCCTGGATCTGGTCGCCAGGCCGGGCGAGGTGACCGCGTTGGTCGGGCCGAACGGCTCCGGCAAGACCACGCTCCTGCTGATGCTCGCCACGTTACTCACCCCGGACGCCGGGCAGCTGCGCGTCGGTGGGCTCGACCCCGTGAGCCGGCCACGCGACGTACGCCGCATCATGGGCTGGATGCCCGACGGCTTCGGCACCTGGGACGCGCTGACGGTGCGGGAGGTCCTGCTGACCATCGCCGCGGCGTACCGGCTCCCGGCCGCGAGCAGACCGGGCCTCGTCGACGAACTGACGCGCACCCTGCACCTGGACGATCTGGCCGACCGTCCCGCCCGGGTGTTGTCGCGAGGTCAGAAGCAGCGGCTCGGCATGGCTCGTGCGCTGATCCACTCCCCCAGCGTGCTGCTGCTCGACGAACCGGCCTCCGGTTTGGACCCACGCAGCCGCATCGAACTGCGCGATGTCCTGCGGGCGCTGGCGACCCAAGGCACGACCGTCCTGGTCTCCAGCCACATCCTGACCGAGCTGGAGGAGATGAGCGACCGGGCGGTGGTGGTGGCCGGCGGCAAGACGGTCGCCACCGAAGACCTGCGCACCCGCGGGACCCAGGCCCAGTGGTGGCGGATCACCAGCCTGGACGCCGACGCCCTGCGGCAGGCGCTGCACCGGCGCGACCTGGAGTACACCGTGGTACCCGGCCCGGAAGGTCAGTGGTCCACCCGGGGAGCCGTCGAGGTGCAGCTGGCCGACGAGTTGAGCGCCGCCAACCTGCTGGACGCGCTGGTCCGTGACGCAGTGCCGGTGTTCGGGTTCACCCCCGGGCAGGGCCGGCTCGAGGCGGCGTACCTCGCCGCGACCCAGGAGCGCCGATGACCCCCACGACGACCTCGACAACGGCACCGACCCATGTGTCCGACCCCCAGCTGACCTGGGAGGGAGTACGCACGGTCGCCGGGCTCGAGCTGCGGCAGCGGATCCGCACCTCCCGCTGGATCGTCGTCCTGTCCGGTTGGGCAGTGGTCATTTACGGCGTGGCGCTGCTGTCCTGGCTGGCCAGCGCAGGGATGACCGAACCGGACGGGGGCCGCACGCCCGCCGGGATGGGGACCCGGTCGGTGGTGCTCTACAGCGTCACCGTGTTCTTCGTGCTCGGCTTGAGCCTGATGGTGGTGCCCTCGCTGACCTCGTCCTCGGTCAACGGCGACCGTGAGCACGGCGTCCTGGCCACCCTGCAGACCACGCTGCTCTCGGCCCAGGAGATCATCCTCGGCAAGCTGCTTGCCTCCTGGGCCGTGGCCGGGGTGTTCCTGGTCATCGGCCTGCCGCTCTTGGTGTTCTCGGTAGCTGTCGGCGGGATCGACATCGGCACCCTGCTGATGGCGGTGCTCTGCTTGGCCATCGTGCTGGCCGCGGTGTGCGCTTTCGGCCTGATGTTCTCGACCCTGACCGCCCGACCGGTGACCTCCGCGGTGCTGACGTACTTGACGGTGGGCTTCCTGACGGCAGGCTCGCTGGTGTTCGTGGCCGTGCTGTCCCCGCTGATGGAGCAGCAGGTGCAGCGGCAGGTTCGGGTGATGCAGGGGTACGCCCCCGGCGACTCGGGGCAGCAGTGTGTGTGGGTCACGGCGACCCGCACCGAGGTCCGCACCGATCGGATCTGGGGGCTGCTGGCGATCAACCCGTTCGTCGTGGTCGCCGACGCCGCGCCGGGTCGTTCGGCCAGCCGGCAGGCCTTCGAACCGCTCGGCGGGATCAGCGACGCCGTCCGCGGCTTCCGGGCCGGTCCGCCGGAACGGATCGACGAGTGCTACAGCGACCCCAACCGGGACCCCAGCCCCGGGCAGGAGTCGGCCGCGCCCGTCTGGCCCTACGGTTTGGTCGCGTTGGCGCTGGCCGGGACGGGTGCCACCGCAGTGGCCATTCGCCGGGTCCGCACGCCGATCGGCCGGCTCCCCAAGGGTGTGCGGATCGCCTGAGCGCCGCTGTCGCCGCTGTCGCCGCTGCGCTCAGCGGTGCAGCGCGTCGAACTCCGCCTCTGCCACGACGTCTTCGTCGGCGTCCAGACGCACGTGCGACAGGATCGACTGCAACGCCTTGAGAGCGCTGGCGGCGCTGGCGCCCCAGGAGTTCAGGTAGCTGAACTGCCACCACCACAGCGCCTCGGTGACCTCGCCGTCGGCGTGGTGCCGCAGGCCGTGGAGCAGCGATTCCGCGACGTCGGCAACGTCGGCGGAGATCTGCCCGGCGCTCATCTCGGGTGTGGTGAGCGGATCGACCACATCGGCGTAATCGTCGATGCCGATCAGCTGGTTGGCCAAGCCGTCGCGCAGGGCCACCACGTCCTCATCAGATCCCAGGTCGGGCTCGAAGCGGCTGCGCGGCACCACGTCGCTGATCGCGCCCAGCCGGGCGCCGGTCACCAGGATCTGGGAAATCGCCAGCAACAGCACCGGCAGCGCCGTCTGCGGTGACTCCCCGGCGGCAATGCCTCGAACGACGGTGAGGAAGGCGCGCGCCTCCTGAGCCGTTTCGTGGCTGAGGACCTCCAAGTCGGGCTCGACCCGTTCACGGTGCGGCATTGAGCAGACGCCTCCCTTCGAAGGCTCGTCCCAGGGTGATCTCGTCGGCGTACTCCAGGTCGCCTCCCACGGGCAGCCCGGAGGCCAGCCGGGTGACCCGGACATCGAGGGTGAGCAGCAGCCGGGCCAGGTAGGTGGCGGTGGCCTCGCCCTCCAGGTTCGGATCGGTGGCGATGATGACCTCGGTGACCTCGCCGTCGGCCAGCCGCGTCAACAAGTCGGTGATGCGCAGATCGGCGGGTCCGATGCCGTCGATGGGACTGATCGCGCCGCCGAGCACGTGGTAGCGACCGCGGAACTCGCGGGTCCGCTCGATGGCCACGACGTCCTTGGCTTCTTCCACCACGCAGATCGCTGCCCGCTCGCGGCGGGGGTCCAGGCAGATGCGGCAATGCTGGGCCTCGGAGACGTTGCCGCACAGCACGCAGAACCGCACCCGCTCCTTGACCTGGATCAGCGCGTCCGACAGTCGGCGGACGTCGACCTCCTCGGCCTGCAGGATGTGGAAGGCGATCCGCTGGGCAGACTTCGGACCGACCCCGGGCAGTCGCCCCAGCTCGTCGATCAGGTCCTGCACCGCACCTTCGTACACTCGTGCAGCGTACGACGCGGCACCGACAAACCGGTACCGGCGCGGCACCCTCGACGTGGCGCGTCGGCCGGCACGCCGCGCACAGCGTCGTGGACGTCAGGCGGGCGGACGGGGGTTGTAGACCCCGGCGCGGGGCTGCCCCGACATGCCCCCGATGGCGTCCATGACCTGGTCGACGATCTGCCGTCGGGCCTTACCAGGCGCCGTCGCGCCCAGGCTGCTGAAGCACATCGGCACCCCGAACTCGACCCGCACCTTGGCGGGCCGAATGTGCCGTGCCCCGGGGGGTTGGATGTGCTGGGTTCCGCTCACCGCCACCGGTACGACGGGAGCGCCTGACTCCAGCACGAGGTGCCCGAGGCCGGTGTGGCCGCGGTAAAGACGCCCGTCCCGGGACCGGGTTCCCTCGGGGTAGATCCCGAACGCGCCGCCGCTGGCCAGCAGATCCAGGGCCAGCTCCAAGGATCGGCGGCCAGCCCGGGTGTCGTCGCGGTCGACCGGGATCATCCCGGTCCCGGTGAAGACGAGGCGGTTCAGGGCCCCACGCATCCCGGTGCCGTTGAAGTACTCCGCCTTGGCCAGGAAGGCGACCCGGCGGGGACAGACCAGAGGGATCACCAGGGAGTCGAAGAAGGATTGGTGGTTGCTTGCCAGGATGACCGGGCCCGTCATCGGGATGTGCTCCCTACCGATGACGGTCGGGCGGAACATCAGATGCAGCCAGGGCCCTGCCATTGTATGCGTCAGACGATACATCCAGTGCTCATTCCGCCCGATCCTCGATGATGGTGCCGCCCAGAACGCTGGCGATGACCGGCATGCCCACCTGGTCCAGCCCCTGGATGTCCTCGTCGTCGACGCTGACGTCGGCGTCCGCGGCCGCGCCCGCGGGCCGCGAGTCCTGCGGCGGCTGCCCCTGCGCCTCGAGGGGGTCCGGCGGTGGCGGAGGGGCACCGGGATCGCCCGGGTCATCCTCGGCGCGGGCTGCTGCGCCCCCGGTATCTGCGGCGGCATGGCGGGTGCCAGCGCGCCGCGCCGGACTCGCGCCCCCTGCCGACCGCGCTCGGGAACGCGACGATCGGGCCTGCTCACGGGCCTGCGCGGCGGGCGACGCTGTGGCAGCCGGGGTGGCTGGGGGCACGGTCGGCGGCGCGGGCGGCTGCACCTGGGCATCATGGGCCCGAGTTGCCTGGACGTCTCCGGCCGTCGGAGCGTGCGCCGCGTGCCTCTCGCGCACCTCGTGGGCCTCGTGCCTCTCGTGCGCCTCGTGCGTCTCGTGGGCCGGAGCCGCCGTCGGCTGCGGCGAAGACGTGGCTGCCTGCTCACCGCCGGCGTAGGCGTCCCCGGGAGCGTGCGGGATGCCCTCCACCCGGACGTCGAGACCCAGCGTGTCGATCAGCGCCTGCCGCACGACCTCGGCGTGCAGTCCCTGACGGAAAGTGCTGGCCAGGCCGACCGTGGCGATGCCGAGCACGAGTCTGCGGCCGTCGTACTCCAGCACTTGGGCATGCTCGGACAGGAACGTCCAGGTGACCCGGCGGATCGTGAAGATCTTGGCCAGCACATCCGGCCAGCTACGGCGCAAGGCCTCGGTGTCCAGCGCGCCGACCGGTCGGGATGCGGGCGGCCTCGGGTCTGCGGCGGCGGCCTGCGGCTCGGGAGCCCGATCCCGGACCCGTTCGGGGGCCGGCTCACGGACCGGCTCAGCGGGGGACGCCGACGGTGCTGGCGCGAGTGCCGGGGCGGGCCCGGGGTCGTGGGATCGAGCCCGATCCGCCAGGCCGGGCTGCCCGCCCCCAGGACCCGGTCCGGCCAGCTCGAGGCGACGTTCCACGCGGTCCAGGCGCGCGGCGTACCCTCGTTCACCGGCCGCTGCGGGCAGCAGCAACCGGGCGCAGACCAGTTCCAGGTGCAGCCGGGGCGAGGTGGCCCCGGTCATCTCGGTCAGGCCGGCGTTGATCGTGTCGGCGGCGTGAGAAAGCTGGCCGGGCCCGAAGGAGGACGCCTGCTGACGCATCCGGCCCAGCTGACCCTCGGGTACGCCGCGCAGGATCGCCGACGCGCCGCCCGGAGCGTCCGCGCCCAGCGCCGAGATCACGATCAAATCCCGGAAACGCTCCAGCAGGTCCTCGACGAATCGCCGCGGATCCTGACCGGTCTCCACGACCCGGTCGATCTGCCGAAATACCGCGGCGCCGTCCCCGGCCGCCAGCGCCTCGACCGTCGCGTCGAGGAGTTCCTCCGGGGTGAAACCCAGCAGGGCGGCGGCTCCGGCGTACGTGAGCCCCTCCGGCCCGGACCCGGCCATCAGCTGGTCCAACACCGAGAGGCTGTCCCGCACCGAACCCCCGCCGGCACGCACGACGAAGGGGAGCACCCCCGGCGCCACCCCGACTCCCTCGGCGCGGCACAGCTCCTCCAGGTATTCGGTCAGCCGGGTCGGCGGGACCAGCCGGAAGGGGTAGTGGTGGGTCCGCGATCGGATCGTGCCGATGACCTTCTCCGGCTCGGTCGTCGCGAACACGAACTTCACGTGCTCCGGCGGCTCCTCCACGATCTTCAGCAGGGCGTTGAAGCCCTGCGGGGTGACCATGTGGGCCTCGTCGATGATGTACACCTTGAAGCGCGCCTGAGCCGGGCCGTACGACGCCTTCTCCCGCAGGTCGCGGGCGTCCTCGACGCCGCCGTGTGAGGCCGCGTCGATCTCGATCACGTCGACCGAGCCGGGTCCCCCTCGCGCCAGCGCCACGCACGATGGGCACTGCCCGCACGGCTGGTCCGTCGGCCCGTGCTCGCAGTTGAGGCAGCGCGCCAGGATGCGTGCTGAGGTGGTCTTGCCGCAGCCGCGTGGGCCGCTGAACAGGTACGCGTGACCGACCCTGCCCGAGCGCAGCGCCTGCCGGAGCGGTTCGGTGACATGCTCCTGGCCGATGACGTCGGCGAAAGTCTGCGGCCGATACCGGCGGTACAGCGCCGCGGTCATTCCAGAACTCCCAAAGGAGGGCGCACCGGGACAGCGGGTCGGCCGGGTGCCGGGCGCCAGGGGAAGATCACGGCTTCGACCTTAACCGCCTGCACCGACAGCGTCAGCCCAGTGCGCGACGTACCCGTGGACGATGTCCGACGACGGCTTCACGCGTGGCGCCCACGGCAGGGGCGGCGAGCCTGCCGAGGCAGGTGCGGTGACGTTGTGCAGGGCTGTGGAGAGGCTTGCGGAGGGCTGTCGCCGTCGTCACCCACCCGGGCCCAGGGCATGAAGGGACCCTCCGCGCACCTGGAAGAGCTCACCTACCCTTGCTGCGTTCCCGCCCTGGGGGAGTTCAGCGAGGTACCACCGCACGGAGGGCCTGCGTCCGAGTCTACGCCACGGCCAGGTGCTCGGGACCAGCGTGCGACCCGGTCGCCCCAGATCGCGGAACCCCGCCAAGCGTTGGGGGATTGGCGCCGCGCCGCCGGTGCGAATCCCCCAACACCTACCCGCCGGGTGGCGCTCGGGCAGGTCCGGCTGAGTCATGGCGCTCATTCGCTGGTTGCGGGCCCTCTCAGGTACCATCTGCGGCGGAGGATTCGCATAGTGGCCTAGTGCGCACGATTGGAAATCGTGTTGGGGATGAAACCCCTCGCGGGTTCAAATCCCGCATCCTCCGCCAGCCGTGATGAGCGTGACGTGGGCGGCACCCGGGTCGCCAGGGTTCGGGTGCCGCACCGTCCGTGCCATCCCTACCCAAAGCCCGCCTGCGCGCGCAGAGACCTCTACTCCAAGCGCCCCATCTCAGAGCACCCCGCGCCGATCCGAGCGCCAGACCAGCGGCGGCCGGTGCGGCAACGCGCGCCGAGCGGCCACGTAGTCCGCCATGATCCGGCCACCCTCCCCCACCCCACCCAGGGCGGGGGACAGGAAGATCCGCCGCTTGCCGAGCGAGGAGGCCAACGACACCCGGACGGCGTCCACGAACAGCAGGCCACCGACCGCGCAGACCGGCAGGTGCGGCAGGTCCCGCCGAGCCGCCTGCACGCTGTCGGCCAGGTGTTCCGCGGCTGCCCGACAGATCTGCTCGGCCACCGGATCATCGGCCGCGACATCACCGACCACGGCAGCGAACCCGGTCAACGTAGCCGCAGCGTCCGGGGACGTGAGCAACATCGACCACCGGCCCTGCGGCCCGAACCGCGCAGTCGCCGCCCGCAACAGGGCAGCAGAGCCGCCGGGTACGCCGTCCGCGGCCCGGAGCGCGGCCGCCAGGCCCTCACCCCCGATCCAGGCTCCCGACCCCCGGCCCGACAAGCCCGTCACCCCCCAGCCATCGACCTGGCGCCATACCTGGTCGAAGTCGGTGGCGAGGATGACCACGTCGGCGCCGAGGGCCACCACCACTCCGGGGGCCACCTCCCCGAGGGCACCGACCAGGGCGGCCACCGGTTCGGCCACCACGACCGTGGTCGCCGGGCCCGCCTGCGCGTGGAGCTGCTCCAGCAACAGGCTTCCGCCGGGCCCGTCGAGGCCTGCCAGCAGGTACCCGGCCGGCAGGACCCAGACACACACCCGGGGCGAGCTCGCTCCGGAGGACAGCAACGGATCCACGGCGGCCAGCAGCCGGGTGGCGTCGCCGGAGGCGTCCTCGGCGAGCCCGACGAGCGTGGCACCCGGCACCTCCAGGTCTCCGCCGGTCAGGCCGCCGCCGTCACCGCGCCGCCAGGCGGTGAGCCCGTTGGCTCCGACTCCGGTGATCAGAATGTCCGCGGTGTTTGACACAAGCCTCCGCTCAGCGTCGCCTGCGCGCGGTACCGAAGAGGCTGCGGGTGATCTCCCGCCCGATGGTGGTCCCCGCGGAGCGCAGCATCGACTTGAAGGCGCTGGACTGGACCACCTGCTCGACGATGCCGGGCTGTTCGGGCGCGGGCGCCGCGGGCGCCGCGGGCTCGGGGGCTTGCGCGGCTGCCTGCTCACGGGCCTGCTCGGCCGAGGCCGCCACCAACCGGGCGGTGAGCATCTCGTACGCCGACTCCCGATCCACCGCCTGCCCGTACTGCGCGATCAACGCCGATTCGGCGACGAGCCGATTCATGACGTCGGGGTCTGCCGGGGCCATCGCCGACTGCGGGGCGCGCATCCGGGTCCAGGCGACCGGGGTGGGTGCGCCACGCTCGGACAGCACGGTGACCACGGCCTCGCCGGTGCCCAGCTGGGTCAGCAACTCGCCGAGGTCGTACCCGCTCTTGGGGAAGGTGGACACCGTCGCCTTCAACGCCTTCGCGTCCTGCGGGGTGAAGGCGCGCAGCGCGTGCTGCACGCGGTTACCGAGCTGGGCCAACACCCCCGGCGGCACATCGTTGGGGGTCTGGGTGACGAAGAAGACCCCGACACCCTTGGAGCGGATCAACCGCACGGTCTGCTCGATCGAGTCGATGAAGTCTTTGCTCGCGTCGCGGAACAGGAGGTGGGCCTCGTCGAAGAAGAAGCACAGCTTGGGCTTGTCCAGGTCGCCGACCTCGGGCAGGTCCTGGAAGAGGTCGGCCAGCAGCCACATCAAAAAGGTGCTGAACAGTGCCGGGCGGTCCTGTACGGCGGGCAGCTCCAGGCAGGAGATCATCCCGAGGCCGTCGGGAGCGACCCGGAGCAGGGCCGCGGTGTCGAACTCGGGTTCGCCGAAGAACACGTCGGCGCCCTGGGCGGAGAAGGCGATCAGCTCGCGCAGGATGACCCCGGCGGTGGACGAGGACAGGCCACCCAGTTCCTTGAGGTCGGCCTTGCCCTCGGCGGAGGTGAGGCGCTTGACGACCGCCTGCAGGTCCTTGACATCCAACAACGGCAATCCGCGCTGGTCGGCGTAGTGGAACACCAGGGCGAGACTGGACTCCTGGGTGGCGTTGAGCCCGAGCACCTTGGCGAGCAAGGTGGGTCCGAACGAGGTCACGGTAGCCCGGATCGGGACGCCGACCCCGAGTCCGCCCAGGGAGTACAGCTCAACCGGGAAACCCTTGGGCTCCCAGGTCTGCCCCACGTCGGCGGCTCGCGCGTCGATCCTGTCGTTGGCGGTGCCCGGCACTGCGAGGCCGGACAGGTCGCCCTTGATGTCGGCGAGGAAGACGGGTACGCCGCCCGCGGACAGCTGCTCGGCCATCAGCTGGAGAGTCTTCGTCTTCCCGGTGCCCGTCGCGCCGGCCACCAGGCCGTGGCGGTTCATGACCGAGAGCGGCAGGCGCACCGGTGCTTCGGGGTGCGCTGCGCCCCCCTCGGTCACGGCGGCACCCAGGTGCATCGCCGCGCCGTCGAAGGCGTACCCGGCCGCGATGGCCGCCAACTGACTCCGGGAGGTCTCGCTCACGCCCTCGAGCCTAGGGCGTGTCCGCCATGCTCAGGTGCCTGGCTTCTGGATCGCGTTGTGACATAGCGCTGCTCGCGCGGCACTCCGGTGCGGTTTCTGGTCCGAGAACCGGACCGGATCGACGTACCGGGTGGTGACGACATCCAGGCGCGAGGGCTCGTTGCCCGGACCATGCGGTCCATGGGGGCTGTGCGGTCCATGGGGGCCGCGCCCAGGCAGGTCTCGGCCGGCTCCCAGGAGCGTCTTGAGATAATGGTGCCGTGGTCTTCAAGTCCGTGGGCGAAACCCGCCCCTACCCCGATCATGGCGTGCATTCCGTCAAGCAGTGGTCAGGGGTGACTCCGCGGATCGTCGCGCTCGATGAGCTGGTAACCACCAAGCGACACCTGGATCTGGGCAATGTACTGGCCGACGATTCCACTTTTTACGGCGATCTGTTCGCCCACGTGGTGCAATGGCAGGGCACGATGTACCTGGAAGACGGTCTCCACCGGGCGCTTCGCGCGGCGCTCGCCCAGCGGCCCGTGCTTCATGCCCGAGTCCTGGACCTCGACCTGGACCCCCCGCGGTCCGGGGCGTGAGTTTCTCCCCACCCGGGGAGGCTGGCGGCCGGCCGGGCGATCGCATTGTCGTCTGGCCAGGGGGGTGAACGATGACCTACGTCCGGGAGTCCGGGCGGTCGGCCGCCTCGCGGCGGGCCCGCCGTCGCGCGGCGATCACTCTGTCGGTGCTGTCGGCCCTGCTCGTCGTCGCGTTCGTGATCGCCCTGTCGTATCACCAGGGCTGGTTCGGCGCGCAATCGGCGCCCGCCCCGACGAACAACGTGGCCAAGACCTGCTCAAAGGTGCAGCCCGCCCTCCCCACCGATGTGGTGGTGAATGTCTACAACGCCACCGAGCGCAACGGGCTGGCCAGGACGACCGCCAAGGCCTTGACGGATCAAGGTTTCCGCACCGCGTCGGTGACCAACGACCCGCTGCAGAAGACGATCCCCGGGGTGGGCGAGGTCCGCTTCGGCAAGACCGGCGTGGAGGAGGCGACAGCCGTACTCCTGCGCGTTCCCGGAGCGCGAGGGGTGCGCGACACCCGGGCTGACGCCTCGGTCGACCTGGTCTTGGGCGAGGCCTTCAAGGCCGTCGCGGTGGTCAAGGGCGCCCCGAAGGCCTGTCCGTGACCGCGGTGCTGGACGGCAACGCATCCTGGGCGGCATCAGCCGCGGCCACCAGCTGCTCCAACTGAGCGCGATCCGGCCCGATCGAGGTGACCCACGGCCGTTGCGGGCCCGGCACCTGGGTCCAGCCGATGGTGGCGATCCTGGCGGCCTGAAGGGGATCGTCAAGCCGGGCGAGTTCCGCCAGGAAGATGCCCAGGTGGGCGGACAAGCGGCATTCTTGGGTGGCCCCGCAATCCGTCGGCGACGATGGCGACGATGGCGACGCGAACCAGGTGCCGCCCTCGGCGGTGACCAGCCAGCAGCCCTCCCCGGCCACCCGGCCCAGCAGCACAGCCGACGGCGCCAGTGTCTCCAGGAGCCCCATCGCGGCATCGGGACGGTCCTGCGCCTCGGTCACGCCGGTGAGCAGGGCGAACTCCGTCCGGTCGGTGGTCAGGATGTCTGTACGACGAAGGACCATGTCGAAGACGGCGTCGGGGATGTCCGACATCAGCCGCCCCGGGGCGAACACCAGCGTGGCCTCCCCCGGCCCCCCATCGCGAATCCACTCGCAGATCGCTGCTCCGGTCTGCTCCGACACCAGATCCGATCCGAGAACGAGCACCGCATCACCTGGTTCGATCAGCACGTGGTCGATCTCCTCGCGGGTCAGGGTCGCCTCCACCCCAGCGATCTCGATGCTGCTGGCCACTCCCTCGCAGTCGATCGCGACCACCGTGTAGCCGTGCTCACCCGCCGTGGCGGGCACGGCGATGTCGATATTCTCCCGTTTCAATGCGGCCTGCATGAGCTTGCCCGTCGGATCCTCGCCCACCCGCCCTACCAGCACCGCAGGTAAACCCAGCCGCCGGGCGGTAGCCACCGTACGGAAGCACCCGCCGGCCTGGGCCACGTTGCGTTCGGCTCGCACGCTGCCACCGGGCTCTGGCTGGTTGGGCACGTGCACGCGCAGTTCGCCGAGAATGCTGCCGACCACTACGAGCCGACGTACCCGGTTCCTCACCGTTCCCCCTATGCTGTCCCACCGGTCGTCGCGGGCCAGAGTCGGCCACAGGTCGAACGGTCGTCCGAAGACGTTGGGGCAGATTGTAATTCAGCGAAGGGCGCAGAAGCGTGGCGGGCGTGGAGTCGACGGGAAGTCAGCTGAACCGGAGCGTGGGGCGCGAGGTCGGCGTGGTCGCAACGACCGGTACGGCGGCTGCCCCCGGTTGGAGACTGACCTCCGGGAGCGCGGCCATGATCGCCTCGACGACGCGCCGGCGCATCTCTTGCGACTCCTCGAGCACCGCCTGCCGGGCCTGGTCGGCATCGGCGCGGACCAGGGCGTCCAGGATGGTGGTGTGGTGCCCGACCAGGTCTAGCTGCACGCTGCCGTCACTGAGGCTCAAGAAGAGCACCCGCTGCAGTTCGGCCAGCAGATGCCGCATCGTGCGCGCCATATAGCGGTTACCGGACAGGTCGGCCAGCCCGGTGTGCAGGTGGTGGTCAACGAAGACGGCGTTCTGCAGGCTGTCGGTGGGGGCGGCCAGGACGTCGTCCCGCAGCTGCTCCAGCGCCTCGATCGGGGCCCGTTGGGCCACCAGGGCGACGATGGCAGGCTCGAGGGCTTCGCGAAGCTCGAAGACCTCGTGCACCCCGGACAGCGTGACGTCGGTGACCCGGTACCCCTGACGCGGCCGGACCTCCACGAGCCCGTCGTGCACCAGTCGGTTCAACGCCTCGCGGACGGGAGTCCGGCTCAGCGCCAGCGACTTGGCCAGATCGTTCTCCCGCAGCTCCACCCCTGGGCCGAGTTCGCAGACCAGCACCATCCGTTTGAGCGCCTCATACGCCGCCGTGGTGGCCGTCGGCCGCGGGTAGGCCCGGGGGTCGAGCCGGGGGGTGCCGGGCGAGAGGTTCACGCCCCCATTTCCTCATAGAACCGAGCCCGTCTGCACGTCCGGAGGCTGTCGGTTCCCGCGGGTGACTTTCACGTGATATTCCTCAAACCGCGATCTCTTGTCCTGTGATGTATCACGAGATATACCAGCAGGGACCGATTGCCACCGGCACCCCCTCCTCACATTCGGGAGAGCCCCATGACCGCTGCGCTCACGGGCCAGGCACCGCCCTCGCCCGCGCCGACACCACCGCCCGCCTCCGGACCACACCGGGCAGCCGCTTCCCACCCGTGGCGGCCGCTGCTGGTCCGCATGCACTTCTACGCGGGCGTGCTGATCGGACCGTTCGTCCTCGTGCTGTGCCTGAGCGGAGTCGCCTACGCCTTCACCCCCCAGCTCGACCGCCTGCTGTACGCCCAGGAACTGAGCGCCGATCCGGCGGGACGAGCGCCGCTGCCCCTGGCCACCCAGGTGGAGGCTGCCGTGAAGGCTCGTCCGGACCTGCGGATGACCGGTCTGCGTGCGGTCCACGGACCCGACGAGACCACCCGGGTCGACTTCGCCGAGCCGGGGCTGCCCGCGATGTCCTCGCGCAGCGTGTACGTCGACCCGTACACCGCGCAGGTGCGCGGGGAGTTGGTGACCCGCCACGGCGGAACCCCGTTGAGCGCCTGGCTCGGTGCCCTCCACGGCGACCTGCATCTGGGTGAACCCGGCAGGATCTACGCCGAGCTGGCCACCATCTGGCTGGTGATCGTCCTGGTCGGCGGCCTGGCGCTGTGGTGGGAACGCTCCCGCCGGCACCGGCGGCCCGGACCGACAGGCACCCGTGAGGCCTGGCGGCGGCTGCTGGTGGTCGATCGCCGACACCCCGGCCTGCACACCACGATGTCGTGGCACAGCGTCGTCGGTCTCTGGGCAGCCGGACTCGCCCTGGTGATCGCCCTGACCGGACTGATGGTCTCGGGCTCCGCCGGTGCCCGCTGGACCTCGCTGCTGGCGTCGCTGAACGCCTCGAATCCGCGACTGAGCACCCAACTGGCGCCGGCCGCCGGGGCTGCGGCGGCCGCCGTACCCACCGACGGGGGGCACTCCGGCCACTCGATGCCGGCCCCGCCCGCCAGTGCCGGCACCCCCGCCAGGCCCGGTACCGTGACCGGCGCCGGCCTCGCGCCCGCGGGTCTGCCGGTCGATGCCATCCTGGCCGCGGCGCAGTCTGGCGGGGTGACCGAGGCCGTGAACCTGACCGCCCCCAAAGCCCCGGGGCAGGCATGGCTGGCCTCGGAGGCAGACCTGACCTGGCCGGTCAACCTGGATCAGGCCGCCATCGACCCGCACACCGGGCAGGTCGTGCGTACCCTCAGCTGGTCCGAATGGCCCGTCCTGGCGCAAGCCAACCGGTTGCTGCTGTTCTTCCACTTCGGGCGCACGTTCGGCCTGCTGAACCAGCTCGCCCTGATCGTGATCAGCCTGGCGCTGACCGCGTCGGTGCTCTGGGGGTACCAGATGTGGTGGCAGCGCCGACCGCATCACGGGCCCGCCCGGTGGGGGCGCGCCCCGCGCCGCGGCGCCTGGCGGTCCGCGCCACGCGGACGACTGCTGCTGGGCATCGCCGTGGTCGGCGCGATCGGCGTGGTGCTGCCGGTGTTCGGGGTGAGCCTGCTGGTCTTCCTGGCGGTGGACGCCGTGTGGGGACGCCGCCGCCGACCCGCACCGGCCGAGACCGCCGGCTGAGGCCTGCGCAGGTGTGCCGCTCAGCTTCGCCTCGGCCGTCCCGATGGGACAACAGCAGCATGGATGCGAGGCGGGGGTGTCATGGAAGGACTGCTCGGCCTGCTGCTGCTGGGTGCCGCCGCCCTGGTGCTCGCGGGCGTCATCTCGACGCGCTCGGCCCGATCCCGCGGCGCCTCCGACCCCGTGGACCGTCGCAGCGGCGGGTCCGGGCCCCCGGTGATGCTGGCCGAACTGGCCGACCTGACGCACCTGGCCAACGCGACGGACCCCGCTGAGGGCTCGGGCGGTGGCCGCGAGTCAAGGGCGACGCCGACTCCGGCGCGCGGGCGTACCCGCGAACTCCTGCAGTACGCCGGCACCGATGCTCGGGGCTACTCCCACACCGGCGACTACGCGGCCATCGCCCTACTGACCACCGGCTATGCGCCGTACCAGGACAGCGTCCTGGAGCTGGCGGTGACCCGGACGGATGGGCGTGGCCACCCGATCGAGCGGTACTGCACGTTGCTGCGCCCGACCCACGGGACCGGAGCCGCCGGGGTGCTGGACCGGCTGCGGACCATCTCACCCGATGACCTGCTCGATGCCCCCACATTCGCCGAGCTTGCCCCGGCGGTACTGGAGCTGCTCGCCGGGGCCGTCGTGGTCACCCACCACGGGGCTCACGAACAGGGTTTCCTGGCCACGTTGTTCGTCAAGGCGGGCATCCTGCCCGAGCCCATGCCAGCGCTCAGCCTGGACCGGTTCGGGCCGAATCTGTTCGGCACCCCGAACGTTCGGACGGGCACCCTGGCCCGGCACCTGAGGGTGGCCTTCCCGGTCCCGGCCACGGCCGCCGACCACGCCGACCTCGTGGCCGCCACCCTGCCGTCGGTGCTGAGCCGGCTCGGTCCGTCGCTGACCTACCCGTGCCGCCCGGCGTCGGTTCCGGCGGGATCCACCCAGGTCATCACGCCCGGCGGCGCCCGGATCCACGGCCTGCGACGACATCGCCCACCCGCCGCCATCGTCACCCCGTTCGTGGGTGAGCTGCTGGCCGCGGCGCCGTTGAGCGTGCAAGAACTGAACGACCCCGCCGTGGCCGCGTACACCGAGGACATCACCGTCCTGCTGTCGGCCGGGCGCATCGTCAAGGACGAGGTCAACGACCTGGCTCAGCGAATGGCCCGGGCCGGCACCAGCGCCGAGCAACTCCGGGCGATCGCCGCCCGCCTGCTGGAGTCGCTGCGGGAGGCCGCCTTCCGTCGTACGACGTCACCGGCGTCGGCCGCGACGTCACGGCTGGCGTCGAAGCCCGTAAAGACCGGCGCGCTGACCGACACCGAGCTGCGACACCTGCGGGCCAGCGCCACCTCCCTGGGCATCCCCGGGTACTTCGATGACCTGATTCCGCCACCTGTGCCGGTCGCTCCCGAACCCGGCAGCGGGTCGTTCGCCCGGCCTGTCCGCAAACCGCTCCCGCCCGAGCCGCCGGCCCGGCTGCCCCGCTGCGGCAACTGCCTGCGCATGGGTCACTACACCGCGGCCTGCCCCAGCTTCGGGACCTCCCGCACCGGCGCCATCGGGCCCGTCGAACCGCCCCGCCGGGTGGGCCCGATCCGGCCGATCGGCCCGGCCTGACGAGCAGCGCCTGGCAGTGCGAGGATGGTCATGCCCTCACGGGGCGGCATGATCGGGTCACCGACGCACTCGGGTGGGCCGAGATGTTGAGCGGACGGGAACCCGGCCATGCGACTGCGCTTCGGATACAAGGCGTCGGCGGAACAGTTCGGACCGCGGGACCTGCTGGAGTACGCCATCCTGGCCGAGCGGCTCGGTCTGGACAGCGTGAGCGTGTCCGACCACTTCCAGCCCTGGCGCCACCACGGCGGGCACGCGCCGTTCTCGATGGCGTGGTTGGGGGCGCTGGCCGTGCGCACCGAGCGGGTGACGATCGGCACCTCGGTGTTGACACCCACGTTCCGCTACCAGCCGGCCGTGGTCGCCCAGGCCTTCGCCACCCTCGGCGCGCTGGCCCCGGGCCGGGTGTTCCTCGGCCTGGGTACCGGCGAGGCCCTCAACGAGGTCTCCGTCCAAGGCGAAGGGTTCGCCTGGCCGGAGTTCAAGGAGCGGTTCGCGCGGCTGCGCGAGGCGTTGGACCTGATCAGCGCCCTCTGGGAGGGCGAGCGCGTCGACTTCTCGGGCACCTACTACCGGACCCGGCAGGCCACCGTGTACGACCGACCGGACCAGCCGGTGGGCATCTACGTCGCCGCGGGCGGTCCGGTGGTGGCCCGGTACGCCGGCCGCCGGGCCGACGGGGTGATCTGCACCTCGGGCAAGGGCGCGCAGCTGTACCAGGATGCGCTGCTGCCGGCGGTGGACGCCGGGCTGGAGGCGGCGGGACGCGACCGGGGCGCGATCGACCGGATGATCGAGATCAAGATCTCCTACGACCCGGACCCGGACAAGGCCTTGGAGAACACCCGGTTCTGGGCGCCGCTGGCGCTGAGCGCGGAACAGAAGCACTCGCTGCACGACCCGGTCGAGATGGAGGCGGCCGCCGACGCGTTGCCGATCGAGCAGATCGCCTCGCGCTGGATCGTGGCCAGCACACCCGAGGAGGCGATGGCCCAGATCCAGCCGTACCTGGACTGGGGTTTCACGCACCTGGTCTTCCACGGGCCGGGGTCGGACCAGGAGCGCTTCTTGACCGCGTTCACCCAGGATGTGTTGCCCCGGCTGCGAGAGTCCGCTGGAGAGTCTGCGGGCTGACCGGCGGCTGGCGCGGCGTACAGGCATGCGGCTGGCGCGGCGTACGGGCATGGCCAGCCCATCGGCGTACCGCGTGGCCCGGCGGCGAAAGGTCACTTTCGCACCCTTCTCGCTGGCGAAGTGACACTTTGGTCCCGAAACTCTGACCACAACGGGACCCAAGTGACTCTTCGATCGCCGAGCGGGTGCCGAATCGACATCTCGCCGGACCCGCTGGGTGCGCGAGCCCCCTGACTCCCCGACGCCTCCCCGCCGCCTCCCCAACGGAGAAACCCCCGAACCGGGGATTCGGGGGTTTCCGATGTCTTGTGACATCACCATGGCGGTGGCGGTGGGATTCGAACCCACGGTGGAGTTGCCCCCACACACGCTTTCGAGGCGTGCTCCTTTGGCCGCTCGGACACGCCACCGCCCGCCACCCTACTAGAGCGCCGCGGGGGCTCGGAAATCACCAACTCCCCTCGGGCCGGCCGACGGCATTCCTGATCCGGCGGCCGAGGTGGGCATGATGGAGGCGTGCAGGACGACATTGAGGCCGACGTACGCGCACTCGCCCGAGCGCGCGATGTGTTCGCCGAGGACGAGGCCCGGGCGGTGCTGCGCCGGTACGGCGACGCGGTCGCCCCGTACCTGGCGGCCGAGTACGACCACTCCACGGCGGTCGAGGCTCGCGCTCACCTGATCCACCACAGCATCCCGTTCGCCCGCCGCCGCTCCGAGTCCTACCGGCTGGGCCTGCACGGTTTGGCCGACCGCTCCAAGCAGGTCCGCCACGAAGCCTGCGCCCTGCTGGCGTATGCGCAGCGCCCCGAGGCGATGAGCGCCCTCGAAGAGCTACTCGAGCACCCCGACCCGGACACCCGGGACGACGCGGTGGCGGCGCTGGTCGCCCTGGAGACCGGGAACCACCATTACTACCGCGACCGGGACCGCACCGATGCGATCTTCTGGGTGGTCAACCCCGAGGACGACCCCCACGTGGAGGAACCCGACCTGCTGGACCGGTTGACCGGCGTGGTGCTGGCACCGGTGGGCTGGCTGCGGGACCTGGTGCTGCGCCGCCACTGAGGCCGGCACCCCCTTGGGACCCACCTCCCTTGCCGGGACCCACCTCCCTTGCCGGGACCCACGAAGCTTCGTGGGTTTGAGCGAGGGACGTGGGTTTGGGACGACCGAGGCGACGCGGGAGCGGGTACGCCGGCCCGCTCACCCCCCCGAGGCAGCGCGGGAGCGGGTACGCCGGCCCGCTCACCCCCCGCCGCGACGCGGGCGGAAGAACGCCGCCAGCAGCTCGGCCGATTCCGCCTGGCCTACGCCGCCGAGCACTTCCGGACGGTGCAGCGCCTGCCGGTCCCGCAGCACGTCCCACACCGACCCGCACGCTCCGGCCTTGGGATCCCAGGCCCCGAACACCAGCCGAGCCACCCGCGCGGCCATGATCGCCCCTGCGCACATCAGGCACGGTTCCAGCGTCACCACCAGCGTGCAACCCTCCAACCGCCACCGCCCTGCCGTTGCGGAGGCCCGCCGCAGCGCGACCACCTCGGCGTGGGCGGTCGGGTCCGCCTGGGCCTCGCGCAGGTTCCAGCCCCGGCCGAGTACCGTGCCGTCGGCCTCGACCACGATCGCACCCACCGGCACGTCGCCCGACACGGCGCACAGTCCGGCCAGCCGGAGAGCCTCGGCCATGGCGCTGCGGTCGTCTGCGCAGACGGCGGCCACCAGGCCCTGCTCGTCGGCCCCGGGCGAGGGCCGCCCCGGCGGCGGGTACGGCGAGGGCGACCGGTTGCTCACACCGGTAAGTTTGCGTCATGCGCGTCCACGTGGCCGACCATCCGCTGATCAACCACAAGCTGACCTACCTGCGCGACAAGCGCACCGATTCCCCCACGTTCCGGCGGCTCGCCGAGGAGCTGGTGACCCTCCTGGCGTACGAGGCCACCCGGGACGTCCGGGTGGAGCCCTTCGACATCGAGACCCCGGTTGGCCCGACCACGGGCATCAAACTGGCCCGGCCCAAGCCGCTGATCGTGCCCATCCTGCGGGCCGGCCTGGGGATGTTGGAGGGGATGACGCGCCTGCTCCCCAGCGCCGAGGTGGGCTTCCTGGGGATGGTGCGTGATGAGGAGACGCTCCAGGTCAGCACGTACGCGAACCGGCTCCCGGAGACCTTGACCGGGCGCCAGTGCTACGTCATCGACCCGATGCTGGCCACCGGCAAGTCCTTGGGCATCGCCATCGACTACCTGCTCGACCTGGGCGCCAACGACATCACGGCGGTCTGCCTGATCGCCGCCCCCGAAGGCATCGCCTACCTGGAGGAGCGGATGGCCCCGCACGGCGTACCGATCCAGCTCGTGGTGGGCGCGATCGATGAGTGCCTCAACGACCAGGGGTACATCGTGCCCGGCCTCGGGGACGCCGGCGACCGGCTGTACGGCGTCGTCTGAGCCGGCGGTCCCGCTGGCATGTCGTCAGCCGCTGACCAGCCCGAGCTCCAGGGCGCGCAGCACCGCCCGGGTGCGGTCCCGGACCCCCAGCTTGAGCAGCACGTTGCTGACGTGGTTCTTGACCGTTCCCTCGGCCAGGTGCAGGGCCTGGCCGATCTCGCGGTTGGCGTACCCGGCGGCCATCAGCCGCAGCACCTCGACCTCCCGCTGGGTCAACGGCTGCGCCGCCGGTACGTCGGACAGCCTCCCGTCGGGACTGCTGCCGCTCGTAGACCCCTCGCCCCCGGTGAGCCGATCGAGCAGCGCGGCCGTCACCGCCGGCTGCACCAGCCGGCCACCCGCCGCCAGCGTCTCGATCGCCCCGACGAGCTGCTCGAGCGTGACGTCCTTGAGCAGGTACCCGCGGGCTCCGGCCCGCATCGCCCCCAGCACCGCCTCCTCGTCATCGAAGGTCGTGAGCACGAGCACCGGCGGCGCCGGATCACGCTGCGTCAACTGCTCCAGCATCGCCAGCCCGTCCATCCGCGGCATCCGCAGGTCGAGCAGTACGACGTCCGGCCGGGTCGCCGCGATGACCGCCAGCCCTTCCTGCCCATCCCCCGCTTCCCCGACCACCTCGATGTGCCCGGCCAGCGTCAGCAGGCTCCTGATCCCCTGGCGCACCAGCCGCTGATCGTCGATCAGCACTACCCGCAGGGCCGCCGGGGCGGTCATGCCCGGTCCGGCGCGTGGGTCTGCACAGGGTTCCGTGCGGGGAATCGGGCCACCACCCGAAAGCCCTGGCCGGGGGTGGACCGGATGGTCACCAGGCCGTCGAGCTGGGCGAAGCGTTCGCGCATCCCGGTGAGTCCGTGCCCTTCGCGGATCGCCGTGGCTCCCCGCCCATCGTCCACCGCCCGCACCAGCACCTCCCCGTCCTCGCCGAACACGTCGACGGTGAGGTGCTCGGCGTGGGCGTGCCGGGCGGCGTTGATCACGCACTCCTGCACGCAGCGCACCACCGCCTCGACCTGGTCAGCCGGCAACGGCGGCAACTGCGGGTCCAGGTGGAGGTCGACCCGGGGCGCCGGGACGCTGCCGGCCAGCCGGTTCAGGGCCGTTGCCAGGTCGGCGGGCTCCTCGCGGAGCCGGCCGACCACGGCACGCACGTCGCCGAGCAGGCTGCGCGCCATCTCCCGGCTGTCGGCGACCGGCCCGGCGGCCGGGCTGCCAGCGGCCAGGTGGGCCGCGGCCTCCAGGTGCAGCGCCAGGGCGGTCAGCTGGTGCCCGACCGTGTCGTGCAGATCACGGGAGATCCGCAGCCGCTCGGCGGCCCTGCTCGCCCGGGCCAGCTCGCCCTGAGCCTGGGCCAGCTCGTCGTTGCGCTCCCGCAGTTCGGCGTTGACCGCGTCCAACGCCTCCCGTGCGGCTTCCTCTCTGCGCAGCGCATCGACCAGCACCACCGCGAACAGTTGCAGCCCGCCGTACACCACCGCACCGATCCAGCCGAAGCCGGCGCCGGCGTCCAAGGTGATGCTGACCACCAGCACCACCAGGCTTTGCGCCACCGCCAGGGCCACCGCGCCGCGCAGCGGCAGGTAGAACGCCGCGGCAACCACGCTGATCACGACCAGTACCGCCGCCAGACTGTACTGCGGCACCAGCACGAGGATGCCGAGGCCGAGCCCCACCAGCGCCCCGGCCAGGAGGCGGCCGGCGGGGCCCTCCTCCAGCACTGACTGGCTCACGAAGAGGGCGCCGTACAGTGCCATGGCGACCCAGAACAGGACGGGCATGGCGGCGCGGGTGCCGGCATCGACCAGGGCCGGGAACAGCACGGCCCCCCAGGCCAGCAGGCCGGCACCGATGGCCGTGGTACCCGCGAGCTGGCTCTCCGCGCTCGCCTCGCCCGTGATCGGCGGGTCGGCGGCCTGGACGGACATAGTCCCAGCTTAGGTCGGCCGAGCCCGGGCACACCCCTGCCAGAGGTCACGGCCTGCGGCCATGACGTGTGGCGGGTGCCGAGCGTCATGGGTGCAGGTCATGACCGGCAGCACTGCCGCCCCACCAGCCCCGATCCATACCTTCGAGACATCGAGCCAGACAGCGAGCCAGACAGCGAACGAGGGCGACGCAGACACGACACAGCGTCACGAACCGAGGACGGGGACTCATGACGATTCTTGAAGCACAGGGGTTACACAAGCGGTACGGCGAGGTGCGCGCCGTCGACGGCATCGACCTGCACATCGACGCCGGTCAGGTCGTTGCGGTGCTCGGCCCGAACGGTGCCGGCAAGACGACGTTGATCGAGATGCTGCTGTGGATGCGCCACCCGGATGCGGGCAGCGTGACGCTGTTCGGCGACCGCCCGGACAGCGCGGCCGTCCGCGCCCGGGTCGGCGCCATGCTGCAGGACACCGACGTGCCCAGCGCGCTGACCGTGCAGGAGGTGATCGCCCTGGTCCGCCGGTACTACCCGCTCGCCCTGCCGACCGCTGAGCTGCTCAGCCGCGCCGACCTGACGGCCTCGGCGAACCGGCGGGCCAGCCAGCTCTCGGGTGGGCAGCGCCAGCGACTCTCGTTTGCGATGGCCATCGCCGGCGACCCCGACCTGCTGTTCCTCGATGAACCCACCGCTGCGCTCGACGTCGCGGCCCGACGCGCCTTTTGGGCCCAGGTCCGCGAGTTCGCCGCCCTCGGCAAGACGGTGCTGTTCTCGACGCACCAGATGGATGAGGTGGATCAACTCGCCGACCGCGTCGTGGTCGTCCACCATGGCCGCATCATCGCCGACGGCACCCCGTCGGCGATCACCTCGACGGTCGCGACCCGGCAGATCCGGCTGCGCACCGACGCCCCGGCCGCCGTACTCGCCGAACTGCCCGGCGTCGCCGGGGTGGTCGCGCAGGGGTCTCCTGACCTGCTGCTGATCAGCTCCCACGCCCCGGAGGACACGCTGCGCGAGATCTTCGCGGCCGGATACCCGGTCGCCGAGCTCAGCGTCACGGATGCGGATCTGGAAGCGGCTTTCGTGCACCTGACCGGAAGGAGCGATGCAGCATGACCACCTCGACCCACCACCCCACCACGGTGGCCACCCACCCCGGCCCGGGCCGGACCTCGGCAGCACGTTCGGCCAGCGCCACCGCCGTGCCCACCGGTGGGCGGCTGAGCCTGCTGGGTGCCCAGATCCTCGCCGAACTCAGGCAGAACTGGCGGGTGCCGGAGTACGCGATCGGCGTGCTCGCCGTACCGGTCATCCTGTATGCGATGTTCGGCCTCACCAACGCCGGGCGGCTGCTGCCCGAAGGTACCGACGTGGGCGCCGTGCTGATCGGCTCGTTCGCCGCGTACGGCGTGGTGAGCCTGGCGATCTTCACCTTCGGCGTGGACGTGGCCCAGGAACGCGGTAGCGGCTGGCTGCGGCGGCTACGCAGCACCCCGATGCCGATGTGGGCCTACTTCGCCGCCAAGATCACCATGGCGTTGGTGTTTTCGGCGCTGATTATCGCCGGGGTCACCCTGCTCGCCGTCCTCGCCGGAGGGGTGCCCGTCGAGGCCGCCCGAATGGCGCGGGTGAGCCTGTTGCTGCTGGCCGGAACGGTGGCGTTCTCGACCATGGGTTTCGCGATGGCGTTCTGGTTCCGACCCAAGGCGGCCAGCGCGATCGGCAACCTGACCTTCCTGCCGCTGTCGTTCGTGTCCGGGTTCTTCCAGCCGCTGGGCTCGCTGCCGCAGTTCCTGCAGGACGCCGCCCCCTGGTTGCCGACGTACCACTTCGGTGCGTTGGTGTGGTCCGAGCTGGCTCCCGCGCGGGACGTGGCCGCGATGACCGGCGCTGCGTCGGGGCCGATGACCGGGCACATCCTGTGGGTGGTCGGTACATTCGTGGTCTTCGGCGCGCTGGCCATCGCCGGGTACCGGCGCGATGCGCAACGCGAAAAAGCCTGAGCTTCATAACGATTCACCGTCGGCCGAGGCGACCCGTCGCCTCGGCCGACGGCTGTCGCCTCGCGGCGTGCCATGATGACCGTACAATCGCGTTACAACCATGTGATTCGCCGCCTGACTCGACACAGACCTGCCGCCCGGCGTTGCCGGCTCTGCGCCTGCGGGGCGTGGACCGGGCCGCGCGGCTGACCCCCGCCCGAGGAGCCGAGGATGCCTGCAGCGGTCAAGAAGGTCCTGGTCTGGGTCTTCTGGATCTTCATCATCTATTCGGTGCTGACCGCCCCCGACCGTGCGGCCGACATCGTCCGCACGGCCTGGAGCATCGTGATCAACGGAGGCCAGAACATCCTCCGGTTCTTCTCCCAGGTCCTCGGCGGCTGACCCCGCCCATGTCCGGGCTCACCGAGGAGCAGCGCGCCGCCCTGACCTACCTGCTGCCCGGCGAGAAGGTCGTGGTCTTCACCCGGCGGCACTGGAGCATCGTTGCCGAGCCGGTGGCCAGCGCCGTCCTCGCGCTGGTCGTGGTCATCGGGATCTCGGTGTCCGCGCCGGCGCAGAGCATCCAGCGGGGCGTTGACCTGCTCTGGTGGGCGTGGTTCGCCCTGGTGGGCCGGGCGGCGTTCCGGCTCTGGGAGTGGCGCCGCGACCATTTCGTCGCCACCGACCGGCGGTTGCTGCTGATCTATGGCCTGTTCGTCCGCAAGATCGCGATGATGCCGCTGCAGAAGGTCACCGACCTGAGTTACCACCGCGGCATCTGGGGACGCCTGCTGGGATACGGGACGTTCGTGCTCGAATCCGCCGGTGCCGATCAGGCGCTGCGCGAGCTGCGGTACGTCGACCGGCCGGATCAGACCTACCGCGCCATCATGGCGCAGATCTTCGCCCGCCCCGGAGACGAGAAGTACGGCGAGGCCGAGGTGGTCACGATCCTGCCCGATGACACCACCGGCGTGGGCTCACTGGCCCGGCTGGCAGGCCTGGCCCGACGGCACCCGCCCGAAGCGCTGCCCGCCCTGCCCGAAGACGACCCGCCGACCCAGGAGAACCCGGTGATCCGCGACGCGTACGGCGGACCGCTGCCGGATGGGCGCCCGGTCTACTCCAGCGGCGACCGGGAGGGGTCCTCCCGCCGTCCGGATCCCTCCGACGACTGACTGGTCTGGATGGTCGCCACACCGTCACTGCCGGCGATGACGTCACTGACGTCATCGCCATCACCGGGACGGGCGCTCGCAAGTCCTGCCGCGGCGTACTCCAGCTCTTCTTGCCGCTCCCGGTCCTGGCGGCGACGTTCGGCCTCGGAGACGACGTTGCGGGGGGCGAGCATCTGGTAGAACCCCAGCGCGTTGCCCCAATGGTCGGAGAAGTTGGAGAAGGCCACCACCCCGGGGACGGTCACCACCTCGCCCACCGGGACCTTGGCGCCCTGCATCCGGGATACCGCCGCCCGCAGGTCCTCCACCTCGAATCGGACGCGGGCGTTGTTCGCACCGGGGCGCTCGTGTCCGGTGGACAGCTGCAGCCAGGTGCCGGGGCAGATCTGCCACTCCAGGAAGTCATCCATCGGCGCGGTGTCCGGGCCCCGCTCGAAGACTCGGGTGTAGAAGTCGAGCACAGCCATGCTGTCGCCGGCGTTCAGCGCGATCGTCATGCCCTGGATCTCACCCATGACAGCAGCGTAGAGCACCCCAGCGCCTCTCCCCGGCGCCGCTCGTGTCCGCCGAAACCGCGAGCCCCCTTGTGCCACGGCACTTCTCAGGATGGTCGACGGTACGCCGATGGGAGACTCAGCGGTCCCGGCCGCCCCTGCCCCGACCCCATGGAGAGCCTGTGGAGAGCCCGTGCGCGACGGTCTGAACCCTGCCCTGGCCGCCTGCCTGTACGCGATGATCCTGGTGGCCACCGCGTTCCTCCTGACCCGCCGGGCCGGTGGCGGGGCGGCCCAGCGGGCGACCGCCACCGGATTGTGCATCGTGGCGATGCTGCTGCCGATGGCCCGGGTCGTCGGCACCAACGACGCTGCGGAGCTGATCATGCTGGTGGCGACCGTGGCGGTCGCGGGCGCCGCGCTCATCCACCTGACGAGGTCAGCGGTCCGCGCGGAGGAGTCGGGCCCGTCGGCAGCGGGGCCGATGCGCCGCCCGGTCCGCGCCCGCGGGTTGCAGGCTCCCCTGGACCCGGAACGGCGTCTGGGATATCTCCGGGGCGGCACCTCCTCCCCCGCCGACGCGAACGACCCGGTGCACGGCCCGGTGCACGGCCCCGCGCACTCCACCGACGATCACGAGGGTCCCCCGGCCAACACCCCGAGCGGGCAGGCGACCCGGGCGCTGCACGAGGTCGACGACCTGGTCAGCGACTACGCCCACCGGCTCGGGCTGGACACCGAGCAGGAGACCGAGCGGTCGCGGCATCAGCGCCGTGGACCGGGCACCGAGCGCGGATCGAACCCGTAGGGCAGTTCGAGGCGGTGGGCACGCAGCAGTGCCTCATCGGCCAACAAGGCCGCGGTGGCGTCGTCGGCCACGATGCGCCCGCCGTCCAGCAGCACCGACCGTTCGCAGAGCTGCAACGCGTACGGCAGGTCATGGGTCACCATCAGCAGGGTCAGGTCGAGGCCGCTCACGATCTCGGCCAACTCCCGCCGGGAGGCCGGGTCCAGGTTGCTGGAGGGCTCGTCGAGCACGACGACCTCCGGCCGCATCGCCAGCACGGTGGCCACGGCCACCCGGCGGCGCTCGCCGAAGGACAGATGGTGCGGCGCCCGGTCGGCCGCGTGCGCCATCCCCACGGCTGACAGCGCCTCCTGCACCCGGTGGGCGAGCTCGGGTCCTCGCAGGCCCAGATTGGCCGGGCCGAAGCCCACGTCGTCGCGCACCGTCGGCATGAACAGCTGGTCGTCGGGGTCCTGGAAGACCAGACCGACCCGGCGGCGTACCTCCGTCAGGGCCGCGGGGGCCAGCGCCAGGCCGCCGATCTCGATCCTGCCCACCCCCGCGCCGCCGGCCACCGCACCCAGCAGCCCGTTCAGGTGTAGGACCAGGGTGGTCTTGCCCGCGCCGTTGGGTCCCAGCAGGGCCACCCGTTCACCCCGCTCGACCCGCAGGTCGACGCCGTACAGGGCCTGCCGGCCGTCCGGGTAGGCGAACCCGACCCCGGCCATCACGATCGCCGGGGCGTTCCGGATGCTCACGGCGACCCGCCCGAGCCGCCCGCCAGCAGGGCCGTGGCCAGCGCTGCGAGCACCGCGCCCGCCGGCAGGAGCAGCGACCACGCCGCCGCAACCGGGGGTTGACGAGGCACCGCGGCCAGGTCGCCCAGCGCGGGCATCCTCCCCTGGTACCCCCGGGCGAGCATCGCCAGGTGCACCCGTTCCCCGCGCTCGTAGGCCCGCACGAACAGCAACCCCGCCCCACCGGCCACCGCCGCCAACTGCCCCCGACGTGAACCGCCGCGGGCCAGCCGGGCCAACCGCAACCGCCGCAGGTCCTCGGTCATGATCACCGCGTACCGCACCATGAACGTCAGGATCGCCACCATGATGGCCGGCAGCCGGAGTCGTTCCAGGCCGGTGAGCAGCTCGCGGGGCGGCGTGGTGGCGGCCAGGATCACCGCGGCATAGACCCCCAGGGTGGCTTTGGCCAGCAGCGTTCCGGCGGCGGCCAGCCCGGGCTCGGAGAGCCCCACCCCGAGCACGTCGACCCGGGGACCGCTGGCCACCAGGGGCAGCACCGCCACGAATACCAGCACCGGGAGCTCGATCACCGCCCTCCGGGCCAGCCATCCCGCCGACAACCGCGCCAGCGCCGCCACCCCGATCAGCAGGGTCGCATCGACGAGGTACGCCGGCCACAGCCTCGCCGGGGTGGCCACCACGACGACGGCGAAGGCGATCAGGGCCAGGATCTTCGCCTCGGGCGCCAGCCGATGGATGACCGTGGCCGCAGCGGCGGGGAGGGCGCCCGGCAGCGTCACCGTAGCCCGGGCGCGGCGGGACTGGTCGGTTCCGTTGCGCTCGCCCCTACCCGTGGCTGGTCACCGCGTCGGCCTCGGACCAGCGCCGCCAGTGCTAACCCCACCAGCACCGTGATCAGCAGGCCGAGGATCCCAGCGAGGACGGCGCCCCACGGGTGCGCCAACCCCGCCACCTCGTACCCGTTCAGCGGGGAGCCGCTGGCCCCCGACTCGGCGGCCGTCTCGGCGAAACCGAGCTGCTCGGCCACCGACTCCAGACCGTCCGGGTGGCTGCTCGCCAGCAGGGACAGACCACCGGCGATCAGTAACGACAGACCGCCCAACCAGGCCAGCAGCACTCGCGCCGAGGCGGGCCGCCCCGGCAGCGGCACGCCGCGCAGCACGCCGTCGTCGTCGAGCATCAGCCGAGCGGTGGGCGACTTCCGACAGGCGTGCACGACATCCGGGCGGGCAGCCACCACGGCGCCCAGCACCGCTGCGGTGATCACCGCCTCCCCGATCCCGATCACGGCGTGCCAGCCGAGCATGGCCGTCATCAGCGTGCCCAGCGGGATCGGTGCCGCGCCACCCACGGCGTACAAGCCGACGAAGACGGCGGCGGCGGCGGGCACCGACACCAGCCCCCCGAGCGCGGCAGCCGGTACGACGGCCGCGGGCCGCCGCGGCAGCACGGCCGTCAGTGCGCGGGTCACCAGGTGCCCGACAAGCACCGTGACGACGCCGATGAGCAGCACGTTCGTCCCGAGGGCGGTGAGGCCTCCGTCGGCGAACAGCAGGCCTTGTACAAGGAGCACGCAGGTCAGGCACAGCACGGCGGCCCACGGCCCGACCAGCGCAGCCGCGAGCGCACCTCCCATCAGGTGACCGCTCGTGCCAGCGCCCACGGGGAAGTTGACCATCTGTACAGCGAACACGAACGCCGAAGTCAGGCCGGCCAGCGCAGGTCCGCTCCGACGCACTTCGGGGCTGGCCCGACGGACGGCGAGGGCCACCGCTGCCGCGGCCACCGCCCCTGTGCCCACGCTCGTCGTTACGTCGAGGAAGCCGTCGGGAACGTGCATGCCGACATCATCCGCCTTATTGCGAACAATGTGCAACAAGGGCCGGTCGGGCGCCAGATGTGAGATGGTTCACTCCCACTCACGGAACAATTCGCCCGTTTGGGGCCCCCAAACCTCTCCAGGGTCTGACACCGAGGGCTGCCGAAGTAGTACCGTGCACGCGATACACACGCATACGCCCGTAACAACCCGGATCACCGGATAGCACGCAAAACCCCCCGCGCGCCCCGCCCCGCCTCGACGTGGCTCGGCCGCGACAGCCGGGATCCGTCCCACCCTGACGGTCCCCGGTCGACAGCAGACCGTCCCAGCGCGCGGGCCTCATCCGGCCCCCGGCAGGTAAGGAGCTCAGATGAGCTTGTTTCGCACCAAAACCATTGAGCAGTCCATCGCCGAGACCGACGAAGCCGAGTATCAGCTCAAGAAGCGGCTGACCGCGCTCGACCTCGTCGTGTTCGGTGTCGGCGTGATCGTCGGGGCCGGGATCTTCACCCTCACCGGACGTGCGGCCGCGACGGTGGCCGGGCCGGCTGTGGTGTTCTCGTTCATCCTCGCCGCGATCTGCTGCGGGCTGGCTGCGCTCTGCTACGCCGAGTTCGCCTCCACGGTGCCTGTCTCCGGGTCGGCGTACACCTTCTCCTATGCGACCCTCGGCGAATTCGTCGCCTGGATCATCGGCTGGGACCTGCTGCTGGAGATGCTGCTCGGCGCCTCCGTCGTGGCTCAGGGCTGGTCGGCGTACCTGCAGGCCTTCCTGTCGCGGCTGGGCATCATGGTGCCCGAGTCGGTGGCCTACGGGTCCCGGTTCGACCTGCCGGCATTCGTGCTGGTCGTCGTCCTGACGATCCTGGTGACCGTCGGCATCAAGGAGTCGATGCGGGTCAACCTCATCCTCGTCGCCGTCAAGGTCTTCATCGTCCTGTTCGTCATCTTCGCCGGCCTGGCCTACGTCAACACCGACAACTACAGCCCGTTCCTGCCGGATGCCGTCGCCAGCGAAGGCGTCAAGGCCACCCTGGAGGCGCCGCTGATCCAGGTGTTGTTCGGGTTCACGCCGACAAACTTCGGCCTGATGGGCGTCTTCGCGGGAGCCTCGTTGGTGTTCTTCGCCTACATCGGTTTCGACGTCGTGGCCACCACGGCCGAGGAGGCCAAGAACCCGGGCCGTGACCTGCCGATCGGCATCATCGGCTCGCTCATCATCTGCACGATCCTGTACGTCGCGGTGACCCTGGTCATCACCGGCATGGTCAAGTACGACCAGATCGCCAAGACCGCCGCGCTGGCCACCGCGTTCGAGGACGTCGGCAAACCGGGATACGCGACGTTGATCGCCGCGGGGGCCGTGGCTGGCCTGACGACTGTGGTGATGACCTTGCTGATCGGGGCCACCCGAGTGCTCTTCGCGATGAGCCGCGACTGGCTGATCCCGGCCTCGCTCGGTCGCACCCACCCCAAGACCGGCACCCCCGTGCGGATCACCCTGGCGGTCGGCGCGGTGGTGGCGCTAACGGCGGCACTGACCCCGATCGGCAACCTGGAGTACATGGTGAACATCGGCACGCTGGCCGCGTTCACCCTGGTGAGCCTGGCCGTGCCGGTGCTGCGCAAGAAGCGGCCGGACCTGAAGCGGGCCTTCACCGTGCCGTTCAGCCCCTTCCTGCCGTGGCTGGCCGCAGCGGTGGCGTTCTACCTGATGCTGACGCTGCCGGTGGAGACGTGGATCCGGTTCATCCTGTGGATGGCCATCGGCGTCGCGATCTACTTCGGCTACTCCCGCCACCACAGCCGACTGCACGTCCACGCGCAGACGGCCGCATCGGAGGACGCCCGGCAGCACTAGCACCACGGCGGCACACCCCGCCGTCGGGGCTTCTGAGAACGCTTCCCGTCAGACGACGACGCCGGCCGACCCGATCGGGTCTGCCGGCGTCGTCGTCTGTGTGGGTCCCGGTGGCGATTGGGCGGCGAACCGCCCGCAGCGGCTACAGACCGGCGCTCACCGATCCGCTCTGTTGGCGAGGAGCCATCAGGTGGACATCGGTGATCCCCCACGACATCGCGCCGGCGGTCGCCATCAGGTGGCGCAGGTCGTCGCGCTGGAGCCGGGCACCGGTCTGCTCGAACGGCGCGGCGGTGACGGGGCGGTGGAGGGCCCAGCGCCACTTGCTGCCGTCGGATTTCCTCACGGTGTCGGGTTCCTCTCGTGCGGATACGGGGCTGATGCCCGGCGGGAGCCGGGATCTCTCTCGTGGCTCCCCATCGGAACGGCCTTGCGCTACCTGAGCGAAACGGGGGCGTGATCGCGGGCACGTTCCCGCCGTGCGCAGTGGCGCCCCTTACGTGCGACTGGCGGCTCGACATCGAGCCGCCAGTCGCACGTAAGACCCCCGCTCAGGCACCCGGGCTCAGGAACGCGCTCACTCCGGTCTCGGCGCGACCGATCAGCAGCCGCTGGATCTGGCTGGTGCCTTCGTAGAGCGTCATCACCCGGGCATCGCGCAGGTACTTCTGCGCCGGGTACTCATCGACGTACCCGTACCCGCCGAACACCTGCACGCTCTGATTGGCGGCCCGCACCGCGGCCTCGCTGGCGTAGAGCTTGGCTTTGCTCGCCTCGGTGCCGAACGGCTCCCCGCGATCGATCAGGTCGGCGGCCCGCCACACCAGCATCCGGGCCACGTCGGTTTCCGTGGAGATGTCCGCGATCATCGACTGGACGAGCTGGAACGCCGCCAGCGGCCGCCCGAACTGGGTGCGCTCCTGCGCATAGCGCACCGACTCTTCCAGGCAGCCCGCCATGATCCCGACGCAGCCGGCGCCGACCGAGACCCGGCCCTTGTCCAGGGAGTACATCGCGATCGAGAACCCCTGGCCCTCCTCGCCGAGCATCGCCTCGGCGGGGACCCTGACGTCCTGGAGGTAGATCTCGGAGGTCACCTGGCCGCGCAGGCCGAGCTTGCCGTGGATCTCGCGGGTCCGCACCCCCGGGGCATCCAGCGGCACCAGGAATGCGCTGATTCCCTTGGGACCCGGCCCGCCGGTGCGGGCGAACACCACGCACACCTGGGACCACGAGGCGTTGGTGATGAACATCTTCTGCCCGGTCAGCAGGTAGTCCGAGCCGTCCCGGACGGCCGTGGTCGCCAAGCTCCCAGGGTCGGAGCCGTAGTCCGGCTCGGTCAAGCCGAAACAGGCCAGGGTGGTGCCGGCGCAGATCCCCGGCAACCACTGCTGCTTCTGCTCGTGCGTGCCGAACGCGAGGATGATCTTGCCCGCCAGGCCGGAGGACACCGACACGATGCCACGCACACTGGAGTCGGCCCGGCCCAGCTCTTCCATGGCGATGGCGTACATGACGTTGTCGCCACCGGAGCCGCCGTACTCCTGCGGGAACGTGATCCCGAAGAAGCCCAGCTCTCCGAGCGCGGCGATGACGCCCCGGTCGACGGACTCGCGGCGGTCCCACTCCATCCGACGCGGGATCACCTCGCGGTCCAGGAACGCCCGCGCCACCTGCATGAAGGTTCGCTGCTCGGTAGTCATCTCCAGGTCCATGACGCCTGCGCTTTCGGGTCCGTGATGCGGGTGGTCGAGTGTGGTGGGTCAGCGCAGGTCGACGACGAGCCGGCCGCGCACATCACCGACGAGCATCCGGTCGGCGTACGCGGGGATCTCCTCGAAGGCGATCGTCCGCGCGAGGGTCGCCAGGCTGGTCGGTCGCAGGTCGGTGCCGAGCCGCTGCCACAGCTGATGGCGCAGCGCATGGGGAAACGACCCCGTGCAGATCCCCAGCAGGCTGACATTGCGCAGAATGAACGGCAGCACCGTGGTGGTCAGCTCGATGCCGCCGGCGTTGCCGAAGGTGGCGATGCAGCCGTGGGGGGCCATCGTGCGGGTCAGCCAGGCCAGCACCGGCCCGCCGACGGTGTCGATGGCCGCGGCCCACTGCCCTCGTTCCAGCGGCCGGGTCTGTTCGGCGACCGGCGGCCGGTCGCGCACCTGCGCGGCCCCGAGCGCCCGGAGGTAGTCGTGCTCGGCGGCCTTCCCGGTGAAGGCGACCACCTCATATCCGAGCCCGGCCAGTACGGCGACCGCCACGCTGCCGCAGCCGCCGCTGGCTCCGGTGACCGCCACCGGGCCCTGACCGGGCGTCATACCGTTCTGTTCGAGCCGGTGGATCGCCAGGGCCACGGTGATCCCCGCGGTGCCCAGAGCCATCGACTCCCAGTGCGTCAGCGATGCCGGTACGGCGACCGCCCAGTCCGCGGGAATCCGCATGACCTGCGCGAACCCTCCGTCGTGATCCTCGGACAGGCCGTACCCGGTGGCGATCACGCGGTCGCCGACGGCGAACCGCGGATCGGCGGACTCGATCACCTCGCCCATCCCGTCGCAGCCCAGCACGAGCGGCAGCCGGCGCACCACCTTGCCGCGCCCCGTGACGGCGAGGGCGTCCTTGTAGTTCAGGCTGGCGTACCGGGTTGCCACCAGCAGCTCCCCGCCGCCGATCTCGGCAACGGGCAGGTCGACGTACTCGCTGCGGGTGCCGGCGACCTTCGCGTCGTCGGCGGCACCGACTGCGGCCCGCAGCGCGCGAGCGGTGGTCGGGATCGTGCCCTGGCCCTCGCCCATCAGCGGAAGGCGGCGTGCCCGGTCAGGGCCTGACCGATGACGAGTTGGTGCACCTCGGAGGTGCCCTCGTAGGTGAGCACCGACTCCAGGTTGTTGGCGTGCCGCAGCACCGGCCATTCCAGGGTGATGCCGGCCGCGCCGAGGATGGTCCGGCATTCGCGGGCGATCGCGATGGCCTCGCGGACGTTGTTGAGCTTGCCGAGGCTGATCTGGCGCTGGTCGAGGGTGCCGGCGTCCTTCATCCGACCCAGGTGGAGCGCCAGCAGCATCCCCTTGCCAAGCTCGATGGCCATGTCGGCGATCTTGATCTGGGTGGCCTGGTAGGCCGCCAGCGGCTTGTCGAAGATCTCGCGGTCGCGGGAGTAGGCGATGGCCGTCTCCAAGCAGTCGCGGGCCGCGCCGAGCGCGCCGAACACGATGCCGAACCGCGCCTCGTTCAGGCAGGACAGCGGACCGGATAGGCCGATCACGCCGGGGAGCGCGGCCGACCCGGGCAGCCGCACCTCGTCGAGGACGAGTTCGGAGGTCACCGAGGCCCGAAGGGACAACTTCTTACCAATCTTGGGGGCGCTGAAACCGCGGGTGTCGGTGGGCACCACGAACCCCCGGATGCCGTCGTCGGTCTGCGCCCACACCACGGCGACGTCGGCCACCGAGCCGTTCGTGATCCACATCTTGTTGCCGGTCAGCACCCAGTCATCGCCGTCGCGCCGGGCCCGGGTCCGCATCCCGGCCGGGTTGGACCCGAAGTCCGGCTCCGTCAGCCCGAAGCACCCGATCGCCTCACCGGCGGCCATCCGCGGCAGCCACTCCTGCTTCTGCTCGTCGCTGCCGTGCTTCCAGATCGCGAACATCGCCAGCGAGCCCTGCACCGACACCAGCGAGCGGATCCCCGAGTCGGCGGCCTCCAGTTCCAGGCACGCCAGCCCGTACGCCGTCGCGCTGGTCCCTGCGCAGCCGTACCCCTCCAGGTGCATCCCGAGCACTCCGAGGTCACCCAACTCGCGGGCCAGCTCGCGGGCCGGGACCTCCCCGGCCTCGAACCAGTCGGCCAGGTGGGGCCTGATGCGGCGGGTGACCATCGACCGGACGGAGGCGGCCATGTCCCGCTCGTCGTCGCTGAGGAGATGGTCGATCCCGAAGAATTCCAACGGGCTCGGGGGTACGGGCTGGGACATGGCTGGTCGGCTCCTCGGTGCGGTTCGGCATTCTGGTCAGCGGTCAGGGTCAGCGGCTGGGCCGTGATCACAGGAAGGCGTTCACGCCGGTTTCGGCACGCCCGATCAGCAGCTTCTGGATCTGCGTGGTGCCCTCGTAGAGCGTCATCACCCGGGCGTCGCGCATGAACTTCTGCACCGGGTACTCATCGATGTACCCGGCCCCGCCGAACACCTGGATGGCCTGGTTGGCGGCGCGCACCGCCGCCTCCGAGGCATACAGCTTGGCCTTGGACGCCTCGGCCTTGAACGGCTTGCCGGCCTCGATCAGGCTCGCCGCCTTCCAGACCAGCAACCGCGCCCCATCGGTCTCCACCGACATGTCGGCGATCATCTCCTGGACCAGCTGGAACGAGGCGATCGGGCGGCCGAACTGGGTCCGCTCCCGGGCGTAGGTCACCGACGCCTCCAGGCAGGCCTGCAGGATCCCGACGCAGCCCGCGCCGACCGACACCCGGCCCTTGTCGAGGGAGTGCATGGCAATCCGGTAGCCCTCGCCCTCGGCACCCAGCATCGCCTCGGCGGGCACCCGGACGTTATCGAGGAACAGCTCGGCGGTGGCCTGGCCGCGCAGGCCGAGCTTGCCCTTGATCTCCCGGCGCTCGAAACCGGGGGCATCGGTCGGCACCAGGAACGCCGAGATCCCCTTCGGGCCGGGCCCCCCGGTGCGGGCGAAGATCAGCGCGAGGTCGGCCCAGGTGCCGTTGGTGATGAACACCTTCTGACCGCTGATCAGCCAGTCCGACCCGGCACTGTCCCGGACGGCCTTGGTGCGCAGGTTGCCCGCGTCGGAGCCGGTCTCGGGTTCGGTCAGGCCGAAGCAGGCCAGTGCCCGCCCGGTGGCGATCGGCGGCAACCATTCCTGCTTCTGTGCGTGCGTACCGTGGCTGAGCAGCACCTTGCCGACCAGGCCCATCGAGACGGACACGATGCCGCGCACGGAGGAGTCGGCGCGGCCCAGCTCCTCCATCCCGATGCAGTAGGTGATGTAGTCGCCGCCGATGCCGCCGTACTCCTCGGGGATGGTCAGCCCGAAGAAGCCCAGGTCACCGAGCTTGGGCACGATCGCGGTGTCGACGGCCTCGCGCCGGTCCCACACCGCCCGAGACGGCACCACCTCTGCCTCGAGGAAGTCTCTGGCCAACGCCTTGAACTGGCGCTGGTCCTCGGTGAGCGCGAAGTCCATGACGAACCGTCCTTCCGGGGTCGGCGGGCTATCGGGGCTGGGCTATCGGGGCTGGCGGGGTGCGTGGGTCAGCGACCGGTGAACGCGGCGGGCCGCTTCTCGATGAAGGCGTCGGTACCCTCGGCCTTGTCGGTGGTCGTGTACAGCACGCTCTGGGCCAGGCGCTCCAGGGCGAGCCCGGTGCGCAGGTCGGCGTCGGCGCCGGCCCGGATCACCAACTTGGCGAGCCGGACCGCCAACGGCCCGCGCGCCAGGATGGTGCGCGCGGTGCTGACGGCGGCGTCCAGAAGTTCCTCCGGCGGTACGACGGAGGTCACCAGGCCGATGGCCAGGGCCTCGTCGGCGTCGATGATCCGGCCGGTCAGAATCAGCTCGATGGCCCGACCGGCACCCACCAGCCGGGTCATCCGCTGGGTGCCCCCGGCGGCCGGCAGCACCCCGAGCATGGTTTCCGGCAGGCCGAACCGGGCCCGGGCGGAGGCGATCCGGATGTCGCAGGCCATCGCCAATTCGCAGCCCCCACCGAGCGCGAAGCCGTTGATCGCGGCGATGGTCGGCTTCTCGAAGGCCTCCAGGTCGTCGTACAAGCGCTGCATCGACGACTCCAGGCCGGTGGCGAGGGTGTAGGTGCGTAGCTGGGTGATGTCGGCTCCGGCGACGAACGCCTGGTCCCCGGCGCCGGTGAACACCACGGCCCCGACGGAGTCCGCCTCGTGGGCCCACGCCAGGACGGCGCGCAGATCGGCCTGGACCTGCCGGTTGATGGCGTTGCGCACCTCCGGGCGGTTGACCGCCACCAGCGCGAGCTGGGCCGTGTCACCGGCCGGCCGCAGCTCGACCAGCAGGGTCGACACCTCCGGCACCGCGGACGGCACCCCGTGAGGCACGGTCATCGATTCTCCTTCGGGTACGGTCGGGGCGTCCCGCACCCGCTCCCCCGCGGGGGCGGCGGGGCGGGACGCCACGGGGTCAGACGGATTCCAACAACATCGCGGCGCCCTGGCCGACCCCGACGCACATCGTCGCGATCGCCCTGGCCAGGCCCCGGTCCTGCATCTCCAGCGCGGCCGTCAGGGCCAGCCGAGCCCCGCTCGCACCGAGCGGGTGGCCGAGCGCGATGGCGCCGCCGTTGGGGTTGACGTGGTCCGCGTCGTCGGGGAGTCCGAGGCCACGCAGCACCTGCAGGGCCTGCGAGGCGAATGCCTCGTTGAGCTCGAACAGGTCAATATCGGACACCCCCAGACCCTTCTTGGACAACAACTTGTCCACTGCCGGGTGCGGGCCGATGCCCATCACGCGTGGTTCGACGCCGACCGACGCGCCCGAGGTGATCCGGGCCAGGGGCGAGAGCCCGTACCGCTGGACCGCGGCCTCCGAGGCGACGAGCACCGCCACCGCACCGTCGTTGACCCCTGAGGAGTTACCCGCGGTGACCGAACCGCCGCTGAAGATCGGCCGCAGTTTCGCCAGCACCTCCGCCGTCGTGGGGCGCGGGTGCTCATCAGCCTCGACGACCACCGGGTCACCCCGCCTGACCGGCACCGTGACCGGCACGATCTCGCGGGCCAGCCGGCCGCTGGCCTGCGCCGCGGCGGTGCGTTGCTGGGAGCGCAGCGCGAACGCGTCCTGGTCTTCCCGGCTCACGTTCCAGCGGTCGGCGACGTTCTGGGCGGTCTGCGGCATCGAGTCGACACCGTGCTCAGCCTCCAGCGCTTTGTTGACGAAGCGCCACCCGATCGTGGTGTCGAACACCGCGTTGGAGCGCTCCCAGGCGGTCCCCGCCTTGGGCATCACGAACGGCGCGCGGGTCATGCTCTCCACCCCGCCGGCGATCACCAGGTCCATGTCGCCACTGCGGATCGCCCGGGCGGCCATCATGACGCCGTCCAGACCGGAGGCACAGAGCCGGTTGACCGTCACCCCCGGGACCTCCACGGGCAACCCCGACAGCAGGACCGCCATCCGGGCCACGTTGCGGTTGTCCTCACCGGCCTGGTTGGCGCAGCCGAGGATCACCTCGTCCACCGCGGCCCAGTCCACCCCGGCGTACCGGCCGACCAGGGCGCGCACCGCGTGCGCGGCCAGGTCGTCGGGTCGCACGTTAGCCAGCCCACCGCCGTACCGACCGATCGGGGTGCGAACCCCTCCGACCAGGTACGCCGTGCTCGCCGCTTCACTCATGTCGTCGCCTCCGCTTGTGCCACCAAAGACTCACGGAGCTTGAACTTCTGGATCTTGCCGCTGGCCGTGCGCGGCAGCTCGGTGACGACCTCGACGCGCTCGGGCCAGTACGGCTTCGCCACGCCCTTGTCCGCGAGGAAGGACCGTACGTCCTCCACCGTCATACCCTGCGCACCGGCCCGAAGGACGACGAACAGGCAGGGACGTTCCTGCAGGCGCGGGTCCGGGGCGCCGACCAGCGCCAATTCGGCGACATCCGGGTGCTCGTACATGACGTTCTCGACGTAGGCGACCGGTATGTTCTCTCCGCCGCGGATGATGATGTCCTTGGTCCGGCCGGAGATCTTCAGATACCCCTGCTCGTCCATGATCGCCAGGTCACCGGTGTTGAACCAGCCGTCCTCGGCGAAGCTGGCGCGGCTCATCTCCATCCGCTGGCAGTACCCGACGAACAGGAACGGGCCTTTGACCTGGACGGCCCCTTCCACCCCGGACGGCGTCGGTACGTCGTCCGCGTCCACGGTGCGTACCTGCATCCCCGGCCAGGGGTAGCCGTCGGTGCCGACGATCTTGTCCTCGGGGTCGCCCGGGATACCCAACGTGACCAGGGCGTTCTCGGTCTGTCCCCAGCCGCCCAGCACCGTCAGCCCGGGCAGCTGCTCCTTGGCGCGGCGGACCAGGGCCCGCGGGATGGGAGCGCCCATGCAGCAGAACAGTTGCATCGAGGACATGTCGCGCTGCTCCAGGTCGGGGGCCGAGAGCAGGTCGTGCAGGAAGGGCGTGGCGGCCGAGGTGTAGCTGATCCGGTGGGTCTCCACGAGATCCACGAAGGTGGCCGCGTCCCAGACGTCTTGGAGCACACAAGTGGCACCGTTCTGCACGGGCAACCGGGCGCCGTACAGGAAGCCGGTGAGGTGAGCCAACGTCGAGGCCATGTGGAACACCGTGTCGCTGGTGATCGGCAACCGGTCGGGCAGCGGGGTGGTCGCCGCGATCACGGTGTTGTGGGTGTGCATCACGCCCTTGGGCTCACCGGTGGTCCCGGAGGTGAAGATCAGCAGGGTGACGTCGTTGGGATCGGGTCGCAGGGCCGCTAGCTCGGCGGGGTCGCGGCGCTCCTCCCACGGCGTCGCCATGAACTCCTGCCAGGAGGCGTTGCCTGGGCCCGGCTCGCCGTCGACGACCAGCACGTGGTCCAGCGAGGGCATCCGGTCGCGGATCCGGGCGACCATGGCGGCGTAGTCGTAGTTGCGGAACTCCCGCGGGATGACCAGCACCTTCGAGCCGGCCATCGAGACCATGAACTCCACCTCGCGCTCCCGATAGATCGGGATCAGCGGGTTGAGGATCGCCCCGATGCGGGTCGCGCCGTAGTGCAGCACGATCCACTCGTTCCAGTTCGGCAACTGGAAGGACACCACGTCGCCGGGTCGCACCCCCAGCTCAAGCAACCCGAGGGCACACCTGATCGAGGCGTCGCGCAGTTGGCCGTAGGTGAGGCTGCCCCGGCGGTCGTGGAAGGCGACCTTGTCCGGCGTCCGGTGCGCGTGCTCGTCGAGGAAGTCGGTGATGATGCGGTTCCGCCAGTAGCCGGCGCGGGTGTGGGTCTGGATCAGTTCGTCGGTCAGGATCGTCTCGAAGGCCATGGCGTGATCCGTTCGCGTGGTGGGGGCGGGTCAGGTCATGGTCAGGCCGCCGCTGACGCTGACGGTCTGCCCGGTGATGAAGGCGGCCTCGTCTGAGGCCAGGAACGCCACGGCGTTGGCCAGGTCTTCGGGCTGCCCGAGCCGGCGCAGCGGAATCGCCTTGGTCAATGCTTCGCGCAGCTTGGGGTTGTCGCCGCCGACGGAGGCGAACAGTGCCGTATCCGTCGGTCCCGGACAGACACAGTTGACGGTGACCTGGGATCGAGCCATCTCCCGGGCCATGGTCTTGGTGAACGCGATGACGCCGCCCTTGGCGGCCGAGTACACGGCTTCGCCGGAGGACCCGACGCGGCCGGCGTCGGAGGCGATGTTGACCACCCGGCCGTAACCCTGGGCGGCCATCCCCGGCAGCACCAGATAACTGGTGTGCAGGACGCCGTACAGGTTGATCTGCATGATCCGGTCCCAGTCCTGGGGATCGGAGTCGATGAACGGGCCGACCTTGTCCCAACCGGCGTTGTTCACCAGGATGTCGATCCGGCCGAATCGTGCGGTGGCCTCCTCGACCGCGGTCCGCACCGAGTCCAGCGAGGTGACGTCGGCCGGCAGCCCCAGGCAGGTGGCGCCTTCGGCGCTGAGGTCTGCGGCGGTCTGCTGCGCCGAGGCCTCGTCCACGTCGGTGACGATCACCGTGGCGCCACCGGCGGCGAGCCGGGTGGCGATGCCCCGACCGATACCGCGGCCGGCCCCGGTGACGAGGGCGATCTTCGAGTTCAACGGTGCCATGACGTGCCTTTCGGGTTGCAGAGGGAGCGCGGGCCGCGTCAGGGGGCGTACGCGCGGCTGAGCTAGGGGGCGTACGCGCGCCCGAGCAGCGAGCGGGCGATGACGAGTTTGGACACCTGGGCGGTGCCGTCCCCGATCTCGAGGCCGATGACGTCCCTCAATCGTTGGCCGATGGCACTGTCGGCGGCGTACCCGAGGTGGCCGAGGGTGAGCAGGCACTGGTGGATGGTGTCGACGGACACCTTCGGGGCCCAGAACTTCGCCATCGCGGCCTCGGCGCTGTGCGGCAGGCCCTGGTCCTTGCGCCAGAGCGCCTCGTAGCAGACGTGTCGGGCACCCTTGAGGTAGGTCGCGTACTCGACCAAGGGAAACGAGACTCCCTGGAACGCGCCGATCGGCTGACCGAACGCCACCCGGTCGCGGCACCACTGCAGGGCCTCGTCCAAGCTCACCTGCGCGGTGCCCAGGCAGATCAGCCCGATGATCGCCCGGGAGTAGTCGAAACCCTCCATCACCCGGACGAACCCGTCGCCCTCCTGGCCGATCAGCGCGTCGGCGCCGACGCGGACCTGGTCGAAGTGCAGCGAGGCGCGGCCCATGGCACGCGCGCCGAGGTCGTCGAACGGCGAACGGGAGACGCCGGGGGAAGCCAGGTCGACCCAGTAGGCGCTGACCCCGCGGGCTCCGGGCCCACCGGAACGCGCCAGCACCACGGCGTAGTCCGAGGCCATCCCGAGGGTGATCGAGGTCTTCTCGCCGTCGAGGATCCAGTCGTCACCGTCGCGGGTGGCCCTGAACTGCAAGCTCGCGGCATCGGTGCCATGACCTGGCTCGGTGATACAGATGCACGGCACCGTCTCGCCCGTGGCGATACCGGGAAGCCAGGCAGCCTGCTGCTCCGGCGAGGCGTTGCGCACGATGATGTCGCTGATCAGGGCTGCGTTGATGAGGAGGTACCCGGCGTTGAAGTCGCAGCGTCCGACCTCTTCGGCGGCGATTCCGGCGATCACCGCGGACGCCTCTTGGCCGCCGTACTCTTCGGGAATCCGCAGGCCCGTCAGGCCCATCCCGGCCATGTCGGTGGCCAGTTCGCGACGAAAGACCGCGGCCTTGTCGTCGGACTGGTAATACGGCGCGAGCACCTTCTCGGCGAACTTGCGGATCTCGCGCCGGTAGCTCTCATGGTCGTCGTCGAATCCGTAGTGCATGCCCGGACCTCAGTGCCAGGTGACGTGCTGGTTGAAGTCGGGGGTGCGCTTTTCGGCGAAGGCGGCCGCGCCCTCCAGACCCTCGGGGGAGGCGGTGAACAGGTCCAGGGCGGACATCGCGAGGTTGCTCAGGCCGGCCTGGTGATCGGTGTCGGCGTTGAACGATTGTTTGAGGAACCGGATGGCGGTCGGGCTCTTGCTGGCAATCTCATCGGCCCAGGCCATCGCCTCGGCCATCAGGTCCGCGGCCGGCACGACCTTGTTGACCAGGTTCATCGCCAGGGCCTGCTGGGCGTCGTAGATGCGGCACCAGAACCAGATCTCGCGCGCCTTCTTCTCCCCCACCACCCGCGCGAGGTACGCCGTACCGAAGCCGGCGTCGAAGGAGCCAACCTTGGGCCCGGCCTGGCCGAACCGCGCGGTCTCGCTGGCGATGGACACGTCGCACAGCACGTGCAGCACATGACCGCCGCCCACGGCAACCCCGTTGACCGCGGCGATGACCGGCTTCGGGATGTCGCGGATGAGCTTGTGCAGGGCACCGATCTCGAACATCCCGCTCTCACTCGGGCCGTAGTCCCCCGTTTCGGCCCGCTGCTTGACGTCTCCCCCGGTACAGAAGGCCTTCTCCCCTGCACCGGTCAGGATTACCGCTTGTACCTGGCGGTCGGCCCAGGCGAGGCGAAAGGCCCTGATCAGTTCCTCGACCGTCCGGGCGCGGAAGGCGTTGAACCGCTCGGGACGATTGATGGTGATCACGGCCGTCGACCGCTGGAGCTCGTAAGTGATGTCCTCGAAGGTGGAGGGGGAAGTCATCGATCGCCGCCTCTGGTGTGAATGAGTGTTCGTTCATCTGAACTGTCGTTCGTTGAATGGTGGTTCATTCAAGTGGATGGTGTCAAGCCTCTGCTGCACACTTCTTCTGACCGCGTTCTGTCAGGGCACACTGGCTACACGCCAACCAGAGGGGGCACGCCGTGACCGCATCCGACCTGAGGCGGTCGAAGGCGCGCCGAGAGCGCGACAAGGAGGCCCGGGTCGAGCAACGCAGGCGGCAGCTCCTGGATGCCGCTGCGTCGGTGATGCACTCCACCGGCTACCACGCCATGTCGATGCAACAGCTGGCCGATCGCGCCGACGTCAGCGTCGGCCTCATTTACCAGTACTTCGGCGGCAAGGAAGACATCCTGCGCGCCCTCATCCAGGACATCCTCGAAGACTTCCGGGACCGGGTCCCGATGGCCGTCGCCTCCGCCGGACCCAGCCCCATCGCCCGGCTCACCGTCGGCATTCGGGCGTTCTGTGAGGTCATCGACGCCAAACGGCCCGGCACCCTGCTGGCCTATCGCGAGATGAAGACCCTCCCGCTGGAGGACGTCGAGCGCTTCAAGGCGGTCGAGCACCAGACCATCGAGCCGATCCGGCAGGCGATTCTGGACGGGATGGAATCGGGGGTCTTCCGCGGTGTCGAGGTGGAGCTGGTGGTGCACAACGTGCTGATGGTGGCGCATGGGTGGGCCTTGAAGCACTGGCACCTGGCGTCCCGTATGACCCTGCCCGACTACGTCACCGCGGAGACCGACTTCATTCTGGCGGCGCTGCGACCCGCCATGACGGAGCACGCCCCCCCGGAGCACTCCCCCGTCACCGGCTGATCCGCCGGGCCCTCGCTGGAACCCCGCTCGAGCAGGCGGCCGAGGTGCGGCTCGCTGCGGTCGCGTCGTGCCGTTGAGGGCGGGGTACGGCTCGATGTCGAGCCGTACCCCGCCCTCAAGGACTCGGATTACGCCTTGGGGGCGGGCGGCGTCGGCTCGGGGTTGGCCTTGGTGGCCTCGGCCTTGGCGTCCTTGTCGTCGCCGCCCGGGTTGTCACCCTTGCGGCCGGCCTTGACCGCCGCTTCGATCGCCGCACCGACGGTCGGGTCCACGGACTTCCAGTACCAGAACGCCCGCTCCTGGACCTCCGGTGTCACGTCGGCCTGAAGCGTCGTCGCCACGGTCTCCACCAACCGGTCGCGTGCCGCCTGGTCCATCACGTCGCGCACCAAGGCACCGGGCTGGCTGAAGTCATCGTCATCGGGGCGCAGCGTGTAGGCCTGTCGCACCATGTCCCCGTCCACCTCCCAGCCGTCATCGACCCGGCCCTCGAAGTCCGAGTACGACCGACCGGCGGAGTTGGGTGCGTACGTGGCCTTGGCGCCGTCCGCCTCCTGGCTGAAGTTCATCTGGCCGTCGAAGTTGTACACGTTGACTGGCACAATCGGCTGGTTCACGGGGAGCTGGTGGTGATTGGTGCCGAGGCGGGCGCGATGCGCGTCGGCGTAGGCGAACACCCGCGAGAGCAGCATCTTGTCCGGGCTGAACCCGATCCCCGGCACCGTGTTGCTGGGGGCGAAGGCGGCCTGCTCCAGCTGCGCGAAGTGGTTCACCGGGTTCTCGTTGAGGGTCATCGTCCCGACCTCGATCAACGGGTAGTCCGCGTGCGGCCACACCTTGGTCAGATCGAACGGATTCAACCGGTAGGTGAGCGCGTCGGCGTACGGCATGAGCTGCACGAAAAGCGTCCACCTCGGGTAGTCGCCCCCCTTGATGGCCTGGAACAGGTCGCGCCGGTGGAAGTCGGCGTCCATCCCGGCGATCTTCTCGGCCTCGGTCCCCTCGAGGTTCTCCACGCCCTGCTGGGTGTGGAAGTGGTACTTCACCCAGTGGCGCTCGCCGGCTTCATTGACCCACAGGTACGTGTGGGAGCTGTAGCCGTTCATGTTCCGCCAGGTTTTCGGCAGCCCGCGATCGCCCATCAGATAGGTGACCTGGTGGGCGCTTTCAGGGTTAAGAGTCCAGAAATCCCACTGCATGTTCATGTCCCGCAGGCCCGAGTCCGGCATCCGTTTCTGCGATCGGATGAAGTGCGGGAACTTCATCGGGTCACGCACGAAGAACACCGGCGTGTTATTGCCGACCAGGTCGAGGTTGCCCTCACTGGTGTAAAAACGCAGCGCGAAACCACGCACATCACGCCAGGTGTCCGGGGAGCCGAGTTCGCCCGCGACCGTAGAGAATCGCGCCAACATCCGGCTCTTGGCGCCCTTCTGGAACAGCGCCGCCTTGGTGTACGCCGACATGTCCTGGGTCGTCTCGAACTCACCGAACGCGCCGCCCCCCTTGGCGTGCGGTTTGCGCTCCGGGATGTTCTCCCGGTTGAAGTGGGCGAGGGTGTCGATGAGGTGGAAATCGTGCAGCAGCAGAGGACCGTTCGGCCCGACGCTGAGCGAGTTCCGGTCGCTGACGGCAGGGGCGCCACTGATCGTGGTGGAACCGGAGGCGTCGACGCTGGCCTTCGGGGTGGCGCTCGGGCCGCTCGGGTTCTCGGGTCCGGTCGATGGGACGGGTGCGCTCATGATGACTCCTCGGTGGTGGTTTCCAGTGATGGCATCGCATCGTTGGTGGATTGCGCTCGCCTGACCGGAGCGGATTCCCCAACGCCTCCGGCGGGGGCTGCTGCTGCGACGGCGGTCAGGCAAGCGGGACACTGACCCCAAAAGGTGACCTCGGCCTCGTCGACGGAGAATCCCCAGGCGGAGTCGGGATTCAGACACGGTGCGGCACCGGCAGCACACCGGACGTCCTCGATCCGGCCGCAGGTGCGGCAGATGAGGTGGTGGTGGTTGTCCCCCACCCTGGTCTCGTAGAGCGCTGGCGCACCAGCCGGTTCGATCCGGCGCAAGAGGCCGGCCTCCGCGAGGGCCCGCAGGGCGTCGTACACAGCCTGCGTCGACAGCGCGCCAATGGACTGCCGAGCTCGTACGGCGACCCGGTCGGCGTCGATGTGCGGCTCACCATCGACCACGCGCAGCACGGCAACCCGACCAGGGGTGACGCGCAGCCCAGCTGCCCTGATTCGCGCAGCCGCCTGGTCCATACCCCGACGCTAACCGTCTTCTGACCAACTCGCACGTTGGAACGAGTCCAGCCTAGGGTGAGTCCCGCTGGTGGCCTTGCTGCTCGATTCCACGCTCCTCCTCGTGGGGGCACCGGAGCGGACATAATCAGTGCATGACCACCGAGACCTCCGGAGGAAGCTCGACGCAGCTCCCCGGCCTCCTCCTCGTCCAGGAACTCACGGCCATCATCAACCGGTTCCGCGTTCACGAGCTGGGGCCGGACCAGTCGCCCGGGGCGCTACTGGCCTACGGCGAGCAAAAGCCGCTCAAGCTCCGCGAGGAGGTGACGTTCTTCGCGAACGACGCCAAGACCCAACCGTTGTTCGCCATGCGGTCGCGGGAGATCGTCGACCTGCACGCCACCACGGCTGTCGTGGACGCTGCGGGTGCTTCCCTAGGGTCGTTCCGCAAAGACGCGCGCCGCTCGCTGACCAACTCCACGTATTACCTGCAGACGCCCGACGGCCAGACCGCGACGGGGCGTGAGCGGAACGCGAAGGTGGCCGCGATCCGCCGATTCGGCTTCCTGCTGCCTGGAGCCCTCGGCGATGCCATGGACCTCTTGCCGTGGCAGTTCCACTTCGATTTCCGCGACGATCACGGCCAGGTCGTCCTGGCCTGTGAGCGCCGTCGCGCCTTCAGCGACCAGTACCTGGTCACCCTGCCGCCGCGGGCGGACGGACCACCGATCGACTGGCGTTTGGCGGCAGCGGTCGGTGTCGCCCTGGACGTCTTCCAAGGACGCTGAGTCCCCTGACGTGGCTCGCCTCTCCTTGGATGCGAGGCACGCCACGCGGTGGAGCCGGACCCTGTGCGCGGCATCCGCGAAACGTCGATTCCGCTCCGTGTGCGCCGCCGAAACGTCACTCTGGTGCTATTCGCGTCGACAATTCGGCGCCCAAGTGACACTTCGACACTAGGAGAGGTGCGGAATCGACGTCTCGAAAGAGTCGGGGCGTTCAAAGCTCAGCAAGAACATCGGTTCGGACTGTGACAACCACCGAAGACACTCGGACGCTGGTCGGGCAGCACAGCAAGGTCAACGGCTCTGAGGGTCGCGACACCCTGTCAAGGATGATGCGACTCAAGCCAGAAGCGCGCCCGGAGGGATTCGAACCCCCAACCTTCTGATCCGTAGTCAGATGCTCTATCCGTTGAGCTACGGGCGCGTGCGCCTGGCCCTGCCTGAGGGTCGCGACGGCACCGCAAGACTGTACCGTGACGGCACCACACGAGGCGAATCCTCGAGGCTCCTGCCCCGGCCCCCTTCGCCGCAGAGTCCGGGAAAAACCCCTGGCGACGCCCCTGGTGAGGGTTTTCACAGGTTGTCGGCGCCCAGCGCCCCGGCCCCCCGGGTCGGCCTTGTACGGTGAACTCAGCGCTCACGCCGCGGTCGCGCTCCCATCTCGCCAGCGGAAAACCCCTCTGGTCACTGGGTGTCAGGCTTCCTAGGCTGGGCTCCGTAACCGACCGAATGCGTGACCTCAACGCCGATCACCTGAAGGGACGGCCACATCCATGACCGACACCACCACCAACATCCCCACTGAGGGCGGCACCACCCACGCCCGGCTCGCAGCTTGGGTCGACGAGGTCGCAGCCCTGGTCACCCCGGACAAGATCGTGTGGGTCGACGGTTCCGAGGAAGAGAACGAGCGTCTCTGTCAGGAACTGGTCGACGGCGGCACGTTCTACCGTCTCGACGACAAGAAGAAGCCGCACAGCTTCTGGTGCAAGTCCGACCCTGCTGACGTCGCTCGCGTCGAGGACAAGACGTTCATCTGCTCGGAGTCACAGGACGGCGCCGGGTTCACGAACAACTGGATGGCCCCGGCCGAGATGAAGACCCTCATGAGCGACCTCTACCGGGGGTGCATGAAGGGCCGCACGATGTACGTCATCCCGTTCGTCATGGGTCACCTCGAGGCTGACGAGCCCAAGTACGGCATCGAGCTCACCGACTCGGCGTACGTCGTGGTGAACATGCGCATCATGGCCCGCATCGGCTCCAACGTCCTGAAGCAGATGGAGAAGACCGACGCGGACTGGGTCAAGTGCATCCACTCGGTCGGCGCCCCGCTGGAGGCCGGCGCGCAGGACGTGCCGTGGCCGTGCAACGAGACCAAGTACATCTCGCACTTCCCCGAAACCCGCGAGATCTGGAGCTTTGGCTCCGGGTACGGCGGCAACGCCCTGCTGGGCAAGAAGTGCTACGCGCTGCGGATCGCCTCGGTCATGGCCCACGACGAGGGCTGGATGGCCGAGCACATGCTGATCCTCAAGCTGACCAACCCCGAGGGTAAGACTTACTACATCGCCGGCGCCTTCCCCAGCGCCTGTGGCAAGACCAACCTGGCCATGCTCGAGCCCACCATCCCCGGCTGGAAGGCCGAGATGGTCGGCGACGACATCTGCTGGATGCGGTTCGGCAAGGACGGTCGCCTGTACGCCGTCAACCCGGAGGCTGGCCTGTTCGGCGTCGCCCCCGGCACCGGCAAGGCGACCAACAACAACGCCATGCTCACCCTCGAAAAGGGCCACTCGATCTTCACCAACGTCGCCAAGACCGACGACGACGACATCTGGTGGGAGGGCATGACGTCGGAGAAGCCGGCTCACCTGACCGACTGGAAGGGCCGCGACTGGACCCCCGACAACGGGGAGAACGCCGCCCACCCGAACGCCCGGTTCACCACCCCGGCCAAGCAGTGCCCGATGATGGCCGCCGAGTACGACGAGCCCAACGGCGTGCCGATCGACGTCTTCCTCTTCGGCGGACGCCGCGCCACCACGGTGCCGCTGGTCTACGAATCGCGCGACTGGAACCACGGCACCTACGTGGCGTCGTGCCTGTCCTCGGAGACCACGGCAGCGGCGGCCGGCGCGGTCGGCGTGGTGCGACGTGACCCGATGGCCATGCTGCCCTTCATCGGCTACAACGCGGCCGACTACGTGCAGCACTGGATCAACATCGGCAAGACCGAGGGTGCCCAACTCCCGCGGATCTACCAGGTGAACTGGTTCCGTAAGGACGAGGACGGTCACTGGCTGTGGCCTGGCTTCGGCGACAACGTCCGCGTCTTGAAGTGGATCGTGGACCGGCTCGAGGGCAAGGTCGACGTCATCGACTCCCCGATCGGCCTGCTCCCCAAGCCCGAGGACATCGACGTGTCCGGTCTCGACATGCCGGCGGACGACGTGGCCAAGGCCGTGGCGTACGACCCGGAGGCCTGGAAGAAGGAGCTCCCGCTCATCGAAGAGTGGATGGACAAGTTCGGCGACAAGCTTCCCGCCGAGATCAAGGCCGAATTCGACAAGGTGAAGGCTGCGGTCGCGGGCTGATCGACCCCACCACGACACACCACGACACACCACTGCAGAGCCGAGGGGCTCGGGTCGTCACGACCCGGGCCCCTCGGGCATGCTGGCACCCACCACGCCGACCCGATCGACAGGTCGCCACACAACGTGGCCCCACAGGAGTCGCACAGGATTCACCTAGCAAACACCTGAGCCGCCCGGGTTCACTGGAGGCCATGGACACCGCGCCCGCCACCCCGGCTCCCTTGACCCGTCTCGATGGTTCCCCGGTGCGGGTCCTGGTCGTCGACGACGAGGTCAACCTGACCGAACTGCTCTCGATGGCGCTGCGGTACGAGGGCTGGGAGGTTCGGACCGCCGGCACCGGAACGGCGGCGGTTCGGACGGCCAAGGACTTCCGGCCCGACGCCGTGGTCCTCGACATGATGCTCCCCGACTTCAACGGTCTGGAGGTGATGCGACGACTGCGCGCCCAGGACCCCAACATCCCCGTCCTCTTCCTGACCGCCAAGGACGCTGTTGAGGACCGCGTGGCCGGTCTGACGGCGGGCGGAGACGATTACGTCACCAAACCGTTCAGCCTGGAGGAGGTGGTTGCCCGCTGCCGCGCGCTGATGCGTCGTACGGCGGTCGCCGCCACCGCGGGCGACTCGACGCTGGTGGTGGGTGACCTCGTGCTCGATGAGGACAGCCACGAGGTGACCCGGGCGGGCGAACCCATCGCCTTGACCGCAACCGAGTTCGAACTGCTGCGCTACCTGATGCGCAACCCCAAGCGGGTGCTGAGCAAAGCGCAGATCCTGGACCGGGTGTGGAACTACGACTTCGGCGGTCAGGCGAATGTCGTCGAACTGTACATCTCGTATTTGCGGAAGAAGATCGACGCCGGCCGCGAGCCGATGATCCATACGATGCGCGGCGTCGGGTACGTGCTCAAGCCGGCGCCGTGACCGAGTCCCCGCAGGAGCCGGGCCCGCGCGCCTCGATCACCGCGGGCTGGTCCTTGCGCCGCAAACTGGTGGCCTCGATCCTCGCCCTTTTTGTGGCCTTGACCATGGCCACCGGCGCGGCGACCGTCCTGACCTTGAGCCGCTCCCTCAACGACGAACTGGACCGACGCGTCGTCCAGACCCTGGCCATGCTGCCGGACCGCAGCCGCGACACCCGCCGGCCCGGGTCGGTCGACTGGGGCGAGGACGACGCGGGCCGTCCCGGACCGTTCGGCGACGGGTTGCTGGTGCAGGCCGCGGGTCCGATCGTCACCCGCAACTTCGTCACCACCCTCGACCGCCGTCAGGTCACCCTGACCGGCGACCAGCTCGCCCACATCATGGCGGCCGGGTTGTCCGAACGTCCCATCTCCCTGGACCTGGGTGACCAGATCGGGCACTACCGGGTAGCGGCGCGCACGGCCGAGTTCGGACGGCTCACCATCTCGGGACTGCCGGAACACCAAACCGAGCAGACGGTGGCACGCCTGTCGCTGCTCTCCACCATCTTCGGGCTGCTGGGCCTGGCCCTGATGGGCATCAGCAGCTGGTGGCTGGTGGGCGCGAATCTGCGCCCGTTGCGTCGGGTCGCCGACACGGCCACGCGGGTCAGCCACCTCCCCTTGTCCCAAGGCGACGTCACCGTCGCCGAGCGCGTGCCGATCAGCAACACCGATTCGCGGACCGAGGTGGGTCAGGTGGGGGCCGCCCTGAATCAGCTCCTGGACCACGTGGACGCGTCCTTGCAGGCACGCCACCGGTCGGAGACGCAGTTGCGTCAGTTCGTCGCCGACGCCTCTCACGAGTTGCGTACGCCGTTGGCCTCCATCCGCGGGTACGCCGAACTGTCCCGCCGCGAGCAGGCACCCGTCCCGCCGTCGATCACCCATGCCCTCGGGCGGATCGACGCCGAATCGCTACGGATGACCGCTCTGGTGGAGGACCTGCTGCTGCTGGCCCGGCTGGATGCCGGGCGGCCGTTGGCGAGCCAGCCCGTGGACCTGACCATGTTGACGATCGACGCGGTCGCGGACATGCGGGTCACCGGCCCGGAGCACCGGTGGCGCCTCGACCTCCCGGAGGAGGCCGTCGAGGCGGTCGGGGACACCCAGCGGCTGACCCAGGTCGTGGTCAACCTGCTCCACAACGCTCGGGTGCACACCCCGCCCGGTACGACGGTCACCGCCCGGTTGCGCGCGCAGGGGCCGCACGCCGTACTGGAGGTCGAGGACGACGGGCCGGGCATCGACCCGGAACTGTTGCCCAGGGTGTTTTCTCGGTTCACCCGCGGCGACGAGGCTCGCAACCGGGCTCAAGGCTCAACCGGGCTCGGGCTGTCCATCGTGGATGCCGTCGTGGCCGCCCACGGCGGGACGGTGCGGGTCGCCAGCCGCCCCGGCCAGACCGTGTTCACCCTGCGGCTACCCACCGGTCATTGATGCGCCGAAGATCACTCGATCCGTCGGCACCTGGACTAGAGGGAGCTCGGAGCGGTGTTTCAATGGCATCGTGCCGACCATCAAGGACGCCGCCGACAGCTTCCTGGCCGCCGATCGCATTGCGGTCACGGGGGTTTCCCGAAGCCCCAAGGGCGAGGCGGGCAACGGAATCTACACCCGACTGCGTGAGCGGGGCTTCACGGTGTTCGCCGTCAACCCGCACGCGGACACGCTCGAGGGGGACCCGGCGTACCCCAATCTGGCGGCCATCCCGGGCGGCGTGAACGCCGTGGTGATCGCCACCCGTCCCGAGCAGGCGCCCGCCACGATGCGCGAGGCCATCGACCTCGGGGTCACCCAGGTGTGGCTGCACCGGGGCTTCGGCGCTGGGAGTGTGTCGCAGGAAGCGGCCGAGCTGGGTCGGGCTGCCGGGATCACGGTCATCTCCGGGGGTTGCCCCCTCATGTTCGGCAAGGCCTCCGACGGTGGTCACCGACTGATGTGTCGCTGGCTGACGATGACGGGCAAGGTTCCCCGCCAGGTCTGACCGCGCCTGGCGCCCGTGAGCTGAGCTTCCGAGAAACGTCGAACACCCGGACCTCGTGGGCCCGGGTGTTCGGCGATGTCCGCGGACATCACATGGCGGAGGCGGAGGGATTTGAACCCTCGATGGGGTTTAACCCCCAAACCCGCTTAGCAGGCGGGCGCCATAGACCGGACTAGGCGACGCCTCCCCACCCCGGTTGCGCGAGCGCGGTGCCGGAGCCAGATCAGGTTACCGGGCCGCGGCTCCGGCCACCAAAACGCGGTACGCCGTGGCGACCGCCGTCCGCGGGGCGTCCCGCGCCGTACACCGGACCTCTGCGCCGACGTGGAGGCGCGCTCCAGGTAGCGCACAACCTGTGTTGCGACGCTCGCGTGTGCGGCGCGAACTTCCCGCGCACCGGCGCGCGGGAAGGCACAATGAACCCGACGTGCCGCTGCGGCACTGGTGAGGGGACCGATGAGTTATCTGCCCGACGACGGCTCGGTCGGCCGGCGTCCGACGACACCCTCGCCTGCCCCTGCGAGCCGGGCCGCCTCTCGGGCGCAGTCGTCGTCAACTCTCGGTCGGTTCTTCGGGCTCACCACGCTGGGAGCACTGCTCCCCGGCGCCGGGTTGCTGCTGGCGGGTCGGCGCAAGCTGGGCGGCGCATTGTTGGCGCTGTTCGTCCTGGTGATCGTCGGTGTCGCCGCCACCTTCTACTGGTACGGCGTCCGCGACGCCGCGCTGTACGTCGCGGTGCGACCGCGCGTCGTACAGGCCCTCGTCATCGGGGGAGGTCTCGCGGTCGCGGCGCTCGCCGCCTCGGTGGTCGCCACCGGTTGGATCACCCGCGCCCGCCCGGGCAGCACCGCGCTCAACATCGGGATGTCGATGTTCGTGGGCCTGCTCTGCGGGGTGCTGATCACCCCCACCGTGCTGGCCGGACGGTACGCGCTGATCTCGCGCGACGCCGTGACCCGCATCTTCGGGGTCAGCAACCTCAAACCGCGGGACACCGGCCGGAGCCAGGAGCTGGCCAAGCCCGACGCGCTGCAGAACATCCCCCGCATCACGGTGCTCCTGCTGGGGACCGACGCCTACCCCGACCGTCCGGGCATCCGCACCGATTCGATGATGGTCGCCAGCATCGACACGGCCACCGGAAACACCACGCTGTTCGGCATCCCCCGCAACCTCAACGGCTGGACGATCCGGCCCACGAGCCCGATGGCCAAACTGTTCCCCTACGGCACCCGGTGCGGCCCGGATTGCTGGTTGACGAACTATTGGCGACGCGTCGAGGAGCAGGCGACCGCCCGACCGGCCGATTTCCCGGGTCACGACCCCCGCAGCGCCGCGCTGGCTGAGCTCTCGGACGTGATCGACGACTTCCTGGGGCTGCCGATCGACAACACCGTTATCGTGGACATCCGGGGCTTCAGCGCGCTCGTCGACGCGGTCGGCGGGGTCGACGTCACGGTGAAGGAGCGGCTGCCCAAGGGGGGCAAGCTGAACGAGGCGGGCCAGATCATCCCGGGCAGCATCACCGGGTGGATCGAGCCGGGACGGCAGCACATGGACGGGTACACCGCCATGTGGTACACGCGGTCCCGGGTGACCACGGACGACTTCAGTCGGATGCGACGGCAACGATGCATGCTCGCCGCCCTGGCTCGTCAGGTGAACCCGACGACCCTGTTGACCAGGCTGCCCGACTTGCTCAAGGTGGCCCAGGACAACATCGCCACCGACATCGACACCAGTCAGCTGGCCCTGTGGTCCGAACTGGGCAACCGGGTCCAGAAGGGCAAGATCCGGAGCCTGCCGTTCACCTACAAGATCTTCGACAACACCCGGCCGGATTACGAGTGGGTGCACGCCTACGTCTTGCACGCGATCGACCCGGCGTCGAATCCGCAGCCGGCCACCGACGGCCGAGGGCATCCCTGGCCCACACCCACGGCGACGCCGACCAAGAAGCCGACGGCGACCTCTACTCGCACCTCGAGCCGTACGTCCACCCCGTCGAATTCGTCCAGCTCGTCCAGCTCGTCCAGCTCGAACGGACGCGGAGGGCGTGGTGGACGTCAGCGAGGCCTGCTGAGTGCCTTGAAGCAGCCCCGGTACACGGTCGTCGGACCCACGTCCCACCGCCGGACCCACCTCCCACCGCCGGACCCACCTCCCACCGCCGGACCCACCTCCCACCGCCGGACCCACCTCCCGCCGCCGGACCCACCTCCCGCCGCCGGACCCACCTCCCACCGCCGGACCCACCTCCCACCGCCGGACCCACCTCCCACCGCCGGACCCACGAAGCTTCGTGGGTTCGAGCGAGCAAGGTGGGTTTCAGCGAGCGGCGTGGGTTCGAGCGTGAAGGGGGTTCCGGGCGGCAGCGGGTGGAGCGATCACCGCCTCCCGGACATGCAACGAGGCCCCTGGCATTGCCAGGGGCCTCGTCCGGCCGGCGCCCACTGGACGCCGCCGCAAGCTCTATCGAAGGGTTACTGCCGCCCTGAGTCTTAGAGCGGGCGAACGGCGTCCGCCTGAGGGCCCTTCGGGCCCTGGGTGACCTCGAACTCGACGCGCTGCGCCTCGTCGAGCGACCGGTAGCCGCCGGTCTGAATCGCCGAGTAATGCACGAAGACGTCGGGTCCGCCGTCGTCCTGTGCAATGAAGCCGAAGCCCTTTTCGGCGTTGAACCACTTCACGGTGCCCTGTGCCATGGGTAAAACAACTCTCTTCTGTGACTGACCACCGGGTCCACACTGCGTGGTACCCGAGGTCGCAGTGTCATCCCCGAACGAGTTCGGAATCATGGATCCCGAGCCCGGTGAACCACGCCAAACAAGCCATACAAACAGCACGCCGCCTGGAGGCGGCGATTCGACGTACAACGGAACTGCACCTGCAACCGCAGTCACCGTAGCACGAAGCCACCCTCGCGATAAGGCCCCCCGGCTGGGGACCCACCACCGCAGGGTCGACATAAGTCCAGGTAGGGGGCCCTAACTGCCGACAAACCCGCATGCCGCCGTACCGCGGACTGAGCTGTCAGCGGCACCCGCACGAGCTGCGATGCACGATCTCCGGGCTCAGGCGCAGCGTCTGCGGTGGCAGCGATGGGTCCTCCAAGCGCCGACGCAGCATCTGGATCGCCCGCGCGCCGATGGCGAAGCACGGCTGAGCCACCGTCGTCAGGCGTGGCTCGAAGGCGTCGCCCCACGGGAACTCATCAAAGGCGACCATCGCCATGTCGTCCGGGACTGTCAGGTTCGCTTCGCGCAACGCCCGCAGCGCCCCGACGGTCATGCTGTCCGAGGCGGAAAACACGGCGGTCGGGGGGTCGCTGCGGGCCAGCAGCTCGACCATCGCGCGACGCCCCCCGGACTCGGTCGATCCGCCCGGGACCAGCAGCGTCGGGTCCACCTCGACCCCGCGGTGACGAAATGCCCGCAGGTACCCGGCGCGCCGCTCCTCCGTGGTGGTCAGGCCCTCCAGGCCGGTGATCATCGCGATCCGGGTGTGTCCGCGCTGGATGAGGTGATCGACGATGGCCGCCGAACTCGTCTCGTTCTCGACACCGACCTGATCGGCCTTGACGTCCTGGATCCGGTCGACGATGACGAACGGGATGGGGTGCTCACGCAGCAGCCGCAGTGTGGTGTCCTGCCAGTTCGGCGCGGGGGTGATCACCAATCCCGCGATGTGATGGGCCAGCAGGTTGGCCACCGCGCGCTCCTCGTGGATGTTGTCCTCAGCGGTGGCGGCGACCAGGAGCTGTAGGTTCCAGCGCCGGGCCTCCTCCTGAAACCCGGCCACCAGCTCGGGCCAGTACGTCGTGGACAACGAGGAGATCGCCAGGCCGATCGTGGTGGTCGACCCGGCAGCCAGGGATCGGGCGACCGGGCGATGGGTGAAGTCGAGGCGGTCCATGGCGTCGAGGACGATCTGGCGGGTGGCCGGCGCGACCGGCCTGGTGCCGTTCACGACGTGCGACACCGTGCTCACCGAGACGCCAGCGGCGCGCGCCACCATCGTCATCGTGACGCTCCCGGCCATGGGGTCCCTTCTCTCGTCGACACTGCCCAATTACCCCCCGGCGAACCACGCCAGCCGCCGCCACCCCGGGCTACGGGGCGGCGCCACCAGCGTCCATTCAATCGTTTCAGGCGTCTCGGAGGACGTAGACCACCCGGAGTGTGACGTCCGGATCGCTGATCAAGGCCCTGATGATCATCGCCACCCCACACGGTGGCGCACCCGCAGCGCACAGGGTATACCCCCACCGGTATGATGGTCGGAACGCGCGGTCCTCAGCCGCCGTACAGGAGGAAGACATGGTGCAACTGAACCGATCCGAGCTGACCGCGGTCGTCAATCGGCTGCGGCGGGCCCAAGGGCAGCTCGGCGGAGTTCTAGCCATGATCGATGACGGTCGGGAGTGCGAGGACGTGGTGACCCAGCTGGCGGCGGTGAGCAAGGCCATCGACCGGGCGGCCTTCACGATCATTGCCCAGTCATTGCGGCAGTGCGTGATCGACGGGCAGGAGACGGGCGAGGTGGACACCAAACGCCTCGAGAAGATCTTCCTGTCGATGGCCTGACCCATCGGCGTACCGGCTGGACGCGGCACTCGAACGGGTCGACCGACCCGCCGCGAGCATCGGCGGAGGGCGTGGGATTCGAACCCACGATGGGGGATCACCCCATAGCGGTTTTCAAGACCGCCGCACTAGGCCACTATGCGAGCCCTCCCGGTGCGGGCCCGAGCCGCGGCCGGCACCACCTCCACCGTACCCCGACCGCCCTCGGGGGCCCGGACCCGCTGCGGTCGTGCCCATCTCGATCTGCAGGTAGCGTGGCAGCACGTGTGGGTAGGGCCACGCGGACCGTGCCGCCTGGCCCTACGCCGTCGCACACCGCGTGCAGCGTGTGACCCACCGCCAGTCAGGCCGTCACCCGGCCGTTCAGGGAAGGACCAACCCATGCGAGGCAGACTGATGTTCGCCGTCGGGGCCGGGGTGGGCTACGTGCTCGGGACCCGCGCCGGGCGCGAACGGTATGAAGCCATGAAGACCCAGGCCGACAACCTGTGGCACGACCCGCGGGTGCAGGACAAGGTCGCCGAGGCCGGTCAGGCCGTCAAGGAGAAAGCGCCCGAGGTGCAGGCCAAGCTGGCCAGCGCTGCGGGCACCGTCAAGGACAACGTCACCGAGACGGTCAAGGAGAAGGTCGCCGACGTCAAGGGCGCCGACAAGCCCGCCGACGCCGACACCACCAGCTCCACACAGGCTGTTCCGCCCTCGATCGACGGCGCGGAAATGGTGGGTGGGCTGGACACGGGCGCCGCGGCCTCCCCGCAGGTACCGCAGCAGCAGACGCCGTAGCGAATCGGATCAGACGCGACGAAGCGGGCCGCCCCAGCTGGGGCGGCCCGCTTCGTTGTGAGAGTGCAGCGTCTCAGATCCACATCGCTGGGTCGATGAACATCGCCTCGTAGGGGTCCTCGTCCGGCGCCAGGGGACGCGATTTCGCCGGTACGCCGGTGGCCACGGCATCCGCTGGTACGTCGTGCACCACCACGGAGTTCGCGCCGATCTGGGCGCCGTCCCCGACCTCGATGGCGCCGAGCACCCGGGCGCCAGCGCCGATCGTCACGCCGTCGCCGATGGTGGGGTGGCGCTTGCCCTTGGACAGGGTTCGGCCGCCGAGCGTCACCCCGTGGTAGATCATCACGTCGTCGCCGACCTCCGAGGTCTCGCCGATGACGACACCCATCCCGTGGTCGATGAAGAATCGCCGCCCAATCCTGGCCCCCGGGTGGATCTCCACTCCGGTCCGGGCCCGGACCCACTGCGAGAACAGCCGCGCCGGGAGCTTGCCGTTGGGCTTCTGCCACATGCTGTGCGCCACCCGGTGGGCCCAGATCGCGTGCAGCCCGGGAGAGACGAGCAGCATCTGGATACGCCCAGTCGCAGCCGGGTCACGGGCGACGGCGGCGTCGAGGTCCTCCACCACGAACTCGACCGCGCGGCGCAGCTTGCCGGTCAGTCCGCCGGCCTCCACAGCGGACCACCGCTCGGGCACGGGAGCCAGCGCAGGGCGGGCCGTGCCCGGTTCGTGGGCCGTGGGTGTGCGGGGAACGGGCTGAGCGCTCACGTCGTACTCCTGCCAGAAGGTGAGCTGGGTGCGGACGCCGACCGGGCGGCCGGGCCGGGGGTCAGTCCACGAGCCCCTCGAACAGGATCGTGGACAGGTAACGTTCCCCGAACGAGGGGATGATCACGACGATCGTCTTGCCGGCGTTCTCCGGACGGCCAGCCACCTGCGCCGCGGCGGCCAGCGCTGCCCCGGAGGAGATGCCGACCAGCAGGCCTTCCTCGCGGGCGGCGCGGCGAGCCCAGGTCACGGACGTCTCGGCGTCGATGTCGATGACCTCGTCGAGGATGCCGCGGTCCAGGATGTCCGGCACGAAGTTCGCGCCGATGCCCTGGATCTTGTGGGGACCGGGGCTGCCGCCGTTCAGGATCGGGGACTCGGCCGGTTCCACCCCGATGATCTGGACCCCGGGCTTGCGCTCCTTGAGGACCTGCCCGACGCCGGACACGGTGCCGCCGGTGCCGATGCCGGCAATCACGATGTCCACCGCGCCGTCAGTGTCGGACCAGATCTCCTCGGCGGTGGTTCGGCGGTGTACGTCGAGGTTGGCGGGGTTGGCGAACTGGCGCGCGAGCACCACGTTGTCGCCCTGCGCGAGCTCCTGCGCCTTGTCCACGGCCCCCTTCATCCCGGTGCTGCCGGGGGTGAGCTCCAGCCGGGCCCCGAACGCTCGCAGCAGCGCGCGACGTTCCTTCGACATGGTCTCGGGCATCGCCAGGACGACCTGGTAGCCGCGGGCCGCACCCACCATCGCCAGCGCGATGCCGGTATTACCGCTGGTGGCCTCGACGATGGTGCCGCCGGGGCGCAGCTCCCCCGAGGCCTCGGCGGCGTTGATGATCGCCACCCCGATCCGGTCCTTGACCGAGTTCGCCGGGTTGTAGAACTCCAGCTTGGCCGCCACCGTGGCGTCGGCGTCGATGATGCGGTTGATGCGGACCAGCGGGGTACGACCGACCAGCGCGGTCACGTCGTCATAGATGGGCACGTAGCCACTCTCCGATCGCTCCAGGAAGCTTGTGCGGACTCCCACGAAGAACACGCACAGGGGTTATCCGTATTCCAACGTCGAATTATGCCCGGCGGCATGAGACCGGCCACGCCGTCGACCGACAGCTGGACAGCTCCCTCGGACGGCAGCCGCTCGCGACCCGCCCACCGGAGCGGTCGACGTACCGATGCCCTCGCCTCGGTCGCGTCAGCCGCGGAGCCACCAGCGGGCCTCAGGCCTGCCCAACGTGACTCTCGGGCCGCTGACCTGCGATCTCGCGGATACACATGCGCCAGCGGCGACCGTCACCGTGATCCACTCGATAGCGATTTGCCTGGTCTTCTCGCCGTCTGGACGTTCACGCCGTCCGTATGCTCGGACCTATGTCAGCGCTGCAGATCACGGCGATCACCCTGTGTTTCACCATTCCACTTCTCGGCTGGGCGCTGCTCTTCCGCCGGGCGTTCTACTTCGTCCGCGAGTTCCGGAACGGCACCGCTGACAGCACCCGGACGAACGAACCGGCAGCCCGCACCATCACCGTGCTGCGCGAGTTCCTCGGCCACACCCGGATGGCCCGGCTGCCGATCGTCTCGATCGCCCACTGGTTCACCGCCCTGTCCTTCTTCCTGCTGTTCGCCACCCTGGTCAACGCGTTCTTCCAGCTGATCTGGGCGGACTTCCGGCTACCGGTCATCGGCCACTTCCCGCCGTTCGAGTGGCTGATCGAGCTGTTCAGCTGGGGTGGGTTGATCGGCATCATCCTGCTGATCCTGATCCGCCAGAAGAACCACCCACGATCGGCCGATGGGCGACACGGTGAACGCAGCCGGTTCTTCGGGTCCACCTGGTGGCAGGCCTACTACGTCGAGGCCACGATCCTCGGCGTCACCATCTGCATCCTGCTGCTGCGCACCCTTGAGGCCCGGATGGTCGAGCTCATGGAGCCCGAGACCAACCTGCTGCTGCACTTCCCCCTGACAGGCTGGCTGCGGAGCCTGTGGGGCTACATGGACCTGGACCAGGTCATGGAGGCCGTCTACATCTTCGCCATGCTGAAGATCCTGATCTCGTTCGCCTGGATGATCACGGTCTCCTGCGTCCCCACGATGGGGGTTGCCTGGCACCGCTTCCTGGCGTTCCCGAACATCTGGTTCAAGCGCAACGCCAAGGGCCGGACCGCGCTGGGCGCCGCCCGCCCGATGATGGCCGGCGGCAAGCCGATGACCATGGAAGACATCGAGAACATGGGTGGTGGCGACGACGACGACGCCGAGCCGCTCATGGGCGTCGGCAAGATCGAGGACTTCACCTGGAAGAACCTGCTGGACTTCTACACCTGCACCGAGTGCGGTCGCTGCCAGAGCCAGTGCCCGGCCTGGAACACGGACAAGCCGTTGTCACCCAAGCTGCTGATGATGACGCTGCGCGACCACGCCCAGGCCAAGGCCCCCTGGTTGATGGCGACCGAGGAAGAGCGCCACTCGCTGCCCAAGCACACCAAGCGCCTGGTGGAGATTCCGCTGATCGGCGACACCGGATACGAGGCCGCGTACCCGATCGGCGCGTACGACCCGCTGGGGCCGGACGCCATCGTCGACACCGACGTGCTGTGGTCCTGTACGACGTGTGGCGCCTGCGTCGAGCAGTGCCCGGTCGACATTGAACACGTCGATGCCATCCTCGATATGCGGCGCCACCAAGTGCTGCTGGAGTCGGCCTTCCCGGCCGAGTTCGGCGGCCTGTTCAAGAACATGGAGACCAAGCAGAACCCCTGGGGCATGGCGCCCAAGGTCCGCCTCGACTGGACCAAGGGGCTGGACTTCGAGGTGCCGGTGGTCGGCGCCGACATCGAAGACCTCTCGGGCGTCGACTACCTGTTCTGGGTGGGCTGTGCCGGGGCGTTCGAGGACCGGGCCAAGAAGACCACCCGGGCCGTTGCCGAGTTGCTGCACACCGCTGGGGTGTCGTTCGCGGTCCTCGGTGAGGGCGAGGCCTGCACGGGTGACTCGGCCCGCCGCGCCGGTAACGAGATCCTCTACCAGATGCTGGCGGCGCAGAACATCGAGCTGCTCAACGAGTCGGGTGCCAAGAAGATCGTCGTCACCTGCGCACACTGCTACAACACCATCCGCAACGAGTACGCCCAGCTGGGGGCCCACTACGAGGTGCTGCACCACACCCAGCTGCTCAACCGGCTGGTCCGGGAGCGGCGACTGGTCCCGGTGAGCCGCCCAGACCAGCGCCCCGGCCTGTCCACCAGCAAGGAAGCTGCCTCCACCGGCCGTACGGTCACCTACCACGACCCGTGCTACCTGGGCCGGCACAACCACGTGTACTCCCCGCCGCGTGACCTGATCGGCACCCTGCCCGGAGTCATCCTCAAGGAGATGCCGCGCCACGGCATCAAGTCCTTCTGTTGTGGCGCCGGCGGGGCGCGCATGTGGGCCGAAGAGAAGCTCGGCCAGCGGATCAACCTGAACCGGACCGACGAGGCCATCGCCACGGGGGCCGACCGGATCGCCATCGCCTGCCCGTTCTGCCGGGTGATGCTCTCCGACGGCCTGACGGCACGCATCGACGAGGGCAAGGCGCGCGACTCGGTCGAGGTCGTCGACATCGCCCAGATGCTGCTGGCATCGTTGCGCCCGCCGGTGGACCGCCAGATCGAGGCTGCTCCGGCCCCTGCTGCTGCCCCGGCTGCCCCGGCTGCCCCGGCTGCCCCGGCTGCCCCGGCTGCCCCGGCTGCTCCGGCCCCTGCTGCTGCCCCGATTGAGCCAGCCCCGGTAGCCTCATCTGTGGCGGCCGACGTCGTAGCCCCTGCGGACGACGCGGTTCCGGCTGCGGCCACGCCGGAGGAGGTTCCGGAGGCTGAGGTCACCTCGGTGGCGCACGAGGCGTCCGCGGAACGCGACACGGCCGCCGCCGAACGCGATGCGGCGGCAGCTGCGCCCGCGCCGCCGAAGGGCAAGATGTCGGCCTCGGAAGCGCTGGCGGCCATGGCGGCCGGGGCTCCCGCGAAGGTCGCGTCGTCCGAACCTGCGGCGACGGCAGCGACTGCAGCACCAGTGGCTGCACCCGTGGCGACACCTGCACCTGCCTCGAGTCAGGCTCCGGCAGCAGCTCCAGCAGCAGCGCCATCAGCTGCGTCTCGGGTGAGCCCGGCGGCCTGGGCCGAGCTCGTCCAAGCCGGCAAGGATCGCGGCAAGATCCCCTCCACCGAGGCCTTGACCATGCTCGGCGCGAGCGCCGTCGGCGCGGTCGAGGCACCCGCAGCGGCATCCGCGCCTGCCCCGACCGCCCCGGCCGCTGTGTCCGAGCCGGTCACCGCACCGCAGGCTCCCGAAGTCGCTGCTGCGCCGCAGCCGGCCGCTCCGGCACCCGAGTCGGTCGCCACCCCGGAGCCCACAGCGCAGCAGCCCACACCACCTGCTCCTGGCCCTGTTCCGGCAGCACCTGCCTCAGCACCCCCTGCTCCGGCAACCCCGACGACAGCCGCAGCACCCGCTGCAGTTATGGCGGCTGGGGCGAGTATGGCGGCACTACGTGAGGCGTTGGGATCTCGGACGAGCATGCCTGCCTCGGAAGCCCTGGCTCTACTGAGCCAGATGGCCCCCGGTGCCTCGGCACCGGCCCCCGCACCGGCAGCGGCACCGCCGGTCGCGGCCGCGCCGGAGCCCCAGCCGGTCGCAGCCGAACCCGAGCCCGAACCGGTTGCGGCAACCGAACCCGAGCCCACGCCGGAGCCCACTCCGGAGCCGGAGCCCACCCCGAAGCCGGAGCCCACCCCGAAGCCGGAGCCCACCCCGAAGCCGGAGCCCACCCCGGAGCCGGAGCCCACCCCGGAGCCGGCACCCCCGGCACCCGCTACCTCACCGCAGGCGTCGGCGGCTGCCGTGGACAGCACTGCGTGGTCGGCCCTGCGGGAGGCGCTGGGCGACCGCACCACCATGCCCGCCTCAGAGGCCCTGGAGATCCTGACCAGGAAGTAGGCGTCTAGCCCACCCGGCGATGGGGTGGGGCACAGCCGGAGGGGGCCCCCGCGATAGCGGGGGCCCCCTCCGGCTGTGACGTTTACGTGCCGACGTCGTCGGGCAGGCTGGTGAGTCGGGCGTACTCGGCGAACCGCTCGACCCGAACCCACCTCCGCCCTCCGAACCCACGAAGCTTCGTGGGTCCAGCAACGGGAGGTGGGTCCGGCAGCGGGGGTGGGTCCGGCAGCGATGAACGGATCACGGACCCCGGGTGCGTGGCGCCCCCGCACCGGGGGCGCCACGCATGAGGAACCCAACCACCGAAGGCGCTGGGGTCAACGACTCCGGCGAATGTCGGCGGCCACGAGAAGCTGCCCGGAGACGGCCACGAAGTTGCCCGCTGGCGGACATGAGAGCTGCCCACTGACAACCACCGAAGGCGCTGGGGTCAACGACTCCGGCGAACACAATTCGACCCCTCAGGACCGCACAGTCGACGGGTAGTTGGCATCATCGCAGGTCACGACCGCCCCGCCCGATGCCGATGCTGGTGAGGGGTAGCGTTGTGTCAGACCCAACGGGCTTCAAGCCAGGCCAGCGCGATCAGGTCGAGGTGTCGAGGCTGAGCCCACAGGTGTGCCGGCTGATCGCACGTGTTTGGAGGGTCGGCGGGGCTGTCCTCTCGGCCGGGGGGTGCTCGGCGGCCCCGCGCCGGAGGGGCCCCGAGCATGGTGTTCGCGTCCAGGTGCTGACACGGTTGGCCACGAGGTGACACAGTGCTACCCCTCAGGACCGCACAGTCGACAGGCCGTTTACATCAGGCCAGGTCACAGAGGGGTTGCCCGATGCCGACGACAGTAAGGGGTAGCGCTGTGTGCGCCAGCGCCGACAGGGGCGGTCGGGACGGAGATGGTGAACCGATCGGCGACCCGAACCACACCTGCCTGGTCAGCACCGGCCGCTTGCGACCGGCCCGGCACTCTACGACCGCGACGGCGCCGCCTCGTTGATCGGCCCACTGAACTGCGCGCGGTACAGCCGTGCGTACGCACCGTCGGCGGCCAACAGAGTGTCGTGGTCGCCCTGCTCGACGATTCGGCCGTCCTCCATGACCAGGATCAGGTCGGCGTCACGGATCGTGGAGAGCCGGTGGGCGATCACGAACGACGTGCGGTCGGTGCGCAGTGCCGCCATCGCCCGCTGCAGCAGCGCCTCGGTGCGGGTGTCGACCGAAGACGTCGCCTCGTCCAGGATCAGCAGTGACGGCTCCGACAGGAAGGCCCGCGCGATCGTGATGAGCTGCCGCTCGCCCGCCGAGACGGTGCTGCCCTCGTCGTCGAGCACCGTGTCATACCCGTCGGGCAGGTGCGCGACGAAACGATCGACGTACGTCGCCCGGGCCGCCGCCAGGAGTTCGGCCTCGGTGGCCTCGGGCCGCCCGTAGGCGATGTTGTCCCGGATGGTGCCCCCGAACAGCACTGCGTCCTGGAGTACCATCCCGATCCGGGCGCGGAGCTCCTGGCGCGGCATGGTCGTGATGTCGGTGCCGTCGAGCGTGATCCGCCCCCCGTCGAGCTCGTAGAACCGCATGATCAGGTTGACCAGGGTCGTCTTCCCGGCCCCCGTCGGGCCGACGATCGCCACCGTGTGACCGGGTTCGGCGACCAGGGACAGGTTCTCGATCAGCGGCACATCGCGGCGGTAGCTGAATGAGACGTCCTCGAACTCGATCCGGCCGACGCTCGCGCGGCTGCCGTCCGACGCCGGTTCCGGACTCTGCTCGGGGGCGTCCAGCAGCTCGAACACCCGTTCCGCCGAGGCGACCCCAGATTGCAGCAGGTTCGCCATCGACGCCACCTGCGTCAACGGCTGGGTGAACTGCCGGGAGTACTGGATGAAGGCCTGCACCGACCCCAGGCTCAACGACCCGTCGGCCACCTTCAGCGCACCCACCACCGCGACGAACACGTACTGCAGGTTGCCCACAAAGAACATCAGCGGCATGATCAGCCCGCTGATGAACTGGGCACCGAAGCTGGCGCCGTACAACCGGTCGTTCGTGGTGGTCATCTGCTCGACCATCTGCCGACGGCGACCGAATACCGTCACCAGCTCGTGCCCGGTGAATGCCTCCTCGATCTGGGCGTTGAGGATGCCGGTCTGAGTCCACTGCTGCACGAACCGCGGCTGGCTGCGCTTGGCCACGACGGCGGTCAGCACCACCGACAGCGGTACGGCGACCACCGCGATAAGGGTCAGCAGCGGCGACACCCAGAGCATCATCAACAGGATCGCCAGGACTGTGATCAGCGAGTTCAGTAGCTGTCCGAAGGTCTGCTGGAGGCTCATCCCGAGGTTGTCGAGGTCGTTGGTCACCCGCGACAGCAACTCCCCGCGCGGCTGGGCGTCGACGTAGGACAGCGGCATGGCGTGCAGCTTCTCTTCGACCTCGGCGCGCATCCCGCGGACCGTGATCATCGTGATCCGATTGACCAGTCGCGAGGAGACGGCCATCAACACCGCCGAGCTCACGAACAGGGCGAGCACGATCAGCAACACCCGGGCCACCTCGTCGAAGGCGATCCCCCGACCGGGTACCAGGTCCATGGCCGAGACCATGTCGGCGAAGGTCCCCTGACCCCGCGCGCGCAGATCGGCCACCACCTGGTCCTTGGTGGCGCCCGCTGGCAGCTGGCGGCTGATCAGGCCGGTGAAGACCAGGTCGGTGGCTTGGCCGAGCACCCGCGGACCGAGGGTGGACAGCAGCACGCTGAGGATGGTCAGTCCCACCGACGTGGCCAGCAGGGGCCGCATCGGGCGCATCCGGGTCAGCAGCCGCCGCGCGGAGACCGAGAAGTTCAGCGACTTCTCGACCGGCATCCCCATCCCTGGCCCGTGACCGACGCGGGGAGTCCGACGTACTTCCTGGAGAACGGGAGGGGTACTGTCGTCCGGGACGGAGGCGGCCTGCCCTGGGCGCGCGGGCTCCGGACCCGCCGGACCCGGCAAGCCGGGCGCACCGGGCTTCACGCCGCCTCCTCGGCGGACAACTGCGAGGACACGACCTCTTGGTACGTCGGACAGCTCGCCAACAGCTCGGCGTGTGTCCCCAGCCCGACCGCCTGGCCGTGGTCGAGGACGAGGATCTGATCGGCGTCGCGGATCGTGGAGACCCGCTGGGCCACGATCAGGACCGTGGCCTCCCGGGTCCGCGGCCGCAGCGCCGCCCGCAGCCGGGCATCCGTGGCCAGATCCAGCGCCGAGAAGGCGTCGTCGAAGATGTAGATCTCCGGCTGCGCCACCAAGGCCCTGGCGATACACAGGCGTTGGCGCTGACCCCCCGAGACGTTCGTGCCTCCTTGGGCGATCACGGCGTCCAGCCCGCCATCCATGGCTTCAACGAAATCACGCGCTTGAGCCACCTCCAGGGCCGCCCACAGCTCCTCCTCGGTCGCCTCCGGTTTGCCGAAGCGCAGGTTGCTGGCGACCGTGCCGCTGAACAGGTACGGGCGTTGCGGCACCAGCCCGACCCGGCGCCACAGATCTTCGGGGTCCAGGTCGCGCACGTCCACCCCGTCCACCAGGACCGCTCCGTCGGTGGCGTCGAAGAGCCGCGGCACGAGTTTGACCAGGGTCGTCTTGCCGGAACCGGTGCTGCCGATGATGGCGGTCACGGTGCCGGGGCGGGTGCTGAGACTGATCCGGGAGAGCACCGGCTCGGCGGCGCCGGGATAGGTGAAGGAGACGTCCCGCAGTTCGACCGCCCCGACGCTGTCGCCCACCTTGACCGGAGTCGACGGCGGTGACACCGAGGTGACGGTGTCCAGGACCTCCCCGATCCGTTCGGCGGCCACCGCGGCGCGCGGAATCATGCTGGCCACCATCGTCGCCATCATCACCGACATGAGGATCTGGATCAGGTAGCTGATATAGGCCAGTAGCGATCCGGGCTGCATGTCGCCGCTGGCGACCCGATGCCCACCGAACCAGATCACCGCCACCGACGACACGTTCATGACGAGGAAGACGATCGGGAAGAGCACGGCCATGATGTTCCCGACCGCCAACGTGGTGTCCGTGAGGGCGTCGTTGGCCTGCGCGAACCGGGCCCGCTCACGATCCTCCTGCACGAAGGCCCGGACCACGCGGATGCCGGAGATCTGCTCGCGCATCACCCGGTTCACCGCGTCGATCCGGGTCTGCATCTGGCGGAACAGCGGGACCAGCCGGCGTACCAGCACGATGATGGCTAGCAGCAGCACCGGTACGGCGACCGCCACCAACCAGGCCAGGCCCGCGTCCTCCTTCAGGGCCATCACGATCCCACCGATCATCATGATCGGCGCGCCCACCAGCATGACCGCCGACATGGTCACCAGGGTCTGGACCTGCTGCACGTCGTTCGTGGTGCGGGTGATCAGCGTCGGGGCGCCGAAGCGAGCCATCTCCCGGGCCGAGAAGTCCATGACGTTGGTGAACACGCCCGCCCGCAGGTCACGCCCGAGTCCCATCGCCGCGCGGGCGCCGGCGTACGTCGCGGCCACCGTGCAGACCACGTTCAGCAGGCTGGCTGCCAGCATCCACCAGGACAACGACCAGATGTAGGCGGTGTCGCCCTTGGCGACCCCGTTGTTGACGATGTCGGCGTTGAGGCTCGGCAGGTACAGCGCGGCGATGTTGCCCAACAGCTGAGCCAGGCACAGTGCCACCAGGAACCCGCGGTACGGGCGCAGGTAGTGCCACACCAATCGGCTCAACACGGCGGAACCCCTTTCCGGCGGGTTACCCGGCGTACCCAAGGCCCCTGGTGGAGTGTGATCCTCGCGCCCAGGGATGACAAGTCAGTTCTCGTGACTCCGGGACGCCCCGGCCCCCGGCCCCCGGCCTCACCCGAGCCCGTTGGCCTTCAACCATTCGGCCGCGACGGCGGCGACGTCCTTCTTCTCCACGTCGACCTTCGTCAGCAGGTCGCGTAGGCCCTCGGTGGTCAGCTTGTCGGCCACCGCGTTCAGCGCCCCGGTGACTTCGGGGGTGGCGACCGACTTCGCGACCAGCGGCACGACGTTCTCCGGCACGAACAGCTTGCGGTCGTCGTCCAGGACGACGAAGTTGTTGGCCTGGATCGCGGGGTCGGTGGTGAAGATGTTCGCCGCGTCGACCTGGCCGTTCTTGAGCGCCTGCACCAGCTGCTGGCCCTTCATCGCCGGGTAGGACTTGAAGGTGATGCCGTAGACGCGCTTGAGGCCGGGGGCTCCCTGGGCGCGGACCGCGAACTCGGGCGGGGCGCCCATGGTCAGGCCCCCCGCCGTGCTGGTCAGGTCGCTGATGCGGGTCAGCTTGAGGCGGTCGGCGGTCTCCTTGGTCACGGTCACCGAGTTCTTGTCTTCCGCCGCCGACCGGTTCAGCACGGTCAGGGTGGGCGGCACGAGCTTGACCAGCGCGTCGTACACCTGCTGGGGGTCGGTGACGGACAACGTCTTGTCGTAGTAGAGCGCCAGTGAGCCCGTGTATTCGGGCATGACGTTGATCGAGCCGTCGCCGAGTGCCTTCAGGTAGACCTCGCGGGATCCGATCGGGCTGCTAGCGCTCGCGTTGATCCCCTTGGCCTTGAGAGCACCGGCGTAGATGGCTGCCAACACTTGGCTTTCGGAGTAGTCGGCCGCGCCGACCTTGATGGTCAGCGCTCCGGCGGACCCGCTGGTCGCCGCAGGCGCGCCGGTGGGGCTCGTGGACAGCGGGTTCGAACCGCCTCCGCACCCTGCCAGTACGACGACCGGCAGCACTGGGACCATGACCAGCGCCAGCGCGGCCCGGGAGGTAGGGCGGTGGGTGCGCCGACGGGCAACGCGGTGGGTCGGGTTCGTCATGATCGGGCTCCTTGGTGGGCTGGGCGGGCGGGAACGGTGGACAGTCGGCGCGCGCCGACGCGGCGCCCGATCGAGGCGGCACCGGGACGGGCGGCGCGGAGCCCGGGTGAGGTGACCACGGCGGCGATCCCGGCCAGCGTCAGGTCGACGACCAGGGCCAGGGCGGCGACCAGCAGGGATCCTCCCGCCATCTGCGCGTAGTCGGTCGCGGCCTGCCCGTCGATGAGGAACCGGCCCAGGCCGCCGAGACTGATCGTGGCGCCGATGGTGGCGGTGGCGATGACCTGCAGGGCCGCACTGCGCACCCCGGAGATCAGCAGCGGCAGCGCGCAGGGGAGCTGGACCCGCCACAGGATCTGCGCCGGCCGCATCCCCATGCCGGCGGCGGCGTCGGTGGCGGCCGGGTCGACGGCTTCGACGCCGGCGTACGCCCCGGACAGCAGCGGCGGCATGGCCAGCAGTACCAGCACGATCAGGCTGGGCAGCAGGAACGCCAGGCTCCCCCGGATGTGCGGCCCGACCCACAGCGCCACGGCGAACAGCAGCCCGAGGCTGGGCACCGCGCGGCTGGCGTTGGCGGCGGAGATCAGCCACCGCGCCCGTCCGCTCTGACCCACCCACAGCCCGAGGGGGATCGCGACCACGGCCGCGATCGCCAGCGCCAGCCCGGAGTAGGCCAGGTGCTCCAGCAGCCGGGCGGTGATCCCCGTCGGACCGGACCACTGGGTCGGGTCGGTCAGCCACTGCAGGACGGCGTTCATCGGGCGGCGCTCCCGGCCGGCGTCGCCGACGGTCGCCGCCAGGGCGTCAACAGCTTCCCGACCAGCTGAATCAGCCCGTCGTAGGCCAGCGCGAGCAGCATGCAGGCGGCGATACCCGTCAGCAGCGGCGCGTTGAAGGCCCGGTTGTACCCGTCCGTGAGCAGGTCGCCCAGCTGGGCGACACCGATCAGCGACGCGACGCTGACGATGCTGACGTTACTGACGGCGGCCACCCGCAGTCCCGCGGCGATGACCGGTACGGCGACCGGGAGCTCCACCCGGATCAGCCGGTCGAACGCTCCGAATCCCATCGCGGTAGCCGCCTGGCGGACGTGCTCGGGCACCGAGGCCAACCCGTCGGCCACCGTGCGGACCAGCAGCGCCACGGTGTACACGGTCATCGCGACCACCACGTTCACGGGGTCCAGCACCTTTGTCGAGAGGAACAACGGCATGACGATGAAGAGCGCCAGCGACGGGATGGTGTAGAGCAGGCCGGTGCCGGCGATCAGGACGGCACCCCACCGCGGCCGGCGCTGCGCCCACCAGCCCACCGGGATGGCGATGGCCAGGCCCAGCAGCAGCGGTACGCCGGCCAGCACGGCATGCCGGGCCGCCAGGTGGGCCACCTGATCGAGGTGGCTCAGCAGCCAGCTCACCGCTGGCCGTCCGGCGACGCAGCGGCCTGGATCGCCGCGAGGACCTCTTGCGCCCGCACCGTGCCGGCGACCCGTCCGTCCTCGTCGACCACGACGCCGCGCCCGCTCGGTGAGCTCAAGGCGGCGTCCAAGTGGGCGCGCAGCGATCCGCCACTGGGTGCCAGGGTGCCGCCGAGGGCGAGATCCGCGCGCTCGACCGTCTCCCCGAGGTGGGAGGTCGCCGCCCACCCTTGGGGGCGCCCGGACTCATCGACGACGAGCACCCATCCGTCGTCCGCGGCATCGCGGGCCGGGCCGGCGACGCTACCGAGGGCGACCGTGGCCTCGGGGTGCACGGCAACGTCGGCCTGGACGAACCCGAGTGAGCGGTATCCGCGGTCGCGGCCGACGAAGTCGGCCACGAAGTCGTCGGCGGGGTGGGCCAGCAGGGTCGCCGGGTCGGCGGCCTGCGCCAGCCGGCCGCCGACCCGCAGGACCGCGACCCGGTCTCCGAGCCTGATCGCCTCGTCGATGTCGTGGGTGACGAACAGGATCGTCTTGCGCAGGTCGCGCTGCAGGGTCAGCAACTCCTCCTGCAGCTGATCGCGGACCACGGGGTCGACCGCGCTGAACGGTTCGTCCATGAGCAGCACGGGCGGATCCGCGGCCAGCGCCCGGGCCACCCCGACGCGCTGCTGCTGGCCCCCCGACAGCTGCGCGGGATAACGGTCGGCGAGTTCGGGAGCCAAGCCCACGAGCTCCAGCAGCTCCCGGGCCCGCTCTCGGGCCTTGGCCTTGGCCCAGCCCAGCAACAGGGGGACGGTCATGACGTTGCGTTCCACGCTCTGGTGGGGGAACAAGCCACCGTGCTGGATGACGTACCCGATCCCGCGGCGCAGGTCTGCCGGGTCGAGCGTGGCGGTGTCCCGGCCGTCGAGCTCGATCCGCCCGGAGCTGGGTTCCACCATCCGGTTGACCATCCGCAGGGTCGTGGTCTTGCCGCAGCCGGAGGGACCGACGAGGACCGTGATCTCCCCCTGGGGCGCCGCGAGACTCAGGCCGTCCACGGCCACTGCGCCGCCGGCGTACCGCTTGGACACGTCGGCGAAGCGAATCATGGCGACCAACCTAACGTTAGCCTCCGACAACCGCTTCACCACCGGCGAACCATCGACGGCCCGTGGGCACCCGTAACGTTCAGCGCGCGTCCAGTGACCGTGCAGCGGCGATGCACCCGGCATACACGCAGGTCAGAGGCTAGGGAGTGATCTTGGTCACATGGAAGCGTAGGTGTGAGCGTGATGCCGTCGGACCCCGTTGACCCTGATAGTGAGATCCGTACGCTGTTGAACCGTAAGGAAATTCCGCCGGGGAGGACAACCGGAAGAAGCAGAGCTGGCCGATCTTCATGCCCGGCCACAACTTGATGGGCAGGGTGGCCACATTGGACAGCTCGAGGGTGACGTGACCGGAGAACCCGGGATCGACGAAACCGGCGGTGGCGTGGGTCAACAGCCCCAGGCGGCCGAGAGAGCTCTTGCCCTCGACCCGCGCCGCGATGTCGTCCGGCAGGCTCACCAGCTCGTACGACGACCCCAGCACGAACTCCCCCGGGTGCAGCACGAAGGGCTCATCCGGCTCCGTCTCCACCATCCGAGTCAAATCGGGCTGCTCGGCGGCCGGATCGATGAAGGGGTACTTGTGGTTGTCGAACAACCGGAAATACCTGTCGAGACGGACATCGATGCTGGAGGGTTGCACCATCGCGGGGTCGTACGGCTCCAAGCGAACTCGTCCGGACTCGAGCTGGGCGCGGATGTCGCGATCGGAGAGCAGCACGCACCCAACCTACCCAAGGTGACCTCTGCCGACGTACCGGAAACCCCCGCTCAGGAACCCCTTGTACTGACCGATAGGACCACTGCCGGACGGGCCCGCACGCGGATCCGCCCGGCCACGCCGGCCGGCGTCGGAGGGGGCGCCGGTCGGCGTAGCACCGCCGCCCGTGGCCCGAGCGTCCCGCGTCACCCGCGGGGTGCCACCCGCGGTGCGCGACCCGCGCCATCACCGTCCCGCCGGATGCTCGCCCCCCTGCCCCCCGCCCCCACTCCACCTGAGGTGCCACACATGTTGGTCCGCCCTCTCGCTCCCGCCCTCGCTCTGGCCCTGGCCGGGCTGGTGGCCGCTCCCCTGGCCCCCGCCCTGGCGGGCGAGTCCGACCAGATCACGCCGTTCGTCGTCCCGGAGCCCTCAGGTCTGTCGAACATCGCGAGATCGACGTCCGGGGTCGCCGCCGGCGCGGGATCGAGCGCGGGAACAAGCGCGGCGCTGCGTGCCGCGGCGTCCGGGGTCGCGGCTGCCCGGGTGACCTCCCGCCTGGAGCCGGCACTGTTCCAGGCGGCCATGGTGAGCGCGCTCCGCGGCGCAGCCAGCAGCCGGTACCTGAGCACCCGGATGTCCGGGATGGTGCTGGACGCCGAGTCCGGCGAGGTGCTCTGGAGCCACTACTCCTACAAGGCCAAGATGCCCGCCAGCACCCAGAAGGTGATGACCGCCTTCACGGTGCTGCGCTCGATGAACCCCGAGGAGCAGTTCGTCACCACCACGAGCCAGTCGGTGGCCAACCCCGGCAACGTGTACCTGACCGGCGCCGGCGACCCCTCGCTGACCGCCACGGGGCTGAAGTCGTTGGCGCTGCGGACCGCCACCGCGCTGAAGGCCAAGGGCGCCAGGACGGTCAACGTGTACGTCGATGAGTCGGTCTTCCCGGCCCCGACGGGCACCCCCGGCTGGAAGGCCTCGTACCTGCGCAGCGACGTGCAGGTGGTGCGGGGGCTGACGCTGGCCGGATACCGCGGCAAGGACGGCGCCGCCGCCGCCGGGGCCGCCTTCGCGAAGTACCTGACGGCGTACAAGGTCACGGGTGTCTACCGCGGGCGTGGGGCCACCCCGGCGGAGACCGAGCGACTGGCGGACAGCTGGTCGGCCTCGGTGCGCAGCATGGTCCGCACGATGCTGGCCTACAGCGTGAACGACTACGCCGAGTACCTCCTGCGGCACGCCGCCCGCGCCCAGGGAATGCCCGCCACCGCACGCAACGCCATCGCCAACCAGGTGGGCAAACTCGGGGCCGCGGGGATTTCGACGGCCGGTTACCGCGCGTACGACGGCTCCGGGCTGTCGCGGAGCAACCGGATGCCGGCCCGCACCTTGGCCGAAACGGTTCGGGCCCTGTACGTCGACCCCGCTGCCCGCGAGGTCGCGTTCGCCTGGAGCGGGATGCCGCGGGCCGGGCAGACCGGCACGCTGCGCAGCCGGTTCCGCGCCAAGACCCAGGTCTGCGCCAAGGGTCGCGTGCTGGCCAAAACCGGCACGCTGAACGACGCGGTGAGTCTGGCCGGGATCGCCCAGGGCAGCGACGGCCGGGACCGGGCGTTCGTCCTCCTGGAGAACGGCCTCACCAAGGCGTCCTCGGTGCGATTGGCGATGGACTCCGTGGCCACCGCCGTGGTCGGCTGCCGCCTCGGCTGACGGCTCGGCTGACGGCTCGGCTGACGGCTCGGCTGACGGCTCGGCTGACGTCTCCCGTCGCGGTGACCATGCGGCACGCGCCGAAAAGGCACTCTGGTGCCGTTTTCGGCGCGCCAACAGCTCCCCACTGACCCTCCGACGTAACCAAGAGCACCGAACCGACACCTCACCGAGCAACATCGGCACCTCACCCACACCCGCACCCGCATCTACACCCGGGCCCGCGCCCGAAGTCGGTCGGCAGGCAGGATCCCCGCGGGCTCCAATTCCGATGTCCCGCAACGAGGCAAGCGGCGCGTGAGCCTGGCTATCCCGTACGCTGACAGGCAGTCGAGCGCCTGCCACCGACGCGCGACCCGAGGGAAGGAGCGCGTGGCGCCGTGCCGGAACCTGGTTGCCCGCGCTCGCCCCGACGCTCAGGCCTAACCAGCCACCGACCACCGCAGGCAGCCACCCCGCACACCCCGGTGCCCGACCCGCCGCCGGCTCCCGGCCGGGCCCGCTCGCTGCTGCGCAGCACCAGCTGGCAGGCGCTCTCCCAGGTCGTGCCGCTGGCCATCAACCTGGTACTGACCCCGTTCGTCATCCACGGCATCGGACCTGCCCGGTTCAGCGCGTTCCTGCTGATCGCGACCCTGGCCAACCTGCTGGGCCAGTTCGACGGCGGCATCGGCACCTCCACCCTGCGGTTCTGCTCGCTGTACGCCGGGACCGACGACAAGACGGCCACCACCCGCCTGGTCACCACGACGGTCAGCGTGATCACCGTGCTGACGATCCTGGTCAGCGCCGCGGTAACCGTGCTGACGCCGTACATCTTGGGCTTCTTCGGGGTGATACCCGCGTTCGTCGACGAGGCGACCGTGCTGCTGCGCACGCTGACGGTGCTCATCGGGCTGATCCTGATCCGCACCGTGTTCCACTCGGTGCTGGCCGCGCGGCACTGGTTCCGGTGGCTGTCGATCACCATGCTGATCGGGTACGCCGTCTACGCCGCCGGTCTGTACCTGGCCGGCCGCAACGGCTGGGACCTGCGCTTCCTGGCCGCCGTGATGGTGGCCCACCAGGTCACCACCTCGCTGCTGACGATCCCGCCGGCGCTGGCCTACCTGGACCGTGCGGGCCTGGCGTGGATGCCCCGCGCCCAGGCCCGCGAGTTCTTCGGCTACGCCTGGCGGGCCCAGGTCACCGGGCTGGTCGCGATCGCGGTGTCGCAGAAGGACCAGCTGGTCGCCGGACGCGTGCTGTCGGCACAGGCGTCGGGACCGTACAGCCAGGGCTACGGGTTGGCCTTCCAGCTCAAGTCGTTGCCGTACAACGCCATCAAGCCGATCCAGGCGACTCTGGGCGAGGAGTACGCCCGGCGCGGCGCGGACGCGGTGGCGACCGTCCAGCGCCTGCAACGGATCTGGGTCCGAGCGGTCACCGGTTGGGCGGTGGTCGGCGTACCGGCCAGCTACGTCGGCATCCGGGCCTGGCTGCCCGACTCGTTCTCGCTGACCGGCACCGTAGTTGCGGTGCTGTTCGCCGGGCACTGCCTGACCCTGTTGACGCTGGTGCTGTCGCTATGGACGCTCACCGCCGGTCATCCCGAGCTGGAGTTGCGGGCCAACCTGGTCTCCCTGGTCGTGAACCTGGCCCTCAGTGCCGCCCTCCTGCCGATGGTGGGCATGATCGGGGTCATCGCGGCGACCGCGGTGGGTCAACTGGCAGGCACCCTGCACCTGATCCGGCTTGCTCGGCGGACGCTGACGGCCGCACCCCGCTCGGCGCTGCGGGAGATCCCTTGGCTGGCGGCCATGGCTGCCGCCGCGCTGGCGGCGGCGCTCGAGCTGTCAGCCCACGGGCACCTGCCGCGCGGCGTCCTCGGCCTGCTCGCCGCGGGCGCCCTGGCGCTGCCTGCCGCGGTCCTGTACGTCCTGCTCGCGTTCGGTCCGCAGCTGCGGACCTGGCGACGAGCCCGTCGCACCGCCCCTGCCACGCCAGACCCCCGGAGGCCGTCGTCATGAGCACCCCGGCATTCCCGCCGTCCCCCCACCATCCGCGGGATCTGCGGTCCGCCCGCGCCGGCTACCGGCGGCTGCTGGCGGCGGACTACGCGCGTGATCAGTTCCTCTTCGAGCGGATCACGCTGGCGATCTTCCGGGCCGGGCAGGCATTGCGGTACGTCGACACCCCGGTCGGGCGGTGGCTGCGCCGGTTCGTCCTAGTGCTGGACCTGGCCTGGACCCAGGCCTTGATGGGCGCGGAGCTGCCCCACGAGGTGTGGGCCGGTCCTGGCCTGAAACTGCACCACGGGGGCCGCGGGATCATCCTGCACCCCTCGGTGGTGATCGGGGAGAACGTGCGGATCTACCACAACGTCACGGTCGGGGTCCGCGACGGGCGGCCGGCCGCGCGGATCGGCGACCGGGCCTTCCTGGGGACCGGTGCCACCATCCTCGGGCCGGTCACCATCGGGGCGGACTCCAAGGTCGGCGCGCACGCCGTGGTGCTGACCGACACCGAGCCGGGGGCGACCTACGTCGGGGTCCCGGCCGCCCCGGCCTCCCCGGCGGGCACGCGGGCGACGCGACCCTGACCTGAGCCGCCGACGCGACCCCGACTCGTACCCTCCAGCAGCAGCGCACCCCCGGCGAGCCACAGCACGAAGTTCGGGAAGGGGTGCGGGTTCGGGCTGAGCATGGCCGGAGCGAACCAGGCCGCCGACGCAGCGACCGCGAAGGCCCGCCAGTGCGCCAACTCCCCGTCCCGGCGCCGGAACAGCGGCCCGATCGGCCCCACGGCGAGCGCAACCACGAAGGTGATCGCTGCCGGAATGCCGAGCTCGGCGGCCCGGGCCAGGAACACGTTATGGATCTCGATGTGGGTGTGGGCCATCGGAGAGGTGTCCCCTTGGCGCACCCAATCCCAGCCGACGTCCACGAACTGACGCCACCCCACCCCCGTCAATGGTTGCTCGGCCATGATCTTCAGCGCGGCCGCGTTGGTGGCCTCACGGTCGTACACCGAGGAGGACTCGGTGCTGCGGGTCATCACCGAGGCCACCAGCTCGGGGGCCAGCACGACGGCGGCGAGCACGGCCGCGACCAGCGCCACCATCGCCACCCACCACCAGCGCAGGAGCGTCCGGCGGCAGGCCACGAACCCCAGCACGGCCAGCACCGCGGCCAGCCACACCGACCGCGTCATGGTCAGCACGCAAGAGCCCAGCGCCGCGGCGGCTCCGGCCAGGGGGATCAGCTGCCGGGGACCGCGCACCATCCCGGCCAGCGCCGCCGCAGCGGCCCCGCACATGATCAGCGACAGCCCGTTGACCTCGCTGTTCATGAACGGCCCCGCGGACCGGAACGAGCTTCCTTCGGCGGGGACCCGCGCGTACGGCGGCCACACCAGCGCCCAGGCGCCGGCGAACTGGGCCAGTGTCGTCCACGCCAGGTACAGCGCGACAAACGTGAGGAACCACAGGAAGATCCGGCGATCCCGGTCCCGGGTGAGCAGGTTGGGTGCGAAGAAGCACAACGCCAGCGGCAGGTACACCCGGTCGAGCAGCGCGAACGCCGCGGTGGGGTCCGCCTCGACGCCGTGGGACAGCGCCGACCAGGTGGCCATGATCGCGAAGACCGCGAACACCCAGAACACCGTGGCGCGGGGCCAGCGCCGACGGCCCGGTTCGAGCACGACGAACAGCATGGCCGCGGGGAGCAGCAGACGGTCGAGGTTGACCGGGAGGCCCAGTTCGTCGGCGTGACCGGAGAACAGGTTGAACGTCAGTCCCGCGATCAGCAGCCACAGCGGCAGCGAGCTGACCGGCCTGTCCGCCGGCCCCTGCGCGGGCCGGTCCAGCACGGGCTGGCGCAGCGGGTGGTCCAGGGCCTGGCTCATCGACCGGCGGACGCCGAGGCGTCGCTGCGCATCGGCACCGGCGCGCGCGACGTCGTGTCCGCCACCGGCCCGTCAGGTCCGTCGGGTCCGTCGGCTGCGCAGGGTACGTCGGCTGCGCCGGGTACGTCGGGTGCGCCGCGCCGCCGGCGGCGGCGGTCGAGCAGGGTGGTCACCACCAGCGCCGCCGCGGCCCCGGCCCCCACACCGACCAGCAGCCACCGGGCCAGCGCCGCCTTGCGGGAATCCCCGACCGCCACGGCGGGCTGGATCAGCTGCAGCCGGGAAACCACCTGGGGGTCGGAGAACAGCCGACGGTAACGCTCACCGAAGGCGTCCCGCTGCAGCTGCACCATGGCCAGTTGCACCCGGGCCTGCCGACGGGCGGCATCGGTCTTGGCGTTCTCCACCCGGGCCTGCGCGGCGGCGACCTGCGGCGCAAGCTTCTCGTACTCGGCGTACACCAACTTCGGGTCGTTCTTGTCCTGCTCCGTGCCCACCAGGGTGGCCAACGTGGTGGCGACCGCCTGGGCACCGGCGACGGCACGCGCGGGGTCGCGCGACTCCGCCTCGATCCGGATGACACCGGAGTCCGGGATGGGCGAGGCGCTGACGGCGCTGACTCCCTCGACCCCCCAGCCGGGCTGCACCGCGCTGGAGTTGCGCACCCACCGCGAGTAGTTGGCCGCCAGGTCGCGCACCGCCAGCGGATAGCCCGAGATGACATAAGCACTGTTGCTGGCCGGCCCGACCGAAAGCCGGGCCTCGGCCCGGTAGACCGGGGCCGCGGTGAGCCCGAGCAGGGCACCCAACAGGGCGCCCGCCAGCAGCACCCCGAGGGCAATGACCGGGTGCCGGGCCAGGGGCGTCAGGGCGGACGGTGGCGTGTCCGAGCTCGTGTGCGGCATCAACGACTCCTCGGCTCGTGCGGATCACCGGCCGGCGCCCGGCAGACTTCCGTATCTTACGTCTGACCCATTGTGCCGCAGCGGAACTCGGTACTCATCGGGGTCACTTGACCGAGGCTCGGGATCCTCGGTCGGTGGCGCGGGTCAGACTGTGGCGGCCCCGGCGTACCCGGTACTTGAAATCCTCCAGCCCCTGCTGCCCGAACAGCCGGACGGCCGCCTTCGCGCCGTTTCCGCGGACCGCGTCGCGGACGCCCCGGGCCGGCTGGCGCACCAGGAGATCGTGGGCCTGTTCGCCCACGCTGACCGGGTCGATGTCGTCGAGCAGTCCCGGGAACCCCTGCCGGTATGCCTGGGGATCGACCAGCCGGCCGCGGACCCGGTTGGACACGTTGCGCCCGTGGACCACCTGCAGCCAGCCAGGGGGCCCATCGACGGTCACCACCGGCATCAGCGTGTGCAGCCGGTTGTGCCATTCCGACCAGCAGGTCGTCAGCGCCGACAGGTCCGAGCGGACGGCGACGAAGGCGTTCTCGGGGTCGCGGCGAAGGTAGATCCGGCGGTCGCAGTGGATCAGGCCCTGGGTGATGTACAGGGCGCTCTCGGCGCCACGGACCGGCGCGACCCGGAGCCGCTGCGCGAAGTCGACAGCCAACCCGTCGTCGTTGTCCAGGTTCGAGGTGATCACCGGGCCCTCATCCCGTCCGAGCAATGTCCGCAGGTGCTCCAGGACGTACTCACCGCCGACCTTGCCGCCGTAGTTGGGGGTGACCAGCCCTTCCTGTTCCAGCTCGGCCATCGCCTCCTTCAGCCAGGACGGGCTTTCCGGGTCGAGGTAGATGATCCAGTGCACGTCGGAGGCGGTCTGAGCCCGCACTGAGGGGACGGTGAACCGCCGGAAGAGCTGGTAGCGGTCGGTGAGCCAGGTCGGTGAGTAGATCGAGTTCTCGATCTTGGTGGTCGGCAGGTTGAACCGGGTCAAGAACACGTGGGGACAGGTCATGGCTCCTCATCCGTGGCGGGTGTCTGTCGCGCCTGGACCACGCGGACCGCGTCCCAGGGGAAACCTTTGAGCTGCAGGTAATCGGGCACGTCCCCGAGAACCTCCGTCCAGGGGTTGGCGCTGGCGTCGCCCGGGCCGCCGCGTGGTCCGGTCTCGATGGGCAACGACACGCGGCCGGAGGTCTCGGTGACGATGAACCCGTACCGCTGTGCGGCCCGGGCGACCGCCTTGGCCAGCGGCGTGATCGGCAACGTGGCGACGTCCAGCTGCGGATCCAGCCGCAGCCTGGCCCCCATCGGGATGGCCGCCGGGGAGGCGTCGGTGCCGTCGGAGCGGGTGGCCGGCGCCAGCGTGCGTCCCGGCACGGCGATGGCGGTCAGGTGCAGCCCGACGGCGTGCTCGATGCGGCCCCGGCGGGCCTCGTCCACGGTGATCATGGTCCCCACCGCCGACAGGCCGGACGCCGAGGCGCCGTAGGGCACCGGGAAGGCTCCGCCGCTGCGCGACGGGTCATCGATCCGGCCTCCCCAGCAGGCCGTCCAGGACCGGTCCGCGCCGCGCTTCATCACCCAGAACTCCCAGAGCCGCCGGGTGTGCGGGGACCAGATGGCCAGGTGCTTGTCCGTTCCCTGCGCGGGCAGCGCGCCGGCGGGGATCGGCACCTCCTCGAAGTACCGCGGCCCGTCGTACAGGCCCGCTGGACGGTAGCCCTTGCGTTGGCAGTCCTCGAAGCCCACCCGGTACGTCGGGGTGCCCGGCGGCGCGACCGCGTAGGACACGGTGAACTCGCTGGTGTTGATGATCGCCAGGCCGTGGTTGGCGGCGAGCTGGGAGCGCAGGGTGGCCATCTGATCGGCCGAGGCCGGATCGACCGGGGCCCCCGAGACATCGAGCAGGAAGGGGTTACCCGGGGCGGGTCCGAACCACGCCGAGGGATGGTCGGCAGCGGAGCCCGGTGCACCCGGGGCGCCCTGCGCGATCGAATCGACGGGGGGGCTGACGGGTTCGGCCGAAGCGCAGCCACCGGCCAGGGCGATCACGACACCCCATCCCGCCGCCGCCCGCCAACGCCGTCGCGAGCCTCGCCCCACGGTCCGGTCAAGGCGTGAATATCCTTGCCCTAGAGTGATGCTCACCCGTCCAACTCTAGCGCCCCGGGTCTGGCGCGCCCGCCTCCGCGGCCGGCCCCCATCAGTGAGGAGCGTCCGTGAGCGCATCGGCTGGCGACCAGCCTGGGATGAGCCCTGGAGGGGGCCCTCGCGTCAGTATCGTCATCCCCGCCTACCAGGCCGTGCGCACCCTGGGGGGCACCATCACCGGCGCGCTGACCCAGACCTACCCCGATGTCGAGGTGGTGGTGGTCGACGACGGATCCACCGACGGTACGGCGGCCCTGGCCCGCGCGTACGGCGATGCCATCGTGCTGGTCTCGCGGACCAACGGCGGGCTGTCGGCGGCCCGCAACACCGGCGCCCGGGCGGCCACCGGTGAGCTGATCGTCTTCTGCGACGCCGACGACATCCTGCTGCCACCGGCGGTTTCGGCGATGGTGATGGCCTGGCAGCAGGCCGGCGGGGGTCGGCGAGCGGTCACCTGCAACGCCTACCCCCTGACCGGTGAGGGGGTGAATCCGCGCCGGGCGTTGGCGTTGCGGGCCTTCCCCCCGCCGGCGCAGCAGCGGGTGGCGCTGCTGCGGATGAACATCGCGCTGGCGATCTGCCTGGTTCCCCGCGATCTGTGGACCGAGCTGGACGGGTTCGACGAGACCCTCCCGATGGTGGAGGACTGGGACTTCTGGCTGCGGGCCGTGTACGGCGGGGCCGAGATCGTCTACCAACGCGCGCCCCTGGCGCTGTGGCGCTGGCAGGCCGGCAGCCTGTCGTCGCGCCGGGACGCGATGTACCACTGGGAGCAGGAGGTGTTCCGCCGGTTCGCGGAGCGGATGGCGGCGCGGCCGACGTCGCCGTTGACCGAACAGGAGGCCGAGATCCTGCAGGAACGGTTGACCCACGGCTCGCCCGAACAGCTGCGCCACGAGGCCGACGAGGCGCTGCGGGCGGGCGATCTGGCAACCGCCCGGCGGTTGTACCGGGCCACCCTGCGCCGGCTGCCGCAGGACCGCAAGCTGTTCCTGCGCACCTGGTCCATGACGGTGGCGCCGCCGACCGGTCACCTCTGGCGGCGCCGGATCACCGCGATCGAGGCGGCCATGACCCGGGTGGACGCGTCAGTCCCGACGGGGTCGGAGGGCGGCCGATGACCACGCCGACCCCCCGGGCCTGCGTGGTGATCCCCGCGCACAACGAGGCCACCGTCATCGGCCGCTGCCTGCGGGCGCTGGCCGACGACGGCGTCCCCCTGGAGGTGGTGGTCGCCGCGAACGCCTGCACCGATGACACCGCGGCGCGCGCGCGGGCCGTGCCCGGAGTGAACGTCGTGGAGACCCCGGTCGCCTCCAAACCGGCCGCCCTCAACCTGGGCGACGCGGCCGGGACGGTGTTCCCGCGGATTTACCTGGACGCCGACATCGAACTGCGCGACGGCGCGGTGGCGGCGCTGGTGGCGGCCCTCAGCACGAAAGAGCCCCGGGTCGCGGCCCCGCAGGTGCGGTTCGACACCGAGCGGTCCAGTTGGGGGGTCCGGCACTACTACGAGGTGTTCACCCGGCTGCCGTATGCCACGCAGGGCCTGGTCGGACTGGGGGTGTACGGCGTCTCCGCGGCGGGGCGCGCACGGTTCGACCGGTTCCCCGATCTGCAGGCCGACGACACGTTCGTGCAGCGGCTGTTCGCGCCGCATGAGCGGCTGAGGGTGGAGGGCTCCTTCGTAGTCCGGGCCCCCAGGAATCTGCGCAGCCTGATCCGGGTGCGCACCCGGATCGCCCAGGGAAACACGGCCCTGGCCCGGCACGAGCTGCCCGCCGCACCCGCGACCTTCGCCCAGACCACCCACGGCACCACCCGGGCCCTGGCCGCCCTGGTGCGCCGCCGGCCCACGCTGGCGCCTTCGGCGCTGGTCTACCTCGCGGTCACCGTGGCGGCCCGGCTCCGAGCGGCCCGTCCTTCGGATCGCTGGCACCGAGATGAGTCAACCCGATGACACACCAGGCGACGGCGCGCGCGGCGGGCCGGACGGCGTACCCGCCCGTCGACCCGGACGCGGTGGCCTACCTGGTGAGCAGGTACCCCTGGGTGTCACACACCTTCATCGACAGTGAGATCCAGGGCCTGGAGGCACTGGGGCGCACGGTCCACCGGTTCTCCGTGCGTCCGTGCCCGCGCCAGGACCTGCTCACCGACCACATGGTCGCCGAAGCCGACCGGACCACCGTCTTGCTGGGCGATGTCCGCGCCACCATGCCCGCCGCGCACCTGCGGGCCCTGCGGACGGCGCCGGGTAGCTGGGTCGGCGGGCTTTCCCGGGCGATGCGCACCGGCGACCGGACGGCCCGCGCCCGGCTGTGGCAGACGTTCTACTTCGCCGAGGCGGTCACCCTGCTGGATCACCTGCGCCGCATCGGCGTGCGACACGTCCACGTGCACTTCGCCAACGTCTCCGCCGACGTGGCCAGGCTCGCGGTGCACCTGGGACGCTCTCAGGACGGACCGGCGGGCGGCTGGCGGTGGTCGATGTCGATGCACGGGCCCACGGAGTTCGAGGCCGTCGAGAAGGTGGATCTGGCCGCCAAGGTCCGCGACGCCGACGCGGTGATGCCGATCAGCGACTTCGCGCGCAGCCAAATGATGCGCCTGGTCGAGCCTGAGCACTGGGCGAAATTGCGCGTCGTCCGGATGTCGGTCGACGCCGATCGGTTCACCCCGCCCCCAGGCGGCCGACAGGGGCGCCCTGACGGGCCACTGCGGGTGCTCACCGTCGGCCGCCTGGTGCCCGAGAAGGGCTCGCCGGTTCTGATCGAGGCGCTGGCCGACCTAGTGGATCGGGGGGTGGACGTGCAGGCCCGAGTGATCGGCGGCGGTCCGCTGCACGACCTCCTGGTTCGCCGGGTGGCGGAGCGGGGCTTGGCCGATCGGGTGCACCTGGTCGGCCCGGTCGGCGCCGACCGGATCGTCGAGCACTACCACTGGGCCGATGTGTTCTGTCTGCCCTCGTTCCAGGAGGGACTGCCGGTGGTGCTGATGGAGGCCCTGGCCACCGAGCTGCCGGTGGTCACCACCCGGATCGCTGCCGTCGAGGAGCTGGTCCACGACGGGGCCAGCGGTCACGTGGTCGCCCCGGGCCGGGTGGACCTGCTGGCCGACGCGCTGGGCGACCTGGCCCACGACCCCGTACGACGGCGCACCTGGGGGGCTCGCGGGCGTCAGGACGTGCTGCGCGAATTTACTGCGGCGGTCACGGCGCCGGCGATGGACGCGGCCCTGCGGGCGGTCCGGCCCCGCTGAGTCGGGTGTTACTCGCGGGTGCGGGAACCCAGGGTCGCCGCCTTGCGGGCGGCGCGCACCAGCATGTGGGCGGCGTGCTTGCGCAGCGGGCTGGTCCACAGCCGCGCCGGGTGGTCGCGCACCACAGCCACCACGTCACGCGGCGCCCCCGCGTTGGCGAAGACCTCGCTGAACTCGAGCAGGCTCTGCACCCGCTCCGCGTCGTCCAGCTCGTCGAAACGGGTGCTGACCAGCTGGTAGATGTGCCGGTGCCCGGCGATCACGGCGTGCCGGCGGGTGGAGATCCGGACGGGATCGAGCACGTCGAAGTCGTAGTCGACGAGGTGCTCGGGCACCACGCACACCCCGGTGACCTGGTTGAGCCGCAGGTAGAGGTCCCAGTCCTGGCAGGCCGGCAAGCTCGGGTCCGGGCCGCCCACCTCCCGCAGATGCTCCCGGGACACCATCGCCGTCGAGTAGCCCCCGAGCACGTTCTTCACCAACAGCTCGGGGCACCGCAGACCCGACACGGTCGGCTCGATCCGACGTTGCACGACGCCGTCGGGGGAGATCATCGAGAACCAGGTGGTGCACAGTCCGTACGACGGCCCCCGCTCCTGGAGCAGGCTCACCTGTCGCGCCAACTTCTCGGGATGCCAGCGGTCATCGCTGTCCAAGAAGGCGACAAAGCGCCCGCGAGCCTGCGCGATACCGGTGGCCCGGGCGAGGTTGCCGCCCCGGTTGGTGTCGTGGCGCAGATACCGCACCCGGTCGCTGACCAGGCCCGCCATCACGGCCTGCGTGTCGTCGGTGGATGCGTCATCGACCACGACCACCTCGTGATCCTGCAGGCTCTGGCGGGCGACGCTGGCCAGCGCCGCCGTGAGTTTGCGGGACCGGTTGTAACTGGGAATCACCACGCTGACCAGGGGTGGGGGCATGGCACCCTCCCGCTGTGACTCGGCCATCCAGAACCCTTCGCCCAGATGGCCCGCCCCGTCGGGCCATTCCGCGGGCCCGTCTTTCCGGGGACACCGCGGCGTCAATTACGCCCCTCCAGGCTAAGGCATGGGTTTCGCGACCTGACCGGGTGGTCACCGTGACCGACGAACGTCACGCTCGCGCCTGGCGTGCCCCCGGGGCTGCGACGGCGGCCGGGAAAGCACCCGCCGGGCGGGAATAAACCAATTCATGACCGACTTTTGACGTGCGCTTTGCCAGTGCATTACCGCCCTCTGGTCGATCGGAAACTCCGCCCTTTCCGTGAGCACTTAGCGTTATGCCATGCATCGCCACACCGCAGTCCTGACGCGACGTTTGCGCGAACAGTCGGGGGCGGAGCACGCGGCAGAATGCATCGAGCCAGGGACCGCCACCCGGGTGCGGTGGGCGGACCGCTGGATCGCCGCGATCGCTTTGCTCGTGTGCCTTCCGATACTGATTCCCTTGGCTGTCGCCGCCCGTATTCGCGCCGGAGCGGTGCTTGACTGCCAACCACGTCTGGGGCAGTTCGGACGGGTTATCACGATTCGTCGATTTCGGGGCAATTGGCTCGGTCAACGACTGCCGATGCTGGCGTCGGTGGTCACCGGGGACCTTCGGCTGATTGGCCCAGCACCCAAGCGCCCCAACGCGATCGACTCAGGCGGGCCGGCGTACTGCTGTGCCGTCATCCCCGGTTTGCTCTCCGCGCACCGCCTCCGTCACCGCACCGGAATCGGTTACGGCGCCGAGCCGATGCACATGGACCAGTCGCCGCTGACGAAGAACAACCTCGGCATGATGGCGCGCTTCTGCGTCGCCGAAATTCTGGCCGGCGGGCATCGACCCACCCCCGATCACCTGGTCGTCGACGGCATTCGCATTGTCAATACGACCATGCGCGAAACGCTCTCATGGTCCCTGACCCGCGCCGCCGACCGCCGTACCTCCGTGTTGTGTTTCGTGAATGCCGACTGCCTCAATCAGGCCGTCGACAACGCGCCGTACCGGCTGGTCCTTCAGCACGCCGACCGGGTCGTGGCCGACGGGATCGGCGTGCGGCTGGCCGCGCGTTTCGCGGGCTACCAGGTTCGCGAGAATGTCAACGGCACGGATTACTTCCCGCAGCTGTGTCGACAAGCGGCGCAGGACGGCGTGTCACTGTTCCTTCTCGGCGCCCGCCCGGGAGTCGCGGAGGCCACCGCGGCGGCGATGGAAAAGGCCTTTCCCGGGCTGCGCATTGCCGGTCATCAGCATGGGTACTTCACTGCCGACGAACAGCCCGACGTCGTCGCCGCCATCAACGCCTCGGGAGCCGGCATCCTGCTGGTCGCCCTGGGCGCACCGCGCCAGGAACTGTGGATCGATGAGCACCGGGAGGCGTTGGAGGTCGGCCTGGCTCTCGGTGTCGGCGGCCTCTTCGACTTCTACTCGGGTCGGCTGCCCCGGGCCCCGCATTGGATGCGCGAGATGGGTCTGGAATGGGTCTGGCGGCTGGCTCAAGAGCCGTCCCGGATGTGGCGGCGCTACCTGATCGGCAACCCCCGGTTCCTGCTGCGCACCTGGGGGGCGGGGCGCCGTACCCCTGATCCCGCCCTGTCGATGGCGGCCACGGGGCCGACGAACCCCAGCGTCCCCTCACCGCGCCGGCCTCACGAACCCGCTCTGGCGCCGACCGGGCCCACCCCAGCGTCGACCCGGCCCAACCCGGTGAACACCCCTACCCACGGCCCCGCCCGCGCGCCTGCGCACGCCTCGGTCCGCGTCGCCGGACCGTCACGACACCCCGGAGCTCGAGAGACCGGCCACAGCCCGCGCAAACACGGCGCAGAGTCCCCCGCCGACACCCACTGATTCCCGGGCTCGAACCCACCTCCCTCGCTCGAACCCACCTCCCTCGCTCGAACCCACGAAGCTTCGTGGGTCCCGGACAGGGAGGTGGGTTCGACCGAGCTCACGGGCTGGGCTTCGGGGCGCTCCGGGGCGATCTGCCGAGGTTCGCGGGGGATCTGCCCGCTGTACGACCCCCCTGGAGACAGGGCGCCGCCCTCACCGGGTCAGCCGGCCACCTTGCCGTAGTCCGGGGGCAGGGCCTGGAGTCGGTCCCAGGGGAAATTCTTCATCGCCAGGTACGACGGTCCGCCGAGCAGCCGGTCCCAAGGGTTGACGCCGGTACGCCGGGCGGTCGCGCGTCCCGATTCGGTGGACACACCGACCAGGCCCGCCCGGTCGACCACGATGAAGCCGTACCGCTGCGCGGCCGTAGCCACCATCCGGCCGATCGGGGTCAAGTCGTAGGTGCTCACGTCGAGCGAGGGGTCGAGCCGCAGTCGCTGACCATGCATCACCACGTTCGGATCGCGGGTCCCCCCGTCGGTCCGCTGCGCCGGCCACGACACCTTGGGCCAGGCCTGGGACTCGACCACGGCCAGGGCGATGGCGTGGTTGATGGCGCCGGCGCGGACCTCGTCGATGGTGATCATGCCGCCGGCGAGCACCATCCCCGAGGCCGAGGTCCCGTAGTAGCTCGGAAAGTAGCCCTGCTTGCGGGAGACCTGGTCGAGGCGACCGCCCCAGCAGGCCTGCCAGCCTCCGGCGCCGGTGCGCCGCATCTGCCAGAACTCCCAGATCTGGTCCGCCGCCGGATCGTAGATGCTCATCATGGCGTCGGTCCCGACGGCCGCCGCGGCGTCGTCGGGGACCGGCACCGACTGGAAGTGCCGGGGGCCGTCGTACAGCCCGGAGGGCACCTGACCTTTGCGTTGGCAGTCGTAGAAGCCGACATCGACGCGGCGCTGCCCCTTGGCGGCGACGTGGAAGGCCGTGTTGTACTCGTAGGCGTTGAACGCCGCTGTCCCGCCGTAGTGGTCGGCGACCTGCCGCACCAGATCGGCCACGACCGCGGTGGAGTTGTCCGCCAACGGCGCACGGCCGACCTGCTGGGTCCAGACGCTGCCGGGCGCGAAGGTGACCGCGCGTCGTACGGCGGCCGGCCGGGGCCGCGCCACCGGCGCCGTCGACACCACCTCGATCGCCGACAGCAGCGAGTAGTCCCGGCTGGCCGGGAACTCCAGGGTCAGCTCCCCGTCCCGGACCGGGACGGTGAAGGTGACGTCATGAGCTCGAGCTTTGCCGGCGACCTTGACCAGATCGAGGTTGGAGATCACCGTGCGCCCTTCTGCCCGGATGTCGAAGACCCGCTTTCCGGGCTGTGACCAGTAGCTTTCGGCCATCAGGATGCGGACGCGGTACGTCGCGGACGCGGGCACCGCGAGCCGGTACCACTTCACGTCGAAGCCACCCACCTGATACAAACCGTCGTCCGCCGTGCCCGCGATGTCCACGCCCTTCAGGGACGTCGACATCCGCCACGAGCCGAACTCGACCGGCCGCGGTTGCCACACCCGTCCGGCGCTGTCGGTCACCGGGCGGGTGCCGGCGGTGATCCGCGACTGGAACACCGCGGTGGCGACGAGGGGCTTCTTTACCACCGGCTTCTTCACCGGCACGGTCGGCTTCTTCACCGCCACCCGCTTCTTCGCCGGGGCCGCCGTCTTCGTCACCGGCGCTGGCCTCGTGCCCGCTGCCGACATTCCGGCTACGTGCGTCGTGGCCTGCGCGCCGATCACCAGACCCGGTGCCGAGCCCCCGAACCCGGCCACCACTCCTAGGGCCGCGACCAGGGAGGTCGACGACACCATCGATGTGAATCGGCTGGTCGATCGGGCGGTCGATCGGGCGGTCGATCGGGCGGGCGTCATGCGGTTCCTCGGGATCGGTGGAAGTCCGGACGCCGTTTCCGATCGTCAGCGAACCCGCGCTTCTGAGGTCACCGGCCCGCTGGAGCGCCCATTGGGAGTCCCCACTGCGGCGCCCCAGCGACCGGCTCAGGCGGGTTTGCCCCAGTCTTTGGGCAGTGCCTGCAGGCTTGCCCAGGGGAAGTTGCGCAGCGCCTCGTACGGCTGGCCGGCCAGCAGCGTGTCCCACGGGTTCACGCCGGTGCGCGAGGCCTGGAGCAGACCCGATTCGGTGCTGAGGGCCACCACCCCTGAGCGGTCGGTTACCACGAACCCGTACCGCTGAGCGGCCTTGGCGACCATCCGGCCGATCGGTGTCATCGCGTATTGGGACAGGTCCAGGGCCGGGTCCAGACGCAACCGCTGGCCTTCCATCAGCACCCCTGCGGGCAGGCTGCCGTCGGTGCGCTGGCCGGGCCAGGAGTACACGTTCTGGGCGGTGTCCAGCGCCGCTACCGAGATGGCGTGGTTGATTTCGCCGCGGCGGACGTCCTCCAGCGTGATCATCCCCCCGGCGATCACGGTGCCTGTTGCGCTCGCGCCGAAGTACATCGGGAAGTACCCCTGACGGGTGGAGACGGCGTCCAGGCGCCCGCCCCAGCACGCCTCCCAGTCGTTCGTGGAGTCGTTGCGCTGCATCTGCCAGAACTCCCACAGTTGATCGGCTGCCGGATCGTAGATCGTCATCGTCGCGTCGGTCCCGGCCGCCGCGATCGCGTCATCCGGCACCGGCACGTCCAGGAAGTGACCCGGTCCGTCGAAGAGACCCCACGGCGTCACGCCCTTGGTCTGGCAGTCGTGGAAGTTCACCGTGATCCGGGTCTGCCCGGCAGGTACGACGTGGAAGGAGGCGTTGTGGTCGTAGGCGTTGAACGCGGCCACGCCGCCACTGCGGTCAGCCACCTGGGTCACCAGCTCCGCCACGGCCGCCGCTGAATCGGGAGCTGTGGGAGCCGCCGAAATGTCCTGGGTCCAGAAGCTGTCCGGGGCGAACGTCACCGCCCGCGGACCCGGCGTGGCTGCCGGGATGGCGACCACCGACGTGGAGAGCACCTCGATGGCGGATACCAGTGGGAAGTCGACCTTGGCGGGGAAGGTCAGGTTCAGTTCGCCATCGGCCACCGGCACATCGAAGGCCACCTCGTGGGCCACTCCGGGCCCGCCGGTCGCTGCCACGATGTCGACATCGGTGGCGACCGGTTGCCCTTCGGCGACCACATCGAAGACCCGGGCCCCCGGCGCCGTCCAGTAGCTCTCCGCCATCAGCAGCCGGACGCGGTACGTCGCCGCGGCCGGCACCGTCAGGCGGTACCACCCGATGCCGAAACCATTGACTTGATACAACATGTCGTCGTCGGTGCCGTCGATCGGCTTGTCCGACAGGGCCGTCGAGCGGCGCCAGGAGCCCCACCCGATGCTGCGGGGGTGCCACACGTGACCGGCGCCGTCGGTGACCTGACCGTCGCGGGCGGTCTCGCGGTGCGCGAAGATCCCGGTCGTCCCCGGTCCCGCCTCGGCCGGCGGGCCGTCGACGTACTCATCGAGATAGGTCACCTCGACGGCTGTCAGGAGCGGGAAGTCGATCTTGCGGACGAACCCCAGGTCCAGCGACCCGTCGCGGACGGCGACGATGGCGCTGCGCTGGTGCGCGCTGCCGGCACCGACGGCCTTGTGGATGTCGATGTCGGCGATCACGGGTCGTCCCTCGGCCGTGACGTCGAAGACTCGGCGGCCGTCGTCGGTGAAGTACGGCTCCATGAAGTGCGCCGTCACCGTGTACCGGCCCTGCGCCGGCACCGGCGTGCTGAAACCGGCGAAATCGAAGGCGGTGACCTGGTACAACGGGTCGTCCGCGGTGCCCGCGACGTCGCGACCGACGTACGTCGTGTTGAACCGGGTCGCGCCGATCAGGCCGGTCCGTGAGGTCCAGGTGCGTCCGGCCGAGTCCTGCACGGGTTCGGTACCGGCCACGCTGCGAACGGCGAACTCGCCGAGCGGTACGGGCGCCGTGCTGGTCGTGGTGGTCGGCGTGGTCGGCGTGGGTGTCGGGGTGCCGGTGTCGGTACTCGTGGGCGTCGGGGTGCTGGTCGTCGGCGTCGGCGTCGGCGTCGGGGTGGGCGTGGATGTCGGGGTGCTGATCGACGTCGTGGCGGTCGGGGCGGGTGTGGCCGCCATCCGACGGATCTCGATGGCGCTGATCACGGGATGGTCGATCTGTGTGACGAAGGTGAGGTTCAGGGTCCCGTCGGTCACCTCCACGTCGAAGCTGCGCTCGTGGGCGGTCGCGTAGCCGGCCTCGGCGAAGAGGTCGAGGTCGGCAACGGCAGGCTGCCCCTCGGCGAGCACCGAGAACACCCGCTTGTCCGGGGACCGCCAGTAGGTTTCCACCATCAGCAACCGCACGCGGTACTGGCCCGGCTCGGCCAGCTGAGCGGTGTAAGCGGACATTCCGTAGGCGTTGATCTGATAAAGCGCGTCGTCGTCGGTCCCGGCAATATCTGCGGCGGCCAGGGCAGTAGAGATCCTGGCGCCGGTGAGCGACGACGCTGCGGGGGCCCACTGCTGCCCGGCACGATCGAGCACTGGCGTCGTCCGGGCCGTCACCCGACTGACCACCAGGTCCGTGCCCCGCGCGGAGGAGCCGGCGGTCACCGCGATCGGGGCGGCCACCACCAGGACGGCCAGGCCTGCCACGGCCAATCGACGAAGCCACTCCATGACGCATCTCCTCGGGGATGGGTTGCGGAGGGGATTCGATTGAGGAACTACAAGGACATCCCGAATGGAGCGTGAACAAAGAACCGGACACCACAGTGAGGGTTGATACTCAAGGGTCCGCAATCGGGACTATTTCGTTGTGAGTACCGTCAAGGTCTCGTACTCAACCCTGAATGCGGGTGTTCTTCCACCTCGCCACGCGTCATGACCGCGGGCCAGCCAACCTCGCATTCAGCGGTTCAGCAGGCGCTCCGGTACGTCCGAAGAAATTCGATCATGGTCACCGTCATGTTCTCCATCGACAATTGCGGTTCGGCCTTGAGCGGGTCCGCAAGCGGACGGCGACGCAGGTCCCACCATCTCGGTGAACGGCGATTCTGCCCCTGCGAATAGCACTAAGGCGCAGCATTTTCGGTTGCGATGTAACGCGCGACACAGAGCCCAGAATCTGTCCACCATATGGACAGGCGGTCGGCGAGCTGCGGCTGGGCAACCCGGGCCCCTCAAGCATCAGGGCTGGCAGGAAGACCTCATTGTCAGGCAGATCCCTTGTCGAACAGGCTTATTCGTCCAGCTGGGCATCTGCGTGGGGTCTGAGCACGTAGAATCGGTGATACAAATTTTCAGGCACGATATACTCGCGCTCGATGACAAAATGACGCTTCATGTGGGTCCGCACATCCCCTGGCCAGGACCCTTTGGAGCCGACCTGCCAATAGTGCTGGCCATCGAAAGCATGATATTGCCGCACCACGGTCTGAAAAGTCCTCTGCCACGCCAGATTCCCGATGGGCAGCACGATGTCCGCCTTGAAACTGCGGCCTGACTGGGGCAGCGAGATGACCACTCGACGCTCAGCCACCCGCGCCAATTCCGCCAATGCCATCGGGAATTGGTCCCACGGCAGGTGTTCCAAAACCTGCGCGCACAGGACGACCTCGAATTCCCGGTCAGCGGCGGGCAGGTCCAGGACCGATCCGACCCGGTCGGCGCCGAGACGATCGTCGATGTCCACGGTCGTCACGCTGACTCCGCAGCGCCGCAGCATCGTGGTCACGACGCCGGAGCCAACCCCTATTTCCAGACAGGTTTTCGGCTCGCCTGCCATGACCTCGTCGATCTGGTGCCAGTAGCTGGCCCACCGGTCCTTTTTCGAGTACTTCCAGTCGTAATGATCGGGAGTCACCTGCATGTCGTCTCCGGTCATGTTCGGGAGTGTAGATGGGGAAGATGTGCGGACCCTCCCCGCCCCCGGGCGGTCAGCCCTGCCCTCCGGGTACGGCGCCGGCGTGCCTGGCCATCAGGGTCACCCGATCGCCAGGTCGGAATCCCTGCTGCAAAATCTTGTCCAGGCGCAGCGCGCTGTGCTGAGGTCGTGGCGCCAGATTCTTGCCCTCGGCGTACTCCCGGCTGGAGATCCCGGTGACGTCGGCCCGCGCCCGGCCGCACAGGTCGAACACGTCGGCAGCGATGTCGGCCCAGCTCTGGACGGGACCGCCGGAGGTCAGGTTGTACGTGCCGTACGGCGCGCCGGTCGCGACCAGGTACGCCGCCCCTGCGGCCAGGTCCTCGGCAAACGTCAGCCGGCCGAACTGGTCATCGACCACCGTGGGGCTGACCCCCGATCGAGCCAACGACGCCAGCGTGGCCACGAAGTTGCGGCCCTGGCCCACCACCCAGCTGGTCCGGATCGTGTAGTGCCGCTGCCAGGTCGCCACCAGCGCGTCACCGGCCGCCTTGGTCTGCCCGTACACCCCGAGCGGGCTCACCGGTTCGTCCTCGTCGTGCTCGGCGAGCGTCCCGTCGTACACGTAGTCGCTGGAGAAGTTGACCAGGGTGATGCCAAACCGTCGGCAGATCTCCACCAGCCGGCCCACCCCGGTGACGTTGACCGCCCAGCAGTCTCGGCGGCCAGACTCGGTCTCGGCGGCATCGACCGCGGTGTACGCGGCGGCGTTGATGATGACCCCGACGTCGTGCCAGCCGTACTCCTTCAGGGCATCACTGCTGGTCAGATCGAGGTCGTTCCGGGTGAGACAGGTGGCCTCCGGCAGCACTTCCGCCAGCGCGCGCCCCAGCTGGCCGCCGGCCCCCAGCACCACCGTCCGCCGCTGCGGCACCGGCGTGACCTGCGCCAACGGAGGGTGGGCCCGGTCGGCCGCCGACTGGATGCTCTGGCTCAGGGGGATCGGCCAGGGGATGGCCAACGCCGGATCGGCCAGGTTCACGAAGGTGTAGGAGCTGGTGGCCTGCTCGCTCCAGTGTCGGTTCACCAGATAGCTGTACGTCGTGCCGGGTTCCAGGCTCTGGTAGGAGTTGCCCACCCCGTGCGGGATGAACACCGCCTGACCGGGGCCGATCCGGGCAGTGACGACGCGACCGAAGCCGGGCCCCTCGCGCAGATCGACCCAGGCGCCGAAGATCGCCCCGGAGGTCAGCGAGATCAGCTTGTCCCAGGGTTCGGCGTGCACCCCGCGGGTCACCCCGACCTGCTCGTTGTAGGCGACGTTGTGCTGCACCGGCTGGAAGTCCGGCAGCCCCAGGGCGACCATCTTCTCCCGTTGCCAGTTCTCCTTGAACCAGCCCCGGGCGTCGCCGTGCAGCGGCAGTTCCAGCATCCGGAGGCCGGCGATGGCGCTCTCACGTACCGCGAGCTGACTCACGCGGGGCTCCTCACTGGCCGGTGGCGGCGTACTTGGCCTCGGTGGCCGCCTTCTGCGGACGCCACCACTCCTGGTGATCGCGGTACCACTGGATCGTCTGCGACAGACCCTGCTCCAGGCTGGTGAACTGCGGCGCCCAGCCGAGCTCGCGCCGCAGCCGGGAGGCGTCGATGGCGTAGCGCAGGTCGTGCCCGACGCGGTCGGGCACCAGGTCGTAGGCGTCGACCGGCCGGCCCATGAGGTGCAGCAGCGTCCGGACGACGGTGAGGTTGTCGGCCTCGCCGTCCGCACCGATCAGGTACGTCTCGCCGATCATGCCGTCGTCGATGATCCGCAACACGGCCTCGTTGTGGTCGCTGACGTGGATCCAGTCGCGGACGTTGGCGCCCAGCCCGTACAGTCGGGGGCGACCGCCGTCGAGGATGTTGGTGATCTGGCGGGGGATGAACTTCTCGACGTGCTGATAGGGCCCGTAGTTGTTGGAGCAGTTGCTGATCGTCGCCCGCACCCCGAACGAGCGCACCCACGCCCGGACCAGCAGGTCCGAGCCGGCCTTGGTCGCCGAGTAGGGGCTGGAGGGGTTGTACGGCGTGCTTTCGCTGAAGCGGTCACCGCCGGTCAGCGGCAGGTCGCCGTACACCTCGTCGGTGGAGATGTGGTGGTAGCGCCGGTCGTGGCGGCGCACCGCTTCGAGCAGGTGGAAGGTGCCCACCAGGTTGGTGTCGACGAACGGGCTGGGGTCGCGCAACGAGTTGTCGTTGTGGGACTCGGCGGCGAAGTGGACGACCACGTCGTGCGCCGCCACCAGCTGGTCGACCAGCTCTGCGTCCCGGATGTTGCCGTGCACGAAGGCGAACCGGGGGGAGGCCAGGCCGTCCAGGGAGGTACGGCTCCCGGCGTAGGTCAACGCGTCGAGCACGGTGATCGTCGTGGAGGGCCTCTGGTCGGCCAGCAACCTGACGAAATTCGCACCTATGAAGCCCGCGCCTCCGGTCACGAGGTACGCCGTCATGGGCCTCAGCCTATCCGCTCAGGGCCCCCATCGATGCCATCACACGATCGACTGACCCACTGTCCCAATGGAGTTCGCCGGATAGGGAAGACTGGCGGCATGCGCGGCATCATTCTGGCGGGGGGTTCGGGGACTCGCCTGCACCCCATCACCTTGGGCATCAGCAAGCAGCTCATGCCTGTTTACGACAAGCCGATGATCTACTACCCGCTGTCGACCCTGATCTTCGCGGGGGTCCGTGATGTGCTGGTGATCACGACCCCCCACGAGGCCGACGGCTTCCAGCGGTTGCTGGGCGACGGCTCACAGTTCGGGATCTCGATCAGCTACGCCCAACAGCCGGCCCCCAACGGGCTGGCGCAGGCGTTCACCATCGGCGCCGACTTCATCGGCTCCGACGCGGTGGCGTTGGTTTTGGGCGACAACATCTTCTACGGCCAGGGGCTGGGCACCCAGCTACGCCACAACGCCGACCTCGACGGGGGTGCGGTCTTCGCCTACTGGGTCGCCAACCCCACGGCGTACGGCGTGGTGGAGTTCGACGCCGACCACGCGGTCGTCTCGATCGAGGAGAAACCGCTGGTCCCGAAGTCGAACTACGCCGTACCGGGGCTGTACTTCTACGACAACGACGTGGTGGCCATCGCCCGCGACCTGCAGCCCTCGGCGCGCGGGGAGTACGAGATCACCGACGTCAACCTGGCCTACCTGCGCCAGGGGCGGCTGCGGGTCTCCGTGCTCCCCCGCGGCACCGCCTGGCTGGACACCGGCACCTTCGAGTCGCTGAACGACGCGTCCACGTTCGTGCGTACCGTGCAGGCGCGACAGGGTCTGCGGGTCGGGTCTCCGGAGGAGGCCGGCTGGCGGATGGGGTTCCTGGACGACGACGGGTTGCGGGCCCGCGGCGAAGCCCTAGCCAAATCCGGGTACGGCGACTACCTCCTGGAGCTGCTCAGCCGCGGTCGCTAGGCGCCTCACTCTGCCAGCCCGACACCCGAAGTCCGCCGCACCCAACCCAAACCCACCTCCCTCGTCGGGACCCACGAAGCTTCGTGGGTCCGGGCAAGGGAGGTGGGTTCTGGCGAGAAGGGTGTGTCCGCCCGGCCGGGGTGCTGGCCGATGCCCCCACTGCACCGGCCGTGACCCGGAGCACCATCAGCCACCTGGAAGCACCATCGGTCGGTGGCGGCGAGGTGGCTCGACGGCTCACCTGTCGGCGGCGCTCCACACGTGACCAGCCTCCAGCTGTCACTTCTTTGTCGGCTTCCGGATCGAGCTGTCATTCCTGGTGCGCCTGACGGCGGGAAGCGACCCAGATGTGACACATCGGCGGGCTGAGTGCACCGGGATTGACAGCTCGTCCCACGTTCGCCGGCGAGGACTGGCCCGATGGCGGACGCGGTGACGGCTCAGCCGCGCGCGGGATCCCCGGTCAGCGCTCCGGAGTGGCCGCGGCCCTCGACCACGTCGATCAGGCGCTGCACGAACAGCGGCGCGGCCAGCTGAGCCAGCACGGCGTTGGGATGGGAATCCCGCGGTCCGGCGGCGTACTCGGCCTTCAGCACCCCGTCGGCGGCCGCGATGGCCCGGAAGTCCCACAGGAACAGCTGATCACCCGGCCGTTGCCAGGTGTCGCGCAACCACTGGGCGTACGCCTCGGCCTGCTCGATCGCGGCCGCCGTCGTGGCAGCGGCCACCAGCGGCGGCGGCGTCCACAACAGGAACGTGGTGGCCGGGAACTCGCGCATCACCGCGGCGAGGTCGGTCATCTGAGCCTGGTAGTTCGCCAACGTCCGACCCGAGCCCGCACCTCGGCCGCTGCCAGGGGCCACCATCGCCGAGGCGGTGAAGCAGTGCTTCACCACGATCACGTCCCAGGCGGACGCCAGCATCTCCAGGCTCGCCTGGCCCTGCCAGCCGCGCGGCCCGCGGTGCTTGACCCACAGGTCCCAATAGTCCGCGGGGTCATTGCGCCACGGGTACGGCGCGTGCGGGTAGGTCCACTCCACGATCCCGATCGGCGGCGCCCCGGGCGTGCCCCGCTCCGCGACCAGATCCGGGATGCCCCCGCGCCAGATTCGCTCCCCCGTGCTGTGGTGCAGGTAGAGCACCCGCACTCCGTCCTCCGTCCGCGCTCCCGGAGCAGTGGGCAGGCTCGTGGGGGCACCGGAGGCGGCCCAGCGAGCCAAGCCCGCCACTCGCCGTACCCGGCGCTTGACGCCGTCGACAACGGACACGCGAAGTCCTTTCTCAGATGGCCGAGCAGCCGCGGGGTCAGGCCAGGACGCCCAGGGAGGCGGTGAGGAGGAAGAGCATCGACTCGGCTTCGCTGCAGGTGCCGGCACCGACGCAGCGGTCCCAACGCTCCCGTACGGCGACCGCGTCCACCAGCTCCTGCGGGCACCGGGACATCAGCTCCCGCAGCCGGCCCGAGGCCTCCGGACTGCGCAGCACGAACGAACTGTCGACGCGGAACGCCGCCTTGGCGAAGCCCAGCCCGGCCAGCGCCGGCCGCTGCACCGCCAACCGCGCAAGCAACTGCCGGACCGGGAGTTTGCCGTCGGCCAGCGACAGGAACGACGCGGGGTCCTGCGCCAGCGCCCAGTCGGCGACCGGGTTGCCGAGGTACGGCGGACGCAGCTCCACCCCTTCTTCCATCCAGGCGTGGTCCCCCTGAACGGTCAGCAGGTAGGAGCCCAGCAGCACATCGATGTCCGCTTGGCGGCGGCTGACCAGCGTTTGGTCGGCTGCATCCCCGGCTTGGGCCTGCTCCAGCGCCGCGATCAGCGGGGGCCGCAGCAGCCCGAACACCGGCCGCATCACATCGCCGCGTCTGGTCGGAGCCTGCGGCGACAGCGCGATCAGCCCGCGCCAATAGGCCCTGGCCCAGCGTGGCCCGCGCTCGATACCGAACTCCGGTGCCCCGAAGTCCGACCACGGCAACCCCTGGGGGTCACCGAACATCCCGGCGCGCGCGGCGATCAGGCGGTAGGAGTCGTACCCGGCGAACAGTTCGTCGGCGCCCTCGCCGGACAACACCCCCCGGATGCCCTCGGCTCGGGTCCGGCGGGCCAGCGACATCATGCCCACCGGTCCCAGGCGGACCAGCGGGATGCGGCGGGTGGCGACGTACTCCGCCAGCAGATCCACTGTTTCGACGGGGTCGAGCCGGTGGTGGATCAGGGACATCTGCAGGGCGTCGGCGACCTGTCGCTGCCGGTCCCGGACCAAGTCGTCCCCGTCGAGGTAGAGCCCGATACCGGTGCTCGCGCCGAGTTCCGCGGCGATGCCGCCGATGACCGTCGAGTCGATCCCGCCGCTGAGCAGGCACGCGATCGGTGTCGTCGAACGCATCCGGATGGCCACCGAGTCCCGCAGCCTGGTTTCGAAGTCGGCCAGGTCACTCGGGCGGTCGTCGTGGTCGACGGGCGGGGCCGACCATCGCACCGGCGCGGCATCACCGGCGTTGAGGAGCACCGCATGCCCCGGCAGCACCTGGTGAATCCCCTCGTACGGCGTCCGGCCGCCGGTGGGTGCCCAGTCGGTGACGATCCCCGCCAACCCGGCGGCGGACAGCGGGTGGTCCCGCCCGGTCAGCGCGGTCAGGGCCGCCAGGTTGGAGGCGACGGCGGTACGGTCGCCCTCGCGGACGACGTACAGCGGGCAGACGCCGAACCGGTCGCGCGCGGCGTACACCGGACCGTCCTGACCGACCCGGACGACCACCGCGAACTGGCCGTCCACGCGGGTCAGGAAGTCCACGCCGACGGTCCGGATACCTTCGGCCAGCACGGCGATCTCCGAGCCACCCGCCATCCCGACCCCGGCCGCCAACTCCTCGAGGTTGAACAGCTCGCCGTTGAAGACCGCGGTCGTGCCGTCGGGGCCGACATACGGCTGGGTGGCGGCTCCGGCCGTCCAGTGCGTCAACCGGGAGGAGATGAAGACGGCGCTCCCGTCGTGCAGGGTCACCGTCTCATCGGGACCCCGGCCGGTCAGCGCGTACGCGGCCGAGACGGTATCCACCCCCGCCAAGGACACCCCCGGGTCGTCACCGACGACGACCGCGATGCCACACATCTCTAGAGGCGTTCGTAGAGCGCCCGGATGAGACCCAGGTTCCGGAAGTCGGACGCCTGGGCCGTGTCCAGGGCCTCCTCTTCGCCGCTGGCGTCGGCCAGGACCTCCAGGATGGCCACGATCGACAGCGAGTCGAGCATCCCCTCCTTGGCCAGGTCGACGGATTCCCGGACTTTGGCCTCGTCGTGGGCGTAGAACACGTTCTCGACGAGCTCGGTCTCGACCTCGTCCCAGGGTTTCTTGGACATGCCTGGTTCTCCTTCAGGGGCTGGTGGGGGCTTGTGGGCTGCGTGGATCGGGCGGTCCCGATGCCCGTCGGGTACCGCCAGGGGCGAGGGGGGGGGTGGGGAGCGGGGCGAGTGGTCAGCGCATCGTGACGCTGCGCGTCCGCTGGTAGCGCAGGGACGCCTGCAGACCAGTGGTGACCTGCCGAAGCGCTTCCACGGTCCAGCCCGTCAGGTCCGCCAACAGCGGCTCGAGCCGGGCGTCATCGGCCAGTTCCTCCGGACTCAGCGTGGCCAGCTCGGCCAGCACCGGGGCGGGCAGCGCGTAGTAGTAATCCTGCTGGGTCTGCTTCAGCGCGTACGTGTCGGTCGTCGGCGGGCGCGCGATGATGGACTCCGGTACGCCGAGCAGCCGCGCCAGCTCGTACACCTGCGGCTTGGTGAGATCGCCGATGGCGCACAGGTCAGCGGCGTCGTCGCCGTACTTGACGACGAACCCGGTCTTCAGTTCGTCACCGTTGGAGGCTCCGACGACGGCCAGGTTGTGGGCCTCCGCCTCGGCGTAGGCGAACAGCATCCTGGTCCGCTGCTTGCGGTTCTGATAGGCGATCAGCGCCCGCAGGTCGTCGACCGACATCTTCAGGGTGGTCTCGGGGTCGCCGTGCCGTGGCCCGATCTTGACCTGGTACACCAGCGCCCCGAGCCTGCGGGCCAGGCCCGGGTTGGCGTTCACGGCGTAGGCATGCTGGGCCGGGTCGTAGTCCGGGGCGTACTTGCGGATCAGTTCGGTGACCTGCGCCGCCGAGAACTGGGCCTCGATGGCGGGCCCGATCTGGCGTTCCACCAGCTCGACGCCGGCGTTCTGCACGGCGGCGTCCACGAAGCTGCGGGTCTCGGGACCGGTCGAGGTGTCGGGCAGGTACAGCGCGCGCACGTGCTCGGCGCCGAGGGCGCGGGCGCACAGGTGCAGCACGACGCTGGAGTCGATGCCGCCGGACAACTGGACCAGGGCTCCCCGCTTGTTGAGGCGCTCCAGCTCGTCGCGGATCCAGGTGCACCGTGCGTCGAGGTCGTGTTCATTCATCATTTGCCGCTTTCTCCCAGGTTCAGTCGGTCGACGATGCGGACGTCGAAAAGGCTGGCCAGATTGCCGTAGTCCGCATGCAGCGTCTGGCGAACATCCCGGGTGGTGATGGCCCCCCCGGGCCCGGGCACCACCTCGAGAACGGGGAGCACGTCGCCGGCCACCCGTGAGGGCTTGGCGGTGACGCGCACGATGAGGGGTCGGAACCGCTCCTCGATGAGTCGGGTGACCCCGCGGCCATCGATCTTGGTTCCGGCCACGTTGAGGACGTGATCACCCCGGCCCTGGTGGGTCAGCCCGCCGTCGGGCGTGCGCATGGCGAGGTCGCCGGTATCGATGAACTCCCCCGGCGCCGGTCCGTCCTCGAACTCCTGGTACGGCGGCTTGAGGCACGTCCACATGGCGTGCTCACTGCTGGCCAGTAATGGGACGGGCTCGGTGCGGCCCCGCTCCTCGTCGGCGAGTCTGAGCTGTACGCCGCTGATGGGCTTCCCGATCGAGCCCTCCACGAAGTCCGACGGGTCGCCGTCCCACACCGACAAGCGGGGACCCATCTCGGCCTGGCCGTACATGTTGGTCAGCCGCAGGTGAGGGAACCGCGCGGCGAGCGCCTCGACCGACGGGCCGGAGATCCGGCCCCCCGCGATGAAGACCCGTTCGACCCGCCCCGGGTCCAGCTGGGTGTTCAACAGCAGCGGGACCTGTTGGGGCAGCAGGTACAGGGCCAACGGCGCGTCGGCGTCGTCGTCCTGCACTCCGGGCAGCCCCCAGGTCGGTAGGCAGAAGCGCACCGGGATCCCGCACGCCGCATGGCTCAGCCAGATGCTGGAGCCATAGGCGAAATGCGCGGGGGTCAGGGCGACGTACCGATGGCCGCTGTCCAGACCCAACGCGGCGGCGACGGCCGCAGCGTGCGACTCCACGCGTCCGTCCTGGTAGACGACGCACTTCGGGCTGCCGGTCGAACCCGAGGTGTGGTAAGCCAGCAGCGCCTGCGCAGATCGCGGCGTCCCGGCTGCGACACTCTCACCGACCTGCGTCGCGGTGGCGCCCAGCAAGTCGGTGACGTGCACCGGCCCCGGCGATACGGCGCTCAGCTGCTGCAGGACCAGATCCAGGCCGTCATACGCCGTCTCCGGGCGCAGCACGACGGACTGCCCGCGTGCTCGAGCGGCCAACACGTCGTCCAGCGCCACGGCGGCCCCCGCCACCTCATGCGCCACTCTCCCCCCCTGCGGTATCAACGCCATAGCCCTCGCGTATCGAAGACGATCCGGCCGTGCAGGGCGGTGCGCCCGATGGACCGGAAGCTGGTGTGATCGACCAGGAGGGCGACGATGTCGGCCCGGGAGATAGCTTCGGCAGTCGGCACCAGGCTCACGTTGGGCCGCTCGCTCAGCACCGCCGGCAACTCCCGCACATGCGGTTCACTGACCAGCACGGTGCCTTCGGTCAGCGCTCCGGCGACCTCGGCCGCGATGTCCAACGCGGGGCTTTCGCGCAGGTCGTCGACATTGGCCTTGTACGCCAGCCCAAGCAGCGCGACCGTGGGATCGCGGAACCGGCGGGCCCGGCCGAGGATCTGTTCGGCGACGTACCGCGGTCGTTCGTCATTGATCCGCCTGGCCATCCCGATGAGCCGGGCCTCATCCGGGGCCGCGCCGACGATGAACCAGGGATCGACGGCGATGCAGTGCCCGCCGACACCTGGACCCGGAGAGAGGATGTTCACCCGGGGGTGTCGGTTGGCCAGCGCGATGACCTCCCACACGTCCAGGTGCAGGCGGTCGCAGATGAGCCCGAGTTCGTTGGCGAAGGCAATATTGACGTCGCGGTAGGAGTTCTCCACCAGCTTGGCCATTTCGGCCGTGGAGGCCGTGGTCAGGGCGATGTCGCCCTGACAGAACACCCGGTAGATGGCCGCCGCACGCTCGGCGCACTCCTGGGTGATTCCGCCGACGATCCGGTCGTTGGTGAGCATCTCGACCATGATCCGGCCCGGCAGCACCCGCTCGGGGCAGTGGGCCAGGTGGATGTCGGGGTGCTCCGACGCCTCGCGGGCCACCGTCAGATCCGGCCGCAGTTCGGCGATCCACTCGGCGATCTGCACCGTGGTCCCCGGCGGCGAGGTCGACTCCAGAATGATGGTCTCCCCGCCTCTGAGCTGGGGAGCGATGTTCTCGGTGGCGGCCCGCACGTAGCTGAGGTCGGCCCGGTGTCCCTGCGCGAAAGGCGTGGGTACGGCGATGATGTAGGCGTCCGATTCGGGAACCTCGGAGGTTGCCGAGAGCCGACCCATGTTGACGGCCCCGGCGACGGTCACCGCGAGATCGGGCTCGACGAACGGCACCTCGCCGCGGTTGACCGCGGCCACGATCTGGGGATTGACGTCGACGCCGACGACGTGGATGCCGCGGGTGGCCAGGACCGCTGCGGTCGGCAGGCCGATGTAGCCGAGACCGAGTACGCAGACCCGGCCGGTGAAAACGTCGCTCATCGTGTCAGTCCCTCACTGGCCCCGTGGTGCGGATGATTCGGGTGTCGCGGCTCGGTCCCGCCACTCTCGGCCCACCATGGCGATGAACGAGGTGTTGGTGACCAGGTAGCGCCGCCACAACCGGGTCGGCTCCTGCGCCAGCCGATAGGCCCACTCCATGCCCAGCTTCTGCCAGGCCTCGGGCGCGCGAGTGGTCAGGCCGGCCAGCACATCGAAGGATCCCCCGACACCGTGGATCACCGGCACGTTCAACCGGGGTCCGTACTCGGCCAGGAAGATCTCCTTCTTCGGCGACGTCATGGCGAGGAAGAGCATGTCGGCTCCTGCTGCACGAATGTCATCCGCAACGGCGGAGGCTTCCTCGTCGGTGAAGTAGCCGTTGCGGGCACCGGCGATCCGCACGCTCGGCCAGCGCTCGGTCACGACCTGCGTCACCGTGGTGTTGACCTCGGGCGTGGCGCCCAACAGATAGACCGACCAGCCTTCCCGGTCGCCCTCCTCGAGCAGCCGGTAGAAGAGGTCGATCCCGGCCACCCGCTCGGGGAGGGGCTGCTTGAGCAGCCGGCTTGCCCAGACCACCGATTGCCCGTCGGCCAGGACCAGATCGCAGTCCAGCAGTGATGCCTTGAGCTGCTCGTCCTTGTGGAGATTGACGATCTTGGCCGCGTTCACGACGCCGATCAGCAACGGCCGCCGCGTGATGATCGCCTCGCGGCAGCGAGCAACCACCCCGTCGAGCGTGAGTTGGTCGAGGTCAAGGCCGAACAGGTGTGAGGCCGCGGCTGGTTGTGCTGGTTGTGGTGGTTCTGGCGACGGTGGTGGTGAGGGTTGCCTACCAGCGCTGGCCTCCGAGGGGGTGTCCTGGCTCTCCCCGAGCGGTGTTCCGGTCTGGGTTGCGGTCATCGGGCGTCGATTCCCCCTGCCGACTCGTCTCAGCGAGTCGCGCCGTGCGTCGGTCGGATCCCGTTTGCGCAGCTCACACGGCACATTGGGATGACTGGCGTTCGTCCAGAACGCACGTTCCATTCTACCCGGTTATGTGGGCGGCGAGGACGAATCCGAAGACTTGCCACCCGCCCCACGTCATCGCCGCAGCCACCTCCAGCGCGAGCTCGCAGAGTGCGGGGATAGGGTTCTTCCGGCGGACCTGGCCGGCCGGCCGGGACGCGCGGAACCGACCTGAGCACCCGCAGGAGCAGTGATGAGGCCCCCCATACCGTCCGGCAGGAACGCAGGCGGGAACGCAGCGATCCGTGTGGGCCGCACCCGCAGACGGTGGGAGCCTGGGTCGGTGCGCGAGACGATCCTGATCGCCAGCCCGCCACCCGCGGCGGTCGGCGGCATCGCCACGCATTCGGCGTTGCTGTGTGCTCAGATCGCGCACGCCCGGCTGTTCGACCAATGGTGGCCCACAAGACAACGGCTCGGGAACCCCGGGGCCCGCGCCGGCCTGCACGCGCTGGCCCTGAGCCGCTGGGTGAGTGCGCTGACCCTCACCCGCCCAGCGGTGGCCTACCTCCAGGTCTCGCGGCCAGGCCTGGCGCGTGACCTGGCGTTCGCGCAGGTTGCCCGCCGGCTCGGGGTGCCGATCGTGGCTCACGTGCATTCGACCGGGTTCTACGAGGGCCCCGCCACCGCAGGGGTGGACCGCCGCCTGGACGCCGTGGTAGGCACGGCCACGCGGACCATCGTGATGTCGCGCGAACTTCACGACCAACTGCGCACCCGCCACCCGGACCACCCCGAGCACGTGGTGTACCTGCGCAACCCGGCGCCCGAGCTGCCGACGCCCGAGGCCGCCCCGGCACGTGAGCCCGGGGTCACCGTGCTATGCGTCGGCGAGATCTGCCGACGCAAGAACCAGGTGGCGCTGGCCGAAGCGGTGGAGCACCTGGCGGGACAGGGCAGGCCGATCCGGCTGAACCTGGTGGGGCCGTGGGGCGATGTGTCCGAGCAGGAGCGCCGCTACCTGGAGTCCTGCCCGTCGGTGCGGCTGTCGGGCACGCTGACCGGGGCCGCCAAGACTTCGGCGTACGACAGCGCGGACATCTTCGCCCTGAGCTCCCGCAGCGAGGGGCAGCCGTTGGCCGTGCTGGAGGCCATGACGCGCGGCCTGCCGGTGGTGACCACCGATGTGGGCGGCGTCGCCGAGATGCTCGCGGGCTCGACCGGTAATCGGATCGTTCCTGCCGATTCCCCGACGGCGCTGCAGACTGCCCTGGACGACCTGTGCCGCGACCCGGGGGTTCGAGCCGAGGTCGGCGCCGCGAACCGGGACTTCGTTGCCCGCGAATGCTCGCCGCGGGCCCATGTCGCGGCGATCCTGGCGACCGTGGCAAGCGCCGCGGGCAGCGGCTCGGGGGGAGAGCCGATCGAGCCGACAGCGAACATCCCCGTGACCACCGACGCGCTCGCGACCGTCACGGCCGTCATCCCGACGTCCTTGCGCAACCGCGCCCAGCTGGACCGGGCCATCGAATCGACCCTGCGCCAAACCACTCCCGTGGACCAGGTCATCGTGGTCGTCGATCGGCCGGACCTCCCCGATCCGGAGCTCCCGCACCACCCGGATCCGCGGGTGCAGGTGGTGCGCAACACCCGCAGCCGGGGACCCGCCGGGGCCCGTAACTGTGGCGCGCTGCTGGCCACCAGCTCGCACGTGGCCTGGTTGGACGACGACGACTACTGGTTGCCGGGCAAGCTCGCGGCTCAGCTGGGGGCAGCACGCCAGGCCCGGGCGACCGATCAGAGCCGGGACTGGGTCGTCGCGGGCCGGGCAGAGCTGGTCAGCGGTGACGGCAGCCACCTGGCGCCGGACCGTCCGCCGCGGCGCGGGGAGGTGCTGGCCGACTACCTCTTTGCCACCCCCGGCATGCGCCGCTCCCCGGTGCATGCGATCTTCACCCCGACCCTGCTCTTCCCGCGCGCCCTGATCGTCGCCGACCCCTTGGACGAAACGCTCCAGCGCCAGGAGGACTACGAGTGGCTCTTGCGGGTGACCGATCGCGGGGCGGGCCTGGTCTTCGTCTCCGCGCCGGTCACGGTGTGCGACCAGTCCCGGGCCACCGGGCCCTCCCAGTCCCAACGCCGCCACCCCGGCGACGATGAGCGCTTCGCCCGGACCCATGTGCTGCCGCGCTCGCGCAGGGCGTACTGGGTCTTCAGCCTGACCTACACCGTCGGCAACCTCGCCGCCCTCGGCCGGCGGCGGGAGGCCGCGGGCTATCTGGCCCGGGGACTGACCCACGGTGCGCCGGGGAAGGCGCTCCTCAAGGCCGGCGTGGCGGTCGCCGTACCGGATGCCGCCTATGAGCGACTGAAGATGATTCGCCAGGCACGACGAACGACACGCATCTCCTAGGTTTGCGCCCGGCGAGACTTCACCGTCGGCGGCTCACACCAACTCAGGAGCCGGGCGCCCCGGAGTAGTTCTCGGCGAGCACGCGAGCCGGGATCCCGCCGGCCAGCACCCCCACCGGCAGGTTCTTGGTGACCACGCTGCCGGCGGCCACCACCACGTCGTCGCCGATCTCCACGCCGTGCAGGACGGCGGCTTTGGCGGCGATCCAACACCGGTCCCCGATCGCGACGTGCGAGATCAGCGTGTTCTCGTAGCCGTACTTGTCGGGGGTCGTCCGGTAGTGGGTGCTGTCCACGATCGTCGCCTGCTCGCTGAGCCCGGTCTGGTCGCCCAGGACAACGGAGCCGGCACAGTGGATCGTGGAGTACCACGAGATCATGTTTTGCCGCACCAGCGTCAGCGTGCCCGAGGCATTCAGCACGACCCCGCGGCGGATGAGGGAGAGCGGACCGATGGTGACATCGGCGCCGTCGGTCAAACGGAACACCACGCCGGGCTCGACGATCGCGCCCTCGCCGATGCGCAGCCGGATGGGCGTGTTCCCCCAGCCCCACAGCTGGATGACGATCCGGCCCGACACCCGGGCGCTGGGGTGGATGTCCAGCTCCAGGGGCACTCCCGCATAGAGCGCTGCCGCTCGAAATCGTTGTGCTGCAACGTTGTTGCCGGCAATACGTACGGCGACGCGAGCCTTGGCGCGCATGAGGATCCTCCGATGTCAGGGGGAGACACACCCAGGCGGAGGCCGCTGGCTGCGACGGAAGCGCTCGAGGTGGACGTCACAACGCCCTGAACAGCCAGAAGATGCGCCTTGGCGCGCGCTATCTTAGCCGTGGCCAGGCCCAAGCGACGAGAGGCGATCAGCCCGATGAACCCGCAGCCGATCGTGGCGATCACCATCGCGACCTACCTGCGACCCGAGGGGCTGAGCGCCGTCCTGAGCGCCGTGGTCCCCCAGGCCGAGGCGCTGACGTCAGCGGCCGCGCGGGTGATCGTCATCGACAACGACCCGCAGGCCTCCGCCACCGAGGTGGTGACCCCGTGGTCCGACCGGGTCAGCTACGTCCACGAACCCCAGCCGGGCATCGCCGCGGCCCGCAACCGGGGGCTGCAGGCCGCCCGGGAGGCGGGGGCGGCGGCCGTCGTCTTCATCGACGATGACGAGATCCCCGACGAGGCCTGGCTCGAGCGGCTGGTCGGAGCATGGCTGGAGTGGAGCTGCGCGGGGGTGCAGGGGCCGGTGGAGTACGAGTTCGACGGCCCGCCGGACCCGTGGGTGGAGGCGGCCGGCACCTTCGCCCGGCTCCGCCACCCCAGCGGCAGCGTCGTGACCGACGGGGCCACCAACAACTTGCTCCTCGACCTGCCCACGCTGGACCGTCACGGCATCCGGTTCGACCCGGCGTACGGCTTGACCGGGGGCAGCGACTCCATGCTCGTGCAGCGGCTGGTGCACGCCGGAGAGCAGATCCGCTGGTGCGACGAGGCGGTCGTGAGCGAGGCGGTCCCGGCCCAGCGAGCTCAGCCGGAGTGGATCCTGAAGCGGTCGACCCGGACGGCCAACGCCGGTGCCCGCATCCGGCTGACCATCGCCCCGTCCCCGTCCGAGCGCGCCCGGCTGCGCGGGGAACTCCTCGCGCGTGGGTTGTCCCGGATTGCCCGCGGGAGCGTGCACGAAGCGATCGGTCGCGCCCGCAAGGACGTACGTCGTCAGGCCAGCGGCGCGGTGCAGGCGGCCGGGGGTCGCGGAGTCCTCAAGGCGCTCGCCGGGGTTCGGCACGTGGAGTACCGCCGCTCTCGCGGCGTTTGAGCGCCCCCGCGCTGACGCGGGTCGCCCGGGCCGACGCGAGGGGCGCGGCGGTCATCCCGCGGACAGCTGGCGGGCCACCACTTCGCCCATGGCCTTGTGCCCGGCGGCGTTTGGGTGCAGGGCGCCCCCCAGGCCCGGCTGCATACCGTTGGTCCACGGGAGGCGGGTACACAACGAGTGGCGGCCCTGCGGGGTCTCCAACGCCGTCGGATTGGGGTCGAGGAACTCGAAGCTGACCGTGGGGTTCGCCGCACCCGCCTTGCGCACCGCTTCCGCCAAGGCCGCGTTGAGGTAGCTCACCACGGCCCGCACCCGCGGGATGTCGGCGAACGCGATGCCCTCGCAGCTGCCCGCGCGCGTCAACAGGCCGGGATGTTCCTTCCAGCGACCGGCCAGCACGGTTCGAGCAGGCTCTTCGACGAGCTGCGGGTACCCCATCACGAGCACCCGGCCGCCAGGGTTCACGAACCGCGCGATCACCGAATACAACGGTTCCACGGCCCCGCCCGCGGGGTTGGCGGCCCACAGCGGGACCCGTCCCTGGCCGAGCCGGTGCGTGGCGTCGACAGGCACCCGCCCGACGAGGACGTCGATCTGGCGCTGGATCTCCAGTTGGGCCTGACCGCAGGAGTCCCAGCTCTCCGAGGACCACGTCAGATCCTGGCCCTGAGGGTCGGCCACGTTGAGGCACCGACGGACGAAATCACCGAACTCCACGTTGTTGGCGCCCATGGTCACGGTGACCAGGTCCCAGCGGCGGCCGGCGGCCGCGGCAGCGACCAGCTCACGCACCAGGGGGCTGGTCCGTTCGGGGGTCGCGTCCGAGGTCACCTCCGAGCGGATGGTGACCCCCGCGCGCACGGACGCTTCGGCCAGCTGCTTGATCCAGTCGTCGGTGATCGCCCCCGAGCAGGCACTGAACTGCTGCGACACGAAGCGGCCGCGCTCGCGCAGGAGTCCGTAGGCCACCACCGGCCAGGCGCGACCGCCGGCGGTGTCGACGGGCTCGACGCCGTCGGCCCGGTAGCACTGCTGGTCCCACAGGGAAGCCCGGCGTGAGATCGAGGTGATGCCGAACCCGGAGCTGATACTGTCGCCGATCGCCAGCCAGCGCCGGTCACCGGGGGCTCGTCCGGCCTCCAGCTGCGTGGGCGTCGTCGCGGAAGAGGCGACCTGCGGCACTCCGGCAGCGAGACCGAGGCAGGTGAGCGCGCCGGCCAATCCGGCAGCAGCGGATCGGCGGGCAGCCCGGCGGGAGTCTCGGCGGGCAGGCGGGAGCGGTTGCGCGGCCCGCGGCGTCGGCGTGTTCATGACGGCGTGCTCTGGTTCATCCGGGCGTTGACCAACAGCACCGATTGTCGTGCCGCCGTTGTCTGTCGCCGCGAGGCTCCGTTGGCGCGGATGCAGGTGGACAAGAAGGTGCCCACTTCCTTGCGGGCCTCCCAGGTCAAGAGCTGGAGCTCGGGATCGGTCATCCGCACGGCGGTCAAGAAGAGGGCTTCAGCCGAGACCTCCCCCTCCAAGATGGTGACCGCCGTCCGGCACTGCGTGCGGGTCAGCGCGGTGTCCGAGGGCAGGACCCGCAGTGACCGCTGGATGAAGGCCCGCACCAGATCCCGGTCGGTGGACACCTGGAACATGTCCTTGCCGGCGACCGCGGGAACCGGCAACCCCTTGAGCTCGTTGTCCGCCCACGTCGCCTCCGCGGTGGAGGGAGACCAGGTGCGCTCGGGGGCAGGCTCCTCGCTGCACGCCGACAACACCGGTACGGCGAGCATCCCGAGGATGCAGGCGCCGAGCTTCACCGACATCGACATGTTGTGAGCCACTTCGTCTCTCCAGAGCTCGCCCTCACCGCCGCGGGCCCACCCCGCCGGGGGCACCCCCATGACACCGAGGGAACCGGGCATGCGAACTCACTCTAGCTGCGTGGACAGCGGCAGGGTCGGGGTTCGCCGAAGGCTCGAAGTGGATCAACCACGGTCCAGCTTGTGACATCATGGCAACGCTTTGGCCAGGATTCGGGGGGCCGTTTCGCCGCGGGAACGGGGCCGATCGTCGCCAGCGCGGTCACGTGCGCGCCCTCGAGGAGGGCGGATCGCTCACGAGCACCCAGGAGGGGAAGCCGCTATGTCGGGTCTCGGCAGGATCGCCGCGGTCGGAGCCAGCATCACCCTTTTCTCCCAGGTGGCCCGGCTGTCGCTGCAACTCACCTCACTCCTGGTGATCTCGCGGATTCTCTCCCCCGCCGAGATCGGGTTGGTGGCCATGGTCACCGCGGTCATTGGCGTGGCCGAGATCATCCGGGACTTCGGGTTGTCTTCCGGTGCCATCCAGGCCAAGGAGCTCTCCCGCCCCGAGCGGGACAACCTCTTCTGGATCAATCTCGCCGTCGGCCTGGGGTGTTCGCTCGTGGCGGCGGCGAGTGCGCCCCTGCTGGGCTGGTTCTACGACAGCCCCGCAATCGTGCCGGTCACCCTGGCACTGGCCTGGACCTTCACGCTGTCGGGCGCCACGACGCAGTACCGGGCAAGCCTCACCCGGGAGCTGCGGTTCAAGGAACTCGCCCTCATCGACATCGCCTCCCAGGCGATCGCCACCACAGTGGCCATCACGTGCGCTCTGCGGGGCTGGAGCTACTGGGCGATCGTGGTCCAGCTGCTCACTGCCGCCGTCGCGATGCTCGTCCTGAACCTCGTGGTGGGGCGGTGGCTGCCCAGGCTTCCCCGGCGCGACGTCAGCATCCGGCGGTTCTTCCAGTTCGGTCTGCCCATCCTCGGCACGAACGTGATGGGGTACCTGCTGAACAACGCGGATACCGCCGGACTGGGCGCGGTCTGGGGCGCCGGACCCGTGGGACTGTACAACCGCGCGTACCAGCTTCTCCTGGTCCCCCTCAGCCTGATCAACGGCCCGCTGAACAGCGTGGCGATGCCGGTGTTGGCGCGGGTTCGCGAGGACGAGGAACGCTTCGAGCTCTACGTACGCCGCTTCCATCTGCTCAGCGCATACCTGTTCGGTATCGCGCTGGCGGTGATGGCCGGGCTGGCCGGGCCGATCGTCACCATCCTGCTGGGCGATCAGTGGCACGACGCGGCGCCGTTGGTCTCCGTCCTGGCCATCAGTGGGGTCTTCAAGGCGCTCACCATGGTCTTTTACCAGGTGTACGTGTCGCGGGGGCAGACCCACGAGGTGTTCATGCTCTACCTCAAGACCCGCCCGGTGATGCTCGCGGTCATCCTGGCGGGGCTCCCGTGGGGTCCGCTCGGCCTGAGCATCGGGCACCTCGTGGCCCACCTGGCGTTCTGGGTGTACTCGTTGGTGCTCGTCGGCAAGATCACCCGGCTGCCGGTGCGCGAGGTGGCCGGTGAGTCGGCCCGCGCCGTGGCCGTCGTGTCGCTCCCCGCGGGCGCCGTCGCCTACGGGGTGACCACGCTGGTGGCGAACCCGTGGCTGGCGTTCCTGGCCGGTGGCCTCGCCTCACTGGCGTGGATCGCCGCCGCGGTCGTCGCGGCCCCCCCGGTACGCCGGGACGTGCGGCTGCTGTGGGAGTCCCTGCGGCTGGCCCTTCCGGGAAGGTTCCAGCGCTAGTTCGCGGCGGTTCGCTCACCAGCGGCGGAGCGGCGCCGCAGTCGGGTCAAAGCAGCCAGATCGAGTCGCCGCGAGGCACCCACGCCCACCGCGACCAGGCCGACCCGGCCGGCGGTGACCGCCTCCAACGCGGCCACCCCGCCCTTCACGTCGCGCTCGCGGGAGGTGCGCTGGCTGTAGGCCAGCACGGTCGCGTCCAGATGGTCCAAGAGGGTGGCGCAGCCGGGCAACCCCGGCACGTCCGGCAGCTCGACGAGCGTCACGTCTCGCGCTCCGCGAGACCGTTGCACGATCTCGGCGATCTCTGCCGCGGGCAGTGGCTCCCCCGCCGTACCCCCGGGGATTCGCTGAATGGACAGCCGCGGCGACCCGGTGGCCCCCTCCGCAACCAGGAGGGATCCTCCACCGGCCTGGAGGATCTCCACCGACCGGCCACGCCCGACCAGCGCCCGAGCCAGCGCTGCCGTCACCGGGCTGGGGTCCACCCCACGCGTCGACGTGACGCCCACGACGACTTGATCGGGGAGTTCGAGCACGTGCGCAGCGGCCAGGCTCAGTTGGTGGTCATGGGTCGAGGCCTGGTCAGCGGGGTCGCTGTCGGCGGCCCGAGGCAGGACACCCACCAGCGGTGCGCCGGTGAGTTCGCTGACGTAGTCCGCGGAACGCACCAGAGGGTTGCGGCGGAGCCGCCAGGCCGCCGCCACGGCGCCGAGCAGCAGCCCCAGGAAGCCACCCATGGCGGCCGAGACCAGCCGGGTACGCGCGGACAGCACCGGAGCGGTGTTCGGCCCGTCCACGAGGGAGAAGGTCGTGATCGGCAACGGCTGTGGCGAGGAGGCCGTGTACACCTCATGCAGAAGGCGTTGGAGCTCCGAGGGGAGCACCCTGGTCACCGCTTCGGCCTCCTCGGGCGTCGGCGCCTCGGCCGTGACCTGCATGACAAGAGCGTCGCGCTCACGCCTGACCGTCAGCGAGGCCGCGATCTCCGCAGCCCCGCGACGGCTGGAGATGCGTCGCGCGATCCGGTTGCCCAGCACGGACCCCTTGACCAGTTGCTCGTACGTGGCCATCCGCTGGACTCCCAGAGCCGATTGGGAGACCGAGATGGCGTCCGCGTGCGCGTTGCCGGCGAATACCCCGACGGTGCTGGCGTACCCGCTGCCACCGCGGCCGGAGGCGACCCAACCGAGGCCGGCTCCGAGAAGTGCCGCGACCACAAGCAGCGGCAGGGAGCGCCGCAGCACGAACAGGTAGTCACGCAGTCTCACGGTTCCTCCTCAGGGAACGGGTTCCGCTGGGCGCTCCAGGCGATGACCCGCCGCGCACCGATACCTCTGCGCGCTCCACGACGTCGTCGTAGAGCGCTTCCAAACGCCGCGTCTGGGTGTCCAGGTCGAACAACCGGGCGACCCGGTCCCGGCCCGCAACTCCCATCCGCGCCGACAGCTCGGGATCCTCCAGGACCCGACGCAGCGCCTCGGTGAGCGCCCCGAGGTCTCCCACCGGGGTGAGCAGACCGGTCTCCCCGTCGATCACGGCCTCGGGAACCCCTCCCGTGCGATGGGAGATCACCGGCAGCCCCGCCCTGCCGGCCTCCAGGAACACCAGTCCCAGGCCCTCGTTCCAGCCGTCCGTGCCGGGGTGTGAAGGGCCCACGAACACCGTGGACGTTTCGAGGATCTCGGTGACCTGTTCGGGCGCCAGCCGGCCGTGGAAGACGACCTGTCCCTCAATCGCTGCGGCCTGGCTCTCGAGCGCGGCACGCCGATCGCCGTCACCGACGATGTCGAGCCGGGAGCACGCCCGCAGGGGCGGCGGTAGCGCCCCGAACGCCGCGAGCAGGTCCTCAACACCCTTGCCCTCCACCAGGCGCCCCACGAAGACGATCCGGCGCAGACCCGGCTCGGCGTCCGACACGCCCCCACGCGCCGAGTCCGCGCGCCCGGACGGGACCGCTCGGGGGGCCTGGCGTGGGATGCCGAGGTAGTGCACGTGCACCCGCTCTGCGGGCGCCCCGAGGTCGATCAGCCGGCCGGCGATGAAGTGCGACACCGGGAGAAGGATGTCTGCAGCGGCGAAGACGCGCCGCAGGTCGTGCGGGTACGGGCTGGGCGGCGGGCGCAACGGTGCGCTCGTGGCGTCGTACCCGTGGAAGGTCACCGCCAAGGGGATCCGGTGGCGGGCCGCCAGGGGCAGGCACTCGACGGCGTCCGTGCCGAAATGCGCGTGCAGAAGGCGGGCGTCCGCGCGCCGCAGGGCCGCGCCGTAGACCCCGGCGTAGCCGGTGAGGCGGCTGAGTCGGCCGACCTTGCGACGCCAGCCGCTCTCCCCGAACGGCGCGACGTCGGGTCGCAGCCCTAACCGGTCGTCGACCTGGGCCAGCCCCAGGAGCAGCGGATGCCACCCGGTCAGTGATCGAACATGATCCCTGACGAAGGTCTCGGAAGCCGGCAGCCACAGTGATCGCCAGACAGCGACCACGGGCTGCTCGGGCCGGGCGCTCGTGGGGACGGCGGGTGACGGCGTCGGGCGGTCCGTCATGCCGGAACCTTCCTCGTGAGGTCTTCGGCGGCAGGTGGCGGCTCGGCGGCGAACACCGACGTCGGCGGGGCGGACGGCAGGATTCGGCGGGCCGGTGGGGCGTGCCGGGGCGAGAAGGCGGCCCCCGCCGCCACCACCCAGATCCACAATGCCGCCGCCGACCGCACTCCGAGGGCGCTGAAGGTGGTGATTTGTATCAGGGTGACCACGCCGCCGATCACGAAGCCGGGCATCGAGCGCCGTACCAGCCCAGTCACCAGCAATGCGATCATCAGGCCGTAGTAGAACAGGGCCGAGGGCAAGCCCATGTCCACGATGGTCATGAAGACCGAGTTCTCGAAGCTGGTCGTCAGGCCGCCGCCGGCGGCGACCCGGAAGCTCATCTCCAACCCCTCGCCGAGCCACAGGTACTGGTCGAGGATCGAGAAGAAGTAGTCCGCCGCCTTGACCCGGGCCTGCGTGGAGGCCTCCCCCGTCACGAATCGTTCCAGGGCGCCGTCGACCATGCCCGACTGCAGCGCGAAGGCCACGAAACCCACGGAGGCCAGGATCAACACGGACTTGGACCGGGGTGAGGTCCTGCCCCGCAGGAGGGCGTACGCCGCGGTGCCGGCGATCGCCAGCAGGCCGGCCCGGGATTCGGTCGCCAGGATCCCCGAGAAATAGATCACCATCAGCGGGAACACCACGTACCAGCGCCGCACCGTAGCCAGCAAGGGCATGGCCGTGGCCAGGATCACCGCCAGCACCAGCGGGTGGTCCAGGGAGCCCATCCAACGCACTTCGCTGGCGGTGCCGAACCAGGCCTGCTCACTGAGCGCCTCGGCGAACAGGATCGGGCTGTTCTGGCGGGCCTGCAGCGAGGCGTAGACACCCTCGACGGCCGCGATCGCCAGGATCCCGTCACGGAGCCTGGTCCATTTGCCGGGGTCGGCCGTCAGTTCCACACCGATGACGAACACCGCGCACATCGGCACGACGATCTGGTCGAACGCGAAGCCGAGCGAGGGGGCACCTCCGGTCGTCACGCCGTGGACTACCCCGAGCGCAGCAAGACCGATCAGTGCAGCGGTGCATTCCAGCCAACGCTCGGCGAACACGCGGATGTCATCCCGCTTGAGCAGAATCAGGCTGATCAGGCCAGCGATCACCAGAGCGGCGCCCGGGTGGATGGAGAATCTCGCCACCTGGAGTCGGCTGACCACCAGGATCGAGGGGAGTAAGCAGTGCATGGCTAGGCCCGCGACCACGAGCTCAAGTGGATGACGCCGTAGGAGAAGGAAACTCGCTAGACCAAAGGCGCAGAGCAGCGCGAGTACAGCCACCGTCACACTCCTTCTTCGCCGATGCAACCTTACTGGTTCGGTTCGGTCCACATGATCCGGACCGGGAACCCCGTCGGTGTGAGCCGTCCGAGCTCCGGTCGGTCGCTCACCGGTTCACCCGTCACGGCTGGAGCGAATTCCACCCGCCGTGAGCTGCCCGAACGCTCACGAGTGAAGCTGGCGGAGCGAAGAATTGCGTCTCTTTAGGTATTCTCTGTGGCTGCACGCATTCGGGGAACGATCAGCACAAGCCCTGGCTGAGCATGAACGACGCCGAATCCGCAGGTCATTCTCAGGTCAGGGTCCTCATTTGCCGGTTCATTGCTGAAACACCGACATAACGAAGGACGACACTGATGACAACACCCAAGGCGCCCACGCGCCGCAGCGTGGCCATGGCGCTGGGGTCCGCTCCCCTTCTTGCCGCCGCGTCGGCGCGAGCGGCAGCTGCCCTTCCCGGCCAGTCCGGAGCGACCGGCCTGGCCGCCGCCGCCTACACGGCGTACAAGATCGAGGCTCAATACGCACTCGAGCCGGCCGGTGGTGGCACTCAATGGACCTTCGATGTTCCCGCCATGAGCAACCCCCCGGTACGACGCCGCAGCGAGTTGTGGTGGAGCATCGACGGCCGACCGGTGTCGTACGGCTCCACCGGCTACGTGCGCTACCAGGCCGACATCGGGGCCGACCTCGGCGCCGCTGCCTTCACCTCCGCCGACTGGGCCGTGCTGTGGCAGCTCCTGGGGACCACGTACGGCGTGTGGAAGGCACCCAACTTCGCGATCACTCAGGCCAACGGCCAACTGCGGCTCACCGGCGGCAGCGGCCACCCCAACCATGACCCGAATGCCGGCCGGAACTACTGGTGGTACCGAGACTTGGCGCCGTACGCGAACTGGCGGAGCTACCGCGTGCGCATCGAGAGCCAGCTGTCCACGGATCCGAACGTCGGTTGGATCTCGGTGTGGGTGAATGGCGTTGTGGTCGTCGACCGCTGGCGGCCGATCGCCCGCTCGGGCCTGCGGCCCGGGACGTTCCACCCGGGTCAGACCACTATCTACTCGCGATCCGGGCTCTATCGAGGGACCAACGGCACCGCCGCCCGGCCGACGTACCGTCAGCGCAGCCGGCACTCCGCCGTCGTCCTGTCGTGACCGAGGCGCTCACCGGGCGGAACAAGGGCGTTCGTGGGAGACACGCCGTGGGCACTTCCGACCCGGGTCAGTCGTCGTTCTGAATACCGGTGCGGGCCTCAGCGGAGGCGGCTGAGGCTCGCACCGGGCCAGCAAGAGTGAGAACAACCCCGGGGGAGGGGCACGTGATGAGCCGCGGGCGAGGAACGGTACGCCGGGTATTGCCGACCTTGGCCGTCGCGGCGATGGTCGGGGTCGTGGCCGCCTGTTCGGCCTTCCCGAGCAGGCCTGCCGCCCGGAGCGGGGCCAGCTCGTCGCTTCGTCCCGGGCCAGGACCGTCCACCACCGCAGCAGCCCCGGTGTACAGCGCCTTCAAGGTGCACGCCTGGGACGGCGATCGGCCTGTCAACACCGGCTCGTCCTGGTTCTTCCGGCTTCCCCCGATGAGTACGCCGCCACAGAACAGGCGCAGCGAGCTGTGGTGGGCCAAAGACGGACGGGAACTGCAGTTCTCCGAGGGGCACCTGGTCAGCTACTCCGCGGACGTCGCGGCCTCGCTGGGCCCTGCGGCTTCACGCCCCGACGACTGGCACGTCTTGTGGCAATTAATCAGCACAACAGATGGCGAGTGGAAGGGCCGGGCCGTCACCCTCGATGTGAGCGGCGGGCGTCTCCGGCTGACGGGGGGGACCGGCAATCCCGCGCACGATCCGAACACCGGGCAGAACTATCACTGGGTTCGGGACCTCGCACCCTTCACCAACGACCGGACCTACCGGATCCGGCTGGAGGTGTTCCTGTCCCGGGATCCGGAATACGGCTGGGTGTCGGCCTGGGTGGACGGTCAGCAGGTCGTGGAGCACTGGCGCCCCTCGTCGGGGCAGGGGTACCGGGCCGGCACGTTCTTCGAGGGATCTGCGCCGCTCAACATCCGATCCGGCCTCTACCGGGGGACCGAGGGACACGGCCCTCGTCCCACGACCGAGCAGTGGGCGCGCCACAGCAACATCGACATCACAGCGCGCAGGCCCGTGGCGGCAGAGTGATCGCTTCCCCGCTATACTGAGTCCCGCCCTGAGACGGCCCGGGCCGTGCATTTCCGGGGGCATGCGAGTGTAGTTCAATGGTAGAACACGAGCTTCCCAAGCTCGATACGCGGGTTCGATTCCCGTCACTCGCTCCAGCTCGGCAAGAGCCGTATCCCGCGTCGTCGCACACGATTCGCACGGTCGACCACGACGAAGCGGACCCAGCGATGTGGATCCGCTTCGTGCATGCCGCGAGCTGTCAATGCTCCATCAATGCGCTATCCATGCGCTAACCATGATCTAGCAGCGTGCCTACTTGCTCACCTTGTGCTGGGCGCCGCCCACCACAGTCCGGGATGACGGCGGAGAAATCACCGAGCCGGGCGGGACATTCCGGAGCACGACGGCATTGGCGCCCACCGTCGACCCGTCACCGACATACACCGCGCCCAGCACTTTGGCGCCTGCACGGAAGCTCACGTTATCGCCCACCGTCGGCCGGTCGTTGTCGTTGGTGTACCCCAGGGTGACCTGTTGACTGACCCAGCAGTTGCGGCCGATGCTCTCGCACGACACGAAGGCGCCGTCGCCGTGCTGCAGGTACAGACCGGGACCGACCCGCAGGGGATCCATCAGCAGATTCAGGCCGACGCGGCCGCGGGCCAGGAATTCCAGGGATCGCCCCGGCTTCCCCAGCCGCCAGTACACCAGCGTGCGGAATTCGGGTACGAAGGTGAACAGATAACGCAGAGCGAAGCCTTCTGTGAATTCCAACCTGCGAACGGCCATCCAGCGCGCCAGGTCCTGAGCGATCACGCCGCGTCGACCCGAAATGCTCAGGAGGGCGAAAATCGGAAGAAAACGCGGGGCGTTAAGGATCATGATGATGGAGCGCGTGATTCCGATGGAGCGATACTCGCGGAAGCTTCCCGTCATGGCGACCACATCTCTGCTCGTGTCGATTTAGTCATGCAAATGGGGCAAGAAAAAATGAGACTCCCCGTACCCCAGATGGATCGCGGCATCGCACACGACCGACTAAGTGTCTATGTTACCCGACCTATCGACGGTGCGGGCGGGACCGGACTAAAGACCTTTAAGCAGGCTAATCACCGCACGTCCGACACCCGCTAGGCCAGCCGAATCAGATTGGCAGACAATGCTTTTGGCTCTGCGTCGACGCGGGGGAGAAGCTCGGCCTGGCGACCAGCGCGCACCATCCTCCGGCTACCCCTTCGCGGACGCGGAACGCTTGGCGCCACTGCCGGTCTCCACCCGTCGGGCGGCTTTGAGCGCCTTGGCGAGCATCCCGGCGTACTGGTCACGCACCGCGCGGGCCACGGCGGTCTCGCGCTCGGCCAGAACCCCGTAGCTGAAGGTCTCCTCCCCCGCCGTCCGAGCCTCGCCGCAGATCCGCATGATCACCTCGCGGGCCACCACGCTGTCCTGGTAGTCCCCCAGGGCCTCCTGCAGATCGGTCCACGCGGACGCGAGCCGGTCCGCGCGCGCGCCGACCACCGAACCGGCGGCCTCCGCGGCGTACCGGGCGGCCTTGGCGCGCTTGCGGATGTCGTGGATGGCCTCGTCGCGTTCTTCGGCATCCTCACTGGTGGCGGCAACGTTCGCGGTTTTCAGAACGCCCTTGGACTCCTTGGCCACCAGACCCGGCAGCTGGCGAGCGGCCGGCCCGGCAGCGGCCGCCACGAACGGGGGCCGCACCAGCACCTCGACCAAGTCGGCCATCAGCCGCTCGTACCGGCGCCCGTCGAGGGCGGTCACCAGCGCGGCGTGGGCCCGAGCGTGCTCGCCACCCAGGGTCTGGTGCAACCTGGCCAGCACGGGCCCCACCACCAGCTCGGGCTCCAGCCCGTCGGCCACACCCAGCAGCCGGTCACGCATCACTTCGGCATCCCGCGGCGCGCCCAGGACGCCGGTCAGCCAGGCGACGTCCTCTCGCAGGGGGTCGGTCACCGTCCGGTCGAACAGTGGTCGGAAGGTCCGCAGGGCGCTGCGTAGCCGCCGGGTGGCCACCCGGGCCTTGTGGACGGCGTCCGGGTGGTCGTCCCGAACCGCCGGCTCCAGCGCCTGCAGGACGCCGACCTGGGCGGCCACGTAGTCCAGCGCCACAGCACCGGCGGTGGCGGGACCGGGATGCGCCAAATCGGTCAGCACCTCGGCCATCGCCCGGCCCACCTTGGAGGGGCCCGCCGCAGGCGTCAGTCCGGCACTCAGGAGCCGCTGGGCGACCTCCTCCAAGATCGCGGCATCCCCGTCCACCAGCTCTGCTTCGACCTCACGCCAGCGATGGATGCGCTCCCCGCCCAGTAGCACGGTGGCCTCGACCTGGTCATCGGCGATCACCACGAGCGCGGTGCCATCCGCGGCGAGGAGTCGTCGTTCGGTGCGGCGGGTGCGCAACACCGCGATCGGCACCAGCGGACGGTTGCCCAACACCTGCGCCACCTCGGCGCGCAGGGCGGCCGGCACCCGGGCTGAAGAGCGACCGAGGGGCTCGCGGATCTCCAGGCGTTCGTCGCCACTGCGCGGCTGCTTCAGGTGCCATCCGGCATCGCTTCCCCCGGTACGACGTCGCAGCGTGCGCTTGGCACGCAGCAGAGTGAGCTCGGGGGTGTCCAGGTAGGTCGCGGTCTGCGTGAAACGCTTGGGCGGCTCCACGACGGCCACGTCCGCCACCGCCGTCATGGGCGGAAAGGACCACCGCCGCGGCACATCGAACTTGCGCTCCGTCTCGACCTGACGATCCTGGGCTGCCAACGAATCTCCGTGGTTTCGCGGCCGACTCGTTCGACCGAAGTCAGGTCAGGGTAGCTGGCGAAGGTAACAAACGCGCCCTGACCTCGTGATCGACCCGGGCCGGTCGCGATCCGCGGCCCGCGGTCGCTCGGTGTGCAGCTGCGCCGGCCCGGGCCGGCGACGTGACGAGATTCGCCTGCACGCCCGGCCCGCAACGGGGGCGGAGCCGGGGAAACTGGGCGCAGGGGCGGCCTGTCCGGGGACGCATGGCACGCGTCACTTGCCCTCGGAACAAATGCCAAGCATCCTGAGTTACTCACGGGTAACCACGCGAGGGCACCCCGGTGTCCGTGGCCCGACCACGCACGACAACCCGCTCACACCGCTTCACAGCTCACATCAGGGAGGCCGGCCGAATGGGCCACTACAAGAGCAACCTTCGAGACCTGGAGTTCATCCTCTTCGAGATGCTGGGTCGCCAGGAGATCCTCGGCCAGGGGGCGTACGAGGAAATCGACGAGGAGACGGGCCGGGAGATCCTGCGCGAAGTCGCCCGCCTGGCCGAGAACGAACTCGCCGACAGCTTCATCGACGCCGACCGCAATCCGCCGATCTTCGACCCCGACACCAACTCGGTCACCATGCCGGAGTCCTTCAAGAAGTCGTACAAGGCGTACTGCGACGCTGGTTGGGGCATGTTGTCGGTGCCCGGTGAACTCGGCGGCCAGGTCGTGCCTCCGAGCCTGCAATGGGCGGCCGCCGAGATGGTTCTCGGCGCCAACCCCGCTATCTACATGTATTCGGCCGGGTTCGGATTCGCCCGCGTGCTGTATGAACTCGGTAACGAGGCGCAGAAGAAGGTCGCCGGCCACATGGTGGAGCGGCAATGGGGCTCGACCATGGTTCTCACCGAGCCGGACGCCGGTTCGGACTTCGGCGCCGGGCGCACGAAGGCGATCGAACAGCCCGACGGCACCTGGCACATCCAGGGGGTCAAGCGGTTCATCACCTCGGCCGAGCACGACATGTCGGAGAACATCATCCACCTCGTGCTCGCCCGCCCCGAGGGCGCCTCGGCGGGCACGAAGGGGCTGAGCCTGTTCGTCGTACCCAAGTTCCACTTCGACCCCGAGACCGGCGACCCGGGTGAGCGCAACGGCGCCTATGTCACCAACGTCGAGCACAAGATGGGCCTGAAGGTCTCGACCACCTGCGAGGTGCGGTTCGGCGAAAAGGAACCGGCCGTCGGCACCCTCGTGGGCGACGTCCACGACGGCACGGCCCAGATGTTCCGGATCATCGAGTACGCCCGGATGATGGTCGGCACCAAGGCGATCTCGACGCTGTCCACGGCGTACCTCAATGCTCTGGAGTACGCCAAGGAGCGGGTACAGGGCGCCGACCTGACGCAGTCCGCGGACAAGAACGCGCCGCGCGTCACGATCATCAAGCACCCCGACGTGCGTCGTTCGCTGATGCTGCAGAAGGCGTACGCCGAGGGGATGCGCGCGCTGGTGTTCTTCACCGCGACCTTCCAGGACACCGTGGACCAGTACCACAAGTCCCACGACGGGGCCGACCCCGAGCCCAAGAGCGAGGCCGGGATGGCCGCGCAGATCAATGACCTGCTGCTGCCGATCGTCAAGGGGTTCGGCTCGGAGAAGGCCTGGGTGCTGCTCGGTTCGGAGTCGCTGCAGACCTACGGCGGGTCCGGCTTCCTCCAGGATTACCCCATCGAGCAGTACGTCCGCGACGCCAAGATCGACACCCTCTACGAGGGCACCACGGCGATCCAGGGTCAGGACTTCTTCTTCCGCAAGATCATCCGCAACAAGGGCCGGGCCATCGGCTGGCTGGCCGACCAGATCGACCAGTTCGCCCGGGGTGAAGGCGGCGACCTGACCGAGGAGCGCGCGCTGCTCGGGAAGGCCATGGAAGACCTGCAGAGCATCCTCGGCCCCATGGTCGAGACGCTCATGAAGTCGGACCCGCGGGCCGAGGGTGGCGACCTGGCGAACCTGTACAAGGTCGGCCAGAACACCTCGCGGCTGCTGCTCTGCTCCGGTGACGTGGTCATCGGCTGGCTGCTGCTCCGGCAGGCGGAGGTCGCGCAGGCGGCCCTGGCCAAGGGTGGGCTGTCGGCGTCGGAGACGAGCTTCTATCAAGGCAAGGTGGCCGCAGCGCGCTTCTTCGCGCGCAACGTGCTGCCCAAGCTGGCCGGTGAGGTGGCCGTGGCCCAGCTGATCGACAACTCGCTGATGGAGATCCCGGAGGCGGCCTTCTAAGCACCGAGGGTGCGCTCATCCGAACACCGGGCCGGGCTCCTCCGGCCCGGTGTTCGGCCTTCTGGGCATCGCGCCCGCCGACTGCTCTCAACGGCTCACGGCCGGCTGAAATCCGCATCACGGGCTATTCCCGGTCGATCGTTCAGTAATCTGGGAGCCAGTGGGCACCGGGGGTCGGGCCCGAAGGAGGGCATCCATGTCACGGTGGAAGAAGCTTCTGGTCACCGCCATCGTCACCGTGGTGGCCGTGGGTGCGATCGCCGTCGGCGGCCTCTACCTGACACTCAAGCAGCGCGCCGTCGAGTACGCCTCCCCGACCTCCCCCACGGGCCGTCAGACGGATCTGGCGGCGCTGCGCGGGACCCGGGTGTTCTTCGGCCACCAGTCGGTCGGCGACAACATCCTGGGGGGACTGGCCCGATTGTTCGACGACTCCGGCACACCCAGACCCCCGGTCCAGAAGATCAGCACCGCGGCAGAGGTCACTCAGGGCGCGGGCGGACGGCTCATCCACGCCCAGATCGGTCGCAACGGCAACCCGGCCAGCAAATTCGCCGCGTTCGACGCGCTCATGCGCGCCGGGATGGCCGACCACGTTGACGTCGCCCTGATGAAGCTCTGCTATGTCGACTTCGGTCGCCGTACCGATCCCCGCGACGTCTTCGAGCACTACCGGCGCACGATGACTGCCCTCGAGCGCGACTTCCCGAAGGTCACATTCATCTACACCACCGTGCCGTTGAGGACGACCGACGGCTACCGCAACAACCTGCGTACCCAGTTCAACTCCCTGGTCCGCCGGGAGTTACGTGACAAGGTCGTCTTCGACATCGCCGAGGTCGAGTCCCGCAGCCCGGACGGCTCACGTGCGACCGGAAGCACCCTGGGGTTCCCGTATGAACAGCTGCAGGCCGGGTACGCCTCCGACGGCGCCCACCTGAATCGGAAGGGCGCTCAGGTCGTCGCGGAGGCGTTCGTCGCCACGGTCAATGAGGCCGCCCAGTAGAGCCGGGTCAGACTCGGGGGTCGCCCGGGTTCAGCGGCGGGTGCTCCTGCTCGACCACGCTCTGACGGCCACCGTCCGGGGTGACGATGTCCCGCCGGGCCGTCACCGTGGTCTGTCGACGCTGGGACAGGAAGAGCGACAGGAGAAGGGTCACCAGGCCGGCGCCCATCAGGATGTACCCGATCATTCTCAGGTCGACTCCGGAGACGCGGTCCTGGACAGCGAAGCTGAGGATTGCACCCACAGCGATGAGAAAAATCCCGAAGCCAGCGCTCACAGCGCCTCCTGATTCGAAGTACTACGTCAACCCAGGATCGTCAGGACTCGGGCCCATTGCTGAGCGCAGCGCAATCCCACCGGTCACCTGGCGTCGACCCCTCTCCTGGAGCTGACGTAACTAGGATGCCTCACCTGGGGCATCCGGTCACGTTGACCTGCCGCGCGGCATCCGCCGGAGCGCGCTGCGTCCCCGCCCCACCAGCCAGACCGCGTTTCGGCCGTCAGGCTGCACGGCGTGCTCCACCATCGGGGCAGCATCGGCCCGTCCAGAGAAACGGGCCTAGCCTGGCCCACGATGACGACTCTCGCCGGCCCCCTGCTCGCCCTGGCTTCAGCCCTCGCCTACGGCGTCGCCGACTTCGCCGGCGGCATGCTGTCTCGGCGTCGACCGGCGGTCGCGGTCGTCGGGGTCTCCCAGGCCTGCTCGCTGGTGGCGCTCGTGGTGATCGTCGCCGTGGTCGGTCTCCCGGGCAACGCGCACTGGCTGCCCTGGTCGATCCTGGCCGGTGTCGCCGGTGCCACCGGGCTGACCTGCTTCTATCGGGCCCTGGCCTACGGCACCGTGGGGGTGGTGTCCCCGATCAGCGCCCTGGGCGTGGCGCTGCCCGTCATCGTCGGCCTCGCGGGGGGTGAACAGCCCGCGGGTGTCCAACTGGCCGGTCTGGTGCTGGCTCTGGTCGGGGCCGTGTTGGCCTCCGGCCCAGAACTGCGCGGCGAGCACCACGTCAAATCGCAAGCCGTGTGGTTCGCCGTGGCGGCTGCCGTGGGTTTCGGCCTGGCGCTGCTGGCCATCGCCCGCGGGTCGGCGTACTCGCCGCTGATGACGATGACCGGGATGCGCGCCACCAGCGTGACGGGGTTCGCCATCCTCGCTCTGGTGACCCGCTCCGTCGGCGGCATCCGCCCCCGCGAGCTGCCGGCCCTGGCCGCCCTCGGGCTCGCCGACATCGGCGCCAACCTGCTCATCGGGGTGGCGACGACGATGGCACTGCTGTCGGTGTCGGCGGTGCTGTCGGCGTTGTACCCGGTGGTGACGGTGGCGCTGGCCGCGGTGATCCTTCATGAACGGATGCGCCCGATTCAGGTGATGGGCACCATCCTCGCCCTGGTCGGAGTCCTGCTGATCGCCGTACCGGCGGGTTAGCGATCTCGTCACGATCATCAACGGCAATCGCGCCCACCCCCACCGCGAGACGTCGATTCCGCACCGCTGACGACGGCGAGACGTCATTTCCGCACCTCAAAAGCCCGTGGGAGGTGCAGAATCGACGTCTCGTTGAAAGAGGCGGTGCGGAATCGACGTCTCGTCACGATGAAGCCACCACCGGCGGAACCTACGAGCACCACCGGGCACCCCCGGAGTTGAGCATTCGCGAAGGTGCCCGTGGATGCCCGACTCAATACAGTCGAGGCATGAGCCAGCCCGTCGCATCCACCCGCATCCCGCTATCCGTCCTGGAGCTGGCGCCCGTCTCGGCCGGCTCGGACGCCGCCGCAGCCTTGGGGGATGCCACCGAGCTGGCGGTCAGGGCCGACCGCTGCGGGTACGCCCGGTTCTGGGTGGCCGAACACCACGGCAGCGATACGTTCATGGCGTCGGCCACCGCGGTGATCCTGGCGCACCTGGCCAATCACACCCGCCGCATCCGGTTGGGTTCCGGTGGCGTGATGCTGCCCAATCACGCCCCCTTGATGGTGGCTGAGTACTACGGCACCCTGGCCACCCTGTACGGCGACCGGATCGACCTGGGGCTCGGCCGGGCTCCGGGGACCGACCCCGTGACCGCCTCGGCCTTGCGGCGTGGCACCGGTGAACTGGACACCTTCGCCCAGGACGCGACCTGGCTGGTGGCCTTGCTCGGCGACCCGGACAGCGGACCCTTCGCGGGAAAGCTCCCCGTGCGGGCCCTGCCGGGCGAGGGCACCGGCGTACCCCTATGGATGCTGGGTTCTTCCCTCGGGGGCGCTTCCGTGGCCGCCCACCTCGGCCTGCCCTTCGCCTTCGCCTCGCATTTCGCACCGAAGGAACTGGTCAACGCGCTCGCCTACTACCGGGAGCATTTCGACGCCACCGCCGCAACCGCTCAGGTGGACCGGCCCACCGTGATGGCGGGCGTCAACGTCGTCTGCGCCCCCACCGATGAGGAGGCCGACCTGTTGGCGACGACGGCTCGCGCACTCACCGAGAGCATCCGGCTGGGACGGCGGGGGCCGCTGCAACCGCCGGACCCCGCCGCCCTGCGCAACATCGGTGGTCCGATCGAGCCGTTGCTGGGAATCGACGGTCTCCCCGTACCACGAGCTATCGGTACGCCGGAACGAGTGGTCTGCCAGCTGGAGGCCTTCGCGGCGGCGCATCAGCTCGATGAGATGATCGTCTCGACGTACCTCTGGTCCCCAGTGCTGCGGCGACGCTCCTACGAGCTGTTGGCCGGCGCGTGGGGGCTGCCCGGCCGGTAGGTGCAACGGGTAGGTGCAACGGGTCAGTACAACCGCCGGTCGGCGCCGACCGGGAACTCTCGTCGGATCGTATCGACCGAGCTCAGGTCGACATCGACGAGCAGGGTCTGGGGGTCGGTGCGTGCTTCGGCTAGGACCTGTCCCCGCGCGTCGACGACGATCGACCCACCGGCCAGCGCTTGCCGGCCGCTCACTCCGGCGGCGCCGCAGGCGATGACCACCGCCTGGTTCTCCACCGCCCTGGCCCTGGTCAGCAGCCGCCACGCTGAAGCCGCGTCCCGGCGCCAGGAAGCGACCAGCAGCAGAACCTGCGCGCGTCCGGTGTCGGTGTCGCTGCTCTGCGCCCGGAACAGCTCCGGGAAGCGCAGGTCGTAGCAGGTGGCTAGGCCGGCCCGGGTCGTCCCGGGTGCATCCGGCGGCAGCGGCAGCGGCACCACCACGACCTGCTCGCCGGCCTCCAGCAGCTCGCGCTCGGGCCCGCCCGCCCCGAACCGGTGGATCTTCCGGTACGTCGCCAGTCGCCTGCCGTCGGGGCCGAACACCAGCGAGGTGTTGTACAGCGCAGGTGATCCGTGCGGCGGCGGCTGGTCGCCGCGTTCGATGATGGACCCGGCGTGCAGCACGACGCCGGCGTCCCGGGCGGCCTCGGCCGCCCAGTCGGCGGTGGGGCCGTCGACCGATTCAGCGCGTTCTCGCCACGCCCCGGCCTCGAACGCGCCGACCGACCACAGTTCTGGGAGGACGATGAGGTCGGCCCCATCGTCGGCGGCCTGCCGAATCGCGGACGACGCGCGGCGGCGGCGATCCGCGAGCTCCCCGGAAGCCTCCAGCTGCAGCAGAGCGACCCGCATCAGACCCGGTACGACGCCCACTGCGGTTCAGTTCTCGCGCGAACTCGGCCGCACGCTCGGCCTGGACTCGCCCAACCGTGCGGCCCGCGCGGCGAGTTCGGCGTTGTAGGCCTCCAGCGCGGCGTCGTGGTCGCGTTCGGCCTGCCTGTCCAGCCGTTTGGCGTCATGCTCGTCGGCCCGCATCCACACGACCCCCACCATCAGCGCCAGGATCAGCATCGGCAGCTCCCCGATGCCCCAGGTGATCGCGCCGCCGTCGACCTGATCGGCCAACAGGTCCGGCACCCACGGAACGGCCAACTGGCGGAAGTAGGACTCCGCGAGCACCGCCGTACCGCTGATCAGGGCCACCCCGAAGAACGCGTGGAAGGACATGGTGGCGAACAGCAGGACCAGCCGCAGCGAAGGGGCCCAGCGCTTGGGGCCGGGGTCCTGGCCGACGAGAATCCAGCAGAACATGTACCCGGCGAGCATGAAGTGGACGACCATCGCGATGTGCCCGGTGTGGGTGCGCAGGGCCAGCTCGAACAGGTCGGTGAAGTAGAAGACGATCAGGCTGCCGAAGAAGTTCACCGAAGCGATGATGGGGTTCGCCCAGAAGTTCAGGTAGCGCGAGTGGGCCGTGTGCAGCAACAACTCGCGCAGGCCCAGGGTCTTGTCCCGGCGGGCGGGCAGGCAGCGTGACGCCAGCGTCAGCGGGGCCCCCAGGACCAGGCAGAACGGGACCGCCATCGTCAGGGTCATGTGCTGGAGCATGTGCACCGAGAACTGCAGTCGCCCGTAGATGCCCGGCGCCCCGCAGGTCACCCAGATGAAGATGAGCCAACCCGCCACCCAGGGCAACGTGCGCGTCCACTGCCAGGAGTCTCCGCGGCGCTGCAGCCGCCGTACCCCGGCCAGGTAGAGGCCGATCGCCACCAGCGCACCGGTCAGGAACAGCCAGTCCGGCCGAAACGCGGTGAACCACGCCATACCGTCCAACGGTCCCGCCGGCAAGGGATACCCGGTCAGCGCCGTGGCGATATCGGCCGAGGCGTCCTCCCCGGCCGGGGGCGGTGTCCGGGACAGCCCCACCCCGATCCCCATCGCCGCCGCCATCAGCGTCGTTTCCACCACCGCGAACTGGGTGAAGGCCGCACGGGCGGTCTCGGTCTGGCCCAGCCGCGGGAGGATCGCCGACCGCATCCGCCAGCCGGCGAATCCGAGCGCCCCGAGGGCAGCCACCTTCGCGACGACGACCAGGCCGTACGTCGACCCGATGGCCGAGATGTTGCCCAAGCGCACCGAGGCGTTGAGGGCACCCGAGTAGGCGGCGAGCGCGATGCACCAGGTCGCCAACAGCGAGAATCGGCGCACCGAGGTCGCCAGCGCGGGGGCATCCAGCTGCGGACGCAGGATTACCAGGGCCGCCAATCCGCCGGCCCACAGGACCGCCGCGGCCAGATGGACGGCGAGGGAGTTCACCGCGGTGTCGTGCGCGGCCGCTCCGGCGGCATGGCCGTTCAATGCCAGCGGCATCAGCGCGATCACGGACAGGGCCGCCATCCACGTGATCCCCGTCTTCGTCGCGACGATGGCCGAGCCGACCACGGCGACGGTGGCGATCAGCAGGCTGAAGAGCATCGCGCGGAAGCCGTCGATGGACCAGACGACGCTGGTCACCGTGCCCAGGAACGACGAGGAGGTCGCGCTGACCCCGGAGGTATTGGAGATCCACAGCAGCAGCGTGGCCAGACTCGCCAGCACCCAGACGGCTCCCGTGAGGGTGGCCAGCCGCTTTGCCGATTCGCGGCGGTTGGTCGAGGTGGTCTCAGGCACCATCGTCCCGGCCACCAGCAGGAGGCCCACGGTCACCGTGGCGAAGACGTTGTGGATGGTGCGGGCCACCGGCAGCCCTACCCGAGCCAGGGCACCCCCGTCGGAGAACTCGGCCAGCTGCTGGGTGAAAATGCCCCCGACCAGCCCGGTCACCACCATCGCCGCCAGCGCGGACAGCACCATCACCGCGATCGTCATCGGGTGCAGCCAAGAGCCAGCAGTCTTCGAGGTGGCCATGAAACCCAGCCTAGATAGGGTGGTGGCATGCCCATGCATCCGAGCGCACCCGAAGATCTGCAGGGACTCGTGGAGGCCTTCGGCCACACCGCGCAGGCGGTGGTGGACCTTACGTTCACGCTGGCAGAGAGCGATTTCGAGAAGCCAACCCAGTGCCCGGGGTGGACCGTCAAGGACCAGGTGTCCCACGTCACCAGCATCGAACTGGCCATGCTCGGGCGTCCCGACCGGGACATCGAGGTTCCCCCCTATGACCACGTGCGCAGCGAACTGGGGGCCACCCTGGAGAAGGGTGTCGAACTTCGGCGCAAGCGCCCTGGGCGTGAGGTCGTGGAAGAACTCCAGCGGGTGCTCGCCGAACGCATGGGCCGGCTGCGGGACCCGGAGCTGACCGAGGACTCCGTGGTCGACACCCTGTTGGGCCCCAAGCCGCTTGCCCAAGCCCTCCGGTTGAGGATCTTCGACACCTGGTGCCATGAGCAGGACATCCGCACCGCCCTGGGTCGGATCGGGAACCTGGACTCACCGGCGGCCGCGGTGTCGGTGGACTGGGTGATCAAGTCCTTGCCGCAGATCGTGGTGCGCCGCGCCAAGATCGAGCCGGGCAAGGTCGTCATGCTGGACCTGACGGGACCCGTGCAGGTCAGGGCGGGCATCCGGGTCGACGTCGGCGAGGACGGCCGCCCGATCGGGCGCGAGATGTACAGCGGCGGGACGGACGAGACCGGGCCCATTCCGGCCATCGGCAAGACCACCAACATCAAGATGGCCACCGAGCCGTTCATGCGCCGGGCCGCCGGCCGTCAGAGCGTTGATGAGTTGCACTATTCAGCCTTCGGCGACGACGAGGTCGCCCGCAAGGTCCTGGAGGCTCTGGCCATCACGCCCTGACAGCGGGCGGTCATTTCGGCCCGCCGACCATTGGCCCCACCCATATAGTTGTTTGCAACAAGCAATCTTCTGGTCGTATCGTATCCGTGTGGCCCTCACCACCGGACAAGCAGGCGCACTGACTAAGGCCTTCGTGCGCTCCCTGCGAGCGGCCAAGACGCTGTTGCGGATTGCCCCGAAGGTGGAATCCACCGACCTGTCCTCGCAGGCGATGATGTTCCGGCTGGTGAGTGGGCCGCACAGGGTGTCGGATCTGGCCGAAGCGACGTTCTGTGACGTCTCGGTGGCCAGCCGGGGTATCCGCTCGCTCGTCGCCCACGGCCTGGTCGCCAAGGACCACGACCCCACGGACCGGCGGGTGGCCCTGATCAGCCTCACCGACCACGGTCGCCGCCAGCTGGAGGCGACCATGCACCAGCGAGCGACGTTCATGGCGGAGGTGCTTCAGGGCTGGTCGGCCCATGATGCGGCCACCTTCACGGCACTCCTGGAGCGTTTCGCCGACGACCTCGAACGCCGGATGGCCGACACGTCGCTCCCCCAGGCTTCCGGGCCGCAATCCGATCTCAAGGACCCCGCATGACGCATGGCGTACCCGCCGACCAGGGCACCTCCGCGACCCCGAACCTCGACGAGCCGCTCACCCACGCTCAAATCGTCACCATCCTGACCGGTCTCATGCTGGGGATGTTCCTGGCCGCCCTCGACCAGACCATCGTGGCGAGTGCCATGCGGGTGATCGCCGACGACCTCAACAACCTGCAGGGTCAGGCCTGGGCGACAACGGCGTACCTGGTCACCAGCACGATCGTGACCCCGCTTTACGGAAAGATCTCCGACATCTACGGCCGCAAGCCGCTCTTCAGCTTCGCCATCGGGGTCTTCATCCTCGGTTCGATGCTGTGCACATTGGCGGCGTCCATGCCGATGCTCGCGGCGTTCCGTGCCGTGCAAGGCCTCGGCGCCGGTGGGCTGTTTTCGCTGGCCCTGGCCATCATCGGCGACATCGTCCCGGCCCGGGAACGCTCGCGGTACCAGGGCTACTTCATGGCCGTATTCGGCACCTCCAGCGTGCTCGGCCCCGTGGTGGGCGGCTTCTTCGCGCAGGCCGACACGATCCTGGGCATCAGCGGCTGGCGTTGGGTGTTCCTGATCAACGTGCCGATCGGGATCGCCGCCCTGATCGTCGTCGCGCGCACCCTCCACCTGCAGCATCAGCGGCTCGACCACCGCATCGACTGGTGGGGCGCCGCCGCACTATCGGTCGCCGTCATCCCGCTGCTGCTGCTCGCTGAGAACGGCCGCGAGTGGGGCTGGACCTCGGTCACGGCGCTGACCTACATGGGGATCGGCCTGGCAGGACTGGTTGCGTTCCTGTCCATCGAACGCGCCATGGGTGAGGAGGCGATCCTGCCGTTACGCCTGTTCGCCATCAAGACCGTCGGCGTTTCCTCGGTCTCCGGCGTGCTGCTGGGCATGGCGATGTTCGGCGGCATGGTCTCGATCCCGCTGTACCTGCAGATCGTCAAGGGCGCCTCACCGATGGCGGCGGGCCTGATGATGCTGCCGATGACCCTCGGGATCATGAGCGGGTCGCTGCTGACCGGGCGGCGTATCGCGACCACGGGACGCTACCGGCACTGGCCGATGATCGGCCTTGGACTCCTGGCCGTCGCCATGTTCCTCTTCCACTACGTCCACTACGACACGTCGTTGATCCTGATCATGATCCTGATGACGGCCTTCGGCTTCGGCCTGGGGCTCAACATGCAGACCCTCACCCTCGCCGTACAGAACGCCGTTTCGCCGCGCGACATCGGGGTGGCGACGTCGTCCGCGACGTTCATGCGTCAGGTCGGCGGCACCCTCGGGACGGCGGTCTTCCTGTCCGTGCTGTTCTCCTCGCTGCCGGGCAAGATCGCGGAGGCGATGACGACGTACGGCCCGACGAATCCGGCGTTCCGCGAAGCGTTGGCCCGCCCCAGCGGGGATCCCGCGGCGAACGCGGCGTTCCTGTCGTCGCTGAAGGCCGGCGGGGGCACTGGGGCGGGGCCGGGGATGGACCCGCTGCAGGACTCCTCGTTCCTCAACCTGATCGACCCGCGCCTGGCCAAGCCGTTCCTGGTGGGCTTCGCCGAGTCGATGGACCTGGTGTTCCTGCTCGGGTCGGTCGTCGCGCTACTAGCGTTTCTGTGGACCCTGCAGTTGCCCCACGTGGAGCTGCGGACCGCGTCGGCGTACCAGCAGCGCCGCGACGACGCCGCCGGGGCGACCGGCACGGGACCGACCGTACCGCTGTAACGCACCGCTCCCCGCCGTGGCCAAGGTGCGACGTCCGGCTCAATGTCGAGCCGAATCTCGCACTCTACGACCGCTCACGGTCACCAGCTCGGCTGGTCCGGACGCGTCCTCTCCGCAGAACACGACAATCGCTCGACGGATACAGTCGGTGGCATGACGACGCAGCGAGGATTCCTCATCCGCCGCATCCAGTTGCGTCACTACCGCAGCATCGGGTCATGCGACGTGGCTTTGGGACCGATGACGCTGCTGGTCGGACCGAACGGCTCAGGGAAGTCCAACTTCATCGACAGTCTTCGATTCGTCGCCCAGTCGCTGAACGAGAACCTCGACAACGCCTTGCGCGAACGTGGCGGCGTCACCGAAGTACGCCGGCGATCTACCGGTCACCCGAACCACGTGGGTGTCCGGATGGAGTTCGAGGCCCCCGGCTTTTCGGGTGCGTACGGTTTCACGATCGCCGCTCTTGCCGGGGGGGACTACCGCGTCTCGCACGAATCGTGCCGTGTCTCGCCGCACGAGTTCGGCTCAGACGACGCATTCGTCGAAGTCCGCGACGGAACAGTGGCGGGCAGTTCCTACGACGTCCTCCCACGTGTCAGCCCCGACCGCCTCTACCTTGTCGCCTTGTCGAATCTGGAACCCTTCCGGCCGTTGTACGACGGCCTGACGGGCATCAATGTGTACAACCTCAATCCCGACGCCATGCGGCGTCCACAACAACCCAGCCAGGGAGATCTCCTGGCCAGGGACGGCTCCAACATCGCCAGCGTCCTCGAGCACCTGCGACGCACGGCGCCGGCCACCGGGGCTACCGTCACTGACTACTTGCGAGAGATCGTTCCTGGCGTCGAGTCCGTGTCACGGGTCGCCATCGGGAACTGGGAGACGATCGAGTTCAAGCAGTCGGTCGCGGGATCGCCAAGCCCGTGGACCTTCCACGCCTCGTCGATGTCGGACGGAACACTGCGCGCGCTCGGGGTTCTGATGGCGCTGTTCGCGACGGACCAGAGGCTCCCAAGCCCGGTCGGTATCGAAGAACCGGAATCGGCTCTGCACCCCGCCGCCGCAGGCCTGCTGTTGGAGGCTTTGCGGGGCGCGAGCGAAAACCGCCAGGTGGTGGCGACGAGTCACAGCCCCGACCTCCTGGATTCGCCATCGATCAAGCCCGAGGAGTTGCTGGCCGTCCGGGCAGATCAGGGCACAACCACCGTTGCCTCCCTGGACCGTGCCAGCCGCAGCGCGCTCCGCGACCGGCTGTATACAGCAGGCGAACTCCTACGGGTCGACCAGCTTCAGCCGGATCTTCACGAACAACCCATGCTGGAGTTCCGGTGAGCCACCGGCGCCAGGTGGCATTGGTCGTAGAGGGTCACGGGGAGGTCCAGGCTCTTCCCCTACTGGTCCGCCGAATCCTCGCGGAGCGAGGTCACACTGCCACCGTCACCAAGCCCCACCGCATCCAACGCAGCCGAATGCTGTCGGAGCTGCGCCGGGCGGTGTCTCTGCACCGCGCGCGGGTGGGCGAGGACGGGCTGGTCCTCATCGTCTTTGACGCTGACGATTGCGATGCCGGGGTCGCTGCGGGAGGAGCGCTGGACGTTGCGGCGGACGGCCACCCCGTCGCTGTCTGTGTTGCTGTTCGGGAGTACGAGGCGTGGTTCCTGTCAGCCCTGGAGTCCCTCGCCAGCCACCGGGCTGTCTGCGACGACGCGGCGTACGAAGAGGACCCCGAGTTGCGCCGAGGGGCGAAAGAGCAGTTGCGGGACCGGATGACTGAGCCCTATCGGGAGACCATCCACCAGCCGGCATTCAGCCAGCTCATGGACCTCACCGTCGCACGTCGGCGGTCGCCGTCGTTCGCCGGCCTGTGCCACACGCTGTGGCAGTGGGCCGGCGACGAAGGGCACGGGACCTGACCACACCGGCGCGGGGGCCTCAGCTCCAGATGAGGCCGCGCGTCGGATCGTGCAGCACCGCCGCGATATCCGCGAGGAAGCGGGAACCCAGGTCGCCGTCGATCAACCGGTGATCGAAGCTCAGCGCGAGTTGGGTGACCCAGCGCGGCTCCACCCGTTCCACCACACCGCCGATGCCGTCGGGGACCTCGACCACCCACGGCTGGCGCCGGACCGCGCCCATCGCGAGGATCGCCGACTCGCCCGGGTTGATGATCGGCGTACCGGTGTCGATGCCAAAGACGCCCACGTTGGTGATGGTGATCGTCCCGCCGGCCATTTCTGCTGGCTGTGTCCGGCCCTCCCGCGCGGTGACCACCAGGTGCGTGATGGCGTCGGCGAGCTCGCGCAGCGACATCCGGTCGGCATCCTTGATGTTGGGCACCATGAGCCCTCGCGGTGTGGCCGCAGCGATCCCGAGGTTCACGTAGCGCTTCTGGACGATCTCGCCGGCCGGACCGTCCCACGAGGCGTTCACCCCGGGGTTGCGCCGACAGGCGATGAGCAGCGCCTTGGCGACGAACAGTAGCTCGGTGATCCGGGCCCCCTGGAACTCCCGGTCCTGACCCAACCGCGCCATGAGCTCCTTGGTCGCCGTCACGTCGACGGTCACGAACTCGGTGACGTGGGGGGCGGTGAACGCCGAGGCGACCATGGCTTCGGCGGTGACCTTGCGGACGCCCTTGATCGGTATGCGCACCTCACGCTGCCCGTCCTCGGACAGGCCGCGGTACGACGACGCGCCCGCCGCGAGCGCGGAAGACGGCGACGAGCCGCCCTGACCGGCCAGGTGGGCGTCCACGTCGGCGCGGCTGATCACGCCGGAAGGCGCGCTCGCCGAGACCTGGGCGAGGTCCACACCGCGGTCCTTGGCGTACTTGCGAACCGGTGGCTTGGCCAACGGTCTGGGCGCCGCCGGTACGTCGGCGGGCAGCTTTGCGGATGCCTCAGCGCGCACCTTTGCGGGCACCTCTGCGGGCACGGCAGCCGGCACTGGCGGCACGGCAGCGGCAGGTGCCGGCCGGCCGCTCACCTTGCGTGCCCGGCGCCGCGAGGAACCCTCGATCGCCCCGTAGCCGACCAGATTCGGCTCCCGTGCCGGCGGCGCGGCTGCGCTCGGTGCCGGGGCCTGCGACGCTGAGGTGGCCGCCGAAAGGGCCGGCGCGTCGCCGGTGCCCTCGACCTCGATCCTGATGATGGGCGAGCCCACCTCGACGGTCACCCCTTCGGGCACCAGTAATTCGGCCACCGTCCCGGCCCACGGGATGGGCAGTTCGACCAGCGACTTCGCTGTTTCGATCTCCACCACGATGTCGTTGACGGCCACGGTGTCACCCACAGCCACCCGCCACCCGACGATCTCGGCCTCGACGAGCCCCTCGCCGGGGTCGGGCAGGTTGAACGTCCGGACTCCCACGTCGTCTTCCCCGTCCTCTCAAGCCTGCTCAGTACGCTCTCGGTGCGCTCTCAATACGCCAGCGAGCGGTCGACCGCGTCGAGGATGCGGTCCAGGTCGGGTAGGAAAGCCTCCTCGACCTTGCTCGGCGGGTAGGGGATCGAGTAGCCGGTCACCCGCAGGACGGGAGCTTCCAGGTGGTAGAAGCACTCCTGGGTGATCTGGGCACTGATCTCGGCGCCCAGACCAGCGAACGAGCTGGCCTCATGCACCACGATCAGACGGCCGGTCTTGCGCACCGACTCGATCAGCACCGGCATGTCCAGCGGGTTCAGCCCGCGTAGGTCGATGACCTCCAGGTCGATGCCCTCCTGCTCGGCGGCGGCCGCGGCCTGCAGACAGGTCTTGACCATCGGCCCGTAGCAGGCGATCGTCGCGCGGGTTCCCGAGCGCAGCACCGCCGCCTCGAACAGCGTGCGGGGAGCGGAGCCGGCCGAGGTGTCCACCGGGCCGCGGTCGTGGTAGCGACGCTTGGGCTCGAACATGATCACCGGGTCATCCGTGGCGATCGCCTGCTGGATCATCCAGTAGGCATCCTCGGCGTTGCTGCAGGTGACCAGCTTGAGGCCGGCGCTGTGGGCGAAGTAGGCCTCATTGGACTCGCTGTGATGCTCAACGGCGCCGATGCCGCCACCGCACGGGATCCGGATAACCACCGGCAGGGTGATCTTCCCGAGCGCTCGGGCGTGCATTTTGGCCAGCTGCGAGGTGATGTGATCGAACGCCGGGTAGACGAACCCGTCGAACTGGATCTCCACGACCGGCCGGTACCCCCGCAGCGCCAGGCCCACGGCCGTACCGACGATGCCGGACTCGGCCAATGGCGTGTCGACGACGCGCGCCTCGCCGAAATCCTTCTGCAGGCCCTCGGTGACCCGGAAGACCCCGCCGAGACGTCCGACGTCGAGCCCCATCACCACGACTTTGGGGTCGGTCTCGAGGGCTCGGCGCAGCCCGGCGTTCAGCGCCTTGGCCATCGTGAGCTGCGTGCTGCCCGCGCCGGCCTGATCGCGGTTGGTGGCGGTCGTCGTACTCATGCCTGCGCTCCTGATCCGCTCGCGACATCGGCGGCAGTATCGCCTGCGCTGTCGGTGAAGGAGGCGTGATAGGCCAGGAACGCGGCCTTCTCGGCCTCCAGGCCCGGGTGCGGCTCGACGTACACGTGGTCAAACATCGAGCTCGGCGGTGGATCGGTCATCGCCTGCACCCCCGCCCGCAACCGCGCCGCCAGTTCATCGGCCTCGGCGTCGACCCCGGTGAAGAAGGACTCCTCCGTCTCGTGCAGCGACAGCAAGAAGGACTTCAGGCGCAGCAACGGATCCCGATCGCGCCACAGGTCCACCTCGGCCGAGTCGCGGTACTTCGAGGGGTCGTCGGAGGTGGTGTGCGGCGCCATCCGGTAGGTGTAGGCCTCGATGAGGAAGGGACCCTGGCCGCTGCGCGCCCATTCCAGGGCGTGTTGGGCGACGGCGTACACGGCCAGGACGTCGTTGCCGTCGACGCGCACCCCGGGGAAGCCGAACCCGCGCGCCCGTTGGTACAACGGGATCTGGGTCTGTCGCTCGTTGCGTTCGGAGATCGCCCACTGGTTGTTCTGGCAGAAGAACACGATCGGGCACTGGTTGACCGCCGCGAACACGAACGACTCGTTGATGTCGCCCTGGCTGGTCGCCCCGTCACCGAAGAAGGTGACCACTGCCGTGTCTCGCGACGGGTCCCCGGTCCCGTAGTCACCGTCGCGCTGAACGCCCATCGCGTACCCCACGGCCTGCAGCGCCTGGTTGCCGATGACGATCGTGTAGAGGTGGAAGTTGCGTTCCTTGGGGTCCCACGCGCCGTTGTCCACGCCCCGGAACATCCCGTAGATGTGCAGCGGGTCGACGTCGCGGCAGTAGGCCACCCCGTGTTCGCGGTACGACGGGAACGCGTAGTCCTGCGGTTTCATGGCCCGGCCGATGCCCACCTGGGCGGCTTCCTGGCCCAGCAGCGATGGCCAGAGGCCGAGCTCGCCCTGCCGCTGGAGCGCCGTACCCTCGGCGTCGAAACGCCTGATCAACGCCATGTCGCGGTAGAGATCGCGGCCGTCCTGCTCGGTGAGTACGTCGACCCACGGGTCGTAGGGCAGGTTCACCTCGTTGCGGATCCGAAAACCGTTCTGGTCGATGAACCGGATGGTCTCCGGGCCACCGTCGGAGAGGTACTTCGCCTCGCCCACCACGCTGACGTGGTGATCCACGCCGCTGGAGGATCCTTCACCGAAACCGCGCTGCAGCTGGTTGCCATGAGCGGCGGCCTCAGCGCCGTCCGGCCCGTGGGCGCCGCGGGGGTCGTCCTGCATGGCCACTCCTGTTCACAGGTCCGCAGGCCGGTCGGGCCGTCGGACGACGAGCGTCGCGACGCGTGCCGCCGCGGGTCGTTGGGGTAAACCACGGGTGCTCCAGGTCACAGACGCACGCCGTGATCGTCACCGTACCGGGCCCACGCCCTTTTGACAGCCCCCACAGCCGGACCATGTCGGTTCGCCGTGAGTACGCCGGAAAATCCTCACCTCGGGCGGTTTCGTGCCGAGGAGAACACTATGCGCGGACCCTCGCGACCCCGACGGGCGGTTCTTTCATCCCAGGTCATAGCCCTGGCGGTGCTCGCCAACCTGGCCGTCCTGCTGTGGTGCGTGGCCATTCCCCAGACCTGGCGGACGATCAGTCACGCGGGGGCGGATGCGGTGACGGCGACGGTGGTGTGGTGCCCGCCCGAGATCGTCCGGTCCGAGCCGTGCCGGGCGAGGTTCACCCACCACGGCCAAGACCAGGTACGTCCGCTGGGCCGCCCGGGGCTGTTCGGCGTGGAACCCGGGGACGTCGTCCACGTCGCCCACGTCGCCCAGGATCCGGCGACGGAGCTGACCATGACGGGCTGGCGCGCGGTGCTGGACAGCGCGCTTCTGCTGAGCTTGGCGCTGTTGGTGACCCGGTACGGCCTGCGCCGGTGGCGCCGCTGGCGACCGGCGGTGGACCACGCTCAGCGGCACACCGCCGGGGACGCCTCAGCGGCGGGTCCGCAGGTGCCGGCGTCCCCAGCCTCCCCTCCGTTCTCGCACACCCGGGCTCCCCAGGCCCGGGGCCGCCGCTCTCACCCGGCCGCCTGACGCTTCCGCCACTGGCCGGCCACCTTCAGCAGGAGGTCGTTGGACGCCGGGATGTCGATCGAGCAGCGAACTCCTTCGCCCGCGAACGGGCGCAGCGACAGTCCGGCCTCGTTGGCGAACGCCGCGAAGTCCGCGCTCTGCTCGCCCAGCGCCAGCCACACGAAGTTGGCCTGGGTGTCGGGCAGGTCCCAACCCTGCTCCGTCAACCCCGCCACCACCCGGTCTCGCTCGGCGACGATGTCCTTGACGCGCACGAGCAGCTCATCCCGAGCGGACAGGCTTGCCAGCGCCGCGAGCTGCGCGGTGTGACTCACCCCGAACGGCACCGCACACTTGCGCAGCGCCTGGGCCACCGGAGCATGGGCGACCCCGTAACCGACCCGCAGGCCGGCCAGACCATAGGCCTTGCTGAAGGTACGCAGCACCATGACGTTGGGGTGGGCACGGTAGGTCGCGAGCCCGTCCACCGTGGCCGGGTCCTGGTTGAACTCCAGGTACGCCTCGTCGATCACAACCAGCACCCGCTGGGGGACCTGCGCCACGAAGTCATCCAGCTCCGCCTGGGTAATCGCCGGACCGGTGGGGTTGTTCGGGGTGCACACCAGCACCACCCGGGTGGTGTCGTCGATGGCGGCAGCCATGGCGGGCAGGTCGTGGCGCGCGTCGGCGGTCAACGGCACCCGGATCGAGCGCGCCCCGGTCAGGGCGACCATGATCGGGTAGGCCTCGAAGCTGCGCCAGGCGTAGACCACCGAGTCGCCGGCCGCCGTGGTTGCGTTGATCAGTTGGGACAAGACACCTGAGCTGCCGGTTCCGACCACGATGTCGGTTTCCGGTACGCCGAGCTGGTCGGCCAGCGTCTGCGTGAGGTCGACACAGAACATGTCCGGGTACCGGTTGGCCTGCTCACCGGCTTGGTGGACCGCGGCCACCACCGAGGGCAGCGGCGGATAGGGGTTCTCGTTGCTGCTCGCCTTGTAACTCGGCACCCCCGGCCGGGGGGTGGGGCGCTTGCCGGGCTGATAGGCGGGGACCATGTCCAGGGCCTCCCGCAGGATCACCGGGGACGTCGAGGCATCGGTGTTCGGTTCGGTCATGGTGGGTAGCGTAGAGGGCCGCTGCGACGACCGAACCCGAAGGGTGTCGAGTGCGTCCGCTGATCAGGCGGCCAGCAACGTGACCGGCTCACCGATGAGCGGACCAGACCGGCCCCCAGGACGGGAACGCTCGCGAATGGAAACATGGGCCCATGCGCACTTTTGCCCTCAAAACGGCCGTCAACGGTGTCGCCCTATGGCTGGCCGCCATCGCCCTGCCCGACATCCGACTCGGCGAGCAGGCCCCCGAGCTGTCGAACCGCTTGATCACCATCGTGCTGGTGGCGATCGTCTTCGGCGTCGTCAACGCCGTCATGAAGCCGATGCTCACACTCTTCAGCCTGCCGATGATCGTGGTGACACTCGGGCTGTTCACCATCGTGGTGAACGCGATCCTGTTGGCGGTCACGGCGGCCATCGCGGGCGCCCTCGGGTTGGACTTCTACGTGGACTCGTTCTTCTGGTCGGCCATCATCGGCGCCCTGATCATCTCGTTCGTCTCGATGCTGCTCAACACGCTCGTGAAAGACGAGCGCTCGCGTGCCGATCGGGCCGGCCGCGGAGGCGGGGTGCGCTGATCACTCAGCGCGGTCCGGAGGCCAGCTCATAACGACGCATCGGGTAGTGCTGCAACGCGCTGTTATCCGAACGTATGCGGATGACCAAGGTAGGGTAAAGAAACGTCAATGTTCTTCAGCCGCAAAAGTTCCCGGACGACGTGGGAGGCGCATCACAGATTCACCTTGAGGCAGGTGAATCCACTACTGAGTCGGGAGCACTCGTGCGCAAGTCATTTTCCGCCATTGCCCTTTCCGCCGCGCTGCTGATGACCGGCGCCACCGCAGCCGAAGCCGCCGGCGCTCAGGCCGCCGCCGCCCAGGGTGTGTCGATGTCGGTGTCCAGCGGCGCTCGCAAGGTCATTAAGACTCGTATGAGCAGCAAAGTCATCAAGACCCGGGCCGCCCGGGTGGTCAAGACCAACCCCGTGTCCATCACGACCGGGGCGCGCAAAGTCATCAAGACCCAAGGCAAGGCCGGCACAGTCAAGGCCATCACGTGCACCAAGGCCAAGACCACCGGCATCAAGAACACCACGTGCACCAAAGCCAAGACCCCGACCGCGAAGGTCATCAAGACCTCCAAGGCCGCCAAGCGCTGATCACGCCGGACCAGCACCCCAGACACCACTCCCGCCGCCCCTCCCCAGGCGGCGCGCGACAGACCCCCGGCCTCCCCACCGGGGGTCTGTCGCGTCACCGGGACGCTCAGCCGGTTCAGCCGGCGATGGCGGAGGTCAGGGCCGGGAGCGCCTGCCCGGCCGGCGCTCGCCAGCAGAAGTCGACCCGGTCCGAGAGCCGGGTGAGTGCCGGGTTGATCTCGACCACCGCGGTGCCGTGGCCGCGAGCGATGTCCGGCAGCGACGCGGCCGGCTGCACGATCCCGGACGTGCCAACGACCAGCACCAGGTCGGAGTCGAGCATCGCGTCCACGGCGTCTTCCATGTCCTGATGGGGCAGTGCCTCCCCGAACCACACCACCTCGGGGCGGATGAACCCCCCGCAATGGCCGCACGACGGAGGTCGGCGGCGCTGCTCCGGCTCGGAGAGGAACTCCACGGGTTCGCCGTACTCCCGACCGCAGTCGGCGCAGCGGAAGGCGAACAGGTTGCCGTGCAGGTGGGACAGCACCGGAGAGCCGGCTCGCTCGTGCAGGTCATCGATGTTCTGGGTGATGATCCGCAGTTCGACGTCATCGCGCGAGGCCCAGTCCGCCAGCGCCCGGTGGCCGGGGTTGGGCTCGGCTCGATGCACCAACCCGGCGAGCCACAGGTGCCAGGCCCACACCAGGTCGGGGTCGGCGTACCAGGAGTCGATACTGACCAGGAGTTGTGGGTCGTAGTCCTCCCAGAGGCTGGTGCCCTCCGCCGCGTCCCGGAACGTCGGCACCCCGCTCTCCGCGGACATCCCCGCGCCGGTCAACACGGACACCGTGCGGGCCGCGGCGGCCACGGAGGCGACCCAGCCTGGAACCTCGATCATGGGGACATCTTGCCCATCGGCACCGGAAGGGACCAGCGTCGTTCAGGGGCTGGGGACCGGCCCGGATGGACCCCGCCCAGCGGCACCCGAAGCCAACGCTGCCACCAGGCCTGGTAGCGCGCGAGCGGCGGTGGCTCGCCAGCTGTGGTCGACCTGGTCCGTCAGGGCGCTCTCCTGCGGGTTGACCTCGACGACCGGGATTCCGCGCGCCCGGGCCAGCGCCGGCAACCCGGCCGCGGGATGCACCAGGCCCGACGTGCCGACGACCAGCACCAGGTCGGCCGCCTGGCAGGCGCCCACCGCCGCCTCGAACGGCGCGCCGGGCAACCCCTCCCCGAACCACACGACCCCGGGCCGGATGCGCCCCGGACACTGCCCGCAGTACGGCGGCGCCGCCCGCTCTCGCGGCGGGTCCGTTGGCACCACAGGCTCGTCGTACGGGCGGTCGCAGGTGTCGCACCGGAACGCCTCCAGCGAGCCGTGCACGTGCGCGAGCACGCTGGATCCGGCGCGTTCGTGGAGGTCGTCGACGTTCTGTGTGGCGATCTGCAGGTCCACACCGGGCAGCTGCGACCAGCACGCCAACGCGTGGTGACCGGCGTTGGGTGCCACCGCCCGCACCAGGGCGATCCGCCACAGGTACCAGGCCCACACCAGGTCCGGGTCCGCCCGCCAGGCCTGCGGGGTGGCCAACCGGGTGGGATCGAACCGGGCCCACAAGCCGGTGCGGGTGCCACGGAAGGTCGGCACCCCGCTCTCGGCGGACATGCCCGCGCCGGTGAGCACGGTGACCCGGCGGGCCGACCGCGCCCAGGCGAGCACCTGAGGCGGCACGGGGCACGGGTCGGGGGTCACGGGTCCATCGCCGGTCGGCGAGCCCGTCAGCGAGCCGGTCACGACACCACGGTGCCCGACGCACCGGCTGCGGTGGGCCGATCCTGGCGCGGCATCGTCTCGAGCGCAGGCAGCCAGGCCGCGGCGGCGGCGAGGCTGATCAGCCCGGTGAGCGCGAACGCCCAGCCGAAGCCCACCGTGTCCGCGACCCACCCCGCCAGGATCGGGCCGAGGATGGCACCGCCATCGCCGAACATCTGGAACATCGCCAGCACCGACCCGCCGCTGCGCTCGGATCCCACGATGTCCGCGCCGGCCGCCTGTTGGGCGGGATTGACCAGACCCGCTCCCCCGCCGGCCAGGACCGACAGGGCAAGGGCAACCGGGACGGTGGAAGACCAGCCGAAGCCGAGGGTGGCCACCCCGCTGACCACGAGGCCCGAGATGACCAGGGGCCTGCGCCCATGCCGGTCGACGAGTCGACCCGAGAACTGCAGCGCCGCCGCGTTACCGACCGCGAATCCGGTGAGCAGCACCCCGGCCATGGCGGCACCGATCCCGGGCACCGCGGCCGCGAACATGGGCACCAGGGCCACCCGGACCCCGAAGTTCATCCAGCCGTTCGCCGCCAACGAGCACAGCAGACTGGGGGTGCTCGGATGCCGCAGCGCCTCGCGCACCGTCAGGGGCGGCAACACCGGCGCCCCCGGTACGGGACGCAGGGATGCCCCCGACAGCAGGCGCCACACCAGGGTGACCGCGATCAGCAGCGCGACGGCGTACACCAGGAAGGGCACCCGATACCCGAAGCCGGCCAACGCGCTGCCCGCCAACGGGCCGGTGATGTTGCCGATCAGGAACGCCGAGCCGTAGTACGACGCGACGCGGCCGCGAATGGCCGGCGGGGCCAGCCGGACCATCAAACCCATCGCCGACACCGTGAACATCGTCGAGCCGACGCCCCCCAGGCCCCGAAAGAGCAGCAACTGCCAGTACGACGTGGCGAAGGCGGTCGCTCCGGTCGACACCGCGACGATGATCAAACCCCATAGATAGACCGGCCGTTCCCCGAAGCGGCCGATCAGCGCCCCACCGGCGGGTGCGAAGACCAACCGCATGAACGCGAACGCGCTCACGATCACCGAAGCGGCCGCGATGCCGACGTCGAAGCTGCGGGCGTACTGCGGCAGCACCGGCGTAATCAGGCCGAAACCCAGGGCGATGACCAGCGCTGCCGCGATCAGGACCCACAGCTGTCGAGGGATGGGCGGGCGGGCGGGCGCGGGAGTCGTCGTCGGCATGGCCCGCCCAGTATCGCTTGCGAGGCTCACCCGGCGCCGACACCCCAAGCCCCGCCCCGAAAAAGTGGCCGACCGGCGCCAGAAAAAACTTGTGCCACTGAGTTGTTCGAATTTCTCATGACTATCGCAAAGAAGAGATGAAGGGTAGTCTAGCTGTTACATAAGCGCCGGTACGACGCATGCCGCCCCCTCATGTGCTTTCCGGCGCCCTCCTACACCAGCCCCGTTGCGACCGAGGCACCCGTGAGGTGCCGTGACCTGCACCGACGAAACCGTCGCCGGTCGCACCCCGAGCAACTCAGCCGATAAGGAGAATTAATCGATGCGCGTGGACGGCTCGATTGGAACCACCCCGCCGGCCCGAGACATGATGTCGAGAACACCTTCACCCCCGGCCGGCGAGAAGACTCGCACGGATCAGACCCAGGTCCGGTCCACCCAGCGTTTTTCCGTGCTCAACGATTTCCGTTACCTGACGGAAGCCGACAAGGAACTCCTGCACAACGCGACGGGCGAGCAGATCGAACCGGGCCTGGTGGACAACCCCGGCAGCGCCTCCCCGTTCGCCCAGCAACTGGCCCTTGACCGGCGTACCGGTGCCTTGGCACCCAACCAGATCGTCACGTCGGTGTACCTGAAGAACCGGGCACAAGAGATCGACGCGCGCAACTACGGTCGCCCCAACCTACGCAACCCGTACTCCGGGGAGGACATGACCAAGGCGTTGGCCTACCTGGACTCGATCGGTCGCTCCCGAGCCGACCTGCGGCTCTAGCTCGAACCCACGGTGCTCGCTCGAACCCACGGTGCTCGCTCGAACCCACGGTGCTTCGTGGGTCTGGGCGCGGGAGGTGGGTCTAGCGCTGGGTTGGGCGGCTGCGCCCTCACGGGGTAGCCCGAGGTGTCAATTCGGCTGCGGCCTGAGGCGTCGAGGTGTCACTCGAGGGTCTCCCGGGGGCCAATGGTGCACTCTCTTCGACATCTCACCGTGTCAGGGAGCGTGGATTCGACATGTCGACACCCCTGAGGGCATCGACATGTCAGTGGTGGCCCGCGCCCATGGTGAACGGCGAGCCGCCCATGGTGAACGGCGAGCCGAGGGCCGGAACGAGCAGGGCGGCCCCGGATCTGACCATCGCCGCTCCCGTGGCGACCCGCGGCTCTAACGCCACCGGCGCAGCACCTGCTCGGCCGACACGACCGGGCGGGTGTCCGCCGGACCGCAGACCCCGGGCGTGCCCGGTGTGCGGGAGAAGCGTGGCGCCGTACCGGCCTGCACCACGCCGTCCCAGCTGAGCACGCTCCCCCGGGCCGCGACTTGGGGGTGCTCGGCCGCTTCGTCCAGGGTGAGCACCGGCGTCACGCAGGCGTCGGTGCCCTCGAAGACGGCGGCCCACTCCCGCGCGGTGCGACCGGCGAACGTCGCGGTGAACACCGCCCGCAACGCCGGCCACTGGCTCGGATCCTCCCGGTCCGGGAGCGTGGCCGGATCCAGGCCCAATCCGCTGATCAGGGCCGCGTAGAACGCCGGTTCCAGGGCACCGACCGCGACGTACCGGCCGTCCGCGCAGCGGTAGCAGTCGTAGAACGGCGATCCGCCGTCGAGCAGGTTGGTCCCGGGGGCGTCCGACCACTGACCAGCCGCCCGCAGCGCCCAGACGAACTGGGACAAGACGGCCACGCCGTCGACCATCGCGGCGTCGATGACCTGCCCCTGCCCGGACCGGGACCGCTCCACCAGAGCCGCCAGGATGCCCACCACCAGGAACATCGAGCCCCCGCCGAAATCGCCGATGAGGTTCAGCGGCACCACCGGCGCTCCCCCGCCGATGGCGCCGAGGACCCCCGTCACCGAGATGTAGTTGAGGTCGTGACCGGCCCGTTGGGCCCACGGCCCGTCCTGGCCCCAGCCGGTCATCCGGGCGTACACCAGGGCGGGGTTGCGTTCCAGACAATCCCGCGGGCCCACCCCGAGACGCTCGGCGACGCCCGGCCGGTAACCCTCGATCAGCACGTCCGCGGACTCCGCCAGCGACAACACGAGCGCCACCCCGTCTGCGGACTTCAGGTCGGCGTCAACGTACTGCCGGCCACGCAGCAGGTGATCGTTCACCCCCGGCGGGGTCAACCGCAGACCCCCCGGGCGGTCCACCCGCACCACGTCGGCCCCCAGGTCGGCCAGCATCATCGCGGCGTGCGGCCCAGGCCCGATCCCGGCCAGCTCAAGCACCCGGAGCCCGTCCAACGGTCCACTCATGGGCCACCTCCTCGCCTCGCCGCCTCCCCCTCAGCGCAGGGGGATGACCGTCGTGCCGGTGCGCTGCTACCCAGCCTGGCACTGCCCGGACTCCACTGGTACCCGCCGGCCTGGTCGGATCGGCCGAATCGCCGTACCGGACTAGGCTGAGTGAATGCTCCAGCCGTACGCCCCGATGGCCGAGCCGTTGCGGCGGATGCCCGACGGGACGGTCAAACAGATCAATCCCTTCAGCGGCACGGAGGTGTGGACGGTCCCCGGCCGGGGCAACCGTCCGCTCAGCGCGGCGAGCGCCGTACGTGCGCCGTTGGACTCGAGCCGACACGGCCGCCACTGCGCGTTCTGCGAGCACCGCTACCTGGAAACGCCACCGGAGAAGTCCCGGCTGGTACGCCGTGGGGACCGGTGGGAGACCGTGCACGGGGTCTGCGCGGACGCCCTGAACGCCACCGTGGCCGAGTTCCGCCGGATCCCGAACCTGTTCGAGATCGTGTCGTTCACTTACTGGGAGGCCAACTACGGCTTCGAGGTGCCCGAGGTCTTCGACCGGCACCGGGCCGCCTACCTAGCCACTCCGGCCGGGCGGGAGCACCTGCTCAGCATCGTGCGCACCCGGATGATGGCACAGGGGATGACCGAGTCGGCCTGGGCCGCGTTGGCGCTGGAGGCCAAGCTGGAGCACGCCCGGCCGTTCTTCGGCGGGGGTCACGACGTGATCGTGGCCCGGCGACATTTCGTCGACGGCGCCACCCACGACGATCAGCTGGCCTCCTCGGGCACCCTCACCCCCGAGGAACACGCCCAGTACACGATGTTCACGGTCGCTGCCTTGCGGGCGCTCTACCGGTCGAACCGGTACGCCCGGTACGTCGCGGTCTTCCAGAACTGGCTCAAGCCGGCCGGTGCCTCGTTCGACCACCTGCACAAGCAGCTCGTGGCGATCGACGAGCGGGGTGTGCAGGTCGAGCTGGAGCTGCAACGCCTGCGGGCGAACCTCAACATCTACAACGAGCGGGCCGTCGACTACGCGGCGTACCAGAATCTCGTGGTGGCCGAGAACGATCACGCGATCGCGTTCGCCGGGTTCGGGCACCGTTATCCGACCTTGGAGATCTACTCCCGCAGCGAGCACTGCCGCCCGTGGGAGCACACCCCGGCCGAGCAGCGCGGGGTGTCGGATCTGTTGCACGCGCTGCACGCGGCCACCGGTGCGGACGTGCCCTGCAACGAGGAGTGGCAGCACCAGCCGAACGACCTCGATCTCCCGATGCCCTGGCGCATCGTCCTCAAGTGGCGGGTCTCCACTCTGGCCGGGTTCGAGGGCGGCACGAAGATCTATCTCAACTCCATCGACCCGTGGAACCTGCGGGACCGGGTGGTCCCGCGGCTGCAGGAATTGCGCGCCGACGGCCGGATCGCGCCCGACATCCGGATCGCCACCGAGTGCGCCTGCCAGCCGAACAGCCTGCGCTACAACCCGTCGCTTCGCTGAGCCGGTACGCCGTCCGCGCGCCTCGCCGCGTGCGCGCGCAAGCGCGCCGGTCAGAGCCAGCCCACCCGGCCTCGGAGCAGGGCGTAGCCGACGAACGCCACCACGTCCAGCAGGGCGTGGGCCACCACCAGGGGCCCGATGCGGCCGGTGCGGCGGTACACCAGCCCGAACAGCACCCCCATGGCGATGTTGCCGACAAACCCGCCAAACCCTTGGTACAAGTGATAGGCCCCGCGCAGCAGCGCCGACACCCCGATGACCACCGCGGGGCGCCACCCGGCCTGCCCCCACCGGGTGAACAGGTAGCCGACCATGACCACCTCTTCCAGGATGGCGTTCTGGATCGCCGCCAGGACGAGCACCGGCACGGCCCACCACACCGCGCTCAGGTTGGCGGCGGCGATCGAGGTGTTCAGCCCCAGGGCCCGTGCCGCCAGGTACAGCCCCAGCCCCGGGACACCGACGGCAGCGGCCAGCAGCACCCCGGTTCCCAGGTCGTACGCCGGCCGGCGCAGGTCCGCGCCGATCCCCGCGCCGGCGGTCCCGTCTGCGGGTGCGGCGTATCGGCGGAGCAGGTGGATCGCCAACAGCGCGGGGATTACCCCCAGGCCCACCCCGGCGAGCTGATACGCCAGGTCCAGCCAGGGCCGGTCGGGGGTCACCGCCGAGTTCATCGCCGTGGTCTGTTGGTTCAGGGCAACCTGGGCGGTGAGCTTACGGATCAAGGACAGCACGGCGTACACCGCCGAAGCTCCCAAGGAGACCCCAAGGACCAGCAGCGTTTCGGTGATGAGCACGGCGCGCTGAGCCCGGGTGGGCGCGGGCGGACTCACCACGTGAAGCGCCACTGGGTGCGGGCGGCGTACCGCTGCCCGGGACGCAGCACCGGGGAGGTCAGCCGCGGGTGATTCATCGCGTCCGGGTGAACCTGCGTCTCCAGCGCGATCCCGTCGCCCTGGCGGTAGCGGCGCCCGGAGGTGCCGACCACGTCACCGGAGAGGGCGTTGCCGGTGTAGACCTGCAAGGCTGCCTGGTCCGTCCACAGCTCCAGCCCGCGCCCGCTGGCCGGGTCCGACAGCGCGGCCGCGCGGCGCAGCCCCCCGCCCGCGGCCGGACCGCGCGGCTGGAAGGAATGGTCGATGCCGCCGACCAGACCCACCTGCTCGTGATCACCCCGCGCAGCCGCCCCCACCGGTCGGGGTTCGCGCAGGTCGAACGGCGTACCGGCGACTGGGGCGAGCGATCCCAGCGGGATCCCGTGCTCGTCCACGGGCAGGTACTCATCGGCGTCCACCACCAGCCGGTGCTCATCGACCGACCCACGGCCCTCGCCCGCGAGGTTCAGGTACACGTGGTTGGTCAGGTTCACCACGGTCGGGGCGTCGGTGAGGGCCTGCAGATCCAGTGTCAGCACCGGGCCCGCCACCTGGTAGGTCGCGATCACCTCGAGCCGACCCGGGAACCCCTGGTCACCATCGGGGCTGACCAGCCGCAACGCGAGGCGCTCACCCACGTCGGCCCGCGGGCTGGCCAACACCTCCCAGCGCCGGGTGTGGAAGCCGTCCAGGCCGCCGTGCAGACAGGTCCGGCCCTCGTTCGCGGCCAGCTGGTAGGACGTCCCGTCGAGGGTGAACCGGCTGTCCGCGATCCGGTTGGCGTACCGGCCGACGACCGCCCCGAAGTACGCGTCGCTGTCCAGGTAGTCCGGCACGCTCGGCAACCCCAGGGCCACGTTGATCGGCTCCCCACCCGGCCCGGGCAGCTCCAGCCGATGGATGATCGCGCCCAGGTCGAGCACGGTCAGCTGAAGCGCCCCCGGATGGCCCAGCCGGTACGCCGTGACGGAGCGGCCGTCGGGGAGGACGCCGAACTCGTGCGGATCGTTCATGGGTACTCCTGGCGGGTGCACCGGGCGTGGTCACGATCCATGATGCTCCCGCCGCGGCGCAGCATCCTGATAGCCCAACGCCTCCCGGCCCACGCCCACCTGCTTCGAACCCACCGAACTCGCTCGAACCCACCTAGCGCTGCGGGACCCACGATGCTTCGTGGGTTCCGAGGCGCACCGTGGGTCCCGGCCGCTGCGCGGATGGGTCGGGCCGCGAGCGCCTAGGGTGGGCGCCATGAGTGCCGCGCGCCCGTTCGACAATCCTGCGGGGCTGGCCACCGACACGGCGGCCTACTACACGGCCCTCGGTGGCGGCCGGTACCAGCCGACCATCCACACCCAGGGCGCCTGGCAGCCGATCGAGCAACACATGGCCCCGGTGTCGGGGTTGCTGGTCCACGCGGTGGAGCTCAACCACCCGCGCGAGGATCTCCAGCCGGCCAGACTGGCCTTCGAGATTCTCGGGATGATTCCGGCCGAGACGTCCACGGTGACCACCGAGGTGGTTCGCCCGGGGCGCACGATCGAGCTGGTCGAGGCGACGATGACCGTCGCGGGCCGGGCCGTGGTCCGGGCGTTGATCTGGCGATTGTCCCGCCAGGACACGCAGGTGGTGGCCGGGGGCACGTGGGAGGAGCACGACCCGCCGATGCCTGACCCGGCCGACCTGCCGCCGTGGCAGGGCTCGGATGTGTGGAGCGGGGGGTACATCGCGTCGTTGGACTTCCGCGCCGACCCCGGCAACCGACCGGGCCGCGGTCGCGCGTGGGCGCGGACGCCGTACCCGCTCGTCGATGGTGAGCCGGTCAGCGACCTGGCTCGGTACGTCGGGCTGGTCGACACCGCCAACGGCGTAGCCACCCGGGTGGACCCGACCGGCTGGATGTACCCGAACGTGGACCTGAGCATCCACCTGTACCGGCTCCCCCGGATGGCCGGGCCCCGCGATTGGGTCGGTTTCGACACCCGGGTGGTCTTCGGGGAGGGCGGCCTCGGCCTCACCTCGACCAGGCTGTACGACGCGTCCGGCTCGGTTGGGCAGAGCGCCCAAATGCTCACCGTCCGGGCGTTGGCCACCCCCGATCACGGGTGACCCAACCGGTCTCGGCCAAGCCGCACACGGCCCGCTCGGGCCGGTTAGGCTGCGAGAATGGACCTCAGCTTCCGGCTCATCAACGCCTTCGCGGCCAGCGACGACCCTTTCTCCGGTAACGCGATCTGCGTCTTCGACGATGCGGCCGGCCTCGACGCCGACCAGATGAGCCGTCTGGCTCAGCAGATGAACATCGAGTGCGCGTTCCTGATCGAGACCTCGAGCTCCGCCGCCACGATCGCGATCGAGGTCCCGCTCTCCGATATGAAGCTGTCGGCTAGCTCGATCATCGGTGCCGCTCACGTGATCAGCCAGATGCACCAGACCCGTGAGGAGATGGTGATCACGGTCGGGGACACCCAGATCAAGGCCCGGCCCGAGGGCAAAGACAACTGGACGATCCCGGCCGCTCCTGCCACGACCCGCAAGCTGAAGTCCACCCCGCAGATTCTGTCTTCGCTGGTGGGGCTGCAGATGTCGGCGATCAGCGGCGAGGTGATGGTGGTGGAGTCGACCCGCTCGGGCGTGGTGTTGCCCGTCGCGAGCCCGGAGGACGTCCGGCGGACCCGCTTGGACGCCCGGATGCTGCACTCCTACGCGATGCTGTTGAACACCGAACCGCAGATCTACGTGTGGTCCAAGCGCGAGGACGGGTCGATCGAGTCCCGGATGTTCTACGGGCCCGGCGGCGGGGTGATCGAGGTCGCCGCCACCGGTTCGGGCGCCGCGAACCTCGGTGCCTGGCTCGCGGTGCACGGCGAGTTCGGTCGCCGCCGGATCTATCAGGGCGCGGCCGTCGGGCGCCCCTCGATGGTGGATCTCGAGGTCAAGGAGTCCGGTCAGGTGCTGGTCGGCGGGCACATCAACCAGGTGGCTGCCGGGACGTTCACGCTGTAGCGGTGAGCTCCCGCCACCGCGGGAACCCGCGTACTCGGCGTACCGGTCGGTCCGGTGTGTCGGTGCTGGCGTAACGGGCGGGCGCGTGGGCCGGTGGGCCGGTGGTGGCGTACCCGGGCCCTGCCCCACACCGAGGTGTCACTTTTGCCGCGTTCCCGTGCCCACCACAGCCCCAGGCTGACCCTCGGACGTAACAAGCGCGCCGACATCGACTCCTCGACACCCGGGCCCACCGACGAAGCGCCCCGCCGGCACCGGAGATGTCACCCAAGCGTGGCCTTATGTTCACCTTCCGCAACGACCCACCCCCGCGCCCGCCCCTGACGACACCCGGCGCCCGAAACAGGCCTGATGTGGGTACGACGGCCCCGCGCCAGGGTCTCCCGCACCGCGACACGGCGCTGGCCCGAGGTGGCCGTAGAACGCTACTCGGACAGCTCCTCTCCTGCACAAGAACATAATCTGGACAATCGTCCGTCTTCTTGTACTAGACTCTCGTGTGAGACGGTCGTCCGATATGCAACGGACGGGCTCCGCACACACTGCAGACGCACCGCTCCGGCAGCCAGCTGCCGGCGAACCGTGGGGACGGGGAGGTGCACACGAGGAGACCGGTGACATGGCAGTTCGCCCGATGATCGACCGCCCGCTGGTGATGTTCGTCTACGGCACCCGCCCGGAAGCCATCAAGATGGCGCCCCTGGTGCAGCTCACCGCACAATCTGCGCGGCTAGCGGCGTACGTCGTGGTCACCGGACAACACCGATCCATGCTCGATCAGGTGAACGAGGCCTTCGGGATCGTGCCGGACGCCGACCTCGACATCTTCGAGCCTGGTCAGGGCATCGAATCGATCGTCGCCAAGACGCTGACGTCGCTGACCTCGGTGATCCGCGAGGTGCAGCCGGGAGCGGTGGTGGTCCACGGAGACACCAGTACGGCGTTCGCCGCGGCCCAGGCGGCGTTCTACCTGGGGGTGCCGGTGATCCACCTGGAGGCCGGCCTGCGGACCAACGACCTGACCAGCCCGTTCCCCGAGGAAGCGAACCGTCAGCTGATCGGCCGGTTGGCCGCCCTGCACCTGGCCCCCACCGGACGCAACCGCGCCAGCCTGCTCGCCGAAAACGTCGACCCCGACACCATCGTGGTCACCGGCAACACCGTGATCGACGCGCTTCAGCAGATGGCCGCGCGGGTGACCAACGACGGCACCCAGAACTCCCGGCCGCCCGCCAACGGCTCCCGTCCCGCAGCTGGCACCGCGGTGGCCACGGACGATCCGGAGCAGCGCCGACGGCAGATCCTGGTCACCATGCACCGGCGCGAGAACCTGGGCCAGACCATGACGGGCATCGCACGCGCGCTGGCCCGGATCGCGCAATCCCACCCCGACGTCGACCTGCTGGTGCCGCTGCACCTGAACCCTGCGGTGCGGGCCAGCGTCGTCCCGACCCTGGCGCACGTGCCCAACGTGACCATCACGGACCCGATGGGCTACACCGATTTCGTCGCCGAGCTCACCCGGTGCGACCTGGTGGTGACCGATTCCGGCGGGCTCCAGGAGGAGGGTCCGGGGCTGGGCAAGCCGGTCCTGGTCATCCGCAACACCACGGAGCGACCCGAGGCCATCGAGGCCGGCACCGTCCGGCTCATCGGCGTCGAGGAAGAGGACATCGTCGCGGCCGTGAACGAGGTGCTGGACGACCCGGCCGTCTACGAGCGGATGGCGACCGCGGTCAACCCGTACGGCGATGGCCTCGCCTCGCCGCGGTGCCTGGCGGCCATCGAGGAACTGCTCGGCGTGGGGCTGCGTGAGCCGGACTTCGTGGCCCACGAGGGTTCGCTGACCCGTCGCCTGCGGCACCTGACCGGGTTGCCCCGCACGGCCACCCGCACCAAGCGGGCCAGCTCCGCGTAACCGGCTCACGGGCTCAGGCCGGGCCAGCTCCGCGTAACCGGCTCACGGGCTCAGGCCGGGCCAGCTCCGCGTAACCGGCTCACGGGCTCAGGCCGGGCCGGCTCTACAGCGACGACGCGCTGGCCGGCCACCACCCGGTCACCGGTCACCAGCGGCCCAGCCGGTCACCACCCAGGCGACCACCAGCGCCACCAGCACCGCGATCAGCATCAACGCGCTGTCGGCGGCGGTCCACGGCGCGGGGCACAGCCAGGTCCGCGCGATGCCGGTCCGGGTCGGGGCCGAGTAGCCCCGCGCCTCCATCGCCGCCGTCATCCGCCCGGCCTGCCGGATCGCATCGACCAGCAGCGTGAACAGCAACGCCCCGTAGGCGCGGCCCCGCGCGACCAGGCCCCGGGCGGGACTGAGCCCGCGAACCCGCCGTACCTGCCGGAGCACCTGCCAGTCCCCGGCGAAGGCGTCGAAGCGCTGCAACGCGGCCACGAACGCCAACACCGGGCGGCCCGGCAGACGTAGCCGCTGGCCGAGGTGGTCGCCGACCGTGAACGGGTCCAGGTAGGAGGCGAACACCAGCCCGGGCACCACGAAGAAACCCACCCGCAGCGCCGCCACCACCGCCGGCTCCAGGGTGCGCGGCGAGGCCAACAGCCAGTTCGACCACGCCACCGACGCCACCGCGAAGACCGCCGGGGCCAGCCGCCAGAGCGGGAATGCCGACCGGCCGACCACCAGCGGCAACACCACCGCCAGCGCGGCCATCGCAGCGACCGCCGTACGCAGGTCGCGGATCGCCAAGGCTCCGGCGACCAGCACGAACGATGCACCCAGCAGGCTCAGCGGGCCGCAATGCACCAGCAAGCCGCCCAGGACACCAGGGGATGTCGACGGCGAATGCTCCAGAGTGGTCATCTCAGCTCACCCGCCGTCCGGCCGCCAACGCGATGACGCCGTCGGCGTGGGCGGTCAGCCGGGCGTCGTGGGTGGCGACCAGCTGACCGCCACCGGCCCGGGCGTATCCACCGATCAGGCCCGCCACGGCCGACCAGGTGTCCCGGTCCTGACCCACCGTCGGCTCGTCACAGGCCATCAACGCCGGCCCGTGCACCAAAGCGGTGGCCATCGCGAGGCGGCGCAGCTCGCCCCCGGACAGCTGGTGAGGATTGCGGCCGGCCAGGGCACCCAGCCCCACCACCTCCAGCAAGCCCTTGGCGCGGCGCTGGCTGCTGCGTTCGTCCTGCCCCAAGGCCCGGGTGGTGGCCAGCATCGACTCGGCGACGGTGCGCCCGACGACGGTCAGCTCGGCCCGCTGCGGCACCCAGCCGACCCGCGTCGCCAGCTCCGCGCCGGACCACCGCCACGGCTCGCCGCGGGCCCCCCGGGCCAGGGCCGGGTCCGCGGACACCGTCCCCGTCGTGGGCGGGGTCAACCCGCACATGACCTCCAGCAGCGTCGACTTTCCCGAGCCGCTCGGTCCGGTCAGCGCGTCCCAGCGTCCGGAGCGGACCTGTGCGTCCACCCCGTCCAGCGCGGTGATGACGGCCAGGTCGCGGCGAACCACGGACAGCCCGCGGCGCTCGCGCCGGCGCAGGCTCACCGCCTCCGCGGTCACCAGAAGCTGCCCTCTCGGCAGTTCAACCAACGGTTCCACCAGCGATTCCGGGATCGCCCACGGCTCCGGATCGGGCTGCCCCGGCACCCAGACACCCCGCCGCGCCAGCTCGGGGCCGCACTGCGCCAGCACGGCCGCAACCGGCCCGTCGGCGACCACGGTCGCCGCGCCACCCCCGTGAGCGCCGTGATGTTCGTCGGAGCCGAGCACCACCAGGCGATCGACCACGTCGACCCAGCCCTCCAGCTGGTGCTCGACGACGACGAGGGTGGCACCGCAGGACGCGACCACCGCGCGCACCGCCTCGATCACCGCGGCAGCGCTGGCCGCGTCGAGCATGGAGGTCGGCTCGTCCAGCAGGACCACGCCCGGTCGCATGGCCAGTACGCCGGCCAGCGCCAGCCGCTGGGCCTCGCCTCCCGACAGGGCGTCGCTGCGGTGCTGCACGCCGTACCGCAGCCCGACGGCCTCCAGCGCCCAGGCGATCCGGTCGTGGATCTGCGCGCGGGGCACGGCAAGGTTCTCGGGGCCGAAGGCCACGTCGCGACCGATGCGCCCAGCGACCCGCGCGTCGGAGGGGTCCTGGACAAGCAGACCGACCCGGCCGTCGCCGCCGACCGTCGGGGCGCCATCGACGGCCACGGTGCCGGTCAGCTCACCGGGCTCAGCGGCGCCAAGGATGCCCGCGATGGCCCGCAGCAGCGTCGACTTGCCGCTGCCGCTGGCGCCGGCCAGCAGCACCCGTTCCCCCGGGGCGATCTGCAGGTCCACCCCGGCCAGCACGGGGGCGGACCGCCCGAGCGGATGCCAGCACAGGCCCGCGGCCCGCACCCCGGCCGGCTGCACGCCCGCGCTGCCAGCCGAGCCTGCGCTGCGCCGCTGTTCAGCCGGCGGCCGGGAAGGCGTCATGGAGGGGTTCGCCGCCGGCGCGCAGGTGGTCCTCACCCGGTGGGAAGGCGTTCAACGACCCGGTGGCCGCCAGCGCCTTGACCAGCAGATGACCGCCGACCCCGGCGATCACCGCCCCCGAGAGGATTCCGGCCGCCAGGTACAGCAGCTTCCAGGTCCAGCTGTACTCGGGGACCATGAACCACCACTCGTAGGCCAGGATCTCCAACACCGCCGCCATGATCCCGCCCAGCACCGCCATCGTGAGGTCGAACCGGCGCCACCGCAGCACCGCGGCCACCAATTCCACCCCGAGTGCCTGGAGCAGCCCCGAGATCAGGACCGTCAGCCCCCAGTAGTTGCCCAGCAGCGCCTCGATGCTGGCCGCCACCATCTCGACCAGCAGCGCCGCCCCCGGTCGGCGGATGATCAGCATTCCGGCCACGCACGGCAGCAGCCACACCCCCAGCAGCAGCTCCTTCAGCGGCGGCAGGAACGAGAGCGCCGTGCTGAGCGGGGTGTACACGAACGAATCGAAACCCCAGAAGGCCACCCCGAAGGCCACCCCGAGGACCGCGCCGGTGACGATGTCCAAGGACCGCCACTGGGTCGGGCGGCCGCGAGCCAGCGCGGACAGCCGGACGCCGTGTTGATGGATCAGTGGTCGGGGTGCTGTTCCACCCGCGGGCTGTGTCATCTGCGTCGTACTCCCTTGCTCTGGTCTCACGTCGTAACCAGAGGGGTGCGCGCGGCCCGGCCGCGCGCCTGAGATGTCCCGACTCCCTACGCCGGGGCTAACCGGATCAGGTTCGAGGGTCTGCGGAGGGTCCGCACTCTCAGCGCCTGGGCGCTCCCCTGTCGTGTCCTGGCAGGGTACACCCCCGACGGGACCCGACAGGGGTGCCGGTGAAGGCCCGATCGCGGCGGGCGAACGTCGTCCCCGGCTGGCAGACTGAGCCGGGGCCGACGTTCGGCCGACCGTGGTCGCCTCGGGAGGAAAACATGAGTGACAGGGCCTACAAGATGATCGGCACCGCCGCCGCCATCGGTGCCGCCACCCTGGCCAAGCAGGTCACCACCCACGGGTGGAAGGCCGTGATGGCCACCGATCCGCCGGCCAACCCCGAGGACCCGGACACCCAGCTGTGGGAGGCGATCGCCTGGGCCGTGGCCTCCGGCGCGATCATCGCTGTCGCTCGCATGCTGGCTACCCGCCAGTGGACCCAGTACTACGTCAAGTCCACGGGCAAGCGGCCCGACAACCCCAACGCGGTCGCCTGATCACCCCGGACCCGCGTCCCAGCGCGGACCCGGCCCTCGGTCTTCGGCGAAGACCAGCCACGTCCGCGTCGCCTTGACCCCCGCGACGCCCTGCAGGTTGCCGAGCACCACCTCGCGCAGCGTGGCGTTGTCCGGGGTGCGCACCAGGACCAGGACGTCGAACTCCGCCCCGACCAAGGCGACGTGGTCGACGTACGGCGTGGCGGTGAGGGCCCGGCGCACCTCCCGCCAAGCGTCCTGCTCGATGGACAGGCTCACGTAGGCCGAGGTGCCCAGACCCGCGCGTTCGGGCCGGATCCTGGTGGTGAAGCCCTCGATCACCCCGTCGGCGAGCAGCCGTTCGAGGCGGGCGTACACGTTCGCGCGGGACAGGTGCAGCCGCGCGGCCAGCGCGCGCATCGAGATCCGGCCGTCCTGGATGAGGGCCGCCAGCATCCGCCGATCAGCCGCGTCCAGGGGTCTGGCAGGACGTTCGGCGGAACCGCTCACCCCAGGACGTTCCTGCGCCATTCGGTCCCCCGAACCCCGATGTATCGACCAAATGTCTCGGTTTGGCCCATTCAGTTGAGCCGAGCGTACGTCACCCAGCACGATTCGAGCACACCCTGAGCGCACTCGCCTGCGCGCGCAGGCGCACCCGCGACACCCCTCGACGTTAGGCGCCGCGATGACCTCGACACCGCACGACGACCAGGGCCACCCCGGCTCCGACGACCACCCCCGCCTGCCGCAGGACCTCTCGGGCACCCCCCTGAGCGCTGGCCGTTCCGGCGCGCTGGGCGCTGACCCCGACCATCCGATGGCCCGCGCCGCCGCGAACACCCGGGCCTCGGCCGCCGCCATCCAGGCGTGGGAGGCGGCGTACACCAACGCCCACATCGACCACGACGACGAACCCTTCCAAGCGGGGTTGATCCCGGCACCCACTCCGGTCCGATTCCTGGCCGAGGACGGATCCCGGGTCGCGCCGGTCACCGACGACTACGTCGAGCCGGGAGCGGACCAGCTGCTGGAGTGCTACCGCCGCATGGTGATCGGGCGCCGGTTCGACATCCAGGCCACCGCGCTGACCAAGCAGGGTCGCCTGGCGGTCTATCCCTCCAGCCGCGGCCAGGATGCCTGCCAGGTCGGCACCATGCTGGCGCTCGGCCCCCAGGACTGGGTGTTCCCGACGTACCGCGAATCAATGGCTCTGGTCAGTCGGGGCATCGATCCCGTGGAGGTGCTCACCCTGCTGCGCGGGGACGGGCACTGCGGATACGATCCGCGCGCTGTCCGCACGGCCGCTCAATGTACGCCATTGTCGACACAATTGCTGCACGCCGCGGGGTTGGCGTACGGCGAGCGACGCCAGGGTCGCGACACGGTGGCGCTGGCTTTCATCGGCGACGGCGCCACCAGCGAAGGCGACTTCCACGAGGGTCTGAACTTCGCCGCGGTATTCAAGGCGCCGGTGGTCTTCGTGGTGCAGAACAACGGGTGGGCGATCAGCGTCCCGCTGAGCAAGCAGACCGCTGCGCCATCGCTGGCGTACAAAGGCATCGGGTACGGCGTGGTGTGCGAGCAGGTCGACGGCAACGACGCGATGGCGGTGCTGGCCGTCCTGAACAAGGCGGTCTGGTACGCCCGGTCCGGGCGGGGGCCCGTGCTCGTCGAGTTGCACACCGTCCGGGTCGAGGCGCACACCAACGCCGATGACCAGACCCGCTACCGGGCGGCCGACGAGGTGGAGCACGCCGGCGACCACGACCCGATCCGCCGGCTGCGTAGCTACCTCACGGGTGCCGGCCTGCTGGACGAAGAACGACTCGCCGCGATCGACGCCGAAGCGGAGGCGCTGGCCGCCGACCTGCGAGAACGTCTCGGGGGCGAGCCGCACGTCGATCCCGAGGACCTGTTCGCGCACGTGTACGCCGAACCGACGCCGCAGTTGATCGAACAGCGAGAGATGGTACGCGCGGAGCTCGCCGCCGCCGCGGAGTCCGCCGGTGGCGCGATCGAAGGAGGGCGGCACTGATGGCCGCATCGAACGCATCGAACGCCAAGACCAGCTTCGCCACCGCGCTGAACACGGCGCTGCGGGACGCGCTGTCCGACGACCTGGTCGTCATCTTCGGCGAGGACGTCGGGGTGGCCGGCGGGGTCTTCCGGATCACCGATGGCATCGCCCGCGACTTCGGGGAGGAGCGCTGCTTCGACACCCCGCTGGCGGAGTCGGGGATCGTCGGGTTCGCCATCGGGATGGCGATGTCCGGGTTCAAGCCCGTCGTGGAGATGCAGTTCGATGCCTTCGCCTACCCGGCGTTCGAGCAGATCACCTCGCACGTGGCCAAGATGCGCAACCGCACCCGCGGCTCGATCAGCCTCCCGCTGGTCATCCGGGTGCCGTACGCTGGTGGTATCGGCGGTGTGGAACACCACTGCGACTCCAGCGAGGCGTACTACGCCCACACCCCCGGCCTGAAGGTGGTCACCCCGGGCACCGTGGCCGACGCCTACACCCTGCTGCGGGCGGCCATCGCCGACCCTGACCCGGTGGTCTTCCTGGAGCCGAAGCGGCTGTATTGGTCCACCGCCGAGCTCGACCTGACCACGCTGGAACCGGCCCAACTCGGCCAGGCTGCGGTCCGTCGTACCGGCAGCGACGTCACCCTGGTGGCCTACGGGCCCAGCCTGCCGGTCGCGATGCAGGCGGCCGCGGCGGCGCAGGCCGACCACGGCTGGGATGTCGAGGTGGTGGACGTGCGCTCGATCGTGCCCTTCGACGACGGGACGGTGGTGGCCTCGGTCCGTAAGACCGGCCGCTGTGTCGTGGTGCAGGAGGCGCAGGGTTTCGCGGGTGTGGGCGCCGAGATCGCCGCGAGGGTCACGGAGCGGGCCTTCCACGACCTGGCTGCGCCCGTCCTGCGGGTCAGCGGCCTGGACATCCCCTACCCCTACCCGAAGCTGGAGCACCACCATCTGCCCGGGGTGGACCGGGTGCTCGACGCCATGGCCCGACTGCAATGGGACGACCGCCCCGACCCGCGGTGGCTGTCGGGGCCGACCGGTGCGCAGGTGACGTCGTGACGGCCAAAGTCTTCCTCCTGCCCGACCTCGGCGAGGGCCTGACCGAGGGCGAGATCGTCAGCTGGTCGGTAGCCGTCGGGGACGTCGTCGAGGTGGACCAGATCATCGCGGTCATCGAGACCGCCAAGGCTGCCGTGGACCTGCCGTGCCCGTACGCCGGCACGGTGCTTACGCTGCACGGCGCCGAAGGCGAGGTCCTGGATGTCGGGGCACCGCTGATCACCATCGAGACACAGGCGCCGGCGTCGGCTGGCGCGTCCGACTCCGGGCCTGCGCCCACGACAGCGTCCGCAACGGAAACCGAGTCCGCCGAGGATGCCTCCGGGAACGTGCTCATCGGCTACGGGACCTCCGGTGCGCCGGCGCGACGGCGGCGTACCAGCTCTGCGATCGCGTCCGAGCCGCAGGCACCGGAGGTGTCCAGCAAGCCCGGCAGCCGGGTGCGGGTCATTTCTCCGCTGGTCCGGCGCTTGGCCGCCGAACACGGTGTCGATCTGCGAACGCTGACCCCGTCGGGGCCCAAGGGAATCATCCTGCGGGCGGACGTCGAGGCCGCCATCACCGCGACCAACACGCCGACCAACACGGCGGCCAACACAGCGCCGAGGGCCGCGGCCGCTTCGACGGCCCCGGCGGGTTCGACGATCCCCGCCGTCGGAGACGTCACCGTGCCCATGACCCTCGGCCAACGCACCATGGCCGAGCGACTGGCGGTCTCACGTCGCGATATTCCCGACGCCACCACTTGGGTCGACGTCGACGCCACCGGGCTGATGGCGATGCGCACCGACCTGGCCGCGGCCTGGCCCGAGGCCGGGATCGGCGTCCTGGCTCTGCTGGGGCGGATCGTCGTGGCCGGGCTGCGCCGGTTCCCCGAACTGAACGCCCGGGCCGACGTGGCCGCCGGCACTCTGACCCGGTTCGCCGACGTACACCTGTCCTTTGCCGCGCAAGGGCCGCGCGGTCTCGTGGTGCCGGTCGTCCATGGCGCCGGATCGATGACCACGGCCGAGCTGGCCACCGCGCTGCGTGATCTCACTGCGCGGGCCCGTGCGGGTCAGCTGAGCCCGGCCGAACTGGGTGGCGGGACGTTCACGCTCAACAACTATGGCGGGTACGGCGTCGACGGCTCCACGCCCATCATCAACCACCCCGAGTCCGGGATGCTCGGCGTCGGACGGATCATCGACAAGCCCTGGGTCGTGGACGGACAGCTCGCGGTCCGCAAGGTCACTCAGCTCTCGCTGACCTTCGACCATCGGGTCTGCGATGGCGCGGTGGCTGGCGGTTTCCTGCGGTTCGTGGCTGATTGTGTCGAGCGTCCGGGCATCCTGGTCGGTGCGTTGTGAGCCGCGCACAGGTGAGGCCCACTGGGGAACGGGCCGCGTTCTCGCGCTGCGAAGCTGTCCGAGACTCGCAATGCGACGTGCGCCACTTTTCCCGGGTGTATCGGCTGACCGGCGACCGGCTAACGTCGAGACCATGACCACTCACATCGTCGCGATGGGCGGGGGCGGCTTCTCGAGCTCGGAGGGCTACGCCGCGACAGCCCTTGATCGCTACATCCTGTCGCTGACCACCAAGCCCAATCCCCTGGTGTGCTTCGTTCCCAGCGCGGCCGGTGACAACGGGCTGTACATCCAGCGCTTCACCAACGCCTACACCCGTTCCGGGGTCACGATGCGGACCGCCATCTTGACCCTGTGGGAAGGCGTGGCGGAGTCGATCGACCGGATGGATGAGGTCGACGTGTTCATGGTCGGCGGCGGCAGCACGGTCAATCTGCTGGCGTTGTGGAATGTGCACGGGATCAATCGCAAGTTCATCGACATGTGCAACGACCCCGACCGTGACGTGGTCATCGCGGGTCTGGCGGCCGGCGCGTCGGTGTTCCACGAGGCATCGACCACCGGCAGCTACGGCCGCGGCGTCCAGCCCTACCCCCACGGCTTGGGCATCCTGCCCGGAAGCTTCTCCCCGCACTTCGACCGGTACCCGGACCGGGCCGATGTGTTCAAGGCGTACGTCGACGACGGCGTCCTGCCGGAGGGCTACGGCGCGGACATCGGTGCCGCCATTCACTACATCGACGGCGAGATCGAGGCCTTCATCACGGAGAAGGATGGCGCCCAGGTGTACTGGTGCGAGCAGGCCGAACGAGGCGCGCGGCTCGAGCCGCAGCAGATGACGAAGATCTGACCCGCTTAACCCCTCACGCGACGGCGACCCGGTGATCAGCTCCCGGGTCGCCGTCGCGTGTCGGAGGACATCAGGATCCCTGAGCCAGGACCAGGTCGCCTTCCCGGGTGACAATCGCAGCATGCCGCCCTCCCCCGCACAGGACGTCGCCGTCGTCGTGCTGTGCGGCGGGACGTCGGCCCGGATGGGCGGACGGGACAAGACCCGCGAGCTCGTGGGCAGCGTCAGCGTGCTGGAACTGCTCCTGAACGCGCTGCCAGACGATTGGGCCGTGTGCTGCGTCGGCCAGCCGCGCCCGACGGACCGACCGGTGCTGTGGACCCGGGAACGACCCGCCGGTGGCGGCCCGGTCGCCGGCATCGATGCGGGGTTGCGTGCGCTGGCGTCGTACGGCGGCCATGACCGTCCCGAGTCGGCCGTCACGGTCGTCCTGGCCGGGGACCAGCCGTTCGCGGGCGCGGTGGCAGCGGCCCTGGTGAACGCTCTCAACGCCTCTCGGGCTGAGGCCGTCGCCGCCGAGGCGGGTGACGGGCGTCCGCAGCTGTTGCTCGCGGCGTACCGGACGCAGCGGCTCCGACAGGCCCTGGCGCGGGGGCCGGTGACGGGAGCGGGGGTGTACGCGACGTTGGGTTCGCTGCGCGTCGTGGCGCTGCCCCTGGAGCCGGCGGACCTGGTCGACGTGGACACTCCGGCGGCCCTGGAGGCGGCCCGCCGCCGTGCGGGCAGGCGGGACTAGGGTCGAGGCATGAAGGCCGTCACGATCCCCACGCCAGGCGAGGAGGACGCGCTCGTCCTCGCCGACGTCCCCGCCCCCGAACCCGCTCCCGGTGAGGTCGTGCTCGACGTTGCCGCCGCCGGGGTGAACCGCGCGGACCTGCTGCAGCGTCAGGGCTTCTACAACCCGCCACCGGGCTCCTCGCCGTACCCAGGGTTGGAGGTCAGCGGAACCATCGCCGCGCTCGGTGCGGGAGTCGAGGCCGCCGCGTGGCCCATCGGCACCCCCGTGTGCGCGTTGCTCGTCGGCGGTGGGTACGCCGCGCAGGTGGCGGTGCCGCTCGGGCAGGTGCTGCCGGTCCCGGCGGGGATCGACCTCGTGGACGCCGCCGGACTCCCGGAGGTGGCCTGCACGGTGTGGTCGAACGTCTTCATGACCGCCAACCTGCTCCCCGGCCAGGTCCTGCTGGTGCACGGCGGCAGCTCGGGCATCGGCACGATGGCCATCCAGTTGGGGCGTGCAATCGGCGCACGGGTGGCCGTGACCGCGGGCAGCCAGGCCAAGCTGGAGGCGTGCCGGGCACTCGGTGCCGACATCCTGATCAACTACCGCGAGCAGGACTTCGTCGAGGTGATCCGGGACGCCAGTGGCGGCCATGGCGCGGACGTCATCCTCGACGTGGTGGGCGCCAAATACCTGGACCGCAACCTCACGGCGCTGGCCGTCAACGGCCGCATCGTCGTGATCGGGCTGCAGGGTGGGATCAAGGCCGAAATCAACCTCAACACGTTGCTGATGAAGCGGGCGGCGCTGATCGCGACGTCGCTGCGCGTGCGGCCGGCCGCAGAGAAGGCGGCCATCGTCGCTGCGGTCCGCGAACACGTGTGGCCCCTGGTCGAATCGGGTCAGGTGCGGCCCGTCATCCACGCCCGGCTGCCGCTGGCGGAGGCGCCGCAGGCGCACCGGATCCTCGCCGAATCGACACACGTCGGCAAGGTGCTCCTGACGGTGTGAGCGGGCGGCCCAGAGACTGGCGGTCCGCCGCTGACGTTCAGCACCGCCCGCCGGTGAACGAACCGGCCTGGCTCGACAGCCAGCGCGCCACGGCGGTCAGCGCAGCCGTCCCGTCCCGGAACGACCCCGAGGCCGGCCGGGAAGCGATGGCCACACCGACCTGCGTGCCCCCGGGAAGAGTCAGCACGCCCAGTTGACGAACCAGGTAGGCGCCCCCCGGATCGGGACCCCACCCGCCCTTGAACCGAGCCGAGCCGCCGAGCACCCCAAGGCCCCACCGCTGACCTGCTGAGATGCGACCCATCTGCGTCATCACCGGTGCTGTGCCCCGCTGGCAGGGCAACTGGGCGGCGTACGACGCGGCGCGCGTCAGTGGCCACGAGGTCTGCCCGAACACCGTGTACCCCGGCCGCAGTCGACGGCTCGGCACCCGCGTCACGGGATCCCCGCCATCGGCCAGCACCGCGCCCACCGCGGACGCTGCCCGGACGGAGCCACCGAGCCGCGACCAGAGCTGCTCGGCGGCCGCGTTGTCGGACACCGTGATCGCTCGCCGTATCAGTGCCGTCGTGGTCGGTGAAGGACGAGCACCGTCGGCGCGAACCGCCGCCACCGCCAGCGGCACCTTGATCGTGGACCAGGCCACCCCGCCGCTCACGGAGCCGTACGAGCGCACCGCACCCCCGCCCACCGGGACGACGGCCACGCCGACCGGTCCGACCCGAGCTTCCAGGGCCGCCCAGGATCCGGCCAGGTCGGCAGCGGGCGCGGCCGGTCCCGCCGCCGCCCTGCCGGCAGGGGCTACGGCCGCGGGCGGAGCATCCGCCGCGGCAGGGTCGGCCTTCGGCAGCGGCTGATCGGCCGGCCCGGCCTCCGGCGTCGTCGCGATCGGGATCGACGCGGCGCCGGTAGCTGTCTGGCTGCGCTCTGCGCTCGCCTGTGCGGCCTCGAGAGCGCGCCACTGCCGGTCGGTGTCCCGCGCCTTGGCGCTGGCCGAAGCCTTCACCTTGGCGAGTTCGGCCTCGGTCTGGCCCGCCTGCGCGCCGCACGCCGTGACTGTCGCCAGCACCGTGAACGACGCCAGCATCGCCGCGCCACACCGTCGAGCCCCCGGGGATGGCGGCACGCTCACCGAATGTAGATCACGGCGTTGTTGCCGCCCCGGCAGACGGTGGGGACCCCGGCGCGGCACTGCATCCAGTACGTGCGGCCGGTCACCGGGCTGTACGACCAGAACGAGGAGCTGCCGCTGCCGTTGCCACGCCAGTCCGAGGCGACGTTCTCGGCGAACGAGCAGCTGGTCGTGCCGTTGACGGAGATGTTCCCGCCACACGATTTGGCCCCGCCGCCGGTGCTGCCGCGTTCCGTCGTGCCTCCGCTCGTCCCGGTGTTCTTCGTGGCCGCCGCATTGGCTGCAGCCTTGGCTGCGGCCGCGGCGTCAGCTGCCGATTTGGCCGCAGCCGCGACGTCCGCCGCGAGCTTCTTCTGCTCCGCCTTGGCCTTCTCGGCCTCGGCGGCCTTGCTCGCTTCGGCGATGCCCTCCTGGCGCGCCTGGGCCAGCTGATCCTGGCTGGGACCGCCCGCGCAGCCGGCGGCGAGCGTCAAGCTCAGCCCGAGAACCGCGAGAGCGGCCCCGGATCGCATCCGTGCGTTCATGCTGCCCGAATCGACCGACGGCACCCCGGCCTGAGCACCTCGACGCCGCGATGCCCGCGATGCCCACCCTGCCCACCCTGCCCGGCTGGATCGCCCCAGCCGGGCCTCGTCGTCCTGCGTGTCCGGCGGTGTCATGTGCTCGTCACCGCGAGTCACTGCCGCCGACCCCGGCGGACCGCCCGGCCTCCAGGCGGGCCACCGGCACCCGGAACGGCGAGCACGACACGTAGTCAAGCCCCACCTCGTTGAAGAAGTGGATGGAGGCGGGGTCGCCGCCGTGCTCGCCGCACACTCCGAGGTGGATGTCCGGGCGGGCCTGACGACCGGCGGTGGCCGCCATCCGCACCAGTTCACCGACCCCCTTGATGTCCAGGGTCTCGAACGGAGACACCCCGAAGATGCCGCTCTCCATGTAATTGCTGAAGAAGGCCGCCTCGACGTCATCCCGGCTGAAGCCCCAGGTGGTCTGGGTGAGGTCGTTGGTGCCGAAGCTGAAGAACTCGGCGTGGCCGGCGATCTCCGCCGCGGTGACCGCGGCACGCGGGAGCTCGATCATCGTGCCGATCGGGGTGTCCTGCATGGCAACCCCGGTCCGCTCGCTGACCTCCTTGGCGGTCTGCTCGATCCGGGACCGCATGATCTCCAACTCCTGCACGGCACCGACGAGCGGGATCATGATCTCCGGCCGGGGGTCCTTGCCGCGCTGGCGCAGCTCGGCGGTCGCCTCCAGCACCGCGCGGGCCTGCATCCGGAACAGGCCCGTGATGACCAGGCCGAGCCGTACGCCGCGCAGGCCGAGCATCGGGTTCTGCTCGTGCATCCGCTCGACCGCGGCCGCGACCTTCTTGTCCGCGTCGCTGAGCTCCTCGCCCCGGGCCTGGGCGACGGCCGCCTTGGCGGTGATCTCGGAGTGGCTGGGCAGGAACTCGTGCAGCGGCGGGTCGAGCAGTCGGATGGTCACCGGCAGCCCATCCATGGCCTCGAGGATCTCGATGAAATCGCCCTTTTGCAGGGGCGCGAGCGCGTCCATGGCGTGTTGGCGCTGCTCATCGTTCTCGGCCAGGATCAGGTGCTCGACCAGCTCACGACGGTCACCGAGGAACATGTGCTCGGTCCGGCACAAGCCGATCCCCTGCGCACCGAAGCGACGGGCACGCGCAGCGTCCTCGCCGTTGTCGGCGTTGGCGCGCACGGTCAGCCGCGCCTGGCGGTCGGCGATGCTCATGATCCGGTCGACCGCGTTGACCAGTTCGTCCGCCGCGATCTCCTCCCGGGTCAGAGTGCCCTCGAAGTACTGCACCACCGGCGGAGCCACCACCGGGACCTCACCGCGGAACACCTCACCGGAGGTGCCGTCGATCGAGATGACCTCGCCGGCCCGGAGCACCGTCCCGTCGCGCAGGGTCATCGTGCCGCCGTGGGTGTCGATGTCGAGCTCTTCGGCGCCGCACACGCAGGTCTTGCCCATCCCGCGTGCCACCACCGCGGCGTGCGAGGTCTTGCCTCCGCGGCTGGTCAGGATGCCTTCGGCCGCGATCATGCCGTTGAGGTCGTCGGGGTTGGTCTCCCGGCGTACCAGGATGCAGGGCCGGCCTGCGGTCTTGGCGTCCACCGCGGCCGAGGAGGTGAACACGATCTCGCCGACGGCCGCACCAGGTGAGGCGTTCATGCCCTTGGCGATCTTGGCCTTGGCGGCCGCCCCGTCGAACCGCGGGAACATCAGCATCGCGAGCTGGTCGCCGCTGACCCGCTGGAGGGCCTCCGCTTCGTCGATGACGCCCTCGTCGACGAGCTGGCAGGCGATCTTGAACGCCGCCTCGGCGGTGCGCTTGCCCACCCGGGTCTGCAGCATCCACAGCTTCTTGTTCTGCACCGTGAACTCGATGTCGCACAGGTCCTTGTAGTGGCCCTCGAGCGTGGTCATGATGCCCATCAGCTCGTCATAGGCGGCCTTGTCGACCCGCTCCATGTCGGCCAGGCTCATCGTGTTTCGGATCCCGGCAACTACGTCCTCGCCCTGGGCGTTCTCCAGGTAGTCCCCGTACACGCCCTTGGCGCCCGAGGCGGGGTCACGGGTGAATGCCACGCCGGTGCCGCTGTCCATGCCGAGGTTGCCGAACACCATCGTGCAGACGTTGACGGCGGTGCCCAGGTCGGCGGGGATGCGCTCCTGCCGGCGGTACAGGACCGCGCGTTCGGCATTCCAGGACCGGAAGACGGCCCGCATGGCCTCCAGCAGCTGCTCCTTGGGCTCCTGCGGGAAGTCCCGGCCGGTGGCCTCTCGCACAACGCCCTTGAACTTGTCGACGATCGTCTTCAGGTCGGCGACGTCCAGGTCGAGGTCGTTGGTGGTGCCCTTGGCCTTCTTGGTCTCGTCGAGGATGTGCTCGAACTTCTCGCCGTCGATGCCGATCACGGTCTTGCCGAACATCTGGATCAGCCGCCGGTAGGAGTCGTAGGCGAACCGCGGCTGGCCGGTGATCGCCGCCAGCCCGTCCACCGAGGCGTCGTTGAGGCCGATGTTGAGGACGGTCTCCATCATCCCGGGCATCGAGAACTTCGCCCCCGAGCGCACCGACACCAGCAGCGGGTCGGTGGGGTCGCCCAGCTTCTTGCCGATCTCGGCCTCGATCTCCGCGATCGCGTCGTCGATCTGCGCCGACAGCTCGGCCGGCTCCTGCCCTTGAGCCAGGTACGCCTTGCACGCCTGCGTGCTGATCGTGAAGGTCGGCGGCACCGGCAGCCCCATGTTGTGCATCTCGGCCAGGTTCGCCCCCTTCCCTCCCAGGAGGTCTTTCATGTCCCGGTTGCCCTCAGCGAGGGAGTAGACGAACTTCGTCATGTCGTACCTTCCGCGGCCGTTACCCAGGCGTCACTAGTCCAATGCGCTCCCAGACTAGTCCTGAAGACCGCTGCGGCAAGACCCCGACCGAGCAGCGAGGATGCTGGCGAGCTGGCGGAAAAGCCCTGCTCAGGAGGGCGTCAGGAAGGCCGTCAGCAGCTCGACGTACCAGCGCTGATCGGCCGATCCGGCCAGCTCACGGGCCGAATGCATAGCCAACATGGGGGATCCCACATCGACGGTGCTGACCCCGAGCCCGGCCGCGACCAGCGGCCCCACGGTGGATCCGCACGGCATGTCCCCTCGGGACAGGAAGACCTGCAGCGGTACGCCGGCCTGCTGGGCCGCGAGAGTCAGGACGGCGCCGCCGAGGCTGTCGGTGGCGTACCGTCCGCGGGAGTTGACCTTCATCACGGGGCCGGCGTTGACCATCGGCTGGTGCTGCGGCTCGTGCCGTTCGGGGTAGTTGGGGTGCACCGCGTGGGCCATGTCCGCCGAGGCCACCACGGTGCCGGCCAGCGCCCGCCACAGGTCGTCGCGCGTGCCTGCCCGGGCCAGCACCAGCCGCTCCAGGACTGCGCTCAGCAGTGGCGAGGCCGCGCCGCGCTCCGTGGTCGAGCCGATCTCCTCGTGATCGAAGAGCGCCACCACGGCCACCGGAGCAGGGCCGCCCTCGCCGCGCCGGGCGCCTGCCTCGACCAGGGCCCGGATGGCCGCATGGCAGCTGGTCAGGTTGTCCTGGCGGGCGGCGGCGATCAGGTCACCGGCGCGTCCGACCCGCCGGGCTGGGGTGAGGTCATGGGTCATCGCGTCCCAGCCGAGCAGGTCCCCCGGCGCGCAGCCCACCTGCTCGGACAGGTACTCGGCGAAGCCGGGAGCGTCACCGCCGGCACCCCAGATCGGCACGAGGTGGGTCTGCGGGTTGAGCCGGAGACCCTCCTCGTTCACCGACCGCTCCAGATGGACGGCCAGTTGCGGGACTCGCAGCACCGGATCGTCCACCCGGAAGAGCACCCGCTCCACGCCGCCGCTCCCAGATCCCCCCGCGCGGACCGTCACGGCCCCGGACAGGCCGAGGTCGCGGTCGAGCCACGAGTTCAGCAACGGGCCGCCGTACACCTCCACGCTCAGCTGCTCCCAGCCGCCGCGGATCAGGTCGGGGCGGGGTTTGATGCGCAGGTTGGGGCTGTCGGTGTGGGCGGCGATGATGCGGTACGACGTCCACGGCGGGCACTGCGCGGAGTCCGGGGCGCCGAGGTCCCAGGCGACCAGCGCCCCCTCGCGGGTCAGGAAGCCCCGCGCGGGCACCGGCCGGTCCGGGTCGACCCACGACTCTGCCTGGGCCGTCGCGGCGAACCCGGCCGCCGTGAGCATGTCGGCCGCCGCGCTGACCGCATGGAAGGGCGAGGGTGACGCATTGATGAACGCACACAGGGCGTCCGCCTCACGGACCGCGTCCTCACTCAAGATCACCGGAACAGCCTAGTCCGGCAAGGACGCCCGGGCGGGGAGACCCGTCAGTGCGGTGACCCGGCCAGACCCTTGGCCTTCTCGCTGTGCCAGACCTCGCCGGGCACGTCGTCGGGGACGTCGGGGTTGCCCAAGAGGTCGAACACGGACTCCGGGGAGCCGCCCTGCCGGTCGAAATCGCGCAGCGCGCCGACGGCGTACCGGCTGAGCATGAACATCGCGCTGATGTTGATGACCGCCATCACGGACATGGCCACGTCGGCCACCGACCAGACGACGCCGAGCTCTTGGATGGCGCCCCAGAAGGTGGCCACCACGACCAGGGCGCGCATCGCGTAGTCGCCGGCCTTACCGCCGCCGAGGAAGTCCATGTTGACCTCGGCGTAGGTGTAGTTGCCCAGGATCGAGGAGAACGCGAAGACGACGATCAGCACGGTGAGCACCGGGACGATCCCCTGCCCGAGTTCGCTCGCGGCAGCGGTGGTGGTCAGGGTGCCCGCGTCGGAGCGCTGAGTGACGCCCGGGGTGTACACCGACGGTCCGGCGAGCAGGATCATCACGGCGGTACAGGTGCACACGATGATGGTGTCGACGAAGACGCCGGCGGACTGGATGAGTCCCTGGTTGACCGGGTGACTGGTGGTGGCGGTCGCGGCGGCGTTGGGGGCCGAGCCCATGCCCGCCTCGTTGGAGAACATGCCCCGCTTCACGCCGTTGAGCATGGCCGCGAGGATGCCACCCGCCGTACCGGCCAGGGCCTGGTTGAGCCCGAAGGCACCCTGGAAGATCATCCCGATGGCGTGCGGGACTTCGCCGATCCGGACGCCCAGCACGATCAGCGCGATGAGCAGGTAGACCGCGGCCATCAGCGGCGCCATGTATTCGGTGACCCGGGCCACCGGCTTGATCCCGCCGAAGATGATCAGGGCCGTGATGAGCGTCAGGCCGATGGCGACGGGGAAGTGGTCCCAGCCCCAGGCGTTAGCGGCGTTGGTGGCGATGGTGTTGGCCTGGACGCCGTTGAAGGAGAACCCGAACGTGAAGATCAGGCAGACCGCGAAGACCGAACCGAAGAACCGTGACTTCAGGCCGCGCTGGATGTAGTACGCCGGCCCGCCCCGGAAGGTCCCGTCGTGGTGCGGGATCTTGAACACCTGAGCCAGGGTGGCCTCAGCGAACGCGGTGGCCATCCCGAGCAGGGCCATGACCCACATCCAGAAGATCGCCCCGGGCCCCCCGAGCGTCAGCGCGATCGCGACACCGACGATGTTCCCCGTCCCCACCCGCGAGGCCAGGCTGATGGTGAACGCCTGGAACGAGGAAATCCCCTGCCCATCGGCGGTGCCGCGGGAGTGCAGGATGACCTTGAGCATGGTGCGGAAGTGCCGGACCTGGACGAACCGGGTCGCCACCGTGAAGAACAGTCCGGCCGCCAACAGCGCGATGATGAGGACCCAGGTGAGCGAGTCGTTGACGGCATCGATGAGGGACTGAAGGTCCACGGCTACTCCTCGGATGGGTCGCGTGAGGTGTTGGAAGACGACAGTAGGGACAATCCGGCCGTCGCGCGCGATATAGCGATATACCCGACAACTCGCCGCACCTCCCGCCGGCCCTGCGGCAGATGACACGTATCAGGCCCGTTATGTCAGGCGCCCCCCCCCCCCCCCCCCCCCCCCCCCCCCCCCCCCCGCCCCCCCCCCCCCCCCCCCGCCGCCGCGCTCCCCAGGTCGCGGCGTCCACCGGCGGGACCAAGGCCAGTCCTCCGCGGTGCGCGCGATTCCCGCGCGGTCGGCCTCGCTTCGGGGTGTGCTGAGAGCGGATGGGGGTGTTCACCGTCTGCCAGCCCCGAGCGAGCGAGGCCCCGATGCAATCCATCAACGCCCGATTGGACCAGAAGTACGGATGCACCAAGGGGGTCAGGGACAGCGGCCAGGTGCCCAGTCGCACGTTCTGGTCGGCGGTGACCGCGCGGGCGTACTCCCGCCCGAGGGGACGCAGCGGATAGGCGAAGATGTCCTGCTTGGAGTACACGTTGATCCACTCCCCGCGTAGTCCTGGGTGGTGATCGCTCACCCCGATGCCGGGGACCGAGATCGGGCGACTGAACTCGCCGTCCGGGTAGCGCAGGCTCCACAGCGCCAGGGGGCTGCCCAACGTGTAGAACCACGTCAGCGTGTCACCGTGAGCCAACGGGGAGGTGCCGATCTCCGCGCGTACCTCGGCGGGGACCAGGTCATGCTCGCCGGTCACGCTGACCTGCTGGTCATAGATGTAGTCGCTGCTCAACACCGTGCCGAAGGAATGCCCGACGATGCACAGCGGGGCGTTCTCCCCGGCCCGGCGCGACAGCCGCGCCAGGCCCTGGGCCAACACCGCGTGCACGGCGGCGTAGTTCTGCGGGCTGGGACCCCGGTCGTAGGCGATCACGTCACCGACGAAGTGCACCATCACCCAACGCAACCCGGGGTACCTCAAGGCGTTCAACCCTGGCAGCCAGGGCGTGATCGCCGCCGGCGCCAACGCCAGCAGCGCCAGTTGGGAGCCGGCGTTGACCTTCTTCACGCCGGCCATCAGCACCTCGACGATCCCTGCGCGGCTGCTGTCGGGGTACATCCGGTCGAACAGCTGGAGCTGCCGTTCCTGCAGGTGGGGCGCCCACAACACGGGTTCGATCACCAGCGCTTCGTCGGGGTCCGGCCCACCGGGACCGATCGCCTTGGCGAAGCCCTCCCGGAGCAGACGACTGGGAGTCGCCGCGAAGTCCGGGTCAGCGATCTCGATCCCGTGGACGAAAGCGACGGCGATCGGCTGCATCTGGGTCTCCCTCGGCCTCCCGGGACTGGTCAGTCGAGCATGCCGGGCCGACCCGCACCGGCGCCAGCACACCACCGGCGAAACCTCCGGCGAACCACCGGGCAGGTCAGCACCGCAGGGCGCGACCAGCGCACTTGCGGGCGATGTCTCCACAGTTCGAGATGGCGTATGGGCCGCACCTGCGGCACCATCCGAAGTGCCCCCCTTCGGGGCATTGTCCGGACGAAAGACACCACGCATGACGATTCTGTTCCCTAAGCCCACCGACGATGCCGCCTGGGAGCGTGCGACGTGGCCGTTGGGCGTGACGTACCACCCTGATCGCAGCAGCGCCACGTTCGCGGTGCACGCCCCAGCAGCCACCCGCGTGCTGCTGGAGATCTACCCCGAAGCTCTCGGAGCCGACGCCCTCACGGACGTGGTCTGCGTGCGGGGAGACGAGGACGGCGTATGGCGGGCTGAGGTCAGCCAGGTGGGTCCGGGGGCCCTGTACGCCTATCGCTGCTGGGGAGCCAACTGGCCGTTCGACCCCGCCTGGGAACGCGGGGGCAGCGGCGCCGGGTTCGTCGCCGACGTCGATGAGCACGGCAATCGGTTCAACCCCAACAAGGTGCTCTTCGACCCCTACGCGCGGGAGATCACCCACAACGTGCTGGACCCGGCCATTGATGGGCACGACGACCAGGGCATGTTCGGCACCGGCGGTCAGCAGCACTGCGGTCGTCCGAGGCGGGAACTCGATACCGGCCGGATCGCCCCCAAGGGGATCATCATCGTCGACGACACCCGGCCGTCGGCCCGGCCCAAGGCCGCTCCCGAGAAGGCAGCCATCTACGAGGCCCACATCACGAACCTGACCATGCACCCAAGCTCGTCGTCGATCGCAAGCCTGTTGGCCGACGTACCGGGTTTTGACACGCTCACCGATGTGCCCGCCAACCTGCGCGGCACGTACGCCGGCGCCGCGATGATGGCGCCGTACCTGGCCGCCCTCGGCCTGACCACCATCGAACTGTTGCCGATTCACGAGACCAACTCCTCCCCGGAGGCGGAGAGGGCCGGGTCGGTGAATCACTGGGGCTACCAGACATTGTCGTTCTTCAGCCCCAATCGCAGCTATGCGGCCGATCAGTCCTACGGCGGCCCGACGCGCGAGTTCAAGGAGATGGTGAGCGCTTTCCACCGGCATGGCATCGAGGTCTATCTCGACGTGGTCTATAACCACACCGCCGAGGGAGGTCACTGGGATTCCGACATCGCCACCACGGGTTTTGTCAGCCTGGGGGGTTTTGCGACTGCGGACTACTACGTGATGAACAGCGAGAACATGCTGATCGACGGAGCTACCGGCTGCTCCAATCAGGTGAACGCCTCGTCGGCGGCGACGCACCAACTGGTGTTGGACTCGCTGCGGTATTACGCCGAGGACATGGGTGTCGATGGATTCCGGTTCGACCTGGCCACGGTTCTGGGCCGGACGCCGGATGCCCACGACCGCGACGACTGGGAGAATCAAAGGGTTTTCCACCCCGATCACCCGCTGCTCCTGGACATCGCGAAGATGGCCGACGAGTTGGGCATCGAGGTCATCGCCGAGGCCTGGGACCTGTGGGGATACGAGGTCGGCAATTTCCCCGACGGCTGGGGCGAATGGAACGGGCGTTACCGCGACGCCATTCGGGGGTTCCTCAAAGGTGACGGCAACACCTGCGCGTTCATGGACATGGTCAACGGCGACTACGCGCACTTCCACTCCGAGGGCGCGGGGATCCCGGCCCGCTCGGTCAACTTCGTCACCGCGCATGACGGCTTCACGATGATGGACCTGGTGTCATACAGCGAGAAGAACAACGACACCGATCCCCCGTTCGGCCCCTCCGATGGCGGCAGCGACGACAACGTGTCGTGGGATTCCGGCGGGGATCCCGCGCTGCGCCGTACTCGGCTGCGCAACTTCCTGACCGTGCTCTTCCTGTCCAAGGGGGTGCCGATGATCGTCGCGGGCGACGAGTACGGACGCACCCAGAACGGGAACAACAACCCGTGGTGCCTGAACACCATCGGCATGTGGTCCAACTACGCCCAAGGGGGCAGCAACGCCCCGATGCAGATGCCGGTCGATCCGAAGAACCCGGACGCCCCCGGGATGTACTACGACGTCTTCGGCGAAGCCGACTGCGAACCCACGGTGAACCCGATCCTGGCCTTCACCAGCTACCTGGCCCACCTGCGCCAACGCAACAAGCTGTTGCGGCCGGAATCCTGGGGATCCCTGGTCGGCGGAGAGTCCGAAGCCGCCTTCCACTTCACCGCCCCTGGCATGGATCGCGGCCCCGAGGACGGCGACCGGGCCTTGGCCTTCCGGATCGACGCCGGCGAGGACCCCGGCAACCACGGCGACCTGTTCATGATGGTCGCGATGACCACCGAGCCGGTCTCGTTCGCGATCCCGGAGCCGAACGAGGGGACCCGGTGGCGCCGCCTGATCGACACCTCGCCGTCGTTCGAACGCGATCACAACTGCTGGCGGCCCGAGGATTCCGAGGACCTGGGCGACCACTACGAGGCGCAGCCGTGGTCGATCGTCGTGCTGGAGGAGATCCCCTTCAGCTGATTTTCTACGGTAACCTTCGGTTTAATAACGAGCCGGAGGTGAACGTCGATGCGCCCGGGCCCATCGCCACGGACCCGACGTTGGCCGCTGCGGGACTACCCCGTTCTCGCCTGGCTCGCCCTCGCGCTGGCGGTGTCTCTTGCACACCCCTTCATCCCCGGGTCGCGCTGGCTGATGGTGCACCTGGTGATGCTCGGTGCCCTGACCCACGCCGCCTTGGTATGGAGCACACACTTCGCGACGTCGCTGCTCAAGACCTCCTCCCAGTCCCACCCGGACAGCCGTCGCCGGCAGAGCCAACGCATCGCCCTGCTGGTCACCGGCACCCTCCTGGTGGTCGCCGGCGTACCCACCGGCAGCTGGCCGCTCACCCTCAGCGGGGCGGTGGTGGTGTCCGCAGCCGTCCTGTGGCATGGGGTGCAGTTGTGGCGACGCCTGACCCACGCCCTGCCCGGACGCTTCCGGATCACGATCCGCTACTACCTGGCGGCCACCGCTTGCCTCCCGATCGGCGCCACCTTCGGCGCGCTGCTCGCCCGTGGACCCGACGACGGCCTGCGAGGTAGGCTCCTGGTCGCCCACACGTTGACGATGCTGATCGGCTGGATCGGGCTCACCGTCGCCGGCACCCTGGTCACGCTCTGGCCGACGATGCTGCGGACCCGGATGGACGAGCGCGCCGAGCGCCTCGCCGCCCAGGCCCTCCCCGCGATCCTGGTCGCCCTCGCGGTCGCGGTGACCGGCGCGACCCTCGGGGTGGCGCCGCTGGCCGCAGCCGGCATCGCCGGGGTCCTGGGCTCGCTGGCCTGGTGGGCCCGCGCCCTCATCCGTCCCGCCCGCAGCAAGCCCCCGCGACGGTTCACCACCTGGTCGGTCAGTGCGGCCCTGCTCTGGTACGCCGGCTCCCTGGCCTGGGTGGGCCTGGACGTCCTGCGCGCCACCGACTGGGCGGATGTCGCCGACGGGTACGGGTTCCCGGTGACGGCGTTCGTCGTGGGGTTCGCGTTGCAACTCCTGTACGGCGCGCTGTCGTGGCTGATCCCGTCCGTCATGGGTGGCGGCGCGGGCGCGGTACGCGCTGGTCAGGCGATCTTCGACCGTTGGGCGGTCGCTCGGCTGGTGCTGGTGAACGTCGGCCTCCTGGCGTGCCTGCTCCCAGTCCCCAGCGCGGTGCGGGTCGCCGTGTCAGCCCTGGTCCTGGTGGCCCTGGCGGCCTTCCTGCCGCTGGTCGCGTCGTGCGTACGCGCGGTCCTGGCCCAGCAACGCACCCGGACCCACCAGGTCGGACCGCCTGCCCCGGAGTCGGCCTCTGCGTGGTCGCGGCGGCAACTCGTGGGCGGGCTCGCCGTACTCACCGTCGCGGCCGCGATCGGGGTGGCGATCGACCCGGCCGCCGCAGGCTTGCCGGGCCTGACCCGCACGGGCAGTTCGGCATCCGGTGACGCGGTGGTTCCCACCGGCCGGACCACCCGGGTGCGGGTCGAGGCGCGCGACATGCGCTACACCCCCGCGTCGGTGACCGTCCTGCGAGGCGACCGGTTGGTCATCGAGGTGGTCAACACCGACCCCACGACCAGCCACGACCTGGTCCTCGCCAGCGGGCCGCGGACCAGCCGACTGGCCAGCGGCGCCACCGCGGAACTCGATGCCGGCGTCATCGGGACCTCGCTCGAAGGCTGGTGTTCGGTGGTCGGGCACCGGGCCATGGGGATGACCTTCACCATCGTCGTCGTCGGCGAGAGCAGCACCGGCCCACCTCCGCAGCCGGGGCATCACCTCGCGTCGGGGTCGGCCACCACCGCTGCCGCGCCAGACCCGGCGATCGATCCGCACGCCAGCTTCGGCCCTGCCTTCGCGCCCGTCGACCCGGTCCTGCCACCGGTGGGCCCACGCATCCAGCGGCACACCTTCACGGTGACCGAGGTGGAGCTCGAGGTGGCCCCCGGGGTGTGGCAACGCCGCTGGACCTTCGGCGGCCGCGCGCCCGGACCCACGCTGCACGGCCGGGTCGGCGACATCTTTGAGATCACGCTGGTCAACGACGGTTCGATGGGCCATTCGATCGACTTCCACGCGGGCGCGCTGGCACCGGACCGGCCGATGCGCACCATCGCGCCAGGTCAGCGCCTCACCTACCGGTTCACGGCCACCCGCTCGGGCATCTGGATGTACCACTGCTCCACCATGCCGATGTCGGCGCACATCGCCGCCGGCATGCACGGGGCGGTCGTCATCGAACCGGCCGACCTGCCCGCCGTGGACCGCTCCTACCTGCTCGTCCAGTCCGAGGTGTACGTCGGGGCGGAGCGCGCGCGCGGTTCGGCCGCCGAGGTCGACGCCGAGGCGGTCGCGGCCGAGCGGCCCTCAGCGGTGGTCTTCAACGGGATCGCGAATCAGTACGACGCCCGACCGCTGACCGCGCGGGTCGGGGAACGGGTACGCATCTGGGTGCTGGTGGCCGGACCCAACCGACCCACCTCCTTCCACGTGGTGGGTGGCCAGTTCGACACGGTGTACGCCGAGGGGACCTGGCTGCTGCGGGCCGGATCGGCGGGGACCGACACGGGCGGCAGTCAGGCGCTGGCGTTGGCGCCGGCCCAGGGAGGGTTCGTCGAGCTCACCTTCCCCGAGGCCGGGAACTATCCGCTGGTCAGCCACGTGATGGTGGACGCCGAACGAGGGGCTCACGGGATCATCCGGGTACGCCGCTGAGCCGGCCGACTACGCGATAGCGAGTGAGTGATCGACGACGAAGCGCCATTTCTGCAACATTCGGCGGCGGCTCGCTCGGGCCCTGAGGCTTTGAGCTGCGGATATGCTCCGGCACTCCCCGCGAAGCGCGCCGGAGGTTGCAGTTTTGGCGATAAGCCTCGTTCCGTGAAGGGATGGCTCTTCGCGGCTCAGCTCTCCGGAGGGCGCGGCTGCTGCGCGGACAGGACCGAGAGCACCTCGGGCGCAGGCGCGACGGGGGGCGTCGTGCTCAATGCGGGATAGTGCAGATCGATGGCGGGACGTTCCGAGCGAATGCGGGGAATCCGGATGAAGTTGTGCCGTGGCGGTGGGCACGAGGTGGCCCACTCCAGCGAGGCCCCGAAACCCCACGGGTCGTCGCCGGCCACCAACGGCGCGGTGCGCCAGGTGACCCAGACGTTGTAGACGAACGGCAGCGTGGACAGGCCCAGGAGCATCGCGAAGACGGTCGATACCTGATTCAGGACCTCGAAGTGGTCCGTGGTCAGGTAGTCGCCGTACCGGCGTGGCATGCCGCGGATACCCGCCAGGTGCTGGATCAGGAAGGTCCCCTGAAAGCCGATGAACAGCATCCAGAAGTGGACCCGGCCGAGCGCCTCGTTCAGCATGCGCCCGGTCAGCTTCGGCCACCAGAAGTAGTAGCCGGCGAACATGGCGAAGACGACCGTGCCGAACACTGTGTAGTGGAAGTGGGCGACCACGAAGTAGGTGTCCGTGACGTGGAAGTCCAATGCCGGCGAGGCCAGGATGATGCCGGTCAACCCGCCGAACAGGAACGTCACCAGGAAGCCGAGCGCCCAGAGCATCGGCGTCTCGAAGGTGAGGGAACCGCGCCACATCGTCCCGATCCAGTTGAAGAACTTCACGCCGGTCGGCACGGCGATCGCCATGCTCATGACTGCGAAGAACGGGAGCAGCACCTGGCCGGTGGCGTACATGTGGTGCGCCCACACGGTCAGCGAGAGCGCCGCGATGGCGATGGTGGCAAAGATCAGCCCCTTGTAGCCGAAGATGGGTTTTCGCGAGAAGACCGGAATGACCTCGGAGATGATCCCGAAGAACGGCAGAGCGATGATGTACACCTCGGGGTGCCCGAAGAACCAGAAGAGGTGTTGGTACAGCATCGGGCCGTTGTTCGCGGGGTCGAAGACCGGTACGCCGTAGAGCCGCTGCGCCGCGAGCGCGAAGAACGCCGCGGTGAGCACGGGAAAGACCATGAGCGCCATCAGGGCCGTGATCAGAACCCCCCAGGTGAACACCGGCATCCGGAACATCGTCATGCCGGGCGCGCGCAGGCAGATGATCGTCGTCACGAAGTTCACGGAGCCGAAAATCGTGCCGAATCCGGCCAGCGCCAGGCCCACGATCCACAGATCCCCGCCCAGACCGGGGCTGTAGGTCGCGGTGGACAGCGGCGCGTAGGCGAACCACCCGAATGAGGCGGCTCCTCCGGGTACGACGAATCCGGCGACCGAGATCAGGCCACCGAACAGGTAGAGCCAGTACGACAACGCGTTGAGGCGGGGGAAAGCCACGTCGGGCGCGCCGATCTGCAGCGGTACCAAGGCGTTCGCGAAGCCTGCGAACAGGGGCGTGGCGAACAACAGCAGCATGATCGAGCCGTGCATGGTGAACAGCTGATTGAACTGCTCGAGGTTGTCCACCACCTGCAGACCGGGCACGGTCAGTTCGGCCCGCATCAGGAGTGCCAGCAGTCCCCCAAAGGAGAAGAAGGCGAAGGTGGTGACGAAGTAGAGATTGCCGATGACCTTGTGATCGGTGGTGGTCACGACGGCGATCCAGCGTCCCGCTCGCCGTGCGGGCGCCACTCCGGCGAGGCCGGCTGCCGATCCCGCCGGTGAGTCCGCCGTTGATCCGGCCGTTGATCCCGCCGGTGAACCCGCGTGGCCCGTGCCCGTGTCGGAGGTCATGATGACCGTCCTTCCGTGGATTAATCACCATTTCTACCGTAACAATTGCTCTTCCGCCAGGGCGTGCCGGCGATGCCCGATAGGCTGGTCCTGCCACGCCCACCCCTCGGCGCGAGGAAAAACCCAGTTCAGGAGCATCGATGGCCGCCATCCCCTACCGTCGCCTGTTCGGACCGGGCCCGTGCAACGCCTACCCCGAGGCGTTGATGGCCCTCCAGCAGCCGCTACTCGGACACCTGGACCCGGCGTTCATCGCGATGACCGACCGGGTGTGCGACGGTCTGCGCATGGTGTGGCAGACCCAGAATCGCTACACCCTGGCGATGTCCGGCACCGGCATGAGCGGCATGGAAGCGGCGTTCGCCAACGTGGTCACGCCAGGCGACGTCGTCGTCGTCGGAGTCAACGGCTTCTTCGCCGAGCGCCAGGTCGACCTCGCGCAGCGGATGGGCGCCGAGGTGATCCGCGTGGACTTCCCCTGGGGGCAGCCGATCGACCCCGAGGCCGTCGCCACCGCGCACCCGAACCCCACGGTGATCGCCGCCGTCCACGCAGAAACCTCGACCGGCGTACGCTCCGACATCGCGGCGCTCGGCGCACTCAAGGGCGAGGCGCTGCTCCTGGTGGACGCGGTCACCTCGCTCGGCGGGATCGAGGTGGCGGTCGACGCCTGGGGGGTCGACATCGCCTACTCCGGCACCCAGAAGTGCCTCGGTACGCCGCCCGGGCTGGCGCCGTTCACCATGAGCGAGCGCGCCTACCAGCGCCGCAACCCCCGGCCGCACTCGTTCTACCTGGACATCTCGCTGATGGGCGCGTATGTCGGTGCCACCCAAGGCCCCGCCCGCGCATACCACCACACCGCGTCATCGGTGATGTACGCCGCGCTGGACGCCACGCTCGCCCGGTTGGCCACCGAGGGCCTGGAGAACGTCTGGGCCCGTCACCAAGCGGCCGGGGACCGCTTCCAGGCAGGCCTGCAAGACATGGGTCTGGAGCTGTTCGCCGCCGACGGTTACCGGCTGCCGGAGCTGACCACGATCAAGGTTCCCGAGGGGGTCGACTCGGCCCGGGTGCGCGCATTCCTGCTCTCGGAGTACGACATCGAGATCGGCGCGGGCGTCAAGGACCTGGCCAGCACGGTTTGGCGGGTGGGGCTGATGGGGGCCAACGCCACCACGGCCAGCGTGACGCTGCTGCTCGGAGCACTCCAGGACGCCCTTCAGCGCGCCTGAGCGCGCCCAAGCGCAACCCGTCGGCGGCGCAGGTCCAGGTCAGGCGAGCCGTTTGCGAATGTCGTCGACCAGGATCCTGGCCGTCCCGGCGTCGAGCTCGCCGTGGCCGAAGAGCACCCGGTACCACAGCACCCCGAAGATCTCATCGACCAGCAGCTCCAGCCGCTCTGTTGACACCAGCCGCCCGCCGGCCTCGCGGACCAGCACCTCGCGCAGGGCGATCCGGCGCGCCGAGGTGAAGGCGTTGAGAATCTCCATCGCCGCGGAATCAACCAGCGCCTCGGCGGCGACGCTGCGCAGTACCGCGCGCCGTTCGGGCAACGCGATGGCCGCGAAGGTGATCCGGATGAACCCATCCAGCGCCAGCCCGGCGCCACCACCCACCTCCAGCTCAGCCTGGTGGACGAAGGCGTCGAGCATCAAGGCCGCTTTGGACGGCCACCAGCGGTAGATCGTGGCACGACCGATGCGGCATTCCTGGGCCAGTTCGGCCACGGTGGGCGCGCGGCCCAGCCGCATCAGCTCGACCGCCGCTCCCAGCACGTCCGCCTTGGCGAGTTCGTTGCGGCGGCGCCCGGCGTGGGGACGCGGTGGGCCCGAGCCCGCAGATTCCCGAAGCCCGCGCACCGTCCCATCCACCCGCCCAGTGTACTTATCAGAACCATTGTTCTCGGCAAGGGCGCCGTAATCGAGAACGGCGGTTCCCGTCGTGGATGGCCCCCATCGAGATCGACGGTTCACGCCCGCAGCGGGTCGTTCGCGAACCGCCGCATCCCCGAGGCCAGGTCGACCTCCGCCGTGAACCCCAGTCGCTCTCCGGCCAGCCGCGGGGAGGCCGTGACGTGCCGGACGTCGCCGAGCCGGAAGGCCCCCGTGATCACCGGTCCGGGCACGGGACGCCCGTCCCGCGACGCGGCGTCGTGCAGGGCGCCGGCCATCTCCGCCAGCGTCGCCACCCGCCCCGAGGCGATGTTATAGGCGCCCGCCACAAGACCGGGCGCCGTCAGCGCCAGGACGTTCGCCCGCGCGACATCGTCGACGTGCACGAAGTCCCGGCGCTGCCGGCCGTCCTCGTAGACCTGCGGCGCCGTCCCCGCCGCCAGGTTGCTGCGGAAAATGCTGGCAACCCCCGCGTACGGCGTGTCGCGCGGCATCCGCGCGCCGTACACATTGTGATAACGCAGCCGCACAAGATCGGCGCTGGACTCGCGAGCGTACGCCGCGCACAGGTGCTCCTGGTGCACCTTGGTGGCGGCGTACACGTTGCGCGGATCAAGCGGTTCGCCCTCGTCGATGTCGACCGGCACCAGGTCGGCCCCGCACACCGGGCAGGGCGGCTCGAACCGACCGGCCCGCAGGTCCACGTCGAGGCGGGGACCGGGCCGGACCCGTCCGTGCGTGGGGCACCGATAGCCGCCCTCGCCGTACACCACCATGCTCGAGGCGAGCACCAACCGACCGCCGAACCGGCGCGCGTGCAGGGCCGCCAGCAGGCTCGCGGTCGCCGCGTCGTTGTCGGCGACGTACGCCGCAACATCGGCGAAGTCGACCCCCAGGCCTACCCGGGAGGCCTGGTGGCAGACGGCGTCCACGCCGGCCACCGCCGCGGCGGCCACGGCGGTGTCGGCGAGGTCGGCCACGGCGTACTCCGCCGCAGGGTTGAGGTAGTCGGGGCGTGCGCGGTGCGCGGCCGGCGACAGCGAGTCGACCACCCGGACCCGGTGCCCGGCAGCCACCAGCTGATCGACGATGTGCGACCCGATGAACCCCGCGCCGCCGGTGACCAGGACGTTCATCGCGGGACCCCCTGGCCGGCATGCGCCCCGTCCACGGCCAGGCCGAGTCGGCTCGCCTCGCGGGCGAACCGGGTGCTGAGCGCCAGGCCGGCGACCTGGGCGACGTCGCCGCCGGTGTCCACGTCCTGCAGGACCGGCAGGCACGCCACCCGCCAGCCGCGCCCCTCCAGGGCCGCCTGCTGGAGGCGACCCGTATCGGCCGTGCTCGTGGGAATCCCGGCGAAGACGCTGGGGTCGGGCCGGCGCATGCCGATCGCCCACCAGCCGCCGTCGGCGGCCAGACCGAGCACCGCATCCACGCCCGGGCGCTCCAGCGTCTCGAACGCCTCGTCCAGGTCGGCACCGGTGAGCTGCGGGGTGTCCATCCCGATCTGCAGGGTCGAGCCGGCGGTGACGGTCGACCAGGCAGCCGCGAGCCGGTCGGCCAGGTCCTCACCCCGTTGTGGCTGCACGTCGATGCCGGCGGGCAGCCACGGCCCCGGGCTGCCCTCGAGGACCAGGATCCTCCGCTCGGCACGGCAGGCCAGCACCGCGTCGAGCGTGTCGGCCAGCGCGGCTTCGGCGAGCGCGGCGGCCTGGTCGTGGGTCAGCGGGGGCACCAGCCGGGTTTTGACCCGACCGGGCTCGGGTGCTTTCGCCAGCACCAGGATGCTCCGGTGTGCGATGTCCCCCACGGACCGCTCCGTTCGTCGGGTCGTCATGCCAGCAGCCTGCTCATGTCGGCGACCGCGGTCACGGTGCCGCGCACTGTGCCGGTCACCTTGGACCGCCCCACCCGCGGCCGGTAGTCGACGTCGACCTCCTCGATCCGCCAGCCGGCTCGGTGGGCGCGAATGACCATCTCCAGCGGCCAGCCGGAGCGGCGGTCCCGCAGGTCCAGGTCGAGCAGCGCCGATCGCCGGGCGACCCGCATCGGCCCGAGATCGCGTAGCCGGATGCCGGCCCGCCGGCGCAGCAGCCCGACGAGCACCCGGTTGGCCACCCGGGCGTGCCCCGGCCACCCGGCCGAGCCCGGCCGCCGCGCGCCCAGGACCAGGTCCGCCCTCCCGGAGACGACGGCCGCAGCCACCCGGGGCAGGTCCGCGGGGTTGAAACTGTCGTCCGCGTCCATGAACGCCACGATGTCCGTCCGGGCGGCGGACAGCCCGGCGAAACAGGCCGAACCGAACCCGGGCACGGGCTCACGGACCACCCGCGCGCCAAGCCCTTGGGCGACATCAGCGGTCCCGTCGGTCGACCCGTTGTCCACGACCAGTGGCACAAAACCGGGGGGCAGCGCGGCCAGCACCAGGGGTAGCGCCGCCGCCTCGTCGCGAGCCGGCAGGATCACCTCGATCGAGTCGTGCACGTCCCTGTCCCCTCGGTTGGTCTCTCGTTGGTCGGTCACGGTGCCACCAGGGGCCTCAGGTCGATCCCGGACACGTCGACACCGCGCCGGAGGAGCACCACGCTCGGGCGCCCCGGGATGCCCCCCACGGGCGAGAACACCGTCGGGTCGGCGGTCCCGGCCCCGGGCGCCAGGCGCACCCGGGCGAAGTCGGTCAGTGCCTGCGGGTTGAACAGTGCCAGATCGTCGTCCCGGTCCAGCACGATGACCTGGACGTCGGCCAGTTCCGCGCCAGGCCCGGTGCCGAGGCGGGCGAGCAGGGCGTCGCGGGCCCGACTCGGGCCGGCGCGCAGCACGTCGGAGATCGCGACGGTGTGCGCGGCCGGCGTCTTGCCGGCCAGCGTCAGGTAGTACGGATGATCGGGCAGCAGCACGCGACCGGGCAACGCCGTGAGCGCGGCGACCACGGCGTCCCCGGCCTGCCGGTCGGCCGCCGTCGGGACGGCGTGCCGCACGCTCGGCAGGGTGACCAACACCTGGGCGCCCAGGGCGAGGGCCACCGCCACCACTCCGCGCCGGGATCCCTGGAGTCGGGCGACGGCCAGGCCCACCAGCAGCGCGGCACCGGCGTACGCGGTCATCAGCACGTTCGCGGCACCGCCGGAATGTAGCCGCGAGGCCCACGCAACCAACACCAGTGCAGCGGCGACAGCCACCAGCAGGTCGAGACCAGGCTCGCGCCCGGCGCCCGGCGAGGGCCCGCCGCCGGCCGTCCGCCTGTCGAACCGCGCGAACCGCGCGAACAGCGCCAGCAGCACGACCGGGAGCAGCACCAACCCGAGATCCACCAGCCAGAACGTCACGAACTGGTGGCCGACCACCGGATGACCCGGCAGCAGCGCCACCACGTAGTCGACGAACCAGCCCAGAGACCAGCGGTCCGCGGCCCCGACCCCCAGGGCCAGCAGCCCGGCGTACAGGGCGGCGGCGACCGACCCCGCGCGACGCCGCCGCCACACCAGGACGGCGAGCATCACCAGGGCGATGGGTACGGCGGTCTGCTTGGTCGCGCTGGCGGCGACCAGGATCACGGCGACGAGCACACCCCCGGCGGCGGCGCGGGCCCGGATCGCAGCGAGGAGCGCGAGCAGGACCAGCGCGACCAGCACCGAATCGACCCGGCCGACGTCGGCGGACAACCCCGCGGGCCCGTACGTCGCGGCGTACACCCCGGCCGCCACGACCCCCGGCAGCCAGCGCCCACTCACCTGCCGCAGGATCAGCACCAGGGCGGCGAGGACGACGAGCGAAGCCACGATCGAAACCCACCGCAGCGCCGCGAACCCGGGACCGACCAGCTCTGCGGCGAGGGCGGCGAGGGCGGCGTACCCGGGTGGATACGGCCACGGGGTGAACTCCAGAGTCGGCGGACCGTACAACGGCTGACCGGCGGCGACCCGCCGCGCCAGTTCGACCGAGCCGCCCTCCATCCACTCCAGCTCGTACGGGTAGCCCACCCGCGCGGCCGCGACCACGACGTAGACCAGGACCGGCACCGCCGCGATGGCGCAGATCAGCGCGCGGACCCCCCGGCCGTCGTCGGCTTCGGTCGGAGGTCGGGTCGGCGCCGCAGCGAGCACGTTCACGTCAGCGGTAGCAGCAGCCGGGTCAGCCGCGCGTCGGCGCCACCGGCGGCCCGGCGCCGCAACCACCCATCCACGCCGGCCACCCGCCCCGCCGCCAGCGCGAACACCGCCAGGTGGGCCAGCATCATCAACACGTAGGTCCACGGCCATTCGTGCGGCTGGGCACCCACGGTCAGGTAGATGACGAACGACTGGACGAAGCCGACCACCGCCCAGAACCGGGTGGCCAACCCGAGCAGCAGGAACACGCCCAGGGCGATCTCGGCGACATACACCAGCCAGCCGAACGGGACGAAGGTGGGCAGGATGAACGACTCGACGAACGAGGAGTACGGCGAGAACACCGGGTGCGCGATCGAGCCGTTGGTGAACGCCCACAACCCCGCCCGGTCGCCCTGGCCGAAGTCCGGCGGCACCTTCCAGTCAAGGTTCTCGATCCACAGATACGCGACGGCCAGGCGCAGGACGAGCGCACTGATCCGGGTCACCGGCCCGGTTGGGAGGCGGGTGGCCTCGATGCTGAGCTCCGACGTGCGATTCGACATGGGATTCGACATGGGATTCGACATGGGATTCGACGTGGGATTCGACGTGGGCATGGTGGTTCTCCTGTCCTCGAGCCCGGTGGGCCGCCTGGTCAGGCGCAGCGGAAGACGTGTCGGCGGCCCTCACGCCGGGCGGCGTCCTGGACCGCGACCGCCTCTCGGATGGTGTCCAGGGCCGCCTCGAGCGGCATCGGGTGGTCTGAGACCCGCATGGCGGGGTCGCTCACGGCGACGGGGTGCCACCAGATGCCGTCGACGGTTACGGTCGGTTCCGGCGCGAGCGTGTCGACGGTGACCGGCTGCCCGGCCTCGGCGAAGCCCTGCCGGGCCACCGGGCGGACCAGCCGGTCGGCGGCCGGGATCGCCCACTCGTCCAACAGCGCCTGCCAGCGTTCACCCTCATCCGGCTGGTCGTCGTACCAGGTCGCGGCGATGCGCACGCGGAAACCCAGCTCCAGCGCGGACCGGATGCCCCGGACCGCCCTGGCGTGGCTGCCGGCCCCGCGCTGCTGGTCATGCAGCTGCGGCTGCGCCGAGTCCAGGCTGATCTGCAGTCTCACCCGATCCCGGTCCATCGCTTCCAGCTGCGCGCGTCGCGACCCCCGCTCCATGACCATCGCGTTCGTCAGGATGGTCACCGGCGTACGGCGGCCGACCTCGGCCACCAGGTCACCCAACCGCGGGTGCAGGAACGGCTCACCCCCGGTCAGGAACACCTCTTCGCCGCCGAGCCCGTCGAACTCCTGCATCACCCCGGCGGCGAGCTCGACGGGCAGCTCGCGTGGCGCCACCGACGGCGAGGACTGGGCGCAGCAGTAGCCGCAGGACAGATTGCAGTGGAAGTTCGTGTACAGCCAGAGCCGATGCCCGACGGGTGTGGCCTCACCGCTGGTGAACGGTGCGGCGGTCGCCGGGGATCGGGTTGCGTGCGGGGCGTCCCGCGACGTCCCGCGGCGGACCAGCACGTGCCAGGCGCCGGAGGGGTCGCGATCGGTTTGCGCCAGCAGTTCGTGTCCGGCCAGCCGCGTCCAGTCGAGCAGATCGGCGGGCACGGTCGCGTCCTGCGTCCGCACCAGCAGCGACTGGCCCGGGGGAACGTCGCGGATGCGACGAGTCAGCAGGAGCAGCAGCCCACTCCCGCAGTCCATCGACCCGCCGTCCAGCCTGGCGTGCGCCATTCCCGTGAGGACGCTGAGCTCAGCGAACTCGGCCCCCTTGGCGGGCGAACTGGTCACCGTCGTCCTCGGATCCGGATCATCGCGTGTCTGTCGCACCGCGTCAGTAACTGATCGATTGGGCGCCGCCGGCCAGCAGCGCGACGACGGCCGCGCCACCGGCGATGACCGCCCCGTCGACCAGGTCGTCCTCGGTGATCCCGCGCTTCTTCGCGCAGGGGGTGCACACCAGGATGCGACCCCCCGCCTCGACGAAGCCGGCGACCAGGTCGGCCAGAGGCGCGAAACCCGCCTCGTTGATCTTGTCGGCCTCGCCTCTCTTGCCCAGCCAGGCGCCGTCCGCCGACAGGAACACGGTGGTCTCTTGGTTGGACGCGGCGGCCGCGACCGCGACCACGAATGCCACGGTCGCCCGATCGGGGTTGTCGTGACTGCTGGCGATGCTGACCAGGATGCTCATGGATGGGCTCCTTGAAGGGGGGTGCCGTGCAGGTCAGGAGGTCGCGGCAAGCCGCCATGGGCGGCCCCCGTCGACGCTTCGTGCGGTGGCGACCACCTTGATGCGGTAGGCGTCCACGACGTCGGGGTGGGGACCGAGGTACTGATGGCCGGTCAGGTGACACCAGACCGGCAGGTCGATCGGCGCGATCGGGTCGTGCGCGATCAGTTCGATGACGGTGCCCGGATCGAGCTGAGCGATGTGACGGTACAGAACCAGGAGCAACTCGCCGCACGAGCGGTCACCGCCGTCTATGACGACATCTCCCATGCGTCCCCCTCACCACGGCCGCGCGTCCTGCCGTCATCCTCCGGGCCGGGGGCAAGGGGCACAAGGGAGGCAAGGACGACGTAAGCGCACGGTAATGAGCGTCAGGCGACCGCGGCTGACGTGTCAGGAAGCGCGAAACGCTCCCGGGTGGCCCACCAGACGCCACCCATGATCATCCCGAGCGGGATCTCCAGCAGGTGGCTGTACACCGCGAACAGCACCACGGCCGCCGCAGCCGCCACCCCGTCGGCCCCGAAGGCGATCATCAGGCCCGAGGCGAGCTCGGTGACGCCGATGCCGCCCGGCGTCAACGGCACCATCGTCAGCATCCGCGACAGCGCATAACAGGCAAACACCTGCGCCAGCGGCAGGTCGATCCCGAACTGGCGCATGCACAGCCAGAAGATCACGAAGTACACGCCCAGCAGCCCGGTGACGCCGACGGTCAGGCGCAGCCAGTTGGGTCGGATCACCTCGATGGTCCGTCCCCGTACGTCGACCGCCACCTGTTCGATGCTCTGCTCCGGTGCGCGCTTGGCCAGCCTCAACAGCGGGGCGGACAGGCGGTCGAGCAGCCGCCCGACCGTCCGGGCGCTACGGTCGTTCACCAGGATGGCGACCGCCAAACCGGCGAACAACGCGGTCACCGCTGCCGCGAACCAGCCGCCCCAGATCATCAGGTCAGGAAGCGTGCGCGAGCCGTCCATCAGCAGCCACACGATGGCCACGAACGGTAACAACGCGCGGATCAACATGTTCCAGATCGTGGTGACGATGACCGACGTACCGATGTCGCGATGCCCGAAACCCCACGACCGGAAGACCCCACATTGGGCGGCCAAGCCCACCGCGCCGCCGCCGGGCATCGCGTCGGAGACCCCCGACCCGATGAGGTTGGCGATGAGGGCGGGGAAGTGCCGCAGCCCAGGCAGGGACCCGGTGAGGGTGAAGGTGTAGAACCACAGGGCGATCAGCATGAGCACCAGCAGCCCGACCGCTCGGGCCCAGCCGATCATCGCCAGTTGGTCGACGATCTGCCCCCAGGAAGTCCTGGTCAGCCACGGCAGCACCCAGCCCAGCAGCATGCCCGCGGCCCCGAAACCGACGATGCCCTGCAGGACTGCGCGCAGTGTGCGCCGCCAGCGCGCGGTCGGCGCATCGGCGGCCGGAGCCGTCGCGTCGCGCGGCGGCCCTGGCCGCGGCGCGGGTTCCAGCACGTCCACCGATCCCCCGATCATGTCCACTGCTTCATCATCGCGGGCAACCAGGCCTTCGCACATGAGGGTTACCCCGAGTTCCTCCCCTGGTTTGACTCCTTTCATCCTCAGGGTGGAGAGAACAACCTCCCCTCGCGAGCCGCCGCTGGCTCGGTACCGGGTGGGAAGATCGAACGAACCCCGCACACGACGCGATCACCGGGAGGGCACGCCCATGGCGACCAAGGCGACCAAGACTGAGGCCGGCAACTACTTCGAGGACTTCCGGATCGGTCAGGAACTCGTCCACGCCACCCCTCGCACGGTGACCGACGGCGACGTCGCGATGTACTGCGCCCTGTACGGCCCGCGGTTCGCCCTCACCTCGGGCGCCTCGTTCGCGCAAAGCCTGGGGCTGAGCCGGATGCCGATGGACAGCATGCTGGTGTTCCACATCGTGTTCGGCAAGACCGTGCCGGACGTGTCGCTCAACGCGGTGGCCAACCTGGGGTACGCCGCCGGAGTCTTCGGCGCACCGGTGTACGCCGGCGACACCCTGACGACCACCAGCAAGGTGATCGGGCTCAAGCCGAACAAGGACGGCAAGACCGGCGTGGTCTACGTCAACTCGGTCGGGAAGAACCAGGACGGCGAGGTCGTCCTGGACTACGTGCGCTGGGTGATGGTCAACAAGGGCAACGCGGACGCCGAGGTCGGCGAGGCCGTCGTACCGGAGCTGCCGGGTGCCGTCGGCGTCGACCAGCTCGTCGTGCCGTTCGACCTGACCGGCAAGGAGTACGACACCGCGCTGGCCGGCAGCCCGTACCTGTGGGACGACTACGAGGCGGGCGAGCAGATCGACCACGTCGACGCGATGACGATCGAGGAGGCCGAGCACATGCTCGCCACCCGGTTGTACCAGAACACCGCGAAGGTGCACTTCAACCAGCACGTCCAGGCCCAGGGGCGGTTCGGGCGGCGGCTGATCTACGGCGGCCACATCATCTCCCTGGCCCGCGCGCTGTCCTACAACGGGCTCGCCAACGCGATGACGATCGCCGCGATCAACGGCGGCACGCACTGCAACCCGACGTTTGCCGGGGACACCATCTACGCCTGGTCGCAGGTCCTGGAGAAGCTGGAGCTGCCGGGCCGCACGGACGTGGGCGCGCTACGGGTGCGCACCGTGGCCACGAAGGACCTGGCCTGCGCGGACTTCCCTTACAAGGGCGAGGACGGCAAGTACCTCAAGAACGTCGTCCTCGACGTCGACTACACGGTGCTGATGCCACGGCGCTGACGGCGAAGTTCGCCGGTTTCGCGGGCCCGGACCGCGCGCGAGAGGGCCTCGTTGACGGGAGTCGGTACGCCGGCCAACTCGCCCCGGGTGACCACCCCACCGTTGATGACGTCGATCTCGCAGCGACGGTGGGCGAGCACGTCAAGCAGCATCGACGGTCGCGCCGATCCCGTTTTGGATGGCCTGCACCACCGCGTGCGGTCCGACCAGGGGGGCCACCGCGCGGGCAGCCGCGGTGACGTCGAAGGACTTACTGGCGACGATCACCAGGTCCACGCCCCGGGCAGGCACCAGGTGAGCCTCCGGGACCTGCGTCCCCACCGACGCCAGTCGGACAGTCCGGTCGCCACTGGCGCCGTACACCCGCAAGCCCGCCTTGGCGACCGCCCGCGCATGCTCGGGCCACAGGCACACCCCGTGCACCTGGTGACCCGCGCCCGCCAGCAGCGCGGCGTACACCGAACCCATCGCGCCCATCCCCATCACCACGACGGTCGCCATCGTGACCCCCTTCAGGTACGTCAGCTCAGGCGGGACCAGCCGTCGGCCACCAGCAGGAACCCGACGATACCCATGGTCCAGCCGAGGATCTCCTCGGAGTTGCGGGTCGTCCAGGCGTCGATGCGGCGCAGCAGGGGGGCCACCGCCTCGGCGGCGACCAGCCGTAGGGCCAGCAGGAGCGTGGCCGGCAGAGCCATCACCAGGACGTACCCGAGCAGGATGACGGTCTTGCCGACCGGCGGCAGACCCGACGCGCTGAGCAGGCTGATCGCCCCCAGGTAGGGCAGCATGCTCGCGGCCTCGACCAGGCCCGCCAGCAGGGCGACCCCCGCAACCGCCCGGGTGTCAGCCTGCTCACCGAGCACCCTGGAGCGCCACTGCTGGTGACGATCCGGCCGAGGGGGCAACCCGCGAGCCTCACGTCGGCGGCGGCGCCACGCCGTACCGCGGCGATCGACCAGGAAACTCGCCGCCACCAGCCCGATGCCGACCGCCACCTGCGCCCATCGCAGGGGCTCCAGGTCAGCCGCGTGCGCGACGGCCGCAACCAGCCAAGACGCCCCCGCCAGCAGGATCAGGCCGAGCGCGGCATAGAACGCGCAGATCGTGATCAGGTACGTCGCGAACGCTCGCCCGCGGACGCGCGGTTGGGCCAGCATCACCACGGGGATCCCCAGAGTGCCGAAGCTGGTGCTGTCCACCAGGGCCAGCGCCGCCAACGCGGCGACCATCGCGAGGTCCATCCTGACCGCTCCTCACATCCGGCCAACCGCCGTCCCGTCGACGGCGGCGAGCCCTATTTCGCACACTCGTGCTTTCTTGAGCCCGAGGCTAGTGCATTTCGTCACGTTGTGGCACGAGTGTGCGAAAATCCGGGTCATGCCCAAGCTCGTCGATCACGACCAACGCCGTCGGGAGATCGCCGCGGCGCTGACCCGGCTCATCGTCCGCGTGGGCGTCGAGGGCGCCTCCGTCCGCGCGGTCGCGGCCGAGGCGGGCTGGTCGATGGGGGCGGTGCGGTATTACTTCGGCACCCAGGAAGAGCTGCTGCGCTTCGCCGTCACCCTGCAGCTCAGCGAGGTGCCGCTGCGCCTGCGCCGGGTCCACGACACCGTCCCGGCCGGTCCCGTCAGGGCCCACGCCGCCCTGGAAGAGCTGTTGCCGCTGGACGACGCGCGCCTGGCCGAGGCCCGGGTGTGGCTCGCGGCCCTCGGCCGGTGCCGGATCGACCCCACCCTGGACGATCTGCGGCTCACCGGCTGGCAGGGCGAGCGCTACCTGGCCCGAGCGGCGATCTGCGACCTGGTGGGCACCTCCTGGCCGACGAGGCCGGACGCGCCGCTGCCCGAACCGCTGGAGGCCGAAGCGGAGGCGCTGCACGTCGTCGTCGACGGGCTGACGATGATGGGGGCCAGCTATCCCGAACGACTGGGTCCCGCCGACACCCGCCGGTTGCTGGGCGCCGCCCTGTCGCACGCGCGCGCGAGATTGACTGCCCACGTGCCCGATTCACCCTCCGTTGCGGCCGGGCGACACCCGGACCCGTCCTGACCAGCGTTCCCGGCTTTGGCACCCGAGGCGGTTAGCCTCGCAGTACCGCCTCCATCGCGCGCTGCGGTGGCGCACCATGGAGTCAGGGATTGGACGATCGCCCGGTTCGAGGGCGTCGCGGCACGGGGGAGGCCGAGGTGACATTGCGCTGGGGGGCAGCCGCGCATCGACGCTGGCTGCGCTGTGTCGCGGCCAGCACGCTGATCGGCGCCACCGTGCTGGTGATGGCCGCCTGCGCCAGCCCACCCGATCTGCCCACGCTCCCCGGTACGTCGGGACCGGTGCGCCTGGGCGGCACCGCGTCCACCCCTGAGCCGTCCGCATCGTCGACGAGCGTCACTCATCCCCCGGACGGCTCCTCAGACGGCCCTTCGACGCCCAGCACCACGACGGGGTCGGAGTCGCCCTCGGCGAATTCAGGAGACGGCACCAACTGGGCTCGGCCAGCCGGGGACCACCCCCGCCGCGACATCACCCTCGGTGAGAACGTCGACCTGAGCCAGGAGCCGGGATACCCGGACATCGCGATCACGATCGCCCGGGTCACCCGCGATCCCAGCTGCCCGCACGGCCCGCCGCCCCGCCTGGGTCAGTACGTCGCGCTCGACATGATGGTGCGGCGTACCACCCCCGACGCCTCGAACGTCGGGATCACCACGCTGGAGTGGGAGGCGTTGGCCGCCGACGGAACGGGCACCAAGATCTACGGGCTGTCCGGCTTCCTGTGCCAGAAACCCATGGAACAGTTCCCGCTCCGCTTCGGCGAGCGGCAGGAGGTGCGGGGTCAGCTGATCCTCGACGTGCCGATCGGTACGACGACCCTCAGCGCCACCTCCGCGTGGAACTCGCGGGCGGCTCGGTTGTTGATTCCCGTCGAGCCCGCGCGCAGCTGACGCCCCGCCGAGCCCGCGCCGATCCCCCGCCGATCCCCAGGAGCACCGGTGAGCGCACTGCTGCTCGGTCTGGGGTTGGGGTTCGCCTCCGGCCTGAGCCCTGGCCCGATGCTGGTCTTGGTCATCATCACGGCGCTGCAATGGGGAGCCCGGCATGCCGTCGCGGTGGCCTGCGCTCCCCTGCTCAGTGACCTGCCCATCGTCGCGGTGGCGCTGCTCGCCCTCGGCCGACTCCCGGGGACGGCGCTGGCGGGTCTGGGGGTGATCGGCGGCATCGTCATCATGGCGCTGGGGGCCCAGACCATGCACGGATCGCGGACCGCCACCCTGACCCCACGCCCGGGTGTCACACCCCCCAGCGCGTGGTCGGCACTGCGTACGGGAGCGGTGGTCAACCTCATGAACCCGCATCCGTGGCTGGCGTGGATGACGGCGTTCGGTCCGCTGACCCTGACCACCTGGCGCGAGTCGCGCCCGGCCGCCGTACTCCTGCTGGGTGGGTTCTATGGCGCGTTGGTGGGTGCCAAGGTGGTGATCGCGCTGCTCGTGGCCGGTGGCCGCCAGCGCCTGTCGGCCGGCCGGTACCAGGCGGTGGTGTTCGGCTCGGGTGGGGCGCTGACCGTCATCGGAGGCATGATGGTGGTGCAGTTCGCCTCGTCCCTGCGGGCCGGGTGAGCCTGCCCCGCCCGGCACTCCCCTCGCGTCCTCGGAGCCGTCCATGCACGCCGTACCCCCGTGGTTGAGCGGGGTCCGGCCTGCCCTCGAGTCGGCGGTCCCGGATTGGTTCGCCACCTTCACTCCGCCGCCGAACCCCGCGCGGCGCTCCGCGGTGCTGGCGCTCTTCGGCCCCCGGGAGACCGGCCGATCCGGCCAGGCGCCTTCTGGGCAGCTCGATCCCGCGGGCAGCATCGAGGTCGTGCTGACCGAGCGGGCCCGTGGGATGCGCAACCATGCCGCGCAGGTGTCTTTTCCCGGCGGGCACGAGGACCCCGGTGACGGTGGCCCGATCGGCGCCGCCGTCCGTGAGGCCCAGGAAGAGGTCGGCATCGACCCCGGCTCGGTGGCCGTGATCGACACCCTGCCGGCGCTCTACATGCACCCCAGCCAGAACGCGGTCACCCCGGTCCTGGGCTGGTGGACGCAGCCGCATCCGATCCGCGCCGTGGACGCCGCCGAAGTCGCGCGGGTCGTCCGCGCCGACCTCGAGCACGTGCTGGATCCCGCCAACCGCTTCACCGCCGTGGCGCCAGGTGGGTACACCAGCCCCGGCTTTGCCGTCGACGGCCTGATCATCTGGGGATTCACCGCGAACCTGCTCGACCACATCCTCGATCTGGCCGGGTTGACCCGTCCGTGGGACGAGGCTGATCACCGGCCGCTGCCGGATTACCTGCTGCGCCCGTACGCCGACCTGCGCCCCCGTGAGTAGGTCGACCGCCGCGCCCGGCACCGCCCCGGGCCACGTTCCCGGACAATGGGGGTTAGCCACCGAGAGCACCGAAAGCCAGGATCACGGATGACGCCGTACCGAAAGCCGCGACGCAGGCGCCCCCTGGCGCCGATGCGTCCCGGCGAACTGTTCAGCACCAGCACCAAGCCCCTGATCGACGTCGTGGTGGGCGACGGGCGACGCAAGGAGCTGGTCGAGGCGGCATTGGATCGGTTGCCGCTGCTACGTCAACGGGGTGCCGTGGACTACACGGGCTGGACCATCTCGGAGTACCAGGCGCACCGGGAGCTGCCCGCGGGGGCCACCGCAGACGTACGCCGGGCCGGTCGGGACACCGCCGAGCTCATCAATCGACTGGCCGGGGTGCTACCCGCCCACGCGGCGCCGCTGGCCCGCTCCATCACCGACGCGGCCCCGGCCGCCGGTGACCGCGTGAGCCCGGCGCTGGCCGACGTGTTGGACAAGTACCTGCCCGAGACCCTCAACGCCTTCAACACCGCCGGGCCCAAGGAACTGCGGCTGCCCGCAGAACGGCTGCTGCTCGATCAGCTGACGCTGCTGCGCCAGGCGACCACCAACCTGTTGCGCGCCCAAGCCGACCACAACGACCGCGACCTGCAGATCCAAGAGGCGTTTCTGCGGGACCGGTTCGCCGAGCTGAACCCCAGCGGACTGGACCTGCCCCCTCCGGCGGCGGGTCAACGGTTCCCGCCACCGTGCCGCGAACACCCACCCTGGCGGGTACGGCGCGCGAGGGGATCCCGACCTGGGCTCCCAGCTCCGGCCCGACACCGCTGACCCTCACCCCGATCCGCGGCCGGGTGCACGTGCACAGCGACCACGAGCCCGTCGTCCTGATGGCGTTTCCGGTCGGCGGCGACCGGAAAATCGGCCTCCGGCTGGCGCTGCCCAAGGGGCAGACGGCGACCCTGGGGGTGGTGTATCAGACCATTCGCGGGGCGATCGGGTTCGAACACACCTCCAACCGCCGGTTCTTCAGCCCGCGGCACCCGACCGGCTTCCGATCCCCCCAGGTCGACGTCAACCTGCGGTTCTCCACCGTCGATGTCCGACGGTTCATCGTCTACGCGGCCAGCACCCCGAAGGTGTCCCCCACCACCACGGTGCTGTTCGTCCGGGACGGCAACCGCGCCCAGGCCGACCTGCCGACCCTGTTGACCAACGATCCGCAGGCCGGTCTGACCGTGGTGTGCAGTGGGTACGCCGGCCCCGACGGTCTGGTGCTGCGCAACGAGTCCGTGCTGTACCCGCACCTGCGCAGCGCCTGCCACGGCTTCGGGTTCGGTCAGGTGGAGTGGCTCGACGACCACACGCCGATTGTGTGATCCCCCGTACACTGCACCCACCATGAAGTACGTCAATCATCACCACGGGTGCAGCGGCTTCGTCCCGACCCGCGCGGACGGCAGCGAATGGGCACACCTGCTCGTGCTCAACAACGGAGCGGTCGTACACGCCGACACCGAAACCGAGGCGCTGGAGTCCCTGATCCCCGGGTACGCCACCCTGACCCGGAACGACGTCGACGCCCGCCGCCGGGCACGGATCGGCCACGCCGAACGGATGGCGGCCGCCGTACAGCAACGACGCATCGACACCGCGATCAGCGACGGCCGGTTGAACCCCGCCGATCCGGATGACGCCCTCCTGATCAGCATCCTGCAACTGCCCAAGTCCGAGCCGATGCTCCTGGCCAGCCCCGAATCACCGGGCGTCCAGACCCCCTGGGAAGGCCCGGTCGGACTGATCCTGGTGTCCACGTCGTACGCCCCGCACACCGACACCCCACCGGCCATCGGGCGGGTCAGCTGGCTCGACCCCGACGACGAGCGGGCCTATTTGGAGAGCCTGCGCGACGTGGGCCTGAGCACCTATTGGGCGGCCCAGCCGGCCACCGGAGCGGCCGGGTAGCCGCTCGTCGACACGACCGGGGAGGCACCCATCAGCGCCGCCAGCCAGGACGTCGCCAGCGGTGAGGAGCTGCTGCTCCTGGTCAACCCGGCCGCCGGGGGTGGGCGCGCCCTGCGCGACCACCGCGCGGTGGCGCAGGTGCTGATCGCCAGGGGGTGGCGGGTCACGGTCGCGATCAGTCAGTCCCTCGCGCACGCCGCCGACCTGGCTGCGGCCCTGCCCGCCACCGGGGTGGTGGCCGCGCTAGGCGGCGACGGGTTCCTCGGAGCGGTCGCCGATGGGGTCCGGCGGGCCGGCGCGACCCTGATCCCGCTGCCGGGCGGTCGCGGCAACGACCTGGCGGTGCACCTCGGATGGCCGCGCCGGCCAGTGACGGCGGCCGCCTGCGTCCCTGGCCCGCGCGCGCTGGTCAGCCGGCGCATCGACGTCGGCTGGGTCGGCGACCGCTCGTTCTTGGGGGTGGCCAGCGTGGGGTTGGACGCGATGACCAACGACATCGCCAACCTCACCACCGCGGTGCGCGGCCGGCTGGTCTACGGGTACGCCGCCACCCGCGCGATCGCGTCCTGCCGTCCGGGGACGTTCACGGTGCGGCTCGACGACGCACCGCCGCGTGAGGTGCGCGCGTGGCTGATCGCCATCGGCAATTCCAGCCGGTACGGCGGTGGGTTGCGGATCTGCCCGACCGCGGATCTGAGCGATGGGTGGCTGGACCTGGTGGTCATCGGGCCCGTGCCCCGGGTGCAGTTCCCGTGGATGTTCGCGCGCATCGCGCGCGGGCGGCACCTGAACCGCGGGCCGCACACCCAGCACCGGGCGCGGCGGGTGCAGCTGGAGGTGGCGCGCGGGTCGTCGACATACCGGGGAGTCTTCGCCGACGGGGAGCGGATCGGCACCCTCCCGGTGTCGGTGCGCCTCGAACCTGGCGCGCTGCGGGTCGGCTTGCCCGCCTCGCCGGTGGGCCAGCCCGGCGGTGACGCGGCCTCCGCTAGGACCCAGGGCGGGGCGGCCAGGGTGCGACGCGCCGTGGGGGGTGAGTCGGTAGTACACCCAGGTGCCACGGCGCTGCGAATCGACCAGCCCGGCCTCCCGCAGCACCTTCAGGTGATGGGAAATGGTGGGCGCCGAGACCGCGAAACACCCGACCAGATCGCACACGCAGACACCGTCACCGTCGCCCTCACCTTCGTCAGCGGCGTCGCCAGCCGCGATGAGAGACACCAAGCGCAACCGGATCGGGTCGCCGAGGGCCTTGAACATCGGCGCCAGCGCTTGAGCCTGGGCGTCGTCCAGGGCCCGTTTCAGGGGGGCACAGCACGACGTGGTGGGCCGAGGCGGCGTGGACTCAGCGTCGCCCACGGCCTGCGTCACGCGGGTCGCAGAGGTGCTCACCTGGTTATCTTGACACATGTCTAATCAGTGGTCGATGCTTTGATTCGATGACCATCAAAACAGCCCGAGGAGTGTCATGACCGACGACAACCGCCAGCCCTGGAACCCCGGCGACCCGAGTTCGGTTCACGAGGCCGTGCGCGAGCGGTACGCCGGCCTCGCCCTGGCGGCCGGCGACCAGGGAGTCGGCTGCTGCACCGGTCCGTCCTGCTGCGCCCCCGCGTCGAGCACGGACTCGGCGGGGACCACCGCGGGTCCGGCGGCTGGTCGACGTACCGGCTCTTCCGGCGACCCGATCACGGCCGACCTGTACGACGCGCACGATCAGGCAGCCTTCCCCGGCGCCGTCAACGCCTCCCTGGGATGCGGCAACCCCACCGCGCTCACCACCCTGCACCCGGGCCAGATCGTCCTGGACCTCGGTTCCGGGGGTGGGCTGGACGTGCTGCGCTCGGCGCAACGGGTGGCGCCGGGCGGCCGTGCGTACGGGCTGGACATGACCCCGCAGATGCTCGACCTGGCCAGAGCCCACCAACGCGAGGCCGGCATCGACAACGCCGAATTCCTGCTGGGCACCATCGACGACATCCCGCTGCCCGAGGCCAGCGTCGACGTCGTGATCTCCAACTGCGTGATCAACCTGGCGCCCGACAAGGACGCCGTCCTGGCGCAGGCCCATCGGGTCCTGAGGCCGGGGGGAACGTTCGCGGTCTCCGACATCGTGCTGCTGCGGCCGTTGCCACCCGCTCTGCGCGAGGTGGTCGCCCTGTGGACCGGGTGCATCTCGGGCGCCTTGCTGGACACCGAGTACGTCGCCGCGCTGGAACGTGCCGGGTTCGCCGACGCCGGCGTCGAGATCACTCGGCGCTACTCACGCGAGGACGTGCTCGCGTTGGGTGAGCAGGTCGCCCCCGCCGACCGTGCCTCCACCGGCGTGGCGGACCTGAGCGACCTCGCCGCCGAGCTCGAGGGGTCGTTCGCCGCAGCGTTCGTCCGGGCCGTCAAACCCGGGTGACTCGTCCGGGTCGTTGCGCCGACTCGGCCCACCGCCGTACCCTGCGCCTTCCCGGACCCACCTCCCACTACCGGACCCACCAAGCATCGTGGGTTCGAGCGAGCACCGTGGGTTCCAGCGAGCACCCCCGAGGTCCAGGACCAGCCGGCCGAACCGATGCGGAATCAGCCGCCGACAGGCTTGCGAGCCCCCGCCGCTTCGGCCATCTCCCGCATGTGTCGGCGCAGCAACTCAGCGAGCCTGTCCAGGTCCGGAATCCGCCGGGTGTCGGCGGACAGGCCGATGGTCGCCCAGCCGTTGTAGGTGAAGTTGCAGACCCCCAACGGCTGTTTGGCCGTGGTGGGCACCCAGCCGACGATCTGGTGCACCGGCGCTCCGGCCAGCCTGATCTGCGAACGCGGTCCGGGCACGTTGGACAGCTGGCCCACCGTCTTGTCGGCGAAGAAGGTCGTGATCGCCCGCGCCATCTTCGCGGGCGATTCGGCGATCGCCCACTGGAAGCCGAAGGCCACCGTGGGTTCGGCGCTGTGCTTGAGGCGTGTGGTGCGCTCGCTCATCGCCGCGATGACCTCGCGCGGGTCACTGATGCCGAGCGGCATCGTGAGCAGGACGACGGCGAAGTGGTTGCCCAGTGACTCCGGCAGGCTCGCGTCGAACGGCTTGAGCGACACCGGAAGCATCCAACTCACCTGCCGGATGTCGAACTCCTCCGCCGGCCGGGCACCCTCGGTGGCGTGCCGTTCCCGCAGGTAGTCGGTCAGCGCCAGCGCCACGACCGCCAAGAGGACGTCGTTGACCGTGCCACCGAAGGCCCGGCGGATCACCTTGATCTCGTCCAGGTCGATGTCCAACACCCACTCGACGTTCTTGTTGCCGCCCAAGCCCCCGGCCCAGACCGGGTTCTTCGGCCGGTTGGACAGCACGAGTCGGCTCAGCTCGCGTACCGAGTTCGTCAGCGCGTTATCGGGGGCCGTGGGGTTGGTCAACGCATCCGTGACCCGCACCGGCCGCCGGGCGAGCTTGCCGGCCTTCATCAGGTACCGGGGGTGGTTGATCGGGTTGAGCATCCCACCGATGACTCTCGGTACGGCGGGCAGGGCGCGTGGCACGGTACCCGCGGCTCCCATGGCCGCGTCCTTCAAGCCATCGGCGACCGTGCCGGCCGCCTTCTTCACGACTCCCATCCGGCCGCCCCGGTACCCCCAGGACACCTTCGGCGGGATGGCGTCGGTGTCCTGATCGCACAACCCGAGCAGCAGCTGGACGAGGCGGATCCCGTCGGCCATGGCGTGGTGCACCCGGAGGATGAACGCCCCGGGATCCCCGGGCTGATGACCCTTGGCGACCAGGTAGTCCATGGCCCACAACGGATGGTCCCGGTTGATGGGTTCCTCGAAACGCCGAGCCAGATACTCCTGCAGCGAGTCGTCGGACATGTCCGGCAGCTCGATCAGCGAAATGTGATTGGCGAGGTCGAAGTGCGGGTCGTCGACCCAGTGCCACCGGCCGTGTTCGTGCTTGGGGTGGCGCCGCATCACGTCGTACCGCGGGATCACCACCGAGACCACCCGCTCGGTCACCGCGTCCCAGTCCGGGGCGTGCTTGAACTTCAACATGCCGTGGATCTGCATCAGGTTGGTGTCGTGATCCATGAACAGCCAGGTGATGTCGGAGGAGGCGATCGGGGTGCTCATGGGGTTCCTCCGTGGCGGACCGACAGGCGAGGTCCCGGAGCTGACCAGGCCGGGAAGCTGCCCGGGATACCGCGAGCTTAACCGCCGCGGGCCACCCTCACACCCGGCCCGCGAGGATCAATCGCCCTGCGGACCCCGCCGTCGCGTCACACCATCGGCGCCCCTAGGAGGGGATCACCGCCACCGGACACGGCGCCGCGTGCGTCAACGCCCGGCTGGTCGACCCGAGCAACAAGGCCTGGAAGCCGCCGTGACCGCGCCGACCCACCACGATCAGCCCGGCCGACTCGCCGGCCGCCCGCAGGGCATCCGCCGGGGTGTTGCGCTCCAGCACCCAGTCCACCTCGACCTCGGGGTACCGCGCCACGATCGGTCCGGCGACCGCTTTCAGCGCCTCCTGCGACCGGTCCCGCAGCTCCTCGATGTCCCTCTGCTCAATGGCCACCGGGGCACCCATCCAGAGATAGTCGAATCCCCAGCCGTGCAGCACGGTCAGCGGCGAGCCGGCCGCCCGAGCCACCTCCAGGGCGAACCACAGCGCCGCCACCGAGTGCGGTGAGGCGTCGGAACCGACCACGATCCGCTTCCCCGCCAGCGCGGGCGCCTCGTCGGCGGGGATCACCACGACGGGGCCGTGCGCGTGGGTGACCACCTGGTCGGTGACGCTGCCCAGGTTGCCCAGACGATGGCGGTTGGCGCCGTGCTTGCCGATGACGAGCAGCCGGTCGGCCGCCCCGGCTTCGAGCAGGGCCCGCGCGGGCGGCCGGTCGACGAACCGCTCCACCAGCGTGAGCCCCGGTGCGGCCTCCCCCGCTGCGGCCAGGCCCTCGTCCAGGTGAGCTCGCGCCGCGTCGTGCACCTGCTGGCTGTACCGGGTGGAGAAGCCGGCGAACACCTCCAAGGTGAGGGGGGCTCCGTAGGCGGCAAGAACTTCCAGCGGCACCGACCACCGGTCAGCCAGGTACGCCGCCCAGCGGACCGCGCGCTGCGACGTGGGTGAGCCGTCGACGCCGACGACGATCGAATTGACGTGAACCTCAGTCATCTGTGGAACCTCCGCGCGCTCGGGCGCCGGGGCGGACTCCGTCCAGGCGCTTACTCCCACCTGACCCTTCGACGCTAACCCCGAGGCGACGCCGATCCGGCCGCTGGCCGGTGTGAGGGTGGCCATGCAGCCCCGCACCTGGTGGAGTCTCGTCGCACGCTGGTCGCGCCTGAGCGCAGCGCCCGTCGGGTATCGCGAATCGGCCCACCCGCTGGTCACGGCGCGACGTAATCTTTGGCAATGTGCGACACCCTCGTGAGCATCACCCCGGACGGCCTGATGTTCGCGAAGAACAGCGATCGGGACCCGAACGAGCCGCAGGTCCTGCGGTGGTACCCGAGCGTCGAGCATGCCCCGGAGTCCACGGTCAAGGCCACCTGGTCACGACTGCCGCAGGTCAGCCGCACCAGGTCGGTGTTGCTGTCCCAGCCGTGGTGGATGTGGGGCGCGGAGATGGGCGCCAACGATGCAGGCCTGGTCATCGGCAACGAGGCGGTGTTCACTCGGAACATCGTCGGTGCCCACGCGGGTGGCCACGACAGCCCGGACGGCAGCCCCTCCAGCGGCCCACGGCACGAGGTGGAACTGCTCGGCATGGACCTGCTGCGGCTCACGCTGGAACGCGCGGGCACGGCGCACGAGGCGGTCGGCGTACTCACCGGGTTGCTGGAGCGCTACGGCCAGGGCGGGCCGTGCAGCGCCGAGCGGCCGAGCCTGCGCTATGACAACAGCTTCTTGATCGCCGACCCCGAGGGCGCGTACGTCGTGGAGACCGCCGGCCGGCAGTGGGCCGCCCTGGAGGTCCGCGGCCCCGGGTACGCCATCTCCAACGGCCTGACCATCCCGGGCTTCGCCCAGCGGTACGCCGACCCGGTCCGAGGGCGCGTCACCCGGTGCCAGCTCCGGCGCCGCCGGACCACTGCTGCGGCACAGCACGTCGCGACCTCGGCGACCCCGGTCAGCGACCTGTTCGCCGCGCTGCGCGACCACGGTGACGGCCCGGCCCCGCGCTACTCGGGCCTGACGGGCGCGTTCGGCGGGGCGTGCGCGCACGCCGGTGGCCGGCTGGTGGCCACTCAGACCACCGCGTCGTGGGTGGCGGACCTGCGCGGCGGCAGCCCGGGAGACGTCGGCCGCCACTGGGCCACCGGTACGGCGGCGCCGTGCCTGTCGCTCTTCCGGCCGGTCGTCTTCGGCCCAGCACCCGCGGTGGAACCCGCCCACGGAACGCTGGCCAACCGCTACGACCACGGGTCGCTGTGGTGGCGGCACGAGCGGCTCCACCGGCTCGCCACGGCTGACTACCCCGCGGCGCTCGGCCGGTTCGGCAACCAGCGCGACCGGATGGAGTCGGCCTGGCTGAACGAGTCCGCCGCGAACGCCGCACCCGCCGCGTCGAGTTCGGCGGGTCCGACGTCGCCGATGTGGGCCGCCCTGGCAGCGGCCGCGGTGTCCGATGCGGACGCGGCGTACCAGCGATGGGCCGACGATCTGATCGGCGCAGCGCTGCACGACCGCAGGCCGGCGGCCCTGCGGCGGCGCTGGCAGCACTGGGACCTGGCGGCCCTGGCATGAGCGCGCCGCCGGGCCACGTCGTGGTCATCGGCGCCGGGATGGCCGGGTTGGCAGCGGCCCACCACCTGGTGGCGGCGGGCCTGGAGGTCGTCGTCCTGGAGGCCCGTGACCGGGTGGGTGGCCGGGTCGAGGGCGGTCACGTGGCCGACGGCACGCCGGTGGAACTGGGTGGCCAATGGATCGGCCCGACCCAGAACCGGATGTACCAGCTGGTTGCCGAACTCGGGTTGGCGACCTTTGAGACGTACAACCGCGGGTCCATGATCATCGACCTGCTCGGACGGCGTACCGCGGTCTCGGGGAGGCGGGGCGCCGTACCGCGGCTCGGGCCGTTCGGCCTGGCCGACCTGGCGCAGGGCCTAGCCCGGTTCACCCGGTTGTCCCGTCGGACCGACCTGCGCCGGCCGTGGCTCTCCCCGGACGCCCAGGAGCTGGACGGACAGACCCTGCACACCTGGATCCACCGCAACCTGGCCACCCCGACCGGCCGGGCGTACTTCGCGGTGGCCGCCGAGGCGGTCTTCGCCACCGACGCCCGGGACCTGTCGCTGCTGCACGCGCTCTTCTATGCGCACTCCGGAGCGGACCTGGAGACGCTGCTCGCGGTCGACCGCGGGGCGCAACAGCATCGCGTGGTGGGCGGCTCGATCAGGATCGCGGAGGTCCTCGCGGACCGGCTCGGGGACCGGATCCGGCTGAACGCCCCGGTGGCCCGCATCGAGCACGACGACCAGGGCGTCACCGTCATCGACCGGGCCGGGTGCCGCGAGCAGGCCGACTTCGCGCTGGTGACGGTGCCGCCGACGTTGGCCGGCCGGATCGACTACGCGCCGGCCCTGCCGTCGTGGCGCGACCAGCTCACCCAGCGGGTGCCCGCCGGTTCGGTGATCAAGGCCCACCTGGCCTACGACGAACCCTTTTGGCGGGCCGACGGGCTGTCCGGGCAGGCGGCCTCCGACCACGGTCCGGTCAAGGTGACCTTCGACAATTCACCGCCCGAGCCGGGCCCCGGGGTGCTGGTGGCCTTCGCCGAGGGCGGCGACGCGCGCCGGCTGGCTCGGATGTCGGCCCGCGAGCGGCGTGATGCCGTGATCACCCGGGTGACCGGCTACTTCGGGCCCCGGGCGGGCACGGTCGTGGACTACCTGGAGCGGGATTGGATGGCGCAGGAGTTCTCGCGCGGCTGCTATGGCGCGCACTTCGCGCCCGGGGTATGGACGGGGTACGGCGATGCCCTCACCCGGCCAGTCGGTCGGATCCACTGGGCCGGGGCGGAGTGCTCACCGGTGTGGAACGGCTACATGGAGGGGGCGGTTCGTTCCGGCGAGGACGCAGCGGCGGCCATCATCGGCCGGGCCGCCCGCTGATCCCGCTAGCCCGCGTACGGCAGCGCGGGCAGCCCCGCCACCCCCGGTTGCACCGCGAACAGCGCGCCGGCCGCGGGCTGATCGGCCAGCTCCGCGTCGTCCAGGTTCTCCCGCGACGTCGTGATGAACAGCGTCGCCAGGTCGGGGCCACCGAACGTGCACGAGGTCACCTGGGCGGCGGGTAGGTGCACCTGCGCGCTCAAGGCGCCCTTGGCGTCGTACCGATGGACCGCCCACCCGCCGTAGAGCGCCACCCACACCCCGCCCTCGCGATCGACCGTCAGACCGTCGGGGTGGCCGACCCCCTCGATCCGGGCGAACACCCGGCCAGAGGTGGGGATCAGGCCGGTGTCGGGGTCATGGTCGTACGCCGTGATGACGCGCGTGGGGTTGTCGACGTGGTACGCCGTCCGGCCGTCCGGGCTCCAGCCCAGGCCGGCGGAGATCGTCAGGCCCCGCAGCAGTTGGACCACCTCGTGCTCGCTGGACTCGCTGGACTCGGCGTCATCGCCAGATGTGCTGGCGCACCGATACAAGGACGCGGCGCCCTCGATGTGGTCGTACGCCATCGAGCCGATATAGCACCGCCCCTGGGGGTCGCAGCCGCCCTCGTTGAGCCGGACGTCGCTCTCGGTCAACACAGTGGCCAGCGGGCGCAGATCGGACAAATCGTCGTGGTCGGCGATCGCCAGGTCGGTGGCGCGCGCCACCAGCGCCCCGCCCTGGCGACGCGGCCGGATCATCGCCGCGATCGGCGACCCGACCGGCGTTCGCTCTACCCGCCCGTCGCCGTACACCGTCAGCACGTCACCGGCGAGCATGTCCAGGCATCGAAGCGCCGTGAGCGACTCCCACCAGGTGCAACCCTCACCGTGAAAGGCGATCACGTCCGTGTACTGAGCGGCCCGCATGCGCTGATGGTAGCCAGCCCACCACAGGCAGAGCTGGCATCCGCGGGCGCCGACGTGGCGACCACGCTCAGTCACCGAGCGCTGCTGCCGATGAGCCAAGCGCCCGAGGATGTCGCCGCGGCCGCTGAGCGGCACCGGTCATCCGCACCGCGAGAGGGGACCGCGTGAACCAGCCCGAGCCCGTCGACCCCGTCGACCCCGTCGACCCCGTCGACCCCGTCGACCCCGTCGACCCCGTCGACCCCGTCGAAGAGATCATCCACGGCGTGCAGCCCGCATCCGAAGCGGTCAGCCCTGGGCTTCCGGGTGCGGAACCGGCGGAGGCTGCCGCGACTCCCGTGATCGCAGACCCGGGCCGCATCCTGGTGGCGGACGCCACCGACCAGCGCCGCGCGCTGGCCGTGCTGCACCTCAGCCAGGCCGGGTACACCGTCGAGACCGTGGCCGATCCAGCTGACGCCTGGCGGTCGTTGCGGCAGGGGCCGGCCCAGCTGGCCATCCTGGAGGTCAAGCCACCGGCGCTGACGGGGCTGGAGGTGCTGCGCAGGATCCGGTCCATGACCTGGGGAGCGGAGCTGCCGGTGATCCTGATGGTCTCGGGGTTGCGCGAAGAGGACGTCGACGCGGGGATTGCATTGGGCGCCAACGAGTTCCTCGTCAAACCGTTCAGTCAGCGGGAACTGGTCCTGCGGGTCGAGTCGGTGCTGCATCACGGCATCATCGCCCCCGCCCAGGAACCGGGCTACACCCCGCGGCACTCCTCAGCTCCCGTGCTCTCGGGTCGATAAAGAGTCGCAAAGCACCTCCGCGCGGGCGCTCGATGCCGCCCGATGACAACGCACGCAGCCTGCACCACCGGCCGGCCCACCTGCTTCAAACCGAGAGGGACCCCCATGAAGTTTGCGCGCAGCAAGACCTCCGCTGCCGTCTCCACCAGCCACGACGACGAGCTCCGCGGGTACGTCGAAGCGCTGGACACGGTGGCCGAGAAGATGGCGCGTGAGTCCACGACTCAGGGGGTGCTGCAGGCGGCCCTGGACTCCATCCGTGGGGCCTTCGCCTGCAACTACGCCTCGTGCTGGTGGATCGATCCGACCGACAAGGTGCTGAAGTTCCGCCAGGAATCCGGCAGGTCGGACCCGAGTTCCGCAAGGTCACCCAAGAGGCCACCTTCCCACTCGGTGTCGGTCTGGCGGGCCGGGCCTGGCGGGAGAACAAGCTGCTGTTCGCGCCCGACCTGTCTCAGGTCAATGACTGCGTCCGCGCGCCGGTCGCCAGCCAGAGCGGCATCCTGTCGGCGGTGGCCTTGCCCCTGCTGATCGAGGGCTCCGTGGTCGGCACGATGGACTTCTTCGCCGACCCCGAGCACACCCCCGGACCGATCCGGCTGACCGTGCTGGCCACCCTTGGCCGGTTGGTCGGTCAGGCACTCGAGCGGGTCCAGCAGACCCTGGGCCGTCAAGAGGCCCAGAAGGACATGGCCGCGATCAACTCGGTGCTGCGGGTGATCGCCACGACCCACAGCGAGGACGAGGCGATCAAGGCAGCGCTGGACACGGCCCGGGCCGAGTTCGGCTGGGAGTACGGCTCCTTCTGGCGCATCGATGACGGGCAGCGAGCCCTGGTCAACCAGATCGAGTCCGGTTCGGCGAGCGCCGAGTTCGAGCAGGTCACCCGACAGGCGACGTTCGCTGAGGGGGTTGGCCTGGCCGGGCGCACCTGGGCCAAGCGTGACCTCGTCTTCGAACCGGACATGGCCCTGGTGACCGACTGTGTGCGTGCTCCCGCCGCCCAGCGCGCCGGCGTCAAGTCCGGCGTCTGCATGCCGATCATCGTCGACGGCCAGGTCATCGGCACGATGGACTTCTTCGCCACCAAGTCGATCCAGCTCACCGACGACCGCGAAACCGCGCTGAAGAACACCGCGTTCCTGGTGGGCACCACCGTCGAACGGCACCGGGCGTCCAAGCGGATCGAGACCGCCGGCCAGGAGCTGATGACCTCGATCACCGAGGTGGAGCGCAACGTGCTCGACGCGACGAACGTGGCCAACGAGGCCGCTCAGCTGACCGGCAACGCATCCGAGATCGTCGCCCGGCTCAACTCCTCCAGCGTCGAGATCGGGAACGTGGTCAAGGTGATCACCTCGATCGCCGAGCAGACCAACCTGCTCGCGCTCAACGCGACCATCGAGGCCGCTCGGGCCGGTGAGGCCGGCAAGGGCTTCGCGGTCGTCGCCAACGAGGTCAAGGACCTGGCGCGGGAGACCGCCAAGGCGACCGAGGAGGTGGACGCCAAGGTGAGCGCCATCCAGGCGGACGCCAACAGCGTCGTCGGCGCGTTGAACCAGGTCGCTGACACGGTCACCCGGATCAACGAGGCCCAGAACATCATCTCCGGCGTGCTCACCGAGCAGAACGCCGTGACCCGCAGCGTCCTGGAGGCCTGAAACGCTCTTAGCCTCGATCCGTGGAGCGTTAGGGGTTGCGGTGGCTGGACCGGCTTGGGCTGGGTTTGGCGTGTCAGGGCATGGGCGTTGTGCTGGTCTGTCCAGCCTTTCCACTGTGGGGTCTCCGGTTGTGCCGGTGCGGCGGTGGACGGGTCAGGCCGGCTGTGGGGGCGCCTTGATCTGAGCGAACACGCTGTTCCAGATGGTCAGCCACTGCTGGGCCCAGGGCCAGTGGGTGGGCAGGTGGAGCACCGGCCGTCGTTGGGGGCGGGCGATCCGTGCGGGAACGTTGACGATCTGACGGCGCAGGGTCGCGCCGCGTGCCACCGCGAGTTTGTGGCCCTGGAGGGTGCCGGCAGCGCGGAGCAGGTTGTGGGTCATCGCCGCGCAGATCGCCCAGGCGCTGTTGGCGCTGAACCGGCCTGAGGGCAGGTGCGCGAGTGGTCCGTCGATCAGGTCGGCAAACACGGTCTCGATGATCGCGTGCTGACGGTGGGTGATGTCGGCGTCGGCGACTGGTTCGACGCTGTTGGTCAGGAACGGGTGGTGACGCCAGATCGGGAACAACTCATCGAGCTTTGCCCGGTCCCGGACTCGTCGTACCACCAGCCGGGCGGTCACCGGCTGTTGGGTGGAGGCGAACGCGGTGAACCTGGTCTCGGCGACCTCGGCGTCGGAGATCAGCTCCCCAGTGTCGGGGTCGACCACGGCCCCGGGGTAGTGCACCGGGATCCAGGCGTCTTGGGGAATCGCGGCGATGGCCCGGGCCACGGCTGGGTTCTTGGCCAGTGCCAGCGAGAACTGCACGCCGGCCTTCAGGCACGCGGCAGCCACCGGACTGACCCCGTAGGCGCAGTCGCCGCGGACCAGGATCTTGCCCGTCGCGCCAGCCGCCCGGGCAGTCACGATGGCCTGGCGCACCATGGAGTCCGCGCCCCGGCCCGAACCGGCCTTCCCGGCCCGCAGCCGGATCCCGGCCACCACTGGCGCGCCGGACGGGCTGCTGATCGTGGTCGCCAACGGGGACAGGCCCTTACGTAGCACCTGCTTCCCGGAGATCTTGGTGTGCCCGTAGCTGGCGCCCTGTTTGGCGTGCCCATAGACCGGGCGCAGCAGCGAGTCGATATCGATGTACGCCTGCTGCTCGATACCGGGCAGCAGGTCGGTCCGGCGGGCCAGGTTGACCAGATGCGCCCGCGCGACCGAGGCCAACTGTGACGCGTGACCGTGGGTGAACTCGCGCAGAAACTGACCCAGCGTGGCCGGCGCATACACGCCGGTGAACAACTGCGGCATCCCACCGGAGCGGATCACCTGCATGTCATCGATGCTGTCCGCGCCAGCGGCCATCCCGGCGATGATCGCGGCCACCTTCCCCGCCGGGTTCACCCCAGCCGAGGCGACCCGCGTCCAGGCCAGCCGCACCCGTTCGGTGAGCAACTCCGACAACCCCGCCTGTTCGGCCAGCCCCATCACCGGCGCCAGCCCGGCGCACGACACCAGATTGTCCTCATCGAACAGCGGCGACGCCTTGGACCACGAATCAGGTAGCTTCACTCTCAGTGCCTTCTCGGCTCGAACGCATCAGGAACTCGACACTCCCGATTCTTCAAGCCCAGAAGGCACATTCACGTCCAGACCCGCCGAACCAAACCCCACGATCAGCTAACCGTCCACGGATCGAGGCTTAGGTGCGTCGTTCGGCTCGATGTCGAGCCGACCGACGCACCTAAGGGCTCGAGGGCACCCGGCGCGCACAATCGGGGTATGCCCACGCTGCGACGTCACCTCACCCCGGTCAGGCCCGCGAGCAGGACCACCCCCGGTTTGGCCGCCGCCGCGATACTGGCGGCCGGCCTGTCGGCCTGCGCGCAGACTCCCGCGCCCTCGGCGCCAGCACCCCCTGACGGGTCTACCCCAGCCAGGTCGAGCGCCCCGGCCATCTCGTCCACGCCGGCCCGTACAACCCCGGCTCATGGCGCCCACCTGGACGTGGCCGCCTTCGCGCAGGCACTCCCCGCATCGGGAACCGTCATCGTGGATGTGCGCACCCCGCAGGAGTTCGCGGAGGGGCACCTGCAGGGCGCGCTGCTCGCCGATGTGAGCGCACCGGATTTCGCGTCCCGGTTGGCCGGCTTGGATCGCTCGCGGACATACGCCGTGTACTGCCGGTCCGGGAATCGCTCCCGGACCGCGGTGGACCAGATGAGCGCCCTGGGGTTCACCCACGTCTACGGCCTGGACGGCGGCATCAACGACTGGACCGCTGCGGGGCGGCCGATCACCCGGTGACGGCCGCGGCCTGAGCGACCTGGGCCGGGCCGCCTGAACCGCTGCAGCGGCGCCGGGGCCCCAGCGGGCGGAATACCCCCTGGGGCATTACTGTTGGCGGAGAGGAACGAGGAACGCCGATCCCCCGCCGAACTCAAGGAGCCCCGGGTGACCACCCCCGCGCCACCGCCCCCCGCCAGCCCGAACCGCGCGATCAGCATCGTCCCTCTGGAAACGCCGTCGCTCGGTGACCGCAGTTACGTGGTCCACGACGGCCAGGTCGCCTTCGTGGTCGACCCGCAACGCGACATCGACCGGGTCCGACAGATCCTCGACGACGCCGGGGTGCGCCTGACCCACGCGCTGGAAACGCACATCCACAACGATTACGTCACCGGGGGGTACGCGCTCGCCCAGGCCTACGGGGCGGCGTACCACGTCAACGCCGACGACGAGGTGAGCTTCGCGCGGGTGCCGACCCGCGACGGGGACGTCATCGACGTCAGCCCCGCGCTGAGGGTCACCGCGCTGGCCACCCCCGGGCACACCTTCACCCACCTGTCGTACGCGCTGACCAGCCCCAACGCCGACACCAACCGAACGATCGCGGTGTTCACCGGCGGTTCGTTGCTGTTCGGGTCGACGGGACGTCCCGACCTGCTCGGCCCCGAGCACACCGACGCGCTGGCGCGCCATCAGTACGCCTCCGCCCACCGGCTCGCCGCCCACGTCGACGACGCCGCCCAGGTGATGCCCACCCACGGCTTCGGCAGCTTCTGTTCCTCCAGCCAGTCTGACGCGACAGAATCCACGATGGGGCGCGAGCGGCGTACCAACCCCGTCCTCACCCAGGACGAGCAGGCCTGGATCGAGGACATGCTCGACGGCCTCGACGTCTACCCCGCCTACTACGTGCACATGGGGCCGCTGAATGCCGCCGGACCTGGCGACCCCGATCTGAGCCCGCCCGAACCCACCGACGCGGCCACGCTGCGGGCGCGCCTGGAGGCCGGTGAGTGGGTCGTCGACCTGCGCAACCGGACCGCTTTTGCGGCGGGCCACGTGCCGGGGACCTTCAACCTGGGGATCGACGGCCAGATGTCGACCTATCTGGGCTGGCTGATGCCGTGGGGCACCCCCCTGACCCTGCTCGGTGAGAACGCCGACCAGGTGGCGCAGGCGCAGCGAGAACTGGTGCGGATCGGCATCGACACCCTCGCCGGGCAGGCCACCGGCGACCCCGCGTCGTGGACCCCCGGCCCCCTGGCCGGCTTCGAGCGCGCGACCTTCGCCGACCTCGCGCAGGTCCGCCACCACCGCCCGGTCAATGTCGTGGACGTACGCAGGGCGCCGGAGTGGGCGGAATCGCACATCGAGGGGGCCTTCCACCTCCCGCTGCACGAGGCGCTGCGCCGGCGCGCCGAGGTGCCCGCCGGGGAACTGTGGGTGCACTGCGCCGGTGGGTACCGGGCATCGATCGCCGCGTCGATCCTGGCCGCCGGGGGACTGACGGTGGTGGCCATCGACGACGAGTTCGACGAGGCCGCCAAGGCCGGCCTGCCGATGACGGGGAGTTGAGCACGCTGATGTGGTGGGTGGCCCCCCTGGGCCTGATCATCGGCATCACCCTGGGCGCCCTCGGTGGTGGCGGTGCCATCCTGACGGTCCCGGTCCTGGTGTACCTGATGGGGCAGCCTCCGCACGCCGCCACGGCTGGGTCGCTGATCATCGTGGGGCTGAGCGCGATCGTCGGGATGATCCCGCATCACCGCGCCCGCCGGGTGCGGTTCGCGGAGGGGTTCCTGTTCGGTGGCCTGGGGATCCTCGGGTCGGTGGCGGGTTCGGCCGCCTCCGTGTCGGTGCCCCCGACGGTGCTGATGAGCATGTTCGCCGTCCTGATGTACGCCGTCGCGATCCTGATGACCCGCAAGCGCCGGGCTGCGGCCAAGGACCGCCGCACCCACGCCGCCGCCGGAACCACCCCGCCCGAAGCCGCGCCGTTGTCATGGTCTGCGGTACGCCGTGACCGCGGGGCGCTGCTGCGGGTGGTCCTGGCCGCCACCGGGGTCGGGCTGCTGACCGGGTTCTTCGGGGTCGGCGGCGGGTTCGCCGTCGTACCCGCCCTGGTCTTGGCCCTGGGCTTCTCGATGCCCACCGCCGTCGGCACCTCGCTGCTGGTGATCACCCTCAACTCGGCCACCGCGCTGGCCTCGCGCCTGGGCGGCGGGGTCGAGATCGACTGGCCGCTGATCCTGACGTTCAGCCTGTTCGGCGCAGCCGGCAGCCTGCTCGGCGGGAGGATCGCCCAACGCGCCAACCCGAACACCCTGAGTCTGGCCTTCACCCTGTTGCTGGTCGCCGTCGGCAGCTACGTCGCGGTGGTCAACGTCCCCGCACTGTTCTGACCTGCCCTGTCTTCTCCTGCCCTCTCCTGCCTTCTCCTGCCCCCTCCTGTTCACCCGCACTCACGACTCGAACGAGGTCCCCTCATGTCCGCTGTCACTGCCCCCGACTCCGCCCCCGCCTCCACCGCCGCCTCGGCCGCCGCCCCCCACGGGCTCACCGTGGGCGTCAGCGAGCTGCAGTCCTGGATGGGCACCGAACCCGAGCCACGCATCATCGACGTCCGCGAACCCTCCGAGTTCGGCCCGGCGCACATCCCCGGCGCCTACAACGTCCCGCTCGGGCTGCTCAAGGAGCACCGCCACGAGCTGCGCGAACACCTGGACCAGCAGGTCGTGCTGGTCTGCCGGTCCGGCAACCGCGCCACCGAGGCCGCCCAGGCGCTGGCCGGGTCGGGCCTGACCCACCTGCACGTGCTGACCGGCGGCATGGTCGCCTGGGAGCAGGCCGGTGCCCCGGTGAACCGGACCAGTGACCGCTGGGCGATGGAACGCCAGGTGCGCCTCGTGGCGGGTTCGCTGGTCGCCGCCGGCGTGCTGGGCAGCCTGCTGCGGCCCGAACTCAAATGGCTCTCCGCGACGGTCGGCGCCGGGCTGATGGGGGCGGCCGCGACCGACAGTTGCATGATGGCCAAGGCCCTGCAGAAACTGCCGTACAACCGGCAGGATCGCGACTTCGGGACCGTCATGCGGGAGCTCGCGCAGGGCGACTGAGCGAGGTGAGCGCTCGGGGGCCGTGGCGACCGGCCGACCCCCGGCAGAGCTCACACAGCGTGGACGAAACCTTCACAGCTCCTTCATGATTGGTGCCCACCCTGGGCTTCATGCCCACTCCGGTTTCGATCGACAACGCCCCGCCGCCGCGTGACCACCGGCGCCGGCCGCAGGAGTCCCGCTCCCAGCAGCGCCGGCGTTCGGTGGCCACGCTGCGACGCTGGCGCTACCTCAGCCAACTGGCCGTCGCCGTCCTGATCCTGGTCGCCGCGGTGCGGCATCAGCTGGCCCGCGAGTCAGGGGCGCCCTCCACCGATGCGCTCTGTCCGTTCGGTGGGGTCGAGACCCTGTGGACCTGGGTGACCACCGGGGAGTTCATCAGCAAGGTGCACCCGAGCAACATGATCCTGGGCGCCGCGGTCGCGGTCTCGGTGCTCGTCGCCGGGAACGCGTTCTGCGGCTGGATCTGTCCGTTCGGATCCTTGCAGGACCTGATCACCGGCCTGCGCGCGAAGCTGGGGGTGCGGGCGTGGTCGCCCTCCCCGGCCGTGGACCGGGTGCTACGGGCGGGACGTTACGTCGTACTGCTGGCCGTGGTGGTCGCCTCCGCGGTGACGGCGTCGTTGATCTTCGCCCACTACGACCCGTACGTCACGCTGTTCAGCCTGCACTGGCTGTTCGAGCCGGACCTGGCCACCATGTGGCCCGCGCTGGTGATCCTGACCGTCGTACTCATCGGATCGGTGCTGGTGGACCGGTTCTGGTGCCGGTACCTGTGCCCCGCGGGGGCGGTGTTTGCCGTGCTCGGTCACCTGAGCTTCCTGCGAATCCGTCGTACGGCGTCGGCCTGCACCGACTGCCGGTTGTGCAACACGCCCTGCCCCGTCGGGATCGACGTCGCCGGTACACCATCGGCGGTCAGCACCGACTGCATCGGCTGTCTGGAATGCGTGGCCAACTGCACCTTCGGGGGCGCCCTGGAGGTGTCCGGGCCGACCTGGGTGGGCAGCATCGGCCGCCGTACCAGCGAGCGCGACACGGTGTTGTCATGACCACGAGGCGTCGAATCACGGCATCGCGGTGGATCATGCCGGTGGTGGCGTTGGTGCTGATGTTCGGCACGTACGGCGTCACGAAGGCCACCGGTACCTGGGTCTCCAGCGGCCGGACGGCCATCGAGCACGGCACCCCGCTGAAGCCGACCGAGTTGCGTGGCTGGATGACCCTGCAGCAGGTCAGCGACGGGACCGGGGCGTCTTTGGAGACGCTGCGTCAGCTCATCGGCGCGCCGGACGGGGTCGCATGGACTCCCGCCACCCAGCTGCGTGAGCTGGAGTCACTCGTGCCCGGCTTCTCGGTGGCGGCGCTGCGGGAGCGGCTGGCCGCCCCCGCGCCGAACCCGACGACGAGGCAACCCTGACGCACCGGCCGCGGTGATCCGCAGGCTCAGCCAAAGAGCGCGGGGAACTCGATCAGGTTCTGCTGGCGGTCCAGGCTGACCGTGTCGATCACCCCATCGACGTACAACTCCCCGCCGCACTCGATGCGCTGGGTGAACCGGCCGCGGTATGGCGAGGGCAGGGAGAACTGGGTAACGACGTCGAACCGGTCGCCGAGGGTGAGCGGCTTCTTGAAGGTGGCCGACGCCGAGTGGACGACGACCAGAATGCCCTGGGCGTTCAGCTCCGCCACCGACCGGCCGCTCGCCCCGAGCAGTTCGGAGCGACCGCGTTCGAAGAACTTGAAGTAGTTCGCGTAGTAGACGACGCCGAGGCTGTCGGTGTCTTCGTAGTAGACCGTGTACGAGATGCGATGCTCCACCGGCGCACCCTACCGGTCGGGGCGCGCCGGGGACGAGGTCGGTCTGTCCGCCGGCTGCGGCTCAGCGCCCGAACAGGCCGCCGAACAGCGACTTCATGGACGACTTGCCGGATTCTTCGCGCGAGCATTGACACCATTGCCCCGCCGGGACGCCGGACTTGACCTGATCGACGTGCATACCGCACCCCGCCCAGGTGGTCTTTCCGCAGCTGGTGCACGGCACCGGTCGACACATGACGACGCTCCTTGCTCTGGGGATGTTCTGGGGATCCTTCGTTGCACCCACGATAACACATACCCCCCTGGGTATATTTCAAGACGCTGCGCGCCGCAATGGGCGACCGTGACCCGCTGGCGTTCAGTGCGCGTTCCTGCACCTCTCAGGGCTATCCCAGGTGGGGTCAGGCATCATGAAGGGACGGGGGCGCTGGTCCCTGATGTCGATGGGAGCCCGGCGTGGTCGAGACACTCAACCAGTTCATCATCGCGAACTCACCGTCGACCTGGGCGCTGGTGGCCGTTTTCGCCCTCGCGACGCTGGACGGGTTCTTTCCGCCGCTGCCGAGCGAGTCGGTCGTGATCACCCTCGCGGCCGTCTCCGCGTCCACCGGATCCCCGTCGCTGATCGCCCTTGGAGTATGCGCGGCCATCGGCGCCTTTCTGGGCGACAACCTCACATTTCTCATCGGCCGCCATTCCGGCCTGAATCGGATGGCCCACAGCAAACGCCCCCCGGTGCAGCGCGCGTTTCGCTGGGCAGCCTCCGAATTGCACCGCCGCGGGGGGCTGGCGATTCTGGTGGCACGCTATGTCCCCGTCGGTCGGGTCGCCGTCAACCTCACCGCGGGAGCCTCCGGCTTCAGCCGGCCGAAATTCATCGCCTTGGACGCCCTGGCCGTGACCACCTGGGCGACCTACTCGGTGGCCATTGGCGCTCTCGCGGGACACTGGTTCCACGACCACCCGTTCATCGCCGCGCTATCCGGCATCTGCTTGGCCGTCCTCACCGGCTTGGCCGTCGACGCCATCTTGCGACGCACCGGCCTGGTCGCCGACACTCCGGAGCCGGTGGATCCTCAACCCGTATCCGAGAAATGACGCCCACTCGTAACGTGACGCACCTCACGCACAAGGATTATCCAGACCTGTAGCGCGACACACCGCTCCTCGATGAGGGTTTCGTACGCCCGTTCAAGACGAACGTATGCTTTGATCGGCTTGCCACTCTTACATGCAGCTTCCCGTCATCGAGGGGGACATTGTGCACCGCACCCATTCGACCGCCCGCAAAGTCACGACGCTCAGCGCCGGTCTGCTGCTGGGCGGTGTCGTGATCACGGCCACCGCCGCACCGGCGTCGGCCACCGAGACCCCGAAGCCGGCTGGCTCGGCCGCCTGCGAGACGACGCCTCCGCCGTCGCCGACCACGCAAGCCCCCGCCCCCACCACCCAGGCCCCCAAGCCCACGGTGAAGCCAGCCCTTCCGGCCCCCACCCCGAAGCCCGTCGTGCACAAGCCGCGCCCGGCGCCCTGGCGCCCGCCGGCCCCGGCGCAGAAGCCGCCGACCGTGCTGCCCTACACCGGGGCTGAAACAGCACTCGGTCTCGGGGTGGCGACCACCCTGCTCGGCGCGGGCGGGGCTCTGCGCCTGGCCGCGCGTCGCCGTACCAAGTAAGTCGCGACGCCCAGGCGGGTCACTCGCGAAAGGCCGGAAGCGATCGCTTCCGGCCTTTCGCCGTCTGCGGCCCCGACACGTGCCCTGCGGCCGCGCGATGGTTGCGGTTCTTTCATGGGAGATGTGCGCCTGGTCACGTTCTGGCGCCCGCCCACCGGTGGTGAACAGCCGCTGAGCGAGCGTCAGGGTGGTTCACCGTGTCCACGTGTGCGCAATCCGTGATGTCCCCGTGATTGAGCTGTTACCGTCCGGTTATCTCGAGTCGGGCCTCCCCTGGGCCCGTCAAACCGCCCGTCGGCGCTGACCGACCCGCTGTGAGGAACCGATGACCGGAGCACTACCGCCGATGGCTGCCCTGCTGAGCCTCAGCCTGACGCTGGCGACCCCCGCCCTGGCCCACCGTCCGAGCTCCGCCGTCCCGGCCTCCGAGGGCATCGCCCGGGCCGTCGACGGGGTTGGCTCCACCTCCGGCTGGATCACCAGCTACCAAAGTGCCACCACAACGGCGGTGGCCGCGAGCGCAACCGCCGCCCGGCGCGTCGCCGCCGGCCTCGCGCCCGCCCCACGGGCCTCCGGCGCGGGCGCCGCCGAGGTTCGTACCGAGGACAAGGCCGAGGACAAGACCGAGAAGCAGGCCGCGGACCGGGCCGACAACCGTGACTCGGGCAACGCCAAGGACGCGACGACCACGCAGTCGACTCAGCGCCCGCAGGCCGCCCCATCTCCTGCCGCCGCGGTCGCCTGCGGTAGCGGTTCGTGGACGAGTGCGGTCAAATCGACGATCGCCTCGCGGTTCGGCATCTCCCAGATCGGCGGTTACCGGCCCGGCGGGGGCGACCACAGCGCCGGACTGGCGTTGGACGTGATGGTCGGCGGCGACAAGGCCGAGGGCGACCGGGTGGCGCAGTGGAGCCAGGCCAACGCCAAGGCGCTGAACGTCAAGTACGTCATCTGGTACCAGCGCATCTGGTTCCCGGGCCGCTCCAACGCGAGCTGGCGCCACATGAGCGACCGCGGCGGGGCCACCGCCAACCACTACGACCACGTCCACATTTCCTTCCACCCCGGACGGGGCACCTGCAGCTGACCCCACCGAGGGCTGGGCGTGAGACGATGCGCCCGGTCGGCAGTGGAGGTAGCTGTGCGCGGATATCTGTACCTGGCGTTGTCCGCGACCGGCTTCGGTTTCATGCCGTACTTCGCGGTCGAGGCGTACCGAGCCGGGTTGACCGTTCCGACGCTGCTGTTCTTCCGGTTCGCCCTCGCGGCCGTGCTGCTCTTCGGGTACGCCGCTGCTCGCCGCTCGCTGTCCCGGCCCCGCCCCGCTGATCTGGCCCTGACCTTCGCCCTCGGGGGCATCGGGTACGCCCTGATGTCGTCGTTCTACTTCACGGCGGTGCAGTTCATCTCGCCGTCCCTGACCACGCTGCTGCTCTACCTCTACCCCGCGCTGGTCGCCGCCGGCTCCGCCGTCCTTGCCCGGGCGCGGCTCGGGGGCCGGATCGCGCTGGCGCTGCTGCTGACGTTCGCCGGCACGGCGCTGGCCGCCGGGCCGATCGGCGGTGCCCAGGCGTTCGGGGTCATCTGTGGCCTCGCCGCCGCCGTCACATACAGCTGCTACATCCTGCTCGGGGACCGGGTGCCGACCACCCTGTCCCCGCTCGTGCTGTCCGCCTACGTGTGCGCGTTCGCGGCGATCACCCTCGGAGCGCACGGCCTCGCCCGCGGCGAGCTGCACCTGCAGTTGCCCACCGCCGCGTGGCCGTCCGTGCTGCTCGTCGCCATGGTGTCGACCGTGCTGGCGGTGGCGCTGTTCTTCGCCGGGCTGCCGCTGGTGGGGGCTACGCGGGCAGCCATCGTGAGCACCCTGGAACCCGCCGTCAACGTCGCTGCCGGGGCCTGGGTCTACGGTCAGACGATCTCAGCACCCCAGCTGGTGGGTACGGTGCTGGTGTTGGCCGGGGCCTGCCTGGGGGTGCTGGCCGGACGCCCGCTGCACGAACCCGCCCGACGAAGCGAACCCGCGCTCTGAGGCGAGCGGCGTCGTACCGTGTCGCGAGCCGTCCCGAGGTGCGCCCGCCGACGACGCCGACGAAACGTCGAATCAGCACCTCCCACGGCGTCCCAGGGTGCGGGAGCGACTTCTCGTTGTCGACAGAGGTGCGGAATCGACTCCTCGCGGCTCACTGGACCGCGCGACGTCGACTGCCGAGCGCGGGCGGTCAGCGGCCCCGGCGGCTGCGCTTGGTGGCGGCCAGCTGCGTCAACTCGGCGAGCTGCTCCTGCGACAGCAGACCCTCGGGAAACACCAGCACCCCGCCGTCGGCGAGGCGGAGCGCGACGCCCCCTGGGACGGCCAGCACCTTGCGGACCACCGTGGCGTCATGCTCAACCACTTTGTCCCCCAAGCTCACGGCGAGCTTGCCCTCCCCGAGCCCGGCACCGATGATCAGCCCCGGCTGGTACAACCGGCGACCCTGCAGGTACGGCGCGATCGCCAAGCCGACCCAGCTGACGGCGGCCATCACCGCGATCAGCAGGCTCAGGGTGTCGCCGACGCTGATCGCCCGGAAGCCCTGGTAGAGCCCGAAGATCAACAGGAACATCGACAACGGCCGGGTCAACTCCAGTCGCGCCAGGGTCTTGGGGATGGACTGGGCGAACTCCTCCGACAACGGCACCTGCCGGCGCGGTACGACGACCGGTCCGGTCGCGAGGCCTGCGGAACCGTCCGCGGGGGTCCCCGACGTCTGCGTGGGCACGCCCGGCGCCGGCGGCTGAGCGCCGCGAGCGATCAGCTCCTCGACCTCGGCCACGGTGAACAGCTCTTGCGGCAACGCCAGCTGCAGCGAGCGCGGCCCCACCGTCAGCAGCAGCAGGTCCCGGTCCTGGTGGACGCCCCGAATGGCGGACGCCGGCAGCGTGAGGTCGTTGTTCGGGAACGCCAACCGCAGTCCCGTGGCCCCGAGCCCGCCTTGCCAACGGCTCCCCGCGACGTACCAGCGACGCACCCGCAACCAGGCCAGGCCCACGCTCAGCACGAGCACGATGACCGTCCCGATCACCGCCTGCAGCGCAGCCCAGGGCCACGGCGTGCCGCCCAACAGCGGCAACGCAAGAAAGATCGCGAACGCCACCACGAGCACCACCGGGCGACGCAGCACCCCCGTACGGATCGTGGCCAGGCAGGCCCGCCACGCCGCGCCGGCGGGGACCAGCGCCTCGCGGGTCAGTGGCACCTCCGCCGAGACCGGGGAGACCGGCTCGACAGAGACCGGCTCGGGAGAAGCCGGTTCGGGAGAGACCGGCGGCTCGACGGGCTCGTCCTTCGGCGCGGCCGCCGATCCGCCCCCGGTGTCGCTCATGCGAGCAGCTTCTCGCCGGCCGCCAGCACCACACAGGTGGTCAGCACGCGCAAGGCTTCCTCCAGCTCACCCATGCTCGGGAAGGTCGGGGCGATCCGGATGTTGCGGTCCTGCGGGTCCTGCCCGCCGGGGTACGTCGCCCCCGCGGGGGTGAGCGCTACGCCGGCCTGGGCCGCCAGCGCCACCACGCGGCGCGCCGTACCGGGGATCACGTCGAGGCTGACGAAGTACCCGCCCGCCGGGTCTGTCCAGGTGGCGATCCCCAGGGGCTGCAAATCCTCGTGCAGCGCCTTGGCCACCGCATCGAACTTCGGCGCCAGGATCGCCCGGTGGCGTTGCATGTGGTCCAGCACGCCCTCGGTGGAGCCGAAGAACCGGACGTGCCGGAGCTGGTTGATCTTGTCCGGGCCGATGGTCCGCAGGCCGTCCCGGGCCAGGAACCAGGCCACATTCGCCGGGGAGGACCCGAAGAAGGACACCCCGCCCCCGGCCAGGGTCACCTTCGACGTCGAGGCGAACACGAACACCCGGTCCGGATGACCGGCCTGCTCACAGGCCGTCAGAACCGAGGCCAGCTGCTGCGGCCGGTCATCGACGGGGTGGATGGCGTAGGCGTTGTCCCAGTAGATCCGGAAGTCGGGGGCGGCGGCGGGCAGGGCCGCGAGCCGGGCGACCACCGCGTCGCTGTAGGTCACGCCGGTGGGGTTGCTGTATTTGGGCACGCACCAGATGCCCTTAATGCTCGCGTCGTCGGCGACCAGGGCCTCGACCACATCCAGGTCCGGCCCGCTCTCGGTCATCGGGACCGGGACCAGCTCGATCCCCAGCTCGTCGCACACCGCGAAGTGGCGGTCATAGCCGGGTGCCGGAGCCAGGAACCGAACGCGCTGCCCGGCCCACGCCGCGTCCCCGCCGGGCGGTGCGTGGAAGAAGGAGGACGCGAGCGCGAAGTGCATCAGGGCCAGCGAGGAGTTGTCGCGGACCACGAGCTGGTCGACCGGGACGTCGACCAGCGGGGAGAAGATCTCTCGCAACGCCAGCAGTCCCTTCGGGGCTCCGCCGTAGTTGCGCAGATCGCCCGCGTCGTCGCTGCTGTGGTCGCCGCCCTCGAGGATCGAGATCATCGCCTCGGACAGATCGAGTTGCTCGCGGCAGGGCTTTCCGCGGGTGAGGTCGAGCTTCAGGCCGCGGGCCAGATAGCCGTCGTACCGCGTCCTGGCGTCGTCAACCCGCTGTCGCAGCTGATCGAGGTCGACGTCCTGGGTGTCGGTGCTCATGCGCAGAGGCTACCCAGAGGGCACCCGCCGACGAGGGAATTCCCGGCCGATGAGACCCCCGAGTCCCCGCCAGTGGGGCCTCAGCGGGCGTCAGCGTCGGCGGGATGCCACTGCGGCCGGTAGGCGGGGTGGTCGCCGTACATCACCGCGAGCCACCGGATCGTCCGGCAGGGCCAGCGGTGGGTGAACTCGCCGCATTCGTGGCAGACCAGGTGGTGCGGATCCCCGGTCGGATAGTGCAGGTCCACGATGGCGCGGCGGGCCTGCACCGGTCCGGCGTCACTGCCGCCTTGCGTGGCCACCCGCAACTCGTCCTCATCGAGCCGCATCCGCAGGAACGCGCGCAGATCGAACCCGCGGGACAGTTCCCGTTCCTTGAGCGCCGAGCGTTGAATGGTCGCCTTGGCGCGGTGGCAGGCGTCGCCCGTGACCGAGTGCCCGCACGGCTCGAGCGTGAGTTCGTCGAGCTCAGGGGCGCGAACCATGCGCGAATGGCCATCGACGTCGGCGTGCATCACGCCCGGGTAGTAGTGCCACCCGCTCGCCAGGTCGTCACATTGCGGACAGCGGTACTCGCTCACGGGAACCTCCATACCTGCGCACCTGCACACCTGGCTCTGGCACTAGCGGGGAACATTAGTCGGTCGCCGGGCTAGGGGGGACGAGCGGTTCACCCAGAGATCGCTGGTACGACGACCGCACGGTGTCCATGGTGTCCGCCTGCGCGGCCGGCTTGTCGTCGCGGTAGCGGATCACCCGCGCGAACCGCAGGGCCAGCCCACCGGGGTACCGCGACGAACGTTGCAGGCCGTCGTACCCGATCTCCACCACCTGCTCGGGCCGCACCCAGACGATGTGCCCGTCCCGGCCGGTCTCCAGCTCCAGGAAACGCCGGGTCTGCCAGTTGAGCATCTGGTCCGTCATCCCCTTGAACGTCTTGCCGAGCATCACGAACTCGCCGGTCGCGGCGTCGCGGGCGCCCAGGTGCAGATTGCTCAGGAAGCCAGTACGCCGGCCGCTGCCCCATTCGACGCCGAGGACCACCAGGTCCAGGGTGTGCCGCGGCTTGACCTTCACCCAGCCCGAGCCGCGGCGGCCGGCGGCGTACGGCCGCTCCAGCGCTTTGACGACCACCCCCTCGTGACCGGCGGCGACGATGTCGTCGAAGAACGCGGTGGCCTCACCCGGGTCGGCGGTGATCAGCCGCGGCACCCGGTTCGCGGCGGGCACCACGGCGTCCAACGCGGCGTACCGGAGGTGGGCTGGTTCATCGATCAGGTCCGTGCCATCCAGCCGGAGCACGTCGAACAGGTACGTCGTCAACGGCACCTGAGCGCGCAGCAGGTCCACCGACCGCGCGCTGGCGGTGCGGGCGCCGGTGACCTGGAAGGGCTGCGGGTGGCCGTCGGCACGCAGCGCGATCGCCTCCCCGTCGAACACCGTCCCGCCCCTGCCGGTCTGGCCGGTCTGGCCGGTCTGGCCGGTCTGGTCGGTCTGGCCGGTCTGGTCGGTCTGGCCGGTCTGGTCGGTCTGGCCGGTCTGGCCGGCGACCAGGCCTTCAACGACCTCGACCACCTCCGGGAGGCGCCGGGTCACTTCGTCCCCGGTGCGGGTGAACACCCGCACCACGCGGTTCACCGGCGAGTCGTCAGCGTGCACCTGGATGCGGATCCCGTCGATCTTGCCCTCGACCGCTACCGGCTTGCCCTCGGGGGCAACCAGCGCCATCGCCTGCTCCACCTCCGGGGCGCTGGCCGCCAGCATCGGGCGCAGCGGTCGGCCGACCTTCAGCCGGATCGCCGCGACGGCCGCCGCGGCCGCTGCCGGATCCTCGGCACCCAGAGCGATGGCGGCCACCGCGGCGCTGTCGCCCGCGAGCATCGTGGCCCGTCTCACCAGGTCTTCTGGAACCCCGGAGGCGAGCGCGACGGCCTGGATCATCACCCCGTCGAGGGCGCCCTGGCGGGTGGTGCCGGTGATCAGCTGGACCAGGAAGCGCTGCTCCGGCTCGGTGGCCGCCGACATCAGCGCGGCCAGCGTGGCCGCGCGTCGCGCGCCGGAGCCGGGGCCGCCGGCGGCCGCCAGATCGGCGAGCGCTCGTTGGGCGGTCGGGACATCAAGGGAGGGCGTCGTGGCCGCGGGAGGAAGCGTCTGCAGGGACCGCCAGCCCACCCCGAGGCGTCGCTGGGGCAGGGTGCCGGCCAGGTAGCAGGCCACGACCTCGACGTCGTCCTGGGCGTTGACCAGTGCCGCGGCGACCGTGGCGACCTTTGCGGATCGCGATGCCGTCGCCGCCACTGCGCTGGACGCCGCGACCACCTCAGCCAAGAGCATGGCCCAAGAATCCCACGTCAGGGCACTATCGCGACCCCGCTTGTGACAACGGGGAGACGCTGGCGTCGATGGCTGTTACAGCGCACGTCCGCGATGGTCGGCACCTGCCGCTCATCCGGAGAAGCGACCGCTCGACGCTCGACACACCCCCGAAATCAGCGAATGCCTTGCTTCGATTCGGACGGGCGCCTTACCTTCAAGCTCAGCTTCTTGTGTGACGCGCCAGCGACAATATGGAAGCGACGCGCCATTACTCCGCGGTAGCCGTACCGCCTCTCGCCGCCGACCTGGGCCCCTGAACCCCGGCGCGCGGCCTCCCGAAAGCCCCACCTCATGAGGACAGACAATGTCGAAAGAGCACCATCACGTCGAGCTTGGTGAGCCGGACATCATCCGTGATGTCGCCGCCCCGACCACGTCGACCGCCGAGTACCGCCGCGTCTCGATCGCGACGATGTTCGGTACGACCATCGAATGGTATGACTACTTCATCTACGCCCTGGTCGCCAGCATCGTCTTCGGCAAGCTGTTCTTCAGCGGCCTGGGCGAGTGGAACCAGTTGGCCGCCCTGGCGACCGTCGGTGTGGCCTTCTTCTTCCGGCCGCTGGGCGCGGTGGCCATGGGCCCGCTCGGAGACAAGCTGGGCCGCCGGTTCGTGCTCGTCTTCACCATGGTCGGGATGGGTGCCGCCACGGCGCTGATCGGTCTGCTGCCGACCACCCAGCAGATCGGCGTCGGTGCGCCGATCCTGCTGATCCTGCTGCGCTGCCTGCAAGGCTTCGCCGCCGGTGGCCAATGGGGCGGGGCCGCGATGCTCGCGGTGGAGCACGCGCCGCACGGCAAGCGTGGCTGGATGGGCGCCTACCCGCAGATGGGTGTGCCCGGCGGCATGGTGCTGGCCAGCGCTGTCTTGTTGATCCTGACCAATGTCATGAGCCCGGCCGCGTTCCTCGACTGGGGCTGGCGGCTGCCGTTCCTGTTCTCGATCATCCTGATCTTCGCCGGCAACTGGGTCCGCAACAACGTTGAGGACAGCCCGGTGTTCCTGGAGCTGAAGGAAGCCAAGAAGAACGCGACCTCCCCGCTCAAGGAGCTCATGAAGACGGACGGCAAGCGCGTCCTGATCGGCGCCCTGACCTTCATGGGCACCCAGGCCCTGGGGTACATGTTGGTCGGTGGCTTCATCCTCGGCTACGCCAACAAGGTCGGCGGCTTCTCGGTGCCCAGCATCCTGCTCTGGACGATGGTCGCCTCCGCTCTGTGGATCGTCGTCACCTTCGCCGCGGCCGCATGGTCGGACCGCAAGGGCCGCACCTTCGTCTACAAGGTCGGCTACATCGCGATGGCGCTGATGTGCTTCCCGATCTTCTGGCTGGTCAAGGAAGGCGTCGAGCAGAAGAACCTGACCCTGGTCGGGCTGGCCCTGGTGCTGATCGCCATCCCCGAGGGCCTGACCTACGGCCCCCAGTCCGCGATGTTCGCCGAACTGTTCCCGGTGCGGGTACGCCTGTCCGGGGTGTCCATCGCCTACGCTCTGGGCGCCGTGTTGGGTGGCGCGTTCGCCCCGACGATCGCCGAGTACCTGCAGAAGACGTACGGCACGGTGGTCGCCGTCGCGCCGTACCTGACGATCGTGGCCTTGATCAGCCTCACGGCCGTGTTCTTCGTCAAGGACAAGTCGCAGGAGCCGCTGCACACCATGTCGGGTCACTGATCCCGAAGCGGCTCACAGTCTCCTGCATCACCGCATCACCGAAGGGCCCGGGATTGCTCCCGGGCCCTTCGTGTTGCCCGAGGTGAGCTGGGCGTACCCGCGCGTGGCCGGCGTACCCCACCCGGCGTACCCCATGCCTGGCGGCCGGGTGTCAATCCGGCGCCGTTGGTTACGTCCGAGCGTCAACCATGCTGCGTTCCCGACCGCCGAACCGCACCACAGTGACACCTGAGCACGGCCTGGTGGCCTGACCACGGCCTGACTACGGCAGAGTCACCGAAGCCACCTGCGGCATGACCACGGGGGCCCGAGGATGGTCCCCGAGCCCCCGTCGCGGGAGTACGTCGATCAGCTCACTTCAGCAGCTGGCGCGCCATCACGATCCGCTGGATCTGGTTGGTGCCTTCGTAGATCTGGGTGATCTTCGCATCGCGCATCATCCGCTCGACCGGGAAGTCGCGGGTGTAGCCCGCACCACCGAGCAGCTGTACGGCGTCCGAGGTCACCTTCTCGGCGACGTCGGAGGCGAAGCACTTGGCGGCCGCCCCGAAGAACGACAAGTCCTTGTCGTTGCGCTCGGACTTGGCGGCAGCGACGTACACCAGTTGGCGGGCTGCCTCGAGCTCCATCGCCATGTCGGCCAGCATGAACTGCACGCCCTGGAACGTGGAGATCGACTTGCCGAACTGCTCGCGCTGCTGGACGTACTTCACGGCCGCGTCCAGCGCACCCTGGGCCACGCCGACCGCCTGGGCGCCGATCGTGATCCGGGTGTGGTCCAACGTGGCCAGGGCGATCTTCAGGCCCTCGCCGACCTTGCCGACGACCCGGTCGTTGGGGATCCGGCAGTTCTCGAAGTGCAGCTCACGGGTGGGGCTGCCCTGGATGCCCATCTTCTTTTCCTTGGCACCGAAGGTGAAGCCCTCGTCGGACTTCTCCACGATGAACGCCGTCACATTGGCACCGCGACGGCCGTCGGGGTCGGTCACGGCCATCACCGTGTAGTACTCCGACACCCCGGCGTTGGTGATCCACGCCTTGTGCCCGTTGAGTACGAAGTAGTCGCCGTCGGCGATGGCCTGGCAGGTCATCCCCGCCGTGTCGGAGCCGGCTTCGCGCTCGGACAGGCCGTAGGCGAACATCTGCTCACCCCGAGCCACCGGCGGCAGGTACTTACGCTTGATCTCCTCGCTCGCGGCCAGCAGCACCGGCACGGTCCCGAGCTTGTTGACGGCGGGGATCAACGAGGAGGAGACGCACCCGCGGGCGACCTCTTCGATCACGATGCACGTGGCCAGGGCGTCCGCACCCGAGCCCTCGTACTCCTCGGGGATGTGGGGGGCGTGCAGGTCCAGCTCGCGCATGGCGTCGTACGCCTCCTGCGGGAACCTGGCCTCCTCGTCGACGGCGGCGGCGAACGGGACGATCTTGTCCTCGACCATCTGCCGGGTCACATCGCGCAGCATGCGGTGCTCGTCGGAGATCTTGAACAGGTCGAAGTCGGCTCCGGAACCCATGTGCTTCCTATCTCGCTGGTGGTCTCGCTGTGGAATCTCGCTGTGGAATCTCGCTGTGAATTTCGCTGGTGTCTGTCGTGATGGTGACGCCGAGAACTCGCTGGGACCGGCTCGCCCGGCGATCGTCAGTGTCGGCGGCCCGTTGCGTCATTCTGGCGCACCCGTGTCGGGCAGGGAGCCTTTGCAGGGCTGTGCATTTGTACCGAGGGGTAATCTCGGCCTCTCCCCAGGCCGGGCCGGGGTGGGTTGTCGGTGGGGACACCTAGCATGACCGCTGTGGAGCACCTCGGCGGGTCACCGGTGCCAGCTGCGGCCAGCGGCCGGCCGGCCGTCGGTGCCGCGCGCCGCGCCCGCGTCGACGCCGGGGTCACCGAGCTGCTGACCTGGCTGGACGATCAGCTCCAGACCGGGCTGGCGCGCGTGCAGAACCGGAGCGCGGAGCGCTTCACCGCGATGGCGGCTCGGCTCATCGACGCCCAGGCACCGGGCCTGGCCGGACGGATCCGGGGTCTGAACGGGGTGGCTGCCTCGGGCACCGGATGGAACGAACGGATGCTGGCCGAACTCGCCCAGCTGTACGCGCTCGCCATCGCTCACCAACGGTTGGACGAGCTGCCCGGTCCGCTGGCGGCTGCGGTCGCCGCGCACGTCGGCTACCCGACCAGCAAGGCCGGGGTGCTGGCCGGCCCCGGGGTGCGGGAGGCCTGGCAGGTCATCGGTCGCCGCGAGGAGGCCGACGGGGTGTTGACCCGTCGACGTACGTGGCTGCAGGGGCGTCGGACCGGGCGGCCCGCTTTGCTGCTGACGTTCTCGACCCGCGGTGAGCGTCCGCAGGACGACACCCCACCGGTGGGGGCGCACGTCGACGCCGAGCTGCACTTCTATCCCGATGACCTGCGCGCGCTGCTGGGCGCCCGCCAGGACGTGCCCGACACCTGGCCGGGCGGACCGCCGGATGGTGGCGCTCCCGAGTGCGGCGGCGCTCCCGAGTGCGGCGGCGCTCCCGAGTGCGACGGCGCTCCCGAGTGCGACGGCGCTCCCGAGTGCGACGGCGCTCCCGAGTGCGGTGGCGCTCCCGAGCGCACTGGCGAGCCGGCCACCGTGTCCGTCGCCGAGCTGCGGCGGCGCTGGTCGGCGGGCCTGGCGCGGGATCCGTGGTTGGGTCGGTACCCGGCTGTCCTGTCGATGGCGCCGGTCCTCGACGCCGGTGCCGCCCCCGGGGATCCGCCGTGGCTGTGGGTGGACGCCGACGGCGAGGTGCTGCCCGATGTGCGCGGGCCCAGCATCCGGCCTGCGCGGGCGGCCAGGAGTCACGCCGAGGGCCCAGACCTGCGGTGGGTTGCCCTGGCGGTCGGCGGTGGTGAGCCGGTGACCGTGTCCGCCGAGGTGAGCGATCACGGGATGCTGCCGTTGGCGGTGTGGACGCCCGACGGGGTCGTGACCGCGGACGTTGTGCCATGACCGGCTGGGCCGAGCTGGTCCGCGAGGCGACCCTGGGCGCCGGTCCAGGCCGGGGTCCGCAGCTGCTGGGTACGGCGGCGCGCCTGCTCGCCGCCCGCCGCGGCGGCTTCGGCCCCGGTGGACCGCCCACCTGGGCTGGGTGGTCGGCGTACCCCCCAGCGCCCGACCATCCGCCACCGGGGCGGCAGCTGCTGCCGGCGGCGCTGGCGGAGCGGATCCTGCGACTCCCGGCGGCGCTGGCCGCAGAGGTAGCGGCCCAGGCGGGGTCTGCGGGATACGTGGTGCCCACCGGCCTGCTCCCCGCGTGGGTGTCGGCCGCCAGTCGGAGTCCCGCGTTCGCCACCGGGGCTGCGGAGCTGCTCGGGGAGCGCGGGCGGTGGCTGGCCGCGACGAACGCGCAGTGGGCTCGGGCCGCCAAGGCCTCGGCCGTCGCGACGGGCGCATCGACACCAGAGGACAGGGCGGTTCCGTGGGCGCGGGGTGAGGCCGAGGCGGCCCTGGATCAGCTGCTGAACCGGATGCGCGCCGGGCCGCCCGATCCGCAGGATCAGCGGCTCACCCACCTCCTGGCGTTGCGGACCCCGCCGGGCTGGGTGGGACCGAGGCTGGATGACGTACTGGCCCTGGTGCCCGGCCATTCCCGCTGGCGACCTCTGCTGGTGGTCGCCGCCGACCTCGCCGACGTGCGCCACCGGCTCGAACAGGAGCATCCATGACTCTGCCGACTCAGCCGACTCAGCCGACTCAGCTGCTGCGTCCGCACGCCGAACAGCGGTACGCCGACGAGCTGCACGCCCTGGCTGCCGCCGAGACCGCCGAGGAGGACACCCGCCGCCGCCACCCGCGGCCGCCCAACTGGCAGCTCTCACCGTGGTCGGTGCTCACCTTTGTGCTCGGCGGCGAGCTGCCCGATGGTACCGCGATCACCCCCAAGTACGTCGGGCCTCGCCGGCTCATCGAGGTGGCCGTGGCCACGCTGGCCACCGACCGGGCGCTGCTGCTGCTGGGCGTGCCGGGGACCGGCAAGACCTGGGTGTCGGAGCACCTGACGGCGGCGATCAGCGGCGACTCGACCCTGCTGGTGCAGGGCAGCGCCGGCACCCCCGAAGAAGCGGTCCGCTACGGCTGGAACTATGCCCGCCTGATCGCCGAAGGCCCGAGCAGCGCGGCCCTGGTCCCCTCCCCGGTCATGACCGCCATGCGCACCGGGCGGATCGCTCGCATCGAGGAGCTGACCCGGATGCCCTCGGACGTGCAGGACGCCCTGATCACCACGCTCTCGGAGAAGACCCTCCCGGTTCCCGAGCTCGGCGAACAGGTGCAGGCCGTGAAGGGGTTCTCCGTGATCGCCACCGCGAACGACCGCGACCGTGGGATCAACGACATGTCGGCGGCGCTGCGGAGGCGGTTCGCCACGGTGGTCCTGGCGCTGCCCGCGAACGAGGAGGACGAAGTGGGCATCGTGGTACGGCGGGTGGCCGAGTTGGGGGCGGCGCTGGACTTGCCCGAGCTGCCGAGTGCCGCCGAAGAGATCCGCCGGGTCGTGCGGGTGTTCCGGGAGTTGCGTTCCGGGGTGAGCGCGGATGGCCGGACCAGGGTGAAGTCCCCTACCGCGACCTTGTCGACGGCCGAGGCGATCTCGGTTGTGACCAGCGGTATCGCGCTGGCGGCGCACTTCGGGGACGGCGGGCTGACGGCTCGCGACGTCGCGGCCGGCCTGCTCGGCGCCGTGGTCCAGGACCCGGTCACGGATGTGGTGGCCTGGCGGGAGTACCTGGAGGCCGTGGTCCGCGACCGGGAGGGCTGGGGTGACCTGTACCGCGCCTGCCGCGAGGTCGGCGGGTGAGCCGCCCGTGACCGCGGCAGGCCGGGTGAGCGTGCTCGGCGTCAGGCACTTCGGACCCGGGTCGGCACGCGCGACCGTGGCTGCTCTGGAGCGGATCGACCCCGACTGTGTGCTCGTGGAGGGCCCAGCAGATGCGGACGGCATCATCCACTGGGCGGGCGCAGCGGGGATGGCGCCGCCGGTGGCGCTTCTCGGGTACGAGGTCGCCCATCCCGGGAACGCCTCGTTCTGGCCGATGGCGGCGTTCTGCCCGGAGTGGCAGGCGATCACCTGGGCCCTGGCCCGGCGAGTACCGGTGCGGTTCCTGGACCTGCCCAGCCGCGTCACCCTCGCTCACCACCAACGCCCCGCGGTCCCGGCCGAGTCGAGGGCGGCGGGGGCCGAGTCGAGGGCGGCGGGGGCCGAGCCGTTGGCGCTGGTGGCGAGCGCCGCTGGCCACGACGACGTGGACTCGTGGTGGGATCACCTGATCGAGTCACGCGGGGGGCTGCGCCTAGAGGATGGGAACGCCGATCCGCTGGCGGCGTTCGAGGCGCTCACCGCGACGATGGCCGAGCTCCGGTCCGCCACCGTTCCTGAGCCCGACGCCCGCGACGCCGACCGCGGCGTGCACGAGGCCCGCCGGGAAGCGCACATGCGCACCGTGCTGCGCACGTCGCTGGCCGACGGTGCCAGGCGGGTGGCCGTGGTCTGCGGCGCCTGGCACGCCCCCGCGCTGACCGACCCGCTGCCGCCGGCCTCCGCCGACGCCGCGCTGCTGCGACGCATGCCGACCGTACGGTCCCACATCGCCTGGGTGCCCTGGTCGCATGAGCGGCTGCGGTCAGCGGGCGGGTACGGCGCGGGCATCGCCTCACCCGGGTGGTACCACCACGTCTTCAGCACATCGGACCACGTGAGCGAGCGCTGGCTGACCCGGGTGGCGGCCGCGCTGCGGGCGCGCGACCTGCCGGTGTCGACCGCCTCGATCATCGACGCCACCCGGCTCGCCGAAACCCTCGCCGACCTGCGACGCCGCCCCAGCGTCGGGCTGGCCGAGGTCCACCAGGCCACGGTCGCCGTACTGTGCGACGGCGACCCGGACCTCGCGGCGTACGTCACCTCCGACGTCGTCGTGGGGCACGCCCTGGGGACGGTCCCGGAGACGGCTCCGGCTCCGCCGCTGGAACTCGACCTGGCCGCCACCGCCAAACGGCTCCGGCTCCCCCGCAAACCCACCACCCGGGAGCTGCTGCTCGACCTTCGCCGACCCACCGACCTCGCCCGCTCTCACCTGCTGCATCGGCTCGCGGCCCTGGGTATCCCCTGGGGCGCCCGCCGCGAAACCACCGGGCTCGGCACGTTCAAGGAGGGGTGGGCGCTGCGATGGCGTCCTGAGCTGTCCGTGGATGTGGTGATGGCGGCGACGTACGGCCCGACCGTCGCCGACGCGACCGCCGCCTACCTGACCCGGCGAGCAGGCCAGGCGAGCACGCTCGCCGAGGTGACCAGCGTCCTGGAGACCGTCCTCGTCGCCGACCTACCGAGCCAGGTGCCGGGAATCCTGCAGCGACTCACCGACCGGGCGGCGGCCGAACAGGATGTCGTCGCGCTGCTGGCTGCGATCCCGGCGCTGGCGCGGGCGTTGCGCTACGGCGACGTCCGGGACACCGACACCCATGCCCTAGGCGCGACCGCGAGTTCGCTCCTGGACCGGGCGATGGCCGGACTGCCCGGGGCCGTCGGCGGCATCGACGACGACCTGGCCCGGCGGCTGCGTGACCACCTGGACCGCGTGGAGGAGGCGGTCAGCTGGCTCGGGCCGGACACCCGGGACCGCTGGTGGGACCGCCTCGGCGTGATCGCCCGCGCCGACCGAACCCACCCGCTGCTGGCCGGCCGGGCCCTGCGCATCCTGCACGCCGCCGGTCGACTGGACCCGACCCACGCGGCGACGTCGCTGGCGGCCGCGTTGTCCCGGGGCGCCCGGGCGACGGACCAGTCCGCGTGGGTGGAGGGATTCCTGGCCGGCGAGGGCCTGCTGCTCGCCTTCGACGACACCCTGCTGCGGATACTGGACGCCTGGGTGGTGCGGTTGGACGACGACGCGTTCATGGCCACGTTGCCGGTGTTGCGGCGGACCTTCGGTTCGTACGCCGTGCCGGAACGTCGCGCGGTCGCCGACCAGGTACGCCGGCTGCGCGCCTGCGCCACGCAGGTGCAGGCAGGCGACCCAAGCGCCGGACTGGCCGGCTTCGACCCCGAGCTGGCTGCCGGCCCAGAGGCGACCATGACCTTCCTGCTGGGGCTGTCATGACGGCGTACCACTCCCGACCCGAGACCGGACCCGACAACAGGCCCGACGACGGGGAGGCGCAGCGACGCTGGCGGCTGCTGCTCGGCGAGCAGGGGCACAGCGGCACGGGGCTGTCCGTCGACGACGATCGGATCGACCAGGCGTTATCGGCCCTCTATGACGTCCCCGACCCGGTCGAGACCACGCCGCGCGGGACCCGCAGCGCCGGACTGGGGGCCGCGGCTCCACAGGTCACGCGCTGGCTGGGCGACATCCGCCGGTACTTCCCGGCCACCGTCGTCGAGGTGATGCAGCGGGACGCCGTACAACGCCTCGACCTCGTCCAGGTGCTGTCCGAGCCGGAGCTCCTGGAGACCCTCCAGCCGGACATCCACCTGGCCGCGACCCTGATCGGGCTCGCCAAGGTGCTCCCGGAGACCGCCCGGCTCAGCGCCCGGCAGGTGGTCGCGCAGGTGGTCGCCGACGTCGAACGCCGGCTCGCCGAGCGCACCCGGTCGGCGGTCGCGGGGGCGCTGGCGCGGGCCGCCCGCCGCTACGACCCGCCGCTGCGGGACGTCGACTGGGATCGCACCATCCGGGCCAACCTCCGGCACTACTTGCCTGAGCAGCGGACCGTCGTACCGGCGCGGCTGATCGGGTATGCGCGGCAGCGGCGGCGGGTCCAGCGGGACGTCATCGTGGCGATCGACCAATCCGGCTCGATGGCGCCGTCGGTGGTGTACGCCGCGGTGTTCGGGGCCGTGCTGGCAAGCATCTCCTCCCTGCGAACCCGTGTGGTGGCGTTCAGCTCCGAGGTCACCGACCTGACCGACCGGCTCGCCGACCCCGTGGACGTGCTGTTCAGCAGCCAGCTCGGCGGCGGGACGGACATCAACGGTGCCGTCGGGTACTGCCAGTCGCTGGTCACGCGGCCGCAGGACACGGTGTTCGTGCTGATCACGGACCTGTTCGAAGGGCCTGGCAAGGCGGAACTGGTCCCGCGGCTGGCCAGGTTGCGCGCCGACGGCGTGTGCGTGGTCGTGTTGTTGGCGCTGTCGGATGAGGGGGCGCCGTCCTACGACCGGGAGCTGGCCGCCACCGTGGCGGGCCTGGGCATCCCTGCGTTCGCCTGCACCCCGGACGCCTTCCCCGACCTGGTGGCAGTGGCCCTGGCCCGCGGGAATGTCAGCGCGTGGGCCCACCGTCAGCAGGCCGCCGGCGGCGGCACGGGCGCCAACGTCTAAGGAACGTCTAACTTCTTCAAACTTTGAAGCAGTACGTCGTCGCAGGTCACCGCCGCACAAGCCGACCCGGGAGGTCGGCGTGAGGCGTCCACACGTACGAGCGGCCCTGCCGATGGCAGGCGAGCAGACCCTTGGCCTCCAGGTGCATCAGGTCCGAGCGGGCAGTCTGGTGGGACACGCCGTGACTGCGCTGGTGAGTCACCACGGTGTACGCCGCGCCGGGGGTGCGAACAGCGTGATCCAGGAGGGCCAGTTCGCGATGGTTGAACTCCCCCGGAGATGCCTGCACGGCGTACTGAACGGCCTTGAGTTCGTCGGCTTTGCGCTGCAGATAGCGGTCCAGATCGGCCATGGCGCGCAGGATGGTACCGGTCTGGTGAAGGAAGAAATACGTCAAGTCCCCTTCATCTTGTTCGGTGTGCAAGAAGGCGCGGGCATAGGGTACGGGCGCACCTTTGAGGATACGTGAAATCGTCAAGAACTCCGTCAGCCAAAATCCCTGATTGAGCATCGACCAGTAAAAGACTGCCCGCGCGGTCCGGCCGTTACCATCGGCGAAGTAATGGTCGTGACCCATCATGAAATGAATGGCGATGGCTCGGAGCACCTGCGGGATGTAGCCGTCGTCGATGCCCCCGTTGGCGAACGCGCAGAGGCGCTCGAGTCTCTCTGGCAGTTGCTCCGCAGACGGCGGATGGTGGAGCAGCTCGCCGCTGTCTGAGTACACAGCGATCCGCTCGTCGTCGCTGCGCTGGAGGGTGCCGGCCGAAGACGGGTCCCTGAGCGTGCCGGCGGTGACCTTCCGGTGCAACTCCAGGACCAGCTCCGGAGTCAAAGCCTCGTTACGACGCTCGGCAATAGCCTGCATGGCCACAAAGTTGTTGACGATCATCCGCTCGCTTCGATTGCGCGGTGGCCGGCCAGAGCGAATCATCTCCTTCGCCACCTGGCGCGTGGTCGCGGCGCCCTCCATCTGACTGGACCGGACGGCTTCCTCGATGAGCGAACTCACCACATAGCGATCTCGAGTTGCCGGATTCGTCACCTGCTCGGAAATGGCGATCTGTCCGGACGCCCCGCGATTGATGGCGTCGATATCGCGCAGCAACCGATCCGGCAGAGTGAAGCGAAACGGCCGGAGTTCGCCGTCGAGAAGAGATGGGAGCAGCCGCTGATTGGTGCGTCGCGCCATGCGAAGGCCGAGCCACCAGTCCTGCACGCTGAGCCCCTCGGGCGGGGGGCGGTGCCGCAATTCGTCCCAGGGGAGATGCTCATCCGTGGTCGCCGATGTGGCCGGGTGCCGCAGGATCCCCAGCAAGCGCCCGTCCCGTGCCGCCTGCTCGACCAGGCGGTCAAGGTCAGGCGGGGGCATGGGCAGCCTCATGCCCTCAGGGTAACTGCAACTTCTAAACGAACTTGAAGCATTTTTGTTGGGATGACGTGCGTTAACTCCTCCGTCACCTGACGTTGCCGCCGTCCTGACTTGACTACTCCCCCAGGCGATCCTGGACGATCGTCTCAGACGTCGGGAGAGCAACCGGAGGAATCATGAGACGCCCCCGCACCGTACGCGCGATCCTGGCGACGGCCGTGGCAACCCTGTCCATCGGCATCCCTGCGGCGCCGACCCTGGGCAGTCCGGCGGTTGGGCAGGCGGCGGTCGGCGTACCGGCTGGTGTGGCGACGGGCATGGCCGAGAGCCAGCTGCGCTGGGTGGGCTGCCCCCAGGACGCCGGCGCGATCGGCGTGGCCCCCTGGCTCGCGGATCGGGTCGAACGGCTGGTCAGTGATGCCCTCGCGGACGGCGTACCGTTGTGCGGCGGCGGGTGGCGCAGCTACCAGGAGCAAGTGGATCTGCGGTTCCAGAATTGCGGGGTCAGCACCAAGGCCGTGTACGAATGGCCCGCCCGCTGGTGCAGCCCGCCCACCGCCCGCCCGGGTCAGTCGATGCACGAGCAGGGCCTGGCGATCGACTTCCGGCCACTGCGAGGGGTCAGTCGACCCGACATGTACCGGTGGTTGCGCGCCCACGCCCGCGAGTACGGGCTCTACCAGCTGCCCAGCGAGAACTGGCACTACAGCACCACCGGCGGCTGAGCCAGCCGGCCGATGGCCGAGCCGCGATGATGGGGGAATGGCGCTGCGCAGCTTCGGTCAGCGGCTGTACGACAACGCACCGTTGCTGCTGTGCCTGGCGATCCTGGGGTGGTCCGGCAACTTCATCGTCGGGCGACTCGTCGGTGCGGCCATGCCACCGGTCACCTTCGCCTTCCTGCGGTGGGTCCTCGCGTTCACCCTGCTCGCGCCCTGGTCGGTGCCGCGAATCCGGCGTGATGCCGTTGCGCTCCGGGACGGCTGGCCGGTCGTGCTGACGTTGTCGATCACCGGTGTGGCCGTGTTCAACGCCTTCGTCTATCGCGGGCTGCAGACCACCAGCGCCGTCAACGGGCTGATCCTGCAGTCGGTCTGCCCGGTGCTGATCATCGTGTTCGCGTTCCTGGCTCATCGCGAGCCGCCGCGGCTCCTGCAACTGGCCGGGTTGGCGGTGTCGCTGACGGGAGTGTGGGTGGTGGTCAGCCGGGGTTCGCCGTTCTCCACCGCTGGACTGCGGGTCGCGGGCGGCGACGCCTGGATCCTCGCCGCGGTGGCGTCGTACGCGGTGTATTCGGTGGCACTGCGCGCCAAGCCCGCCGTCCACCCACTCAGCCTGCTCGGCACCACCTTCGGGCTGGGCGCCCTGGCCCTGATCCCGTTCGTGATCGCCGAGATCGCCGCCGGTGCCACGATGCCCCGCACCGTTGGCACGGTGGCGGCGGTGGCGTACGTCGGGGTGGTGCCCTCGATCGTGTCCTACTTCTGCTTCAACCGGGGGGTGGAGTTGGCGGGAGCCGCGCGCGCCGGCCAATACATCCACCTGATGCCGGTGTTCGGGGCCGTGCTGGCGTTCCTCATCGTGCACGAGTCGCTGCAGCTGTTTCACGTTGTCGGGGCCGCGATCGTCGCCGCTGGCATCGCCTGCGCAGAACGCGGGCAACACCCCTGAGGCCGTCTCACGCGGCGGCGACGCGCAACGGTTTGCCTCTACCGGAACGCGGTCCGGCGCCCTCGCGCCGTACGATGAGCCGCATGTTCGAGGGGTTCGCCGATCAGTGGACGCCCCTGCTGCCCTCCGGCGACGTGACGGATGAGGTACGCCGGGTGGTGGTGGCGGGGACCCCGTTGGTGACCTGGCGCACCCCGCAGGGACAACCGGCCGTCCTGTACGACCGGTGCCCGCACCGCAGCGTGTCGCTGGCGCTGGGGTCGATCACCTCGGACGGGCACCTGGCATGCGGTTTTCACGGCTGGGAGTTCGACGCCGACGGCCGGTGCGTGCACGTGCCCTTCAACCCCAGCGTGAACGTGAACCGGCTGGGAGCGACCGCGATGCCCTCGGTCGAGGCCGGCGGCCTGGTGTGGGTCTTCACCGGGTTCGGCCCGCTGGGCGACCCGGCCTACCCGGACTCCCTCGACGACCCGTTGCAGGTGCGCGGCGTCCACGTGGAGGACTGGGACTGCCACTGGACCCGCGCGATGGAGAGCATGCTCGACTCCACCCACGTGCCGGTCGTCCATGCCACCACGATCGGGCGGTACATGAAGCGCCGGGCGCGCCGCGACTCGGTGATGCGCCTGAACGTGGTGGAGGAGGATTTCGGCTTCGGGTTCCTCGACGGCGTCGACGACCATCCCCCCGGGGGCGAGATCACCTGGTACCGCCCGAACCTGATGATGCTGGAGACCGTGATCCCGCCGCGCAAACTGCGGCTCTACATCTGGTGCGTCCCCGTCGATGACCAGCACACCCGGATGGTCCAGCTCTCGACCCGCAACTTCGCCAAGAACCGGTCGGTCGGCGTCGCCGTGGACACGTTCAACCGGTCCGTGTTCCGGCAAGCCCGCAGGGTCGTGGAGACCTCGCCGCCCGGGCCGGTGCCCGATCCGCACCGGGAGCAGAACGTCCCCACCGACAAGCCGATGCTGATCTTCCGACACTGGTACCACCGGGAGCTCGCCGGCACCTCGATCCCCGACCCCGGCGGACCGATCCGGCCCACCGACTGAGGCTGCCGGTCTTTGGGTGCGGGCTCCGGCTCGATGTCGAGCCGCGCCCCGCACCTAAGCCGGATCGAGCGTGCGGGCCATCGCCTCCGCCACCTCGTAGCTGCCACTGCCCGGGCCGCCGGGCTCGCCCCGCAGCCCCTCGATCACACCCTGCCGGTCGGCCAGGACCCGGTTCTGGCTGAGTTCGGCCTTGGCCCGCACCTCCTGGATCGCCAGCTCAAGGCCGATGACCCCGTGCAGCAGCCCGTTGATCAGCGAGGCCGGCGCGTCGTCCAGCGTCCAGGGCCGCGGGCGGCCCGCCTCGTGGGCGGCCGAGACGGCGGCGACGGCATCCCGCAACCGGTCGCGGTCGTCGTACCCGTGCAGCGCCCCCCGGAACTGGACCACCTGGTAGTTCCACGTCGGTACGGCGAGCCCTCGCTTGGCGCGGGTCGGGTACCAGGTGGGCGAGACGTACGCGTTCGGCCCGGTGACCACCGCGAGCGCGGGCACGCTCCGGCCGATCAGCCCCGCGAACTGGGAATTGCTGAACGCCGCGTGCATCACCAGCCGGTCGCCCTCCCACAGCACGGGAAGCAGGGTGGCCTGCGGCCAGCCGTCCTCGCCGGTGGTGATCACCTGCGCGACCCCGACTCGACGGACCAGCTCCCGTTGCTGAGCCTCGTCGGCCATCCGGGTAAAGTCCGAGACATCCATGGCCGCGAGCCTAACCACCGGTCGGCACCCCACTGGATGCCGAGTCGGCTCTAGGCTGGGCTCTCATGCACCACGGGGGAATTGGGACTCGCGTTGGGCGTCGTCCAGGCAGCGGATCCGGCGCACTGGGCGCGCTCATCCTGGTGACGGCTGTTGGCTGCACCTCGGCGACTCCGACCCAGGCGCCCATGGCCGGCGGGAGTTCGACCCCGGCGCCCGGCCCGTCGACCACCTCGAGCGCCCCTGCCGCTCGGCCCGCATCGCGCGGGCCTACCGAGTTGCGGCCCGACATGGTCAGAGTTTTGAGCACTACGAAGGGCGGCGGTGTCCGAACGCTGCGGGTCCAGGCGCCTGAGTCGTCGACGTTCCAGATCGGCGATGCCGTGGACACCAGCCTGACCTGCACGGCCGTGGCGCCGAGAGTCGCCGAGGGGCCATACCGGTACGACGTGAAGTACACGGTCTCGTGCTCGGAGCCGAACTCCGTCGGTACTGGAAGGCGCCGCCTGTTCACCACCGTCCACGATGGCGGCTGGGAGTACACCGTTACGAGCGACCTCGGCGCGTTGCCAAACCCCTCGAAGTAGAGCCGCAAAGCGGCGTCAGAGATCAGCAGCGGGCCGGGTGCAGGCCCATCGGGTTGGGGTACGGGATCGCCCCGGCCCGGGTGATGGCTGCGGCCAGCGGGTCCAGGGCCGTCACCAGCCGCTCCCGATCCTGAGCGGACAGCCCGTCGAACGGCGCATCAGCCAGCCGGTCGGTGTCCGCCTCCACGGCGGCCCGCAGCTCCCGCCCACGGACAGTGGCGCCGGTAGCATCCAGCAGTCCGCGGGCCGCCAGCGACGCCCGCCCCCGCTCCCATTCAGGGTCGGACCAGCCTCGGTTGGTCTGCAGGGAGGCCCGGGTGGTGCCTGCGGTGGCCACGAACAGGACAGCCACCTCGATCGGTGTCAGCCCCAGCGTCACCCACAGCGCCACGTGGCCGTCGCCGCGATGCTCGCGCAGGGTGGTGGCGAGCTGCCACACGCGGCTCGTGGGATCCGGCGGGAGCGGAAGCTCCCGGTTCGCGGCGTACAGCGGCCGTCCCGCCGGTGACGCTGCTGCGGCTGCCGCCGTCAGGGTCTCCAGCACCCAGTCCGGGATCGTCCGCAGGGCAGACCCACCGAGCCGCTCCAACGCGGCGGCCACCGCCCGTTCCCGCGCTCGCAGGTAGGCCGCCGGCTCAGCCAGCTCCCAGATCTGCGGCACTGCCCGCGTCACCATCGAGGGCGCAAACCCCGAAAATGCTGCTGTCACCACCGGGGCGGTGCACCGCCCGAGCGGCGCGGCCCGGAATCCGAAGTACATCCGCCAGAACCCGCGCACCCCGAGATCCTGCGCCGCCGCCAGCGATTCCGGCGCGAAGTAGGTCACAGCGTGGATGGTCTCCAGCCGCCGCCACAGCTGTCGCGCGAACGGTTCCATGGTTGAGCAGCGTAGTTTCGCGAGCACCCGAGCTGAGCGTCGATCGGCTGGTCCGATGGGCCGGGAGGTAGCGTGGACGGTGCGACGACGCAGATCCCAAGGCTGAAGGGGGGTGGCCACCGTGGTGGACCGCGAAGCCCTCCCCGACGCCCTCCGCCGCGCCGCCGCTCAGCTCGCCGAGGCCGCGGACACAGCGGCCGGCCTGCACGCGGCGTACACCCGGCTCTGCCAGAACGACGAGGCGACCCTTGAGGAACACGTCCTGGAGGCCGATCAAGCGCTCAACCGGCGGGTGGACGTCGGCCTGTACGCCGTCGACCGGCTCGTGGAACACCTCACCTCCCAGGCCGAGCGTGCCCAGCGGCGATTCCCGTTGGTCGACACCCAGGGCAACCGGGTCTTGCCGCCGCGACCCCGGGAGCCGCTGGCGTTGCTGCGCTGGTGGCAGGACCTCACCCCGGCCGACCATCGGCGGCTGATCGAACGGCGTACCGAATGGGTAGGCAACGCCGACGGCCTGCCGACCGCTGCCCGGCACGCCGCCAACACCCGGCTGCTGGAGGGTGAGATCGCTCGCCGGGCGCACCTGATCGGCCGGCAGCCCGGCGACCTGGGCGAGTTGGGCGTGGAGGACCGGCGGGACCTGCGGGGGCTGATCAAGCTTCGCGCCCTGTTGCGGGACGACCCGCACACCGAAGGCCTCGCGGACATCACCACGCCTCGCCAGCAGCGCTACCTGTACCTCCTGGACGCCGCCGACTATCCCCTCAAGGCCGCCGTCGTGCTCGGTGAGGTGGAGCGCGCCGAGGTAGTGGTGCTGCACGTCCCCGGCGCTACGTCGACGGTTGACCTGCGGCTTTTCCGCGAGGCCACCTGGATGTCGAACCTGCGCGAGGAGATCGGGCGGCTCGTCGGTGGCCAGGACAAGGTCGCGGTGGTGGACTGGATCGGTTACCAGGCGCCGCTGGACATCGCGAGCCGCCGCAGCGTCGGCGACAGTGGGATGTCGGTGCTGGTTCCGGGAGAGGCGGCCGACGACAAGTACGCTCGCGCCGCCGCGCCGAAGCTCGCCGCCTGCGCGGAAGGTCTGCGCGCGTTGATGGGCGGTGCGGTGCGCTTCGTCGCTTCGGGTCATTCGTACGGCGCCTCGGTCATGGGCTTGGCCATGCAGCAGACCGCGGTGTTCGACGTGGCGATGGTCACCGGGTGCCCTGGCCTGTTCGCCACGGATGCGGCCCAGTTCAAGCTCCCGCCGAACGCCCTGTACGCAGCCATCGCGCCGGGCGACATCATCGGCATGTTGAACATCTTCGGCGTCCAGGTGGCCCAGCTACCCGGCGTCCAGCTCATCAATCCGCTGCCTCGCGCGACGACGTACCCTGACGGCTCACGTGGGCTGCTGCTCCCTCCGATGGGCCACGAGTCGTACTACAACCCGAACACCGCGAGCCTGCATTCGCTGGCGGCGGTGGCGGCCGGCGATTTCGACCGGGTACGCACGGTGGGCCGGTTCACGTCGCTGCGCAATGTGGTGGGCGTCGTCCCGGGAGTCGGCGGCTCGTCCGGCAACTGACGTCGCGCCGCCGCGCGGTATAGATGTGACTCAGATCACGCTTTTTGGATGTACGACGGGGCCTCCTGCGCCCTCTAACCCCACGACAGACCGATGACGGACGGACCGGGCCGGCTCACCAACCCCCGTTCCGTTCAGTTCCGGCGCGTCACGCATGCCGAGATCGGCCGACATCATCGGGGGGCCCGCGCCTGACCGCCGCGGGCACGAAGGCTCCGTTCGAGGGGAACGGAGAGCGGGGGGTCGGTGCGACGTACAGGGGCGTCGCACCGGGCGCGGGGGAAATGGCGGCGCCGCCTGGGAAACACGAGGGCCAGGCGGCGCCGCTCCCGCGATCGTCTCCCGGGTCGTGCATGGCCGTCGCAGGCGACCGCGCCCGAGCTGACGTGACGATTTCACGTATCGATTCGCGCGGTCGCTCGAACCGAGGTGATGCTTTGGGTCACCGACACGCCCTGCAGCGGAGACGGTCCCCGGGGAACCACGGCGGTCAGGGCGACGGGCGAGTCATCTCCTCGGGTACCACCCAGGCGTCGAAGTCCTCGCCGGACACTGCCCCGGAGGCCAGCGCGGCTTCGCGCAACGTGGATCCTTCCCGGTGGGCGCGCTTCGCGATGGCCGCCGCGGCGTCGTACCCGATGTGCGGGTTGAGCGCCGTGACCAGCATGAGGTTCGCGGCCAGGTGCTCGGCGATCCGCTCTCGGTTCGGTTCGATCCCGGCGGCGCAGTGGACCGTGAACGAGCGGCACGCATCGGCCAATAGCCGGATGCTCTCCAGGACCGCGTGCGCCACCACCGGCTTGTAGACGTTCAACTCGAAGTTGCCTTGGCTGCCGGCGAACCCGACCGTCACGTCATTGCCGAAGACGCGCGTGGCCACCATCGTCAGCGCCTCGCACTGGGTCGGGTTCACCTTGCCCGGCATGATCGAGGAACCCGGTTCGTTCTCGGGGATGATCAGCTCGCCGATCCCGTTGCGCGGTCCGGAGGCCAACCATCGGACGTCGTTGGCGATCTTCATCAGCACCCCGGCCAGCGTGCGCAGGGCACCCGACAGCGCGACCACTCCATCCTGGGCGGCCAGCGCAGCGAACAGGTTCGGGGCCTGGCGGAACGACAATCCGGTCGCCTCGGTGATTCGAGCGGCGACCCGCTGACCGAAGGCCGGGTGTGCGTTTAGCCCCGTCCCGACGGCCGTCCCGCCGATCGCGAGCTCGAGCACCCCGTCCTGCGACCGTCGTACGCCGTCCAGCGCGGCGTCGAGTTGCGCCACCCAGCCACCGATCTCCTGACCCAGCGTGATCGGCGTCGCGTCCTGAAGGTGGGTGCGGCCCACCTTCACGACGTCGTCAAACGCCGCGGCCTTGGCAGCGAGCACGTCGCGCAGACCCGTGACCGCGCCGTACAGCCGTTCGTGCAGCTCGAGGGCCACCGCGATGTGCATCGCCGTGGGGAAGGTGTCGTTGCTGGACTGACCCCGGTTGACGTGATCGTTTGGGTGGACCGGGTACTTTGCGCCGACGGTACCGCCGAGCAGTTCGATGGCCCGGTTGGCGATCACCTCGTTGGCGTTCATGTTGCTCTGCGTGCCGCTACCGGTCTGAAAGACCACCAGCGGGAAGTGATCGTCAAGTTCGCCGGCGATCACCTCGCCGGCGGCGCGGACGAGGGCGTCGACCTGCGGCGGATCGAGGCCGAGCGTGCCGAGTTCCGCGTTGGCCTGGGCCGCCGCCTGCTTCAAGATCCCCAGCGCCCGGATGATCGGACGACCCCACACGAAGGTGTCCCGGCCGATATCGAAGTGCTCGATGCTGCGCTGGGTCTGCGCCCCCCAGTACCGGTCGGCCGGCACCTCGATCGCGCCCATCGAATCGCGCTCGATGCGCGTCGCGCCGCCGTCTGGCGGGGCGGTCCGGTTATCGGTGCGGCCGTCGGTAGCCATGCCTCCACGCTGACACGAAGGTCTGGCGTCCGCGCGCCGACGTGAGGCCGAACGCCACGCGCCTTCGGCGGTGACGGTGCCCTTCGACGATGACGGTGCCACGCCGATCACGGTCATCAACGTCCGGCTTGCCGACGGGACTTCCCACCGCCCGTAGGCTCCGCGGCGCCCGGAGGGTGAGGGCACGCCGTACGTCGGGGGTCCGCGCCGACGATTCGGACGAGGACCCCCGACGACGGGCGCTCAGATGTGTCGACGCGAGGTGATCACCCGGAACCGGTTGGAGACGAACGCCGCGTCCGTGTACGCCGCATTGGCCGCCGGGTTCGCGCCGGTGCCGTGGTAGTCACTGAACGCCGCCGTCTGGTTCACGAACACCGAACCCATCAAGTTCTCCGACAGCGCCACGCCCGCCGCAGCACAGGCCGCACGAGCCTTGACCAGGACATCCTCGCTCGTGGAGTAGATCGCCATCGTCATCGCACCGTGCGCCTTGATGGTGTCCCGCATCTTGGTCAGCGACTCATCGGTGTCCTTGGTTGCAATCAGGAAGGCCACCGGGCCGAAGAACTCTCGGGTGTACCCCTCCTCCTTGGCGGCGTCGATCTTGATCAGACCAGGGGTCCGCACCACCGCGTCGGGGAACTTCGGGTGCTCCACCTTGCGGTTGTTCAGCACGACCTCCCCGCCAACCTCCGCGGCCACCGCGGCCAGGTCGTTCGCGCGCGCCTTGACGTCGTCATTGACGCACGCGCCGAGAATCTCCACCGCCTTGGCGTCATCACCATTGAACTTCTCGATCGCCTTGGCGATAGCCCCGGCCACCTCATCGAACGACAGCGTGCCGTCGGGGGTGTCGATACCACCTTCGGGGATGTACACGTTCTGCGGCGCCGTACACATCTGACCGGTGTACAAGCTGAACGAGAACGCCAGGTTCCCCGTCATCCCCCGCACATTGTCCGTCGAGTCGATGACGATCGAATTGATCCCCGCCTTCTCGGTGTACACCAGCTTGCCGTTCCCGCCAGCCTCCTTCTCCAGCCAGGAGCCGAACGCCGGGCCGCCGGTGTAGTCGATGATGGCGATCTCGGGGCGCTCGGCCAGCACCTTGGCCAGACCCTCGCCATCCCGCTCGGGCGCCAGCAGCACCACGTTGGGGTCGAATCCGGCGTCGGCGAGCACCGAGCGCATGATGTCGACGCTGATCGCCAGCGGCAGGATCGCCCGCGGGTGCGGCTTGATGACGACGGGGTTGCCGGTCGCGAGGCTGGCGAAGATGCCGGGGTAGGCGTTCCAGGTCGGGAAGGTGTTGCAGCCGATCACCAGGGCGATGCCGCGCGGCACGATCTGGTAGTCCTTCTGCATCCGCACCGGCTCACCCCGACCGGGCTTCTCCCAGATCACCGACTCGGGAATGCGCTCCTGCTCCACGAGCCCGGCCACGATCGACTCCAGCGCGCGGTCCTGCGCGTGCGGGCCGCCGGCCTGGAAGGACATCACGAACGGCTGCCCGGAGGTGTGCATGACCGCGTTGGCGATCTCGAACGAGCGCTTGTTGATCTGCGCCACCATCTCGGTGCAGACCGCGGCGCGGACCAGCGGCCCGGCGTCCCGCCAGCCGGGGATGGCCGCGGTCGCGGCAGCCAGGGCGGAGTCAAGGTCCAGATGCGGATAGGAGACGCCGAGCGCCGGTCCGTACGGCGACACCTCGCTGGAGGCGACCATGCCGTCGTTCGGTTGGCTGGCCAGGTTCTCGTACGGCGCGTTCAGGTGAGCCTCGTAGGCCGCCAGGCCATCGGCAGCAGCGGTCTCGCCGTAGATCTTGGGCGACGGTGACTCCGGGTAGGCGGAGTAGTACGAACGGGAGGCGAGCGCGGCTTTGGCCTGCTCGAGCGTCTCCCGGTGAGCATCGACAAGGGGGTGCAGGGCAGTAGTGGTCACCCGTTCAGGCTAACCTGCTGAGCAACGTCACAGTCTTACACCGAGCCACTCAGTCTGCGAACATGTGCCACATGAACACGGGCGAAGTCAGCGCGACAAAGAGCGCAGGAGTGGTCGGGGTCGTCGGAGCCGGCGCCATGGGTTCGGGGATCGCCCAGGTCGCAGCGCAGGCGGGGCACGAGGTGTACCTGGTCGACGCGATCGCGGGAGCGGCCCGCGCGGCGCGGGAACGGTTGGCGGGCACGCTGGCCGGCCTGGCCGCCAAGGGCAAGCTCAGCGCGGCCGACGCCGATGCCGCGGCGGCACGGATTCACGCCGTCGACGCGGTCGCCGACCTGCCGGCCTGCGAGATCGTCGTCGAGGCGATCCGTGAGCTGTTCGCGGACAAGGTCGACCTGTTCACCGCCCTGGCAGCCACCCAGCCGGCGAACACCATCTTCGCCACGAATACCTCCAGTCTCGACATCACCGAGATCGCCGAGCAGGTGGCCCACCCGGAGCGGGAGCGGGTCGCGGGCATGCACTTCTTCAATCCGGCGGCGATCATGAAGCTGGTGGAGGTGGTGGCCGCCCGGCAGTCCGACCCCAAGGTCCTCGACCGGATCACGGCGCTGGCCCGCGCCTGGGGCAAGACCCCGGTGCGCTGCACGTCCACGCCCGGTTTCATCGTCAACCGGGTGGCCCGGCCGTACTACGGCGAGGGCCAACGCATCGTCGAGGGCGGGTACGCCAACGCGGCGACCGTCGACTGGGCCCTGAAGCACCTCGCCGGGTTCCGGATGGGCCCGATGGAGCTGACCGACCTCATCGGGCACGACGTGAACTACGCCGTGGGCGAGAGCGTGTGGAAGCAGACCGGCAAGGACCCGCGCTACGAACCAACCCTGATCCAACGCACCCTGGTGGATAACGGTGACCTGGGCCGCAAAACCGGGAAGGGGTTCTTCACCTACGACGCGGACGGCAAGCCCACCGATGCCGTGGTGGATGAGGACCTGGCGCGGCGCCTGGTCGGCGGTCCGATCGAGACCGACCCGGTGAACCGGACCCTGGCGATGCTGGTCAACGAGGCTGTCGACCTGGTGGCTCGCGGCGAGGCGAGCGCCGAAGACGTCGACATCGCGATGCAGCTCGGGACCAACTACCCCAAGGGTCCGATCCAGTGGGGTCACGAGATCGGTTTCGAGCGGGTGCACACCTGGCTACGCACCCTCGACGCCGCCTACCCCGGCGGCCGGTACCGCCCGAGCCCGGCGCTGCTGGACGGAACCGTGCGCTGACGCGCCCGCTCCCCGACCCCGCCGGGCTCCGCGCGCATCGTTGGGGAATTCGCGTCGGTCTCCCGACGCGAATTCCCCAACGGTGCGGCGGCCGAGCAGTCATCACCCCCCACCCGAACGACCGACGCGAGGACTCGAGAGTGCACGCGAACACCCGTGAGACCGTCCCCGAGGGAGAACACACCTTCCACCCCCTGGTGCCAGAGGAGCTCGAGTTCGTCAAGAAGATGTGGTTCGACGACCAGGCGTCCCGGGCACTGGGCATGGAAGTGCTGACGCTCGCGCTGGAGGACGGCCTGGGCCGCGCCCGGCTGCGGATGCCGGTCGGCGACCTCATGGTCAACGGCCACGACACCTGCCACGGCGGGTACATCTTCACCTTCTGCGACAGCGCGTTCGCGATGGCGTGCAACGCCAAGGGCTCGATCACCCTGGCCGCCGGCTGCGACATCAACTACGTCTCGCCGGCACGGCGGGGCGACGTACTCATCGCCGATGCCATCGAACGCGTCCAGTACGGCCGCAACGGGATCACCGATGTCACGGTCACCCGCGAGGCCGACGGTGAGCTGATCGCCGAGTTCCGTGGGCGATCCCGCACCCTGGCCCCGCGCAAGGCCTGACCGGACCAGGGGCAGAGGCCGGTACGACGGCCGGTCCGCTAGAGCGCCAGCCAGGTGTCCGCGGCCTGCCAGTCGATCCCGGCCGGCGCGCCGACCAGCACCGAGGCCAGCAGGCCGAGCCGGGCCGCGCGGACCTGCGGGTCGGGATCCATGACCAGGATGTCGTCGAAGAAGCGGTTCACCGCGGCGGCCAGACCGTGGGCTCCGGGCAGGTACCCGGCCACCCCCTCGGCCGGCCCGCCCTCGGACACTGCCGCAGACACTGCCGCCATCAGCGCCGTCTCGGCCGGCTGGGTGAGCAGCGACGCGTCGTACCCGGCCGGCGTACCAGCGGGCACGATCCGGCCGATCCGGACCAGCGCGGCCACCAGCGCGGCGAACTCCGCATCGCTGCGCAGCTCCCCCAGTTCACCCAGGTACGCCGCCGCGCGCCCAGGTGCCCCACCGCTGGGGAGCACCGCGGTCACCAGCGCCATCGGCACTCCCTCGTCGCGCAACGACTGGGCGAACCGGCCGACCGCGAACTCCAGCGCGGCGGCCTGCGCCTCCGGGGACACCTCGACGCCCTGGTCGCGGAGCCGCTGCGCGGCCGCGTCCAGCCCGTCCTGCACCGACAGCGTCAACTCCGGGCGTTCCCGCAGGATCCGGACGATGCCCAGCGCGGCCCGGCGCAAGCCGAACGGGTCGGATGACCCGGTGGGCTTGGCCCCCAGGGCGAACATGCCCATCAGCAGGTCGAACCGGTCCGCGAGCGCGAGCAGGGCCCCGGGGGTGCCCGCGGGCACCGCGTCAGCCGTCGTGCGGGGCTGCTCCATCTGGTAAATCGCGTCGGCCACCTGGGCACTCTCACCCAGCCGGACGGCGTACTCGCGTCCGATGAAGCCCGCCAACGACGAGAGCTCGACCACCATCTGGCTGGCCAGGTCGAACTTGGCCAATCGGCCCGCCCGAGTCAGCGTCTCCAGCTCCTGCCCGGCCAGGCCGACCCGCTCGGCCAGCAGCCTCGCGACGTCGGCGATCCGGCGGGCCCGCAGTCCGACCGAACCCAGCCGCTCCTCGAAGGTCAGTTTCTCCAGGCCCGGCAGGAAATCCTCCGCCGCCGAGGCCGTGAGGTCGGCGTTCCAGAAGAACAGCGCGTCCTCATAGCGCGCGCGCAACACCGACTCGTTGCCCGCGCGTACCACCGCGTCATCGCAGGCGCCGTTGGCCATCGTCACGAAATGTGGCAACAACCTGCCATCTTCGCCGCGGACCGGCAGGTACCGCTGATGCTTGCGCATCACCGTGGTCAGGATTTGTTCGGGCAGTTCCAGGTAGCGATGGTCGAACGAACCCAGGACGCCGTGGGGATCCTCGACGAGGTTGGTGATCTCGTCGATCAGCGCCGCCTCGGCCTCCACCTCGATCGCCCCGCCGACCCCGGCCGCCAGTGCGGTGGCCTGCTCGATCACCGAGAGTCGCCGCTGCGCGGTCTCCAGGGTCACCCGGGTGCCGATGGTGCTCACCAGCTCATCGGCGGTGGCCACCTCGATCCAGGGCCGATCGTCGGTGCGCTGCAGGTACGTCGTCCGGCCGGCGGTCAGTGCCCCGACCTGGACCGGTACGACGACCGGTCCCCACAGCGCCACGAGCCACCGGATCGCCCGACTGAACGACAACTCCGGGTCGGACCAGCGCATGTTCTTCTCAGCCCGCAGGCCGCCGACCACCTCGGCGATCAGCTTGGCCGCCACCTCCAGCACCGGCCGCCCGGTCTGGGTGTACTCGATGGCGACGTGCTCGTTCCCACCGATCTGCGCCTTGACCACGGCCTCGACCGATGCCTTTTGGCCGCGCAGGAAGCCCTCCAAAGCCTTGGTCGGCCCCCCCGAGGCGTCGAACGCGGCCGACCACTTGGGACCCTTGGTGAGCCGCAGCGCGTCGGGCTCCACGGCGGCGACGTCGGCGATGGTGACCACGATCCGCCGCGGCGTACCGTCGACGAAGATCTCGCCGTGCGGCAGCGTCGCGGTCGCGAGCTGTGCCGTGACCGCGGCCCGGACCTGCTCGATCGTTTCGGTGACGACGTGCGGCGGCAGCTCCTCGAGGCCGATCTCCAGGGCCAGCATCTGCGGCGTACTCGGCAGTTTCGCGGGCACCGGCTCGGGTGCAGCAGCGACCGGCACGGCGGAGCGTCCGAGCGGGAACTCCAGCTCCTCCCGGCGGGCCACCCACAGCGAACACACCTCCCGGGCCAGCCGGCGCATCGTTGCGAACGCCTGGGCGCGCTGGGTCGTGGAGATCGCGCCGCGGGAATCCAGCACGTTGAAGGCGTGGCTGGACTTCAGGACGTAGGTGTGGGCGGGCACCGGCAGGCGGGCCTCGATCAACCGGGCCGCCTCGGCCGTGTACGTCTCGAAGAGCCGCCGGTTGGCCTCGACGTCTGCGGCGTCGAGGTAGTACACGCTCATCTCGTATTCGGACTGCCCGAACGCCTCGCCGTAGGTGATGGTCCGGTCCGGCAGCTGGGCGTAGACGATGTCCTTGAAGTGGGTGACGCCCTGCTCGGCCATCAGGATGCGTTCCATCCCGTAGGTCAGCTCGACCGCCACCGGGTCCAGGTTCAGCCCGCCCACCTGCTGGAAGTAGGTGAACTGGGTGATCTCCATGCCGTCGAGCCAGACCTCCCAGCCCAACCCCCACGCGCCGATCGCCGGCTGCGCCCAGTTGTCCTCGACGAACCGTACGTCGTGCGCGCGCAGGTCGATGCCGAGGGCCTCCAAGCTGCCCAGATACAGCTCCTGCGGGTCACCCGGGTCCGGCTTGAGGATCACCTGGAACTGGGTGTGCGTCTGCAGACGGTTCGGGTTCTCGCCGTACCGGCTGTCGTCGGGCCGGACCGATGGTTCGACGTAGGCCACCCGCCAGGGCTCCGGGCCCAGCACACGCAAGATGGTGGCGGGATTCATCGTTCCGGCCCCGACCTCGGTGTTGAATGGTTGCACGACCATGGCGCCGCGCTCGGTCCAATATTCACTCAGAATGCGCAAGGCGTCTTGCATGGTCAGCACAGGCGCAAGGCTACCTGGGCGGCCGATCATGCACGGGATCGCCGACGGGACGGCGGACGCTGGCCACTCCCGAGCCCGGCACAAACGGGCCTCTTGTACTTCCCCGCGCTGTTCAGCGCGGTCTTGTTACCAAGAATGTGTTCCCCGTCATAGCGGATGGCGTGACGGGCGAGCACAGTTGTAGCCATCGCCGGACACAAGGAGCGAATATGGACGCTTTGACGCGCGTGGGAGTCAGCGTCGACCCGGCCGACCCGACACCTCCCTACGAGCAACTGCGCCGGCAACTGCACAGCCTGATCGTCTCCGGAGTGATCACCTCGGGTACCCGGCTCTCGCCAGTGCGGGGCTTGGCGGCCGACCTGTCGTTGGCGCCTGGAACAGTGGCTCGTACATGCCGATGCCTGGAGGCCGAGGGGTTGGTGGAGACGCGCCGCGGGGGCGGCACGATCGTCAATCCCCGAGGCCCGAAGCTGAGCGCGGCCCAGCGGACGAAGAAAGTGGCCGCCTTGGCCGAAGACTTCGCCTCCGAGGCTCGCCGCGCCGGAGCGACCGACGAGTCGATCCGCAAGGCCCTCGAGGACGCACTCGCTTGAGCCCCTGATCAGGCCCGGTCGGCCTGATCGGGAAGATCGGCCTCGCCCCCGCGGCGCCCGCACCACTGCCTCACCACCCAGCTGTCGCTGCCCGCTTTCACCACGTTGGGCACAGCGGCGCTCGCCGAGCTCACGAAAGCCTGGTCCCGCGCGTCTACGTCATGGAAGGGCCGGACGCGAGGCCGACACGGGTCAGCCAGGCCCGCCACATCCGGCGGGCGGCTGGGGCCAGGAGGGAAATGTGCAGGCACCGTTCGAGCGGCTGGTGCGCGCCCACGAACACACCGTGCTGCGGGTGGCTCGGGCTCTGGTGGGCCCGGACGACGCCGATGACGTCTGGTCAGAGACCTTCCTGGCGGCCCTCCGCGCGTACCCGGGCTTGCCCCGCGACGCCAACCACCAGGCGTGGCTGGTGACGATCACCCACCGCAAGGCGATTGACGTGTTGCGTGCCCGGTACCGGCGGCCGGTGCCGGTGGATCCTCAGGACAGCGCCGCCGTGCCGGCGCGGATCAGCCCAGGGCCTGCCGAGCGCTCCGACATCCTCGACCTGTACGCCGCGCTCGACCGACTTCCCGCCAAGCAGCGGCACTGCGTGGCGTTGCATCATCTCGGAGGCCTGCCCTACCGCGAGGTGGCGCAGCAGCTCGGCGGGTCCGAGGTGGCCGCACGCCGCGCCGCCGCTGACGGGGTGTCGGCGCTGCGACGAGTGTTGACCGACGCCGAAAGGAGGCCCTCATGACCGGACCGCTCCAACACACCGACGGTGAGGTGCCCGAACTGGGCGCGCTGGAGACCCCCGGCGACAGCGACCATCTGCGTCGGCTGCGCCAATGCCTGGCGACGCAGGCGGACGCTCGCGGTGACCTGGACGTGGCCTACCGGGTGGTGGATTCCCCCATCGGGCCGTTGTTGCTGGCAGCGACCCCGATCGGGCTATGCCGGGTGGCCTTCGAGATCGAGGACCACGAGGGAGTCCTCGATGAACTCGCCGCCCAGATCGGTGCCCGGGTGCTGCGCTCGGCGATCCGCCTGGACGGGGTCGCCCGGGCGTTGGCGGACTACTTCGCCGGAACCACCCAGGCCTTGCCGACGACGCTCGACCTCCGGTTGACGCACGGCTTCCGGCGGCGGGTGCTGGAGCGGTTGGCTTTGGTCGGATACGGCGAGCGGATGGGGTACGGCGAGCTGGCCGCCGCCGTGGGGTCACCGCGAGCCGCGCGCGCCGTCGGGACGGCCTGCGCCACCAACCCGATACCGCTGGTCATCCCCTGTCACCGGGTGGTCCGCAGCGACGGCGGTTACGGCGCCTATCGAGGGGGCGAGCCCGCGAAACGTTTCCTGCTCGAATTCGAACGGGAATGCCGCGCGAGCGGACCTCATCCGGCACAGTGATGCCATGAGCAACCACCGGGGGTACCGAGACCGCGTCGGCCTCTCCGGTATCCCCGGCCTGGGAGCCCTGCTGCGGCGACGACGGCGGCGGGAGGGCGACCTGCACCAGGGCCCGCACCCGCAAGGCCCCCACCCGTCACCGGACCGACGACCGCGGCTGGACGGCGTACCGGTGGACAGCCTGCCCCCGATCGTGCCGGAAGTTCGCAGAGGAGTTCGGCGCCGGGTGACCGTGGTCGGCGAGCCCGTAGTGCACCGCCCGTGCCGTCCCGTCACGGTGTTCGACGAGGCGTTAGGCACTCTGATCGATGACTTGTTCGCCAGCATGGAAGTGGCTCACGGGGTCGGCCTGGCCGCCAACCAGATCGGCGTCGACCTGCGGGTGTTCGTGTACGACTGCCCCGACACCTGGCAGGTCCGGCACGTGGGCCACGTGGTGAACCCGGTCCTGGAGGTACCCACCCCGCAGGAGGGGCCCTGGCAGCAGCGGTCCGAGGGGTGCCTGTCGGTGCCTGGGCCGGTGGCCGACCTGAGCCGGTCGCTGAGCGCCGTGGTGACCGGTGTGGATCGGTACGGGCGGCCGGTCCGGTTGGAGGGCCACGGCCTCTTCGCGCGCGCCCTGCAGCACGAGTGCGATCACCTCGACGGCACGCTGTACGTCGACCGGCTGGCTCCCGCAGCGCGGGCGGCCGTGCTGCGGGAGTCGGAGTCGATACGGGGCGAGGTGTGGGCGTCGTGGGATCAGCGGGCCCAGGAGCTGGGCAAGCAGGCCGATGTCGGCCAGGGTATTCTCTGAGCTGACCAGCTCAGCGCCGTGCGCCTGGGCCGGCAAAGAAGTCGCTGACGGCCTCGGCGAGTTCCTGTGGTCGCGACATGGCTACGTAGCCCACGGCGTCGACCAGCACCGATTCCCGGTTCGGGCGGTCGGTGACGGCGTCCAGTGCCAGCAGATCCTCGTCGGTGACGACCGGCTTGGGGTCGATGAAGAGCATCGGGATGCTGAGGTGGGCGAATGCCTCCCCGCTCGGGAACGGGTCGAGGCCGACGAGCGAGGTGGCCACCTCGACGGCAGGTGCCTCGGGTCTGCGCAGCAGCATTCCCCTGCCGTCGGGCACCAACGCCCGCTCCAGCAGGGCCCGCTGGGAAGCCGCCGGGACACCGGACATCAGCCAGTCATGGTTGACGGCGTCGGCGCCCCCATCCAGGAACGGTTCGACGTCGGCGGGTGCGACCCGATGGCCGACCAGGAGCCGCTCCAGCAGCGGGCCACGGACATCCTGACTGGTGAACAAGCCCAGCAGGTGCCGGGTGCGGTACTCCTCGGCGACGAACGGGTACCCGGTGATCAGGACGAGGGCGGACACCGGGGCGCACCCGCGAAGGGCCGTCATGGTGGCCCACCACGCCGCCGCGCCCTCGGCGAGCAGGATCGGCGCGGGCATGTTCAGCGCGTCGACGATGGGCCCCATGTCATGCCACACATCCGCCACCGAATCCAACGCCAGCGGGGTCTTGCCGTGTCCCCGCAGGTCGAGGGCCACGGGGTGGAAACCGCGGCCGGCCAGCTGCTCACCGAGGGCCCGCATGGCTACCAGGTTGGAAGACATGTCGTGCATCAGGATCACGTCCGGGCCGGACCCGCCGAAGTCCACCGCCGCGAACGGCCCGACGCTGGTCTCTACGGTCCGCTCGATTGACATAGTTCCATCATTCCGCATGGCGGTTGTCGGCGCGAAGCCGACCCCCCGACCGGGAGGGTTTCCGGTGCCCGGGCTAGTCGTCCAGCTCGTCGGCGAAAACCCCGATCAGTGGTCGCCATTCGTGGATAGAGTGCCGGGCGATCAGATGATCGCGGGTGAACGGGTCGTTCTCGATGATGTCCTGGACGATCTTCTCGGAGTCGGCCTTGAAGATCAGCAGCGCCGAGTCCGGGTCGGCACCCGGGTACGGGCCGGAAGCGCGCAGCAGCCCCGGCTCCACGAAGGAGCGGATGTAGTCCCGGTGGGCGGGACGCCCGGCCTCCAGGGCCTGCGCGTCATCGGTGTAGGTGTACTGCACGGCATAGAAGGGCATGCTTCCCACCTTGGCACGAACGGCTGCCAGCCGCCTCCCCCGTGAGCCGAGCGGCCGGACCGTGACCAGGGCGGCACCGGCGCGTGGTCAGAAGATCCGCGAGGGGAACGGCAGCACTTGAGCCACGCTGACCTTTTGGCGACGGGCCCGGGCGCGCAGGTCACCACCGAGCGGGTAGCGGCCGATGAGCTCGTACCGCGGGCGACCGCGCACCCCCTGCCCCAGGTGTGAGGCGAACAAGCAGACCTCCTGCGCCACCCACTGGCCGCCGTCGTAGGTGTCCAGGACATCGACCCACCGGTGTACGTCGGCCGGCCGGCCCAGGCGCGCCAGCGTCACGTGCGGGTGGAAGCGGCCCCCCTCGACGTCCGCGCCGGACTTGGCGGCGGCGCTGCGGCAGCCGACCGAGAGCCGGCGCAACTCCTCACGGTCGTCCTCGGTGATCCGCACCCCCGCCCAGACCACCTTGGCGACGGGAACGTGCGGGAACGCCCCCGCACCGCCCAGGCTCATCGGGATCGGCCGCCGCTTGGCGCACGCCCGGGTCATCCGTTCGTGCAGCTCGTCGAAGCAGCGGTCGGCGACATCCGGCATGAAGGCCAGGGTGATGTGCCACTGCTGGGGCAACGTCCAGCGCAACCGGACGGGCAGGTCGGTGCCGCTGACCTGCCGCGGCCGGAGGAATTCGGCCAGCTGCTCGGCCTCCTCCGGTGGCGGTACGACGGCCGCGAACACACGCATACCCACTATGGTCGCTCATGCCGACACAAGATCCGTGACCCCTTCCGACATGTGATGCGTTGTGCCGCAACGCAACTGGCAGCTCGGATCCGCAGCTGCACGGCCTTGGAGACGCGGCTGAGCTGCGGGGACGTCACTGGTTGTAGAGCTTGGCCCCGGACCAGGTGGCCACGCGCGTGCCCCGCCCGATGTCTCCGCCCCACCCGTCGTTGCCGTTCTGGTCGACGTACAGGAAGGCCTCACCGCTCGGGCGCACCCCCATGATCGGCCGGCTCGGCTGGTCGGAGTCGCAGAACCCGCTGGTCAGCGTCGCCCAGCCACCCCACGTCGAGGTGCGCAGGTTGGTGCGGGTCCACATCAGGTACGTCGTGCGCGGAAAGGCGAACTCGGCCAAGTAGCCCCTCCGGGTGGTGGCGAGCATGACGTCGGCCTCGCGGGGCCGGGCCCCCGGGCCGGTCAACTGGACCCGGTCGAAGGAGAGCGTGCGGATGTCGGACCACCCTGTGGTGGCGATGGTCCGGGCCGAGAGCAGACGCTGACCGTCGGGGGAGGTGACGTATCGCTTGAGCCCGCCGGTGACGGTGAGCCCGTACAGGTAGGTGACGCCGCTGTCGCCGGTGGGGCTGCCGGCCGCGAGCACCCTGACCTCGCCCCAACCCCGCGCCACCCGCTTGGCGGCCACCCGCACCCCGCCGTCGTCGGCCTGCACGGTGATCCGGTACAACATGCCGTCTTCGCGGATCGCCCAGAAGACCGTCTCCGCCGACTTCAGGTCCGTCACCGTGGTCATCGTTCGCGGGACCCAGCCGATCTTGCCGGCGACCTCCGAGTCCACCCGGCCCTTCTCGTACCGGAAACCGACGAGGGTGGTGTCCGGGCGGACGCCGGCGATCAGGATCGAGCACTGCTGCGGGGTGGTCCGCGCCAGGGCGCGCGCCGACGTACCGGTCGCGGCAGCCGGGGCGTCCGCCACCGCGGCGGACGTCCGGGGCGGCCGAGCGCCGGCCGATCCCGGGCTGGTAGCCGGGGTGGTGGTTGAAGCGGTGCCCGACGCGGTGCCCGACGCGGTGGCCGAGGATCGATCGGTCGGCGCCGGGGCGGCGGCGCACGCCGTCGGAGCGGTCACCAGTCCCACGACGAGTGCGCCCGTCGCCACCGTCAACCTCGCCCGAGCTCGCGGCGTACGCATCGACTTTCCCTTTCCCGCAGCACCATTCCCGCACAGTGTTGCCGCAAGAGGGTCGCCAGGCCAGCGCGACATCAGCTCCTTACCGAATCCGGTACCAACCCGACACCTATACCGACACTTACCCGAGCGGCTCGAACCGCGAGGTGAAGAAGCGTAGCGTCGGCGGCTCGTACACGTACCGCAGCCCGGTGATCGACTCGCGGGTGCGGTACAACTCGATCACCGCGTCGGCGACGACCTCCATGTGCCGGTCGGTGTACACCCGCCGCGGGATCGTCAACCGCACCAGTTCGAGCTTCGGGCGGCGATGGTTGCCTTCGGCGTCCCGCCCCGCGGAGATGATCCCGCGTTCCATCGACCGCACCCCCGACTCCACGAACAGCGCGGCGGCCAGGGCCTGAGCCGGAAACTGCTCCTGCGGCACGTGCGGCAAGAACTTCGCCGCGTCGATGAACACCGCGTGCCCCCCGATCGGTTCCACGATCGGCACGCCCGCCTCCTGCAGCATCTCGCCGAGGTAGCGGACCTGCCCGATCCGGTGCGCCAGATAGTGGTCGTCGACGGCTTCCCGCAAGCCGACGGCCATCGCCTCCAGATCCCGGCCGGCCAGGCCCCCGTAGGTCGGCATCCCCTCGTAGATGACCACCAGTTCGCGGGCCTTGACCAGGATGCTCTCATCGCGCATGGCCAGGAAGCCGCCGATGTTGACCAGGCAGTCCTTCTTGCCGGACATGGTCAACCCGTCGAAGTAGCTGAGCTGCTTCTTGACGATGTCCGCGCAGGACATGTCGGCGTACCCCGACTCGCGCTCCTGGATGAAGTAGGCGTTCTCGGCCAGCCGGGTGGCATCGGACCACATGATGATGTTGTGCCGGTCGCAGACCTCACGGACGGCCTCGATGTTGGCCATCGACACCGGTTGCCCGCCGGCCATGTTCACGGTGAGGGCCACGTTGATGTAAGCGATGTTCTCGGCGCCCACCTCGGCGATCAGCGCCTCGAACTTGGCGATGTCGACGTTGCCCTTGAACGGGTGCTCGGCCTGAGCGTCGTGGGCCTCGTCGATGATCACATCGTGGAAGGTGGCCCCGGCCATCTCCTGGTGGGCCCGGGTGGTGGTGAAGTACATGTTGCCCGGCACGTGCATGCCCGGCTTGATGAGGATGCGGCTGATCAGGTGCTCGGCGCCGCGGCCCTGGTGGGTGGGGCAGACGAACGGGAAGCCGTAGACCTCCTCGACGGCGCGCTGCAGGTTGTCGAAGGAGACGGCACCGGCGTACGCCTCGTCGCCGATCATCATGGCGCTCCACTGCCGGTCGCTCATGGCCGAGGTTCCCGAGTCGGTCAGCAGGTCGATCGTGCACAGCTTGCTGGGCAGCAGGAACGTGTTGTACCCGGCCTTGGCGATGGCTGCCTCACGCTCTTCGCGCGTGGTCATGGCCAGGGGTTCGACGGTCTTGATGCGGTACGGCTCGGCCATCCGGCGCATGGTGCTGCTCCTGACTGGTGCGGTTCGACTCGGGGCGCCGACGAGCGTCGCCGCGACCCGGCACGCCGTGATTCCGGCGCCCCGGGGGTCAGCTTCTCGCCAGCACGAGCGCCGGGCAACACGACCTGTTTAGGTGCGACAATGAGGCCAATCTGGATAGCCGTTAGCCGGTTCTACCAGACAAATTGTACATCTCCGCAGAGGAGGTCGGCACGCGGATCGGGGCTCCTTGCGGGTTGGGACGAACGGCACGCTCGGCTGTCAGCGACGCAAGGTACCGCCATTTCTGCAACCTTCCACGCACACGGCTCCCGGAACAGGCACCTGACCAGCACTTTGCCGCGAGGTGACCACCGCAGGCATCTCCCAGGTTGCAGTTGTGGCGCTTTCCCCTCGACGGCACGCCGTCACTGCGGATCGCGAGTCACTGCGGATCGAGCGTCCCCGCGGGTCGCGTCCTGGCCGGCTCCCCCGCCAGCAGGTGGCAGAGGACTGCACCCACCAGCATCGCCGCGCCCAGCGCCCACAACGGCACCACGACGTCGAAGGTCAGACCCGCCACATCGGCGAGCAGGAACTCGTACGGCAGCACGCAGAACGCCCCCGTGACCACCAACCCGCCAGCCATGACCAGCGCGGACGCCGGGGTCAGCGCGATCCCCTGCCGGATCAACCCGCCCCTGACGAATCGGCCGATCGCCACTGAGGCCAAAAGCCAGGTCACCAGCGGCGCGAGGGCGAAGCCCAGATCGATCGCCGAGACCCCCCGCGCGGGCGCGGCGAGGGTGGTCACCCCGACGCCGACGAGCATCACCAGGACCACGAGGGCCGCCAGCACCGGCCACACCACCTCGTGGCGCATCGGTCGGGCACAGGCCTCACGCACACTCACGGCTACCCCCTTGGATCGCTGCGTCGGCTTCCCTCGGCAGAGCCCAGTCTCCCGGCCGGGCGCGACCATTGGGGGATTCGCGTCGGTTATCCGACGCGAATCCCCCAACGATGCCCAGTCCGAGCGTGGGTCACAGCACCACCAGGTGCTCCGCGGCGGCGCCAGGCACCAGATCACGCGGGATCGTCCGGTCGAGCGTGACCAGGCACCCGTCATGCCGGACGGTCAGCGCCAGTAGGTAGGCGTCGGTGATCTGCCGGTGGCCGATCAGCCGGTCCCCGGCAATCCCGTCGGCAAGGCCCAGATCGCAGGGCCAGAACACGTGATTCGGCGCGGCAACTGCCCGCTCAAGCATCCGCAGCGCGTGCGCGGCTGGGATCGCATTCGGGTACCGGGGTTGGCTGAGCACGCGGACGAGCCCGTTCTGGGTGATCGCGCAGGTCGCCCAACCGCCCGGCTGCGCCGCGTCGATCCACGCGTGCGCGACCTCGTGCGCTTCGTGATCGGCGTCCATGAGCGCCACCAGGACGTTGACGTCAAGCAGTGCGCGCCTCACACACCGTCCTCGTCCCGCAGTCCCTCGACGAGAGCATTGCTCACCGGCTGGCCACGTGGCGGGAGCACAGGGAAGCCGTGCCGTTCAACGACCGGCTCATGCGGCGATCGCGACAAGGCCTCACGCGCAAGATCCGAGAGCACCTGGCCTGCGGTGCGGCGCTCGCGTCGGGCTCGCTCCTGTACGACGGCCAGCACGTCGTCGTCGATGGACAGCGTGGTGCGCATACACGTGATGTTACTGCATCTGATGCAGCCGCGGCTGGGTAGCCACCCACCCGGCACCGTTGGGGGATTCGCGCCGGAGAACCGGCGCAAATCCCCCAACGGTGCCGGCCGAACCGCGGAGCGTCAGTCCCCCAACACCCGCCTCAGGTACTGGTTGCTCATCACCCGCTTGGGGTCCACCCGCTCCCGCATGGCCAGGAAGTCCTCGTAGCGCGGATACAGCCGGGCCAACGACTTCGCGCCGAGCCGGTGCAGCTTGCCCCAGTGCGGCCGCCCGTCGTGCGCGGCCACGATGTCCTCGAACGCCGCGAAGTAGTCCACGTGATCCATCCGGTGGTACTGCTGCACCGAGATCCAGGCGCTCTGACGCTGGTAGCTCGGGGACATCCACAGGTCGTCGGGCGCGCTGAATCGGACCTTGACCGGGTGGGTGATCGTCGAGCCGGCATCGTCGGTCCACGCCTTGAGCTCCAACAGCACGTCCTTGACGACCGGCGCCGGCACGGCGTACTCGGTCTCGATGAACCTCGGCCGGTGCCCGTGCACGAACACCTCGTGCGAGAACGCCGTGTACTCCCGGCGGCTCAGCCGTTGCGCGGTGACCGCCTTGGCGGCCGGGGTGATCACCGGCACCATCGAGCAGGCCCGGTTCACGCCCTCGAGCACGACGTGCTCGACGATCCGCTTGTCCACCAGCCGCCGCCAGCCCGGGCGCGGCTCGTCCCGCGGGTCGTCCGGGGCCAACCGGGTGCTGTACTTCGTCATCACCCGGTCGGTGTGCGGGTACCACTGCAGCTCGTAATGATCGGTGTCAGCGACGTCGTCACCGAGCCGCACCAGCGCCTCGGTCAGGGTGCGCGGCTCCTCGACGACGTGCAGCCGGAAGGAGGGCAGCACCTCCAAGGTCAGCTCGGTGACCACCCCGAGCGCGCCCAGGCTGACCCGCGCCGCGTCGAAGAGATCCGGCTCGTGCTCGGCCGAGCACTCCACCAGAGAGCCGTCGGGCAGGGCAATCTCCAACGAACGCACCATCGTCGCCAGCCCACCGAACCCCGCGCCGCTACCGTGCGTGCCGGTGGCGGTGGCTCCCGCCAGGGTCTGCTGGTCCATGTCGCCGAGGTTTTCCAGCGCCATGCCGTGGGCGTGCAGCGCCTTGTTTAGGTTCGAGATCTTGGTGCCGCCGCGGGCCCGCACGAGGTGCTTGGACAGGTCCACCTCGACGACGCCGCTGAGTAGCTCCAGCACGATCTGCACGCCGTCGGTAGCCGCCGAGCCGGTCAGGGAGTATCGGCTGCCCGCCGCCTTGGCCGTGGATCCGGCCTCACCGGCCTCCCGCAGCAGCGCGGCGACCTCCTCGGCGGTGCTCGGGCGAGCCACCCTCCCCGGCTCCCACGACTGGTTGGCCACCCAGTTCGTCGACTCGCTCATCCGTAGCTCCTCAGCTCACCGCGGTACGTGGGCACCGTATCCACCAGAGTGCCTCCGCGCACCCCACGACGGACCAGGTGCAGCGCGTCGAAATGCTCCAGCAGCTCACCGGCTTTCGCATGCCGGAACCAGACGGCCGATCCGATGGTCGGGAGAGCCTCCTCACCGCTCGCGCCGCGCCCGCCGCGCTGCACCCGCAGGGGCGTCTGGACCTCGCCCGCGCCTTCAGCGGCGGTCAACGCCAGCCCCGGCGGATGCACCGGGGTCGGCAGTCGGTCGGAACCCGCCGGGCCGGACGCCACGAAACCCCCGGCGGCGCACGTCACGAGGTCCGGAGCGGGTCGCCGCAGCACGGGCAGCACGAAGTAGGCCGCGGGCGCGGGTGTGAACGCGCGGTACCCGTCGAAGAGCGTCGGCGCCAGCAACCCCGACCCGGCGGCGAGCTCGGTGAGCACGGCGTCCCGGCGGACCACCTCCAAGCTCCCGGTCCCCCCGCCGTTGACGAACCTCAACCGCGGCCGTCCCGCGTGGCGCAGCCGCTCCGAGACCGCCGCGATGACCGCCGTACGCCGGGAGGCCAGTTCCAGGGCAGAGGTCCGTTTGAGCAGCCGCACGGCGGGCGCGGCCCAGGCGGCTCCGGCCGGGCGGTCGGGGATCCCGGCGATCTGGGCGTCGTAGAACATGACGCCGTCCAGCAGCAGCCGCGGATCGGCCACGACGTGGTCGGTGAGTTCGGCGGCCTGCTCCGGCGTGCGGATCGGGGAGCGCCGGGCCCCCAGGTGCGCCGGGCCGAGGCGGTAGGAGGCGTCGACATCCAAGCACACCCGCACCGGCGTCTCACAGGGTCCGGCCTGGTCGAGCGCCTGCCGCAGGAGCGCCAGCTGCGCCGGGTCGTCGATCATCAGCGTGAGGCGGGTGCGCGCGACCTCGTCGGCGGCCAGCGCGGCCAGCGAGCTGCGATCCACGCTCGGGTAGCCGACCACGATGTCGCGGCTCACGGGATCGGCGTCGGCCTCGGTGTCCCTGCCCTGCGCGCCCGCCAGCCACAGGGCCTCGGCCAGCGACGACGCGAGCAGCCCACCGCCGTACCCGGGCAGCGCCACCACCATCCGGAGCAGGTGTCGGCAGCGCACCGACTTGGTGGCCACCCGAATGGGCACGTCGTTGGCCCGGGCGGCCAGGTCGGCGGCGTTGCGGCGGAACGCCTCCAGATCGAGGACGGCGTACGGCGGCTCCAGGCCGGCCGTCGCGGCGATCACCGACTCGGGGACCACCGGGGCCGGGCCCCCTGCCGACGTCCTGGCTGCCCTCATCCTCCACTGCACGAGCCACAATCTAGGTCCCGGCATGACTCGTCGGTACCCGATCGCCGGTATTGCCGGCGGCGTTACGGTGAGATGCATGAGCGGGCGGGACGATGACCGGGCGCGCCCACCAGGCGCGAGCACTCCCCTGCCCGCGGCCCGGGTCCGCGGACTGGGTGCCTCCACGCTGGTCGACCTGTTGGCCCTGACCGCCCGCCCCGAGATCCTGTCGTTCGCCGTCGGGCTGCCCGACCCGCGGATCTTCGACGTGGCCCAGCTGCGGGCGGCGTACGCCTGCGCGCTCGCCGACGACGTGGCGGGGGCGAACCTGCAGTACTCCGCGGCGGAAGGGATGTGGCCGTTGCGGGAGGCGCTGGCCGCGCGGCTGACCGCGCGGGGGCTGGCCACCGAACCTGACGAGCTGCTGATCACCACCGGGTCGCAGCAGGGCCTGACGCTGGTGGCCCTCATGTTGCTGGACCCGGGCTCAACCATCCTGGTGGAGGACCCGACGTACCTGTCGGCGTTGGAGCCGTTCCGGTTGGTCGGGGCGCGGACCGTGCCGGTGGCCACCGACGAGGACGGGGTGATCCCGCAGGCCCTGGATGCCGCGATCGAGGCGCACGCGCCGGCGGCGGTGTACCTGGTGCCCACGTTCGCGAACCCGACCGGTCGCACGCTGACCGGGCCGCGGCGCCGCGAGGTCGCCGACATCGTGGCCCGCCGGGGCGTGTGGCTCGTCGAGGACGACCCGTACGCCGAGCTGCGCTACAGCGGGCAGCACCTGCTGCCGATCAGCGCGGCGTCGCAGGTCCAGGGCCAGACCATGTACCTGGGCACGTTCTCCAAGATCGGCTGCCCCGGCCTGCGGTTGGGCTGGATGCGGGTACCGCGGGCGGTCATGCCGGCGCTCAGTTCGGTCAAGCAGGCCGCCGACATGCACACCTCCTCGATCGACCAGGCGGCGGTGCTGGCCTACCTGCGGGACGCCGACCTGGACGCCCACATCGAGACGGTGCGGGGAGTGTATGCGCAGCGGCGCGACGTCATGCTGGCGGCGATGCCGGACACGCTCCCCGAGGGCAGCACCTGGACCTCTCCCGATGGCGGGATGTTCCTGTGGGCGCGGCTGCCACCGGGGTACGACGCCACCACGGCTTTGCGGGTGGCGCTGCAGGAGCGGGTGGCGTTCGTGCCGGGGGCGCCGTTCTACGCGGACGCCACCGATCCACGCACCCTGCGGATGTGTTTCGTGACGTACGAGCCGAGCGTCATCGCCGAGGGGATGGCCCGCCTGGCCCGCGCGTTCCGCGCACGGCTCACCTAACGTGGGGGGTGTGATGCAGACGTGATCGAGTACCTCACCCCCGCCGAGATCGACCAGATGCGCCCGGCCGGCGTGTTCGTCGCCCAGGTGCTGGCCGAACTGCAGGCAACGACGACGGTCGGCACGAACCTGCTCGACGTGGACGCCCGGGCGCACGCGATGATCCGCGAGCGCGGCGCACAGTCCTGCTACATCGACTACCACCCCTCCTTCGGGGGGTCGCCGTTCGGTCACGTCATCTGTACGTCGGTCAACGACGCCGTCCTGCACGGCCTGCCATATGACTACGCGCTGCGCGACGGCGACCTGCTCAGCCTCGACTTCGCGGTGTCCGTCGACGGCTGGGTGGCCGACTCGGCGGTCAGTTTCGTGGTCGGCACACCTCGAGAGCAGGACCTGGCCCTGATCGAGGCCACCCGGGTGGCGCTGGACGCGGCGATCGGCGCGGCCCGGGTCGGGAATCGGCTGGGCGACATTTCGGCGGCGATCGGCGCGGTGGCCAGGGCCCGTGGGTACGCCGTGAACACCATGTTCGGCGGGCACGGCGTCGGCCGGACGATGCACGGCGACCCGCACGTGCCCAACAACGGCCCGGCGGGGCGTGGGCTGCGGCTGCGCCCCGGGTTGGTGTTGGCGTTGGAACCGTGGCTGATGAGCGGCACCGACCAGATCGTGACCGACCCCGACGGCTGGACGTTGCGCAGCGTCGACGGCAGCCGGGGCGCACACAGCGAACACACGGTGGCGATCACGGCCGACGGCCCGCTGGTGCTGACCGCTCGCTCGGCCTGACCTGCGGCCGGCGCGGTTACGGCGTGTGGCTGACGTCCACCACCAGCCGCTGGACCGTGCCCGTCTTGAGCACGAACGCGCGGTACGGGAGTGTGCCGCGGACCCCGATACCCAGGGTGGTCTGCCCCTCGAACGAACCCGCCCACGCGACCTGGCGGAATGTCCGGAAGCCGGTGACGCGGACGACCTCGCGGGGGTTGCGTGGCCGGTACGTCGGACGCCCCCGGTCGTCGTAGGCCCGCGCCCGCGCGACCACCATGATCTTCGCCCCGCCGCGCAGCGGGATCACGGTGCCGCTGCCATCCTGGGTGAGCTGGTCGACGTACCCGATGAAGAACCCGGTGCGGGCCGCGGACCCGCTGATGGTGACCACGAGCCGGTCGAAGCACAGGTGCCGGCCGGCGTTGACGCCACGCAACGTGCCGGCCGTCATCAGCGGACTGGATGACGGCGTGGTCCGCCAACCGCCGGTCGTGGTGGACGCACAGGTGGCAGCGGGGGCAGCGGGCGCCGATGCGTGCGCGGCGGCGGCTGGTACGGCGGCCGGCGCGGCCAGGGTGACCAGCATCGACAGCGTGGCGGCGCCGATCGCCCGCGCGGGGCGACGTGACCTGCGGGCCTGGTGAGTCATGGCCGACCTCCTGCTGTCAGGGAGCGCCGACTGCCGCACCTGTGCCTGCCACCGGTTGTCGTCAGCGTACGGCTCGACTCCCCACGGCGACACCGGTTTCCCAGCGCCATCCACCGCGAAGAGTCGATTTCGCACCTTCTCGGCTGGCGAGAAGTCACTTCGGTGCGCTCAGGGGCATGTGCAACGTGCTTAATCGACTTTTCGGCCTCGGCCGAGGTGCGAAATCGACGTTTCGAGACCGGCGGGGGCGAAGAACGCGCCAAGGACTGCCTGGGCTTGGCGTGTTCTTTGGGCCGCTGTCGAAGGTACCCGGGACCGCCATCCCGCAGGAGTCGGCGGATAGGTTGACCGGGTGCCGACCACCGTCCTCTGGTTCCGCCGTGACCTGCGCCTCGCCGATCACCCGGCGCTATGTGAGGCGCACCAGGCGGCCGGCGGCGGACGGGTGTTGCCGCTGTTCGTGCTCGACCCTGCGTTGCTGGGCAGCGCCGGCAGCGTGCGCACCGCGTGCCTGAGCGAGGCGGTGCAGGCGCTGTCTGAGGCCACCGATGGGGCCCTGGTGGTACGCCGCGGCGACCCGGCCCAGGTGGTGGCGGAGGTCGCCGCGTCCGTCGGGGCCGCCAGCGTGCACATCAGCGGCGAGACCACGCCGTACGGGCGCCGCCGGGACGCCGCGGTGCGCGCCCGCCTCGGCGCGATCCCCCTGGTGGCGACCGGGACGCCGTACGCCGTGGGGCCGGGAACGCTGGTGACCGGCGCCGGGACGCCGTACCAGGTCTTCACCCCGTTCTCGAGGGCCTGGCGCGACCACGGTTGGCCCGCGCCCGCGCCGACACCGCCGACGCTGCGCTGGCTCAGTGACGCCGACGGCGACCCCCTCCCCGAGCCGGACCACCGCGCCCAGGCGCCCCGGTTGCCCGCATGCTCGCCGCAGGCGGCGGTCCAGCGCTGGCGGGAGTTCCTGGAGGCGGGGCTGACCAGCTACGACGCCGACCGGGACCGGCCCGACCTGGACGGCACGTCGGGACTGTCGATGCACTTGAAGTACGGGACCGTACATCCGCGGACGCTGCTGGCCGATGTGGCGCGCCACGTCGGCCAGCAAGACGCCTCCGGCGCGGGGGTCAGGCGCTTCGTCACCGAGCTGTGTTGGCGGGAGTTCTACGCCGACGTGCTCTGGCACCGGCCGGATTCGGCGTGGGCCGACCTGCGCTCGGGCCTGGCCGCGATGGCGTACGACGACCCGGGGGCGGCGTTCGCGGCCTGGCAGGCCGGGCGGACCGGTTACCCGCTGGTGGACGCCGGGCAGCGGCAACTGCTGGCGGAGGGCTGGATGCACAACCGGGTCCGCATGGTCAGCGCATCGTTCCTGGTCAAACACCTGCACGTGTGGTGGCCGCACGGCGCCCGGCACTTCATGCGCCACCTGCGCGACGCTGATCTTGCCTCCAACAGCCACGGCTGGCAGTGGGTGGCGGGAACGGGGACGGACGCTGCGCCGTACTTCCGGGTGTTCAATCCGGTGGCGCAGGGGCGCAAGTTCGACCCTCACGGCGACTACGTGCGGCGCTATCTGCCGGAGCTGGCTCACTTGCCGGGGGCGTCGGTGCACGAGCCGTGGAAGGCCCCGACCGGGTATGACCACGGTTACCCCGCGCGGTTGGTCGATCACGATGAGGAACGCCGCGAGGCGCTGCGCCGGTACGACGCCGCCCGCCTGCGCGCCTGAGCCGCACCCGCCCGAACCTTCAGGTGAGCAGCAGCACGCTCAACCGACGCCTCGCGGCGGCCATCCCCACCGCGCCGAGCACCCCCAGGTACAGCACGCTGACCAGCGACGCCACGGTCAGCGAGCCCGTGGTCAGTTCACGGCACAGGGCCACCCCTCGGTACAGCGGCGTCACCTCGATCGCCCACCGCAGCGGCGCGGCCAGCGTGGTCACCGGGAAGAACGTGCCGCTGAACAGCGTCATCGGCATCAGCGCCAGGGTGACGATCTCGAAGTCCTGCCACGAGGTCATGTACGTCGTCAGCCACATCCCCAGCCCGGCGAAGGCGAACCCGATCAGCAGCGTCGCCGGCAGCGCGGCCAGCCCCCACCACGACTCCACCAACCCCATCGCCGTCATCACGGCCAGGAACGCGGCCGAGTAGATGCCGCCTCGGATCAGGGACCACAACGTCTCCCCGGTGGCCACGTCGCCCGTGGTCAGGGGGGTGGCCAGCACCGCGTCGTACAGCTTGTCGTATTTCAGGCGGAAGAAGACGCCGTACGTCGCATCGAGGATGGCTCCGTTCATCGCCGAACTGGCCAACATCGCGGGGGCCACGAACGCGGCGTACCCGATGGTCCGACCATCGACGCTGAACCCGCTGATCAGCGAGCCGACCCCGAGACCGATGGAGAAAAGGTAGAGCACCGGTTCCAGGAAGCCGGTGAGGAAAACCAGCTTGGTACGCCGGTACAGCAGCATGTTGCGATAGACCAGACGCCAGGCATTCACGCGATCAACCTCCGCGTCAGCCGCCGGACCGACAGCCAGGCACCGAACGCCGCGAGCACCGCCAGGTAGGCCACGTGCCCCGCCGCGGCGGGCCAGGCCACGGCATCGAGCAGGAACATCCGGGTCAACTCCACCCCGTGCCAGAGCGGGGTCAGCAGGGCGATCCACGTCAGCGGTCCGGGCAGGTTGCCCACCGGGAAGAACGCCCCCGAGAACAGGAACAGCGGCATCACGACGACCCGGAAGATCACCGGGAAGATCGCCTCGGACCGGGCCTTCACGGCTATCGCGTAGCAGGGGGTCGCGAACGCGGCGCCGACCAGCACCGTAGCCGCGAACGCAGGGACCACTCCTGAAAAGGAGTGATACACCCCGAAACCGCTCAGTACGAGCATGAAGACCGCGGCGGTCAAACCCACCCGGAACAGCACGAAGCCCAGGTGGGCACCGAAGAGGTCCCGCGGCCGCAGCGGGGTGCACACCATCGCGAAGTACGTCTTGTGCCACTTCAGTTTGCCCATGACCGGCCAGGTCATCTCCGCCATCGCGACCTGCATCCCGTGCGCGGCGAGCAGCCCCGGGGCCACGAACTGCAGGTACGACGCCGCGCCACCCAGGCGGGAACCGCCGGCATCGACGAAGTCTCCGAGGACCACGCCCATCGCGGTCAGGTACAGCACCGGTGCCACGAACGAGGAGACCACCGATCCCCGCCAGGTGCGCCGGTACACCGTCAGCCAGTAGTCGAACTGTCGCCAGATCATCAGTCCACCAGCGTCCGGCCGGTTAGGTGAAGAAAGACGTCCTCCAGGGTGGACCGGCGCACGAGGACGGTGTCGGTGCGCACCTGCCGGGCGTGCAGCGCCGCCAGGGTGGCGTCCGCGTCGTCGGTGGAGAACACGATCCGATCCGGCAGGGTCTCGGTGCGCTCGGCGATTCCCGCCAGCCGGTGCGCCAGGTCCGTCAGCTCCTGGGGGGTGGCCGAGCCGAACCGAGCCTCGACGACCTCGCGGGTGGCGTGCGTGGCGATCAGCTCTCGCGGCGAACCCTGAGCGACGACTCGCCCCCCGTCGATCACCACGAGCCGGTCGCACAACTGCTCGGCCTCGTCCATGTAGTGCGTCGTCAACAACTGGGTGATCCCGGCGTGCTTGAGCCGATAGAGCTGGTCCCAGAGCAGGTGCCGGGCCTGCGGGTCCAGGCCTGTGGTCGGCTCGTCCAACAACAGCAGCTCAGGGTCGTTGATCAGGGAGCGCGCGATCGTGAGCCGGCGCTTCATGCCCCCGGACAGGTCCTCGACCTTGGCGCCTGCTTTGTCGGTCAGGTTGACCAGGGACAGCAGCTCGTCGGCGCGGGCGGCGACGTGCCGACGCGGCAGCCCGAAGTAGCGCCCGTAGACGGTGATGTTCTCCCGAACGGACAACTCGTTGTCAAGAGTGTCCTCCTGCGGGCAGATCCCCAGCCGCGCCCGGATTTGCGAACCGTGGGTGTCCGGATCCATCCCCAACACCCGCAAATCCCCACCGGTGCGCGGGCTCACCGTGGCGATCATCCGCATCGTGGTCGACTTGCCCGCCCCGTTCGGGCCGAGGAAACCGAACAGTTCCCCCCGGCGTACCTCAAGGTCGATCCCCCGGACCGCATCGACGTCTCCAAAGCGTTTGTGCAGCTCGCGGGCCCACACCAGGGGTTCGCCGGGGCTGGGAGGGGGCGGCGACTCATCCACGCCAGGCACGCTATCCGACCCCGCCGACAACGCCACGCAGCCGTGCGAGACGCTGTCCACCGGACTGGCGGCCCACCTCTCGGCGGAGGACCTGCGGAACGGAGCCAGGCGGCTGAACTGGCACGCCCTCCATCCAACCGTTTATACCTTGGTGCACTTATAAACAGTTGTAAGGCGCCGGGATGCAGCCGAGTCCGTACATGCCTCGTGCCGAGATCGCGGCTGCCATGGGTGTGAAGTCGACCGATCTGAGCATGGTCCGGCGCAGCCTGATGGATAAGGGGCTCATTCGACGCTCCACGCTACGGCCAACTCGCGTTCACCGTTCCAGGCTTCGACGCATACATCCGCCAACTCCGCGACGGCTGACACTCGCTGGCGGAACGACACGCAGAACCGCAGGGAGGAGGGCCAGTTCTCGGAGCTGCGTAGGGCTTCCTCGTTCTCGTTCAGCCGGGCTGGACGTCATTAGGCTGACTTCATGAGTGCGCACGGACTGCGGCAGGCCCAGGAGAAGATGGCCGCGGCGGGGGTCCACACCACCGCCATCGACGTCTTCGGTCACTACTACGCCCAGCTCGTCGACGGGGCTACCGGCGTGATCCCCGAAGACAGCATCGATCCACTCACCGACCCGCCGATGCTGGAAGACGTCGAGGTCTCCAACGACGCCGCGCGGGAGGCGCTGGCGCATACGGTGCTCATCAACCTCAACGGCGGCCTCGGCACCTCGATGGGCATGGACCGCGCCAAGTCGCTGCTGCCGGTCCGCGACGGGCTGTCGTTCCTGGATCTGCTCGCCCGCCAGGTGCTCACCGCGCGGGCGAGGTACGACGTCCGCCTGCCGCTGCTGCTGATGGACTCCTTCAACACCCAGGCCGACTCCCTGGCCGCGCTAGCCCGATACCCGGGCCTGCCGGTGGAGGGTCTGCCGTTGGACTTCCTGCAGACCCAGGAACCGAAGATCCGCACCGACGACCTGACTCCGGTCAGCTGGCCGGACAACCCGCAGTTGGAGTGGTGCCCGCCCGGCCACGGCGACCTGTACGTCTCCCTGCAGGCCACCGGGGTGCTGGACGCCTTGCTGGACCGCGGTTTCCGGTACGCCTCGGTCAGCAACTCCGACAACCTCGGCGCGGGTCCGCATCCCCGGTTGGCAGGGTGGTTCGCGGCCAGCGGGGCGCCCTACGCGGCGGAGGTGTGTCGGCGTACCCCGATGGACCGCAAGGGCGGCCACCTCGCCGTCCGCAAGGCTGACGCCCAGCTCATCCTGCGCGATACCGCACAGTGCGCGCGGGAGGAGATGCACTATTTCACCGACGAGCACCGCCACCCGTTCTTCCACACCAACAACCTGTGGTTCGACCTGCGCCGGCTCCAGGAGACGTTGCAGGCGCGCAACTCGGTGCTGGGGCTGCCGTTGATCCGCAACGTCAAGACCGTGGACCCCCGCGACCCCGACTCACCCGAGGTCTTCCAGATTGAAACCGCGATGGGCGCCGCGATCGAGGTGTTCGACGGCGCGCAGGCGATCTGCGTGCCGCGCAGCCGGTTCTTGCCCGTCAAGACGACCAACGAACTGCTGCTGGTGCGCTCGGACGTGTACCAGGTGGGTGACGACGCGGGTCTGCACGCCGTGGTCGACCCGACGCCGGTGATCAGCCTGGACGAGGCCATCTACAAGAAGATCGACGCCTTCGAGGCTCGCTTCCCTGCCGGCGCACCGTCGCTGCGCGAGGCGCGCGCGCTGACGGTGCATGGTGACTGGACGTTCGAGGCGGACGTCACCGTGGTCGGTGCGGTGACGTTGGAGGAGAGCGGTACGCCGCAGACGGTGTCCGCCGGGACACGCCTCACCTGACGAACGCGTACCCGCACCCGGCGCCCTACCTGACAGAATCTCAGGGTGCAGCGGAACCCCCACCCGAGCTCCCTCGTTGACGACGACATGACCGCGGCCACCGAACAACCCGCGAGCCCCGGGACCCAGCAGAGCCCCGAGAGCTCCGGCCGTGCCGGTGCGCTACGCCGGCTGCCCAGGCTGGTCAGGCTGGCCCTCGCCGCCCTGCTGGCCGCAGCGCTACTCGCGGTCGGCGTGGTCGGCGGGTCCTGGCTGTGGGTCCGCCGCGCCGCCGCCGATGCCGTCCACACCGTGTCCGCGGCCCCGGCGGCGCCGGTGGGCCTGGTCCTGGGGGCGGGGCTGACCGGCCCCGGTGAGCCGACGCCGTTCCTGGCGGCCCGGCTGGACGTCGCCGCGCAGTTGTATCGCTCGGGTGCCATCAAGGTGATCCTGGTGTCCGGGGACAACCGGACCGCCGACTACAACGAACCGGACGCCATGCGCAGCTATCTGGTGGCCCGCCGGGGCGTACCCGCCGCCGCCGTGGTGGCCGATTATGCCGGTCGAGACACCTACGACTCGTGTGTCCGGGCCCGCCGGATCTTCGGCGTCGAGCAGGCCCTGGTGATCAGCCAGGGCTACCACGTGCCCCGCGCGGTGGCGATCTGCCGCGCGGTCGGGCTGGACGCCCGCGGCGTCGGCGACTGGAGCATGGAGCTGTACGGCGATGTGTGGCGCTCCGGGGAGCAGCGGGAACTGCTCGCCAACGTCAAGGCAGTCGTGGACGTGCTGACTGCCCGCGAACCGGTGCTCGGGGCCGTTGAACCGGGAGTGAACGACGCCCTAAACCGTACGGCGTACCCCTAGGCTGCCGCCCATGAGCACCCCGTCCCCCAGCGACATGCACCCCAGCAGCGGCCTCATCGATCCCGACCGGGCTCTGCACGAGCTTGCCCTGGCGACCACGCGGGTCCGCGAGGCCATCCCCGCCGCCATCCCCGACGGCGAACCCGCCGCACCCGTCCCGACCTGCCCCGGCTGGGACGCCGTCGCGCTGGTCGAACACCTCGGCGGGGCACACCTGTGGGCCGCCGGCGCCGTCCGCACCGGACAGCGCCCCGGCGGCATGCCCACCCGCGATGAGGACGTCCGGACCCTGCAGCAGTGGTACGCCGACGCGGCGCGTGAGCTGCTCGACACGCTCGCCGAGGTCCCGGCGGACACTCCGGCCTGGACGTTCGCGGCCGGTGACCGGACGGCCGGATTCTGGCGGCGACGCCAGCTGCACGAAACCCTGGTCCACGCCGTCGACCTGGCTCTGGCCGGCCCCCGCGTCGACGACCTGTCCGCCGGGCAGCTGTACGCCGCGGTGGCGCCCGAGGTGGTCGCCGACGGCATCGACGAGATCCTCGGGGTGTTCCTGCCGCGGATGGCCAAGGGCGCCGCCGGCCGGGTGGCCCAGGTCATCCCCGCCGCCCAGCCGGTCGCGCTGAACGCCACGGACGCGGGCCGGGCCTGGACACTGCGGACCGACGACCACACCCTGACGATCACCACCGCAGTGGCCGACGATGCCGCCGCAGTGTTCTCCGGTACGGCGGCCGCCCTCAACCTCGCGCTGTGGCGCCGGGCCGGGTGGACCGGCATCGACCGCTCCGGTGACACCGCTGTCGCGGACGCCTTCGTCGACGGCCTACGGCTGCCCTGAGCCATCGGTCTCGGCAGCGCCGGCCAGCGGCATCCAGGCGGTGAACGTGGCCCCGGTGCCGGGCCCCGCCGAGGCGGCCTCCAGGTCGCCGCCCAGGGCCCGCATCGTGCCGCGTGCGATCGTCAGGCCGATCCCGGAGCCGCCGTCGCGCTGCTTCTCCCGGCGCCCGGGCGCCCGGTAGAAGCGCTCGAACACTCGGCCCAGGTCGGCCGCCGACAGCCCTTCGCCGGTGTCGCTGACCCGTGCCTGCGCGATGCCATCAACACCCCCCGCACCCTGTGCACGCAGCGACTCGACCACGATCCGCCCACCAGCCGGTGTCGCGGCGATCGCGTTGTCGACCAGGTTGGTGATCACGTGGGCCAACCGGTCCTCGTCGGCGACCACCGGCAGCAGCTCCGGGGGCGGCACCACTATCAACTCGATACCCGCCGCGGCGGCCCGGTCCTGCAACCGGGACGCCGCGCGCGCGACGACATCCGCGAAATCGACGGGCTCCAGCTCCAGCTGAATCCGGCTCTCCTCGGCCCGGGACAGCGAGGACAGATCCTCCGCGAGCCGGCGCAGCCGTCGTACCTCGTCGCTGACCTGCGCCAATTCCTCCGCCCCGGCAGGAATCACCCCGTCGGCCATCCCCGCGACGTACCCGTCGATCACGGTCAGCGGGGTCCGCATCTCGTGGGCCACCTCCGAGATCAGCCGGGTCCGCCGGGCTTCGGTTTCGGCCAGCGCGCTGCCCAAGGTGTTGACGTCCTGTACGAGGGCGGCCAGTTCCCGTTCGGCCGGGGCCCGCACCACCGCCGTGTAGTCGCCGCCGGCCATCCGACGGGTGGCCACCTGGATCCGGTGCAGCGATCGCAACAGCCGGTACGCCGCGAACGCGCCGATCGCTGCCGCCAGGACGACGCCCACCGCCGTACCGATCAGCAGACTCCGGTCGACGGCCTCGGCGAACACTGGTCGCAGCGGTCCCACCCCGCGGGCCCCCCCTCCCCCGGGGCCTGCCCCTGCGTTGCCGACGCCCAGGCCGCCGCGTTGCAGGGTCTCATCGAACAGCAGCGGCGCGAGTTGCCGCACCACAAGGAAGGTGGCGATCGCACCGATCACCGCCACCAGGAGGTGTGATCCGACGAAGCGGACGATCAGGCGGTTCACGGCCGGCCCCAGCCCCGCGCCGCGCCCACGCCCTCGGGGCGAGCCAAGAACTTGTACCCGACTCCGCGGACGGTGCCGATCAGCCGGGGGGCGGCGGCGTCGTCGCCGAGGGCCTTGCGCAGGTTGCGGATGTGTACGTCGACCACCCGCTGGTCGCCGTAGAAGTCATAACCCCACACCGCCTCCAGCAGCGCCGCGCGGGTGAACACCCGGCCCGGGGCCTGGGCCATCGTGGCCAGCAGATCGAACTCCAACGCGGACAGGTCGATCTCGCCGGCCCCGGTGGCCACCTCCCGGCGTTCCAGGTCCACGCTCAGGCCCTCGAAACGCAACGGTGGCGACAGCGGTTCCGGACCGGAGCCGGGCAGGTCGCGGCTGGCTCCCCCGGCTGACGGTCCGGCGTCACCGAGGTCAGCGGTACGCCGCAACACGGTTTTGACGCGCGCCATCACCTCCCGCGGCCCGAACGGCTTGGTGATGTAGTCGTCGGCACCGACGGCCAGGCCGACGAGGGTGTCCACCTCCTCGGCGCGAGCGGTCACCAGGATGACGGCGACCTGGGAGACCGCCCGGACCCGCCGCAGTACCTCCAAGCCGTCCAGGTCCGGCAGGCCGATGTCCAACAGGACCAGGTCGGCCTGCGGAGTGAGGTCCAACGCCGTCAGCCCGTTGTCGGCCTCCAGGACCTCGTAGTGTTCCGCCTCCAGGTAGGCGCGCAGCACCCGCCGGATCTTCGGCTCGTCATCGACGACCAACACTGTTCGCGCCACGGCCGATCCCTCCCAAGCGGTGCCTTTCCCCCAGTCTGGCTCGGCGTGGTGCTGCGACACGATTAACCTGATGGCCAACGGGTCGGCAGGCAGGACCTGGACGTCATCCGGAGTGGGCGGAGAACAGCGTGGACACCGACCGGAACGAGTGGGAGCGGCTGGTCGAGGAGAACCCCGACCACTCGCAGTGGTACATCCAGCGGTTCCGTGACCTGGCCGCCGCCGGGGAGGACATCGTCGGCGAGGCCCGGTTGGTCGACGCGATGGCCCCCCGCGGCGCCCGCATCCTGGACGCCGGCTGCGGGCCTGGTCGGGTCGCCGGGTACTTGCACGCGATGGGTCACGACGTGGTCGGGGTCGACCTCGATCCCGCGCTGATCGAGGCCGCGGAGCACGATCATCCGGGCCCGGTGTGGCTGGTAGGCGACCTGACCACGCTCGACCTGCCCGCGCGCGGGGTGGCCGACGGCTTCGACCTGATCGTCTGCGCCGGCAACGTGATGACCTTCCTGGCGCCCAGCACCCGCCGTGAGGTGCTGCGCCGCCTGGGGCAACATCTGGCCGAGAGCGGCCGGGCGGTGATCGGCTTCGGCGCCGGGCGCGGGTATCCCTACCCGGACTTCTTCGCCGACGTGACGGCAGCCGGGCTCACCCGCGACCTGCTGCTGGCCACCTGGGACTTGGTTCCGTACGACGAGGGCGCGGACTTCCTGGTTGCCATCCTGCGCCGCGCGGGCGACGAGCAGTCGGCCTGACCGACCGCCGTACCCGACCGACCGCCGTACTCGACCGACCGCCGTACCCGACCGACCGCCGTACCCGACCGACCGCCGTACCTGACCGGCCGCCGTACCTCGTCAGCTCGCGAGAACATCGCCAGGACCATGCCCCCGGGGGTGTCGACATGTCAGTTTTCGTGCCCATCTCAGGCCGACATGTCAAAAACGGTGCACCAATCGCCCTCGGACGACACTCGATCGACACCTCGACGCGCAGACCGCAGCGAGAACGACATGTCGAGCCGGCCCACCTCCAGAGCGCAACCGATCACCCTTGGCCGGACCCACCTCCCACCGCCGGACCCACGAAGCTCCGTGGGTTCGAGCGAGCTAGGTGGGTTCGAGCGGACGACGCCGGCGAAGAACCGCCCGATCTCGGTCCCGCGTTCGCCGATCTCCGGTTCGGCGTTCGCCGGTCTCGGTTCCGCGTTCGCCGATCTCGGTTCCGCGTGCCCTGGTCTCAGGTACGACGTTCGCCGGGCGCCGCCGTACCGGGCACGCCAAGATGTGGCCATGCGCATCCCCGGGCCTGTCGACGTCATGACCCTCCCCTCACTGGTGCAGAAGGGGGTGAGCAGCGCCGTCGAAGACGTGAGCGGCATGATGGACGTGATCCGGCGGGCCGGGGAACTGATGGGGCGCACCGAAAAGCTGGTGCACCGCGCCGAACTGATGCTCACCCGCGCGGGCGACGCGCTGGAACGGGTCGAGGACCTCGTGGACGAGATCGACCGTACCGCCCACCGAGCCACCGAGGTCATCGCGAGCGCGGGTGCGGTCGCCGACAGCGCCGGCGTGACCACCGTGCGGGCCGACCAGCTGATCACCTCCTCCGAAGCGGTCACCGCGCGGGCCGGTCAGACGGTCGCGCTCGCCGGTGAGGCGACCGCCCTGGCGACGGGCGTGGTCACCGGCGCCGGGGGTCTGCTCGGCCGCTCCGAGGGCATGCTGGATCGCTGGTCGACGCTGTCCGACCGGGTGCACCCGTGGGCGTCCCGGGTCTCCGACAGCGTCGCGGACGAGGAGGTCGATGCCCTCGTGCGGATGATCGACCGGTTGCCTCGGGTCGCTCAGCACCTGGATGAAGAGGTCGTCCCGCTGCTCGGTGAGCTGGAGCAGATCCGGCCCGATGTGCACGACATCTTGGAGAGCGTCAACGACCTCAGTTTGGCCATCAAGGGCCTGCCGGGGATCGGGCTGTTCAAGCGCCGCGGGGAGAAGATCGAGGAAGAGGAGGAAGAGTCCCAGGACTCGGAGGACGGTCGGGAGTGAGCCGCGCCGGGGTGGCCTTCCCGGAGATGCAGGCCCCGGTGATCGCTGCGCCGATGGCCGGGGTGTCGACGCCCGCCCTGGTCGCGGCGGTCGACGCGGCCGGCGGGTTCGGTTTCCTCGCGGGCGGCTACCGTCGACCGCCGGATCTCGCGCAGGACATCCGTCGTACCCGGTCGCTGACCGACCGGCCCTTCGGGGTCAACCTCTTCGTCCCGGCGCCCACCGATCCGCGTGCACGCGGCGCCGATGCGGTGGAGGCGGTGGCCCGGTACGCCGACCGGCTGGCTCCCGAGGCCACCCGCCTGGGGGTGCGGTTGCCGGAGCCGGATTGGCTGGACACCGACCATTGGGACGCCAAGCTCACCCTGCTGGCCGACATCGATCCGGTGGCCGTGGTGTCCTGCACCTTCGGGACGCCTCCGGCCGCGGCGGTGAATCGCCTCCATGCGGCCGGCAGTTGCGTCGCCGTCACCGTGACCACCCCGGCCGAGGCCAGCGCGGCGGCGGCCGCGGGCGCCGACGTACTCATCGTCCAGGGCTTCGAGGCTGGCGGGCATCGCGGCACGCACCAGGTGTCGGAGGAACCCAACGAGTTGGACCACCTGGCCCTGATCCCCCTGGTCAGCGACCTGAATCTGCCGATCGTCGCTGCGGGTGGGATCACCACCGCCGGAGACACCGGGCGGGCGCTGGCGGCGGGAGCATGTGCGGTGCAGGTTGGTACGGCGTTCCTACTCACCGACGAGGCGGGCACCTCCGCGGCGTACCGGATGGGGCTGACCGATCCGGCGCTGCGTTCGGTGATCACGCGGGCGTTTTCCGGCCGGCCCGCGCGGGGTCTGGGCAATCGGTTCGCCCTGGCGTACGCCGACGCTCCCCCGGCGTTCCCGCAGGTGGATCAGTTGACCAAACCCCTACGGGCCGCTGCGGCCGCTCAGGGCGATCTGGGTGCCGTGTCGTTGTGGGCGGGTTCGGGCTGGCGGGCGGCCCGCGAGGAGCCGGCGGCCGCGGTGGTCGCCCGGTTGGCGGAGGGTCATCGGGTCAGCCGAGGCTAGACCGACAGCGCGCCCCGCAGGAACTTCATGGTGCGGGCAACGACGTGCTCCTTCGGCTCCCCCGCCAGCACCAGCTGGGAGGCCGAGCTGATCACGCCCAGCACCATCGCCGAATCACATTCGGGGTCCGTGCTCTCCAGGCGCTGCACGATGAGTACGAGCGGCCGGTTGAGCTCCTCGTGCAGGTCCATCAGGCGCTCTTGGTGGTTCGGCGGCAGCACCTCCATGGCCGTGAGGTTGCCGTGCAGGTGGCCTTTGACGGCTGCCGCAATCACCGTGCGGACGTAGGCCTCCAGCTGCGCGACCGGGTTGGTGCCGGCGGCGTTGATCGACAGCGTGATGGACGTGAGGTCGCGGATGAAGAGTTCTTCGACGGCGGCGGCGATCAACTCGTCGGTCGTCTCGAAGAACCGGGAGACGCTGTGCGATGCCAGCCCGGTGGCCGTGGCCACGGCAGCCGGGGTGACTGCGGCCGGGCCGCCGCGCACCAGGAGCTCGGTGGCGTTGTCGACCACATCTCGCCGCCGGCGCGCACGATGGTCGGCCAGCGCGATGGCGTTCACGCTCACCCCGCACCACCCTCCTCACGTGTGTATGGCGTTGTCGTTCGAGCCTCATCGTGATTGCGCTGCAATTTTCACAGACTACGCACAAAAGTGATGAGTTGCTTGCATCGGAGCAGTCGCTCAAGGACACATCATCATCAAAGTGCACGCGCGCACAAGTGGGCTGTCCGGGCCCTGGGGAAAGATGCGACGGATACCCCTGGGAGGAGCGAGAACCGCGCTCAAACCGCCACTGAACTGCACACATTCATGTGGACGATTGTCCAGATTCCCGCGATGCGAGCGAGGGTGTAGTGGGTGGCGGTGAGGCACCCCTCCCGGACTCGCCGAGGTCCGCAGGCATGAACCCCGGGAGCCTGCAATCGGCTGCTGATGGGCTGGTCAGGCCATCACCCGTGGCCCCAAGGCATCACCAGGAGCGGCGAAAACCCGTCTGCGTGTTAGCGATTCGCGGGTCCCGAGAAATCATCCCCCATCACCCGGGGGAGCGCCCATCGGCATCCGGAGCAGCACCGCGACGCATTCTATGAATAACGCCACGTAATATGGACGCTCGTCCAATTCAGGCTCTCGGTCCGAGGGATCAGCACGGCATATTCATCCACAACTCTGACGACTCCCTTACTGTCTCTTGACCCGGCTGGGAACCAGCATTTGCGGACGTACGTCCGACTCAGATCGGAGCCGAGGAGCCGGCCGCCGGCCGCGCGGCGCCCGCGAGTTCACGTCCTAGCGTGCAGAACCCACGAGAGAATGCACGGGAGAACATTCTCGGCACCCGAATTGGGTACCCGGAAAGACGTCGCGTTATTAGCGTGACCTACGCCACATCTGCTATTGTTTCATTGCTTTCCTCAGATCCCCGGCCTTAACTGGAATCGACGGCGATCCCCCTGGGAAGCCGACCCAAAACGAGGATCCCCGCCGTGCGGTCCACCCGCAGCGTCCCCCACATCGTTCTGTCATCGTTCTGACACCGCGAGACGGATCCGACATCGATCTGTCTTCGGTGCATGACTGAGCCTCGATCTCCCACGGGGCACGGCCAGCCAAACGGTTGGGTCAGCGGCGCAGGGTAGATCCCCATTCTGCGCAACCATATATGGTCTTCGTCGTCCCCACGAGGAACCGTGCGCTGACCTGGGCGGCGCTGTCCCCACCGCTGCCCTGAAGGGGTCGGCCCGGTCGCTCCGGGTCGACCCCTTCCAACGTTTTCCGCATGCTCCGGGCGGCACCGGCGCGCCCCGAACGGACCTGCGAGACAGGCCCGATCGCCCGGGACAGCGCACCCGGTGAAACTGTGAGGTCGCCAGGCAGGGCACTATCCGCAAGCGAATCGGACGCACTACTCCAGCACTTGACTATTGCGCTGACTTCTTCGGCGCTCCCGATACGGGGCACCTCGGGATTGGCGTTCGCTGGTTATCGATTGACCCCGACAAGAACTACCGAGTCAATCGGCGTGCTCCACCTCGGCAGTGAAACCGTGGTCCCACAATCGGTCGACGAGATGATCGCCGAACGCGGTCGCCGGCGTCAGCACGCCGTACCGGTCGGGGAGCCGGTCCTCGTCCTCGGCCAGCGCCAGGGCCGACTGTCCGATCATCACCGCGGTGGCGTCGTACCCGGGATCGCGGGCCGCGGCGACCGTGGCCACGTACCGGGTCCCCTGGGAGGTCTGGACGTAGCCGCGCATGCGGAAGAAACCGTTGGCCCGCCGGATGGCGTCCGGCCCCTCGCCGGGGGAGGGCAGCAGCCGATCCATGAGGAAGCGGCTGGGCGGCATCGACAGCAACCCGGCGACCAGCGACGGGCCCGCTGCCAGCAGGTGCGCCTTGACATGGCCCGAGGCTCCCGAACCCATGACCTGGAATTCGCGGTAGTCCAGGTCCCGACCGTACGACCAGCCGGTCAGGGCGTTGCTGCGGCGCACCATCGGTTCATTGAACGCGGCCATCACGAACGGCCCTACCCAACGGTCCAGCCGCTCGTCGTACTCGATCCCGTGACATGGCTGACCAGACCCGTGCGGACCCTCGTGATCGGGTTCGGCGTCCCGGTCCGGGCTGAGCGCGTACGGGTCGTCGACCAGTGCCCGGGCCTGCCGGTCGTGACGGATGGCGTCCAGCTGGCCGACCATCGACGCCAGGGTGCCGCCGCTGAACCCGCCCCGCATGGCCACCACCGATCGGACCGTGGAAAGGGTACCCGTGTCATCGATGCGCGCTTGGCTGGCCGCCAGATGGGCCACCAGATCCGAGGGCACCGAGTCGAAGCCGCACCCGTGCACGATCTTCGCGCCGGTGGCGATGGCCTCCTCGTGGAAGCAGTCGATGCTCTCGCGGACGAACAACAGCTCGCCGGTGAGGTCGACGTAGTGGGTGCCGTGGTGCACGCACGCGCCCACCAGGGGCAGCCCGCGCATGGCGTACGGTCCGACCGTTGTGGCGACGACCCGTGTGCTCGCCGCGAGCCGGTTGAGGCTGCCCGCATGGGCTGAGTCGGCAAACAGCACCGGCCACTGTGCTGCGGCCCCGCCGATGCGCTCCAACAGCGAGCCCAGTCGGGCGGGGTCACGGCCGGCCACGGCGATCCGGATATCCGGCGGGGCGTACTGACACAAATGCCGCGCCACCAGCCGCCCGACGAACCCAGTCGCTCCGAAGAGCACCAGATCGAAATCCCGCTCACGGCTCGGGGTCATGGGCTGAGCGTACGGGGACGGATAGCCTGAGGACAGCGGTGTTCCGACGGCGGGAGTCGGCAAGGGTCATGGTTCCGGTAACGCACTACGCGGTGGAGGTATGGCGCGCCGCCACCTTGGTCTTGCCGGCCTGGTTACGGCGTCGGCTCACCCCGGGCGGCGGGCCGGCGGCGACGAGCGGGGACGCCGAGATCACGCTGATCGGCGTCAACGACTGGTCCGCGCAGCCCCGGCCGGACGTCGTACCGGTGGTGCTCGTGCACGGCACCGAAACCGGGGTCGGTCGGTGGCGCGACCTCGCACAGGCGCTGCTGGCCGACGGGCACACCGTCTTCGCCGTGTCCTACGGGCGCGAGGAGGCCAGCGTGCGGGGACGCCTCACCGGTTTCGGCACCGGGCACCTGGCCTCCTCGGCGGGCGAGCTCGCCCTCTTCGTGGACCGGGTGCTGGAGGCCACCGGCGGCACCCGCGTGGACATCGTCGGCCACTCCCAGGGCGGCCTGCTGGGCCACCTCTACATCAAGTGGCTGGGCGGGCATCGGACGGTACGCCACCTGGTCACGCTCGGGGCGCCGGTGCACGGCGCGAGCCCGCTCGGGCCGCTGGACTCCCTGGCGCAGGCACCGCTGGTCGGCGTCGGGCTCGACGCGCTCCTGGGGCCCTCGGCCCGCGAGCAACTACGCGTCAGCCCGGTGATCCGCGAGCTCGCTGCGACCCCCGACGTGGTGCCCGAGGTCAAGTACACGGCGATCGTCACCCGACACGATCACGCCGTGCTGCCGGTACAAGCCCAATTGCTGCAGGAGCGCGACGGCGTCGAGGTCGCGAACCGGTACGTGCAGGACGAGGCGCCCGAGAGCGTGGTGGGGCATTCCGACCTGCCCACGGACGCCCAGGTCATCGCCATGATCCGGGACGCCCTCGGCGCGCCGTAAACGGATGAGCGAACACAGCGCTACCCCTCACCACCCCTGACATCAATCTGCAGCCGTGTGAGCTGCGACGATGTCACCGGTCGGTCGGCGCGGCGGTCGTGAAGGGTAGCGCTGTGTTCGAAGGCGCCGTCCCGACCCCCACACAGCGCTACTCCACGCTCAGGTGGACCTCACCCGCCGCCGGACGGCAGAGTGGGCCCGTCGTCCCCAGCAGCCAGCAGCCAGCGAAGGAGCCTTGGTGTCCCGCGAGACGCTCGAACACAATGGGCTGCCCGGGCCCACGCTCGCTCCGCCACCACGTCGCCCCGGCTCAGTCCGGCGTACCAGCAACTTCGACTTGTTCCGTCCCGATGGTCCATACGGCCGGTTGGAGATCCTGGGTCGCGCCCGTGACCTGCACACCGAACCCGGCGGCACCACCCAGGTGCGCGCCACCGGGATGGTCTCGGGCACGGTGATCGATCAGGTGGTCACGCGGCTGGTCACCCACCCGGCGGCACCCGGCACCCCCGGGTTGGTGGGCCGCAAGGCCAGCGTCGGTTGGCGCACCGGGGTCTGGCGCGGACTGCGCGAGCACTACGACGCCGGTACGCCGTTGCACCTGATCCTCGACGAGCTGCCGGTCGGGCTCATCATCGCCGGATACACCTACCGGCGCTCCAAGACCGACAACGAACCGCACAAGGGCCGCCAGCCTGGAGTGTGCGCCGGGTGGGCGGCCGACTCGCGCGCGATGAACATCTTCTCCGCCACCGGCACTCCCCCGCCTGCGGTCATCCCCCCGAACATCCCGTTGGCCGACCCCGCCGACCCCATCGGCTGGCACACCATGCCCGAGCTCCCGGTGTGGGGGATCAGTCGGCGCCGCCGGATGGACGTCTGGCGCGCCGACGGCGGCATCCAGTTCGACGCGATGTTCCGGGACGTGTTCCGGGACGACGCCGACGCCCACGGGGTGTTGCACGAGTACGGCGTGCACGGGCTGATCGGTCCGGACGGTCGCGTCCGCCATCTCCAAGCGGTCCCGCGGGTGCTGCCCCACAAGGAGTGCCCGATCTCCGCCGCCTCGGTGACCGCGCTGGTCGGCGTACCGGCGGCGAGCCTGCGTGAACGTGTGTCCATGGAGCTCTTCGGGCCGTCCACCTGCACCCACCTCAACGACCTGCTGCGCTTCCTCGCTGACGCCCCGGCGGTGGCTTCGACACTGCCGCACTGAAGTTCCGGGCGCGGCTGCCGATAGGGGCATATTCACCATCCGGGCGCAGCCGGGCTCCGGGTGGACCACCGACCCGACACATCGGCGCCCCGGAACACCCGTGGCGTCGTGAGCAAGGATCTGACCCCCGATGAACGTGATGGATCTCGTTGACCGCCGCGACCGCCAACGCGGCGCATCCTCGACCCTGGCCGGACGCCGCGCCGTCGAACGCGCCATGATCGAGGAGTACGCCAGGGGGAAGAATCTGGGGGAGATGCGCGCCCAATGGGTGGGCCTCGGTGACGTGTCCGGCGTCCACATCGACGGCGTCAACGCGGACGCGGACGTGTTCGTGCTCGCCTCGGCCGGCACCGGCCCGCTCACGGCCGCCGAGCTGCCCCACGTCGCCCGCGATGTCTTCTCACTCAGCCTGGTCGCGCGACAGCGTCCCGGCTGCCGGGTCGTGATGCTCTTCGCCAGCCGGGTGGCCCTGGCTTCGGCCGAACATTTCGTGGCGCGGACCTGCGGGACGACCCCGATCGGCCTCGACGTCGTGGAGCTCGCCGCGACCGCGTAGTCGCCACGGCGTGCCGGCCCGACCGGCGCCCCGCGACGCTGGTCCCGGCCCTGTGGTCCCGGCCCTGTGCTCCCGGCTACGGTGTCCTGATATCCACTTTCGGGGATGGGCGATCGAGAGGAGCCAGAGGTCATGGGCGGCGGTGACACCCAGCGGGTCGGTCGGGTCGGAATTGTCGGAGCGGGGATGGTCGGTCTTTGTACCGCCTGGTCGCTTCAAGCACACGGGGTCGAGGTGACCGTCTTCGACCGGGAAGGGGTGGCGGCCGGGGCCAGCTGGGGCAACGCCGGGTGGCTGACCCCCGGGATGGCCGTACCACTGCCCGAACCGGCAGTGCTGCGGTACGGCGTACGGGCGCTGATCAGCCCCAACTCGCCGGTGTATGTGCCACCTACCACCGACACCATGCTCATGCGTTTCCTGCTGCAGTTCGCCCGCAACTGCACGATGCCTCGATGGCGGCAGGCCATGCAGGGCCTCATCCCGCTCAACAACCGGGCCTTCGAGGCGTTCGACGCCCTCGTTGATGCGGGGATCCCGTCCCCCGTCCGCCCCGCCGAGCCCTTCATCGCCGCATACCGCACCGAGGCCGATCGCGAGGTGTTGCTGGAGGAATACCGGCACGTGCTGGCGGCCGGTCAGAAGATCGAGTTCGACCGGTTGACCGGCGCGCAGGCCAGGGACCTGGAGCCGGCACTGTCCGAAGCCGTGACCGCGGCGCTGCTCATTCACGGTCAGCGTTTCCTGGACCCGGCCGATTTCGTCGTCGCACTCGGGGAACAGGTACGCGACCGGGGAGGCACGCTGCGCACCGAACGGGTCGAGGCGGTGGGCGCCGACGGGACCGGAGCCCTCATCAACGGGGAACACTTCGATGCCGTGGTGATCGCCAGCGGCGCCCACCTGGGCCAGCTCGCGGAGCCTTTCGGCGTACGAACCATCGTGCAAGCCGGCCGCGGGTACAGCTTCACGGTCGAGTGCGAGCACCTGCCCGCCGGTCCGGTGTACTTCCCCACCCAGCGCCTGGCCTGCACCCCGCTGACCAACGGTCGGCTGCGCGTGGCGGGGATGATGGAGTTCCGTCCGGTCGACACGCCCCTGGACCCGCGCCGGATCCAGGCCCTGGTGCTGGCCGGGAACGATCTGCTCGCCGGCGCCAATCTCCACGAGCGTCAGGACGAATGGGTCGGCGCGCGGCCGGTCACCCCCGACGGGCTCCCGGTGATCGGCCGGACCCGGGCTCCGAGTGTGTACGTCGCGGGGGGTCACGGCATGTGGGGCATGCTGCTCGGCCCGATCACGGGGCAGTTGCTGGCCGACTATGTGGTGACCGGGCGAGAGCCTGCCGAACTGGCCCACGTGAACCCGTTGCGGAACACCCCCGGATGGCGCCGGTAGCGGCCATCGGGGCCACCCGGCCTGCTCTGACAGGGCGCACCTGGGCTACCGTGGGCGGCGATGAGTACCACGTCACGCCCGCACGATCAGGGCGGCCCCGGCCACACACCCCGGAGCCTTCGGGCCTCGCGGGTCGTGGCCGCGGTCGCCGTCCTGGCCTTGGTGGGGTCCGGCTGCTCCCGCGATCCGATGGGTCCGCTCGATGAGGCGGGGGTACGTCGGGCGATCCTCACCGAGCAGGACTTCCCCGACAAGGACGGGTGGACCTCGACCGGGGTGAGCTCGGAATCCGCGAACGCTCCTGGCACCGCGGCCGAATTGTCCTCCGCCACCGGCATGCCCGCGCCTTGTCGGCGCGCCTTCGCTGCGTGGACCGATGCCGACCGGCAGCGCATGGCGGGCGTCAACAACAACTTCACCAAGTTCTCGGCACAAGATCTCACCGATGCGCTGATGGTCCAGCTCGCGGTCCGCAGCTTCGCACAGCCGCCGACGTCATTGCCGCGGCTGCGCGAGGTGGTGACCGCGTGCCGAGGTACGTTCACGCTCACCCCACCGGGCGGAACCGCGCATCGGATCACCATCGAGGACTCCCCGGCGGGAACCTCCGACGCGGCCGGGTTGCGGATCACGATGCCGGTCGACGGGCGGGCCACGGCGCTGGTGACGCTGGTTGCTCAGCGCGGGAACAACCTGGTGCAGGTCGTCGGGGTGGGCCGGGTCGAGCGGGAGGTGTCCGAGGTCGCCCAGCGGGTCCTGGACGCTCAGGTCCGCAAGCTGTTGGAGACCGGCTGAGCTCAAGCCACCATGGTGAACCGCTGAGAGGACAGCTCCTCGATCCGCACGGCCAGATCCTCCAGGTCCACGGCCAGCACAGTGTTCTGGGGCAGCGCCGTCCAACCGCTGGTGATCAGACCCGTTGAGGTGACCAGGACCGTTCCATCGCTGCTGCGCTGGTAGGCCAACCGGTAGTAGTCCTCGTCGTGTCCCAGCGGCAACTCCCCGACCCCCGCGAAGTCGTGGTACGGCACCGGGGCGTCTGCGTTGGCGTGCACGACCAGGAGCTCGCGGGGCGTCAGCAGCATCGCGTTCAGGCTGGCGAACGGATAGGAGCCTCGGATCCGGTGGACCGCCGACCGGATCGCTTCGACCGGGCTCAGCCCCCACCGCAGACCGCGGCGGATCAGCGCGAAATACAGCTCGCTGTCGGTGGAGCCGGCCACGGAGGCCAGCTCGTTTTCACCGAGCATGTCGCGGAGCACGTCGGTCGGCACGATCGCACCGTTGTGGGCGAAGCCGACCTCGTCGGCCAGGAAGGGGTGGCTGTTGCGCACATCGATGCTCATCGACCGGGTCGCCAGGCGCAGGTGCACCACGCGGCTCGTGGCCCGGGTGTCGTGGAGCACCGCAGGCAACGCGCGATCGGCATGTCCGGCGTGACTGGCGCGGTAGCGCTGGACCTGCGCGCCGGGGCCCTGGAGCCACATGGTGCCCCAGCCGTCGTCGTGCAGCTGCGACATGAGCTCGAAGAGTTCGCATTGCCTCGCTCCGAGCACCTGCGCGGCGCTCGTCGGGCGCGGCGCGGCGTACGCCAGCAGCCGGCACATCGGGTCCACCCCTGTCTGCGCGTCCACGGCTCGGCCGTGGCGCATCGCGGAATCGCCTCGACGCCCCCTGGCAGCCCTTCGGCTCCGCGGGACGAATTCTCCGTCCCTATCGGCAGGCGCCGCCCCCGGCTGAGCCGGGCCCCAGGTGGCGGCGCACGAAACCAATGACGTCGTCGAGGACGTCGTCCTTGTTGATCTCGTTGAAGATCTCATGACGTGCCTGGGGATAGGCGATGGACTCGCCGTTCGGCGCGTACTGCGCCCACCCGGGCGCGGTGCTGCTCAGGCGCACCACAGGGTCGGCGTCGCCATGGGCCCACAGCACCGGGCAGCTGGTCAGCGGCCCTGCGGCGGAGATGGCCGCCAGCCCCGCCTGCAAACCCAGCAGCGTCTCCCGCTTGAACGGACCGTGCCAGACGAGGGGGTCAGCCGCGTACGCCGCCCCGACCGTCTCGTCGCGGGACAGCGTGTTGGGGTCGATCGGGCCCCCCGGGATGTCGTCCGCGGCCAACAGGGTGTCGAGCACCTCCCACTGGCCGAGCACGGGAGCGGACAGCACTGTCGCGGCCAGCGTCGCGCCGTACCGCTGGGCGTAGCGCGCGGCCAGCAACCCACCCATGGAGTGGCCGACCAGCACCACGGGCAACCTCGGGTGGTAGGCACCGGCCAGCTCGTGCATCCGGTGGATGTCAGCGACGAAGGCCTCGATGTCGGCGACGAGCGCCCGTTCTCCGTCACTGTGGCCGTGCCCGGCGTGATCCATGCCGTAGACCACCGCGCCGTCGCGGACGAAACGCTCGGCGACGTGGTCGTACCGGCCGATGTGCTCGCCGTACCCGTGGACCAGCAGGACGACGTACGTCGGCTGGTTGGCGCCCAGCCACCGCCGGCCGGCGAGGGCACCCGCGTGCCCGGTCAGGGTGTACTCGCTGCGCTCTACGGTGCCCGTCATGGCCCCATTCGATCACTACCGGGCCACCATCGGGCACATCGGAGGCGGCGTAGCGACCCCTGAGCGACGCTAGGGTAAGCGCATGCGCGGCCGGGTCTCCAGTTATCCTCAGCCCCCTTGGTACCTGGCGAACCAACCCATCGACGGCCGCGCCCCTGGTGGCGAGCACTGGGGAGAACTCATCGAGGCGGCCCGTCGCGCCCAGGTGGCGTTGGCGACGGCGAATCCTCCGGATGAGGTCGTGCTGGCGGCCACCCGGGCCTACCGGGAGGTGGCCGAGCTGATGGAGCCCTTCGCCACCGTGGAGTGGAAACAGGCCTTCGGTCGGCGCCCCGACCTAGTAGGGGTCGGCCAGAGTCACCGCCCGGCGATCCGGATGACGGAGGTGACGCAGCGCGCCATCACCGGGGTGGTGCACTTCGACCGGACCTATCTGGGCGCCGGAGGGGCCGTCCACGGCGGGGTGCTCGGCCTACTGTTCGACGACTTCTTCGGCGTGGTGGCCCACGTCGGCGGCCAACCCGCGGCGCGGACGGCGTACCTGCACCTGGACTACCGGGCGCTCACCCCCATCGACACCGACCTGATCGTGACCGGAGAGATCACCTCGGAACAGGGTCGCAAGCGGATCGTGACCGGAGAGCTCCGCAACGGCGACGTGATCTGCGCCGAGGCCGAAGGATTGTTCATCCAGCTGGAACATCACTCATACTGACGCGTGACGATTGGCACTGATTTGTGCTGATTTGCTGCTACATCAACGGCGGAACGGCCGGCGCGGATCGCGCGGTTCCGTCAGCGACAGCGTGCTGAACCAGTCCTTGGGGTGCATGTTCTCCACCCCGAGAAAGATCGCCTCCTCGGTGTGCTCGAAGCCGTCCATCGCCGGGTTGTAGAGCTCCAGGAAGTCGGTGTCACGGAACATCACCACGCGCAACTCCTCCCAGTTGTCATCACCCTCGCCGGCCTGATCGGGCGCCAACGTCCCCGTCGCGACGTACCGCACGTAGTCGGGGGCCCACTCCAGCGCCAGCCAGAGCGCGACGGCCTCACCGGTGCACCGCGGGTACGGCGTCCGCCCGGCCTCCAGGTCGTCGGCCAGGTCATCGAACGCCCGGGCCATCTGGCGGCGCCAGAGGGCGTCCTTGGCGTAGGTCAACGTCGGGAGCTCCGGCAGCACCGCCAACGCGCCCGCCTCGACGCTGCCGACCGCCTCATCGCCCAGAACGTGCAGGTCGTCGTACACCTGGGTGGCGCCGCGACGCAGCAGGACGTGCAGGATCCTGGCCGTCCTGGCCGTCAGGGGCGCCTCGGGTTCCAGGGCAGGCAGCTGCTCCTGCGAGCACGAAGCGGGGGTGTCGGCCATGCCGTCGATGCTAGAGAATGTCCGAGGCCCCGCAGCGACGGCCGGCGAGGTGCTCCAACCGCAGCTGCGCGTAATGCTCGGCGGTGAACGCGATCCCGCCCCGTTCCTCCTGCGTGGTCTCCCGCCGTACCTTCCCGGGAGCGCCGATGACCAGGGAGTTCGGCGGGATCTGGACCCCGGCGGGTACCAGCGCCCCGGCCCCGATCACGCTGCCGCGGCCGATGGTGGCGCCGTTCATCACGATCGCACCCATGCCGATCAGCACGTCCCCCTCGGTCCGGCAGCCGTGCAGGATGGCACGGTGGCCGACCGAGGTGTTGTCACCCAGCTCCAGGTGAAAGTCGGGGTCGGTGTGCATCACGGTGAGGTCCTGGATGTTGCAGCGGGCCCCGATCGTGATGGTGTCGCGGTCGCCGCGGATCACCACGCCGTACCAGATCCCCGACTCGGCACCGACCCGCACATCACCGATCAACGTGGCGTTCGGCGCCACGAACGCGGACTCGTGAACGTGCGGGGATTTCTCCCCCAAGGCGATCAGCGGCATGACCCGGGCCCTTTCGATCAGGCCAGCGAGGCGATGTCGATGACGAACCGGTACCGCACGTCGGAGTTGACCACCCGCTCGTACGCCTCGTTGACGTAGTCCGCGTCGATCACCTCCACCTCGGCACCGAACCCGTGCTCGCCGCAGAAGTCGAGCACCTCCTGGGTCTCGGCGATCGATCCGATCATCGAGCCGGACAGCGACCGGCGCTGGGGGATGAGCGAGAAGGCCGGCAGCTCCATGGGGTGCTCCGGGGCCCCGACCTCGACGAACGCACCGTCGGTCTTGAGCAACTCGAAGTACTGCGCCAGGTCGAGGTTGGCCGAGACGGTGTTGATGATGACGTCGAACGTCCGGCGCAGATCCTTGAACGTGGTCTCATCGCCGGTCGAGTAGTAGTGGTCGGCGCCCAACCGCTCGCCGTCCTCCTTCTTCTTCAGCGACTGCGACAACACGCTGACCTCGGCCCCCATGTGGTGGGCTAGCTGCACGCCCATGTGCCCGAGTCCGCCCAGGCCGATGATGCCGATGTGCTTGCCGGGGCCGGCCTTCCAATGCTTGAGCGGGGAGTAGAGCGTCACCCCAGCGCACAGGATCGGCGCGGCCTTCTCCAGCGGGATCGACTCCGGGATCCGCAGCACGTAGTTCTCGTCGACGACGATGTGCGTCGAGTAGCCGCCGGCGGTGGGTTCGCCGTCCTTGCCGGTCGCGTCGTAGGTCCCGATCATCCCGCCCAGGCAGTACTGGTCCAGACCGTTGCGGCAGTTTTCGCACTCGCGGCAGGTGTCGACGAAGCACCCCACGCCCACGCGGTCGCCCACCTGGTGCTTGGTGACGCCCGGGCCGACCTGCTCGACCACCCCGGCGATCTCGTGGCCGACGACGATCGGATACCGGACCGGGTGCCATTCGCCGCGGACGGTGTGGATGTCGCTGTGGCAGATGCCGGCGTACTTGATGGCGATGAGGACCTCGTGTTCGCCGACGTCACGGCGTTCGATCGTGGTGCGGCGCAGCGGTTCGGTGGCGGAAAAGGCGGCAATCGCGTTGACCTGCATGCGCCGATTCTCCCCTGTTAGCTGCGGGGTGTCATATCGACCGGGTGTGCGCGGGTGGTCGCGCTTAGAGTGGTCGAATGCAGGAGATCAGCGTGCAGGAACTCATCCCTCGCCACGCCGAGGGCGCGGTCGTCGTCGATGTCCGGGAACCCGATGAGTACGTCGACGGGCACGTTCCCGGCGCCGCCCTGATCCCGATGAACGACCTCGCGGCGCGGATGGACGAGGTGCCGCGAGGCCAGCCGGTGTACGTCATCTGCCGCAGCGGGGCGCGGAGCCTGACCAGTACGGCGCAGCTCATCGACGCCGGGTACGAGGCCTACTCCGTGGCCGGTGGCACGCTGGGCTGGATCGCGGCCGGTCAGCCGATCGTCCTGGGCACCGACCCGCGCTAGCCGATCACCGCGCCGAGCTCCTCCCAGGTCCCCAACTTGGTGCGCGCCCGACCACGGGCGGCCCCGCGTGCCTGCTCGGCGGCGTCAATCGCCTGCCAGTCGGCGAAAGTCGCCGGGCGTACCCCCCGTGCGGCCAGCAGATCCACCACGTTCAGCTGCGGTTCCTGAGGGGGCACCGCAGCCAGGTCCTCCAGCAGGTGGGCGACGCTCTGGGCCGCATCGGACTTGTTGGTGCCGATGACCCCGGTGGGGCCGCGCTTGATCCAGCCGGTGACGTACTCCCGCGGGCATCGGGTGCCCCCGGGTGCGTCGAGCACCCGTCCTTCGTCGTGCGGGATCACGGCACGGACCTCGTCGAACGGTACGCCGGGCAGTGGCGCCCCGCGGTAGCCGATCGCCCGCAACACCAGCTGCACGGGCAGGGTGCTCAGCTCCCCGGTCCCCACCACGCGGGCCGGGGGCGGCGCGAGCGCGGGGTCGGCCACGGGAACGTCCGCATCGAGCCGGGTGCGCTCCACCGTCAGCGACTCCACCCGGTCCGCCCCGTCCAGCCGCACCGGACGGTGCCAGAAGAGCAGGTGGAGGCGGCGCGGGGCGTCCGGGTCGCGGGGCGCGGCCGCGGCGTCCCGGAGGATCCCGAGGTTGGTGCGGGTACGCCGGTCCAGGCCCTCCTCGTCGATGCCCTCCAGGTGGGCGGGGTCGATGATCAGCTGTACGCCGTCGAGCCGGGTGAGTTCGCGCAGCTCGTTGGTGGTGAAGGCGGCGTGCTGGGGACCGCGCCGCCCGATGATCCAGACGTCCGTGATCGGTGAGGCGGCCAGCTCGGCCAGTACCGGATCGGGCATGTCGGTGGTGGTCAACGCGTGGGCCTGCTTGGCCAGGATGCGGCCCACATCCAGGGCCACGTTGCCGACGCCGATCGTCGCCGCGCCGGTGACCCCGGCCAGCGACTGGGGCCGGGCGTCGGGGTGGCCGCCGTACCATTCGACGAACTCGCGAGCCGAGCCGCTCCCGGGAAGGTCCTCCCCGGGGATTCCCATGGTCAGGTCGCGTGGCGCGCCGACGGCGTACACCACCGCGTCATAAGCCTGCAGCAGTTCCTCGCGGGCGACGTCGCGGCCGAACTCCACCAGCCCGGTGAAGCTGATCCGCGGCGACTCCAGGACCTTGGCCAGCGCATTGGCGACCGCCTTGATGCTGGTGTGGTCCGGGGCCACGCCATAGCGCAACAGCCCGTACGGCGTCGGGAGACGGTCGTAGAGGTCCACCTCGACGTCGAGGGTGTCCTGGCCGGCCAACGCCTGCGCGGCGAAGAGCCCCGAGGGCCCCGCTCCGATGACGGCGATGCGACGGCACCCTGCGTGATTCCCAGTCATCCTGTCTGGCTCCTCGGCCTGGTCGTTGCCCTGGCAGTCAAGCACAGCGCGGGCATCACCGGCCTGCAGGACCGGGTGGTCAGGACGACACCTGAGCGAAACCCGCGGCGGATAACCTCTCTCATGGTGAAGCTGGTTACTCTCGATTCGTGGCGAAGCCCGATGATCCGTGGTCTGAACAGCTGGAACCAGTGATCCGCTACCTCAACACGGCCGTGGCGATCCCTCGGGACCCGCTCGCCACCGACGCCGGTTGCCGGTTCTGGCTCAGCGACCGCGGCCACGCAGCCGCCGCCGTGACGCCGTACCGGGAACTCTTGGTCGACGTGCGCACGGCGCTGCGCGCCAGCGCGACGGCTGGGCCCGACCAGCGCCGCGATCAGGGTGTGCCCGGCCTGCGCACGCTGGCCGCGAGCTGTCAGGCCGGGCTGGAGTTCGAGGTCGGACCCCGCGGGTTGACCTGGGCGCTGGCGGCGCCCCCGGGGGCCCGGCAGTATCTGGCCGAGGTGCTCACCGTGGTGGCCTACGCGAGCGTGACGGGAGCCTGGCAGCGGGTCAGGATCTGCCCAGGTGACGGCTGCGGCTTGGCGTTCGTGGACACCACCCGCGCGGCCGGGCGGACCTGGTGTTCGATGGCCCGGTGCGGCAACCGGGCCAAGCAAGCGCGGTGGCGGGCCCGGTCCCCGGGGACCCGGACGGCCTGAGCCGCGGTTCAGGTGGCGGGTGGACCGCCGGGCCGATCGAGGCCTTGGTCGACAGGCTGGGCGGGCAGCGCCCGGCGCAGCACCTTGCCGTTGGGGGTTCGCGGCAAACCGGCCAGGTAGCGGACCTCGCGGGGGCACTTGTACCGCGCGAGGTGCTGCGCGGCGTACGCCATCAGGGCCTGCGGGTCCCGCCCGGCGCCGACGGCGGGGACCACGAACGCCGCCACCACCGCGACTCCCTCCTTCACCACGAGTTCGGTGACCGCGACCTCGGCGACGTCGGGGTGCGCGGCGAGAACGGCCTCCACTTCCATCGGGGAGACCCGATAGCCCATCGGGTTCATCACGTCGTCGTTGCGGCCGTGGTAGATCACGTACCCGTCGTCGTCGAACTCGGCTAGGTCACCCCCCACAAACCACTCGCCTCGGTAGACCTCCTGCTCCTCCTGCGGCCGGTTCCAGTACCCGAGCATCAGGCCCGGGTCGCTGCGGTGCACCGCCAGCAGCCCGACCTCCCCCGGGGGCAGCGGATCGTCGCCGTCCTCCGGTTCGGCCGGGATGATCTGCACACAGCGACCCGGCTGCGGCCGGCCGGGGCTGCCGGGCCGGACCGGGATCGTCGGCGAGCAGGAGATGTACGTCGAGCACTCGCTCATGCCGAGCGCTTCGTACAACTGCGTGCCGGTGGCGGCCAGCCATTCCTCCCGCAGCGCCGGTCGCAACGCCTCCCCCGCCGTCAGCGCGTGCCGCAGTGACGACAGGTTGTGGGCTCGCCAGGCGCCGTCGTGCAGGAGCTGGCGGAACACCCCCGGGACCGCGGCGAACAGCGTCGCGCGGTGGGCCTCGATGAGCCGGGGCCACACGCCGGGGTCCTTGGGGCCGTTGTAGATCAGCGCGGTCGCGCCGTTGGCCCAGGGGTCGGTCAGGCCGACGCCCAGGGTGTAGGTCCAGTTGAACGCGCCGGCGTGCAGCATGACGTCGTCGGCGCGCAGGCCGTACCAGCCGTGGTACATCGGCCGGCGTCCCCAGGCACTGCGGTGGGCGTGCAACACGCCCTTGGGTGAGCCGGTGGTTCCCGAGGTGTAGACCAGGAAGGCCGGGTCGTCGGCTGCGGTGTCGGCGTACTCGACGCGCTGTGGGCTCGCGCGCCACCGCATCAGGTCCTCGGGCTCGACGAGCCGTGGTGGTGCGGCGGGGGGCAGCTCCACGACGAGGCCATCGGCGACGGCGATCGTTCCCGCCGCCGAGTCGGTGAGCAGGAAGGACGCCTCGCCCGCGGTCAACATCGCCGAGCTGGGCAGCGGCACGATCCCAGCTGTCAGGGCGCCGAAGAAGAGCAGCGCGTAGTCGCTGGTGTTGCCCATCCGCAGCAGCACCCGATCGCCGGGAGCCACGCCGTCCGCCAGCAGGCCGGCCGCGACCGCGCGGACCGCATCGTCCAGCTCGGCGTACGTCCAGCGTTCGGCCGACGCCGCGGGCGCATCCGCGTCATGGACCACGATCAGCGCCACGTGGTCAGGGCGGGTCCGGGCGGCCTCCCCGATGCAGTAGCGCGCCATGTTGAACCGGGGCGGCGGGGGTGGGCCGCTGAAGCCGTACGCCGGGGGGCTGGGTGGTGCGCTCACCACGTCATCATGGCGGGTGTGAGCCGGTGATGCCGGGTTGGCTGCCGGGCCTCACCCGATCCGGGCGATCAGCTCCCCGTGGATCATGGCGAACCATCCGTCGGGTTCGCGGGCCCAGTCGTGCCAGGCGTCGGCGATGGCGGCCAGCTCATCGGAGTCGGCCAGGTCAAGCTCGCGCGCCCGATCACCGAGCGCGGACTCGGTGACCCGGTGGGCCCAGCCGTGTGCCCACGCGGTTCGCTCGCTGGGGTCGTGGTAGGACCAGGTCGACGTGCTTACCTGGACGTCGGTCAACCCGGCAGCGCGCGCCCAGGCGGGGAGCCGACGACCCGCGTCCGGCTGCGCGCCGTTGGCGTGGCAGACCTCCCGGTAGAGGGCGAGCCACCGGGTGAGGCCGTCGTGTGCCGGGTACCAGGAGAAGGTGGCGAAGTCGGCGTCCCGAACGGCGATCAGGCCGCCGGGACGGATCACCCGGGCCATCTCGCGCAGCGCTGCCACGGGGTCGGTGAGGTGTTGGAGCACCTGGTGGGCGAACACGATGTCGAAGGAATCGTCGGGCAGGTCGAGCGCGTACAGGTCGCCGACCGCGAAGCGGGTCGTGCAGTCGGCGCGCTCGGCGGCCGCCGCCCGGGCGGTCTCGATGACCGTGGCGGACGCGTCCACGCCGAGGACCGGGCCCGGGGCGACCCGGGCGGCCAGATCGAGGGTGATCGAGCCGGGTCCGCACCCGAGGTCCAGCAGCGCCTGCCCCGGTCGCAGGTGAGCGAGCAGGAAGGCGGCGCTGTCCTGCGCGGTCCGGCGTTGATGCATCGACACCACGCTGGGGTGATGACCATGCGTGTACTGCCCAGACGACACATTGTTGTCTGTATGATGAGACGGCTTGCTCATAATTCGATACTACGGGGTGGGGGATCGGTCCCACCAGGCCTCCTCGCGAGGGATTGGTAGCGTGGGTGCGTCGGCGCCGGCCCGCCTCCCCCCGCACCGCCCCCCCCCCCCCCCCCCCCCGCCCCCCCCGCCCCCCCCCCCCCCGCCGCCCGGCCCGGCGCCGGGGCCGCCGCCGCCCCCCCCGCCCCCCCCCCCCCCCCGGGCCGCCGGCGCGGGGCCCCCCCGGGCGGCGCGGGCGCGGGCCCCCCCGGCCGGCCGGCGGGCCCGCCCCCCGGGGGCCCCGCCCCCGGCCCCCCCCCCCCCGGGCGGCGGGCGGCGGCCCCCCCCCCCCCCCCCCCCGGCGGCGGCGCGCGCCCCCCCCCCCGGCCCGGCCCGCGCGGGCGCGCGCGGCCCCCCCGGGCGCCGCGCCCCCCCGGCCCCCGCGCCGGCCCCCCCCGGGGCCGGCCCCCCCGCGCCCCCCCCCCCCCGGACGCCCCTGCCCGCCTACCCGCCCCCCCCCCCCCGCCGCCCGCCCGCCCCCCCGCCGCCCCCCGCCCCCCCCCGCCCCCCCCGGCCCCCGCCGGCCCCCCCCTGGGGCGAGGGCCGGCGACCCCGCTCGCCTGAAGACGAGGGTGCCCCGCTCCTGGCGCTCGGCGCCACCCTGTTCACCATCGGAGTGAACGGGCCGGCGTACGACTTCTCCGACGTGCGCCCCTGGCTCCAGTGGCGCGATGCGGTGAACGCTCAGCGCCAAGCCGAGTGACTGCACGACACGTCGGCGACTTCGGGGACGCCTCGGCGTACCCGCCCCTAGCATGAGTCCCACGCCGGACTCTCGTGCCGACGTCCCTGCCCCACGTCCCATCCCTCCGGACGTGGGGCAGCGGTACGAGCGGCTGCCTATGCTGGCCGTATGGCCCCTTACCTGGGTGAACCGCCCCTGGCCTTGGCCCACCGCGGCGGCTCCGGACTCTCGGACAATCTCGGGCTGGAGAACACGCTGGCCGCGTTCGGGCGGGCGGTCTCGCTCGGATACCGCTATCTGGAAACCGATGTCCACGCCACCGCCGACGGTCATCTGGTCGCCTTTCACGATGAACGCCTCGACCGCGTCACCGACACCCGCGGAGCCATCGCCGACCTGACCCTGGCCCAGGTGAAGACCGCCCGGGTGGGTGGCGGCGAGGCGATCCCGACGATGGGCGAGCTGTTCGAGGCCTTTCCCGACGCGCGGTTCAACATCGACATCAAGGCCCCCTCGGCCACCACCCTGCTGTGGCGCCTTATTGACACAACAGGGGTCCACGACCGGGTCTGCGTCGGCTCGTTCTCGAACCGTCGGTTGTGGCGGTTCCGCCGACTGGCGCGCGGGCGGGTGGCCACCTCATCGGGTCGGCTCGGGGTGATCGCGCTGCGGTTTCTGCCGACCTGGGCGTGCCGGGTGGTGCACACGCCCGCGGTCGCCTACCAGGTGCCGTGGACGGTCGGCACGGGAGCGCGACGGCTCACCGTGGTCACGGACGGCTTCCTGCGCCGGGCTCACGCGCTGGGCAAGCAGGTCCACGTGTGGACGATCGACGACCCCGATCAGATGCGACATCTGCTGGATCGTGGCGTCGACGGCATCGTGACCGACCGACCTGACCTCCTGCGCGACGTACTGCGCGAACGGGGGCTGTGGACCGAGCGCTGCGGTACGCCGTCCAGCTAGTCATCGGGTTGGCGTCGGGTTGGCGTCGCGTTGGCGTCGGTTACCGTGGTCAGGTGCCCTCAGCCCGCCTGCCCGTCCGCATCGCCCACTACGACGGGCTGGGTGTGCAGGAGTTGGTCGACCCCCTGCGGGTCCTGGAGCATGCGGCCGGGGTGTCCTCCGACCTTGGCTGGGTCAGTTCGGCCCTGCAGGAACCCACCTTCACCCTGGTCACCGTGGCGCGCCAGGGGACGCTGTGCGGTTACGCGACGGCGGTCCTTCGGGGCGGTGACCTGCAGATTCAACGGCTGGTGACCCTCCCCGCAGCGGACTTCGGGGAAGCCGACCTGCATGCCACGTTGGTCCATGCGGTACGGCGGGTGGGCGCCCACCCGCCGTACCGGACGCTGCGCGTGGTCCCCGGCCTGCCCGAGCTGGCCGCCCTCGAACGCTCCGGCTGGCGCGTGATCGACGATGCTCCCGCCGACGACCCGGCTGCCGGCCCGGCGCTACGCAGGCTCAGCCGATGAATCCGCTGAACTACCTCCCCCGCCCGCAACTTCCGCGGCTGGCGAGCAGCGCCTGGATCGTGGACGTGGCGATTCAGGCGATGTTCCTCGGCCGGCGAACCGAGGCGTACGCCGGGCTGGTGGCGCTGGCCGGGACACGCGCCGGGGAAACCGCGGTCGATGTGGGCAGCGGCACCGGCGAGTTGGCGCGGCTGCTCGCGCAGACGGTGGGACCCACCGGCCTGGTGGTCGGGGTGGAGCCCTCCGAGGCGGCCGTCGACGTGGCCCGGGACCGCGCGGTCCCGGGCTGCCGCTTCGAGGTGGGATCGGCGCTGCACCTGCCGGTGGCCGATGGTGAGGCCGACCTGCTGATCTCCTCGCTGCTGATCCACCACATCGAACCCGCCGAGCGGCACGCCGCGCTGATCGAGGCACGCCGGGTGCTGCGACCGGGAGGACGGTTATTCATCGCCGACCTCAAGCGCCTCGACCACGGGCTGGCCAACGCCGCCGCGGGCGCCGTCGTACCGTGCTTCCGCGCAGCGCTGACCGAGGACGAGCTGCGTAACCTGGTGGTGGGCGCCGGTTTCCGCCTGGAACGTGCCGGGGAGTACTGGGGTCGCCTGCGGTACGTGGCGGCGGTCCGCGACTGACGCGTCCAGGCGGCCCGTCAGCGATGGGTGCTCGTGCCCAGCAGGCGGAGCCGGATGGCGGCCGGGGTGCCGCGGTGCCCGCCGGCTCAGCCGGCTCAGCCGGCCGGGACCATGCTGTCCGGCATCTGTACGGCGACCACGCGCCCCGTGGCGACCTCGACCCCGTCGGCGTACACCGACTCCTCGATGACCACCTTGCGCCCCTTGACCTCGGCGATCCGGCCCCGAATCTCCAGGGTTACCCCCATCGGGGTCGGCTTCAGGTAGTCGACGTGCAGGCTCCCCGTCACATACCGGAAGGGGGGCTCGCTGCCCAGCTCGCGGCCGGCCTCCCGGTACGCCGCCGCGGCCGCGGACCCGGTGCCGTGGCAGTCGATCAGCGAGGCGAGCAGGCCGCCGTACACGAAGCCGGGAATGGCGGTGTGCTCGGGCCGGGGGTCGTAGTAAGCGACCGTCTCATCACCGTCCCAGCGGCTCTTGATGCGGTGACCCAGCTCGTTGGCCGCGCCGCAGCCGTAGCAGTGGCTGAGCTCGCTGGGGTAGTGGTCCTGGAACGCGTCACCGGTCGGCATGGGCCAACGCTACCCGTGGGTCCGCGGCATCGCAGGCCCTCCTGGCCTTCACGTTCCGACGCAGCGGACCTCGACGGGAATCGTTGGGGGATTCGCTTCGGTTTCGCGAGGCCGATCCCCCAACGGTGGGCGACCCTCGAAGGCGCCGGGCTCAGACGATCCAGATCAAGCTCTCCTGGGAGACCGAGGCGATCAGGCGACCGTCCAGGGCGAAAAGCTCGCTGCGACACATGGCCATCCCGTTCCCGCTCCAGGGGGCCCACTGCTCGACGCGCAGCCACTCATCGGCACGCGCCGTCGGAGCATGCAGCCAGATCGCGTGGTTGATGGTCGCCACCTGGACATCCTGATCGAACATGGTTCGGCGATGCGGGCCGAGCGCCGCGCCCAGGAGCAGCAGATCCGACAGGTACGCCAGGGCCGCTGCGTGGGCCACGTGATCCGCCGACCCTTCCGGAAGATCGGCCAACGCATCACGACACCGGACCCACACCGACTGTTGCGGTTGCGTGGCCTCGCCGCGCAGTGCCGCGACGTGCACGGGGGCCGTGGGAAAGCGCAGTTCTACGCCGAGTTCGTCCTCGAGTTTGCGCAGATAACGCACGTACGTCGGCCAGTCGGCGTACCAGGCATCGCCGCCCGGAGAGTCCTCCGGTCCCGGACCGACCAGCCGGGGGATCTGGTGCTCGACGCCCCGCCCGGGCACGTGACCGGAGACCAGACCGGTGAACACCAGGCGATCATGTTGTATCGCTTCGACAGTACGAAGGGCGAACACCCGACCATCACGCTCGTGTTTCACGTGAAACCGGAGCGGCGCCGTGCCGTCGGCCGGCCGGACGAACTGGCCGCTGGCATGGTGCACGGGATATCCCGGCGGGAGGGTTCGGGCGGCCGCGGCCACCACCTGGCCCAGCACCTGACCACCGAAGACCCGGGACCCCGTGTTGCGAGTGACGGGGCCCGAGAAGACCGTCAGGTACGGCGGCTGACTCAGTTCCGCCACGCGCTCCAGTGCCAGCACCGCGGGCACGCTCAGTCGACCCGAGGCGTCCCCGTGGTCACCATCCAACTCCCGCAGATCCATGCCGACCATCATGGCCTCGATGTGGGTCGGCATGGTGGTCGGCAGGATGGTCGGCATGAGCGAACTCGTGGTCATCGTGGTCTTCGTTCCCTCCGACGATCCGGCGGTCGGCGCTCGGGTGCGCACCGCCCTCGCCGAGGCGGGCGCTGGCCGGATCGGCGCCTATCGGGCCTGCAGTTTCAGCGCTCCCGGCCAGGGCCGCTTTGAACCGGACGCGACAGCGAACCCGTTCATCGGAGCGCCCGGGCGGGCGGAGACGGTGGCCGAAGAACGGCTGGAGGCGATCTGCGAACGCCGGTTGGCCAAAGCGGCGGTCCTGGCCATGCTGGCCGCCCATCCCTACGAAGAACCCGCCTACCACGTCTACCCGGTGCTGACCGTCGACGACCTGTGAGCCTCGCACCCCGACCCCGACCCCAACGACGGATCGAACATCTGTTCGGAGCCGGGTTATCCTGGTGCCATGGGCGGCGGCTGGTCGACGGCGCCGAACGGCCGCGGGGTGCCGCTCGGCCAACGCAGCGTGAGTTTCGGCCCGACGCAGCCCGGCCAGCATGCGCAACCCGCCTCACCCGCGCCACCAGCTCGCTCGGGCCGCCAGGACCGGCCGGGTGAAGCTCCTCGGGAGACCGGCACGGGACGGCACTGCTGGGTAACCGGCGACGGTGAGGGCGACCACCCCGGTCTGGTCCTGGAGTGGCGGCGGGGGCCCGACTGCACCTGGTGGGGACTCACGCAATACCTGATCCCTGGCCCCCAAGGCAGTCGCGCCATCCTCGAATGGCTCCCGGCCGAGCGCCTGCGCCCCCGCTGAGGACAGCGCCACAATGGCAGGGTGCACGCCTCGAACACCCCCACCCTGGAGCCCGAGTCGACGGAACCGGACGGCCCCACGGCTGCGGCCACCCTTGCTCCCACCCGCGCGTTGCTGACCCAGGACGTCGACCGTAGCGATCCCGCGCTGCGGGACTGGGTCGCCGAACGGATCCGCCGCCTGGAGGCCGACGCACGCCGCTCAGCCGACACCCACCTCATCAAGCTCGACCTGCCCGAGCACTGGGGCATCGACCTCTACCTCAAAGACGAATCGACCCACCCCACCGGCAGCCTCAAACACCGGTTAGCCCGATCCCTCTTCCTGTATGCCCTGGTCAACGGCTGGCTGGGCCCCGACACCGTCGTGATTGAGTCGTCCTCGGGGTCCACGGCGGTCAGCGAGGCGCACTTCGCCCGGATGCTCGGGCTGCGGTTCGTGGCCGTCATGCCGCGCTCGACCAGCGCGGAAAAGATCGCGCTCATCGAGGCCGAGGGCGGAATCTGTCACTTCGTCGAGCACGCCGAGCAGATGTCCGAGACCTCCCAGCGGCTCGCCCAGCAGTACGGCGGCCACTTCCTCGACCAGTTCACCTACGCCGAGCGCGCCACCGACTGGAGAGGCCACAACAACATCGCCCAGTCGATCCTGGACCAGCTCGGCAACGAGCCCCACCCGATACCCGCCTGGATCGTGGTGGGGGCCGGCACCGGCGGCACCAGCGCCACGCTCGGCCGGTACCTGCGCCTGATGAAACTGCCTACCCGGCTGTGCGTCGCCGACGTCGAGAACTCCGTCTTCTACGACGGTTGGGTGAGCCGCGATGCCGGCGTCGTCACGCACAGCAGCTCCCGGATCGAAGGAATCGGCCGTCCCCGGGTGGAACCCAGTTTTGTCGGCACTGTCGTGGACCGGATGGTGCGGGTTCCCGACCCGGCTTCGGTGGCCGGCGCGCACTTCCTGCAAGGGCGTCTGGGACGGCGCGTCGGGCCCTCGACCGGTACCACCATCGTCGCCGTCGCCCACCTGGTCGATCAGATGCGAGCCCACGGTGAGCGCGGCAGCGTGGTCACCCTGCTGTGCGACTCCGGGGACCGCTACGGCCACACCTACTTCGACCGCGAGTGGATCGCTGCGCAGGGGTGGGAGCTGGCGCCGTGGATCCAGCGGCTGGAGACGTCCCTGCCGGCGCGCTGACACGTCGGCAGTGACGTCAGGGAACGTCGACGAACCGGGAGGGGTCGCCGGCGCCGACCCGAACGATCTCCGGCTCCCCGCCGGAGAAATCGACAACGGTCGTAGGCTCGGCCGGCCGGCTCGCGTCGTACAGGCCTCCCCCGGAGGCGTCGATCACGACGTCCACCAGGTGATCCAACTCCTCCTTGACCACCCAGCCCTCGGTCATCGGTTCGGTCTCCCCCGGCATGATCAGGGTGGTCGACACCAGCGGCTCACCCAACTCGGCCAGCAGCGCCTGCACCACGGGATCGTCACTGATCCGTACGCCGACCGTGTGCTTCTTGGGGTGCATCAACCGGCGAGGCACCTCCGGGGTCGCCGGCAGGATGAACGTGTACGGCCCGGGCGTGGCGGCCTTGATCGCCCGGAAGACCCGGTTCGGCAGGTGAACCAGCTGGCCGAGTTGGGCGAAGTCCCGGCACATCAGCGCGAAATGGTGTTTGTCGGAGAGCTGGCGGATCGCGGTGATCCGGGCCTTGCCCTCGACGTTGCCAAGCGTGCAGCCGAGCGCATACCCGGAGTCCGTGGGGTAGGCCACGACACCGCCGTCGCGCAGCACGGCCACGGTCTGGGCGATCTTGCGCGGCTGGGGGTTGTCCGGGTGTACGTCGACGAAGCGGGCCATGCGCCCGAGCGTACGGGGCTACGGGCGCTCCGGGGTCCGGCTCAGCGCGGTGGTCCCCACGGCTGGGGCGCCTTCCGCCTTACCTGGTGCGGGTTACGCCGACCCGGTGCGGGTTCGCCCGACCCGGTGCGGGTTCGCCCGACCTGGTGCGGGTTACGCCGACCCGGTGCGTCCAGCAACCTGCCCCCGGTCGGGGAAACCTGCCCCCGGTCGGGGAAACCGGCCTCAGCTGACTACCTGACGCAACGTCATTCCCTCGGCACCGCCATCCCCACCGAGGTGCGTCACCTGGGCCAGGTACAGCTCGGCGCAGGCCAACGCGTCGGTCAGCGCCTCGTGGGCCTTGTACCGAGGCAACCCGAAGTGGGCCCGCGACGTGTCCAGCCGCAGCGCACCCTCCCGGACGTGCCGAAACGCCGCCGTAGTGATCCGCTGCTGCAGCTCGAAGGTGTCGACCACCACATAGTCCGGCGCATGGCCATACATGCGCTTGCACGCGGCCCCGAGGAACCGCTGCTCGATGCTGGCGAAGTGCGCCAACAGCACCCGCCCCTGCAGGGCCGCCAGCACCTCCGGCAAGACCTCCTCCAGGTCCTGACCTGCGGCCACGGTGTCATCGGTCAGGCCGTGGACCACCGCGCTCTGGCCCACCTCGACATCGGCCCTGATCACCGCCGAGCCGGCGGTGCCCAAGGTGATGCTCAGACCGTCGACGGCGACGTACCCCACCGACAACAGGTGGTCCTTGCGTGGGTCCAACCCCGTGGTCTCCAGGTCGATGGCCAGCAGCCGCAGTTCGCTCAGCGGACTGTCCAGGTCGGGAGTGGGTTGCTCGATCAGCGCCCGCAGCGGGCCGACCGGCAGCGACGCCAGCGCTCGGTCCCGACGCCGGCTTGCCATGAACCGCTCGAACATCGCCGATCACCCGACCCGCGGGCAGGTCGACGTACGGACGGTGCCGCCCGGGAACGTCCCGATACCGGGTGAGCTGCTCATGACACGTGGTACAGCGGGTAACTCTGCGAGAGCAGACCCTGGGTCTTGCGGATGATGTAGAACGCATCCTTGAGGTGCCGCTTTTCCAGGCTGGTCAACTCCTCCGCGCTGACGTAGTTGTCCGGCCGGCGCCCATCGCGGACCTGACGCACCTGGTGACGGAGCCGCACGTACGAAATGAACTCGTAGGCGTCCTTGACGTTCTGCGCCCGATGCTCCGACAGCAGACCTGCGGAGACCGTCGCGGCCAGCCTTTCCTGGGTGTTGACGGCCGGGTTGGCCTTGGCCAGGGCGTGCACCCGGGCCAGCTCGACGACGACGTTGATGCCGCCCTTCTTCAGGTCCATGATGTCCCGCTTGTCGCCGTGCTTCTCCAGCACCAACCCTCGGAAGAACCCCAGGGGAGGCTCGTGCTGCGCGGCCTGCTTGGCCAGATGGGCCAGGAAGATCGGCGCGTCCGGGGTGAGCGAGAGGACGTAGTCCTGCAGCTGGGTGAACAGCGCAAAGTCACCGACCACCGGGCGCATGTCGAAGAAGATGCTCAAGTTCAGTACGGCGTCCGGTTCCGGTTGGCGCACCCAGGTGTGGAAGTTGCGGCGCCACGCGGACAGCGGTGCCCGCCAGTTCGGATTGGTCGCCATCACCTCGCCCGGGCACCGCGGATACCCGCAGGCCTCCAGCGAGGACACCACCCGATCGGCCAACGCAGCGAAGTACGCCGCCACGTCCTGCACGCTGACCCCGTCGGGGCGTTCATCGGCGTAGATCAGGGCATTGTCCTGATCGGCGGCCAGACCCTGTTCCTGGCGCGCCCGGGAACCCAGCACCACCCAGCAAAACGGCACCGGGGCCGGCCCGAGCTCGGCCTTGGCCAGATCGTGGGCCTTGCGCTCGATCGCATCACCGACCGCCGTCGTCACCCGGCCGATGTCGTCGGCGGTGGCATCCTGCCCGACCAATCGATCGACGACCAGCGGCAGGCGGCGGGCCGAGCGCACCAGCCCCTCCAGGTCGCTCTGCCGCGCCACGTCGCCCACCAGGTACACAGGGCTGCTGTACTCCAACCGCAGCAGGTCTCCGGCCGACACGATCCCGATCGGGGTCCCGTTGTCACAGACCGGGATGTGGTGAATCGCCCGGGACGACATCTGCATCAGCACCTCGAAGGCCAGCGAGTCGCCCGAGACACTGACCAGGTCGCTGGACATGATGTCGACCACCGGGCAGCCCGGGTCGCGGCCGACCGCGAGCACCCGATTGCGCAGGTCCCGGTCGGTGACCAGCCCGCGGATCTGGCTGCCGTCGTGGATCAGCACCGCGGACCGGTTCTGGGCGGCCATCAGCTCGGCGGTCTCGCGGATGGTGGCGGTGGCCGGCAGCCGCAGCAGCGGGGGGCGCAGGATGTCGCGCACCCGGGTCTTGAGCACCGCGTTCCCGCTGTCGGTCAGGTGCATCGATTCCACGGCGCTGCGCATCCGCGAGGCCCGCTGCGCCTTGAAGTGCTCGTTGAACTCCGGATGGTCCTGGGCGAGCTGGGCGAACACCTCACCCGGCATGATCAGGGCGAGGCTGTCCTCGATGGTGACCACGGTGAACTTGGAGGGGTTGCCGGTGATCAGCGTTGTCGTGCCGAAGCAGGTGCCCTCGTCGCCGCGCTCAACCAGAGCACCCTGCTCATCGAGGATGTCGACCGCGCCGCTGCGCAGGATGTACAGGACGTGGTTGTCGACCCCGACGGCCATCAGCGAGGTACCCCGCTTGTAGTACCGCAGGGTCAGCTGAGACGGCAGGACGTCCAGGACCCGCGCAGGAAGCTCGTCGAACGGCGGATGCTCGGCCAGGAAGTCACGAATCTCGACGAGCTCAGCGGTCATGGCCCCATGTCAGCACGGGTCTTCACCGCCTGCCAAGGGGCCTTCTCGCGATGGCGGCCAGGCAGCCGCGCCAAGCGCCGACCGGCCGGCGTACCTCTCAGGGCCTGGCATCAGTCGCGAGCTCTGCGCACGGGCGCACCGCCGTGTTCGTCGTGTTCGTCGTGTTCGTCGTAGTGGTCGCCGTGCGGTGCATGACGGTGTCCGTCGTGCACGTAATCGAGGTGCCCGTCGTGCTCCACCACCTCGTGCCCGCAGCCGGGACCATGCACGTGATCGTGCGTCTCGGCGTACCGATGACGACGGGAGGACCAGGCCCGATGGGCCGCAGTCCCTAGCGCACACGCCAGGAACACGGTGATCGCCAGGAGCACGATGGTCCCCCCCGAGGGGGTGTTCCACCAGTAGGAGGCAACCACACCACCGACGCCGCAGCCGATGCCGATCAACGCCGCCACCGCCATCGCCCCCGCGAAGCTGCGGGTGATCAGGGCGCTGGCCGCGTTCGGGACGATCATCAGGGCGCTGACCAGCAGCAGACCGACCACCCGCATCGAGGTCACCACGGTCACGGCCGTCAGGACCGCGAGAGTGAGGTTCAACGCCATCACCGGCAGCCCGACGGCCCGGGCGAACTCCTCGTCGTTGGCGACCGCGAACAGCCGCCGCCGCAACACCACCGTCGTCCCCACCACGACCGTGGCGAGCGTGGCGAACATCACCAGATCCGACGCCGTGGTCGTGGTGATCGCCCCAAACAGGTACGACGTCATGCTGGTTCCCGCGCTGCCCGCGCGGGAGAGCAGCACCACCCCCAAGGCGATCCCCCCGTAGAAGATGATCGCCAGCGCGACATCACCGCTGGTCCGCCCCCGGGCCCGGACCACTTCGACGACGACCGCGGCCAACACCGCCGCGACCAGAGCCGTCAGCACGGGCGCCTGACCGGTGAGCACGCCCACGGCCACCCCGGCCAGCGCTACGTGACCCATGCCGTCGCCGATCAGTGCGAGGCGGCGCTGCACCAGGAAGATCCCCACCATCGGGGCAGCCGCGCCGACGAGGAACGCCGCGGCCAGAGCGCGCACCATGAAGTCGTATCCGAGCAATTCGGCCATGCCTGGCCTCCCGTTCCTGCGGCGATCGATGGCGTCTCGTGAGCGGTGTGCTTCGGCTGGGCCGGGCTTCAGTGATCCGGTTCGCCAGGACGTGGAGACGGCGGTGAGGCGAGCGCATCGAAGCCCAGGGGCGACGCCGGGGGCGGCGGGTCGTGGTGGTGCCCGTGCCCGATCCCGCCCGCGAGCGGGCTGTCCAGGAAGTCCGGCAGCGGGCCGTCGTACACGATCCGACCGGCACTCATGGCGACCACTCGGTGGAGCACCGCGGCCAGCGGATCGATCTCGTGGGTGACCACCAGCAGCGTGGTACCCCGACGTGCCAGCCGGTCGAACACCTCGGCCAGAACCTCCTGGTTGGCGACGTCCACCCCCGCCGTCGGCTCGTCCATCAGCAACGCGGCAGGCTCCCCCGCCAACGCCCGGGCGATCAGCACCCGCCGCTGCTGCCCCCCGGACAGCGTGTCCACCTCGGCGCGCGCGAGGTCGCCCAGGCCGACCAGGTCCAGGCTGTGCGCGATGACCTCCCGGTCACTGCGGCGTAGGCGCCCGAAGAGTCCACGCAGCGGGAGCCGGCCACTGGCCACCACTTCCGACACGGTGGCCGAGGCCGTGGCGGACAGGGTGTGCCGCTGCGGCACGTACCCGAGCAGGTGACGGCGGTGGAACTGCTGCGCGGGCTGCCCGAACAAGAAAACCTCGCCGGCCAGCCGGTCATTCAGCCCCAACAGGCCCTTGACCAGCGTCGATTTGCCGCAACCGTTGCCGCCGACGATCGCCAGGGTCTCCCCCGCACGGACCGTGAGGTCCACGCCCGTGACGACCACCCGGTCGGCATAGCCGAAGGATGCGCCACGGACGTCGATGATCGGCGGTTCGGCCACAGGGACAATCGTCGTCCGGTGGGCACCGGGCGGTCAAAGCTGCCACATTCCCCGAGCAACGTGGCGCCGACAGGCGTACACAGGCGTACAACGGAGTCAGTCCGTCGCCAGACCCCTAGGAGCTTGCGTGCGACACAATCTGGGTTCGATCCTGCTGGTCATCGGAGCGCTCCTGACGGTCGCGGGCCTGTGGCTGGCGATCCGGAACATGCCCGGTCAGGAGGTGATCAAGCCGGGACTGGTCTGCATGTCCTTCGGGTTCATGTTCCGGATGCTCGGGCCGGCGCCGACCCGGCATCGCCAGGATCGGGAGCCCTGAGCCTGCGCCGCCCCGTCGACACGACGATTCCGCACCCGACACCCACCAGAACGTCCGGACCCACCTTCGTCGCTGGGACCCACCTTCGTCGCTGGGACCCACCTTCGTCGCCGGCACCCACGAAGCTTCGTGGGTCCCGGCGAGGGACGTGGGTTCGAAGGAGCCCGGCCCGGCCTCGGAGATCGGCAGTAGGCGCCCGAGTGCGGAGCGCCCCGACACGGGCTGGGGCACGCACCGCCGTCCCCGAGACGACGACGGCGACCGGGGCGACGCCGTACGACGGCCGCAGAAGTTCACGTTTTCCTCACAGCTCCCCCTGCCCGAGGCAGCCTGCGACGCCCACCCCGGGGCCCGCCACCGGTCAATCCCGAGTGTCTGCAACCTCCTCCGCAGGGACCGCCGGGACGCCCAGCTCTCGAGAAGTTCACGCTCCCGATCGCCCGGCCCGGGGACCCTGAACGATTACCTTGAACAGCCGTCCGAGTTGCCGATCAGAGGGCAGAACCTCAGGGGAGAGGATCGGACCACACCGGAGCGGGCGACCGTCTCCTACACCAACGCAGACACACGGGGGAACACCATGACCACCACATCGCAGGACTACGGCCGGCCGCTCACCACGCACGACGTGATGGATTGCCCGACGTGCTGGGTCGGCCTTTCGGCCGAAAGGACGGGCCTGTTCGCAGCCCCGGATCGGGACGCGTACCGCGGGATGCACACCCACGGCGTACAGCCCGCCACCTGCCCGACCTGCTCGGTGACATCGGTGGAATGGGCGCTGGCGCTGGAGATCGACGCGCTGGTGACCGAGCTGGTGGGAGCGAGCCGCCTGAGCGCGGCGATCGACGCGCTGGGCTGACCGGGGGGACAGACCAGCGGGTGGGGCGGGCCGGGATCACCGGCCCGCCCTCCGCGCGTTGCCGGCCGGGCCCGAGTACGGCCGAGAGCAGACCGCCGATGACAGCGCCCGCGGCACGCCACTCTCGTATGATCCGAAGAGGTACGGCGTCCACAGCGGGCCGTCAGGCTGGCCGCGCCGGCTCGCCGCGAGGCCAGAGGCGTCAGTGAGGTCGGACATGTCGCAGCGTCACGCTCCCCCGTTCGACCGGCCCGAGCCCATGGCGGCCGCGGACTACTTGTCTCATCGCGGTGAAACAAGTCCACGCTGGCGCTCCAGCATCGTGACCATCGAGACGCTGGACCAGGTCCCCGACGCCGACACACTGCGACGCAACCTGGAGCGGGCCACGCGGACCATCCCCCGGCTCCGACAGAAGGTGGTCGCCCCCCTACTGCCGACCACCGCGCCGCGCTGGGTTCTCGACACCCACTTCGACCTCGACTTCCACCTGCGCCGGGTGAGCCTGCCCACCCCGGGGGGTCAGCGAGAGCTACTCGACCTGGCCGAGGTGATCATCCAGACACCGTTCGACCAGGCCAGGCCGCTGTGGACGATGACCGTCGTGGAGGGGTTCGCCGGCGATCAGGCCGCGCTTGTCACGCATCACAGCCAGGCCGTGACGGACGGATCGCTGGCCACGCTGATGCTCCACGAGTTCTACGACGACGGCCCGCAGTCCCCCACCCTGCCCATGCCACCGGCCCCCAAAGCCAGTGACATCGGCTCGGTCGAGGTCACCCGAGCGGGCCTGGCCGCCTTGCCGGGCGCCACCGTGTCTCGGGCGAAGTCACTGGTCGGTGGAGCGTTCGGAGCCTTCACCCGGCTCGGTCAGGACCCGTTCGTGGTGCTCACCTCCAGCCAGCGTTATGTCGAATCGGCACGTCGATTGGTCGGCCCGTCCGCACTACCGGTCTCCCCGGCGTTGAATCACCGCGGCCTGCGCAGCCGTTCGACCAGCGTCGAGGTCGACATGGCCGACCTCCGGGCCGCCGCCACCCGCTCGGGCACGACGGTCAACGACGCCTTCCTGGCCACCGTGTGCGGCGCGGCACGGCTCTACCACCAGGGCGTACGCCGCCCGGTCGAGGCGATCTCGATATCGGTGCCGGTCAACATGCGCACCGTCGTCGACCGGCTCGCCGCCACCCCGACCACGGGAATCCTCATCGCCGCGCCCGTAGCCGAGAGCGACCCGGGTGAGCGGATGCGGCTCGTCCACCGGCTGCTGCTGGCCGGGAGGATCGAACCCGTGCTGGGGGCCCTGGATGCGCTGGCACCGATCATGCGTCCGTTGCCCGACCCGGTGCTGAACGCCGTGGCGGAGCTCCGCCCGGTCCCCGACGTGCAGGTGCGGCACGTCCGGGGCCCGCGCCCGGAGAAGTTCGTGGCGGGGGCCCGGGTGCTGCGGGCCTACCTGTTGTGCCCCCGGCACCGGGTCGCCGTGATGGCGACGCTGACCTCCCGCGCGGGGCGGGCCACCATCACCACCCGGTACGACGTCGCGGCGGTGGTTCACCAGGACGCCTGGGAGGAGGCGCTGGCCGGCGCCGTCGCGGAGGTGGTGGGCTACGGCGCCGGAGGGGAACCGGTCGTGGTGGCCCCGCCGGCGATCGCCGGCAAGCCGCGACCCCGGCGGGCCCGCAGACCCGGGCCGGCACCGGTCGACGTACCTGAGCCGGTCGACGTACCTGCACCGGTCGACGTACCTGAGTCGGTCGACGTACCTGAGCCGCGTGCGCCGGGACGCCCGCGAGCCCCGCGGGCACCCCGCGCCCCCCGCGTCACGCGGACTCCAGGCGCCCTCGGCCCTCCATCGACGAGCCCCTGATGGAGCACCTGACCAGCCTGGACCGGCTGCTGCTGCGGATCGAGCAACCCCATCACCCGATGGATCTGATCATGACGTGGGTGCTCGAACCGACCGAGAACGGTCCGCTGCCGTTCACGACCGTGCGGGCATTCCTGGCCGAACGGATCACCCGGGTGCCGGTGTTCACCCATCGTCTGGTCCGCCAACCGTTCGGGATCCAGGTGCATCGCTGGGCTCATGACGAGGACTTCGACCTCGACCGGCACCTGCACCTCCTGGCCACCGACGAGCCCATGGCGCTGCCCCAACTCGCCGAGCTCATGGTCGCGATCGGCGCGGACGGACCGTTGCCCAGGGATCGACCGCTGTGGGAGATGTGGTACGTCGATGAGCTCACCGACGGTGGCTCCGCGCTGATCCTGCGCCATCACCACGCCATCATGGACGGCGTCGCCAGCGTCGAGATGGGCGAAGACCTGTTCGACCACGACGCGGTTCCGTTCCGGCCGCGCGACGACGTCGACCACACCGCGCTCGATCACCCCCACCTGATCGAACGAGCCGCCTGGCTGGTGCCCGATCTGATCGGGCGCAGCCTCAACGCCGCCTCGGCCGCCATGCGGCTCACCCGGACCGCCGCCCGCGGAGGCTGGCTGCTGGTCCAGGGGGCGCCCGGGCGGCCACCGCGCACCGCCCTCGACCAGCCGGTCGTCTCCACCGAGAAGGTGACCGCGTTCCGTTCGCTGAGCCTGGACGACGTCCACCGGGTACGCGCCGGGTTCCCCGAAGCCAGCATCAACGACGTCGTGGTCGCGGTGATCGCCGGCGCCCTGCGCGGCTTCCTGGCCGAGCGTGAGACGCTGCCCGAGACGCCGTTGACGGCGTCGATGCCGGTCAACATCCGGCGGGGTGACGAGCCGCGGGCCATTGGGAACTACTTCACCTACGGCTACGCCACGGTGCCCGTGCAGCACGCGGACCGGGCGCAGCGGCTGGCCGCGGTCTGCGATCGCTCCCGCGTCGAGAAGGAACGGATGGTCCGGGTGCGGGCCGAGGGCGGCACGATGGAGGTCGAGGGACCGAACGTGTTCCCCTCCGCGCTGTGGGGGCCGATGGGATCCTTCCTCACCTCGCCGGTCTTCGGCCTGGTGCCCCCCGTGGTGAACCTGTCGATCTCGACGGTGCCGGGCCCGAAGCGACCCTGGTACATCGCGGGCGTCAAGGTCGCCCACCTGTTCAACCGGGTGCCGACCCTGCCGCCGATCCAGCTGTTCTTCCACAGCTTCAGCTACGTGGGCGACCTCGAATTCGGGGTCACCGCCTACCGGGAGACGCTGCCGGATGCGGAGGCCCTGATGGACCTGGTCGCCGAGGAGCTGCGCGCCCTGGTCCTGCTGGCCGACGAACGGGTGCAGGCCCAACCTCCGGCTCGGCCCGACCCCCGGGTGGACGTGGTACCCCCCCGCCGGCCACGCCCGCCGCGACGACCTCGGACGGCCGCCCGACGACGGCACCGGGCCCCGGGGGCCGCCCCGCGCAGCCACCCACCCGCTGACTAATGCCTTGAGCGGGTCGCAAGCATTAGATCGCCAGCCCCAGCTACGCTGGATCCCGTGAGCGACTCCCCGTTCTCGCTGATCGCCGGGCACGTCGCCCTCGACTTCTGCAACACCGTGGACTGGCGGTTGGATCCTGCCAGCCGCTTCGAGCGCATCACGGCGTACGACGACCTGCTGGCCTGGTCGGCGGCCGCCGGCGTGCTCGACCCCCCGGAGGTGGCCCTGCTCACCACGCCGACTCTCGCCGACGCCCCTGCCCGGGCCACCGAGCTCGACCGCGCGCTCGAGCTGCGCGAAGCGGCGTACCGGGTGGTCGTCGACCACGAACCGGGCGCCGCGGATACGGTGCGCCGCCACGCACGCGAGGCGGTCGACGTCTGCCGACTTACCATGACCGGGACGGCGTGGGGCTGGACGCAGCCGCACCCCACCCTGGCCACCCCCCGGTGGCGAGTGCTGTTCGCGCTGCTGGACTTGGTGCGCAGCCCGGCCATGCGCGACGTGCGGCAATGCGCCGACACCGCGTGCGGCTGGGTGTACCTGGACACCTCGCCGCGACGGAATCGGCGCTGGTGCGTCGCCGGTGATTGCGGCAACCGCAACCGGGTCCGTGCGCACTATGACCGCCGTCGCGCCGCCGCCCGGCGCGACTGATCAATCGATGATCATGGCGTCCTGCAGGCCCGGTTCGCGGCCGGGTTCGATGTAGTACTCCACGCCGAAGGCCGCGGTGAAATACTCCAGCGGCATCGACAAGAACATCCCGATGTCGGACTTCTGGCTCGCGTGGCAGGCCAGCGCCGCCCGCTTCACCGCGACGAACTCGGAAACGTCGACCCGGTAATGCAGCTCCGCCTCGGGAGTGCCCAACGGGTTGCCGTCGTCCATCGGAGCGTCCGGGTCGAAGGCCCCGTCCACGCCCAGCTCGCGCAGCTGCTGGTACTGCCGGCGCATCACGTCCCGGTTCATGGTCGCCTCCAGCACCCGCGGGCGCCGTCGAGCCAACCCCGCCGCCGCATGCACCACCCGGTGGACCTGCACGTGGTCGGGGTGACCGTACCCGCCGTGCCAGTCGTACCCGATGACCAGGTCGGCGTCCTCCTCATCCAGTACGGCGGCCAGCCGGCCCCCAGCCTCGGCTACGTCGGCGGCGCTGAAGGCGTCGGCGTGGTCGTTCTGATCCCACCCGGTCATGCCGGAATCCGCATACCCCAGCCACACCACCCGATGGGTACCGATCACCCGGGCGGAGGCGGCCGCCTCCTCCCGGCGTAGTTCGGCCAGGTTCCGCCCGGGCGGCAGATCCTCCGGCCGTTCGCCATGTTCACCGTTCGTGCCGTACACCACGACCACCCGATGACCCTGCGCCGCGGCGCGGGCCATGGTGCCCGCCGTACCGGAGGCTTCGTCGTCGGGGTGCGCGTGCACGAAAACCAGAGTCGCCATGTCCCTAGTGTCGGGTGCGCCCCGGCGGCCAGCCGAACCACGTCATCGAACGCCCGTGCCCGTGGGTCCAGGCCACCGGGACCCCGTCGAGGCCGAGCACGAACGTCGGATGGTGCTCCGGCGGGACCACCCCCCGGGCCGTCACCTTGGGCGGCGAAGTCGGCGTACTGATCAGCGACCGCGGCGAACAGCTTCACCGGTCGATCCCAGCAGACCGTTGAGGGTGAGGGCCAGGGCGGGTGCTGAGAAGCTGGGTCCATGAGCCAGACGGACACCCACGGCAACACCCAGACGATCATCATCACCGGAGCCAGCTCCGGGCTCGGCGCGGAGATGGCTCGGCAGTTCGCCGCGAAGGGCTACGACCTGGGGTTGGCCGCGCGCCGGATGGACCGACTGGAGGCGCTGCGGGCCGAGCTGGCCGCGGCGTACCCGCTGCGTCGAGTCGAGCTGCGCACCCTGGACGTGACCGACGACGACCAGGTGTTCGCGGTCTTCGAGGACTTCCAGCGCACCTTCGGGCAGCTCGACCGGATCATCGTGAACGCCGGGCTCGGCAAGGGCGCACCGCTGGGCACCGGCCGGTACGACGCCAACCGGCAGACCGCGATGACCAACTTCGTCGGTGCATTGGCACAAATGGAAGCGGCGATGGCGATCTTCCGGGAACAGCGCCGTGGCCACCTCGTGGTGATCTCCTCGGTCACCGCGGTGCGTGGGATGCGCAAGTCGATGACCGTGTACGCCGCCACGAAAGCCGGTGTCGCCAGCCTGGCCGAAGGGGTGCGCAGCGAGTTCCTCGACAAGGCCGGCTACGACATCGACGTGACCACGCTGTTCCCGGGGTACATCCGGTCGGAGATGAACGAGCGCGTGGAGCAGCAGACCAAGTTCATGGTGGACACTGCCACCGGGGTCGCGGCCATGGTGGCGGCCATCGAGGCGAAGAAGGCGACGGCGTTCGTGCCGGCGTGGCCGTGGGTACCGATCGCGGGAATCATGGCTCACGCGCCGCTGCGGATCGCCAAGAAGGTCTTCTGAACCTCCCGCGCCACCTCAGGCCACTGCGGCACGATGGCACCATGAGCGACCACACGAACTGGCACGAACGCATCGGCAACGCCGACCGTGACGCGGCCGTGGACGCCCTCTCGGGGCACCTGTCCGCCGGACGTCTGACCGACGGCGAATTCCACGAACGATCCGAGCGCGCGCGGTCCTGCCAGACCCGAGGCGAGCTCGACGCCGTCTTCGCCGACCTGCCCGCGACGGCAGCCCCGGCCATCGCGCCGTACCATCCGCCGACCACGCGGGCGGAGGACCGGCCCGTGGACCGGTCGATGATGCATGCCCCGGTCAAGAGGACTCCGCCGGAACGGGTCCAGCGCCTGCTCGCAATCAGCGGTGGCCTCTCGCTCGTGCTGTTCTTCGCGATCGGCTTCGGGCTGCACGGCTGGGCCTGGGCCTGGATCGTCTTCTTGATCCCCGGTCTGGTCCGCGGCTACTACGGGATGGGCGGGGGCCGGGACGGCCGCTAGACCCTCCCTGCGTCCCCTCCCTGCGTCCCCTCCCTGCACGCCGTACCGATGTCGGCGCCGAGATGTCGATTCGGCGTCGTTGATTCTGTCCGAGGGTCACGAACGCGTCGTACGACGGCTGTACACCGCGCCTGATCGACATCTCGCCGAGCGCTGGGCTCGCCGGGTCTCGCCCGGACGCTGACGCCGGCTGTGCTGCAGTCGGTGGGACGAAACGGACCCGACGGTGACCCCTGGGCGCGAGGATGGGTGGACCGGCGTTTTCGGTACGCCGTCGGCAGGGAGCGTGGGGCATGCACTACGACGTCATCATCATCGGGTCGGGGTTCGGCGGGTCGGTGAGCGCACTGCGGCTGTCCGAAAAGGGCTACACCGTCGGGGTGCTCGAGGCGGGCGCCCGGTTCAGCGACGCCGACTTCGCCGCGAGCTCGTGGGATCTGCGGCGGTTCCTGTTCCAGCCCGAGATCGGCTGCTACGGGATCCAACGCATCGACCTGCTCAAGGACTCGCTCATCCTGTCCGGAGCCGGCGTCGGCGGGGGCTCGTTGGTGTACGCCAACACCCTGTACGAGCCGCTGGACGCGTTCTACCAGGACGCCCAGTGGCGCGACATCACCGACTGGAAGGCCGAGCTGGCGCCGTACTACGACCAGGCGCAGCGGATGCTCGGCGTCGTCACCAACAAGGTCACCACCCCCGCCGACGAGGTCATGCGCAAGGTCGCCATCGAGTTTGGGGTGGAACACACCGTCCAACCCACCCGGGTCGGGGTGCTGTTCGGCGAGGACGGTCAGCAGGAGGGTAGCCACGTCGCGGACCCGTTCTTCGGGGGCGCCGGGCCCGACCGGGCCACCTGCCGCAACTGCGGCGCCTGCATGACCGGGTGCCGCTACAACGCCAAGAACACCCTGGTCAAGAACTATCTGTACCTCGCCGAGAAGCTCGGCGCCGAGATCCACCCGCTCACCACGGTCACCCGGGTCCGGCCCCGGGCCGAAGGCGGCTACGAGGTGACCACCCGCAGTACGACGACCAAGGCCGCCCGCCGCGCCGCCCAACGCGCCCACCGGCGACTGCGCCGCGACCAACAGCCCGGCCAGATTCCCGGCGACCTCGACAGCGAAACCGGTCCCGGCCGGCACACCTTCACCGCCGACCAGGTCGTCTTCTCCGCCGCGGCCCTGGGCACCCAACGCCTGTTGCACCGGATGAAGGCCGAGGGCCACCTGCCGCACCTGTCCGACCGCCTCGGCCACCTGGCCCGCACGAACTCCGAGTCGCTGCTCGGCGCGATCGCTCCACGGCACGACCCGGACCCCCGCAAGAACTTCAGCTACGGGGTGGCCATCACCTCCAGCTTCCACCCCGACGACCACACGACCATCGAGCCGGTCCGGTACGGCGCGGGCAGCACCGCCATGCTCTTGTTGCAGACGGTGCTGGCCTCCGGCGAAACCACCGGGCCACGGTGGAAGCTGTGGGCGCGGGAGATGTGGCGCAACCGCGCGCACATCCCCAAGATGTACGACGTCCGCCGCAACGCCGACCGGACCGTGATCGCCCTGGTCATGCAGACCCTCGACAACTCGATCACGACGTACCTGGCCAAGAACCCGGTCACCCGGACCTGGCGGATGACCACCAAGCAGGGCCACGGCGCCCCGAACCCCACCTGGATCCCGATCGCGCACGACGCCGTTCGGGCGATGGCCCGGGCCATCAACGGGGTGCCGGCCGGCACCATCGGCGAACCGTTCAACGCCCCCATGACCGCGCACTTCATCGGCGGCTGCGTGATCGGCCAAGACCCCAGCGACGGGGTCATCGACGCCTACCAGCGGGTGTTCGGGCACCCCGGGCTGCACATCGCCGACGGGTCGGCGATCTCGGCGAACCTCGGCGTCAATCCCTCGCTGACGATCACTGCCCAGGCCGAGCGCGCCATGTCGTACTGGCCCAACAAGGGCGACGCCGATCCGCGCCCGACGCTGGGGACGCCGTACCGGCAGATCACCCCGGTGGACCCGCACCGGCCCGCAGTGCCCGATGAGGCCCCCGCGGCGCTGCGGCTGCCCGGCTGATCGGCTGATCGGCTGATCGGCGCAGTCGTGCTCGTGCGGCCCCTTGAGCGCGAGTGACGGCTCGACATCGAGTCGCCGGTCGCACTCAAGGGGCTGCTTCGCCTACGACTGTGGGCGTACGCCGATCGGCGCGTCGGCGCTTTGAGACCGCTGCAGGTGTGGCCCATGGGCTGATGCCCGAGGTGAGGGGCGCCCGTGATGGTGGAGGCATGGTCAGCCTCGACATCCTCGTCAGCATCTTCGTCGCCATGGGCATCGTCTTCATGGGCATCATCGCGGTCGTCCCGCTGGTGATCGACAACCGGCCGAAAGCTCGCCGTCGGGCCGTGACGCCACGACCACCCTCCACTGCTGGGCGTCAGACATAACTAGACGAGCCAGGCGCCAAGGTGTCCGCATCTCGCCCGCAGATCCACCCCGCAAAGCCCCACGCAGTACAGGTCACACGTTCAAGCCTTGCGTTCAGGACGAACGTACGTCATTCTAGTTATGTACGCACGGTTCAGTCAGCGTACAGACGGTCGGGGAGATCGTCTTGGGGATACGTCACCCGCCCGACGCGGGCGCCCACGGGCGCCGCCGGGTGGGTCTGGGGGGAACACCATGCTCAATTTCGCCATGCCCGCGCGCCGCTCGCCTGCCGGAACGACCACCGCTCGCCGCGTCGTCAGCCTCGCCACCGCCATCGGCCTGACCTGCGCCGCAACGGTCGCCACGGCGGCAGCCGCGGCTGCGGAGGACTCGGTCGGCACCGTCAGCGCCTTCGAATCCTCCGGCCTGACCCGGTACATCTACGCCATGCCGTTCGGCACCGCCATGGTCGACTACCCGGCCACGCCCACGTTGATCTCGTTGAATGTCGGCGGCGACGTCGTCCAGACGCACTGCGTGGAACTGGCCGTGCTGACCAACATCGGCGCCACCGGGTACCGCGCCACCGACTGGGCGGGCTACGCCCCCCAGAGTGACCTGACCAAGCAGGCCCTCTGGAGCGCCAACCGCAAGCGGGTGCTGTGGATCCTGGCGCACTCCACCCCCACCATGGACGCCGGCGCGGTCCTGAAGCTCGCCGGCATCACCGGAGTCACCGCAGGCATGGAAGCCGCCGTGGTGCGGGACGCCACCGCATCCGCCATCTGGAATCTGGCCAACGGCGCCACCCTCGTCGCGGTGTCCACCAGCGCAGGCGTCCGTGGCGAGGCGTTGAACGCCGGCAACAGCGCCGTCTTCCGGCTCTACACCTGGTACCTGGACAACGCCGGCGAGCTGGAGGCGCCCTCGGCGAGCCTGGCCTTCTCGGCGCCGACCACGACCGGCCAGGCCGGGAACACCCTGGGCACCGTCACCCTCAGCTCGTCCAACCCCGCGACCATCACCACGACCCTGCCCACCGGGGTCACCCTGAAGGTCGCCCACGCGGGTAACGCCAAGCCTGCCGCCACGTACACCGGCGCGGTGAGCGACATGGCGATCGCCTCCGGAGCGACCCTGTCTCTGGTGGTGGCGCCCAATGCCGCGGCCGGAGAGATCGAGGTGGCTGCCCAGTCGACCGGGCAGACGGCCGCCCAAGGCATGGTGTGGTTCTCCAAGGGCTCGCAGTCGCTGATCACGGCCAAGAGCGGGATCTCCACGCTGCGCGCGCGTACGACGTTCACCTGGACCGCCGCACCTGCCCCGGCACCCGCACCCGCCCCCGCACCCGCGCCAGCACCCGCCCCTGCACCCGCACCCGCGCCAGCACCCGCGCCCGCCCCGGCACCCGCGCCGGCACCCCCCCGGCCTCGGCCCGTCCCGAATCCGGTGACCCCGGTCTCCTCACCCGCACCGGTGGCACCGCCGGTGACGACTCCCGTCGCCCCGGCGCCCGTGCCTCCGGTCCTCAAGCCCGTGAAGCCCGTCAAGCCCATCAAGCCCGCCAAGCCGACGGCACCCGCGCCCAAGCCGGCCATGGTGACCCGGACCTTCCAGGTGGACCGCTACCTGCCGGTGACCGTGGCCCACGCCAAGGCCGTGGCCGGCTTCGATGACGACCGGCGCCTCAGCTACCGCGAGGACAAGGCCCTGTGGGGCGCCTCGCGTCACCAGATCGTCACGGTGCGGGTGCCCCGCCACGCCACGCCGGCCCAGGTCATCGCCGCGATCAACGCCAAGACCACCTCCGCTGTCGGCGATGTGCGCACCACGGCCAAGTTGACCACGGCCAAGCCGCGCGCGGCGTACGTGATGGCCTGGGAACTGGGTCGTGGGGCGACCGTGAAGGCACCCTGGGGCTCGAAGAACCGGATCGCGCAGATCTTCTTCGCGCGTTCCTGACCACACGGCTCACGCGTTGGGGGATTCGCACCGCTACGGCGGCGCGAATCCCCCAACGCTTCGCCGTGAGTCCGGCATGAGGCGCTAGCCTGCCGAACGAACCCCGCGAGGGACTCGGCCGACGACGGGACGCCGCATGGACAGCTACAACCGCGCCAGCACGGGCCTGGCCGGGCTGGACGAGATCTTCGACGGACTGCGCCTGGGAGACAACGTCGTCTGGCAGGTCGACGCGATCGAGGACTTCCGGCAGATGGTCACCCCGTACGTCGACCAGGCCCGCCGCGACGGCCGACACCTGGTCTACCTGCGCTACGGGTCGCACCCGCCGCTGATCGAGGACCTGACCGGGATCACCGTGCACGAACTCGACCCGAACGCCGGGTTCGAGTCCTTCGCCCGAACCGTCAACACCATCCTCACCGAGGAAGGCCACCTGGCCTTCTACGTCTTTGACAGCCTCACCGACCTGTTGAACACCTGGCACTCGGACCTGATGGTGATGAACTTCTTCAAGGTCACCTGCCCGTACCTGTACGAGCTGGACACCATCGCCTACTTCGCGCTGATCCGCAGCCAGCACACCTTCGAGACGATCGCCGGCATCCGCGAGACCACCCAGCTCTTGCTCGACCTGCACCACATCGAGCATGAGACGTACGTGCACCCGCTCAAGGTGTGGAGCCGCCACAGCCCGACGATGTTCTTCCCGCACCTGATCCGCGGCGACAAGGTCACCTCGATCACCTCCAGCGGCGCTTCGGCGCGGCTGTTCGCCTCGCTGAACCGCCCGATGGACCGGCCCGACCACTGGAAGGTGCTGCTCGATCAGGGCTGGCAGGCCCTGTACGGCGGCGACGAACCGTCCCGGGAACATGCCCGCGAGCAGGCCAAGGAGCTGCTGATGTCGGTGCTGCTGGCGCGCGAGGGGCGGATGCTGGAGCTGTGCCGGGAGTACCTGAGCTTGGCCGACATCCTGACGATCGCCTCCCGGGAGATCGGCACCGGCTACATCGGCGGCAAGAGCGTCGGGATGTTGGTGGCCCGGGCGATTCTGGAGCGGGACGACCAAGGCCCGGACGGCCGGTCGCGCTTTGATGACCGCCTGGAGCCGCACGACTCGTACTACCTGGGCTCGGACCTCTTCTACACCTACATCATCGCCAACGGCTGGTGGAAGGACTGGACCCGGCAGAAGACGCCCGAGGGCTACTTCGAGGCCGGCGCGGACCTGCGCGGCAAACTCGCGACCGGCCGGTTCCCGCCATGGGCGCGCGAGGCCTTCCTGCGGATGTTGGAGTACTTCGGGCAGTCGCCGATCATCGTCCGGTCCAGTTCGCTGCTGGAGGACAACTTCGGCAACGCGTTCGCCGGCAAGTACGACAGCGTGTTCTGCGCCAATCAAGGCACCCCGGAGGAGCGGCATCACGCCTTCGAGGACGCGGTCCGCACGGTGTACTCCAGCGCGATGAGCGAGGAGGCGCTGATCTACCGGCGCAACCGGGGGCTCGTCGACAAGGACGAGCAGATGGCGATCCTGGTGCAGCGGGTCTCCGGGGACCACCACGGCGGGTCGTTCTTCCCGCACGCGGCGGGGGTCGGCAACTCCTCGAACCTGTACGTCTGGGACCCCAGCGTCGACCCCGAAGCGGGCATGGTGCGCCTGGTGTTCGGTCTGGGCACCCACGCGGTCGACCGGACCGTGCAGGACTACGCGCGGATCGTCACCCTCGATGACCCGCGGCGCCGGATCAAGGTGGAGGCGGCCGAGCGGGCCCGGTTCTCCCAGCGGCACGTGGACGTGCTGTCGATGGAGACCAACGAACTGACCTCGGTGCCCCTGCGGGAGCTGACCGGGACCGACATCAAGACCGACTGGGACCTGTTCGTCAGCCCGGACGAGATGACGCTGGCGCGGCTGCGCGAACTGGGCCGCCCGACCTCACCGACCCCGGTGATCCTCGACTTCGAGGGGCTGCTGACCGGGACCGATGTGGCGGCGTACCTGCGGGACATGCTGCGCACCATCGCCACGGCGTACGACTACCCCGTGGACGTGGAGTTCACGGTGAACCTGGCCTCCCCCGGGACGGACGCGGGCTCGCCGATCGACTACCGGGTCAACGTCGTGCAGTGTCGCCCGCTGCAGACCCGGGCGCTGGGTTCGGCGGTCACCATGCCGGCTCTCCAGGACCCCGGGCAGTGCTTCTTCAGCACCCGCGGCGACTTCATGGGCGGCAACGTGCAGCTGCCGCTGGACTACGTCGTGGTGGTGCGCTCCGCGGCGTACATCACCCTCGATCAGCAGACCCGACACGCGGTGGCCCGCCAGATCGGGGTGCTCAACCGGGAGCTTCGCGGGAGCTCGTTCATGCTGATGGGGCCGGGGCGATGGGGTACGTCGACCCCCTCGCTCGGGGTGCCGGTGAAGTTCGCCGAGATCTGCCACGCCAGCGTGTTGTGTGAGGTGACGTACGCCGAGGGCGGGTTCCGGCCTGAGCTGAGCTACGGCAGCCACTTCTTCCAAGACCTGGTGGAGTCGGGGATCTTCTACGCGGCGGTGTTCGACGAACGGCCGGATGTGGTGATCAACCGGGACTGGGTGTTCACCCAGCCCAACGTGTTGACCGAGCTCGACCCGCACGGCGCACCGCTGGCCGACGTCATCCACGTGGCCAGGTTCGAGGATCTGGTGCTCTACAGCGACGTGGTCACCCAGCGTTTGATCTGCTGCTGAGCTGGGCGAGCATGGGTGCCTTCGGCGGCGTGGGCGGCGTGGGCGGCGTGGGCGGCACCGACAGCTCGCGGGCCTCGGGGGTCTCGGGGATCTCGGGGATCTCGCCGAGTTTGACCACGACGACGCCCGCAAGAATCAGCAGGCCACCGCCGAGCTGGATGGCTGCGGGCAGCTGACCGAGCAGTAGCCAGGCTGCGGCCACCGCGGCCAGCACTTCGGACAGCGCCACGAACGAGGCCAATCGGGAACCGAGCCGCCGGGCCGCGGCGATGCCGGTCACGTACGCGATTCCGGCCGTGACCACGCCGAGTACGGCGACCGGGAGCCACCACGGGACCGCCATCCCGCGGTACACCGGGGAGGCCGTCGACGCGGCCATCGGGACCAGCCCCAGGAGCCCGGCCAGGCCCAGCCCGACGGCGCCGACCAGCAGTCCCCCGGCGGCCAGCACGATGGGCGGCAGCCCGTGCGATTCGTCGGAGGACATCACGAAGTACGCCGCGGCGCCGGCCATCGCCAGCAGCGCCCAACCGACTCCGGCGGCATTGACCCGACTGCCGGAGGTGAGGTCGAGCACCAGGATCAGTCCGATCAACGCCACTGCGGCGCCGATCAGGGTCATCCGCGAGGGCCGGGCGCCCTTGGCCAGCCACCACCACAGCAGTACGGCGATCGGCGCGGTGTACTCGATGAGCAGCGCAACGCCGACGGCCATCTGCTGGACGGCCAGGAAGTACGCGAGTTGGCATCCGGCCACGGCGAGCGCGCCATAGGCGAGGATCCGGCCGATGGCGGGTTTGAGCAGTGACCAACGGCCACGCAGCGCCAGCAGAGCTGGGATCAGCAGGACGGCGGCTGCCAAGGTGACGCGGGCGGTGACCGCGGCCCCGGCCGACCACCCGGAGGCCATCAGCTCCGTGGCCAGCGACCCGGACAGCCCGAAGGATCCCGCCGACAGCAGCGCCAGGAGAAGTCCGCCGGTCGAGCCTCGGCCAACCACGTCATGAGTCATAGCCCCCATGATTAATGACGCTACGCCTCGGTCCGGTAAGATGTCAACGTGGTCTTTGCCCATGACACCGACATGGCCTTGGCGTCCGCGATCGCCCTGGTCAACTCGGCCGAGGACCCGGACACGCTGACGACGATCGAGGAGCTCGACGCCTTCTTCGCCGAGTACGACTACACCGGTCGGCACGACGCCGACGACGCGGAACTGGCGCAGGTGAGAGCGCTGCGGCCGGTCCTTCGCCGGCTGCTGACCGCCGAGCGGGACGAGGCCGCCGCACAGGTCAACGCGATCCTGGCCGATGCCCGGGCGGTGCCGCAGTTGGTCCAGCACGCGGGTTTCGATTGGCACATTCACGCGACGACCAGCCAGACGGCGTTCGCCGTTCGGGTGGCGGTCGAGACCGCGATGGCCATGATCGACGTGATCCGCGCCGACGAGCTGTCCCGCATCTTCAGCTGCGCCGACGACACATGCGACGCCCTCGTGGTGGACCTGTCACGCAACCGTTCGAAGCGGTTCTGCAGCACCACCTGCGGCAACCGCAACGCGGTGGCCGCCTACCGGGCCCGCAAGCAGTCCGGACGCTGATGGCGCGGGATCGTCGGCCCTACCGGCCGACTGTCCCGCCAACAGCGACGCGCACCCGGGCCGATGGATCGGCCCGGGTGCGCGTCGCGACAGCGTCACTCGGGGGCTTGGCTCTTCTCGGCCTCGACATCCGCGCGTACCTGCTCCATGTCCAGGTTCTTCACCGCCTGGATGACTTCCTCCAGCGCGGGGCCGGGCAGCGCTCCCGGCTGGGCGAACACCAGGATGCTGTCCCGGAACGCGAACAGCGTCGGGATCGAGGTGATGTTGGCGGCGCCGGCCAGCTCCTGCTCAGCCTCGGTGTCCACCTTCCCGAAGACGACGTCGGGGTGCTGGTTGGAGGCCTCTTCGTAGACCGGGGCGAACTGCCGGCACGGACCGCACCAGGAGGCCCAGAAGTCGACGAGAACGATGGAGTTCTCGGTGATGGCGGCCTCGAAAGTGGCGGCGGTCAGGTCGGTGGTGGCCATGGGGCTCCTGTCGTTCGGTCGGTTCTGGCCGTCTGTACGGCGGCCGCTGGCGATAGTGCGCGGTCGTTCAGTTGGGTGCAACACCGGAGGGCGGCTCGACAATCCATCGCAGGTATTCGTGGTCGCCCAACAGCTCCAGTCGACGCCACAGAACGCTGCCCGGTACCGCCTGGCTGCGGTGTGCGGCGATCGCCTGCAGCTGCCGATCCCGGCTCACGCGTAGGTCGACCGACACGGCCGCCGGATCGACGCCGTCCATGCCGATCCCGTACTCCTGCCGCAGGCTGGCCGCCACGGCGTCCGGCAGGACCCACCCCACGACGGGGATGCCTCGACGCCGAGCCACGGCTTCGGCCGCCAGCGAGGCGGCCGCATGGTCGGGATGACCGGTGACGCCGGTGGTGTCGAACACCACCAGGCCGTGCGGCGCGACGCGATCCACGGCCGCTTCGACGTCGGCCTCGAGGGCACCTGCGGGCTGCTGGCCCAACGCCCCGTCCGGGTGGCGCACCAGGGTGGCTCGCCGGACCCCGAGCAGGTCCGCCGCCCGAGCCAACTCCTGCGCCCGCATCGCCGGCAGCTCGCCCACGGACTGAGGACTCAGGCCCTCGGCCAGGGTGGACGCCTCGCCCATCGTCAGGCACAGCACCTCGACCTGCGCCCCCGCGGTGACGAAGGCGTCGATCACGGCACCCAGACCGAAGGACTCATCGTCGGGGTGGGCGACCACGACGAGCACCCGCTGCCACGCCGGCAGCCGATCGCTCGGGTGGCTCTGGTCTCGCTGGCCGTCCTGGGGCACCTGGCCGTCCTGGGGCACCGGATTCCTCGTCGCACTCATGTCCAGTCCTCTCCAGTCGGTTCAACAGATACCCCCCTGGGTATATTCCCTTGCGGCGCGACTGCCACCTTGGCGTCCCCGTCGACCCCAACTACGCTGGGAGACATGGCCTATGACGCCACGGCCAGCCGGGGCAGGCCGTGCCCCGCCCACCCGCGGGCAGGAGTGCGGTGAGCATCGACCCGCTGACCCGGCCACCCGCCGTACCCGCCCTGCGCAGGAACGCCAACTTCAACCGGCTCTGGCTCGGTGAAGGCGTCAGCGTCCTCGGCGACGCCACCACCCAGGTGCTGATGCCCGCCATGGCCATCGCCCTGCTGGGCGGCCCGGCATGGCTCGGTGCGCTGACGGCCGCCACGTGGCTGCCGTGGCTCGTGATCGGGTTGCCCGCCGGCGCGTGGGTGGACCGGCTCGACGGCCGCCAGATCATGATCGCCGCCGACCTCGTCGGCGCCGTGGCCCTGGCCAGCGTCCCGATTGCTGCCGTGCTCGGGCTGCTGACGCTGCCTCAACTGCTGGTCGTGGCGGCACTCAACGGCACGGCGCAGGTGTTCTTCCGCACGGCGTACGTCGGTTTCCTCGCTTCGATCGTGGCGCCGGAGCACTTGGAAGAGGCCAACGCCAAGGTCATCGGCACCGAGTCCGCCATGCAGGTCGCTGGCCCCGGGATCGGTGCGGCGCTGCTGCGCTGGACCTCGGCGGCGTACGGGCTGGCCGTCGACGCGGTCAGCTACCTGGTGTCGGCGGCCTGCCTGTGGCGGATCCGGCCACCGGCCCGGACCGCCCCGCGCGCCGACCGCCAGGCGTTGGGCACCGAGATTCGCGAAGGCGTCTCCTATGTCTTCGGCGACCGGTACCTGCGGTGGCTGCTGGTGGTCGGCGGGCTCTCCAACATCGGGCTGGTCGGGTACGGCGCGCTGCTGCTGCTCTTCCTGGCTGTGGACGCGGGGGCGGGTACGGCGGGAGCCGGGTTGGTGCTCACCGTCAGCGGGGTCGGCGGGCTGCTGGGTGCGGTACTGGCGCCCCGGCTGGCGCGCACCCTCGGGTCCTCGCGCGCGATGCTGTGGACCGGGTACACCGCCGGGGTCGCCTCGCTGCTCGTGCCTCTGGCCGGGCCGGGCTGGGCCTTGGCGTGGCCGGTGGTCGGGCTGCTGCTGGTGGCCGTCGGCACGGTGATCGGCAACGTGGTCCGCGGCGCCTGGCGGCAGCGGTACGTGCCGCAGCAGGTGATCGGGCGCGCGGTGACCGCGTTTCAGCTGGTCAACCTCGGTACAATGCCGCTGGCCGGCGTCCTGGCCGGGTGGTTGGGCACCGTGGTGGGGGTGCGCCCGACGATCGCCGTGCTGGCCGGGGTGCATTGCCTGGCCGAACTGACGCTGCTGTTCAGCCCGTTCGCCCGGATGGTCGATCTGCCGGCGCCTCCAGAGCTTCCCCTGCCCGCAACGCCGCGCTGAGGGCGCGGGCCGCCGCCTGCGGGTCGGCCGCCTCGGTGATCGCCCGCACCACCACGATCCGGGTTGCCCCCGTGGCCAGCACCTGCGGCAGTCGGTCGGCGTCGATGCCACCGATCGCGAAGAACGGTTTCGGCTCGATCCCGTGGTCGCGGTGGGCGTCGGCCATCAGCCGGTACGCCGACTCCGGCAGCTGGGTGCCCACGGCGGCTCGGCCCGGTTTGGTCGGGGTCTGCCAGACCGGCCCGGTGCAGTAGTAGTCCACCCCCGGGTCCTCGATCGCCGCCCGCACCTGCTCCAGATCCCGGGTGGACCTCCCCAGCAGCACGTCCGGACCCAGCACCCGTCGGGCCTGCGCCGTCGTGAGGTCCCCCTGGCCGACATGGAAGACGTCGGCACCGACCAGCAAGGCCACATCGGCCCGGTCGTTGACGGCGTACAACCGACCGTGCCGCCGGGCCACCTCCGCGAGCACCTCCAGCGCCGCGATCTCGTCGCGGGCCTCCAGCGACTTGTCGCGCAGCTGGATGATGTCGACCCCGCCGCGGTAGGCGGCCTCGAAGAAGGCTTCCAGGGCCGCCATTCCGCCGGTGTGCAGTGCTGCGGCGTCGGTGCACAGGTAGAGCCGGGCGCCGGCCAGGCGTGCGGCGCGCCAGGAGCGGGTGCGCTCGGCAGCCGGATCCGGGTCGCGCTCAGCGGCGGACTCGGGGTCGATCTCGGGGGCAGCGGGAGCGGCGGCAGAGGTCGGTTCGGGCACAGGTCATCGTGGCACATCCGGCCTATGATGCTCAGGTCGCCGGATCGCGGTTGCGCCAGCGAACGGTCCACACCATTCCGTGGAAGCCCGGTCCAGCGGGCTGAGAGGGCGTCGCACGCCGACCACCGAACGTGACGCGGGTCATGCCGCCGTAAGGAGGGATGACCGAATGCGGGTGCTGATCGCCGGCGCCGGAATCATCGGGGTGCTCACCGCCTGGGAGCTGCGCCGCCGGGGCGTAGCCGTCACCCTCATCGACCCGACCCCCGCCCAGGGCGCCACCCGCGCCGCGGCCGGCATGCTCGCCCCGGTCAGCGAGGTGCAGTACGGCCAGGAGGCCCTGTATCCGCTGATGCTCGCCTCCGCCGCGCAGTACCCGCGGCTGGTCGCCGAACTCACCCAGGCCACCCCGGAGCCCCTCGGGTACCGCCAGACCCAGACGATCGTCGTCGGCGTCGATCAGTCGGACCGGGAAGCGCTGGCCAACCTGCACCAGGTCCAGCTCCGGTTCGGCATGGACATCGACGAGATCAGCGTGGCCGCGGCGCGGCGGCTGGAATCCGCCCTGGCGCCACGGCTTGCCGGTGCCTTCCTGATCCCCGGCGATCACCAGGTCGATCCGCGGCAACTGGCCTCGGCCGCGCTCGACGCGGTGTGCCGCCCGGGCACCGCGGACGGCCCGCCGGCCCAGTTGATCGGCCAGCGGGTTCGCCGACTGCTGATCGAGGGTGCCCCGCCACGGGTGACCGGCGCGGTCACCGACGACGGAACACGGTGGTCGGCCGACGTCGTCGTGTTGGCCTCCGGCGTGGACGCGACCCGCGTCGAGGGACTGCCGCCGCACCTGCGGGTGCCGCTGCGCCCGGTGTACGGCGACATCGTGCGGCTTCGTACGCCGGCCCGGCTGCTGCTGCCCGGGGAAAACACCCTGTTCACCTCGACGTTGCGGGCCCAGGTGCACGGACAGCCGGTGTACCTGGTCCCCCGCGACGACGGCGGGATCGTCATCGGCGCCACCAGCCGCGAGGACGACCTGGACGCCCCCAGCACCGGCGGCACGTTCCGGCTGCTGCGCGACGCCTCCGCCGTGGTCCCGGCGATCCTGGAGACCGAACTGGTCGAGGTGATGGCCCGGGCGCGTCCCGGCACGCCCGACGACCTGCCCGTGATCGGCACCGACCCGGAGCTGCCCGGGGTGGTGCTGTCCAGCGGGTACTTCCGGCACGGTGTCCTGTTGGCTCCCCTGGGGGCCCGCTTGACCGCCGACCTGGTCACCGGCAGCCCGGCACGCGACGCGACGGAGGCGTCGTACCGGGCCGCCACCGCCCCCGAACGTTTCAGCGCAAGCGCTCAGCCCGCCGCAACGAAGCCCACGACGAAGCCCCCGACGAAGCCCAAGGAGCCTCGATGATCACGCTGCACCTCAATGGTGAGGAGTCCACGCTGCCCGACAACGCCACCGTCTGCGACGCCGTGGCGCAGCTGACCGGCCGGGAGGTGGGCGCGGACGGCCGATCCGCCGACGGGGGTTCCCTGGGGGTGGCGGTCGCGGTCGATGGGTCCGTCGTACCGCGCAGTCAGTGGGCGGCCACCCGGTTGGCGACCGGGCACGTCGTCGAGGTCGTCACGGCAGTGCAGGGCGGATGAACATGACGACGAACGCGAGCCCCGACGCTGCCGACCCTGCCCACCGTGCCGTACCGGCCGCGGCCACCGGCGACGACGCCCTCACCATCGACGGCATCGCCCTGGCATCCCGGCTGATCATGGGGACCGGTGGGCTGACCGACCTGGCCGCCCTGGAGGCCGCGTTGGTGGCCTCCGGCACGGCCCTGACCACGGTGGCGCTGCGCCGGTACGCCCCCGGTCAGGCCCAGTCCCTCTTCGGTGTCCTGCAGCGGCTCGGCATCCGGATCCTGCCCAACACGGCGGGCTGCTACACCACCCGGGACGCCATGCTCACCGCGGAACTCGGACGCGAGGCGCTGGAAACCGACTGGGTCAAGCTGGAGGTCATCGCCGACGAGGACACCCTGCTGCCCGACGTCGTGGAACTGTTGGACGCCACCGAGAAGCTGGCCGCCAAGGGGTTCAAGGTGTTCGCGTACACCAGCGACGACCCCGGCATCGCCCTGCGGTTGGAGGACGCCGGCGCCGTGGCGGTGATGCCGCTCGGCGCGCCGATCGGCACCGGGCTGGGCATCCTCAACCCGCACAACATCGAGCTGATCGCCACCCGGGCCCGGGTGCCGGTCGTGCTCGACGCAGGCATCGGTACGGCGTCCGAGGCGGCCTTGGCGATGGAGCTCGGGTGCGACGCGGTGCTGCTGGCCAGCGCGGTCACCCGAGCCGCCCACCCCACCGTGATGGCGTCCGCGATGGCCCACGCCGTCCAGGCCGGGCGGCTGGCCGCGGCGGCGGGCCGGATCCCGCGGCGTACCCACGCCCACGCGTCCTCCCCGATGGAGGGCAGGGTGACGCCGTGAAGCTCGATCCCCTGGTCGCACCCAGCCAGACGCCGTTGACCCGCGAGGAGATCCTGCGCTACCAGCGGCACCTGAGCCTGGCGGGCTTCGGTGAACAGGCCCAGCTGCGGATGAAGGCCGCCCGGGCGCTGGTGATCGGCGCGGGCGGACTGGGCACCCCCGTGCTGCAATACCTAGCGGCCGCCGGCATCGGCACCCTGGGTGTCGTGGACGACGACCTGGTGGACACCTCGAACCTGCACCGCCAACTCATCCACGGCGTCGACGACGTCGGCCGCCCCAAGGTGGACTCGGCCCGCGAGGCCATCGCGCGGATCAACCCCTTCGTCGAGGTGATCCGGCACGGCGTACGGCTGACCGAGGACAACGCCTGCGAGCTGCTCGCCGGGTACGACCTGGTGCTGGACGGCGCCGACAACTTCGCCACCCGCTACCTGGTGGCGGATGCGGCGGAGATCACGGGGAAGCCGGTGGTGTGGGGGTCCATCCTGCGCTTCAACGGGCAGGTGGCGGTGTTCTGGAGCGGCCACGGCCCGGCGTACCGGGACCTCTACCCCGAACCGCCGGCACCGGGCAGCGTCCCATCCTGCGCCGAGGGAGGCGTGCTGGGGGTGCTGCCCGGCCTGATCGGCACGGTGATGGCCACCGAGGCGATCAAGCTGATCACCGGCACCGGGGACGTGATGCTCGGCCGGATGCTGCTGGTGGACGCGCTGACCGGAACGTTCCGGTCGCTCAGCGTCACCCCCGACCCCGACCGGGTGCCGGTGACGCAGGTGACCCCGGTGGCCGCCTTCTGCGCGGTCGAGGACGGGCAGGGATCGGCCGACGAGGTCGACCCCCCGGGCTTGCGTGAGCTGCTCGCCCTGCGGGCTCAGGGTCTGGCGGACCTGGCCGTGGTCGACGTACGGGAAGACTGGGAGCGGGCGTTGTACGCCATCGACGGGTCGCTGCACGTGCCGTTGGACCGGATCACCACCCAGGGGTACGACGCCCTGCCGCCGCCGGCGCGGGGCCGTGACCTGGTGCTGTATTGCAAGGCCGGGACCCGGTCGGCGCGCGCCCTGGCCGCGCTGCGGCCGGCGTACGCCTCACGGGAGGAGCGGGTCACTCACCTTGCGGGCGGGATGGACGCCTGGCTGGCCGATGGCGGGAACACCTCGAACGGCGAGACCTGCGACGGGGCGCCGCTCAGCACGTCGCGCAGTACGTCGGCCTGAGCCAGCAGCCGTTCACCCTCGTCTAGGGTTTGGCTATGGCCGTCGCCGAAACCCCCGACCACGTTCAGCTGTGGTATGACCGCACCGGTTCCGGTCCGCAGGCCGTCCTGCTGATCGCTGGGCAGGCCATGAGCCACCGCTCCTGGGTCGGCCTGCCGCGTGAGCTGCGCAAGAAGCGGTCCGTGATCCGCTACGACCATCGCGGTGTCGGCGCCTCCGAATCGCGTTTCCCGACCGGCTGGTCCACCCGGGACTTCGCCCGCGACGCCATCGCCGTCCTGGACGCTGCCGGGGTGGAGCGGGCAGCCGTGGTGGGTCACGCGATGGGCGGGCAGATCGCCCAGTGGGTCGCCGCCGATTACCCGGACCGGGTGAGCGCCCTGGTGCTGGCCGCCACCTCGATCGGGGACCCCCAGGGAGTCGTTCAGCCTCCCGAAGCGACGGCCGCGCTGGTGACCGGGACACCCGGAACCCTCATCGGGTGGTTCGTCTCCCCCACCTGGCTGGTCGCCCACCCTGACCAGGAGGTGGCGATGACCCCCGACCCGGTCGACGTCGCGGCCCAGAAGGCGCACTTCGGCGCGGGGGCCATGCACGACGGGTCGACCGCCCTCGATGACATCAGCGCCCCGACGCTGGTGCTGCACGGCGAACTCGACCAGATCTGCCGTCCAGACAACGCCCACATCCTCGCTGATCGGATCCGCGGCGCGAAGCTCGCAATGATCCCGCGGGGACGCCACCTGCTCCTGGCGGATTCTGCTCAGGCCCGCAATGCGGTCATCGCCTTCCTCAACGAGCGCGAGGAGCGCGACGCGCTCAACGAACGCGACGACTGAGATTCGGCCACCCGCAGCGCCGGGCCCCCGCACGGGTCAGACTTCCTACGAACGATTCTCCAGGAGGCAGGCAGATGGCACAGCGGCAGTGGTGGACCCAGGTGACGGGGCTGGTCGACACCGCCCGGATCGCGCTGGCCCGCGAGGGAGCCGGGTCCGACCCCGACCGGCACGCCCGCACCCCGTCCGCGGTCGCCGACGCCGTGGCCCTCGGTCGGACCGGTGACGCCGACGACCTGGAGGGCCTGTTCACCCCGCCCCCGCGTGCCGACTCGATCACCCGCGTCGTCCTCGACCCCAGCTCGGTCTGGCGCTCCGCCTGGGTGATCGTCGCCGTCGTCATGCTCGCCCTGCTGGCGCAGTTCTTCTTCAGCGACGGCGGGTCGGTCCTGTTCCTGCTGATCATGGCGTTCTTCTTCGCCCTCGCGATGGAACCGGCCGTGGCTCGGTTGTCCCAGGCCATACCCCGCCCCGCCGCCACCATCGCGGTGATGCTGGGGGTCGCCACCTTCGGTGCGATGTTCTTCTGGCAGTTCGGCAGCCTCCTCGTCGAGCAGCTCTCCGCTCTGGTCGGGTCGATCCCCACGCTGCTCAGCCAGCTGCTGGGCTGGGTCAACGGACGGCTGGGGACGGCGTACACCACCGACAACCTGCTGGCTTCGATGGGCCTGAGCACCACGACCCTGACCGGTTACGCGTCCCAGTTGGCCGGTGGCCTGCTCGGGCTGGTCAGCGGGATCGCCTCGGCGGCCGTGGCGGTGTTCGCGCTCACCTTCTTCACGTACTACATCTCGGCCGGCATGCCCGGCCTGCGGGGCTGGGTGGCCGGGCTGTTCCGGCCGCGCCAGCAGGTCGTGCTGCTGACCGTGTGGGAGCTGATCCTGACCAAGGTAGGCGGGTACGTCTCGGCTCGCCTCGTGCTGGCGGTCATCTCGGGGACCGCGACCGGGATCTTCATGGCCATCATCGGCATGCCCTATTTCCTGCCGTTGGCCATCTGGACCGGCTTGGTGGCCCAGTTCGTCCCCAACGTCGGCACGTACATCGCGATCCTGCTGCCCGTGCTGGTGGGGGCCGCCAGCGATGACCCCAAGCGCGGCCTGTACGTGCTGATCTTCGCGATCGCCTACCAGCAGGTCGAGAACCTCACCATCGAACCGCGGATCTCCGCGCGGGCGGTCGACGTCCACCCGGCGGTGTCCTTCGCCTCGGCGCTGCTGGGCGCGAACCTCTTCGGCGTCGCCGGGGCCGCCCTCGGGGTGCCCGTGGCGGCGACATTCATGGCGCTCTTCGACATCTACAAACAGCGGTACGACGTGACGCGGGCTACCGAGACCGCCGTGGCCGCGGTGGTCGAACGCTCGAACGCCCGTGAGGACGAGGAGGCCGAGGCGGAGAGCGCACAGGTAACCGAACCGGCCTCGGCGGACGCCACGGATGCTTCGGACTCCTCGCAGACACCGCCCGCGTCGGTCGCTGCCGGGCCGGCGGCCGCGTCCGATCCTGACGCAGCTACCCAGAGAGCACCCGTCCGCGAATGAGCCAGCTCCCCCACCCCGAAACAACCCAGCCGACCGTCCTGGAGCTCATCGAGCGTCGCCAGGCTGCGGGCAGCCGTCCGGGGTCCCGCGACGACCGGTACCGCCTGGCCCTGGTCGTCGAGGGCGGCGCCAACCGCGGCACGATCACCGGCGGCATGGGCCTGGAGCTGGCCGAGCGGAGCGTGCTGCCCGCCATCGACGACCTATACGGCGCGTCCTCCGGCGCCATCACCGCGGCCTGGCTGGCCAGTCCGCACCCGGAGCGGCTGCACGGCTGGCAGGACCCGACGTACACCCGGATGCTCATCCGGCCGCACAACCTGCTGCGTCGCAGACCTCTGATCGACCTGCGGACCCTGACCGAGGTCGTCTACACCCGCCTGTCGCCGATGGATTTCGCCGGGGTGCTGGCGTCCCCGGCGACGTGGCATCCGGTGGCCACCGACGTCGAGTCCGGGGAGGCGGTCGACCTACGCCCGATGCTGTCGGAACCGGCGGACGTGCAGACCGCGCTGCGGGCCTCGTGCGGCATCCCGGTGCTCTCTGGGGCGCCGGTGGGCTTGGCCGGGCGCCGCTACGTCGACGCGGGCGTCGCCGAGCCGATCCCGTTCCGGACGGCGCTGCGCCAGGGCGCCACCCACCTGCTGGTGCTGCGCTCGAGGCGGGCGGACGACGTACCGCGACATTCGGCAATGGCGCCCGTGCTGGCCCACGCGATGCGCCGGCGCTACCCCCCGGCGTACCAGCAGGCGCTGCTGACCTCGACGGCCCGCTATCAGCAGGACGAACGCGACCTCGCCGAGCTGGCCCGGACCCCGGTGGTGTGGGCGCTGCGCCCGGGACCCTCGACCCCCGACGTGGCCCGCTTCGCGACCGATGCCGCCGTGCTGGTGGCGGGCTTCGAGGCGGGGCGGGCCGCCGTACGCGATGGGCTTCTCGACGAACTCCACGGCATCCGCCAACAGCGACACTAATGCCTCTCCACCAATGAAGTCGGTTCGACATTAGTGTGCGACGCACTGTATAGTGTGAGACGTGAAGGACGAGGAGCTGGTGGGTCAACACCTCCAGGAGCTGCGCCGCGGCACCGTCGTCCTGGCCTGCCTGGCGATCCTGGCCCAGCCGCACTACGGCTACGCCCTCCTGGAAACCCTGGCTGCCGCCGGCCTGAGCGTGGACGGCAACACCCTCTACCCCCTGCTGCGTCGCCTCGAGAAGCAGGGTTTGCTCACCAGCGAGTGGAACACCGACGAGCCACGGCCGCGCAAGTTCTACGTCGTCAGCGACGACGGCCGCGCGCTGCTGGATCGCCTCGTCCGCGAATGGAGCGCGCTCGACGGCGCGCTGCGCGCCCTGCAGGAAGGACGTTGACATGCCTGTCGTGACCCCGAGCCTGACCGACCGGTACGTGGCCGCCGTGATCCGGCGACTCCCCGCCGATCAGCAGGACGATGTGGCTCGTGAGCTGCGGGCCACCATCGAGGACACCATCGACGCGCGCCATCCCGGGGTCGACGAGCTGGCCGCCGAACGCGACGCCCTGGAGTCCCTGGGTGACCCCGCGCGGCTGGCCGCGGACTACGCGAACACCCCCGGTTATCTGATCGGTCCGGCCGTGTACGTCGACTACGTCCGGCTCCTGCGGCTGCTCCTGGCGGTCGTGCCCACCGTGGTGGCGGTGGTGACCTTCGGGGCTTCGCTCATCGGTCCGGGGGCCTCGGTCGCCGGAGCCCTCCGGTCCCTGGCTGGCACCTGGTTCATGACGGCGGTGCAGGTGGCCTTCTGGGTCACCGTCGCCTACGCCGTCATCGAACGCAGCGCCGACCCGGCGGATCGACCCGTGCAACGGCGCTGGAGCATCGACCGGTTGGACGAGCTGCTGCCCGCCCGCGAGTTCACCCTGGCTTCGACCGCCGCGGGGGTCGGCTTCTACGGCCTGCTCGCGGCCGTCCTGATGGCGCTGCCCACGGTGGCCACCCTGGCCGTCGGCGGCGCCGTGGTGAACGTCTTCCACCCGGGCCTGTGGCCGTTGTGGAGCTGGTACTTCGTGGTGGTGCTCGGCGCGTGCATGGTCCTGGAGGTGGTCAAGTACCGCACCGGGCGGTGGACCCCCCGGCTCGCGCACCTCAACCTGGCGCTCAGCCTGGCGTTCGCCGGACCCGTTCTTGGCTTGCTGCTCACCGGCCGACTGCTGGACTCCCAGGGCCTGGCTGCGGCCCAGACGCACTTCGGCTTCGCCACCGGGCCCAGCATCGCGGTGCTTGCGGTGCTGATCGCGGGCTTGACGGCGTGGGATGTGGTCGATGCTTACCGGCGGGCGGCTCGCCCAGCCCGGGTGGCCGGCTGACGAGGCTGTGCCCGCTCGGCCGGCTGACCCGAGTGGCCGACTGACCCGAGTGGCCGACTGACCCGAGTGGCCGACTGACCGGGCTGCTCCCGATCGACCGGTTGATGTGGGTCAATCCAGCGGGTTCACCCAACGCACCTCGATGAACCGGGCGAAGTCGGTGTCCGCGGAGACCACGGCCACCCCGAACTCGATTGCCAATGCCACGAGTGGGGCGTCCAGGACCAGGTTTCCGGTGACCTGATGTCGGCGGGCGAGCAGGCCTGAGGCTAGCGAACCCGCTCGAACCCACGCCGCTCGCTCAAACCCACGCCGCTCGCTCGAACCCACGAAGCTTCGTGGGTCCCGGAGAGGGAGGTGGGTCTCGGCGAAGAACCTGGGCGGTCAGCCGGACTGCGCCGGCACGAGGATCACGAAACCCGCCGGTGGGACCGTGAGCTGGATGGCCGGCCCGCGGTGCGGAGCACCGCTCGAGGTGACCGGGGTCGTCGTACCGATGCGGGCGGGGTCGCTGCTGTACCCGTACTCGTAGGCGGCGACCCGCTCGTTCAGTTCCTCGTCGATCAGCACCCAGGCGGTCCGTTCGGCGTCGGGGTCATTGTTGATCGCGCACACCACCTCGGCCTCCGCCAGCACCCGGCTCCACGCGATCACCGACACGATCCGCTCGTCGGGCAGGTCCTTGCCCCCGATGAAGTCGGGCAACCCGAAGGTCACCCCGTCGTCGCTGATCTCCCGCAGGTACTGCCGCCCGAACCGCAGCGCCGGAATCGTCCGGCGTACCGCCAGGACCTGCGAGAGCGCCACGTACGTCGGGTTCGTCTCGTCGAACACGTGCCGACCGGCGCTCCGGAACGGGCCGAACGGGCCGCCGAACATGGCCTCCCGGAGGTACCGGTCATTATCACCCTGACCGTCCAGGCCCTGCTCACTGCCGTAGTAGAGGCACGGCATGCCCAGGGTGGTGGCGTTCAACGCCAGCGCGGGCACCGTCAGCCGTTGGCCCAGCGGGTCGGCGGCAAACCGCGACTTGTACCATCCCTGCCGCACTTGGTCGTGGTCGTCGATGGCACAGACCAGCTTCTCCCCGAACCAGGTGTCGCTGCCCTGGCCGATCAGGTAGGCGTTGCGGAACAGGTCGAAGTACTCCCGCGGCGCCCGCCGACCGGTGACCAGGTCGTCGAGCTTCTCCTGGACGTCGTCCAGGCCGAGCGCGGCGTCCAGGCCAGTGCGTTCCAGCAGCCGGATCGCGAACGACCGGCGTCCGGTGATCTCGCCCAGGAGGTAGAAGTGCTTCTTGCCGATGAGCCGCCCGAACTCGTGCATGGCGGTCGCGATGTACCGGGTGGCCCCCACATCCATGTGCTTGACGGTGTCGATCCGCAGGCCGTCGATGTCCGTGACGGCGACCCAATACTGGTACGCGCGGACCAGGTTCACCAGCGCGGGTGAGGGGTGGTAGTCGTCGTCCCCGCCGGTGCCGTGGCGGACGTCCTTGAGGTCGAAGAAGTCGCCCTCGACGTACTCGGGGTAGGCATCCCAGTTCGCGATCGGCCCACGCTGGGTGAACACCCCGGCGTCCTGCAGCTCGACGGGCCACACCGCCGCCTCTCGGTCGGTCACCGGGTCCGGGAAGGGCAGGGTGATCTCGCCGTGTCGGTCCCGCCAGCCGGCCACCATGCGGTCGGTGCCGTCCCAGGGCCGGTCGTCGTGCCCGACGTAACCGAACACATTGCCGGTGTGGTTCAGGATGACGTCGAGGACGACGTACATCCCGGCGGCGTGCGCCTCGGCGACCAGCGCCACCACGTCCTCCTGGGTGCCGAAGCGCGGTTCGATGGTCAGGAAGTCTTGGGTGCCGTAGCCGTGATAGCCGGTGCTGTCGGCCCGCTGCTTGAGCACCGGACTGATCCACAACGCGGTGACGCCAAGGCGTTGCAGATACCCGATCTTGCTGCGGATGCCGTTGATCGTCCCGCCGCACCAGGTCCCCCCGGCCGCCCGCCAGGCCGCGGCCGAGGTGTCGTCGCCGGTGGCGTTGCCCTCGTCGCCGGGCTGGAACGGCGGGGTGCTGCCGGTCACCCGCTGACCGGACCGGTCGACGTACCCGTCCTCGAGTCCGTCGCTGAACCGGTCCACCAGCAGGAAGTACATGACCTGCTCGGACCAGGAGGCCGGGGACGGTGTGAACTCCCGGTCCAGGAGCGCCGCCCAGTCGATCTCGGCGATGCTGGCAGGCCCGTACGACGGCGAGTTGGTCTGCGGCGACATGGGATCCAGTCTGCCGGGCTGCGCCGAGGTCCCGGGACGGCGACTCGCGCCCTACTGGCCCGGGCGCGGGAAGCCGCCGGCTTGCTGCTCGACCACCTGCGCGACCCGCAGGCACGTCGCGTCGTCGAAGTGCTTCCCGATGATCATCAGCCCCGTCGGGAGCCCGTCGACCATCCCGGCCGGCACGCTGGTGGCCGGGTGCCCGGTGACGTCGAACGGCGCCGTGTTCGCAATCATCTCCAGCGCGCGGGCCACCGAGGTCGCCAGGTCGGCATCCGGCGGCGGAGTCAGGCTGGCCACGATCGGCAAGGTCGGCATCACCAGCACGTCGTACTGTGACAACAGCTTGTCATAGGCGGCGCGGAGCATGGGGACCAGGTTCTGCGCCATCCCGTACACCGACCCGTAGTTGGTCTCCAAGGACCGGGCCCCGCACAACGCCACCAGCTTGGTAGTCACCGACAGCCGGTCCGCCCGCTCCCGCCACTGCCGACCGTAATGCGCCATCAGCTCGGGGTCGTACCACCCGGGCACGTTGTAGCCGTAGGCGTTGCCCTCGATCATCTGCACGGTCGCGCCGTCGGTGGCGATCACGTTCCAGACGGCGAAAGCGTCGGCGTGCTCGGGGACGCTGACGTCCTCGACGACCAGCCCCGCCTCGGCCAGCCGCAACGCCGTCGCCCGGACCGTCGCGTCCAGCTCCGGCTGCGACAGGCCCTCCAGGCCGAACCCCTCGGCCACGATGCCCACCCGCAGACCGGTCGGCTCAGCCTCCAGCGCCGCCCGGTAGTCCACACCCGCCACGCCCACCGGTTGCCGCGGATCGCGCCCCTCGTCGTACCCGGCGAGCACCCCCAGCATCACCGCCGCGTCGGCGACGGTCGTGGTGATCGGCCCCAGGTGATCGATCGTCCGCTCGATAGGGAACGCACCCGTGTACGGGACCAGGCCGAACGTCGGCTTGTGCCCCACGGTCCCGCAGAACGCGCTCGGGATCCGGATGGAGCCGCCCTGGTCACCCCCGAGAGCCAGGTCGACCTCCCCGGCCGCCACCAACGCCGCGCTGCCCGCCGACGAACCGCCCGTGGTCCGGTCGGGGTCCCACGGGTTGCGCACCGGACCGGTGTCGGCGGTGTGGCTGCCGCCGGAGAAGCACAGGCTCTCGCAGACCGCCTTCCCGGTGATCGTGGCCCCAGCCCCCAGCAAACGCGTCACCACGGTCGCGTCGTACGTCGGCACGTAGCCTTCGACGGTCACCGACCCGTTCATCATCGGTACGCCGGCCACGCTCACGTTGTCCTTGATGGCCACGGTCCGACCGGTCAACGGCCCGCCCGGGGTGCCCACGATGTCGGTACGCCGGTACCAGGCCCGCAGCGGGTTGTCCGCCGGTTCGCTGCTGGTCCGGCCGGTGACCGGCGCGGGCGCGTGCTGGCGGTAGAGCTGCTCAACGCGGTCGTACGCGGCCGCCGATCCGGCGATCAGGGCGGCGTACCCCTGCCGTTGGCTCTGATCCAGCGTCAACCCGAACCGCTGACCGAGCGTGGCGATCTCCTCGGGGGTGGGTACGTCGAACGGCATCGCGACCTCCTGGCTGGACGGGCGGGCCGGGGCGGGAGGGGGCGCGGCCAGCGTCGTCACCGAACTCGCGACGCTAACGCGGTCATCGCCCAGCCGCAATGCTCCGCAGTGGTTCGACATCGCTCGCACGTGGCTCACCAACGGTCTCGGCTCACCGCAGTGCCCTCGTCGCCAGTCCGTCGGGCCGGCCGTCGGGCCGGCCGTCGGGTTGGGCGTCGGGGCGGTCCTCGGGTTGGTGCAGCTGCCGGTACAGGTCTCGAAGCAGGGCGATCTCGGCGAGGTGGTGGATCAGCTCCCGGTGGATGTGCAGCACCAAGGTGACCATCGACCGGTCGGCGTACGGCCCCTCGGCCGGCCCACACTTCTCGGCCAGGCCCCACCCACCCAGCGATTTAACACCGGCCAGCCACCCGGCGTACTCGGCATCGAGCTGGTCGAGGGCCTCCTGCGCGGTCGGTGCGTACCGGAACGAACCGTAGTCCAACGGCGGCCCCCCGAAGTGGGATGCGTTGCGCATCGCCAGGACCCCGACGATGACGTGCCCGAGCCGCCAGGCGATCGTCGTGACCGGCGCCGGAACGGGTTCGGGGAAGGCGAAATCGATGGTCATCGGGCCCTCGCCAGCCTGGATGGACGCCGTACCGGTCCCTCGGGGTCTCACGTTCCAGCAGCCGGGGACGGGCTCCCAGAAGTACTCGGCGTCCGTGAGACCGGCCAGCGCCCCCCGCGCCTGATGCCGCCAATGCCAATCGATCTGGTCACGCAGCTCCCGGTTGAGATCGAGGTCGGTCATGCCGTCCAGCCTGACATCCGAACGGCCGGCCGGCCTGTCGGTCCGGCCGGCGTTGCCGTACGGCGCCCGGGCGCGGGATGCTCGCGCCATGTTGGAAACACTCACCCCGGGACTGACCCACACCGCCAGCCTGACCGTCGACGACTCGGTCACCGTGCCGAGCCTGCCGGCGGCGCTGGGCGACTTCAACGACATGCCGGTGGTGTTCGCGACCGCGTACCTGGTCGCGTTCACCGAGGCCACCTGCATCCAGCTGCTCGAGGAGCACCTGGGGGACGGGGAACGCTCCGTGGGCACGCACGCCGACCTCAGCCACCTGGCGGCCACCCCCGTCGGCATGACCGTGACCGCCGAGGTCGAGCTGACCGAGGTGGACGGCAAGGCGCTGACGTTCCAGGTGCGGCTGCGCGATGACGCCGGGCCGATCGGGGCCGGCACGCACCAGCGCGCCATCATCCGCACCGAACCGTTCAACCGACGGCTCGCGCAGAAGACCGCCGAGTACACCTCCGGCTAGCCCGCGCGTGGCTCTTGGGTGCGACCCCCGGCTCGATATCGAGCCGAACCCCGCACTCAACGCTGACCTGCGAGCACCCGCGACGCGGCTACCTCAGCGCGGGCCGAACCCCCGGTAGGGCAGCAACGGGATCACCGTGAACTCGGACAGCCCCCGCACCGCCAATGGCAGGCTGCGCACGATGCCGCGCGCATCCGTCTCGTCCTCGGCCTCCACCAGGAAGCACGCCCCGCCGGAGTCGCCGCGCAACCACGCCTGGCGGACGATGCCCGCGGCGTACAGCGTGCGCACCTTCTCGCCCTCCTCGGGCAGCACCGCCTCGAAATCGGTCTCCTGGAAGTCCTCGGTCCGACGCCGGCTCAACACCATGAACTGCACCCTCCGATGATGACACTGCGACCCCGGTCGGCCGGGCCGAGCGACTCAGGTGGGCTCAGGTGGGCTTAGGTGCGGGTCTCGGCTCGACATCGAGCCGAGACCCGCTCCTAGGGCGTCAGGCTCGGCGAAAATCGGCTGGACGCAGGCGTTGACGGTCCTGCTCGATGGCGTCCGCGATCTGTTGGGCGAGGTTCTCCGGCGTCATCGGCGGGCCCATCGGCGGGCCCATCGGCGGGCAACCAACGGGCGGCGCCTCGACGTCCAGCACCTGGATGCCCTCGTCGCGAACGGCGGCCGCCAGGGCGCCGATGGCGGCGCGCAACCCGGCCGCCGCAGCGGCGTACCCGGCCTGCTCGGGTGCTGCCGGCTCGGGCATCCCGACGGTCAACGACACGATCAGGCCCCCCGGCCGCGGCAGCACCGGCAGGATCCGCTTGACCAGGAAGAGTGGGCCGATGGCGTTGACGAGGAACACCTCCTCCAGGACCTCGTCGGGCAGCTGACGCAACGGGTCCGCGCTCATCAGATAGGCGGCGTTGACCAGCCCGTCGAGCCTGCCGTAGTGCGTGGCAGCTCCCTCGATGATCCGGTCACCACACGCGGCGTCCGTCACATCCGCCAGTACGGTCGGGGCCTCGGGCAGTTCGGCGGCCCGCAGCCGAGACAGGCTGCGGCCCACCAGCAGGAGCCGGGCACCGCGGCGCGCCAGCTCCCGGCACACCGCCGCACCCATCGTGCCGCTGGCGCCCACGACGGCGACGACAGCACCCGCTCCCTGCGGTTTCGTCATAACGCGAGGGTAGACGCCTTCCGTCCCAGGGTCGCCAGCACACGCGTCTGCCGATCCGCGTCCAGCGGCACCTCAACCGGCCGAGCGCAGATCCCCTCGCCGTACAGGTGCTCCCCGAACCCGGCGATCGCCCGCTCCACGGTATCCAGCTCAGCATCGCTGAATCGCTCGTCGCGGCCCGCGCTGCGGGCCACGTCCCATCGGTGCACGATCAGGTCAAACCCGTAGAACTGCACGAACAGCTCCCCCACCGTGGTCGGCCCGAAGAAGCCGTCGAAGGCTCGCGAGACCAGTGCTGGATCGGCGAGCACCCGGCGTACGGCGGCGTCGTGGGTCCGCCAGCCGGCCGCCGGATCGGCTGCAAGCTCGGGCGCCGGGCCGAGATCGCCCTGGTGGCGCTCGAAGTAGTCGCGTTGGGTCGTCACGACGTGGTCAACCACGTCGGCGGCGGACCAGCCCGCACACGGACTGGGGGCCGCCCACTGGGGTGCGGTCAGGTCGGCCACGACGGCGGCCAGCGGTTCGGCGTACTGCAGATAGGCCGTCAGGGTCGGGGTGGTGGCGTGCTCGCTCATGACAGGCACCGTAGGCAGCCGGACGCGGACCCGGCTTGTACATACCCGACACACTGGTGGCGTGGAGGAGTCCGTCAGCCCGCGCCCGCCGCTGCCGCTGGCCGTCGATCGGGCTCATCTGGTCGATCCGGCCGAACGCGACTGGTACCGGATCACCCGCTACGCACCGGCCGCCGACGTGGCCGGGCTCGCCCGGCGCTACTGGATCCCGGTGTGGTCGATTCCCGAGGGCCGGCAGGCCGAACAGCGGGTGCTGCAGTACCCGGTGTGCCTGCTGGTCGTCGCCGATCGCTACGCCCGCTGGTACGGCGTGACCTCCGGCCTGTCGCGCACGATCCTGGAGGGCACCGGCTGGGCGTTCGGGCTGATGATGGCCCCGGCCGCCGGGTACCTGCTGACCGGCCGGGCGGTGCGCGAGCACACCGATCGGTACGTCGACCTGGCCGAGCTGGCGGGGATCGACGGCGGCGCGCTGACCACCGCTGTTCGCGAGGTGATCGCCCCGGATCCGACCGCGGCGCCGCGTCATGAACGAGCCATGCGGCTGGTCGAGGCGGCGCTGCGCCCGGTGCTGCCGATCGACGCCGAGGGCGACCAGGTCAACGCGCTGGTCGATCTGGTGGAGTCGACGCCGCAGCTGCGCACGGTCGATGATCTGTGCGGGCGGGTCGGGCTCTCCGAACGCAGCCTGCAGCGGCTGCTGGCCAAGCGGGTGGGCATCTCGCCGCGCTGGCTGATCCGGCGGCAGCGGTTGCACGAAGGGTCGCTGCGGCTGCAGTCAGGACAGGTCGAACTGGCCGCGTTGGCCTACGAGCTCGGGTACGCCGACCAAGCGCACTTCACGCGCGACTTCCGGGCGGCCACGGGGTTGACGCCCGGACGATTCGCGGGGCGATTCGTGGACGGTTTCGCCTAGGCGGCCACCCGTTGATCGCCGACACTCCCGCCGACACTCCCGCCGGTACCGCCGCCGATACCGAGGGCCGCGCACACCGCGCCGACGGCTTCCGCACGGCTGGTCAGGTACGCCCGCTGCCAGCCGCCCTCCGTCATCGTGCTGCGGCGCAGCTGCGCGGCGAGGCGCTGTCCGCGATGCCAGTGCGCTTCGAACGAGGCTTCCCGAACCACCCGGCCGCGAGCCAGCTGCCCACCGAGCGCCTCCCTGCGGCTGACCTCAACGAAGACCAGTTCGGCCCGCCAGCCCCGCACCCGGGCGAGCGTGACCAGCCCCCGCCGCCACCAGGGACGGGTGCCAGGATCGTGCACGATGAGCCGCCGCGGGCGCCCATCCCGTCGATTCGGCCCGGCCACCACCTGCCCGGCGACGCTGACCTGGTGGGCCAGGTGCACGCACGGTCGATACCAGCCGTACGGCGTCCGCGCCGGCAGACGTGCGGCCAGCCAGTGCCGCTGGATGTCCGAGTCCAGGATTCGCAGTCCTGGGGCGGCCTCTGCCACCGCGGCGATCTCGCGCAAGGCCGTGGACTTGCCCGCTCCGGGCACCCCGGCCACCACGATCAGGTTCGCCTGCCCCGGCTGGTTGTGCGTCGTCATGACGACAGCATCGACGGGGCACCCTCGACCCCCATCGGTCGTGGCTGTGGGCTTGCTGTGACCGGGTCTCGGCGGGGTTCAGCCCTTGCGGATAGCGCCGTCGGCGGCGACCACCGGCACGGCGGGGAGCGGCTGGGTCGCCGGCCCCTTCTTCACCGAGCCGTCCAGGCCGTACTCGCTGCCGTGGCAGGCGCACACGATGACGCCGTTGGCGGGGGCCTGCACGAGGCAACTGCGGTGCGTGCACACGGCCGACACCGCCGCGAACGTGCCGGCTGTGGGCTGGGTGACCACCACCTTCTGGTCTGAGACGAGGATCCCGCCGCCCACCGGGACGTCGGCCGCCTGGGCCAGCACGGCCCCGGCGGGGGTCGACGCGGTGGCCGACCCGGGCGAGCTGGACGCGGGGGCCGCCGTACTGGCGGCGGCGGGCGTCGCGGGCGGCGCGGGCGAGCTGGCGGACCCGCAGGCGGTCAGGAGGGTGGCCGCTGCGGCACCCCCGGCGGTGGCACCGAGCACCGTACGGCGGGTGGCATCGCGGGTGGCATCGCGGTCGCGCTGAGAGTCAGTCATGAGAGCAGTGTGAACGATGAGACCCGTTGAATGTTGGGCCCGTTCGACCATCTCAGGCGTCCAGGACCCTGGCCAGGTACGGGCTCCCGAGCACCCGTTGCGGGTCGACTCGGTCCCGGACCGCCAGGGCGTCGCCGAACCGGGGATAACGACCTTGGAGGTCCGCGGCCGTTAACCGGTGCATCTTGCCCCAGTGGGGGCGGCCGTCGTACCGGGCGACGATGTCCTCGAAGGCGCCGAAGAACCTGCTTGGGTCGAGCCGGTGGTACATGTGGACCGCGACGTAAGCGCTGTCGCGCTGGTAGGACGTCGACAACCACACCTGGTCCGCCGCCGCGAACCGCACCTCCACCGGGAAGGCCACGCGCTCGCCGCTGCGCTCCAGCCACCGGCGCAGCTCGCGCAGCACGTCGTCCACGGCGGCGACCGGCACGGCGTACTCGCTCTCCCGGAACCGAACCGTGCGCGGGGAGGCGAACACCTGGTGGGAGGGCGCGGTGTACGAGCGCGCGGGCAGCGAGCGCGCCGCGACCTGATTGAGGTACGGCGTCGCCGCCGGCCAGCGCGCGCAGCCGCGGTTGACGACCTCGAAGAGCCGATTCGCGAGCAGCTCGTCGTCCAGGTAGGCCCGCCACGCCGGGAGGCCGGAGCTGGCGGCCTCGGGCGCGGCGACCCGGGTGTTCGTCTTGGCGAGCACCCGGTCGGTGTGCGGGAACCAGAAGAACTCGAAGTGGTCGGCGCGTAGGTGTGCCGGCAGGTCCGCCAGCACGGTGCTGAGCCGGTCGGGTCGCTCCACCGCGTACAGCCCGAACGCCGGCACGGTGTCCAGAGTGACCTCGGTGATCAGCCCGAACGCGCCCACCCCCAGGCGCGCGGCCTGGAACAGGTCGGGGTCGTGGGCGGCGTCGCACCGGCGTACCGAACCATCGGGTAGGGCCAGCTCCAGGGCGCTGACCTGGGTGGCAAGCCCGCCGAACCGGGCACCGGTCCCGTGGGTACCGGTCGAGATCGCCCCGGCGATGGTCTGGGCGTCGATGTCGCCGAGATTGGCGACGGCCCGGCCGCGAGCGGCCAGCAGCGTGTTCAGCAGCGCCAGGGTGGTACCGCCGCGGACCCGGACCGCGCCGTCCGGATCGGGACCGCCGACCAGGCCGATCATCCCGTCGAGCACGACTTGCGTGCCGTCGGTGACGGCGAGCGGGGTGAAGGAATGCCCCGAGCCGATGGGGCGGACGGTCGTGCCGGTGCGGGCCGCCTCGGCGAGGATCGCCGCCGCTTCCTGCGCCGTCGTGGGTCGTACGACGGCCGCCGGCTGCCAGCGTTGCGCCGTCGACCAGTCGGTCATCCGCATCACGCGGCACCCCCTCACGCACTCCCGGCACCCTTCTCGAGGGTGCCACGGCCAGCCGAGCCACCTGCGGAACCCCTTCGGCGAAGTGTCGAAAAGGTGCCCTTTCTCGCGGCCGAACAGCACAGGAGTGACGGTCGGACATAACGTACGGCGCCACACTGACACTTCGGCGGCCGTGGACGAGGGCACACCCTGGACCGCGGGCCCCTGGGCACCTGGGGCGCGGCATCACCCCCGGGCGGCCACGTCCTCGACGGCACGCAGCACCCGCAGGATGTTGCCGCCGGTCAGCTTGGCCAGATCCGCCCGCGACCAGCCGCGATCGGCCAGGGCCGTCAGCAGCCGCGGGTAACAGCCCACGTCGCCCAGCCCCTGCGGGAAGTCGTCGGCGCCGTCGAAGTCGCCGCCGAGGCCGACATGGTCGATGCCCGCCACGTCGCGCACGTGCTCCAGGTGCGCGACCACGTCCGCCACGGTGGCGACGGGCGCCGGATGGACCGCCTTCCACGCCTGCCACCACGGCTTCATCACGTCCTGGTCGGCGGTGTCGACGCCCTGCTCGATGGCCGCCCTCCCCGCCTGCTCCTGGTGGTCACGGACGCCCTGGGAGACGAAGTACGACACGAACGCCACCATGCATACCCCACCGTTGCCGGGCAACGCGGCCAGGACGTCGTCGGGCACGTTGCGGGGGGTATCGGTGACGGCGTACGCGCTGGAGTGGCTGAACATCACCGGCGCCCGGGTCACCGCCAGCGCGTCGCGCATCGTGGTGTAGGCGACATGGGACAGGTCCACGATCATCCCGAGCCGGTTCAACTCGCCGACGACGTCGCGGCCGAAGTCCGTCAACCCGCCGTGCCGGGGGGTGTCGGTCGCCGAGTCGGCCCATCCGGTGGCGTGATTGTGGGTCAGCGTGAGGTACCGGGCGCCGAGGGCGTGCAGCATCCGCAGGACGCCCAGCGATGACGCGATCGAGTGGCCTCCCTCGACGCCGATGAGCGAGGCGATCCGCCCGTGGTCGACGGCCGCCGCCACCTCGTCCGCGGTGGTCGCCCAGGCCAGCCGGTCGGCGTACCGCTCACACAGCCGGCGAACCAGGTCCAGTTGGTCCAGGGTCTGCACGGCGGCGTCCGGCTCGGGCAGCAGCGAGCTCACGTACACCGACCAGAACTGCCCGCCGACCCCACCGGTGCGCAGCCGCGGCAGGTCGGTGTGCCCGCCGGGGTCACCTTCGCGGAACGGCAGCCGGTCCAGATCACCCTGGTACGCCGTCCGGATGCGCCACGGCAGGTCGTTGTGGCCGTCGATCACCGGGTGCTCGGCCAGGAGCTGCCGAATCTCCGGGCGGTCACCCGGACCGGGAGATAGTGGCGCGCTCATCCGGACTGGGAGACGGCGTAGACGTCGACGTACTCCTGCTCGGACAGCCGCGCGATGGCAGCCATCAGGGCGTCGGTGGCCTCACGCCAGGCCTGGGGATCATCGGGCCGGTCGCGCCACGGCGTGAGATCCAGCGGTTCGCCGTACCGGACGGTCACCGCGCTGCGTCGGAACCGGCCGTCGTACCAGGGGGAATGCACGTGGGAGGTGCCGATCACGCCGGCGGGGATGACGGGTACGCCGAGCGGGAGCGCGACCCGCATGACCCCGGTGTGGCCGCGATGCACCTGATCCTGGGAGGAACGGGTGCCCTCGGGGAAGACGGCCCACACTCCGCCTCGCGACAGCAGGGCGCGGGCGGTGTCCAGGGCGGGTGCCGCTGCGTCCCCGGAGGCCGGGTCGATAGGCGTTTGGCCGATAGCCTGCAGGAACCACGCCATCAACCGACCCTTGCGGTCCTGGCCGCGGTAGTACTTGAGCTTTGCCACAAAGATGACCCGTCGGGGAACCCCCAGGCTGATCAGCGCCGGGTCGAGCATGGTGCGGTGGTTGGCCGCGATGACGCAGGGACCGCGCCGCGGCAGGTTCGCCCGGCCCGCCCACCGGCACCGCAGCAGCAGCATTGCCGCCGGCCCGATGACGAAGAATTTGAAGAACCAGTACCACACCCCCGCGAGCCTAGTCAGAATGCCCTGAGGAAACCGTTGACAGGCGTTCCCCTCCGGGCCACACTCGATTCATCAGACCTCCGATGTATATCGGAGAGCACGGCGGGCAAAAGGAGCGGGCATGGTTCACGGCAACCGCGTCGACGAAGCCGTCGCCCGGCTGCTCGCCCGCATTCGAGCCGGCGAGTTCACCGACGAGCCACTGCCCCGCGAGGCCGACCTGGCTCAGGAGTCCGGCGTCAGCCGGGCCACCCTCCGCGAGGCCGTCAAGGTGCTCAAGACCCAGGGCGTACTGCGCGTCGAGCAGGGTCGAGGCACCTACGTCAACCCCATAACGGAGTGGGAATCTCTCGACCTGCTGGCCACCCCAGGGCCGCACGCGAACCGTGAGGAGCTGTCCGTGCAGCTCATCCAGGCGCGACGGATGATCGAAGTCGGGGCCGCGGAACTGTTCGCCGGGGTGTGCACCGACGATGACCTGGAGCGGATGCGTCAGCACCTGGAGGGAATGTCGCGCGCCGACGCCGCTGGCGACGTGGGCGCGTTCGTCCACCACGACCTGGCCTTCCACGACGTGATCCTGCAGGGCTGCGGCAACGTGTTCGTTCCGCTGCTGATGCGACCCGTCTCCCGGCACCTGGCCAAGGCACGGTACGAGACGTCGGCCGTGCCGCAGGTCCGCACGAACGCCCTGGGTCAGCATGCCGCGATCCTGGCCGCCTTGCGCACCGGCGACCCGGACGCCTCGGCGTCGGCCATGCTCGGCCATCTGCGCCAGACCGACGACGACCTCCACCGCGAGATCCTGCAACGCACCCCCGCCTGACCGGCACGCTTCCACCCGCCGTACCCACCCGCACAATCACACACCCCGCATACCTGAGTCATGTCATCGGAGCTCTGACGTCCGATGAATAATCGATCCACCGACCCGCAGGAGGCCCCCCATGATCCCCCTCTCGCACCTCACCGACGGCCTGCCCCAGGGCCGCCCGGTCCCCGCCGAGGAGATCGCCGCGCTGGTGACCGCCGGCCGGCGCGTGCTCGTCGTCCTGGACGACGACCCCACCGGGACCCAATCCGTGGCCGATCTGCCGGTGCTGACCGGCTGGTCAGCGCAGGACCTGGAGTGGGCGCTCACCCAGGGCGCGAAGGCCGTGTACGTGATGACCAACTCCCGCTCCCTCGACCCGGCCGAGGCCGCCCAGCGCAACCGCGAGGTGGCCCGCGCCGCCCTCGCCGCGTCGGCGCAGACCGGCGTACCCGTGGGCTTCGTCTCCCGCGGCGACTCCACGCTGCGCGGCCACTTCCCACTGGAGACCGACACCCTCGCCGAGGAGCTGGCCGCCGCGGGGACCCCGGTCGACGGCGTCGTCCTGGTCCCGGCGTTCGGTGACGCGGGGCGGATCACCGTGCACGGCGTGCACTACATGGGGTCGGCCGAGCAGGGGTACGTGCCGGTCGGGGAGACCGAGTTCGCCCAGGACGCCACCTTCGGGTACGCCGCGTCCGCGCTGGCCGACTGGGTGCAGGAGAAGACCGGGGGCCGGATCGCCGCCGACGACGTGGTGACCATCGACGCGGCGCTGCTGCGCACCGACGAGGACGCCGTCGTCGAGCGGTTGCTGGCGGTCCGCGGCGACGCGGTCGTCGCCCCCGACTGCCTGGAGGAGAACGACCTGCGGCTGCTCGCCCTCGCCCTCGAACGCGCAGAGTCCGCTGGGCGCCGATTCCTCTACCGGGTCGGCCCACCGTTCGTCCGCGGGCGGATCGGCCAAGAGGTCCACCCGCCGCTGACCCGCGCCGATGTCGACGCCATCGCCGCCACCACCTCCCCAAGGCAGGACGACGAGACCGCAGGACTGGTCGTGGTCGGCTCGCACGTGGGCCTGACCACCCGGCAACTGGACGCGCTGCGCTCTCGCCGCAGCCCGCTCGAAATCGAGATCGACGTGGCCGCCGTCCTCGGAACCGACCGAGACGCGCACCTGAGCGACGTGGTCGACCGGGCCGTCGCCGGCCTGGCCACCGCGACGACCGTCGTACGCACCAGTCGAACGTTGGTCAAGGCCGAATCCCCGCAGGAATCGCTGGACATCGCCCGGCAGGTCTCGGCCGCCGTGGTCGAGGTCGTCCAGCGGATCGTCGCCGCCCGACCCCCCCGGTTCGTGATCGCCAAGGGCGGCATCACCTCCTCCGACGTCGCAACCCTGGGGCTCGGCATCCACCGGGCGTTCGTCCGCGGCCCGATGCTGCCGGGCATCGTCTCGCTGTGGGAGCCGGTCGACGGACCCGCCCGCGGCATCCCGTACGTCGTCTTCGCCGGCAACGTCGGCGGCGACGAATCGCTGGCCGACGTGGTCGACACCCTCTCGTCATGACCTGCCCGCCACCACCCTTGCTGACCGCTTCGCCCTCCCCTCCACCGAAGGAGCACCTCGTGTCCGCTGAACCTGATACCCCGACAACCCCGACCACGTTGAACGATCGAACGGTCGCCGTCCTCGGCCTCGGCGCCATGGGGCTGCCGATGGCCGCCAACCTGGCCCGGCATGGCGCCACCGTGCGCGGCTACGACATTGCGGCCGAACGCCTCGCGCTGGCCGCCGACGCGGGCATCACCCCGTGCGCGTCCGCGGTCGAGGCTGCGACCGGTGCCGACATCGCGCTGCTCGCCGTCCGCAACGCAGCCCAGCTCGAGGAGGCCCTGTACGGCGCGGACGGCATCGCCGCCGTACTCTCCGACGGCGCGGCCGTCGTGCTGACGTCCACGGTGGGCATCGAAGCGGTACAACCGGTCGCTCGGGGGCTCGCCGAGGCCGGCCACCACCTGGTCGACGCGCCGGTCTCCGGCGGACCGGTGCGGGCCGGTCAGGGCGATCTGCTGGTCACCGTCGGCGCCACCGACCCGGCATGGGAGGCCGCGCTGCCGGTGCTGGAAGCGATGGCCGGCACGCTGGTCCGCATCGGCGGGCGCCCCGGCGACGGCCAGGCCATGAAGACGGTCAACCAGCTGCTGTGCGGAGTGCACATCGCCGCTGCCGCCGAGGCGCTGGCGCTGGCCGACGCGCTCGGACTGGACCCGGCCAAGGCGCTGGAGACCCTGATGGCCGGTGCCGCCGCGTCGTTCATGCTCGGCGATCGCGGACCGCGGGTGCTGCAGGCCTACGACGGCGAGGGCGCCGAGGTCAAGAGCCGCTTGGACATCTTCGTCAAGGACATGGGCATCGTGACCGCCGCCGCCAAAGAGGCCCACCTGGCCACGCCGATCGCGGCCGCCGCCGAGCAGTTGTACCTCATCGGTGAAGCACGCGGGCTCGCCGCTCGGGACGACTCCAGTGTGGTCACCGTGCTGGCTCCGCAGCGCCGCGCCGCCGCAGTGAACGGCGGGTGCTGACATGGGTACCCTCGCGCTGCTGCTGATCGCCCTCGCGGCGATCGCCGTCCTGCTGGTGCTGGTCATCAAACTGGAGTTCTCGGCGTACGTGTCGCTGCTCCTGGTGGCGATGGGTACGGCGCTGGTCGCCGGAGTGCCGATCGCCGAGGTCGTCCCCACCATGATCGAGGGGATGGGCAAGGTCCTGGGGTCGGTGGCCATCATCGTCGGCTTGGGCTCGATGCTCGGTCGGATGATCGAAGTGTCCGGCGGGGCCGATGCCCTGGCCAACCGGTTCACTCAGGCGCTCGGCCCGAAGTGGGTGATCGCGGCCGTGACCGCGGCGGCCTTCATCCTGGGCATCCCGATCTTCTTCGACGTCGGCTTCATCATCCTGGCGCCGATCGTGTTCGCGTTCGCCAAGACCAGTGGGCTGCACCCGTTGAAGTTCGGGCTGCCGGTCGGTGGCGTCCTGCTGACCGTGCACGTCGCGCTGCCGCCGCACCCCGGTCCCGTGGCCGCCGCGGCGCAGGTGGGCGCCGACGTCGGCCTGATGACCCTGATCGGCCTGGTGATCTGCGCCATCGTCGGTGTGCTGGGGTACCTGATCGCGGCACGTTTCCGGGTGGACCGAATCCAGCTGGCCGACTCCCCCGCGCTGGCGGGGATGGCGGCGGGCGGTTCGACCGGCGGGTCAGCGGACACCTCGGCGGCCATTGAGGATCGCCAGCCGGCGACGGGCTCCGCGGGGTCGGGCGGCACGGCCACCCTCACCAAGCGCACGGCCTCGGCGGGGCTGGTCAGCTTCTTGATCCTGCTGCCGATCGTGATGATCATGGCCGGCTCGGTGGCCGCGACGGCACTCGAAAAGGGTCACCCGGTGCGCGACCTGGCCGGCTTCATCGGTCAGCCGACGACGGCTCTGCTCGTCGGTGTGATCGTGGCCTACTTCACCCTGGGCTCACGGATGGGCTGGAACAAGGTCCGCCGCACCGAGATCCTCGACTCGGCGCTGCCCATGGTGGCAATCATCATCTTCGTCACCGGCGCCGGCGGCGTCTTCGGCAACGTGCTGGTCAAGACCGGGATCGGCAAGGCGCTGGCCGAGTCACTGCACGACATGGGCCTGCCGCTGATCGTGGCCGGGTACATCATCTGCCTGGCGCTGCGGGCCGCTCAGGGGTCGGCCACGGTCGCCATCCTGACGGCCGGTGGGCTGCTGCAGCCGGCCATCGCGGCCGGGAACTACAGCTCGTTGCAGGTCGTCATCCTCACCCTGGCCATCTGCTTCGGCGGCCTGGGCCTGAGCCACATCAACGACTCCGGCTTTTGGATCGTCACCAAGTGGCAGGGGCTGTCGGTCGCTGACGGGCTGAAGACCTGGACGGTGCTGACGACCGTGATGTCGCTGATCGGGTTCGGCATCTGCTGCCTGATCTGGCTGGTGATCTGACCCGTCAGCCGAAACCGTGAAGCGTTGGGGGATTTGCACCGTGAAAGCGGAGCGAATCCCCCAACGCTTGCCCCGCCCGAGGCGTTGGCGGCCGCGAACGAGCCTCAGGTGCCGCAAAAGGTCACGCAGGGCGGGGTACCGGCCGGCGGTGGCGCGGCCAGATCCTCCAAGCCCGGCCGCTCGTCGTACGGCCGGGACACCGCCTCCACCAGCCGCTCGACTGGCCGCAGGTCGCCCTCGACGGCGGCGTTGAGGGCGGCCTCCACATGATGATTGCGCGGAATGTACACCGGGTTGACCCGGTTCATCGCCGCCGTCACCACCGCCGTCTCGGCGCCGGTCGCCGTGAGGACCTGGTCGCGGCGAGCCGACCAGGCGTCGTACGGCGTGGGGTCGCCGAACAGCGCGCGGGCCGTTCCCGCGGCCAGCGCCCGGAAGAAGCCCGGGTAGTCGACGCGCTGGTCGGCCATCACCGAGAGCAGATCCTCGACGAGGCGGGGGAGGTCGGGGTGGTCCGGGGGGATCCCGAGCTTGGCCGCCATCCCCGACTGGTACGCCGACAGGTAGATGTCGGCGAAGCGGTGCAGCGCGGCGGTGGCCGCCTCGACGGCGGCGTCGGGGCGTTCGTCGATGAGCGGCAGCAGGGTTTCGGCCAGGCGCGCGAGGTTCCACTGGGCCGCGGCGGGCTGGTTGCCGTAGGCGTACCGTCCGCCGTGATCGATGGAGCTGAACACGGTCGACGGGTGGTACCCGTCCAGGAACGCGCAGGGGCCGTAGTCGATGGTCTGCCCGGAGATCGTCATGTTGTCGGTGTTCATGACGCCGTGCACGAAGCCGACCTGCATCCACCCTGCGACCAGCCGCGCCTGCGCATCGATGACTCGGCTCAGGAAGGCCAGGTAGCGGTTCCCCGGGGAGCCGGGCTCTGCGTCGGACTCAGCGACCTCGGGGTAGTGCCGGGCGATGGCGTAGTCGGCGAGGGCGCGCAGCACCTGCGGGTCACCGGTCGTCGCGGCGTACTGGAACGTGCCCACCCGCAGGTGACTGTCGGCCACCCGGCACAGCACCGCCCCCGGCAGCCAGCGTTCCCGCATCACCTTCTGACCGGTGCTCACCACGGACAGCGCCCGCGTGCTGGGGATGCCCAGGGCATGCATGGCCTCCCCGATCAGGTACTCGCGCAGCATCGGACCCAGCACCGCCCAGCCGTCGCCGCCGCGCGCGTACGGCGTCCGCCCGGAGCCCTTCAGGTGCAGGTCGCGACGGCGACCGGAGGTGTCGATCAGTTCCCCCAGGAGCAACGCCCGGCCGTCCCCGAGTCGGGGCGAGAACCCGCCGAACTGGTGACCGGCGTACACCTGGGCTGTGGTCGGCACCGAGGCCGGCACGGCACCGGTCAGCAGGGCAACGCCGTCCGGGGTGCGCAGCGCCGCCGGGTCCAGCCCGAGTTCGACGGCCAGGCCCTCGTTGAGGATGCACAACCGCGGCGCCGGGGTGGGGGCGGCCCGCCAGGGGATCGACAGGGCCGGCACCACCTGAGCGTATGTACCGTCCGGGCAGAACATGTCGGTGAGTCTCGGAGTCGTGCCTGCGTCGGGCGGGAGGGCGGGCATGCCTTCAGCGTACGGCGGTGCCTGGCCCAGCGCCCGCGCCGCGTTTGCGGCCGGGCAGTGCCCCCTGTCGAGCGCGGAAGGGGCGAGTTAGGGTCGAAGCGACACGGCAGCACGTCGTGCATTCGGGGAAGGAACGAACCATGGCTCATGGCGACATCACCCACATCGACATCCCGGTGACCGATCTGGCCCAGGCCACGGCCTTCTACTCCAACCTGTTCGGCTGGCAGCTCCGGGAGCTCCCCGGCTTCGAGGGGTATCCGATGTGGCAGGCCCCCAACCAGATCAGCGGGGGCGGGCTGGCTCCCCGCGGCCCCGACTTTCAGCAGCCGCGCTCCTATGTCGAGGTGGATTCGATCGAGGAGACGCTGGCGAAGGCGACCGCCAGCGGCGGGACCGTCGTCATGGCCAAGGAGCCCATCAGCGACACCAGCTGGTGGGCGGTATTCGCCGACCCCGACGGCAACCTGATCGGCCTGTACGAGGGCGTTACCGATCCCGAGGCCTGATCCCGCTCGCCCGAGTGCGCCGGATGGGTGCTCAGCGGGAGAAGCGGGCGATCGCGTCGCGCGCGAACGGGGTGCCGGCCACGTCGTGGATCGCCCGGCTCTCGGCCTGACCGTGCGTCCCTCGGTCGCTCTCCCACGACGACCGGACCAGCGTTTTGGTGCACCCAAGCGCGTACGTCGGCCCGGCGGCCAGGTCTGCGGCGATGCCGGCACCGATGTCGTACCCGTGTCCGTCTTCGACGACCCGGGCGGCCAGCCCCATCGCCCGGGCTTCTGCAGCCGTCAACAGGCGATTGGTCAGCAGCAGGTCCAACGCCCGGACGGTGCCGATCGCCCGGGGCAGCAGCCAGGACAGCCCGGTGTCCGGGGTCAGGCCGACCGAAGGATAGGCCGCCCGGAACCGGGTGGACTGTTCGGCGATCACGATGTCGCAGCTGAGCATCAGGGCCAGGCCGGCCCCCGCCACGGCGCCCTGGACCACCACCACGGTGGGCTTGGGCAGGGACGCCAACGCCTGAAACGCCACGTCCAGGTTGTCGGCCAGGTCGCGGCCGAAGGCGGCGGGATCGTCGGCGCCTGCCATCGCGGCCATGTCCCCGCCGGCACAAAAGCGCTTGCCGGCGCCGCTGACCAGGACCGATCCGACGTCGGGATCGACGCTGAGCCGTCGTACGGCGTCCTGAAGGGCGAGGCCCACGTGCGCGTTCAGGGCGTTGGCGGCGGCCGGCCGGTTCAGCCGGAGACAGCCGACTCCGTCCTCAACGGTGACGAGGACCACATCTTCACTCATGACTCATTCAACCCCGGATCACCGGTGGAAAGCCTCAGTTCGTGGGGGTGAGCCTGAGCATGCGCCCGGCGGGGGCATCTTCCAAGAGCCACACCGAGCCGTCGGGTCCCTGCTCGACCTCCCGGATCCGGGCACCCATGTCCCATTGGTCGCCTTTGGTCGCGCTCTTGCCCGACAGATCGACCCTGATCAGCGCCTTGCCGGAGAGGGCGCCGACGAAGGCGTCGCCCTTCCACTGCGGGAATGTGTCACCGGTGTAGATCATCAGGCTGCCGGGCGAGATCGAGGGATTCCACCAGACCCTCGGGGCGGCGTACCCGTCGCCGTCGCGGTGGTCGGGGATGTCTTCGCCGCCGTAGTGGGATCCGTTGGAGGCGCGCGGCCAGCCGTAGTTCTTGCCGCGCTCGATGAGGTTCACCTCGTCCCCGCCCTGGGGACCCATCTCGGAGGACCACAAGTTGCCGCCCTGATCGAAGGCCAGGCCGAGGGGGTTGCGGTGTCCGTAGGACCAGATCTGGGTAGACACCCCGCCGCGGTCGGCGAACGGGTTGCCGGCAGCCGGTGATCCGTCGAGGTTGAGCCGCAGCACCTTCCCGAGAGTGACCTGCAGGTCTTGGGCGGGATCGAGCTTTTGCCGGTCACCGGAGCTGAGGAAGAGGTAGTGCCGGTCGGGGCTGACGGCCACCCGGTGGCTGAAGTGCCCGGTGCCGGAGGTTTTGGGCTCTTGCCGCCAGATCACGCGCAGACCCTCCAGGCGCGGCTGATCCCCGGTGACGAGTCTGGCCCGGCCCAAAGCCGCGCCGATCTTGCCGCCTGCTCCGGCTTCCGCCCAGGTCAGGTAGACGCCCCGATCCGTGGGGTACGACGGCGCCAGGACGATGTCACCGAGTCCGCCCTGGCCGCCGTGGGCCACCTCGGGGGTGCCGGTTACGGTGCGGCGCTGCCCGCCGGCGGGGTCGACCAGCAGGAGCGCTCCCCCGCGCTCGGTGACCAGGGCGTTCCCGTCCGGCAGGAAGGTCATGGCCCAGGGTTCGTCGAAGGTGGCGTGGGGGGTTACGGTGAACGGCGGCCCATCGCTGGACCGGGTGCTGCTCGCGGTGGGACTCGCGGCTGGACCGGTGGTCGTCGGGGAGGACCCGGTCGGGGATGGACCGGCCGAGCACCCGGCGATCAGCACGCAGGCGGAAGCGATCCACAGCGAACGTCTCGTCATACCCGCTGATGGTAGGTCGCTTCCCTGGGAGATTCTGAATGAACCCCGAGAGTGGGTGCACAGTCCGCTCTCAGAACCGCCCGCGGGCGCCGAACCGGCGGCGACGGGCCGGTGGGCCTGCCTACGATCGGCCCATGACGAGCGTTGATGCGGCCCGCTCCGGACTGGACCAGGCCCAGACTCTTCTTGACCGGGTCACGGCAGACAACCAGCGGTTCGATGAGGTGTTGGGCTGGTTGGCGGAAGCCAGGGAGCGAGCCAACCAGTTGGATGAGTATTACCGCGGGCCCGGCCAGGACCACGTGGCCACGGTCTTGGCGGCGGACCCTGAAGCGGTCACCCCGCCGGTGGCGAACGAGGACGCCGCCTGGGAGGCCCTCGCGGATTCGCACGACCGGCTGCTGCGCCTGTTGAAGCTGGTCACCGAGGAGCTCACCAGCGGCATGGACGACTGAGGTCACCCAGACCCGCACACAGACCCCAGACAGAGCTCACGAGTTGCGCGACGCGGTCGCGGCGGCGCTGATTCCGGCGCCGCCGCGACCGTTCGCTTTCCCCTGGCGCCCACTGTTGACACGTGACCAAATGGTCACCTACTTTGGAGGTCGTGGACGACGACCGGGTGTTCAAAGCGCTGGCGGACCCCATCCGTCGGCTGCTGATGGACGCCCTCTTCGAGCGCGACGGCCGCACGCTCGGGGAGCTGGAGGCCGTCGTCAACGAGCGCACCGACATGACGCGGTTCGGTGTCGCCAAGCACCGGAAGCTTCTGGAGCAGGCCAATCTCGTGACCACCCGCAAAGCGGGCCGCGAGAGGCTGCACTACCTCAACGCCGTACCCATTCAGCAGATCCACCAGCGCTGGATCGGCAAGTACACCGAGCGAGCCGGCATCGCCGCCGTACTGCTCGACCTCAGGACTCGCCTCGAGCACGACCCGCCACCCAAGGAGCCGTCATGACCGCCAGCCCGACCATGAACGTGCAGGTTTACTGCATCTACATCAACGCACCCGCCCAGCTGATCTGGGACGCGATCACCCAGAGTGAGCACACCACCCGCTGGGGGTACGGCGGCGCAACGGAGTTCGACCTGAACCCCGGCGGCGGGTACACGAACTTCACCACCGACGGAGATGAAGGCCATGGGGATGGGCGAGGTCGCCGTCAGCGGGACCGTCGTGGAGGTCGACGAGCCGGCGAAGCTGGTCCTGGACTGGTTGCCGTCGTGGCACGCCACGAGCCCGGCCACCCGGCTGACCTGGGAGCTCACCGAGTACCCGAGTGGCCTCACCAAGGTGGTGCTGACCCATGACCTCTCAGCCGCACCGGAGTACGCCGGTGAGGTCGCCGGCGGCAACGACCCCGGCCAGGGCGGCGGTGGCTGGCCGTGGTGCCTGTCGGGCTTGAAGACCCTCATGGAGACCGGGAAGCCCATGGACACCCCGGCGGCCTGACGCCCACCACGCCATCGTTGGGGGATTCGCCCCGCCAAGGCGGGGCGAATCCCCCGACGATGCGGCTCAATCCCGGCCGGGGCTCAGTTGGCGGGCGAAGAGACGCACATACTCGCCGTCCTTGTGCGATCAGGTCGGCGTGCGTGCCGCTCTCGACGATGCGGCCGCCCACCAGCACGTGGATCACGTCCGCCCGGGCTACCGAGGTCAGCCGGTGACTGACCGTGATGATCGTCCGGTCCTGCAGCGCGAACAACCGATCGAAGATCGCCCCCTCGGCCAACCCGTCCAGGGCCGAGGTCGGTTCATCCAGCACCAGCACGGGGGCATCGCGGTAGAGCGCCCTGGCCAGGGCCAGCCGTTGCCATTGCCCGCCGGACAGGTCGGTGCCCAGGTGCCCCTCGTCGTCCTCCAGCCAGGGGTCCACGAAGGTGTCCAGGCCCTGCGGCAGCTTCCGGACGAAGCCGCTGGCCTCGGCCTGGTCCAGGGCGGCCCACACCCGCGCGTCATCCACCGACCGATCGACGGCTCCCCAGGTGACGTTGTCCCGCACGGTGGCGAACGGGTACTGCAGGAAGTCCTGCTTCAACAGCGCCACCTGTCCATGCCAGGTGGCCAGGTCGGCCCGGGCCAGGTCGACACCGCCGACGACGACCCGACCCTGCTCAGGCGCATAGAGGCCGAGGAGCAGCTTGACCAGCGTGGTCTTCCCGGCGCCGTTCTCGCCGACCAGGGCCACGTGCTGACCCGCCTCGACCCGCAGGTCAATGTCGTGCAGCACTCGTGGGCGTCCCACGCCGGGGTAACGGAAGGACACCCCCTCGACACAAAACTCCGGCGCCGGGCTCGGCACCACGCCGGTCGGCGGCGGGCCGTCGTCCAGCAGCATGAAGCGCTGGTAGTCGAACAGGTTGACCAGGTCCTGGTCGATGTCCGCGATCGAGGTGACCAGCTCGTTCGCGGAGCTGATCGCGCGCGAGACGACCTGTTGGACGAACACGAACTGGCCGATCGGCTGGCTACCGGCGGCGATCTGCAAGGTCACCCAGACCAGCGCACCGGCCTCGGTCCCGGCCTCGGCGACGTCAGCCACGATCCGCTTGCGGATGTAGTCCCGCTCCTGATCCAGCCGCTCCCGTTCGTCGCGGTCCCGCAACTGCCAGCGCAGCGCCAAGAGGTGGCTGACCAGCCCGTAGACGCGCAGCTCCACGATGGCCTTGGGGTGCAGCATGCGCTGCTCGATCCCGGTCTTGCGGCGGCGGATCTCGATGGTGTCGTTCCAGTGCAGCCACAATTGCCGCGTCAACCGGAACTGCAGCCACATTCCCGGGATCACCGCGATCAGCACCGCCAGCGCCAGCCAACCGTTGACGAACAGCAACGCGACGATGCCGAGCACCACCCCGATGAGGGCGCCGAACACGGCTGCGATCTTGCCGAACGCTTCGGCGAACGACCGCGCGAAGCGAGCCGCCCGGTCGTACAGATCGGCGGTCCCCTTGTCCTCGTAGCGCCAGAAGCTGAGCGAAGCGAACTGGTGGAACATCCGGTCACTGATGCCGCACTCCACGGCGTACAGCAGCTTTTGGTTGATGTAGATGGCAACGCTCGACCAGGCCACGGTGAGCAACCCGATCCCGGCGGTCAGCGCGATGTACCGGAGGACCGAGCTCAGCGCGTCGGGGTCACCCGCGACGACCTGCGCCAACGCCGTGGTCGTCTTGGCCGCGAAGAACGAGGTCAGGATGGGGAAGACGGCGTCCAGGATCGTGCCGAGCACGGTGAGGACGACCGCCCACGGTGCGGCGGTGAAGCTGAGCCTTGCCAAGGCGACGATGGCGCGCACCCGGTCAGCCAGCGACAGGTCCTGAGTGTCTTCGGCCAGGTCGTCCTCGGGTTCATCGGCATCGTCGTCGCCAGGTTCGTCGTTCATGCGGGTACGACGGCCGTCGCGGCTCACTCGGCGGCGGCCGGGTTCGCAGGGGCCGGCTTGACGACCGGCTTGGGGGCGGGCTTGACGACCGGCTTCGGGGCGGGCTTGACGACCGGATTGGGAGCGGGAACCCGGCAGGCCGGGAGCGACTCGAACCGGTACCCCTGCGCCGACAGGTTGGCCAAAATCTGGGACAGCGCCGCAACGGATTGGGCCCGCTGGCCGCCGCCGTCGTGGAGCAGCACGATGCTGCGGTGCCGCGTTGCGGTCATCACCCGGCTGGCGATCGCCGCCGTACCGGGGCGGGTCCAGTCCTTCGGGTCGGCGTTCCACATCACGACCTGCTTGCCCTCCGCGCGGGCGGTGGCGATGACCGTCCGGGTGACGAAGCCACCCGGGGGCCGCATGCAGGTGGTCCGCCCGATGACGGCGTCGGTACGGCGCAACTGATCGGCGATCGCAGCCGACGAAAGCCGGTTGAGCCACGGGTGGGAGTAGGTGTGGTTGGCCAGGGCGTGGCCCTGCCTGCGCACCTGCTGCACCACGCGCGGGTGCTTCTTGGCGCTGGCGCCGATCACAAAGAAGGTGGCCTTGGCGTCGTATCGCTTGAGCAGCGCCAACACCTGCGGGGTGAAGCGCGGGTCCGGGCCGTCATCGAAGGTGAGGTAGACGACCTTGGCGGTGGTACGCACCGGGTTGCGCGGAATCTGGCTGGTCGGCGCAGGTTTCGGGGCGGGTTTCACCGTCGAGATCGGCGCGGGAGTCGGCGCGGGCGTAGGCAGCGGCGCGGACGTCGACGTGGCCTTCGGGGTGGGTTTCGGGGCGGGCGTCGGATCGACGCCGTACGCCCACCCACTGTTCAGGCATCCGACCGCGGTGATGCCCACGGCTGCGACGGCCGCTGAGAGCCGGATCGCGCTGCGCATTGTCATAATTCCCCCCTGTGCTGAATCGGCAGAAACCGCCGACACATTCAGGATCGGACGCGCCCTTCGCAGGTGACTCACGCGGGTATCACAAATCGCCTACAACTACGGGCCCAGCGCGGTGGCGGCCTCCGGGCGGTGGGCCGCCACGTGGGCCAGCCGGCGCGCCCACACCGGCTGGGTACCGGAGCCCCGAAATGCTGGTGAGGTACGTCGCCGTTCGGCTCACTCCACGCACCCGAACCCACGTTGGCCCCTGGAACCCACGAAGCTTCGTGGGTCCGGGAGCGGGAGGTGGGTTCGGGCTTGCGGGGAGCGGTCAGGTGCGGCCGGCGGAGGCTACCGGCCGACGTAGGCCGCCAGATGCTCACCGGTGAGGGTCGAGCTGGCAGCGACCAGGTCGGCCGGGGTCCCTTCGAAGACGATGCGGCCACCGTCGTGGCCGGCGCCGGGGCCGAGGTCGATGATCCAGTCGGCGTGGGCCATCACCGCCTGGTGGTGTTCGATAACGATCACCGACGTTCCGGAGTCGACGAGCCGGTCCAGCAGCGCCAGTAGTTGCTCGACGTCGGCGAGGTGCAGACCGGTGGTGGGTTCGTCCAACACGTAGATGCCGCCCTTGGTCCCCAGGTGGGTGGCCAGCTTCAGCCGCTGGCGCTCCCCGCCCGAGAGGGTGGTCAGCGGCTGGCCCAGGCGCAGGTACCCCAGCCCGACGTCGGCCAGCCGGCGCAGGATGGCGTGGGCGGCCGGCGTACGGGCTGCTCCGGCGCCGAAGAACTCCTCCGCCTGGCTGACCGACATCGCGAGCACCTGGCTGATGTCCTGCCCGCCGAGGGTATATCCCAGCACCGAGGCGTGGAAGCGCTTGCCCTTGCACTCTTCGCACACGGTGGTCACCGTGTCCGTGAACCCGAGTTCGGTGTAGATCACCCCGGCGCCGTTGCAGGTCGGGCAGGCGCCCTCGGAGTTGGCGCTGAACAGGGCCGGCTTGACGCCGTTGGCCTTCGCGAACGCCTTGCGGATCGGATCGAGCAGCCCGGTGTACGTCGCCGGGTTGCTCCTGCGGGACCCCTTGATGGCACCCTGGTCGATCGCGACCACACCGTCGCGCCCGGCGACCGACCCGTGGATGAGTGAGCTCTTGCCGGAGCCGGCGACCCCGGTGACCACGACCAGCACCCCGAGCGGGATGTCGACGTCCACGTCCTGCAGGTTGTGGGCGTTGGCGTCGCGCACGGGCAGGGTGCCGGAGGGAGTCCGTACGGCGGCCTTGAGGGCCGCCCGGTCGTCCAGGTGGCGGCCGGTCACGGTGTCGCTGGCACGCAGACCCGCCAGGGAACCTTCGAACACGATCCGCCCGCCCTCGGAGCCCGCGCCCGGCCCCAGGTCGACCACGTGATCGGCGATCGCGATCGCTTCCGGTTTGTGCTCGACGACCAGCACGGTGTTGCCCTTGTCCCGCAGCCGCAGCAGCAGGTCGTTCATTCGCTGGATGTCGTGCGGGTGCAGCCCGATGGTCGGCTCGTCGAAGACGTAGGTGATGTCGGTCAGTGACGAGCCGAGGTGACGGATCATCTTGGTGCGCTGGGACTCTCCGCCGGAGAGGGTGCCGGAGGGGCGTTCCAGCGACAGGTACCCCAGGCCGATCTCGACGAACGAGTCCAGCAGGTGTTGCAGGCCCGCCACGAGCGGCGCGACCGAGGGTTCGCGTAGCTCGCCCACCCAGTCGGCCAGGTCGCTGATCTGCATCGCGCAGGCGTCGGCGATGTTGATCCCGTTCACCTTCGATGAGCGCGCCTGCTCGGTGAGCCGGGTGCCGCCGCAGTCCGGGCAGGTGGTGAACGTGATCGCGCGCTCGACGAAGGCCCGCACATGCGGCTGCAGGGCCTCGACGTCCTTGGCGAGCATGGACTTGCTGATCTTGGGGATCAGGCCCTCGTAGGTCAGGTTGATGCCGTCGACCTTGATCTTCGTCGGCTCCCGATAGAGCAGGTCGTGGAGCTCACGTTTGGTGTAGTCACGGATCGGCTTGTCCGGATCGAAGAACCCGCAGCCTCGGTAGATCCGCCCGTACCAGCCGTCCATCGTGTAGCCGGGGATGGTCAGCGCGCCCTCGTTGAGGGACAGGTTCTCGTCGTACAGGGCCGACAAATCGAAGTCGCTCACCGATCCCCGTCCTTCGCACCGCGGGCACATGCCGCCCAGGTGGAAGTACGTCGCCGTCTCGGCCTTGGTCTTCGCGCCGCGCTCGACGGTGATCGCCCCGCTCCCGCGAACGGTGGGCACGTTGAACGAGAACGCGTTCGGCGACCCGATGTGCGGCTCCCCCAACCGGCTGAAGAGCATCCGCAGCATGGCGTTGGCATCGGTGACCGTCCCCACGGTGGAGCGAGGGTTGGCGCCCATCCGTTCCTGGCCGACGATGATCGCCGTGGTCAGCCCATCCAGCAGGTCCACGTCCGGTCGAGACATGGTCGGCATGAACCCCTGGATGAACGTCGAGTACGTCTCGTTGATCATGCGGCGTGACTCGGCCGCGATGGTGGCGAACACCAGCGAACTCTTGCCCGAACCCGGAGACCCCGGTGAAGACGGTCAGCCGCCGTTTGGGGATCTCCAGGCTGACGTTGCGCAGGTTGTTCTCCCGGGCGCCCTGCACCCGGATCAGGTCATGCCGGTCGGCCGGGTGCTCGCCGCCATGGTGCTCCCTGACCATCGGTCCTCCTGCGCCGCCGTTGTTCCGCCCGTCCGGCACGTTACCGGCCGGGCCAGCCCGCCTGGTGCCACCGCTGGATGCCCTCGAGCAGCAGATCGACACCGAACTCGAACTCCCACTGATCGTCGCATCCGGTACCGACAACGGTCTCGGGGCCGTGGGAGGCTGCCAAAGCCTCCTCAGGGATGCGACCACCCTCCATTCCGATGCTGTGCCGGCTACGTTCGACGTCTTCGGCGCGGCGCCGCGGTCCCCGTCGTCAATCCTCATGACATCTCCTGCTGACAGGGCGATACCGCGCGTCCTCAGGCTCTCGCGGAAGACGCGATCCCGCTGCGCTTCATAGCGCCCCAAACTCCTGACCGCTGTGTGATAGAGGATGTGATCCATGGTGTGATGAAGCCGGGACTGCGTCACACTGAGAACGTGACGACGCGGACGAGGGACACGGCCCGGCCTGATCTGGCTGCTGCAGACGCCGCCGTCCGGATGGACTGTGCGCAGCTGGCACGGGCATTGCGGGAGGTGTTGGGAGCGCGGCTGGTCGCTACATCGGTTCGGTGAAGGAGACTCGAGCGGTGCACCAGTGGGCCGACAATCAACGGGTGCCGGCCGCCGAGACGGTCTTGAGATTGCGGGCGGCGTACCAGGTCGCGGCGCTATTGGGTACGCGGGAGGAGCCTGCGGTGGTCCAGGCGTGGTTTCAGGGGATGAATCCGCGGTTGGGGGACGCAGCCCCGGCGTACCCGCCCCCCTGACCGCCTGAGCGGAGGGGGCGGGCCGCCGGAATCGCACGACGAGCAGCCGGCGCTGCACCGACCGCTACACCAGCGCGGCGAACACGTTGCTCACGGTCACGTGACCAGCGGCCCGCTCGGGCACGATGTCGTCGCTGACCAGGTTGAACGGCATGGTGTGGGCCTCTCCGGGACGCAGCACCACCCCCGGTTCGGTCAGCGTCGCGTTCACCTCCTCCTCCTCGGCGTCGAAGAACACCAGCGTCAGGTCCGCGACCACCGTGCCGTTGTAACTGACCGAGCCACCCGGGCCGGGCGTCGGTTCCAGGCGGGCAGCCACGCTCACCTTCACGTGGACGCCGCTGCCGACTTCCGGCGTGACCACCTCGAACGCCCCGTCCACACGGGTGTTCCGCTGGTCCGCCGGCGCGTCGGGCACGTCCAGCGGGTCGTAGGCCAACTCGATCCGGCCGTCGAGGTCGAAATGCCCCCAGGCGTCCTTGCCGACCACCCGGCGATCCACGACGTCGTGGTGGGTCTGGACGACCAGGTCGCGGGCCACCCCCGGCGGCGGGACCAGTTCCAGCACCAGCCCGCTCAGGTCATCCCCGGGACGCAGCTCGATCAGCTCGGTTCGGGACACCCACTCCGTGCCCACCTGGTGCTCGGGATCGATCACGAACATCGATCCGCGTAGGTGATACCCGCCGGCCTTGGTGTTGACGAAGGCGAACGTGCCCTCGGCATCGGTGGAGACCACCTGACACCCGAAGCGAACGGTCGCACCGACCACCCGGACCGGGTCGGCGTCCGGGCGCTCCCGGCGTACCACGATCCCCCGCAAGGATCCGTGACCGGTCACCGGCCGGATCCGGTACACCGGCTCGCGACGCCATCCCGGACGCGGCACCGCCACCGGGATCGCCTGGCCGTACACCGAGATCCGTCGCGGGTGCGTGGGCGGAAAGGTGTCCAGCGGAACGTTCGGATCCCACCGGAGCATCGTGTCGTCCGGGCTCACCGCCACCCCGTCGACCGCGTTGGCCCATCCGTCGCCGAAATCGTTCGTGGTGTCGCTGGCGAAGACGTGGCAGAGCTGGTTGGCCACCGTCGCGGCCAGGTAGTCCTTGACCTGTTCGGTGGGTGAGCTCCCGGTGAGGAATCCGAGCACGTCGAGCACGGTCGTGGCCGCCCCCGGCAGGTCGTCGATCTTCTGTTGCACCTGCCCGGCGACCCGGTCGTAGGTGAACTGGTTGAGCGCCTTGCCGGCGGCCACCCGCTCATCCGCGGTGTACCGGTACAAACCGTCGATGTCGGCCGGCTGACGAATATCGGACGGCTCGGGTTCGCCCTCCAGCTCGATGGTCTGCTTTCCGGCCGCCTTCAGCGGCGGACTGGCGGCCCGCAAGGCAGCCCAGACGTACGACGAGCACACGGCTGCGATGCTGTCCGCCGCCCAGTCCCGGCCCTCCGGCCCGCCCCAGGCGCCGACCCCGGGGGCGGTGAACGCCGGGTCGGTGGCGATGTCACCGCGGGAGTAGGCGAAGAAGCGGTAGTGCGCCCGCAGCTGCCGGGCTTGGGCCGCCGCGACCGAGAGCGCCTCGTACGCCTGTGGTTTCAGGAACGGGTGCGGCTGGACGATCACCGGCCATAGCCAGCCGACCGCCGTCCCGGTGACCGGGTCGATCTCGGGTCGCCACGTCGGATTGCGGGTCAGCTTGACCATCCCGTAGTGCCGACGCCTGCCCGCGTCGCCAAGCGCCTTGGCGGCCCCGGCGGCCTCCGGGTCGTGGAAGGACGTCCTCTTGTCACGTTCGGAGGGCACAAGCTGCCACAGTCGCGGCGGCGCGGCGGCTTCGTCGGCGACCACGGCCGGGAACAGGGCCGCGTGGCTGAACGGCGGGTTCGACCGGTTGCGTCCGGTGAACATCACTTCGCCGATGGTCTGGGTGATGCTGCCCGGCCAGGCGTAGCGCAGCACGTCCTCGCGGATCCCCTTGATCGGCACCCGTTCCTCCATGTCGCCGAACGGGGTGCTGATCTTCACCGTGCCGTTGTAGTACTCCGGCTCCTGGATGCGCTCGTCGGAGGCGGTGCAATGCCGGATCGTCTGGCCGTCGTTGGCCACGAACATCCCCATGTGGTCGTAGCGCTGCGGCGGGTCCAGGGCGCCCAGCAGCCGGCCCAGCACCCCGCCCGGGCCGGCGGGCCCGAGCATCAGGTCCCCCGCGCGCACGCTGGTGAACGACGGCCACACATACGTGTACCGCTCCTCACCGGTCGCCTGGCAGCTGCTGGCCGGATCGACCAGGCAGACGTTGGGCACGCACATGGTTTCGAAGCCCTCGTCGTGGGTCAGCGCCAGACGGGTGTAGAAGAACCCCTTACCGGCGGCCGGGTCGCCGGTGTCGATGCTGATCGCCAGTACGTCGGAGGTCACCACGCCGCCGCCCGCGCCGGGAGCGGCCGTGCTGACGACCGTGAAGGTGTGCTGCCGGTCGTCGTACCGAGGGAAGTCGGGTCGCGGCGTGGTGCGGCCGAAGTACAGCTGACGCTCCCGGTCCTCCCGGTCGACGCATTCGACGAACTGCGGCACCGCGGTGGACTGCGGCCGGAACGGGAAGGGGACGGTCAACTCCAGGTGCCGGTCCTGGCGGTGGTGCGGCGGCGGCGTACCACCGTCAGCGTGCAGGTAGTCGTCGGTGAACGCGTACACGTCGACGTCGCGGACGGCCTGGGTGAACCCCTGCTCCTGGACCAGCGGCGTGATCCCCCGGTCGAGCACGATCCAGGACACCGGCCACAACGCCGTGGCCTGCGGCGTGCCGTCATAGCGGAGGTCGCCCCAGCTGCCACCCACCCGGACCCACTGGCCCACCATCGCCGACAGCAGACCGGCGGCGTGTTCGGGGTCGCGGAACGGGGCGACCGGGGTGACCCGGCATTCGATCCATCCGAACGCGTTGCCGACCCCGTCGGCGCGGATCAGGCGGGGGTCACCCGGGGCGAGCGCCACGTTGATGTGCCACAGGTACGGTTCATCGTCTTCGAACCCGCCGGCCCAGGCGTTGACCACCCGCCCGGCGATCTCGACGTCGTCCTCGCGTAACTGGAACTGAATCACGCTGTTCTCCTCTGCAGGGGTACTGAATTCGTGCTGGCACCGGCAGGAGTGCGTGGGGGCGGTGAAAGTACGGCGATGAGTCTGCGGTGCGCCCAACGGCGCCTAAGCGCTCGCCTGGTCGAGGTGGCCGCCGAACTCCAGGGCGTCCATCAACCGGGTCAGCGTCGCCGCCCGCAGGGACGCGGGCAACTCGGGGCGGTCCAACGCCAGGCAGGTCAGCCCGTGCACCGCGCTCCAGTGCGCAAACGCCTCCACCAGCAGCGCCGGGTCCTCCATCGTCGTCGCGCGCAGTTCCGCGAGGTCCTCCAGCAGCTGCGTGAACCCCGATCCCGGTCGATCGCCGGTGCCGGGTCCGCGCGCGTCGATGAACAGCACCCGGTACGCCGCCGGGTGGGCGACTCCCCATTCGACGTAGGCTCGACCTCGTCGCCGTACCCGCTCGGCAGGGTCGGCGGATTCTCCGATCCGGTGCTCCAGTTCTTGTGACCACTGCGCGAAAGCGCGTTGGCAGGCTGCCCGGTGGAGGCCGACCACATCACCGAAGTGGTGGTACAAGGTGGGCGGCGTGCAGCCAGCCTCCCCGCACACCGTGGCAACGGTGGCGGTCCGGCCCTCCAGCAGGATCTGCCAGCAGGCGTCGAGTAGCCGGGTCCGCCCGTCGGCAACGGATTCTCCGGAGGCTGGCCGGCCTCGACGCGATGTCATCCCCTCAATGTAGCGAAAATATAGCGAACCTATAGAACTTCCCCGTGACCGCCTCAGAGGTGCCCTGGGCCACCGTTGAGTTTCAACCCGGCCGGCTTGGCGGGGAGCACCCGGGTTTCCGAGGAGGTGAAGGTCAACGACTTCGGGTCGACCCCTTCGGGCGCGGACGGCGCGACCGCCACCGTGACGCTCGCAGGACCCTTCGCGGCCGCGGTTACCGTGGCGCCCTCCACCGTGGTCAAGGCATAGGTCGCGGTGCCCGCGAAGGCCTGGACCAGGAAGTCGCCGGTGATGCGGGCCGTCGCGGCGCGCTGAAGAGTGCGGTTCAGCAAAGCCTTGGCGGCACAGGCGGGGGATGAGGACGGGGTGACCAACCCGATGGTGTGCGACCCACCGCCGGTCAACATGCCGATGTGGGTGGCGTGGGCCATGGTGGCCGAGACCACCGCGGTCGAGGGGTTTGCGCGCACGAGGTCCGCGACCTCACGCCTGCTGTCCGCGATGGGGATCTGTTCGTCGCACTCGCCCATCAGGATGAAGGTGGGCGGGCCCGCAATACGGGCCTTCGGGACGGACTTGAACGCCGGCTCGATGGCCGCAACCGCCTTGGTGCCCGGTATGTCGCCGTACCCCGCTTGGAGGGCATACCCGCCGCCGGAACTATGCCCGATCACGGCCACGGTGCGGGTGTCCATTCGACCCCGCAGCTCACCGGACCACGCAAGGCCGAGACCGTCCCCCGCGTCGATCCGACGCAGCAGGTCCAGGTGCAGCTTGACCAGGTTCGTCTGGAGGGTCTGGGGATCAGGTTCGCCACCCCAATCGAACCGTTCCTTGGTGTTCACGTCGGGAGTCACCACGACGAATCCGCGCTGGGCAAGTTCCCGAGCCAGATAGGCGAAGCTGGCGGTGCTGCGTACGTAGTCCGGGCCGCTTGTCAGACCCTCGCCCTGGTCGAACGTCTGCGTGGGGCAACCCTCTGGCCATCGCACGCTGAGCACGTCCGAGGTGAACAGCTTGTCCTTGGCGAGGTTCACGCATGAGGGGTAGGAGCCGTGCACGATGACGGCCACCGGATGGCGCCCCGTCCCGGCCGGGACAGCCACGACGGCCTCGACGCGGGTGTAGAGCTTGCCGCCGCCCAGCGCCCCCTCGATCATCCCTCCGGGAAATTCGTAGGCTCGCAGGACCGGCGGGCCCTCCGACGGCGTCACCCCGGAGCCTGCCCCCGTGGTCGACGGCGACGACGCCGCGCTGGAGCTACCGGCAGCTGTGCTGGCCGTAGGTCCCGATGCCGCAGGCGAGGGGGACGAGGCACAGGCGGGCAGGACCAGCAGTCCGGCGATGGGCAGGGCGGTGCCGATCCCGCGGATCGGTCGAGTCAGGTGGCGACGGTGCGAACCAGGCATGCCCTCATTATTCCTGCCATGCCGCCGCACATGCCGCCGCACATGCCGCCGCACGTCCCGCCGGCCGGCCCAGGTGCGCCGCGACGAGTAGCCGTCGGCGATCAGAGATCGTTTCCGGCGTAGGACTGGTTGAAGCTCTTATTGGTCAGCGGGAAGTCCGGCACGATTGTGTCCCGCAGCGCCACCGGCAGGGCGGGCCAATTGAAGAATGACGGGTCGACGACCTTGCATCGACTGACGCGCCCGTCCTGGACCTCCACCCGGTGGACCAGGGTCCCGCGCCACGCCTCCACGATGCCCAGCCCGCGGCCCGCGGGGTCCGGCTCGACAGCACCGGTCTGCTGTCTCGCGTGTTGGGCGGCGGCCGCCAGGTTGGCGATCAACTCGACGGACTGGTGCGTCTCCAACAGCCGGACCTGGAGTCGAGCCATGACGTCACCATCAGTGAGAACAACCGGCTCGAACGGCCGGACAGCGTCATCGTCCCCGATCAGGGGGTGATCCCGCCGTGCGTCCACGCTGATCCCGCTGGCCTTGGCCACATAGCCGAGTACGCCGAGCCGTCGCGCTTCGCTCGTGGGGAGCACCGAGGTCCCGGTGAGCCGGTCGGCGGCGATGTGGTTGCCCACCGCGATATCGACGATCTGGGCGGCCTGCGCTGCGACGTCGGCGAGCAGGCCGCCGTCGGGGAGCCGACGCAGCGTCGTTCGTCCCGGGGTGATCGCGCCGCGCAGGAGCCGGTGCCCGGTGAGCTCTCGATGGTGCCGCAGCAGCCGCTCGCGCTGCACCTGCGATTGGGCGTGCAGCACGCCGTACCCGACGTCGTTGATGATGGCGCCGATATCCGCGACATGGTTGTGCACCCGTTCCAGCTCCAGGAGCAGGCTGCGCAGCAACGTGTCCCGGGGAGAACACGCGATCCCGAGCGCCTGCTCCACGGCCAACACGTAGGCCAGGCTGTGCCCGACCGCGGTATCCCCGCTGATCCGTTCGGCCAGGTCGACCCCGGCCGCCGGGGCGCACCCCTGGAACAGCCGCTCCACCCCGCGGTGGACGAACCAGAGCCGCGCCTTCATCCGCAGAATGGTCTCGCCGACCACGGAGAACCGGAAGTGACCGGGCTCGATGAGGCCGGCGTGCACCGGACCCACCGGGATCTCATAGACACCGTCGCCGGTGACCTCCATGAACGCGAAGGACCCGGAGTCGTCGGCGAACTGGGGGTCGGCGGTGGCGTCGGCGCGCATCGGGTAGTACCCGACCGGCCAGTGTTCATGGCGGACCAGTCGGCGTGGCAAGGGGTGAGCGATGGGGGTGAGCCCGTACAGGTCCCGGATCTCCCGCTCGAAACGTCCCGCGGGGTAGGAGAGGTCGGCGATCGTCGGCAGGCCGTCCGCCTCGTGGGGGACCGTGGTCTGGATCTCGGTTGGTGGCGCCCCCGCAGACAGGTAGGTGTGCACCACGCGGATGCCATCCGGGTCGTGGTGCGCCGCGACGAGTGCGAGGCGGGCGTCGTGGTCCAGCAGGGCTCCTGCCGCGGCGCGGAAGCCCGCCACGCTGACCGTCCGGGGCGGTGCCAGGCGGCGGCTGGGGTGGGATTCGCTCACGGCATGACCTCCAGCACCGCAACGGCGGCGGCCAGGGCCTCGCGCAGCGGCCAGAGCAGAAGGGTGAGCGCGGCCACGGACCCCAGCGCGGTCATGACGACGGCGCGCTGCCGGGCAGTGGCCGGATCAGCCCCGAGGGCGTGGGCGGTACGGGAGTCGTGGCTGGTCAGCGCCATGTCCAGGACGTGTCGGCTGATGCCGACGAACAGCAGCAACAGCAGCACCAGCGCCAGGGAGGTCATCAGCAGGTGGCCGCGTTGGTAGCCGGCCACGATGATCGCCACTTCGGTGAAGAACAGCACGAACGGCGGCAGACCGAGCAGCGCCGCCGTGCCGACCAGCCACGGGCGGCCCAGGCTGGGACGCAACGTCAGCAACGAATGGACCCCACGAATGTCGTGGGTGCCGCTGGCCCGCAGGATCCGGCCGGCGACCACGAACAGGCCGGCCTTGGTCACGCCGTGGCCGAGGATGTGCACCAGAACGGCCGTGTACGCCAGGGTCCCGCCCACCGCGGCGCCCAACGCCAGAATCCCCATGTGCTCGATGCTGGAGTAGGCCAGCATCCGCTTGTAGTTGCGCTGGGTCAGGATCAGGAAGGCCGCGAGCGTCAGCGACAGCAGTCCCGCCACGGTGAGCAGGGTCTGCATCAGTTCCGGCCCGAGGGCGGCGTCGCTGATCACCTTGATCCGCAGGATCGCGCAGAAGGCCACCGCCAGCAGCACCCCCGACATCAGCCCGGACACCTGAGGGGGGGCCTGGCTGTGGGCGTCGGGCAACCAACTGTGCATGGGGGCCAGTCCCGCCTTGGTCGCCAGACCCAGCGCGGTCAGGGCCAGACCGACCCGGGCAATGTCCGGGGCCAACAACGGCTGATCGGCCAGTTGAGCCAGCGACAGGGTCGCCGACTCACCGGTTGCGGCGTACACCAGCACAATCCCCAGGAGGGCGATGGCGACCCCGATCGAGCCGAGGATCACGTACTTCCACGCCGCCTCCAGCCCGTGCCGGCCGCCGCCGTGGGCCACCAGGAAGGCGGTCGTGATCGTGGTCGCCTCGATCGCCACCCACAGCACGCCGAGGTTGTCGGCGAGGGCGGCCAGACTCATGGCGGCCAGAAACAAACACATCAGCGCGGAAAATCGGCCGTTCGGCTCCGCCGTGGTCGCACCCCCGGTGGACACCACCGCGACCGCTCCGACGACACAGAGCAGGTACGCCGTGAGCGCATCGACCCGTAGTAGGCCGCCGGCGGCGCTCTGGCCGGCCGGGGTCAGAGCGAACGCAGCCAGCCCACCAATCAGGACCACGGCGGCCGCGACGGCCGGGGTGTGCCGGACGACAGGCGAGCGTGGTGCGGCCATCGACCCGAGGGCCAGCGCCGTCGGGATGCCGAGCACCGACCACATCACCATCTGCATGTCAGTCCTCGTCAGTCCTTCAGCTCGCTCAGGGCGTGGAGTTCGCTGGTCGAAAAGGCCGTCCGGATGCGGCGGGTCAGGATGAGCAGGACCACCACCACCAGCGCCACATCGACCAGCGCGCCTAGCTCGACGATGACTGGTAGGCCACCGGAGGCCAGCAGAGCCGTGACGGCGATCCCGTTGTCGACCATCACCAGCCCCATGACCTGGGCCAACGCCTGGCGTCGGGTAGCCACGACCAAGAACCCGATGAGCACCAGGGCGATCCCCACGGGCATGGCCCCATCGAGCCGAGCCTCCACCCCGGTTGCGAGCGGCCGCGACACCAGGAACGCGATGGTCGTCATCCCGGCCGCCAGGAGCATCCCGTTGGTCGGGTTCACCAGGGGGGTGACCTCCGAACCGGCGTCCACGGCCTGCGCCGTACGACGCAACAACCAGGGGATGAGGACGCCCTTGACCCCGCCCACCAGGGCCGCCACGGCCAGCAGGCCGGGACCGCTCTCGGGTGCCACCGTCAGCGCGAGGGCGGCGACGGCGAGCCCCTGCGCGGCCAGGAGGGCCGCTGCCCCGGTGACCGTCCGTCGCCATAGCAGCAGCACTCCGGTGAGCAGCAGCACCCCGGTGACCGTGGCCAGCAGCTGATCGCCGGGTGCCGACGAGGCAAGTCCGGGCACCATCAGGTCACCGTCAGATAGGAGGCGGTGACCGCTAGGAAGGCGAGCACGAACGAGGCGGCCATCAGCTCCGGCACCCGGAACAGCCGCAGCTTGGCCAGGAACACCTCGACGGCCGCTAGCGCCGCGGCCGCCAGGAGCACCTTGAGCAGCAGCGCCACGATGCCGATCGCCAACGTCGAGACGCTGACGTACTCCGCGATGCCCCAGGGCGCAGCCAGGTTGGCGATCAGGCCCAGCAGCCCGGTCAACCGCATCCAGGACGCGAGCTCGATCCACCCCAGATCCCGCCCGGAGGCCTCGAGGATCATCGCCTCGTGGACCATCGTGAGTTCCAAGTGCGTGCTCGGGTTGTCCACCGGGAGCCGGCCGGTCTCGGCGATCACCGCGACCGTGAGGGCGACCAGCGCCAAGGCACTGACCGGGCTCACGATCGACCCCGGGGTAGCCATCCGCGCGGACAGAATCGTCGACAGCGTGGAGACGCCCACCGGGATCGACAGCGCGTAGACGGCGACCAAGACGGTGGGCTCCACCAGGGCCGAGATCATCATGTGGCGGCTGGAACCCATGCCCCCGAACGCCGTACCCGCGTCCAGGCCGATCATCGCCAGCACCACCGATCCCACCAGGAGCACCGAGACGACGACGAACAGGTCGTCGGGCACCGCCGGCAAGCTGACCGTGGTCACCAGCGGGAGGAGGGCGGCCAGCAGCATGCTGGAGGCCATCAGGGCGACGGCGAGCGCCGGCGCCAGGATCACTCCCCGCGCGGACAGCGGCGTCTTGCGGGCCAGTTTGCGCAGGTCCCGCCACGGTTGCAGGACCCCGGCCCCGACCCGCCCCTCGGCGCGCGCGCGCACCTGCCGCATCACCCCGATGAGCAGCGGCGCCGCCACCACGACGGTGAGGGTTTGTACGCCGATCGCGGCCACCGCGGCGAGCGGCCCACTGGCCGCAGCGCCGATCACGGCAGGACCCCGATCAGGACGAGCAGCAACGCCGCCAGGGAGAAGCCCACGTACCGGTGGAGGCTGCCGTTCTGGATCGACCGCGCTCGATCCCCCGCCCGCAGGACGGCGGTCACCGCCGGGCGGTACATCCGCCACTCGATCAGGTCACGCACATGCTGGCTGAAGGCGATCGACCGGACGGCGTACCGGGACTCCTGGGTGTGGTTGATCGTCACATCCCGGGTGGGAGACAGCGCGTCGTCGAACACCCGAACCAGCGGCTCGGCGTAGGAGGTGGCGGTGTATTGCATCCGCGGGCTCGTCCGGACGCCCCCGCAACCCCACCCCAGCTCCACGTGGTCGCGCGGCACCCGACGAGCCAGCACCCCGCCCACCACGAGCACCGGCAGACTCACCCCGAGGGCGAGCAGGGCCAACGCGAGCGGGTCCAGCGATGCCTGGATCTCGGGTAGCCGCAGTCCAGCGGATGCCGTGACCGCCACCGCTCCTGGCGGCAAGGCGCCGCTCAGGAGCTGGGCGACCGGGCCGGGGAAGAGTCCCATCCCCACCACCCAGAGGGCGGCGAGCACCTGGGCCACCTGCATCGCCGGGGCACATTCGCGGGCCGCCGCGACCGACGGCGTACGGGGTCTGGCCAGGGCGGCGATGCCGAACGCCTTGGCGAACGTGAGCAGGGCCAGGCCGGCGGTGAGGGCGACGACGCCCATGATCATGGGCAGCAGCGCCGAGGTGAGCCGATCGTTGTGCGCATCAGCATGGATGAGCGCTTGCAGCAGCGTCCACTCGGCCACGAAGCCCGAGGTGATCGGCAGGGCCGCGGCGCCCAGGGTCCCGAGGGCGAAGGCGGTCATCGTCACCGGCATCCGCAGCGCCAGCCCGCCCATCCGGTCCAGATCGCGTTCCCCGCCGGCCTGGAGCACCGCCCCGGCGACGAGGAACAGGGTGGTCTTGAAGGCTGCATGGCTGACGGTCAGCAGCAGAGCCGCGACCAGGGCCGTCGCCGATACCCCTGGTCGCGTTCCGGCCGTGAGCATGGCCACCGCGATGGCGATCAGGATGAGCCCGACGTTCTCCGTCGTGGAGTACGCCAGCAGTCGTTTGAGGTCGTTGGCGACCGAGGCCTGGAGAATGCCGTACAGCGCGCTGGGAAGGCCGAGCCCGAGGACCAGGAGCGCCCACCACGGGGGACCCGGTGGGAGCAGTGCGGTGGTGAGCAGCAGGATTCCGAAGATCCCGAGTTTGACCATGACCCCGCTCATCAGGGCAGAGACATGGCTGGGTGCCTCCGGGTGGGCTCGGGGTAGCCAGACGTGCAACGGCACGGCTCCGGCTTTGGTGGCAAAACCCACGACCGCGAGGGCGAAGCCCCAGGAGGCCGCCGGGCCGGTCAGTCGTGCGGCCGCGATCCCGGCGAAGTCGAGGGTGCCGGCTGCGGCGGCCAGTATCAGCAGACCGGCGCAGACCAGCAGGAAACTGAGGTGCGTCATCGCGCCGTACCACACTGCTGCGGGCCGCACACTGGCGCGCGCGGCCTGGTCGGCACCAACCAGGATGGTGGATCCGACCGCCATGGTCTCCCAGGCCGTCAGGAAGCTCACGACGTCGGCGCTGGCCGGAAGCACGTGCATGGCGAGCGCGAAGCCAATGAGGGCCGCCCAGGCCGTCCGCGACCCGGTCGGCCCGTGGGCGTAGCTGGTGCCGTACACCGCGGCCAGGATCGTGACCACGCCGGCGAGCAGCGTGAACACCCCGCCCAAGGGGGTCGGCTGCCAGCCGAGGGCAAGGTCTCCGAGCGGGAGATCGATGCCGATGCGGCCGCCCCACGAGGCCAGGCCGCCCACGCCCGCGACGCAGCCGCTTGCCCCCAGCAGCGCCATCGAGGTTCCGGCGAGCCTGGCGCGCAGTCGGGGAGTCGGTACGGCGACCGCCACGGCCACGCCGATGACGGCGGCGATCAGTTGGGCAGCGAATGCCGCGGTCCACCCATTCATCGGCCGGTCACCCGTCGCATCGTCTCGACGATCACGTCGGGCTCGGGTGGGCAGCCGGGGATCTGAAGGTCGACATCGGTGACGTCGGCGACGACCCCCCGGACGCCGAAACCCTGGCCGAACACTCCCCCGTCGCATGCGCAGTCGCCGAGGGCGATGACCACCCGGGGCCGGGGCGTCGCCGCGACGGTCCGGCGCAGGGGTTCGGCCATGTTGTGCGTGACGACCCCGGTGACCAGCACGACGTCAGCGTGACGTGGGGAGGCGACCAGGCGGGCGCCGTACCGTTCGGCGTCGTACACCGGTCCGAAGGCGGCCGCGATCTCGATCTCGCAGCCGTTGCACGAGCCTGCGTCCACATGTCGCACCTGCACGCTGCCTCCGTAGGCCGAGGCGGCCGACAGGGGCTGCGGCGCAGCGGGTGCCGGCTGCGCCGCTCGACGGCCGGAGACGATCCGGCGTGCCAGCTTCAGGGGATTCACGGCCGGTGCTCGTCGGCGGGCTCGGGGGCGGGCTCAGGGGTGGGCTCGGGGGCGTTAAGGTCCTCGGCGGGCTCGTCCGCCGTCAGCGATTCCCCGAGTTCGCGGGAGGAGTCCAGGAGTTCCAGCAGGAGGCGCCGCGCCGACTGCAGGAGCTGTGCCGCCTCGTCACCGACCAAGGAGTAGATCACGTGCCCACCGCTGCGGTGATGGCGGACCAGGCCGGTACGACGCAGCACCGCCAGATGCTGGGAGAGTCCGGCCTGCTCGACTTCGATCAGGTCGAGGAGCTCGCGCACTGCGTGCTCGCGTTCGGCCAGCAGCTCCAGCACCCGGATGCGGACCGGGTGCCCCAATGACTTGAACAGCTCGGCCTTGGCCTCGTATACGGGCACACCTCGCACCGTCATTCGCACTTGCGAAGTTTCGCATGTGCATAAGTAGCCGTCAACCGGAGTCCCGGACGTCCGTCTGACCCGTCCCCCGCTCCCCGCGCACGGCCGCGATACCCGTCAGCACCAGGTCCAGTCCGGGTTCGAACTCGCGGGCGAAGGAGTACCCCGGCGCGAGGACGACCTCCCGGGCAAACCAGGCCATCTGCGGATAGTCGTCAAGCAGGTCACCCAGCCCGTCCGTGATGAACTCCACGGCCTGCTCACCGGTGTCGAAGGGCAGCATCGTCTCCTGGAGGACGAATCCGTACACGTAGGCGTCGAGCACGGCGTACGCGTGGGCGGTCTGCGCGGCGCTGAAACCCGCGGCACGCAGGCAGGCGATGGTGGCTTCGTGGTAGGCCAAGTTGGCCGGTCCGGGCGTCCGCCGGGACTCGATCAGGGGCAGCGCCCAGGGGTGGCGGCGCAGCACCTCGCGCATCGCCAGGGATCGGCGGCGCAGGCCCTCCCGCCACGGCCGGTTGGCCGCCGGCGGCGGGACCTCGGCGTACACCCGGTCGACCATCTCGTCGAGCAGCGCGTCCTTGCCGGGCACGTGGTGGTACAAGGACATCGCCTCGACGCCGAGCGCGGCAGCCAGGCTGCGCATCGTGAGCGCGTCCAGCCCCTCGGTGTCGGCCAGCCGCATGGCCGCGTCCAGGACCAGGGCCCGCGTCAATCCGCGACGTGCCATGGCTACCCACATCCTTTCGGTCGGTTGCCTACCTTACGCCGTACTGTTAGCGTGGACACAGAACCTTACAGCGTATGTTTGAGGAGGATCGATGAGTAGCGCCTCGATGCGGGCCGTCACCCGCCACGAGTACGGCGGGGTCGCCGCCATCCGGATGGAGACCCTTCCCCGACCCGCACCCGGCCCCGGCCAGGTGCTGGTGCGGGTTCGGGCCGCAGGGCTGGATCGCGCGGTCCTGCATCTGCTCACCGGCACGCCGTACGTCGCCCGCGCCGCGTTCGGGGTGCGCCGGCCGCAGCAACCGATCATGGGTGGGGAGCTGGCCGGGGAGGTGGTCGCGCTCGGGCCCGAGGTGAACGACTTCGCCATCGGCCAGCGGGTCTTCGGCACCTGCCGGACGGCCTTCGCGGAGTACGCCCTCGCCCGCGCCGATCAGCTCGCGGCCACCCCGGCCGGGGTCTCTGACGAGTTCGCCGCCACGCTGGGGATTTCGGGGGGTACGGCGCACCAGGCGGTGTGCCGGCACGGCCAGGTGCAGGCGGGTCAGCAGGTCCTGATCCTGGGGGCGTCGGGGGGCGTCGGCAGCTTCGCGGTGCAGATCGCCGCCCATCTCGGCGCGACGGTGACCGGGGTGTGCAGCCAGGCCAAGACCGAGTTCGTGACCGGTCTGGGGGCCCAGCGCGCGGTGGACTACCGCCGTGTCGAGGTCGCCGAGTTGGGACAGCGCTTCGACGTGATCATCGACATCGCCGGCAACCGGCCGCTGGCGACGCTGCGGCGGGCGCTGACCCCGAAGGGCACGCTGGTGATCGTCGGGGGCGAGGAAGGTGGCCGCTGGCTTGGCGGGCTGCATCGCAACCTCGGCGCCTCGCTGCTCAACCCGTTCGTCCGTCAGCGCCTGCTGTGGTTCGTCGCCCAGGAGAGCCGGCAAGCCTGCGAGCAGCTGGCCAAGCTGGCCGCGGGCGGCGCAATCCGCCCGGCCATCGACCACACCGTGGGGCTTGCGGACGTGGCGCCGGCCGTGGCAGCGATGGAACAGGGGCGGCTGCGCGGGAAGGTTGTGGTCATTCCCTGAAACCCGCACTCCTGGTATAGCGCGGCTATATAGTCAATGTAACCGCGCTATACAGGGAGTCCCGTCATGAGCGTCACCGCGCCGTCGCCATCCCCCGCGAAGTCGTCGCCCGTCGTACGGTTCGGGCAGGTCAGCGCCTGGCTTGCGCTGCTGGCCCTGCTCGTGGGCGGAACGCTGACGGCGATCACGTCACGGCCCACCGTGGCGGCCACCCTGGAGGTCGTCCAGCAGCGGCCGATCCTGACCGTGGTCGCCGGTGTGGCCTTGGCGGCGGTCTCGCTGTTCGACCTCGGCACGGTTCCCGCACTCCACGACCGCCTGAGCGGCCACGGGCCCGCGCTGGTCCTGTGCGGGGCGGGTACGGCGGCGGTCGGCGACATGCTCGGAATCGCCGGCCGCCTGCTGCAAGGTTCGCTGGGCGCCCTGGGCCCCGAGGCCACCCTGGCCTCGGCGCGGCTGATCAGCGCCGCCGAGGGCACTCTCAACGCCGCCGGATTCGTGCTGGTCGGAGTCGCGTTCGTGTGCTTCGGGCGGCTGTTTCGCCGGTCGGGGAGCCCCCGACTCGGGATCGTGGGCATCTTGACCGGCGTAGCGACGGCGCTGGGTCAGCTGCCCGGACTGACCCCCCTGTTCCTGGCCGCGAACGTCGGGTTCATCGCCTGGTACGTCGGGCTGGCCCGGGCGTTCGGAGTGTCACGGGGAGCGTGACGACGACCTACCGGCCGGCCGGCCGACGTACCGGCGTGCGCGGGGTCGACGTACCGGCGTACCGCGCGGCACCGTGCCACCATCGACGGGTGGACCTAGTCACCGAGCTGAACGTGCTGCCGTCCTTCCTGGTGGCGGTCGTCCTGATCTCCGCCAGTCCGGGACCGGCCATGGTCCTGATCCTGAGGCGGGCGGCGATCCGTGGCGGGCGGGCCGCCGTACCGACAGTTCTTGGGCTTGAACTGGGCCTGTTCCTGTGGGCACTGGCCGCCGGGGCCGGTCTGGCCGCGCTGGTGGCGGCCTCCGAGGTGGCCTACCTGGTGCTTCGGGTCGTGGGCGCGGCGTTCCTGATCTACCTCGGGGTCCGCGCCTGGTGGGGGGTGTGGCGCAATCGGAACCAGGGGTCCGACCTCCCCGGGGATGCCGCTGGCGCGTCCACCGGTGGCTGGTGGGGGGCCTTCGGCGAGGGACTGATCGTTCAGTTGGCCAACCCGAAGGCCGCGCTCTTCTTGTTCGCCTTCTACCCCCAGTTCGTTCCGGCGGACGGGCCGGTGCTGGCTTGGACGGCCTGCCTGGCGTTGCTCCAGGTGAGCGTCGAGACGGTGCTGTACCTCGGGCTGGCCGTGGCGGTCGGCAGGGCCTCGCTCTGGTTCGGCAATGTTCGTATTCGGCGCCGCCTGGAGGCGGCCAGCGGGACCGTCCTGATTGCCCTCGGCCTGCGGGTGGCCGCCAGCTCACGCTGACGCGCGGGCGGGCCGTCAGCGAAGACCCGCTCGCTGACACGGTCGGGCGGCGATAGGTCCGCACTTGCTGGACCCGTCGGCGCTGCTCTTGCCCATAGTTCCCGGCAGCCGACGTAACGAACCCATTTCCCTGGCTAATTTTCCTTATATATATTAAGGTTACTCACACAGGGCGACGATTCAGCGCGCTATGGCTGGCCCTGCGGGCCCCCGGACCGTCACCGTCCCGACGAGCGCTGCGCACAGAAAGGTGTCCGCATGTCACACGCGATCTATCACCCCGCCACTGCGGAGGAGACGAAGCGACGCAAGGCCCTCGCCCCTGAAGCGCATGACGCGTTCGAAAACTTCGGCCGGGCCGTGTTCGCCGCCGGCGCGTTGGACGTGAAAACCAAGCAACTCATCGCGGTGGCCGTTGCCCACGTCACCCAGTGTCCGTACTGCATTCAAGGCCACACCACGCTGGCCCATCGCAAGGGCGCCACCGGGGAGGAAATCATGGAGGCGATCTGGGTCGCCGCCGAGATGCGTGCCGGCGCCGCGTACGCCCACGCGACGTTGGCGGTGGCAGCCCTGACCGAGCAGGAATCGCGTGAGCAGAGGCACCGATGAAGAAGCTGAGCCTGCACGCGACCGCCCGCAACCTGTCCGCGGCGGCAGCCAATGCCTCTAGTGGCCGAGCATCAGAGACCGTGTACGGCGGGCACGCCAATCGCCTCCGTCAAACGGTCATTGCTCTGACCGAAGGGAGCCGGTTGGCGCCGCACGAGAGCCCGGGCGAGGCGACGGTGATCGTCCTGCACGGCCGGGTTCGTCTGACCACGGCCTCGGACGCCTGGGAGGGCCGCGAGGGGGATCTCATCGTCGTCCCGAACCAGACTCATGGACTCGAAGCGCTGACCGACGCCTCAGTCATCCTCACGGTCGCCACGAGCGGATGAGCTCGGGTGACCTCGGGTTAACACGGGTGAACAGGAGACAGTTGCCATGGATGAATACCAGGTCAACGAGCGAGCAGTCGTCCACGCCTACCACCTCATCGATCGCAAGCGCTTTGTGATCGGCACCGATTGGGACCATGACGAACCCACGCTCGCGCAACGTCAGGCTTTTGTGGCACGGCACAGCTGGAATGTGTACTCGTGGTGGCACCTCGGTGTGGACCCGAACTCGCTGGAGCACACGATCGAGCGGTACCAGTTCGCGATCGGGGACCTCACGAGGGTCCATCGCAGTGCCTTGGCCGGATGCCTGGCTCGTGCCGAGCGCGGCGGTCATCACCAGCTGGCGGAGGCTTCCATGGAACTGCTCCGGCGCCTCGATGCGAGGGCGGGAATCACCATGACCTCAGACGTGGCCTCCGCGATGCCCTTGGCATGACCTTCGAACCGGTCACGCGATCGAGCTAAGACCCGCCGATTCGATGAGCTCTTCGACGTGTGCCCAGTCGAGCCGCTCCTGCTCCAGGCGCACCCGCACGCCGTAGGTGTCCTCAACCAGGTCGGTGTAGAGCGCGGCCTCCGCAGAGGTCAGGTGCGGCAGGCGGGCCGCGGTGGGTGCGGGTTCCTGACCCCACCGTTCCCGGTGTGCCAAGAGGGTCTCCCGGTCCATCGCCAACGATTCGGTGCGCCTGATTCCCGCGCGTACGCCGTTCAGGATCGCGAAGCCGTGAGAATCGAGGTCCCCGGAGTACACGACTCGGGGCGCCTCGCGGGCCCAGGGAAGCCGGCTCAACCTCGGGGCAAGGTAGCCGGCCCCCCAGATGACGACGCCCTCGGGGGGAACCGGCCAGGCCTGGAACGTCTGGAGGTTCTCCACGATCACCACGGCGCGGACCCCCACCCGGACGCGGGCCAGTTCGGCCAACCGGAAGCTGCCTTCGGAGAGTTCACGCGGCATCCCGGCGAACTCGGCGTCGAAGCGACAATGAACCAGCCGCTCGGGCACCCGGAGCCCGAACCTTTGGGCGAAGGTCCCGATCCCACCCGGCGAGCCCTCGACAGGTGACGTGGGCGCGCCCCCCGCCACGAGCAGGTCCGCCAAGATCGCGTGGTGCCGCTCGACGAACTTGGTGTCCACGCCGGGTGCCGAGATCTGCCGCAAACAGGCTCCGCGGGCGGACGATGACCTCAGCCAGCCGTAGGCCGCGAGCAGCTGTGGCCACGACTGCGCCGCCCGCAAGGCCCTCATCGGGTGCGACCCGACCCAGTCGACCAGTTCGACGGCTTCGTTGCGGGTGCGCGTGAGCACCTCAGCGAAGGCCGTGACCTCCGCCTGCACCCGCAGCAGGCGCCACGCCTGGTCATAGGTGCCGATGACGGCACGGTTCGGGATCGAGTTGCGTCCGGCGATCCGCCCGCCGACCGGACCTTCCACCAGTTCGTACGCCGCCCCGCCGGCGCTCGCGCGCACGAGCGCCTCGCGCCATCGACGCACGTCCTCCAGCCGGGAGCCGATCTCGCTGACGCGCGGTCCGCGAATCGACAGCGAGATCCGCGGGAACGTCTTCTGGGCGGCGTACGCGGCCAGCAGCGTCCCGTCGTTCCAGCGCCGTTGCACCGATCGCGCAAGATCGTCGGCGGTGGTCCAGTCAGCCATGCTGATCCCCGATGGCGGAGGTCAGATAGGCCTCGCGTTCCGCGTGGTACTCCTCGATGGTGAGGGTCCGCAGTCGGGAGCGGTCGCCAGTTCGGTTTTCCACGAAACCGACCGCCCGCACGTACGGCTCGATGACATGCACCTTCTGGAGGGGTGTCACCACCAGAAGCTGGAGGCCGAGGCGACGGAACAGGTCGAGGGCGTACCGGGTGGAGGCATCCGATCCTCGGCCGAACGCCTCATCGATGAGCGCGAACCGGAAGTCACGTGAGTGCCGCACCCCCCATTGCAGGCGGAACTGGTAGGCCAGCGATGCCGCAAGGATGGTGTAGGCGAGCTTTTCCTTCTGGCCACCGGACTTGCCGTCGCTGTCGGCGTAGTGCTCCCATTCGCGGCCCGTCTCGCGGTCCCGCTCCGAGGCGGCGAACACGAACCAGTTGCGCACGTCGGTCACCAGCGAGGTCCACCGTTTGTCGGCCTCGGTCTGGCCGGGCCTGCCCCGGAAGCGCTCCAGGATCCGGGTGACCTGCAGGAAGCGCTCTTCGGAATACAGGTCGTCCCCGGTCAAGGCGTCGTCGGTGCAGGCCCGCAGTTCAGCGCGGAAGTCTCGGACCTCTTGGTTGGCCGTCGGCTGGGACAGGAGCGTGATCGATCGGCCGGGGTTGTACTCGATGGCGCCGAGCGACTCGTTGATCGTGTCGATCCGGCTCTGAATCTCGCGGGCCGACTGCCGCAACGAGCTGTCGAACGACGCGATCTCCCGGATCGCGTTCGTGTTCAGCTGCTCCTTGAATTCGGCCTCGAAGCGGGGCAGGTCATCGCCCGCCACCCGATCGCGCAGGGCGCGGTACTCCGGCGCCGCCTCGATCGCCGCGTCGAGTTCGGCGGTCAGAGCCGGCCAGGTCTGGCGCAGCTGAGCCATCGCTGCCACGGCGCGGTTGGCCGACGCCGCTTGGGACTCGCGGCCCTTGTCGATCCGAACGGTCAACTGGTCTCGATGCTCCCTTTCGATCTCGTCGCAGGCGGCCTCATCGACCGGTTCCGGCAGGGTCGAGGTCAGCACGTCGTACGCCGGGAGGTAGCGTTGCGCGCCGTCGGCACCCACCGCTGCGACAGCGGCAGCAGCCCGGTGGCGGCGCTGGGCCAGCCCCTGCAGGGCGCTGTCCAGGGCACCGATCCGCTCCGCGAGCTGACTTTCCCGCTCCCCCTGCCGCCGCAACTCCTCGGCCGCCTGCTCCAGTCGCGCGGTGAGCTGAGCCAACTGCTCGTTACCACGCTCGATCTCGTTCTTCTCACTGGTCAGGGTCGTCACGGCGGCGGCACTGGAGTGCCAGTCGACGTCCGCGAAGGTGGTGTAGACCTCGACCTGGGCCAGGGCGCGTCGGCGGCTGTCGACGGCAGCCAGGGGTCGTTCGACCAGCGCGAGGCTGCTCTCGACCGTGTTCTGACGTGCCTGGCACGCCGCCCCGCGCGCCATCAGGGCGTCCACCTTGTCGGCGCTCGACCAGCCGAGGACCCAGCGGGTGCGGTCGTCGATGGGGAATCGATCGTCCTTCTCGTGTCGATTCTTGTCCTTGATTTGACCGGCCCGGGTGACGGCCCGCCCGCGCTGTCGGCGCAGGTCGGTGACGGAGTCCACGCACGCGTGGTTGGCCCGACGGGCGCGCAACTCGTTGAGCAGCCACGACTCGTGCGGTCCCGGTCGGACATCGAGCAGGTCTGCGAGGACGCGCTCACCACTCAGGGGCTGGTCGTCACGGACGAAGCGGGCGGGCACCCGGTAGTACACGAGGCGTCCCCCGAGATGGTGGGCATCGATCCACGCCGTGGCCGCCTCATAATGCTCGGCCGGCACGAGCACCGACAGCGCGAAACCCCGCAGAACCCGTTCGGCGGCCCCCCGCCAGTCTTGGTGTTCGGCGCCGACTTGGACCAGTTCGCCGACGAAGGGCAGCGTCGATTCGGATACCGCGATGCCGGCCACCAACTGCTCGCGGATCCGCAGGCTGCGTCGGTCGATGTTGCTCTGGCGGTGTTCCAGGGAGCGGATCTCCCGTCCGATCTCCTCGCCTTCATCCCGTAACCGACGCCGCTCGACCAGCAGGTCCGTGCGTTCGTTGTCGAGTCGGGACTGCTCGGCGTCCAGTTCACCGGCCAGTTCCTGCGCCTGCCGCCGCATGCCGGCGAAGGAGGCGGCATCCTCGACCGATGGCAGGCCTGCGGACGTCAGACTGGCGGCGAGCGCACCCGCCCGGTGTCGGCGATCGTCGCGCTCCTGCTCGGCCCGGGTGATGGCGGACTCAAGTTCGGCGAGCCGGTTTCCACCAGCACCGTCGCGTTCCCGCTCTAGCCGGCGATGGGTCTGGGTCAGTTCCGCCACCTCCGTGCGCACCTGGTGCCTCTCGTCGCGCGCCGCTTCGAGCGCGGCCCGCTCGCTCGCCATCACGGCATCCAGCAGCCGCACGCGGTGTCCGGCCACCCACGACGGCAGTGCCTCGCGAGCCAGCATGTCGGTGGCGATCCTCAGGCCGAGCTGTTCATAGGTGTCGCAGTGCGCAACCAGCGGGGTGAGAGCGGCGATTTGGCTGCGGGCCTCCCGGACGGCCTCGTGGGCGCGGTTCAGGTCGTCGAAGTGGCGCAACAGGGTGTCGATCCGGCTGCTGACGTCGGCGCCCTCCAGCATGTGGTGCCGCACGAACTCGGTGAGGTTGCCGACGGACTTCAGGGAGATGGTCTGGTGAAGCAACTCCAGCGCCTGCGCGGAGTGGATGCCGAGCAGCCGACGCAACCGGGCGCCGTACTCGGGGAAGGCGTCCGACATCGTCACCCCCTGAGCGCGCAACCGTCGCCGCAAGGACGTGAGGTCGCGACCGAAGTCCGCGAAGTCGGTCTCGATGGACAGTTCTCGGTCACTGGTCAGGTAGAGACGTTGGGGCTGTCCGCCGCCGCTGTCGCGCGTCCAGAACACCTGCGCCAGGCTGACCACGGTCTCGGAGTCGGACGGCCCGCGGTTGCGGAAGACCGCCAGCAACACGGAGTAGTGCCGGTGGTCGCGGAGTCCGACGGATCGACGGCTGCCGGTGGTCTCGTTCTGTTCCGCCTTGTAGTGGCCCAGCACGTAGGAGCGCAGGGACCGCTCGCGGGTGTCGGCGCCGGCCGCCTTGTTGTAGTTGATCCGCTGAGCCGGAAGCAGCAGCGTCGTCATGGCGTCCACGAGGGTGGACTTGCCCGAGCCGATGTCGCCGGTGAGCAACGTCGTCTCCCCGCCGAGGTCGAGGCGGTAGACCCGGCCGTCGAAGGTGCCCCAGTTGTAGACCTCGAGGCGGTCGAGGCGGTAGCCCGGGCGCGCATCGTCGGGCAGGTCGAGATCGAGCGCCGAGAACAGGCCCGAGTGGTCACCGGTCATCGCTCTCCCCCTGCTCCGGACCCAGTCCCAGGCTCACGGCGTACTCCTGGAGGCGCGCATCGAACTCGGCGAGCCACTGGCCGTCGATGAAGGCCTTGAGGATGCGGCGGACCTCGTATTCGGCACTGCTTGTGCTGGTTCCCTTGACCTGACGCAGGTAGCCCAGGTCGACGATCTTGCTGATCGTGGCATCCGCCTGGTCGACCAGTCGAGCCTCGTTGGGGCTGTCGGCCAGGAAGGTGCGCAGGTCGGCGATGATCCGATCCCGGCTCAGGACCAGGCGGCCCACCCCGTCGGTGGCATCGAACTCCAGCAGTGCCTTGCGCAGCAGGGCCAGCAGCAAGCTCTGTGGCAGCGAGAGCTTGTGCCGAGGGATCAGCCGCGGCAGTGGCTGGTCCGGATCGTCAGGGCGGGCGCGCAGGTAGGCCCACCCTTCGGCTTCGTCGAGGTGCACATCGAGCCCGAGGACGGCCATGTGGTCGGCCAGCTGGGGTCGCAGCCGCAGGATGTGCTGCCAGGCCTGTTCGTGGGTGTCCCGGTAGACCACCCCCTTCATCAGCGCGATCGCTGCGATCGAGAGGTTCGGGCTCTGGCCTCCGCTGGTGCTCATGGGCTACTCATTCGCTTGAGCCGATCGTGGTGGCACGCACAAAGGTCACCCGCGCGAGGGTGAGCCGGCGCGTAGTGCCGTCGGGAGAGGTGTACGTGATGGTGTCGCGTTGAGTCTCGTCAACGATGACCTCGATGTCATCCTCGGCGAGGGCGAGGTGGGCCACGATCTCGGCCAGGCCCAGCGCCGGCGGATGCTCGGCCAGATGGCTGGCCAGGTCGACCTGGGTACGGCGACGCAGCGCCTTTCGTAGGGTCGCGGTGATCCGAGGCAGGTCGACGAAGACCTGATCGAAGAGGCTGGTCGCGTCGACCTCGACCGCGTCACCGGCCTCGGGCCCGGGGGCGCTCAAGGTGTCGGTGGGGGCGGGGGCGTACAGCGGGCGCTCCATCGGCAGCGTCAACCGGGGAGCGGCGGCATCGAGCTCGGTGAACGCGCCCGGCGCGTGAGCCGTGGGCGTATTGCGGACCAGGAGGGCGCTGCGTTCGATCGAGCGCAGGAGGTCCATGACGCGGCGGTTCTCGAGCCAGACCTTGTCATCGAGGAACCGGCGCAACTGTTCGGAGAGTTGCCGGACGGTCTGTTGGGTGCGCTCGGCCGCGACCAGCCAATCCTCGTGGATGTGCTGCAGGCGCGGATGCACCGGCAGATCGGGGATCGTGGGCAGGGTGTCCAGGAGATCAGCGAGTTCGTCCTGACGGCGACGGCTGAGCAGGAAGTCGTGGAAAGCCTGGAAGCTGCGGCCCTGGTCCGAGGCTGCGATCGCGTGACGGTCCCCGACAAGCAGGTCGAGGAGTTCACCCTTGCCGCCGTGCCACCCGGCGATGAGTTCGCGGGCGCCTCGGTCAAGGGCGCGGAAGTTGTCCTCGACTTCGCGGAAGTCGCTGAGCAGCTCGCGGGCGGTGCCTTCGACGTGCTGCAGTCGATCGAGCAGGGCGGGTGTTGCCAAGGGCGGGCTGTCACCCGCCTCCGCGCGAGCGATCTCCACGTCCAACTCGGCCCGCCGATGTCTCAGCTGGTCCAGCCGCGCCTGCGGATCGGTGTCCGCGCCGTGCACGATCTGGCGCAGGAGCTCCACCACGGTGTGCAGCCGAGACTCCGTACCGACGAAGTCCCGTTTCTCCAGCTCGGTGACCCATCGGTAGGCACGCTCGAGGTCACTGGTGGCGTCGTACGCCGCCTCCGTCTGACCCTCCGGGTAGAACTTGCGCAGGAGACCCACGTCCGGGCCGGCCCACGCGCCGACGTACTCCTTGGCCGTTCGAGGATAGGCCCCGCCGTGCTCACCGGCCGTCTCGTTGACGCCGCTCAGGTGTTCGTCCACCATCGCCACGAGGTGGCTCTCGGTCACCGTCCGATGGTTCTCGGCCACGAAGACCCGGCCGAGAATGGCCAACACCATCGGCGCGGTGTCAGCGCGCATCAGGCGCCACGCAGCAGAGTGCTGCCGCAGCGCCACGAGACGTTCGAAGTCCACGCGAGCAGACTATGGGCGGCCTCTGACAATGCCTTGGCACCACCGGGGTCGAGAGTGGCGTCACCATGCGTTCTTGCCCCACCCCCTCGGTGAGGGCAGCCCCGAGCTGACTCCCGCGGCGTACCGTGCGGTCGCCGAGGCTCGGGCGGCCCTGGGCAAGCTCGACTCGACCGCAGAACGCCTGCCCAACCCCCGGCTCTTCCGTCATGTTCTTCTGCGCCTCGAAGCCCAGGCGACGGCGGCCCTGGAAGAAACCTACGAACCGCTGCTGAAGGTGCTTGGCAGCGAACCGCAAGAATCGGACTCTACGGCGATGACCGGGGTACTCAACTCTCTCGCCGTTGCTGAGCACGCCTTCGCGTGGAGTGAGGAGGGTCTGCCTTGGTCGGTCAGTGTCATCGAAGAGCTCCACCCGTTTCACGACGGCAACGGCCGCCTCGGCCGGCTCTTCGTCGTCGTACAACTGCACTCCCCTGCGGACGCCGTCACCGACATGAAGCAGCCCAGCGGGACGATGCCGTCCAGCAGGTAGGCCCGCCAACCGTCAAACAGGGCCCGCCCTCGCCGTCCCCTCCGGGTTGTTCATGACCGGCTCGATGACGGCGTTGACGTTCATCTGGCGCGCAGACGCCCCCCTGTGTCAGGTCGATACCCCCCGGGGCGTCGACCCGTCAATGCCACTGCACCGCGGGGAGTCGATCCGTCACTCTCGGTGCACACGGGTCCCGATCGCGACCCAGAAGTGACATGTCGATCGCCGGGCCGCACGAGAATTGACACCTCGACCATCGGAAGCCTCACCACCCAGCGCCAGGGCCGCCCAGCCGTCCGCCCAGCCGCCGATGAGGTCGTGGTAAGCCGACCATGCGCGCCACACCTGGAACGGCCAGTCCTGCGCGGCTCCGCCGGCAGCACCCGGGCGCTGGCGTTGCCCCGGAATCGGTGCCGTACGTCGACCCGAAACCCCCCACTCTTCGCCAGAATCCAGGGCATGGACGAGCTCTGGTCGCAGATCGGTATCACCTGGACGCAGACGCTGGGCGTGGCCCTGGCAGCTGCCGTGCTGTACGGCGTGTACGCCGTGGTCTTGCGCGCCTGGGGGCATCGGCTGCTGTCCAGTTCGTCGACGCTGAGCCTTGCCGTCGCGAGTCTCATGGGGGCGGTCGTGGGGCGCTCCATGCTCGGCAACTCACCCACCCTGATCGGCGGACTGGTGGCCCTCGGGACGCTGATCATGCTGGAGGGCCTTTTCAGTGAGTTGCGCAGCAGGACCAGGCTGCTGACTCGCCAGCGGCGCGGCGCTGTGGTCGTTCTCGTCGAAGGCCGGTTCCAGACCGAGGCGCTGCGGGAGGTGCACCTGAGCGAGCGGGAGGTCGCGGTGCGCCTGCGGCAAGCCGGGGTCTTGTCCATCGCGGACCTGGGACTCGTGCTGTTGGAGCCCCGCGGTTCCCTGACCGTGGTCCGGGTGGGCCAGAGGATCGACGCTCGTCTTCTCGTCGGCGTACTCAGGCCCGATGCGATCCCGGCCTCGCTCGTGTCCGGCGCCTGACCCACGCCATCGTTGGGGAATGCTGTTCGCACACGCGGCGCGAATCCCCCAACGATTCGGCTCAGGCGACAGCGGCGAGTCGCTGGATCGCCGAGTGCACGTCAGCGGCCGTGGGAGCCGCGACGAAGCTGATCCGGATGTGGGGCCTTTGGTCGTTGCCGGGCGCGTAGTAGTTCTCGCCGGGAGTGACGGCAGCGCCTGAGGTCAACGCGGCACGCGCACATTCAGCTCCGCTGCGGTGGTCGCGCAGCCCGACCCAGAGGTGGTACCCACCGCGGGGCATGCCCGCCAGGGCATCGGCGCCGAACACGTCCACCACCGCTGCGGCTGCGAGTTGACGTCGGTGGTGCAACTCGGTCTGCAGTGTGGTCAGGCAGCGTCGCCAACCCGGCGCCGTGACGGCCTCCAGGGCTGTGTGCTGCAGGACGGCCGGAACGAAGAGGCTGTCAATGGTCAGGGCCGCCTGGAGTCTGCCGAGGACGGGGCCGCGGGCCGCGATGGCCGCTATCCGCAGGTTCGGGGAGGTGACCTTGGTCAGCGATCTCAGGTGAATGACGGCGCCGTCGGGGTCATCCGCGATCAGCGGCGCCGGGGTCGCCCAGGGGCCGGGGTGGGTGAGGTGCCTGGCGAAGTCGTCCTCGACGATGAAGGCGTTGTGGGCGCGCGCGACCTGCAGCACCTCGCGTTGGCGCTGCCTGCTCATCGTGACGCCCGTGGGGTTTTGGTGCAGTGGTTGTACGACGATCACCCGGGCCCTCGATCGCGACAGAGCCTCGTCCAGGTGTTCCGGGGTGATGCCCTCGTGGTCGAGCGGAACCGGCACCGTCCTCAGGCTTGCCGCGTGGGCGGCCGCGATGGTTCCCGGGTAGGTCGGGGCCTCGATCACGATGGCGTCCCCCGGACCGGTCAACGCCCTCAGCGTGGTGGCCAGCGCGCTTTGCCCCCCGGGGGTGATGAGGATGTCATACCGGGTCAACCCGGCGCCGATGTCCTGGGCGAACCAGTCTCGAAGGGCTGCCACACCCGCGGCGGGGGGGCGTTCCCACGCCTCGGGGCGACGCGATACCCGGGTCAGCGAGGCCGCGAGCAGGCCCGCCGGCTGCAGCGTGGGGTGCAGATAGCCACCGTTGAGGTCGACCAGACCGGGCGACGTGGCCGACAAGACCTGGGAGAGAGCGGCCCCGGAGAACCGCCGCGAGAGTCCCGGACGTTCCTCGAGCCCTGCGGTCAGCTCCAGGGCAGCGTCCTGCCAGGACGTGTCCCCGACCTGGGCGGACGCGGCCACCGCGCGGAACGTGCCCGCCCCGGGCCTGGTCTCCAGGAGGCCACGCCGCGCGAGCATCGCCACAGCGTGGGCGACCGTGGTCGCACTGGCGCCGAAGCGGCGTACCAGCTCTCGCTGCGAAGGCAACCTCGCACCCGGGGCCATCGCTGCGACCTCGACCGCGAGCTGGTCGGCCATGGCCTCTGCCGAACTGCTACCGTCATTCGTGAAGGGTAAGAGTAGCGATATCACGAGGCCGGTGGTAGCGCCATCGAACGCCCGAGGCACCGTACTGGCGGCGTGGGGGGTGCTGGCGTTCTCCTTCAGCTTCCCGGCCACCGCCTGGGCCCTGGACGGGTTCGGTCCGTGGAGTGCGACCGGCGTCCGTGGGGTCATCGCCGCCGTGCTGGCTGCAGCCGCACTCCTCGCGATGCAGGGATGGAGCCCCCACCGTCGGGACTGGCCGACCCTGGGGGTTGTGGCACTCGGTTGCGCTGTCGGGTTCCCCCTGCTGACGACTTTCGCCCTGCAGACCTCGACCACGGCCCACTCGGCCGTCGTCGTCGGCGCGTTGCCGATGGCCACGGCGAGCATCGCGGCCTGGCGCACCGGGAAGCGCCAACCGCCGGTGTTCTGGGCCGCTGCCGGCGCGGGCGCAGTGACGGTGGTCGCGTTCACGCTGACCCAGAACCACGGCCGGCCCACGGTAGGCGACCTGTACCTCGTCGGCGCGCTCCTGCTGTGCGCTGCCGGGTACCCCGAGGGCGGTCGCCTCGCCGCACACCTGCCCGGCTGGCGCGTCATCGCGTGGGGCGTCCTGCTGGCGGCACCGGTCAACCTGGTCGTTGCCGCCTGGGCCCTGAGCCGTGAGCCCCTCCACCTGACCCCGACCGCCGTCGGCGGGATGCTCTACATCGCGTGCGTTTCGCAGTTCCTTGGCTTCGTGGTCTGGTACGCCGGTATGGGCCTGATCGGCGTGGCCCGCGCCAGCCAGCTGCAGCTCGGTCAACCGCTGCTCACCCTGGTGTGGCCGTCCTGCTCATGGGCGAGACCCTGCCACCCTCCGTGCCCGTGACGGCAGTGGTGGTCCTCGCCTGCATCGTTGTCACCCAACGCACCACGGCCTGAGCCTCATCGTTGGGGAATTCTGTTCGCAAACGCGGCGCGAATCCCCCAACGATTCGGCTGGCTCAGTTCTCGGGAAGGTCGGCGAAGGCCTTCTTCGTCGCGTTGTACCAGCCCATTGCCTTGATCGGATTCCGCCAGCGACCCTTCATCGCAGCGGCCGCCTCGTCGTGAGCGGTGTCCCCGGCGGCGACGGCAGCCTTGAGGTGCCGGTCCTGTGCCTGGATCACCTCGTCGGCGGTGGCGCCGCTGTGGGCAAGGTCGCAGGGTCCGCCGAGCTGCTGGCACGTCATGGTCTTCACGGATGATCTCCTGTCGAGTCCGTACGTTCGTGGTCGGTACGTTCACTGTGCTGACCGTGCCGGCGGCTCAGGTGTGACGGAGCGAACCGCTCGAGTCGCCCGGACCGGCTGTGCCCCCTTGCGTCGGGTCACGGCCGCGATGGCCTCGCGCGCCGCGCGGAACACGATGCTCGTGACCCGACCGTCGTGGACGGTGAAGTCGAAGACCACCCGCGCCCGGCCCCGATGGAACCAGGCCGCCCCGGTCCGGCTCTCCAGGAACACCGGGAGTGCGGCACTCGCGGCGCCATCGAACATGGCCGCCACCGCATCGCGACCCTTCAGCAGCTCTGGCGTGCCCATGGCGATCGCTGCCGCATCCGCGCGCACCACGACGTCGGGGGCCAGCAGATGGAGCAGGCGAGCGAAGTCCCCACCTTTGGCCGCCTCCATAAAGGCGTCGACGACCTCCCCATCCGTCGGTGGCCCGGCCGGCACCTGGGCAATGATCTTGGCCCGAGCCCGGGACGCCAGCTTGCGCGCCGCGACCGCTGAGCAGTCGAGCACCCCAGCGACGGTCGCGAACTCCACGCCGAACGTGTCGTGCAACATGAAGGCGACCCGTTCACTGGGAGAAAGAGATTCCAGTACGGCGTGGAGCGCGACCCCCACGCTGTCGGCAAGGACCACCTCCTCCAGCGGGTCCAGGCCACTGCCGGACACCATGTCCCCCGTCCCGGAACCGGAGCCCGCGAGGTTCACGGGTTCCGGGACTCGCGCTCGCAGGCGATCGAGACACAGGCGTGTGGTCACGGTTGTCAGCCAGGCGGGCAGACTGCGGATGGCCGCCTGGTCGGTCCCGTCCAGCCGCATCCAGGCGAGCTGGACGATGTCCTCCGCCTCGTGACGATCACCCAGCAGCCCGGCAGCCAGGCGCACCAACCGAAGCCGCTCATGGTCGAACTGCTCTGCTATCGACATAGGCACTTCCTCGGGTCGGCGGCTCTCAACGGTGTGACGGATGCCCTCCCCGCAGTGTGACCACGGCGGCCGTTCCCTCTGCCCCGGGCCTGGCCTTCGCCGTCGGCAAGGCCTCGGTAGCGCCAACGGCACATCAGGTGCTGATCTACACATGCTAATGTATGTGTATGTCCCTCCTGGAGCGGCGCCTACAACTTCTGCTCGACGCCGATCGGTACGACCGCGTCTGCGCGGAGGCCGCACGGTCCGGGCGCAGCGTGGCTGCGGTGATCCGTGAGGCCATCGACCTGCGCTTCCCCGACGACGAGGGCCCCACGAGTGCGGCAGCCGCGCAGGCGCTCTTGTTACTCACGGACGAGCCGGACCACCAGCCCGGGGAGGGACCCGGAGAACTCAAGGAGGCCTACGCCGTACACCTCGACGGCAAAGTCGAACCACGATGAGGCCGCTCTTCGTCGACCCGTCGGTGCTGCTGCTCGCCATCGGCGGTCCTCACCCACTCCGGTCGGGGTGTCGAGCTGTCCTCGCCGAGACGGCAGCGGGCCGGTTGCGTCTGCACATGAGCGTCGAGGGCGGCCAGGAAATCCTCTTTCACCGACTCCGACGCGTCGGACGCGACCGAGCCATCCGTGAATTCGACCAGGTCGAGCGGCTTGTCGTGTGGCATACGTTCGACGTTGACGTGTTGCGTGCCTCGCGCGATCTGGTCGCTCGCAGCCATGCGCGGGGGCGCGATGCGGTCCATGCGGCGACCGCCTTGGCCGCAGGATTCTCGGCCATCGTGTCCACGGACAGCGACTTCGACGGCATCCCCGGCCTGACCCGGCTCGATCCGACGAACGGGTCCGTCGCCGCCGACGCATAATCCGCGGCCCGAGGCGCAACGCCCGCGCATGCGCTGAGCCGAATCGGCGCGGGGTGGCCCAAACGTGCATGCCTAGGCTTGCGGGATGGACCTCGACGGCGCCCGGCAGCGGCTGATCCACGAACGAGCCGCCCTGCTCGCCATGGGGCACGATCTGGCCACCAGCTTCGACGACATCGTCGCGGCCGCCAAGGACAGCAATCTCGACGACGAGCACGACCCGGAGGGCAGCACGATCGCTGTCGACCGATCCCTGGTCTCCTCGTTGGGCCGAGCCACCGTCGATCGCATCGAGCAGATCGACAAGGCGCTGGCTCGGCTGGACGCCGGCACGTACGGCCGGTGTCTACGCTGCGGGGCCCCGATCGGCGGCGGTCGCCTGGCGGCCCGTCCCGCCGCGCAGACCTGCATCGGCTGCGCGGAGTGAGCGCTCGGCGACGGCCACGACGGACGAGCCCTCGCCGCGGCCTACCTCGCAGCCGGTCACCACGTCGCACTCGGGGCGAACCCGGACAACCCGGACGGCCCGGCGCGTGCGCTGGTCAGCACATCCGCCACGCCCGCGAACGCTTCGGGGACGCCCTGAGACAACCCTGATCTGCCCCTGATCTGCGACGAATTCCCTGGTGAGGACGGAAATCCCGGGCCTACGGTGGCGGCACCACCTCAGGAACCGGAGAAGTCCATGACGCAACACGTCATTTCGCGGGGGGGCATGGTCGTGGATGGCCACGCCCTTGAACCGTGCCGCCAGTACTCGGCTCGAACGGTGCTGGGGCTGTGGGCCGCAGTCACCCTGCCGATGGGGGTGCTCGCGTTCGTCGTCGGCCCGCTGCTGGCCCCGCACGTCGACCTGCACCGGGGATTGCTGCACTGGATCTTGATGGTGGTCGCGATGATGTGGCAGAGCGTGCTCTCGTTGTTGCTGCTTCGGCGCGAGGGGCCGCTCACCTGGGCGCGTGTTCGCAGGCGCATCCGGCTCAACGGGCCGTTGGACCCCGCGACGGGCCGGGGTCGCCGCCGGTTGTGGTGGTGGGTGCTGCCCGCCATCGCGGCCAACGTGATGCTCGGGTTGGCCGCCGAGCCGCTGGTCAGCCTCTGGTCGAGGGTGACCGGATTCGAGGAACCGGCCTGGGCCAACATGTCGTCGCTGGCGCGACCGGAGTTCGTCGGACAGTGGTGGATCGTCGGGCTGGCGCTGGTGAGCGCGGCCTTCAACTACGTGCTGGGCGAGGAACTGTTCTTCCGCGGCGTCCTGCTGCCCCGGATGGGGCAGGCCTTCGGGCGCTGGGACTGGGTGATGAACACCATCATGTTCGGGTTGTACCACGTGCACAAGATCTGGTTCTGGCCGGCGATGATCGTGAGCTCGTTCGGCATCAGCTGGGCCGCGCGTCGCTACCGCAGCCTCGGGATGGCGATCGTCGTCCACGGCGTCGAGGGACTGGTGGTGATCGGGCTGGTGCTCGCCGTCGTCGCCGGGTGGTGGCTGCCCTGAATCGCCCTCGCGGGATGGGACAAGGGTCTTGGGGTGCGCGGGTCTACCCGCCGGCCCGCAGGGTCTCCAGAGCGTCCAGGATGAGGTCGAGGCCGAATGTGAACTCCTGTGCCGGGTCGTAGTTGGCGGCGGCCAGCGCACTGGCGGATTCGTTGAGGTAGGGGAACTGCTCCGGGGGAAGTTGGGGCAGGAAGACGCTCTCGACGATGGTCGCCATCTCATCGGCGGTGGTGAACGCCAGGCCCTTTTCCTGCACGGCAAATCCGTAGACGTAGCTGTCGAGCAGCCAGTTGGCGTGCATGGCCATCACGACGGAGAAGCCGGCCCGGCGCAAGCAGGCGGTGACCGCTTCGTGGTGGCGCAGGTTCGCCGGTCCCGGCGACGTGCGCGACTCCATCAAGCTCAGCGCCCACGGATGACGTGCCAGAACCTGCCGGGCGGACAGGGCCCGCCGGCGCATCGCCGAACGCCAGTCGGCCTCCCCGGCTGGCAGCTCGATCTCCTCGAAGACGACGTCGATCATGGCGTCGAGCAGCACCTCCTTGCTCGCGACGTAGTGGTAGAGCGACATCGCGCCTGCGCCGAACACGTCGGCCAGCCGGCGCATGCTCAGCCCCTCCACCCCCGCGTGGTCGGCAAGCCGGATGGCCTCCTCCACCACCCGCTGCTTGCTCAGCCCGGCCTCGGACATGGCGCGTCGTGGTTCCTTCGCAGACACAGCTCTCCTCCCGGGGTGACGGCTTGACGATCGTACAGCGTACGACAATAGTACAGCGTACGACGTACAGTGTACGAGTCGGTGCCCTGGGGCTCGGCAAGCGCCCATGACGTCCCGCCACTCGAGTGGGCCGGACAAGCCCGTCACGAAGGAAGATGCGATGACTGATCAGCACAAACATCCCGAGCCTGCTCGACATGCGCGGCTCGTCGGCGCTCTGGCGATCGCGCTTGCCGCGTCGCTGGTGATCCAGAACGCCATCGTGATCGGGGTCGGGGGGCCCGCCTTCGGGGACCCGATCGCCCAGGTCTTCGACTTCCACGCGCAGAACCGCACGGCCGTGGCGATCGTGATCGGCTTGGAGGCACTCAACCTGCCGCTGCTGCTGGGGTTCGTGACCGGTCTCCAGGGGATCGTCGAACGTCGCGGGAGTGCCGGGGTGGGCTGGTCGCGGCTGGCCGTGGCCGCGGCCGCGACCCTCTCGGCGGTCTTCGCGATCTATGCCGTGCTGTGGGCCGGGGTCGTCCTGTACGCCGGGCTGGTCGCCGAGCCGAATCCGACCTTCGAGCTCATCTGGCGGCTGCACGCGGCGGCCTTCGCGCTGGCGTTGCCGGCGCTCGGTGTCACCTTCGTGGGCGCTGCGCTGGCAGCCCACGCGAGCGGCCTGACGCCCCCGTGGCTGCGGATGCTCGGGTGGGGCGGGGCAGCCTTGCTGGTCGCCGCCGGCGGGGTCACGGTCGCGATCGCCGATGGCTCGCCGCTGCTGTTCGTCGGGATGCCCGGGTACGCCGCCTGGCTGGTGTGGCTGGTGGCGGCCGGCGTACGGCTGATGCGCACGCGTCGGTCAGCGGCGACCTGACCGGCCGTCAGGAGCGGGGTGCTCAGCGTCGCGACGAGGGGTGCAAGCCAAGACCTACGACACCGGCGACAGCCGCGAAGTCCCGATCTTGGGCGAGCACCTCATGGCCACACCGCAACGCGACCGCGACGATGACGCAGTCGAGCAGCCCGCGCGGGTTCACGCCGGCCCGTCGACAGCGCCGGGAGATCCTCACGGCGCCATCGAAGTCCGCGACCGCGTCGAACCGGGCCAGGTGGAACCGCTCGAGCAAGCGCCGCAGGTCGCGTGCGCGCGCATCGTTGCGGGCGCCGGCGCAGACCTCCATGACGACCGGCTCGGTGACACAGATGGGTCCGTCCGAGCCGATGAGGTCCGTCAGGACACGATCGACGGGGCTGCCGGTGGCTCGGTCGAACTCCACCCATGCGGAGCTGTCGACGAGGATCACGTGACGTCGACCGGAGGCACGTCGTGGGGCATCTCCTCGATCGCGCCGGCGCCCCGCATCGCCAAAGCCTCCTCGCGCGACATCGGGTCCCCGGCCAAATGGCGCAGCGCGAGGTCCACCGCCTCGGTCTTGGTGCGCACACCGAATCGAGCAATGATCGCGTCCACATAGTCGTTCTCGATCTCGATATTGGTCCGCGTCCGTGCCATACACGTACTTTACACGTCAGGCTGGATGATCGTCGTACGGCCAATGCGGTGACGTGGCCCTGACCGGTTCCATTTCGGCTCTCACGGAGCCAGAATGGAGCCATGCCGAACATTCAGATCAAAGATGTACCGGAGGAGACACACGCCGTCCTGCGGGCCCGGGCAGCCACAGCTCACCAGTCCCTCCAGGAGTACCTGCGCGCCCGGCTCATCCGGGAGGCGCAACAGCCCACGTTGGACGAGGTGCTTGAGCGAGCCGGGAACCGGGCGGGTGGCAACCTCCCCCTGGCCGACGCGGTGAGCGCGTTGCGGTCCGAGCGTGCTGGTCGTTGACGCCAGTGTCCTGGCCGTTGCTTTGCTGGACGACGGAGGAGACGGTGACCACATCCGCACCAGGCTGCGCGGAGAAGACCTTGCGGCGCCCAGCCTGATCGACCTGGAAGTTGTGTCGGTGTGGCGTGGCCTAGAGCGTGCCGGCGGGCTGGACCCGCGGCGGGTGGCTTTCGCGCTGGAGGATCTGCGTTCGCTGCCCCTGCAACGGGCCGACCCCGGGGCCCTCCTGCCGCGGTGCTGGGAGCTGCGGGACAACCTGACCGTCTACGACGCCTCGTACGTCGCACTGGCGGAGGCCTTACAGGCAACGCTGCTCACCGGAGACCGGCGCATCGCCCGAGCCCCGGGCCCGAGATGCCACATCGAGGTCGTCACGCCCGCCTCGCCGAGGCCGTGACCCGTCGCGCCCACGTCGACGATGCGCCGACCCCCATCGGACAGCGGTGATGTGCCTGCGACCACCACTTATACGCGTTTGGTGTGGTGGGCCCACATCGCGATCTCGACCCGGTTGCGGACAACGAGCTTGGTCATCAACGACGCGACGTGGGTCTTGACCGTACTCAGGCTGATGAAGAGTTCGGCGGCGATCTCGGCGTTGGTCCGGCCGCGGGCGACCAGCCCCAACACCTCCTCCTCACGCTCGGTCAGCGGATCGATGGGCTGGGTCCGCGTCTCTGGCGCGTGGTCGGCAAAGGCCTCCAACAGCCGGCGGGTGACGTTAGGGGCGATCAGCGCATCCCCGTTTGCTGCGGCGTGGATGGCCTGAACGAGCAGCGCCGGCCCGGCGTCCTTGAGCAGGAAACCGCGGGCCCCGGCGCGCAGGGCACCCAGGACGTACTCGTCGAGGTCGAACGTGGTGATGACGACCACCGCCATCGGATCCGCCAGGCCCGGACCAGCCAGGCGCCGCGTCACTTCCACCCCATCGAGCCCGGGCATCTGAATGTCCACCAAGAGAACATCGGGACGCAGCCGGGTGGCCACCTCGAGTGCCGCTGGCCCGTCGGCTGCTTCCCCCACGACCTCGAAGTCGGGTTGGGCCCCCAGGATCATCACCAGGCCGGCCCGCACCAGGTCTTGGTCGTCGGCCACCACGATGCGGATACTCACGCCGGGCCCCCCGCTGGCAGGAAGGCTTCGACCATCCAGCCCCCCTCCGGTCCCGGCCCGGCGGACAGGGACCCGCCGAGGAGCTGGGCGCGCTCTGCCATGCCGGTCAGGCCGTATCCCGGCTGCGCGCTCGGCCCGGGATAGGTCATCCCGTCATCGACGACCCGCAGCGTTACGACGTCGCCAACCCGGCGCACCTGGATCTCGACGCGGGTCGCGTTGCGGGCATGCCGCAACGCGTTGGTCAGGGCTTCCTGCGCCAGCCGGTAGATCGCGGCGTCCACGGGCCGCGGCACCCGGGCCAACGAACCGGCCAGTGAGACCTCGACCGCGGGTGTCGCGTCCGTACGGGCCAGGGCAGACAGGTCCGCGACACCAAACTGCGATGAGGGGGAGTCACCCTCAGCCTCGCGCAGTACCCGCACCATGGACCTCATCTCCGCCAAGGTCCGAGAGGCCTCGGACTCGATCGCGGCGAGCGCCTTGGCTGCCTGGTGGGGCTGCGTCCCGGCGACCACACCTCCGGCTTGAGCCTGCACCGCAATGGCCGAGACATGGTGGGCCACGGTGTCGTGCAGTTCGCGGGCCAGCGCCAAGCGCTCCTGATTGCGGATGTCACGTAGCTCGCGATGCCACAGGCCAGCGCGATAGCGGAACACCGCCGCGAGGGCGACGAACAGCAACAGGAACAGGGCCCCGCCTACGATTTCGGCCACGCCTGCCGAGGCGGTGAACATGCCCACCGCAACGACCGCAGCCACGAACGGTATCCCGAGGGCGATCTCCCGTCCCGAACCCCAACGCGCCAGGGAGTACAGCAGGATCAGGATCGCCATCATCGAGTAGAGGCCGAGGTCTCCGCTGCGGGTAAACAGTTGAAGGAGGGACAGCAAACCGGCGACGCCGAAGCCGACCAGGCAGGTCGCCAGTGGGTGGCTTCGGCGCCAGAGGAGGGCGGGCATCAGTGCCATGGCCAGCAGGGTGACGAACGGCTGCCAGGCCAAGCCAGGGCGGGCGATGCCCTCAACGAGTGCCGCGACCTCGAAGCCGCCGACGAGCAGCCAGTCGAGGCGACCCACCGGCGGTGGGTCCGCCGGACGTGGCTCCCCCCACATGGAGCGCCAGAGCGCGATCACTGCTTCAGCGTAGGGACCGGTACTTCTCGACGCACCCGCCGAGCAGTACCGGTCCCCCTTGCCGGGCCTTCGCCATGTGCCTACCGTCCCATCTGGTAATGAGCGCGGCGCGGCGCGGCTGCGTCTGGCATCGACGCTGCGGACGGGCGGGGCCAAGTCCAGGCAGAGCGGAGGATGAAGGCGAGCAGGCCCAGCTCAACCGCGAAGCCGAGGCCGTAGTAGACCGACCACTCCCCCCCGGCGAGGTTGAACGCCATCCAGGGGATGAGGATGGCGGCGACGATCACGTTGGTGAGACGGTTGGGCCGCGCAGGCAAGGTCGTCGAGAGCAGGATCATGACGGTTGGGATTGACGCTGCCGCGAGCGCACTGACGGCGAAGGTCTGCGTGATGTCGAACGTGAAGACCTTGCCGTTGAGGATGTCTGCGACGACGCCGGGCTTGTAGAGGCCGAGGACGTCAACGTAAACGTAGAGGAACATAAAACTGGTCCAGGCCGCGGCGATTTTCACCTGACGCGGGATCGGTAACTCGTTCAGCTCGGTGAGCTCGGCTGTCTGGGTCGGCACGTGGTCTCCTTCGCTTTCATGGGATGCTCGGTTCCACCACGATGGCCGACCTCACCTGCTGGACACATCAGTCAGTGGGCTCGCCTAGAACCGCCCGAAAGGACGGTCGGCGGGTCGTGCTTTCGGCTGATCGAACCACTCCCACCACGCTCTGGACAGAAGGCGTTGCCAGCACTGCCTTGAGACGTCGGCGTCTGGTCGGTGAGCTCTCAGTAGCCGAGGACGCGAAGTCCGACGATGCGTTCGAAGTGGGCGCGGTTCGCTGTCAGCAGGGGAGCATTGGCGGCCAATGCCGTACACCCGATGAGCAGATCCATCGTCGCGATCGGGGTCCCTTGGCGTACGAGCGCAGCCGCCACACCGGCGTACGTCTCCGCCATTTCCGCGCTGGGGACGATTACGGGCAGGTTGCCACAGACCTGAAGCACTCGGCGACGCTCCCGGTCCGGCTCTGCATGCAGGGCCGCCCCCACCAGCAGCTCGGCGCGGACGAAGAGGCTCACGGCGAGGTCAGCGGTGCGATTCTCCGCGAGCCACCGCCTGGCCGGCCCGTCGTGCTTTCGCCTGCTTTCGCCGATCGCGTCGACCATGAAGGTGGTATCGAGGTGGATCACCACCTCGATACCCGCGCCGGATGCTCCCGCCGCTCGCCCACGACCCCTTCGACGGCGTCCAGGGTGTCTTCACTCACCTCGGCGTCATCGAGGTCCGCAAGCAGGTCACCGGCGCTGGCGCCCGGGGCCGGCAGATACTTCTTGATCACCTGCGAGAACGAGTCGCCGTTCTTCAGGCGGCTCAGCCGCTCGTACGCCTCGAGGTCGATGGTGATCGTCTTGACGGCCATGCACTTAGCGTACACGGACGCGTTTGTCGCAGCATCGTCCGGCGGTGGCCGAGATCTACACGAGTTCCACGCTGATCCGACCGTGGGCCGCCCGGGCTAGGCGTCGGTCGCGGGTCACGAGGGGCAACTGCGTGGCCTGCGCCAAACAGACGTAGAGGGCGTCGTACGACGACATCGTGTCAGCGAGGTCGAAGGCGCCAGCGAGCGGGACCGAGGTGAGCGGCCATCGATCGATCGGTAGCGCGTCCAGGTCCAGGAGTGCGTCGCGGCACCGCTTGCGGCTCAAGTGCCCGCCGAGGAGAAGTCCCCGAAGGGCACTCAAGACCTCGGCGTCGACATGCGCCGGGGCAAGCAGAGGCCGGTCGCCGAGGACCCCGTGCAGTTCGGCGGCATCGGCACCAACGAGGGCATCCACGAGCACCGAGGCATCCACGACCACACCGGTCATGGTCGCCCGCGTCCCCTACGGCCGACCGGAATCATGAGCATCACGCTCGGCACGGATGAGGTCAGCGCTCGGCATGGAGGATGTTTCCGAGCGAGCGCGGACCCGGGCGAAGACCTCCTGTTGCGTGGGCTTCTCGGCCTCGCGAGCCAGCAGACGCTTCAGGTAGGTATTGAAGGATTCACCATCGCGGGCCGCCCGCGCTTTCAGGCGATCGCGTACCGATTCGTCGAGGTCGCGGATCTGAATCGTGACTGCCATGGTTGCACTATGGCATGTCTTCATGCAGGTTCGCCGTCACCCCTGCAGAGTGCCGTGAACCGCGACTGGATCCTGAGGTGTCCTGATGTCCCAATCATTGCGCCAACTGGCCGCTTGGTGCACCATGATGACCTAATGATAAGGACATTGCGCCATGCCTCCTCTCTTCACCACCCCCGACCTTGATCTGACCGACCAGCTCGTCCTCGACGAGATCGAGGGCTTCCGTATGCGCCTGGGGCAGCACCTGCGCGCCCCTCGCTCCTGGACCGGTGGCCTGCGACGCTCCGCCCAAGCGAAGGCTATTCGGGGCTCCAACTCCATCGAGGGATACCTCGTCGACCCCCAGGACGCGCTGGCGGCCGTCGATGGCGAGGAGCCCCTGACGGCGGACGAACGGACCTGGGCCGGGATCGTCGGGTACCGCCGGGTGCTGACCTACGTGTTGCGCATGGGCAGTGACCCCGGTTTCCGTCTCGACGGGCACACTCTCCGGTCCATGCACTTCATGCTCCTCGAGCACGACTTCGCCATGAGCCCCGGCCAGTTCCGCGCGGGCGAGATCGTCATCCAACGGGAAGACACCCACGAGCGGGTCTACACCGGGCCCGACGCGCAGCTGGTAACGGACCTGATCGACGCCCTGGCTCACGAGCTCACGGAATCGCGCGACCACGACCACCTCGTCCGTGCGGCCATGGCCCACCTCAACCTCGTCATGATCCACCCCTTCCGTGACGGCAACGGTCGCATGGCACGCGCCCTGCAGACCCTCGTCCTGGCCCGCGAGCATCCGGTCGAGCCGATCTTCGACAGCATCGAGGAGTGGCTGGGGGCCAACACCGAGGACTACTACCGGATCCTCGCCCACACCGGCGGCGGTGCCTGGAAACCCGATCGCGATGCGCATCTGTGGGTGAAGTTCTGCCTGCGCGCCCACCACATGCAGGCACAAACAGTGGCGCGCCGTTTCGACGAGGCACAGGTCGTCGGAAACGCCCTCCTCGACCTGATCCGCCGCCACGGATTCCCGGATCGGGTGTTCGACCCACTCTTCGACACCTCGATGGGGCTGAACGTGCGCCGCCCCGGGTACGTCCGACGCAGCCAGATCGAGGAACGCACCGCATCCCGGGATTTCAAGGCCCTCGTGGACGCGGGACTCCTCGAGGCACGCGGAAACACTCGCGGCCGCTTCTACATCGCGGCGGGACCGATCGCAGAGCTTGCCGCCGCATCGCGTCGGCGGCGGCAGCGGCTCACCGATCCCTACCCCGAACTTCTCGACACCATCGCGCGCGAGCTTCGCGGCCTGCCGGAACCGAGCCACGACGATGCCTGAGAACTGCCCCTGTCGTGAGGCATACCCGACAGGCCCTGCTTCGCGCGCCACAGCGTCCCGCGTTGGCTCGCCCTGAGCGGGCAGGATGGCAGGGCGAGCATCACCCGCGAATCGGCCTTCGAAACCAACATCGAGGCTCACCTGCTCGGGAACGGGTGGCACTCGCTGGCGCCCGCGGCGTACGACCGAAAGACCGGAATCTTCGGCGCGGAGATCATCGCCTTCGTCCAGGCCACTCAGCTGAAACAATGGGAACAGCTGGTCACCCGGCACGGGGGCGAGTCGATCGCGCGCGAGAAATTCCTCAAGGTCGTCGTCAACGCACTGGAGCGCCGCGGCACGATCAGTGTGCTGCGGTCCCCCGTCAAAGACTCCGGCGTCACTGTCCGACTCTGCTTCTTCAAACCGGCCAGCGGGCTCGATGACGAACAGACGAGGCGGTACGACGCGAACCGGCTCGGCTTCGTACGGCAGCTCCATCATTCGGAAACGAATCCCGGGGATTCCCTCGACTTGACCTTGGTGGTCAACGGTATTCCGGTGGCGACGGCGGAGCTGAAGAACCCGCTGACGCACCAGAACGTTGAGAGCGCGATGGCGCAGTACCGCAGTGATCGCAACCCGAATGACGTGATCTTCCGGGCGCGGACCCTGGTGCATTTCGCGGTGGATCCACACCGAGTGGCGATGACGACGCGTTTGGCCCGCGAGGGCACGGTCTTCCTGCCGTTCGACCAGGGCAGTGGGGGCGCGGGGCACACCGGCACGGCGGGGAATCCGCCGGTGAAGACCGGGTACCAGACGGCGTACTTGTGGGAGCAGGTGTGGCAGCGGGACGCCTGGCTGGACCTACTCGGGTCGTTCATTCACGTCGAGGACGACCGGGTGCTGTTCCCGAGGTTTCATCAGTGGCACGCCGTGCGCTCGATCCTCGAGGCGACGTACCGCGACGGCCCTGGCGTGGACCGGCTGGTGCAGCACTCGGCGGGGTCGGGAAAGTCGAACACGATCGCGTGGACCGCCCAAGCGTTGTCGCGACTGCATGGGGCGGATGAGGCGCCGATCTTCGACAAGGTCGTCGTCATTACCGACCGCAAGGTCCTCGACAAGCAATTGCAGGACACCGTCGCCGGATTGGAGCACACGCCCGGCACCATCGTGCGGATCGACGAGAACTCGGCGCAGCTCAAGGATGCTCTCGAAGGTCACGCCGCGCGGGTCATCATCACGACCCTGCAGAAGTTCCCCGTCGTCGCCGAACTCGCTGCAAAAGATGCCGCTGAGGGCGAAACCAAAGGTGTCGTCGGGCGTCGGTTCGCGGTCATCGTCGACGAGGCGCACTCCTCCTCCAGCGGAGACTCGGTCGCCAAGCTGAAGAAGGTCCTCGGTGCCGAGGATGGGCCCGAAGCGGCACTGGACGCAGCGGAGGAAGCCGAGCGGGCGGCATACCAGGAGGCAGCGGATGCGGCGGACGAGTCGCTGATAGCCAGTGCCCGGCACCGTGGCAAGCAGAAGAACCTCTCGTTCTTCGCGTTTACGGCGACACCGAAATCGAAGACGCTGGAGACGTTCGGGCAGCTGGGCGCGGACGGGCACAGGCGGCCGTTCCACACGTACTCGATGCGGCAGGCGATCGCGGAGGGATTCATCCTCGACGTGCTCGCCAACTACACGACGTACGGCGTGTACTACAAGCTCGCCAATACCCACCCCCGCAATGACCCGGAAATGGAATCGAGCAAAGGCCGCGCCGCCTTGGCCCGATTCGCCTCGCTGCACCCATACGCCCTCGAAGCCAAGGCGGAGGTGATCATCGAGCATTTCCGACAGAAGACCGCAAGCAAAATCGACGGTCGGGCCAAGGCAATGGTCGTGACTCGATCCCGGTTGCACGCCGTACGGACGCACGCGGCGTTGACGTCGTACATCGGGAAGAAGGGCTATGACCGCGGTGAGCGGCCATTGCGGACGCTGGTGGCGTTCTCCGGTTCGCTCGTTGACCCTGAGGCCCCCGAGGCGCCGCCGGTCACTGAGGCCGGCATCAACGGGTTCCCCGAGGGTCAATTGCCGAAGAAGTTCCGCTCCCGGGAGTACCAGGTGCTCGTCGTCGCGGAGAAATATCAGACCGGGTTCAACGAACCGCTACTCCACACGATGTACGTCGACAAGAAGTTGTCTGGTGTCGCGGCGGTGCAGACTCTGTCACGGCTCAACCGCAAGCACCCGGGGAAGGAGGACACGTTCGTCCTGGACTTCGCGAACTCGGCCGAGGAGATCAAGGAGGCTTTCGAGCCGTTCTACGAGGAGTCCTTCTCCACCCCGACCGAGCCGAACGTGCTCGCCACCATGGAACACGACCTGATGAACGCCGGCGTGTTGTCGATGCCGGAGATGAGGCGGCGGTTGCGGCCCTGCTCTCCGATGACCCGGCGCAACAGTCCGTGCTCTACGCCAACCTCCACCCTGCCGTCGGGCGGTTCGTCGCGCTGGATGACGACAAGGCCTACGAGTTCCGGCGCACGCTGGAGCACTTCTGTCGGGCATACGCGTTCGTGGCGCAGGTGATGCCCTGGGCCGACACCGACTGGGAGCAGCTGTTCCTTTACGGACGCTTGCTGCTGCTGGAGCTACCGCCGGACGAAAACAGTCCGATGCCCCAGATCAGCAAGTCCGTGCAGTTGACGCACTTGCGGATCGCCGTCACCTCCGATGCGGCCATCGAGCTCTCAGGCTCGGACGAGCCGGGGGTGGCGCTGCCGGGCGAGGGCAAGGGTTCGCTGACCGAGCCCCTGATGGACAAACTGTCCGCGCTGGTCTCGGCGATGAACGACAAGTACGGCGCCGATCTCGGTGAGGCGGACAAGGTCTGGGTAGATCAACAGTGGGTCGTCGTCAAGGAGGATGACGAGATGCGTGAGGTCGCGCTCAACAACGATCGCAGCCAGTTCGAGATGGTGCTTGAGCAGAAGGTGAAGGATCTGCTGATCGACCGCCACGACAAGAACGGCGTGCTGTTCGACCTGTTCTTCTCGAATCCCGACTTCCAGGTATCGCTTATCCGCTACTTGGCGGGAACCTACGACGAGTTCCGCCAGGAATCGTTGGCTTAACTGAGGCCCGCATTCGAGCAGATCCCGGCCGGGGCCGACGCCGTGCACGACCTGGAGTCGAGCGCAAGAGCAAACCCACCAGCGCTCCGCATACTCAGGGGCGGTAGATCCCCCCGCGGTGGCCGATGGCGAGGACCGTGACACTTCGAGTCTCGTCGTCGATCCTGTACACGATTCGATAAGTGCCTCGCCTGGCGCTGTGCCGGTCTGCTAAGGGTGGGCGCAGCTGCTTGCCGACGCGGTAGGGGTTGTCGAGTAAGGGGCCGGTGATGAACTCGAAGGCGGCGCCTGCAACAGCCTCGGGGAGGACATCGGTGAGGTGTCGCCGCGCTGTTGAGACGATCTGCAATTGGTAGCGTGGATCATTCACGCCGAGGTTCGGCGCGAACGCATCGCCATGTCGAGGTCCTGTTGGGTTTCGACCCGTCCCGCGGCCAGGTCAGCTTCTGCCGCGGACAGCTGCGTCATGAGGTCCTGATCACCAAGAACGGCGATGGTCTCCTCGAGCATGGCCAGGTCATCGGGGGAAAGCAGGACGGCCGAGGGCTGGCCATGCACGGTGACGGTGACGCGCTCGTGGTGCTTGCTCACCCTGCTGACGACCTCGGACAGGTGCGCCTTGACATCAGCCAGCGGAATGCTCGTCATGGTCATAAGTATGACTAGAAGATCGCCAGCTGTCTACTTGCTCCGTCAGTGGTGCTGCGCCGTGGGCTCCCAGCTCCCGCCGCCCAACAGCCCGATCCTGCGCATGCGCGCCAGTCTCCGTCACACCCGGGCCGTGTCCCACATCATCCGCCAGGCGGCACCGGCCAGGAAGATCAGCAGCCAGGCCACCGCGTTGACGACGGCCGGCCACCCCACCTCGTGGGTCAGCGGTGCGTGTGCGATCTCGGCGACGCCGTACATCGGGGTCCAGTGGGCGATGGTACGCACGAGCGGGCTGTAGCTCGTAAGCGGGAAGAAGAGCCCGCCGAGCATGGTCAGCAGGGCGAGCCCTGGGCCGAGGATCTGCATGACGTTCTCCCCTGGCACCAGGTAGCCGACGAACACACCCAGCGCCGCGAACGTCATAACTGCGGTCAAGGTGAGGACACCGCACGTCAGCCAGACGTCGACGGGCATAGACGGCTTGCCCTGGACAAGGCCGGCGAGGTTGACGGCGAGGATGGCCACGGCACCCATCACCAGGGCAGCGCAGGCCTTGAGGACGATGTAGGCGAGGGGTCATAGCGCTTCGCGCGCACCCGGCATGGGCATGGGTGCACGACGACGGCTCGTTGGCGGCGCCCGCCGTTTGGACACCCGGGTCTTCGTCGGACGCCGGCAAGTCACCGACGTACACTTCATCAACCTCGCGGCACAACAGGGCCTGGTCCTCGCCACGTTCGATGCCGCACTGCCGACATGGCTCGCCCCCCGCCGACCGCCACCAGGAGGCATCGGATGAGCGGCAACTCTTCGGCCCGCGCACCGGAGTCGGTCTGGGACTACCCACGCCCGCCGATCGTGCGCCGTACCGAGCGCCACGTCACGGTCAACCTGGGCGGTGTGCCTCTGATCGACTGCCACGGTTTCCTCGAAGTGCTCGAGACCAGTCACCCGCCCACGGTCTACCTGCCGCGGGCCGCCTTCCCCGCCGGCTCGCTGGTGCCGGTAAGCGGGTCGTCCTGGTGTGAGTTCAAAGGAAAGGCCGCGTACGCCGACGTCACCGCCGGTGGGGTGGTCGCGGAGCGGGCGGCATGGTGGTACGACGACCCGTCGCCAGGGTTTGCAGCGCTGCGTGAGCACGTCGCGCTCTACCCGGGTCGGATGGACCGGTGCCGTATCGACGGCGAGGAGGTGCACGCTCAGGCCGGTGACTTCTACGGCGGGTGGATCACGGCACACCTCATAGGGCCGTTCAAAGGAGCTCCCGGCACGCTCGGGTGGTGATGCGGCTCGGCGTCCGCAGATCGCTCAGCCCGCTGCGTCGAGAGCGGCCTGGACGTGCAGTCTCGTCGTCGCGAAGAGTGGCACGTCGCTGTCTTCCTGCCTCAGCAGCAACTCGACCTCCGTACAGCCGAGGATGACTCCCTCGGCGCCGCGCTCGACGAGGTTGCCAACCACCTGCCGGTACGCCGCCCGCGACTCCTGCCGGATCTCACCGACGCACAGCTCGTCATAGATCACCCGGTGGACGAGGGCGCGCTCGGCGTCATCCGGCACGAGCACCTGCAGCCCATGGTTCGCGAGCCGGTCACGGTAGAAGGCTTGCTCCATCGTGAACGCGGTACCGAGCAGCCCGACCCGCGTGAGGTTGGCTCGCCGCACAGCGGTCGCGGTGGCGTCGGCGATGTGGAGCAGGGGTATCGCGACAGCAGCCTGCACCTCCTCGGCGACCTTGTGCATGGTGTTCGTGCAGATCAGCAGCAGGTCGGCTCCGGCAGCCTCGACGCCGCGGGCACGATCGGCGAGCAGCGCGGCGGCGTCCCCCCATCGACCCGCTACCTGCAGCTGCTCGACTTCGGCGAAGTCGACCGATGCAAGCACGATGGGCGCAGAATGCAGACCACCCAGCCTCTCGCGCGCCCCTTCGTTGAGCAGCCGGTAATACTCCGCCGTGGACTCCCAGCTCATGCCGCCCAACAGCCCGATCGTGCGCATGCGCGCCAGCCTAGACGTGGGCACGATTGACAAGCGCGCCGTCCGCGAGTGGCTGGCCCACCGGGGTGGCTCGTCCGTGCAGAATCGGCCCCACGGCAGCCTCCCCGTGACCTGCGGGCGACGCTAGGCTCGACCACTTGCTCGTCGTCTGCAACGCGGACGGCGGGCTGGTCGGGCCGACTCGGCGCCGGACTCACGCCCTGCCGCATTCCCACAGGGCGCTGATGGGCACTGCGCGCAGCCCCTCACCGAACGACAGCGCCTCTTTCCCTGTGTAGAGGACGTAGCCCGCGATCAAATCCGACCCGAGGCGCTGCTTTAGGTGACGAATCCCCCGGAAGTCCTCGACTCTCACCGTCGACGACGCTTTGACGTCGAGAGCCACGACCTCGCCAGATCGCTGCTCGAGGACCAAATCGACCTCGACACCGTCGCGGGTCCGATAGTGGAAGAGGTCCGCCCTGGTCTGCGACCATTCCAGCTGGCGGGCGATCTCCATCGCGACGAAGGCTTCGAGGAGCCCGCCCAGCGGACTGTCGGGCCGCATGAGCCGCCGCGGGTCCTGGCCAAGAAGATTCGCCGCGATTCCCGAGTCAACCACGGCGACCTTGGGGGTGGAAATCGCGCGGCTGCTGAGGTTGCGCGACCATGCAGGGATGCGCTTGATCAGGAAGACCTCTTCGAGCAGACCCACGTAGCGGGCGATGGTCGGGCGTGGTAGGCCGAGGTCCCCGGCGAGCGCACCAGGGACGAGGAGCTGACCTGAGCGGGCAGCCAAGAGCTTGGTGAGTGCCCGCATGGTGTGGGCTCGCTCGATCTCGCTGAGTTGGACCACATCGCGGTTGATGAGGTCCGCGACGTAGTTGTCAAAGAACCGGTTACGGCGCACCCCGCTCCGCGCCACCGCTTCTGGAAACCCTCCGCGGCACAGTCGATCGACGTAGTCCGACTTTCCCAGGGAGGAAGAGTGCCTTAGGTCAGGTCCCTGCTCGAAGCATGCGTCGACGAAGGTGTCCGGGGTCCCGTCGATCTCGCCCTGGGACAGCGGCCACAACTCGATCGTCTCCATACGGCCCGGGAGGGCATCGGGCAGGCCTCGTAACCCCATGACCCGCGCGCTCCCTGTGAGCACGAAACGACCGGGCCGGGGATCCTCGTCCACCGCCGCCTTGATCGCGAGAAGGAGTTCGGGGCTCCGTTGCACCTCATCGATGACGAGCAGGCCGTCACTGCGGACGAACTCCGCTGGGTCGGCATGGGCGGCCTCGCGCTCGGTTGCCCGGTCAAGGTTGCGCCACTGCGCCTGCCGGTCGCGACATACCCCCGACACCAGTGTGCTCTTCCCCACCTGGCGTGCTCCATTGACCAAGACGACGCGGGTGTCGCCGAGAGCATCCTCGACGAGTCGCGCGGCGTGGCGTGGCAAGAGGCGGCCGAGCGGAACCGAAGACGGAATGACCATCGCCAAACCCTAGTGACATGTTCGCATAGCCGCAACCTTTATGTTCGTTTAGCCGCGTATCCTACATTCATTTAGCCGCACGCTTTGTGTTCGTCCTGCCGCAGGTATCTGGAGCAGCCTCTCGCCGCAGGTCACCACCCTCCGGCCCGCGGGCTAGGCGACCGATCAAGTTGTCGAGGTGCAGGGAGTGCTGCAAGACCCGCACCCGTGGTCGCGTGCGATCAGCCAGCTGAACACTCGTCGGGCGACGTTCGGCAGGCGAGTGGAGTTGCATGCTCGCGCGGTACCAGCGGAGAGTGGACTCGTGGGCGCTTGGGATTTCCGGCGATTGACTCGGGACGACTTCCCCTTGCTCTCGGAATGGCTGAGTCAGCCAGAGGTCGAGCGGTGGTGGATGCACGAGTGGTCCGAGGAGGCACTGGAGCGGGACTTCGGCCCAAGCATCGACGGCAGCGAGCCGAACGAGGACTGGATTGCCCTGCATCACGGCTACCCCGTTGGGCTCGTGCAGAGATCTCTGGTGGCGGATTACGAGGAGAATCTCCGCGACTTCCGGCTGCTCGGCAACGTCCCCAAAGGCACGGCTACCCTCGACTATCTCCTCGGCGAGGCCCGAGGCCAGGGGACGGGCTCAGCGATGTTGGCTGCGATCGTTGAGCGGACGTGGCGCGACCTGCCTGAGTCGCCCGCGATCCTGGTCAGCGTGGTAGCCGCCAACACGGCCTCCTGGCGGGCGCTGGAGGAGGTGGGCTTCCGGCGGGTGGGCGCTGGCGCATGCGCGCCTGAAAACCCGATCGACGATCCCCTGCACTACCTGATGCGCATGGACCGGCCAAGCAAAGACGCCGCCGCCGACTCCCGGGCAAGCCGCCCAGTCGACCCCACATCATGCGCCGATTCTCTCGCAGTCGAGTTGTCCCCGCATCGCTTGCCGGGAAGCCTCGCTGGATCTCTTCCGCATGAGCGGACCCCGGCTCACAGCCTCAGGCCTGAGGTGGCGTGCCCAATGGTCTGGCTATCCGCTCCGCGGATCCCGCTCCACACGCCGATACTTCCGATTCCGACTCTGTGGGGAGGCGGTCGGCTCGACCCACCCGGCGTCGATGAGGGACCGGAGCACTGGGCGAAGGGTGTTCGCTGACTTCTCCAGCTTCTCCGCGAGTTCATGGATGCTCAGATCGACATCCGGGGAAAGCTGCTGCAGGACCGCGGACTCGTTCGGACGCAGATCCTGGCCGCCGATAGACAGGATGTAGCGATCTTGCCCAGCTGATCGCAGCAGACCCTCCCCTGCAAGACCGCTCAAGAGTTCACGTGCTTCGTCAGAATCGATCCTCAACTCGCGACGCAGAGTCACAGCACTGACCAAGCCTTCACGGCGGGCCATGAGGAGTGCTGCATCCTCATGCGCCGTCAAACCCCGTGCGGAAAGTGAGCGCAGCCAATCCCGCTGAGCGGGCACTTCAGCCCCATGACATGCCAGTTCGACCGCAACGCGGTCAGGCTGAATCCGAAATCGTGGGCGGCCCATTGCGTGGGCCTCCATTTCGTGGATCATCAGCTTGATCCCGCCACCTTGGCCCTCAACAGAGAAGGTATCATCGCGCGACGGCACCTCGCTCAACAACTGCATCAGCGTCTGGTTACGACACCGCGAAGTCCCGTCGTCGAGGTTCTCTTCGGTCTTTCCACCCCACAGTCCACCAGGGTTCGCAACGACGACACGGTCGGGGTAGACATCGACCGTGACCGGCTCGCCTCGGAAGAGTTCGTGGTACTCGCGATGGACAACCGCGTTGGCGATGGCTTCACGCAGTACCTCGCGCGGGATCTCCAATTGATCTCGGCGCCCCGCGCCCTCGACAACGGAGTATGTCCTCAAGTTTCGTGCGGTTGCGTCCACGGCCTCATCGATCATTTCGGTGAGAGGCCCCTCGCAACGCACACGATCGACGAATCTCAGAGTTCGGCCCGGCTGTGACTTCTCATTGGCCGGGTGCACCGCAACGTCGATGTAGAGGCGCGGAAGAAATTGCTGCGGATACAAGCCCGTGGCTAGGAGTCCAGCAAGCCGAACCGCACCGTTCGGTGCAGTCAAGTTCAGCCGGGCCATCCGCTCCGCATCGGTCGACGTGCCTCTCAGCGCCTTGCTCTTGGCCCTCCGAGCCACGAGGCGTTCAACGATATCGCTCGAAAGGTCAGAGACTTCGGCTTCAGGAATCGGATCACGATCTGCCGTGCTGGGCAACAGCGCATTCTGGAACTCATAGATCTCCAGAGGCGTAAGCCGAACGTCCTTGTCACCGATCCGCTTGAAGGAGCCGCCATTCACTCCTTTGGCGGTCACGAAGCAAGGCTTGGTACCCACAGCGTTCTCGTCAATACGGACGCGGAGGACCGGGGACCCATCCACTTCGTCGTGCGCCAACGCATAGTTGGGTGGATTGGAGACCCGGCCTGGCGATCCTCCGTCGCCAATTCCAGTGACAAACTGATCCAAGACCCGCTCGGGTGCAAAGCCAGCGGCTGGCGTGAAGCCACCATCTTCCGAGAGACCCCGGACGAGCAATCCACCATGGGTGTTGGCAAAGGCACTGACGCTGTCCCAGACATCCTTGCTGAGCTCACGACCGCAGGCTTTGACCTCGACCTGTTCATCGTCGCGACCTCGGCGTCGCAGTCTGGCGACAATGGCCCCCAGGTCGTCGTGGTCGTCCTCCCATAGCCCGAGCTGCCCGAACGGTGAACGCTCAGCCATGAGGCCCCCTCACTGTATTTGCGTCACTGTATCAGTGTAGCTGGATGCCCATCACTGTATGACGCTGCCTGCAGTGATGGGCCGCGCGGAGGGTGGCGCGGTTCCGGGGCGGGGCAGGGCGTCGCTCCTCAGGCAAGAGCGGCCGGAGCAAGGCAACGCGCGCTCCTCGAACGGCGACAACAGGGCACCCGGGATGGGGCCGCTCGCGGCCCCGCTGACGCGCGCGACCAGCGGCAGATCAGTGCGTCTGTCCGTGAACGTGGACGACAGCGGCGTGACCGCCGCTGTCAAGCTTGGCGTCGCAGGTATGTAGGGGCGCTTCCAGCGCTTCTGCCATAGCGATGTAGGCGGCGTCGTAGCTCGTGTACTGCTGCCGCAGGTCCCAGATGCGGTCAGCCAACGGGGCTGTTGCATGCCTGTCGATGACAAAGCCGAAGTGGACGTTGCGTGCGGCGCTGGCCGCGGGCTCGCCTAGTTTGTGACCCAGCACGAGCCCTCGCAGAACGGAGAGGACTTCGACGTCGAGAATGTGAGGCGCCGCGACGTCGCCGGCCAGCGCATTGAGCAGCGTCTCATCGACATCGCGCCCCACCAGGGCCTCGACCATCGCCGAGGCGTCGACGACGATCACCGACGCGACTGCGCCAGCGCCTGGACGATGTCGCCGCTGGTGGGCCCTTCGCCGCGGTCGAGGTCGCGTAGTCGCTGGACCATCTCGGCGTTGGTCGGCCGGGAGGCGATGCGGCCGAGCTCAGCCACGACGTACGCGGACAGCGACTTGCCCTCCGCGGCAGCGCGTTCTTTCAGCCTCTGTGCCACCTCAGCGGGTACGTCGCGGACATACAGTGTCGTCATACCGAAATGCTAGCAGTATGCAAGCATTTGGAAGGGCGCGAGGTGACTCACGTGGGTCAGCGACGAGAACTCGTGCAGGTTGAGGCGTTGTCGCGCAGCCGCGCGTTCAACGACTCGACGTAAGGGTTCGCGGCAACGCGCGACCAGCGGCAGTTCCGGTCGTTCGTCAGCGACGTTCGTAGATGTCCCGTCGATGACCAAGGGCGACCACCAGCACGACCAGTACGTCGTCATGGACCACGTAGACGATTCGGTAGTCGCCGGTACGGACCCGCCACTCGCCCTCTCCGCCGACCAGCTTCTTGGCCCCGCTCGGCCGCGGGTGATCGGCGAGCAACTCGATGGCCGCTTGGACGCGTCGCCTTGCGGGAGGGTCGAGCTTGCGCAGCCGACGTAGTGCCGCCGGTGCGACCTCGACCCGGTAGGTCATGCCAGCCCGAGGTCCGCCTTGACCTGCTCCCACGGAATCGTTGCCTTACCGTCGGCGATCTCGGCCCGGGCGGCCTTGGCGGCTTTGATGTCGGCCAGGTCCTCCGCGGCAGCGATCAGAGCGTCGAGGTCGTCGGCGTCGATCACCGCCGCGACCCGATGCCCCCGACGGGTCAGGTACACCGGGTCGTGACCCACGCGTGCGGCATCCACGACATCGGCCAACCGTGCCCGGGCATCGCTGACGGTGATCTCACTCATGGCCACCACGATATCGCCGGAAGCGCCGAGTTGTACATCTATGTCGAAGCAGCGCTCCGGTCAGCCGAACTTCCGACATTTCGGCTCTTGGATCTCTCGCCATGCGTCAAGTTCGTAAGAGGAAGGTTGCGACATGGCCCAAATGTAGCCACGCCCGGGTCGACGGGCCGCAAGCTCCGAGTTTCGGCTGCGACAACGCCGCGGGCTCGGCGAGGTGGCGACACTCCGACCTCGGCTATGTGCGCGGGTTGACGGCGTGGTTCAGCTCAGTCGAGATTGACGAAGTCGCGTACCAGGTTTGTCAGATGAGCGGGTTCAGCGATCGCCACTTCGAGCGCGCCGGTGAACACTTGGTTGTAGCCCCGGGCGGTCGCTGTCCAAGTGCCTTGTACGTGCTCGGGTATGTCACCGCAGATGAGGAGGACCGTGTCACCGTCGTCTGTTTGGAATGTCGCCTCCGGGCGGAGGTCTCCGACGACAACTTCGACATCGACCGAGCCGGTCGTCTTCCATGAAGCATCGGGTGGCACGTATGGACGGGGCATGTAAGGCTGCGAGGCGATTGACGCCGCGAGGCTGGCGGGGTACCCGGCGTAGCGGCCGAGGTCTCGTTTCGTCGGCCCCCATTTGCGAGGTGGAGATGGCAGCTTGAGGTCTCGCCAATCGGGTCGCTCCGCGTGGCCGTGACGTTCTTGAGCTTCAACGGCGCCGTCGAGGTGCAGCTTCACTTGTACGTCGTGCAGGAACGTCTGGGTCTTGTTGACAACGGTCACCTCATTCGCGGCCAGGGCGTGGACGGCGAACAGTTCGACAGCTTCCGCCCATGCGGCGCGGAACCGTTCCTCCCAGGCATCGATCTCGGCGCGGTACTCATCCTCGGAGCGCTTCTCCGGCTCTTCCGTGGCGGTGAAGGCAGCAAGGCGGCTCGCGGCCGATGTCTGGTCGGCAAAGAGGCGCGAGAGGGAAGACGAGGCTCCCATGGCCGCGCGAAAGCCGTCGGATAACCCCATCCCGAATCCTGTGGTTGGGGACTGCTTGGGTTCCGGTTTCGGGAGCGCAGCGAGGAGGCGTCGGCGCGCGTTGGTGACGAGGTCGTCGACCGTCTGCTCGTCGACTGTAAGGGGAACGACGGCGCCAACGACCGCGGCGTCGAGTTCGACGGGGGCCGGCGGGCGTGAGGCTCCGCGTGCCATCAGCAGATCGAGTTCATCGGCGTTCGCCTCGCGGGTCTCACCGTCGCCCCGGTAGTAGATGCGCCCGCTCTGGAGTCCTTCGCCGTTGGATCGGCAGATGAACGGTGGCTGACCTACCTGCGGTGGGTCGACGAGGATGACCAAGACCTGATTCGTCGATCCTTCCACGGGGACGCGCACGACGTCCCAGTGAGGGCCGGCCGCGCCGAGGAACGGCTGAATCACCTGGGACAGTGCGAGCATCTCGATCGGCGGTACACCTTCAATGCCCTGCTTGGTAATGCTGACGATCATCACGCCGTAGCCCTCGAAAGCCTCAGCCGCACGGTCGGGCAACCGGTTCGCGGCGCCGAGGATGAACTTCGCCACCTTGGCCTTGTTCACTTTCGTCGCGAGGTCGGGCGGCCCCTTCAGTCGAGGTAGGGACGTTCTGCGAGATCGCCAGTGTCTGCGACGGCGGTGACGAGATGCGCGGCAGCCAGCTCGCCGCGCGGAGCCCGAGCGAGGTCGATGGCGGCGGCCCGGTCTCCATTCGCGCTCACGCGGCCTCGATTCTGCGTGGTGCGGGCCCTGAGCAGCCTGTTGTCGTGCACATCAGCTCTGCACCCGACCGCGTGCCCGATCACGAACCTGCTGGCGCAGTCTCGACCGCACCTCGTCATGGATGGTGGTCGATGTCTGCTCCGCAGTCTCCACGGACACCACGAGCGCGTATCGCACGGTCTTGCCGGCGCCGAGCCGTTGGGCATCGTCCATGCACTCGACGTGGACCGGGTAGGTGCCATCGTCGCCGAACACCATCGTGCCAGTGCCCTGAACGATCTCGTGTTGGAGGCTTCCGCGTCTGACCGAGTTGTGTTCGGCATCGATCCGGTCGCCGCCAGCGAGTTGCATGTCTGGCGTGGCGAAGTAGACCTTGGCGCTCCGGTAGCGGTTGAGCTGGCCCACAGTGGGGACCATGTAGGCGAGGGTGATGGTGAAGCGGTGCCACTCTGCGCGTGCGCGAAGCGAAGGCGGCAGCGGCAGCTCGTAGGTGTGACGCTGGTCACGTGCGATCAGGCCTCCGCCGACCAGAACTGCCCTGTTCGTGGCCGCGGTTCCGAGCCGGTCGGTGTCGAGCCGGCCATAGCCCAGGAGCGCGGTCAAGTGGCGACGGGCTTGCTGGTTGGTGAGGCCGAGTTCGGCGCGCAGCCGCGCCTCCCATTCGCCCCAGCTGCTGGCGTGGGCGAGGAGGGCTCTCACTAGTAGCGGGTGGTACTGCGGGTCCGGTAGCGGCGCGTCATCAGGATCGCCGGAGCCGGCCTCGAGGATGTCGAACAGGCGGCTGGCTTCGCGGGCCACCAACGCGGTGGCGTTGCTCGTGCCGACGGTGAAGACGGTGTCGATGGTTGCGCCCGCTCGGCCGGGCGCGGCCACTTGTAGGCCTGGGCCGGTGGTGGCGGTCGGAGCCAGTTCCACCGCGACAGTTTCCTGTTCGTCGGGCGGGGCGACAGGGCGCGCGTAGAGCGCTCTCCCGCCAACGTGATGCAGGTCGGGCTTGACCGACCGGTCGACGCCGGGGCCGCTCGCGCTGTAGTAAGCGGGGCCGTTTTGGTGGGTGATGTCCCAGACGGTGTCGGGTATCGGTATGTCGCCAAATCCATCGCTGTGGGTGGCGCCGATGGTCACAGCGTTGAGGGCGTCGCCTGGAGGGAGAATTCCTCGCAGCAGTGCCGCGTCGTAGGCGGACCGGATCGCGGCCGATCGTGCCGACTCGGCGTTACTGATGGCATCGGCTGGGATCGTGATCGGGCCGAGGTGGTTACCGGCGCTGACGATGAACAACAGGTTGTACGAGTGGGCCAACCAGTCGAGTAGCCGTCCGACGGGGCTCATCCGGCGCACAAGCGCTCTGGCTTGCGCACCGATGGAAAGGTTGATGATGCGCACGCTCGGGGCCACCGGGCCTCGACCGGCTTCCCCTTCGACGATTCGCTTGACCGCGCGGTGCAGCAGATCGGTGAGTAGCCGATCCGGGATGATCTGCTCGTGTCTTGCCATGAACTCGTGGGGTCGCATGATTGGGCGGACATACAGCGGACGATCGAGCGGTTCACCGGCGGCCGAGAGGTCGCCGTGGATGATCAGTGAAGCCATAGCGGTGCCGTGGTGGCGCGAGGCCAGCGGGTAGTTCTTGCCGAGCCCGTCAGGGTCGTCGACTACCAGCCGGCCGGCAAGGGCGTCGTGGTTATTGAACGGCAACCCGTCCAGCAGGGCTACCCTGGGCAAGCCGTCAGTGCGCTCCCCGGCAGGCAAGCGCAGCTCCCTGATCGGTTCTGTGGTCGGAGGGGCGACGTTCATGGGGGTGAACGGGTTAACGAACATGATTTCGTCGGTGGTCAGCAGCCGGATCGACTCGGCCCCGTCGGCCAACAGCGAGAGAACCTGTTGGATCGGCAGCTCCGCGAGCAGGGCGTGGTAGCTGATCTCGCCGATCTGGGAGCGGTCGAGCACACGGCCGCCACTGCCGGAGATGACCTGCTCGACGTGCGCCTGTGCCGTGGCGCGCTGTGTGGCGTCGCGGCGGTACCAAAGCTCGACTTCGACCATCACGGTGCTGACGGAACGGCCCACCAAGTCGAGGGTTTCCTGCCACTGCTCGCGCAGGCCGGTTTCGCGGATGCGATCCTCTGGTCCCCACCGGCGGATCGCGGTGAGCTGTTGGAAAGCGGTCTTAAACTTGCCCAAGCCGTGGGCGAACGACGCCGACGGGTCTGCTTGCCAAGCGGTGAAGAGGCGCAGGAGTTCCTCGATCGCCTTGGCGTTGGACATCATTAGGTACAGGGAGTGCTGGACAGGCTTGTCCGTACGGCCGCCCTCGGACTCGGTCATGTGGAAGTCGTCGTCTGGGTCAGAGCGGTCGCCGATCAGCTCGGAGAGAAACTCCAGTCCGTCGATCTGGTCGATCGCGTTGCGGAAGTCTTTGATGCTGCCGGCGAGGTCGAAGACGACCACCAGCGCCGGGTCGACCTCGTCGGGCGTGTCAGCGGAAAGACGTGCCCGCTCGGCATCGAACGCTGCGGTCAGCTCACTGAACTGCGGCGTTAGCCGCTTCCCCTGCCGACCGGCTTTGGGTTTGTTCAAGCGCGGCATGTCCCGGGGCTTTTGTGTGGGCCGATCTGCCACCGTTGGCGACCCGAACGCCAGGAGTGGCCGGCGCTCCGCGGTCACCCCGTCGCCTGATCTCGCCTGTGCTCAAGACGTTCCTGGACGATCCGCCGAAGGTTGCTATCGGGCTGCTCGAGCACGGCTCTGCGGCGCACGTCCAACGCAAACTCTTCCAGTTCGGAGAAGCTCGCTCCCGCTAGCTTGTCCGCCAGGGTCCGGGGGGCGAACCCTAGGTCGCCGCCCAACCGCAGGGCGAGGCGTTCCAAAAAGCAGGTCGCCTGCGCACGACTGGGGGGTCCGAGTTCAGCACGGATCTGAAAGCGTCGCCATGCTGCCCGGTCGAGAAGTTCGCTGTGGTTGGTTGCTCCCACCAGCAGGACGTGCGGGGGTAGCTGGTCGATCTGGAGCAGCAGGGTCGACACCACGCGCTTGATCTCCCCGGTCTCATGCTCGTCGGATCGTTCCTTGGCGATGGTGTCGAGTTCGTCGAAGAACAGCACACAGCGGCGGGTGCGGGCGAACTCGAAGGCGTTGTCGAGCCGTGCGGCGGTCTCGCCCAAGAAGCTGGATACAACCCCTTCGTAGCGGATGACGTAGAACGGCAGCATCAGCTCCGAGGCGATGGCCTCGGCGACGCTGGTCTTCCCGTTGCCAGGCGGGCCGGACAGCAACAGTCGATTACGGGGTTCGATCCCGTAGCTGCGCAGTAGCTCGGCGCGCTTCTGCTCCTCGATCAGCTCGGTGACAACGCGCTGCGGGACCGGGGCAAGCTCCAGCTCGCTCAAGCGCCGATGAGGAAGGATTTCGTGTACCAAGTCGCGCATGGCTGCGGCGCGGTCATCACGCGGGGCGCTCTGTCCGGTGGTGGTGATCAGCTCGGATAGGCGGTCGGCGACGAGGTGGTGCTGGTTGGCTCGCTCCTCAGCGATCACCGCTTCGACGAGGACGCGGAAGCGGTCGCGATCGCCGCGGCGCTCGGCTTCAACCAGATCGAGAAGCAGGTCCGCACGCGCCATGGTCTGCCTCCCTCAGTCGTCCGTCGTCATTTGCGGCCTACTTTACTGGCGGCCGCTCTGAGGCCAGTGACCCTCGCCGACACGGCCGGGGGAACCTCAGTTAGGCCCTCTTGTGGAGGGCGTAGCCGAGATCGGACTGCTGCTGCGCGTCGAGGGAGTCGGCGAACGGGCGGTAGCGGGCGCGGTCCTTGGACGTCGGTCGCTTCCCTCGCCAGACGGGTGAGAGGTCGAGGTGGGCGTGGGCGACGTGGACCCACTGCCAGGTGAGGGCGAGGTCGTGGTCGCCGTAGCGGGCGTCCGGGCGGTTGCGGCGGGCCCATTCGTTGAACCAGCGGGTCATGCCGAGCCGGTGCTGAACCTTGGCTTCGGTGGCCCGGTAGTCGCGCCGTTCGGTCTCTTCACCGGCCCGCCAGATCCTGCTCCTCCACTCCTCCGCGGTGACGAGCATGGTGGCTGAGCAGGCGCGGGCGCAGCGAACACCCATGGGGCCGGGCATCTTCAGGGCTTCGGCGGCCGCTGACCACGACGTCACGTCCGGGTGCAGCCGCGCTAGCGAGAGGGACGCGAACAACCGCACCGTGGCCTCGCTCGAGGTCGAGGCGCCGTCGATGGGCTCGAGGTACTGGGCGTGCGGGATGACTTGCGGGACGAGGGTGAGGTTGATCGGCATACGCCCTCCAACGTGGTTGTCGAGGTGGTGGGACAGGCGCCGGTGCGGGGCGCGGGCGGCCATGACGAGACGGGTCAGGGTCGGGGTCATGACCGTACGGTCGGCGAGCCACCCGAGCGGGCCGTCGTTGGTGGTCGGGGTGAGCTCGGTCCACGGCGTCAGCCGAGCAGCGGCCTCGTCGACGTCGGCGGCGGTGAGTATGTCGTCCGCCGTCGCGAACGCCGAAGCGCGCAGCCCAGGCTGTTCGGGTGGGCGCAGCCCCCAACGCGGTCCGCGATCACCCCTACGGGCGTCGGATTCCTCGTCCAAGTCGGCCACCCATGGGGCCAGCTGCGTGGCACCGGGTTGCCCGGCGAGGTGGAGCAGGAGCGTGGTGAGGTGGCGCAGGTCTGAGAGGTAGGTCCCAGGCCTAACGGCCTGTCCGAGGACGACAACCTCCTGTCCGGCAAGGGCGGTATCGACGCGTCTCTGAAGGGCGAGAACGTCCTTGCGCGGGTGTCGTGGGGATGGTGGTGAGGTTGTGCTGGCACTGCTTGGTGGGGCCGGCACCGAGTGGGTTCCCGCACACAGTCGCTGCGCCGACTCGGCGCAGGTGGGAGTGGCGTTGGTCGCGGAACGGTCGCCGGCAGGAGGGGCACCGGGCGACGAGGAGTGACTGGTGTTGGGTGCAGGTGGTGACGATGAGGAGCCGCCATGCTGACCGCCAGGCGTCATCATCGGCGAGGCATGCCGGGCAGATCTGGGTGCCGTGGGCGGGTGCCCAGCCGCGGGCGGCGACCTGCCGGTAGGAGTGCCGGTCGGCCGGGTCCAGGCCGGTCAGGTCGAGGGCGGTGCCGTCGAACGCGGCGAGGGTGGCGGCATACACGTCCCGTTCGTCGACGCGGGCGAGATCCGCGAGCCGGGTGATCGTCTCTGGTGACGGCGCGAGAGTGCGGTACCGGTTGCCGGCCCGTCCACGACCGGTCGCGCCGAGGAGCTGGGCGGTGGTCAGGCCATTGGCGTCGGCGAGGTGTTCGAGCCAGGACTCGATCGACTCACCCGGGTGGGGTGTCACCGACACAGGCAGTGCCGCGGTCATGGCGTGTCTGGGGGTGGTGTGCGCGACCCCCAGACCCTGTCGTCCGGCAGGAGATCCTGGGGGTCACTTCCCGGTCCCTCGCAAGGGTGGGCGTCACCGGTCAGGCTACCCGAGCGCCGACCGGCGACTCTGGCTGCTGACGTAGGGACGGGCGTGTGGAGCCACGTCTCTAGGGCGCTGGCGGCGTTGTCGATGGTGGCGGGGTTGCTGGCCCGGATTGCTTGGGTGGCGGCGTTCCCGGTGTCGAGCGCCCAGATGAAATCGTCAGGCTCGAGCTGGCCGACAGGCTTGGCGCAGCCGGCCGGGTGGGCGACCTCGCGTGCTGCGGTGTTGAGGTCCTCGAACAGGGGGTCCCAGATCGACCGCAGCGTGCCTGGGCAGCCGTGAGCGTCGACGAGGCGGGTCTCGGGGTCGATCGCGCGTAGCTCCCCGAGGGGCCGGGTGTCATCCTGGCGGCGCGCTCGGATTACCGCGTCACGTCCGGGTCGACACGGTCACAGTGATCCGCTTGGTCTTGGCCGGTTCGGTGAGATCGAGGCCGTGTCCGTTGGTCAGTACGAGGCGCACCGTCGGGCGGACCCCGTCGTCACGACGTACGGCTTCGCAACGGACAACCAGACCAATTCCCGGTTCTTTGCAGATGCACCCCGATCTCATGTCCCGTCGTGGACATGGTGAACCGTTCCGCGACCTGTGAGGACTCGATCCTCAACCCGCCAGCGCATCCGGCATCGGCGGGAAGGACTTCAGAAAGTTGATCCCGAGAACCTGCCGCGTCGCGATGTCTCGCCTTCTAGCCGCGTCAGGATGACCTGGATCCCATCGGTGGCGTGTTTCGCGTCGATGAGTCGATCATCGCGCACCCGTTGCCGGGGATTGCACCCCAAAACGACCCGTACACCGTCCATGGGCGCTGCCGATCCGCCGCCGGACACGGAACTTAGAGTTCATCGGGCAAGAGTTCAATCTTGGCTGCATCTCGACAGCGATGTCGAGATGCAGCGAAGATTGCGCGACCTCCCGCCTGACACTCTGCATAGATCATCGTGGTGGGCGTCCCGGTGGTGCAAAGTAGCGGACTGGGTGGGACGGGACGTGTGGAGACGGACATCGGCGGTGACGACGAGCGACTCAGGGCCTGGCAGCCGGTGGTGTCGATGACGTCCCTGTCCCGGTGACGATCACCGGACGGCCCATCTGGTGATCCGCTCTCTCGGGGGCAGGATCGACGGCGTCCCTACCTGGCGCATCGCGTGGGTGGTTCCACTTGCGGAACGCGATCAGGGACGCGAGGGCCTACGGTGCGAGGGGGTGGCAGTGGGTCAGCCAGAGGCCGAGGTCGTGGATGTGGCGGGTGAGCTCGGGCGGTTCGAGGACGTCGAAGTCGAGATTGCGGTAGATGAGCCATCGGGCGGCCCAGTCGAGGTCGTCGGTGCCCATGGTGAGCAGGCAACAGTCCTCGTCCTCGGCGCTGATGGTGCCGACAGTGGGGTCGACCAGTTGTTGGACCAGGTCTGCGGAGGTATGGATCCGCACGCGTACCCGGTATCGCCAGGGACCGTGGGCGAGTGCTTCGGTGACAAACGAGGCTGCGTTCTCGGGTGGGGGCGGCGCGGGGAGGTGGATGCCGAGCGGCCGCGCGTCGCTGACTCGGTCGACGGCATAGGTCAGCCACCGGTCAGTGCCGCGCTCACAGGCCACGAGGTACCAACGTTCGGCTGCTCGGACCAGCCGGTGGGGCTGGGCGTCCCGGGCTCGGTCGCCGTGACGGAATCTGACCGCTTCGCCGGCGCGGCAGGCCAGTGCGAGGGTGGCCAGGGTTCCCGCGTCGGTGGCTCGCTCATCGCTGCGGCTGACCGTCTCGGTGGCGGCGACAGCCTGGAGGCGAGCGCGCAGCCGGCTCGGCACGGTCTCGGTCAGCTTCGCCAGCGCGGTCACGGCCGCAGGTTCTAGCCCCTCGACCCCGACCGCAGTCCGCAGACCCAGGGCAACAGCGAGGGCCTCCTCGGCATCGAGCAGAAGCGGCGGCATCGCCGACCCGGACGCAAGGGTGTACCCGCCGTAGCGTCCGGGTTCGGCGTCGACTCGGTACCCGAGGTCGCGCAGATGCGCGACGTCGCGGCGGACGGTTCGTTCGGTGACGCCGAGCCGGATCGCGAGGCGTTCAGCGGTGATGCCGGGATGGGCCTGGAGCAGGGCGAGCGCCGTGAGCCGACGTCCCGTGGCGCTGATGGGTGGGTCTGCGATGGACACGAGGACAAGATTCTATACGAACCTGGACAGGACCTGACAGGGTATGCCGCGATGGTGGAGCCATGAACACACCGAACGAGGTCAGGCTGATTCGTCCCGAAGGGCTGGTCACCAGCGCCGCCTTCAGCCACGCGGCCGTCGTCCCGCCCACCGCCACCACCGTTTATGTCGGCGGCCAGAATGGCGTCGACGCCGACGGAAACCTGGTTGGAGCCGACGACGTCGCGGCCCAGACCGGACAAGCAACGACCAACGTCGAGACCGCGCTCACCACCTGCGGGGCTACCCTCGCCGACGTGATCAGCTGGTCGATCTACGTCATTGACGGCGCCGACCTGCATGCAGCTTTCGGGGCTGTCGCCTCGAGACTCGACCCGGACGCAGACCCGGCTCTGGTGACCGTCGCCATGGTCGCCGGGCTGGCCGTCCCAGGTGCGTTGGTCGAGATGTCCACCATCGCGGCGGTGCTTCCGTGATACGCAAGGCCGAGACCGGCCGCACCAAGGACGCGGGCTGGCAGGTCGGGGTCTCACGGACCCTCGATCACCCGGTCCAGCGGGTCTGGGACATGCTCACCTCGCCCGCCGGCACCGATCTGTGGCTCGGACATGGAGTGCGACTCGCCGAGGAGCCGGGCGGCCCGTACGAGACCGACGAGGGCGTCCGCGGCGAGACCCGAAGCTTCCGCGCCCACGATCGGATCCGCCTGACCTGGCAGCCCGAGGACTGGGACCACGAAACCACTGTGCAGCTGGCGGTCTCACGGGTCGACGCCACCCGCACCCGCCTCAGATTCCACCAGGAGCGGATGACCAGCTCTGTCGAGCGCGAGCAGCAGCGACGTCACTGGCGCGCGGTCCTGGACTCCATCACAGCCGCGCTCGACACAGATTGATGTCGGGCCGTCTCCTGGGAGTGGATGCCGCCCCCGGTCGCGAGGTCGAGGGACGGCCAGTCCGGACAGCTGTCGTCGGTAGCCGATCGCCTTGTGGTGATGTGAGCCCTCGACTCAGGGCAGGAGGTCCCAGTACTGCTTGCGAGCCGTCATGGCGTGGATGACCATTTCGTCGCCGCTCTCGAAGATCAAGACGACCGTCTCGAGCAGGCGCGCCTGCGTGTCGAATCCGAGCCGCAGTTCGCGGTGCGGCCAGTTCTCCTCATCAAGCGGTTCGATCCACAGCGGCCAGTCGGCTGCTTGGACCGAGTCCTCGGGGAGTACCCCGTGCTTGAGTGCGCTGTCGTGGACCTTCACGCCGCAAAGCCGGCCAGGGCCCTGCGGATCGCTTCGGATCGGGAGATCTTCTCGCGCTCGGCGATCGCGTCGAGGGCAGCAAGCTCTTCAGCGGTGAGGCGTATAGCGACGACCTGCATCGGCTCGGCGCCACGGCCGGGCCGCCCACGCCCCCGGCGCTTGATCTCCTCGACGTCGTAGCCGGCTTCGGCTTCGTCCGCCCACTGCTGGATCTGCTCCTCGCTGACCATGGCCAAATCGTATGACGAAAACCGTCCTGGCGGTAGAGCCGATGAGATCGCCGGGCTTGCAACCCCGGCGACACAGGCGGTCGCTGGTGGGTCGGGTCCGGCCCGACGCCCGAGCCGTCCCACGTCCGGTGGGCGGTCGGGCCCATCCCCTTGGGAGGGCGCGCCATGAGCGCACTACTTGTCGGGTATGCCCGATGCTCCACCGATCAACAAGACCTCACCGGTGTGACGCAGCCTTCGATGGTTGAGCGTTTATCGGCCGATCCGGTAAGGCAGCGACCCGTCTGGGATGCCGCTCCTCGCCGGACCGTGGTCCTTGCCCGCAGCCCTCGGGCAAGGGCCGGCCAGAGTTGATGGCCTGGTCGAGCCGCTCAGTCACATGACCCGACCGTCACGTACCAGCTCATCGCCGTCCATAAGCGAGGCGACGTACGGCGCTCGTTCCCATAACACGACGTTTATGAAACATACGAACGCAGTTTGTGAAATCTTCGCTGCATTGTCGAGATGCAACGAATATTGCGCGATGACGAGCGTGCAACCTTGCACAAGTCGCCCTGCCGAGGGCTCCTTCGCTGGAATGAGTCTCGGGCTAGTTCGGCACGGTTCATGGCCTGCCCCATCACGGCTCTTCACCGATGAGTGTGGGGTGAGCACGGCGCGCCGAGCGGCTGGTTGAGGCTGGGGAGGGGGTCGAGGTCCCCGAGGATCAGAGGACTTCTACCTCTTCTGAAATCGAGGACCTCGACGATGAGTGAGCCTACGTCGTGCTGCCGTGTCCGCGGTGGCTACTGCGAGCGTTGCGACGTGCTGGTCGGGTTGGAGGGACTGCACGTGATCGGGGTCGACCGCGACGACGGGGGCTGGCTCGTTGTCGAGGTTGAGTCCGAGCCGACGCCGATGGGCTGCCCGGCCTGCGGGGTTGTCGCGCACAGTCATGGGCGTGTGCTCGTGCGGCTTGTCGACGCTCCGGCGATGGGCCGCCCGGTGCGGATCTTCTGGCGTAAGCGGCGGTGGGTGTGCCCCGACCCTGGCTGCCCGGTCGGGACGTTCGTGGAGCAGGACGACCGCATCGCCGCGCCGCGGTCGTCGTTGACGACGCGGGCGTGCCGGTGGGCGATCGAGCAGATACGCCGCGAGCACGCCTCGGTGAACGGGATCCGCCGCCAACTCGGCACCGGGTGGCGCACGGTGTGGGACTCGATCCGGCCGCTGCTGCAGGCGATGGACGCTGACCCGGCCCGCTTCGAGGGCGTGACCATCCTGGGGGTTGATGAGCACGTGTGGCACCACGTGTCGACCAAGCCGTTCGAGGCCGGTGGGCGCGGGCCGAAGGAGCTGACCGGGATGGTCGACCTGACCCGAGATGCGCACGGCCGCAACAGGGCTCGCCTGCTGGACCTGGTCCCCGGACGCTCCGGACAGGAGCTTGTCAAGTCTTTTGTGTAAGTGATTCGGGTCTCATTCGGGTGTTAAATGTAGGCGTTGATTCTGTCTGGGTAGATCAGGGAAAGCTCACCGAGGGCGGCTCTCCAGCCGGTGACTACAGCACCTTCAACAAGGCGTGGCACGGATTGGCGATCTTTCCCCTTACCGGCTTGCTTAGCGCGTTCTCTCGCTCTCTTGTCTTCAATGAAGGTTATTCACCAGCTGCGTCTAAGGAATTCCAGGCCGATGACGGTTGTGATGACTTGATGGAAGGTCGCGTAGGGGCGGCGGTAGTCAGCGTGGAGGATTCGCCAGGTTTTTAGATGGGCGATTGTTCGTTCGACGACGTAGCGGATTCTGTTTATCTCGGTGTTGAAGTTCTTTCGGTTTTGCGATAGCTCGCGACCGGGTGGGTGTTTGATCGGGGTGATCATTCCGGTGCCGACGTAGCCTTTGTCGGCGATGAGGTTGGCTGGTGGTAGTTCCTCAAGGAGACCGCTGTTGCGGATGGCGGTGGTGTCGTGGGTGGCTCCGGGGTTGGGTCGGAGACCCAGGCAAGGTGGCCATCCAGCGTGGTGGCGACCTGAACGTTGAGGCCGGTGGTGTGGTGCTTGCCGGAGTACAGCTCGGGGTGAGCAGCCCAGGACCAGCAGGGCAGGAGGGTTCCATCAATGACGTAGAGGACGTCATCGTGGAGATGCTCCACTGCGGGTACCCAGTCGGCGGAGACTGACTGGAGCAGAGGAACGACAGCTGAGATGGCCCGCGAGATGGTCGGTTGTGAAGTGTCGAATGTTTCGGCCAAGTCGGCTTGTGCCCGGTTGCGGCGGAGGTAGGTCAATGTCACGATAACCGCTTTTCGTAGACCCAACGAGGAAGGGACATTCACGGGATGCCCGCTATTCTTCAGCTCCATGATCAAGATGATGAGCCGGTCGATCTGCGCCCTCGTGAAGCCAGTGGTAGAGTACACGTGCAGCGACCCGTTCTAGGAGATTGTGTGTGGTAACCCAATTCTCTCTAGTGGCGGGTCGCTGTTTAAGTGGGGCACGCTTTTGGGAAGATCACAGCTCAATCACAAAATCAAGCCGCTGAATAACCCTCAATATTGCGGATCGCCAGCCACAACAGCTTCACCGCTGCCGCGTCGTTCGGGAAATGGCCACGATTCTTGATGATCTTCCGGAGCTGATAGTTCAGTGATTCGATCGAGTTCGTCGTATAGATCACTTTCCGTAGCGCCGGCCCGAACGCCAGGAACGGCGTGAATCGGTCCCAGGCGTTCTCCCAGGACGCCACCGTCGCGGGATACTTCTTCCCCAGCGCGGACTCGGCGAAATCAGCCAACGCGACCAGCGCGGCGTCCTCATTCGGTGCGGTGTAGATCGGCTTGAGCATCGCGGCGACCCCTTTACGGTCCCCGTAGGACACGAACCGCATGCTGGCTCGGATCAGATGCACCGTGCAGGTCTGCACGATGGCGTCCTTCCAGGTCGCTTCGATCGCTTCAGGGAAGCCGGTCAGCCCATCACAACAGACGATCAGGACGTCCTTGACCCCGCGGTTGGCCAACTCTGCACAGACCCCAGCCCAGAACTTGGCACCCTCACTGGCTTGCACCCAGATGCCCAGGACGTGCTTGATTCCGTCCATGTCGACCCCGACCGCCAGGTGCGCCGACCGGTTGGTCACATGCGCCCCATCGCGGACCTTCACCACCAGGGCGTCCATGTACAGCACCGGGTAGAAGGCCTCCAACGGCCGGTGCTGCCACGCCAGGACTTCGTCGGCGACGGCCTCCGTGACCTTACTGATTGTCTCGTGCGACAACTCAGTCCCCAAAGTAGCGGCCAGGTGATGCTGAATATCCCGGATGGTCATCCCGCCGGCATACAACGAGATGATCATGTCCTCCAGCCCCCGAGCCGACGGGCCCCCTTGGGCACCAACGCCGACGCGAACGTCGAATTACGATCCCGGGGCTGATCCAGCGCAACATCACCAACCTCGGTCGCCACCGTTTTCGGAGTGGTACCGTTCCGAGAATTCCCACTCCCGTGCCCGGCCCGGTCGCCCTTCTCATACCCCAAATGATCAGACAGTTCCACGCTCATCCCACGCTCCAGAACCGCCTTAATCATCTCCGGTAAAAAAGCCTCCCTCACCAGTCAACGACACGCCCCGTTCATCGGTAGCAGCCATCAACCTATCCAGCGCATCATCACCGAAAAACTCACGACGCAGCTTCCGAGCCTCCGGCTCCCCCCTCAACGTCCCTCTTCTTCGTCATGGCCACAGTCAAGCTCCTTCTCCAGAACCCCTCCACTTACACAGACCAGTTGACACGTCCCCGGACCGGACAGGCCTACAAGACCTGGCTCACCGAGCGCGGCGACGCCTTCCGGGCCGGGGTGCAAATCGCCACCCTGGACCCGTTCCGCGGGTACAAGAACGCCATCGATGACCAGCTCGAGGACGCCCGCGCTGTCCTGGACGCCTTCCACGTCGTCAAACTCGCCACCGGTGTCATCGACGAGGTCCGCCGACGGGTCCAGCAGGACATCCACGGCCACCGCGGCCGCCGTGACGACCCGCTGTACCGGATCCGGAACATCCTGCGCGCCGGCGAAGAACACCTCACCGACCGGCAACGAGCGCGGCTGGACACGGCGTGGACCGCCGACGAGCGGCACGTCGAAGTCGAGCTCGCCTGGCGCTGCGCCCAGCAGGTCCGCTCCGCCTACCACCAGGACAGCCCCGCCGCCGGACGCAAGATCGCTGAGAAGATCCTGCAGTCCTTCACCTCGTGCCCGATCCCCGAGGTCGCCCGCCTGGGCCGCACCCCTGAAGCAGTGGCGCACCGAGTACCTCGGCTACTTCGACACCAACGGCGCGAGCAACGGTGGCACTGAGGCAGTGAACGGGCTCATCGAACTCCACCGACGCGTCGCCCGCGGATTCCGCAACAGAGACAACTACCGCCTCCGAATGCTCCTCATCGGCGGCGGACTCGACCCCTCACCCCACACTCATCGGTGAAGAGCCGGTTAGTGGCTGGGCGCTTTGCGGTCGGACTCGTGTGACCTAGGAACTTAAGGAGTAGGGCCGGGCTGTCCAGGCAGCCACGGGACGTCAGCCCAACGTGTGGGCCTCTTGCGTCAGGCCGTCGACGTAGGCATCAACGCACAGTTGCAAGACAACGAGTTGGGTCGGTGTGACGTCGTCTACGGTGACGGCCCCGTGATCCTCGAACGTCCCGATATCGATCTCGATTTGAGTCCAGAAGCGGGAGATCGAGCGAAGGATTGAGAGTGCTTCGACGAGAAGGTCGAGGTCGGGCTCAAAACTGGGGTCGACGAGGTACTTGCCGAGCTCGTGAGTCAGGTCATGCCGATGGCGATAGATCTTGTCAAGCAACTCAACTTGTGTCGACGTGATCGCATCGGACTCTTTGAGCCACAGTAGGGATCCCCGAAAGGCCGAGCCTGGGGCCAGGGCCAGCACGGACTCCTCATAGGACCGCTGGCCCTCTGGCCCATATAGCCACTTCGGCTCCCCTCGAAGCAGGGTGTAGCCGTAGAAGCCCTTGACCTCATCGAGCACACTCCGCTTGATCAGCTCGTGGGTCAGTTGGAACAGGCCCGCGAAGGCCAAGGTGGCCCTGATGTTTGCCGGCGCCAGCTTCGCCTTGAGCTGGGCGAGGAGGTCATCGGACTCTCGCATGGCCCCCTCTTCCCATAAGTGCGAATAGAGACACGCCCGAAGTGCATAACGTGGGCTAATTCATGGAATCAACGGGACTTCTTACAGTTTTGAGTGCATCTCGACAAGCGAGCGTCAGTACGTTGTGGCCATGTTCGTGAAGCGGCTGTAGTGGCCCTGGAAGGCTACCGTGATCGTTTTGGTCGGGCCGTTGCGGTGTTTGGCCACGATGATGTCAGCTTCCCCTTCACGGGGTGAATCTTGTTCATACATTGCCTCACGATGCAGCAGCATCACCAGGTCGGCATCCTGCTCGATCGAGTTGTGCACCGCGATCTCGTTCGCCACGAAATTGTGCGTTCCGGCCACCGTGGCGTCGTACACCGGCTCCACGCCATCGGAGGTGATCGCAGCCACGGCATCCCAGGTCACATCGTTCACCGCGACGAGATCCATATCCAAGCCTGACAACGTGGCATTCACCTTCGACAACGCTTCGGACTGCCCGCGCACCGCCTTGACCACGCTGGCCAGCTCCGGTGGAGCGGCCACCTCCTCAGCACCTTCCCATTGGGTCCGCGTCGCCAGCATCTGCCGCAACTGGGCGGCGCTCTCTTCAGCGTCTCCGCCGATCCCGATCTCGGAAAGGAAGAGCCGCTGGCTGTCCTCGTCGTCGATGTCCAACACATACTGTTTCGGATCCCGCGAAATCCGACAGCCGATCCCGTACCGCATCATCAACAGCGACACCCGATCCAGCAGTTCCCGTTCGTCGGCGAAGAGGAAGATCTCGCCGCGATCCTCGTCCCGATCGACCGTGACTCCCCCGGCCAGCGAGAACAAGGTCCACAAAAACAGCGAAATCTGCTTGCGCGGCAGCCCCAACACCTCCACGGGCACGCGAGTGTCGGAGTACGTCGCACACACCTGCGCCGCGGCGGCGATGTCGTCGGCCGGCCAGCGCTGAGTCTGCGCCGGCATCGGCAACTGCCGTGGCACCGCGATCCGCGTCCCGGGCCGCAGATCCTCCAACGCCCGCCACCCATCGAACGTCAGGAACGGGTGATTGGCCGTCGCCCGGATGACCTTGCCCGAGGCCAGCACCATCTTGAAGACCGGCTGCACCCCCGTGGAAAACACCGCGGTCATCTCGCGCGGCGCGAACCGGAGCGATTCATCCAGCGACCACACCATCACCGGCGCTGCGGCCTCGTCGGAACCAGAGCCCGCGTCGGCGAACCCTGCGGCCAGCTCGGCCATCGTCACATCGACCCCGGTGTCGGCCCGCACGATCCGGGTATCCCCGGTCAGACACCCCGACTCTCGCAGGTCAGAGACCATCGGCTTCTTGTCCGTGCGTTGCTCAGGCCCGCGGTTCAGCTGACTCAGCGCCACGACCGGCACCTCCAGCTCCTTTGCCAGCAACTTCAGGGCCCGCGAGAACTCACTCACCTCCTGCTGCCGCGACTCCACCCGCTTGCCCGAACTCATGAGCTGCAAGTAGTCGATGATCACCAGTTTGAGATTGTGTCGCTGTTTAAGTCTCCTGCATTTGGCGCGGATCTCCATCAAAGACATATTCGGCGAGTCGTCGATGAACAGCGGCGCGTCGCTCACATCGCCCATCGTCCGCGCCAGCCGCTGCCAGTCATCCGGCCCCACGGTCCCCTTGCGCAGCTTCTGCAGTTGCACGGAGGCCTCGGCCGACAACAGCCGCATGGTGATCTCGGTCTTGCTCATCTCCAAGGAGAACAACACCGACGTCATCTTGTGCCGGATCGAGGCCGCCCGCGCGATATCCAACGCCAGCGTCGACTTGCCCACCGCCGGCCGGGCCGCGATCACGATCATCTGCCCCGAGTGCAGGCCATTGGTCAGCTCATCGAGATCGGAAAAGCCCGTCGGTACGCCGACCAGCTCGCCACTGCTGCCGGAGGCGTGCTCGATCTCGTCGACGGCCGCTTCGAGCAACTCGCCCAGAATCACGTAGTCCTCGCCGCCGCGGTTCCCGCTGACGCCGTACACCTCTGCCTGCGCGGCGTTGACGATGTCGGCGACGTCCCCACCCTGGCGGTACCCCATCTGAACGATCCGCGTGCCGGCATCCACCAACCGACGCAGCACGGCCCGCTCGGCCACGATCTGGGCGTAGTAGCCCGCGTTGGCGGCCGTCGGCACCGACGAGATCAACTGATGGAGATAGGCCTGCCCACCGATGCGGGCCAGCTCACCGCGCTTGGTGAGCTCGTCAGCCACGGTGATGGCATCCGCGGGCTCACCCCGCCCGTACAGAGTCAGGACGGCGTCATACACCGTTTCGTGGGCCGGCCGGTAGAAGTCGTGCGGGCGCAGTGCCTCCACCACGTCGGCGATGGCGTCTTTGGACAGCAGCATTCCGCCCAGCACGCTCTGCTCGGCGTGAACGTCCTGGGGCGGTAGCCGGTCCTCGGGGTTCTCGCCTGCGCGCGGGGCGTCATCCGGCCCGAACTCCTCAGACACCTGCGACCCCTCCCCACATGCCCGACAGGGCGGGCAGGGCTCACGCTAGTCGACAGCGGTGCGCAGCGATGCCACCGACCGTCGGGAAACGGTGGACAACCGGTGGGTAACCACGGGGCAACCGGTGGACAACGTCCACAGCCTGTGCATAGAGCTGTGGACGAATCCGGGATGAGCCGCCTGAACAGCGGCTTTGATCTGCACAGACGGCTGTCCGGGATGTGCATTCCGGACAGGATCGCCCAGTCTCACATCGCGAACGACGACCGGTCGTAGGATCGAGCCGCCTCCAGCCCATTGCGTGAAGGGAGCCGGCATGCCCGATTCGGCCGACCGGGCCACCCCGCGCGCCCGGGAGCGCGACATCCTCCGGCTCGCGGTCCCAGCCTTCCTCACTCTCGTCGCCGAGCCACTCTTCCTACTCGCGGACTCGGCCATCATCGGCCACCTCGGCACCCCCGAGCTGGCCGGGCTGGGCGTGGCCAGCGCAGCCCTGCTCTCCGTGGTCGGGCTGTTCGTCTTCCTCGCCTACAGCACGACGGCCGTGGTGTCCCGCCAGACCGGCGCCGGCGCCCCCCACCTCGCACTGGCCGCTGGACTCGACGGCCTGTGGCTCGCCCTCGGCCTGGGCGCCGTGGTCACCGTCGCCGTCGCGACCACCGCGCCTGCGTTGTGTTCGGTGTTCGGCGCCTCGCCCGCCGCCATCGCGCACGCCACGACGTACTTGCGCATTTCGGCCTTCGGGCTGCCGGCGATGTTCGCCTCGCTCGCGCTGACCGGTATTTTGCGCGGCCTTCAGGACACGAAGACTCCGTTGAAGGTCTCCGTGCAATGTTTCACGTGGAACATCGTCCTGAACTTCGTGTTCGTCTACGGCCTCGGCATGGGCATCGCGGGTTCAGCCCTCGGCACGGTACTGGCCCAGACGGCAATGGCGCTCGGGCTGGGGTCGTTGTCTACCGGCATGCCCGCGGGTACGACGCCCGCCTGCGCCCCCAGCTCGGCGGCATCCTCCACGCAGCCGCCGACGGGTTCCCCTGCTTATCCGGACGATGGCGCTGCGTGCCGTGCTGCTGGTCACCACCTGGTCAGCGGCCGGATTCGGCGACACCACCCTCGCGGCGTACCAGGTCACCTCCACGGTGTGGAGCTTCCTCGCCTTCGCTCTCGACGCCCTGGCGATCGCCGGTCAGGCACTGACCGGCCGCGCCCTGGGGGCCGGGGACGTCCAGGGCGCTCGAGAGGCGACCCGGATCGCTGACCCGATGGGGAGTCGGCGCCGGGGTCGTGCTCGGAGCCCTCGTCCTGGCGGTCCACCAGGTGCTGCCCGCCCTGTTCACCCCCTGATGAGGCCGTCCGCACCGTGATCGCGGCAGGACTGGTGATGGTGGCGCTCAGCCAACCGGTCAACGGGTACGCGTTCGTGCTGGACGGCGTCCTCATCGGGGCCGGCGACAGCCGTTGGCTCGCCGGCGCCCAGGTGGGCCTGCTGGTGGCCTACCTACCGATGATCGCCTGGTTGAACGCCCACACCTCGTCGCTGAGCGCCGACCAGACCCAGGCGATCACCGCACTGTGGTGCGCGATGGCGGCGTTCATGATCCTGCGGGCGGTCGTGCTGGGCCTACGGGCCCGCAGCGACGGGTGGGCCGTCACCGGAACCCGCGCCGGCGGCCACTGACGCACTCCACCACGCTGGAAAAACCGCAGGCCACGGGCGCGTATCCTTACCTTTATGCCCGTCACGCTGCCGGTGACCCTCGACCGGGACAGTTCCGTCCCGCTCTACGTGCAGCTCAGCGAGCAACTCCTGCAGGGCATCGAGGCGGGCCGGGTCCGTGCGGGTGACCCCTTGGAGACCGAAGTAGATCTCGCCGATCGGCTGAACCTGTCTCGCCCGACCGTCCGGCGGGCCATCGCCGAACTCGTCGCCCGGGGTCTGCTGGTACGTCGTCGAGGCATCGGCACCGTCGTGGCCTCCCGCTGGGTTCACCGGATGGGCCGTCCGAACAGCATCTACGACGACCTGACGACCGCCAAGCGCGCGCCGGTGTCCCGGCTCCTCGAGTTGGACTTCGACGTGACCCACCGCAAGGCCGCAACCCAACTCGACCTCCCGGTGGGCACCCCGCTCATTCACATCACCCGGCTGCGGCTGGTGGGTGCCCTGCCGTTGGCGATCCTGGAGAACTGGCTGCCGCCCACCACCCCGGTTCGGCACGCGTTGACGCCCGACCGGTTGGAGAGGACCGGCCTGTACGCCCTGATGCGGGAACACGGCGTACACCCGGTGAACGCGGTGCAGACGTTCGGGGCGCGCAACGCCACCGGCCGCGAACGCTCACTGCTCAAGCTCTCCCGGGCCGATCCGCTGCTCACCATGAGCCGGCGAGCCTACGACGACGACGGCACGCCGATCGAGTGCGGCGAACACTGCTACCGCGGGGACCAGTACGCGATCGAGGTCGCGGTCGGCGTCGACGAGCGCTGAGGTCGTCGACCGCCCACGACGCGGACGCGGAACGGCCCCACCGGGGATTCCCGCGGCGGGGCCGTCGTCAGCTACCAGCTGGGCAGGGCCGACCTCAGCCGGCCACCACCATCAACTTGACCTGCGCCTTCACGTCGGGGTGCAGGCTGACCGATGCGGTCGCCTCACCCACCGAGCGCACCGGCGAGGCGAACTCGACCTTGCGCCGGTCGATCGTGATGCCCGCGGCCTTGGCGGCGTCAGCGACCTCGGCCTGCGAAATCGCCCCGAACAACCGGCCGTTGGCGCCCGCCCGCACAGTGATCGTCAGCGTGCGGGACTCCAGTTCGCCGCGCACCGAGCGGGCCTCTTCCAGCGACTTGACCGCACGGCTTTGCCGGGCCCGCTGGATCGAGTCGACCTGCTTCTGCCCACCTCGGGTCCACGGAGTGGCCAGCGACCGCGGCAGCAGGAAGTTCCGGGCGTACCCGTCCTTGACCTCGACCACGTCGCCGGCCACGCCGAGGCCGGAGACCTCATTTGTCAGAATCAGCTTCACGTCGCCCCCCTCAGCGGCTCGAGCTTGAGTACGGCAAGAGCGCGACCTCGCGGGCGTTCTTGACGGCCTTGGCGATCAACCGCTGCTCCTGCACGGACACCCCGGTTACCCGGCGCGCCCGGATCTTGCCCCGGTCGGAGATGAACTTGCGCAGCAGCGCGGTGTCCTTGTAATCGATGTTCTCAATCTTGGCGACCTTGAGCGGGTTCGCCTTCTTCTTCGGCTTTCGCACAACGGGCTTGGCCATCGTGGTGCTCTCCTTCGTTCGAGAGCCCGGGCTGCGAACCCGGGATGGGTGGTGTCCGGCTTGCCTGCCGGACGGTGGTACATCGTTGTCACTTCATTGCGAGGGACCCGGTGGTCCGGACCGCTCAGAACGGGGGCTCGTCGTACGACGGCGCGTTGCCCCAGCCCTGCTGCGCCGGCTGCGCCGACGGTCCGGTGGCCCACGGGTCGGACTCCTGCTGACGACCGCCGCCCTGACCGCCCTGACCGCCAGGACCGCCGGGCCCACTCGGTCCGCCGGGCCCACCGGAAGGCTGCCCCCCGCCGTACCCGCCGCCACCGCGCTGGGTCTTGGTCACCTTGGCCGAGGCGTACCGCAAGGAGGGGCCGACCTCGTCGACATCCATCTCGATGACGGTGCGCTTCTCGCCCTCCTTGGTCTCGTACGAGCGCGACTTCAGCCGGCCCGTGACGATTACCCGGGCACCGCGGGCCAGCGACTCGGCCACGTTCTCGGCCGCGTCCCGCCACACCGAGCACCGCATGAACAGCGTCTCGCCGTCTTTCCATTCATTGCTCTGACGATCGAACTGTCGCGGCGTCGAGGCCACCGTGAAATTGGCGACCGCGGCACCCGATGGCGTGAACCGCAGCTCCGGCTCCTGGGTGAGGTTGCCGATGATGGTGAGCGTGGTTTCCCCGGCCATGGGGCAACTCCCCTCGGATCGAGTGGCTCTGAGTACCTCTGGGTTTACGTGGGTGGCTCTGCACGAGCCGTGAGCGGGAGCTGGTCAGGCGCCCGGACGCAGGAGCTTGGTGCGCAGGATCGTTTCGCTCAGGTTGAGCTGGCGGTCCATCTCCTTGGCGATCGCGGGCTCGGACGTGAAGTTCACGACCGCGTAGATGCCCTCGGACCGCTTCTTGATGTCGTAGGCCAGCCTGCGGCGACCCCAGATGTCGAGGTTGTCGATCGACCCCTTGGCGTTCTTGACCACCAACAAGTAGCGCTCCAGCGCTGCCGGAACCTGGCGATCGTCGATCTCCGGGTCGAGGATGATCATCATCTCGTACTGACGCATGCGAGTACCCCACCTCCTTTGGACTAGGCGGTCACGGTCTCTCCGTGACAGGAGGGTTGCTGCGTCGCCGCCGGCGCGGCCGCCATGGAGGTCGGGGTACGCCGGGGGAACTCCCACAGGGTACCCGCCAGCCCAGCCACCACGAAACGGCATCCACAGGTGCTGGTGGCGCACGGACCGATCAGGTGAGCGTGACCACCACGTGATCGGCGGAACCGGCCAGCGGCCCGGCGACGTCGTCGATCGAGTCCTCCGGCAATGTCTCAGGCTCACGCTCGGACGAGGTCGGCACGGGCTGGGGGATCACTCGCCGCATCGCCCGCTCCCACACGTTCACCACGAGGAAGGCCAACCCCAGCAGCCGGACCACGGTGAACACGGCGTACCAGGGCGCCGGCAGCCCCTTGGCGGTGTCGCTGAGTCCGCCCAGGTACACCCAGACGGCTACGAAGTAGACCAGTTCGCAACTTGCCCAGATCAGGTGTGTCCGCCACCGCAGACCCGCCAGGGCCACCAGCGGCAGCAACCACAGCGTGGTCTGCACCGGAATCGACTTGCCCGTCATGATCGCCAGGGCCACCACCACGATGGCCACCTCGGCGACGAACGGCCGGGTCGGTGCCAGCAACGTCAGCGCCGCTCCCGCCGTCAGGGCGATCCCCCAGCCCGCGATGGCGGCCGAGGTCAAGGCCCACGGCGGCACGGTCCAGCCGGCCAACGTCAGCAGGTACCACGGGGAGCCGTAATCGGCGGCGGCTGCCGACCATGCCTGGTAGGGCCGCAGGATCGACCAGCCGCTCGGGAAACCGGCGACCACCATCAGAGCCGCCCAGGTCAGCGCGGCGGTGCCGGCGGTGATCGCCCACCGCCCGAGCCGTCCGGCCCGCCAGGCCAGCATCCCGAGCACCGCCAGCAGCAGCAACGGGTAGGTCCGGGTGGCGATCGCCAGCCCGAACAGGATGCCCGCCAGATCCAGGCGCGACCGGGACCAGGCCCACAGCCCCAGCGAGGCCAGCAGGACCCCGAGCAGGTCCGGGGAGACCAGCGCCGCGGTGACGACCAGCGGTGAGCAGGCGACGTGGACGGCGGCCCAGGGCCGGTGCGGCAGGGTGGCGACGGTCACCAGGACCAGGGCGATCAGGGCCAGCGTCAACAGCACGGCCCAGATCGCGACGTACACCTGCTGGCGCTTGAGGGGATCCCCGTCGGGCACCAGCATCGAGGTGAGCCACAGCAGGGTTCCGGTGCCCAGGGGTTGGGCCAGCGCCGACCCGGGCGCCGGAGGGTACGGCGGGTCGCCGGTCGCCAGTTGGGTGTTGGTGAACAGGTAGGGCATGTCCACATAACAGGCCCGCCAGAACACGTCCGGCACGCCCCAGCCGTTGTTCAGGCAGTACGACTTCTGCAGCACGCCCACGCTCATCGCGACGGAGGCGAGCATCGACAGCACCGCCGCGACCACGGGCGCTCGGGTCGAATCCCAGCGGGCGTACCGACCCGGCGCCCCGCCCAACAGCGGTGCCGCAGGAGCGATCAGCGGGTCGATATCCGCGCGTACCGGATCAGGACGAAACCGGCCGGCCGTACGCCCCACCACGGCCGCCCATGTCAGCTGCCCCCTCATGGGGGCACCCTACGCGGCGGCACGTCCCCTCAGGTATCGGCCGGTTCAGCGCGGGGGCGTCTCGGGCGGGACCGCCGGGGGTTGCGCGGGCGGGACCGCCGCCGGTTGCGCGGGCTGCGCCGCCGCCGGTTGCCCGGGCGCCGCAGCGGGCTGGGCCGGCGGGATCGGCCCGGCCGGCGGGACCTGCGCGGTCCCGGGGCCTGGCGCCGGGGCGGTCGCCGTACCGGCGCCAGAACCGGGGGCCACCGGCGGGCTCGTCGAACCGGGGGTGCCCGTCGAACCGGGCAGGGACGGCGGCGCCGACGTGCTCGTGGCTGCCGGTTCCGTGGTGATGCTCGTGTTGGGCGATGTGGGCGACGTGCTCGAGGTGGTCGATGTGGTCGAGGTGGTCGAACTGGTGCTGCGCGTCGGGCGCGGCGGCGGCGGCACCGACGAGGTCTCCCACGCCCGGTCATCGCCGATCCCCGCCCGGGCCGGGAAGTCCACCTTCGGTACGCCGTCCAGGTAGGCCGCCATGAACGCCCGCCAGATCGCGGCCGGCGCGTCTCCGCCGTACAGGTCACCGAAGCCGGGCAGACCCTTCATCGGGATGGAGAACCCGTTGGCGTCCGGCAGGTACATTCCGACGGCCGTCGAGGCCTGCGGGGTGAACCCGACGAACCAGACCGCCTTGTTCTCATCGGTGGTGCCGGTCTTGCCCGCGGCCGGGCGACCCAGGCCGCCGGCCCGCCGGGACGCCGTACCCCGGGTGATCACGCCCTCCATCGCATCCACCGCGTCGGCGGCGACCTCGGGGGTCAGCACCCGGCTGGTCTCCGGCTCGGCGTTGAAGACGAAGGTCTCCGATCGGTCCTTGACCTGCTTGACGATGTAGGGCACCGCGCGCACACCGCCCGAAGCCAGCGTGGCGTAGGCGTCGGCCATGTCGATCACCCGGGTCGAGGCGGTGCCCAGCACGTTGCTCGGCAAGTCGTTCAGGCCGGGGGTGGACACGTCGATGTCCATCCCGTTGTCGGGCGGCAACCCCATCGCGACCGCCACCTCACGCGTCTTGGCGGGCCCGACGTCGGCGTTGAGCTGGGCGAAGACCGTGTTCACCGACTTGGCCGTGGCCTCCCTCAGGTCAACAGGCCCGTAATCGTGGCCGCCGGAGTTGTTCACCGGTGTCGACCAGCCGGGGGGCTTCATCGGGCTGGATCCGTCGTACCGGGTCTTGGTGCTGATGCCCTGCTGGAGCGCGGCGACCAGGGTGAAGATCTTGAACGTCGAACCGGCCTGCATGTGGGTCTGGGTGGCGTCGTTCCACTGGGTGACCCGGAAGTCGTCCCCGCCGTACAGTGCGAGGATCGCGCCGTCACCGGGTTTCACCGAGGCCAGGCCGACGCGGATCTGGCTCGCTTTGCCGCCGCTGGGGCGCTCGGCGAGTACGGCGTCGATCGCTTTCTGCTGCACCCGGCGGTCGATGGTGGTGACCACCCGCAGGCCCCCGCGGTCGATCTCGTCCTCGGTGACGATGCCTTTGCGGGTGAGCTCGTTGCGGACCACGTCGATGAGGTAGCCGTTCGGACCCGACCGGCCGGGCCCGCGCACCGGCTTCTGAACCACCGGGAACGCCGTCCGGGCGCGCTGGTGGGCCGACATCCAGCCCTTCTCGACCATGCCGTCCAGCACGTAGGCCACCCGTTCCTTGGCCCGGGCCAGGTTCTTCGGGCCGAGCGCGGGGTCGAACAGCGACGGGCCGTTGACGACCGAGGCCAGCAGCGCCGCCTCACCGACCGTCAGGTCCTTGACCTGCTTGCTGAAGTAGGCCTTCGCCGCAGTCTTGATCCCGAACGAGCCGCGGCCGTAATAGATGGTGTTGAAGTAGTTCTCCAGGATCTCGTCCTTGGACAGCTCGCGTTCGATCTTGAGGCTGATGATGATCTCGCTGAGCTTGCGCGACAGGGGTGCGCTCGGAGGTCAGCCGGGAGTTCTTCACGTACTGCTGGGTGATGGTCGAGCCGCCTTGAGTGGCCTCGCCGCGCACCGCGGACCAGACCGCCCGCCCCAACCCGGTGGGTGAGATGCCGGGGTTGTCGTAGAAGCCACGATCCTCGGCCGACAACATGGCGTTGCGGACGTGCGCGGGAATCTCGGCCAGGCTGATCGACTCGCGGTTGACAGCGCTGACCCTGGCCAGCTCGGTGCGCCCGTCGGCGAAGTAGAGGATCGAGGTCTCCGAGCGGGACACGTCGTTGACGTTGGGGATGGCAGTGCGGGAATACACCCAGAGGAACCCGAGAATTCCCAGCAGTACGACGGCCAGCCCACCGAGGCCGGTGACCAGGAAGAACCGTCGCCACCGCGAGGTCTTTCGGGGCGGGGACCCGGTGCGGCGGCCGGCAGACCCCGCGCTGGCACCTCGCGGCGTTCCGCGTGGCGCCGAGGCGCCGCGTGAGCCGCGGGCGGCGGGTGCGCTGGGCCTGGGGTGCCGGCCGGGGCCTTGCGGTTGACTCACGGTGGTTCCCTCGACTCGACGTACCGGAGATCGGGGCACCGAGGCGACGCTGCGACGTACCGGGAAGGGTCGCGCCCCCGCGCGGTCGCCGACGGCCGTCGTCCACCCGTTGTTCCGGCCTGGCTTTGTCAGTATGCCGCCGCTGGCTGCACGAATCCCGGTGATGGGCGTAAAGCCGCCCGAATCGCCACCGCCACCGCCTGACGTCCGGTCGAACACGCGGTGAACAGTGTCTCGGAGCCCAGTAGGCGTTCAGCAGACAAAGTGGTACTTTGTCACTCATCCCAGCACGGGCAACCGCACCGTGACCGCCGTACCCCCCGAAAGGAGACGCCATGGGAGCCATCCGGGTCGCCATCGTCGGCGTCGGAAACTGTGCCAGCTCACTGGTTCAAGGCGTCGAGTACTACCGCAACGCCGACGCATCGCAGTCCGTCCCGGGTCTCATGCACGTCACCTTCGGCGACTACCACGTCCGCGACGTCCAGTTCGTCGCCGCCTTCGACGTCGACGCCAAGAAGGTCGGATTCGACCTGGCCGAGGCGATCAACAGCTCAGAGAACAACACCATCCGGATCTGCGATGTGCCGCCGACCGGGGTCATCGTGCAACGCGGCCGGACCCTGGACGGCCTGGGCAAGTACTACCAGGAGACGATCACCGAGTCCGACGCCGAACCGGTCGACGTGGTCGCCGAGCTGCGCCGCAACAAGGTCGACGTGCTGGTGTCCTACCTGCCGGTGGGCTCGGAAGAGGCCGACAAGTTCTACGCCCAGTGCTGCATCGACGCCAAGGTGGCGTTCGTCAACGCACTGCCCGTCTTCATCGCCTCCGACCCGGTGTGGGCGCGCAAGTTCGCCGAGGCCGGGGTCCCGATCATCGGTGACGACATCAAGTCCCAGGTCGGCGCGACCATCACCCACCGGGTCATGGCGCGCCTGTTCCAGGAACGCGGCGTCGTGCTGGACCGCACCTACCAGCTGAACGTCGGCGGCAACATGGACTTCAAGAACATGCTCGAGCGGGACCGGCTGGAGTCCAAGAAGATCTCCAAGACGCAGTCCGTGACCAGCAACCTCGAACACGACCTGGGCGCCCGCAATGTGCACATCGGGCCCAGTGACTACGTGCAGTGGCTGGACGACCGCAAATGGGCCTACGTGCGGCTGGAAGGCCGGGCGTTCGGCGATGTCCCGCTGAACCTGGAGTACAAGCTCGAGGTGTGGGACTCCCCCAACTCCGCGGGGATCATCATCGACGCGATCCGGGCGGCCAAGATCGGCCTGGACCGCGGCATCGGCGGCCCACTGTTGTCCCCCGCGGCGTACCTGATGAAGTCGCCGCCCGAGCAGCGCCCCGACGACATCGGGCGCCAGCAGGTCGAGGCGTTCATCCGCGGCGAGGCGCTCTGCTGACGCTGACGTGACATACCAAAGCACCCGGCCCGCTGCCACCGCGGACCGGGTGCTTTCGCGTCTCCAGCCCCGATCCCCGAGCCCGTGCCCTTGCCAGGTACTGAACACGCGTTTAGGATACTAAACATGTGTTCAGCCCGGGCAGACGATCTGACGGCGATGGCGCGCATCCGGGACGCGGCCCTCGAGCTGTTCGCCGCGGAGGGCTTCGCCACCACCACGTTGCGGGCGATCGCCGAGCGGGCGGGGGTGTCGGCCGCGCTCGTGGTGCACCACTACGGCAGCAAGGACGGCCTGCGACGGGCCTGCGACGAGTACCTGATCGGCTACGTGCGGACCGAGAAGACCCAGGCCGTGACCAGCCCGCAGCCGCCCGACATCCGCGCCTACCTGGCCGAACACCCCGAGTTCAGCACGCTGACCAGCTATCTGCTGCGGGTCCTGCGCGAGGGTGGCCCGGCCGCCGACCACCTGTTCGACCGGATGTGCCACGACACGCATGACTATCTCGCCCTCGGCGAGGCCGCCGGAACCATCCGCCCGTACGCCGACCAGCACGCCCGTGCGGTCATCAGCACGGCCATGGGTTTCGGGCTGATGCTCTTCGAGGAGGCGGTCGCCCAGCGGCTCGGCGGCACGTCGCTGGCGGATCCGCCGGTGGTGCAGCGGTACGCCGACTTCACCCTCGACCTGTACACCCACGGCATGCTGACCCAGCCCGGGCCCCGCCAGGAGCCTCGACGGCAGCCCCCACAGGAGTGTGGAGTTGATGACACATGAGCATTGCGCCAACTGAGGACGCCGCCATCGACATTCGCGGCCTGCACAAGCGGTACGGCCGGCACATCGCCCTGCGGGGTATCGACCTGTCCGTGCAGCCGGGTGAGATCTACGGGTTCATCGGTCCCAACGGCGCGGGGAAGACCACCGCGATGCGGATCCTGGTCGACGTCCTGCGCCCGAGCGCCGGCACGGTCCGGGTACTCGGTCAGGATCCCCGGGCCGGCGGGGCGGAGCTGCGTGCCCGGATCGGCTACCTGCCCGGCGAGCTGCGCCTGGACGGCCGGTACGACGTGGCAACCCTGCTCACCTACTACGCCGACCTGTCCGGCCCGGGGGGCCCGCGCGCATACGACTGGCGGCCGCTGGCCGAGCGGCTCGGACTCGACGTGACCCGCCAGGTCCGTGGCCTGAGCAAAGGCAACAAGCAGAAGGTCGGGCTGGTCCAGGCCTTCGCGGCCCGGCCCGAACTGCTCATCCTCGACGAGCCCACCTCGGGGCTGGACCCGCTGGTCCAGCAGGAGTTCCTGGCGATGGTCCGCGAGGCGCGCGATGCCGGGCAGACCATCTTCTTGTCCTCGCACGTCCTCTCCGAGATCGAACACGTCGCCGACCGGGTTACCGTCCTGCGCGACGGCCACGTGGTGCTGACCTCCTCGGTGGCGCAGCTGCGGACTCAGATGGGGGTGCGCTGCACGGTGCTGCTGGCCGACCCCGTTGCGCCGGACACCGTGGCGGGCCTGGACGGCGTACGAACGGTGCAGGCCGCGCCCTCCGATCCGCGCATGTTGACGATCGAACTCACCGGCAGCCCCGACGCCCTGATCAAGATGCTCAGCCGGCACACCGTGCTGGACCTGACCGCCGAGCGCCCGGACCTGGAGGCGGTGGTGATGAGCTTGTACCGTCAGCCCGACCAGGATGGAGAGCGCGCATGACCGCCGCGATGAACGCCCCCGCCGTCGGACGGCGCTGGTTCCTTGACTCCCGTCGCGGCCTGCTCGGCTGGTCCGCCGGACTGCTCGGCGTGGTTCTGCTCTACCTGCCCCTGTACGCCTCCATGCGGGAAACCGACCTGCTCTCGGCCAAGCTCGAGGCGCTACCCAGCGAGATGCTCGAAGGTCTGGGGATGTCGGTCGCCACCATGGCCACCCCCTGGGGGTACACCCAGCAGACGGTCTTCGGGATGCTCGGCATGCTGCTGCTGCTGTGCGCGGCCATCGGCCAGGGCACCAGGGCGCTGGCGGGCGATGAGGAGTCCGGTGGGCTGGAACTGGTGGTGGCGCACGCCACCACCCGCACGGGGGTCCTCCTGGCCCGCGCGGCCGCCGTACATCTGATCGTGCTGGTGCTGGCCGCCGTCCTGGGGCTGGGGACGCTGGCGATCAACGGAAGCTCGGGACTGCACCTGTCCCCCGTGAACATTGCGGCGGTCACCGTAGCCCTGGGGCTGCTGTGCACGCTGCACGCCACCGTGGCCCTGACAGCCGGTGCGATCACCGGGCGGCGCGGCAGCGCGTTGGCCGTCACCTCCACGGTCGGCGTGCTGGGGTATTTCGCCCACACCATGGGCGCGAAGGTGGCCGACTGGGTGCCGAGCCTGTCGCCGTTCCACTGGGCCTTCGCCGCCGAGCCCCTGCACAACGGCTTCGACGGACGCGGGCTCGGCCTGCTGGCGGGTGCGTCGGTGGTATTGCTGACCGTCGCGGTGATCGCCCTCAACCGGCGCGACCTGCACGCCTGACCGGGTCGGGCTCAGTGGGGGGACTGCTGCGCCCACCAGCGCCGCAGTTCTGCCTCGGCGGCCTCGGCGCCGACCGGCCCGCCGTCCTGCCGGAAGGCCAGCAGGTGCTTGTACGCCCGGCCCAGGATCGGCCCGGGCGGGATGCCCAGGATGGCGCCGATCTGGTGTCCGTCGAGTTCGGGCCGTACGGCGTTCAGCTCCTCCTGCGCCGCCAGCTCGGCGATGCGCTGCTCGAGTGTGTCGTACGTGCGCCACAACCGGTGCGCCTTGCGGGCGTTGCGGGTGGTGCAGTCCGCCCGGGTCAACCGGTGCAGACGTGGCAACAAGTCACCAGCATCGGTGACGTACCGGCGTACCGCTGAGTCGGTCCACTCCCCGGAGCCGTACCCGTGGAACCGCAGGTGCAGGTGGACCAGGGCGGACACTGCGCGCACCGTCTCCTTGTCGAATCGCAGCGCCTTCAACCGGCGGGAGGTCAGCTTGGCACCGACCACCTCGTGGTGATGGAAGCTGACGCCCCCGCCGGGTTCGAAGCGCCGCGTGGCCGGCTTGCCGATGTCGTGCAACAACGCCGCCAACCGCAGCACCAGATCCGGCCCGGGCACCTGATCGGCACCCGAGCCCGCGGGCCCCTCCAGGGCGATGGCCTGGTCGAGCACCGTCAGCGAGTGCTCGTACACGTCCTTGTGGCGATGGTGCTCATCGACCTCCAGCCGCAGCGCGGGCAGCTCGGGGAGCACCTGCTCGGCCAGCCCGGTGTCTACGAACAGCCGCAACCCCGCCCGCGGGTCGGCCGCGAGCATCAGCTTGCTGAACTCGTCCCTGATCCGTTCCGCCGACACCATCGCCAGCGAACCGCTCATCGCCGTCATCGCCGCGGCGACCGGAGGATCGACGCTCAGTCCCACCTGGGCCACAAACCGGGCGGCGCGCATCATCCGCAACGGGTCGTCGCCGAAGGACACCTCCGGCGTGGACGGAGTGCGCAGCACCTTCGCCGCCAGATCCACCAGCCCGCCGTACGGATCGACGAACGCCAGGTCCGGCAGCCGCAGCGCCATCGCGTTGACCGTGAAGTCGCGGCGAGCCAGGTCTTCCTCCAGGCGTTCCCCGAAGGCCACCACGGGCTTGCGCGAGGTCCGGTCGTAGGCGTCGGCACGGTACGTCGTGATCTCGACGATGTGGTCGCCCTTGCGCAACCCGATGGTGCCGAACGCCCGGCCGACATCCCAGGTGGCGTCCGCCCACCCGGTGACCAACGCCTCGATCTGCTCGGGCCGCGCCGACGTCGTCAGATCCAGGTCGGTACTGGTACGACCGAGGAAGGCATCCCGCACGGGACCGCCGACCAGCGCCAGTTCGTGTCCGGCCGCGCTGAACCGGCGACCCAGCTCCGAGAGCAGGGTCAGTGACGGGGCGAGTCGCGACGCCGCCTCACGGAGCAAGCGCTGCACGTCGGACTGCTGGGGCTGGCCTGGCACAAGCGCACAGCCTATCTGTCCACCCCCGCCGCGTTGCACGCCAGCGGTCTGCGCAAGTGCTGGCTACAGTGACAGAATGACCACCACTCCACGCCCGGCCAGGCAGTCGCGCAGACTGCCTGCCGTGCTGGAGACGTCGGCCGGGGGCATTGTCGTCGACGTGCAGGACGGTGCTGCATTGATCGCCGTCATCGCCCGCCGCAATCGCGCCGGGAGGGTGGAGTGGTGCCTGCCCAAGGGTCACCAAGAGGGCGATGAGACCTTGGAGCAGACCGCAGCGCGGGAGGTCGAGGAGGAGACCGGGATCCAGGGCCGGGTGCTGACCGTGCTGGGCACCATCGACTACTGGTTCTCCACCCACGACAAGCGGGTCCACAAGGTCGTCCACCATTACCTGCTGGAGGCCACCGGCGGGCGGCTCACGGTGGAGAACGACCCCGACCACGAGGCGATCGACGTCGCCTGGTATCCGCTGTCGGCGGTGCACGAACGCCTCACGTTCCCCAATGAGCGCCGCATCGCCCAGCTCGCGTGGGAACGGCTGGCCGGCCACCGATGAACGCCGGCCGGGCGGCACGACGAGCCCTTCCGGTCGCTCTCGCGGGAGCCCAGTTCCTGCCGCTGGCAGGTGTCGCTGCGGCCGCACCGGTCGTCCCGCCGCACCCGGGGGCTGCGGCTCGCCCGGCCGAGCCGGCGCCGCTGCAGGTACACCTCACCCAGGTCACCCCCGCGGTCGCCACGGCGGGGCAGCCGGTCACGCTCACCATCGCGATCACCAACACCGGCAGCACCACGGTTCGGGGGGTTCAGCTGCGGGTACGGCGGGGGGAACGGTCCGCGCGTACCCGCGAGGAGGTGCGTCGCTGGGACGCCGAGGGCCAGGCCGCGGGGGGTCTGCGGGCACTGGTCGACCAGCGGGTGCCCGGATCGTTCGCGCCGGGCAGTACCGGGACGCTCGCGATCACCCTCACCGCCGGCGCCCTGCCTGGCGACCCGTACGGCGCCGCCCCGGTGGAGCTGTCCGCGCACCTCGGGGAGCGCACGGCGACCCGACGGACCTTCCTGCCGTACTTCCGGATCAAGGAATACACCCCGCTGGACATCGCCTTCGCCGCCCCACTGACCGGCGACCCGAACCCGGCCTTGTACTCCACGGACGCCACAGAGCGTGAGCTGGCCTGGAGCCGGATGCTCGGCCCCGGCGGCCGACTCGGACGGCTCCTGGACGGCACCGCGCAAGCACCGCTGACGTGGGCGGTGGACCCGATGCTGACCAGTGGCCCCAGCACGCCGCCGCCCGCGGCGACCCTGTCCCCGTCACCATCACCGTCACCATCTCCGTCACCGTCACCATCTCCGTCACCGAGCACCGGGACGCCGACCGGATCACCCACCCAGGTAGCCCCTCGCACCGACCCTGTCGAGACGGCCCGGGAGGACTTCCTGGAGCGGCTCGTCGCCGACGGCGCCCATCAGCCCTGGTGGCAGCTGCCTGCGGGTGACCCCGATGTGAGCGCCCTGAGCCGGAACCGCGCGAACCCGCTACTGGAGCGGCTGCTGCGGACCGACGTCGCGGCGGACCCGGTGCAGCCTCCTGCGGTGCTCTGGCCCGCCGCCGACCATCTGGACCAGGACGCGCGCGCGGCGATCTTCTCCGCCTCTGGTCACGCGCGCTCAGGGGGGACGGCGCCCGGTCCCGCCGCGACGATGATCGTGCCGATGTCCAGCATCGACCAGGTCGGGGGCACCCAACCCTCGGCTCCGCACCGGGACGCCGAGGGTCGACTGATGCTGGGGTACGACGAGGAACTCAGCCGGCTCTGGGCGACCCTCCGGCAGCGACGCACCGCCACCGAAACCACCCAGCGCTTTCTCGCCGAGACCGCCGCCCTGCTGGCCCAATCCCCGAGCCGTCGACGCTCGGTCCTGGTCGTGGCGCCTCGCCTCCTCGACGTCGATCCGGTGGCCCACCGGGAGTTCTTCGCGGCGGTCCGCGCCACCCCCTGGCTCAATCCCGTCCCAGCCGACACACTGCGCCAACCGGGCAGCACCACCACGACCGTCCAGCCCGGGTCGTCCCCGACCACCACCCGGGAATCGCCGCTGTCGCCTCCGGTCATCGACAGCCTGCAGGCGCAGCGGGCGGATCTGCTGGGGATCGCCTCGATTCTCACCGCACCCGATGCCGCCGTCACCGCTCTCCTGATCGGCACCGACGCCCTGGTCGCCACCGTCTGGCGGGACGACCCCCGCGGCTGGGAACGACTCCGGGACCGCCAGCGAGCCGCCGTACAGGAGCTGACCACCGGAATCTCGGTCCGGCCGAGTGCCGTCAACTTCTTCGCCGACAGCGGTGTCCTTCAAGTGACCGTCGTCAACCAGCTGGATCAGGACGTGCGCGGGCTGCGGCTGATTCTCAACCCGGAGGGGCGGGCGTCGCGGCTGCGGATCCTGACCCAACCGGAGCCGGTGACCATCCGCAAGAACAGCCGTACGACGGTGCGCGCGACCGTCGAGGCGATTGCGGCGGGCACGGTGCCGGTGTCGACGCGGCTGACCACGCCCACGGGCATTACGCTCGGCAGCGATGCGACAGTTCGTGTCACCGTACAGCCGACGAACGGATGGGCGGTCCTGGCCGTCGGCGCCTTGGCCGGCGTGGTGTTCCTGGCAGGCCTGTACCGGACACTCCGGGGCGGCAAACCTCGGATGACCTCAGAGGAACTCAACCGAATCGACCTGACATGACCGAACAAACCACCACCCGGACCCAGAGCGTAGCCCGCGCCAGCGCAGTGCTCGCCTCCGGAAGCCTGGTGTCCCGGATCCTTGGCGTGGTCCGCACGTCGATGCTGTTCGCGATCTTCAGCAACACCACTGCCGGTGACACCTGGCAGGTGGCCAACGCCATCCCGAACATGATCTTCCTGCTGCTGGCCGGTGGGGTCGTCAACGCCGTCCTGGTTCCTCAGATCACCAAGGCCGAGCGGCGGGGGGCCGACGGCGAACGGTACGTCGACACGCTCATCACCGTGGGCATCCTCATCATGGCCGTGGCCACAGCCATCTTCCTACCGCTGACGCCGTACTTGGTCCGGCTCTTCGCCAGCGACCGGACCTGGGACGATGCGGCGTTCCAGCTGTCGAACGACTTTGCGCTGATCTGTCTGCCCGCTGTCTTCTTCTACGGTCTGTACGCCATCCTCGGCCAGCTCCTCAATGCCCGGAGCCGCTTCGGCGCGTACACCTGGGCGCCAGTGCTGTGCAACATCGTCTGGATCGCCGGGCTCCTCGCCTATCACCTGAACTACCGCGACCTCGGCGCAAAGGTCACGGACTGGTCCTCGCCGATGGTCCGCCTGATCGCCGGCACGATGACCCTCGGCGTGGCCGCCCAGGCCCTGGTCCTGCTGGTGCCGTTGTGGCGCGACGGGTTCCGGCTGCGCCCCCGCCTGAAGCTGCGGGGGATCGGTCTGCGCAGCGCCGGTGAGGTGGCCGCCTGGACGTTCGCGGCCGTGGTGATCGCCCAGCTCGGGGTGATCGTGCAGGCCAAGGTACTCACCAGCGTCGACAGCGGGTACGCCGGCAAGCTCGGCTTCGACACGGCGTACCTGTTGTTCATGACCCCCCACGGACTGGTGACGGTTTCGCTGATCACCGCGCTCTACACCGGGATGGCCAAGGCGGCCACCGCCGGCGACGACCGCGAGGTGAGCCGTGACCTGCGCCGCGGTCTCCGGATGATCGGGGTCACCACCATCCCCGTGGCGATCGCCACCCTGGCCTTCGGGGCCGCGGTGATCCGACTGGTGTTCCCGGCGAACTCGCTGCAGGCCACCGACGCCATCACGTACGTCGCCTGGGCGCTCATCGTCGCCCTGCCGTGGTACGGCTTCTTCGCCTTGGCCCAACGCACCTTCTACGCCTACGAGGACGGCAAGACGCCGTTCCAGCTGCAGGTCGTGAGCACCGCGGTGGCTACCGTCATCGCGGTCGCCTGCTATCTGCTGCCGTCGGCCTACCGCGCCGTGGGGGTGGCGCTGGGCCAGAGCGCCGCGGCCCTGCTGACCGCCGGCTTGTGCGTGGGCTTGCTGCGGGCCCGGATGCGTGACCTGGTGCTGTTCGACGTCGTTCGGGTGCATGTCCGCGCGGCGGTCGCCTGCCTGCCCGGTGCGGTCCTGGGATATGCGCTGTTCCTGCTCTTCCAGGCGATCCCCGGCGGCCTGCTCGGGGCCCTGCTGACCGTGCTCACCGCGACCCCGGTCTTCCTGGTGAGTTACGTGGCCGCGGCCCGGCGGATGCGGGTTCATGAGGTCGACCTGCTGCTGCGGCCGGTTCGCTCCCGCCTGACGCGCTTCCTGGCTCGGGGTGAACGCGACGTCTAGGATGACGCTCGTATTGGACGGTCCGGCAAAGGAGCAGCGTGCAGGGTGTTGGCACCGGTCGCGTGATCGCGGGCCGTTACGGGCTCCAGGAGCGCCGGGCTCACCAGGGGGAACTCGAGGTGTGGTCGGGCACTGACTCGATCACCCAGCGGCCGGTCTCGGTCACGGTGTTCCCGGTGTCGCTGGCCCGTGCCGAAGCGGCGCTCGACGCAGCTCGGCGGGCGGCGGTGGTCGACGACCCGCGTCTGGTCACCATCCTGGATGTCGGCAGCGAGCACGGCATGGCCTGGATCGTCGAGGAGTCGCTGGCCGAATCGTCGACGCTGGCCCACCTGCTGCAAGACGGCCCGCTGGGTGCCGAGGAATCCCGGCGCATCGCCGGGGAGATCGCCGCCACCCTGGAGGTCTGCGCCCGCCGCGGGCTCCATCACCTGCACCTGTCGCCGTACGCCGTCCGCCGCACCCGCGACGGTCGGGTCAAGCTGGCGGGGTTGGCCACCGCCGCGGCCATCGAGGGTACGGAGGAGCCGTCGCGGGATCGGGCGGCGCTCATCGACACCCGGGGGGTACTGGCCGTGCTGTATGCGGCCCTCACCGCGCGTTGGCCGCTGGAGACGCGGATGCCCGGGTTGGCGTCGGCTCCCCGCATCGTGGGCGGGGTCGCTGCACCATCGGAGATCACTGCGGGCATTCCGGCCGACCTGGATCTGGTGTGCCGCACCGTGCTCAATGGTCAGCCAGGACCGGCCACTCCCGGGGAGCTTGCGGCCCAGATCGCGCCGTGGGCTGAACACTCGGTCGATGTCATGACCCCTGCGGAAACGATCGACACCGACGAGGATCGGGGCGAGCGCGACGAGCAGGCCGAGCGCGACGAGCGGCAGGAGCGCGACGAGCGGCAGGAGCAGGACGCGTCCGAGCGCACGGCCCCGATGCCCGCCGCGACGCCGCAGGAGCACACCAGTCTCGCTGAGCAGGACCAGCCGGATGCCACCGACACCGAGACGGGACCGTCGGTCGGAGAGCGGGTGGGGGGCGCGGTCCGCGCGGCCACCGGCGTCGTCGGGGGTTTGAAGGCACGCCGGGCCTCGGCCCGCGCCGACTCCCGCGAGCGGGAGGTCGAATCCGGGCAGCGGGTGTTGCTGGATCAGGCGCTCCACGAGGGTGGGTCCACCCCCTTACCGCCCCCCACCCCGTTGGCGGCTACCCAGCCGTTGCAGCGCGACGGGCAGTACTCCCGGCTGATTCTGGGGATCGTGGCCGCCATCATCGTGATCGCGATGCTGATCGCCGTACCGACGCTGTTCCGTTCCGCGACCACGACCGCCTCCCCGAGCCTGCCGCCCGTGGCCACCCGGGCGACCACGAACAGCGCCGCGACCAGCGCACCGGCAGCCCGCGTGACTCCCGGGGCATCCCTTCCCATCCAGACCGCCACGGGCTTCGACCCGCTCGGCGACGGCACCGAGAACGGCAGTCAGGCCGGCAAGAGCTATGACGGCGATCCCGCCACGGCCTGGACGTCGGAGGGCTACCGGGGTTCGGCGCAGTTCGGTGGAACCAAGGACGGCGTGGGCGTCATCTACACCCTCCCGGCTGGATCGCAAGTTCGTACGACGCAGCTGACGTTGGCGAGCAAGCCGCAGGACGTCACCGTGTACGTCAGCGCGGACCGGTCACTGGACGCGGCGCAGGAGCTGGGCAAGGTCACCAACGCCACCGGTGAGCAGACGGTGACCGCGCCGACGGCGTTGGCCGGGAGGTATGTGATCGTGTGGTTCACGAAGGCCGCCGCAGAAGAGGGTGACCGGTACCGCTGCACGTTGGCTGAGGTCGCGTTCTCCTGATGGTACGGCCCCTGTCCGGGTCCGACGACCGAGGGCTGCTCGCGGCGCACTGTGCGGGCGATCCCGACGCGTTCGGTGAGCTCTTCCGTCGGCACCGGGACCGGATGTGGGCCGTGGCGCTGCGGACGACGCACGACCCTGAGCTGGCATCCGATGCCGTGCAGGACGGATTTCTGTCCGCCTACCGACGCGCCGAGACGTTCCGCGGGGAGTCCGCCGTCACCACCTGGCTGTACCGGATCGTGGTCAACGCGTGCCTGGATCGGATGCGCCGCGCCAACGCCCGCCACGAAACGCCGCTGGAGAGCATCACCCTGCCCCCCGATCCGCACGACCGGTACGCGGCCGCGGAGGCCGCAATCGACGTACAGGCCGCTTTGGCCACGCTGCCGGAGGGCCAGCGCCTTGCCCTGATCCTGGTGGACATGCAGGGCCTGCCGGTGGCTGAGGCGGCCCGGATCCTGGGGGTGGCCGAGGGGACGATCAAGTCCCGGTGCGCCCGCGGCCGGGCCACGCTGGCGACGCTGCTGGGGATCGGGTGATCGTGGTGCCTATCAGGGAACGATCGCGCGGTCCGCAACGTCGAAGTGACACAAGGCTCGCTCGACCCCTGCAGGGCGTGCCGCCCCTGAACCCCGTTCGTCGTCGACTCGACGGCAAGCCGTCGACCCCTGAGGTGCGTTCGTGACCCCACCGCCCCACATCCGGCCGCCTGGACGCGACGACGACCCCACAGGAGTTCGGGACCTGCTGTCATCGTTGCCCGATCCGGGTCCGATGCCGATCGACACCGTGCGCCGCATTGAAGCGAGCCTTTCCGCGCTGCCACCGATGTCGCAGGCGCGCATCGGCCCGACGGGATGGCCCCCGCAGTCGGCGCGACGACGCCCCTCGTCCCGGAGCATCGGGGCGTTGGCGGCCGGCTTCCTGGTCATCGCCGGTGCCGGGGTCGTCGGCATCGGGCACCTGCAGGCCGCGAGCCCCAATGATGCGCCCATGGCCATCGGCCCGCGAGCGTCGGCGGCCGGCGCCGGTTCGGGAGCCGGTTCGGGAGCCGAGGGGCAGCCGGGAGTCGGCGCGGTGGCCCCACGCAGTGCCTCGGTGCGCACCTTCGTGGCCACCGGTACCCGCTACGTCAAGGGCTCCCTGGCGGCCCAAGCCGCCAGGACCTGGTCCGATCCCGGTCCGCCGCTGTCACCTCGTGCCGCCGAGCAACCGGGTATCGGACCACTGGCCACCGAGCTGGGGCTGGCCGATTGCCTGTCGGCCCTCCAGGCGGGGGCACCGTCACAGGTGATGGTGGACTTCGCGCTCTACGAAGGAGAGCCGGTGGCCGTGGTCCTGACGCGCACCGGAGACGGGGTGCAGGTGCAAGTCACCCAGCGCTCGTGCGGCGCGGCGCAGCCGCACCGTCTTGAGGGCCCACTGCCGGTGGCCGTTCCCTGACAGCTGGAACCCGTCGGTTCCGGTGCTTACCCCGTCGCGAGGCTGACAAGAGCTTGCCCATGTCGCGCCGTGGCGTGGGTAGTGCTGGCGAACCCGCATGGAACAACGGCGCGGTGGGACCGGTTGACGGGTGAAAATGCCTGGAGCCGGTGGCGGGCCGCTGCCGAAACTGGATAGGGGGATGTCCCGAGTGGGAAACGCCGTACGTCCTGTGGTCATCGTGGGTTCCGGACCGGCGGGCTACACCGCCGCCGTGTACGCCGCGCGAGCCGACCTTCAACCCGTGGTCCTAGCTGGTTCGGTTACCGCCGGCGGCGCCTTGATGAACACGACGGAAGTCGAGAACTACCCTGGGTTCGCCACCGGGATCATGGGGCCGGACCTGATGGAGCAGATGCGCGCCCAGGCGGAACGCTTCGGAGCCGAGATCGTGCTCGACGACGCCACGTCGCTGGATCTGGCCGGGCCGATCAAGACCGTGACCGACGGGAGCGGACGGACCTATGAGGCCCGCACGGTCATCCTCGCCATGGGGTCGGCGTACCGGGAGCTCGGATTGCCGGAAGAGAAGGCACTCTCCGGGCGCGGCGTGTCGTGGTGCGCGACCTGCGACGGGTTCTTCTTCCGCAACCAGGACATCGCCGTCGTCGGTGGCGGAGACTCGGCGATCGAAGAGGCGACCTTCCTGACGCGGTTCGCCCGTTCGGTCACGATCATCCACCGCCGGGACTCCCTGCGGGCCAGCAAGATCATGACCGCCCGGGCAATGGCGAACGAGAAGATCACGTTCGCCTGGAACGCTCGCGTGGTGGCCTTGCACGGACAGGACAAGCTGACGGGGGTCACCCTCGAGGACACCCGCACGGGCGAACCGCGGGACCTGGCGGTCACCGGGCTGTTCGTGGCGATCGGCCATGAGCCCCGCAATGAGCTGATCAAGGGTGCGGTCACGCTGGACGACCAGGGGTACGTCGTCTGCGCGGACCGCTCGACGCGCACCAATCTGCCGGGGGTGTTCGCGTGCGGCGACCTGGTGGACCACACCTACCGCCAGGCGATCACCGCTGCCGGGTCGGGGTGTGCCGCGGCCCTGGACGCCGAGCGTTTCCTGACCACGATGGAGGACGCGGCCTCCTAACTCGCCCTAACTCGCCCTCGCTCGCCCTCGCCGCCGTACCCGCACACCGATGAGAGGACCCACGCCATGGCAGCTCTTCACGACACCACCGATGCAACCTTCGAGGCCGATGTCCTGCGCAGCGCCAAGCCGGTGCTGGTGGACTTCTGGGCCTCTTGGTGCGGGCCGTGCCGAGCGGTTGCCCCAATTCTGGAAGAGATCGCTCGCGACCACGCCGACGTGCTGACTGTCGTCAAGCTCAACGCCGACGAGAACCAGGCAACGGTGGCCAAGTACGGCGTGACCGGACTGCCCACGCTCAACCTGTACGTCGGCGGTGAGGTGGTCAAGTCGATCGTGGGTGCGCAGCCCAAGCCCCGGCTGCTGAGGGAACTGGAACCGTTCCTGACCCGGTAGCCCCCCGCTGGTATCGCTGGTCCGCGGATGGAGTCGGTTCACTGCTGTGGGGTCTCCCGTGAGCAACTCAGCGGCGCCGCTAGGCGGGACCGGACGCGTCCCGGAACCCGTGTGCCCGGACGTGGGCGAGCTCGCCCATCCGGAGGCCGTGCAGCACGGCGAGTTCGTGGGGGACCACCGGCGTGGGCAGCTGGTCCAATCGCGCCCACATCAGGGCGGCCGACTTCTCCGGTTCCCGCACGGAGGGCTCGCCCGACCAGCGGTCGCAGGCGAAGAAGAAGTCCACGCGCTGATTGATCGGCTGGCTGTCCTCGTGTCGGCGCTGCACCACGGTCAGCGGCACCAGTGCTGACTCGCAGATGGTGACGCCCAGTTCTTCGTCGGCTTCTCGTACCGCAGCGGCGAAGACCGTTTCGCCGGGCTCGACGTGTCCGGCTGCTGCGCAAGCCCAGTGCCCATCCAGGAAGCCCGTGCCCTGGCGGTACTGCAGCAGGACCTCGCGGCCGTGGGTGCCGTGGCGTCGCAGCAGCACGTACGCGGAGGGGATGAGCGCCAAACCGCCGGTCACGCATTCCAGCTTACGTCGCGCACCCCAGAGGAACGGACGTCCCGGCCTTGCGGTCCGGGACGTCCGAAGGTGCTGCTCGAGGCTCTGTGAGGTCTGACGTCAGCGATAGTGTCCGCGTCTCAAGGGCGTCTCAAGAACTGACGCTCGGCCACGCGGGCATGGTCGGCGTTCACGCCACGGCCTGCGCTCCCAGCGATTGCAGGATCCGATGCAGATCATCGACCGAGGCGAACTCCACCGTCAGCTTTCCCTTGCGCTTGCCCATGGCGATGCTGACCCGGGTGTCGAGCCGGTCCATGAGCTGGGAAGCGATGTCATTGAGGTGGGGATCGACGGGACGCGGCTGCGGTCCCCGCATGGTGACCGCCGGTTTGGCGCCCTCTCCCAGGGTGACCAACTCCTCGACGGTCCGCACCGAGAGTCCCTCAGCCACAATACGCTGAGCCATCCTCTCCATCGCGGCGGTGTCGGACAGTCCGAGAAGCGCGCGCGCGTGGCCGGCCGAGATGACACCCGCGGCGAGCCGGCGACCGACCAGCGGCGGTAGCTTGAGCAGACGCAGGGTGTTGGTGATCTGGGGCCGCGATCGGCCCAACCGCTCCGCGAGCTCCTCGTGCCGGCATCCGAAGTCATCCAGGAGCTGCTGGTAGGCCGCTGCTTCCTCCAGCGGGTTGAGCTGCACTCGATGCAGGTTCTCCAGGAGCGCATCCCGCAACATGTCATCGTCGGGGGTGTCCTTGACGATGGCCGGGACCTCGGTCCATCCGGCTGTCTGGGCAGCTCGCCAGCGACGCTCGCCCACCACGAGCTCGAAGCCCTGCTGGGGTTGCACCTCAGGTGTGGGTTGCCCGCGTGATCCGGTCTCAGCCTCCGATCGCGAGCCGGGGTGGTCCACCGAACCCTCGACAGCGCCCGACACCGGACGGACGACGATCGGCTGCAACATGCCCACGTGCTGGAGGCTGTGCACGAGCTCGGCGAGCTCGTCCTCGTCGATCTGACCCCGCGGCTGTCGGGTGTTGGGGCAAATCGCATCAATGGGGACCATCGCGAACTGCACACCGGGAACGGATCGCAGTTCGGGGAGCGTGAGGGCCGGCTCGGTGATCTCGGCGTCCGACCGCCCGATCAGTGGTGCTGTCGCCAGGTCGATGACCCGGTGAATGGGCGATGTTTCACGTGAAACATCGCCGATTCGCGACCGCAGCTCCTCACCGCGCTGGAGCGCCTGCCCCCACCCGTATCCCCCGCCATCGGTTCCGGTGGGAATCAGGGCACCCAAGCCGCGTCCGAGGCCATGCCGCTTCTCCGTCATGACTGCTCCTCTCGTTGCCGAGAGCCTATGAGCTGGACGGACCGCTGCCGCGGCGACGGGCCGAGCTGTGGATGAATCACTGACGTGACCCGGGCGGGTGTGGACATGGGCCCCCGGCGGGCCTGCTCGCTCGCCGACGTACGACGCAGCGCGTCAAGCTACCCGGCGGCGGAGAAGCGCTCGGCCAACTCCGTCGCGGCCGCACGGTAGGCCCGCGCACCCGCACTGCCAGGATCGTAGGTGAGGACCGTCTGCGCGTGGCTCGGCGCCTCGGACACCCGCACCGACCGTGGCACGGTCGCCGCCAATACCTGGTCGGGGAAGTGCTGCCGGACCTCATCCGCCACCTGCGACGACAATCGAGTCCGGCTGTCGTACATGGTGAGCAGGATCGTCGACACGTGGATGGTGGGGTTCAGGTGCCGCCGGATCATCTCGACGTTGCGCAGCAGCATGGACAGGCCTTCGAGTGCGTAGTACTCGCACTGGATGGGGATGAGGACTTCCTCGCCAGCGACGAACGCGTTGATCGTCAACAGGCCCAGGCTGGGCGGGCAGTCCACGATGACCACATCCGGGGTGTTGGGCGAACTCTCCTGGACGTAGTGACGCACCGCCCGCTGGAGCCGCATCTCCCGGGCCACGAATGACACGAGCTCAATCTCGGCGCCCGCCAGGTCGATGGTCGCGGGTGCACAGGTCAGGCCCGGGATATCCGGGCACGGCTGCACGATGTCAACGATGGGGGTGTCGTTGACGAGGACGTCGTACAGGCTGGGCACGCCGGAATGGTGGGCGACCCCGAGCGCCGTACTGGCGTTCCCCTGGGGATCGGCATCGATCACCAGGACGCGCAGACCCCCTTGGCTCAACCCCGCGGCCAGGTTGACCGCTGTGGTGGTCTTGCCAACACCACCCTTTTGGTTGGCGATGGTGATCACCCGCGGCCGTGCGGGTCGGGGCAGGCGGGGGTAGCGCACCGCCTGGGGCGGGGTGTCCGGACGATCACGCGCAGCTGTCCGCTCGGCGACGTGCGGGGGTTCGGGTCGGGAAGCATCGGTCACCGTTGCCGCGTCCTCCACCAGGGAGGGCCGCCCGGTGGTCCCGGTGGATGCCGAATCCTCGAGCTGCGCCCCATCGACGATGTCCGAGTCGGCCGAGGGCGTCGAAGGGAGGGTGCGTGCCGCGGGACTCCGGAGAGTCGGCCATCCCAGGCCCGCCCACGACAGGCCGTCAACGTCGGGCCAGCCCAGCCCCGTGATCCGACCCGCACCCGGCACCGCGACTCCCTTTCCTCGTGCGGTTCATGCTCCGACCTGATCTCCCAGAGCCAGCCCCCCGCGCAGCGACAGTGCTCCCCCATGAGGGCCGATTGCCGTGCAGCACCCCACGGTAGCCGCTCGGACAGGACTGACCGCGCACGCCGACCGGTGTACAGGTCCATGGCGTGCAGGAGCGGGGAGCCCGGCGTTGCTTCTCTGGTGGATTCTGTTGGGCTAACGGGTGCTGTTGGTCAGGGCGCGTAGGCCGAGGAGTGCGCCGAGGGTTGCGGTGATGAGAGCCGCGAGGACACCCCATCCGAGGCTGCCGCTCGTCAGGTGTCCGGCGAAGAGTTCCCGTTCGGCGTTGACGACGTGGGTCAGCGGGTTCGCCGCGGACAAGACGCGCATCCAGGCGGGCGCCGTGTCGAGAGGAAGGAGCATGCCGGACAGGATCATGAGTGGAAAGAGCACGGTCTGATGCACAGTCCAGAACAGCCAGTCCTGGTCGCGGACGGCGAGGGCGAGGGCGTAGCTGAGCGAGCCTATGCCTAGACCCAAGATGCCCAGCAGAAGGAGCCCGAGAAACGCGCCAACAGGGTGGGGGCGAAATCCGAAGGGCAGCATGATCAGGATGACCACCACGGCCTGGGCGATGAGAGGGACGAATTCCTTGAGTGACTTGCCAAGGAACAGGGCAGGGCGGGCCATTGGCGAGACCAGAAGCCGTTCGTGGATGCCACTGACGAGGTCCATCTGAAGGTTCGAGCCCGCGCCAGCAGTGCCGAACAGGGCGGCCATGACGAGCACGCCGGGAATGAACCACTCCCACGACGACCCGTTCCCCGTATCGAGTAGCGGCCCGAATAGGAGCAGAAAAAACAACGGTTGAACGAGACCGACGACCAAAGAGAATGGGTCGTTCATGGCGGGGCGCAGTTCACGGGCAGCAATCAGACGCGTGTCGGAGAGCAGGTTGCGGCGCGCGATTGACGTGGTCACGCGGCCTCCTCTGGTGGGTCGGTTGGGTCGGTAACGTCACGGAGGCTGCGTCCAGTCAAGGTGAGGAAGACGTCGTCAAGGGTGGGTTCATGGGCCGCGGCGCTGGTGATGTCAACGGCGTGGTTCGTGGCGTGACTGATCAGCTGTGGGAGCGCCGATCGCGTATCGCGGACCCGGACGTGCAGGGCGCAGTCCTCAGCCGTGACGTTCATGGCAGCGGGGTGACTGTGCAGCACTTCCGCGAACGTGATGGCGGTGGTTTCGTCCCGTGTGCCCAGGGTGATGTGGCTGCCGACGTGGGCCTGCTTCAGTTCCTCGGCCGTTCCGTCGGCAAGGATGCGGCCGCAATCCACGATGAGGATGCGTTGGGCCATGGCGTCGGCTTCATCGAGGTAGTGCGTGGTCACGACGACGGTCATCCCGGTGTTCTCGCGGATCTTTCGGATGTGGCCCCACAGGTTGGCCCGATTCTGCGGGTCCAGGCCCGTGGTGGGCTCGTCCAGGAACAACAGACGCGGCTGATGCACGAGTCCCATGGCCAGATCGAGACGTCGGCGCTGTCCACCAGACATCTCCTGGGTGCGGCGGTGTTCCATCCCGTTGAGACCGAACGTCGTGAACAACTCAGTGGCACGACGCCTTGCGGATGCCCGGTCGGCCCCGTAGATGCGAGCCTGACAGATCACTTCGTCACGAGCCCTTTGGGCATGCCCTGCGCTGTTGCCCTGCCCGACGTAACCGATCAACGACCGCACCCCGTTGGCGTCCTTCGTGACGTCCATGCCAGCGACACGTGCTGTGCCCGACGTGGGGGGCAGAAGCGTCGTGAGCATCTTCATCAAGGTTGTCTTCCCAGCTCCATTGGGGCCGAGGATCGCCAGGGTCTGCCCACGGGGAACGCTCATCGAAATGTCATCGACGGCCACCACATCTCGACCGCTCCGGCTCGGGTAGACACGCCGCAGAGCGTCCACGCAGATCATCTCGTGTGCTTCATCAACCATGAAGACCAGCCAACACACACTTGAGGTCAAAGGATGACCACAAGTAGCCATAGGATGTGGTCATGTCCGCAATCAGCGCCCGGGTGTTGGAGCTCCTGACGCTGCTGGAAAGCCGCAGGCATTGGAGCGGCGAGGATCTTGCTCGCCGCTTGGAAGTCAGTCCGAGAACGTTGCGCCGCGACGTCGAGAGCCTTCGAGATCTTGGGTATCCCATCACCACCACGCGCGGAACCGGCGGCGGGTATCAACTTTCCCCTGGCGGCTCGCTACCACCCTTGGTCCTCAACGAAGAGGAAGCAGCGGCCGTCGTCATCGCGCTGAAAGAGGCAGCGACAGGGAATCATCCAACGGAATCAACGGCGGCCGTAACGGCCCTGGCCAAGATCGTGCAAGTTCTTCCGCATAAGATCCGCCGCCGGATCGACTCGTTACAGCACGTGACGCCACTGCCCGGCCCCTATGGTCCACGCGCCACGGTGGATGCGACGGTGCTCACCACGTTTGCCCTAGCCTCCAGAGACCACGAGACCCTCACGTTCGACTACCTCGATGCCACTGGAACTGTACGCATCCGGCACGTCCAGCCCCACCACGTCGTTTCGCTGGAACAGCGGCTCTACGTCGTCGCCTACGACCTCACTCGTGGCGACTGGCGCATTTTCCGCATCGACCGGGCCACCGACACACAACGGACAGGAGCGACCTTCGCACCCCGAGAGCTACCGGGAGCCAACCCAGCCGAGTACGTACGCGCTCGGATCAGAACGGCGGGGACAGTCCACGACGTGACCGCCACCGTGGAGCTACCGGCGGCGAGTGCACAGAAGCTCCTTGGGGACTGGGGCACGACCGTGCATACCGGAGAAGACTCCTGCACTGTCCACATCCCCGCCACCGACCTGGACTGGGCCAGCTTCGCGCTTGCCGCCCTCCACGCCCCCTTCACGGTCCGGAGTCCGCAGGCCGCCATCGCTCACGTCGCTGAGTGGGGCGCGCGGCTGACAAGGGCTGCGACACCGTAGTCGCGGTGTATGGGCCGCGCCCTTGTTTCGGTACCGTCCCACACCTTCGATCAACGTCCCCGGTCAGTACCTCTATCGCCGGGTACGACGACCGGGCGCCACCATCGCTGCGGGCTTGTCCACCGTGACCACCCGCGCGGACCAGTCCGCTCCGGGCGGTCCCAGGTGGATCACGCGGGGGGTGGCCGCGCCCACGCGACGCAGCCAGGGTCCGGCCTCCTCCACCTCGTGCTCGGCCGCCGCACCCTTCATGGCCAGGATCTGCCCGCCCTCCCGACACAACGGCCAGGACCACCCCAGCAATCGGGTCAGAGGCGCCACCGCCCGGGCGGTCACGATGTCGACGACGACGCGTCCGGCCAGATCCTCAGCCCGCGCGCGCACCACCTCGACGTTGCTCAGACCCAGCTCGGCGACCGACTCGGTCAACCAGGTCACCCGGCGCGCCATCGACTCGATCAGCGTGAACTGGACATCGGGTCGCCGTACCGCCAACACCAGTCCGGGCAGTCCCGCCCCCGAACCGATGTCGGCGACCCTGACGTCCTGCGGAATCAGCTCGGAGACCAGCGCGCAGTTCACCACATGCCGACCCCACAGCCGATCAAGTTCGCGTGGCCCGATCAACCCCAGGCGGGGGCCGTGATCGGCCAGCGACTGAGCGAACCGTTCGGCCAGCTCGGCCCGGGCGCCGAAGAGTTCCGAGGCCCGCGGCTCCGCGACCCGGACCGATGCCGGGCCTGCGAGATCAGCCTCATCCATGACCGCTACCCGGGCACACCAGGGCGGCCGGACTAGTCACGAGGAGAAATCACCACGTAGCGACGGGGTTCGGCGCCTTCGGATTCGGAGTGCAGCCCGCAGGCCAGCACCTCGTCGTGGACGACCTTGCGCTCGAAGGCCGACATCGGCTCGAGCCGCCCGGGCTGGTCGCTCTCCTTCACCGCGGCGATGACCTCTCGGGCTTGGGCGACCACGGTCCGCTTGCGTTCCGCCCGGAACCCCGCGACGTCCAGCATCAGCCGGCTCCGCTCGCCGGTGGCGGCGTGCACGGCCATGCGTGCCAACTCCTGGAGCGCCTCCAGAACCTTGCCGTCCGGACCCACCAAGCGCCGAGGTACGCGGCCCTCATCGGAGTCGACGATTGCGACGGCCGCACGGTCACCATCGACGTCGACGTCGATGTCACCGTCCAGGTCGGCGATGTCCAGGAGCCGCTCCAAGAAGTCGGCCGCGACCTCACCCTCGCGCTCCAGCGCAGCCGTACGGTCCCGCTTCCTCCGCGGCTCTGACTCGCCGTCCTGATCCCCGTCATCGGGGCTCTCGCGATCATCGTCGCCGTCGTCGAACTCCTCGACCAGGTCCTCGACCGGATCGTCGACCCGACCGTTCATCCGATCGTCGATCCGCTGGTTGTCCTGGTCGTCCTCAACGTCGCTCACGACCATCCCCTGGTCGCCGTGGGCCTCAGCAGCCATCCATCCTCCTTCAGCGATCGGGCCGCGCCCGGCGGAGCGTCCCGATGGAAATGTGTGTGGCCCCTACCGGCGCTTGGGCTTCTTGCGGCTCGGTTGTTGCCGTTGTCCCGACTGGGGACGATTCGGATTGAGCGGGTTCGCCGGCGGGCGCCCTCCCGGGCCACCGCCGACCCCCGGGGTGTCGTCCGGTTCGTCGTCGCGGTGCAGCCCGGGGAGGGTGAACTTCTTGTGTTCCTTGCCCTGCCGCGCGCGCCGCTCCATCAGCGCCTTCTCCGCCGGCGATCCCGGGGCGGGCATCCGCTGAATCACGTAGAACTGTTGGCACATCGTCCAGACGTTGGTCACCAGCCAGTAGATGAGCACGCCAATCGGGAAGTTCACCCCGGAGACGGCGAACACCAGGGGCAGCACATAGAGCAGCAGCTTCTGTTGCCGGGCGAACGGGTTGTCCAGGGCCGAGGCGGGCATGTTCTTGCGCATCAACTGGTGCTGTGTCGTGAACGTGGTCACGGACATCAACACGATCAAGACCACCGTCAGCACCTTGGCCGGGAGATCGCCGGAATACAGGAAGGTGGAGGACAGGGACGCGCCGAAGAGGGTCGAATTATTGGCCTCGGCCGCCAACTGCTGATCCAGCGGCCCCGCGGACAGGCGTTGCCCGGAGGCCACCCGGCCGAGGTTGTTGAGGACGTTGAAGAGAGCGAAGAAGAACGGCGACTGGATCAGCAACGGCATGCACGAGCTGAACGGGTTCGTGCCGGTCCGCTTGTACAGGGCCGTGGTCTCCTCGACCATCGCCTGACGGGACTCCGGATCGTTCTTGCCCTTGTACTTGGCCTGGATCTTCTGCATCTCGGGCTGGATGAGTTGCATCCCTCGAGAGGCCTTGATCTGTTTGACGAACAGCGGGATCAACAGGATCCGGATGACCACCACGAGACCGGCGATGGACAGCGCCCAGGTCCAGCCGCTGGCCGACGGCAACCCCACCGACGTCAAGATGCGGTGGAAGCCCGTCAGCACCCACTCGACAAACCACTCCAGGGGCCAGAGCAACTTCTCCCAGAAGGACCTCTCCATGGTGTTCCTCTACGCTCTTCCCTCGTCGTTGTCGCGGGTGGTGCACCAGTTCGTGTCTGATTCGGCCGCAGCGATCCGGCCGCGGCCGCGGGTCGGGTTCAGCCCGAGCGTCCTGCCTCCGGCTGTCCGAGGACCCACCGCGGCCCTCTCAGGCCGCAGGCGACGCCTCATTGTGTCCCATGGGGCGACCGCAGGTATCACGCAGCGGTACATGGTCCACGCCTCCGGGGTTCCACGGATGGCAGCGCACCAGTCGACGGACGATCAGCCAGGCGCCGCGGAACAGGCCGAAGCGTCGTACCGACGTCAGTCCGTAGCTGGAGCAGGTCGGGTAGAAACGGCACACGTCACCGATCAGGGGTGAGATCAGCATGCGGTAAGCCAGGATGAACAGTTCGAGCGGGAACGCCAGCGCTCGCCGCCATCCGTGCAGCACCTGATCCGCGGCGGGCTCACGGTGAGCCTGCGCCGAAGCCCGCGATGCGCCACCGTGGTGGGCGTGGTGGGCGTGGTGGGCGTCATGTTCGCAGGTCATGTCATCGCACCTGCCGCTGGGTGGCCCGTACGGCGCCGCGCACCGAGGCGTGCAGCGCCTCGGTCAGCTCCTGACTCCCGGCACCCGCGAGTGCGGGCTGCGCGCGGATCACCAGGTCGAATCCGTCCGGGAGTTCGGGCAGCAACGTAGCCACCCGGGCGCGCAGGATCCGCTTCGTGCGATTGCGGACCACGGCGTTGCCCACGGCTCGGGACACCGCAAGGCCGACTCGAGGGGGCAGGCCCTGGCGTCCCGCCGGAAGGGTCGCGTGCACGACCATCAAACGGTTACCGGATCGCGCGCCCCGGACCGCGAGGCTGAAGTCTCGACGGTCGCGCAAGCGGTGCTGCGCCGGCAGCACGTGGTCGACGCCGATCAGGCGGACAGCTCGACGCGACCCTTGCGCCGGCGAGCAGCCAGGATCGCCCGGCCGGCACGCGTGGCCATCCGGTGACGGAAGCCGTGCTTGCGGGACCGACGGCGGTTGTTGGGCTGGAAGGTGCGCTTACTCACGTTGATCTCCGTTGCTCGCAGGCGCGGGGGCCGGCTCCGGTTGGACAGCCTCACACCGGAGCGTCGGACGCGCCCGCGGTGCCGGGGCGTGCCCACGCGTGTCCTCGGAAGGGCAGCCGAGGCGGTGGACATACACAGCGCCGATCAACAGCATCGGGTCTGCGATGGACACCGGCCGGACCGGACCCACCGACGACGCCAGGAAAAACACCACCTGGCCCGCCATGAGATTCGGGGATCAACGGTACGTCAGCCGGATGCCCGGGTCAAACCGCAGGCCTGGCCCATCATCGTCATCGTCGCAGGTGAACGGGATGGAAGCGGACGCCACGCCGTACCGGCCTCGGCACCCGAGCCTGGCCTGCCCCGGTGATCCCGACCGTGACCGCCGCCGTCCCTCCGTCGACCCGGCCCCATCCCGGCCTGCGGTCGATGCGCAAGCTGCGGTTGCCCGCGTTCGACAGCGTTGTTAGCGTGCTCCATCTACGGGAGGCACCGTGTGTCGCAGACGACACCGGTGAGCCGCGAACCGGGCCGACGGGGGGTCGGACGCCCGTTCTACACACCTGTGGAAACTTCTGTGCATAACGTCGGTGTGGGGTTTCGTTGGAAAGGCCCTACCTACGATGAGGGGATGCGTACCGGTGCGGAACGGGTGGCCACGGCAGACTCCCAGGGGGACTCGGTGACCGACCTCCACGACGCCGCCGAGCTGTGGCGGGGGACCCTGGCCGACCTCGACGCGGGCGGCCTCCATGCCGCCGACCGTGCCTTCCTTCGCCAAGCCCGCCTGATCGGCATCCTCGACTCGACCGCGCTGATCGCCGTACCGAACGATTTTACCAAGGAGATGGTGGAGACCCGGGTGCGGGTGGAGTTGCTCAGCGCCTTGGCCACGAGGGTCGGCTTCCCGGTGCGCATCGCCGTCACGGTCGACTCCTCCAGCCGCCCGCCCACCATCGGGGAACAGGGCACGCTGATCGACGCGGAGGGTGGCGGCCAGCCGGCAGCTGAGGACGAGGAGTCCCCCCCGGTGGCGACCCTCGGCACCATGGCATCCATCGCGACCATGCCGACGATGACGCCTGAGGCGACCGATCGGCGTACGAGCGCCTCCTCGACTTCCGTCCGGGCCGGCGCCGACCACGCGGGTCCCGCGCACGCCGCCGCAGACGCCGATCGGTTGAACCCGAAATACACCTTCGACACCTTCGTCGTCGGCTCCGGCAACCGGTTCGCCACGGCGGCCGCCCTCGCCGTCGCCGAGGCCCCGGCCAAGGCCTACAACCCGCTCTTCGTCTACGGCGACTCCGGCCTCGGCAAGACGCACCTGCTGCACGCCATCGGCCACTACTCCCGCCAGACCGTCCCCACCAGCCGGGTGAAGTACGTGAACTCCGAAGAGTTCACCAACGACTTCATCAACAGCATCCGGGATGACAAGGCGGCCCGCTTCCAGCGGCGCTACCGCGAGGTGGATGTCCTGCTCATCGATGACATCCAGTTCCTCCAGGGCAAGGTGCAGACCCAGGAGGAGTTCTTTCACACCTTCAACACCCTGCACAACGCCAACAAGCAGGTCGTGATCACCTCTGACGTTGCACCCAAGATGCTCAGCGGCTTCGAGGAGCGCATGCGTAGCCGGTTCGAGTGGGGACTGCTGATCGATGTACAACCGCCGGACCTGGAGACGCGGATCGCGATCCTGCGCAAAAAGGCGCTCCAGGAGCGGATGCAGGCCTCGGACGACGTCCTGGAGTTCATCGCCTCACGGATCTCCACCAACATCCGCGAGCTCGAGGGCGCGTTGATCAGGGTGACGGCGTTCGCGAGCCTCAACCGCCAGGAAGTGGACATGAACCTGGCGCAGATCGTGCTCAAGGACCTGATGCCCGAGAGCCACGGCACGGCCATCACCTCACCGATGATCATCGGGCAGACGGCCGCCTACTTCGGCCTGACCATCGACGACCTGTGTGGCAGCTCCCGGACCAGGGTTCTGGTGAATGCCCGTCAAATCGCCATGTACCTGTGCCGTGAGCTGACCGACCTGTCCCTGCCGAAAATCGGGCAGCAGTTCGGAGGCCGCGACCACACCACCGTGATGCACGCCAACCGCAAGATCCGCGAACTCATGGCCGAGAAGCGCTCCGTCTACAACCAGGTCACCGAACTGACCACGCGGATCCGCAGCCAAGCACAGAACTGAGCTGCTGGCGCCCCTCGCCCGCCCTCCCCGTGCGCCCCCGCTCGTCCCCTGTTCAATACACACGTCCACAACCCTGTCCACACCTGTGCACAGAGCGCTGCAGCATTGTGACCTAGGGTTTTCCGCGGAACGTTGCAGGTCGCGGCCGACCTCACCCACAACCCGCCGACAGCTGGTGACAAAAACTCCGGGAAAAGTCTCAGGTCCGGCGCCACGGGGTCGATAAGGCAGGGATGGGCCCGGGATAACCCGGGGGATGAGGCCGGGGATGACCGGGGGACCTGCTGCACGCTCTGGGGACGGCCGACCGAACTCCCCAGCCGAGGACCGTCATCCACCGGTCCGTCCACCCTGACCCCACAGCCGGGCACACCGTCCCACCACGGCGAAGGCGCCTCATCCCCACGATCCACACCACCGATGACGAAGACCAGAGATCTTCTAGGGGAATCCCTGGATGTGCCCCGGTGCGACCCGACCTGAGGACAACCGGGCCGCCGTCGACACCCCGCCGGTCCGGCGTCCGCCACCGAGGATCACGACGAGCCGGTGCGGTGGCTGCCGAGCGGATCGGCCAATCCGCTCGTCGATTGGCCCAGGCAACCCAGAGGGCTAGAGTCGAGCGACGATAGTGGCACACGTCGACCGCTGACGTCGGCGTTTCGTAGGACCGGGTCCACCCCAGTGGACGGGGGAGGGTCCGAGGGCGAGAAGGGGCTGTACACCCGTGAAGTTCCGTGTCGAGCGCGACGTCCTGTCCGAGGCGGTCACCTGGGTAGCCCGGGGGCTGCCGACCCGGCCACCCGTGCCTGTGCTGGCGGGTGTCCTGATCGAAGCCGACGCCGCCGGATCGGTGACCCTGTCCGCTTTCGACTACGAGGTCTCGGCCAAGATCACCGTCGCCGCCGATGTCAGCCAACCCGGCACCAGCCTGGTGATGGGCAAGTTGCTCGCCGACATCTGCCGGAGTCTGCCACCGCACGCTGTCGACGTGGCCACCGAAGGAGCCAAGATCTCGGTGGTCGCCGGCACGTCACGGTTCAGCCTGCTGCAGATGCCCAGCGAGGAATACCCTTCCCTGCCAGTGTCGCCCACGGCCAGCGGCTCCATCGCCGGGGATCTCTTCACCCAGGCCGTCGCCCAGGTCAGTGTCGCCGCCGACCGGAGTGACACGTTGCCGATCCTGACCGCGGTGCGGGTCGAGGTGGACGGCGACACGATGGTCCTGCTCGCCACCGACCGCTACCGGTTGGCCATGCGGGAATTGACCTGGCAGCCGGCTCAGGCCGTGGGCAACGCGGTCCTGCTGGTGCCGGCGCGCACGCTGGCCGACACCGCGAAGTCGTTGGGCGCAGTCGGGGCCGTCGAGATCGCCATCGGTGACGCCGCCGGCGGCAGCGGTCTCGTCGGGTTCGAAGCGGGCCAACGCCGTACGACGACCCGCCTCCTGGACGGTGAATACCCCAAGGTCAGTTCGATCTTCCCGGCCAGCGTCGACACCCAGGCCGTCCTGGAGACGACCGCGCTCGTGGAGGCCGTTCGCCGGGTGTCCTTGGTGGCCGAACGCAACACCCCGATCCGGCTGCGCTTCTCGGAGAACCAGGTGGTCATCGACGCCGGCACCGGTGAGGATGCGCAGGCCAGCGAGGCGGTCGACTGCGCGATGGAGGGACCAGAGATCGACATCGCCTTCAACCCCCACTACCTGCTCGACGGCCTCGGAGTCGTCGGTACGCCGTACAGCCGCCTGCAGTTCACCCAGTCGAGTCGCCCGGCGGTGCTGTCCGGACAAACAGCCCAGGACGGCGAACCGGTCCCCGAGTATCGTTACGTGCTGATGCCGGTCCGATTCGCCAGCTGACGGCGAGGGTGGCAGCTGCGCCGTCACATCGTGAAGACCGAGCCACATAGCGGAGGGTCAGGTCATGCAACTCGGAATCGTCGGCCTCGGAAAAATGGGCGCGAACATGCGCGATCGGCTGCGCGCGGCAGGTCATGAAGTCATCGGATACGACAGCTTCAAGGCCGACGAACGGGATGTGGAGGATCTGGCGGGCCTGGTCGCGGCGCTGGCCGCCCCCCGCACGGTCTGGGTGATGGTGCCCGCCGGCGAACCCACCCACACCACGATCGACGGGCTCGCGGACCTGCTCGACGCCGGTGACCTCGTGATCGAAGGCGGCAACAGCTACTACAAGGACGACATGGCCCACGCCGAGCGGCTGCGTGAGCGGAGCATCGGGTACCTCGACTGCGGCGTCAGCGGCGGTGTCTGGGGCCGGGAACTCGGGTACGGGCTGATGGTCGGTGGCGCCGCGCAGGACGTGGAGCGGGCCATGGCGATCTTCGATGCGCTGCGCCCCGAGGGCCCCCGCGACGAGGGTTTCGTGCACGCCGGCGAGGTGGGTGCCGGGCACTACGCAAAGATGGTCCACAACGGCATCGAATACGGCCTCATGCACGCCTACGCCGAGGGGTGGGAGCTGCTGGAGGCCAAGGACATCGTCACCGACGTCCACGGCTGCTTCAAGGCCTGGACGCGCGGCACCGTGGTTCGCTCCTGGCTGCTGGACCTCCTGGTCAAGGCCTTGGAGGAGACCCCGGGGCTGGACGGCATCAGCGAGTACACCACCGACTCCGGCGAGGGACGCTGGACCTTGATGGAGGCGATCGACAACGCCGTGCCGATGCCGGTGCTGTCGGCGGCGCTCTTTGCCCGCTTCGCCTCCCGCCAGCAGAACTCCCCCGCCATGCAGGCGGTGGCCGCGCTGCGTGGACAATTCGGCGGTCACGAGGTGACTAAGCAGGATGTGCGCGACGACGTCAACCACGCCGCCGACGCCAAGCAGCCACCGGCGGGCGCGACTCCCGATGAGGCGACCATGAAGGAGACGGCCACGGCCGGTCCGTCCTCGGGAACCGGTGCCATCGAGGATGGCTCGTCCGCGCAGGCCGGTCCGACGTCCGGCACCGGCTCGGTCGCCGACTGATGCCGCCGTGGCACCGACCCGGCGTGCTGCGCTGTGCACCTTACTGAGCTCCAGCTGACGGATTTTCGCAACTATCCGGAAGCGCATCTGAGCCTGGCCCCGGGCGTCAGCACTCTCTTGGGCGCCAACGGCCAAGGCAAGACCAATCTCATCGAGGCTGCGGGCTACCTGGCCACACTGGGTTCACACAGGGTCAGCCAGGACGCCCCGCTGGTCCGCCACGGCGCCGCCTCGGCGCTGGTCCGTGCGCAGGTCGTTCGCCGCGAGCGACCGGCCCGGGTCGAGCTGGAGATCGTCCCCGGCCGGGCGAACCGGGCGCGGTTGAACGGATCCCCGGTGAGTCGCCCGCGGGAGATCCTGGGGACGGTACGCACGGTGCTGTTCGCCCCCGAAGACCTGGCCATGGTCAAGGGCGACCCCGGCGAGCGGCGGTCCTTCCTCGACAGCCTGCTGGTGTTGCGACAGCCCCGCTGGGCCGGGGTGATCGCCGACTACGGCAAGATCGTCCGGCAACGCACCGCAGCACTGAAGGCGGGAGGCGGGCGATCGGGGCGGCCCAGGTGGGACCCGGCGGCCGTCGAGGTGTGGGACGAGCATCTGGCGATGATGGGTGGCCAGCTGATGTACGCCCGGCTGCGCCTCACCCGCGATCTGACCCCCCTGCTGGCACACGCCTACGACGAGGTCAGTGCCTGCGACGCGGGGGTGCACGCGCGCTACCGGGCCAGCGTGGACGACCCGGTGGCCGCGGCGGTCGCCTCCGGAGAGGTACCCGAAGCAGAGGAGCTGCAACGGGCCATCCTCGCGACGATCGACACTCGGCGGGAGGAGGAGTTGGCCCGCGGTGTGTGCCTGGTGGGGCCGCACCGGGACGAACTCGTGTTGCAGCTGGGGGAGCTTCCGGCGCGTGGCTATGCCAGCCACGGTGAATCCTGGTCGTTCGCGCTGGGGCTGCGGCTGGCGGCCTACCAGCTGCTGCGCAACGACCTCGGGGACGACCCGGTGCTGATCCTGGACGACGTGTTCGCCGAGCTCGATACGGGTCGGCGGGAACGGCTGGCCACGCTGATCGCCGACTGCGAGCAGGTGATCATCACCGCCGCGGTCGCCCAGGATGTGCCCGCGGCGCTGGCCGGTGACCGCTTCGTCATCGCGGGGGGCGCTGTGCACCACGGTGACCATGAGCCGTAGCGGCGGATCGTTCCCGCCCCCGGACCAGGGACGCTCTCGCGTGACCCCCGGGCGGACCGAGGGTGCGGACGCCGCCGACCGGGAACAGCCCGCCACCTCTGCCAATGACGGTGCCAATGGCGGCGCCGACGACGGGGCCCGGGAGGCGCTGGCCCGCGCCCGGGCCGCCGCCCGCGCCAAGGGGTTGATGCCGGGTCGTGACGGCGGGGCGTCGAGCTTCGGCGCGTCGCGGCGTACCGGTCGTGGGACGGATCGGCGCTCGGCCGCCGGTGCCGACGCCCGCGATCCCCTGCTCGTCTCCGACGCGGTGGGCAGGGTGCTCAGTCATCGCGGCTGGGAGCGTGACCTGGCGATCGGCTCGATCATGGCCCGGTGGGCGGTGATCGTGGGGCTCGATGTGGCCCGGCACTGTGAACCGGAACGCTTCGATCGCGGCGTGCTGACGGTCCGTGCCGAATCGAGCGCCTGGGCCGCCCAGCTGCGCGGCTTCGCGCCGACGATTCTCCAGCTGCTCGAACGCGAGGTAGGACCTGGTCTGGTCCTGGAACTGCGGATTCTCGGTCCGGGGGGACCGTCGTGGCGGCGCGGCAGGCTGAGCGTGCGCGGTCGTGGGCCCCGCGACACCTACGGCTGAGCACTGGATGCAGCTCGGGCGACCCTTTCGGCGCGTGGCGCGGCGAAAGGGTCACCCGGGTAGGGGATCGTAGGCGCCGGTCCGTTTGCCGCGCAACGGCCCGCCTAGGCCGTTCTTAATAGGTGTATTTCTTTGTTCGAGGTAGGATTGCGCTGGCTGAGGCCGTATGTGAACGCCCGCTGTCCCTTCCGAGGAGCTCCGTGTCAGATTCGCGTTTCGATGCTCCCGATCCCGGCCAGGACGCACCCCCCAGCACGACGACGGACACCGCCTCGATCGACCCCGAAACCGGCATGCCGGCGTACGACGCGAGCGCGATCACGGTGCTCGAGGGGCTGGAGGCGGTGCGCAAGCGCCCCGGCATGTACATCGGGTCGACCGGCGAACGGGGTCTGCACCACTTGGTGTGGGAGATCGTGGACAACGCGGTGGACGAGGCGCTGGCCGGGTACGCCGACCACGTCGGGGTCATCCTGCTCGCCGACGGCGGGGTGCGGGTCAGCGACAACGGCCGCGGCATCCCGACCGACATCCACCCGGTGGAGGGGATCTCGGCGGTCGAGTTGGTGCTGACCCAGCTGCACGCCGGCGGCAAGTTCGGCGGCGGCGGCTACAAGGTGTCCGGTGGGCTGCACGGCGTGGGGTCCTCCGTCGTCAACGCGCTGTCACAACGACTGGCCGTCGAGGTGCGTCAGAAGGGCCACGTCTTTCGCATGCAGTTCGCGCACGGCGTACCGCTGGCCCCCCTGGAGAAGATGGAACCTCTGGTCGACGAGGACGAGACCGGAACGACCTTGACGTTCTGGCCCAGCCCCGACATCTTCGAGTCGACCGAGTACGACTTCGAGACCATCCGGGCGCGCTTTCAGCAGATGGCGTTCCTGAACAAGGGCTTGACGATCACCTTGACGGACGAGCGGCAGCAGGCCGTCGAGGTCGCTGAGGACGAGCTCGAAGAAGGTCACTTGGCCGACCAGGCGCTGGCCGGCAGCGACGCGGCTGAGCACGCGGAACCGCAGGACGAGTGCGGCACCGGGCAGGCGGGGCCGGAGGCCGGCGAGGACGGCCGACCGAGCGAAGTGCACCTCGATGAGCAGGGCCGCGCCAAGGGCCGCACTGTCAGCTATCGGTACGACGGCGGGCTCGTCGACTACGTGAAACACCTCAACGCCTCCAAGCGGGTCGAGAAGGTTCACCCCGAGATCATCGCCTTCGAGCGGGAGCAGGAGGACCAGCACCTCTCCCTCGAAGTCGCGATGCAGTGGACGACCGGCTACTCGGAATCGGTGCACACCTACGCCAACACGATCAACACCCACGAAGGCGGGACTCACGAAGAGGGTTTCCGAGCGGCCTTGACCCGGTTGATCAACGAGTTCGCCCGCCGCCAGAACCTGCTCAAGGACAAGGATGAGAACCTGACGGGCGAAGACGTCCGCGAGGGACTCACGGCCGTCATTTCGGTCAAATTGGGTGAGCCGCAGTTCGAGGGTCAGACCAAGACCAAACTCGGCAACTCCGAGGTCAAAGGGTTCGTCCAGAGCGCCCTGTCGGACCGGCTCGGCGACTGGCTGGAACGGCACCCCACCGAAGGCCGCGAAATCGTACGCAAGGCGATCCAGGCCTCCGCCGCGCGGCTGGCGGCCCGCAAGGCCCGTGAGGCGACCCGACGCAAGGGGTTGCTGGAGTCGGGCGGTCTGCCCGGCAAACTGAAGGACTGCCAGAGCAAGGACCCCTCGATCAGCGAGGTCTACATCGTCGAGGGCGACTCGGCCGGGGGTTCGGCGACGCAGGGCCGCAATCCCATCAACCAGGCCATCCTGCCGATTCGCGGCAAGATCCTGAACGTGGAGAAGGCCCGCATCGACAAGATTCTCGGGAACACCGAGATTCAGGCGCTGATCAGCGGATTCGGTACGGGCATCGGTGAGGATTTCGACCTGAGCAGGGCGAGATACCACAAGATCGTGATCATGGCCGACGCTGACGTGGACGGCATGCACATTCGCACGCTGCTGCTGACCCTTCTGTTCCGCTTCATGCGCCCGCTGATCGAAGCGGGATATGTCTATCTGGCGCAGCCGCCGCTCTACCGGTTGAAGTGGGCTAACCACCCGCACGAGTTCGCGTTCTCCGATCGTCAGCGTGATGAGCTGCTGCGCCGCGGGCAGGACATCGGCTGGCGGTTGGGGAAGGAATCCGGGATCCAGCGGTACAAGGGTCTCGGGGAGATGAACTATCAGGAACTGTGGGAGACCACGATGGACCCGGCCACCCGGACGTTGCTGCAGGTCACTCTCGATGATGCCGCGGCCGCCGACGAGATCTTCTCGGTGTTGATGGGTGAGGACGTGGAGTCCCGGCGATCGTTCATCCAGCGCAACGCTCGTGACGTGCGATTCCTGGATGCCTGAGGTGCCGGCGCGGGTGCCCCGCAAGCAAAGCGCGCGCCGTGGTGGGCAGGGCCGCCGATGCTGCTGACGCGAAACCGGCGTGACCTTCGATGGATGGTGAGGATGGCGTGAGCGAGCAACCGCCCTTCGACGATGAATCAGTGCCCACCGCGGGCGATGAGGTGAGTCAGGACCCCTCGGAGTCCACTGGGGACGGCTCGCGCCAAGCCTCCGACCCAGCGGAGGAACCCCAACACGACCGGGTGGAGCCGGTCGACCTGAACGCCGAGATGCAGCGCAGCTACATCGAGTACGCGATGAGCGTGATCGTCAGCCGCGCCCTCCCCGACGTACGCGATGGTCTCAAACCGGTGCATCGTCGCATTGTCTATGCCATGTACGACGGCGGCTTCCGGCCGGATCGTTCGTTCAACAAGTGCACCCGGGTCGTCGGGGACGTCATGGCGCAGTACCACCCCCATGGCGACGCCTCGATCTATGACGCGTTGGTGCGGCTCGTGCAGCCGTGGTCGCTGCGCTATCCGCTGGTGGAGGGCCAGGGCAACTTCGGCTCCCCGGGCAACGACGGCGCGGCCGCGCCTCGATACACCGAATGCCGCATGGCGCCGATGGCCATGGAGATGGTGCGGGACATCCACGAGGACACCGTGGATTTCGTGCCCAACTACGACGGGAAGACCCGCCAGCCCGACGTGCTGCCGGCCCGCTTCCCCAACCTGTTGGTCAACGGTTCGGCCGGGATCGCCGTGGGGATGGCGACTCAGATTCCGCCGCACAATCTGCGCGAGGTCATTGCTGGCGTGCAGTGGTACCTGAGGAACCCCGATGTTTCACGTGAAACACTGCTCGCCGAATTGATGCGGGTCATCCCCGGCCCGGACTTCCCCACATCAGCCCTGATCATGGGGCGCAAGGGGATCGAGAGCGCGTATCGGACGGGTCGCGGGTCGATCATCATGCGGGCCGTCGTCCGCGTCGAGGAGATCCAGAACCGCACGTGCCTGGTGGTCACCGAACTCCCCTATCAGGTCAACCCCGACGCTCTCGCCGAGAAGATCGCCACGTTGATCCGGGAGGGGCGGCTGGCAGGGATCGCCGACATTCGCGACGAAACCTCCGGCCGCACGGGGCAGCGGCTGGTCATCGTCCTCAAGCGCGACGCGGTCGCCAAGGTGGTGCTGAACAACCTCTACAAGCACACCCAGCTGCAGACCACCTTCGGGGCGAACATGCTTGCGCTCGTCGACGGGGTGCCCAGGACGCTTCCGCTGGATGCCTTCGTGCGGCACTGGGTCGAGCACCAGATCGAGGTCATCGTCCGGCGCACGGCCTTCCGGCTCCGCAAGGCCCAGGAGCGCATGCACATCCTGCGGGCCCTGCTCAAGGCGCTGGACCTGCTGGATGCGGTGATCGCGTTGATCCGCCGGTCGGCCTCCGCGGAGGTCGCCCGGACGGGCCTGATGGAGCTGCTGGAGATCGACGACACCCAGGCGCGGGCCATCCTGGACATGCAGCTGCGGCAGCTGGCCGCGTTGGAGCGCCAACGCCTGATCAGCGAGCACGACGAACTGGCCGCGCGCATTGAGGACTACGAGTCGATCCTGGCCGATCCGGCTCGCCAGCGCGCCATCGTCAGCGAAGAGCTCCACGAGATCGACCTCAAGTACGGCGACGAGCGGCGAACCCAGATCCTGCCGTTCGAGGGCGACATGTCGATGGAAGACCTCATCAAGCAAGAGGATGTCGTCGTCACCATCACCCGCGGGGGGTACGCCAAGCGGACGTCGTTGACGCAGTACCGCAGCCAGAAACGGGGCGGCAAGGGGGTCCGCGGGGCGCAACTGCGCGAGGACGACATCGTCGAGCACTTCTTCGTCTCCACCACCCACCACTGGCTACTCTTTTTCACCAACCTGGGGCGGGTGTACCGGGCCAAGGCTTACGAGCTGCCTGAGGGCGGCCGAGACTCCAAGGGTCAGCACGTGGCGAACCTGATGGCGTTCGCCCCCGACGAACGGATCGCTGCGGTGCTGGCGCTGCAGGACTACGCCGTGAAGCCGTACCTCGTGCTGGCCACCCGCAACGGTCTGGTCAAGAAGACGCGACTGTCCGAATACGACTCCCCTCGCGCCGGCGGGTTGATCGCGGTCAATCTGCGCGACGGCGATGAGCTGGTGGGGGCACGGGTGGTGTCCAGCCAGGACGACTTGCTGCTCGTCTCGGTCAAAGGCCAGTCGTTGCGATTCCACGCCACCGATGAGGCGTTGCGACCGATGGGCCGGGCCACCTCCGGGGTCACCGGGATGAAATTCCGCAACGGAGACCACCTGTTGTCCATGCTGCTGCTGGCCGAAGGCCTCGAACCGGACGTTTTCGTGGTGTTCGAGAACGGGCTGGCCAAGCGGACCCCGGCCTCGGACTACCCCGTCAAGGGACGAGCCGGCCTCGGGGTCCGCGTGGCTGCGTTCTCCGAGCGCGGCGGCGATCTCGTGGGCGCCCTGGGTGTGAACGAGGGCGACGAGGTCATGGTGGTGATGGAAAAGGGCAAGATCGTTCGGTCACGAGTCGATGAAGTACGTCGTACCGGTCGCAACACCATGGGTGTTCAGTTCGCCAAGCCCGATCGCGGGGATGCCATCGTCGCGGTGGCGCGTAACGCGGAGACCGCCCCGGAGGACGACACCGAGGGCAGCGAACCCGCCGAGGGCGTGGAACCGGTTGAGGGCGTGGAACCGGCTGCTCAGGGCGCGAGATCGGTGCAGAGTACGCTGGCGGATGGTCCGTCGTCCGATGCCGACGGGGTCGGCCCAGCAGACAACGACGACGACGATGCTGGAGGTAGCCAGTGAGCTCCACAGGCGGTCAAGCCCAGAGCAGTTCGGCGGCGCGGACCTCGGCCCGGCGCGCCGCACCAGAGGGCGGGTCCGATTCCGCGGCGAGCCGGACCGTGGAGATGAGCCGCGAGGTGGAAGACCGCGAGGGCGAACCCCGACGGGTGCGGTTGACCCTGACCAGGGTCAATCCGCTGTCGGTGATGAAGATCGCGTTCCTGCTCTCCGTTGCCCTGGGGATCGCCGGCGTCGTGGTGATGGCCGTCATCTGGATGATGCTCAACGGGATGGGGGTCTTCTCGGCGATCAACGACGCCCTGAACGAGTTCCCCACCGGGGCCAGCGGACAGCGACTGAGCGTGGCCGAGTACATGGCCTTCGGACGCGTGGTCTCCCTGTCGGTGGTGTTCGGTTTCGTGAACGTCATCCTGATGACCTCGATGGCCACTCTGATGGCGTTCATCTACAACCTGTGCGCTGCCCTCGTGGGCGGCCTGTCGTTCACCCTCTCCGATGACTGAGGTGCACGAGGCCGGCGCCGACACGCCGAAGTGGAGTCGGTCCGGCGGGTGCGCTAGTGTATGACACCGTGCCAACGCCGCAGCTCCAGCTCATCTGGGCAGGCGGCGGGCATGGCGGGGGCCTATAGCTCAGACGGTTAGAGCGCTTCCCTGATAAGGAAGAGGCCACAGGTTCAAGTCCTGTTAGGCCCACCGGTGTCCTGAGTCGCGACATCCACGACAGGGTGTCGCGACTCAGGTTTTGTGCGTGGGTTCACGGTGATGGCGTGGATGTCGCGACTCAGGGAGTCAACGTTCTTGGTGTGGTGCTTCCACCCGCTCGACCACCGCGGCCGGGATGACGCCGGGACGACGAGCGGGGGCCTTGGAGCGCGGCGCGATCCCGGCCGTGGTGGTCGGCGAGGTAGCGCTGGATGAGTACGTGGATCCCCTGACGGGAGACCCCGAAGCGGGCGGCCTCAGCGAGGCTGTGCTGTTGATCGATGACGTAGCGGACGATCACGTGGTTCTCTCGCGGGAGGCCATGTCCGACCCTGCGCGCCCACACCGTCAACGATGACGCGACTCATCGGTCAACGATCAGCGCCGTCAACGATCACCGCCACGGATCTGTCAGCCATGACCCGACTCGCCAGTCAATGATCACGGCTGATAGCCGAACCTTCAGGAGTCCCCACGTCAGCGTTGTCAACGTTGTCAACGATGTGGTGAACTCGCCCACTGTCACCCCGACCAGCTCAGACGCGCTTGTTGCAATGGCTCGGAGCCCGGCCCGACGGACACCCTCGGGAGGAGGAACAGACAGCCTCGGTGCCCTTGTGTCCCTCGTTTCGGGCCCCTCAGATCCGCTGACCTGGACTTGCTGCCCGACCAGCGTCCGAGTGCCTTCGGTGGTTGTCACGGTCCGGACCGACGGGTCTTTCTGAGCCTTGAACGACCCGACTCTCACGAAACGTCAATTCCGCACCATTTCTAGCGCCGAAGCGTCAGTTGGGCACCGAATCGTCAACGCGAACAACACCAGAGTGACGTTTCGGCGGCGCACATGGTGCGGAATCGATGTTTCGGTGGCACCGGCCGGGCGGCGGCCTCAGCGAGGCTGTGCTGCTGATCGATGACGTAGCGGACGATCACGTGGTTCTCTCGTGGGGCGGCCATGTCCGATCCTGCGCGCCCACACCGTCAACGATGTCGTGAACGCACACACTGTCGTCCCGACGGGGTGCTGGTTTCAGGACGTCGCGGGCTACGGACCTACGGACAGCGTGGGTCCGTAGGTCCACTCCCAGGGTCGAGCGGGACCTCGGGCGCGCTGGCGCGTGCCACCTGCTGGTCCAGCGGGTAGCGTGGTCCCGATGACCTGGTCGAGTAAAGGTAGCGTCCGATGAAGAGGTTGATCGTTCTGGTGGCTGCCGCGGCAGCCGGCGCTGTTGCGGTGCAGCAGAAGATGCGCGCCCAGCAGGCGGAACAGGATCTGTGGGCCGAGGTCACCGGGCCCGCTCCGGCGCCGGCCGGCGAACCGCCCTCGGGCGTCATTCACTAGAGCGGCGCCGGCTGGAACTGGCTGGACGGCGGCACACCCGTGGTCGGGTATTCTCGTGGGGTCCCGACGGGGCCCACCGTGAGCTGTGATCGACGCTGATCGATCGTACGAACGGCTCACCCAGGGGAAGTGGCGCAATTGGTAGCGCACCGCTTTTGCAAGGCGGGGGTTGCGGGTTCGAGTCCCGTCTTCTCCACCGTGAGGCCGCCCAGGGCGGCCTGTCGTGTGGTCTGTGACGTCTCCACCGCTGCGGACGCTGGCTCTCCCGATCATCCCCACCTCAGGACCGGCGGCCTGCAGATCAGCCGGTCCCACCAAACACCGCGCCCACCTCGGGGATGCGGCGCTCGTAGGCGCGGAGCAGGTCCCGGGCCACGTTCACGGAATCCACCAGCGGGTGGAGCGCGAACGCCGCCACCGCACGGTCCCGCGAGCGTTCGCGGACCGCAGCGATAAGGAGTTCTTCGACGGACTTGACCTGGGTGGCCAACCCCAGCATGTGTCCGGTCAGGGGACTGGCGGGGACCGGGGTCGGCCCGTCGGCGTTCACCGTGCACACGGTCTCGACCACCGCATCCTCGGGCAGTCCGGGCACGCTGCCGGCGTTGCGGACGTTCAGGATCAAGGTCGCCGGCTCGCCTCGGGAGATCGCGGCCATGATCGCGAGCGCCACCCCCTCATAGCCTCCGCTGCCGAGATCGCTCTCATCCCGGGACTCCTGGTTGCCGCGGGTTTCGGCCATGTACGTCGCCTCGCGGTCGGCGCAGGCCGCTCGCCACAGGGACCACGCTTCGCGCGGCCGGGCCCGTACGTCGTCGTAGAACCGTTGCTGCTGCTCCAGCAGGTACTCTCCGCGGGTCCGGGTCGCACCACGGATGGCCGCGATGGCATCCCGGGTGTAGTAGTAGTAGTACAAGTACTCGTTCGGCAGTGCCCCGATGCTCTGCACCCACTCGGGGCCGAACAGCCGGCCCTCCTCGGTGGTCCGCAACGCCGCCGGTGAGGCCAGCAGGGTCGGCATCAGGTCCTGGCCGTCATGGCGAAGGCCGCGCAACCATCCGAGGTGGTTCAGCCCCACGTAGTCGACCTCGCACCGTGACCACGGCACGCCGACCGCGGCCGCCGCTCGACGGCCCAGGCCGATCGGGGAGTCGCAGATGCCGATCACGCGGTCGCCGAGCACGCCCTGCATGGCCTGGGTGATCATCCCGGCCGGGTTGGTGAAATTGATGAACCACGCCTGCGGTGCCACGGCGGCGACCCGTTCGGCGATGAACTCAGCGACGGGAAGGGTGCGCAGCCCGTAGGCCAGGCCCCCGGGCCCGGTGGTCTCCTGGCCGAGCAAGCCGTGGTCGAGGGCCACCCGCTCATCGCAGGTCCGGCCGACCAGGCCACCGACACGGATGGCGGAGAAGACGACATCGGCACCCTCGAGCGCCTGGTCGAGGTCGGTGGTGACGGTGATCCCCGGCGGCTCGAGCTGGTCGGCACCCGTCCCGCGTTCGGCAGCCATCTGGGTCAGCACCTGCCCCATGCTCGCCAGGCGCCCCGCGTCGGTATCGAACAGGGCCACCTCGTCGACGCGCCGCTCATGGCGGTCGCCCAGCAGGGCGCCGTACACCAAGGGCACGCGGAAACCGCCGCCACCCAGTAGGGCAAGTTTCATGTCAGCAGAACCTCCGTGCCGTGGGCGAGGCAGGCGTCCACGATGGCGGCGTTCGCGCCCCTATTGGTGATCAGATGGTCGATGGCCGAGCCTTCGCACACCCGCAGGGTGCCATGACCGGGCAGCTTGTGTCGGTCCGCCAGAACAACGACCTGGTCCGCGGCCTTGATCATGCCCCGCTTCACGGGCACCTGGTCCATCGTGGTGTCCAGGATCGCCGCGTCCGGGGCCACGCCCGACGTGCCCAGGAAGGCCCACCGGGCCCGCACCTGACGCAGGCAGTCCTCGGTGAGGCTGCCCCCCAGGCAGTGATAGGTACGCCGGAGCAGCCCGCCCAGCAGGATGAGCTCCACGGCCTGGTCGTCGCGCAACTCGTCCAGGACCGCAAGACTCGAGGTCACCACCGTCACCCGGCGTCCCCGGAGGCGGCGCGCGAGCAGCACGGTCGTCGTACCGATGTCGAGCAGCACCACGTCGCCGTCGCGGATCAGCTGCACGGCCCGTGCCGCGATCGCCTCCTTGTCCGCTCGATTGACGGCGGCCACGTCATCGAAGGGGAAATCACCCTCGACAGCGCCGTCCCCCATCGCCACGGCCGCTCCGCCATGCACCCTGACCAGAGCGCCGATGCGTTCCAGGCGGTGCAGGTCGCGGCGGATGGTGGCCTGGCTGACCGCCAGCTCCCGGGCGAGCTCCTCGACGCTCACCACCCGGTCGAGCCGGATGCGCCGGAGAATTTCGGCGTCCCGGAGAGGCTTCACGCCGTCACGATAACCCAGGCCTGTGCTGAAGTGAACAAATATGCGCAATTCAGCGCATAACCGCGCAATGAATGGACGGGTTTGACTTGAAACGTGCAGAGCGCCGTGGGCACCATGGGATGTGGCTTCCGCCTTCGACCCTCTTGAGCACCTGCGCAGCCCGCAGGCGCCGGAATTCGACGTCTTCTTGCAGGGGATCGTCTTTCTCGACATCATCTTCACGGGGTTGGGCGCCATGCCCCGCGGCGGCGAGGAAGTCTGGGCCGACGGAATGGGTTCCTGCCCGGGGGGCATCGCCAACCTCGCCGTTGCGTCGTCCCGGCTGGGCCTGCGTACCTCGCTGGGCGCGGCCTTCGGTGATGACGATTACGGCGAATTCTGCTGGCGCACCCTGGCCGAACAAGAGAACGTGGACTTGAGTCGTTCCCGGCGGTACGCCGGATGGCACTCCCCGGTGACCGTCTCCATCGCCGTGGATCACGACCGCAGCATGGTGACCCACGGTCACGATGCACCTGAATGTGCCACCGAGATGATCGGGCGACCGCCTCGCAGCCGCGCCGTGCTGACCGAACTGCATCCCGGCGTACCGCTGGCCGACACCTGGGCTGCGCAGGCCCGCGCCGACGGTTCCCTCGTCTTCGCCGATGTCGGATTCGATGCCACCGGCACCTGGGACGCCGGCGTTCTCGAGCAGCTGGCGCTCTGCCACGCCTTCCTCCCCAACGCCCTCGAAGCGATGGCCTACACCCGCACCCCGACCCCCCAGGACGCCCTGTACGCCCTCGCCGACCGGGTGCCCCTTGCGGTCGTGACCAACGGCCAGTTCGGGGCCCTGGCCATCGACGCGATGACCGGGGAGGAGGCGCACGTCCCGGCGTTGCGGGTGGCAGCGATCGACCCCACGGGGGCCGGGGACGTGTTCACCGCAGCCATGGCCCTCGGCACGCTCGCGCAGTGGCCGCTGCCCCAGCGGCTGGCCTTCGCCGCGCTCTGCTCGGCGCTGGCCGTGCAAGAGGTGGGCGGCTCGCTGGCCGCGCCCGGCTGGGGGGACATCGCCCACTGGTGGCACGAGGTGCGTGACGGATCGGGGATCCAGGATGCCTACCGCACCTCGCTGCAACGCCGGTACGCCTTCCTCCAGGAGATCGTCCCCGACATTCCGCAGGGCGCGGTGCACCGAGCCGCTGCCACCATCGCCAGGCTCTCGGATGCCTGATCACGACCCGATGCGGCAGCGGGAGACCTGCCGCACCCCGCCGGCCTAAGGAGAGCCATCTGATGAAACGGCATGTCACGGTCGTCGTCGCCTGCGCGGCGACGACGCTGTTCGCGGTGACCGCCTGCGCACCGGGTAGCGCACCGAACGCCCCCGCGGGCACGAGCGCCGCACCCTCCGGGGTCAAGACCGACCCTGCGGGCATGGGGCAGGTCACCCTGACGGTGTGGGATCAAGAGGTCCGTGGCGGTGGGAAAGCCCAGGTGGATCGCCTGAACGCGCAGTTCCAGGCCAAATACCCCAACATCACCATCAAACGGACCAGCAAGTCGTTCGACGACCTGGTCAAGACGGTCCGGCTCGGGCTGTCCGGGGCCAACGCGCCGGACGTCGTACAGATCAACAACACCCGGGCCGACATGGGCAGCTACGTGGCCAAGAAGCAACTGGTCGCCCTGGACCCGTGGATGCAGGCGTACGGCTGGGACAAGCGCTACCCCGCCTCAATCCGCGCCGTCACCTCCTACAGCGAGGACGGCAAGGTCTTCGGCGAGGGCAACCTCTACGGCTTGCCCCAGGTGGGCGAAGTCGTCGGCGTCTACGTGAACACCAAGAAGCTCGCCGCCCTCGGGGTGCCGATGCCGAAGACCTGGGCTGACTTCACCGCCGCGCTGGCCACCGCCAAGGCCAAGAACGAGGTCCCACTGGTCCTGGGCAACGTCGACAAGTGGCCGGCCGTGCACGTCTTCGGGGTGGTGCAAGGACAGTTCGTCAAGGCCGCCGACATCCGCACCCTGGGGTTCGGCAACAAGGGCGCGAGCTGGAAGACCCCGGAGAACGCCAAGGCCTTCTCGACCCTCGCCGAATGGGCGGACAAGGGGTACTTCTCCCCGGGGTTCAACGGACAGGGCTACGACCCGGCGTGGCAGGCCTTCGGCAAGGGAACGGGCGTCTTCCTGATCGCCGGGACCTGGCTCCAGGCCGATCTGTCCAAGGCCCTCGGCAGCGACGTCACCTTCATGCTGCCGCCGCCCAACGAGTCCGGCCAGGTGGTCACCACCGGGGCCTCCGGACAGCCGTGGACCATCACCGCGAGCAGCAAGAACCCGGACGCCGCGGCGGCATACATCAACTTCCTCACCACGCCCGAGGCGATGAAGATCATCGCCGAGACCGAGAACCTGCCGGTCGTGGACACGGGGCAACAGAAGGCGCCCAACAAGCTCGGGCAGGATGTCTTCAGCGCCTTCGATCAGGTGACCACCAAGGACGGCCTGGTGCCCTACCTGGACTGGGCCACCCCCACGATGGGTGACACCATCGGCGCGGCGCTGCAGGACCTGCTGGCCAAGAAGGCCACACCGGAGCAGACTGCGGACACCCTCGAGAAGGACTACGCGGCCTTCGTGGCCAAGAACGGCTGAGCTACGGTACGGCAGGTGGGCGAGCCTGACGGCCCCGCGGTAGGGCGGGATCCGAGCGGTCCGCCTGCCCGCCGTGCGTGACCGGGCACGCGTCCCGCGTGATGCTCCGCCGACCACCGGCGAGGACGATCCAGGACAGGACGGTCACGGGTGACGACGACACGAATCCAGGGGCCCCACGGCGCCCCGGGCCCGGCCACCGCCCGCAAAGGTCGGCCTGGTCGGCCTGGTCGGCCTGGTCGGCCCGGTCCGCCCGGTGAGCCGCGGGCCATCGCCTACCTGTACCTGCTGCCGGCCTTTCTCGTGTACGCCGCCTTTCTGCTGTTCCCGTTGGGACGCGCCGTCCAGTTCTCGCTGTTCGACTTCGATGGGAGTACGGCGGGAACGTGGGTCGGTCTAGGGAACTACCAGGACGTGATCACCGACGAACGACTGCGGGCAGCGTTCGTCCACGCGCTGATCCTGATCCTGTTCTTCGCCGTCCTGCCGCTGGTCATCGGGCTGACCCTGGCCGCGGTGCTCAACCGCGCCCAGGTGCGGGGCCTCGGGTTCTTCCGGACCGTGGTCTTCCTCCCGCAGGTGGTGGCCATGGTGGTCGTCGCGGTGGCGTGGCGCCGGATCCTGGCCCCCGGAGGTTCGCTCGACAGCGCGCTGAGTTGGCTTGGGCTGACTCCTCCTGAGGCCGGCTGGCTGGGCGACTACACCCTGGCGTTGCCCAGCGTCGGGCTGGTCGGCACGTGGTTCGAGTCCGGGTTGGTCACCGTCTTGATGCTGGCCGGCATGAGCCGGATCCCGCGGGAGCTGTACGAGGCGGCCAGGTTGGACGGGGTGGGCCCGGTCCGGGAGTTCTTCGCCGTCACCCTGCCGTCGGTGCGCGGGGAAATCGCGGTGGCCCTCACGTTGACGGTGATCGCGGCCCTGAAGACCTTCGACCTGGTCTTCATGATGACCAAGGGTGGTCCGGGGCACCAGACGTCCGTGCCGTCGTACGAGGTCTATCGCCAGGCCTTCGAACTGGGCCGCGTCGGCGCGGCCAGTGCCCTGGGGGTGGCCTTGACCGTGGTCATCTTCGGCATCTCGTTCGTCATCAATCGCCTCGGCGACCGGGCGAGTTGAGGTCTGTCATGCGCATCTCATCGGCGGAACGGTCGGCGAACTACCTGGTGCTGGGGCTGTTCGCGATCTTCGCGATCTACCCGCTGCTGGGGGTGGTGGTCGGCGCGCTGGGCACCGATTCCGGCTCTGCCCCCGGCGGCCTGGCGAACTTCGCGGAGGCCTGGCGGGTGGGCCACTTCGGCGACTACCTGCGCACCTCGGCCACGGTGTCGCTGGTCGTCGTCGCGGTCAGCACGGTGCTCTCGATCATGGCCGGCTACGCCTTCGGCACCATGCGGTTCCCGGGACGGGACGTGCTGTTCTACCTCTTTCTGCTGGGCATCATGATGCCCGCCGAGGCGATCGTCGTACCGCTGTATTTCGACCTACGCACGGTCGGTCTGACGGACACCTTCTGGGCGCTGGCGCTACCCCAGATCGCCCAGTCCGTCGCCTTCGGCACGTTCTGGCTCAGGGCGTATTTCCGCACGTCATCACGCGCTGTGGTGGAGGCGGCCAGGCTGGACGGCGCGGGCACCTTCCGCACCCTGTGGTCGGTGCTGGTGCCGCTCGCGCGACCGGCGATCGTGACCCTGGTGGTGCTGACGTTCATGTGGACCTGGAACGAATTCCTGATCCCGCTGGTCATGATCCCCTCGAACGAGGCGTTGCGCACCGCGCCCCTGGGGCTGGGTTTCTTCCAAGGTCAGTACACGCAGGGTTTCGCGCTGCTCGCGGCCGGGGCGTGTATCGTCGCGTTCCCCGTGGTCCTGGTCTATCTGTTCCTGCAGCGCCACTTCATCAGCGGGATGCTCGAGGGCGCTGTCCGGGAGTGAACGCAGGTCCCGCGCGGCGAACCGGCGCGGTGAGCGGCCTCCGACGGGTACGCCCGGTCCAGACGGAGCAGTGCCTGGCCCCCGCGGGCGGGGTGAAGGCCCCGAGCCCCCTCCTGCTCGGGGCCCCCAACCTCCGTCGGTGCCCGGATCCCGGACAGCCCACGGGCTCTCCACCCGGAGAGCCCGCAATGCCGAGACCCTGGTCCCCCCCTGAGGCCGGTCGGCTCAATGAGACCCCGCGCGCGCCAACCAGGCGCCTTCGTTCGTCTCATCTGCCCTAGACATCGCTGCCCCAGGGAAACGCGCTACAGGTAATGAATGTGACGCCAGTCACATTCAGCCGATGTATCGGCGCGCCGCCGCGATGGCCTGCGCACCATACCCTCCACCGAAGAGGACGGCGTGCAGCAGCAGCGGGTGAACCTGATGCAGGGGCACGCGATCTCGCCACCCGTCCACCAGGGGCGCGCTCTCGCCGTAGGCCGCCAGCACCTCGCCGAGGTGCGGACATCCGAACAGAGCCAGCATCCCCAGGTCGCTCTCGCGGTGGCCGCCGTGCGCCGCGGGGTCGATCAGCACGACCCCGTCGCCGGTCCACATGACGTTTCCGGACCACAGATCGCCATGCAGCCGGGCGGGCGTCGGGTCGGTGTCGAACTCCCCGCCGGCCACCCGCTCACCGAGACGGCGCAGCACCGATTCCCCGTCGCGGGGCAGCCGGCGTCGGCGTACAGCCAGGTCCAGCACGGGCATGAGGCGTTGCTCCACCCAGAAAGCCCCCCAGCCGCCCTCGACGGGGCGCGTGCGGGTCAGCAACGGCAGGGGTTCCTGCAGCGGGCCGAGGTAGCCGTCCCCGGACCATCCCGCGGGTGGGGCGCCGTACCCCGGCGCTCCGGCCGCGTGTGTGCGGGCCAGCCGCGTCCCTAAATCTCGGGCGGCGGCCGCCGTGGGCGGCACCGATGTCAGGTGCGCCAGGACGAGCGCCGTGGGATCGACCCGTACGACGGCCGCCGCCGGCACGCCCCCGCTGACCTGGGAGAGCCACCGCAAACCGGCGGCCTCCCAGGCCAGATAGTCCGGCGGCAGGTGGGGTGCGCTCTTGAGGTACGTCCGCACCGGGCCGCGGTCTCAGCCGCGCGGGGCCTGCTCCGACCCGGACCCTTCCCCGTCCTCGCTGCCTGCGCCGCCTTCGGCGCCCTCGCCGTCGCTGGGCGGCGTGCCGTCGGCCGTGAGGTCGACGACCTCCACGTCCTCCTTGGGAACCGCGGGGGTGTCAGCCGGGTCCATGACGGGGGTGTCATCAACGGCAGCCGGAACGGGAGTCACGACGGGAGCCGGAGCGGGGGCCACAACGGGAGCCGAGGGGGCGACGTACGGGTCGGCCAACGGCCGGGCCCACGGGTCCTCCTGCTCGCTGGCCCGACGGGACAGGTAGGCGGCAACCGCGCTGGCTACTCCGACGACGCCGACGGCCGCCAGGACGCCGCGCAGCGCGCTGCCCCCCAGGAGACCCGAGCGGCGTCGCTTGATGGTCGCGTCGCCCTTGAGCACGAGCGCCGCGTCGGCCGAGCGGTGCTTGGCCTCCTCCGTGGCGGCCGCTCCCGCGGCCAGAGCGGAGGCCACGGTCTTGGCCAGGCGCGGGAGGTTCTCATCGAGCAGCTCCCGGGCGCCACCCATCCGTTCGGTCGCGGCGTCCCGGGCGGCATCGACGCGCGGTCCGACCGCGTCCCGAGCGGCATCGACGCGCGGTCCGACGGCCTCGCGCGCGGCTTCCACCCGGGGAGCCACCGCCTCACGGGAGCCACCGCCTCACGGGCAGCCTCCAGGCGAGGGACCACTGAGTCGGTCGCCGTGCTCCGAGCGGCGGCGGCATAGCCGACAGCCTTCGGGCCATACCGTGCGGTCAGCGCGGCGGGCGAGGGCAGGGATCGGGATCCCGTATCGATCTCGACACCCGTGATCACCGGAATCGTCACCCACGCGTCGTCCCTGGCCGTGTCGGCCACAGCCACCTCGGTCAACTTCCGGTTCCTGCGCACGCTGTCCTCCTTCGACGGGTCCCACTGCTGCCTTCATCCTGCCTGGCTCCGCGCCCAGGCACCACGCCAGATGTAAAAGGCCAGGTCACATATGCCCGCTGGGCGGAAGCCCGAGAGCCAGCCCGCATGACAGGATGGGTGTATGAACGTGACGTTGCACACCAACCATGGGGACATCAACCTCACCCTGTTCCCCGACCACGCTCCTAAGACTGTCGAGAACTTCGTCGGCCTGGCCGATGGAAGCAAGGAGTACCGGGACGACGCGGGCCGGACCTCCCCCACCCCGTACTTTGACGGATTGATTTTCCACCGCATCATTCCCGGATTCATGATCCAGGGCGGTTGCCCCCTGGGCGAGGGAATCGGCGGGCCCGGCTACACCTTCAACGACGAAATCAGCCCGGACAAGACCTTCGCCAACCCGTACGTGCTGGCCATGGCCAACGCCGGCATTCGCGGCGGCAAGGGAACCAACGGTTCGCAGTTCTTCATCACGGTGGCCCCGACCACCTGGTTGCACGGCAAGCACACGATCTTCGGCGAGGTGGCCGACCAGGCCAGCAAGGACGTCGTTGACGCGATCGCCGGTGTGCCGACCGGCCGGAACGATCGGCCCACCAAGGACGTCGTCATCGAGAAGATCACCGTCCAGGCTTGAGCCACGAGAGCAGCACGCGCGGTCCCGCCCGGATAGAGGCGTGGGCCGCGCGTGCTCGGACGTAGGGGGATGAGCGGGGCAGATGGTACAACCGAATCCGGAGTGGCCGACGGATGCGCCACCTACATGTCCCCGCCACGCCGATCGGGTCACCTACCTGCGGTGCCAACGCTGCGGCCGTCCCGCCTGCCCGGACTGCCAGCGGCCCGCCCCGGTGGGCTTTCATTGTGTGGACTGCTTGAAGGAGGCGCGGCGTACGGCGCCCGCGACCCGCGGCGGCATCGGCCGGGTCATGGCGGGCGACGAGCGGCCCACCGTGACGTACGCGCTGATCGGAACATGTGTCGCGGCGTACGTCCTGCAGTGGGTCCTGCCGGGCATCACCGACCGTTTCGACTTCACGCCGTTCTTCGGGCGACAGGAGCCGTGGCGCCTCATGACCGCCACCTTCCTGCACGCGCCGAACTCCCCCATGCACATCCTGTTCAACATGTTCGCGTTGTGGCAGGTGGGCCAGTTCCTCGAACCGGTCCTGGGTCGTTGGCGTTTCCTTGCGCTGTACCTGACCAGTGCCCTCGGCGGCTCGGTCATGTACCTGGTGATGGCCACCCCGCCGCTGACCCGCCTGGAGATGATCGACAGCACCTGGTTGACCGGGACGGTGGGGGCCTCCGGTGCGGTGTTCGGCCTGTTCGCGGCCCTGCTGGGGCTGGCCCGGCGGCTACGGCTCTCGGAGACCGGGCTTCTCGTCCTGCTGGGTATCAACGCGGTCCTGCCGTTCTTCTATCGCAACATCGCCTGGCAGGCACACTTGGGCGGGTTCGTCACCGGCCTGCTGGTGGTCGGGATCCTGCTGGCCACTCGGCAGCGCAGCCGCGCGCGCTGGCAGTGGCCGGCGATCGCGGCGCTGGTGGCGGCGCTGATCGGTACGGCGATTCTCAAGTACAGCGTCAGCGACGACGCCTACCTGGGCATCCCCCGCAGCAGCATCTCGGCTGCCGCGCCCGAAACTCCTCGGTTGTGATTACACCGCGGTAATTCATGCACACCTGGGGACAAGCCTGGGGATGACGGCAGTCCGAGCTGGCGCGCTGAGGGAACCCTCACACAGTAATCCCCAGGTGTGGATAAGTCTGGGGAACGTTGTGCTTTCTTTCACAAGGGCCGACGACGGCGGGGAAGGATCCGGCAATGGTAGTGAGCGCCGACGAATCGCCCTTCAGATCAACAGAATTGGGAGGCCGTGGCTATCGCCAGTTCGTCGTCATCAAGAACCCGGCGATCACCAGACCGAATCCGACGGCGAGATTCCAGTTGCCGATCGAGTTCACCGGCCACTGACCCTGCGTCAGATAGAAGGTGACGATCCACAGCAGGCCGAGCACCATGAGAGACAGCATGACCGGGACGTACCAGCCGGGGTTGGCGGGCACCGTGCCGGCCTGCCGCTTGCCGGGAGCGTCCTGGTCGGCGCGGCCCTGGCGATCACGTCCTCGGGACTTGGGCACCTGGTACTCCTCGGGGTAGAACGGCTGGGCCAGGAGCGAGCACACCTGGGGTTGATCGACGGTGTCGTCGGTGCAAGCCTAAAGCCGTCCCGGCGCCCCCGGGTGGCGCGACCCGGCCGGTGTCCGCCTAACCTGAGCCGGTGGCGGCACGCCCGCCGATGAATGACAACAGTTTGCCAGGATGGGAGAAGGCGATCACGAGCCATCAGGACGGCGGGTCCTCGGGCCCTGTGCACTCTCCCCGACCGGGACGGCTGCGGCGGGCCGCTGGCGTGCTGGGGGAGATCCTGATGACCCTCGGCGTACTCGTCCTGCTTTTCCTCGCGTGGCAACTGTGGTGGACCGATCGGGAGTCGTCCACCGCCCAGGACTCCGAGGCGAAGTCGCTCGATGAGGGCTTTCAGCGCCAGGCTCCCAGCGTGCGGCCACCGCGGGGCACGCCCGTCCCGACCGCGACCAAGCTCGTCAGTGCGCAGACCCCCGTGGGGACGTCGTTCGCGGTCATGTACGTGCCTCGTTTCGGGAGCGACTTTCGCCGCCCGGTCATCCAGGGCACCCAGGCTCCCGAACTGGCCGTCGGCATCGGGCATGAGCCGACCAGCGTCATGCCCGGCCAAATCGGCAACTTCGCCACCGCCGGCCACCGGGTGACCTATGGCAAGCCGTTCAATCGCATCGACACCCTGCGCAAGGGGGACTTCGTCGTGGTCGAGACCTCCGATGGTTGGTCGATCTACCGCCACCAACGTTCCCGCATCGTGGCCCCCACCGAGGTCTCCGTGCTGGCACCCGTGCCCGACCGTCCGGGAGTCACCCCGACGCAGGCGTGGATGACCATGGTGGCCTGTCACCCGAAGTTCAGTGCCGCCCAGCGTTACATCGGGTACCTGAAGCTGGAGCGGTTCGTGCCTCGCACGGCCCCGGGCACCCCCCCGAAGGTGTTGCGGGCGCTGCGGGCACCGGTGGATGCCTGATGTACGGCGCGTTGTGGCGGGCGCTGCCCGGGCCATGGCCGGTCAAGGCGGTCCTGGCGCTGGCGTTGCTGGCGCTGGTGGTGTGGGCCTGCTTCCAATGGCTCTTCCCGTGGGTGGCCGTCCGGCTGCCGGTGAACGACGCGGGCCTGCAGGTCTTCGCCGTCATGTGGTGGGTGCCAGGGTCCACGTGACAGGCTGGCCGCACACCTCGACCAGCCCACCCAGGAGGGAGTCCCAGCGTGGACACCGTGCGGATCCTCGTGGTCGACAACGTGGACAGCTTCGTGTACACGATCGTGGGGTACCTCCAGCAGCTCGGTGCCGCCACCCACGTCGTCCGCAATCGCCATGTCGACCCGGCCGACGTGCCCCGATACGACGGCGTACTGGTCTCTCCTGGGCCGGGGACGCCCGCCGAGGCCGGCCGCAGCCCTGAGGTGATCGCGGTGTGTGCGGAGGCGAGCGTGCCGATGCTCGGTGTCTGCCTGGGCCACCAGGGGCTCGCCGAGACGTTCGGCGCGTCGATCATCCGGGCGCCCGAACTGCTGCACGGCAAGACCTCGCAGATCATCCACGACGGCACCGGTGTCCTGGCCGGGCTGCCGAACGGTTTCACCGCCAGCCGGTATCACTCACTGGCCGTGGACCCTGACACGATCCCCGCCGACCTGCTGGTGAACGCGCGCACCGAGTCGGGCATCATCATGGGCCTGCGGCACGCCAGCGCCCCGCTGCATGGCGTGCAGTTCCATCCCGAGAGCGTGCTGACCTACGGCGGCCACCGGCTGCTGGGCAACTGGCTGGCGCTGTGCGGCCTGACCGGCGCCCCGGCCGCTGCGGCTGGCCTGAGCCCCCTCGTGCGGTCGTCCGGCACGGCGCAGCTCGCCCACTGAGCCCGCGTCGCAATCCCGGGTCGCAGTCCCGGGTCAGTCAGCGGCTGGTGGGGTCGGGCGTCGAGGTGTCGGCGGGCACCGGTACGTCCGGGGTGCGGGTCGGTGCCGGGCTCGGCGTGATCGTCTTGACGATCGTGGCCGGTGGGGAGTCGACCACGTCCAGGTCGATCTCGGTGCTGCTGGGTACCCGTTCCTTGCGGTGGGTCTGGCGGACCACCGTGCCGACCCGCTTGGTGCTGGCGACGAAGCGTGGGCGCGCGACCAGGTTCACCTTCGACAGGATCTGCTGGGCGTCCTCATAGGTCTTGCCGAGCACGTCCGGCACGGTCACCTGCCCGGTGCTGACCAGCAGATCGACGCGGACCGAACCGTCCACCTTCTGGTCGGCCTTGGGCTCGGTGGCGATCACCAGACCCTTGGCCACATCGGCGCTGTCCTGCATCCGGATCCGGCCCACGTGCAGTCCCTGGTTGCGCAGCACCTGCTCGGCCGATGACGGCGCGAAGTGCTTGACGTCGGGGACGGTGACCACGCCCGGACCGCCGGAGACGAACAGGGTGACGGGGCTGTTCGGTTGGCGCAGCGAGCCCGCGGGCGGGTCCTGGGAGACCACGGTCCCCGGGGGCCGCAGGTCCTTCACGGTGTCGGGAATCGGGGAGAACCCCGCCGAGGACAGTTCCGCCATCGCGGCCGACTGCAAGTGCCCGGTGACCTCGGGGACGGCCACGTCGTGCCGCACGCCGACGAACCCGGAGCTGACCGCCCAGAAAACCGCCCCGGCGGCCAGCAGGATCGCGGTTATCAGCGCCAGCACCGCGCGCCGGTTCCGGGGTGGCGGCACGTACGTCGGCAGCACGCCCGTCAGCGGGTCGGTGGCCGCGATCGGGACGGCCGGGCCGGGTTCGGTGGCGGCTTCACCCCGGGGGGTCGCGGCGGCGTCGGTGCCCCGGCCGCCTGCCTTGCGTGCCAGGCCGGTGGCCCGCGCCGCCGCACCGATCGGCATCCCGTGGTGCACGGCGTACAGGTCGTCGGCCATCGCCTGCGCGTCCTGGTACCGGTCCTGGGGCCGCTTGGCGAGCGCGTGCAGCACGACGCAGTCGATGTCGAAGGGGACGCCGGTCGCATGCGCGGACGCCGGCCGCGGCTCCTCGCCCACGTGCTGGTAGGCGATCGCCACCGGGGAGTCGCCGACGAAGGGCGTCCGCCCGCTCAGCAGCTCATACAGCACGCAGCCCGCGCCGTACACGTCCGAGCGGGCATCGACGTCGCTGCCTTGCGCCTGCTCGGGTGAGAGGTACTGCGCGGTACCGATGACCACCGAGGTGTTCGTCATGGTGGCCGCGGTGTCGGCGATGGCGCGCGCGATCCCGAAGTCCATCACCTTCACGGCCCCGGAGTCGTCCACCATGATGTTCGCCGGCTTGATGTCCCGGTGCACCAGGCCGTGCGCGTGACTGTAGCTGAGCGCCGACAGCGCTTCGGCCATGATCCTGGCGGCTTCCCCCGCGGGCAGCGGCCCGTCCTCGTGCAGGATCTGGCGCAGGGTGCGCCCGTGCACCCGTTCCATGACGATGAACGGTACGGCCAGGGCCGCACCTCCACTCTCGGTCACCGTCTCCTCGCCCGAGTCGAAGACCGCCACGATCGAGGAGTGGTTCAAGGTGGCCGCGGCCTGCGCCTCCCGGCGGAACCGCTGCAGGAAGGAGATGTCGCGGGCCAGGTCCGCCCGCAGGATCTTGATGGCCACCTCGCGACCCAGCCGGGCGTCGTACCCGGCGTGCACCTCGGCCATCCCGCCACGACCGATCAACTCGCCGACCCGGTACCGACCGGCGAGCAGACGCGCCGCCGGAGCGGACGTCACCTCGATCCCCTTCGCATGGCCCCCTCAGTCACGTGCGTGGTTTCGTGCCTCGTTCGTTGCCTCTCGTGGTGCTGCTCAGGACGCCCGGGATGTCGGCGCCGGGGTCGTGGTGGGGGCGTCCTGGCCGCCGCCCGCCTCGTTGGTGGTGGGCGCGGGTGTGGTCGGCGGTGGCGAACTGGTTGCCGGCGGCGGTGTGGTGGTGGTGGGTGCCGGGCCGCGGGAGACCGTCAAGGTGACCGTCTGACCGGGGTCCAGCGAGCCGTACTCCGACAGGCCCAGGACCGTCCCCCGTGGCTGGTTCGAGGTCTCCTCGGTGATCCGGACGAACAGTCCACGCTTCTCCAGGGCTACACGGACGTCCTCCACCGGTTCGTTGAGGTAGTCGTCGGCGTTGACCTCCACCTTGGTCGGGGTGGAGGTCGTTGCCGTCACCGACGTGGTGGTCGGGGCGCTCGAGCTCGTCGATGGTACGGCGCTGCGCGAGGTCTGGGTGGTCGCCGGCGTCGTGGTCGCCGGGCCGGGGGAACCCCCCAGGATGCCGGACTGCACGATGGCGAACACCAGCAGCGCCAGCAAGGCCAGGATCAGCGGGACCATCCACCGGGCGCTGTTCTTGCCCCCGCCCGCCGGACCCGGAGGGGGCCCGTAGGCGAGCGGCCCGGGGCCGGTCGCGGGGTACCCGACGGGACCGTACGGTGGCGCCCCGTGCGCTGGACCGTACGCCGCCGCGCCCGCCGCTCCTGCCGCTCCTGCTGCGGCCCCGGCAGCACCGGCAGCGGGGCCGCCCAGCGCGTACCCGGTCGGGGCTCCCAGGCGCTGGGTGGGCTGCGCGCCGGTCGCGGGGAACGACTGCGTCGGCGGGTAGGTCGCTCCCGGCAGGCCCCGCAACGCCGCGGACAGGCCCTTCCCGCTGGGCGGCCGCTGGAGGGGGTCCTTGGCCAGGCAGCCCATCACGACCGCCGCGATCGTCGATGGAACGGTGTTCGGTAGCGGCGGGGCAGGCTTGTTGACGTGGGCCATCGCGGTTCCCACCGCGGACCCCTCGTCGAAGAGCCGACGCCCGGCCAGCATCTCGTAGGCGACGCAGCCGAGGGAGTACAGGTCGCTCGTGGGTCCCACGGCGTGGCCCATGGCCTGCTCCGGCGAAATGTACTGGGCGGTGCCCATGACCTCCCCGGTGCGGGTCAGGGGCGCCGCGTCGGCCGCCCGGGCGATTCCGAAGTCGGTCAGCTTCACCACCCCGTCGGGGCGGACCAGGATGTTCGCCGGCTTCACGTCACGGTGGATCACCCCCATGTCGTGGGCGGCCTGCAGCGCATCGGCGGCCTGGGCGACGATCGAGACCGTGCGCTCCGGGGACAGGGCACCCTCGTCCCGCAGAATCTGGGACAGCGGCTTGCCCTCGACCAGCTCCATCACCAGCCAAGCGGCGCCACCGTCCTCCCCGTAGTCGTACACCTGCGCGATGTTGGGGTGGCCGAGCATGGCGGTGTGCCGCGCTTCCTCACGGAACCGTTGTGCGAAGCCGGGCTGGGCGGCCAAGGCGCTGCCGAGCAGCTTGATGGCCACGGTGCGACCCAACACCTGGTCGGTGGCCCGCCACACTTCGCCCATCCCGCCGACGGCGATGCGGCTCAACAGCCGGTAGCGGCCGCCGTACGTCGTACCCGGTTCGTAACTCATTGCGAAATCACAGCCCTCATCACTTCTCTGGCGATTGGCGCGGAGACCTTCCCCCCGGCCGCTTCGCTCCCCGCGTCCCCACCGTCCTCGACCACCACGGCCACGGCCACCTTCGGGTCGTCCGCCGGGGCGAACGCGATGAACCAGGCATGCGGCGGGCGTTTGACCCCCCGGTCGAACCCGTGCTCGGCGGTCCCGGACTTGCCCGCTACTGCGACGCCATCGATCTGCGCCCTGGTTCCGGTGCCGTCGGCCACCACCCTCTCCATCATCCGGGTTATGGCGTCCGCCACCTCGTGACTCACCGCGCGGCTCAGCTCTTGTGGTTCCGTTTTGTCCAAAACGTTGAGGTCGGCTCCTCGGGTCTGGGCGACCAGGTACGGACGCATCACGACGCCGTCGTTGGCGATCCCGGCCGCCACCATCGCCATCTGCAGGGGCGTCACCCGGACGTCCTGCTGCCCGATGGCCGAGAACGCCTCCTGCGGCTCCCCCGGGGTCGGGCCGACGGTGCTCTGGGTGACCGTCATGGGGATGGTCAGCGGCGCATTGAAACCGAAGGCGCGGGCCTGGGTCCGGAGCGCGTCACCGCCGAGTTCCATGCCCAGCGCCCCGAAGGCGGTGTTGCACGAGCGCGCCATCGCGGCGGTGAGGTCGGCGGACCCGCCGTTGCACGATCCGCCGCCGGAGTTGCGCAGGGTGGCCGTGGTCCCGGGCAGCCTGAGCGACGCGCCGGCCTCCACCGGGCTGGTCTCGGTGTACTTGCCGCTGGCCAGGGCGGCCGCAGCGGTGATGACCTTGAACGTCGAGCCCGGGGGGTAGAGGTCGCCGGCGATCGCCCGGTTGAGCAGCGGGCGGCCCGCGGCGGCGTTCAACGCCTTCCAGGTGCGTTGGACCTGGGCGCTGTCGTGGCTGGTCAGGCTGTTGGGGTCGTACTGCGGGTGGCTGACCAGTGCCAGCACCGCGCCGGTGCGTGGGTCGAGCGCCACGACGGCCCCGCGCTGGTTGCCCAGGCCCGAGGTGGCGGCCTGCTGAGCCTTGGCGTCGATGGTCAGCTCGAGTGAGATCCCGGTCGGCTGCTTGCCGGTGATCAGATCGCCGAGCCGTCGGTAGAACAGCGCGTCGGATGAACCGGAGAGCAGACCGCTGGCCGCGCCCTCGATGCCCCCGCCGGCGCCGTACAGGAAGGAGTAGTAGCCGGTGACGTGCGCGTACAGCTGTCCGCGCGGGTAGGTGCGCAGGTACTTCATGTCGTCGTCGACCGGGTCGGACTTGGCGATCTGCACGGAATCGATCAGGATCGCGCCCCGGTTGCGGCTGTAGTCGGCCAGCAAGGTACGGCGGTTGTTCGGCGCCGCGGCCAGCTCGCCGGCCTGGAAGTACTGAATGAGCGACCCGGCCACCAGCAAGGCGCAGAACATGATGGCGACGACCACCGAGAGGCGCCGGATCGGGCTGTTCATGCCTCGTCACCGCCCTGGACGGCCGCCATGCCGATCGGGGTCAGCGGGTCGACCTGCGGGTCGGGGCGGGCCGGCTGCGGCAGCGGGCGGCGGGCGTGATCGCTGATCCGCAGCAGCAGCGCCACGATCGTCCAGTTGGCCAGCAAAGAGGAGCCACCCGCCGACAGGAACGGCGTGGTGAGGCCGGTCAGGGGGATCACCCGCAGCACGCCTCCGGCGATCACGAACACCTGCAGCCCCACCGAGAACGCCAGGCCTGCTGCCAACAATTTGCCAAATCCGTCTCGGGTGCCCAGAGCGGTCCGCAGCCCGCGTTCGACCAGCAGCGCGTACAACACCAGGATCGCGAACAGCCCCGTCAGCCCCAGCTCCTCCCCCAGGCTGGACAGGATGAAGTCGGATTCGGCGAACGGCACGATCTCGGGATGCCCCTGCCCCAGACCGGTGCCGAGCATGCCGCCGAACCCCAACCCCATCAGGGCCTGGCGCAGCTGGTAGCCGGAATCGACGTACGCCGGGTTCCACAGGTCCAGCCAGATGTGCACCCGGTTCTGCACGTGGTCGAACAGCAGGTAGGCCAGATAGGCCCCGGCGCCGAACATGGTCAAGCCGATCGCGATCCAGGAGACCCGCTCGGTGGCGACGTACAGCATCGCCACGAACAGGCCGAAGAACAGCAGCGAGGAGCCGAGGTCGCGTTCGAAGACCAGCACGGCCAGCGACAGCAACCAGGCCACCAGGATCGGCCCGAGGTCGCGGCCGCGGGGCAGCTGCAACCGGATCCACGGCACCGTCCGGCCGGCCAGGGAGAGCGCGTCCCGGGTCTGTACCAGGTATCCGGCGAAGAAGATGGTCAGCAGGATCTTGGCCACCTCGCCCGGCTGGAACGAGAACGGGCCCACCGCGATCCAGATGCGGGCCCCGCGTTCGGCCCGGCCGAGCAGGGGCGCCAACGGGAGCAGCAGGAAGACCAGACCGGCCGCGGCCGCGGTGAAGGTGTAGCGGCGCAGCAACCGGTGATCGCGCAGCAGAACCAGGACGGCGGCCGCCACCACCATCGCCAGCCCGGACCACATGATCTGGCGGGGGGCGGAGGCCACCCCCGAACGGTCTGCCAGGTCGAGGCGGTGGATCATCACCAGGCCCACGCCGTTGAGCAGCGTCACGATCGGCAGGATCAGCGGATCGGCGTACTCCGCTCGCCACCGCAGCACCAGGTGGAAGGCGAGGGTGAACCCCAGCAGCCAGGCCCCCTGGGTCACGATGTCGATGGGCACCTGCCGGGTGGTGCCTAGGCCGACGGACAGGTAGGCCAACAGCACGATCGCCACCGCGCCGACGCACAGCACCAGTTCGACGTTGCGGCGCGGCTTCTGGGCGAACTGGGTGACGGTGGTCATCGCGCGCCTCCGGGGGCCGGGGCCACCGGGGCCACGGCCGGTTGGCGGGTAGAGGCCGGGACCCGGCCGTACATGGTCACCGAGCCCGCCGTCGCGCCGCTGGTGGAGCCGGCGCCGGCGCCTCCCGGCCCCGGGGCGGCGCCCTGCGGGATGCCCGGGATGAGGGCCGTCGAGGTGGGTGTCGGGCGCGGATCGGGGGTGGCGGGGGTCAGATCGGCCGGGGTGCCGCACAACTGCTTCTGGGCCTTCAACGCACGGCAGCGGGCCGCGGCCTCTTCCAGTTGCCGGATGGTGTTGTCCACCTGCGTCGCGTCACCCACACTGACCTGCCCGGACACGGCCTGTGCCTCGTGCGGGGGCAGATCGGCGGGCGTGATGTCGGTCCGGCGTTGGACATGGGACAGGGACCAGGACCCCAGGCTTTGCGGGACCCCCTGGTACACGGCCACCTGGCCGTCGGCCAGCCCCACGTAGTACTGCCGTTGGGTCCAGTCGTACGCCGCGTAGAGCCCCGCGAAGACGACGACGAGCGCCAGCGTGAGCACCGCCAGGATCCGGGCCCAACGACGACGGCCGTGATCGTCCTCGGCCAGGAGCACCCCGTCGTGATCGGGCCCGACGCCGGTCACCTTGCGGCGCAGCGCGGCGGCCTTGGACGCCGGGGAGGCGGCGGCCGCGGTCTCCAGGTCGCCGATCCGACGTTCGGCGGCCGCGCCGACGATCTGCGGGGCCACCGGCGGGCTGGTCGAGGGGTCGACGATGTCGGCGATGACCACGGTGATGTTGTCCGGCGCGCCCGACTTGAGGGCGAGGTCGATGAGCCGGCCGCTGGTCACCTCGGGGTTGTGCCCGGCGGCGACGATCTCGTGGATGGTGGCGGGCGCGACCACATCCGACAGTCCGTCCGAGCAGATCAGGTACCGGTCGCCGACCCGGGCCTGCCGCATCGTCAGGTCCGGGTCGTCGTCGCTGTTGCCGGTGAGCACCCGGGTGACCAGGGCCCGCTGGGGGTGGTGTTCGGCCTCCTGCTCGCTGATCTGCCCGGAATCGACCAACGTCTGCACGAAGGAGTGGTCCTTGGTGATCTGGGTGAACCGGTCATCGCGCAGCAGGTACGCGCGGGAGTCGCCGATGTGCACCACAGCCAGCCCGGCGGGGCCGGCTCGCATCAACGCCGACAGGGTGGTGCCCATGCCGGCCAAGGTCGGGTCGGCGGCCATCGCGGCGGACAGGTCGCGGTTGGCCTGGGAGATGGCCGCCGCGAGCAGTTCGAGCGCGTCGTCGCTGCCGTGACTGTCGCCGTCCAGCGGTGCGATTCGGGCCAGCACGATGGAGCTGGCGACGTTGCCACCGGCGTGCCCACCCATACCGTCGGCGACCGCGAGCAGGTGGGGGCCGGCGTACCCGCTGTCTTCGTTGCGGGAACGCACGAGCCCGACGTCGGTGCGGGCCGCGTAATCGAGGGCCAGAGCCATGTGTTACCGCCTCAGCTCCAGCACCGTCGTACCGATCCGCAGCTGGGCGCCCTCGGCCAGGGGCCGCGGGCCGGTGAGGCGTTCACCGGCCAGGTAGGTGCCGTTGGTGGAGCCGAGGTCTTCGACGAACCAGCCGCCGCCGTCGGCGTACACCCGGGCGTGCCGGCCGGAGGCGTACTCGTCGTCCAGCACCAGGGTGCATTCGGGGTTTCGTCCGAGCAGCACCCCGGATTCCTTGAGCGGGATCGTGGTCCCCAGGAGGGCACCGTCGACGACGGTGAGGGCGGTGGGGCCGCGGCGCGAGCGGGTCGGGCGGTGGATCGGGGCGGCGTTGCTGACCGGTTTGATCCGGGAGCGGCCGCCGGAGCGTTGCACGATGCGGGTTCCGTAGAGGTCACCGCGGAGCACGCCGACGATGCTGAACACGAACAGCCACAGCATGACGAGCAGACCGAGGCGCACGACCGTGAGGGTGAGCTCGCTCATCTCGTATCGCTCCTGCTCAACGGGTGGGTCATCGGGTGGGTCATCGGGTGGGTCATCGGGACGGCGGTCGTCGGGGTCAGCGGCGGGCTGGCGCAGGTTGAGGCTGATCCGGCCGACGGTGATCCGGTCGCCTTCGGCCAGGCGTCGGCTGGTGATCTTCTCGCCGTTGACGTACGTGCCGTTGGTCGAGCCCAGGTCACGGATGCTGATGACCAGGTGCGGCCCGTCGTACGTCACGCGGATCTCGGCGTGCCGACGGCTGATCCCGGGGTCTTCGAGGGTGATGTCGGCGGTGGCGTCGCGCCCGAGCACGGTCAGGGCCGCCAACAGTGGATAGGTGTCGCCGTCGACGTCGAGCCAGGGACGGGAGGCCGGGTCGGCCAACGGAGGGGGCGCCACAGGAGGTGCGGCTGGGGTGGCCGACGGGGTCGCTGCCGGGGTCGCGGCGGGGGCGGGTTCCGGCGTAGCCGGTCGGGGGGCCGGTGCGGCGGTCGATGCTCGCGCCGCAGCGGTCCCGGCCAGCGCGTTCTCGGCGGCCCCGGCGGCGCGCCGGGCCATCCCTGCCGGACCTTCGGCCGCTGCGACCGCCTCCCGGGGGTGCGACAGGTTCTTGCGGCGCGGGGGCTGCGCCGGGGAGGGCTCGTGGGTTGCCTTGGCTTCGGCGCGGGCGGCGTGCGCGGCGTGCCCACGGGAGACTCCGGTGTCGGCGCGCACCCGGAACACGCCAGTCTCCAGGTCGTCTCCGCTGCTGAAGCTGACGTGCAAGGGTCCGCCGGGGGCGTACCGCTGGGTTTCGACGTGTTCTTGCGCCGAGGCCAGCAGCTCGCTGGTCAGCATGTCTTCGTACGACGTCAGCCGGTCGTAGTCGCTGGGGGCGAGTTCGATCACGAAGTCGTTGGGCACCAGCGTGCGGTCCTTGAGACCACGGCCGCGCGGTCGTCCATGGCGCGGCGCATGGCGGAGGCGATCTCGACCGGTTGGACCTCGGCCTTGAACGCCTTGGCGAAGGCTCCGTTCACGACACGTTCGAGCTTCCGTTCGACTCGATCGAACAGTCCCACGCCGTGCTCCTTTCGCCCTCACCTGGTGCCGGCAGTGGATCGGGCGCCGGCTGACTGCACAGGTTCCCCTCGCGTCAGCCTAACGGGACAGGCTGGCAGGGCGCTGGACGCGCGGCGTACGGCGCCTCGGCGGGTTGGGAGCCTCGCTGGATCGGGCGGGAAGATTCGCGCGAGCCCGATCGTTAGCACTCTCGACAGTTGAGTGCCAATCGGGATGGGCGCTGGGCGTCGATGTGGCGTCTGCGCCGGACCCGGTTCTGCCGGAAAGGAGGGCGCGATGCCCACCCGCTACGACCCCTTCCACGAAGTCGACCGCTGGCTGACCAATGCCATGCGGGCGCCTGCACCGACCGCGATGCCGATGGACTTGTACCGCCAGGGTGATGTGTTCCTGGCGCGTATCGACATGCCCGGCGTCGACCCCTCGACCGTCGACATCGACGTCGAAGACCGCACCCTGACCATCCGCGCCGAGCGCACCAACGATGTGGGCGGGGACGCCGCGGTGCAGTGGCTGTCCCGGGAACGGCCGACGGGGACGTTCGCGCGCCAGCTCACGCTGGGGTACGGCGTGTCGATGGACAAGATCGCGGCGGACTACCGCGATGGTGTGCTGACGCTGACCATTCCGGTGGCCGAGGAAGCCAAGCCACGCAAGGTCACCGTCAGCCACTCGGCGGCTCCGTCGTCGGCCGTTCTCTCCACGGCCAGCGAGGGCTGAGCTCCAGGAGCTCTGAACACGGACGCGACAGGCGAGTCGACCAGGGGTGGCCCGGGCAACCGGGTCACCCCTTCGCCGTCGGTGTCTCCGGTCTCTCTGGTACGGCAGGTGTGGCCGGTGTCGTTGATGTCGACCAGAAATCCCGGAGGAGGGCCGCGCTGTCCTCAGCCCGCTCGACCATCGGCATGTGCCCGCAGCGCGGAAACAGGTGGGTGCGGGCGTTCGGCAGGAACGTGGGCACCGCGTCGAGGTGACGCGCGGGAAGCACCTCATCGTCCAGGCCCCAGATCACCAGGGTCGGGAGGTTGACGGCCGCGGCGCGGGGTGAGCAGGTCAGTCCGCCACTGCTGATGGGTCCCCCGGATGTCGCCCAGGTCGGAGCCGGTCTCCAGCAGCACGCGCAGCGCCCAGGGGCGCTTGCTGAGGGTGTAGGCGTGACCGATCCGCTCCGGGGTTGCCAAGGACTTGTCAAAGTAGAGCAGGCGCTCCATGTGGCTGCTGCGTCGCCATGAAGGTTTGGCCGGGTAGGGCAACAGCCCCCGCAGGCCGGCCAGCCGTAGCGCCAGAGCCACCTCGGTGCCAAAGCCCGCGCTGTTGAACAGAGCCAGGTCGCGGACGCGGCCTGGGTGGGTGACGGCGATCGTCAGGGCCACCGCGCCCCCGAGGGAGTTGCCGCACAGGTGGGCGGGTGCGGTCACGCTGAGCGCGTCCATCACGTCGACGACGGCGGCGGACAGGTTGGCCAGGGTGTGGGGCTGCTCGAGCGGGTCGCTGCGGCCGGTGCCGGGCAGGTCGAGGCTGATCACCCGGTACTCGTCGCCGAGCAGATGGTGCAGGGATGACCAGTCGGCCAGGCCCCGGGTGAGCCCGTGGATCAGGACGACCGGTGGGGCGTCTGGCGACCCGGTCTCGCGGTAGCGGACCACCCGTCCACCCACGGTGAGTCGCGCCGTACCGGGTTCTTCGGGGACCGGATCGAGGTCCCGGGCGCGTTCGGGACCCGGGCCGGCGGGGATGGTGCGTGGCGTGAGGCTTTGTACCAGGCGGGCGCCACGTTCGGCCAGTCGGTCGGCGGTGCGCGGCAGGGTCCGCTGGACCAGCGTGGGTGCCAACGCGGCGGCGCCGAGGACCACCCGGGGGCGGCGACGGCGTACTGCTTCGAGGATCTGGTCGGCGTCGGCTTCGGTGGCGCCTTCGGTAGTGGTGGGTGCCAGCAGGTGAACGATGGTGACGCCCGTCTGCCCGGCGACTTCGGGCCGCAGGGCTTCGGTGAACCCGAGCACCCCGGAGGGGCCGGCCGCCGAGGCGGCCTGACCGTGCCCGTCGAGCAGCCCGTCGGCGGCGGCCACGGTGACCAGGTGCGATCCGTGATGCCGCTTCAGGTCTGGCAGGAAGGCGCTGGTCAGATGCAGTACGGCGGACAGGGTCACCGCGAGCGCGTGGTCCACCTCGGGCAGCGGGCTCTGGCCGAACGGGCCGGTTACCCCTCGGTGGCGGCGTGGATGAGCAGCGTCAGGTCGTCGTACCGGGCCCGGATGTCGGCGGCCGCGCGCGGTCGGTGGCCGCGCTGTCGGCGAGGTCCACGGCGTACGTCACCACGGCCAAGCCCGGGTGGTCGGCGCGCAGGGCGTCGCTGGTGCGGGTGAGGGCGTCGGCGTCGGTATCGAGCAGCACGAGGGCGCTGCCGCGGGCCGCGAGGCCGTGGGCCAGCGCCGCGCCGAGACCCGAACCGGCGCCGGTGACCACCGCGCGCCCTCGGGTGAAGTCGTACGGCGCCAGCGGGCTGCTTCGTGGGTGTGGTGGGGTCGGCGTGGTGGCTCTGGCTCAGTCGGGTGCTCACGTTGGTTTCCCCCAGCGGTGGCGATGATGCCGTGGACGACGAGGTGCAGTTGGGCGCGCAACCGGTCGGCGGTGGTGGATTCGGGGTTGCGGCCCAGGCGGGTGCTGCTGATCTCGGAGCAGGACGGCGAAGACCAGCGCGCGGGCGGCGTTGACCAGGTCGGCATCCGGGCGTGGTTGGTCGTGCGGGCCGTGTTCTCCGGGACGAGCCAGGATGTCGCGGAGCGCCACCTCGGATCGGTCGACGAGGTCGAGCGCGGCCTGGCGGTGGTGCCCGGGCGGGCCGAACAGGATCTCGCGCACGTAGACGGAGAAGTTCTCCTCGTGCGCGTCTGCCAGTTCGAGCAGGGGCGCGAAGAAGGTCATCACGGCGGGCTCGCGGGTGGGCTGCTCGGCGGCCGCGGCGGTCCCGGTGGCCAGGCAGGCGGCGATCTCGTCGTTCATCGCCATGAGCAGGAGTTCGGGTTTGGTGGCGGCGTACTGGAACACGGTGCCCGCGCCGACGTCAGCGTCGTGGGCGATCTGCGCGGTGGTGGTGGCGTGATACCCGGCGGCGGCGAACCGGGCGCGGGCGGCAGCGGTGATCCGGTCTCGCTTGTCGGCCTTGTGCCGTTCGCGCCGCCCGGGTGGGGTGGTCGGCCGGTGTGCTTCGGGCATGGGTACCCCTTGGTGTCGTTATTGAGTGTACTCAACTCCGAGGACGTTCGGCGGGCGTTTGGCCATGGGACGTGAAAGCGCAGTACGCCGTGGGCTCGCTTCTGCTGCACTAAAGCGCAGCTCAGGGTGTGGTTGGACCTGTTTGGCGTTGGCCTGGTGGGGCCTGGGCGAGCAGCCAACCGCCGGTTTGTGATCGACCCCGCGATCTGGCAGAGTGATTGGGCGCGCGCGAGTGGCGGAATAGGCAGACGCGCACGGTTCAGGTCCGTGTGCCCGAAAGGGCGTGGGGGTTCAACTCCCCCCTCGCGCACCATCTGATGTAGCACCACAAAGAAGCCCCCGAACTTTCGGTCCGGGGGCTTCTTTGTGGGTTCGGGGGCGTAGTGGTTGGTAGGTGTGTGGGGTTGATGGTGAGCTGGCGTAGGAGTTCGCCGTGGTGGCGTGGATGACGCGGACGTCGAGGTCGTGTACCAGGAGTAGGACCGCTTCAGTTGATAAGGACAGGTCACGACAACCTTGCGGGCGGGATGCTCCAGCTCCCGACCATCACCGATCCCTCATTTCTGCCAGGAGGCGATGGGCCTCGACCTCTGACAAGTCGCCCTCAGCGACGAGCGAGTCCATGACCAAACGGGTTGTCATAGTGGGGACCCCGATGAAGCGGGCGTAGTCGAGGGAGTCTCGGTCATCGCTAACCCAGATCGACCCAGACCACTCGGTCCGGGTCTGCAGCAGATGACACGTCTGGGCTTCTCCCAGATGCTGCAACGGCGCCGACGACCCACCGCCAAAGACGTCCCGGCGCAGATGCTCGATCTTCCGGAGGTCAACCTCATCATCGAATTCGAGTGGTTCGCCGAGCCAGCCACCCTCGATCAAACGACCGATGTCCGGTAGCACTCGAGCGGAGCGACTGGCCTCGAAACGCCACAGCCTCGGTCCATCGCCCACGACCCCGCAGCCAGGTCACCAGCAGATCGATCCGTTCCACGGCTGCGAAGTTGCACAGCACGGTGTTGTCCGGGAAGATCGCTCGGCCCATGGGTCAGCTCTCGCCCTCCCGCCTCGAGGTCCTGTCGGAGCCGCTCGGCGTCGACGCTAAGCAAGCTCGCGTACGGCCGAAGAGTGGTTTTCATCGAGATATGCGGTGAACAGATCTCGTGCCAAGAGGCTCGGAATCCTTGGCTCCGTGGCGTATGCGGTGGCGGAGCCGATGCTGGCTGGAGCCCTCGCTTGGCGGGCGGCTTCCTGGCCGTCATGGACTTGCATTGCGCGCTGGCCATCGCGTCAATGAGCCGCAAGTTCTCCAAGCGGTAAGCCAAGGCAGCGGGAGATACCAGCAGTCGCACCGCGAGAGCGGCGAAGTCCTGACCACTGAATCCAGGCGTCACGGCGCCACGCAGGAGGTGTTCGGGCATCAGGAAAGCAGCCGCGAACGCGTTCGCCCGAATCTCGGAGGGTCTTTGCGCCCCGAAGCAGAGTAGATGTCCTCGTCGGCATGGATGCCTTGGTCATCACCGGACAACAGGTGTCCCAGTTCGTGGGCAAGGGTGAAGCGCTGCCGATAGGGCACCGCACTGACCGCGACGACAATTACTTTGGCTTTCGGGGTCGACGCGGCGAGGCCGTCGAAACCGTCACCCAAGGACGTTATGGCGACATCAGCGCCAAAGGCTGCTTCGATCAGGCCTGCGAGGTCGGGCGTGACCACGTCCAGCCCCAGCGCTGCCAGGCGCGCCGAGGCCTCCGCGGCGAGATCAGTGCCTTGTTCGTAGGCCAGCGTCCTCGAAGTTCGCAAGGGCACTGGTCGCCACTCTTGCGGATATCCCAATCGTGCCGCTGACTCTCGCAACTCCACGAGCCGTGCCGCCTCAGCGACCGCACGCTCGGGTGAGCTGCCGGCGAATGCCCGGGCAGCCGTCGCCATCAACGGCTCCTCCCCGGTCAGGATCCAATCGACCGTGACCGAACAGCGATCAGCGATCTGTGCCAGTTCGACTGAGGTGAAGCGCCTGGCTCCGCTCAGCGATTTGGAGAGCTTGGTCGGATCCAGACCGAGGTCGGCCGAGAACGCCGCTTGCGAGAGCCCCGAGTCCACGATCAGCGACCTGATCCGGTCACGTGGTGTCCTCATGGACACCACTCTGGCAGGCGGTTGCGATTTTCGCAACATCATGCCACAGTGGCCAAGTGAAGCCCAAGCCCCGTCCAACGCGCCCCATCGATCCGTTTTCACCCGACGCCTAGCCTCGATCCACCGATGAGCCTTCGGCTGTCGGCGTGATGCCGTCCGCGGGCTGATGATCGTGTGGGGGCGTGGGTGATTGCCCGGCGCTGTCGGGGTGTTCCACGTCGGTTTCTCGGGTCGCGCCGCTTGCGGCTGGGTGGTCAGGACAGAACGGTCGCGGGCGGGTCGGCGACGCGGTCGAACAGTGGGGTCCACGCGTCGTGCCAGGGCCAGGCATGGGGCAGGTGCAGGGTGATCCGGCGGGCTGAGGACGCGACTCGGGCCGGGACGTGGATCAGCTTGCGCCGCACGGTGGCGGTGGTCGCTTTCGCGATGTCCGGCGCCGCGGTGAGGGTGGCGGCGGCGCGGGTGAGGTTGAACGCGATGACCGCCAGCACGAGCCATGCGGCGTTGGCGTTGAAGATCCCGGAGGGCAGGTGCGCCAGCGCTGAGTGCTTCAGATCGGCGTGGACCTGTTCAATGACCGTGTGATGGCGGTGGGTCTTGTCCGCGGCGATGGTGTCGAGGACAGCAGGGTCGGTGGTGGTGAAGAACGCGTGGAAGCGCCAGGTGTCGAACAGTGTGTCCTGCCCGGCTGCCTTGTGCCGCTCGGCGTGGAAGTCCGGGATCCGTCGCACGATCAGGCGGCCCGGACCCGCTCGGCCTTCTTGGCCGAGGCGAACGCGGTGAACGGCACTTCGGCGACCTCGGCCCGAGAGATCCACGTGCCTGTCTCTTCGTCGAAGATGGCTTCGGTGTACTCGATCGCTGTCCACGCGTGGTCATCGATGCTGGCGATCGCCTCTTGACCGCGGGATCCATCCGCGCGGTCACCGAAACCGCGGCGCCGCCTTTGAGGGCGGCGTGGACCGGACCGCGGCCGTAGAACGCTGAGTCCATCCGCACCAGCACTGGCCGCGCCTTCCCAAGTATCCGCCGGGTCGTCCAAACCGTGTCACCGACCAGTCGTTTGGCACCACGGGGTGACCCGGCCGAGCCCTTGCGGAGCCGTTGGGCAACGATCACCGGCGCCGTGGTTGGGGTCGCGAGCGTGGCCAGCAGTGCGTTGAGCCCGCGGACTTTGGTGTACCCGAACCCGGCGCCCTGCTTGGCGTAGCCGTGAACCTCGATGATCGTCTCGTCGACATCGAGTAGCGCGTACTCCACCTTGTCGCTGTCCACCGTGGTGGCCGCGCCCAGCAGCGGGGTGAGCCCAGCGATCGCGATCAGGAACCGGGAGGCGACGGCGTCGAGCTGGCGGACGTGCCCGAAGGTGAATGAGCGCAGGAACGAGCCCAGCGTGGAGGGCGCATACGTCTTGAGGAAGAGCTGGCTCATCCCCCCGTGGCGCAGCAGCGCCATATCGTCGATGGAGTCAGCCCCGGCGACCATCCCGGCCACCAGCGAGGCGATCTTCAGGCCAGCGTTCGCGCCCTTGTCGGTTGGCACAGTGAGGTGTTCATCAGCCAGGTCACGCAGCCCAGCACGATCGGCCAACGCCATGACCGGGACCCGCCCGCCGGCCGACACGAGATTCGAGTCGTCGAACGCAACCGACGTACGGCCGAGGGTGTGAAAAAGTCGCACCTTGAAGATGCCCTCCTGAGTGGCGTGGTTTGGTTCCGTCGCAAGTCCCAAACTCCCAGCCCAGAAGGGCTTCTTGGGACTGCTGAAGGTTCGGTTGACACCTGATCTGTGGGGACGAGGAGTTCCCACTGGAAGGATGTCGACATGCCTGCACCCCATCCCAAGGAGTTCCGTGATGACGTGGTTGCGGTCGCCCGCCGTGGCGAGGCACCGATCGCTCGGCTCGCCAAGGACTTCGGGATCTCCGAGTCCTGCCTGCGTAACTGGCTCCATCAAGCCGACGTCGAGGACGGTGTCCGTCCTGGCGTGACCAAGGCCGAGAACGAGGAGCTGCGCGAGGCCAGGAGGAAGATCCGGCTGCTGGAGCAGGAGAACGAGGTCTTGCGTCGGGCGGCTGCCTACCTCTCGCAGGCGAACCTCAAGCTGGGCCAGTCCCCAAAATGATATACCCGCTGGTCCGTGACCTTGCCGTCGATGGGATCCCGGTGACGGTGGCCTGTCGGGTACTGGAAGTTCTCCCCCCCAAGCGTTCTATGCCTGGTGCGCCGACCCAGTCAGCGCCCGGGACCTGGTTGATGCCTACGCGATGCACGCCGCCTACGAGGTCCACGCCGACGACCCCGGCTTCGGGTACCGGTTCATCGCCGACGAGCTCGCTGCGGCCGGACACGACCTCTCCGAGCGGCGAGTGTGGAAAATCTGTTCCAGGGCCGGCATCGTCTCCGCGCACGCCCGCACCAAGGGCCGCTGGAAGAAGCCGGGACCGCCGGTGCACGATGACTTGGTCGAACGTGACTTCACCGCACCCGGCCCGAACCGGCTGTGGCTCACCGACCTCACCGAACACCCCACGAGTGAGGGGAAGCTCTACCTGTGCGCGGTCAAGGACGTCTGGTCACGCCGGATCGTCGGCTACTCGATTTGGGAGCGGATGCCCGCCACTTTGGCGGTCGACGCGCTGGAGATGGCGGTGTCTCGCCGCGGGCGGGGCACGGTCAGAGGCTGCGTGGTGCACGCAGACAGGGGGCAGCCAATTCCGCTCCCGCCCCTACCTTGCCACGCTGCACCGGCACGACCTGTCGGGGTCGATGGGCCGGGTGGCTTCCAGCGCTGACAACGCCGCCATGGAGTCCTTCTTCGCCCTCCTTCAAAAGAACGTCCTGAACAGCCGCCGTTGGACCACCCGCGCCGAACTGCGCCTGGCGATCTGGGGTGTGGGGCTCTCGACGGACAGTGACCCTATTGAGAAGATGTTCTCAGTCAGGAAGGGTTTTGGATGTCGAAATATCGTAGGTTCACGCCTGAATACCGCCAGGAGGCGGTACGGATGGTGATCGAATCGACCCGGCCGATCGCGAGGGGTGGCCAGGGATCTGGGTATCAATGAAGGAACTCTGGGGAACTGGGTGGCCACCTACCGTAGGGAACATCCGGTCAGCGAAGAACTCGGTGTTGAAGACCGGACACGACTGCGTGCTTTGGAACGAGAAAACAGGGAACTGAAACTCCAGAATGAGTTCCTAAAAAAAGCAGCGGCCTACTTCGCGCGGGAGCAGCAGTGAGCGACAAGTACCAGCTCATTGCCGCGGAGTTGGCCGATCAGGACTCCCAGCCGGTCGCCGACCCCGACCAGTGGCCAGTGAGCGTGCAATCGATGTGCCAGGTACTGGGGGTGTCCCGTTCAGGGTTCTACCAGTGGCGCTGCGCGCCACCCTCGACCCGTGGGCAGCGGCGCGCGGTGATCATGGTGCACGTGCAGGCGGCGTTCGAGGCCGGCCGAGGGACGTACGGGGCACGCCGGGTCCACGCCGTCCTGACCCGTTCGGCCGATCACCGGGTTGCATCGGCGGGCCTTGACCTGGTCCGGGACATTATGGCCGAGCTGGGCCTGGTGGCCTGCCAGCCTCGTTCCTACCGCAGGACCACGATGCCCGGCGCAGACGTTGTCGGGGTGGCTGACCACGTGCAGGGCGACTTCACTGCCGACGCCCCTGGGCGGCGGCTGGTCGGGGACATCACGTACGTGCGGACCTGGGCCGGGTGGGTGTACCTGGCCACGGTGATCGACTGTTGCACCAAGGCGGTGATCGGCTGGTCGATGGCCGATCACATGCGGACCGATCTGATCTGTGATGCGATCACCATGGCCGCTGCCCGGACCGAGATGGCCGAGGATGTTGTGTTTCATTCGGACCGGGGTAGCCAGTACACGAGCGCCCAGTTCGCAACTCATTTGCGGCGTTACAAGATCACCGGGTCCATGGGCAGGACCGGGACATGTTGGGATAACGCGTTAGCAGAATCATTCTTCGCGGCGTTAAAGAATGAGCTCGTGTACCGGATGGTGTTCCCGACTCGGGCGGCGGCCCGTTCGGCTATTGCGGAATACATCGAGGTCTTCTATAATCGTCAGCACTCCACTCCGGATTGGGCTACCGAACCCCCGTCGAAGTCGCCCACCAGTACCGCAACAATCCGTCAATCGCCGCATAAACCAGTCGAAATCACTGTCCACTCAAAGCCCACCAGATCAATCGTCACCTGGATCGAACGGACCTATCACCGCCGACGCCGACAACGCGCCCTGGGCAAGACCACCCCCATCGAGTTTGAGACCATCTACTGGCCCGCACACGCGGCCTGAACCACCACACCCCAAGTGTCAATCAAACCTTCAGCAGTCCCCTTCTTCGCGTTACGGCACGCTCAACACCTCAAAGCCCATCAGTGGATCGAGGCTTAGTGAGCAGGCGTTTCGGACACCTAACGACCGGTGACGACTGGTCCCTCGTCGACGTGCTCGAAACGAACATCACTGGACAAGGCGTTGCAGCCCACGAAGTCGCGACTCTCGGATCGAGAGGTGCGCTGGGCAGGTGCGTCGCCGCCAGGTCGTCAGTTCTGCCAGTGCGCCACATCCTCCCTGATCCTCCAGGAGCCCCAGATTGACCATCGCCCGCGGAGCCTGGTCAGCGTCGAAGGTCTCGGAGTGCGAATAGACCCCGTGCGGGTCGTGGGGGCCCCATGCACGGCCGGCCGGGGCCTTGGGGTGCCGGTGGCGTGATCTGGGCGCGCCTCTAGGCCTTCTGCGCGGGTTTGGTGGCCACGCTCGGCGTGGGTGCAAATGGTGCGGACGTACCCTTGATGAGTGTTGCTTGTAATCAAAGGCTTGCGGTCGGACATACACCCAACGTGAATCTTGAGCCGGGATCCACCCCCGCGGAGGAGTTCACCCGTCTGTACTCCGAGGCCTATCCGATGGTGTTGCGCTACTGCCGGAGACGCTGCTTCGACGAGGCCTCTGCACGAGACGCAACCAGCGAGACATTTGCCACCGCCTGGCGGCGGTGGCACGACGTGCCCCCCGAGGCGCTGCCGTGGTTGTACGGGGTCGCTCGTCGCGTCGTCGCTAACCAGCGTCGATCCGAGGAACGTACCCATCGCCTGATCGAGCGTTTAGCCGATGAACAACGGCCGGGCGGTGCAACCGCGGACACGGACTTCACGGCGTTACATCTGGCTCTTGCTTCTTTGTCTGCTGTCGACCAAGAGTCTTTACGACTCTGGGCCTGGGAGGACTTGACAGTCCAACAGATTGCCGTCGCGATGCAGTGCCGTCCGGCCACCGCTGCCGTGCGTCTACACCGGGCGCGGCGACGACTCAGAACGCAGCTCGGCGAACGGGACGGCCCGACTACTACCGCACACCCGATTGGAGCCCAGTCATGGACACGCTGAAGCGTCTTGCGGCTGCCAACCCCTCCCCCGATGGGTCGACCGAAGAGCTCGACAGTCGCGCGCGGGATGACCTCGCACGCATTCTTGCCAGTCACCAGCCTCGCACTCTGGCGCGAAGTGCGCGCACCGCGGTACGCCGTCCATACCTGCTGCTCGCGGCTACGATTGGAGCCTGCCTGGCCCTACTCGCATTCCTTTTCATGGATCCACGCGGTGTCACGTCGAGACCGGCGTATGCAGTCACACCGCCACAACTGGTGATCGTGTCCAGTGGGGAAACGACCAACGTTTCGTTTGATCGTCTAATTGCTTGCACGAAGCAGAAAGCCGATGCCACCGAGAGCCAGCGGGAGAGCCAATTCGCCGACTGGTCACTCTGGAGTCGCGTCGATACGGGGGATGTCCACAATGCCGTTGCTCCGACCGAGCATCAGGTGAAGTGGCTACCCGATCGATCGGGGAAATCCATCGTGAGGTGGGGTCGACCGTGGGTGCCGAGCCCCTCGGTTGAACTCACCATGAGAGAGGGCGATCTTGTTCGGGAAGAAACGTTCCGGACTGGCGAATTCCATGTCATGTTCCCAGAGCCGCCACCGAGTGACCCGAACGCGCTCTATCGATACCTTTCCGTGGGGCACCCCATCTCTGAGCAAAGCACCCCAGAGCTGATCGCGGCAGTCCGGGATCTACGCATGGAATGGCGCACGTCTCGCGTGGTGAACGGCGCTGTTCTGGAGCTACTCAGAAGGAAAAAGGACTTGCAATTGGCGGGCACGGCCGTCGATCGACTGGGTCGCATCGGGACAGCCTTCATCGTAAACCACCGGCAGGGAGGGTTACCGACCCGCACGACACTCGTTTTCGACGCTACTGGGAATCTGTTGACCGTCGAGGAAACCCTAACAGTGACACCCGGGAAGCTCAATGTCGCAATCCCTGCGACGATTAGCTATGTTGCTTTTCGGTGAAGATGTAGCTTCCCGACATACTGGAGGAGTTTGAAGCAACGATGATGTGGTGCGAGCCGTTCAAATGATTGATGAACTTCCTCCTCACAATACGAGCATTAGGTGGCGTGCGTCAGCCTGTACCTTAACGCACGCCACCTAATGCTCGGGCGCCAGTCAGCAGAAAGCAGTGAAAGTGTATGCCCGATCGTTGTTCGCAACCCCGACGTTTGAGCTCTTGGTAAGGCCATGACCCATGACCCACAACCTGCCAGTCCAGTCAGGATTTACGAATACGTCGACTCCCGTATCGGTCTTGGTGTTAACCCACGAGGAGGTTTTGCGCTGGAAGCCGTAGTCCGCGAAGGTCTCTTTATGGCCCCAAATGGGCGCGCAGTCCCTAAACTGGAGCATGCGTCCCTTGTAGTAGGTGTGTTCGTAGAAGCAGAACCACTTCTGGGTAAGGCCACTCGGGCAACCCTCTTCATACCCGTAGGTTGTCAGGACAGACTGAGCCCCACCCGTAGACTCCTGCGTCACAGCGGTCACGTCAGTCGCGCCGTCTGGCGTGAAATTCATGATCACCGATCCGCCCTTGAAAGCGACACGGTGCTTGCTGATCCTCTTGCCATCCGGATGGGCTTTCAAGTACCCGCGTATCTGACTCTCCGTGTCTTGAATTTGCGATTTGGTCGTTGGGTCTCCGCTCGGGGTAGGATCCGAACTACCATGAGCGGTCCCGGCTGGGATCGCTATAGCCGCGGTCAACGCGACAATGGGCGCAAACGAACGTACAGTTTTCACTTGAATCCCCGATCTTGTCCAGGACGATCAGACTGGGCAAGGAGAGATTGTTGGTTTCACTGCCCCGGTAGGTCTGTATTTCGCCTCACGTAGGGCAATAGTGTGTTAGGAGGTAGTCAACATCGGACGCTCATGGTCAGCGGCTGGTAAAATGTCATAATCACTGAGAGGCGGTAGAGTCGTGGGAATTAGGGACGGAGAGGCTGTCAGGGTGGCCCGAGGTGCTATATCTCGACAAGAGAGTGGGTCGGTGGCTGATTGGCGCAGCACTGTGGTCTCAGAAAAGGACTGCTGGACTGTTAGGACATGGACGAAAGTCCGAGCGAATGCGCGTCGGCCCGAAGGTCCTCCTGATTTTGTCCACCGGGTAGTCAAGGTGAACAACGAACTTGTGGCCGGCCAAGTACATCCGCAGTTGGCCATCGAAGGTGACATGACCTGATCGTTCGATTCGACGCCGGGGTGGGTGACTATCGTGGTCCATCGCTCATGGCCGGTCCATTCTTTTCAATCTGTTTGATGTGGTCGGTCTGCTGTGTTGGTGATCAGGAGCGGTAGTCGCCGTAGTGGGCTCGGAAACGACCGGGAACGAGCGCAGCGAGTGCAGGCCCTTGATGCTGCGAGGTGGCCCGTACGATGGGCGACCCCCGCACGCCCCCCAGGTGACCACACCCGGATCACAAACCGGCCGTGGTCACGGTCGGTGACGATCGGCCGAGTGCCGCGATGGTGGGTGCTGACCGACCTGGGACAGCGGCCGGCCTGTGAGAAGACGATGCGCCGCACGTTGACCCGCGCCCGGCAGCGGGACTACCGGGGTCAGATCGCCACGGCGTGTTTGGCTCACGCGGCCATCGTCGGTGACATCAGCTTGTGCTTGTACGACGTCACCACGCTGTACTTCGAGGTGGAGAAGGAAGACGACCTGCGCAAGGTCGGCTATTCCAAGGAACGCCGGGTCGACCCCCAAATCGTCGTCGGGCTGCTGGTCGACCGGCACGGGTTCCCGCTGGAGATCGGCTGCTTCGAGGGCAACAAGGCCGAGACCTTGACGATCCTGCCGATCATCGAGGGATTCCAGGCCCGGCACGGCCTCAGCGACTTCGTCGTCGTCGCCGACGCTGGCATGCTGTCCGCGTCGAACCTGAAAGCCCTGGACGAAGCCGGGCTGCGGTTCATCGTCGGCTCCCGCGTGACCAAGGCCCCAAACGACCTCGCCTCCCACTTCCGCTGGCACGGCGACGCGTTCACCGATGGGCAGGTCATCGACACCATCACCCCACGGGCGGCGACCAAGGCGGCGACCGGTGTCAAGGACACCTACAAGCGGGCCGAACCGGTCTGGGACCCGGCGATCCACCAGAAGTCGTGGCGGGCGGTGTGGGCGTACTCCACCAAACGCGCCGTCCGCGACCGCAAGACCCTCACCCTGCAGGAGAACCGGGCGAAGGCCGTCGTCGCCGGCGAGAAGGCTGCCCGCACCCCCAGGTTTGTCACCGTCAAGAACGGCTCCCGCTTTCTGGACGAGGCCTCCCTGGCCCGAGCCCGGCGCCTGGTGGGGTTGTCGGGTAGCCCCGGCGCATTGCTGCGCCGGGGCTACCTCAGAACCGGACGTGCCCCTTTCAGAGCATCCGGCTCAGGCAAGTCCGAGGGCGGCGGTGGGCGGGGGGAGGAATGCTGGCAGGGTCTGCGTCGGGTCAGGTCGGCGCCTGCGACGTTGCCGCCAGTAGCCGGTCAGGGTCGGGTCATCAATCGATGCCCGGCCCTTGACTTTCACGTGGCGCACGATGGGAGTCCATGCGAATCTTCGCAGGTAGATGCCACTTTCGTGGTCTCCGAATACCCATCGATCGTCGCGTCTGGGGTGGAATCGTCCCCAGTAGCGTGTCTGAATCCACCGCTTTCCCTTATTCGGGTGCGCGCGCCGGGCCTAGCGCCACAGGCGGATCCACATCCAGTAATCCAACTGGGCGTAGATCTTCTTCGACGCTCCGATGCGGTAGTACGCCGCCCACCCGCGGATGATCGGGTTCACGGCGGCGATGACCGCAGGGGCGTTAGCCCCGTTACGTCGAATCACCTCGACTCTGAGCTTGTCGCGGATCCGTTGCACAGCCGCCTTCGACGGCCGGGTCAGGACCTTTCCGCTCCTCGGGTAGCGCCTGATCGTGAACCCGAGGAAGTCGAACCCCTCGGACAGGTGCACGATGTGTGTCTTGTCCTCGTTGAACGACAACCCTCGGGGCCGAAACCATTCGCTCAGACGCGCCTTGACCGCCAGGGCTTCCTCGCGCGTGTGGCACATGACCACGAAGTCGTCCGCGTAACGGACGACGGCCGGAGTGCCGGGCACGATTCCGTCGGGCTGGGACTTCCTGGTTCGGGAGTACCGGCGTTCCCCGGCGGCTTCCTCCATCCCGTGCATGGCGATGTTCAACAGCAGCGGCGAGATGATGCCCCCTTGCGGTGTGCCCGCCTCGGTCGGCAGGTACTCGCCGTCTTCCATGACCCCCGCCTTCAACCATGCGGCGACGTGCCCCTTGGCAGGGAATCCGTCGAGCATGGTCAGGAGGTGGTCGTGGCTGATGTTGTCGAACGCCGCCTTCAGGTCAGCGTCCAGCACCCACGCGCGAAGCGATTTCCGCTTCCCGCACAGGCCGAAGATCGCCTCGATGGCGTCATGGCAGCCGCGTCCGGGCCGGAAGCCGTACACGTCCGGTTCGAAGCGGGCCTCCCACTCCGGTTCCAACGCGTTAGCGACCATGGCCTGGATGGCACGGTCGATCGGCGTCGGGATGCCCAGCGGGCGGCGTTTGCCGTTGGCCTTCGGGATGTACACACGCCGCACCGGCGAGGGTGTCGTCGTCATCGCATTCCTCGACAGCCACACGGCCATGGGACTGCTGAAGGTTTGATTGACACTTGGGGTGTGGTGGTTCAGGCCGCGTGTGCGGGCCAGTAGATGGTCTCAAACTCGATGGGGTGGTCTTGCCCAGGGCGCGTTGTCGGCGTCGGCGGTGATAGGTCCGTTCGATCCAGGTGACGATCGCCAGGCGCAGTTCGGCGCGGGTGGTCCAACGGCGGCTGTTCAGGACGTTCTTTTGAGGCTCTTCGTACCTGGGGTGGGTGTGAGCGACTCGCGGCCTTGAGCTGACCGGGATGGGGGTCGAGGCCTTCCAGCATCTGGAGCGACCAAGCAACCAGAACGCGGAAGGCCTCGACGATGTCCGAGCCTAAGGTGTGTGCTCGCGCGCGCTCCTGTCCTGATCCCCCCTCACTGGGGCAGTACTGCGATCGCTGCGACACCCTCGTCGGGCTCGACGGGTTCCATGTGCTCCAGGTCGCTGAGCACATCGGCAAGCAAGGCCCGTGGCTGAAAGTGGTCGTTGAGTCCCAGGCGAGGGTGAGGGCTGTCCGGCCTGCGGGGTGATCGCCGGTAGCCACGGCCGGAGCAACGTGACGCTGATCGACACCCCGTGTTTCGGCAGGCCGGTGGAGGTGGTGTGGCGCAAGCGGACCTGGAAGTGCGCCGAGCCCTCCTGCCCGGCTGGCGTGGTCACCGAGCAGCACTCCGGCCTTGCTCGTCCGCGGGCCCTGCTGACGGTCCGGGCGTGCTGGTGGGCGGTCCGCCAGCTGCGTCGTGAGCACGCCTCGATCGCCGGGATCGCCCGGCAGCTGGGCACCACCTGGCGGACGGTGTGGACCTCGATCAAGCCGCTGCTGCAAGCGATGGCCGAGGATGAGACCCGCTTCGAGGGGGTGAGGACCTTAGCTTAGTGCAAAGGACTTGGCCGTTCCGATGGTCGCCATGGCCAACGCCGAGGGCGGAACGATCGTTGTCGGCCTCCACGATGGCGTCGTCGACGGTGTAGAGGCACGCAAGGTCAACGCGCTTCGGAAAGCCGCGTGGGATCACACCACGCCAGCGGTGCGGGCCAGCATCGACGAGTTGATGACCAGGACTCCTGATGGCGACCACACCCCTGGTCGTAGTGCGGGTCGAACCGTCGGATACGCTGCACGCTCTGACGAACGGCACGGCGTACCTCCGTGTCGGAGACGAGTCCCGCAAGCTCTCCGCCGCCCAGCGCCAGGAACTCGCGTACGACCGGGGGCGGCTGCCTACGAGGGTTCGGCTGTTCCCCTCGACGTGGATGACCTCGACCAGGTGCAGTTGACGGCGTACGCAGACGCTCTGGGTTCGACCAGTATCCGGAGCATGCTGACGGCGAGGGACCTGCTAGATCGCCGCGATCGCGTCACGGTGGCCGCCTGCCTGCTGTTCGACAAGCGCCCCCAACGCGAGTTCCCCCATGCCGTCGTCCGCATCCTGCGGTACGGCGACATCGAGCAGGGCCTCGGCTCGCGGATGACGTTGGAGGACGGTGCCGACATTCGGCGTGAGGGCTCCCTCCCGCAGCAGATTCACGAGGCGGCTGAGGAGATCGAGCGCCTCATGCCGAAATGGCAGCAGCTTGGGCCGGATGGGCTGTTCTCCGCCGTGCCGCGGATCCCGCGAGACGCGTGGCTCGAAGGTCTGGTCAATGCCGTGGTCCACCGCTCGTACAGCCTGATGGGTGACCACATCCGGGTGGAGATCTTCCCCAATCGCATCCAGATCAGCTCGCCGGGTCGGTTCCCCGGTGTGGTCGACCCAGCCAGGCCGCTGGACATCGAACGCTACGCACGCAATCCGCGCATCGCGCGGGTTTGCTCCGACCTCGGCATCACGAGGGAACTCGGGGAAGGCATCCGCCGCATGTTCGACGAGATGCGACGCCGGGGACTCGCCGATCCCGTGTACACGCAACTCTCGTCGAGCGTCCGTCTGGTTCTCCTGGCCAGCGACGCCCTTCCGGCGGAGATCCTCAAGAGGCTGACCCCGAGCGCCAAGGCGGTGCTCGACGTGCTTCGCGTGGGTGGTCAGCCGATGGGCACAGGTCAGATCATCGAGCTGGCGGGCATCAGCAGGATGACGGCCACCCGCGCCTTGGCCCACCTGCGCGACGAGGGCATCGTCAGCTGGCAGGGGCTGTCGCCCAAGGACCCGCGCGCAACCTGGACGTTGAGGTGATCCCGCAAACAGTCGGTGCAGTCGGGCCGTTCCATGCAAGTGGAGTTGCATCTTGGGGTGCGAGTTCCTACTGAAGGCGTTGCTTAGTTGTATGTTGGCCGCAAGGATCCAGCGGACTTCGTCGACAGCCCGTTCGGTTCCGCGCATCGGGAGCCCGGGAGGTGGGCCTTCACCTACTACCTGCCCAGCCCGTGCCTAGAGATCTCGTCCTGACACCTCACGTGATCCGCGCGCTGTCTGAGGCGGACGGGGAGCTCGGACACCTCCAACGGCCGTGGGCACCTTCCGCACGAACGATGCCACCCTCCGACCCTACCCAGCACGGGGATTAGTCACCCCACAACCGCCACCCCGCCCGCATCACCACAGGTCACGAACTCGGCACTCGCCTCACCCCTGAGAAGTGGCACGAGTCGGGCCGTACGACGCGACCGCGCGGCCCCGAATACGAGACCCCGACACTGCCGGAGCAAGATCCTCGACATTGTGCTTTTCCCGCGCCTTACAGTGATGCTCGCAGATCAAGGCTCCCGACATCATTTTTACGTCATGAATCCAAACGGGAATCGCTGCAGCTCTAACCAATGACTATTAGGCAGCCAAGGAGATGCCCGAGCCTCCCCTTCTAACACCGCTTCTCGCGCATAGCGCACCGGCGCTAGTCCGGCATAATCGATCGTATGCCGACCCACGTCCAGCCACTCAATCAAGGTGTAGCGAATCTCCTCGGATTTCCATTGCACCCAGTTGTCTACGCACTCCGCCTGCAGTGCGACGCTCCCGCCCAAGAAGAGGCACCATCCTGTTAGGCGGTTGCCATCACGCGTCTCGAAGAGAACCGCCAGTTCTCCAGACCGACTGGAAAGGACTCCCGCATATCTGACTCTACCCTCGACGTGCAAGTCATCCTGAGTCAGTTGGCGATGGAGTCTGCTCAGTAGCGGCGAGGGCTGAAACCTGTCGTCAAGCCTATCAGCAATCGCCATTCTCCCCCGCCGTGATGTCGAGCTCCGCTGGCTTGCGAATCCCGCGTTGCCGGTCCATGAGGGCAAAGCTCTTGCCTTCGAAGGTGAACCCGCGAATCTCCTCGGTCTTTAGCGCCGAAAGGCCGTCGTGGGTGCGAACCGCCAGCCAGGAGAAGGCCTGAGCCCTGAGGTTGGCTTCTCTTTCGGCGGTCCACATGGGACCAGGGTCGCAGACCAGCCCGCTCTTAGCCGAGATCGGGTCCAAGGATCGATCCTGTCGATCCTTTCATGGCTCGGGGTGCTGACCCAGCTCAGAGGACCCACTGCCGCAGGAGCGTGTTCAGCCGGATGCAGACTTGCACACGGAACGGTTGGCACGGCCCCCTGGAAGCCCCGGCGGGGACAGCGAGTGACAGCCTGGAGTATGACATCCGTGAGGCAACAATCAGAAAGCGGCGTCGCAACGGCCGATAGGGCTGTCACACTACTTGTACCAATGATCTTCGGGGGGTTTTACATGCGCGTGTCCATTCGTCGTGCCGTCGTGGTGCTGGTGCCGGTCGCCTTGGGCGTCACACTGACCGGCTGCGGGAGCGGCGGGTCCAACCCCGCGCCGGCAGCGCCCACGTCGTCCTCGCAGTCCAGTACGTCGTCTCCGTCCAGCAGCGCGACCGAAAGCCCGAGTTCCAGCTGGAGCCCGAGCTCGGAGTGGAGCCCCAGCTCAAGCTCCAGCTTCGGCTCGGACAACAATTCCGGCCGACCCTCGATGGGTGAGGTCTTCACCAAGTCCAAGGAACGCGCGTTGGCGTTGACGAGTGCGCACATCGTCGGCGACGTCAAGATGGGCACCGGCGAAATGCGGCTCGACATCGCTGGTCAAACCGATGGCAGCAACCAGAAGCTGGTGCTGACCCATCCCGACTTTGGCACGATCGAGCTCTTGACGGTAGCCGACAAGATGTACATGAAGGCGGACACCAAGTTCTGGGAGTCGCAGGCCCCGGGCATGGGAGCCCTCTTCACCGGCAAATACGTCCTGGTCCCCGCCAGCAAGACCGGCGGCATGTCCGACATCAAGATCGAAGGGCTCATGAAGCAGGTCTATGAGGGACCGAGTGCCATGAGCATGTCCGCGAAGACCACTCCGGTGGGCGAAACCGAGGTCTCAGGAACCAAGGCATACGTCATCACCGAAGGCCCCGGCGAGGCCGAAATGATCGTCACCGCCGATGGCCAGGCCAACCTCATCGAATGGCGCGGCACCCCCAAGGAGCCCGGCATGATCCGCTTCTCGGAGCTGGATTCCGTGTCGCCGTTCAGCGCGCCCTCCGACTCCGAGGTCGTCGCTTTCCCGGAGAAGTAGACCCGCACACCCGCCGTACCGGCCTGAGCTGCACCTCGGGCACACTGCGTGCATGACCAGCATCAGTGACAGCCACCTGGCTCGCAGCCTGGCCGCGATCGGCCGCCAGTTCGACCGGGCCCGTGATGCCCTCGTGGTCGCCGACGAACCCGGCGAGCACGAGGTCGTCGCGGACAAGCCCGCCGACACGGCCGATGAGTCGCAGGGGCCGCTCTCCCGCGTCGCGGGCGGGCTGGCCGCGGTGGCCGGCGCGGGCGCCCGAGCCATCACCGGCACGGTGCATCCCCGCCACGAGGACTGGGACGAGGCGGACGCCGACACCCGGATCGCCTGGTGGGTGGACCGGTTCGGTACGGCGGGTGCTGCCGTCGCGGCGCTGCCCGCACTCACCGGACGCCTCGGGACGGTCTCGGGCGCGGGCGACGTCATCGGCGCCGCCGCCCAGGTGCTGCTGGTCAACGCGGTCGGCCGCGAGCTGGGAGTCGGAGACCTCAACGCCCGTACGGCGGTCGCCGCCCAGGTCGTCCTCGGGCGCGAGTTGAGCGCAGCGCAAGTCAGCGAACTCTTGGCCGGCGACCCTGCCGACGACCCGACCACCGACCCGAACGACCCGAGCGACGATGAGCACTCTCACGGTGTGCTGGCCCGCCTCGGCGGAACCGGCGCCCTGGTGTGGCGGGCCGCCCGCCAGATGCTCGGCCTGCGCCACGAGATCGACTCCCGCCCCCGCGGCGGCCGCCTGGCTCGGGCCGCCCGGAACCTGCCCGTCGTCGGCGTCGCCGGCGGTTTCATCGCCGAACGGTCCGGCATGCGGCAGGTCGCCGACGCCGCGCGGGCGGCGTACCCGACCTCCCCCTGACCGCAACCGCTCCCAGCAACCGGGTACCCATACCATTCGGTTATGAACGGGCTTCGGGTGCTGCTCGCAGAGGACAGCGCCCTCCTGCGCAAGGGGCTGGCGCGCCTGCTCATCGAGCACGAGCGGGTCGATGAGGTCATCGAATGCGCGGACCTGCCCGGTCTGTACGACGCCCTGAACCGCGAGCACATCGACGTCGTCCTCTCCGACATCCGGATGCCCCCCACCAACGTCGATGAGGGCATTCAAGCCGCCGAAGCGCTCCGCGCGTCCCACCCGGGGCTCGGTGTCGTGCTGTTGTCCCAGTACATCGATGCTGAGCACGCGCTAGCCCTGGTCGCGGGAGGCAGCGGCGGACGAGGGTACCTGCTCAAGGAACGGGTGGCCGACGTCGAGCAGGTCGTGGGCGCGCTGACCGTGGTGGCTGCAGGCGGGTCGGTCATCGACGCCGACGTCGTCGACGTGTTGATGGCGGCCCGGCTGCGTTCCGCGGAATCCCCGATTTCCCGGCTTTCGGCCCGCGAACGCGAGGTGTTGGCGCTGATCGCCTCCGGAGCTTCCAACACCGCGATCGCCGATACGCTGTGCGTCACCGGCCGGGCCGTGGAGAAGCACATCAACTCCATTTTCGCCAAGCTCGACCTGACCAGCGCCGATGGGACTGATCGACGGGTGGCAGCGGTGTTGATGTACCTCGCCGACGGTGGTGCAGACACCCTGGGCAGCCCTGCATCCGGCTGACACGCTCGAGGGACGATGGATTCGCTTCGGGGAACGGTCCGGGTCCTGGTCGCCGACGACCAGGACTCCTATCGCGCTGCCGCCGTCGCAGTGGTCGCCGAAACTCCCGGTTTCGAGGTCTGCGGGCAGACCTCACGGGCCTGTGAACTGCCCATCCTCGTCCAGACCCTGCGCCCTGACCTGGTGATCCTCGACGTCCGGATGCCCGGTGAGGACCCGCTGGCCGTTGCCGCCCTGCTCCGCCAGCGCGGACCGAAGGTGGCGATCCTGCTGACCTCGGCGTTCAGCCGGGACGACGTACCCCAGGGGTGCTTCGATGTGGGCATGGGATTCCTGGCCAAGGAGGAACTCGCCCCGGACACGCTGGTCGCGGCCGTCAAGGGCCTGCCCCGCGGGCCGGTCCGGTGACCGCTGAGCCAGCCGCGCGAAGCCGGGTACGTCGGGTCGGTCCGGTCCTGCCCGACCCCTCCGCCAACACCCGGTTGCGCCGGTACCTGCAGTTCAACCTCGCCGGCATCGGTACGTCGGCCCTCGGCCTGGCGATCGCCCAACCCTTCATCGGCCGCACGGTGATCTTCTTCGACGTGGCGATCCTCGGCACCGCGTGGTTCATCGTGGCCTTCGGCTGGTGGGCCGCCCGCCGCGGGCGTTCGGCGGTGGGCACCGGCGCCCTCACCCTGGGCACCTGGGTGGCGGCCATCGGGGTGACGTACACCACCCCCTTCGCCGTCGGCATCGGACTGTTGGGGCTGGTCGCCCCCGTGGTCGCCCAGTTGGAACACCTCCCGCGGCCGGCGCTGCAGGTGTCGATCGTGCTGACCATCCTCGGCACCGGAGCGGTGTGCGCCGTCGCCGAACTCCGGCGTTCCGGTGTCGATGCGCTCACGATGGACCCCTGGCTGGCGGCGGTGCTACTCATGCTGTTCGTCCCGATCGTGGCCACCGTGATCACCGCCGGGATGGCCCAACAGATGCGCCGGCTGACCGTGCAGACCCAGGAGCTGGCCTCTTCCCGGAGCCGATTGGCGGTCGCGGCCGACGAGGCGCGCAGCGCCATCGAGCGGGACCTGCACGACGGCGCCCAACAGCAGCTGGTGACCGTGTCGGTGGAGCTGGGCCGGGTGGCCCGCATGTGCGAACGCGATCCGGGGGCCGCCGCCGCCGCGCTGGCCGACGTGCGCTCCCAGCTCCAGGACGCGATCCGTGAGCTGCGCGACCTGGCGCACGGCATCTACCCGGCGTTGCTCACCGAACGTGGGCTGCATGCCGCGCTCCCGGCGGCCGGTCGTCGTACCGCCACCCCCTGCGAGGTCCAGGTCGTCGGCGTGGACCGGTTGGCCCGAGAGGTGGAGGCGGCCGTCTATTTCTGCTGCCTGGAGGCCCTGCACAACGCCGACAAGCACGCCGCCGCGGACCGCATCGAGGTGCGGGTCGCCATGACCAGCGATGGGCACGCCGTCGTCTTCACCGTCAGCGACGACGGCCACGGGATCCCGCCGACACGATCGGGCACCGGCCGAGGCCTGACCGGTATGGCCGACCGGGTCCGCGCGGCCGGTGGTGAGCTGACGATCCACAGCCGCGCCGATCACGGCACCCGGGTGACCGGCCGAATCCCGCTGTCGACGGGGTGAACCGTTACACCCACCGGCCGTGCCCTCGCTTCACCCTGACCGGTGGTGCCTGCACCACCGGCATCTGTGTTGACTGCCTACCAGCCCTGTGGCGCCACGGGTGACACGCTTGGGGTTAGGCACCCCTGACTCAAGGGCGACCGGCGCCCGTGTGGGGACGCGGGCGTCGGCGGCGGCCCCTCACCGGACGCCCTGGCTCGGGTGCGTCATCGGGGGCCCGCGAAGGCCGTCCGGGGTGGGGATCCCGGCGGTCGTCGCGGGGCAGCGAGACGGGGTGGATGACCCAGGGGACGGGTCGTCCACCCCGCGCTGTCATTCCGCCGCAGCGCTGTCATTCCCGCCGCAGGGGGTGAGCCAGCTCGTCGGCGGGCATCCGCGCCGCCAGGATCGCCACCACGGCAACCACCAGCGGCAGGCTCCCGGCCAGCACAAACGTGGTGTTCAGGCCGATCGCCGTACTCACCGGACCAGCCAACGCCATCGACAGCGGCATGAACGCCAGCGAGATGAAGAAGTCCAGGCTCGACACCCTCCCCAGCAGTTCGCTGGGCACCCGGCGCTGCAGCAGCGTCCCCCAGATCACCGTGGCCCCGTTGAAGGTGAAGCCGGTGACCAGCGCCGCAGCCACCATCAGCGGGAGGCTGCGGGTCAGGCCCAGCACGATGATCGGCAGGCAGCCCAGTCCCCACATCAGGTTCATCGCGCTCAGGTACCTCCTCGGCAGCGGTAGCGAGGACACCACCAGCGAACCCAGCGCACCACCGATGCCGAAGGCCGCCAAGACCATCGCGTGCTCCGCGGGCCCGCCGCCGGCGCGATCCTTGATGGCGAACGGCACCAACACCTCGAACGGCCCCATAATCAGCAACACCAGCAGCGAGGCGTACGCCAAGGTGGCATGCAGCCAGGGTGTCGCGCGCAGGTACCCGAACCCTTCGCGCAGGTCGTACAGCAGCGCCCGCACCGGGTGCGTGGGCGCCCCAGCCAGATCCCGCCGTACCGGCGTCGTCGGCAACCCCACCAGCACGGCCGCCGCCGCCCCGGTGCAACACGCCGTGAGCGTGAGCGCCGCCGCCGGCGAGGTCGCCGCGATAACGGCTCCGGCCACGGCAGGCCCGCCCGCGTTCAACATCAGGGTGCGCGCAAAGCCCTCCAGACCATTGGCCGGCAACAGCGCCTCCGGCGGCAGTAACGCCGGAACCAGCGCCGAGTACGCCGGGTAGTACAGCCCGTCGACCACCCCACCGGCCAGCGCGGCCACCGCCAGATGCCACACCTGCAGGTGACCGGTCCAGGCCAGCGCCGCGACGATCCCAATCGCGATCGTCTTGGTCAGCTCGGCCGCGAACAGGATGCGGCGCTGCGGCACCCGATCGGCCAGGACACCGCCCACCAGAGCCGTGCACAGCAGGCCCACCGCTCCGGCGCTGACCACGAGAGACAACTCCCCGGGGCCACCGCCTAGGGCTACCACCTGCCACACCATCGCGACGATGAGCAGTCCGGCCCCGGTCAGCGACAGCAGCAATGAGGACACCAACACCCGGAACTGCCGGTGCCGCAAGGGCGTGAGCGCGGTCGGGAGTGCGGTCGGGAGGACGCGCACGGAAGGACATCCTTTCGCTGCGGCTGCGTCCGTTCGACACAGCGCGAGGTTCCCCAGACCTGGCGCGGCAGCGCTCAGGCCGGGTGGGCAGAGTCCAGCGAAACACACCGGCGGCACCGGAGCCGAACCGTTTTCCCGCGAGGGTCACGTCGAGGGTCACGGCGGCTGCCCGGCGAGACTCGCCGGGCAGCCGCCGGCCAGCCGGACGCCGTGCGGCGGAAAACCGGTTGTCGTGCGGCGCCCCAGGCGCTCACGATCGAAGGGTGATGACGCAGGTGGATCGGTGGCGCGCGGCGCTGAGCGCGGTGGGTCTCCCGAACGGGGCGGACGTGCGTTGGCTGCCCCCGGCGAGTGCGCCGGGACGGGTGATCGTCGTGCACGGCCCGGTCGCGGAGGTGTCGTGGTGCCCGGGTGACCAGGGCGAGCTGCGCACCGACCGCTTCGCGCGCCGCCACGACGCAGCGTTCACCCCTGTTCCAGGAGACTGGGTGGCGGTCCGCGACGGCGAGCTCGTCGCGCTCGGCCCACGCAGCGCGGTCCTGGAGCGACCGGATCCCAACGGCCTGCAGCGACAGGTCCTGGCCGCCAACATCGACCTCGCCCTCAGTGTCCTGCCGATCGACCGGGGACCGAACCTCAAGGCCGCCGAACGACTTGCGGTCATGGTGTGGGACTCCGGGGCGACGCCCCTGGTGGTGCTCACCAAAGCAGACGGGTGCGCCGACGAGGCGGCGGTGGCGGCGGCGGTCCGGGAGGTGAGCGCCGTCGTACCAGGGGTGGAGGTCATCGCCACCTCCGCCGTCGACGGCCGCGGGCTGGCGGAGCTGCACAGCCGGCTGGGCCCCGGGATCACCGCCACCATGGTCGGCCAGTCGGGGGTCGGCAAGACCTCGCTGGTCAACGCCCTCGAGGGGCGCGCGGAGGCGGTGGCTCCGGTACGGCGGGATGGTGAAGGCCGACACACCACGACCACCCGGCGGCTGTACCCCCTCGCCAGCGGTGGCGTGATGCTCGACCTGCCCGGGCTGCGGCTGCTCGACGTCCTGGCCTCGACCGAGGCCGTGGAGGCCACCTTCGAGGACATTGTCGATCTCGCCGCCGACTGCCGGTTCCGGGACTGCGCCCACGACCGTGAACCGGGCTGCGCGGTCACCGCAGCGGTCGCGGACGGCACGCTGGAAGTGCGTCGCCTGCAGAACTGGCGGCGCCTGCAGAAGGAGCTGGCCCACCTGCGCCGCCGCGACGACCCGCTCGCGCGCGCCGCCGAACGCGCCCGCTGGACCCAGATCAGCAAGGCCTCCCGGCAGCTCCCCACGATCCGCGGTCCACGATGAGAGACAGCGGGACTGCACTGAACCCCCACGACCGGCGACGTTGTCCACAGGGGCGCCAGAGCGCTTACTTCACAACCACTTCCGTCGATCGGCGCAGTGAACGCACGGGTAACCGTGCCGGAACGCCCAGCAACGGGAGAAAGCCATGAACACAGCCACCGGCACAGCCAAACGCCTGGTGTGGGGTCTGCGCGGCAAGATCGCCGCCCTGGTCATCGTCGGCATCATCGCCCTCATCGCGGTGATCGCGCTCGGCCTGCGAGGCCTGGGCAGGGTCAGTGACGAAAGTGCCCGGGTGAAGGCGGTCGGCGTGAACGTCAGCCACATCACCTGGATCAAGGGGGTCGGTGGCGTCGTCAAGGCAGGTCTGAACGGCCTGGAGCGCGACGTGCTCGCGCTCGGGCCGAAGGCGGCCGTCGCGCCGACCGCGCCCGGGATCGCCCAGTACGGCACGGCGATGAAGGAGGCGGCGGCCACGTTCGGCAAGCTCGACCCGGCAGTGATGTCCGAGGCCGAGAAGTCCGAGATGCAGGCCGCCGGCGCCGCTGTGGGCGCGTTCGCCGCGGTGAACGAGAAGGCGTTCGCGGCGTTCGCCAAGGGCACCCCGGACAGTGTGGCCGCCGGCTCGGCCATCCTCAGCGGGGACAGCGCCAAGGCCTTCGACGAGGTGTGGAAGCACCTGGATGCGTTCGCCGTCGCTTCCGGTAAGGCGCTGGCAGCGGCCGAGGAGAGCCAGGCGGCCACGGTGAATCAGACCAGGCTGGCCATGCTCGGGGGCCTGGCGCTGGCGGTCATCGCCATGTCCGGGTACGGCGTGTGGCTGTACCGCCGGTTGCAGCGCGGCGTCGCCTCCGTGCAGGACGCGCTGGTGGCCATGGGCCGCGGCGACCTGACGGTGCCGGCGCACGCGCAATCCACCGACGAACTGGGCATCATGGCGGCTGCGGCCGAGGAAACCCGCCAGTCGATGCGGCAGACCATGACGCATGTCTCGGACGCCTCCGCGGCGGTTGCGACGGCGGCGGACCAGTTGTCGACGATGTCCACGACCCTCGGGGAGGGGGCCACCCGATCGGCCGCCACCTTGGGTGACATGTCCCAGGCCGCCGACCAGATGTCCGGCAACGTGGACACCGTCGCCGCCGGCGCGGAAGAGATGTCGGCCTCGATCCGGCAGATCGCCGACAGCGCGGCGCGCGCAGCCGAGGTCGCCCAGCAGGCCGTCGGCGTGGCCGATCAGACCAACGCGACGGTCGCCAAGCTCGGGGCCTCCAGCGCCGAGATCGGGGACGTCGTCAAGGCCATCACCTCGATCGCCGAACAGACCAACCTGCTCGCCCTGAACGCGACCATCGAGGCCGCCCGAGCCGGCGAGGCCGGCAAGGGTTTCGCGGTCGTCGCCAACGAGGTCAAAGACCTCGCCCAGGAGACCGCCAAGGCCACCGAGGACATTGCGCAGCGGGTGGAGGCGATTCAGCTCGACACCGAGGCCGCGGTGACCGCGATCAGCGAGATCGCCGCGATCATCGCCCAGATCAACGACACCCAGGCCACCATCGCCAGCGCCGTGGAGGAGCAGACCGCCACGACGAACGAGATGAGCCGCAACGTCAACGACACCACGGTCGCGACCAAGACCATTGCCGACCAGGTCGGGGAGGTGGCGCGCACCGCTCAGGACACCGAGACCGCGGCCCGGGACACCTCCGTGGCAGCCGGTGACCTGATGGGCCGAGCCCGCGAGCTGCAGGGCGTGGTCGGAGCCTTCCGGCTCTGAGCACCCGATTGGCGCGCCCGCCGTGGGGCAGCGGTCTAGCGACCGCGCCCCGCAGCGGTGCGCGCCGAGAAGGCCGCTGCACCCCGGTTGGCCGTCGTGCCCCGGTTGGCACCTGCGGCGCGGGCACCTGCGGCGCGAGGCGTGCTCGCCGTCCGTCCGGCCCCCGCAGCCCGAGGGGTGTTCGGTGCCCGGCCAACTCCCGTGCCACGTGGTGCTCCAGCAGCCCGGGAGTTGCTCGGAGCCCGGTCAGCACCCGCGGCGCGGGCGACGCGCGCCGCCAGGGCGCCACCGCTGTCATCGGTGTGCTGGGCATGCTCGGGCTTGATGCCGGCCTTGCGCAGCATCGCCGACACCTCACGTGACTGGGCGTCGGTCGCCAACGTGATGACCGTGCCACCCGCTCCGGCGCGCGCCGTACGGCCGGATCGGTGCAGGTAGGCCTTGTGTTCGGCCGGAGGATCGGCGTGCACCACCAGGCCGACGTCGTCGACGTGGATGCCGCGCGCGGCGATGTCGGTGGCCACCAGCGCCTTGGCGTGGCCGCCGTGGAAGGCCTCCATGGTCCGGGTGCGGGCACCCTGCGACAGGTTGCCGTGCAACTCCACAGCGGTGACCCCGGCGCTGTTGAGCTGGCGAGCCAGGCGCTTGGCGCGGCTCTTGGTGCGGGTGAAGACCACCGTCCGGTCGGTGGCCGTGGTGAGTTCGACCAGCGCGGCCAGGTGTCCGGTGTCGGCGACCCGCAAGACCTGGTGGGTCATCGTGTCCACCGGTGCCATCGCCGAGTCGGCCTGATGGGTGACCGGGTTGCGCAGGAACTGCCGCACCAGGCCGTCCACAGCCGCATCGAGGGTCGCCGAGAACAGCAGCCGCTGGCCGGTGGTCGGCGTACGCTCCAGGATCCGGCGAACGACGGGCAGGAACCCCAGGTCGGCCATGTGGTCGGCCTCGTCGAGCACGGTGACGCTGACGTCGTCGAGTCGGCAGTGCCCCTGACCGATGAGGTCTTCCAGGCGTCCCGGGCAGGCCACGACGATGTCGACACCGTTGCGTAGGGCATTGACCTGGGGGTTTTGGTTGACTCCCCCGAAGATGGTGCGTGACTTCAGCCGGAGCGTCGCCGCCAGCGGCGTCAAGGCCTCCTCGATCTGGGTGGCCAGTTCGCGGGTGGGGGCCAGGATCAGCGCGCGCGGGCGCCCCGGCCGAGGCCGCGCGGGCGTCGCCGCCAGCCGGGCCAGGACAGGCAGCACGAACGCGTACGTCTTGCCTGATCCGGTGCGTCCGCGACCGAGAACATCGCGGCCCGCGAGGGAATCAGGCAGCGTCGCCGCCTGGATGGGTGTGGGTGTGGTGATGCCCCGATCGGCCAGGACGGCCGTCAGCGGGGCGGGCACGCCGAGCGCGCCAAACGTAGTGCTAGAGGTGCTGATGATGAGACTCCGAAGAACGTGATGCGGTCGGTTCTGCCCGGCGCGACTCGGCTGGGGCACGGTGGCCCGCAGGTCGCGGCGCAATGACATCGAAAGACAAGGGCATCGACAAAGAAGCGAAGGCGCCCGCGGCAGAACAATCCGGGCGCGCCTTCCCAGTCTACCCGACGCCGGAGGTGGTCGCCGACGGGTCCTGGTCGGGGGACCCGCCAGCTGGTTGGTGCGCTCTTTCGCGGGCTCTTTCGTGGGCTCCTCGGAGCGCGTCGAGATCCAGCCCGTACGTCGGCCCGCCGCGGTCGGCGTACCGGCTGATCAGGTCCTGCCCGCGAGCCATCAGGGTGGCGGCGCCCACGGCGTTCCCGCGGGCCGCGTGCGTCAGGCCGGCGCAGACCTGGGCCAGGCCCTGCCAGAGCTCCCGCTCCTGCGCGGGCCGATGCCGCCAGGCCACCTCGAACGTCTCGTGCGCCGCGAACGGCCGCCCGTCGGCCAGCATTTCCCTGGCCCGGGCGACGGTCGCCGCCGGGTCGAGCGGGGTCTCCTCGATCGGCGGTTCCCCCGCTGCACCGTAGGGCAGCGGTCGCCCCAGCGCGTCCCGCGGGCGAGCTTGCCGCGGGCGACCGCGGTCGTCCCGGTCCCGGATCATCTCACCAGCAGCTCGAGGGCTCGTTCGCCGAGACCGGCGATCCGGGTGGCGTCGGAGGTCCGGCCCGGATCGCGTGCGCGGATCATGAGGACCAACACCCGCGGACCGGCGGGGCTCTCGACGTACCAGCTCAGGGACATCGCGCCGGGGCTGTTGCCGCCCTTGAACGCGGCGTAGGTGACCGTCTCGGGGAGGGTGACCCCGGGGTTGTCGGACAGGGCCGCGCGTACCTGGGCGCCGACGGTCGCTCGCGTCGCCGGGTCTGCCGCAAGGCGTTGGAGGGCCACGTGTGCGGCGCACAGATCGTTCGGGGAGCCGAACCACTCCAGTCGATCCGGCCAGGCCGGGGTGGTGACCGCGGCTGCGGGGACCGGCAGCCGCCCGCGGGAGAGGCCGCCCAGGAGCGTTCGCCGACCCTCCGGGGTGGCTTTGACCCACGCGGCTCGGCGGTTCGGGGTGCCCCAGGCGAGTTCGAAGAACTCCCGGGTGGTCAGGAACGGCCGGTTCTGGGCCGGGTCATGGTGGCCCATCGCGGTCATCGCGGACTCGACCGCCGGACGCCCGACCGCGGCCATCAGCAGATCGGTGGCGGTGTTGTCGCTGACCGAGATCATCCCAGTGGCGGCCTTCTCGACGGTGACCTTGGTGCCGTTGGCGGCGTTCTGCAGCTCCCCCGAGGGCAGGCTGCGGACCGCATCGGTGACGGTGAGCTGCTGGTCCCAGCGCAGCCGCCGAGCCCGGACCGCCTCGGCGACAGCCCCCAGCACGTACAGCTTGAACGCCGAACCCATGGGCATGGATTGCGCGGCCTGTACGGCGTGGCGGGGCACGCAGCGGCCGTCCACGACGTCGGCGGCCAGCACCGCGACATCGGCGCCGAGTTCGGCCGTGGCCCGATCGAAAGCCGCCCAATCCGCCAGCGGCGGCACGCTCGTGCGCGGGCGCAGGAACAGGGAGTCGAGCTTGCCGGAGGGGTCCACGCCGGCCAGCACCGTGAGGCCTCCGCCGGAAGCGCTGGTCAGGGTGGCCGTCGCCCTGGTCTGGTCTCCCCGGTACGCCGTGACGACGTACGGGCCGCTGCCCCGGACCTGCATGAACAGCGACAGCAGGGCAACCTCGTTGACCTCTTTGAGGAACCCGGGGGTGAAGTGGTCGCTGACGGGTGTCTTCTCGTCAGGGGCCTCGAGCTGGGCGACCACCCAGCGGACCTGGCGGCCGACCGGAGTGTCGGGCACGGCCACGGGGGTGGCCGCGGCGGGGCTGGTGGTCGAACTGGTGGTGGTCACAGTGGTGGTGGTAGTGGTGGTCGCGCTCGCGGCGCTGCTGGCACCACTACCTGATGGGCTGGGTGACGTCACCGAACACCCCACCAGCGCGGTCAGGCTGACCGCGAGCGCGGCGGTCAGGGCACGCTGTGTGACCCTTGGTCGTCGTTGTACGTTGCCGAACACCGGCTCACCCCCGTGTTTGCCCATGTCGCCCACGCTAGCGCGACGCCGCGGGGCGCCGCGGGGCGCCGCGGGGCGCCGCGGGGCGCCGCAGGGTGATGCTGAGTCCCGCTCAGCTGCGGTAGGCGTCGGCTTGATGCCGCACTGCGGTGACATCAACGACGCGGTGGACGTCGTCCACCAGATAGAGGACGCGGTAGGTGCCGCGGCGGGCAGTCCAGGCGGGTGCCAGCGGTGGGCCGAGAGGCTTGCCCACCCGATGAGGGTCGTCGAGTAGCGGACCACAAGTGAATTCGTAGGCTGCGGCGGCCACCTTCTCCGGGAGTTGATCAGCGAGCGCCCGCGCCGCCGGTCCTGCGATGCGCAGTCGGTAGCGCTCGGTCACCGTTGCAGGCGGCTAGCAGCTCGGAGGGCGTGTGCCAGCTGGTCGGCGTCAAGGTAGTCCCCAGCCTCGATTGCCGCCCGACCCTCGTCGTGAGCCCTGACGAGCTCAGCGTCGGAGAGCACTGCGACCATCTCGCGCAGCGCGTCGTAATCGTCTGCGGATAGCAGTACGGCGGCACGGCGTCCGTTGCGGGTGATCTCGAAGCGCTCGTGAGTGGTCATCGCCTCATCGATCAGCCGCGACAGCTGAGCTCGAGCGTCTGCAATGGGCAGCATCGACATGTACACAATTCTAGCGTGAGTCCCTGCATGCGCTACCTCGGCGGTATCCCGACTCTGCTGCGTTGAGCCGGGCGTCTGGTCGAAGGGAGACCTGCCCGGCGCCGCGCGCGGTCCTTGGCCGGCAGCGGAGCACCATGCGCCATTTACCACGCGCGAGGCCCGTCCGTACACTCGGCTCCACCATGCCATCCCCCGCCCACGACACCTCACCGCCCGCCTGGGGACCGCGGCCCGCTCCCCAGTTCGAACCGGTCGTGGCCCTGCTGTCCCGGGCGCGATCCAGCGTGCTGGACCTGCTGGGGGCCCAGTCGGCGCCGGTGACCGTCGCCCACTTGGCGGAGCTGTCCGGGCAACACCACAACACCGTGCGCGAACACCTGGACGGGCTGGTCGCGGCGGGCTTGGCCGAGTCCTTCACCAGCCCCGCCCAGGGTCGCGGTCGCCCGGCGCTGCTCTACCGCGTGGTGCCGCCCGAACGCTCCCGCCCCCACCTGCGTGAACACGCCCGGCTGGCATCGGCGATGGCCGGCCACCTCGCCCGCACGAGCCCCGATCCCGCGGCAGAGGCCCGCGATGTGGGTCTGCACTGGGGGCTGGAACTGGCCGGTGGCGCGGAGGGCTTCGCCTCCTACGTCGAGGCCGGCGCCGCGGGTCTCGTGCCGCACGCGCTGCAGGTGCTGCGCTCCCTCGGGTACGACCCCGCCGACCCCCACGAGGGCGCCGTGCTGCTACGGCAGTGCCCGGTGTTGGACGTCGCCCGGCGGCATCCCGAGGTCGTCTGCCGCATCCATGTCGGGGTGATCGAGGGCCTGTACGTCGCCGCGGGCGCCGCGAGCGAGGGCGTCAGTATCGAGCCGTTCGCCCACCCGCAGGGCTGCTGGTTGCGCCTGCCCGGCGACCCCGAGGCGGCCGCCCCGGACTGAGGCGACCGGTCGGCGTACCTTGCCGGACGGCGTACCGGAAGGGTATTTTTTCCAGTAGTTTCCGTTGTAAATGACTCAGGGAGTGCCATGACCGACGCGGAACGTCCCATGCTCCTAGAACATGCCGGTCACGCCTGTGAGTGCGGGCCGGATGACGGCGGCGACCCCGTGCTCGACGCCCGGCAGATCCCGCACGCGTTGCGCCACGGCGCAGTGCTGGGGGCGTGGGCCGCTGTCCGGCCCGGCGAGGCGATGATCCTGGTCGCGCCCCACGACCCGGTACCGCTGCTGGCGAAGATGGCGCACCGGGACCCGGATGTGATCGGCGTGGAGTACCTGGAGCGGGGGCCGCAGGCCTGGCGGCTCCGGGTGTCCCGCGCGGCTGACCCCGGCTGACCCCGGCTGGCTCGGGCTGGCTCGGGGTGATCTTTACCGCGAGGTTGATCGGGAGGCTGGTGCGATGTGCAGCTACTGCGGCTGCGAGGCCCTGGTGCCGATCGGGCGGTTCATGGCCGAACACGTCGAGATCGTGGAAGCGCTGGCCGCCCTGTGCGCGGCGATGGGATCCACGGACGAGGCGCGCAGGCGAGCGGCCGACGCCCTGGAGGCTCAGCTCGACCCGCACGCCGAGGCTGAGGAGGCAGGCCTGTTCGCCGTGCTCAGCCGGCAGGAGGAGTTCAGCGCGCACATCCGCCGCTTGTGCGGCGAACACACCGATTTGGCGGCACGACTCGCGTTGATTCGCGACGGGCAGCTGGAGGGGCTGGACGATTTCGTCATGGCGCTGCGCAACCACATCGACCGCGAGGAGAACGGACTGTTCCCCGCCGCCGCCATCGCGCTCAGCGGCCCGGACTGGGAGGAAGTCGTCGCGTTCACCCCGCCCGGCGGCTAGCGGCCCGCGCGTTCCGATGCGGGGGCGCCACCGGGCTCGGGCGGGCTCGCGTCACGACGATTCGGCGGGCCTCGGGCCGGGTCGGGACCACTTTGCCGTCCGGTGCTCGCTCGAACCCCCTTCCCTCGCTCGAACCCACGAAGCTTCGTGGGTCCGGGGAAGGGACGTGTGTCCGGGGAAGGGACGTGGTGCGTCGGCTGGCCGACGTACTTCGGTGAGCTGATCGGCCGTACGGCGAGAGGCAGGCTGCCGTACGTCGGTGAGGACGCGCTAGAACCCCAGCGGGGCCCGGCGCAGCGCGGTCACGGCCGTGGCCGAACCGTCCAGCTCAACCTGGGCCACGCCGCTGCGTCCGAACGCGAACAGCAGCAGCTCACCGGGTCGGCCACACACCCTGACGGTGCCGAGTTTGGTCGAGGGGTGCGCCGTGGACGTCTGCGGCCCGCCCAACCCACCGACGCGGACGAACTCGATGCCCGTCGGCGACTTCAGGCACAGCAGCCGGCCCATCGATGCCAGCCGCCACCACAGCACGTCCTCCTCGTCGGTGGGCAGCTCCTGCTCGGCCGGGGTCCAGGTGCGAGCGGCGCGCACGACGTCCTGGGTGTGGATGTAGAACTCGACCACGTTGGCCAATTCGTCCAGCCGCGGCACCTTGAACGGCGACACCGGCGGACCCTGGCGCACCCGGGCGACCAGTTCGTCGTACGGCTTGGCTGCGTAACCCTTCCTGACCCGGCCGGCATACCGTCGCAGGAACGGCAACAGCGAGGTCAGCAGGGCATCGGGGCGGCGGTCACGCAGGACCAGGTGCACCGCGAGATCGCGGGTAGTCCATCCCTCACACAGGGTTGGGGCGTCGGGGCCGGCCTGTTCGAGCGCATCGCTACAAGTCCGGCGGTATTCGGCGGCGAGTCCCATGGAGGTCATCTTTCCAGCCGGGTACGACGGGCTGGTGCGGCGGGCGCGCGATGCCCGCCACGCCGCGTCGACCGGAACCACCTCCACAAAAAACAACAAAAACGGATGCCCGTATCTCTTTACCTCTGTTGGTTTGAGTGGTTGTATAGAGCCACGCGCAACGGAAGGAGCCCACGATGTACGCCACCGAGCGGCAGCAGCGGATCATGGCCGAAGCGCGCCAAGCAGGCCGCGTCGAGGTCGGACTGCTCACCGAACTGCTCGGGGTCACCTCCGAGACCGTCCGACGGGACCTGACCGCGCTGGAACAACGCGGCAGTCTTCGCCGAGTCCACGGCGGCGCGATCCCCGTCGAGCGCCTCGAGGTCGAACCCACCCTCGACGCCCGTCGCGACCGGCTGGCGGCCGAGAAGGGACGCATCGCGGCGCGCGCCCTGGAGCTCGTGCCCGCCGGTGGTTCCGTCATCGTCGACGCCGGCACCACCACTCAAGCGCTGATCACCGCACTGCCGACCGACATTCGGTTGACGGTCGTGACCAACTCCCTGGCCGCTGCGACCGTCTTGAGCGGCCACCCGAACGTCGAACTCCTGTTCCTGGGTGGGCGCGTCCGCGGACGCACCGGCGCCTCGGTCGGCACCTGGGCGACCACGGCCCTGACCGACTTGTGCGTCGACGTCGCGTTCATGGGCACCAACGGCTTCTCCCCCGAGCGCGGCCTGACCACCCCTGACCAGTCCGAAAGCCTCGTCAAGGCGGGATTCGTCCGCGCTGCCCGCCAGGTGGTGTTGCTCGCCGACGCCACCAAGTACGGCGACGCCTACCTGCACCGGTTCGCCACGCTCGACCAGATCGACCTCGTCCTGACCGACGATTCCCTGCCCGATGACTCCGCAGCGGAACTCACCGCTGCCGGCCCGGAGGTGGTCCGCGCATGATCCTCACCCTCACCCCCAACCCCAGCGTGGACCGCACCATCGCTGTCAATGAACTGCGGCGCGGTGAAGTCCACCGGGCGACCTCCAGCCGGTTGGACGCCGGCGGCAAGGGCGTCAACGTCTCCCGGGCGCTGGTCGCCCAGGGCGTGGCCACCACCGCCGTTCTCCCGGTCGGTGGGCCTGAGGGCAGCCTGATGGAGGCGCTGCTCGAGCAGGCCGGGGTGCCCCGGGTCACCGTCCCGGTGGCCGGGTCGGTGCGCAGCAACGTCACCGTGGTCGAACCCGACGGGCTGACCACCAAGTTGAACGAACCCGGCCCGGTGCTGACCGCCGCCGAACTCGATGCCCTGATCGAGGCCACCCTGGAGGGCGCGACGCGGGCCTCCTGGGTGCTCGGCTCCGGCAGCCTGGCGCCCTCGATGCCGACCGAGCTGTACGCCGACCTGGTACGTCGCTGCCACGGGCTCGGCGTCCGGGTCGCCATCGACTCCTCGGGCACGCCCATGCAGGCCGCGGTCGCCGCCGGGCCCGATCTGATCAAACCCAACCACGAGGAGCTGGCCGAACTGGTCGGCCGGGACTTGCTCACCCTGCAGGACGTGGTCGAGGCCGCCCGCGGCCTCGTCGCGGGTGGTATCGCGACCGTCGTGGTCAGCCTGGGGGGCGACGGTGCGGTCCTGGTGGACGCCGACACCGTCGTGCACGCGCGCAGCACCATCCCGCGCCGGGTCTCCACCGTCGGGGCCGGTGACTGCTTCCTGGCAGGCACCCTGGCCGCCCTGGCCTCCGGCGCCGCGCCCACCGACGCCCTGATCACCGGCAGCCGCTGGGGATCCGCGGCGGTCACCCTCCCGGGCAGCCGGGTGCCCACGCCCGACGACCTCGCGGTCGTCAGCGTCGAGCTCTCCGACGACCTGAATCTGACACTCACCGGCTCGTAGCCGCTGGTCGCTACGACCCTCCGGTGCCCGGCCAGCCTCGCCGGGCACGAACAACCCACCGTCGAGCACCCCAGCTCCACGGGTCATCTCCTCGTGCCCGCCCCGGGGGTTTCACCGACCCGGAAAGCCGGCCACCCGCCGTACCGCTCACCCCTCCCGCACCGCATCACGTTGTGAAAGGAATCCGATGGCGCTGATCACCGAAAGGCAGGTCGTCCTCGACCTGGTCGCCCCCGATCGCCACGAGGCCACCCGCACGCTGGCGCAGACCCTCGTCGACACCGGACGCTGCACCGACCTGGAGACCTTCCTGGCCGACGTCCGCGCCCGCGAGGAGAAGATGGCCACCGGGCTGCCCGGCGGCATCGGCATACCGCACGCCCGCAGCAGTGCCATCACCGAGCCCTCCCTGGTGTTCGGCCGCCCGCGCGACGGGATCGACTGGGGCGCCAAGGATGGCCCGGCCACCGTGGTGTTCCTGATCGCGGCCCCCGAGGGCGGCGGCGACGCCCACATGCAGATGCTGCCCAAGCTGGCCCGCGCCCTGATGAAGAAGGACTTCCGGGCGGCCCTGGCCGCGGCGACGACACCCGCCGAAGTGGTGGACATCGTCAACGCCGAAGTCGCCCTCGACGCCCCCGCCAAACCCACCGCCGCCGTACCGGCGGTAGCCACCGACGCGCTCGCCACGCCGGCCAAGCCCGACGCAGCGCCGGCTGCCGCGCCCGCGGCGGAGACCGCCCGCGGGCTGCGGCTGGTCGGGGTCACCTCCTGCCCGACCGGGATCGCGCACACCTACATGGCGGCCGAGTCGCTGGAGAACGCCGCCAAGGCCGCCGGTCACGTGATGATCGTCGAGACCCAGGGATCGGCGGGCTCGACCCCGCTGACCCCGCAGCAGATCGCCGAGGCGGACGCGGTCATCTTCGCCCACGACCTGGAGGTCAAGGACAAGGGCCGGTTCGCCGGCAAGCCGACTGTCGACGTCGGCGTCAAGAAGGGCATCTCCGAGGGACCCGAGCTGATCCACCAGGCCGAACGGCTGGTTGCCCAGTGGCGCTCCGACCCGACCAAGGCCGCTGCTGCCGCCGCGGCCGCGAGCTCCGGGCTGACCAGCAAGGTGGACCAGCAGGCCTCGACCGCCACCAAGATCCGGCAGTGGCTGATGACCGGGGTGTCGTACATGATCCCGTTCGTCGCCGCCGGCGGCATCCTGATCGCGCTGTCCTTCATGCTGGCCCAGATCGCGCTCGGAGAGCAGGGTGCCATCGAGATCGTGAAATACGGGATCAACGCCGAGGGTCAGTACAACGTGACCCAGAACTTCAACCCGTTCAGCCTCACCGAGTGGGCGGCCCTCTTCTTCGTCATCGGCGCGGCCTCGTTCGGCTTCCTGGTCCCGATCCTGTCGGCGTTCATCGCCTTCGGGATCGCCGACCGTCCCGGCCTGACCCCCGGCCTGGTCGGCGGGTTCATCGCCAGCACGATGGGCGCCGGCTTCCTCGGCGGCATCGCCACCGGGTTCTTGGCCGGGTTCGTGGCCCGCTGGGTCGCCGGCTGGAAGGTCCACAAGGGCGTCCGCGGCATCATGCCGGTGATCGTGATCCCGCTGATCTCGACGCTGGTCACCGGTGGCCTGTTCCTCACCGTCCTGGGCCGGCCGATCACGCTGCTCATGGAGTCTCTGACCCGTGCGCTGAACGACATGGGCGGCGGCAGTGCCGTCCTGTTGGGCCTGATCCTGGGCGCGATGATGGGCTTCGACCTCGGCGGACCGGTCAACAAGGTGGCCTACACCTTCGCCACCACCGGTCTGGCCGCCGCCGGCACCGCCACCGACGCACCTCAGCTGAAGATCATGGCCGCCGTCATGGCCGCTGGCATGGTCGCCCCGTTGGCGATGGCGCTGGCCACCACCCTGCGCCCGGCCCTGTTCACCGAGCCCGAGCGGGAGAACGGCAAGGCCGCCTGGCTGCTGGGCGCGTCCTTCATCTCCGAAGGGGCCATTCCGTTCGCGGCCGCCGACCCGGTCCGGATCATGGTCTCCTCGGTCATCGGTTCGGCCATCACCGGTGCGCTGGCCATGGGCTTCGGCACCACGCTGCGGGCCCCGCACGGCGGGCTGTGGGTCGGTCTGTTGATCGGCAACCTGGTCATGTTCCTGCTCGCGCTGCTCATCGGGGTCGCGGTGATGGCTGCCATCGTGGTGGCCCTGAAGTCCCGCGACCGCAGCCGGACCGCCGTACAGGCCGTTGCCTGAGCTGCACCGCACGTTCCGCGGGGGCGCGAAGCACCACCGGCACCCGCTCGCGTTGATCGCACCACCACGCTGTACGTCCGACTCACCCGAACGCTCAGAAGGAGAAGCCATGCCCTCTCGCACCGTCACCATCGCCGCCTCCGTCGGCCTGCACGCCCGCCCCGCCGCCCTGTTCTGCGAACAGGCCGCCGCCAGTGGCCTCGACGTCGAGATCGCCAAGCCGGGCGAGGAACCGGTGGACGCCGGCAGCATCCTGGGCGTGATGGCCCTGGGCGCCAAGCACGGCGACGAGGTCGTCCTCACCGCGGAGGGCCCGAACGCCGACGAGGTGCTCGACGGCCTCGTCGAGCTGCTCTCCCAGGACCTGGACGCGGAGTAGAGATGACTTCGCCGAACACGCCGGCCTCGCCGGAGGTTCGCATCGGCATCGGCGTCAGCCCGGGTACGGCGTTCGGACCGGTGGTGCAGGTCGCGCCGCCGGTCCGGCCGCCGGCCGACGAACCGGGCAGCACCGACCCCGAGGGCGACCTGGAACGCGTCCGCGCCGCACTCGCCGTGGTCGCCGCCGACCTCGATGCTCGGGCCGCGCACGCCGATGACACGGCGCAGCAGATCCTCAAGGCCACCGCGCTGATCGCCCGGGACCGCGGGCTGGCCAAGGCCGCCGGTGCCCAGCTCGCCAAGGGCGTCGGACCGGCGCACGCCATCGATGCCGCGGTCGAGCAGTACGCCGCGCAGTTCGAAGCGCTCGGCGGGCTGTTCGCCGAGCGGGTCACCGACCTGCGGGACGTCGGGGCCCGGGCGATCGCCCAGGTGCTGGGGATCCCGGCGCCGGGCATCCCCAAGCTCAGCCAGCCCAGCGTCATCGTCGCCGAGGACCTGGCGCCCGCCGAGACGGCCCTGCTGGACCCCGCCCTCGTGGTGGCCATCGTCACCCGAGCCGGGGGCCGGACCAGCCACACGGCCATCCTCGCCGCCCAGATGGGCATCCCCGCGGTGGTGCAGTTGTCCGAGGCCACCGCGATCCTCGCCGGCACGCCGGTATCGGTCGACGGGGACACCGGCGAGGTGGTCATCGACCCACCCGTTGAGCTGGTCGAGGAACACCGGCGCCGACGTGCCGCCCGCACGCAGGCTCTGGCGGCCAGCACCGGCCCCGGGCGGACGGCCGACGAGCACCCGGTGGCGCTGCTGGTCAACATCGGCGGCGTCCGGGATGCGCTCGAGGCCGCCACGGCGGACGTCGAGGGGGTGGGCCTGTTTCGCACCGAGTTCGTCTTCCTGTCGGCCACCACGGCCCCGACCGTGGACCAGCAGACCGAGATCTACCGGCAGGTGTTCGAACCCTTCGGGCGGCGGCGGGTCGTCGTACGCACGCTGGACGCCGGGGCCGACAAGCCGTTGGCATTCGCGAACCTCGGGCATGAGGACAACCCCGCCCTCGGTCTGCGGGGCCTGCGGCTGTCCGCCGAGCGCCCGGACCTGCTCGACACCCAGCTGGAGGCCCTGGCCCGGGCCGCGGACCTGACCGGTGCCGACGTACGGGTGATGGCCCCGATGGTGGCGACCGCCGAGGAGGCCGCATGGTTCGCCCGGCGAGTCCGGGAGAACGGCCTGGCCAAGGCGGGGGTCATGATCGAGGTACCCGGAGCCGCGCTGCGGGCCCGGCATGTGCTGGCCGACGTCGATTTCGCCAGCCTCGGCACCAACGACCTGGCGCAGTACACGATGGCCGCCGACCGGATGCGCGGGGAGCTCTCCGACCTGCTCGACCCCTGGCAGCCGGCGGTGCTGGAGGTCATCGCCGCGGCCTGTCGTGGCGGCGCGGAACTCGACAAGCCGATCGGCGTGTGCGGGGAGTCGGCCGGTGACCCCCTGTTGGCCCTGGTCCTGGTCGGCCTGGGGGTCTCCAGCTTGTCGATGGCCCCCTCCAAGGTGGGGTTGGTCCGGCTCGCGCTGGCCCGGCACACGCTGGCCCAATGCCAGGAGTTGGCCGAGGCGGCGCTGCACGCCCGCACCGCGCGGGACGCGCTGGACGCGGTCCGCTCGGCCGCCAACCCCGAGGTCACGGCCATCCTCTGACCCCGCCCCGGCACCCGGCTGCATGGCGTTCCCCACGAGCGCCAGCCGGGTGCCACGGTCGGGTGTGTCGCGACCGTTCGCAGGGGGCTCGACGCCTGAGACGCCAAGGTAGAACGGACGGTAGAATGGGTTTGTGCCGACGCTGAACATCAAGGACCCTGAGGTCTACCGACTTGCCAAGCAGCTGGCCGCGCAGCGGTCGACGTCGGCAACGGGCGCGGTCCGCGAAGCGTTGCGTGAGGCGTTGGATCGGGACGCTACGCATCGTGACGCTCGCACTCGCGAGGGTATGGCCGATCGGTTGCTGGCCCTCGGTCGACGCAGCGCGGCACGCCCGGAACGGTTCGTTGTCGATGAAGACCTGTACGACGAGCGCGGACTGCCGCGATGATCCTGGATACCTCCGCGATCATCGCCATTCTCTCCGACGAGCCCGAGGCCCCAGCGCTGGCCCGCTGCATCGAGGATGCGGATCGCGTGGAGGTCTCCGCCGCGACCGTGCTCGAAGCCTCGCTGGTCTGCGGCCCGCCACGGCAGGACGACCTCAACCGGTTCCTGGCCGAATGCCGTGCGGTCGTTACCCCGTTCGAGGACGTGCAACTCGACCTCGCGCGGGCCGCCCACCTGCGGTACGGCCGCGGGTCTGGGTCCCCTGCTCGACTGAACTACGGCGACTGCTTCTCCTACGCCCTCGCCCAGCACCGTCGTGAGCCGCTGCTGTTCGTGGGCAACGACTTCGGCCAGACGGACGTGGCCTCCGGCTGCTGACCGAGTGCTGGACGGGGGCAGCCGAGCCCGAGGCCCCGCGATGGTCCGCGACTTCCACCCTCGCACCCTCGTCCCCCCTGGTCAGCGCTCCGGTCAAGGGCTAGGTTGAATCCGCCGGGGTACCGGGACGACCGAAGGGAGCCAGTGATGGCGATCCCCACCGACGCCGAACTGCTGGCGATGGCGCAGGCGGCCGCCCACCACGCCTACGTCCCCTACAGCCACTTCCCGGTCGGTGCGGTCCTGCTCACCGAGGGTGGCCAGGTCATTCCCGGCTGCAACGTGGAGAACGCGTCGTACGGGCTGACCATCTGCGCCGAGCGGACCGCGGTCACCCGGATGGTCGCCCGCCAGATCGAGGATCGCCGGATCGAGGTGGCCGCGGTCGTCGGGCTCAAAGCCTCACCGTGCTTCCCGTGCGGGGCCTGCCGCCAGGTGTTGCACGAGTTCGGTTGCCGGTTCGTGGTCGTCGAAGAGGACGGGGAGCCCCGCCGGTACCCGTTCGCGCAGATCCTGCCGCATGGCTTCGGCCCCAGCGATCTTGACAACAGCTAGGCACCTTCAGCCTGCCGCGACCAGGAGGACCGATGGAACGCTTTCAGGGCTTGCTCGGCGTTGCAGCCATCTTCGGCCTGGCCATCCTGATCTCCCGGCATCGTTCGGCCATCAAGTGGCGGACCTTGGGCGTCGGCCTGGTGGTGCAGATGGCGTTTGCGTTCCTGGTGCTCAAGTGGGAGCCCGGGTTCCAGGCGCTCAAGTGGTTCGCCGACCAGATCACCACGGCCATTCACTTCGCCGACGAGGGCACCAAGTTCGTCTTCGGACCGCTGATGAGCGAGAAGGTCGGTTTCGTCTTCGCGTTGTCGGTGCTGCCGGTGATCATCTTCCTGGGTGCGCTCATCGGGTTGCTGTACTACCTGCGCGTCATCCAGCTGTTCGTCGACATCCTCGGCGGGGCGATCAGCAAGGTGATGGGCACCAGTAAGGTCGAATCCGTCTGGGCCTCCACGGTGATCTTCCTCGGTCAATCCGGAAGCCCCGCTGGTCATCGCGCCGTACCTGCCGCGGCTGACCCGCAGTGAGCTGTTCGCCTGCATGACCGGCGGCTTCGCCTCGGTGGCCGGCTCGACCCTGATCGGGTACTCCCTGCTCGGCGCGCCGCTGCCGTACCTGCTGGCCGCCGCCGTGATGAACGCCCCCGGGTCGCTGATCATCGCCAAGGCGATCATGCCGGAGACCGAGAAATCCGACCTGGACGCCAGCGTGCGCGATGTGCGGGACGAGGAGTCCGAGAACGCCATCGACGCCCTCGGCCGCGGCGCCTTGGCCGGCGGCAAGCTCGCCGTCATCATCGGCTGCCTGCTGATCGCCTTCGTCGCCCTGATCGCGTTCGCCAGCGCGATCGTCGGTGGCATCGGCAGCTGGTTCGGTCAACCGGACCTGTCCCTCGAAGGCATCTTCGGCTGGTTGTTCGCTCCGGTCGCCTGGCTGGCCGGGGTGCCGTGGAGCGAGGCTACCCAGGCCGGCAACTTCCTCGGCCAGAAGACCGTGTTGAACGAGTTCGTCGCCTACTCCAACTTCGGACCCCAGGTGCCCAACCTCGACCCCAAGACGGTCCTGGTCACCACCTTTGCGTTGGCCGGCTTCGCCAACTTCGCCTCGATCGCCATCCAGATTGGGTCGCTGGGGTCGCTGGTGCCCGAGCGGCGTGGTCAGGTTGCCCAACTCGGCATGCTGGCCCTCCTCGGGGGCTCATTGACCAACCTGCTCAACGCCTCCATCGTCGGCATCATCGCCTCCTGACCATCGCCCCGAACGCCCGCGAAAGGACCCGAGATGACCGAGCAGCACGACGTCGTCGACGTCATCCGCACCAAGCGCGACAACGGTCGCCTCAGCGACGACCAGATCGACTGGGTCATCGACGCCTACACCCGTGGCGTGGTCGCCGATGAACAGATGGCGGCGCTGGCGATGGCCATCTTCATCAACGGCATGGAGCGCGAGGAGATCGTCCGCTGGACGAACGCCATGATCGCCTCCGGGGAACGGATGGACTTCTCCGGCCTGTCCAAGCCCACGTCCGACAAGCACTCCACCGGCGGAGTGGGGGACAAGATCACCCTCCCGCTGGCGCCGCTGGTGGCGTCGTACGGCGTCGCCGTACCGCAGCTGTCCGGGCGCGGGTTGGGCCACACCGGCGGCACCCTGGACAAGCTCGAAGCCATCCCCGGGTGGCAGGCGGACCTGGACAACGCGGGCATCCTGCGGATCCTGGAGGACGTCGGGGCCGTGATCTGCGCCGCCGGGGCCGGCTTGGCGCCCGCGGACAAGAAGCTCTACGCGCTGCGGGACATCACCGCCACGGTCGAGTGCATCCCGCTGATCGCCTCCTCGATCATGAGCAAGAAGATCGCCGAAGGCACCGGATCGTTGGTGCTCGACGTCAAGGTGGGCTCCGGGGCGTTCATGAAGCAGTTCGACCAGGCCAAGGCGCTGGCCCAGACCATGGTCCAGCTGGGCACCGACGCCGGGGTGCATACCGTCGCGCTGTTGACCGACATGTCGACCCCGCTGGGCAAGACCGCCGGGAACGCCCTCGAGGTGCGCGAGTCGGTCGAGGTGCTCGCCGGTGGCGGCCCGAGCGACGTCGTCGAACTGACCATCGCGCTGGCCGTCGAGATGCTCGCCGGGGCCGGCAAGACCGGGATCGACCCCGCGGAGAACCTGCGCAACGGCAAGGCGATGGACGTCTGGAAGGCGATGATCGCGGCCCAGGGCGGCGACCCCGACGCCCCGCTGCCGGAAGCGCCGCACACCGAGACGATCGAAGCCGAGGCCGACGGCGTGGTCGCCGACCTGGACGCGCTGGCCGTCGGCGTCGCCGCCTGGCGCCTGGGTGCCGGCCGCGGTCGCAAGGAAGACCCGGTCCAGGCCACCGCGGGAGTCGAGGTGCACGTCGTACAGGGTCAACCGGTCCGCAAAGGCCAGAAACTGCTGACCCTGCACACCGAGACCCCGGAGCGGTTCGCCCGGGCCCGCGCCGCGCTGGAGGGCAAGGTGGGCGTGGCGCCACCCGGTACGGCGGTCAAGGCCCGCCCGAGCATCGTGCTCGACCGCGTCGAGGCTTGACGTCGCACCGGTCCGCGAGGGCGGGAGTTAGGCGAATTAGCCTCGCTGCGAAAGAAATTCGCGTCACGATGCGTTCCATGCGCCAGTGGATTGACACACTGACGTCCCCGTAGGAGGACTGCGCGCATGCAGGGCCACGGTTCCACCGTCTCGGCAGCCGGGGGCGACTTCGCCGTCATCGACTACGGCGGCCAGGGGTGTGACGTCCTGCTCGTGCACGACCTCACCGAGAACGCCGCCGTATGGGACCTGGTCGGCCCGGCCGTCGCCGAGTTCGCCCACCCCGTGGCCGTCGATCTGCGCGCCCACGGTCAGACCCCGCTGGGTGTCGGTGAGGACCCCGCCCGCTGGTGGACCGACCTCGGCGAGATCGCGACGGGCCTGGGCCTGCGGCACCCCGTCGTGGTCGGCCAAGGGTTCGGGGCCTGGGGCGCGGTGGCGGCCACCGTCACCGGCTTGCTGGAACCCGCCGGCCTGGTCCTGCTCGAAGGCGTGTATCCGTGGCCGCGAGAGCACGTGATGGAGTACCTGGGCCAGGTGCTCGAACCCAGCCTGCTGGAACTGGTCGCGCAACGGTACGGCCTGGGCGCCGTGATCGACGACTCTCAACGGGAGCCGTTCGCCGACACCGCCGCCGAGCTCGCCCGCGCCGACTGGACCACCGAGCAGATCCCGTCGTCGGTGATCCGGGCCGTCGCCGCGCGTTCGCTGTGGCCGCTGGACGGCCCTGGCGTGGGGTCCTCATGGATACGACGTCCCACGCTGGAGGACTTGCTGGCCCTGGCCTGCGATCCGTTGAGCCGCGACCCGTTCCCGTGCCTGGACACGTATCTGCAGCTGCCGACCACCACGGCGCTGGTGATGGCTTCCGACGGGGTGCTCGCGCAGGGGGACAAGGACGTTTGGCACCTGCTGTGGCTGCGCCCCGACTGGACCTACCAGGTGGTCGACGCGATCCGGAACGTCTCCGCAGCGCACCCCGACATCGTCGTGAAGGCCGTGATCGACGTACTCTCCTGATCCGCAATCGGTACGCCGACCGCCCGCCGGCGTCGAGAAGTCACTTCGGCACGTTGAAAGCGCTTCCAACGGAGCGGATTCGACGTTTCGGCGGCAGCACGTCGTACCGCTGGGCGCTTCACCTGGACGATCGACCTGATTCAGGTTCTGGCGGACCTCGCTCACGGGTACCGTGCCGGAAGGGGCGCCTCGGGGGCACAACCGACCTCGGCGACGCCCTCCCGTCGAACGCCCGAGGGTCATCATGTCGAAGCTGCCGCGCATCGCCTCCGTCATCGCCGCGGGGCTCCTCACGTCCGGGCTCACGGGGCTCATGGCCGTCGGTGCCCAGGCAACCCAGACCGGGCAGGCCACCCAGACCGGGCAGGCCACCCAAGCCAGAGAGGCCACCCCCGGCACGCCGGCCGCCATCGTGCCCGCCGTCGTACCTGCGGCCCCCCGTCAGCGCACCCCCGCGGCGAAACCCCGCAACCCCAAGCCCTGCACGAACCGCGACCTGTCCGGGTGCTACGCCTTCCACCAGACCAAAGACGTCGCCGACTACTCGATCAGGTACACCGCTCGTGCCGTGGCGACCATGTACCCCAGGCTCGCCCGACCCACCGCGTTCTGGTACATCCCGGCGGGCCGGGCCTACCGCTGGTGTGGCACCACGATGACCGACGTCTCGTTCGGATACTGCTTCGGGGATCGCTCGATCGCGCTCGGGCAACGTCAGCTCTGGGAGTTCTACGACCGAGCCGGCGACGCGGCCCCGCTGGTCGGGGTGGCCCACGAGTACGCCCACCACATCCAGCTGCTCAAGGGCGTTCGGCCGCCGCGTACGGCCGCCCAGTCGGTGCGGTTCGAGAACCAGGCGGACTGCCTGGCCGGCGCCATCGTGCGGCAGCTGCGTCGCGAGAACATCTTCACGGACCAAGACCTTCGCGACGTCGACGAGCTGATCCCGCTGATCGCCAGCGCCGAGGGCCGGGACCGTGACCACGGCACGCTCGACGAGCGCGTCCAGGCCATTTACCACGGCATCCGGTACGGCGCCCGGTCCTGCACGCGGTACGTGCCGGGTGGCCCCCGGGTCGGGTAGGCGCAGGGGCAGGCACCCGAGGGACTTGCCACGACCTCCCGTGGCAACGAATCATCCAGGAAGAGTCGACACCGCCCGCAGGAGTCAGCCGAGGGGAGGAAACACCGGTGACCCGATCGACCCAGGCACCGCCGATCGATGCGCCGGACTCCCCGCGCCAGTCGCCGCCGGACCGCGCGCCCTGGCCGAGCCGGCAGATGCGGCTGGTCGCAAGGGTGCTCGCGAGCGAACCGAAGCTGATGGCGGATGCTGAAGCGTTCGCCGAGGCGCACCTGACCCGCGAGTACCCCCGACCCCCTCGGGTGCCGGCGGCCCTGCGGTTGGTCGCCCACGTGCGGCGGGATGAGCTGGACGGCTTCGCCGTGTTCACGGTCACCCCGCGGCGATCCGCTGGTACGCCGTCGCGGAGCCACGCGGCCCAGACCGCCCCCGCGGCAGCCGAGACCGTCCCGGCGAGCCGCTGGGACGTGGTGTATCTGCACGGCGGTGGCTACTGCGGCGAGCTCATCGACGTCCACTGGGAGATCGTGCTCAACCTCCTGCGGCACACCGGCGCGACGATCACGGTGCCGTGTTATCCGCTGGCCCCCGAACACACCCACGAGGTGGGGCATGCGTGGGTGGAGCGGGTCTACCGGGGACTGCTCACCCGGATGTCGGCCGACCGTGTCGTGCTCATGGGCGACTCCGCGGGCGGTGGGATGTGCCTGGCTCAGGCCATGCGGTATCGCGACGCCGGGCTGCCGCTGCCGGCCCGGCTCATCCTGTTCGCCCCGTGGGTCAACGTCGAAGCCACCAACCCCGACATCGCCGCGGTCGAGCCGCGCGACCCGGTGCTGGCGCGGCCCGGTGGCCTGCTCGCCGGCCAATGGTGGGCCGGGGCCGACAGCACCGCTCACCCCCAGGTCAGCCCGCTCAATGGGGACGTCCACGGCCTGCCGCCGGTGGATCTGTACACCGGAACCGCCGACATCCTCATGCCCGACGTCCGGCTGCTGGCCGCCAAACTCGCCGCCGCCGGGGGTGGGGTGCGGCTGGTGGAGTATCCCGACGCGATCCACGTGTACGTCGGGGCCGCCTTCACCCCGGAGGCACGCGACACCTACCGCCGGATCGCGGACACCTTGGGTACCGCCGATGCCCGGTACCCGGCCCAGACCCGCCTGGTCGCCTCGCCCACGGCGCTGTTCAGCAGGCAGGCCACCATGCGGGCCCGGGCGGCCAGCACGCCCTGGATCCGGCACGTCGGGGTCCGCGCGCGGCTGCACCTGGATCGCGCGGCGGCCGGCAACCACGCCAAGCCCACCGGTGGGGACGCGCTCGGGTGAGCGGGCGACGTACCCGGTGGCCGAGCCCCACGATGCGGCTGGCCACCGCGATCCTGGCCACCGAGGCCAAACCCGGCGATGACCCGCAGGCCTTCCGCGCCGCCCACGAGCAGCGAAGCCATCCCGGCCCACCCCCCCTGCCGGCCGCGTTGCGGCTCGCGGCCGACGTGGTCCGCCGCGAGGTCGACGGCTTCCCGGTGTTCACCTTCCGACCCCGGGGCCGGATGCGGGCACTGGCCGACCGGCACCTGGTCTACGTGCACGGCGGCAGCTACACCGAGGCGCTTCTGCGCGAGCATTGGGAGATCGTTGCGGCGCTGATCCGGTACACGGGGGCGAGCATCACGGTGCCGTGCTATCCGCTGGCTCCCGAACACACCCACGAGGTCGGGCACGCGTGGGTCGAGGGGGTCTACCGCGAGTTGATCAGCCGGGTGGCGCCCGAACGCGTCGTCCTGGTGGGCGACTCGGCGGGCGGCGGGTTCTGCCTGGCCCAGGCGATGCGGTACCGCGACGCCGGGCTGCCGTTGCCGGCTCGGGTGATCCTGTTCTCGCCCTGGGTGGATCTCGGCCTGACCCATCCGGACACCCCGGCGCTCGAACCCCGCGACCCGATCCAGTCGGTCTCCGGTGGCCGGCTCTCGGGGCAGTGGTGGGCTGGCGCCGACCCGGTGACCCACCCGCAGGTCAGCCCGGTGTTCGGCGATCTGGCCGGGCTCCCGCCGGTGGACATCTACACCGGTACGGCGGACATCCTCCTACCCGACATCCGGCGCCTGTCCCAGGTCATCGCCGCGGCCGGGGTCCCGGTCCGCCTGGTCGAGTATGCCGGTGGGATCCACGTGTACGTCGGTGCCACCTTCACCCCCGAGGCTCGGGACACGTTCCGGCGGGTCGCCATGACCCTGGCCACGACGGCCGCGCGCGCCCCGTTGCCGGCGCGCGCCGCCGGTGTGGCGTGGGTGGCCCTCGGCCGCCAGGTCACCCACCGGCTCCGGTCCGCTCCACCTCCTGGGCCCATCCGGACAGCTCGGCGGTCATGGTGGGCGCGATACCGGCGTACCCCTGCGGGTCCGACAACAACTCCTGAGCCTTCTCCACCTGACCGGTCGTCGCAGCCGTGAGGATGGCTGCGGCAGCGGTGTGGAAACGCGCGTGCAGTTCCGAGATCTTGGCCGCCCGAGTGGCGTCGAGTTCGGCGGCGGCGCCGGAGGCGAGCCACGCGCCGAACGGGCAGGCGTCCCGCCGTCCGGCCTTGGCGATGTCGACACCCTCAGGGAGTCGCTGGTCGGTGACCGCGCGGTGCAGCCGCTGCTTCCACTGGGCGTGCGCATAGATTGCCGCGCGCAGGGGGTGTATTTGCAGGTCAGGGGCGAGGACAACGATGCTGTCGCGCTGCTTCTGAGTGCCCTTCGTCATCTCGGCGATGCCCCGGTGGGAGCGTTCGGAGGCATCCTGGGCGCGGCGACTGGCGGTGGTGCAGACGGTCACGTCCGTGCGTAGGCCGTCGGCGGCATCCGAAACGGTGGTCGCCGACCGGGTGATCTCTGCGATCGCCGCGCTCTGCTCCTCGACGGCCGCAGCGATGGACTGCTCGAGCTGCTCGACCCGGGCCAGCATGTCGTCGATCCGCATGATCGCGTCCCGCACCTCGTCGCTCTTGGCGGCGAGCAGCGACAGCTTCTCCGCGATGTCGCTGGTGGCGATCGTGGTCTCGTCGGCGAGGGTCTTGACCTCCTCGGCGACCACGGCGAACCCCTTGCCGGCGGCGCCGGCCCGGGCGGCCTCGATGGTGGCATTCAGCGCGAGCAGCCGGGTCTGGTCCGAGATCCGCGAGACCGTCCGCACGACCTCGTCGATCTTGCCCGCCGACTCGGCCAGTTCGGTGGCGGCGCCGCGGACAGCCCGGGCCGCCTCACCCGCCTCCAGGACCGCCGTCGAGGCTTGGGCCGCCGACCCGGCGACCTCGGCCATCGCTGCCGACATCTGGCCGGCCGCGGAGGCGACCGTGCTCGCCTCGTCGGCAAGCCGGGACGTGGTGGCTTCGATGGACGTCGTGGCCGAGAGGGTCTCCCGGGTAGACACATCCAGGCCGCTGAGCACGTCCGAGAGCTCCTGCACCCCGACGTACAGGTCGTCACCCTGGGTCAGGAGTCCGAGGATCGCGCGGGCGGGAACGGATACCCCGTCGACCGCAGCGGTGGCCGCAGCGTGGGGCGCAGCCGAGGCGCGGCGGGGGGTGAGCATGAATGCCAACGTGACCTCCTGACAGGATCTGTGCGCCGTCTCATCGGTGGCTCCGCGCTCCGATCAAGGCTTTTCGACGGGTGTGTCCGCTATTGACGGCTTGGGGCGATGTGTCGGCTTTGGTCGGTGCCGCCGGTAGCGCTGCCGTGCCCGATGCTGTGGACAAGGTTCGGGATGAGGCTGTGGAAACTCGCCATTGGCGCTGCTGTGGCTGTGGATACGGGCTATCCCCAGGACGAAGCGATTAGGTATTCTGGAGTCGCCGGTGCGACAACGACGTCCTGAGGCGTGACCTCTCCGCAAACCCCGCCCACCACACCCTGAGTTGCGGTCGGGCCCGGCACCCCAGGGCCCGACCGCCACGGTTCGCGATCGGTGTTCGCCCGGGGTGGCCCGGCGGGCGCCCCTGGAGCACTCGGGGGGTGCCGGTGGTGAGCGTGAATGAGCCTGGATGAGCCTGGCCGCCTGGCGTCGGTCACCATGGGGGAATGGCGCCGACGCCCACCCTCGTAGAACCCTTGGCCCACGCAGACTTGGTGATTCTCGACTTCGACGGACCCGTGGTCCGGCTGCTGCCCGACCCCGAGCACATCGACCTTGCCCATGCCGCGCTCGCCGTCCTCACCCAGGCCGGCGTGGACGTCCCGGAGCAGATCGCGCGCCTGACCGACCACGGCGCCGTGCTCGCGGAGACCGGCCGCCGGTGGCCGCACCTGCACGCGGGGATCGACGACCTCTGCACCCAGGCGGAGGTCGACGCCGCCCGGCGGCAACCCCCCCAGCCGGGGGCGGGGGAACTGGTGCAGGCGATGGCGGCGGCCGGCGTACCGGTCTGCATCGTCACCAACAACGCCCCGGCCTGCGTCACCGCGTTCCTGCAACGCTGGCCGTGGGGCCACCTGGTGCGATCGGTCCACGGCCGGGAACCCGCCCGCCCCGAGCGGCTCAAGCCGAACCCGGCCATGCTGCTCGACGCCCTCGCGGTCACCGGCGTACCCGCGGACCGGGCCGTGATGGTCGGCGACAGCGTCAGCGATGTGCACGCCGCCCGGCGCGCGCAGGTCGCGTCCGTGGGGATCACCGCCGACGAGCGTCGCGCTACGCAACTGCGCGGCGCGGGAGCCTGCCTCGTGGTCCCCGACACGGCGGCGCTGACGGGCGGCTCAGGCTGACGGGGCGCCTTCGGCGATGTCAGCCTGAGCCGAGCGGTGGCGTCAACGCCGTGACGCGGTCGCCGCGGGCGCGCGAGTCGACGACCGCCGCGATCCGGGACGCCACGGCCACCCCCAGCGGCGGCAGGTCCGCCAGATCCCACCAACGGGCCGCCGTGGTTTCGTCGTCGGCCGGGAAGGGCTCCCCCGAAAGCCAGGTGCAGCTGAACGTGTGGTCCAGGTAGCGGGAGCGGTCCCCGTTGGGATACACCACCGTGTCGGTCACATTCACCCAGGCCAGGTAGTCCACCGCCACCCGTACGCCGGCCTCCTCGGCCACCTCGCGGACGGCCGCCGCAGCGGGGTGCTCACCGGGGTCGACGATCCCAGTCACCGGACTCCACTGACCGTTGTCCGCGCGTTGTATCAACAGCACGTCACGATCACGCAGCACCACGGCCGTTGCGCCGATCAGCCACAACTCGTCGGTGCCGATCTTCGCGCGCAAGTCGAGGATGAACTCGGGGGTGGCCACCCGGTAAGCGTACGCAGCCGGTCACTCTCGGCCCTGGTCACCCGGGTACCGTCACAGCATGAGTCACAGCTCGACCAATGCGCAGCCGGCCCCCGCAGCCCCCGCCGACGGCGTACCGCCTGCGCCGGACGCGCACGCGCGAGCCGTCCAGGAGATGTTCGGCCACGTCGCCGGCCGATACGACCTGATGAACCGGCTGATGACCTTCGGTCAGGACGTCCGCTGGCGACGGTTCGTGATCCGCCAGGCGGCCCTGCGACCCGGGGAGCGGCTGCTCGACCTGGCCACCGGCACCGGTGATCTGGCGTTGGACGCCTGCGACGCCACGGCAGGACTGGATGTGGTCGGTGCCGATTTCACGGTGGAGATGATGCGCGTCGGGCGGCGCCGCGCGGGCGCGGACCGGCTGACCTGGCTGGCCGCCGACGCCCTGGCCCTACCCTTCGGCGACGCGTGCTTCGACGCCGTTATCCAGGGATACCTGTTGCGCAACGTGAGCGACATCCCCGGGGCCCTGGCCGAGCAGTACCGGGTGCTGCGCCCCGGCGGCCGGGTCGTCGTCCTGGAGACCTCGCCGGCCACCCCCGCCCCGCTGCAACCCTTCGTGCGAGCGCACCTGCGCTACGGCATCCCGTTGCTGAGTCGGCTGGCCAGTGGCAACCCGCAGGCCTACGGGTACCTGCTGGCCAGCACCGCGAACTTCCGCACCCCCTCCGAGCTTGGCGCCCTCCTGACGGCGGCGGGCTTCGAGCAGGTGGGCTGGCGATCCTTCATGCTCGGGACCCAGGCGGTGCACTGGGGTCGCAAGCCGCGGCCCTGACCCGCCACCACGTTCACCGACCACGCCCACCGATCAGGCCCACCGACCAGGCCCACCGACCAGGCCCACCGACCGGTGGACCCACGAAGGGGGACCGCCGTCGTGTGTCGTCCGGGCGTGCTGACTAAGATTTCCCGTCATGGACGTCGATGATCGGCTGGCTCGCCGACACGGCCACCCGGACGACCCGAACGCGCCGTCGCCCCTCGAACCACCCCATGTGATCTGGCGTGAGGTCGAAACCGTCCTGCCGACCCGGTGGGGCGTGTTCCGCATGATCGGGTACCGCGGCGGCGACGGCACAGCGCATATTGCCCTCGTCAAAGGCCTGCGGATACCTCCGGAGCCGGGGGTGGCCCCCCTGGTGCGGGTGCACTCCGAATGCCTCACCGGGGACGCGCTGGGCTCCTACCGGTGCGACTGCGGGGAACAACTGCAGGCCGGGCTCTCGGCGATCGCCCACGAGGGCAGCGGGGTGCTGGTGTACGTGCGAGGCCACGAGGGCCGGGGTATCGGGCTGCTGGAGAAGCTGCGGGCCTACCAGTTGCAGGACGGCGGGGTGGACACCCTGGACGCCAACCTGCAGTTGGGTCACTCCGGCGACGTACGCCGATACGACCAGTCCGCGGACATCCTGGCCGACCTGGGGGTTCGCCGGGTGCGCCTGCTCTCGTCCAACCCCGACAAGGAGCGGGCGCTGCGCTCGTACGGCATCGACGTGGTCGAGCGGATCAGCCTGGTGATGCCCTCCCGGCCGGAGAACGACGAGTACCTGCAGACCAAACGCGACCGCATGGGCCACGACCGCCCCGAACTGGCCCACGTGTGGTCCTTGCTGGCCTCCGGGGACGTGCCGTCGGTAGCCCGAGGCACCGAGGGGGCGGAGCTGGTGCAGCGGTACGGGCCGCTCGTCCAGGCCGGCTCGCCGCTCGTGATCGCCCAGCTGGGGCAGAGCCTGGACGGGTTCATCGCCTCGCGCACCGGTGATGCGGACTTCGTGACCGGTCCCACCGACCACGAGCATCTGCACCGCCTGCGGGCGCTGGTGGACGCCGTACTCGTCGGCGTGGGCACCGTGGTCGCAGACGACCCCCGGCTGACGGTCCGCAGAGTCGAGGGCATCCACCCCGCCAGGGTCATCCTGGACCCCCGCGGCCGGGCACCCCGCGACAGCGCAGTGTTGACCCACCCGGTGGCGCCCACCTTGTGGCTGGTAGGGCCGAGCGCGCAGGTCCCCCCGAGCGAGGAGCTGGGCGGCCACGTCGAGGTGATCCGGCTGCCCGGCGACGGGGACGCCGACCCCGCAGCCGTGGTGGCGATGCTGCGGGAACGGGGGTTGGGCCGGCTGCTGGTCGAGGGAGGTGGTCAGGTGGTCTCCTCGTTCCTGGCGGCCCGTGTCGTCGACCGGCTCTACCTGACGACGGCGCCGATGCTGATCGGGGACGGCATTCCCGGAGTTCGTTTCGACGGCTCCGATGCGCTGGCGGGCGCCGTGACCGGACGCTCTCGGCGATGGTTGCTGGGCGATGACGTGTGTACCGAACTCGTGTTCGGCTCCGACGGATAACTCGTACGGCCCGACCACGTGCATCCTGGCCCGACGAGGTGTTCCCTACCAGAGCGATGGGCGCTCAGCCGCGACGGGGGCGTGTCACGTCACGTTGGCCGACCATGGTGGCGGTGCTGGAACCCACGTAACTCGCTGGAACCCACGAAGCTTCGTGGGTCCCGGAGTCGGAGGTGGGTTCGGCGGACTGTTCGGGGGCGTTCTGCCTCGACTGGGTGAGCTCAAACTCGACTGGGCGCGCTCAAACCCGACTGGGTGAGCTCAGCCCTGCGGCGGACCGCCATGATCAGCGGAGTCGGCCGGCGGGCAGGATGAGCAGATCCTCGTGTCCGACCGCGACGCGCAGGTCGTGCTGGTCAACCTGCCTGCGCCGCCGTTGCAGCCAGGGGGTGATCGTCGCCGCCGCGTCGGGCTGCTGCTCGATCGCCGCGGCCGCGTAGTCGTCCAGCCACCGCAGCACGAACGGCACCATCACCGGGTCACTGGTGTCGATGTGCCACGGAGTCGGTACGCCGTGTACCTCCAGCTCCCGCTCGGTGCAGGCCCGGCGCAGGTAGTCGGCCGCTGCGGGCCCCGGGCGGCCGCGGCGTTCCTGGTGGGCGGTGAATGCCTCGCAGGCCAGGGCATCGCCGGGATCGGCCGGGGTCCACTGCACCTGGGAGGTGACCGTCAGCGCGAACAGCGCGGGCACCGCCCGGGTGGCCAGCGTGTCGGCCAAGGCATCGAGCTCGGCGACGGTGAGCAGGTCCAACAGGGCCGAACACGTCACCACCCGAGCCGGGTCGCCGGCGGCCCGAGCGGCACCGGCCGGTCCGGAAGCCGGCGCATCCAGCAGCCCGGCCAGGTCGGTGATCCCGGCGACCACGCGGGTGCCCGGGCCCTGACCGGGGTGCGACAGCAGTTCCGGGTCGTGGTCGAGCAGCGTCCATTGGCTCGGAAACGGCAGGCGGGGTGCCAGATAGGCCTGGTTGGCGCCCGTGCCCGCCCCCACGTCGAACACCTGCACCGGCACCCCCGGTGAACGATTCGCCACCACCCACGCGCCCAGCTGCTCGATCAGCGCCCGGGCGGGTTCGCGGGCGGCGGTGTCGAGGGGTCTGCGTAACGCCAACCAGTCCGCCTCGATCGGCCGCTCGGGTCGGGCATGCTTCCCGGGGGTGAGGCCGCCGGCGCCGCTCATGAGCCGTCCGGCCAGATCATGAGCGCGCTGGCCAGCTCCTGGGCGGTGACCGACCACGCGCGTCCGCGCTCGCGTCGTACCAGCGCCTGCTCCCGCCAGCGCCGACGCAGGTCGTCCTCATCCAGCCACCGGCCGACGAGCCGCGCCCACGCGTGCGGGTCCCCCGGGTCGGCCACCGCCCCGGGACGCTCGCCCTCGGGGAGCAACGCCGGGTCACCGCCGCACAGCGCCTCCACCGCCCCGCTCCCGCCGGCCACGATTACCGGGATGCCGTGGGCGAAGGCCTCGGTGACGACCAGTCCGAACGTTTCGATGAGCGAGGGCAGCAGGACCAGATCGGTGGCCGCCCACACGGTGGCCAGCGCCGCGTCCGTGAGGGCTCCGGTGACCGTGATCCGATCGGTCACCGGGCTGGCCCTCAGGGCGGCGCGAAGGTCGGCGCTCACGGCGGGATCCGCCGGGATCGGCCCCGCGAACTGGCACCTCCAGTCGCGGTCGGCCAGCGCCTCGAGGGCCGCGACCACGACGGCGTGATTTTTGCGGGGGGTCAGCGACGCCAGCACCAGGAACTGCGGTGGTTCCGATCCGGCGGCCAGGGCGGCGGGACGGGTCCCGGGGAGCGCGACGCCGACCGGTCCAGCACCCGGGTAGCGGCGCTCGACGTCGCGGGCCGCCCATCCGCTGGTCGCGATCACGGCGGAGGCCGCCGCCACGGCCGCCCGCTCGGCGTCCGCCAGCACCTGGGCCTGCTGCGGCGAAAGGTCGGTTTCGGCCGGCAACGGCAGATGGACCAGCAGCACGACGTGGGTCCCGGCCGCCACGGCGTCCTCGATCTCCCGCGGGCAGCACGACCCGATCAGCCCGTCCACCAGGGCGACGCCGCGACCCGCGAGAACCTGCGCGAACCGGCGCCGGTCCTCCTCCGATGGCCACGGCCAGGACCCAGCCACCGGCAGGGTCTCCACGGGCAGGGCGCCGCCTGGCCAGGCGTTCACCACCTCGGTGTTGTACGTGTTCCCCCCGGAGGGCGTATCGCCGGCGCCGCGGATAGCCGCCGGTACGACGAATGCCGCCGGTCCCGCTGCGGGCCTCACGAGCGCCCAGGCTGGTCTGGGAACGTCGTCGCGTACGAGGCCCAGGCGTCCGGGTGTTCCCGCAGCGTCACCTCGAGCCCGGCCATCCCCGTGGTGTCCACCCGGTCGCACAGTCGTTCGGCGATGTACGCCGCCAGCGCCTCGGTGGTCGACAACCGTCCGGCGAACGCGGGCAGCTCATCGAGATTCCGGTAGTCCAGCTCGGCCAACACCGCCCGCAGCGCATCGCCCGCCACCCCGATGTCCATCACCACGGCGTGCTCGGTCAGGGTGGCCCGCCGCCAGGTCGTCTCCACCACGAAGGTCGCTCCGTGCAGCCGCTGGGCGGGGCCGAAGAAGGGGTCGGCGAGCGAGTGCGCGATCATCACGTGATCCCGGACGGTGAGGGTATACACGGCGGCTCCTGTCGGGTGCACAGCGGGTCATAGCGGGTCATAGCGGGTCATGGCCGGCTCGGGTAGCAGATCACGTGACATCCCGGCGGTTGCCGCCCGGCGGCGAGGTCGGCCAGCACGTCGGGCAGCGCATCGAAATCGTGCCGCGGGCCGAGCAGTGCGTCGAAGGCCGGGTCGGTCAGGGCCTCCAGCGCGGCCGTCATCCGTTGCGTGGTCGTCCGGCGGGCTCGACGTTCGGCGCTGACCACACCCACCTGGCTGGAGCGGATCGCCAGGCGGCGCGCATGGAAAGCCCCACCCAACGGCACCACCGGCGGCTGGTCGCCGTACCAGGACAACTCCCAGCAGGTGCCCTCATCGCCCAGCAGGTTCAGTGCCAGCGCAAGGCCGTCCGCCGAGGCCGAACAGTGCAGCACCAGGTCACACTCCCCGGCCGCGGCCTGCGGGCTGGCGAACGGGACACCCAACGCCGCAGCCACCTCGGCTTGGGCAGGATCGATGTCGATGAGCTGGAGGCGTTGCAGCGGAAACCGTCGGGCGAGGGCGGCGAGCGCGCCGCCGATCACGCCCGCCCCGATGACCGCCACCCGGTCCTGGTACCGGGGCCCGGCGTCCCAGAGCGCGTTGATGGCCGTCTCGACGGCCCCGGCCAGCAGTGCGCGTTCGTCCGGTACGTCGTCCGGGATGGGGACCAGCGCACTGGCGGGCACGACGTACCGGTCCTGATGGGGGTGCAGGCAGAAGACGCGCCGCCCGATCAGCTCCGGCGGTCCGGCCTCGACGACCCCCACCGACAGGTAGCCGTACTTGACCGGCCCCGGCAGCTCACCCTCCTGGAAGGGCGCCCGCATCAGCGCGCGGACATCTGCCGGTACGCCGCCCCGGTGCACGAGCGTCTCGGTGCCCCGGCTGATGCCGCTGCAGACTGCGCGGACCAGGGCGTCGTGCGGGCCCGGCTCGGCCAGCCTCTCCTGTCGGAGTTCGCCGCGGCCCGCAGCGGTGGTCCAGTACGCGCGCGCCTGCATCGCGCCAGTATCCCCCGGGGAGTCGGCCTCAGGACCAATCGCCGAGGCGTTCGTGTTTGAGGACCAGCGCGCGCGCCGAGGCGAAGTACCGGTCCACGGTATCGATGTGGTCGGCGAACTCGAAGTGCATGGCGTCCTTGCGGCCGCGGTAGTACCCGCCCCAGTCGAAGCCGTGCTGTTCCCAGATCCGGATCAGCCGTGGCGGCAGGTCGGAGCGCAGGTCGGCGCCCATCGGGTTGGCGCCTGCGTTGAGGTCGATGGCCAGGCCCCGGCCGTGGTTGGAGATACGTACCCCGCCGCGCACCGTCCGCCGCGCGTACCCCCAGCTCTGCGAGGCGTCGATGCGGTAGCCGTAGACGTGTTCGGTCAGCCAGAGGAGCTTGCGCAGCAGCGGGGCCAGCTCCTTGCGCACCCGCACCGCCCCGCCGGCGTAGTTCGCCAGGCCCAGCTGCTCGGGTTCGGCGTACCCAGACCCCCAGCCATCGTCGTCGTAAGCGTCCCGCGGCCGTGGGTCGGCGCCGTAGGCCAGCCGCGCTGCTGCCGGGCGTGCCCCTGCTCCGGCGGCGGAACCGGACGGGCTCTCGGCCGCCGACGCGGTGACGGGGGTCGCCGCGAACGTCACGACCAGTGCACTGGCCAGGGCGCCGGCGGCTGTCAGCCGGGCGCTACGACGGGTGTGCCACGGGTACATCGGTGCTCGCTTTCACATCCGGGGTCGACAGCCGCTAGGCCATCACAGCCGCCCGACCGCGGTCACCGGGCCGAGCCGCGGGATGAGTCGGACGGTCGTACCAAACGATGACCGGTCCCGATGCCGCTGCGGCGGCGCGTGATTGGCGGGTGCGACGCCGGATCGTCGATCGGTACGCCGACCGGTAGGCGCGCGGGTTGGACCGGGTGGCGAGCAGGGGGTTGTCGGCCTGCGCGGCAGCGGTCTAGCGTCCGCAGGACCGTCCGCCGATCCGGCCCACGGACCGGGCGATGCTGGCGACCCTTGGCCGTCGGCGAGAGGAGGTGCCGATGAGCGCGCGCCGACCCGATCCGTCCGCACCGGTGGGTACGCCGCCCACGTCACCGGCGAAGGTCACGGCAACCGCCGCTTCGGCGCTGCACGTCGGCCTGTGGGTGGCCTGGCTGCTCTCGCTGGCGTCGGTGATCGCCCAGGGGCTGGGGCGCTTCGCGTATTCGTTGTTGCTGCCGCCGATGCGGGAGGACCTGTCCTGGACGTACGCGGTGGCGGGCTCGATGAACACCTCCAACAGCCTCGGCTACCTGCTGGGGGCCCTGGTGGCGGCGTGGTTGGGCCGCGGCCAGCGGTGCAAACCGGTCATGGTGGTCTCCCTCCTGGTGGCGGTGGCTGCCATCGGCGGATGCGCGCTGACCTCGTCGGTCCCCGTGCTGCTGGTGCTCCGGTTCGTCACCGGCGCGGCCGGGGCGATCGGGTTCGTGCTGGCCGCCGGTTTGCTGGCGACGCTGAGCAAAAAGGCGCCACCGGAGCGGGCCTCGGTGATGCTCGGGATCTACTTCGCCGGCGGCTGCGTCGGCATCGTGTTCGTGGGTCTGTTGCTGCCGTTGGCGGTGCCGGATCCCTCGCAGTGGCGGACGGCGTGGGTGGTCCTGGGCGTGGCCGGGCTGGCGTGTGTGGCGGCGATGTTCCCGGCGCTTCGGGTGGCGACACCCGAGCCTGCGCGACCGGCGGGCGATCGCCGATTCCCGCGTGCGGCCATCACGGCACTGCTGGTCAGCTATCTGCTGTTCGGGGCGGGGTACATCGCGTACATGACGTTCGTGGTGGCGTTGTTGCGTGCCGACGGTGCATCGGCGACCACGGTGTCGGTCTTCTGGAGCCTGCTGGGCCTGTGCGGGGTAGGGGCCGCGTTCTTCTGGGGACCGTTGATCGGCCGGCTCCCGCATGCGCGGGGCATGGCGTTCCTGATGGTGTTGTGCGCCGTGGGCGCCCTGGTGCCGGTGGCGCTGCGGGGGACACCCGCGGCGATGGTCTCTGCCGTCCTGTTCGGGGGGACGTTTGTCAGCGTGATCACGGCGGTGACCGTGTCGGCGCGGGCCAGCCTGCCCTCCCGATACTGGACGGCTGCCATCGGCACGCTGACGGTGACCTTCAGCGTGGGCCAGTCGATCGGGCCGGTGCTGACCGGGCTGCTGGCGGACACCGACGGGGGCTTGCGCCTGGGTCTGGGCCTCAGTGCGGTGCTGTTGGCGATCGGCGCCGGCGTCGCGGCCCTGCACCGCAACCCCGAGCAGCGCCACGATCAGGGTGATGGCTGAGCGGTCCCCGCAGTGGGCGTTCACTCTGTTCCACGGAAAGTGAACGGTTCTCGTGGACGGACGTTCACCGTGATCCCCATCGGCCCAGCGATTCCGCGAACCTGGACAGGTGTCCGTGATCGGCCGTCGCGCCGCCCTCCGTGTCCTGTCCGCCGGTGCTGTGGCTGTGGTGGTGCCCCAGACCGCCACGTCCGCCGATGCGGCCCCGCGCCGATTCGCGGCGGATGCCGCCTGTCGCGCCGCCCTACGCCGGGTCTCGCGCGCGCCGGGTGTGACCTTCGGGGTGGGCGTCCATGACGCCGTCAGTGCCCGCCGCTTTCTGCTCGATCCCACCGGCTCGTGGGAGATGGCCAGCACCGTCAAGGTCGACCTCCTGCTGGGCCTCCTGCGGCGGGCCCAGGTGGACAGGCGCGGGCTCACCGAAGCCGAGCGGAGCCTGGCCACGGCGATGATCGTTCGCAGTGACAACGGCGCCGCCAGCCGATTGTGGGCGGACAACGGTGGTGGCGCGGGGATGGCCCGGTTGTGGCGGCGCCTGGACGTCGACGGGATGAGGCCGGGCGCCGATGGCCGCTGGGGCCTGACCCGGTGCAGCATCGACAGCCGGCTGCAGATTCTGCAGATCCTCGTGGACGGTCATCCGGCGCTGAACGCCGCCCGTGCCAACGAGGTGGTGTGGTTGATGAAGGATGTTCGCGCCGACCAGCGTTGGGGTGTGGGCACGGTCGCCCGCAGCGGCGAGATGACCGAGCTGAAGAACGGCTGGCTCCCGCGCTCCAGCGACGGTCGCCGGTGGATCGTGAACACCACGGGACGGGTTCACGGTCGCGATCGGACCGCCGTCAAGGGCAGGAGAGATCTCCGGATGGCCGTTTTCAGCCGTGGGCATTCCAGCATGAGTTCCGGTGTGGAATTCGTGGAAGAAGTGCTGCGCACAACACGACGCTCATTGGCGATCTGAACGCATACCACGGCGCCGGAAAGTAAGGGTTGCCTTTGCACCTGGCCCGCGGTCGTGTTGAAAAGCTCAGCAGCCGGAAAGGAAGAGGCATCTCAGGAAAAGGGCGCACGCCCTCCCGAACGGTGCCTCAACGAGGCGCCCGGGGAGGGCGTGCGCATTGACAGCTCGGACGCTGTCAACCGATCGCGCGTCGCGGCTCAGTACAAGGCGAAGTCGGAGTCTTCGGCGATGAGTCCGGGAAGGAAGCCTCCGAGGCCGACCTCGGCGCAGCAGGAACCGGTGTCGATCAGAGCCGACAGGACTTCGTCGACCTCGACTTCTCTGGCCTGATCCGTCATTGCGGTGAGCGTGCTCATGTCTCCACCTTTCGCGCGTGGTCCATCGGGTTGAGGCGGACCACGGTAGACGGATACGGGAGAACCATGGGCGTCAGGTGCGGAGGGCCTCGTGTGACTTGCTCAGAGTACTCATCGGTAGCCGCCGCCGCTAATATCGCTAACAGCGCGAATATGTGATCACCATCTCACCCTTGCCGGGCGTCTGGTCTGCCGCGATGCGCCCGTACGCCGGCCGGCGTACCGGTGCGCCCACCCTCACGAAACGGGCCGGAGAATCCCGGAGAAACGGCCGCACCTCGCCGTCTATCAGCGGAGGTCAGGGTGCTTTCGACCGGTGCCGCTCACTGCGACGTCCGTGGGGGGATAGGACGATTGAGCGTGATTCAGCGTGACAGTGGGCGATGTAGTGCGAAACGATGTAAACCCGCCCCAATCGCCCTAAAACGCCCACCACTAATGTGCGTCGGATGAACGGAAGTCGGATGTTGTTACTCGCCAGTATTACACGGTTGTGACGATTTGTTTCTCAGCTGCGTTACAAAAGGCCAGGCCGTCCCGGCCATCCGGCCGCGCGACGTGGGCACATGGCGTTGCTTGTGACAAACGCGCCGAACGTTCACCAGTGACAACGGTCAAGTCTATTCGGTCACGTCGGGCATAGCGCGCAGGTAGGCCGTTGCCGCCCCCACACTGCGGGGATAGCATGGCGGCCAGCGATAACCCCGGTGGACCCCCCATTCGTGGCGGGGTGGACGTACGTGAGCTGTGTGCTCCAGCCCGCCCTCTATTTGCGCGTGGACACATTCGGGGTGACTGCTGTCCATCAGCGCCAGACCCGCGCATGTATGTCCGGTGCCCTTAGCGCAAACCTTGTGAGACAGGCATTATGACTACCCAGCCACAGTTCCCCGGTGTACCCACCGTCATCAACGGCAACGGCGCTGTCGCCCACGTGATGAAGCACGTGTGCGGCGGCGTGATCGGCTACCCCATCACCCCCTCCACCGAGATCTCGGAGATCTACGAGGCCGCTCGGGCTGAGGGCGCCCTCAACGTCTGGGGCAAACACTCCTTCTTCTTCGAGCCCGAGGGCGAGCACTCGGCTCAGTCCGGGGCGCTGGGCGCCGCGCTGACGGGGGGCCAGTTCATCTCCAACGCCTCCTCCAGCCAGGGCATCCTCTACGCGATGGAGTCGCACTACGTCACGGTGGGGAAGAAGATCGGCGGCTTCGTCCTGCAGGTAGCCGCTCGGGTGGTCTCCAAGCACTCGCTCAACGTGATGGCCGGTCACGACGACGTGTACGCCCTGCTCTCCTCCGGGTACACCGTGCTGTTCGGCGCCAACCCGCAGGAAGCGGCCGACCTCGCGGCGATCTCCTACCGGACCTCGGCGCTGTCGCTGATCCCGGTCGCGAACGCGATGGACGGGTTCTCCACGAGCCACATGCTGAGCGAAGCCCTCATGCCGGAGCCCGAGATGCTCCGGGAATACCTCGGCGACCCGGCCGGGCGGATCGTCTCCCCGACGGTGGCCCAGGACCTGGTCTACGGCGCCAAGGGACGGGTCCACCAGCTCAAGCAGTACCTCGCCCGGCACCGCGCCGACATCGCCGACGACGCGGTGGCGCAGGTGGAGACCTACCTGGACGCCCACGCCGAGCAGATCGAACCGGACTACGCCGGTGAGTTCGTGGCCGACACCCTGGCCTGGATTCCCGAGGAACTGCATGGCCAGTGGCGGCGGCAGTGGATGAACGCCCACGAGAAGGGCACCCGCCAGATGGTGCCGGCCCTGGTCGACGTCAACAACCCGGGCCTGACCGGGCCGGTGCAGAACCAGCCCGACTTCCAGGCGGGCGCGGTCGACCACCGCACCCACTTCGCCAGCGCCGTCCCCGACCTGGTGCGCCAGGCGATGCGCGAGTACGGCGAGCTGACCGGCCGCGCGTACACCCCCATCCAGACCTTCGACTGCGACGACGCCGACTACGTGATGGTCGGCCTCGGCTCGGTCACCGACGACGTCCAGGCGGTGCTGCCGTACCTGCGCAAGCAGGGCCTCAAGGTGGGCCTGGTGGCCGTCAAGCTGCTGCAGCCGTTCCCGGAGGCTGAACTGGTCGAGGCGCTGGCCGGGAAGAAGGCCGTCACGGTGCTCGAGCGCTCGGACCAGACGGCACTGACCTCCCTGGTGACCCAGGCGCTGTTCAAGGCGAACGCCAACGCCAATGGCGTCCAATACCCGCACATTCCGGCGCTGGCGAGCCTGCCGCGGGTGACCACCGCGATCTTCGGCCTCGGCGGCCACGACCTGCAGCCGCGGCACCTCATCGCGGCGTACAAGGCGATGGACAAGGCCAGCCAAAACGGCAACGCCGCCGCCCCGTTGATCTACCTGGGCTCGCAGTTCTTCTCCGCCAACCCCTCCCCGCACATGGCGGAGATCCAGTCGCGGCTGCGCACGGCGTACCCGGAGACCGAACTCATGGCGCTGGAGACCGAGGAGAACCCGCGGCTGCTCCCCGAGGAGGCGATGCGGATCCGGTTCCACTCGGTGGGCGGGTACGGCACCATCGCCACCGGCAAACTGCTCACGGACATCCTGGCCGGCGCTCTGGGGATGAACAGCAAGTCGGCACCCAAGTACGGCTCGGAGAAGAGCGGCGCGCCCACGAACTACTACATCACCCTGTCCCCGGAGCCGGTGAAGATCACCAACGCCGAGCTGGAGGACGTGGAGATTGTCATCTCCCCGGACCACAAGGCATTCGCGCACACCAACCCGCTCAAGGGTCTGGTCGATGGCGGCACGTTCATCATGCAGTCCAGCCTGTCGCCGCTGGAGGTGTGGAAGGACCTGCCCGCCAGCGCCCGCGCGGCGATCCGCGCGAAGAAGGTCAAGTTCTTCGTCATCGATGCGTTCAGCGTCGCCAAGGTGCACGCGCCCAACCCGGCGCTGGAGACCCGGATGATGGGCATCGCGTTCATCGGCGCGGTCGCCGGCAACGTCGACCGGGTTTCCGGCGGCGCAGACCGCGAGGCGATGGCCGCCAAGGTCCGCCAACAGATCGAGAAGAAGTTCGGCTCCAAGGGGGCCGCGGTGGTCGCCGGGAACATGGCGGTCATCGAGGACGGCATCAAGCAGACCGTCCGGGTCGACTACGACGACCCCGAGCTGGCCGCGGTGGACGCCACCACCCGCACGATGCTGCCGGTCCGCACGGTCGCGCTGTCCGCGTCGATGTGCGAGTGCCCCGGTTCGGCGGGCTGCAACGGCCTGTTCGACCGGGAGTACTACGACGAGATGACGCTGACCCCGTTCAAGGAGGGGACGATCGGCGAGGCCCCGGTGCTGCCGGGTATCGGCTTGTTCATCCCCGCCGGTACGGCGGCCATGAAGGACAAGGGACTGTTCCGCCGCAGCGTGCCCGAGTTCCACGCGGAGCTGTGCACCGGATGCATGGAGTGCACCCTGGTCTGCCCCGACGCCGCCATCCCGAACACGGTGCACGAGATCCACGACCTGCTGCTGACCGCGATCGGGTCCGTGCAGGCCACCCCGTCGCAGCTGGACGCCTTGCGCACCACCGTCTACGCGCTCACCGAGCGGGTTCGCGGCTGGTACCGCGAGCACAAGGAGGACCTGGAGTTCTCCGAGGTGGTCGCCAAGGCCGTGGAATCGATGGCAATCGAGGACGCCGTACTGCGCCGCAACCTGGGCAAGGTCGTGGAGGAGCTGTCGACCTTCGCGGTGGCGCGCACCCGTCCCTTCTTCGACGCCATGGAGGCCCAGAACCCGGGCAGCGGTGGCCTGTTCTCGGCGACGGTCGACCCCTGGAAGTGCACCGGCTGCCTGGAGTGCGTCGACGTCTGCGGCCCCGCCGCCCTGGTGGCTCGCGATCAGGACCAGGCGCTCTCGACCGTGGTGCAGCAGCGGTTTGAGTTCATGAGCAAGACCCCCAACACCCCGAGCCGGTTCTTCGAGGGGTCCATCGACCCCGACGGCGAGGTCAAGCGGCTGATGCTGGACCGTGGCAACTACTACGCCACCACCGGGGGCCACGGCGGCTGCCGCGGCTGCGGTGAGGTCACCGCGATCCGGTTGGTGATGGCCTCCAGCCACGCCCTGGGGGACAAGCGGCGCAAGGCGCACATCCAGGAGCTGGAGGAGCTCACCAGCGCGCTGCGGGACAAGCTGGCCACGATGGCCGCCGACCCGAGCGTCACCCACAACGGCGGAGCCGCCAAGCGGGTCCGGGTCGAGCAGATCCTGGACACCCTGGAGCGGCGGCTCTACCTCTACGAGGGCGGCCCGACCGGCCAGGGCCCGGCGAGCACGGTCGTCGCCAACGCGACCGGGTGCTCCAGCGTGTACGCCTCGACCATGCCGTTCAACCCCTACAACGACCCGTGGGTGAACAGCCTGTTCCAGGATGCTCAGCCGCTGGCCAAGGGCATCTTCGAGGGGATCTCCTCGCAACTGGCCACCGATGTCAAGGCGCTGCGCCTGGCCCAACTAGTGCTCGATGACGTCTACGACCCGCTGGTCCACGACGAGCAGTTGCGGATGCTGTCGTGGAGCAACTTCACGCCCGCCGAAATGGCGCTGCTACCGACGGTGATGACCATCGGCGGCGACGGGGCGACGTACGACATCGGCTTTGGCGCGCTCTCGCGTGTCCTGGCCAGCGAGACCCCCATCAAGGTGCTGGTGCTCAACACCGGCGCGTACAGCAACACCGGTGGCCAGGCCTCGACCTCCAGCTTCACCGGACAGGACTCCGACCTGGCCCGCGTGGGTGCGGCGCACGACGGCAAGCACGAGACCCGCAAGGAACTGGGCTTGATCGCCTCGTTCCACCCCAACGTCTTCGTGTGCTCGACGAGCCCCGGCATCCAGGGTCACTACCTGCGCAACACTTTGGAGTTCCTGACCTACACCGAGGGTCCGGCCGTGATGGACGTGTACACCCCCTGCCAGGGTGAGCACGGCATCCCCGACGACTCGGCGCAGCGCAGTGCGCGGCTGGCCGTGGAGAGCCGGATGAGCCCGGTCTTCGTGCACGACCCGCGGCGCGGGACCACCCTGCACGACTGGTTCTCCCTGGACGGCAACCCCGACCCCGACCAGACGTGGACGAGCACCACGCTGGAGTACACCGACGAGGCCGGGCAGCTGCAGCTCATGGACGTCGCGTTGACGCCGGCGTACTTCGCGGTCAACGAGGGCCGCTTCCGCAAGCACTTCCACCCGTTGGCACCCGCGGCGGAGGCGATCGCCGTACCGGTCGAGCAGTTCATCGACCTGCCCGCGGGACAGCGGGCCGGCCAGGTTCCGTTCATCTACGCGGTGAACAACCAGCAGAAGCTGGTCAAGCTCGAGGTCGGGCTGCCGGTGGTGGCCCTGGTCGAGGAGCGCCGCCGCAACTGGCAGATGCTGCAGTACCTGTCCGGGGTGCACCTGGCCTCGCTCACCGCGCTGCACCAGGCCGACGTCAGCGCGCTGCAGCAGCAGTTCGAGGAGTCGACCAAGGCACGGGAGAATTCCCTGGACGAGATCGCCCGGGCGATGTCCGAACTGGCGGCCGCCAGCCGGGCACCTGCGACGAGCATCGGCCTGGGTTCCTCGATCGGCGTGCGCCCGGGTGCCGCGCCGGCAGCCGCTCCGGCCGGCGGCGGTACGGCGACCGCGCTGGTCGACGACGGTGCGCTGGTCCGGATCACCGATCAGGAGCTGTGCACCGACTGCGGCACCTGCTACCAGGAGATTCCTCAACTGTTCCAGAAGACCAAGAAGGTCATCGACGGGCAGGCACGACAGATCGCGGAGGTCATCCCCGGGGCGGCCGAGAAGATCGAGGTCACCCCCGAACTGACCAAGCGGATCGAACGGGTCAAGGCCACCTGCGACGCGGAGATCATCCGATGAGCACGAACACCCCGACGAATCCGGCGGTCACCGGCCGGGACGAGGTGTTCCGCTACCTCGACGCGAGCAGCACGCTGGAAGCCACCCGCAGCGAGGTCGAACAGCTCGAACACACCGAGGCGGTGGAGTCCTTCCACCATCAGATGGAGTTGCTCAAGCGGCGCCTGTTGGCCCAGCCCGAGGCGTTCCGCGAGATGTTCATCTCCGACGGGATGAACGCGGTGGTCTGGGAGTTCCAGCAGGACGAGCTGTCCGAGCAGTTCACCCGGACCCTGTGGGACATGCTGCTGCGGGACGACGACAGCAGCATCGTGATCATGCGCTTCCTCTGGAGCGTGCCGCTGGGCATGAAGCGCAAGTTCGTCCGGGCGATCGACCGCTACCTGTCCGACCGGTACCCGATGTTCGACGGGCTGAGCCGGGACTGGCCGGCGGGCAACATGATCCCGCCGTACATCCGCGAACCTGAAGACCGTTCTCACGACTTCGGCCTGGTCAACCAGGGGTACCTGGGGTACATGAACCTCGGGTACAGCGCCCACGAGGTCGAGCTGTTCGTCTGGTTGGAGGCGTTGCGGGACAAGCAGTGCGAGGAGAAGCCCTGCGAGGTCGGGGTGCACATCCCGGCCAAGGAGGAGCCCAAGGGCGGCTGCCCGGTCAAGATCCACATCCCCGAGGTGCTCCAGCTGGTCGGGACCGGCCGGTTCCGGGAGGCGATGGAGCTCATCGAGTCCTGCAACCCGCTGCCCGACGTCACCGGCCGGGTCTGCCCGCAGGAACTGCAGTGCCAGGGCGTGTGCGTCCAGACCAAGATGCCGATCTCGATCGGGCAGTTGGAGTGGTATTTGCCCGAACGGGAGAAGCTGCTCAATCCCGACGGTGACGCGCACCGGTTCGCCGGGGTCGTGGACCCGTGGATGACCGGTCGCAAGCCCCCGGTGGCCATCGTCGGGTCGGGTCCCTCGGGGCTGATCAACGCCTACCTGCTGGCGGCCGAGGGCTTCCCGGTGACGGTGTTCGAGGCGTTCCACGCCCTGGGCGGCGTGCTGCGGTACGGCATCCCCGAGTTCCGGTTGCCGAACGACCTGATCGACGACGTGGTCGGCAAGATCAAGCTGCTCGGCGGCAAGTTTGTGCAGAACTTCGTGGTCGGCAAGACCGCGACCCTGCAGGATCTGCGTGACGCCGGCTTCTGGAAGATTTTCGTCGGCTCAGGGGCAGGCCTGCCGCGGTTCATGAACGTGCCGGGCGAGCACTTGCTCAATGTGATGAGCGCCAACGAGTTCCTCACCCGGGTCAACCTCATGCAGGGCCTACGGGAGGACTACGAGACGCCGCTGCCGGAGATACGGGACAAGGAGGTCCTGATCATCGGCGGTGGGAACACCGCGATGGACGCCGCGCGGACCGCGCGGCGGCTCGGCGGCAACGTCACCATCGTCTACCGGCGCACCCAGGCCGAGATGCCCGCCCGCGTCGAGGAACTGCACCACGCACTCGAGGAGGGCATCAAACTCCAGGTGCTGCGCGGGCCGACCGAGTTCCTCGGCAACGACGAGCACTTCGTCACGGCCGCCGTGGTCGACGTGATGGACCTCGGTGAACCGGACGCCTCCGGCCGCCGCAGCCCGGTGTCCACCGGCAAGAAGGAGACCATGAAGGCCGACCTGGTCATCATGGCCCTGGGCAACACCGCCAACCCGATCATCAAGGACTCCGAGCCGCGGTTGAAGGTCAGCAAGTGGGGCACCATCGACCTGGACCACTCGGGCTCCCAGGAGACCGCGCTGGCCGGGGTGTACACCGGTGGCGACGCCGCCCGTGGTGGTTCGACCGCGATCCGGGCCGCCGGGGACGGTCAGGCCGCCGCCCGCGAGATCGTCGGGAGCATCGACCTGGCGCCGGAGACCATCCGCAAGATGGTCAAGAGCGCCCGGGAGTACACCGAACTCGGCCAGACGCAGCAGCGGATCCTGTCCAAGAAGCACCTGGCCGACGGGATCGAGGAGTTCAACGTCTTCGCCCCGCTGATCGCCAACTCGGCGCAGGCCGGGCAGTTCGTCCGGGTCCTGGCCTGGGAGGACGGCGAGCTGATCCCCCTGACCATCGCCGACTTCGACCGCGAGGCCGGAACGGTGTGCCTGTGCGTGCAGGGCATGGGGACCAGCTCACTCGAGATCAACAAGATGGAGGTGGGTGACCACTTCGCGGGCATCGCCGGTCCGCTCGGGATGCCCAGCGACCTGCACCGGTATGACCCGGCGACCGAGACGGTGGTGTTCACCGCGGGCGGCCTCGGCCTACCCCCGGCGTATCCGATCGTCCGCGAGCACCTGCGGCTGGGCAACCACGTCACGCTGATCTCCGGGTTCCGCTCGGCCGGGCTGCAGTTCTGGACCGCCGAGGGCGAACGGGTGCCCGAGCTGCAGAAGGAGTTCGGCGACCTGCTGGAGGTCGTCTACACCAGCAACGACGGCTCCTTCGGGATCCCCGGGTTCGTGACGGGCCCGCTGGAGGAGATGCTCAAGGCCAACCAGGCCGGCGACACCTCGGTCCGTCGGGTCGCCGAGGTCGTCACGATCGGCCCGCCGATGATGATGCGCGCGGTCAGCGACATGTGCCGGTCGTACGGCGCGAAGTGTGTCGCCAGCTTGAACTCGATCATGGTCGACGCCACCGGGATGTGCGGCGCCTGCATGGTGCCGGTGATCATCGACGGCAAGATGATCCGCAAGCACGCCTGCATCGACGGCCCGGAAATCGACGCCGGGATCATCGATTGGGACAAGTTCTTGCCACGGTTCAACCTGTTCAAGAAGCAGGAGCAGGAGAGCAAGGTGCGGCACGGCCTGGTCTGAGCCCACCCCCGCCTCCGCGTACGCCCCCGTTCCCGCGTCCTCGTGGGCTGGGGGCGTTCGCACCCCCCCGGGTGCATCGTTGGGGGATTCGACCCGCTTTCCCGGCGCACATCCCCCAACGGTGGCGCGCCGTACCGGTTGGCGGTTCGGGCTCAAGTCCGGTCTCGCCGTGCCGATCCGGACGATGTCGGACAGCCGTCTCACAGCTGTCCGGCGCGGCGGGTACGTGCCCTGCGATCCGCCGGCGGACGCCTGAGGGAGGAGGTCGGATGTGACACTGCTGACGTGGGGGCCGGAGCTGGAGCTCGGCATCCCCGAGATCGACCGGCAACATCAGCGCCTGGTGGGCATCCTCAACGCCCTCGACTCGGGGGTCAAACACGGGTATTGCCGCAACATCCTCGGCTCCGTGTTGCAGGAGCTGGTGAAGTACACGGTCTTCCACTTCACGTTCGAAGAACGCCTGATGAAGACCTACCACCTGCCTTCCGCCGACGGTCATGCGGCCGAGCACGCGGCGTTCACCACCACCGTGTTGGAATTCCAGTCCCGATTCGACGTCGGGCACAAGGACGTTTCCGACGACGTCCTGCGATTCCTGCGCGATTGGTTGAAGGGTCACATCATGGGCACCGATCACGCGATGGTGACTCTGTTGCGCTCCAAGATCGACCACGAAGTCCTGACCGCCATGGCGTGCGCGGTGGGCGAGCCCTCGCTCACCCACTGACGCGTCGTACCCGGTGGCCGCTCAGTCGCGGACGGTCCCCAGCAGGCGGATCGGGCGTGCGGGTGCCGCCCGTTCGGGCATGACCTGCAGGACCACCTGTTCGGCGCCCTCGCGCACCCCGTCGCGACGCGTCGGCAGGACGATCCGCACGCTGCGTTGGCCTGCAGGGATGCTCAGGTACGCCGTCAGGCCGGCGGCGGACAGCCGTCGCGTCGGCGGGCCCTGGAGTTGCCACGTCGCGCGTGCCGCCGGCGGCAGGTCGCCGATGGTCAGCTCCCGCCGAGTGGGCAGCGCGGTCACCGTCAGCGAGACGTCCTGGCCGGACACCCGGTCAAGGGAGGCGACCCAGGTCAGGGCGGCGCCCTCGCGGGCCGTCGCAGTCGGGCTGATCGAGAGCACCGGCGGCGGATCGTCGTCGGTGACCGTCAGCCGGCTGATCCAGGTGCCGGTGACGGCCGGGCCGTTCGCTTCGACGGTGACCAGGTACACCTGGTCCGCGCTGTCCAGACGGTCGCCGGTCACCGAGACCGGGATGGCCAGCCGGGTCGAGCCGGCCGCCAGCGTGTAGCGCCGCGGCGTCGGGACCGCCGAGTTGTTGCCGCCTTCACCGGCCACGCTGGCCACCACCTGGACGTCCGCGGGTGCCGGTCGGTCCAGGGTGAAGGTGACCGGTACGTCGCGTGGCGCCGAGCCTTCGGCGATCGTCACCGACCGCGTCGCCGCCGACAGGCGGGGCAGCGGAGACCGATCTGTGCCGCCCAGGCCCGGGCGGGCCGCGTGCAGGTCCATGAGCACCGAGCCGTCCAGCCCGCCGCCGGGAGTCAGCAGCGTGACCGCGCGTAGCGCGTGCAGGTCGACCCCGCTGGTCCGGGCTGCGGCCAGCGGGACCCGCACCAGCTGGGCCCACCAGCGGCCGGACCAGCCCGGTTGATCGACCGACGGCAGCACCCGGGGTAGCCCGCGCAGGGCGGCGCCGACGATGGGGGTCAGGGTGCTGACCCGTCCGGAGGTGTCTTCGATCCGGATCAGGAGGCGCCCGGCGGTCCGCGGGCGGACCACGACCCGGGCCTCGAGCCAGTCGGCGTCGGCCACGTCCCTGGCCTCCGGGAACCGGATGCCCGCGGCTGCCCCGGCCGTGGCCAGGGTCAGCCGGGCGGCCTGGGCCACCCGGTCGTCGGCGGCCAGCCAGTGCGGTCCGGCCAGGTCCTCGGCGCTCCCGCAGGTGGTCTGCTCGGCGGTGAGGCTGCGGCACAGGCGGCCACCGACCACGTCACCGGCCGGCGTACCGGGGGCGTTGCCGCGCCACAGCAGCTGCCGCGGTCCCCCCACCGGGGTGACCAGCAGGTCCCGCACCCCCAGACCCGGCGGGGTGCCCGTCGAGCCGTCGAGCAGGGCCAGCCCGCGCTGCTCGCCCGCCAGGTAGGAGAACGCTGTGGCCAGGGCGTACGTGGCTCCGACCGAGCGGACGGCCTGGTCGCTGAGGCGATCCCGCGAGCGGCACGGCGACCATTCGCCGTCGTCGAAGGCCGGCGCCACCGCGGTCCGCGGCGTCCACTCGGAGTTGAAGAAGTTGTGGTTGGACCCGGCGATGAACACCGCGCTGTGCAGGGCACTGGGGATGCCGGTGTCCAGGGCGCGGTCGGCGTACAGCTGCCCTTGCAGGTCCGAGACGTCGCCGTCGCAGCCGGGCAGCAGGACGGTGGTCGGCAGATTCGGGATCGTCGTGCGCGCGAAGTTCGTCGGGGCGATCAGCAGCAGCCCGGCCACCGCGAACGGGTCACCCGCGGTGGCCTCGGCGGCCGCCCGGGTCACGCCCTCACCGCCGCGGCTGTGCCCGATCAGCAGGACTCGGCGGGGGTCGAAACGGATCGCCAACCGGGTCGCGAAGGGCGCCCGCTCCGGGTGGTCGGCCCACTCGGCCAGCGCGTTCAGGTGATGGCGGATCAGCGCGGCCCTGGCCCCGGCGCCGCCGTCCTCGGAGGTGTCGTCCTGACCGTTGACGCCGTTGAGGTCGATCGAGACGGTGACGAACCCCTGACCGGCCAGCAGTCGCTGGGCGTGTTGGTAGCCCAACAGGCTCGGCAGGGAACGCCAGCCCTTCGGGCAGGGGAAGTCGCCGGACACCTCGCTGCCGCGGTAGCAGGTGCCGTGTCGGCCGTGGGCGAAGAGCACCAGCGGACGGTCCGCCCGGGGGGTACGCGGGGCGATGATTCGGGCAAGCACCCGCAGCGGCGCCCGCATGGCGGGTTCCTTCAGCGGAGGCAGTTCGTAGTCGACGGCGGTGATGGGTTCGGCGGGCGCAGGGGTCAGCGACGGCGGTACGACGGCCGTGTCGGGCGCCGGCCCGCGCAGTGCCGCCGAAGAGTTGGCCTCCCTGGTGAGTTGGGCGAGCATCCGGCCGAGCGGACGACCTCCGGAACGCAGCTGCAGGCCGGCCAGTCCCTCGGGCAGCGTGGGCAAGTCGATGGTGGCCACTCGGCCATCGAGGCGAGCCTGACCCAACTGGCGCGCGCCGACGTACACCTGGATGCCGGCATCGGTGCGCGGCAGGGGTACGTCGGCCCGGTACGTCAGCCGCACGCCCGCGGCCGTGGAGGTCAGGCTCCATCCGGGGGGCAGGCTGCCCGCAGCGGCGCCCCCATCGGCGGCCGGAAGCGCGGTGGCCGATGCGGGGCCTGACAGCGCGCTCGGCGGCGCGACCGCGGCGGCGACCAGGCCCAAGACGAGGACCGTCAGCGCTCCGCAGAGGCGGGTGCGCAGGCGGGCGCAGGCGCGGAGAGCTCCCCGATCACGGCCGGGGGGCGGGGTGGGATTCACGAGCCGTCCTTAAGGAGCCCGAGGCCCGATTGACGCCCTCGGATGCCCCTGCGGCGCCGGTGAATTCCGGTGCCTGGAGGCGACCCGAGGGCGGGTGGGCCGTTGATGGCGACAGTCTGTCAGGGGTATCCGAACAGGGGCAGCGCCACGATGTCACACTTCGGTCATGCGAACCGAACACCCCCACCGCAGTGACCGGGCGGCCACGAGTGACCCCCTGATGGACCGGTCCCGTAGCGTCCTGGTCCTGGTCGACTACCAGGAGCGGCTGATGCCGGCGATCGCCGAGTCGGCCACCGTGCTCGCCCGGGCGGCTCTGCTGGGCCGGGTCGCCGCGCGCTTGAACGTCCCGGTGGTGGCCACCGCGCAGAACCCGGACCGGCTCGGCCCCAATCTGCCGGAGATCGTCGAGTCGTGCGAGGTGGTGCTGGACAAGATGAGCTTCGGGGCCTGCGCCGACGGGTTGACCGCACACCTGACGAACCTGGGCTCGGCCGATCGACCCCTCGCGGACGTCGTCATCGCCGGATGCGAGGCGCACGTCTGCCTGCTGCAGACAGCGCTGCCGTTGATCACACAGGGGCATCGGGTGTGGGTGGCCGCCGACGCCAGCGGCTCCCGCCGACACAGCGATCACGGCCTGGCGATGGCCCGCCTGCACCAGGCCGGCGCCGTCATCGTCTCGACCGAGATGGTCGCCTTCGAATGGTTGCGCACCTGCCAGGACGCTGACTTCAAGGCGGTGTCCGCGCTGATCAAGGCGGGCTGAACGGCGTACCGCCCTCGCTCGTCGTGACCGGCGAAACCCCCGTACCAGTCCTTGGTCCGCCAGCGGACGGCCGCGGAACAGCCGCTCAATCCGGTGAACAATCCCCCCGCGTCCCGCAGTGACATGTCCGATAGCCGTGCCGTGTCGAACGGTCCTGGCCGCTTGCGCCGACCTCGCCCCGAGGTCGCTGCCGACCACAGCCATTCCATGCCTGCCGAGGGCAGTCGCCCCTCACTGCCAGGTGAGGATCATAGGAAGTTATGGGGTTGTATATGCATGGATAGCGGTATCGTATACTGTCGTATACTGTCGTATACATCGCTACGATATGGAGTCGCTGTGGACGCGGTGCGTAACCCATATACGCCTGGCACCGGCCGGAAGCCTAGCGCGCTCGTGGGCCGCGATGAGGTTCTGGAGACGTGGCGCGTTGCCCTTGAGCGTGCGGAGCGCGGGAAGACCGACCAGCCGTTGGTGCTGTATGGCCTTCGTGGTGTCGGGAAAACGGTGCTGTTGACTCAATTGCGCCATGACGCGGAGAAGCGCGACTGGTGGGTCGTACAGGTGGAGGCGGGCGCGGATGTCGGCCTACGCGATCTTCTCGGCGAAGGCTTGTACGAACCGCTGAGTGAGATTGCCAGACAGGGTTTGGGCAGGCGAGCTCTGCGAGCCCTTAAGACGGCGCTGTCTTTCAAGGCGTCCTACGACGCTGGGGGAACGTGGACGTTCGGGGTGGACCTCAGTGGCGCGAGTGGCGGAGGCGCCGACAGCGGCGTGCTGCGAACCGACTTGAAGAGGATCGTCAAGGACGTGTCGCTCGGTGCTCGTGAGGAGGGTGTGGGGCTGGCGATTCTCGTCGACGAGGCGCAAGACCTTTCGTCGGACGAGCTGACCACATTGTCGATGGTGGCTCAGGCTGCTGCCCAGGACGACTGGCCCGTGCTCTTCGCAGTCGCGGGCCTGCCGAGCCTTCCGCAGACGTTGTCGGAGGCCAAGTCCTACACGGAGCGGTTCCACTACAGCCACATCGAGCGACTCAGCCATACGGACGCTCGCGCCGCGTTCGCCAGGCCAGCTCAAGAGGAGGGCGCCGGTTGGAGTGACCAGGCGCTCGACTACGTCGTCGCCGAATCAGGCCGCTACCCCTACTTCATCCAGCAGTTCGGCCAGTCGTCGTGGGACGCCGCCGAAGGGCCCGTCATCGAGATCGCTGATGCCCGAGTCGGCGTGGCTCGCGGCCAGAACCACTTGGACTCGGGGTTTTTCCGCGCACGTTGGGATCGCACGACCGCGTCGGAGAAGCGCTATCTCAGGGCCATGTGCCCAGGTGGGGACACCGGGATCGGAACCGGTGAAGTTGCTTCACGATTGGGCAAGAACCTCAATGCGCTCGGTCCCACTCGGGCCGGGCTGATCCACAAAGGACTGGCCTACGCTCCGGACCACGGCATCATCGCCTTCACGGTGCCTGGAATGGAGTCGTTCATCGGCCGGCAGCCTGAATAGGGACGGGGCCGGCAGCTTCGATGCGTGGGTCGCCGGACGGCTGACTACAGTGGTCGCGGGCCCGTGACGACGGGTCCGTCGACGGGTGGTGGGCCCCGATCAGGGAGGAACCTCGGCGGTGCTTGAGTCGCTGCGCATGATCACCGCGCTGGTCACGGGTATCGGAGTGGTGCTGCTCTTCGCCGCCGCGGTGGGCCGGCTCCCGCGTCGGGCGACCCTGGCGCTCCTGGCGGTGGCCGAAGTGGCCGTCGTTGCAGGAGTGCTCATCGACATCGCCTGGTTGGTCCGCGGGAACTCCACGCCAGAGCTGCTCACCCACATCGGGTACCTGATCACGACGCCGCTGCTGATCCCGGCGGGCCTCGGGCTGACCTACCGCAAGATCGACCGTTGGGGCCTGCTGATCGTCGGCGTCGCGACGTTGATCACGGCGGTCATGATCATCCGCCAGGTGCAGACCCTGGGATTGCGGTTCGGGTTCCTCAATGCCTAGCGGGACGCCGAGCGGGATGCCTCGGGGCGTGGGGGACAGCCTCGGCCCCGGCCGCCTGTTCACCCTGTTGTACGGCGTGTTCGCCGTCGGTGCGACGTCCCGTTCCCTGGTGCAACTGTTGACCCGGGCCTCGCACGCGCCGCTCGCCTACGGCCTGTCAGCATTTGCCGCCTGCGTGTACGTCGTGGGGTTCGTCCTGCTGCTGCGGTGGGGTCACCCCGGCTCGCGGTCCGCGATGCGCGTGCTGTGCCTGGTCGAGCTCACCGGCGTCCTGGTGATCGGGACGCTCAGCGTCCTGCGGCGGGACCTCTTCCCCGATGCGACCGTGTGGTCGAACTTCGGGATGGGCTACCTGTTCCTGCCGGCGCTGCTCCCCTTGGCAGTGCTGCGCTGGCTGCGGCGCACCGACCCACGGGCCGCCGCGGACGGCGTACCGGCGCAATCGTGATGGCGGCCGGGCCCCCGACCTGGTGTGGTCGATCGGGGGCACCGGCGTCAGCGGACCAGCCGCCCAGGTGTGGGGGCCCTCGTCCCGCGTCGCCGGGTAGGCGAGGCGATCCGGTCCGGCAACGCACCCGGTTGGTCGCGGGTGCGTCCTGTTGTCCACTACTCCATCGTCCGATGGGCGTGCTGCGCAAGACATGTCAGTAAACATGATCAGAATGGTCACGCAGACGCCAGGGTCGTGACCATCGTTGGTCACGCTGACCGAGGGAGGACCGCATGAGCGACGCAACCTACCGGTATGACGAGATCGACACCCTGATCCTGACGGCCCTGGACGAGGACGCTCGGATGACGGTGATGGCCCTGGCGGACCGCTGCGGCCTGGCCCGCGGCACCGTGCAAGCGCGTCTGGAGCGGTATCGGTCGCTGGGCCTGTTCCGAAAGCACAGCGTGCGCATTGATCCTCTGCACTTGAGTCGAGGGCTGAGCGCCATGGTCTCCGCCGAGCTGGACCAGCACCAGCTCGGGGATGCGGTGGTGGCGGTCAGCCGGATCCCCGAGGTGCTGGAGTGCTTCGCCCCGGCAGGGGAAACCGACCTGGTCTGTCGGGTGGTCGCCCGCGACCCCGACGATCTGTACCGGGTCAGCGAGGAGATCCGGCTCTGCCCGGGGATCGTGCGCACCCGCACCAGCGTGTTCCTGCGCCGGGTGATCCCCTATCGGATGGACCTGCTGTTGGCCGCATCCCGCCCGGCTCGGCGACCGCCGGATTGAGGAACGGCGTTGTGACCGTTCGGTAACCAGGGTGTGACCGCAGCGGTATGCAGTGTTCTTGCCGGTCGCCCCAGCCGTGCACCACGATGACGTGGGGGCAGAGGTGGGCCGACACGGGGAGGGTCCCGCCCGCGGGAAGGAGGTGCGCTGTGAACCGACGACCGCGGCGAGGGATGGTCGCGTTCACCGCAGCGACTCTGCTCTCGGCCGCTGGGTGCGCCGGCGTCACCACGGCCCCCACGACGGTGACCGTGACCGCTCCCGCGCCCACCGGCTCGACCCTTGCCGCCGCACCCCCGGGTGACTGGTCGCAGGTGGTCCGGAAGGTGCAGCATGCGGTCGTCCGGCTCGATGTCCTGACCTGCCGCGATCGATGGATGGGCAGCGCTTTCGTGGTCGGACCGGACCTGCTGCTGACCGCCGCTCATGTGGTCGACGCAGCGGCGACGGTCCAGGCTCAACTCGGGACGACCGTCGTCCCCGCCCAGGTCGTCGCCATCGACACCCGCAACGATTCGGCGCTGGTCAAGGTGCTCCGGCCGCTCCCGTCGACGCCCGCGCTGGAGCTGGTGGACAGCCAGCCAGAGAAGGGTTCGGCGGTCGGAATTCTCGGGTACCCGCTCCAGACATACGAGCTGCGCGTTACCCAGGGGATCATCAGCGGGCTGGACGAATCGGTCAACTACGGGACGGTGTCCGCCGAACACGCCTACATCACCGACGCCGCCATCAACGGCGGCAACAGTGGCGGCCCGGTCGTCGATCGCATGGGCCGGGTGATCGGTCTGGTGTCCGGGTCGAGGGTGAGCGTGAATGGGACGACGGCGATCGCCGACCGGGTCGAACGGGTGGGGTACGTCGTCCCCGCTCGCTTCCTGGTGGCCAACCTCGCACGCTGGCGAGCCTTGGCTCCGGCGCCGCCCGCCCGCTGTCAAGGAGACGAGGCGCCCCCGGCGGACGGTCAACTGCTGACGGTGACGGTCGCGGCCAGCGATCCGTCGGCCACCGACATCGCCCGCAGCCTGGAGGTTCATGGCCGATCGATCAACGAGGGGCGCTACGAGGCGGCGTGGCAGGTGTTTACCCCGGCCATGCGGGAATCGCTGGCCAGCCTGGACCGGTGGAAGCAGGGGCTGTCGTCCTCGTTCTGGGTGGAGGCGGAGTTGGTATCAGTGTCCGGTTCGGCCGCGTCGAAAGTGGCCCGGTTGCGGTTGCGCACCCAGCAGAACAGTGAGGACGGGTATCAGGGCCAGACCTGCTCGGTGTTCCTCAACGATTACGCCATGGTGGAGAGCAACGGCGGCTGGCAGATCGACGGGGTCAGTTATCCCCAGGGCAAGCAGCGGCCCTGCCCTTCCTGACGACCGGTCCCGGTCTGCCAAACTTGCGCCGTGCCCATCCGGTTCCCCGCCCCGCTCGCCCCCGGCGACCGCATCGGTGTCACGGCTCCCTCCAGCGGTGTCGGGCCGGACATGCAGCCACGGCTACAGGTCGCCCTCGAGTGCGTGCGGCGCCAGGGGTACGAGGTTGTTCTGGGGTCGTGCATGTCTGGTGCGGGGCACGTCAGCGCGCCGGTTCAGGACCGGGCGGAGGAGCTGAACTGGATGCTCACCGATCCGGGCATCCGCGCCGTGGTCCCGCCCTGGGGCGGGGAGACAGGGATCGACCTGGTCGAACACCTCGATTGGGCCGGGATCGAACAGGCGGAGCCGACCTGGTTGGTCGGGTACTCCGACATCTCCACCCTGCTGACGCCGATCACCCTGGTGACCGGCATCGCGACGCTGCACGGCAACAATCTGATGGACACGCCGTACCGGACGCCGGCCGGACTGACCAACTGGCTGGACATCATCACCCGGGAGCCCGGCGACTCCTTCGACCAGCGCCCGCCGGGGATGTACCGCTCGACCGGCGACGTCGACTACGTGCGCTTCCCGGAGATCAGCCAGTACACCTTGGATATGCCGACCACCTGGCGACGCCTGGATTCCGGCGGGCCGGAACCGGTGGAGATTACCGGCCGGCTGATCGGCGGATGTATCGAGACGATGGCAAATCTGGCGGGGACGGCGTACGCCGACGTCGGCACCTTCGCTGTCCGCCACGCGCCCGAGGGCCTGATCGTCTACGTCGAGGCCGCCCTGGACAACGCCGGCTCGGTTTGCCGAAAACTGCACGGCATGCGGCTGGCCGGGTTCTTCCAGGGGGCTCGCGCGGTCCTGATCGGGCGGACGACGGCGCCGTGGATGGGGGACTTCAGCCAGTACGACGCGGTGTGCGATGCGCTGGAGCCGCTCGGGGTGCCGCTGATCGCCGACGTCGAGTGTGGCCACGTGGCCCCGCACCTTCCGCTGGTCAACGGGGCGCTGGCGACGGTGCGCTTCGGTACGGCGGATGAGGGCATCACCCAGCGGCTCGCCTGAGCCCGGCGCTGGGTTTCACGGGGTTCTGGGCGCGGCCAGCTGGGCCATCCGGGAGAGTTCGGCCAGGTGCTCGCGCAACGCCTGGCGTCCTTCGTCGGTCAGCCGTACCCAGGTGCGTATCCGTCCGCCGGTGGCCGGCTTGTCCAGGCGCGCATAGCCGGCGTCGACCAGGACCTTGAGGTGCTTGGACAGCACCGAGTCCGCGACTCCCAGGTCGTCGCGCAGGGCGGCGAACTCCAGACTCTCCACGGCCGCCAGCAGGACGCAGGTCCGCAGCCGGTGCGGCGCATGGATGACGTCGTGAAAGACCGGCGAGACCGCGGGCGGCCGGTGTGGTTCGGGCCCGATCATCGGGATCGCCGGTCCTTGCGCGCCCGGCGGGGTTGTCGGGTGTGCGGGATGAACCCCGCCCGAACTTCGTCGCGCCAGCGTTCGTCGAGCCGGGGGCCGAGGACGGTGGTGCCGACCAGCGTGATGCCTGCGCCGAGAATGGCCACCCACGACGGTGCCGCGCCGACAGTGTGCGCGATTCCGAGCGCCAACCCGGCCACGGTCACGGCGACGATGGCCCGAAAGACCCGCCGCGATCGCGGCCCGAGCTGGTCGGGACCCAGCCACACGCCGTACCGGGACGTGTAAACCCTGACGAGGACGCCGATGCCCGCGACCGCCAGGAGTACCGAAACGACACCCTTGGCGAAGGCGATGTTGAGCACCAGGGACGCCTGGATGATGCCGAGGGCCGGGTGGTACCACCACGGGGTCACGACGCGGTCGGCGATGGCGACGCGCGAGGCTTCGACGTCGGCGAGCGCCTCGTCGGGTCCGTACGCACGGGCGGCCGCATCGTTGCTTTCCATGACGGAAAGTCTACGTGTGACTTTCCCTTTCCGCAACAGAAACCGGTATGCCCGACTGCTGGACGCCGGGGCCGCGGGAAGCCGTGTTTGCCGCGCCCCGCTGGCGGCCGCCGCCCGGGGTCGGGGCCGCCGGACCCACCTACGACTGCCGGACCCACCTACGACTGCCGGACCCACCTACGACTGCCGGACCCACCTACGACTGCCGGACCCCCTGACGCGGACCACGACGCCGGACCCACCTACGACTGCCGGACCCACATAGCTCCATGGGTCCCGGCGAGGGAGGTGGGTTCGGGCGAGGGAGGTGGGTTCGGGGCAGATGGGTACGGGGCAGATGGGTACGGGGCAGACGGTAGGGCGATCGGCCGGGGTCGGGGCCTCGGGACCCACGTAAGCCCTCGGGACCCACGAAGCTTCGTGGGTCCCGGCGAGGGAGGTGGGTTCGGGCGAGGGGGGTGGGTTCGGGCGAGGGGGGTGGGTTCGGGCGAGGGGGGTGGGTTCGGGCGAGGGAGGTGGGGTCCGGGGGAACCGGGGGCGGCGCCTGGGCTCGAGAGGTCAGGCCTTCGCGTCGGGCCTGGCGGCGGGCTTGGCTGCGCGCTTAGCGGCACCTTTGGCTGACGGTTGGGCGTCGGTTGTGGCCCCGGTTGCCGCGGCTTTGGCTGCCGCTTTCATCGCCTTCTTGTGCTCCCTGACCTGCTGCAATGACTGTTCGTCCACGATGTCGGCCACTGAACGGAAGCCCGGCTGCGCGTACTCACCGCAGGCGCTTTCCCAGCCGGGAGGGCGGATCCCGCGCTGCTTGGCCAGCAGCGCTGCGAAGATGCGGGCTTTGGCGGCACCGAAACCGGGCAGGCCGCTCAGCCGGTTGACCAGCTCCTGGCCGGTGGTGACGCCGGTCCAGACCGCGGCGGCGTCGGCGTCGTACTCCTGCAGGAGCATCTCGCACAAGGATCGGGTGCGGTCGGCCATGGACCCCGGGAAGCGGTGCAGCGCCGGCGGCCCCTTGAACCAGGCCAGCAGGTCATCGGGACTCGATTCGGCGATCGCCCGGGCGTCGAGCAGCTGCTCCGGTGCCAACCCCATGCGGGTCGCCAGCAGTTCGGGCGAGCTGAACGCCTTCTCCATCGGCACCTGCTGGTCCAGCAGCATCCCGATCAGCAGGGCAAGGGGATCGCGCTCAAGGCGAGCGTCGGCTGCGGCGTCGGTGGCCAGGTACATGGCCCCATCATGACGCCTGCCCCCGAGGCAGCCCAGCCCACCGCCCGCACAGCCGGGGCGGGCCGGGCCGGGCCGATCCTCAGTTGTCCCGGATCCAGCGCCGAGCGCCCGGCAGCGTGACGAACGTGCCGTAGCGGGCCCCTCCCGCCGCGCACACGTCCCACACCCCCTGGAAACGCGAACGATTGATACGTCGTACCTGATAGGTCCGGCCACTGCAGCCGCCTACCGCCAGATACATGTCAAGATTCACCTGGTTCATGACCCCTCCCCCAGAGACGGTCGACGCGCACACCTCCCCGCGGCGCGCCAGTTCCTCCAACACCCGCCTATCGGTCGACCGACCCAGAGTCTGAATAACGATCCGGTTACGGTCGCTCAGGGGGGCTCAGGCCCAGGCGCAAGGTGCCGACTCGCGCGCGGCGCGGCGGAAGTGAGGCGCGGTCTGCGAGACGGGATGCGAAACGGGTGCGCAACGGGATGCGGAGTCGCCGTACCCGATGGATAGGTCACACTGAGGGTGGCGCTCCCCCATGGTGCGGGGCGGGCTTGTCCTGACCTCCGGGCGCGCGCCATTTGTGCTAATCCCGCGAGTCATCGAAACCAAGGCAGTGGACAGGAGTGGGGGATGGCCTGGCCACCCAGGGTACTGGCGAGCATCGGACGGATCCGCCGTCGCCGCCCATGAGGCCGAGCGGGCATGGGCCGATCACGCCCTCGACATCTTGCGCGAGGTCGCCTCCCGCTTCGGTGAGCAGATCGACCATGCCGAGCTCTCCACCGTCGTCCAAGAGCGCTCCGGCGTGCACACTCGTGTTCCCGTGATGACCTGGATCGGCGGCGTCCTGCGCCATGTCATGCAAGCCACCCGAGCCGCTGGGGAACCCCCGTTGAGCGTTCTGGTGATCGGCAAGCGCGGGGATGCCAGCGCCGAGGCCGCCTGGACCGCCGCCCGGATGCAGTGTTACCGCCGGTACTGCGCGGAGCTGCCGGAGGTGCTACCGATCCTCAACGGCCCTTCCGGCGGTTCGCGTGGCAGCAGCCGTCCGCCACAGGCAGCGCCGCGCTCCCGAGCAGCGGCTCCCACCACCCGCAAGAGCGCACCGAACCGGCCGATGTCCCGCCAGGACGCGCCTCCGGCGCTGTGTCCGCGCTGCTACTTGGCGTTGCCTGCCACCGGGGTCTGTGACACCTGCGGCTGAGGCTGCGCCGACGCGGGGACGATGGGGGCTAGCCGCAATACCGTTCAGTTAGCAATGGGTGACGGTAATGGTGGTGTCGATGCCGGGCTGGGGCCAGTCGACGTGAGCGGCGCGTTTGACGTGCCACTTGGTGTACTTCCTCTTCACCACACGTGGCGCTGAACGGCGCCTGCGGGCGGGGTTGAGTCGACGCAGGAGCCGGCTGAGGAAGTCGAGCCAGCCGGGACTGTCACGGCCGTGCTGATCTTGCTGGTCAGGGGGAAAGGCGCCCGGGTGGGCGAGGGTCTGGCGGGTGATCCGCAATGCGGCGACGAAGCTGATCCGGTCCGGATCGTGCCCGGAGTGGGTCGCAGCCTGGGCCATCAGCGAGCGGACCGCGAAGTGGCAGCACAGGTGTCCCCAGATCTCTTGGAGTGCCAGGTCCGGCGACTTGCTGCGCAGAACGGTCCTGGGGCCGCGCTGGTGGGTCTTGAGCTCGTCGAAGGTCGTCTCGATCTCCCAGCGTTGGGCGTAGGCCGCGGCCAGATCGGTGGCACCGACCTCGCCAGGATCGACGATGGTCGTGAACAGCCGGTAGGACGTGGTGTTCTCGCGGCCGTCGTCGATGCTGTAGTCGATGACACGCACTCGCATCGGCTGCGCGGCCCGGGCAGCGGCCGAATGGGTCTGGCGTAGGTCGGCCAGCCAGGAGCCGTCAGGCAGGTCCTGGACGTGAACCGGCTTGGGTCCGGACTTGTCGGTGCGGATGCGCCACAGCAGGTCCGCGCCGGTCCCGATCGCCTTGCGCCACAGGGCGTAGGAGAAGAACCCGCGGTCGGCGATGAGCAGCACCCCGGGACCAGTCGGCCCACGAGACGATCGGCCAAGACGGCCTCGGACTCCGAATAGGTACCGATCTCGGCTGCGAACACCGCGTGGGTGCCGCACTCGGCCAGCGCTACGACCCGGGCCTGCGGGAAGGCCGCCCGCTCGCCCTTGTTCACCCCCGGCCGGCCGAAGTACTCGGCATTCACAGCCGTGTCCGCCACATCCAGGCACGTCCCGTCCAACGCGACCAGCCGCCGCCCGGCCAGCCACACTCCCGGCATGTCGTCCTCGCCGATCGGCTCGGCGACCCTGGCGAACAGCGCTGCCAGCGGCTCAGCGCCCAACCGTGCCCGAGCCTGGAAGATCGCCGACTTCCTCGGCGGACTGTACGTCTCACTCCAGCCCGAGGCCCACGAGAGCCCGTCGGTCAACTGTGCAAGCACGTCCTCATACGAACCCTCGGAATACAACGCCATCCCGATCGCGAAGTAGGCCATCACACGAGCCGGCAACGACCGATGCCGTTGCTCGGTCCGGCCCACCTGCGCGATCACCTCATCGACCAGACCTGGCGGAAACACCCGTGTCAGCACACCCACCGACACCAGATCCGACAAGCGGCGCTCGGTCTCCGGCTTCTTCCATCCAGCACGCGGCATGCCACCAAACTACACCGATGTCATCTTAACTGAACGGTATTGGGGCTAGCCGGCTGTCGCGTCCGGGTACCCCTGGGGGTTGGCCGACTGCCAGCGCCAACTGTCGGCGCACATGTCATCGACCGTCCGCTCGGCCTTCCAGTGCAGCTCGGTACGGGCCCGGGCCGGAATCGGCGTACGACGCCGCGATGTCCCCGGGTCGACGCGCCACGATCTGGTACGGCACCGGCCGACCGCTGGCTCGCTCGAACGCCTGGACCAGCTCCAGCACGCTGGTGCCCTGGCCGGTGCCAAGGTTCCAGGTGCTCACCGGTTCGTCCCGCTCGGGCAATGCGTCGAGCGCGGCGACATGACCGGCCGCCAGGTCGCAGACGTGGATGTAGTCCCGCACGCCCGTGCCATCCGGCGTCGGGTAATCGTCGCCGAACACCGACAACTGCGGGCGCCGACCGACCGCCACCTGGGCGACGTACGGCATCAGGTTGTTGGGTACGTCGCTGGGGTCCTCGCCGATCGTGCCGCTGGGGTGCGCACCGACCGGGTTGAAATACCGCAGCAGGGCGATCCGCCACGCCGGGTCGGCCACGGCGACGTCGCGCAGGATCTGCTCGATCATCACCTTGGTCCAGCCGTACGGGTTGGTCGCCGACGTCGGCAGGTCCTCGGTCATCGGGACCGGCGGTTCGGCGCCGTACACCGTCGCCGAACTCGAAAACACCAGCCGCTTCACCTCATGCGCCGCCATCGCGGTCACCAGCGCGATCGTCGAGCCGATGTTGTTGCGGTAGTAGTCCAACGGCTTGGCGACGCTCTCCCCGACCGCCTTGTACCCGGCGAAGTGGATGACCGCGTCGATCGGTCCCTGCGGCGAGTCCGCCGCGTCCGCGAACACCGCGGTGATGGCGCCGGTGTCGGCGACGTCGGCAACCACCACCGGCACCGGCCGTCCGACGATGGACTCAAGGCGGGGTACGACGGCCGGCTTGGCGTTGGAGAAATCGTCCACCACCAGGACGTCGTGCCCTGCCTCGACCAGGGCAATCACGGTATGCGAGCCGATGTACCCGGCCCCCCCGCTCACGAGTACTCGCATGCATCGATCGTACGTCGCAGCGGGTGCGGTTCGCGGGTGGTCCCGGAACCACACCCGCCGCGGCGCCTCAGCTCGGCTGGAGGCCCAGGTGCTTGATGGCCTGTTCGCGGATCTCGACCTTGCGGATCTTGCCGGTGATGGTCATCGGGAACTCGTTGACCAGCTCGACGTACCGGGGGATCTTGTAGTGCGCGAGCTTGCCGGTGGCGAACTCGCGGATGGCCGCCGCATCCAGCGGCTCCGCGCCGGGCCGAAGCTGGATCCAGGCGCACAGCTCCTCGCCGTACTTGGCGTCCGGCACCCCACGACCTGGGCGTCCACGATGTCCGGGTGGGTGTAGAGGAACTCCTCGATCTCGCGGGGTAGATGTTCTCCCCGCCGCGAATGACCATGTCCTTGATCCGGCCGGTGATCCGCACGTAGCCGTCGGGGTCCATGACGGCCAGGTCACCGGTGCGCATCCAGCCGTCCTGGATGACTTCGGCCGTCTTGTCCGGCTGCTCCCAGTAGCCGAGCATCACCGGGTAACCCTTGGTGCAGAACTCGCCAGCCGTGCCGCGGGCACGGTTTCGCCGGTGGCCGGGTCCACGACCTTGATCTCCAGCTGGTGGTTCACCCGGCCGACCGTGTTGACCTTGTGCTCGAAGTCGTCATCGGTGCGCGTCTGGGTGGACACCGGCGAGGTTTCGGTCATGCCGTAGCAGATGGTGATTTCTTCGATGCCCGCGGCGATCAGCTTCTTCATCATCTCGGCGGGACAGGGCGAACCGGCCATGATGCCGGTGCGCAGGCTGGCCAGGTCGTACTCATCGAAGTTCGGCAACGCCCACTCGGCGATGAACATCGTGGGGACGCCGTACAAGCTGGTGCACTTCTCTTCCGAGACAGCCTTCAGCGTCAACGCCGGGTCGAAGCCGGGTGCGGGGATGATCATCGCCGATCCGTGGCTGGTGGCCGCGAGGTTGCCCATGACCATGCCGAAGCAGTGGTAGAAGGGCACCGGAATGCAGATCCGGTCCTCTTCGGTGTAGCGGCAGATCTCCCCGACGTAGAACCCGTTGTTGAGGATGTTGACGTGGCTCAGGGTGGCGCCCTTGGGGAAGCCGGTGGTGCCTGAGGTGTACTGGATGTTGATGGCCTCGTGCGGGTCAAGGCTGGCCATCCTCTCGGCCAGCTCCTCCTGGGACACCTGCGGGGCTGCGGCCGCGACATCATCCCAGCTTTGCTGCCCGATGATGATGACCCGCTCCAGGTCGGTGCAGTTCCCGCCATCCTGCACTTCCTGGATCATCTTCACGTAGTCACTGGTCTTGAAACTCGGCGCGGCGACCAGCGTGGAGATGCTCGACTGCTTGAGGACGTACTCCAGCTCGTGGGTCCGGTACGCGGGGTTGATGGTCACCAGGATGGCGCCCATGGAGGCGCTGGCGTACTGCAGGATCGTCCACTCCGAGCAGTTCGGCGCCCAGATGCCGACGCGGTCGCCGCGCTGAACACCGATGGCCATCAGGCCGCGGGCGAAGGTGTGCACCTCCTGGAGGAACTCGGTGTACGTCCAGCGACGCCCTTGGGTGCAATCCACCATGGCCTCGCGGTCCCCCGAACCTGGCGACGGTGGCCTCGGGTTGGCGCCGATGGTCTCGATGAGCAGGGCAGGCTCGGTGGGGCCGACAGCGTGCGAGCTCCGTGGACAGAGGGGTCGTCGTTGACATGCGTGGTGCCTTTCGTCGGCGGGTGCTACGGCGGAGCCAATCGCGTTGCTCGAGTGACGTGCAAGCGGTGTACCGACGGCTTCGACGGACGGCCGTTTGTTGCGATGAACCGACCCTGCCACCGCTTGGCCGGTGCCGCCGCGGAGGCGGTCACGGCGCGGCGTCGTTGAGATTGCTCGTCGATACAAAAAGCGCTCCGGTACGGCGTGTGGTGGCCGACGGTGCACAGCGTGCCCGCGCGTGGTGTCCGGTCGGCGAACCGAAGTCGGTCGCAATTGGCATTCAGGACAGAGCATTTGCGGCCGACAAGTGGACCGAGACCCCTTTCAGGAGGAAACCATGGCCACAACGGGTGGGCGGGACGAGATGCGGACCCCCGTCAGGCAGAACGTGCCCCTGGTCGGTGCGCCGTCGAGACCTTCGAGCGTGCCGAGCGGATGCGCCCGGCTGTCCTGGGTGTCCTGATGCTGTCCGCGCTGTCCATCATGGTCCCCGGGGTTCCCGGGGCCATCGGGTTCGCCCTCGGCGGGATCGCCCTGCTGATCGACCTGAGGTTCCGTCGGGCGGCATACCGCTTCGTCGGCACCCCCGACGGCCAGCGGCGCGACACCGCCGAGTTCTGGAGCCTGACCAGCATGGCCTACGTGCTGTTCACCGTCCCGGTGCTGTTGCTGATGCTGGCCTACCAGGTGGTCACGTCCATGTCGGGTGCGGCCACCCTCTGACCCGACCCCACGACTCCGCCCACGACACCGCCCACGACACCGCCCACGAGCTGCTGGCGACGCCCCGGCCCCTTCCTCGTCGCGACACTCGTGCGGTGCGGCGTACCGGTCACCACCGGTCTGCCCCACGATCCGCCCGCACCGTCGGCTGGATCGGACGCAGGCGCCGCGCTCGGCACTGCGAGCGCGGCGTTCCGGGTCGTGTCATGGATCCTGCCCGGTGGGCGGGTGCCCCGGCTACAGGAAGTGCAGTCAGCGAGCCTCGTCCATCAGCTCCTCACGGAAGTCCGGGTGGGCGATCTTGATGAGCGAGCGGGCCCGCTCCCGGTTCGACTTTCCGCGCAGCTGCGCCGCGCCGTACTCGGTGACGACGTAGTTCACGTCGTTCTTGCTCGTGGTGACGTGGGCGCCGGGAGCCAGCGTCGGGCGGATCCGGGAGATCGTGCCGTTCTTGGCGGTGGAGGGCAGCACGATGAAGGACTTGCCGCCCGCGGATCGGTTCCCGGCGCGGACGAAGTCGGTCTGCCCGCCGGTTCCCGAGAAGGGCTTGGCGCCCAGGCTCTCCGAGCAGCACTGGCCCATGAAGTCGATTTCGATGGTGCCGTTGATGGTGTGCAGGTTGTCGTTGCGGGAAGCGATCCACGGGTCGTTGTTCCAGTCGACGGGGTGGATCTCCATCGTGCGGTTGAGGTGCATCCACTCATAGAGCTTCTTGCTGCCCAGGGCGAACGTCCCCGACATCCGGCCTGGCATGAAGTTCTTCTTGAGGTTGGTGACGACCCCGGCCTCGATGAGGGAGAGGATGCCGTCCCCCATCATCTCGGTGTGCACGCCCAGGTCGCGCTTGTTCAGCAACTGCATGACCACCGCGTCGGGGATGCTGCCGAACCCGATCTGCAGGTTGGCTCCGTCGGGGATCATGTCCGCGACGTACTGACCGATCGCCTTCTCCACGTCACCGATCTGCGGCAGGCCTACCTCCTGTACCGGCCGGTCGTCCTCGACCACGGCGGTGACCTGCGAGATGTGCACGTGATTGTTGCCGAAAGCGAAGGGCACGTTGGGGTTGACCTCGAGGATCACCGTGCGAGCCCGATCGATGGCGCCCATCGTGTAGTCGGCCGCCAGCGAGATCGAGAAGTAGCCGTGGTCGTCCATCGCCGAGGCCATCGTCATGACGGTGTCGCAGGGCATCTCGCCGTTACGCAGCATCCACCCGAGCTCGGAGTAGTTCGCCGGCACGTAGTCGATCCAGCCCCCCTGAGCGCCAGGGCGGGAGAACCCGCCGAGGAAGAACGACTGATGCCGCACGTTCTCCTGGGTGTCGTGGTCGTCGTAGTAGTCCAGCGGAACCATCGTCAGGATCCCGTTGACCGTGACGTTGTGGAACTCGCGGCGGCGGTCGGACAGGGCCTTGAGCAGCGTCGGTGGTTGCCCCACACCCGTGGGGGTGACCACGTGGTCGCCGTCCTTGATCAGGCCTACCGCGTCCTCGGCGCTCCGCAGCTTGTTCTTGTACTCGTTGGTGTCAGCCAGCGTCGTGACATCTCCGTGCATGCTCGTTGATCGCGAGTCACCTCGCGGTCGGATGGTCAGCAACTTACGGAAACGTCAATGGCCTCGGCAATGTCTCGGGTGAAGCTGCGTGCGGCACAGGCGCTCTGCGCGGCGTGTGCGGCGATGAGGGGGCGACCGGCCCCGCTCGGGCCAGGTCGAATGTGGCCCAAACCGCCGATGTTCGGGACCTTGGTCCCTTGCCCCGCGCCCCCACGATCAGGGGCATGTGAGGGTAGGGTAAAGGAAGAGTAAAAATGTTAAAGAATTGGCAAACCCGACGGGTGGCGCCTGTGGGTGAACAGCAAAAACGTCCCTACCGTCCAGTATGTGGACGTCATGCGGAGCCTCTTGGGCCATCCTCCTACCGGTAGGTAGCCAGGGGTGACCCGGACCACATATAGTCCCTGACCAGGCACGTTAGACGGCACATCGTTGTGTCGTGCGCTTGCCACGTTCCGGACCACCGGGACGTGGGTCTGTCCTGATCATGGGACGCGCCTGTTGGCAGTGTCACCAGCGGCATTAGCGTGCAGCCCGTACGCCCCTATTCATGACTGAAGAGGCAATCACGCATGAAGATCGTCGTGTTGGTCAAGTACGTCCCCGAGCCCACGGCCAGTTGGTCCTTCTCCCCGGACCTCACACTGAACCGCGATGCCGTCGAGGGTCGGCTCTCCGAACTGGATGAGTACGCCGTCGAGCAGGCCGTCCGCCTGAAGGAGGGCGGACTCGACGCCGAGATCGTCTACCTGTGCGTCGGCCCCGCGAAGGCTACGGACGCCCTCCGCAAGGCCCTGGCCATCGGCGGGGACTCCGCCGTCCACGTCACCGACCCCGCCATCCACGGCAGCTGCGCCATCGGCACCTCGCTGGTGCTGGCCAAGGCGCTGGAGAAGGTCGGCTACGACTTGGTCCTGACCGGGTTCTCCTCGACGGACGGTGAGATGTCCGTCGTACCGACCATGGTCGCCGACCGGCTGGGTATCAACACCGCCACGTTCGCCGGTGAGCTCTCGATCGACGGCACCACGGTCACCATCCGCCGCGATGGCGACACCGCCACCGAAGAGGCCAGCACCTCGCTGCCGGCCCTGGTCTCGGTCACCGACCGGACCCCCGAGGCTCGCTACCCCGCCTTCAAGGCGATCATGGCGAGCAAGAAGAAGCCGATCGCGACCATGTCGCTGGCCGACATCGGTGTGGACGCTTCCAGCGTCGGCACCGCCGGCGCCACCACCAAGGTCGTCTCCTTGGCACCCGCCCCGGCCCGTGAGGCCGGCACGATCGTCAACGACGAGGGCGAAGGTGCAGCACAGCTCGCCGAGTTCCTGGCCGGCCGCGGCTTCATCTGAACCCCAAAGACCCAAGGAGTTTGAGCGTGTCTGAAGTTCTCGTTCTCGCCGAGACCACCCCAGCCGGCGTCCGTAAGCCCACGCTGGAGCTGTTGACCGCCGCTTCCCGCCTCGGGGAGCCCAGCGCGGTCCTGTTCGGTGCCGCCGACGACGGTGTCATCGCCTCGCTCGCCGAATACGGCGCCCAGAAGGTGTACGTCGTCTCCGACTCCGCGGTGCAGGACTACTTGTCCCAGCCCAAGGCGGAGGCTCTGGTCCAGATCGCCACGTCGGCCAACCCGGTGGCGATCCTGGTCACCTCCGGTCCTGAGGGCAAAGACATCGCGGCTCGCGTCGCGGTCCGCCTCGGGTCGGCCATCCTCACCGACGCCATCGACGTGACCACCGAGGGCGGCAACGTCCAGGTCACCCAGTCGGTCGTCTCCGGACAGTTCGTGGCGACCAGCCAGGCAGTCAAGGGCACCCCGGTCGTGACCGTCCGCCCGAACGCGATCGGCGCCGAGCCCAGGCCGGAGCCGCCGCAGTCGAGCAGGTCGACCTTGCCCTCGACGACGCCGCCAAGGGCACCAAGGTGAACTCGCGCTCCCCGAAGGTCTCCACCGGCCGCCCGGACCTGACCGAGGCCGCTCAGGTGATCTCCGGTGGTCTCGGCGTCGGCACCCAGGAAGGCTTCAGCGTCATCGAGGACCTCGCTGACGCCATGGGTGCTGCGGTGGGCGCTACCCGTGCGGTCACCGACCAGCACTGGGCACCGCACGACCTGCAGGTTGGCCAGACCGGCAAGACCGTCGCCCCCGCGCTGTACCTGGCGGCCGGCGTCTCCGGAGCCATCCAGCACCGGGCCGGTATGCAGTCCAGCAAGACCATCGTGGTGGTCAACAAGGACCCCAAGGCACCCATCTTCAAGATCGCCGACTACGGCGTGGTGGGCGACCTGCACAAGGTGCTGCCGGCGCTGACCGACGAGGTCAAGCGTCGCAAGGCGTGATCGCACCCTGAACTGTTCGCACCGCTCCGAGCGTCTCACCCCTCATCGTCAAACCAAGGGAGGCAGCTGAATGCTGTTCTGGACCCGGTTGATCCTCGGTCTCCTGATGACCGTGGTGTGTCTGGGCATCGCCGGTCGTCGAGGTCTGTTTCTCTACCGCCTCGGTGCCTCCGGCCAGCCGATGGAGCCGGACCGGAAGGTGAGCGCCGGAGAGGTCGCCAAGGCTGAACTCTCCGAGGTGGCCGGCCAGCGCAAGCTCTTGCGCTGGACCGGCCCCGGCCTTGCGCACTTCGCGGTGTTCTGGGGCTTCGTCGTCCTGTTGCTCACGGTGATCGAGGGCTTCGCCACGCTCTTCGATTCCCGGTTCCACATCCCGATCATCGGGAACTACCCGATCTTGGGCTTCTTCGAAGACCTGTTCGCGTTGCTCTGTGTCAGTGCTATCGCGGCCTTCGTGATCATTCGTCTGCGCGAACAGCCCAAGGACAAGGGGCGCAAGTCCCGCTTCTTCGGCTCTCACCTGGGCCCGGCGTGGTTCACGCTGTTCATGATCTTCAACGTGGTCTGGACCCTGCTGCTGGCCCGCGGTGCTCAGATCAACGCCCAGGAAGTCAACGCCCCTGGCGCGACTCATCTGGCGTTCCTTCGTGGCGCCTTCGCCTCGCAGGGCATCGCCAGTCTGCTGGCGCCGCTGGGGCTGCACGTCAACGAAATCCTCGGACGGTCTTCCTCCTGCTTGCGCTGGCGGTGCTGCTCGGCTTCACGGTGTTCGTGATGCACAGCAAGCACCTGCACATCTTCCTATCGCTGCCGAACGTCGCCTTCGCGCGGCGCCCACGGGCGCTCGGCGCGGTGCCGCCGGTCTACTCCGAGGGCAAGAAGGTCGACTTCGAAGATCCGGGCGAAGACGACCTGATGGGTATCGGCAAGGTCGAGGACTTCACCTGGAAGGGCCTGCTCGACTTCGGCACGTGCACCGAGTGCGGGCGCTGTCAGAGCCAGTGCCCGGCCTGGAACACCGAGAAGCCGCTCTCACCCAAGATCCTGATCATGGCCCTGCGCGACCATGCGCTGGACAAGGCGCCGTACATCCTGGCCGCCAAGGGCGAGGACGGCGAACCGACCAACCTCGATGCCATCCCGGAAGCCGCCCGCGCGGAGGCGCAGCGACCCCTGATCGGGCCCGAGGGCGACGAGACCGCCAAGGTCGACGGGCACGGCGTGCACGGTGAAGGTGTCCTCCCCTTCGACATGCTCTGGTCCTGTACGACGTGTGGTGCGTGCGTGGAGCAGTGCCCCGTCGACATCGAGCACGTTGACCACATCGTCAACATGCGCCGCCACCAGATCCTCGTGGAATCGGCCTTCCCCGAGGAGGCCGGCGTCATGCTGAACAACCTGGAGCACGCTGGTGACCCCTGGGGTCGCGGCGCCAGGATGCGCATGGAATGGACCGAGCCGCTCGACTTCGAGGTTCGGGTGTTCGGCGCCGAGGGCGAGGACAAGATCCCCGACGACGTCGAGTACCTGTTCTGGGTCGGCTGTGCCGGCGCGCTGGACGACAAGGCGCAGGAAACCTCACGCGCGGTGGCGACCCTGCTGCACGAGGCGGGGGTCGAGTTCATGATCCTCGGCGAGGCAGAGACCTGCACCGGCGACGCCGCGCGCCGCATCGGCCACGAGTTCCTGTTCCAGATGCTGGCCCAGCAGAACGTCGAGACGCTCAACGAGGCCGGGGTCACCAAGATCGTCGTCACCTGCGCGCACTGCTACAACGCGCTGGCGAATGAGTACCCGCAGGTGGGTGGTCACTACGAGGTGATCCACCACGCCAGCCTGCTGGCCGACCTGCTCGCGTCGAAGCGACTGGTGCCCATCGCCGAGGTCAACCAGACGATCACCTACCACGACCCCTGCTACCTGGGTCGGCACAACCGGATCTTCACGCCGCCGCGTGAGGTGCTGAGCGCCGTCAAGGGGACCCGGATCGTGGAGATGGAGCGCACCAAGGAGCGGTCCTTCTGCTGTGGCGCCGGTGGTTCCCGGATGTGGATGGACGAGAACATCGGCCGCCGCATCAACATCGAACGCACCGACGAAGCCCTCGCGCTCAAGCCCGACATGATCACGGCCGCCTGCCCGTTCTGCATCACCATGCTCGGTGATGGCGTCAACACCCGCGCCCTGGAAGGCACGGTGTCCGGCGTCGAAGTCACCGACATCGCCGAGGTGCTGCTGCGCGCGGTCAAGCCGCAGCCGGCCGCCGTCGGTGGAGGGTCCGCCCCCGCCGCCCGCGATCAAGCCCCCGATTCAGCCACGCCACCCGCCGACCCGACCGCCTGAAACGAAGGACACATCATGACGATGACCGAGCCCGCCCCCGTCAGCCACTTTGGCGGCGAGGGTCTCGACCTACAGAGCCTCACCCTGATGATCGAAGCCCTCAACGGCTTCGTGGCCGAGGCGCTGAGCCCCGAGCTGCAGCTGGAACTGGATCATGAGGACCGCTGCCCCGAGGACATCGTGCGCGGTATGTCCGACCCCGAGATCCTCGGTGTGCAGCTGGTCTTCATCCCGGAGGAGTACGGCGGCATGGGCGGCGGCGCGATGGACGCCTACCGCGTGTGTGAGGCCATGGCCCGCCAGGACATCGGCCTGGCGACCGCGGTGTTCGCCACCTTCCTCGGCTGCGACCCGATCGTGGTCGGCGCCACCGAGGAGCAGAAGCAGAACTGGCTTCGGGCCATCGCCGAGCGTGGCGTGGTCTTCGCCTACGGTGCCACCGAACCAGAGGCCGGGTCGGACCTCGGTGCGTTGACCACCACGGCGACCCCGATCAAGGACGACGAGGGCAACACCACCGGCTACAAGCTCAACGGCCGCAAGCAGTGGATCTCCAACGGCTCGATCGCCGACTACACCACCATCCTGGCCAGCACCGAGGCCGGCCCGTCCTGGTTCGTCGTGGACCGCGGTACGCCGGGCTTCACGTCGGCTCCGCCGGAGGACAAGCACGGTCTGCGGCTGTCGAACACCTCGGCGCTCTTCCTCGATGACGTCGAGATCCCGGCGGGTGCGCTGATCGGAACCGAAGAGGGCAAGGGCCTGTGGCAGGCCCAGCAGGTCTTCGGGTACACCCGGGTGATGGTCGCAGCGTTCGGTCTCGGCGGCGGATGGGAGGCCCTGGACCGCGCGATCCAGTACTCCATGAACCGTGAGCAGGGCGGCGGCCTGCTGATGGACAAGCAGGGCTACACCCACAAGCTGATCATCCCGCACGTGGTCCACCTGGAGGCGGCGCGCTCCTTCATCGAGCACACCTCCACCCAGATCGACGCCGGTCTGGGTGCCGGGGGCGGGATGAACACCGAAGGAGCGATCGCCAAGTACATGGCGACCGTGTTCGGCAACCTGGCCGCCAACGACGCCATCCAGGCCCACGGCGGATACGGCTACACCCGCCCGTACGTCGTGGAGAAGATCAAGCGTGACGTCCGGATCACCGAGATCTACGAGGGCACCTCGGAGATCTGCGAGATGACCATCGCGCGGGACCGTTGGCAGCTGCACCTGAAGAACAAGTTCCGCTACTACGAGGACATGGCGGTCGCCTCCGAGCAGCTGCACGCCCGGCACCCCAATGTCGGCGCCGACGCCGCCGCACTGGCCGCCCGGTCGCTCAACATGGTCCTCGAGGCCTGCCGCATCGGGAAGCTCACCCGCAACCAGCACATCCTGTTCCGGCTCGGCGAGCTCATCGCCTGGGCGGAGACGGCATGCGTCTTCTCCCAGCGCGCCGCGGCGATGATCGAGGGCACCCCGTGGCCCAAGACGCCGCGTCGTTTCGACGGCGAGGCCACCGCGGCGCAGGCCCGGGCCTTCGCCCGTGAGGCTGCCCAGAAGATCGTCTCCGACGGCACCCGTTGGGTTGCCGGCGCCGTGCCTGCGGGCGACCCGGCGCTGAGCTACCTCGCGAGCCTGCCCATCGCGGCGGTCCAGGCGGCCCAGGCCGGCTGGCTCGACGACATGAACTACATCGCCGACGTCATCTACAACCGCGCCGGTTGATCACAGGCCCTCTGTCAGGCAAGGAAGCGATTCAATGACGAACCCCGATGTGAGCCCGATTGCCGTTGTCGGCATTGCGGCGATCATGCCCGAGGCGCCCAACGGCGATGCCTTCTGGAACAACATCACCGGCGGGAAGTACTGCATCAGCGATGTCACCCCCGACCGCTGGGACCCCGCTCTCTACTACGACCCGGACCACTCCGCGGTCGACAAGGCCTACTCCAAGATCGGCGGCTGGGTCCGCTCCTTCGAGTGGGAGCCCATCAAATGGAAGATGCCGATCCCCCCGACCGTGGCCAAGCAGATGGACGAAGGCCAGCGCTGGGCGGTCTCGGCGGCACGCGCCGCGCTGATGGACGCCGGCTGGCCGAACTGGAACGTCGACTCCGACCGGGTCGCCGTCATCCTGGGTAACGCGATCGGCGGGGAGAAGACCTACGTCTCCAGCCTGCGGATCCAGATGCCGGAAATCCTGCGCTTCATGGCCGGCACCAGCACCATGAAGAGCCTCTCGGCCGACGTACAGCAGCGGATTCTCGAAGAGACCCGCGACGGCTTCAAGGCCACGTTGCACGACATCACCGAGGACACCATGCCCGGTGAGCTGGCCAACGTGATGGCGGGCAGGGTGGCGAACCTGTTCAACCTGCGCGGCCCGAACTACACCACCGACGCCGCCTGCGCCTCCGGCCTGGCTGCCGTCAGCTCCGCCATCCTGGGCCTGCAGAGCCACCAGTACGACGCCGTCATCACCGGTGGCGTCGACCGGAACATGGGCCCGGACGGCTACGTGAAGTTCTGCAAGATCGGTGCGTTGTCGGCGACCGGTACCCGGCCGTTCGACGCCGGTGCCGACGGCTTCGTCATGGGTGAGGGTGCGGCGCTGTTCGTGCTCAAGCGCCTGGAGGACGCCGAAGCGGCCGGGGACCGGATTTACGCGACGCTGATCAGCGTCGAGGGTTCCTCCGACGGCAAGGGCAAGGGCATCACCGCCCCCAACCCGATCGGCCAGCAGATCGCGGTCCGGCGGGCCTGGGAGCGGTCCGGCTTGGATCCGACGGTCTGCTCCGCGATCGAGGCCCACGGCACCTCGACCCGCGTCGGCGACGCGGCCGAACTCGAAAGCCTGATGAAGATCTTCGGCGCGGCCGGCGCCAAGCCGCGCTCGATCGCCCTCGGATCGGTCAAGGGCAACATCGGCCACCTGAAGGCCGCTGCCGGTACCGCCGGTATGTACAAGATGGTTCGCCAGTTGCACCACAAGCAGCTCGCGCCGAGCCTGAACTTCGTCAACCCCAACCCGAACGTGGACTGGGACAAGAACCCGTGCGCGGTCAACACCCAGCTGCGTGACTGGCCCGAGCCCCCCGGCGGCGTCCGGGTCGGTGCGGTCAGCGCCTTCGGCTTCGGTGGCACGAACTTCCACGTGGTCCTGGAGGAGCACGTACCCGGTCGGCACAAGGCGCCGGCGAAGGTCTTCGCCTCCGCTGCCGTGCCCGCAGCCGCCGCGGCTCCTGCCGCCGCAGCACCGAGCGCGGCCGGCGGCGACACCCGTAAGGCCCCGCTGCGCGGTGCCCTGGTGCTCGGCGGCGCCAACGAGGCTGACCTGCTCGGGCAGGTACGCCAGGTGCTCGCGGCCGCCGAGGCCGGCAACGCGCCGGCACCCGCTGCTCCGAACCCGGCACTGGCCTCGGCGGCGATGCGCATCGCCGTCGACTACGGCGACGCCGCCGAACTGGCGGGCAAGCTGACCAAGCTGGTCAAGGCGCTCGAGGCGAACAACCCGGCGATGTTCAAAATGCTGCGTCAACAGGGCGTCTTCGTCGGCAAGGGCGCTGCCCCCAAGGTGGCCTTCCTGTTCACCGGTCAGGGTTCGCAGTACGCGAACATGCTGCGCGGGCTGGCCGAGCGTGAGCCGATCGTGCGCGACGCGTTCGCCGAGGCCGATGCCGCCATGACCCCCGTCCTGGGGCGCTCGTTGTCGTCGTACATCTTCTGTGAGCAGGACGATGTCAAGGCGACCGAGGAGCAGTTGCGGCAGACCGCGATCACCCAGCCGACCGTGCTCACGGTCGACGTGGCGCTGTCCCGGTTGTTCAACGCGTTCGGCGTGGTGCCGGACATGGTGATGGGCCACAGCCTCGGTGAGTACGGCGCGCTCGTGCAGGCCGGCGCGATGAGCCTGGGCAACGCGGTCAAGGCCGTGAACGCCCGTGGCCAGGCGATGACGGATGTCTCCGGCGCCGACAACGGCAAGATGGCCGCGATCTTCGGCCCGCTCGCCGACATCCAGCGGGTCGTGGACCAGACCGACGGGTACGTCGTCACCGCCAATATCAACAGCAACAGCCAGGCGGTCATCGGCGGTTCCAGCGACGGCGTCACCAAGGCCGTCGAAGCGTTCAACGGGCTGGGCATGCGCGCCATCCCCTTGACCGTCAGCCACGCCTTCCACACCAAGATCGTGGAGCCGGCCGCCGGACCGCTGGTCAACACGCTGCGTGGGCTGGACGTGCGGGCTCCGCAGCTGCCGGTGGTCGCCAACGTCACCGGTGCGCTGTACCCGAGCAACGCCGACAACGCGACCATGCTCGACTACCTCGGCCGTCAGGTCGGGTCGCCGGTGCAGTTCGTCCAGGGGCTGAACACCCTGTACGACGCGGGCGTGCGGGTGTTCGTGGAGATGGGTCCCAAGCGTGCCCTGCAGGGCTTCGTGGACGACGTGTTCGGGGACAAGGACGATGTCGTGTCGCTGTCGACCAACCAGCCCAAGCTGACCGATGAGGCTGCCGTCAACCAGGCCCTGTGTGGTCTGTACGCCGCCGGCCTCGGGTTCTCCGCGGCTTCGGCGCCGACGGCCGCGGCCTCCACGGGTGCGGTCTCCGGTCAGGTGCTCTCCTCGGTGTCCGCGTCCGACGACACCATCCGCGAGCTGGGTCGCTTGTTCGCGGGCGTCCTCGAAGCGGGCATCAAGGTGTACGGCGGCGCCCCGGCGTCCGCTCCCACCGCACCGGCCATCTCGGCCGCGCCGAGCAACGGCGGACGCCCGGCCCGGACGATCGAGCCGCTGGTCATCACCGGTGCCTCGATGGGTCTGCCGGGCAAGCAGCCGACCTTCGACGACGAGAACGTCGCTCGTCTGCTGGCGGGCACGCAGTTCATCGGCTCGGTGCCGATGGAGTACCGCAAGATGATGACCGACATGCGCATCACGCGCCTGGTCAAGGACGAGGCCAAGGGCGCGAGCTTCCAGGTCGTCGACCAGGTCGAAGACGTCATCAAGCTGGCCGGCATGCGGGCCCCGCTGGACATCGTCGAGCAGTACGGCGTGGAGAAGGCGCGCGACGAGGCGCTGGACATCGTCACCCGCTTGGGTATCGGGGTCGGCTTCGACGCCCTGCGTGACGCGGGTATCCCGCTGGTCATGAAGTACAAGACGACCACGCTGGGCACCCAGCTGCCCGACCGCTGGCTGCTGCCGGAGAGCCTGCGGGACAGCACCGGCATCGTGTTCGCGTCGGCGTTCTCCGGGTACAACCGGTTCGCCGAGGCCATGGAGGGGTACTTCACCTACCGCGGTCGTCGCGAGAACCTGCTGGCGCTGGAAGGTCTGCGCTCGCGCCTCAACGCGGGCGACGCTGCCGCCGCCGAGGTCGACCGGTTGATCGCCGAGATCAAGGGGCAGATGGAGAGCGACAACTACGAGTTCGACCGGAAGTTCCTCTTCCGGGCCCTCGCCATGGGCCACTCGCAGTTCGCCGAGCTCATCGGTTGCCGTGGGCCGAACACCACGATCAACGCCGCCTGCGCCAGCACGACGCAGGCACTGACCATCGCCCAGGACTGGATCCGGGCAGGCCGGTGCAAGCGCGTCATCGTGATGTCCGCGGACGACGTCACCCACGAGAACTTCATGCCGTGGATCACCGCCGGCTTCATCGCCACCGGTGCCGCCGCCACGGATGAGCGCGTGGAAGACGCCGCCACCCCGTTCGACGCCCGTCGGCACGGGATGATCATCGGGATGGGCGCTGCGGCGTACGTTCTGGAGACGGCCGATGCAGCCCGCGAGCGCGGCATCCAACCGATCTGTGAGGTGCTGGGTTCGGTCACCGCCAACAGCGCCTTCCACGGCACCCGGCTGGACGTCGACCACATCAGTGGCGTCATGGAGGCCTTGGTCAGTGAGGCCGAGACGTGGGGAATCAACCGCCATGAGATCGCGCCGAAGACGATGTTCGTCTCGCACGAGACGTACACCCCGGCCCGTGGCGGCAGCGCCGCGGCCGAGATCAAGGCGCTGCGGGATGCGTTCGGTGCGTCCGCGGACCAGATCGTGATCACCAACACCAAGGGCTTCACCGGCCACGCCATGGGCGCCGGCATCGAGGACGCCCTGGCGATCAAGGCCCTGGAGACCGGCATTGTGCCGCCGGTGCCGAACTACAAGGTGCCCGACCCGGCCCTGGGAAACCTGAACCTCTCCAAGGGCGGTTCCTACCCGGTGGAGTACGCGCTGCGGCTCGCTGCGGGCTTCGGCTCGCAGGTCGCGATGTCGCTGTTCCGCTGGACGCCGATGCCGGACAAGCGGCGTCGTGCGCCCAACGAGCTGGGGTACGCCTACCGGATCATCGACCAGGGTGCTTGGCAGCGCTGGATCGACTCCCTTGCTGGGCAGTCGAACACCAGCCTTGAGGTCGACCACCGACGGCTGCGGGTGAAGAACGCCGGAGCCCCGGCCACACCGCTGACGTGGGCCACCAAGGTGCCGGTCCCGTACTCAGTCGAGTCCAAGGCTCCGGTGAGTTCGGGTGGTTCGGCTCCCGCACCGGCCGCTGCTGCTCCGGCAGCCCCGGCGGCCGCACCGGTCAGCGCCCCCGCGGCGCCGGCCGCGGCGCCCGCTCCTGCCCCGGCAGCCCCGGTAGCAGCGCCTGCACCGGTTGCCGCTCCGGCGGCGCCGGCGGGTGACCCGATCCTGGACAAGGTGACGGGGATCGTGGCGAACATGACGGGGTACCCGACGGATCTGTTGGACCCGGACCTGGATCTGGAAGCGGATCTGGGTGTGGACACGGTCAAGCAGGCCGAGGTGTTCGCGGCGGTGCGCGAGGAGTACCAGCTGGAGCGGGATGAGAACCTGCGGTTGCGGGACTTCCCGACGCTGCGGCACGTGGCTGGTTGGGTGCGTGGCAAGCTCGGGCTTCCCGAGCCGTCGGCTGCTGCGCCTGCTGCCGCTGCTGCACCGGCCGCCGCTGCTCCTGCGCCGGCTGCTGCCCCGGCCGCTGCGGCGGGCGACCCGATCCTGGACAAGGTCACCGGCATCGTCGCCGAGATGACCGGGTACCCGACGGATCTGTTGGACCCGGACCTGGATCTGGAAGCGGATCTGGGTGTGGACACGGTCAAGCAGGCCGAGGTGTTCGCGGCGGTGCGCGAGGAGTACCAGCTCGAGCGGGATGAGAACCTGCGGTTGCGGGACTTCCCGACGCTGCGGCACGTGGCTGGTTGGGTGCGTGGCAAGCTTGGGCTTCCCGAGCCGTCGGCTGCCACTCCGGCTGCTGCGCCCGCTGCTGCCCCGGCTGCTGCTGCTCCGGCAGTTGCGGCTGCTGCGGCGCCCGCGGCCTCCGACGAGATCTTGGCGGCGGTCACCTCGATCGTGGCCGAGATGACGGGCTACCCGGTGGAGTTGCTCGACCCCGAGCTCGACCTGGAGGCAGACCTCGGTGTCGACACGGTCAAGCAGGCCGAGGTGTTCGCGGCGGTGCGCGAGAAGTACCAGCTGGAGCGGGATGAGAACCTGCGGTTGCGGGACTTCCCGACCCTGAACCACGTGGCTGGTTGGGTGCGTGGCCGACTGGGTCTGCCCGAGCCGTCGGCTGCTGCGCCCGCTGTTGCCCCGGCTGCTGCTGCTCCGGCAGTTGCGGCTGCTGCGGCGCCCGCGGCCTCCGACGAGATCTTGGCGGCGGTCACCTCGATCGTGGCCGAGATGACGGGCTACCCGGTGGAGTTGCTCGACCCCGAGCTCGACCTGGAGGCAGACCTCGGTGTCGACACGGTCAAGCAGGCCGAGGTGTTCGCGGCGGTGCGCGAGAAGTACCAGCTGGAGCGGGATGAGAACCTGCGGTTGCGGGACTTCCCGACCCTGAACCACGTGGCTGGTTGGGTGCGTGGCCGACTGGGTCTGCCCGAGCCGTCGGCTGCTGCGCCCGCGGCTGCTCCGGCCGCCGCCCCGGCTGCGGCCCCGGTGTCCGCACCGGTTGCTGCCGCTCCTGCGGCACCGGCCCTAGCGCCAGCTCCGGTTGCGGCTGCGCCGGCGGACGAGATCATCGAGGCGGTTACCGGGATCGTGGCGGAGATGACCGGTTACCCGGTCGAGCTCCTGGACCCGGACCTGGATCTGGAAGCGGATCTGGGTGTGGACACGGTCAAGCAGGCCGAGGTGTTCGCTGCGGTGCGTAGCAAGTACGACTTGCCGCGTGATGAGAACCTGCAGTTGCGGGACTTCCCGACGCTGCGGCACGTGGCTGGTTGGGTGCGTGGCAAGCTCGGGCTTCCCGAGCCGTCGGCTGCTGCTCCCGCTGCTGCGGCTCCGGCTGCTCCTGTGGCACCGGCCGCAGCGCCGGCTCCGGTTGCGGCTGCGCCGGCGGACGAGATCATCGAGGCGGTTACCGGGATCGTGGCGGAGATGACCGGTTACCCGGTCGAGCTCCTGGACCCGGACCTGGATCTGGAAGCGGATCTGGGTGTGGACACGGTCAAGCAGGCCGAGGTGTTCGCTGCGGTGCGTAGCAAGTACGACTTGCCGCGTGATGAGAACCTGCAGTTGCGGGACTTCCCGACGCTGCGGCACGTGGCTGGTTGGGTGCGTGGCAAGCTCGGGCTTCCCGAGCCGTCGGCTGCTGCTCCCGCTGCTGCGGCTCCGGCTGCTGCTGCTCCCGTGGCACCGGCCGCCGCAGCGGCCGCGCCCGCCGACGAGATCGTTGCGGCCGTCACGGAGATCGTCGCGGAGATGACCGGTTACCCGGTCGAGCTCCTCGACCCTGAGCTCGACCTCGAGGCTGACTTGGGTGTCGACACGGTCAAGCAGGCCGAGGTGTTCGCGGCGGTGCGTAGCAAGTACGACCTGCCGCGTGATGAGAACCTGCAGTTGCGGGACTTCCCGACGCTGAACCACGTGGCCGGTTGGGTCCGCGACAAGCTGGGTATCGCCGCTCCCGCCGCCGCAGCACCAGCTGCTCCAGCGGCGGCACCGGCCGCACCGGAAGCCCCGGCAGCGGCTCCCGCACCGGCTCCGGCCGCAGCACCGACGACCATCGAGGGCAGCCTCAAGGCCATCGACGCGTTGCCGCGCCGGATCCCGATGCCGACGCTGCGTCCGAACCTGGACCAGTGCGTCGAGACCGGTGTCCAGCTCGACGGGGCGCGCGTGCTCGTGATGCTCGACGAAGGTGGCGTCGGCCAGGCCCTGGTCAAGAAGCTGCACAAGATGGGCGCCAAGACCGTCCAGGTGGAGCCGGGTACTTCGACCGAGGACCTGCTGGCCAAGCTCGACGAGTGGACGGCGGAGTCGCCGATCACCGGTGTGTACTGGCTCGCGGCCCTCGATGAGGAGGGCAACCTGGCCGAGTACGACCTGGGTCGCTGGAAGGAAGCGCTGCGGCGCCGGGTCAAGGCCCTGTACGCGACCATGCGCCGGCTGTACGACGACTCGCCCTTCCTGGTCTCGGCGACCAGGCTCGGTGGATACCACGGGTACGACCCGGCCGGCGCCACCTCGGTGCTGGGTGGTTCGGTGACCGGGTTCACCAAGTCGTACAAGAAGGAGAAGCAGTCCACGCTGGTCAAGGCCGTGGACCTGCCGCCGAGCCGCAAGACTGCGGCCGTCGCCGACGTCCTCATCGAGGAGACCCTGCGTGACCCGGGTGCGGTCGAAATCGGCCGGATCGATGGGGCACGCTACGGAGTCGGCTTCATGGAGGTGCCGTTCACGCCGCTGAGCGAGGATGGCAACCCCCATGGCGAGGGTGGCATGGTCCTGGACAAGGACTCGGTCTTCGTGGTGACCGGCGCGGCCGGCAGTATCGTCTGCGCGATCACCAACGACCTGGCCAAGGTCTCGGGCGGGACGTTCCACCTGCTCGACCTGACGCCCAAGCCGGACCCGAACGACCCCGACCTGGCGGCGTTCCGGTCCGACAAGGACGGCCTGAAGGCGACCATCGCCGGAAGGATCAAGGCGGCCGGCGGCAAGGCGACGCCGGTGGCGATCGACAAGGAACTGGCCGGCCTGGAGCGCCTCAACGCGGCGCTGGTGGCCATCCAGACCGTCGAGGCCGCCGGTGGCACCGCGCACTACTACTCGGTGGACCTCACCGACGAGCAGGCCGTCGACCAGGTCATGGCGCAGGTGCGCGACACCAGCGGCAAGATCGACGTCCTGCTGCACTGCGCCGGTCTGGAGATCAGCCGCGACCTGCCGCAGAAGGAGCCACGCGAGTACGACCTGGTGTTCGACGTCAAGTCGAACGGCTGGTTCAACGTGTGGAAGACCGCGCAGACCATGGATGTGGGCGCCACCGTGGTGTTCTCCTCCGTGGCCGGCCGGTTCGGCAACCAAGGTCAGACCGACTACAGCGCGGCCAACGACCTGCTCTGCAAGATGACCTCGAACATGCGTCGGGCTCGTCCGCAGACCAGGGCTCTGGCCACCGACTGGACGGCCTGGGGCGGCATCGGTATGGCAACTCGCGGTTCCATCCCCAAGATCATGGAGATGGCCGGAGTGCAGATGCTGCCGCCGGACGCCGGTGTCGCCTGGGTGCAGCGTGAGCTGGCGTCCTCGGCGTACAGCGGTGAGGTCGTCGTCGCGGGCGTGCTCGGCATGATGGCCGCCGAGTACCACGAGACGGGCGGGGTCAACCCGGAGGCGGTCATCGCGGGTCGGGCCACCGGCCCGATGATCGGCGACGTCATCGTCAGCATGCACAACGGGATCCAGAGCACCGTCACGTTGGACCCGAAGGAGCAGCCGTTCCTGTACGACCACCGGATCGACGGCACCCCGGTGCTGCCGGGGGTGATGGGCATGGAGTCCTTCACCGAGATCGCCCAGATCGCCGCACCCGAGGGTTACCGCGTCGGCGCCGTGGAGAACATGCAGTTCATGGCTCCGGTGAAGTTCTTCCGGGACGAGCCGCGGACGCTGATCATCAGCGGCGTGGTGGCCCCGGAGGCTGAGGGCATCGACCTGCTGGTGCACTGCCAGCTGACCGCCGAGCGCAAGCTCCCGGGCAGCGACAAGCCGGTCAAGACGGTGCACTTCACCGGGACCGTCCGGCTCACTCAGGACGGGGTGCCGGAGGAGCGGATCGAGGTCGACCTGACTCCGGGCGAGCGTCAGCTCTCCAGGGACCAGGTGTACTCGTTCTACTTCCACGGCCCGGCCTACCAGGTCATCGACGCTGCCTGGCGTCACCAGGACGGCTCGATGACCAGGATGTTCGAACCGCTGCCGGACAACCACGTGCCGTCGGACAAGCCCCTGGTGATCGCGCCTCGGCTGGCCGAGCTCTGCTTCCAGACCGCAGGGTTGTGGGAAGCCGGGCGGGACAACCGGATGGCCCTGCCCAACCGGATCGACCGGGTGCAGGTGTACATCGACCCGTTGCACGCCGACGGGCCGCTGTTCGCGATGTCGCGCCAGGTGGCGGAGAGCCGGTTCGACTGCACCGTGGTCGACATGCAGTGCCGCGTGGTCATGCGGATGGACGGTTACGGCAGCATTGCGATGCCGGCCAGCCTGCCGGATGACATCGCCGGCTCGCTCCGAGAGGTCTTCGGAGACTAGGGATTCGCCCCGGCGGTCGCGTGCGGTGAGACGGACGTGACCGCCGGGTGGCCCGGAAGGCGCGTAGCCGCGCCGGGTCAGCACAATCACAGAACGTGGACCACCTGCGGGGGGTCGTGGCACCGGAGACCCCGGCCGCGACGCCCCGCAGTCCGTTTCTGCCCGTGTGGGCATGTGCACCTGCGTGCGCTGTGCGCGAACGAACCGAACGAAGGAGTGCCATGCAGAACATCACCCGACTGGCCATCATCGATCGCGGTGAACCGGCGGTCCGCGTTGTGGCGGCGGTGGGCAACCTGAACCGGAGCCGCACCGTCCCCACCGGCTCGGCAACCGACGCTGCGCCGACCGATCCCTCGTCCTCGGCGTCATCCCCCGCGCCGATTACCACCGTGGTGGTGCACACCGGACCCAAGACACGGGCCTGGTACGCGCGGGAGGCCGACGAGACCGTCCAACTCCCCGGCGAGCCCGGCACCCTGCTGCCCGCGCAGGTCGTCATCGACGCCCTGGTGGCCGCCGCCGTCGATGCCGTGTGGCTGGGCCGTGTCCCGTGCGCCGACCTGGCGGAGCTGGTTGCCGCCTGCGAGGGTGTCGGCCTCACTCTCGTGGGACCCAACAGCACGACCGTGCGCGCCCTCACCGACCGTAGCGCCCTGCGCTCACTCGTCGACGAGGCCGGAGCAGCGCTGCTGGACACCCGGCAGGACGCCCGCGGACTGCGCCGCCTGGAAGCGGACTTCATCGTCGACGTACCGGGCAATGTGTGGTCGCTGGGGTTGCGTGACGTCAGCGTTCGACGCGGGGACCACCTGCTGATCGCCGAACTCCCGGCACCGGGAGTCGACGCCCTGGCAGCCGAGGCGATGCAGCACATCGTCGAGGAGCTGGCGCAGGCCACCGGGTACCGCGGGGCCGGCACCGTCCAGTTCGCGCTGGACCCCGACACCGGTGGCTTCTGGGTGCGTTCCGTCGACCCTTACCCCCGCCCCGACCAGGCTCTCTACGAAGAGAGCACCGGGACCTCGGTGATCGGCATGCGCATCCAGGTCGCCCGAGGCGACCGGCCGCCCGAGCCGCCGCGCCCCGAAGGGCACGCGATCGCCGTACGCGTCCGGGCCCAGGATCCCGACGCGGACTTCGCCCCTGCGACCACCACGGTCGAGATGGTCAGCCTCCCCGTCGGCACCGGGGTGCGGATCGACGCCTCGCTGCGCGAGGGTGACGTCATCAACGCGGCCATCGACCCCACGGTGGCGTCGCTGACGGGCTGGGGCCACGACCGCACTGAGGCGATCGCCCGCGTCCGGCGGGGCCTCGAACGCATGGTCATCGTTCTCCAGGACGGCGTGACGACCCGCTCGAACGTGCTCGTGCTGCTCAACCACCCGGAGCTGACGGCTGGGGCCGTGCCCGAGCATTGGGCCGACGACCTGATCGCCGCCGGAGACAACCGTCCGAGGCGGGACCCCGTGGCGCTGCTGGCCGCGGCCGTCGAGGCCTACGACGCCGACCTGGCGATGGTCCGCACGGCGTTCTTCGCCACCGCTGAGCGGGGCCGCCCGCAGGAGCCGGAGGCGGTGGGCTCGCGGATGCTGCTGTCGTACGCCGGCCAGGAGTACCGGGTGCGGGTCGACCGAACCGGGGCGACGACGTACCGGATCGGTGTAGGCGGCGACGTCATCGACATCGGTGTGGAAAAGCTCAACCCGTTCGAGCGGCGGATCGTCGTGGGCGGGCACACCCACCGGGTGGTCGCGGCGGCGCAGGGGGCACTCTTCCGGGTCGAGATCGACGGACTGTTGCACACCGTCACCCGTCAGGACGGCGTCGTGGTCCGCTCCGGCTCGCCGGCCCTGGTCTCCGCCGTGCTCGTCAACCCAGGACAGTGGGTAACCAAGGGCGACCCTGTGGCAGTCCTGGAGTCGATGAAGATGGTGTCCACCGTCGCGGCACCGTTCGACGGTCAGGTGACCTCCGTCGCGGTGCTCCCCAATGCCCAGATCGAACGCGGCGCGCCGCTGATGCGGATCCGGGCCGCCGGGGCCGATGTCGACGCCTACGGGGAGGCCCCCGACCTCGGCGCCGACGCGTTGATCAGCCAGGACCGTCTCGACCTGGGCCAGCTCGCCGCCGGCGGCGTCGAGACCGGGTTGGACGTCCAGGGCATCTACGCCCAGCTGCGCAACTACCTGCTCGGCTACGACCTCGACCCGCAGACCGTGAAGTCCCTGAACGCCCAGCAGAAGCAGATCTCCTTCGGCTCAGCCCCCGCCGATCCGGTCCTGCTGGCCTGCGAGGACGAACTGCTCGACGTGTACTCCGACGTCGGCTCGCTGTACCGGCCGCGCACCGAAGCCGACGACGCCGACGGCGATGAACTGGCCACCGTTGCCAACAGCCAGGAGTACTTCATCTCCTACCTGCAGTGGCTGGACCCCGACCGGGCGCACCTGCCGCAGCGGTACCGGCAGCGGTTGGAACGCGCGTTGGCCCGATACGGCGTCGCCGGCCTGGCCCACACCGCCGAGCTCGAACACGCCGTGGTGTGGATGTTCCGGTCCTTCTCCCGGGTCCCGGCGCTGGCGGGCGTGATCCGGGCGATCCTGGAGCGGCGCCTGGCCAACGCCGAGGAACTCTCCGGTCGAGACCAGGGCGAGCAGCGGGCGCGCATCGAACGCCTGGCCGCTGCGACCCAAGGACGTCAGCAGGCGATCGCCGACTTCAGTCGCGACCTGATCTTCCACTTCTACGACGAACCGTTGATGGATGCGGTCGTCCGCGACGTGCTGGACGAGATGGAACAGCACCTGAGCGCGCTGCGCCTGCAACCGGACCGCCAGGACCGCGACGAGCGGGTGGCCCGGCTGGTGTGGTCCCCCCACCCGATGCGGGGGACCCTGCTGCGCGCCTGGCGGGAGGCCGTCGACACCGGCGCCGAGGCGTCCTTCGGGGCGGCCATCCTGCAGGCCCACACCCAGCGCTTCTACCGGATCCGCGAGCTGCGGGCGTTGTCCGCCGTCGAGTATCACGGCACCCAGCTGATGACCGCCGACTACGACCACGAGGGGCGGGGGTTCCACCTGATCGTCGCCTACGCGCCGCTGGAGGAGGTGCCGCACGTCAGCGACGCCGTCGCCGCACACCTGGCCACCCTGGGTGAGGACGCCGCGGAACGTGAGGTCATCCTGGACGTGACCACCTGGCGGGCCGGTGAACAGCCCGACATCGAGGACACCGTGCACGAGGTCGACGACCTGTTGCGGCAGTCCGATTTCGGCCGGTCGCTCCATCGGTTCGACATCACCGTGACCAGCCTGGAGGGCCCCGGCGCGGAGAAGGACCGCACCCAGCATCTGAGCTACCGCCAGGACGTCGAGGAGGGTCACCCCGGGTACAGCGAGGAGCTGCAGTACCGCAATCTGCACCCGATGCTGGCCAAGCGGCTCGACCTGTGGCGACTGGCCAACTTCGACCTGGAGCGGCTGGCCTCGCCGGAAGACGTGTACCTGTTCCACGGCCGGGCGCACGACAACCCCAAGGACCACCGGTTGTTCGCCCTCGCCGAGGTCCGGGACCTGACGAAGGTGTCCAACGAGGCGACGGGCGAGGTCAGCTACCCGCGTCTGGGCCGGATCGGGCTGGAGGCATTGGCGGCGATGCGCGCCGCGCTGGCGCAGTTCCCGCCGCGGGAACGCCCCGCCGCCAACCGCTTGGTGCTGTCGGTACGCCCGGTGTGGGACGTGCCGCGCGAAGACTGGGCGGCGCTGGCCCGCACGTACGAACCGTTGGCCCGGGGCGCTGGCCTGGAGAAGCTGGTGCTGCACGTCAAGGTCCGCGATGTCGACGAGTCGGGCCGCTCGGTGCTACTCGACCGGGTGCTCTACCTGGAGGGCATCGGCCGCGGCGGGACCACGATCCGGCTCGGGGAACCCGGTCCGAACCCGGTGCGCCCGCTGACCCGGTACGCGCAGAAGGTGCTCACCGCGCAACGGTTCGGGTCGCCGTACCCGTATGAGATCGTGCGGATGCTCACGCCCGAGGAGGACAGCGCGTCCCGGTTCCCCACCGGCTCCTTCCGGGAGATGGACCTCGACGAGGCCGGCGAGCTGGTGTTCGTCGACCGGGAACCCGCCGGCAACACCGCCCACATCGTGATCGGCCTGCTCACCAACTACACCGACGTCTACCCCGAGGGGATGACCCGGGTGGCGATGCTGTCCGACCCGACGCAGGGGCTGGGCAACCTCGCCGAACCGGAGTGCCGCCGGATCAACGCCTGCCTGGAGTACGCGCTGGCCCACGAGCTGCCGGTGGAGTGGTACGCCGTGAGCTCGGGTGCGTTGATCGCGATGGACTCCGGCTCGGAGAACATGGACTGGATCGCGCTGACGCTGCGTCGGCTGATCGAGTTCACCCAGGCCGGCGGGGAGATCAACGTCATCGTCACCGGCATCAACGTGGGCGGCCAGCCGTACTGGAACGCCGAGGCCACCATGCTGATGCACACCAAGGGCGTGCTGATCATGACGCCCTCGAGCGCGATGGTGCTCACCGGCAAGCAGGCGTTGGACTTCTCCGGGGCGGTCTCGGCCGAGGACAACTTCGGCATCGGCGGGTACGACCATGTGATGGGGCTCAACGGCCAAGGGCAGTACTGGGCCGCCTCGTTCGAGGACGCTTGTGCCATGTTGTTGCATCATTACGACTTCACGTATGTGGTGCCCGGGGAGCGGTTCCCACGGCGGCAGCCCACGGTCGACGTACCGGATCGGGACGTGCAGGAATCCCCGCACGCCGCGTTGCCGGGCAGCTCGTTCCGGACGGTGGCCGACGTCTTCTCGAAGGAGACCAACCCGGACCGCAAGCAGCCGTTCGACATGCGTTCGGTGATGCGGGCGGTCTCCGACATCGACGCGCAGCCGCTGGAGCGCTGGCAGCACCTGCGGGACGGCGAGAACTCGATCGTGTGGGACACCACGGTCGGCGGGATCCCGGTGTGCATGATCGGGTTGGAGTCGCACCAGACGCCCCGGCAGGGTTTCGTGCCGGCCGACGGTCCGCCGGTGTGGTCCTCGGGCACGCTGTACCCGCAGGCCTCCCGCAAGACGGCCCGGGCGATCAACGCGGCGACGTACAACCGGCCGCTGGTGGTGCTGGCGAACCTGTCCGGGTTCGACGGGTCACCGGAGTCGATGCGTCGCCGGCAGTTGGAGTACGGCGCGGAGATCGGCCGAGCGATCACGAACTTCCGTGGGCCGATCGTGTTCGTAGTGGTGTCCCGCTACCACGGCGGCGCGTTCGTGGTGTTCTCCAAGCAGCTCAACGAGTCGATGGAGATCGCCGCCGTGGAGGGCGCGTTCTGCTCGGTGATCGGCGGTGCGCCGGCCGCGGCGACGGTTTTCGCTCGTGAGGTGAAGGTGCGCACCGACCGGGACGAGCGGGTGGTCGCCGCGCGGGCAGCCCTCGGTACGGCGACCGGTGCCGAGGCGGGCCCGCTGCGGGCACGACTGGCGGAAGTGACCGAGGCGGTGCGCTCGGAGAAACTCGGGCAGGTGGCGGACGAGTTCGACGCGATCCACACGATCGAGCGGGCGCAGCGGGTCGGATCGGTGGACGAGATCATCGCCGCCTCCGACGTGCGGCCGTGGATCATCGAGGCGCTGGAGCGTGGGATGGCTCGCGAGGAGGCCGTTTGGAACGCGCAGGGCTGACGCTTCCCGCTGGTTCGCCGGGCCCGGTCACCCCCTCGGGGGGCCGGGCCCGGCTCCGTGACCGGTGTGCGAGAAGTCAATTTCGCACGGATCTTGAGCTCGAAGAGTCAATTCGGCACGGTTTCGGGCCTGGTGAGGTGCCCTTTTTGACGTTTCGCCGCCCGAGCAGGTGCCGAATTGACGTTTCGGCGCAGCGCAGTGCACCGCGGCGGCGGCGTGCTGGGCGAGTTCGCGCACGCAGCCGCGTATCCCCGGGCGGCCTTGCCTGCAACCTGCCCAGAGCAGTCTGGGTTGGTGCCCACGTTCGACCGTCGGGGCCCGGGTGTCAGCGCAGCGTCGGGTTGGCCAGCCAGCTGTGCACGGCCTGCGAGGTCGCCAGGTCCGCGCCGCCGGGGAGCAGGTCCGGCGGCGGGCCGCCGTACCGGTAGGCGATCGTCAGCAGGAAGATGCCGTCCCGGCGCCACCACCCCGTGAACGTGCTGCCGTCGATGACCTCGATCTCCATCGGCGCCCAGCCGTCGGCGCGGACCTCATGGGAGACGTGCACCGTCAGGATCCGGGTGTCCGCCTTCAGCCCCACCCGCAACACCTTCAGCCCGGCCTCCTTGGCCGACCAGAGCAGGTTTGCCGAGGCGTCCCAGCCGTCCTGACCGGCGGCGTCGCGCTGGGCGTGGATGTAGGCCTGCTCCGGGAGGGTGAAGTAGTCGTTGACGAAGTACTCCGAGCGCTTCTCGACGATCTCCAGGTCAGCGCCCACCGTCCCGGACGCCAGCGCCCCGCCGGGGCCGGTCAGGCACACCGCAGAGCCCGCCCGGTCGGTCAGCGACACGTCGAGGTCGCCTTCGCGGCCGTCGACCACGACGTACGGCGCCCCGCTGGGCCGGTTCAACAGCTCGATCCGGGAGAGCCGCTGCGGGTCGACGTCCAAACCCAAGGTCGCTGCGACACCGCGCTTGCCGGCGTACCGGCGCAGCAGGTATTCGGTGCGCCGCTTGGTGAACGTGAGCCGATCGACGCGGGCGCGTTCGCGGGGGGAGATCCAGTCCAGACCGGGCGGTATCTGGTATTCACCGCAGGCGATCCACTGCATGATCTCTCCGCATCCGTCGGGGGCACGCCGTGAGCCCTGAGGTTACGGGCAGTTGGGCTCGCCTGTCCCGGCGGCTGCGGGTATGGTCCCAAACGTCGGGACCGGCAGGCAGGGTCGGAGGTGACGCCTAGTGAATTCCCCTGAGCTGTGGGAGCATTCAACGCCCGATCCGGTGGCCGTGGAGCTGCCGTTGTTCCCGCTGGGAACGCTGCTGGCGCCTGGGGGACGGTTGCCGCTGCGGGTGTTCGAACCGCGGTACGTCCGGCTGCTGCGGACCGTGCTGGATCCCGCGACCGGAACCCGCGAGTTCGGCGTCGTCGGCATCCGGCAAGGCCACGAGGTCGGCCCGGCGACGTCGGCGACGCCCGTGTCGCTGTTCGCTGTCGGATGTACGGCGCACATCGATCACCTGGCAGCCAACGGGGAGTCCGAGTTCGCCCTGCTCACCACCGGTCGCCGACGGTTCGAGCTGGCCGGGTTCCACGAGGCGGCCGGGACGCCGTACCTGACCGGTCTGGTGCGCTACCTGAACGAACCGCTCGGCGACCCGGAGCGGGCCCTCGAACGCCGGGCCAAGGCCCGCATCGAATTGACGCGGTACCTGGAAGTCTTGGGGGGCCCGGACATCGACCTGCCGGAGGACCCGGTGGCCGCGTCGTACCGGATCGCCGAACTGAACCGGCTCTCCCTGGCCGACCGTGCCGAACTGCTGGCCGCAGCGACCGCCGAACACCGACTGGCCCTGGCCGCCCGGGTGCTGCGCCGGGAGTGGACCCTGTTCACCCGGCTGCGTGCCGTGCCCTGGGCCGGGCCGACGAGCTGACCTGCCCCCGTTGCGGGAACGCCGGGATCCCCTACCGTGAACGCATGACCCCGACGTACGACCACATCCTGCTCGATCGCTACGGTGCCGTCGTCACCGTCACCATGAACCGACCGGCTCAACGCAACGCGCTCTCCCTGGCGCACATGCGCGAACTCACCGACGCTCTGCGTGAGATCGGACAAGACCGCTCGCTGCGGGCCGTCATCCTCGCCGGAGCCGGGCCCGCGTTCTGCGCCGGGCACGACCTGCGCGAGATGCGCGGCGCCGACCAGGCGGTGTACGAGGAGACCTTCGCGGTGTGCACCGACCTGATGCTCACCATCCAGCGGATCCCGCAACCCGTGATCGCCGCCGTGCACGCCCTCGCCACCGCCGCCGGATGCCAGCTGGTGGCGACCTGCGACTTGGTCGTCGCCGCGCAGGAGGCGTCCTTCGCCACGCCGGGGGTCAAGATCGGGCTGTTCTGTTCGACCCCGATGGTGGCGCTGACCCGGGCCGTCGGCGCCAAGATCGCGATGGAGATGCTGCTGACCGGGCAGCCCATCAGCGCGCAGGAGGCCAAGGCCGCGGGGCTGGTGAACCGGGTGGTGCCGGTCGATGAGGTGATGGTGGCCGCGCGGGCGCTGGCCGATCAGGTGGCCGGGGCCTCCGGCGCGGTCGTCGGGATGGGCAAGGCGGCGTTCTACCGCCAGGCCGCCATGAGCACCGCCGACGCATACGCGCTGACCAGCCGGGTCATGGTCGAGAACGCTCAGCTCGACGATGCCCAGGAGGGAATGGCGGCCTTCGTCGAGAAGCGCCACCCGCAATGGCGGCACGCGTAGCAAGCGCGCCGCCGCTCACCAGCTCCAGTACAGGGCGACCATCCCCGGGCCGGCGTCCTGCCGGAGCAGGCTCACGAAGTTGCCGCTGACCAGCGCCGGTTCGGAGCGGTCGACTGGGCCCGTAACGATGCGCGCGCGCGCGGCGCGCGGCACCACCGGCTCGGTGAACTCCACCTCGATGAGCACCTCGCGCTGCGGGTTCAGGCAGCCCCGCTCCCAGGCGTCCGCCACGATCGCGCCGGTGTTCGCGAACTCGTACTCGACCAGCACCGGGTCGCCAACGGCCATCGGCTGATCCAGGAGCATCTCGGCGATGACCAACCCCACCCGGGGATGCTCGATGGTCCGCCCGAGCCGGCAGTTCCAGCGGGGCATGACGTACGGCGTACCGATGGGCTCATCGCCATACACCACCACGAACCGGTCGACCCCGCTGACGGTGGCGCGCATCGTCTCCCGGATCAGGTGGGTACCCACGGTCCTGTCCGGCAGGACCCTGATGAAGTCGTGGACGCTCACCCGTTCCAGGTGTTCCCAGTTGATCCCCAGAGTCTCGACGGCTTCGTCGATGAGCATGCCGGTGTCGAACACCGGACCCACCGACGGGATCGCCGAGCCTGCTGGCCCGGGGTTGCGCATCTGGCGAGGCAGCTGCACCACCAGCGAACCCCGCGGGACGTCGAGGATCTCCTCCAAACTCCCCAGGGCCGCCAGCGAGCTGGCCCGGTCGGGGCGGCTGCGGCCCGACTGCCAATAGGAGAGGGTGGCCACGGACAGTTCGTGTCCGCGCTGGCGCAAGTGATGGCGGATCCGTTCGAGCGTCAGGCCGCGCCGGGTGATCGCCACGCGCAGGGCGGTGGCGAACGTGTCGGCCTCGGCCCCACTCGTGCCGCCCTCACCGAGGTCTGGGGCTTCTCCGGTCACCAGACCCACTCGATCCCGGCCACCCCCGGACCGAAGTCGCTGTGACGCACGTCCAGCGTCGGTCCTTTTAGCAGGAGGGGAGTGGTGCGGCGCTTCTCACCCACGACCACGAACTGGACGGCCGAGCGCGGCATCCGGCCGGGGGCGAAGCGCAACTCCAGGTGCAGCTCGCGGACGGCCGTCCGGGCCGAGCGCAGGTGCTGGGTCATCGGAGCCTGCCCGCCCGAGAGGTCCATCTGGTAGTCGACGGACATCGCCTGCCCCGGCGGCAACGGGCGGTTCAATGTGAGCTCGACGACCGCGACCGGCTCCCCGTCGATCGGTACGACGTTGGTCACCGTGCAGTTGCGGCGCCCCTCGATGCGGTACTGGGCCGTGGCGTCGTCCCGGAGCGCCCAAATCGGAATCCGGGTCACGGTCGAGTGCTGCGCTTGGATCACTTCCCGGGCCCGCATGCAGCGGGCGAAGCCGTGCTCGTCAAGCTCGATGATGTCGTGCACACTGATCCGCGACCAGCTGTCTGTCCAGGTCAGGCCCATCCGGCCGACCGCCTCATCGAGTGCCTCGCCGTAGCCGATGCCGGCCCGGGAGGGCAGTGTGGTCGGGATGAACGAGGGGCTGCGTCGGCGCCTGGGCGGCAGCAGGGACGACAGCGCGCCGTGGTCCACCCCCAGGATCTCTTCCAGGCTGGCCAGCGCGGCCAAGGAGGCGGCTCGGTCGGGGCGGCTGCGGGCCGTCTGCCAATATGACAAGGTGGCCACGGACACGCGGTGACCGCGTTGGGCCAAGTGGGCCCGGAGGCGCTCCAAGCTCAAGCCGCGAGCGGCGATGGCCTCGCGCAGACCCGTGGCGAAGGCCTCGTCGGCGGCATGGACAGGCTCGCTCATCCGAACCACAGTACGCAGCGGACGGCCCGAGCGGCAGTCACGTTCCAGCACGTGGTGCGGCTGCTCAGGTGCCCGACAGGAACGCCTTGAGGATCGGCCCAGCGGTACGGGCGCCCCCGGCGCCGGTCTCGACGAACACCGCCACCGCTTCATCACCGCGCACCCCGATCATCCAGGCGTGGGTCAGCGGAGGGTTGGCATCGCCGTACTCCGCGGTTCCCGTTTTGGCCAGTACGCCGCCCGGCAGATCAGCCAGCTGCGCGCCGGTCCCGGAGGTCACCACCGCGCGCATCAGGGCCCGCAGCTGGGTGGCCTCCTGCGCCGTCACCGGACTCACCGGGCTCACGGGGCTCACCGGGGTCGGCGGGGCTGTGGTGCTCGACTCGGCGGCTGGGGGCGGCGGGCTGATGACCAGGCGGGGGTGGACCGTCCTGCCGGCCGCGACCGAGGCCGCGACGGTGGCCATCCCCAGTGGTGAGGCCTGCACCCGACCCTGGCCGATCACCGCGGCGGCCTGTTCCACCAGGCCCGAGGCGTCCGGCACCCGCCCCAGCACAGCCGGCAGACCTAGGTCGGGCTCGGCGGTCAGGCCGAGTGAGGCCGCCGCGTCGACGAGGCGCTGGCGTCCGATCACGTCGCGCTGACTGATCATGGCCGTGTTGCACGAGGCGGCGAACGCCACGGACAGGGGTACTGTGCCCAGCCGCGCAGCCGGGTACGCGTCGTAGTTGCCGAACGCGCGGCCGTCGACGGTGATTGCCGTCGTGCACGGCACCGGCGAGGTCGGGGAGAGTCCGGCCCGCAGCATCCCGAGTGCCGTCACCACCTTGAAGGTGGAGCCCGGTGGGTAGAGGCCGAGAGTGGCGGTGGAGTTGCCCTGGCCGCCCGGTCCGCTGGCGGCGGCGAGGATGTCGCCGGTGGAGGGCCGGATGGCGACGATGGCACTAGCCGGGCCGGTGATCCGGGACAGCAGCGCCTCGGCGAGCCCCTGGTGGGGGAGGCTGAGGGTCGTTCTGAGGTCCTGTCCCGGGCGGCCGCGACCGTCGAACAGGACGCGGGTGGCCCCGCTCGGGGCGAGGGCGTTGATGCGCCACCCGGGAGATCCGGCGAGCTGGGCCTGGCGCGTCTTCTGCAGCCCGCTGAGCCCGACCACGTCGCCGGCCTTGATGGCTCCGTTGCTGGCCTGCACGATCTCGGCGGTCGCCGGGCCGACCGTGCCCAGCAGCGGTCGGGCGAAGGTACGGCTGGGTGCCAGCGGGAGGGTGTCCGTCACCGCCGTCGAACCGGGGATGGTGCCGATCGCGCGCAGCGCGCTGGTCAGCAACGGGTCATTCTCGCGGAGCACGACCGCCTCGACGAACGCGCGCGGTCCGGCGGCGGCCACCTGCCCGGCGTACGTCGTGGGGTCCACCCCGACCGCTGTGGCCAACGCTGCGGCCGCGGTGCGCATCCCGGCGGCGGTGGCCTGCTCCGGGGTGAGTCTCGCCTTGTCGATCCCGAACCGCCGCACCGGGCGGTCGGTCACCAGTACCGCGCCGCCGGCGCCGAGGATGCGCCCGCGCGGCCCCGGCCGGGCCACGGACACCAGCCGTTCCCCGTTCAGCAGGTTCGGCGCCACCGCCTCGGGGGTCAGCGCCACCCGCCAGCCGTCGTCTGCCCTGGTCAGGCGGAGCGCCGTGTCGTACGTCCAGCCCGTTCCGGAGGCGTCGGTGACCGGCCATTCGTACCGCAGTTGCGCGGTCGCATCGGTGTCGCTCGCCGGGCCGGTCTGGTTGGTCGGGCTGGTCTGACTGGTCTGACTGGTCTGGCTCGCGGAGATCACGCGCACCCGCGGGCGCAGCTCGCCCAGGCCCTTGAGCAGCATCGTTGCCGTTGCGGCGCCGCCGTCGCCGGCGAACGGCACGGGTGCGGGGTCGCCCGCCGCAAGGGCGTCGGCGAAGGCCTGGGCGGCCGCCTCCGGCGTGTCCGCCGACCGAGGGCGATCGGGGGAGGCACTGAGGGACGGGGTCGGCGCGGGCGCCGTGGTCTGGGTGCAGCTCGCCGTGCTTCCGGTCAGTGCCGTGAGGACGGCCAGCGCCGCCAGCTGGTGTCCCCTCACCCTCATCGTGCCCCCCGCCGGAATGTCGTTCCGCCGGTGAACAATCGGCGTCCCGTCCCGGCCATTCAACCAGCTGGCCCGGGTGGCACCCCCGCTCCGCCGCGCCGGTCGGTTTCGGCGGCCCCGGGGGAGCGCGACCCGGCGAGACACAGCCTGGTCGCTTACCCTGTCCCGGATATCGTCGTTCGTGGAACCGGCCGGGTCAGAACGGGATTCGGCGTGTGAGGGGAGTTGTGCATGCGGGCTTGGACTGCGCGTACCACCGGTGCGGTGGCGGCTTCCGTGCTGGTCACCGTGGCCGTCGGGCCGCTGGGATCGGCCGGTGCTGCCGCCCCCGTGACGGCGGGAGTCGCCAGGCCCGCGGAGCCCGACGTCACCGCCGTACCCTCCAACCTCATCATCCCGTTGCAGCGCACGGCGCTGGTCAACGGCAAGGTCAAGGGGGTCACGTCGGCGCGCCCGGTGCAGCTCCAATTCTCGTGGGGGCGGCAGTGGATTCCCCAAGGGGACGCCATGACGGACGTCAGCGGTGGCTACTCGCTGCGGATCCCGTCAGGCAAGCTCGGCACGTTCACCTACCGGGTGGCGGCTCCAGCGACAGCGACGGTGCCCGCGGTGGCCTCGGTGCCGTTCTCGGTCAGTGTCGGTGAAGGAAACCCCCGCAGCTACAAGCTGTTCGCCCCGGCGGGCCGGTGGAACGGGTGTCAGGTCATCGGGTATCGGGTGAACCTCACGGGAGCGCCGAAGGGTGCCTTGGACGACGTCAAGATCGCGATCGCCAACGTGGCCCGCGCATCGGGACTGCGGTACGCCTACCGGGGTACCACCACCGTGATCCCCGGTGCCACGCGAGCCTTCCTGTCGCCGTACCCGAAGGACACTCAGCTCGTGATCGCCTGGGCGAAGCCGGGCACCACCAAACACCTCCCGAAGGCCAGCAACTACGTCGGGTATGGCGGGTGGCTGAGCGTGGCTCGCCCGGCCCGGCTGGGGTCCACCACCTATTACCCCATCACCCAGGCGTTCGTCGTGGTCGACAGCACGCGCAGGATGCCTCTTGGCTTCGGAATGGGCGACCCCGAGGGACTGCAGGGCACCTGGGGCCAGCTGGTCATGCACGAGCTGGGGCACACGGTCGGGTTGACGCACGTCAGTGACAAGTCGCAGCTCATGTACCCCTATCTGCAGCACCGGGCCTCGGCGTGGGGACTGGGCGACCTCGGTGGGTTGTACAACCTGGGGGGCCGGTTCGGGTGCTTCCCGGTTGCGTCGTCGCCGAAGGCGAGTGTCTCCAAGAAGTACGCCGGCCTGCTGGCGCCCGTGGCAGGACCGGCGGCGCCCCTGGCGGCGTGGATGATGGCCTCGCAGGTCCCGGACTCCGGTGGTCCCGACGCAGGCGCCTTGTCGGGGCCGCACCAAGTGTCCGGCGGCGACCACTGACGGTGGATCTGGTCGCTCGCGCTCAGGCGCCGGGGAACCACTCGGCGACCTTGGCCAGGATCGCCTTCTCGAAGTTGTCGTCGTTGTGCGCGGACCTGACCCATTCCAGGAAGCTGCCGCCGACGCTGGCGTCCAGCTCGGCCCGGCATGCCTCGGGTTCGTTCACCGCGCGCAGCAGCAAATCTTCGGCGTGCGCGGCGCTGGAGTACAGGAACGGATACGACGGCGGCAGGATCGTGCGCACCCAGGGACGGTCGGGGAAGACCCCGATCGCGCCGGCCAGCAGGGCCTCGACGTACTCCAGGCCATAAGACTCCTCCAGCGCCGTGGCCAGGAAGGCCGTGGTGCGGGACAGGGCGGTCCAGTACCCGTCGCGGGTCGTGGTCAGCGGCCCCACCCAGGCCCACTCCTTCATCGCCAGGGTGGTGGCGAGCTCGGAGACGAGGTGGGATTCGTGCAGCCGGGCCTCGACGCGGATCGGGGTGCGCGCGGCGACGCGCTCGACGATGTCGATGAACGCCCGCGGCTGCTTGCGTTCGTACATGTAGATGGCCGGGTAGAGCACGACGGGTACGTTCGTCGGCTGGCGTTCCTTGACGCGCCCGACGCGGACGCCCAGGTTCACCCAGTCGATCTTCGCCTTCTCCGCCAAAGGCTGGACGGTCCAGCGTCGGACGACCTCGCGGACCTCGCCGGCGGTGCGTTCGGAGTTGCAGAACGTGGGGAACATCGCGAACGACAGGCCCATCGCCGCGAAGTTGACCCGGTGCTGGTACACGGAGGGGTTGATCCACTGGAAGTTCATGATCTTCGGCTCGGCTCCGTGGCGGTGCAGCACCTGGAAGACCCCGATGGAGTCGATCACGTCCATGTTGATGACGACCGTGGTGTCGGCGTCCAGGAACTCCAACGGAATCATGTCGAAGCCGTCGCAGCGGCGGTTCTCCGGGCCGATGAGGATGGCGTTGTCGAACACCCGCAGGAGGCGGTGGACCAGGGCGTTGCCCGCGCCCTTGTCGATCAGGATCCCCTCGGGTGAGACGAGCGGCTCGCGAGAAAACGCCCCATGCTTGACCGCAACCCTCATGACCGTTCCCTCTCGGAGTACTCCCAGCGGTGGCCTGGGGTGGTACCGCCCAGGCCGCCAGCCCTTGTCAGGAGGTCATCATGTCTCGAGGGGGCTGGCCCGGGGGCTGGACCGGCCCCGTTCTGATGCGGGCGGACCGCCGGGGCCGCCCGGCGGGGTCACGACAGGATGTCCTTGCGGCGGAACACCCAGTACGCCGCGGCGACCGTCACGACGGCGTACAGCAGCGACCACAGAGCTCCGCGTTGCAGGTCCTGCCAGCCGATATCGGGGGAAAAGGCCTGAAACCAGGCCCGGTCGTAGTACAGCGGGAGGCCGTGGCGGAGGTCTCCGAGGGCGTCGATCTGGGTGAGGATCGCCGACACGATGGTGACCAGGACGGCACCCCCCACCGCTCCGAGGGGCGCGTCCGTCAGGATGCCCACCAGGAACGCAATGCCGATGACCTGGGTCAGGCTCACCACGATGTAGCCCACGGCCAGCAGCAATCGTGGCAGGAACTCGGACCACTCCAAGGTGCCGCCGGCCAGGGCGCCGTACGGTTGCCAGCCGTAGGCGATCCCGCCGACCAGGAGCGACCAGGCCGGCAACGCCACCACCGCGAGCATGGTGGTGCCGAAGGCGACCACCAGTTTGCTGGTGAGCAGCCGGGTTCGGGTCACGGGAGCGGTCAGCAGGTAGCGCAGGGAGGACCACGACGCCTCGGCGGGCACCGTGTCGCCGGCGAACAGGGCTGCGAGGATCACCAGCAGGAAGTCGGAAGCCCCGAACAGCGTGAACACGGTGAAGTTCGCTGCGCCGTCCTGGGCCAGGTCGACCAGCCGGGCCGCTCCGGAGGAGCTGGACCCTTCGCCGAGGGCGAAGGCGCCGACGAGGATCAGTGGGAGCGCCAGCAGCAGCCCGAACGCCCAGAGGGTACGTCGACGCGTCCACTGCCGCCTGGCCTCGTGCCGCCAGGCCAGTGGTCGCCGGGCTGGCCACCACGTGGGGTGGGCGCCGGTGTCGCTCATCGGGCACGCACCTGACGGAGAGCGTCCAGGCGGGTGGCTGCGCTGGCGCCCGCGCGCCCGCCGGGCGGCATGGGGCCGTCATCAGGGCCACCGTCGGGGTCACCGTCGGGGTCACCGTCGGGGTCACCGTCGGGGTCACCGTCGGCACGTGGTGGGTGACCCGGGTCGTCGGGTTGTTCGGGTCCGGGCTCAGTACCGCCCGGGGCCGCATCGCCTTGCGCGATCACGCCGAGGAACACCTCTTCCAGTTTGCGGTGTCCGGCGACGCCGACGACGGCTCCCCCGGCGGAGACCACGGCAGCCACGACGTCGGCCCGGGAGGCCTGGCTGTGGACGGCGAGCTTGACGCCGTCGACCTCGACCCGGGTGTCGGGCATGGTGCGCAGGGCCATCGCGATCCGGGCGGCTCGCCGGGGCGAGCTCCCGGCCGCGAGGTCGATGATAGTGGTGGCTGCGCTGTCGGTCAGGGTCTCCACCGCCCCTTCGAGAACCACCTTGCCGCGGGCCATGACGACGACGTGGGTGCAGGTGGCTTCCACCTCGGCGAGCAGGTGCGAGGAGATCACCACGGTCCGTCCGCTATCGGCGTACCGGCGCAGGATCGGGCGCATCGCGGCGATCTGCGGCGGGTCGAGGCCGTTGGTGGGCTCATCGAGCAGAAGCACTTCCGGCATGCCGAGCATGGCCTGGGCGATGCCGAGCCGCTGCTTCATGCCGTGGCTGTAGGACCGCACGGGTCGGTCGATGGCGTCCCCGAGGGCGGCGACGTCGAGCGCTTCCTCCAGTCGGGCTTCGTCCTGCGGTCGGCCCGTCAACTGCCAGTACGCCGCGAGGTTGGCTCGGCCGGTCAGGTGCGGCAGGAAGCCGGGACCTTCGATGAGCGTGCCCACCCGAGCAAGGACGGGCGAGCCGGCGTGAACCGGTACCCCGTGCACGTACACCCGGCCGGCGGCGGGTCGGATCAAGCCGACGATCATCCGCATAGTGGTCGTCTTGCCTGCCCCGTTGGGTCCCAGCAGGCCGACGATCTGGCCGCGTTCGGCGCGCCAGCTGACGTCGTCGACGGCCCGGTGGCCGTCGCGATAGGTCTTGACCAGACCGTCGACCACCAGGGGAATGTCGGCGAGGTCCTCGCGGGCGTCGTGTCGGTCGACGCGGCGGCTGCGCCATCTGATCGCCAGCGAGCCGGCCAGGGCCACCGCGAGGGCTAGGGCCAGCGCCAGACCGACCCCGCGGACCTCGGAGTCGGGCTCGTCAGCTGCGACGGCCCCGGCCTGCGCCCATGCAGGGGTGGGAAGGGCCAGCGTGGCGCGGGCGAGGCTGACCGTGTACAGCCGCGCGTCCGTGGGGACGGCGTACCCGGTCTCGGTCGCGGAGACCACGACCCGCCAGGTGCTGCCCTGCTCCAGCACGTACGTGGCCGCGGGTAACGCCACCTCGACCGTGCGGGACCGCCCCGGCGTGGTGGCCACCTTGACGGCGGTGACCAGCCGTCGCGGCAAGGTGTTTCCGGTGGGAGTGACGCGCCACCAGGAGAGGAACAGGGTCGCGTCACTCGCGGTGGACATGACCGACAGGCGGAGCTTCGGGGCGCCCACAACGGTCACGGTTTGCTGTATGGGTGTGGTGTCGAAGGTGGCCGCCTGGCCGGGCAGGGTCGCCAACCGGTAGGCGATTCCGGCGGTGCTGCTCAGCGCTGCGGTGTCCGGCCCGCCGGGCAGGCCGGGCAGGGTGACCATCGCGGCCGGTGCGCCACCGGGGGGAGAGATCAGCCGCTGAGCCGGCGGAGCCCCCGGGGTCGGTGCCAGCGGCGCGGTGCTCTGATCAGGGCCGGTGGCCGCGTCGATCTTACCGATGCCGCGTGGGGGCGAGTCGTGACTGAGAGTCCGGGGCGGTGCGCCCCGGCGCAGCGAGGGGACAGGAGCGCTGAATGCCGCGATCGGCATACCGGTGCGCCCCCGTCCAGCATCGGTGAGGTAGCGATCGAACCAGGTCCACATGTCCTCGTCCGAGGGAATCGAGCCGCCGTCGTGGCCGCCGTCGAACCACCGCATGGCCACGGTGGCGCCCGCGGCCAGCAGGTCCGCGGCGTTGGACTGGGCCTGCTCGATCCCGAAGAGGGAGTCGGCCATCCCTTGGATGAGCAGCGTGGGCGGCATCCGTGACGGCGTGGCCGCGCTCGCGGTGGACTTCGGCAGGACCGCTGCCGGGCTGTGACCGCGTAGCGCCGCTGCCAGGGCGTTGAGATTGGCGCGGCTCGGCTCGGCGGAGGCTCGCAGGAACAGCGCGCAGATCTCGGGCGCGAATCTCCCGCAGGTTGGCGGGGTGAGCCTCGACGTCGTCGCAGCCACCGGGGCCGCCGGGGCTGCTGGGGCGGTCGGGATCGGCCCCGCGCCACCCGCCAGGGCTCCGCTGAAGAAAACCGAGGTCCACTGGCGTTTAAGGACTCCTGAGGGCGCCAGGGAGGCCGAAAGATCGTTCCAGGTGATGGCCGGTACGACGGCATCCACCCGAGGGTCGAGGGCGGCGGTCATCAGGGCCAGCGCGCCGCCGTACGACGCGCCCGCGACGCCGACTCGCGGATCGCCGGCGGCATCGAGGTGCACCTGCGGATGGGTGGCCAGGTGACTCACGAGTGCGCTGGCGTCTGCGATCTCGTAACGCGGGTCGTTCAGGTGGATGCGACCTCCCGACACGCCGAACCCGCGGGCGGTGTAGGTGGCCACGACGTAGCCGCGCTGTGCCAGTTCCTGGGCGCGCTGGGCCAGGTCGGCCTTCGATCCGCCGAACCCGTGGGCCAGCAGAATCGCCGGCCGTCGACCGTCCCCGGCGGCCACGAAGACGCTGACGTCGAGGGTGACCGGGCCGTCGGGTTCCGGCCCCACCGGTAGCCGCAGCGCACTCTCGCGGATCGTCGGGGTCGAGGCGGTGCCGGTTCCCGGTTCAGCGGCGGCAGGGGCACCCCCCGTCGGGGCGGCCGAGCCCACGGCGATCATCAGCGCCGTGACCACGGCAGCCAGGAACCCCCGGGCGCCGCCCGTGCGGCGCCTCCCCGCGCCGGCGCGCGTTCTCGCCGGCACCGGGAAGATGCGAGAATTCCCCTGTGCCGCAGAAGATTTGGCGCTACGGATCCTCAAGACGCTGACCCGCCTGTCGACGATGGATCACAGAGCAGCCTAACCCGACCTCCCAGCCGCCAGTCGGCGGGGCGGCAACCCTCCACGCCGGTCACGTGCGTGTCCTGTCCATCGAGCCGGGGTGGAGTGCCTCCCAGCCCTGGGTGAAAGGACCTCCCGTCATGTCGAGCTCCGCTATCCACCGGGCCCGAGTGTCGGCCGTGGTTGCCGCGCTGCTGGCCGTGGTGGCCGCAGTCGTGCTGGTGGCCATCGGTCCCGCTCCGACCGCCGCCGCGATCACGGGCGGTGAGGCTGATGGTGAGGGCCACCCCAGCGTGGCGTTGATCAGGGCATACGACGACAGTGACGGCACCGCCTACCGGTGCTCGGCCAGCCTGGTGAGCCCAACCGTGCTGCTGACCGCCGGCCACTGCGTGACGGGCGTGCGTGGTGCGGTGCTGGTGACGTTCGAGTCCGTCGTTGCGGCCCAGGAACCCGCACCGTTGCCCGACGCCGGCGAGCCGGCCCTTGGCTATCAACCCCCCGAATTGCAGCTGGCGGGGTACCTGAGCGGGACCGCGCACCCTCATCCCAGCTACGCTGACTTCGCGGACGTGAAGAACCCGTACGACGTCGGCGTGGTTGTCCTGGACGAGCCGGTGACCGGTGTGGCCCCCTCCGAGATCGCCGCTCTGGGCACGCTGGACCAGCTGCGTCCCTTGAATGCGTTTCTCTTCACGGTGGTCGGTTATGGCACCGAAGTGGTCAAGCCGGACAGCGGTCCCCGGCAACCGACGGCCATGGGTTATCCGCTGGTCCGGCGGGTGGCCGAGAGTCCTGGGCAGCGGCTCACCGAGCAGGTGCTCCTGCTCAACGGCAACCCCCACGACACCCGGGGTACCGGCGGAATCTGCTTCGGTGACTCCGGCGGACCGGCCTTCCTGAACGAGTCGGTGGTGGCAGTGACCAGCTACGCGTTCACCAACAATTGTCGCTATCTGGCCGGGTTTCAGCGCGTGGATATCGAACCGGTACAGACCTGGTTGGCGTCGTTCGGTGTCACTCCCGCGATCGCGGCGAAGCCGCAGCAGCCTACGCGGGGCACGGTCACGGGCTGACCGTGGCCCTCGTGCCAGCGTGGTGAGAAGTAGAACGAGGCGGCCGTGGGACATGTGTTCTAATCTAGACGAACGTCCGCTACAGTGGCAACCATGCAGACGAGCCCCGTGGTCGCGTTGACAGAATCCGGACGAGCGCCCAGCATGACCCGCATGACGTTGCCGGGCTCCCCAGCATCGGGGCTGCCTTCGGCTCCTGAGCTGCTCATGCTGCACGCAATCCGGTTGAGGGGATCGGCCGACGCCGCCGCCGTGGCCGACAGGTTCGATCTGGACGGGCAGCAGACGGACGCCTACCTGCGCGACGTCGAGGCCCTCGGGTGGGTGAATCGACACGAGGTCCCGGGCTCCTTCGGAGTCCGGGGAGGGTGGACTCTCACGGACGCGGGCCGAGTCGCCGGGGAGCAGGCCCTGTCGGCGGAGTTGGACGCCACTGGCCAGCGCGAGCGTGTTCAGGCGCAGCATCGGCGTTTCGAACAGAGCATTCCTCGGCTGATGCGGGCCTGCACCAACTGGCAGATCCGGCCCACGGCCTGGGACCGCAGCGCCGTCAACGACCACACGGACTGGGCCTGGGATGAGCGGGTCCTGGACGACCTGGCGGCCATCGCCGTCAGCCTGCGCGAGATCGTGGCGGGGTTGTCGGCGGGGCTGAGCCGATTCGCCGGATACGACGTCCGGTTCGCGGTCGCGTTGGCCAAGGTCGATGCGGGCGATGGTCGTTGGGTGGATCGCCCGGGGGTCGACTCATGCCACGCTGTGTGGTTCGAGTTGCAGGAAGATCTCCTGGCCACGCTGGCGTTGGACCGTGGGACGTAGCGCGGCATAGCCATGGCGCGCTCTGCAGCTCGCGCGGTCGGCATCCGTGATCCGGTAACCACGAGCGTCCACCTGGATCCTCAGCGTGCGGCGATCGCCTCCGGGTGATCGCGCTGATACTGCCGGATGATCGACTCCACGTCCGGGTCAGCCCGCAGACCCAGCGCCGCCGCTCGCTCCCAGGAGAACCGTGCCGGCCAGGACCGCACGATTGCTTCGACCGCCGGGTCCGGCGCCGAATGGATCAAGTCCGCCACCGCGTCACCAGCCACTGCGCGTAGCGCCCCCACCATCTGGCCCACCGAGACCGTCAACGCAGGCAGGTTCACCGGCAGACGCCCGCTCAAGTGCCCGCCGCCAACTCCGCGGGGGGCTTCGGCGACCGTGAGCAGCCCCTGAGCCGTCGCCCGCGGTGAGGCGATGGCCAGCTGTAGGTCCAGCGGCACTGGCAACGCTGCCGGTAGACCGGCCAGCGGCTCGCGAATGATCCCCGAGACGAAGGCGGAGGCAGCGGCATTAGGCACGCCAGGGCGTACCGTCACGGTCATCAGCCGAACTGTCCGACCGTCGAGAAAGCCCTTGCGGGTGTAGTCGGCGAGCAGCGTCTCGGAGGCCAGTTTCTGAGCGCCGTAACTGCTCTGTGGCATCGGCACGGTCTGCTCCGAGACCACGTCAGGGCAGGGCAGGGCCGCGTCCGAGCCGTATACCGCGACGCTGCTGGCGAATACCACCCGTGCCGCTGGCTCCCCGGCGCAGGCCTGCCGTCGGGCCGCCTCCAGCACGGCCCGGGTGAGTTCGAGGTTGGCTCGCAATCCGAGATCGAAATCCCGTTCACACTCGGCGGACACCGCCGACGCCAGGTGGAAGACCACGTCAACCGGCTCGGCGAACAGCTCAGGAAGGGTGTCCTGCAACTCCCCGCTGACCGTGCGCACCATCGCGGCGTCGGCGTCGGCGTCGGCGTCGGCGTCGGGGTCGGGGTCGGGGTCGCCGGGCAGGGTCCGGTCGTGACCGGCCATCGGCGCCGCGACGCGGTCCGCCAGCAGCAGAGTCCCGACGGGTCTGCCGCCGAGTGATCCGCGGGCTAGCAGTTCGCGGGTGAGCACGGTGCCGATGAACCCGTGACCGCCGGTGATCAGGACGCGCATACCCTCGATCATGAGGCTGTGCTCAGCGGTTCTCCACCCGCAGACGCAAGCCCCGCACCTCGTACCCGGCGATCAGGTCGTCCCAGCCGATCCTCGGAGTGGACTCGATGACCAGCGGCAACCGCAGCAAGCGCTGCAACAGGATGTCCGACTCCTGCATGGCCAGGTGATTTCCCGGGCACTTGTGCGGTCCGTCCCCGAAGCTGAGCACTTCACCCGAGGTCCTCGGCGGCAGCTCCCGGCCGGGACACATCTGCAACGGCTCCTGCCCCACGTGACGCTCATCGGCGTTGGCCCCGCGGATGTACAGGTCCAGCAGCGCGCCGGCAGGGACGACGTAGGACTGATCGCCATCGGTGAGTGTCAGCTCCGCGGACGAGCGCCGGTACAGATGGCCCACGACCGGTTCGAGCCGCAGGATCTCCTGCAACACGGCGTACCGTTCCTGCCGGTCCCCGCTCAGGTACCGGTCTCGCAGCGCGGGGTCCTCGACCAGGTGCCACGCCGCCATCGAGATGAACTCTCGGGTCGTCACCATTCCCGCGGCGCCGTAGGTGACGCATTCGATGAGGATTTGTACGTCGGTGTAGCCCTGCTCGAGGCAGTGGCTGATCACGTCGTCTCCCGGGGTGGCCCGGCGCGCCTTGATCGCCGGCCGGACGTCCCGCAGGAAGAACGCCCACATCGAGCGTTGCCCTTTGAGCGCCATCAGCGTGGCCGCGACCTTCCCGCTGACCCTGGCCACCAGAGAGGCGTTCGGGCGTCCCTTGGCGGGGACCAGCGGGGTGGCGAAGAACTCCTGCAGCCGGCCGGCCATCCGGTCCATGTCCGAGGAGGTCAAGCCCACGACCTGGGCGGCGACCTGCACGGCATACCGCATGGTCACCTCGTCCAGCACGCAACGACCTTCTGTGGCGATCTGAGCCACGAGCTCGTCGGCCAGGGACTCCATGAGGTCGACGTAGCGGGTGGAGACCGTCTTGGGAGCGAAGTACCGGGCGATGCCGCTGCGCATCGTGCGATGGGCCTCGCCGTCCTGGAATAGGACCGGTTTGCGGATCCCGGTGCTGTCGATGGCCTCGGCGTTGAAGCCCGCTTGGCACACTCCCGCCGAGTCCCGCAGCACCTGGCGGGCCAGCGGCAGGGACCGTATGTGCCAGACGCCATCAATGACTTCGATCAGCGGCCGCAGCGTCTCACCCGAGCGGGCCGTTTTCCGGGTGCCGCGGTAGCGGGCCGCGGCCGTTGCGGTGGTCAAGGACGCCTGGTCGGCCTGGTCGGGGTGAATCGCGGATGCCATGACGAGCGCTCCTCCTGGGTCTGTCCCCAGTCTGGACCCTCGTCCGACATGACAGGGGCGGTTCACCTCAGGATGTGCGCACGTCCTGGGTGAACCGCCGGCTGTCATCCCCTGCCCGCTGCGCCCGATGAACCTGTGACCGCTGATCGGCGCGACGAGGGAGCGGGCGGGGGTCGAAAGGAGGCGCCATGTGACCGGATAACCCCTCCTCCGCGGTGGTGTCCGCTTGCCTGCTGACCCCATATCGGCGCCGCGCCAGCTCTCGAACAGCACTTTGCCGGTCGAATGCGCGCAGGTCACAGGCTTGGCATGGCACGGACCGGCAACGTCGGTGACCAGCAACACAACTGGGCGTTCACTCGGTCATGAATGTTGCGTGTGTCACGCCGGTCAGCTCAACGGCGGGGGTGCCGCGGGCAGGTCCGGACTGCCCGGTGAGGGCTGGGAGAAGGTGTGCGAGACGGCCTCACGGATCCGCTGCATGACCGCCTCCTCTTCGGGGCCGACGCCGTCGGCCGCTTCCGCTGCGCGCTGGCAGGCTTCCAGCACGACCTCGCGGAACCCCTGGAGGTCCTCCGGGTGGACGGCCAGGATCCGGGTGGCCTGGGTCAGGTCGCTGAGGATCTCGGACTCGATCTCCTCCGCGGAACCGCGGGGCGGGAGGGTGAGCCCACCGGAGATCAACTCACGGATGTGCTGCGGTGCTGCGGCGAACACCTTGGACCCGGCCAGGGACTCGCGAAACATGTCGAAGAAGCCGGGCTGGGCGGTGGACACCAGGGAGACTGCGCCTAGGGCGGCGCGGCGGATGATCGCTTGGTCGTCGTCGCTGTACTCGCTCATGGCCCCACTATGGCGCCAGCACGCCGGGACCGCCCGGCGGGGCCCGCCAGCCCGGCCGGACGCCGGTCCAGCCGTCGAGTGCGATCGAACCCTGCGGGAGATTATCCGGCGTTCATCCGGCCGCCGGTGGATCGCACGCTGCGAACGCCGTGTCGCCCCAGCGCTCCGTCCAGACGCGGCGTGTCCAATTCCGCGGTGTAGGCCATCGTCCGCGGCAGGTCCGCGAGGTCCGCTGACGGCCAGTCCAGCGGGTCCTCGCCCAGCCGTGACAGCGCGGCGACTGCGAGGGTGGCCCACGGCGCGGCAGGCCGCCGGGCGAACAAGAGTTCCTCGCGGTATTGCCTCCACGGCACCCATTCGGCCTCGGCAGTGCACGCCGGATCCAGAATCAGGTCACCACGGGCCCGGCCGACGAAGACGGGGCAGAGCTCGTTCTCGACGATGCCGCCGATCTCGGCCCGGTATCGGAACGCGGGAAGCACCAACCGGAGTCCAACCAGGAGCACCCCCAGCTCGATGGCCACACGCCGGGCGATCGCGCCGGTCGCGGGCTCGGCGGCGCCCAGGTGGCCACGCACGCTACACGTGTACACCCCGGGGAAAAGGCTGCGGTCCGCCGATCGCCGGGTCGCCAGTACCCGTCCCAGGTCGTCGGCCAGGTAGCACATGAAGCCCAGGTGCAGGGGGGTCTGGTCGGTGTGCGCGCGCTCGCTGGTGTCGTAGCCAACCGGCCGCCCGAAATCGTCGACCAGCACGATTGGCTCGCCGAGTGCGGGCTGGGGGCCACCGAGGGCACGTAGGCCGTCATGGGCGGTCCTCTCTGGTCGGCAGGAACGACGAACGTCAGGAAGGGATTGACAGAACGTGAGCCCGAGCGGGGTGAGGCAGGCGCGAAAACTGTTGTGCACCAGCGTAGAGGCTCAATCCCCGTTCCGAAACCCTTGTGTCGCTGCCTGTCAAGCGACACGCGGGGGCTCAGCAACAGTGATCTCGGGATGCGGGCCCGGATCGTGCAGCGCGCACGTTATGTCAGCAATGACCATCACGACAGGAGGTCCTGAGGGGGTTACCGGCCCGCCAGGCGGGGGAGCTGGTCGACCATCACGTCCCAGGCGTCCGTGCTCGCCGCGACCACGATGTTGGCTGACGGAACCCGGTCGGCCAGGTACGGCGCCCCGCTGCCCAGCCGCACGTCGCCGCCGACCTCGCGCACCATCAGCGAACCGGCCGCGTGATCCCAGGGCTTGCCGCGCCCGTACATCAGGCCGTCGATCCGCCCCTCCACCAGGAACGGATAGTCCACCGCGCAACACCAGGCCGTCTGGACGACCGTCACTGGGCCGCGCAACCCCAAGTGTCGAGAGCGCGAGGCGGCCACCTCCAACCGACTCAGATCAGGCTCACGACGGCGTACCGGCTGTCCGTCCCGCAGCACACCCGCGCCGCGCTCGGCCACGTAGGACCGCTCATGCTCCGGCTGCCAAATCCACCCGCGGGTGACCTCACCGCCGATCAGCTCGCTGACCATCACCGCGTGGTCGGGGCTGTGGTGAACGAAGTTCTTCGTCCCGTCGATCGGGTCCACCAGGAAGGCGTGCTCGGCGTCCGGCAGCCGGCCCAACAGGCCGTGATCGTGCAGGGTCGCCTCTTCGCCCACCACCAGCGCATTCGGGTACGCCGCCCGCAGCTCCGCAGTGATCAGCTCCTCGGCCTCCCGGTCGGCCACGGTCACCAGATCACCCGGGCGCTTTTCGATCACCTCGTGCGTGGCCAAGGCCCGAAATCGGGGGGTGATCACCGCAGCGGCGACCTGCTGCATGAGCTCGAGAACGCGGTCGGTGTCTAGTCCGGCCCCAGGTGGTGGCACCGTCCCAGAGTACGGGAGCGTAACGGTTCCTGGGTTCACCAGCGCCGACTCTCGGCACCGACGGGTGGGGCACGGTAAGGTGCCGCACGCATCGGCGCCTGCCCGACCGACCCTCTCCGCGGGGCGACGCGTCGTACGCACTGCCCGGCGTGACCCCTAGCGGTCGCGCCTCCCAGACGGAAGGTGACCGGAATGAGCGAGACCGCCTGGCAAGTGGTTGCCATGGTGATTTACCTCGGGGGGATGCTGTTCATCGGCTGGTACTCCTGGCGGCGGACCCACAACCTGAACGACTACATGCTCGGCGGCCGCGACCTGTCCCCGCCGGTCGCCGCGCTATCCGCCGGTGCGGCCGACATGTCCGGGTGGCTGCTCATGGGCCTGCCCGGGGCCATTTACGCGGCCGGCCTGATCGAGGCGTGGATCGCGATCGGCCTGACCGTGGGTGCCTGGCTGAACTGGAAGTACGTCGCGCCGAGACTGCGCGCGTACACCGAAGTGGCGAACAACTCGATCACCGTGCCGAGCTTCCTGGAGAACCGCCTGCGGGACCGCAGCCGGCTCCTGCGGATCGTCTCCGGGCTGATCATCCTGGGGTTCTTCACGTTCTACGTGTCGTCCGGGGTGGTCGCCGGCGGCGTCTTCTTCGAGCAGTCGTTCGGCATGAACTACCACACCGGTCTGCTCATCGTGGCCGCCGTCGAGGTGGCCTACACCCTGTTCGGCGGGTTCCTCGCGGTCAGCTACACCGACTTCGTCCAGGGCCTGCTGATGATGGTGGCCCTGATCATGGTTCCCTTGCTGGGGATCTTCGCGATCGGCGGATTCGGCGGGCTGGCGGATTCGATCAGCGCCGCCGATGCCGCCGAGGGCCTCAACCGGCTCTCCATGGTGCCCTCGCCGATGGACGGCGCCGCCATCGTGGCGATCATCTCCAACCTCGCCTGGGGGCTGGGCTACTTCGGTCAGCCGCACATCATCGTCCGGTTCATGGCTTTGCGCAGCGCCGATGAGGCCAAGGCCGGCCGCCGGATCGGGATCGGCTGGATGATCCTGTCGGTCATGGGTGCGATGGCCACCGCGATGGTCGGGCTGGCGTACTTCCAACAGCACGCCGGGCAGACGTTGGGTGACCCCGAGGCCGTGTACCTCCGGATGGGTCAGATCCTCTTCCACCCGCTGGTGGCCGGATTCATGCTGGCCGCCGTGCTCGCGGCGATCATGTCCACGGTCTCCAGCCAGCTGCTGGTGACCTCCTCGGCGCTGGTCGAGGACATCTACAAGGTGCTCAACAAGGAGCCCAAGAACGACTCGCATTACGTGCTGCTCGGTCGCATGGCGGTGTTGGGCGTGTCGCTGCTGGCCATCGCGCTGGCGTGGACCCAGAACGACACCATCATGGGTCTGGTCAAGTTCGCCTGGGCCGGATTCGGCGCAGCCTTCGGCCCGCTGGTGATCCTGTCGCTGTACTGGCGCAAGCTCACCTCCCAGGGCGCGCTGGCCGGCATGATCACCGGCGCCGCCATCGTCGGTTTCTGGGGCACGATGCGCGGCAACAAGGTGGGCGGCATCTTCGACCTCTACGAAATGGTCCCCGGCTTCCTGCTCTGCTGGCTGGTCACGTGGCTGGTGAGTCGCGCGACGTACCGGGAGAACCCCGAGATCCAGGCCGAGTTCGACGAACAAGTACGGATCACGGACGCGTTCGAGAAGGGCAAGGTCCTCAAGGACCCGCAGACCGCCTGACCCTTTCGCTCAGCACCACCCAAGCACCACCCAAGCACCACCCGGAACGACATCAAGGGCGTGCACGTCCCCACGTGCACGCCCTTGATGCTTTCCCGCGTCCCCTGCGGGTTCCCCTGGTTCTGCCGTTCATCGTCCCGGTCGGGTTTCCCCCCACCGGCCGGGACGGATGCCCATCTGTTTACAAGGTGTGCCGCACGCGACCCTGGCGGTTCGGCGTGTGGTTGTACGCCTGAGCCACCCGCAGCCGGCGCATCGCCTCCGCCGGGTCCCGGCGCCCGCGCAACGCCCGGTTGCGACGCTCGATGGACGACTCGGGCACGTACGCGTCCAGGTTCGAGGCGACGTACACCGTGCTGCTCGCCGCCGTCCGGCTGCCCGCCGGCCCCACGTCGTGCATGTCCATCGAGGTCACCACGTCCGCTCCGGCCACCCGCGGGCGGTTGACCGGAAGCCGGTGAACGGTGGCCAGCACGGGCTCGGGTTCGGCGTGCGCCAACCTGCCCGGTACGACGACCGCGCTGGTAGCGGACTGCTGCACTGCCTCGCGCAGGGTGTGCGTGAGTGTCATGAACAGCCAGCCCAGACCCGCCGCGGTAGCCACCATCACTGCGGTGGCGTACCACGAGGGCGTGCCGGGCAGGGCGCAGACGGCGTTACCAACGACGAGAGCGGCGGTCGCGACCAGGCCGACGAACTGCGTGTGGACGCCCCCCGGCGTCCGGCGCAAGCTCCGGCCGGCCGCGGCAGTCGCGACGAAGGCTCCCCCAGCCAACGCCATGAGTGCCACGTGAATGATGCTCATCGTGATGTCCCCCAACATTCCCCGTAACCCGTCCGACCCCCCGGACGAGAGACCGGGACGGTTGTCCAGGTCGCACGTATGACTTTACTGGACGTCCGACCAAACGGCAAGTTCTGTCAACCAGAGACGGGGGGCGGAGGGAGCACTCGTCACGGGTCAGCCACCCCAGAATGGCACTACGAGGACGAATACGTCTATGGCCCGGACTGTTTCGCAGGTAACAGCGGTTCGATGGCGCGCTGCTGCGTCATAACCTACCGCGCGCAGGCTTACGGCCCGACCTCTTCCGCAACGAAGAGACCCCGCCTGGCCAGGGGCCGGACGGGGGTCGCAACGTCGAATGGTCGGTTGGTCGAATGGTCGGTTGGTCGATGAGAACCTGGTGCTCAGCGGTCGGGGCCGCCGTCCTTCTCCGGAGGTACGACGCCCGCCTCCTCCGCTTGCAGCCGCAGGCGGCGGCCGTCCTCGATCTTCTCCTCGTGCTTTTCGGCCTTCTTCTCGCTGCCCGAGGTGGCCCGGGGCGGTAGCTGCAACGTCTCTTCCGCCTTGATGCCGGCCTGCAGCTGGCGGGCCCGCTCCATCTCGGAGTCGAACTCGGCGCCGAACATCAGGGCCAGGTTCGTGATCCACAGCCACAGCAGCATGATGATCACACCTGCCAGGGCGCCGTACGTCTTCTCGTAGTTGCCGAAGCGGGACAGGTAGAAGCCGAACGCGGCGGAGGCCAGCACCCACACGGTGATCGCGATCAGCGCACCGATGGACAGCCACCGGAACGTGGGCTGCTGCACGTTGGGCGTCACGTAGTACAACAACGCCACGATCAGCACGACCAGAAGGAGCATGATCGGCCACTTGGCCCAGTTCCACAGCGTGACCGCTGTGCTGCCCAGTCCGATGAGTTCCCCGACCCCCTGCGCCACCGGACCGCTGACCACCAGGCCCACCAGGACGACGGCGACCAGGACGACGATCAGCATCGTCAGCCCGAGGAACAGCGGGCGCAGTTTCCAGATCGGCCGGCCCTCATCGACCTCGTAGATCCGGTTCATCGCTCGCCCGAAGGCGCCGACGTACCCCGAGGCCGACCACAATGCCCCCAGCAGACCGGTGAACAGCGCGAATCCTGCCGCGTTGGTGTTGACCATCGAGTCGATGACCGGCCGGATCTCCTGCAGGGAGTCCTGCGGAACCACGCCTCCGACCATGTCGAGCAGGGTCTGCACCGTCCGCTCGCCCTCCCCGAACACCCCCAGCAGAGAGATCAGCGCCAGCATCGCAGGGAAGAGCGCCAACACCGCGTAGTACGTGAGCGCGGCGGCGATGTCGGTGCACTGATCCCGATTGAACTCGTGCAAGGCCTTGGGGATCAGGTACTTCCACGATGGTGCGGGAAGGTCCGTGGGGCTGTCCGGCTTGCGCGGGTCGTCGGGGTCGGGCGCGGTGTGAGCCTTGTCAACGCTGGTGCCCTCGGCGGCCATGGGGGTCCTCGTCTCGGCTGGGAGCTTGTCCGCCAAGACATTACCCACGTGGTGGGCCGACCATACTTCGTCCAGGCCACCGGTATGTCGGCACCCGACACCCTGCCCGCGAGTGGGCCGCGCGTGGTTGCGGGCCAGGGGGGCGGTGCGCGGCCGGCACGAGCGTGGGTGCTCGCCGTGCCTGGCGCGTGGTTCACCGACGACGCATCGGCGAGTGGGGGCAGGAGCGCCGGTGCGCAGGGTGCGTGCGCGATCGCCGTGCCGTCGATCCCACATGCCCCGGGCGCTCCCATCCGACTCGCAGCCGAGTCCTTTCGGCGTACGTCGATCCGCTGGTGGTGCTACCCCACCAGTCGGCCCACGGCGCGGGGAGTTGAGCGAAAGCGCCGGTGAGGACCCCAGCCGGGGTGCCTGCCCGGCCGATCTGAGCTACCTTGCGGACATGCCCCGGATGCACGCGGCCGCACTCATCGAAGACGCGTTCCACCGGCGTACCACCAGCTTGATGGTCCGCCGCGGATGGCAACCGCGCGCAGTCGCTCACACCGGGTACGGAACTCCCGCGTTCCTGCGGGTGCTCGGGCGGGTGCTGCTGTCCCGGCATGCCCTCGATGAAGACCAGGTACACGCTGACGCCGGCACAACCCGCGCCACCCTGGGCCCGGAGCCGTTGGTGCGTGGGTGGCGAGCGTTCATCACGGCGCAGGCCATCGACCGCGGGGTCACCGTCACGGTGAACGGGGTTGCCCATCGCACCCGGACCGATCGCGGTGGGTACGTCGACCTCACGGTCACCGAGCACGACCTGACGCCCGGGTGGCACGAGGTGAGCATCGAGCCGGACGGCGGCAAGCCGGTCCAGGCGCGGGTCGTCGTGGTCGACCCATCGGTCACCTTTGGCCTGGTCAGCGATATCGACGACACGGTCATCTCGACCTTGTTGCCGCGGCCGTTGATCGCCGCGTGGAACACCTTCGTCATGCACGAGCAGGCCCGCCACATCGTGCCGGGGATGGCGCCGATGTACCGTCGGCTTCTGGAGGCGCACCCGGGCGCCCCGATCTTCTACCTGTCGACGGGCGCGTGGAACACCGCGCCGACGCTGACCCGCTTCCTGGCCAGTCACGCCTACCCCGCCGGTCCGCTGTTGCTGACCGACTGGGGTCCGACGAACACCGGTTTCTTCCGTTCCGGCCAGGACCACAAGCGAGAGAACCTGCACCGGCTCGCGCGGGAGTTCCCGTTCATCCGGTGGGTCTTGGTCGGCGACGACGGCCAGCACGACCCCAAGATCTACGGGGACTTCGCGCGGGACCGTCCTGACGTGGTCAGTTGCGTGGCGATCCGAGAACTGTCGGCCGCTGAGCAGGTGTTGGCGCACGGTCTGCCGGTCAGCAACGAGGAGTTGTTCTTCCCGCGGGTACGGCGTGAGACCCCGGTGGTGCGCCACCCGGACGGCTACGGCCTGCTGGCGCAGGTCCTGAACGTGCTGGCGCGGGTGCGCTGAGGAGGCCGTCATGCCGGAGTTGCCCGAGGTCCAGGCGCTGGCCGACTTTCTGGGGCTTCGCTTGGCCGGGCGGGTGATCACGGGCATGGAAGTCGGCTCGATCGCGGTGCTCAAGACGTACGACCCGGCTCCTACGGCACTGGCCGGGGCGCCGGTGGACCGGGTCGGCCGGCATGGGAAGTTCATCGACGTCGACGCCGACGGCCTGCACCTGGTCTTTCACCTGGCGCGGGCGGGGTGGCTGCGGTGGAGCGAGACGATCCCGGCGACCCGCCTCAAGCCCGGCAAGTTACCGATCGCGGTGCGGGTGCGTTTCGACGACGGGAGCGGGTTCGATCTCACCGAGGCCGGCACGCAGAAGCGCCTGGCGGCGTACCTGGTCCGGGATCCCGCGCAGGTTCCGGGGATCGCGGCCCTCGGACCCGATCCGCTGTCGGCCGACTTCACCGCGGAGGTGTTCGCAGCCCTGTTGGCCGGGCGTCGTACCCAGATCAAGGGCCTGCTGCGGGATCAGAGTGTGATCGCGGGCATCGGTAACGCCTATTCGGACGAGATCCTTCACGTGGCTCGGATGTCCCCGTTCGCGGTGGCCGCGACCCTGCCACCGGAGCGGGTCGGGAGCCTGTACGACGCGTTGCGCGCGACCCTGGAGGGCGCCGTCCGGGCCGCTTCGGGCAAGCCCGCCAAGGAGTTGAAGGACGCCAAGCGGGCGGGGATGCGGGTGCACGGCAGGACCGGTCACGCGTGCCCGGAATGCGGCGATGAGGTCCGCGAGGTGTCGTTCGCGGACTCCTCGTTGCAGTATTGCGCCACCTGTCAGACCGGCGGGAAACCGTTGGCCGACCGACGGATGTCTCGGCTGCTCAAGTAGGTCTTCGTCGGGTTGCTTGTGTCTGATCTCCGATGCATCGACGGATGGGATGGCGCCGGGTGGCCTCGGCAACGGGCCGATGAGAGCATGGCGAACATGACCAGGATTCCGGCGGATCGCCAGCCCGATGTCCCCTCGGTGCCGCACTTCGATCTGCCCGACAATCACGTTCTGGTGGACGTGCGGAATCAGGACGAATGGGATCGCGGCCACGCGCCGGATGCCGTGCACCTGCCGTTGGGCAGCCTGGAGGACCGCCTGACCGAGCTGCCCGCCGGGCGACCCGTCGTCGTGACCTGCCGTGGTGGCGGCCGGGCCTCTCGTGCGGTGACGTTCCTGCGAGCCGAAGGGTTCGACGCCGTCAACCTGGACGGCGGCATGCTGGAGTGGCATCGGCAGAACCGGCCGCTGCAGCACGACGGCCCGGGGGCCCCGACGGTGGAGTAGCGACTCCGCGGCGGTCGATCGGCCGATCTAGCGACTGCTAGTCCGTGCGGTAGAGAGCGCTAGACAGCGGTATCGCATCACCTCCCGGCCCGGACTGCTCTTAAGGGCGAGGTACGGCTCGATGTCGAGCCGTACCTCGCACTCAAGCGTCGGCGTTGGCGTCGGTCTCGGAGTCGCCTTCGCGTTCGGCGGCGCTGCGCAGGACGCAGAATTCGTTGCCCTCCGGGTCGCCCAGCACGGCCCAGCCGGTGCCGTCCGGGTTTCGGCGGTCGGCAACCATGGTCGCGCCGAGGCCCAGCAGTCGCTGGACCTCAAGGTCACGCGGCTGCTCGGGACGCAAGCACAGGTGCAGCCGGTTCTTGGTGGCCTTCGGCTCGGGCACCTTCAGGAAGAGCAGCTCGCCGCCGTCCGGGAACGGAATGCCGACCTCGTCGTCGTACTCCTCGTTGTCTGGGTGGAGCGGCAGATCCAACACCTGCGACCAGAACTGGCAGAGCCGGTAGGGGTCCGCGCAGTCGACGCTGATGTTCTCGATGAGCGAGGTCATGTGCGGCACCGTACCCGTGATCGGGGGCCGTCCCAAGCGGCGCCGCGGGCGGTCGATCGCCGGCCGCCCGCGGCGTGAGTTCCGCCCCTACCGGACCGTGTTGACCGTGAAGTCCCCATCGGCGTACCGGCTGCGGATCACCTTCTTGTCGAACTTGCCCACACTGGTCTTGGGCACCTCATCGACGATCACCCAATGCTCGGGCACCTGCCACTTGGCGACCTTGTCGGTGAGGGAGTCGGCGAGTTCGGCCAGCGTGGCGGTGCTGCCTTCGCGCAGTACGACGGTCGCCAGCGGCCGCTCACCCCATTTCTCGTCCGGGATCCCGACCACGGAGGCCTCCACCACCTCGGGGTGGGCCATGATCGCGTTCTCCAGCAGCACCGAGCTGATCCACTCGCCACCGGACTTGATGACGTCCTTGGCCCGGTCGGTGAGTACCAGGTAGCCGTCGGCGCTGAGCGTGCCGACGTCACCGGTGCGCAGCCAGCCGTCGTGGAACTTCGACTGCATGTCGGCCTTCTCGGCCTCGGACTCGGTGCCGTTGAGGTAATACGACGCGGTGATCCACGGCCCGCGGACCTCGACCTCGCCGACGCTTTCGCCGTCATGCGGCGCCAGGGTGCCTTCGGGGGTGGTGAGCCGGCCTTCGACGCCGACCAGCAGCCGCCCCTGGGTGGCGCGGTAACGCCAGTACTCATCCGAGCCTTCCTTCACCGCCGTCGGGGGGAAGGCCAGCGTGCCCACCGGCGTCATCTCGGTCATGCCCCAGCCGTGAATCAGGTCGATGTTGTGCCGGTCATGGAAGGCCCGCATGAGGGCCGGCGGGCAAGGCGCTCCGCCGACCATGAGCATGGTGCAGCTGGACAGGTCACCGCCCGTCTTCTCGACGGTCTGCAGCAGGTCGTTCCAGACGGTCGGCACACCGGCGCCCTTGGTGATCTTCTCGGCCTCGATGAACTGCGCCAGTGGTGCGCCTTGGAGGTAGCGGTCGGGCATCATCATGCTGGCTCCGGCGGCCAGGGCGGCGTACGCCAATCCCCACCCGTTGGCGTGGAAGAGCGGTACGACCACGAGCACCCGGTCGCCCTCTTGCACCTTGAGGGTCATCGCCACGGCGACGGCGTGCAGGTAGTTGGCGCGATGGGAGTACGCGACACCCTTGGGGTTCCCCGTTGTGCCGGATGTGTAACACATCGAGGACGCGTCCAGCTCGTTGAGGTCATCCGGCCAGGCGTAGGTGGTCGGGTGGTCGGCCAGCAGGTCGGCGTACCGATGCGCGCCTTCGACGTGGTCCACTGCCTGGATGTCGGCCATCGTGGCGTCGTCGACCGTGCCGTTGACGATGACGTGCCGGATCTTGGGCAGGTGCGGCAGCATCTGCCGGAACGGGGCGAGCAGCGTGTCGTCGACCATGACGACCTCGGCACCGGCGTGGTTGGCGATGTAGATGACCTGATCGGGTGAGAGCCGGATGTTCCAGGCGTGCAGTACGGCGCCCATCGCCGGGACGGCGAGGTAGGCGACGAGGTGTTCGGCGTTGTTCCACATGAACGTCGCCACCCGCTGGTCACCGGTGATCCCCAGGGAGCGCAGCGCGTGCGCGAGCTGAGCCGCCTGCTCACCGACCTGCCGGAAGGTCATCCTGCGCGCGCCGTCCGCGCCCCAGGTCACCACCTCCTGGTTGGCGTGGCACGTAGTGCCGTAAGTCAGGATGTGGCCGATCAGGAGCGGGGGAGCCTGCATGGTGCTTTCCATGGGGACAGACTGGCAGGGCGATCGCCCGTTGGGCTATAGCCATGGGCATTCGGCCTACGCGTGTCTGCGGGCCTATTAGCTGAAATCTAGAGTCGGCTATATCGTGGCATCGTGGACCCGATCCGCAATCCGTACGCTCCCGGGGCAGGGCAGCGGCCCCCCGAGCTGGCAGGCCGCGACGAGCAGCTGCGCACCTTCGACGTGGTGCTCGAGCGGGTGGCCCGGGGCCGACCGGAACGCTCGGTGGTGCTGACCGGGCTGCGCGGGGTGGGCAAGACCGTGCTGCTGAACGCCTTGCGTTCGGCCGCGGTGCGGGCGGGGTGGGGCACCGGCAAGTTCGAGGCACGCCCCGACCAGCGGCTGCGGCGCCCGATGGCGGCGGCGCTGCACGTGGCGGTGCGCGAACTGGGCCACCCGCAAAGCGATGAGGTGGACCAGGTGCTCGGGGTCATCAAGGCGTTCGCGCTGCGGGACCCGGGCGGTTCACCCGCCGGTACGACGACCGGTGCTGCCCGCGGGGCCCGCGCCGGCGGGGGGATGCGGGATCGCTGGCAGCCCGGCATCGACGTACCGGCCCAAACTGGACGTGCCGACTCCGGCGACATCGAGATCGACCTGGTGGAACTGCTGACCGACGCGGGCGGGCTGGCCGCGGATGTCGGCAAAGGGGTCGCGATCTTCATCGACGAGATGCAGGACCTTGGACCCGAAGATGTGTCAGCGATGTGTGCCGCCTGCCATGAGATCAGCCAGAACGGGCTGCCGGTGATCGTGGTGGGCGCGGGCCTGCCGCACCTGCCGGCGGTGCTGTCGGCGAGCAAGTCGTACTCGGAGCGGTTGTTCCGGTACAGCAGGATCGACCGGCTGGATCGGGCTGCCGCGGAGGCCGCGTTGCAGGTGCCGGCCCGGGAAGAGGGCGCCGAGTTCGATGCGGCTGCGCTGACGGCGATGTACGCCGCCACGGGCGGGTACCCGTACTTCATTCAGGCATACGGCAAGGTCGCCTGGGACGTCGCGCCGACCACCCCGATCACGGCGGCGGATGTGGCCGTGGCGGCCCCCGAGGCTGAGGCCGAACTGGCCGTCGGCTTCTTCGGCTCCCGGTACGAGCGGGCCACCCCGGGGGAGCGGGAGTATCTGCGGGCGATGGCTGACGTGGCATACGGCGGGCTGGCTGCCAGTGACGATGCTGGTGACGAGGCCGCGGACGGGGCTGACGAGGCCGGCGAGGGTGTGGGCGGGGGCGGGGAAGTGCCGGAGGTTCCGGAGTCGGTGTCGACCGCGGACGTGGCCAAGTATCTGGATCGCAAACCGCAATCCCTCTCGCCTGCGCGCGATGCCCTGCTGAAGAAGGGCCTGATCTACTCGGCCGAGCGCGGCCGAATCGCATTCACGGTGCCGCACTTCGGCCGCTACCTGCGCCAAACCAGTTGACGCCGAGAGGCGGGGGCTGGCGAGTCGAAACGAGCCCCACTCCTCACGACACTAGCCGAGCTGGGCCGCTCCTGCGCGAGGCGCCGTCCGCGCTGGATCAACGGCTCCCCTCGCTGACTCTGGGGTCTGCAGCGATCCCCAGCAAAGGGCACGTTGTTTCGGTTGTTTCGGTTAGGCTGGTAGTTCTGGAGCCGGGAAGGGGGCGTGGTGGCCAAGAGCATCAACGGCGCGAGCGATGGGCGGTCTACAGCAAAGGCGATCACTTCGCGCGCCTCGATGTCGAAGTCCGTGGCGTCGAAGACGGCCTCGAAGGCGCCTGTGCAGCGTGTGTCGAAGAGCGTCACGCGCAGCATGCGAACCGGCCGCACCTCGCATGTACGCGACGCGGCCTCTCAGCTCCGGGTGGACACCTTCGGGCCGGTGGACAGCATCGAGATCCACCGGCTCGACCAGCTGGTCACCGACGCCGAGGAGATTTCCGTCCTCGGCAAGGGCAACCGGCGTGTTCCAGTGACTGGGGCGCTGCTGAAGGCGCTTGGCACAGTAGTGGGTGCTCTGGCCCGCGGATCGACGGTAACGGTGACCGAAGCCGACCAGCTCGACACCGAGCTGACCAGCCAGGAGGCCGCAGACCTACTCAATGTCTCCCGCCCATACGTAGTGAAGCTCGCCCGCGAAGGCGTGCTGCCCCACCGCCGGGTCGGAAATCGACACCGGTTTACGCTGGTCGACGTGCTCGAACACCGGAGCCGGATGCGGGCGACCGCCGAGGAAGCACTGGCCGAGCTCGCACCGGCTGACGGCTACACGACAGCGGACTTCTGAGTCGCCGCGCACAGTGCCCGCCAACCCCAGCTCGAATCTCGTCGGCACACCCGAGGATCGGGTGGTCGTCCGCTCCCGGCCACCGGGGGTCGCGGTGGTGACCCCGGATCGGTTCCTCTGCGATCAGCTGTCCCGAGTGCCCGACCTGGTGCTCGAGGCTGTCGAGGGCATGTGTCGACGACTGAAGAGTCCGCCGCGGTCCCCGGTCGAGATCGCCCAGCTGTTTGCCAGCGGCAAGAATGCCCCGAAGTTCGGGACCGAGCTCCGCGCCTTTCTCCACGACTGAGCCGCATCGCACCCGCGGCAGGCATGGCGACGGTGCTCGACATCTGTTCGAGGACTCCGGTCGCTTTGCCGAGACCGACACCTTCGAATGCAGTTTCGAGGCGGTTCTGGCGTTCGCTGTCGAACAGGACGCGTGCCTGGTCCGCCGTCGGCTCTCTCGTTGGCAGGGTGGCAAGGGCGGATCAGGCCAGGTGCGAAAGGTCTGCCGCCGGTTGTCGTATCCAGGGGTGGCCGTTCGTGGAACAGGTGAAGATTGCCATTGGGTTCGACAGGCGCGAGCCGACACCCCCCGAGGAGGCCGGGCATGACCGATTACCTCATCAGTTTCAACGACGAGTGGGTTCCTGCTCACGCGCCGGAGCAGGTTCGGGCCAAGGCGATCGCCGGCATGGCCGTCGTCGAGGAGATGAAGCGCGCCGGCGTCTTCGTCTTCGGCAATGGCGGGCTCGATTCCTCAAGCCTCCTCTGCAGCGTCACCGCAGACGGGGACCGCCCGATCTTCACCGACGGACCGTACGTCGAATCCAAGGAGCACCTCGGGGGCTTCTGCGTCATTTCGGTCGACGACGATGACGCCGCTCGCCGGTGGGCCGGCCGGCTTGCCGTCGCGCTCGACTGGCCCCAAGAGGTCCACCGCTTCCCGACGCCCACCCCCGACCAACAACCGACTGCACCCCACGAGGAGCTCTGACATGCCCCGCTACATGTTGTCCGTCTTCGGTCCCGCCGAGCCTGCGGACTTCGGTCCGTACGCCTCCAAGGAGGAGATGCTCCAGGCGTTCGCAGACACCGGCGCCTTCAACGACCGGCTGGAGCAGGGTGGTCACCAGGTCTTTGCTGATGGCCTTGAACCGGCCACCACGGCCACGACGGTTGATGGCCAGGGCGAGGTCCCGCTCTTCACGGACGGCCCGTACGCCGAGTCCAAGGAGTACCTCGGCGGCTTCTGGGTCATCGACGCCGCCGACCTTGATGAGGCGCTGGCGGTCGCCACCCAGGCGTCCAAGGCCTGCCGTGGCCGCGTCGAGGTGCGTGCATTCCAGACCGAGGAGTCCGTGCGGGCGATGCTCGACACGTGAGCGGCGACCTCGACAGCACGACCTTGCTCCAGCAATCGTTACATGTAACCATGTCTGATGGCTGTTCGAGAGCGAGTGAGTGCGTATCGCGCTCGGATGCGCGCACAGGGGCTGCGTCCCGTCCAGATCTGGGTGCCTGATGTGCGTTCACCGGAGTTCACGGCTGAGGCCCACCGCCAATCGGCACTCGTCGCGTCGGCGGCGGGCGCCGTCGAGGACATGGACTTCGTAGAGGGAATCTCCGAAGTCTGGGCCGAATGAGGCGCGGAGACATCGTCACTGTGGCAGGCGGCGTCTACGCGAGCAAGCCGCGTCCTGCCTTGGTTGTGCAGGACGACCGATTCGGCGCTACTGACTCGGTCACCATCTGTCTGCTCACCACTGCGCCGGTGGACGCGCCTCTCCTGCGCGTCGCGGTCGCAGCGGACACGGAGAACGGCCTCAGCCAGGACTCCTACGTCATGGTGGACAAGGTCACGGCAGTTCGTCGGAGCAATGCGCATGCCGTCATCGGCCGGCTCGACAGCGCCACGCTGGTGGAGTTTGAGCGGCGACTCCTGGTGTTCCTCGGCTTCGGCGCCTGAAGGGGTCAGTTCCACGGGTTGATCACGGGGAGACCCGTGCACGCGACACCTTCCGTGTCTCTGGTGGCGACCGCGGCCCCTCGACTCCGGGCGATCGCCGCGATCTGGGCATCGATGGTGGAGATGGGGCCGTCCCAGCAACAGCTCGACCATGACTGGCGTGGCCGTTGCGAGATCCTGGTTATCGGCATCAGCCAGCCACGATGCGACCCTCGGGTCCGGTGCGGGGCGGATGAGTTCGGAGAGGACGTTCGTATCGAGGACGATCACAAGCTCGGGATCTCTGCCTCGTCGTCGCGTTCCGGCAGAACCAGTTCGATGCCCCCGATTTCGCGACGAAAACGCTTCGTCGCCTCGAGCAAGGTGGGCCGTCGTTGCGCGTGAACGTACGTGGTGAGCACTGCCCGAGCTTCCGCCTCCATCGACCGACCATTGCGCGCGGCAAGGGAGCGCAGCTCGTCGCGCACCTCGTCATCCAGGTCGCGAACCGTCAGCGTGGCCACATCGTCCTCCCACGTCAATGCTGTCAGGGCTGTCAATGCTGTCAGCACATCCCGCCGGAGGCTGCCGTGTCAGCAGGCGACCCGAGCAAGCGGACCGGCCCCAGGAATACTGGCGTCATGAAGGCTGTCGAGATCGTCACGAATCTGCGCACCGACGACATCGAGCGCTCCCGGGGGTTCTTCGCGGCGCTCGGGCTGACCGAGGACACCATGAATCAGGGCTGGGTGGCTCGGTTCAGCTCACCTGAGTCCGGTGCCTGCGTCCAGGTCGTCATCCGCGATGCCACCGCCAAGGAGGACTCGCACCTGACCATCAAGGTCGACGATGTCAACGCCGCCCACGACGCGATGGTCGCTGCCGGTCATGAGATCGTGCACCCGCTGACCGATGAACCGTGGGGCATCCGCCGGTTCTTCGTCCGCACCCCCGAGGGTCAGGTCGTCAACGTCGCCCAGCACCTGCCCTGACCACCAAGCCACCGAACATCTTGTTCGTTTTGTTCGTTTTGAAGTATCATGGTTCCTATGGCCCGCACGTCTGCATCGGCGAACTCCACCACTTACCTGCCTGGTCACCAAGATGAGGCAGTGATTCTGGACTTCATCGGTGCTCTCGAGCGGACTGGCGGTCGCGCCCCCGAGCGCCGGCCTGCCATCGTTTCCGCTGACGGGACTCAGCACGAGATTCCGGAGGCGATGGTCGATGTCTTGCGCCAGGTGGCGCACGCACTCGGTGCAGGGATGGGGGTCAACGTGGCGCCCCTCAACGCGATGTTGACGACCCAAGAAGCGGCAGACTTCCTGGGCATCTCGCGGCCGACGCTGGTGCGCATCCTTGAGCGAGGTGAGCTCCCTATGGAGCAGCCCGGACGCCACCGCTACGTGCGCCTTAGTGATTTGCTCGAATATCAGCAGCGCTCCCGAGCCGATCGGCGTCGCGCCCTGAGCGACATGGTCCGCCTCAGCGAAGAAGTCGGGCTGTATGAAGCGACAGACGGGCCGGCCCCGTCAATGCGCTGATCGATGTTCCCGGTTTTCTTCGACACGTGCGTGCTGCATCCGGCCACGCTCAGCGACCTGCTCCTGCGGTTGGCCGATGCCGATATGGTCGCTGCGCCGGGCCCACCTCGTGGACCCGGCGCAGCGACACAAGGCGGCTCAGCTCAGTGAGTAGATCAACACGCTGTACGGCGCGATGGAGACGAACGCACAGGTCGGCTGGTCTCCGATCCCATCACCGTCGGCCTCGGTATCCGTCGACAAGAAGTTGCCAAAGCCGTCGCCGTACGTTGCGGCGTCGCTGTTGAGTTCCAGCTTCCATAGGCCGCGCGCAGGCATCCCGATCCGGTAGTCCTCGTAGGAGTTGGTGCTCAAGTTGACCACCACTACCACGCTGTCGCCCGGGCCGCCCTCGGCCCACCGGTGGAAGGCGACGATGTTCGCCTCCTCGTCGATGTGCGTCACCGCCACCCCGTGACCGCTCAGGCCGCGCGTAGTGTCCCGCCAGTTGCGCCGCAGCCGGATCAGGTCGCGGTACAGCCGCACGATGCCGCTGAACTCATCGCGCAGGTCCCAGTCCACCGGTACGTCGTCGCGGAACCACTCACCCTGCAGGAACTCTTGTCCCTGGAACAGCATGGGGATGCCCGGGGAAGTGAGCACCAGCGCGGCCCCGACCGTCGACCGTTTCTGGGCGTGCCACCCGGTCGGGTCGTCGGCGTTGACCTCGGTCACCACCCGCGCCTGGCCGTTGGCCACCTCGTCGTGGGATTCGGTGTAGATCACCCGGTGGAAGGCGTCGCCGTTGTACACCGTCGTCACCGCATCGACGACCGCGCCCATCGAGCGCCATTCGTCGTTCATCGCGATGACGGCCTCGCGCACCGGGTGCACGAACGCCCCGTCCCACTGGGCGTGGAACGCCGCGCCATGGTTCTCGACCTGGGTGATCGAGGGGTCGCGCTGCATGTCCTCGGCCACCAGCAGCCGCCCCGGGTACTGCTCACGTACCGACATGTTGATCCATCGCATCAAGTCCCAGCCCTCGGGCAGGTCCCGGCCGCTGGCGTTGATGCTGCGGATGTACGGCGTCATGTCGTACCGCAGGCCGTCAACGTGGTAGTCGAACATCCACATCATCGCGTTGTCGTGGATGAACCGGCGGACCTCTTCGCGGCCGTAGTCCGGGCGGGTGTCGCCCCACGGCGTCGAGGCCCGTTCGTCGTTGTAGAAGTAGATCCCGCCCATGTCGTTCTCGGACCAGCCGTCGAAGCGCCACAGGTCCAGGTCCGAGGGTCCGAAGTGGTTGTAGACCACGTCGAGCATCACGGCCAGGCCCCGCTTGTGCGCCTCGCGGACAAACACCTTGAAGGCGTCGGGGCCGCCGTACGCCGACTCGACGGCAAAGATGTGCGCCGGGTTGTAGCCCCACGACAGGTCGCCGGCGAACTCGGCCAACGGCATCACCTGGATGACGTTGACGCCGAGCTTGATCAGGTGATCGAACTTCTCCTGCACCAGCTCCAGGGTGCCCACCTCGTCCTCCCGGTGCCGGTAGAACGAGCCCACGTGCAGCTCATAGATCACCAGCTCGTGATGGCCGGGCATCTCGAAGGCGTCGCCCTCCCAGTCGAACGCCCCGTGGTCGTACACCACGGCGTTCCCGACGGAGTTGGTGACCTGCCGCGCGTACGGGTCGATCTTCTCCAACGTCTGCTCGCCGTTGCCGATGACGTACTTGTACTCATCGCCCACCTTCGCGGCGGATACGTCGGCGTACCAGTTGCCGTTCCCCTCCGACTCCAACGGGGTGGCGGTCGGGGACCACTCGTTGAAGTCCCCAATGACACAAACCTTCTCGGCGTGGGGCGCCCACACCCGGAACGCCACTCCGTCGGCGTGGGGCAGGGCACCCATCCCCACCTGTCGCGTTGTCGGCATCGTTGAATCGTCTCCCGTCCGCGGTTCGGTCGTGCAGCGTCGACGAACGGCGGCGGCGAGGACTTCGCGGCGGGTTCCGGTGGCGACAGCGTGCTCGATGTGAGCGACACGGTACGGCGCCGCCGCGGTGCGCGCATGAGATCGGGGCGAACTTCCGACGACGTTGAGCTGCGCCGGGTCAAACGTTAGACAGGGAAAATGCCGCGCGACCGTTTTTTTTGCCAGGCTTCCGGCATGCCTACGCCGAGCAGTGCGCAGCGGGCACGTATCGCGGTCGTCGGTTCCGGGGTCTCGGGGCTGACTGCTGCGTATCTTCTCGCGCGCCGCCACGACGTGGTGCTGTACGAATCCCTCTCCCGCGCCGGCGGACACGCCCACACCCACAGCGTCGCCCCCGGCCCCACCGCCCCTGACTGCGACCCGATCGCGGTCGACAGCGGCTTCATCGTGCACAATCACCGCACCTACCCGTTCCTGCTGAAGCTGTTCGCCGAACTGGGCGTGGCCACCCAGCCCACCGAGATGAGCATGAGCATCAGCGTGCCGCAGACCGGCCTGGAGTACGCCGGCGGCCGCGGTCTGGGTGGGGTGCTGGCGCAGCGCCGCCGGGTGCTCGACCGGCGCTTCCTGGCGATGCTGCGGCAGGTGGGCCGCTTCCAGCGGGAGGCTCGTGCCCTGGTCCGGGACCCGTCTGCCGGGCCGGACCAGGAATCCCTCGCCGACTTCCTGACCCGCGGGGGTTACTCCCAGGACTTCCTGCAGTGGTACGCCTTACCGGTGGTCGCGTGCGTGTGGTCCAGTGGCGCCGCCACGGCGCTGGAATACCCCGCGCGCTACCTGTTCACCTTCCTGGAGCATCACGGCATGCTCACCCAGAAGGGCAGCCCGCGCTGGTACACCGTGGTCGGCGGCTCGAAGGTCTACGTGGATGCGGTGCTGGCGAGCCTGCCGGACGTGCGGCTGGGCAGCCCGGTGACCGCCGTACGACGACTGCCCGCCGATGCCGACGGCGGATCGGGGGCCGAGGTTCGAGCCGGAGGCGGACCGTATGAGCGATACGACGCGGTGGTCCTGGCCACCCACGCGGACCAGGCGTTGAGGCTGCTGCAGGACCCGAGCCCCGCCGAACAGGAAGTCCTGGGGGCCTTCCGGTACTCCACCAACGAGACGGTCCTGCATCGTGACGACTCACTGCTCCCGCGGGCCGTCGGTGCCCGCGCCAGTTGGAACTACCGGCTCGGTGAGCGGGACGAGCCCGTCACCGTCACCTATTGGATGAACCGCCTGCAACATCTTCCGGAGCACACCCCCCTCCTGGTCACCTTGGGCGGCGCACCCGAGGTCGCCGCCGACCAGGTGGTGGCGCGGATGACCTACCGGCATCCGATTTACGACGCCCGCTCGGTGGCCGCCCAGGCCCGGCTCCCGGAGCTGACGACCCCGACGACGACGTACGCCGGGGCGTATCACGGATGGGGTTTTCACGAGGACGGCTGCCGGTCGGGGGTCGCCGCTGCGGCGGCGCTGGGAGTCAGCTGGTGAGCGCGCCCCCCGGGCTCGCGGGGCTGCCCGAGCTGCCGGCGCTGGTCACCGGGCGACTCGGTCACGCCCGCCATCACCCGTTCCGCCATGTACTCACCTACCGGTACACCATGTGGCTGGTGGACATCGACCGGCCGCTACGCCTGCCCTGGGCGCTGGGCGCCCTGATCAGATTCGACGCCCGCGATCACCTCGACCGTGGTCAGCGCGGCGGCGGACTGCGCGGGGACCTGACGCGCTTCCTGGAGCGTCGCGGGGTCCGCGTGGGTGCCCAGGACCGGATCATCCTGATGGCACAACCGCGCGTCTTCGGGGCCACCTTCAACCCGCTGAGCATCTGGTGGGTGCTCTCCCCGGCCGCGGAGCTGCTGGCCCTGGTGTTGGAGGTGCACAACACGTACGGCGGCCGGCACGCCTACCTGGTGCCCCGGGATGACTCCGGTGAACCCGCAGCGGACACCCCGGGCTGGCGGGTCGAGGCGAGGCTGGACAAGGCGTTTTACGTCTCGCCGTTCAATTCCGTGGACGGCACCTACCGGCTTCGTTCCGAGCTGGCACCGACCCGGGTCGGCGCCCGGATCGTCCTGAGCGAGGATGCCTCGTCGCGGCCGCTGTTGTCGGCCTGGTTCGAGGGCCCCCCGCGGCCCGCGACCCGGGCGGCCGTGGCCGTCAGCCTGGCCCGGGGCGACGTACCCCAACGCACCATGGCGCTGATCCGGCTGCACGGCGTCTGGCTGTGGCTGCGCCGCCTGCCGATCCGACCCCGTCCCCCGCACGACCCGGAGGCCATCCGATGAGCTCTTTGCCGCGACTGTCCCTGCAGGCGGGCCGCGCCGCCAGACCCGGACCCCTGGCACCCCTGGCACCGGCGGCGCCGGCCTGGCTGACGCGCTGGATTCTGCGGGACGTGCTGCGCCGGGTCGGGGTCCGGGTCATCCGGACCGACGGGTCGGTCTTCGCCCCGGGATCGGGCGCAGGCCCCGACCAGCCCACGCTGGTGGTCTACCGGGAAGCCGAGTTGCTGGCCCGCCTCGGCGCACACCCCAAGATCGGGCTCGGGGAGGGGTACACCGCCGGGGATTGGGGCGCCGCCGCCGGCACCGACCTGGCCGACGCGCTCCGTCCCTTCGCCGAAGGCATGCGCCGAGCCTTCCCGCCCGCGCTGTGGCGGGCCCGGTCCCTGGTCGACCGAGCCATCCCCGAAGCCCACCGCAACACGGTCAGCGGGGCCCGCAACAACATCTCCTCCCACTACGACCTCGGCAACGAGCTCTTCGAAGCCTTCCTGGACCCCTCGCTGACCTACAGCTCTGCGCTCTTCGACCCGACCCGTCCGATGGCCGAGCAGGACCTGCAGGAAGCCCAGCTGCGCAAGATCGACGCCGCGCTGGACGCGGCCGGCGTACCGGCTGGAGGGGGCTCCCCCGACCACGACGAGCCAGGCCCCAGCGAATTCCACTTGCTGGAGATCGGCACCGGGTGGGGGTCGCTGGCGATCCGCGCGGCCCAGCGCGGCGCCCGGGTCACCACGGTCACGCTGTCGCGGGAACAGGCGGTGCTGGCCCGGCAGCGCGCCGCCGCGGCCGGCGTACAGCATTCGGTGGATGTCCAGATCGCCGACTATCGGCAGGTCAGCGGGTCCTTCGACGGGGTGGTCAGCATCGAGATGATCGAAGCGGTCGGGGAGGAGTACTGGCCGACGTACCTGCGCGTGCTGCAGGACCGGTTGGCGCCCGGGGGACGAGCCGTGGTGCAGGCGATCCTGATGGACCACGACCGGTACCTGGCCACCCGGCACTCGTTCGGCTGGATCCAGAAACACATCTTCCAGGGCGGCCTCATTCCGTCGCTGGAGGCGCTGGAGCAGGTAGCAGCGGCACACACCGGGTTGCGGCAGGTGCAGGTGCGCCGGTTCGGTCCGGATTACGCCGAAACGCTGCGTCGCTGGCGTCAACGCTTCACGGCCATCTCCCACCGTCGGCTGAGGGAATGGGGTTTCGCCGACGACTTCGCCCGCACCTGGGAGTTCTACCTCGCCTACAGCGAGGCAGGGTTCGGCTCCGGGTACCTCGACGTCGCCCAGATCACCTGGACCGCCCCCGCGCCCGACCAGGGAAGCCCGGCATGAAGGGGCTGACGGGCCTGCGGGGCGCGGAGCCGCTGCGTGGTCAGCGGGTCTGGCTGATCGGGGCCTCCTCCGGGATCGGTGCCGCCACCGCCGAAGAGCTGGCGCGCCGCGGAGCGAAGGTGGCCATCAGCGCCCGCAGCGCCGACGAGCTCGCCGAGGTGGCCGCCCGCGCCGGCGAGGCCGTCGTGGCCCCCGCCGACGTCACCGATGCGGCGGCTGTCGCCGCGGCGCACGACCAGGTACGCCGGGAGCTCGGTGGGCTGGACATGGTCATCTGGTGCGCCGGGTACTGGAAGCAGACCGACGCCGCGCAGTGGGACGCCGAGGTCTTCGCCCGCCACGTCGAGGTCAACCTGCTGGGTCTGAACCACGTGCTGGCAGTGGTGTTGCCGCCGTTCGTGGCCCAGCGCCGGGGACATCTGGTCGGGGTCGCCTCGGTGGCCGGATACCGAGGCCTGCCGGGCGGCGAGGCGTACGGGACGACAAAGGCGGCCCAGCTGCATCTCCTGGAGTCCCTGCGGGGAGCGCTGTCGCCGTACGACGTCACGGTCACCACGGTGGCGCCGGGCTTCGTGGACACCCCGATGACGGCGACCAACGACTTCCCGATGCCGTTCCTCATGGAACCGCAGGAGGCGGCCAGGGACCTGTGCGATGGGTTGGAGCGCGGCGCGAGCACCATCATCTTCCCGCTCCCGATGGCCGTGTTCACCCAGGCCGCGCGACTGCTCCCCGGCCCGGTGTGGACGCTGCTGACCCGGACGCGGAGGGACCGATGAGCGGTCCGGTGAACGGCCCGGCAGGATGGGTGTTGACAGGGGAGGGTGTCGATGAATAGTCGCCAGGGTTCGCAAGCGGACACGCGGGTGCTCACGCAGGGGTTCGGGCTGTTCACCCTGATCTACGGCGGGTACACCCTGGCCCGCCCCGACTCGCTGCTGCGCGCGGCCGGCCTGCCCGGGCCGCGGGCGGTGGCCCAGGCGATCGGCGTACGGGACCTGCTGTCCGGATCTGCCCTGGTCGCCGCCCCTCCCGGCGCGGCGCTGCAGGCCGCCCTGTGCGCCCGGGTGGCCTGCGACGTGGGGGACATGATCGGGTTCGGCCTGGCCTGCCCGCCCCGCACGAAGCTCAAGGCCGTCGCCATCGCCGGCACGTGGGCAGCCATCGCCGGCGCGCTGCTCTACACCCAGCGGTGACCACGCGGTGAACGTCGTCACCGAGGTCCGGGCGTTCTTCGAGGCCGCGCTCCTGCGGCCCGTCGAACGGGACCACACCGAATCGACCTCCCAGTGGCGCCGCCGCCAGATCATCGTCGCGATCGCCCTGGTGGTCGGCGCCTTCGCGCTCGGACGCGCGCTCGCCGTCCAGCCAGGCGACCCGGTGTTCTACCTGGCCACCGTCGGCGTCGCCGCGGTGTGGGTCATCGGCGCCCTCGCCTCCGGGCGGTTACACCTGGGACGCGCCAACACCCGCGACGGCCGGGTCGGTGGGCGGGCGGTCCTCCAAGGGTTCCTGCTGGGCGCCCTCCTGCTGGTGATCTTCCTGGCGGGGGCGCTCGTGATCGGTCGGATCCCCGCGCTGCGGGCCCCGGTCGACGAACTGCTCGACCACGCCCGGTTCGGATCCCTGGCCGTGGTCGCGCTGATCACCGCCGTCAACGGAATCGCCGAAGAGGTGTTCTTTCGCGGCGCGGTGTATGCGGCCCTGCCGCGACGGTGGAACCTACTCGGCTCGACCGGGCTGTACGCGCTGTCCACAGTGCTGTCCGGGGTGCCGCTGCTGACCTTCGCCGCGATCCTGCTCGGGCTGCTGACCGGCGCCCAACGGCGCGTTACCGGCGGGGTGCTCGGGCCCATCGTGTCGCACCTGACATGGTCGCTGGGGATGCTGTTCCTGCTGCCCACCGTGTTGAACATCTGAGTGCTGAACATCTGAGTGCTGAACAACTGACGCGGCCCGCACCGCCGACCCAAGGAGACACCATGACGCGAACCGCTCTGGTCACCGGCGCGAGCGGGTACGTCGGCGCGCAGCTGGTGCCCGCGCTGCTGGAGCGTGGGTGGACGGTGCGCGTGCTGGCGCGGAGCCCGCAGCGGCTGCCATCGGCCTGGCTGGATCGGGTGGAGATCGTTCAGGCGGACGCCAGCGACACCGCCGCCGTCCAGGCGGCCCTGACCGGCGTCGACGCTGCGTGGTATCTGCTGCATTCGATGGACGGCCAGGGAGACTACGTCGAACGCGACCGGCGGCTGGCCCACGGCTTCGCCCGCGCGGCTCGTGCCGCCCAGGTGGGCCGGCTGGTCTACCTCAGCGGGCTGCATCCCCGGGAAGGTCGGCTCTCCACGCACCTCGGCTCCCGGGTCGAGGTCGGCGAGATCCTGCTGGCCTCCGGGGTACCGACCGCGGTGCTGCAGGCGGGGGTGGTCCTGGGGGCCGGCTCCGCGTCGTACCAGATGTTGCGGCACCTGACCGAGCGCCTCCCGGTGGCGTTCGGGCCGCGCTGGTTGAACAACCGGATCGAGCCGATCGCCATCGACGATGTCGTCTACTACCTGGTGGCGGCCGCCGACCTGCCGCCGGAGGTGAGCCGCACGTTCGACATCGGGATGGGCGAGGTGATGACCTACGCCGAGATGATGAAGCGGTACGCGCGGGCCACCGGGCTCGCGCCGCGACACATGGGTGTGGTCCCGGTATTGACGCCCGGCCTGGCCAGCCATTGGGTGGGGCTGGTGACGCCGGTGTCGGCCGGGGTTGCCAAACCGCTGGTGGGGAGCCTGATCAACGACGCGGTGGCGGTCGAGCGCGACGCGGAGACGATGTTGGGCGTGCCGCCGGGTGGCCTGGTGGGCTTCGATGAGGCGGTACGGCGGGCCAGCGTGGGGTACGACCCGAAGAGGTGGGGGCGGACCGCGCTGGCGGTGGGTGCCGGCGTGCTGGCCAGCAGCGCCGTGGGTGGACTGCTGACCGACCCGCAGTCGCGCTGGTACCTGACGCTGCGCAAGCCGGCGTGGCAACCACCGGCCGCGGCGTTCCCGATCGTGTGGTCCGCGCTGTACGCGGCAATCTGGGCGGCGTCCACGAGCGCAATCTGCGAGCTTGCCGAAGCCGACGGCGCTGGCGGGGAGGCTGCGGCGGCGGGCTACGGGCAGGCGCTGGCCGTCAACCTGGCGTTGAACACGGCGTGGAGCGGGCTGTTCTTCCGGGCCCGGACGCTGCGGACCTCGACGGTGGCTGCCGGGCTGTTGGCGGTCAGCTCCGCGGATCTGGCCAGGCGGGCCGCGCCGACCGGGCCCGGCAAGGTCGCGGGGTTGGGCGCGTACGCCGGCTGGTGCGCGTTCGCGACTGCGCTGACCGCCGCCGTCTCCCGGCGCAACCCCTCCGGATAGGCCTTAGGTGCGGTGGACGGCTCGATGTCGAGCCGAACTGCACACCTAAAACTCGATCGCGCCCCGACTCAGCGGCCAATGGCCTGCGGCTGGCACGGACGGGGCGGGCTGGTGCAGGTTTCCCCGACCGAGGGCGTCCTCCAGGGCGCACTAGGTCGGCCCAACCCGCACCAGGTCGGCCCAACCCGCGCCAGGTCAACGCCACGCCTTGTCCTGCGGTGGACCCCGGGGCGTAGCGTCCTGGTCAGGAGCGAGTGGATCGGGATCGCCGCCACCGCGCTGCACCCTGAAAGGGCCACCGCATGACGAATCGTCCGGGCCGCGTTGCCGGGCCTCCGCGCCGTATCCCTGCCCTCGACCAGGTGACCTCCGCCATCGGGTTGGGGTGCATGGGGATGAGCTGGGCGTATACCCACCAGCACGAGCGGGACGACGCAGCGGCCGTCGCCCTGATCCGCGCGGCGCTCGATCGCGGCGTCACCCTGCTCGACACCAGCGACGCCTACGGCCCATTCCACAACGAGCAGCTGGTCGGGGCGGCCATCGCCGGGCGCCGGGAAGAGGCGATCGTGGCTACCAAGGCAGGCCTGCTCGCCAGCTACGTCGACGGCCGCCCCCACCTGGAACGCAACGGCCGACCGGAACATCTGCGCGCAGCGTGCGAGGCCAGCTTGGAGCGTCTGGGCGTGGACGTGATCGACCTCTACTACCTGCACCGGGGCGACCCCGACGTGCCTTTGGAGGAGAGCTGGGGCGCGCTCGCCGAACTGGTCGGCGCGGGCAAGGCGAGGGCGCTCGGGCTCAGCGAAGTGAGCGTGGAGGAGGCTGAGCGCGCCCACGCCGTGCACCCGGTAGCCGCCGTACAGTCCGAGCTTTCGCTGTGGACACGGGATGCCTTGGGTGAGGGGGAGAGCGCCGATGGCCGCCCGGCGGGCGACGTGGTGGGCTGGTGCCGGACCCACGACGCGGTCTTCGTGCCGTTCTCGGCGTTGGGCCGCGGTTTTCTGACCGGTGAACTCGACGCGGCCGATCTGCCCGCCTCTGACTTCCGCGCGAACCTGCCGCGGTTCGCCGCCGAGGCGCTGACCGCCAATCAGCGCATCGTGGACGTCGTACGCCGGGTGGCCGCCCGCTGCGACGTGCCGCCCGCCGCGGTGGCCCTGGCCTGGGTGCTCGCTCAGGGCGAGCACGTCCTTCCCATCCCGGGGACCACGAAGCTGCGTCACCTGGAGGCCAACGTGGCCGCCGCGGGCTTGGTCCTGGGGGCCGACGAGCTGGCAGAGCTCGATGCCGCCCCGCCGGCGACGGGCAGCCGGTACTGAGCCGGGCTCCCGCGAGGCGCCCACACGTTAAGTGCGCTGTACGGCTCGATGTCGAGCCGTACAGCGCACCCAAGCACGGGATTGGCGGTCAGGCGTCGGTCTAGACCCCCGAGGTGACGGCGTTCTTCGCGGTGGCGTTGCGGACGGCGTACCCGATCGCGACGATCCCGATCCAGATCAACCCGTACAGCGGGGTCAACCGACTGCTCTCCTGCGTGGTCATCACGAACACCACGAACGCCAGGAACGCCAGCACGATGTAGTTCGCGACCGGGAAGAACGGCATCCGGAACCCCAGGGCGGCCACCCCGTCGGGGCCGATCCGGCGGCGGAACTTGATCTGGGTGATCAGGATCATCGCCCAGTTGAAAATGCCGGCCATCAAGGCCACCGGCACCAAGATCGAGAACACCTTGTCCGGCATGACGAACACCAGCACCACCGCGAGCGCCGTCACCAGCGACGAAACCAGCACGCCGACGTACGGCGAGCCGCTCTTGTTCACGGTGGCCAGGAACCGGGGGGCATCCCCGCGCAGCGCCAGGCTGTAGAGCATCCGGCCGTTGCTGTAGAGGCCGCTGTTGTACGCCGACACGGCGGCGGTCAGGACGACGACGTTCAGGATGCCGGCCGCAGCCGGAATGCCGAGCTTGTCGAAGATCAGCACGAACGGGCTCGTCTTGTTGTCCAGCTGATCCCACGGCACCAGCGCGAAGATGACGAAGAGGGCGCCGATGTAGAAGATCAGGATCCGGTAGACGACCTGGTTGATCGCCTTCGGAATGGTGGTTCGCGGCTCGTCGGCCTCGCCCGCCGTGATGCCGATGAGCTCGACACCGCCGAAGGCGAACATCACGACGACCAATGCGCTGAGCATGCCCCACACGCCGTTGGGCATGAACCCGCCGTGCGACCAGAGGTTGCTGATGCCGGTGGCGTCACCGCGCCCGACGCCGAAGATGAGGAACGCGCCGAGGATGATCATGGCGATGATGGCCACGACCTTGATGATCGCGAACCAGAACTCGAACTCCCCGTAGGCCTTCACGTTGATGAGGTTGATCAACGTGATGACCACGAGGAAGGCCGCCGCCGTCACCCCCGGATGCACCTGCGGGTACCAGTAGTTGACGTAGAGCCCGACCACCGACAGCTCGGCCATCGAGACGAAGATGTAGTTGAACCAGTAGTTCCAGCCGGAGAAGAACCCCGGGAAGCGCCCCCAGTTCTCCGTCGCGTAGTGGCTGAACGCCCCGGACACCGGGGTGTGCCACGACATTTCGCCGAGGGCCCGCATGATCAGGAAGATCGCGAGGCCACCGATCGCGTAGGTGAGCAGGACCGCCGGGCCGGCAAGCTTGGCGCTGCCGGCAGCGCCGTAGAACAGCCCGGTGCCGATCGCGCCCCCGAGGGCGATCATCTGAATGTGCCGGTTCTTGAGGTTGCGCCGCAGGCCGGGTTCGCCGTCCTGCTGGCTGAGGGCGTGGCCGAGAGCGTGGGTGTTCGCGCTGGTCACGCTGGTGTCCGCGGTGGTGCTGCGGTCAGGGGTGGACGTTGACATGGTGCGTACCTGATCAATCGACGGGACGGAGTTCGGCGGGACGGAGTTTGGAGGTGAAGTGGCGTAGCACCTTGGGTTCCCAGGTGATCTCGTACCCCTTCACCTGGTCGGCGCGCTGCTTGATTTCGCCGAGCGCCTCGGCGATGACATCGAGGTGGGCCTGGGTGTAGACCCGGCGCGGAATCGCCAGCCGGGTGAACTCCAGCGGCGCCTGCTGCTGCTTGCCGGTCTCGGGGTCGCGGTCCATCAGGTACGAGCCGATGTCACAGCTGCGCACCCCGGCCTCGATGTACAACTCCACGGACAGTGCATGCCCGGGGTACTGGTACCAGGGGATGTGCGGCAGCATCCGTCCCGCGTCGACGAACACGGCGTGCCCGCCGGCCGGCTTCTGATACGGAATGCCGTACTCGTCGAGGCGTTCGCCGAGATAACGGGCCTGCCCCACGCGGTAGCGCAGGTAGTCCTCGTTCAAACCCTCGCGGAGCCCGACCGCGAGGGCGGCCAGATCGCGACCGGCGAGGCCGCCGTACGTCACGTAACCCTCACCGGCGATGACCAGCGACTTCACGTCGGGGACGTGTTCGCCCTCTTCCCGTACGCCGAGCAGCCCACCCATGTTGGTGATGGCGTCCTTCTTCGCGCTCATCGTGAAGATGTCGGCGTAGCCGAAGAATTCGTGGGTGATCTCCTGGGTGCTCTTGTCGGCGTACCCCGCTTCGCGTTCCTTGATGAAGAACGCGTTCTCGGCGAATCGAGCGGCGTCGATGACCAGGGGGATCTTGTGCCGCGCGGCGATCGCCGAGGTGGCGGCCATGTTTTCCATGGAGACCGGCTGGCCACCGACGGAGTTGTTCGTGATGGTCATGACGATGCCGGCGACGTTCTCCACGCCCTTTTCGGCGATGACCCGCTCCAGGCTCGGCAGGTCCATGTTGCCTTTGAACGGGGCCTCGTGCTCGGAGTCCAGGCCCTCGGGGCAGACGCAGTCGATGGGGTGTCCGCCAGCGAGGGTGACGTGCGCCCGGGTGGTGTCGAAGAAGGTGTTGGCGATGACGTACTGCCCCGGCTTCTCGATCATGACGGGGAAGAGCACCTTTTCGGCGGCCCGGCCCTGGTGGACCGGCTGGATCCACTCGTAGCCGAAGATCTCCTGCGCGGTCTCCAGGAGTTCGTAGTAGCTGCGGCCCCCGGAGTAGGACTCGTCGCCGCGCAGCATGGCGGCCCATTGGGAGTCGCTCATGGCGCCGGTTCCGCTGTCGGTCTGCATGTCGATGTAGACGTCCTCGGCGCGCAGCGAGAAGCCGTTGTAATGCGCGGCCGCGATCTTCTCGCGCCGCTCCTGCTCGGTGGTGATCCGGATGGGTTCGACCATCTTGATCTTGAAGGGTTCGGGGATGTATTTCATCGCGATCGTCCTTGTCTGGGGCGGGGGCCCGCGCATGGCCGCGAGGGGTCCGTTCCTCGATGATGCCCTGGCTGCTCGCATCTGTTGAGTGCTTCAACAGAAGTTTGATGTATCTCACCTGCAGGACAGCGATTCAACGCTATGTTGAGGTGCGTCGTTATCATGGGTTCATGACGGAGGCGCGGCTCATCCTCGACACGCTGGCCGCCATGGTCGAGCCGCTGCACCAGAGCATCCCCGGCAGCAACGAGGTGGTCTTGCACGATCTCGCCAAGGTTCCGCACTCGATCGTGGCCATCAGTGGTCACGTCACCGAACGCCAGGTGGGTTCGCCCGCGACCGACTCCTTGTTGCGCGCGGTGGCCAGCGGGAGCCCCGAGACCGCGGTGGCCTACGAGACCCGGCTGCCGGGGGGCCGGGAGCTGCGCTCCAGCACCCTGATCTGCCGGGATTCCGAGGGCACCCCGGTCGCGGCGTTGTGCATCAACATCGACGTCACGATGTGGCGGGCCGTGAACGTCCTGGCCACCTCGATGCTGCCGATCCAGCCGATCTCGCCCAAGGCCGCCCCCGAGGACGGCGAAGAGTTCGTCAACGACATCGACGAGCTCGCTCAGCACCTGCTCAGCCAGGCCATCGCCGCATCCGGTGCACCGGTCGAACTCATGCAGAAACGGCACAAACTGGCGGTCGTGCAAGACCTCAAAGACCGCGGCTTCTTCATGTTGAAGGAGAGCGTCGAAACCGCCGCCCAAGCCCTGGGCGTCACCCGGTTCACGATCTACAACTACCTCAACGAGCTGGAGTAGCCGCGAAAACCGCGCGCCCGGGGCGCAGGGTCGCTGACACAATGCGCTGGTGCTGCTCACTCTGACCTCGACCGCACCGGACGCCGACGACCTGGGCTTCCTGCTGCACAAACACCCCGACCGGGTGCAGACGCTCAACCTGCCCGTCGGTCGGGCCACCGTGTTCTACCCCGAGGCCACGCCGCAGCGGTGCACCGTCGCCCTCCTGCTGGAGGTGGACCCGATCGGGTTGGTCCGCGGCGCCAAGGGCCAGCCGGGGGGATTCGCGCTTGGGCACTATGTCAACGACCGCCCGTACGCCGCCTCGTCACTGCTGGCCGTGGCGATGCGCCGGGCCTTCACCACGGCGATGGCGGGCCGCTGCGAGGCCCGCCCCGACCTGGCCGATACCGACCTGCCGCTGGAGGTCCACATCCCCGTGCTGCCCGCCCGGGGCTCGGGGGGCGCCGGAGACGCGACTGGCGCCGAACCGTCGGGGGATCCGCACCGGGTAGGCGAAGCGAATTCCCCAACGGTTCCTCGGCAGGCCGGCCTCACCGGCGCCGATCTGGTGCGCGCGCTCTTCGAACCGCTCGGCTGGCAGGTGGACGCCCGCCCGCTGCCGTTGGCGCCTGACCTGGGCTGGGGCGATGCGCCGTACGTCGACCTGCGGCTGAGCGGTCAGCAGCGGCTCAGCGTGGCGCTCTCCCAGCTGTACGTGCTGCTGCCGGTGCTGGACAACGCCAAGCACTACTGGGTGGGTCCCGCCGAGGTCGACACGCTGGTACGCCGCGGGCAGGGGTGGTTGGCCGAGCATCCGCAGCGGGACCTGATCGTGGCGCGGTACCTGGCGGCCCAGCGCGGGTACGTCCGAGACGCGATCGCGCGGCTGGAGGCGCTGGAGGACACGGTCGAGGCCGCTGCCCCGGCACTCGAGACGCTGGCGACCGAGACGCTGGCGACCGAGACGCCCACGTCGTTGCGGCAGCTGCGGCGCGATGCCGTCCTGCAGGCCGTGCGGGACGTGGGTGCCCGGCGGGTCGTCGACCTCGGCTGCGGCGAGGGTTACTACCTCCAGGAGCTGCTCAAGGACCCCGCGTTCACGGAGATCGTCGGCGCCGATGTATCAGCCGCGTGCCTCCGCCGCGCGGAGCGGCGACTCGGCCTGGACCGGCTCGGCGACCACCAGCGGGAGCGGCTGACGTTGCGCCAGTCCAGCCTCACCTACCGGGATGATGCGCTGGCCGGGTTCGACGCGGTCCTGCTGATCGAGGTCATCGAACACGTCGATCCCGACCGGTTGCCCGCCCTGGAACGCCATGTCTTCGCCTGCGCCGCCCCCGCGGCGGTGATCGTGACGACCCCCAACGCCGAGTACAACCGCCGCTACGGTCTGCCCGAGGGGCACCTGCGGCACCCCGACCACCGGTTCGAATGGAACCGGGCGCAGTTTCGTGCCTGGGCCGAGGCGATGGCCGCGCGCTACGGGTACGCCGTGGCGTTGCGTCCCGTGGGCGACCAGGACCGCGAACTGGGGCCACCCACCCAGTTGGCGCTGTTCACCCGGGCCGACCAGGGCGCCCACGACCAGCGCGGGACGGGCGCGGCGTCATGACCGACCTGCACCTGCCCCAGCTGAGCCTGGTGGCGCTGATCGGGGTGTCCGGCTCCGGGAAGACCACGTTCGCCCGCCGGGTGTTCGCCCCCCACGAGGTGCTCAGCTCGGACGCGTGCCGGCTGCTCGTCAGCGGGGACGAGAACGACCAGGCGGCCTCGGGCGATGCGTTCGACGTGCTCTATTACATCGCCGGCAAGCGGTTGGACCGTGGGCTGCTGACCGTGGTCGACGCCACCCACGTCACCCAGGAGTCCCGGGCTCAGCTGGTCGCCCTGGCCCGGGCCCATGACGTCCTGCCGGTGGCCATTGTGCTCGACGTCGGGGAGAAGGTGGCCCTGGAGCGGCACCGCGCCCGCCCCGACCGCAATTTCCCCGACGGGGTGATCCGCCGCCACCAGGCGCAGTTGCGGCGTTCGATCGCCCGGCTCGGCAAGGAGGGTTTCCGCACCGTCCACGTGCTGCGCAGCCCGGCCGAGGTCGAACAGGCGCGGATCGTGCGCGACCGGCTGCTCACCGACCTGACCGATCGGCGCGGGCCGTTCGACATCATCGGCGACGTGCACGGCTGTCTCGATGAGCTGCGTGAGCTGCTGGGCCTGCTCGGCTACGCCGTGACCTGCGACGAGCAGAACCGGCCGGTGGACGCCGTACATCCGGATGGGCGCACGGTGATCTTCGTCGGCGACCTGGTGGACCGCGGGCCCTCCTCGGTCGGGGTGCTGCGGCTGGCGATGGGGATGACCGCGGCGGGGCATGCGCTGGCCGTCCCCGGCAATCACGAGTCGAAGCTGATCAGGGCGCTGGACGGGGCCCGGGTGCGGGTGAGTCACGGCCTGGAACGGACGCTGGCCGAGCTGGAGCAGGAGTCCCCGGAGTTCCGTCGGCAGGTGCGGGACTGGTGCTACGGGCTGGTCTCGCATCTGGTCCTGGACGACGGGCGGCTCGTGGTCGCGCACGCCGGCCTCAAGGAGGCCTACCAGGGGCGAGCGTCGGGAAGGGTGCGCTCGTTCGCGCTGTACGGCGACACCACGGGCGAAACCGACGAGTTCGGGTTGCCGGTGCGCTACCCGTGGGCCCGGGACTACCGCGGGCAGGCCATGGTGGTCTACGGGCACACCCCCACCACGGAGTTGGAGTGGGTCAACCGGACGATCTGCCTGGACACCGGCTGCGTGTTCGGTGGTTCGCTGTCGGCGCTGCGGTACCCCGAACGCGACACCGTGCAGGTCCGGGCGAGCCGCGTCTACTACGAACCGGCCAAGCCGCTGACCCCCGCAGCCCCCGAGCGGGCGTCCGACGAGCTGCGCCTGGAGGACGTGCTGGGCCGCCGCGGCGTGCAGACCCGGCTGCTGGGCACGGTGACCGTGGCCGCCGAGCAGGCCGCCGGGGCGTTGGAGGTGATGAGTCGGTTCGCGCTGCCGCCGAGCCGGGTGCCGTACCTGCCGCCGACGATGTCTCCGGTGGCGACCTCGAGTCGCCCTGGGTACCTGGAGCACCCCGACGAGGCGTTCGCGCAGTACCGGTCCTGGGGCGTGTCGGAGGTGATCTGCCAGGAGAAGCACATGGGTTCCCGGGCGGTGATCGTCGTGCGTGCGCAGGGGGGCGGCGGCGCGACCGATGCACCCGCGGACACGGTGTACACCCGCACGGGTCGTGCGTTCCTGCCCGAACCGCTGGCATCCGCGCTGCTGCAGCGGGTCCGGGAGGCGGCGACGTCGGCCGGGGTCTTCGACGAGCTCGGCACGGACTGGCTGATCCTGGACGCCGAGCTGCTGCCGTGGTCGCTGAAAGCGCAGGGCCTGCTGCGCGAGCAGTACGCCGCGGTCGGCGCGGCTGGGCGGGCGGCGACGCCCGCCGTGCTGGCGATCCTCGAGCAGGCGGCGCAGCGGGGCCTGCCGGTGGAGAGCCTGACCGAGCGGATGCGCTCGGCGCAGGAGGACATCGGTGCGTACGACGTGGCCTGGCGCCGGTATGTCTGGCCGACGGAGGGTTTGGCGGGGGTGGCGCTGGCGCCCTTCCAGGTGCTGGCTGCCCGCGGGGCCACGTTCGAGGAGCGCAGCCACCGCTGGCACCTGGACATCGCCGACCGCTTGGTGCGGGCCGACCCGGAGCTGTTCCGGACGACCCGGCGGCTGGCGGTCGACACCGCCGATCCCGGATCGCTGGTCGACGGTGTGCGGTGGTGGGAGGAGCTGACCGGCGAGGGCGGCGAGGGAATGGTGGTCAAACCGATGGCGAACTGCGTTCGCGGCGTCAAGGGCCTGGTACAACCGGGGCTGAAGGTGCGCGGCCGCGAGTACCTGCGGATCATCTACGGACCGGCCTACGCCCGCCCCGAGAACCTCGACCGGCTGCGCGAACGCAACCTGGGCCGCAAACGGTCGCTGGCGTTGCGCGAGTACGCACTGGGGATCGAGTCCCTGGCCCGGCTGGCCGCCGGAGAGCCGCTGTGGCGGGTGCACGAACCGGTGTTCGGCGTGCTGGCGCTCGAGTCCGACCCGGTGGACCCGCGCCTGTGACGCGCGGGTGTCACCGGGCGGGCGCCGGGAAGGCGGCGACGTCCTCCAGGGCCGTCACGATCACCGGCAGGATCGCCCGGGCCGCCCGCTGGTAGCCGGCTGAGCTGGGGTGGAACCGGTCCTGGCTGAACATCACCTCGGGTTCCGCGGCGAACACCGGGCGCAGCACCGAGCCGAGCGAGACGACGTACGCGCCATGCCGGTGTGCCGCGCGACGTTGGGCCGCGGCGAGCCGTCGAGACGCCCGCGAGGCGAGGGTGCGCAGCGGCTGCGGTACGGCGGTCAGCGCACCCAGGTCGGGACAGGTGCCGACTACCACGACGGCGCCCCGGGCGCGCAGGTCGTCGATGCAGGCGCCGAGGTGCCGGATGGATTCGCTGATCGGGATGCCGTGGGTGACGTCGTTGCCGCCGATGACGATGACGGCCACGTCCGGGCGGTAGCCGCCCGGCAGCCGGGCCAGTTGGTCCGGCAGCCAAGGAGATTCGGCCCCCACCTGGGCGACGGTGGTCAACCGGACGGCACATCGGGTGCGCTTGCCCAGGCCCTTGGCCAGACGGGCGCCGAGGGTGTGCCGGGGGCGGTCGGCGCCCAGGCCCGCGGCCATCGAGTCGCCGAGGACGACCAGATCGAGTTGGCCGTCGAAGCGGCGACGATAGGTGCGGTCCGCGGGCCATGCGGACTCGCCGAACGGGGCGCCGATGGTGCCGCGGGCGATCCGGGCCTGGTGTCGGACCAGCGTGCGGGTGGCCACGATCGTGCCGGCCACGGCCAGGGTGGCCCCGCCGCCGGACACGATCAGCCGGCCCATTCGAGCCGGGAGGCGGGAGTGCACGGTTCCGTTCAATCAGGCGCGGGTGAACAGCGGGTGACCGGCTGGCGACGCGGGCTGCATCCAGGTCAGCCGGGCAGCAGGACCAGGGCGTCACCGACAGCGCGTTCGGTGCGTCCACTGACCTGGTTGACCACTGTGCCGCGGATCACCATCGTCGTCGAACCGCCGCCATCGAGGTTGATCGCGTCCACCAGTCCCAGCGATCGGGCCACCCGGGCCGCCTCGGCCAGGGACGCCCCGACGCTGGTGGGCCGGCGTCCGTCGATGGTGACGAACGCGATCACGCCGCGGGCGGTGCGGCCCACGATGGTGCGGGGGTTACGTCCCTGGAAGCCGCGTCCCGCGCGGGTCTCCACGATGGCCCCGTCCCGGACCAGGACCTGCCGGCCGTTGACGGCGTTGAGCGAGGGGGTCAGGCCGACCTCCACGCCATCCTGGTCCACCAGGCGCTCGCTGAACTGCAAGCACCCAGCTCGGGAGAGTTCCAGGAGGGCGTCCGCGGCGCCGCCGGTGCCCTGGTAGGCCACGTGCGCGGGAGCCAACGCCCCGCCGCGCGTGCTGCGCGCGCGCAGCACGCAGCCGTCGCGGTCCACGAGGATCTCGACACCAGGTCCAGCAGGAGTCAGGGCTCCCCAATGCCCGGTGACCCTGACGATCTCGCCGGTGCCGGCACAGGAGGCCAGGGGCGGGACGTCGCCGGGGTTGACCGGCTCGGGTGGGTCCTCGCCGGACTCGGCCACGGGGATCCGAACGCAGGTCCCGGCCGCCACCGGCGGCCGGTTGATCCCGTGCACCGGGAGCGGATCTCCTTCAGCGCCGTCGGCCTGCAGCGTTCCGGCCCAGCTGAAGCGGGAGATGGTCAACCGTGCGGTCTGCGCGTCGATGATCAACCCGACGGCCCCGGAGCCGGCCACGGGTTCGCTCGTGATGGTGCCCCGGAGGATGCCGAGTCCGACCGGGTCGCCGGGGGCCGCTCGGTCGGCGGTGTAGGTGAAGAAGCCGCCGTTGATGGCGACCAGGGCCTTGGTCGACTTGGCGAGTGTGGACGTGCGTTCGCTGCGGCGCAGGTCAGCGCCAGCGGTCACGGCGAGCCGGCCGCGGGCGGCGCGGGGGTCGATGGTGACGACGTGGACCCCCCACGGCCCCTGAGCGGTGGTGGCGATGGCCGAGGGTTTGGCGGCCTGGACCCCGCGGCGGATGGCGGTCCAGGTGACCCCGCTGGCGAGCCGACGGCTGCGGCGTACCTCGGGCAACGCGGAGTTGCCCAGGGGCAAGCGGGCCGTCGTCAGCGCTGCGGCCCCCGTGGTAGGCGCCGCCACGGAGGCATCCGAGGCCCGGGCGGCGGCGGTACTCGTGGTCGCGGGTGTCGCCGTCAGGACGACCGCCACGAGTCCCAGCGCGGTCACGGCGCCGACCGGGCCCGTGCGCCGACGGCGGGGGGCCGCCGTGCGGGTGGGGTCAGGCATGGGCGGTCCTCCCGATGGGGTCTGTGGCGGTGTGCCGCAGATTCCGGTCGGCTCGTCGGCCCGGCAACTGAGGGATCGCCCGGGATGAGCCGGGAACATCGCCGAGTGCTGCGACGTTGAGCGGATAATTGAGAGTTCAACTATCAGGAAGTCACCTCATGCCCGCTGTGATGGCCGACCCGAACCGGTTGCCGCGCCTGCGCCACACCGCCGACGTTGCTGCCGCATCCGAGCGCGATGTGGTGGCGCTCCGGGACGCCCCGTCCGGCCTGGAGGGGCTGGGCTTTCCGGTCCGCCGGGCGATGGCCGGGACGTCGTACCGGCTGACCGATCCGTTCGTGATGATGGACCAGATGGGAGCCGTGGAGTACGGCGTCGGGGAGCCCCGGGGGACCGACTGGCATCCGCACCGCGGGTTCGAGACCGTCACCTACCTCCTGGACGGCGCGTTCCAACACCAGGACACCCATGGCGGTGGAGGGCTACTCGGCGACGGTGACACCCAGTGGATGACCGCAGGGTCGGGGCTGCTGCACATCGAGACCCCGCCCGAGAAGATGGTGCGCAGCGGCGGCCTCTTTCACGGCGTCCAGCTCTGGGTGAACCTGCCCTCCCACGCGAAGTTCACGCCCCCGGCGTACCAGGCGCTCGGCGGCGGCGAGCTCACGCTGGTGGCCGGGTCGGATGGCACCAGCCTGGTGCGGCTGATCGCCGGTGACCTCGGCGGGCACCGCGGTCCCGGGTCGACGTACACCCCGGTGACCCTCGCCCACGCCACGATCTTCCCCGGCGGGCGTCTGTCTCTGCCGTGGCCGGTCGACCACAACGCCCTGGTCTACACGTTGGCCGGCCGGGGCTTCGTGGGGGCATCCCGGGCCCCGCTTCGCACCGGCCGGCTGGCCGTGCTCGGACCCGGCGACGGGTTCAGCCTCGACGCCGATGCCCGGCAGGACGCCACCGAACCCCACCTGGAGGTGCTGCTCCTGGGTGGCCGGCCGATCGGCGAACCGGCCGTGCAGTACGGGCCGTTCGTGATGAACAGCCGCGACGACGTGGTCCAGGCGATGACCGATTACGAGGCTGGACGGTTCGGTCAGGTGCCGGCCGGGGCGCTGCGGCCGTTCCACATGACCTGAGGCTGCCGACTCACTCCGAGCGCGGGGTGGGAACCACGATCGCCGGGCTGTGGCTGGACTGCAGCAGCCGCCGGCTCGTCGACCCCAACACCATGCCCGCAAAGCCGCCGCGCCCATGGGAACCGACCACCACCACGGACGCCTGCTGCGACCACTCCACCAGCGCATCGACCGCCGAGCCGGGGACCACCTCAGTCCGGATGGCCACCGCCGGGAAGCGGTTCCGCAACCGGTCGATGTCCTCGCCCATGACCTCCTCCCAGGCCAGGCCCACATCGCGGATCCGTTCCGGATCGGCGAGCCGGTCGAACCGCCACGGCACCCGAACGTCCCAGGCGTGCAGCAGCAGCAGCTCCCGTCCCGCGAGCTCGGCCTCCCGGGCGGCGACGTCGAGCACCACATCGGAGGTGGCCAGGCTCTCGACACCGACCACCACGGGACCCGAATGGGCCGCGTCGGTGTTTTCCGGTACGACGGCGATCGGACCGCGCGCGTGGCTGACCACGTGGTCGCCGGTGCCGCCGAGCACCGCGGCGAGCCCGTGCAGCCGGCGCCGGCCGATGACCACCAGTTCCGCGGTCTCCGAGGCCTCGATCAGCGTCAACGCGGGGTTGGCGATCACGAACTGTCCCTGCACGTCCAGCTCCGGGAACCGGCCGCGCACCGCGTCCACCTGGTCGTCCAGGACACCGCGCAGGTGATCGGCCTCGGCCTCCATCGGGCCCACGCCGAACAACGCCGCCCCCGCATGGGCGGACATCGGTGGCCGGACAACGGTCACCAGGGTCAGCGGAGCGCCCCGCAGCATGGCTGTCCGGGCCGCCCATGTCACCCCGTCATCGCCGTGGCCAGGGCCGTCGTACCCGACCACGATGGGGCGGGGGTGGGAAGCGTTCATCAGGGGGCACCCGTCAGTTGTGGATTGATGACCGATTTCACGGCACCGGGGTCCTGCTGACCCGACAACAAGGCCTCGACGCTCTGATCGAGCCGGTAGTGACCGGTGACCAGACGATCGACGTCGATCCGGCCCGAGGCGACCAGGTCGATCGCGGTCGGCCAGGTGTTGGCGTACCGGAAGGTTCCGGTGAGCCAGATCTCCTTGGTCTGCAGGTGGCCAAGCGGGATCGTGACCGTGTCCCCGCCCATGCCCACCAGGACGGCGCGTCCGTTCGGGCGCAGCGCCCGGATGCCGTCGGCGGTCGCGGCGGCGTTGCCCGAGCACTCCAGCAGGACGTCGACCCCGGCGGCGGCCTGCGGCACCGACTCCTCCCGGACGTCGACCACGTCGGTCGCTCCCAGCTCGCGCGCCAGCGCCAGGCGGTGGTCGTTGACGTCCGAAACGATGATCTGCGTCGCGCCGTACGCCGCTGCGCACTGCACGTTGACCAGCCCGATCGGCCCGGCGCCGGTGATCAGGACCCGCGAGCCTGGGCTGACGCCCGCCTTGCGGGTGGCCCACAGGCCGACCGAGAGGGGCTCGATGAGCGCCGCCGCGTCATCGCTCATCGTGTCGGGGATCGCAAAGGCGAACGAGGCGTGCACGGTGACGTACTGCGCCAACGAGCCGTCGATCGGCGGGGTGGCGAAGAAGCGCATCTGTGGACACAGGTTGTAGCGGCCCTCGCGGCATTCGCGGCAGCTCAGGTCGGGGACGCCGGGTTCCACCGAGACCCGCTCACCGATCCGGGCCGGGTCCACGCCGGCGCCGACGGCGGTGATCACCCCGCCGGACTCGTGACCCAGGATCATCGGGGAGTCCACGACGAAGTCGCCGATCCGGCCGTGCTGGTAGTAGTGCACGTCGGACCCGCAGACCCCGACGCTGGTGATCTGCACCTGCACCTGACCGGGTCCCGGCCACGGCACCGCGCGCTCATCGATCACCAGGTCCTGCACGCCACGCAGCACGGCCGCGTACATCGTGTCGTTCCCGGAACTCATGTCTCGATCCTGCCTGATGAGGTTCTTCCGGCCGAAGCCATTGCGCATCTCAGGGTGTCGTTGGGGACTGACCGTACCCGGCCAGGGCGGCCTGCGCCGAGGCCAGCTCGTCCGCGTCGAGGCATCGGATCGGCAGCCCGGTGGCAGCGGCCCGTAGATACACCTCGCAGATGTACTCCAGGTACGGCACCAGAGACATCGCCGTGGTCACCCTGTCGCCGGCGAGCACGGCCCCGTGGTTGGCCAACAACGCGCCACGACGGCCCGCGAGTGCCGCCGCCGCGCCGTCGGCCAGCTCGTCGGTGCCGAACCGCGCGTACGGCGCCACGGCGATCGGCCCGCCGAACAGCGCGCAGTAGTAGTGCACCGCGGGGACCTCCTCGACCAGCGTGGACACCGCCGTCGAGGCGGGGGAATGGGTATGGACGACGGCCCGGTGGGTGCTGCTCGCGTAGATCCGCAGGTGCAGCGGGAGTTCCGAGCTGGGTGCCAGCGGCGCCTGGACGGGGCTGCCGTCCAGCCGGTGTACGCCGACCAGGTGGGTCTCGAGGTCGTCGTAGGCCAGCCCGCTGGGAGAGATGGCCACGAGGTCCCCGTCCCGGACCGAGACGTTGCCCGCGGTGCCCACCACCCAGCCCTGCCGGCTCAGGGTGCGGCAGGCGGTCACCACCTCGACCCGGGCCCGTTCCAGCATCAGCGTCATGCCACCAGGATGGCGGCGCGGCGGGTGTTTCAGCAGCCCTTCTGCCGCGCCGGCGAGCGTTCGGCGCGGCAGACGCCCACAGACGTGACCGTGACCAGTGCGACCATGCCGACCAGGACCGCATTGCCGGAGGTGAACGACCCGGTGGCGCCCACCAGCGCGCCCAGCAGCACCGGCCCGGCCGCGGCGAGCAGGTAGCCGGCGCCCTGGGCCAGCGTGGAGACCGCCGGCACGTCCTGGGGGTGCCGCTGGTGGGCGATGAAGGTCAGCGCCGCGGCCAGGGTGAATCCTTGGCAGAGCCCGCACAGGCCGGCGCCGGCGATCGCCAGGCCCGGGTGCAGCAGCATCGCCAAACCCGCCACGAACACGACCCCCAGCAGCCCGAAGGCGACCGCCGGGCGCCGTGCCCGGGTCAGCCAGGCCCCCAGGTACGAACCGGGCATCCCCAGCACGCTGAACAGGCCGGCCGCCAGCCCGCCGGCCTGGGTATTCATGCCGTGGCCGATCATGATCAGCGGGATCCACGCCACCAGCGAGTAGAAGACCAGCGACTGCAGGCCCATGACTAGCGCGATCGCCCAGGTCAGCGGCCGGGCGGCGAGGGTGGCCAGCGACGCTGGGGGGGTCCGCACCCGGCCCGGCCCGGCGGCGTCGTACCGGCGCATCACCCGCAGGCCCACGGTCCACCAGCCCAGTGCCAGGGCCGTGGGCAGGATCCAGACACCGATCGCCCACGGCCAGGTCCAGCCGAGCCCGAGCAGCGGCGCCGTGGCGAACGCGCCCGCGGCACCGCTGAGATTGATGGTCGCGGCGTATCCACCCATCACCGGCGCCAATCGGTGGGCGAACCGGGCACGGGCGATCGCCGGGACGATGACGTTGCCGACGGCGATCCCGATGCCGAGCAGCAGGGTCCCCGCGAAGAACGGGACGACCCCACCGAACGGGCGCACGAGTTGCCCGAGGAGCAGGACGGCCACCGCCAGCCACAAGGTGCGTTCGGCGCCGTACCGTGCGGCCAGGCGCGGGGTGAGGAAGGCGAACACCCCGAAGCAGATCAACGGCAGGCTGGTGACCAGCCCGGCGCCCACCGGGCCCAATCCCAACGCGGTGGCGAGCACCGGCAGGGCCGGCGGCACGCTGGTGATCGGGGCCCGCAGGACCAGAGTGACGGTGAGGACGCCGGCCAGGAGGACGACTCCCGATCGGGCGCGCATTCCCCGAACCTACGCCGACGGCACCGGGCGCGGGCGTCGGGGTGCGTTCACGCCGTCGACGTCTGCGAGGCGAGCCTGGCCAGCGCGGCCACGACGGCCTCGGGCCGGTGCCTCATGACCAAGTGCCCGCAGGGCTGGAGCACCTCCAGGGTGACCCCGGCCGACCCGCGCGGATGGTCCTGCGCCAGCCGGGCCGCCAACCCGCGCTGCCGACGTACCCACCGGCGATCCCAGGGGGTCCACGTGGTCCGGGTGGCCGCCACCAGCGCGACCGGTACGTCGGGCAGCGGGTACGTCGATCGCGTCCGCTCCAGCTCCCACGCCAGGTCAGGCGTAGGCGGCATCCTCCAGCAACGCGGTGCCCCAGCGAAGCCCCCAGCGCGGCCGGTCCACGCCCCACCGGCCGAGCACGACCCGGTTGCGGGTACGCCACGGCGAGCCAGGCCGGGGCTCCGGCTCCACGCTGGAGTCAAGGAGGACGACGCCACGGGTCGCGGTGGGATGGGTGCGCGCGAACGCCTCGACGATGAACCCGGCCATCGAGTGCCCGACCAGGATCGCCGGCTCCGCTGATGTGGCGATGCACCGGGTCACGCGGGCCACTTCGGCCGCCAGCGTGGTGGGTTCCGGCGGCGGGATCGTGCCGTCCAGGCCGGGGCGATCCACGCAGGTCACCCGGTACGCTCCGGGCGCGGCGCTGAGGCCGAGCCGCACCCGGTCCCACACCGCGCAGGTCAACCCCAGGCCCGAGCAGAGCACCACCGACGCCGGAGTCACCGGGCCCGACCCGGTCTCCGGGACTGCGCCAGCGACACCGCCAGGAGCAGCAACCAGGCCGCCGCCATCACCAACTGAAACCGTTGGGCCACCCCCAGTACTGGGGGGTACGCCGGCCACGGCAACACCAGGGCGCCGCGGGCCATCTCCACCAGTGTCCAGGCGGTGCCCGCCAGGTAGCCGGCACCGGTAATCGCGAGAGCCCGCCCGTCGTGGCGGACCAACCACGACAGCAGCACCACCGCCAGCGCGAGAGCGGCCCCGGCGACCGCGCTGGTCCCGGCGTGGATCACGTGCGTCAGCGGTACCGCACCGGCGGCCTCGGCGGCTGCGCACCGCAGGTCCGCGGTGGCTGCACAGCTCAGCGGGGCCGCCGCGTCGGCGATCGTGGCCGCGCCGAACACCGCCAGGGCCAGCCAGCCGGCGCGCTCTGGATGCGACGTACGACCGGACAGGATCGCCGCGGCGCCGATCCCGACCAGCACCCCGGACAGGGCGTCGGAGACACGCAGCAGCGCCGAGGCGGGCTGGTTGGTCGCGGACAGTTCGCTCACGTACGACGTCACCGGATCCAGCCCGACCGGGACCAGCAGCGAGACTGCCACCCAGGCGGCGTACAGCAGGCCACCGCAGGCGATCAACCAGGCCGGCCACACCGGCCAGGTGTGCCCGTCGCGCGCGTTCGGGGGTGGGCCGGGGTCGGTCATCACCGCGGCTTGGTCATCGGGAACGGCAGGGTCTCCCGGATGCTCGCTCCCGTGACCAGCATGACCACCCGGTCGACCCCGATCCCCAGGCCTCCCGTCGGCGGCATGCCGTATTCCAGGGCGGTCAGGAAGTCCTCGTCGAGTTCCATGGCTTCCGGGTCCCCGCGGGAGGCTTCCTGGGACTGGGCGGTGAGCCGGCGGCGCTGCTCCAGGGGGTCGGTCAGTTCGGAGTAGGCCGTGCCCAGTTCGACCCCCCAGGCCACCAGGTCCCACCGTTCGGTCAGGCCCGGCACGCTGCGGTGCGAGCGGGTCAGCGGCGAGACCGACACCGGGAAATCGGTGTAGAACGTGGGCATCGTGGTCGCGTGCTCGACCAGCCGCTCGTACAGCTCCAGCGCCAGCGCGCCGCCGTCCCAGCCGCTCTGGTAGGCCACCCCGGCCAGATCCGCCATCGCGCGCAGGTCGTCCAGGGGGGTGGCGGCGTCCACCGGGTGACCGCCGAGCCTCTCCAACGCCTCCGAGATCGCCCCGAACAGGGTCTTCACCGGCCACTGCCCACCGATGTCCACGGGGGACCCGTCGGGCCCCGGGACGAACGCCGAGCCGTTGGCGGCGATCGCGGCCGCCTGGATGAGTTCGCGGCACAGCGTCATCATGGTCAGGTAGTCGCCGTGCGCTTCGTAGGCCTCCAGGATCGTGAACTCCGGGTTGTGCGAGAAATCCACCCCCTCGTTCCGGAACGTCCGGCCCAGCTCGAACACCTTGTCCATCCCGCCGACACAACAGCGCTTCAGGTACAGTTCCGGCGCGATCCGCAGGTAGAGGTCGAGGTCGTAGGCGTTGATGTGGGTCCGGAACGGCCGGGCGTTGGCGCCCCCGTGGATGGTCTGCAGGATCGGGGTCTCCACCTCCAGGTAACCCCGATCGTGGAGGGTGTTCCGCAGCGATTGGAGTACGGCGGACCGGGCCCGCAGGCGTCGGCGGATCGCCGGGTTGACCGCCATGTCCAGGTAACGCTGCCGTACTCGGGATTCCGGGTCGGACATGCCGCGCCACTTGTCGGGCAGCGGGTGCAGGCACTTGGCTTCGATCCGCCACGCGTTCACCAGCAGGGACAGCTCGCCGCTCCGGGAACGGCCGAGCTGGCCGCCCACCCCGATCAGATCGCCAAGGTCGACGGCACCGCGGAAGGCGGTCAAGCCCTGCGGGCCGTCGGCGCCGAGCCGGTCGCGCTCCAGGATCACCTGCAGGTCGCCGGACCAATCGCGCACCACCCCGAACAACACGCCGCCGAAGTCGCGCAGCGCCAGCAGCCGACCGGCGATGGTGGCCGCCGTACCCTCTGTTGCTGCTGCCGCCCCGGCAACGGTCATGGTTGGCGGCTGGGCCACCGGCCACGGATCCACCCCGGCCTCGGCCAACCGCCCCGCCTTGGCCATCCGGACCCTCACCTGCTCCGGCCTGCGCGGCTCACCGGGCTCGTCGTCCTCGATCAGCGGCCGCAGCGGCGCGTTGCTGGGTACCTCGCCCAGGGACCCCCGCCAGTGCCAGCGCGGCCGAGACCGCCACAGGAAGCCTTCGGCGACCCCCACGGCCACCCCCACCCGAGGCAGCCGACGCGCATCGGCATAGCACAAGAATCGCGGCGACCACGCCGGCTGGTACTTCAGGTTGGCCTTGTACAGCGACTCCAACTGCCACCACCGTGACAGGAACACCAACACCCCGCGCCACAGCCGCAGCACCGGACCGGCGCCGAGCTGCTCTCCCTCCTCGAAGGCCTCGCGGAACATCGCGAAATTCAGCGACACCCGGCGCAGCCCGAATTCGTCGCCACGCCGGCACAACTCGGCCACCATCAGCTCGAAGGTGCCGTTGGGTGCCGCCGGGTCCCGGCGCATCAGGTCCAGCGACGCCCCGGCCGGACCCCACGGCACGAACGACAGCAACCCGACGACCGGGTCGGCCTCGGGCGTGGCGGGATCGGCGGGTCCCAGGGCCTCGACCAGCAGGCACTCGCCGTCCGCGGGATCACCGAGACGGCCCAATGCCATGGAGAAGCCGCGTTCGTCGTCATCGCCGCGCCACCGTTGCGCCCGGGCCGCCGCCTGACCCAGCTCGGCCGGGTCCACGTCGTGATGCCGCCGGATGCGGACGCTCACCCCAGCGCGGGTGGCCCGGGTGACCGCCTGGCGGACGGGGGTCATGTCGGGGCCGCGCAGCGAGAACGCGCCCAGGTCGAGGATGGCTTCGTCGCCGAGGTCCAGGGCGCTCAGGCCGTGCCGGTGGTACGCCGTGGCGCCGGCGGTGGACGCGCCGATGACCGCGGGGGCCCACCCGAACGTCCGGGCGCCGGCCAGCCACGTCTGGATCGCCTGATCCCACGACCCGCGATCACCGACCGGGTCACCGGCCGCCAGGGCGACGCCGACCTCCACCCGATAGGCGATGGCGGCCCGGCCGTCCGGGGAGAACACCACCGACTTGTCGCGGCGGGTGGCGAAATAGGCCAGGGAGTCCTGGTCGCCGTACCGATCCAGCAGTCCGCGCACGGCGTGCTCGTCGCGGTCGGTGAGGGCGTTGGCGGTGCGCCGGGAGCGCAGCAGCACGAGCGTGGCGGCGACCAGGCTCAGGGACCCGAGCAGGCCGAGGGTGCCCAGCACCCACTCCGGCGGCATCCCGGGCAACGACTCGACGTCGCCGATCCCGAGTCCGACGGTGTGGATCAGGGCCCAGGTCCACCGGTCCTGCGCCGGGACGGTCCCGGGAAAGAGCGTCAGCAGCCCGAGGCCCAGGACGGCGCTCAGCGTCGACCCGAGGACCAGCGTCACCAGCGCGGCAGGCAGAGCGGCGGCCCGGACCCGCGCGGCGAATTCGGCGCGGCACCACACCAGGGCCACGAGCACCAGCCCCTGCAGCGGTACGGCGAGCCACGCCTGGGAGAAGCCGTCGAGGGAGAACGACACGTCGCTGACCAGGTTCACCACGGTGAAGGTCAGCAGGAACCACCAGGCGGCGCGTTTGCGGGCGGCCAGGCCCCCGGTCACCAGGAAGACCGCGGTCGCCCACCCGAGGTTGGGCTGAGCCCCCAGCAGGGTCCAGGCCAGGTCCACCAGGGTGGCGAAGCCTTCACTGTCCCCCAGGCCGGGCAACGCCGTGAAAGCCACCGCGAGCACGAACGACACGCCGGCTTGGAGCCCGACGTACGACGTGAGGATGTCCGCGACCCACGCGCGTGCCGGGCGGGTCGGGCGGGGGCTACGCGGTGGGCGGGTGAGTGTCTGGCTCATCACGACCCTCATCGTGGGGATCGCGCTGGTCCTGAGGTGAACCCGGCGGGAGGCCCGGGTTCCCCGAGCCGGGTGCGGTGTCGACGTAGGCGTGCGCCAGCGCCAGCCGGGCGGCGCAGGCCTGACGGACCGCATCGGCGGCCGTGTCCTGCAGCTCATCCCGCAGCTGGGGATCAGTGGCCGACACGACGGAGAAGTAGAAACCGCTGAACACGGCCAGGAAGCCGGCCACCTTGAGGTGTTCGTGGGTGAGGGCGAACACCCGGTAGCCGGAGGACCACTGCCAGATGATCGAGGGGTCGGTCTGGGTCCAGGCCTTGACCACCGTGGCGTCTACCGCCAGCACCAGCAGCACCGTGAAGAACACGAACACCGAACCGGCCACCCATGAGGCCACCACCAGGCGGGACAGGGCCACGATCAGGCGCAGGTTGAACCGCTGCAGGCGTCCCAGCGGCGCCCGCGCTGGGAGGGCGATGTCGTCGGTGTGCGCCCGCAGTTCGGCGAGCTCCAGCGCATGGTCCAGCTCGGCCCGCGTCTCGAAGCGGGTCGCGGCGTCCAGATCGAAATGCCACCGGCCGCCGAGGAAGACGCCGCTGACGACGGTGAACAGCAGGATGATGAGCAGGTAGCCGCCGGTGGACAGCGGCCCGAGTGATTGCCACACCTCGGCGGTGAAGCTGAAGAAGGTGACGACCCCGATCAGCATGGGGACGGTGCGCGCGATCGTGGTCCCGGTTCGTTCGAAGCCGCGCACCAGCTCCCGGGTCAGCCAGCTGATCAAGGTCCAGATGCCCAACTCCACGAGCAGCCAGACCATGACCAACAAGATGAGCTGAATGGATGCGGTCCACAGGAACACCTGCCACGAGTAGTCCCACAGCCCGAACCCCAGGGTCGCCGCGTCGACACCGAATTCCTCTTCCATCCCGACGGCATCGGTGCTCATCGTGAGCAGCGAGGGGACCAGGACGAAGAGGGCGAGCTCGATGATCCCCAACCGGACGATCCGGGCGAACGGTGGCCGGCGGCGTACCAGATTGGACAGCACCCACGTGAGCACGAGCGAGCCGATCGCGAACCCGAGGTCGATAGCGGTATTCCACGGCCCCGCGGCGACGTACGGGATCAGCGAGATCAGGTAGAGCACCACCAGCGCCGGCACCATCCGCTGCCCCACCGAGCGCGGCAGGCCCGATCCCTGGAGCATCGAGGGCACCCCCCGGCGGACGAACCACCCGGCGATCCGTTCCGAGGCGTCACTGGTGGGGGGGTCTTCCAGCATCAGCCTGTGGTCCTGTCCTCGGGCGGGTTACCGATGACCAGTGTGGCCCCAGAGGCGTCACGGGGGTGCGGCTTTGGCGCGAGGCGTGGCCGAGCTCTCGCCGGTCACATACCCCCAGGGGTGTGGAGATGTCACTGTGAGGGCAACTCCCCCGGCCGACCTGTCGATTCGGTGTCGCTAGAGGGACCTTTCTGCACATGTATTGACATCTCGACGCACGGCGTGACCCACAAATGACATCTCAGCGGGCCTGCTCTGGTGCGGTCGGCAGTCTGGACGCCTGGCCTCCCGCGCCGACGCCGAGGGTGCCCATGGCTGTTCACCGGCAATTCACCGGCTGCCGACTGCTGCGGGTCGGCGATGGCGCGTACGCTCCGGGCGACCAAGGTCCCAGCGGCGGGATCGCCGTCAGGGCAGAGGGGAGCGGCAGATGAGCGAGATGGGTCCGGTCACCAACGACCCGATCGACGTCGGACACCTGGGTTCCGACGTCGCCGTCAACCCCACCGTGGCGCACGCCATCGGCAACGACCAGGCCGAGACGATGGTGACGATCGTCGACGACGTGGCCAAGCGCGTCACGTCGCGGGACGCCACAGTGGTCGGATATGAACTGGCTGCGGCCTTCACGCAGGCGGGGCTGTCCGTTCCCGAGGACGAGGTGGCGCGGCTGGCCGCCGACATCACCAGAGGTTCCCCCGCGGGGCCGTGAGAGCAACGGCAGCTGCGGACCCGGACCCGGACCCGGGCTGGCGCCCGACGTGACCGGCGCCAGCCCCGGGCCATCGTGGCCTCCTGAGTCGCTAGGACGTCACAGCCACCTGGCCGCGGTCGACCTTGACCGGGCCGTCGCCGCCGGGCCGGATGTCGAAGTCGAAGATCTCCGTGGGGAGGAACACCGAACAGCAGGCGTTCGGGATGTCCACGACGCCCCCGATCCGTCCCTCGATGGGTGATGTGCCAAGGATGAGGTACGCCTGTTCGCCGGTGTACCCCCACTTGCCGAGGTACTCGATCGCGTTGAGGCAGGCATTGCGGTAGGCCAGCGTGGCATCCATGTAGGCGTTGGTGTTGTCGCGATGGTCGACCGACACCCCGATGAATGTCAGGTACTCGGAGTACAACGGGGCCACTCGACCGGGCATGAACACCGGGTTTCGGTGGATCCCGTAGGTCTCCATACCGCCCTTGATGACCTCGACGTGCATGTCGATGAAGCCGCCCATCTCAATGGCCCCACAGAAGTTGATCTCGCCATCACCCTGGCTGAAGTGCAGGTCGCCGCCGGAGAGCTTGGCGCCCTCGACGAACACCGGATAGAAGATCCGGCTGCCCCGGGTGAAGTTCTTGATGTCGTGGTTACCGCCGTTCTCCCGGGCGGGCACGGTGCGGGCGCCCTCCTCGGCGATCTTGGCCAGCAGGTCGCCACTGGCGGTACCGCCGAGGGTGTTTTCGGCCAGCGGGGGCAGGGCCAATGGCGGCACCCGGTCGGGGTCGGTGGCGATCAGCGCCCGCTCGCGGGCGTTCCAGCTCGCCAGCAGTTCGGGGGAGGGTGCGGTGCCGAAGAGGCCCGGGTGGGTGATCCCCGTGTACCGGACTCCGGGGACATGCCGGGAGGTGCACTGCTGGCCGTGGAAATCCCAGATGGCCTTGTAGGCGTCCGGGTAGTAGTCGGTCAGGAAGCCGCCGCCGTTCACCTTGGCGAAGATGCCCGAGTAGCCCCAGCCCTCACCGCAGTTCGGACCGTTGGTCTGGGGGACCGGACCCAGGTCGAGGATGTCGACCACCAGCAGATCGCCGGGCTGGGCGCCCTCCACCGCGATCGGCCCGGAGAGCATGTGGCAGGGGGTCAGGTCGACGTCGCGGACGTCGTTGGCGGAGTCGTTGTTGCCGATCTGCCCGTCTGTCCACTCCTTGCATTCGATGCGGAACTCGCTGCCGGGCTTGACCGTGGCCGCGGCCGGGATGTCGGGATGCCAGCGGTTGTGGCCGGGGACGGCCTGGGCGCTCATGGCGATGTTCTGGTCGACGCTGAAGATGACTTCGGGCATGACGGAACTCCTCACGTTGCATGGGGTTGGACGTCCCGCCGGGTGACGGGCGTGGGTGCGCTCAGGCCGCGACGGGCGCGGAGCGGGGGGCGAGCCGGCGTCCCAGGGGCACGCAGGCGGCGATGGTCGCCAGCCCGACGAGGGCCAGGACGAGAGCGGTCGTGGCGTTGGAGGTCCACGACCCGGACAGGATGAGGAACGCGGGGACTGCGGCGGTCACGATGCCCTCGACGAGGGCGACGACACCGGTCGCCTGGGCCAGGTGGGCGCGCTCCAGTCCGAGCAGCAGGAAGAACAGCCCCCACAGCGCGGCCCACAGCAGCCAGATGACCCCGAATGCCGGGTCTGATTCCACGGTGAAGGCGTGCCAGCTGTAGCCGAGGGCGGCAACGGCGACGAAGAGGGAGTACCAGCCCAGGCCGTGTCCCGGGAGGTTGGCCAGCGCGTTGATGCCGACCCACAGGTAGGTGAACCCGAACAGATACAGGCCGGAGGCGGCGAAGACCCCGGCGGTGTCGGAGCCGGCCCGGATGAGCAGGAGGGTCGGTACGACGACCTGGAGGGCACCGACGAAGAGGTTGAGTGGGGCGGCACTCGGTCCCGACATGTACCCCAGAAGCATGAGGCCGTTGACGATGAGGACGGCTCCCACATAGAACAGCCCGACGGCACCCATCTCACGGCCTCGGCAGGGCGGGAAAACCGGGTCGGCGGGCAGTGGGCGACCGGTCGGCAGCGTTGCCGGTGGACCCCGCGGCGGCCGGACGACGTACGACGTGTGGGCGCTCGGCCGATGACGCGGCCAGGTCGGCCGCGCGGTGACGGCTCGACCCCAGTCGGGCGAGGGCGGGGGCACCGTACACCCGGGTGCTGGGCTGTGAGCAGGTCGGGCAGGTCCAGGTGGACCGCAACTCGGGCATCGGGATGAGGACGTCGAAGGTGTCGCCGCGGGCGCACCGGAAGGAGTATGTCGGCATCGGCACCACTTCCTTTCATGTGAACTATATTCATATGAAAGGATCTAGCGTCAAGGGATACCCGTCGGTAGGGCCAAAAGGTCCGTCGGGGTCTGCGGGGTTGCCGCCGCGCGGCTCCGACCTAGCGTGTCGCGCCGGCAGAACCGCTGCTGCGCCGGGATAGTGCGGCCTGCAGCGTGGGGTCGTTGGCGAAGGCGTGGAGCGCGCCTGTTTCGGCTTCCTCCACGGCGATGGACAAGGTGGCGTGCAGCTTCGCACCGCGGGTGGACAGGTTCACGTGGACCGTACGCCGGTCGTGCACCCCGGCCGTCCGGTGGGCGAGCCCCAGCGAAGTGAGTTTGTCGACCGCGCGGGTGACGGTTGCCCCGCTGACCAGCGCGGCCTCGGCCAGCTCGCTCATGGTGGACTTACCGCTTCGCGCCAAGTGGTCCAAGACCCGCCAGTCCTCCACGCGCAACCCCTCCGCCTGGAGGACGACGGAGAGCTGCCGGTCGGCCAGCTGGGCCAAGCGCGCCAGGGCCAAGGAGAAGGGGACGTGGGTGGCGTCCGCGCCGGGGTGCCTGGTCACGTGCGCTGCCCCCATCGTTCTCCCATGCGACACCACTACGTCGCCGCCGTACTGGTGTGGTACGGGCGTCGGACTGCTCAGAGATGAAACCTTCTCAAGTGAAAGCAACTCATGGTACACACGATGTTCTGGTGGTGATGCCGACACGATGACGAGCGGCGGGCACTGTGACCGATCTCTATCGCGTGGGGCTCGTGGTGCCTCTTCAGGGACCAGCGGGAATCTTCGCCCCGTCCTGTGAGGCCGTGACCGAGTTGGCCGTACGCACCGTGAATGCCGCCGGTGGCATCAGCGGACGCGAGGTTGTGGTCGAGGTGATCGACGGCGGTGGCGATCCGGCGCAGGTCGCCCACCAGGTTGACCTCGCTATCCGCGCCGGGCGGGTGCAGGCGATCACGGGCTGGCACATCTCCGCCGTACGACGCCGGATTGCCCCGGTGACCAGCGGCCGGGTCCCTTATATCTACACATCCCTGTACGAGGGCGGGGAGAGAACGCCCGGGGTGATCTGCTCCGGTGAAGTCCCCGCCCAGCAGATCCGGCCCGCTCTGCGCTGGCTCCGCGACCAGTTGGGGGTGCGCAACTGGTGCATCGTCGGGGACGACTACATCTGGCCGCGCGGTTCCGCCGCAGCCGCACAGCGCTTCTGCCGGGAACTCGGGCTGACCATTCGGGACCAGGTCTTCGTGCGATACGGGACCCGCGGTTTCGCCGGGGTGATCCGGCGGGTCCGCTCCAGCGGCGCTCAGGGGGTCCTGATGCTGCTGGTCGGCCAGGACGCCGTCATGTTCAACCGGGCGTTCGCCGCCGCAGGGCTGCACGAGCAGGTGGTCCGGTTCAGCCCGCTCATGGAAGAGAACATGTTGCTGGCCAGCGGCGCCCACGCCGTGACCGATCTGTACGTGGCTGCCAGCTACTTCCGGTCGTTGGCGACGGCCGATGCGCTGCATCTGACCAGCGAATACACCGCCGCGTTCGGGCCCGACGCGCCGCCCTTGAACGCGATGGCCGAGTCCTGTCACGGCGGGATCATGATGTTGCGCGCCATGTACGACCGCGCCGGCTGCGGTGATCTGCCCGCCCTGATGTCGGCCGCCGCTGAGGCCGGCCTTGACGGGCCTCGAGGTCCGCGGAGAATGTCCGGCGGCATCTGTCTGCAACGGGTCTATCTGGCGCGAGCCGATGGTTTCGACTTCGACGTGATCCAGGTCCTGCGTGATCCGTTGATCTCTCGCGGCTGACCCCAGGCTCTGAGGCCCTGGGGATATCCTCGGCCGCCCCGCCGCGCCGCCGATTAGCCTCACCGGGACGACGCGGTACGACGTGTGCTGCGCTGCGGGACGGGTGGGGGGTTGCGGGATGGGTCAGGGTGGCGGCGTGCCGATCCCGGGTCAGGCCAGGCGTCCGGGGTGGATCGCCCGGATCGGTGCGGTGGTCGCCGTACTCCTGGGCATTGCGGTCGCCGTTCCGGCGTTGGCGGCCGATGAGGCCCCCACGCCTGGCGTCGGTTCCGATGAACTGGTCTGGGTGTACGACGACGGGGTCGGCAAGGAGGGCCTGTGGCGTTGGGATCGCGAGACCAGACGCTGGGTACTCGTGGACGTCCGGGAACCGCACCTGCCGACGCAGGGGAACACGGAACCGGACACCTTCCCGAGGGATCGGCCAGCCTACTTCGTCGACTGCACCGCCGGGGCCGACGACGCCGATGGTGGGCGAACCGCTCCTTGGCGAAGCCTGGCCCCCGTTTCGGGGCGGACTCTGCCCGCCGGAGCAGCGGTCTACCTCAAACGCGGCTGCTCGTGGGAGGGGCAGCTGCGCATCGTCGGCGAGCAGATCACCGTCGCGCCGTACGGGTCCGGAGCGCCGCCGGTCATCACCGCTCCCACGGCCGACCGCGAGGAGGGCGCCGTCATCCTCGACTCACCCAAGGGGCTGATCAGCGGGGTGACCGTGCGTGACACCCCCGGTGCGGGCATCACGTTGGCCGCCCCCGGCGCGGCGGCCGCGAATCTGATCGTGGAGGACGTGGCCTTCGGGGTCCGGTTCACCGCCCCGCACACGATCGCCGACCGGGTCCAGGCCCGCAATCTGCACCTGTTCACGTCCACGCCCAAGGAGCAGAAAGCCGACGACGACTCGGGGGCCGTCGGGTTCAACGTCGAGACCACGGATGTGACGGTGCAGAACAGTTCGTGTTTCAACTGCCGGGCGCCCAGCGACGACTACGGTCACGACGGCGGCTTCATCGAGATCTGGCGGGAGGGTGACCGTCTCCGCGCGTACAACAACATCGGGTACAACGTGGACGGATTTCTCGAGATCGGCGGCATGAAGGGTTCCGGCGACGAGGTCAAGGACGTGCTGCTGCAGGGCAACCGGGTGTCCCAGGTGTACGCGCGGGCGCTGTACATCAACCAGGGAGGGCCCTACGACATCCCGGTCACGGGACTGGTGATGCGGGACAACGTCATCCACGTGGTGGACGGGCCCGCGGCCGCCGGTGACACCTCGGGTGTCGACATCGACCCCAGCAATCAGATCGGCCGACATGTGCGCCCACCGGTCGCCGCGCCGTCGGGAGCACTCGCCCCCCGCAGTTGACGGGTCGCGGACGCTCTGCTGTAACCCGCGTCACATTCTCGCGCCGCGGTTCGCCACCGGGTGAGGTCCTCCCCGCTCGTCGCCGTGGGCACCGGGGGCGGCGAGACGGGCCCGGCGGGAGCGTGCGGGGCTGGCTGAAAACCGTTGCACCGCCCCCTTGCTCCGGCGCCTCCTGGGGGCGCTCGGTCGGCGTTGACGGCTGCTCTCAGGTGCCGTGACGGGCGCGGCGAGGCTCGCCGACAACTGCCTGACCTGGTCCTGGGTGCTGGACCAGGTGCTGGTACGGACGTCAGACCAGCGTCTAGCCTGGCCGCACAGACGTTGAGCATGAGAGTGGGCGGGCACATGGTTCGGGGACTATGGGCGCGGGGCTCCACGCTGCCGTGGGGGCGCGTGGGAGCGATCGCGAGTGTGGCAGGCGTCGCGGCGCTGGGGATAACCGGTACGGCGTTCGCGTCGATGCCGGCCGTCGCTCCGGGATCCGTCTCGGTGCCGGTCTCGGCCTCGGTGCCGGTCTCGGCCTCGGCGCCGGCGGCCGTCGTGGCTCCAGCCCCTCGAGCGGCATTGGCCCGGCCCAGCTACTACATCGACTGCCGCCGAGGCAGCGACCAGAACTCGGGCAGCGGGCGCCGGCCCTGGCGCACCCCGGCCGTGTTGAACCAGCGGGCGTTGCCGGACCGGGCCTCGGTGTACCTCAGCCGGGGGTGCACGTGGGACGGTCACGTCCGGATCCACGGCGGGTCGCGCATTCTGGTCGCGCCGTACGGCCAGGGCAACGCCCCGACCCTCACCGCGAGGGCGGCCGGCAAGGAGCAGGGCGCCGTGGTGTTCGCCTCGGCCAACGGGGTGATCACCGGCCTGCGGATCGCGTTCACTCCGGGTGCCGGGCTGACCCTTGCGGCACCTGGGGCCACGGCCCAGCAGTTGCGCATCGAGCGGACCGCGTTCGGGGTCCGGTTCACCGCCAACGGCACCGTCGCCGACCGCGTGTCCGCGCGGGATCTTCACCTGTTCACCTCCACCCCGCGCTGGGAGAACGCCAACGACGACTCCGGCGCGGTGGGGTTCAACGTGGAGGCCGACGACGTGGTCATCCGGCGCTCGGTCTGCGTCCGGTGCCGGGCCGCAAGCTCCGACTACGGCCACGACGGCGGGTTCATCGAGATCTGGCGCAAAGGTGACCGGCTCCGCGCGTACCACAATGTCGGCTACGAGACGGACGGCTTCCTGGAGATCGGCGGCATGCGCGACCGTGGTGACGCCATCAACGGCGTGTACCTGGTCGGCAACCGGGTCTCGCGGGCCCACGGGCGAGCCGTGTACATCAACCAGGGCGGCCCGTACGAGATCCCGGTCCGCAACGTGGTGATGCGCCAGAACGTCATCCAGGTGGTCCGCGGCGATGCGCTGGCCGGCCAGACCTGGGCCATCGACATGGACCGAAGCAATCGCGTCGGGCCCACCGTGGCGCCACCGGTTCGCCCGATGTGACTCTCGATCCCGGTGACGTCCCGCGGACGTCCAGCGGACGTCCCGTGGGCGTCCGCTGACGCTCAGGGTCCTCGGCGTGCCGCCGCTCGAACCCACCTCCGTCGCCGGGACCCACCGTCCTTCGTGGGTTTGGGCGAGGGAGGTGGGTTTGGGCGAGGGCGAGGGCCCGTGGGTTCGGGGTGAGTTGGGCTCGCTGCGGCGGGCGTGTGTTGAGGCGTAGCGGCCGCGCGCTGCCAGCCGGCCGGAGGCGGGTTTCGGGCAGCAGTGCAGGTCCGAGACCGGAAGGGCCGCCACGCAGCTTGAGATTATGTCATCCTCGGTGAGTGGGGTGTCACCAGATGCCGCCATGAAGAATCGAGGGTCGATGAGCACCGAGGTCTCCGCGCACGTCTCCCGCAGTGGTCGCGCGTACGACCTGGCCCGGGCGGCACTCGACCTCGACCGACGCGCGTGGCTGGTGTGCTCGGGCAGGTTGGGCCGGATGCCCGAGCAGGGGCCCGCAGGTTTCGGCCCCGCGATGGCCCTGGACATCATCAACGCCGCGAGTCTGACGGGCTTCTTCCCCACGGGCCCCATCGACTTCTCCCCGGACCATGTCGATGTAGAGGCGTTCGAAGATTGTCTGCGGGTTGTCACCCGAACCACCTGGCATGGCGAACCGTACCTGGAATGCCAGATGGGTTTCGCCGCGAACGGTCAGGTGGGAATGGCACTGACCCGCAGTGGCCGGTTCGTGGATCACCTCATCGGATCCAGCAGTGTGCTGCTCACCGACCTTGAGACCCTCATCGTCGACACGATGATCCTGCTGGATGCAGCAGCCACGTACCACGACCTGCGGGGACCCTGCCATGTCGTCGCGGACGTGCTGTGCGCCCTACCCGGGGAGCCCCTGCGGCTGTGCACTCTGGACTCGCTCAGTGGGGGCCGCCCATCCCCGGGACGGCCGGTCGGTGATTTCCGGCCGGTCGTGCTGGACTACCGGGATGACTTGGATTCCGGGGCCGGTCACGCCGTCGTCTGGCAAGCGTTCCTGGCCGCCGCTGCCCAGTTCGGCGCCGCGGAACCGCAATACCTCCCGAGCCCCGAATGGGGTACGCCGTGGGAGGCCTCGCGTACCGGCCGCAACGCTCCGGTGCTGCGTGGGGATCGCGCCGGGGCCGCTGGCTGACCCCGCTGGGTTGACTGGGATGGCCGACCAGGCCGGGGCCCCGGGCAACCCAGGGAATCGTTGCGAGTTTGCGCGGGCCCCGGTCTCGTACAGGGGAAACCGCTCTAGCGGCGAGCGGCCCTGACCCATTCGCCGTTTGGTCCCCGAGTCCAGCCCCCAGGTTGCCCGGAGGCGGCGCCGGGCGCCGGTGCCTGCGGGTTGCCGACAGGGCCTCCACCTGCGGCGGGTGCGACCGACCCCGCGCCAGCCGGCGCCGCGGCTGCGGTTGACACTCCGCCGGCGCGGCCATGGACGTCCGCGAAGTAGGCCGCCCAGTCAGCGGCTTTGGGGCGGCCCGCGGGCTGACTGCCCAGCGATGCTCGAAGCAGCCCCTGCCCCTGGGCGTCCAGCACGTCGTCCACACGGCGGGGGTCCCGCGCGGTGGAGGCGTTGGGTCCCGGGCTGAGCGTCCGGATCACGAACAGCCCGTACTTGAACACGTCGGTCTCGTGCGTAAGCTGCGAGCGCTCACCCTCGGGGGGCTCCCAGTCGGGCGAGTTGAGCTGGGGGACGGCCGACACGGTTCCGCGGACCCGGACGGCGTCGCAATCCACCAGCATGACCGACGCGTCGAAGCGGCCGGGTCCGACGGCGAAGAGGGCGTTCTTGGCGTTCAGGTCGCCGAAGACGACGTTGTTGGCGGCCAGGAGGGCCAAGGCCTCGGCCAATCCCTGGCAAATGGCAAACCGTTGATACAAGTTCACCCGGGGGAAACCCAGCTTCTGGCAGCGTGCCGCGGCCAGGAACAGGTATTGGATCTCCCGCTCCTTGCGCAGCACGGAGCCGGTCAGCGACTGGCCGACGTGCACGTACTCGTCGCGGATGAGCGGCATCAGGATGCCCACGATCTTGCCCGCGTCGCGCACCAGGCGGGTTGGCCAGGTAGTCATCGCATCGAGGCGGACGCGATCGGGCTCGGGCAGGCGACTGCGTACGGCGATGATGGCCTCCAGTCCCGCCGCAGTCACCTGCCCTGGCTTGTACTCTTTGAACGCCAACGCCCCGGAGTAGTCCGGGAGCCGAAGCTGGGTGCAACGGAACACCCGGCCCTGGCCGCCCTCGGCGATGAACTCCATAGGCCCGAGCGCCGCGCGCTCGATCAGCTCCTGGGCCGCCGGGCTCACGCCGTCGCCGCCGTCGCCGCCGCCGACGACGTCGTGGCCGCCGCAGACGCCGCGCCGGGCACCGGCCAGATGCCCAGGGCCGCCCGGTCGTCGTCGAACGTCTTGCGTCCGAAGCAGATCTGGCCCGCGAACTCGATGGGATGAGGCGGTGCGGCCCACTGCTTGGCCAGGGCCTTGCCCACGTCGCCCTTTCCGGAGCCGAGGGGGTCGCCCACCCCGTCGGTGAGCAGCAGCAGGGCGGCGCCGTCGGCCAGCGTGGTCTCCACGATGAGTGGATCCGCATCTGGCACCAACGGGAGACAGGCGGTGGATGATTCGGCGATCACCGCACCCTGGTTCTTGACCTCCCCCAGGGCCACCCAGCCGTCCACCTCGTCCACGATCCATCCGCTGGTGTCCCCGAGCCTCACCACGGTCACCGCGTGGGTGCCCTCCGGCGAGGGGCGGACGGCGACGACGCCCACGATGATCGTGGTCGCCATCTTCTCGGCCACCTCCCGAGCGGTCAGCCCGACATCGCAGGAGTCCCTGGAGGGGAGGGTGGCGCACAGATCATGCATCCGCTCGCTGAGCATGACGAACAGCCCATGCCAGTCGATGTCCACCGCCGGCGTGGTGGCCAGCAGGTTGGCCACCGCCCGGCTGCCCTCCTCGGCGGCCAACCGCGCCGCCAGGTGGGACCAGGCCCCCGCGGAAACCCCGTCCGCCACCACGCCGACCACGTGCTCGCCGTCGGCGCTGAGGGCGTACCCGAAGTCATCCTGGCGCGGGTCGCCGTACTGCTGATGGGCAAGTCCGCGTCCGCTGGCCCCTCGCAGGATGAGCCGCGGGGTGCCGTCCGGGTCGCTGATGGTGGCCGCATCCATGGCGTAGTCGTGCATGCCGCCGGGTGCCGTCGAGGGCAGTGGCACGGTCCGGTCGAACGCCCGGCCGGCGTCGCCGATGCGGTACGGCGTGAACGCGCCGGTCACGATCGGCTCCGCCGCTGGCGGCTCGGCTGCGGGGGCAGATGCAGCTGCGGGAGCAGACTGCGCCGGCACCCCAGCCTGGGCAGCAGGTGCCAAGACCTGGGCCGGTTCGGCCTCCGTCTCCGCCTCCGTCACCTCCCCGGCCTCAGCGGCGTCGGGCTCGGTGAGGCCGGGCTCGGCGGGACCGCTGAGCCGGTCGCCGAACTCGGCGTAGACGTCGGCCGGCCGGCGCGGGCCGGGCTGGTCAGAGGAAGACGTCATCATCGGCGCCGTAGGACTTCACGCCCTCCTCCGGCTTGGGCAGGACGATGCCGTTACCGCCCTGAGCCATCCCGGTGCTCGATTGGATCACGCTCGCCACCAGCAGTTTTGCCATCTTGGTGACGGCAGAGGCCGGGGTTTGGTCCTGCTCGGCGAGGAAGAGGCGCATCGCCCGCTCCGGCGGAGTCTTGGGGTGGATCAGCTGCTGGAGCATCTGCGGGTCACAGCCTTGCAGGCCGAACGGGATGATGTTCGGGTACATCCGGTTGCCCTGGCCGCTGGCCTTGTCGTACGCCGTCAACGCCTGGAAGGCAGCCATCCACTCCGCCTCCGGGTCGGTCGGCGCACCGTCCGACAGGAAGAAGACGGCCGGCCGGTGGACGGCGTACCCATCGGCCTTGAGCTGGTTGACGTTGCGCTCGATCTCGGCGCGCAGCAAGTCGAAGGCGGCCTTGTAGCTGGTGTTCTTGCGGCCCTCGAGCGCCGGCAGGCTGGTCTGCTCCAGGAGGTCGCACAGCGGCAGCAGCACCCGGGCGTCGTCGGAGAAGTCGATCACGCCGAAGCGCACCTTGTCGCAGATGATCGGGTCCTTCTCCAGGGCCTGCACCAGCGCCGGCAGGATCTGATTCGCCTCGTTCAGCGCGCCGGATTCGACCATCGAGTACGACACGTCGCACACCAGGTAGAACGGCAGCAGCTTGGCCAAGTCGTCCTGGGGCACGTCCATCGGTGCGTTCGCCGACGGCGCGGGGGTCGCCACGGGGGCGGCGGGCGGGGAGGGGGCCACCTGCTGGGCGGAGTTCTCGGGCACGGGCATCACGGACTGGGTGGGCGCCCCCGGCGCTTCGATCGTGGGCTCGGGCAGCGGAGTCACGGGCGTGACCGGCTCCACGGGGATGGGGGCGGTGGGAATGCCGGGCTGCTGGGTCATCAAATCCTCCGTGGTCGAGACGTCCCCGAAGAGGTACCCACCGGGGGCCAATCCATGCCCGTTGTCCAGCGTGTTTTCAGGCACGCACGGTCGGCGCCGCCGGTCAACCTCGCAGGTAGGCCTCACCGGCGTACAGGTAGATGACCGATCCGTCCGCGCTGACGCACGAGACCGGCTGGGAACCGGTGCAGTTCATCCTCACCCGCTGGCCACGCTCCGGGTGCAGGACGGTCAGCGTGGTGACGCCGCCGGCGGCAGCCGGATCCGAGGTGGCCCGCACGAATGCCGCTTGGGTCGCCAGGGCGAACGCGCAGGAGACGCTCGGCGAGGCCGCCACCGTCGCGTACGGTCCGGCGCCGACGCTCCCGCAGGACCGGCCGGTCAGGGTGGGACGTCGGGTCGTCGTCCCGGCCAGCGTCGCAGTGCCGCTCGGCGGCGGGTACGTGGTCGTGGCCGGCGGAGTGGCCGCGTCGTCGATCGGGACGCTTTCCACGCCGGTGGAGCTGGAGGCCGCTTCGACGGTCGTGGTCGTGCCGGCGCCGGTCAGCCAGGACAGCTGCCCCAGCAGCAGCGGGAGGCCGATGAACAGGGCGGCGAACAGGAGCAGCATCGGTCCGCAGCATCCCCCGCGCCGCCGGGTCCCACGCGGGAAACCACGGGGGGGCAAGCCCGGGTCGGGACGGCGTCCCCCCCGCCTGCCCGGCGGTCCGAAGATCGGTGGGAGCTGCCGGCCGCCGTACGGACCGGGCTGGCCGCCGTACGGCGGGACTGGCTGGCCGCCGTACGGACCGGGCTGGCCGCCGTACGGACCGGGAATGGGTGGCGGCGGCGGAACGGGCCGCTGACGTTGGGGGACGCGGATGATCCGCCGTCGCGGGGGCGGGGCGGGGGTGGCCGGCGGTGGAGCCGCGGGGGCGGACGGGCCGGTGGGCTGTCCACGGGTCGGGGTGGGGCCGGCCGGCGCACGGGGGGCCGGTGGGGGTGGTGGTGCGACGGGTTCGGGGCCGGGCAGCATCTCCCCGCAGGACCGGCAGAAGGTGGCTCCCTGGGCCGTGGGTTTGCCGCACTGGGGGCACGCGCTCACGCCGGACTCCTCGCTGGCGATCCCACGTCGCCGTCACCACCGACCCTAGGGGAGGACCGGCGCGCGGGCCCGGTGAGCGCCGAACCCAGGGGTGCCGGGAAGGGTTCAGGGGCGGAAGCGGCGCGGCTCCACCAGTTCGCTGCGTTCGGCCAGGCGGGGGTAGATCTGGGCGGCTCGGGTGTAGTTCGTCAGCCACCACTTGAGCTCGGCCGCAGCTACCACGTACCCGTACCCGGTGACGGTGGTGGCCTGCGCGTAGCCGGTCGGGTACGTCACGCTGTGGTGGCTGGGGCTGATGGCCGAGGTTTCGTCCATGTTGCCCTCGCCATACCGGACCAGCCAGGTGCGTTGCCAGTCGGCCAAGTCCGGGGGCAGACCGTCGATCAGGTCCTGCACGACCTCGGCCGTGACCCGTTCCGGCACCTCGCGCCCCAGCAGTCGCATCAAGGTCTGGGCCTCGGTGGTGATCAGCGAGCTGCGGTGGATGAACGGTCGGAGCCGTTCGAACGCCAGCAGCGAGTCGATCCGGTGCGGCACGATGTCGAAGCACACCGGCACCCCGGCGGCCACCGCGAGGTCCACGGCGACGTCGACCGCCTCGGCGGTCGCCTCCTCCAGGAGCGCGTACCCATCGATCACCAGGGCATCGGAACGTTCGATGAACGCGCTGTGAGCGCGAATCCGGTCGGCGTCCAGTTGCCCGTACGGCGTCTCGGCGTCGCTGACGATGAGACGCACGCCGTGCGGGTTTTCGGGGGTGCCCTGGTCACGCAGCACCACCACAAGGCTGTTGGGGCCCTCGACCTCGCTGATCGAGGAGTCGATGCGGGCGAAATCGAAGCTGGTGCGGATGAACTCCGACCAGTGGTCGTGGCCCATCGCGCCGATGACGTGCACAAGGGCGAAGTGCGGGGCGGCGGCCCGGGCGAAGCCGATCGCCGTGCCGCCCACGTCCACGGTCACGGGCGTCCGGACCTGTTCATCGGTATCCATGTCGACGAAGCGTCGGGTCGGAACGCCGCTGCGGACATCGACCCGGATGTCACCGATGACGGTGACCTCGAAGGCCAGGGGCAGGGAATCGGGACAGCCGATGAGGGTCACCGGGGTCGGGAGGGCGTGCCGGAAGCCACGCAGATCGCGCGGGTCGAGAGGGTCGAAGCTTGCGAGCAACTCCGCAAGGGTGGTCGTCGTTTCGGGCATCGCATGCCCTTCTCGGAGGCCGAGGCCGGTGGCCACGTGGTACTTCAGTGTAGGCTGCGCGGGCTCCGGTCGGCAGACCCCTGCGCCGACTGCCGACGGCCCGCGTCATCCCCGGTGTCCACGCTGGCCGCGCCCGCGTCCCTGCCATCGGTGTCCCGGCCCCGGGACCGCCGCCAGGCGACGGCCCCCGCGGCGAGAGCCACCAGCACCGCAAGCACCCAGGACGGCGTACCGCCGAGCCGCTCCTTGACGGCCTGCTGCGCGGCGAACTCCACGTCCGTGGTGTCGATGCCGGTGGCGGCGACCAGGCCTGCCGTGCCGTCGTAGCGCAGGAATACCAGGCCGATACTGATGAACATCACGCCCGCGAGCAGCGACGTGCTGTGCAGTCGTAGTGGCCCGACCCGCAGGCTGCGGCCGCGCAACCAGCTCCGGCGCCCGAGGTCGAAGCGATCCCACAGCGCCGCCAGGGCGAACAACGGCAGGGCCATGCCGACGGCGTACCAGGCCAGCAACAGTCCGCCGGTCCACGGCGTAGGGCTGGTGGCTGCGATCGTCAGGATGGCGCCCAGAGCCGGGCCGGAGCAAAAGCCGGCCAGGCCGTACGTCGCACCCAATGCCAGGGTGGCCAGCCAGCTCGCGACGCCGTGACCGGTGTCGCGGGCCTGCGTCGCGGACGCCCGCGCGTGCAGCTTGCCCACGAACGGCAGGCCGAAGGAGCCGCCCATGACCTGGAGCACGCCGAGCGCGATGATGAACCATCCGGCTGCGCCAACCAGGGTGTCGCGGTGGCCGTAGAACAGTCGGGAGGCGAGCTGCATCCCGGTGCCCAGCGGTACCAGGGTGAGGGTCAGGCCGATGGTGAAGACCACGGTGCGCCCTACCAGAGCGGTCCGGCTGCCGAAGGCGTACGCGAAGAACGCCGGCAGCAGTAGGGCGCTGCAGGGGGAGAGCAGGGCGACCGCTCCGGCGGCCAGCGCTGCCAGGGCACTGAACTCCGTCATGAGCCGCTCGCGGCCTCCTCTCGTTTCACCGTGCCCGAGCCAGGCGGGCCTCGGCGTCGACCGCGCGGACAAAGTCCTCCACCGGTTGCGCGCCCATGATGATCGTCCCGTTGATCAGGAACGCGGGGGTCCCCCCGATGCCCACCCGGCGGGCCGCCTCGACGTCCGCGGTCACGGCCTCGGCCAACGCCGGATCGGTCAGATCTCGCCGGAACGCGGCGGGGTCCGCTCCGGCCTGGGAGGCGATCCGTTCCAGATACGCCGGCGTGGCCCGGCCGCTGTTGGGTGGCGGTTGGGCGGCGAACCACGCGTCGTGGAACTCCCAGAACCGGCCTTGCCTACCGGCCGCCCGCGCCGCGATCGCCACCGTGGTGGACTCCTTACCCAGGTAGGGGAAGTCCCGCCATTCCATCCGCAGGGTGCCGTCGTCGACGTACCGCTGCAGTCGCGGGTGGATGTCGCGGGCGTACTTGCCGCAGAACGGGCACTGGAACTCGCTGAACACGATCATCAACACAGGTGCGTCCACGCGTCCGCGCGCCAGGGGATCGTCGGCCCGGCGGCGAGCCCATTGGGCAGTGAGTGAACCCGCCAACGACCGTGACGCGGCCTCCTGCGGGGAGAGGCTACGGGCGCCGGTGCTCCCGCCCTGCGGGTCGATCAACAGCACGGTCTCGCCGCCGGGTGTGCCACCCAGGCGCGACATGCCGAACATCACGCCGGCCATGACCAGCGCTAGCACGGCGACCAGAGCGGGGACGACCGGGGATCGCCGACGGCGCGGCGGGGCTGGGATCATGGGTCCAGGCGGGGGTGCTCGGTCGGCTGGAGGGGATCGACCCGACCCGAATCGACCGCTGCTTCGGCGCACGCGGCGAGTCGATCCACGGAGGCCGCGAGCCGCTCCGAGGTCGTCCACCGTGCCCGGCCCAACCGATTCGGGTCGGCCAGCGCCGACCAGTCGTAGGTGTGGGTCACGGTGGTGCGCTGCTCGTCCACCGGTTCCAGGACCCAGCGCCACAGGTGTCCAGGCTGCGGTTTGCCCGGCTCGCTGGGACGCCAGGCGATCCGGCGGCCCTCCTCGAACTCGACCACGTGATTGTCTCGATCAGTGCCGAGGTGGATGGTCATGGTGAAGATGTCACCGACCGCCCGCACCCGCTGACCAGGGGCGGCGCTGGTGAGATTGTCGTTGCCATCCCAGTCCGGCTGCCGGGCGGGATCGGCGATGAGCTCGAAGATCACGCCGGCCGGGGCCTCGATCAGCCGGCTCGCGCTGACGATGGTCTGCTCCGTTGTCATGACCCGATTCAAGCACCGACCACCGACAGCCCTCGTCCCCGAGCCCCGACTCCGGCAGAGTGGGGGTGGATCCTGAACAACGACGCCCTGACTCGCCGGCAGCGCGGGTCCCGACCCACGGAGGCGACCCACCGATGAGGCCCAGCATCCGCATCGTCCAGGCAATCGGGGTGGCGTGATGGTGGCCGGGCGACAGGACAGTCGGCGTTGGCTCGACCAGGGGACGACGCTCGTGGAACGCGCCATCGCGACCATGGATGAACAGAGCTTCGCCGACCCCTCGGCCGTGCCGGGCTGGTCCCGGAAACACGTGGTGGCGCACCTGGCGGCGAATGCCGGGGCTCTCGGCAATCTCGTGCACTGGGCCGCGACCGGCGTGGAAAGCCGGATGTATGCCGCGCCCGGTTTCCGCACGCTGCAGATCGAGACAGGCGCGACCCGCAGTGGGGACGAACTGAGGCAGTGGTTCGGGAACTCCGCGGACGAACTCGCCCAAGCCTTCGACGGGCTCACCGCCGACCAGTGGCGGGCCCGGGTGGTCAGCCTGCAGGAGAAGGACGCCCCCGCCTCGCATATTCCGTGGGTGCGGGCCCGAGAAGTCCTGGTCCATGCCGTGGATCTGGACGCCGGCATCGGGTTCACGGACCTGCCCCGCGACTTCGTGGCCGCGTTGTGTGAGGACGTCGTGGTCCGGCGCAACCGGGTGGCGCGGCACCCGGCGCTGCGCCTGGTGGCCGACGACGTCGACTCCGGCGTCTGGTCCATCGGCCTCGTCGGCGCCCAGACAAGCGCGGTGCGTGGGCCTCTGGCACAGCTGGCGGCGTACCTCACCGGACGGGCGTTCAGCGACGTCCACGCCGACGACGGCGCGGCGCCGCCGACCCTGCCGCCGTGGCTGTGAGTCGGCAGGATCATGACCGCTGAGCGGCTGCTGGGGATCGACCTGGGCACCGGCTCGGTGAAGGCGGTCCTGACGACGACCTCCGGGCAGGTCCTCGCGGTGGCCTCGCAGGAGTACCAGGTGTGCAGCCCCCACCAGGGGTGGGCCGAAACCGACCCGGCCCAGTGGTGGGCCGCCACGGTGGACGCGGTGCGCCGGGTGCTCGCCGATCCCGCCGCAGCCGGATCGCCCGGTCCGGGGACCCCGGGCGGGTTTGGTGTGCTCGGGATCGGATTGTCGGGGCAGATGCATGGGGTCACGCTCACCGCGGCAGACGGGGCAGCCCTGCGACCGGCGATCCTGCATGCCGATGGACGCGCGATCGACGAGCTGGCGGCCTATCGGGCGCTGGAGCCCGCGCACGAACTGCGGCTCGCGAACCCCCTCAGCCCCAACATGGCCGGCCCGATGCTGTGTTGGCTGCTCCGCCACGAACCAGCCCTGGTGGCCAGGGCCCGTTGGGCGCTCCAGCCCAAGGACTGGCTGCGCCTGCAGCTCACCGGCGAGGTCGCCACCGATGCCAGCGACGCGTGCGCAACCCTGCTGTACGACGTACCTGCCGACCGGTGGGATGAGGCGCTGGCGGCCTCGTTGGGCATCGACCCAGCCCTGCTGCCTGCGGTGCGGGCCTCCTGCGCGGTGGGCGGCCGCCTGAGGCCTGTGGCGGCCAGGATGGTGGGCCTGCCGCCGGGGATCCCGGTGGCGGTGGGGGCCGCGGACACCGCCGCCGGAGCGCTCGGCACCGGGCTCTGCCGCCCAGGTCAGACCCAGCTCACCGTGGGCACGAGCGCCCAGCTCATCACCATGCTGTCCCGGCCCACCCCGACTGTCGGTGTGCATTGTTATCGCACGGCGACCCCCGTGGGAGACCGTGGAGGGGGATCCGCCGCCGGCCGTCCCGATGTGCCGAGTCCCTGGTACGCGATGGGTGCCGTGCTGAACGCCGGCCTGGCGTTGAACTGGGTGCGCATCGTGCTCAATGCGGGGTGGCAGGAGGTGTACGCCGCCGCCGCCGAACCGCCGCGCCCACAGGACCCGCTGTTCCTGCCGCACCTGAGCGGCGAGCGGACGCCGTACGTCGATCCGACCCTGCGGGCCGCCTGGACGGGCCTGTCGCTGGGTACAGACCGGACCGCGATGCTGCGTGCGGCGCTGGAGGGGGTGGCGTTCGCGGTGCGCGGCGCGCTGGACTGCCTCCCCCGCGTGCCGGGGGATCCGCCCGCGTCGGACGAGACGACTCCGGTGGGTCTGGTGGGTGGTGGTACGACGGATCCGGGGTGGCGGCAGATGCTTGCCGACATCGTGGGCCGCCCGCTGGCCGCGTACGACGTCCCGGTTGCCTCTGGGCGTGGCGCGGCCTTGCTCGCCGGGGTGGCTGTAGGCGTCCTGAGCTGGGAGGACGTGATGGATCAAGCGGTCAGGTCCGCCGGGGTGACCAGCTTGACGACACCCCGGCCACAGGTCGCAGCCCGGTACGCGTCGCGGCGGGAACGGTTCGACCAGCACGTGCGAGCCCTCCGCGGAACGTAGTACCGGCCGTTCGGTTGCCATGTCGCGATATGTCGACGATATGGCGTTGACATATCGCGACATCCTGAGGCACGCTGGCGTCGGCGCGGACAGCGCCCGCCGATTCGGCGTGAAGCAGGCCCACACGAAGGCAGGGAAGGCGACGATGACCACCAATCGGGGTTGGGGATTTGACGGCGCAGAATTCCTCCAGCAGTTGTTCTCCGGGGGGCGCGGCGGGTGGCCCGCCGGCTCGGGCTGGGAGGGGCGTCCCCAGGACCGCCCGCGGCAGCCCGATCAGGATTCAGGACAGCGAGTTTCCTCGACCGAGGATGAGGGACGCGAAGGATTCGAGGGCTCGTGCGGCGCGCCGTTCGGGTCTCACGGACCGTTCGGGCCGAAGGGGCCCTTCGGAGCGGGTGGGCCGTTCGGACCCGGGGGCCCGTTCGGCCCGGGTGGCCCGTTCGGCCCGGGTGGACCGTTCGGGGGTCCGCGGTCCGGAGGCAGCCCTCGTCGCGGTGGCGGCCACCGCATGAAGCGGGGGGACATGCGCACGGCGGCGCTGTTCCTGATCGCCGAGGAGCCGATGAACGGCTACCAGATCATCCAGACCCTCGATGAGCGGACCGGCGGCGGGTGGCGTCCGAGCTCGGGTGCGGTGTACCCGGCGCTGGCCCAGTTGGAGGATGAGGGCCTGATCGAGGCATTCCAGCAGGACGGCCGCAAGGCCTACCGGCTCACCGAGGCTGGGCAGGCCGAGGTGGGCGCCGCCGGTGACCGGCCACGACCGTGGGAAGCTGCGGGTGAGCAGGCCCGATCCTCCAGCAGCGCGCCGGGAGCGGGCTCGCTGTGGTCGAGCCTGGGTCAGCTGGCGATGGCGGCCCATGCAGTCACCCAGGGCGGCGACCGGGGCCAGATCCTGCGCGCGGTGGAGATGCTCGACGAGGCTCGCCGGGCCTTGTACCGGCTGCTGGCGGAAGAGGCAGGCCCCGCCGCAGCGACCGACGCGCGACCAGCCCCGGAGGCGTCGGAGGCGTCGGAGGCGTCGGAGGCGTCGGAGGGGTCGGAGGGGTCAGCGTCGGCGCCGCCGGGTGCCCCCCAGCCAGGGGATGTCTGGCGCGAGGCCGCCGACAGCCCGGACGCCGAAGCCGCGCACGCCACGGAACCCACTGAAACCAGCCAGTCAGCCACCTCGCCCTCGACCGAGGCGGACTCGGGAGAGCCCAGGCCTCCGGCCTGAGCCGATGACACACAGCTGCGCCCGTCACCGTTGCGGTGACGGGCGCAGCTGCGTTGGTCCACGTCGTGGCGGACCGCCAGGGGTCAGCCGTCGGCGCCCTCGTCGGCACCAGCGTCGGCGCCGCCGTCGCTGTCGCCGCCCGCGGTGCCGTCAGCGCCCCGGCTGGCGCCACCTGAACTGCGGTCCCGCGGCATGATCTTGGCGCGGCCCGCGCCGCCGTCGGCACCCGCATCCGCCCCACGGCTCGCGCCGTAGGCCCCGCCGTCCGAGCTCTCCTCTTGCCTGCCCTCATCCATGGCGTTCATCGCACTGCCTCTCGGCTCGTTGGCTGTGACACGGCGCCCTGCTCTCGGTGGAGCTGGCGCGTGCCCTGGTTCCGATGGCCCCAGTGTTGCCGACTCCGGGCGATGGCGAAACCCCGTCAGCGTGAACCTGCGCCACCGATCCAGGCCGGCGCCGCCGGGCAGGCGCCACCGGGCAGCGGCGGGCGTGGGTGGGTCAGCTCAGCAGCCGGATGCTCACCGGGTAACGGTAGGGCTGGTGGTTGGCGGCCCGGACGGCGCCGTGGATGTGGCACCACAGCGTCATCATGCCGGCGACGGCCCACAGGATGATGGCGATCGGGATCCCGATCACGGTGATCATCAGGATCCAGCCGACGATCGACATCGCCCAGGCCCAGACGTTGAAGTTGAACGCCCCCGCGGCGGCCTGCCGGACGTACGGGCTCTTGTCCTTGTAGAGGAACCAGACCAGCAACGGTCCGGCAAAGCTGAGCCAGCCCGCGGAAACCACCATGGCGATGATCGCGGACAGGTGGGCGATGATGGCCATGCTGCGCTCGTCGGCGGGAGCCAGCGTGCCGCGTGAGTAGGGCGAATCCTGAATGCTCATGATTCGAGGGTACGTAGTCGGGCCGCGCACCTCGATGAGGAATGCCCCCGATTCGACCCGGACTGCTCCCTGAGCAGGGCGGCGCTCACTACCCGGGCTGGGCTCGTCGCAGGTCAGCCCAGACCGCGGCGTGGTCGGTGCCCGGCACGACGTCGACGCCCTCGGCGTGCACCGCGAACCCCCGGGTCAGAATGTGGTCGATCTGGATGAGTGCGGGGAGCCTGGCGCCCTCGGGCCAGGTGCGCGGCCAGGGCAATCCCGTGCGGGGAGCGTGCACCAGGCCGTCGGCGAGGGCCCGGAACGCCGGATGGCTGAGGCTCGCGTTGAAGTCTCCGGCCAGGATCAGCGGGGTCTGCGGCGACTGATCGCGTACCCACGTCGCCAGGTCGTGCTGCTCGCGCCGCCAGCGGTCGTTCGCCGTCAGCGATGGCGGTCGGGCGTGGATCCCCCGGATCACGGTGCCGTCCTCCAGCCTCACCGACGGCAGGTCGAAGGTGGCGTCGTTCTGGCCGAGACGGTACGCCGGCGCGTCGGGTCGGCGGGTGACCACCTGCCCGCAGGGGTTGCCTTCGACCGTGTCGAGGCAGGTGAACGGGCGGCGCGACAGGATCACCGTGCCGGAGGCGCCGGTGTCGGTGCGGCCGGTGGCATGGGGGAAGTGCCGCCGTAGCCCGGCCGCCTCCAGGCGTCGCCAGCCGTCCGGCGTCATCTCGGTCAGGACCACGACGTCGCTGCGGCGTTCCTCAATGAGGGCGACCACGGCCTCGGGGTGGGCGCGGCCGAATTGCACGTTGAGGCTCAGCAGTCGGATCGGGGTGGCATCGACGTCGTCGGCCGCGGTCGGCGCTGGGCGCCCCCCCGGGACCAAGACCGGACCGGTCATCAGGGCCGCGGCCACCAGTGACATGGCGGCCGGCCACCAGTCCCGCCGTACCGTGAGGATCCCGCCCACCGCCAGCGCCCCCACACCGGCCAGGGGGAGTCCCGCCTGGATCGGTGGCAGCGGCCCGGCGAGGTCGACGTACCCCACTGGAGCCAACACAGCCGATCCGATCGCCAGCCCACGCAGCACCCACCGGCCGAACGTCGTCCCCCGCACGCGCTGATGCTAACTCCGCCCGTGATCACGGCAGGAATCGTTGGGGAATTGGGCCCGCCTGACCGACGCGAATCCCCCAACGGTTCCAGAGACGGTTCCAGAGCCCGCGCAGAGCACGCTCAGGGCGATCCCAGCGAAGCCTCACACGAGCTTCACGCGGGGACACCCGGCTCCTTCACGGCCGGCGCCGTTACTAGAGGTGAGGTCACCGAGGCCGCAGGCACAACGCCCAAGCCGCTCACGGACCGAATCATCGAACGCACCGACAGGAGCACCGGATCATGAAGCACCACCGCAACCACCTGAGCCTGGCCACCATCAGCCTGAGCGCGGTCAGCGTGGCCTCCGTCGTCGCCATCGGCATGTTCGGCGGCGCGGGGGCGGCCACAGCCGCATCGACGCCCTCGCCGCCGACCGCCTCGTCGACGCTGTCCCCGACGGCCCCCGCCCGGAGCGGGACCGCCCTGCCGCCCGCCGCGGCCTCGCTCACCGCCGCCGAGAAGGCTGACCTGGCCTTCAGCCGTGACGAGGAACGGATGGCGCGCGACCTGTACCAGTTGTTCGCGAACACCTACGACCAGGCGCGGCCGTTCAGCAACATCGTCCGATCCGAGCAGCAGCACTTCGACGTGCTGGGTTCAATGCTGGTCCGGTACGGCGTCGCGGACCCCGCCGCCGGCAAACCCGCTGGTCAGTATGCGAATGCCGAGATCCAGAAGCTGTACGACGCCTGGGCGGCCAAGGGTAAGACGTCGCTGACAGCCGCGTACGCGGTCGGTGTCGAGCTGGAGAAGGCCGACATCGCCGACCTCAAGGAAATCCTGACGCGCACCTCGGCGGCGGACCTGAAGGTCGTGTACACGAACCTGCTCAAGGGCTCGGAGAACCACCTGCGGGCGTACACCGCGGCCAGTCAAGGGACGACCGGCGGCAAACAGCAGGGCCAGCAGGGCCAGGGCCGGTGGGGTCAGCAGGGGCAGCGCCAAGGCAAGGGCGGCCAGCAGCGAATGAGTGGCCAACAGGGTGGCCAGGGGCAGGGCGGTGGCTACGGGCGCACCGGTCAGCGTCCCGCGGACTGCCCGGTGACCAGCGCGACCTGAGTACTGCGGGACGGGTGGTCGGCGGCGCTGGCCCCCCTGGTGTCGGGCCGGACAGGCAGATGGCCCGGCACCAGGGGAGTGCCGGGCCACCCACCCGCCGCCCCGGGTGGATCAGGGTGTGTCCGTGGAGCTCAGGAGCGGGCGATGAAGCGCTGAGGTACGTCGGCCGCCCGCCCCCACGGGTGGGTCGCTGATGCCCCGGTGCCGAGTTCCCAGGCGACCACGTACGCGCGGCCGGCACGGGCTCCCGGCAGCGTTGCCGTCGTCCTGACATCGCCGATACCGGGCCGGGTGCGGGCGTTCAGCTGCGCGATCAGCCAGCTCGGCGACGCATTCGCCGGGGCCATCAGGGTGATCAGTTGATAGCGCGAGGCCCCCCACATCGGCCGGTCCTCACGGAAGTGCAGGAGACGGTCGTCGTCGAACCTCGCGACTCGGAGCGCCTGGTACCGCGTGCGCGGCAGGTACCGATCCACTTGGAACGTGCGCCGGACGAGACCGCTGGTGCTCGGCGGGTTCGTCGGGGTCGTCCGCGGCAACGAGGTGCTGGGCGACGGCGTCGTCGGTGGCACGGGTGACACGGGCGGCGCGGGGGTGGACGTCGACGGGGTCGTCGGTGCCGGTGTGGTGGTGGCGGTCGGCGTGGGCGTCAATTCGGGCAGCGAGGGGCTCGGGTTGGGCACCGGGCCGGGGCCGGGCACAGGGCCGGGCACAGGGCCGGGGGTGACCGTCTGGTTAGGCAGCGTCGCCGTCGAGGTCGAGGGCGAGGGCGAGGTAGTCGTAGGGGTCGGTCCGGTCGGCGTTGGGCCTGGACCGGTCGCCGGGCCGCTCGGGACCGTGATGGTAGTTGTGGGCAGAGGGGTTCCGCCACTCACGCTGGCGCCGCCGTCGTGCCACTCGGCCGTGGCGGTCCGCTGCAGGATCGTTACGCCCGCGGCGGTGATCGTGCCGGTGTCGGTGTAGCTAGACAGGTACGGCGGGTTGACCCGCGTCCTGACCTTCAGCCGGTAGGACTGCCCCCGGGTGGCCGGGAAGGTGACGCTGAGCGTCGGGCAGGTCAGCGTGCGGACGGTGGTCTTGAGGCTTAAGTTGTCGACTTCGGCGTCCAGGCATTCCTGCCCGGGACCAAGCACGTCCCTCATCGTGACGTTGACCGTCTTCGAGGTGCCAGGCACCTTCGACCAGTCGGCGGTCCCGAAGACGACCCCGGAGTAGATGGTCCTGGCCTTGTCGTCCAGGGTGGCGTACTTGCCGCTGATCGCCGGCACGCTCCCGCACTCCGGGCAGGCCGGAACCTGAACCTCAACCGGCGGGGCGAGGGCGGGCAGGGTCCAGGTGATGGTGTACGGCTCCACGACGGCGGTGGTGTTGACCTTCATCTCCGCCTTGACGTAGCCCGAAAAGGTGACGTTCGTGTGCGTGCTGACGAACGCGTCATCGAACAGGAAGGTGATCCCGGCGGCCTCGACGACCATGGTGCCGACCCGCTCACCGGCGGGGTTCAGCGCGGGATACTCCCCGAATGTCCGCATCGGCAGGTCGGGTGAGCTGGGGATCGTGACGCAGGCACCGGCCGGCACCGTAGCTGGCAAGGAGCCGGAGAACGTGATCCCCACGCTGTCCCATACCGAGGTGGGCTGGGTGACCTGTGCGGTCAGGGTGGCCGGCTCCACGGGCGTGCACGTCGGCGCGGCGAGCGCCGCGACGGCGGAGGGGACGCTTGCGTTGGCCGACGGTACCGAGAGCGCGGCGCCCGTGCCGATGACCGCGGCGGCGAGCAGGGTGGCCGTGGCGCGGGTGGCGCCGGAGGCCCTCAACGGTTGACGGAATCTGGACACAATGGGAGGCATCAGGGGGTTCTCCAGGCTGGTTCGAGAGTTCGCGGGCCCCCCGACGCCACGATGAAGCCATTATGACATCGCTCGCTCCGTCTGGGGACCCCCGCGAGGTCGGAGTTGCTGTGTCGCGGAGCGACCTTCGATCGCTGTTCGCCTGGTCGTATGGGGTGGGTGTCAGACCCGGCCGGTACCGTAAGTGCCATGACCGAGGGGATCCCCATCCAGGACCGGTTCCCGCCGGAGTATGCGCACTGCTTCGTGTGCGGGCCGGCCAATCCGTACGGTTTTCAGTTGGCCAGCCGCTGGGACGGAACGGCTGCGGTCGCCACGTTCGTCCCGCCGCAATGGTTCACCGGGGCTGACCCGGACACCATCCCCGGCGGCCTGACCGCAGCGCTCCTGGACTGTCACACCGCAGCAGCCGGCGCCGCCGCCGCAGCGCAACGCCTCGGCCTGGGCCCGCAGGATCGGCTACCGCGGGTCGCCACGGCCCGCCTCGAGGTTGATTTTCGCGCCCCCACCCCGATCCGCACCGACCTCACCCTGCGCGCCGTCGTGGTCGAGTCGGAGGGCCGAAAGACCTGGGTGACGGGCGAGCTGAGCGCCTCGGGCCGGGTAACCGCGCAGGCCAAAGCGCTGATCATCACCCCGAAGCACTAGCGGCGCTCACCTCGCCGCGGACGTGAGCGGCGTGCCGGGCCCTCGGCTGCGCGACCATGCCCGGGTTCGCTGGGGTCGGCCGGGTCAGGGCGGCCACCAGTTCCGCTTCGGCCTCCAGCAGGTACGCCGTCAGCCGCGCGGCCGCGTCCCCGGCGCGTCCGGCCTCCAGCAGCGCGCAGATCTCGTGGTTCAGCCGCAGGTAGTGACCGTGGAATCGCTGATCACCCCGTTGGTAAAAGATCAGCCGCATCTCGGCCAGCAGCCCCTCGAACGTCTCACTCAGGCGCCGACTGCCCGCGAGCGCCACGACCCCGCGGTGAAACCGCTGATTCGCCGAGGCCACCTCCTCCCACTGTTCCTGTTCCGCCGCCACCTGCCCGGCGGTGACGATCGCCCGCAGCGGCGGCGCATCCTGGGCCAACCCGCCGCTCAGGGCGCCGGGCTCGATGAGTCGGCGAACGACGTACAGGTCGGTGACGTCCTCGACGGTGGGAGTGGCCACGAACACGCCGCGATGGCGTTCGTGGACGACGATCCGCTCAGCCCGCAGGAGCGCGAACGCCTCGCGCACGGTGTTCCGGGACACCTCGAGCTGACCGGTCAGGGCCTCTTCGGTCAGCCGGGTGCCGGAACGTAGCTGCCCGTCGACGATCTGGCCGCGCAGGGTGGCGGCGACCCGTTCGGCGGCGGACCTGGGACTGCTCACCCGCGCAGCGTAACCGCGCCAACCGCGTCGGGGTGGCGCTGGCCCTCCGTGCTGGTGACCATGCCCGATGAGGTCGAACCCACGTCGCTCGCTGGAACCCAGGAAGCTTCGTGGGTCCGGCGGTGGGAGGTGGGTCCGGCGGTGGGAGGTGGGTCCGGCGGTGGGAGGTGGGTCCAGGGGGCGGCGATTCCCGGTGTGGCCGGGAAGAGCCTTGCGGGATTGTTGAACAATCGGCAAAGTTTCTGCGCACGGCGCTACCACGCCGATGTCACCCCGCCGATGCAACACCACGGCGATGCGGCACCCCAGCGACGTACCACCACAGCGCCGCCAGCCGCACTCCCCTCGACAGCCTCCCGACCTGCCGCTACGCCCAGGCGATGGCACGGTCCACGCCCGTACGCCGACGACGCAGCCTCGCGGGCCCCGAAAGGCGTCACGCCCACCACAGTCCCGGGAGCACCCGATGAACGGTACGCCGACCCCGAACCCCGCATCCATCCAGCACCCACCCGACGAGGACGCCACCAGCCCGGCACGCTCGGGGCGCAGCGCCATCCTGGGCGCCATGTTCCTCATGGCCACCAGTGCCATCGGGCCCGGCTTCATCGTCCAGACCACGAACTTCACTGCCCAGCTGGGCGCGGCGTTCGCGTTCGCGATTCTCGTGTCGATTCTGGTCGACATCGCCGTGCAGCTGAACGTGTGGCGGGTCATCGGGGTGTCCGGCCAGCGGGCGCATGAGTTGGCCGACGCGGTGGTGCCCGGCGGTGGGTACGCGCTCGCGGCCCTCGTGGTCCTCGGGGGCGTGGTGTTCAACATCGGCAACATCGCCGGCACTGGCCTGGGCACCGACGCCCTCATGGGTCTGGATCCCAAGATCGGCGGTGCCCTCAGCGCCCTGCTGGCGATCGGGATCTTCCTGATCAAGCGAGCCGGTGCCGCGCTGGACCGGATCGTCGTCGTGCTCGGCCTGCTGATGATCGCGCTCACCGCCTACGTCGCCGCGACCACCGGACCGCCGGTCGGTCAGGCCCTGAAGAACATGGTGCTGCCCGAGAAGGTCGACGTGCTGGTGATCACCACGCTGATCGGCGGCACGGTCGGCGGCTACATCACCTACGCGGGCGCTCACCGGCTGCTGGACTCCGGCATGACGGGGCGCGACCACGTCCGCCAGATCAGTCGCAGCTCGGTGACCGGGATCCTGGTCACCGGGGTGATGCGGACGCTGCTCTTCCTCGCCGTCTTCGGGGTCGTCGCCGGGGGCGCCGTCCTCGACAAGGCCAACCCGCCGGCGAGCGCGTTCCTGCAAGGCGCGGGCGAGCTGGGGCTGCGGCTCTTCGGCATGGTCCTGTGGGCGGCGGCGATCACCTCGGTGATCGGGGCGTCGTACACCTCCGTCTCGTTCATCACCCGCAGCTCGACTCCCGAGCGGGTCCGCAACCGGTGGACGGTCGGTTTCATCCTGGTCTGCCTGCTCGGGTACCTGACTCTGGGCAAGGCCCCCGACCAGCTGCTCATCTTCGCGGGCGCGTTCAACGGCGTGATCCTGCCGTTCGGTTTCGCGGTGCTGCTGTGGGTGGCCTGGCGGCGCCGGGACCTGCTGCACGGCTACGTGTACCCGCGCTGGCTGCTGGCGATCGGCGGTGCGTCCTGGCTGCTGACCGTGTACCTCGGGGTTCAGTCACTCAGCGGCCTGGCCAAGCTATGGGGCTGAGATGAGCGCACTGTCCGGTCCGCGCGCCGTGGACCTCAACGCCGACCTGGGGGAGTCCTTCGGCACCTGGCGGCTCGGCGACGACGCGGCGATGCTGGACATCGTGACCAGCGCGAACGTCGCCTGCGGGTTCCACGCCGGCGATCCCCTGACGTTGGAGGAGACCTGCACGCAGGCCGCGGCCCGGGGGGTCCGGATCGGCGCCCAGGTCGGGTACCGTGACCTGGCTGGTTTCGGTCGCCGGTTCATCGACGCCACGCCGCGCGAACTCACCGCCGACGTGCTCTACCAGCTCGGCGCCCTCGACGGAATGTGTCGTGCCGCCGGCACATCCGTCTCCTACCTCAAACCGCACGGTGCGCTGTACAACACGGTGGTGCATCACCAGGAGCAGGCCGCCGCGGTGGTCGAGGCGGTGCTCCGGTACGACGACCGCCTGCCGGTGCTGGGGCTGCCGGGCTCGGTGTTCCTGTCCACGGCCGAGCGGGCCGGGTTGACCGTGGTCCGTGAGGCCTTCGCCGACCGCGGCTACACCCCCCAGGGCACCCTGGTCTCCCGGCGGGAGCCGGGGGCGTTGCTGCACGATCCGCAGGAGGTGGCGGCGCGGATGGTCCGGCTGGTGACCGAGGGTGTCCTCACGGCGGTCGACGGCAGCGACGTGCCGGTGCAGGCCGAGTCGATCTGCACCCACGGGGACAGTCCCGGGGCGGTGGAGATGGCCCGCGCGGTCCGCGCGGCACTCACGGCGGCCGGCGTCGACATCCTGGCGTTCACATGACCGGCGCCCCGGTCACCCTGCTGCCCTGCGGGCCTCGCGCGGTGCTGCTGGAGGTCGCCGACCTCGCCGCGGTGCTGCGGGTGGACGCCGCGGTGCGCACCGTCGTCGAGGGTGGGCAGCCGCCCTGGGACCGGGTGATCGACGTGGTCCCGGCGGCCCGCACGGTGCTGCTCACCCTCGCCGGCTCGAACGACCTGGCCGCCGTGGCCCGCGGGGTGATCGAGCTGGCGCGGGCCGTCCTGCGCGAGGGCGCCCCGGCATCGCCGCCCGACCAGGATCACGTGGTCGAGCTCCCGGTGGTCTACGACGGCCCCGACCTCGACGACGTTGCCTCGTTGGTGGGGTTGAGTACGCAGGAGGTGGTGACGGCGCACACCGGAACCCTCTGGCAGGTGGCGTTCGGCGGATTCGCCCCCGGCTTTGCCTACCTGACCGGCGGCGATCCGCGGCTGACCGTGCCCCGCCGTACCGAACCGCGCACCAGCGTGCCGACCGGAGCGGTCGCCCTGGCGGGCCCGTTCAGTGGGGTCTACCCGAGATCCTCCCCGGGAGGCTGGCAGCTGATCGGCCGCACCGAGACCGTGCTGTGGGACGAGCGCCGCGATCCTCCCGCGCTGCTGCGCCCCGGCTGGAACGTCCGTTTTGTCGAACGGCCCGCGTTGTGACCGCGGCCACCCGCGCCCTGGAGGTACGTCGACCGGGCGCGTTGATGCTGATCCAGGACGGCGGCAGACCGGGGCTGGCGGCGATCGGGGTGAGCCGATCCGGCGCCGCCGACCGAGCGGCGTACGCCTTGGGTGCGCGGCTGGTGGGCCATGAGGTGAGCGCGCGCGGTGCCGGCCTGGCCGCCCTGGAGATCCTCATGGGCGGGTGCGAGGTGGTGGCCCGCGGGAATCTTGTGGTGGCGCTGACCGGGGCCCCCGCACCGGTGAGTGTGGACGGCGTACCGGCGGCCGGCAACGCGGTGCTTCGGCTGCGGGACGGCCAGGTGCTGCGGGTGGGAGCGCCCACCCGCGGGCTACGCACGTATCTTTCGGTCCGCGGCGGGATCGACGTGGAGCCGGTGCTCGGGTCGCGATCGACCGACACGCTGGCCCGGCTCGGGCCGGCGCCGGTGCGCGAGGGCGACGTCCTGGCGGTGGGTGACACGGCAGGACTGGCCCAGCCCGCCGTCGACGCCGCCGCGGTGGCCGGTGACCGGGAGGCGACCGTGCTGCTGGAGGTGTTGCCCGGGCCGCGCACCGATTGGCTGGCCGACCCCGAGGAGTTGTTCGCCACCGAATGGACGGTGACCCAGGACAGCGACCGGGTGGGGGTGCGGCTGCAGGGGCGCGCGCTCGCCCGGCATCCCGACGTCGAGGGAACCGAGCTTCCCAGCGAAGGTGCGGTCCCCGGGACGATCCAGGTCCCGCCCGGCGGGCTGCCCGTGGTGTTCGGCGTCGACCACCCGGTGACCGGCGGCTACCCCTGCGTGGGGGTGTTGACGGAGGAATCCGCCGACCGCGCCGCGCAGGCCCGCCCCGGACAACAGGTCCGGCTGCGCCGGGCTCCGGGGTGGCAGCAGCTGCTCGCGGACGTCGCCGATGTCGGCACGGTGGCCCCCGGCCAGGCGCGGTCGCGCTTCCGCGCCGGGCTGGCGGTGCCGACCAGCGGCTGGTCCCGGGGGTACACCCAGGCCAACGTGATCGCGCTGCCGCGGGAGCTGGCGTTCGACTTCCTGCTGTTCGCTCAACGCAACCCCAAGCCGTGCCCGGTGCTCGGCGTGCTCGAAGCCGGCCGGTACGACGGCGAGACCTTCGCGGGCGACATCCGCACCGACGTCGGTCGCTACCGGGTTTACCGGCATGGCGAGCTGGTCGACGAACCCGCCGATGTGTTGAGGTATTGGCGCAAAGACCTGGTGACCTTCCTGCTGGGGTGCTCGTTCACGTTCGAGCACCCCCTCATCGAGGCCGGCATCCCGGTGCGCCACGTCGAGGCGGGCCGCAACGTCCCGATGTACCGCACGACCCGGCCCTGCCGCCCGACCGCCACGATGCACGGGCCCCTGGTGGTCTCGATGCGGCCGATCCCCGCGGACCGGGTCGCGGACGCCGTCCGGATCAGTGGACGCTATCCCGCGGTGCACGGGGCTCCCGTGCACGTGGGGGACCCGGGCGAGCTCGGGATCGAAGATCTGCAACGCCCGGACTTCGGGGACCCCCCGGTGTTGCGGGACGGCGACGTGCCGGTGTTCTGGGCGTGCGGTGTGACCCCGCAGGCCATGGTGATGGCGGTCCGCCCGGACCTGGCCATCACGCATGCCCCGGGATACATGCTGATCACCGACGTGACCGATGACCGGTACGACGAGGGTGAGCGCGTCCGCTGAGCCCCGCTCAGGTTTTGGCGGGCTTGGCGGTCTTCGCCGCGGGTGCGGGCTTGGCGGGCTTGGGCGCGGGTACGTCGTCGCCGACCACCTGGGAGGGTGGCACCATCCGCCACACGTGGTCATCGGTCATGCTGCAGGTGGCCACCGCCAGGGGGGCCCGCAGGGTGGTCGGCTTGGCGCCCACCACGTCCAGGCACAGCTTCGACTTCTCGTTGACCAGCAGCCAGGCGCCGCCACGGACCGGAACCCGGTACCACATCTGGTTGTCGCTGGGGACGCACCGGCCTTCGCGGAGCCTGGTTCCGCTCGGGACGGCGCCCGCGGTCGGCAGGTCCAGGCAGTAGCCGTCCTTCTGGTTGCGCAGCATGAACCGCTGGTAGGGGCCGTGCTTGCCGGCAGCGCGCATCTCGAAGCGCTGGTTGTCGTCGGTTTCGGGGCGGCAGAGCCACTGTTCGACCGGACCGAACCGCTTGCCCTTCCCTGCGCCGGGCAGGTCCAGGCATCGGCCGGTGGTGTGGTTGTACAGAATGACCACGGGCGCCGCCGGCGCCATGACCGACGCGGCCGGCGCCGTTCGGGTCGGGGCCTGGGCCGATGCCGCGGGCGATGGGGACCACGGGGTCAACGCCAGCGTCAGGGACGCCAGGCCGAGCCCGATGAGCGGGTTGCTGTTCATGCGCGGGGACCTTTCGGGAGGCCGCGTGAGCAGGTGCGGCGGGGCTGCCGGCGCTGGGGTCGCCGGTCGTCGTACCGGTATTCTTGGTCAGTCGTCCAGCATCGTGGGCGAACTCGGCGGGCGTGTCGGCGAAACCGAACCCCCCCGGCCCTGGATCGGGCGCCTCCCACGCAGTGGGGACCTATCCTGCGAAGGTGAGCGCGCGACGTACCGGCCGGTCCCACCGATGAGCCCTGATGCCACCCCGACCGCGCGGGAACGGGTCCTGTACCTGCTCCGGGAACGTGGACCGCTGACCGGGGCGGAGCTGGTCGAGGCCACCCGGATCGAGCCGCTCCCGCTGTGGCGGATCTGCCGCCGTTCCGAGGACATCATCGGTGAGCAGGCGGGCCGGCAGTACCTGCGACTGGACCGGGCGGTGCAGGGGTACGCACGGTTGTCGCCCTCGATCCGCCGGGAGTTCCTGACCTACACCGCGGTGGGTGTCGTGGGTCAGGAGACCGCCGTGTGTTCCCGTGCCGAGGAGATCACCGCGCAGGCGGAGCGGATCAGCCGGACCAAGTCGAACACCGCGCGGGAGGCCATGGCCTCCGTGATCGCCGAGGTGGGGCTGCAGCGCCGGGGGATGGACGAGGTGACGTTCATCATCGCCGGCGACGTGACGTACGGGATGGCGCACTCGGTGCCGCGACCGGAGTCGAGCACCGGGCAGCTGGTCATCGGCTCGGACCTGGACATCATCGTGGTCGCCACCGACGACTTCCCGCAGGACCTGTTGATGCAGCTCGACCAGGCGATCTACCGGCGCAAGTACTACCTGCTGCGGCACCCCGGGCATCGCGAGGAGATCGACTACATCATCAAGCGGCTGGCCAAGGTGGCTGATCAGGTCGCCTTCGACACCTTCGAGCACGGCGTGGCCGCCAAGATCTTGCACGAAGGTCAGCTGTTGTGCGGCAGTTTCGAGGTGTTCGACGAGGTGAAGCGGCTGGTCGCGGAGGCCGGGGTGCCGCAGCGGGTCGACGAGCTGGAGGCGGCGGCCATCGCTGACCGCGCTGACGCGCAGGACCACTTGTTGCAGATCGATGACGACGTCCGGACCGGGGAGCACTTCAACCTGTTCTACACCAGGGAAGAGGGCGAGGAGATCTACTGACAGCAGCTGACCCGGCGCACCGGCCTCAGCCCAGGGCGCGGCGCTGCGGATCCCGGTGGAAGGTCAGCTCGGCGACCGCCCGGGAGGCGCGCTGGTGGCTGCGGTCGTCGATGACCACCCCGCGGTCGGCCAGTTCCTGCAGGTGCGGCCGGAGCCCGGCGGCGGCCGCGGTGTCCAGCACGTACAACAACTCACCCCCGGCGTCGGCGTACCGCCGCCCAAAAGAGATCGGTACGGCGTCGCTCACCTCCTCCAGCAGCGAGGCGGCCACCGGGGTCGCCTTGCGAGGCCCGTGTGCCAGCAGGACCACGGTGCGCGCCTGGTAGACGAGCTCGGCGCCCATGCTGATGGCGTACCGGGGGCTGTCGGCCTCGGTGGCGAAGTGGCCGTCCGCCACCGCGTCGGCGACCGTGGTGTCGTCGAGGCGGACCAGCAGCATGCCGCTGTCACCGAACGGGATCCCCGATTCGTGGAAGGCGACGTGCCCGCGCCCACCGGCGCCGATGATCTGCAGGTCGATCCCGCCGGCCGCGTCGACGGTGGCCCGGTAGGCGTCCAACACCTCGGCGCGCACCCAGCGCAACAGGGGCGAGGAGGTTCCCGGGTCGATGACGATCGAGCGACCCCGGCCGGTGCCCAGCTCCGTCCAGTCCTGCGGGTACGCCGCGAGCTCGGCGATCAGCGCCGGCTGGTCGATGAGACATCCCCATGGCACATGGGTGGTGGCGAACTTGGTTCGGAGCAGACCGAACAGCTCCTGAATCATGAAGAACCCGTAGCTCTGCGGATGCAACACGCGGGCTTGGGCATTCCCACCGGGCAGGCCGACGTACTCATCGAGGTTGAAGCTGGTGACCAGGGAGGCGTCGAATTCCCCGGCGTTGGCCGCCTTCGCCAACCACTTGTAGACCCCGGTGGGGGTGTCGCCGGTGGCCAGCCCGAGGGTGAATCGAGCGCGGGTCGCCACCCCCCGCTGAATCCGTTCGACGAGCAGGTCCGCGGCCACCTCGCTGAGGTGGTCGAAGTCGGAGGTCAGGACCACCGTGACCGGCATGGATCGCTCCTGGGGAGGCGCTCAGAGCGCGAGTTCGCGCTTGACCACCTCGGCCAGCCGCGCAGCGGTCGCTTGCGCCTGGTCCTGGGTCGCCGCCTCGACCATGACCCGGACCACGGGTTCGGTGCCCGACTTGCGCAACAGCACCCGGCCGGATCCGGCGAGCACGGCCTCCTGAGCGGCCACGGCCTCGTGTACCGCTGCGTTCGTCTCGACGGCGTCCTTGTCGACGCCTTTGACGTTGATCAGGGTCTGCGGCATCCGCGTCATGACGGCGGCCAGGTCGTGCAGCGACCGATTGGTCTGGGCGACCCGGGCGGCCAGCATCAGGCCGGTCAGGGTGCCGTCGCCGGTGGTGGCGTGGTCGAGGAAGATGACATGGCCGGACTGTTCGCCGCCGAGGGAGTACCCGCCGGCGCGCATGTCCTCCAGCACGTACCGGTCACCCACCGCGGTCTGACGGACCGCGATGCCCTCACGCTCCAGCGCGATGAACATCCCCAGGTTGCTCATCACCGTGGCCACCAGCGTGTCCTGGTGCAGCGCACCCCGTTCGCGCAACGCCAGCGCCAGGATCGCCATGATCTGGTCCCCGTCGATCGTGGCCCCGGTGTGGTCCACCGCCAGGCACCGGTCGGCGTCCCCGTCGTGGGCGATCCCCAGGTCGGCCTGGTGCTCGACCACCGCGGTCGCCAGCATGCCCAGGTGGGTGGAGCCGTACCCGTCGTTGATGTTCAGGCCGTCCGGCTCGGTGCCGATGACGACGACGTCCGCGCCCGCAGCCCGGAAGGCCTGGGGTGAGACGATCGAGGCGGCGCCGTGCGCAGCGTCGATCACGATCCGCAGGCCGTCGAGCCGGTTCGGCAGCACGGACAGCAGGTGGGCGACGTACCGGGCGGCTCCGTCGTCGAGGGTCTTGACCCGTCCCACCTGGTCGCCGACCGGGCGGTCCCAGTCGACGCGGAGCCGCTGCTCGATCCGGTCTTCGAGGGAGTCTTCGAGTTTGTGGCCCCCGCGAGCGAAGAACTTGATCCCGTTGTCGGGCATGGCATTGTGCGACGCCGACAGCACGACCCCCAAGTCGGCGTTCAACTCGGCGGTCAGGAACGAGACGGCCGGGGTGGGCAGGACTCCGGCCACGTGCACGTCGACGCCGGCCGAGGCCAGGCCGGCGATCACGGCGGCGGACAGGAATTCCCCGGAGGCCCGGGGGTCGCGACCGACGACCGCGACCGGGCGATGTCCGGTGAAAGCGCCGGCCTCTGCCAGGACGTGGGCGGCGGCCACCGACAGGTCGAGCGCGAGCTCGGCGGTGATGTCCTTGTTGGCCAGGCCACGCACGCCGTCGGTGCCGAACAGTCGTCCCATGAACGTGCCTCTCATCGATGTACTGCTGGTCACGGCTCCCCCATGAGCCCCCGCGGAGCTCGCCGTGACGATCTCGCCGCCGCCCGGGCCCCTGCGGGTCCGGTGCGAGCCCTTTCCGCGGGCCCCGAGGGGAAGGGTCGCCCCCGGCTGCTCCGTCACGAATCTACCGGCTGGCCGTGCGCGTCTCGCCCACGAGCCGGACGCGCCCGTGGGACGCCCCGGTGCACCCGGGTGTCCCGCCAGCACGATGGGGTGTATGAGCACCGCATCGCCGCCACCCGCCGGGCCGACCGCGCCGGACTCGTCGCCGCCGTCCCCGGGTGGGCCTGCGCTGCTGGTCTTTCTGCACGGCATCGGGTCGAACCCGATGTCCTTCTCCGAGCAGGTGGCCAAGCTCCCGGCGGGGGTGGAGGCCGTCTGCCCGTGGTTGCGCGGCACCCGGCCGGGGGCCAAGGATGCTGTCTTCACCCTGGAGGCTGCCGCGGGGGAGGTGATCACCACGTTGGAGCTGGCCGGTGTCGGTGCGGCGCGGGCCGGGTGGCTGTGCGGGGTCTCGGCGGGGGCGATGGTGGCGCTGGCGGTGGCGCAGCAACGCCCCGACCTGGTCTCCTCGCTCGTTCTGGTTGGTGGGCAGGTGGCGCCGTCACGGTCGGCACTGGCGGTCCAGAGCCGGATCATGCGCCTGATCCCCCGCTCGGCCTATGCCGCGAAGGGGCTGGACAAGAGGCGTACGCTCGCCGCCCTCGACGACCTTTCCCGCGCCGACCTCCGGGCGGGGTAATCGCGGGTCACCGCCTCGACCCTGGTGGTGTGTGGGGGGCGGGACCGTGTCAATCTCCCCGCGGCGCGTCAGCTCGCCGACGGAATCTCCGGTGCGCGATTGGAGATCGTCGCCGGGGCCGGCCATGAGGTGAACGTGGACCGGCCCCGCGAGTTCAACGATCTGCTGTACGGCTTCCTGGGTGCGGGCTGATCCGGATCAGGCGGCGGGAGCCGGTGCCGGGACCACGGGCTTGGGGGCTACGGGTTTGGGAGCCCGCGGGTCCGGGTGCACGGGGGCGGCGGAGGGCGCCACGATCTTCCAGAGGTGGTCGTCCTTGGCGTTGCAGCGAGAAAGCACCAGCGCGCGGCGGACGGCTTTCGACTTGGTGCCGGTGACGTCGATGCAGAGCTTGGAGGCCTCGTGGACCAGGAACATGGACCCGTTGCCGCCCTTGACGGGCACGGCCAGGAAGTGCTGGTTGTCGGTGCTGCGGCAGCGCGCCAGGCGGAGGGCGGCGCCGGGGGCCACCCGACCGCTACCGGGTGCGTCGACGCACAGCCCCCCCTTGCCGTGCTGCAGCATAAACCGCTGCGCGGTTCCGACCGTTCCGGTCTTCCACATCAAGAACTGCTGATTGTCGTAACTGCCGGGCCGGCAGTACCACTGCTCGACGCGGTCGCCCACCTTGCCGAGCCGCAACCCAACGATGTCGGCGCACCGGTCGTTGAGGGTGTTGACCAGGATGACAGGGGTCGGCGGTGCTGCCGCGGGTGCAGCGGCAGTGGTCGCGGAGGAGGTGGCTGCCGACACTACCGCCAAGGCGGCAACGGAGGCGGTCACGGAAAGGGTGGACAGGGCGGCGGTCAGGCGGCGCAGCATGGTGAATGAAACCTTCCAGGCACGTCGTGCACATCGTGGGGCGCGGTAGGTCACGAGGGGCCGCGTACGTCCAGTCTCGGACGAACGTCCGGTTTATGTCAGGCGAATGCCGGAATGGGTGAGCCCTGTCACGATCCTGGCGGCCGATCCGGCCGATCCGGCCGATCCGGCCGATCCGGCCGATCCGGCTGGTCGAGGCGTCGTCGCAGTCCGACTCGGGTGAGGATCGGCTGCCGTTGGCCGCCGACGTGGATGACGTGGTCGCCGTCCACCTGGAGCTGGCTGGCGTAGGAAGCCAGCGCCTGGCCGACCGTGGGCAGCGTGTGCGGCAGAGTGAACCAGGTCAGGTCGGGGTCGTGGGAGCGATCTGGGTCGTTCGCGTCGTCGTCGCCGTCGGCATCGTCGGCATCGTCGCCGGGGTCGGTCGGCATCACGATCTCGGCCAACGCCACCCCGGTGAGTTCGGCGGCTGCCAGCGCGATCTCGTGCATCCGCACGTGGTCGGGGTGACCGTAACCGCCGCCGGCGTCGTAGGAGATCAGCAGGTCCGGCCGGTACGCCGTGACGGCGGCAGCAAGATCGGCGGCTGCTTCGGCGAGGTCCGCGTGCGTCAGCGCGTCAGGGGCAGCGTCGTCGGCGGGGCCGGCCAGGGTCGGGGTCAGCCAACGCATCCCGGAGTCTCGGTAGATCCGTGGCGGCAGGTCGGATCCTCGGGCCGGAGGCGTGCCGAGCATGGCGTGCCAGCCAACCCCGAGGAGTTCGAGGGCGGTTCGCAGTTCGCCGAGCCGGTGAGGGGTCAACCCGGGGGTGCCGCGGAGGTGGCTCAAGGGGCCCTCGACCACCTCACCGCGTTCGCCGCGGGTTGCCGTGACCACGCCCACGTGAATCCCGCGGGCAGTCAGGTCGGCGATCAGGCAACCGGTCGCCAAGGTCTCGTCGTCGGGATGAGCATGAGCGAACAGCACCCGGCGCAGCCCTGGCGGTCGCGGGATCGGGGGGGTCACGGTCGCCATCCGTCGCTCATCAGGCGCCCGTAGATCCGAGCCAGTCGGTGTGCCACGTCGGCCCACACGAACCGGCGGGAGTGGATCCGGCCGACCTGGCCGGCCCGTAAGTGCACTCCCGGGCACAGTAGTCGCTGCAGCGCCGCGCCCCAATCCGCCGGATCACGCGTCCACATGAGCAGCCCGGACTCGCCATCGACCACCGCCTCGCGTAGCCCGCCGGCCGCCATCGCCAGAACGGGTACGCCGCTGGCCGAGGCCTCCAAAGCGATCAACCCGAAGGTCTCGGAGTGGCTCGGCACAAGGACTACGCGGGCGCCACGCAGCATCGCCGCCAGCACGTTCCGGTCCTGAGGGCCCAGGAAGGTGACGTATTCGCTCATGTCGAGGTCCTGGACCAAGGCGACCAACTCGGCCTGGTAGTCGGCGAAGTCGACCGACACCTCGCCCGCGATGACCAGGTGCGGACGCTCCGAGATCGGCAGGCTAGCGACGCTGGCGATGGCGAGGTCCGCGCCTTTCAGCGGCTGAAGTCGGGCGGCGAAGAACACGTACCCGTGGTCCCCCACGGTCACCGGCGTGGTCAATCCAGCGTTCCAGGACAGCGGATCCTGTCCCGCAGCCAGGGGACGGAACAGCTCCCCGTCCACGCCTGGGGGCACGATGGTCACCCGGTTGGGATCGGCACCGCATCGCTCCACGACCGTGCGCGCTTCGTGAGCACTGATCGTGACGATGAGGTCGGACTCCTGAGCGCAGCGGGCCTCCCCGCCGACCCGCGCCGGCGACTCCGGGGGCTCGCCCTCGTGGAGCGGATCCCCGGGGAGAGCCGCCACCGAGTGGAAGCTCTGCACGTGCGGGATTCCCCAGGACCGGGCCAAGGGAAGGGCAGCGACTCCCGACATCCAGTGGTGACTGTGCACCACGTCGTACGCCGGCCGGCCACCCCCGGACAGCACCTGGGAGAGCTGGGCGCCCAGCTCTCCCAGGTGCTGTCGAAACTCGTCCAGGTGGGCGTCCTGGGCGCTCTTGGCCAGCGGTGTCGCCGGGCCGCCTATGACGTGGCGCAGGGTCACTCCCGGCCTGATCGGCACGGTGTCGGGGGCCTCCGGCGACGCCCGGCGGGTGATCAGGTCCACCTGGTGGCCCAGGTCCGCCAGCGCGCTCGCCTGGTTCATCTCGACGACGTTCATGCCGCCCACGTCACCGGATCCGGGGCGGTCGGCCGGCGAGGTATGGAACGAAACGTAGGCGATCCGTAGACCCCGGGCATCCTGCACGCGCTCAGCCTAGGGGCCGAGCCCGGCCCCAGGGTCGTCAGGGTCGGTCGCCGCCGCTGCCGAGCGGAAGCCGTGGGTGGAGTGTCGTTCATGCGTCCTATTCTAGACACATGTTCGAATCTCGGCAATACTGGCCTGGACGGTCAGGGCGCCTGCAGACGGCGGGCGGCCTCGGTCAAGGAGCCGGCCAGGGAGGGGTAAACGGTGAACGTCGTCGCGAGTTGCTCAACGGTGAGACGGTGCTGCACGGCAAGGGTGAGCGGAAGGATCAATTCGCTGGCATGCTGTGCCACCACCACCCCGCCGATCACCACACCGCTGGGGTTCGAGAAGACCTTGACGAACCCGTCGGTCAGCCCCTGCATCTTGGCGCGCGGGTTCCCGGCCAGTGGCAAGGTGACCTTGCGGCCGCCCGGGGGGTCCGTGGCGAGGTCCTGTTCGCTGACGCCCACGGTGGCGATCTCGGGCGCGGTGAAGATGGTGGCCGAGACGGTCGCGAGGTCGAGCGGATGAACGGCCTGTCCCAAGGCGTGCCACATGGCGATACGACCCTGCATGGCCGCGACGGAGGCCAGCGGCAGCACCCCCGTGCAGTCTCCGGCGGCATAGATCCCGGGCGCGGAGGTGCGAGAGACCCTGTCGACCCTGGCGTGGCCCGCATCGGTGAGCCGGACACCGGTCTCGGTCAGTCCCAGCCCCTCGGTGTTCGGTATGGACCCCACGGCGATCAGCGCGTGCGAGCCCTCTACTACCCGGCCATCATCAAGCTCGACGCTTACGCCGTCGCCGGTGCGCGTCGCCGCCATCGCCCGGACCCGCGAGATCACCGTCATGCCACGACGGCGGAAGACGGCCTCGATCAGGTCCGCGGCATCAGCATCCTCCCCGGGCAGGACACGGTCCCGAGACGAGACCAGCACCACGTCCGCCCCCAAGGCGTCGTACGCCGATGCGAACTCCGCGCCGGTGACCCCCGACCCCACCACGATCAGCCGCTCGGGCAACGATCGCAGCTGATACAGCTGGGTCCAGGTCAGAATCCGCTCACCGTCCGGCAGGGCCTGCGCCAGCGTCCGCGGTCGGGCGCCGACCGCGACCAGCACGGTGTCCGCGGGCAGCTCCTGCCGGGTCCCAGCGGCGTCAGTGACCTCCACCCGATGGTGTCTCCAATCTCCGGGGACGTTGCGTTCGGGGCCACCGCGTTCTGGGACGTGTGCCCTGCTCAGGAGGCGGCCGGACCCCTCGACGATCGCCACCCCGTCGCGTTCCAGGCGACGCCGGATGTCCTGGCTTTGCGCGGATGCCAGCGAGCGCACACGCGCGTTCACCGTGGACAGATCAACGGACCCCGGTTGCGGGAATCGGAGGCCCACGTCATCGATATCGGTCAGCATGGCCATCACGTCCGACGTTGCGATCAGCGTCTTGGACGGAACCACATCGGTCAGCACAGCCGAGCCGCCCAGCCCCGCGCGTTCCACGACGGTGACGTGCGCGCCCAGGCGGGCGGCGACCTGGGCCGCCTCGTACCCGCCGGGGCCTCCCCCGATGACGACGATGCGGGACTGCTCATGGGTGCTGGTCACGGTTCATTGTTGCGCCCGGGTCCGATCCGCAGCCACCCATCCGGTCGGGTCCCGCCGATAGGGCGCCTGCCGACTCCGCACGACTGCTGCTGCCCGTCTCGCTATCGTCAGCGCGTAGGCCAGGCCGACGCCGGGCCTGCGCCGGGCCTGCGGGCGTCCCATCGGTGACCTGTCACGCCTTGACCCACGCACGACCACACGAGCAAGGAGAGCCAGTGGCGCCACGGGACAGCGTGTTGGGAATCGTCCAGGCCGGTGGTAAGGGGTCCCGGATGGACGTTCTGACCAGGGAGCGGGCCAAGCCGGTGCTCCCCTTCGCCGGGACGTACAAATTGATCGACTTCGCGTTGTCCAGCCTGGCCAACTCCGGGGTGGTCGACGTGTGGGTGTCTGTTCAATACCAGGTGAGCTCGCTCGACCGGTACCTGTCCGGCGGGCGCCCCTGGGACCTGGACCGCAATCGCGGCGGCTTTCGGCGGGTCGTGCCCGAGAGCGGAAGCGGCCCGGCAACGGAAGAGGGTTTCGCTCATGGGAACGCCGACCTCCTGCTGAGAATGCGGGCCGACCTGGAGCGCTGGGCGCCAGACACCGTGGTCGTCAGCAGCGCCGACCATGTCTTCGCGATGGACCTGCGCCCCGTGATCGAGGCACATCGGCGCGCGGGTGCGGTCTGCACCCTGGTCACGGCGGAGGTGACCAAGGCCGAGGCGGCTCACAATGTCGTCGTCCTCCAGGATGGCAACCGGGTGCGGGGCGTCGAGGTGAAACCCGCCTCGCCGAGTGCGACCACGGTGGCCACCGAGTTGTTCGTGTACGACCGGGACGCCTTGCTGCGCTCGGTCGATGAGCTGCGCTCCGAGCAGTCTCGGGTCAAAGCGGCCGAAGGGGACGACAGCGACGACAGTGGCCTGGGCGATTTCGGGGAGCACCTGCTGCCGCGACTGATCGAATCAGGTCCGGTGCTGGCCGTGCCGATCGATGGATACTGGCGCGACGTGGGGCGTCCCGACGCGTACCTGCTGGGTCACCGGGAGTTGCTGGACGGCAAGATCGACGCCTTCTCCCGGCCCAACTGGCCGGTGATGTCGCATTGGCCCGACCTGCCGCCCGCCCGTTTCGGACGCACGGCACAGGTCCGAGATGCCCTCGTGTCCAGCGGATGCGACATCCGGGGCGAGGTGAGTGACAGCGTGCTGTCGCCGGGCGTGGTGATCGAGCCCGGTGCCGTGGTTCGGGGCAGCGTCCTGCTGGACGGGGCCGTGGTCGAAGCCGGTGCCGTCATCGAGAACGCTGTCCTGGACAGCGGGGTGCGGGTCGGCGAAAAAGCTGTCATCGGCGCCGATATCGGTCGCCGGTGTCCGCGCGACCAGGACATCGTGCTGGTCGGGATGGACACCTCTATCGGGGATGGTGTGGTCATCGAGCCCGGCTCCCGGCTGGAACCGGGGACCCGGGCCTAACGCTGGTCCGGCCCGCCCCCAGCGGGCCACGCAACCATCCCCAGCCCCGCTCACCCATCGCGTCAATGGGTCAGCGGGTCATCCGGGTCATCCGATCAACCGTTCATCCGCTCAGTCCGCGAGTGAACGGGTCAGTTGCCCCGCTCGACTGCCGTGTTCACGCCGAACGTGAGGTCTACGTCCTGGTCCAGGTCCGCCGCGGGGGCGACTTCCGCGCTCAGCGCGTCGAGCCCGTTGAGGCGTCCCAGGATGGCGTCCATCTCGACGATCATCCCGTACTCGACCGAGTCCACGCCGCAGGTCGGGCAGGTCGCGGTGGCCACCGAGGCGTCGTACTCATCGACGATGGGGGTGGCGGGAGTGGTCGCGCAGGTCGGGCAGGTGTCGAGGTACGCCGAGAGGCTGGCCAGGTGCGCGGCATTCCCCAATGCCTGCTGGTGCAGAGCAGTCGGGCTCTGGTTCGTGGCGGCGTTCATGTCTTCCCCATTTCGCCGGTCTCCTTGTGTGCCACCACGTTTGCGGTGACACCCGGCAGATCGACGGACCGGGTCTCCGGATGAGTCGCCTTCACTCTTCTTGACCATGACTTTGCGATTCTTAACAACCTTTACCCTGGGTTGGCAACTTTCCAGGGACGGGCCTTGACCGTCACCGAACCAGCCCGGCCATCCCGGCGGCAACGACCGTGCCGCAACCGGATTGGCGCGCAGGCTCAACAGCCCAGGTACGTTGACCGCATGGCCACCCTGCGCCGCGATCACCATCGCCATGAGGCCGGGCCCGCCGGTCGACCGCGGCACCGATGGCCCGGCACCTGGCGCGAGGTTCTCCCGGGCGTCGACGCTGCACGTCATTACCGCGGCGCGTGGCTGCGCCGTGACGTCCTCGCGGGGGCCACCGTCACGGCGTACCTCATCCCTCAGGTGATGGCCTACGCGGAAGTGGCCGGGCTTCCTGCCGTTACCGGGCTGTGGGCGATCATCGGGCCCCTGCTGGTCTATGCCCTGCTGGGATCATCGACCTCCCTGTCGGTGGGACCGGAGTCCACCACTGCTCTCATGACCGCCGCCATGGTCGCCCCGCTCGCGGGCGGGGCGATCGGCTCGGGATACCCGCGACTGGCCATGCTTACGGCGATCGTGGTGGGACTGGTGTGCCTGCTGGGCTGGCTGGCCCGGCTCGGTTTCCTCGCGGACCTGTTGTCGCGGCCGGTGCTGACCGGCTACATGGCGGGGATCGCGGTCCTGATGATGGTCAGTCAGCTCGGCAAAGTCACCGGGATGCGGGTGCCCGGGGACACTTCACTGGACAAAGCCAGCTACCTCGGGTCGCACCTAGGGGCGGTGAACGTGCCGACATTGCTGGTGGCGACCGGGATGCTGCTGGCCATGATCGCCTGGCGCCGGTGGGTCCCCACCTGGCCCGGGCCGCTGCTGGGGATGCTCGCCGCCGCCGGCGTCGTGGCGGTGTTCGGCTTGAGCCGGCACGGAGTCGTGGTGATCGGCGAGGTGCCGCGGACGTTGCCCGTGCCGACCTGGCCGGACTGGTCCGGGGTGGACCCCTGGTCACTGCTTCCGGCAGCCCTGGGCCTGGCGGTGGTCGGCTACTCCGACAACGTGTTGACCGCCCGGGCTCTGGCCACCGACGAGGACTGTGAGGTCGACGCCAACCAGGAGTTCCTTGCGCTGGGGGCGGCCAACATCGCCGCCGGCGTCATGCAGGGTTTCCCGGTCAGCAGCAGTGCCAGCCGCTCCGTGATCGCGAAAACCATGAACGCCAGCACCCAGCTCTACTCGGTCGTGACCGCAGCCATGGTGGTGGGCACCGTGCTCTTCCTCGGCCCGGTGCTGGCCTCCTTCCCGGCGGCCGCACTGGGGGCGCTGGTGATGTACGCCGCCGTCCGGCTCATCGACCTCGCGGAGTTGCGTCGAATCCGGCGTTTCCGGGTCAGCGAGCTCGTCCTGGCCCTGGCCACCACCGTCAGCGTGCTGGTCTTCGACGTGCTCAGCGGGATCGGCGTCGCGGTCGCGTTGTCCCTGCTGGACCTGCTCCGGCGGATCGCCGACCCCCACGACGCGGTCCTGGGATACGTCCCGGGGATCGCCGGGATGCACGACATCGACGACTACCCGCAGACCCGCCAGGTGCCCGGTCTCGTGGTCTACCGGTACGACGCCCCGCTGTGCTTCGCGAACGCCCACAACTTCCGGGTGCGTGCCCTGGGCGCCGTCGCCGAGGCGCAACAGGCCACCGTCGAGGGACGCCCGGGCGAGCCGGTGCGGTGGTTCCTGTTGAACGCCGAAGCCAACACCGAAGTGGACCTGACGTCGGTGGACGCGCTGGAGTCGTTGCGCGCAGAACTGGCCGCGCAGGGCGTCCAGGTAGCCCTTACCCGGGTCAAGCAGGACGTTCGTGATCAGCTGAACGCGGCGGGCTTCCTGCAGCGGCTGGGCCCCGATCGGGTCTTCATGACGTTGCCGACGGCGGTGGAGGGGTACCGTCGCTGGTATCAGGACCAGTTCTCGGTGCCGCCGCCCGGTTTTGATGCGCTGCCCACGCCCATCGCAGACCCGCCCACTGACGCGCCTCGGCAGGCCTGACTCGCCGAGGGAGCCGACGGCTCCCGGTCAGCGCATGATCAGCGCATGATCAGCGCACGGTCATGCGGACCAGCTTGCTCGTGCCCGCGTTGGCGCCGAGGGTGCCGACCACCCGCAGCGTGTACACGCCCCGTCGCTGGGCCCACACGTCGATGGCGTACCGGCCCTTGGCGTCGGCGATCGCCTGAGCGCCGGGAATGGTCGACCACGACGAACCGCTCTTGACCTGGACGCGGACCGTGGCGCGACCCGCGGCCGGGCCGACCAGGCCGGTCAGGTGCATGTGCTGCAGGGGTCGCACCACCGCGGGCCGGGCGGCGACGGTGACCGAGAGCCGGCGCGCGGGGCGCTCGGCGGCGACCTGGGCCGGGGCCTGGGCGGACGCGACCGGGCTCGATGCCGTCGACGCCGCGGACGCCGCGGACGCGGTGGCAGTCAGCGGAACAATGCTGGCAAGGACAACGGCAGCGGCGAGGCGGCGAGTGTTCATGTGTGGCTTCCCCCGTGGTGATGACGATGACTCCGGATGGCTCCGGGATGACTCCCGGGTTGACTCCCGGGATGACTCCGGGAGGGCTGCGGTGGTGACCACAGACCGTCGGCGGCTGGGATGGTGCGTGGAGGGATGCCGCCCCATGAGCGTATCGAACGACCGTCACACTCGACCCGAGAATCGGGAGAAAAGCGGCCGGCATCCCACCCCGGCGCCCGGCACTACGGTGGGCACATGCATCCGCAGGAGCGACTGGCTGAGCTGCTGAGCCGGTTCGATCACGACGGCGTCTGCCTCGCCGAGCTGCTGTGCGACCGTCACGATCCCGACGCGGTGGCGTTCACCATCGGCTCGTTGTCCGGCGCTGACCAGGAGGTTCGGTACGGCGAGCTGCAGCGCCGATCTCGGTCGCTGGCCGCCGCCCTGGCGCACCTGGGCCTCGCTCCGGGCGACCGGATCGCGACCCTGCTGGAACCCGGGCCGGATCTGCCCGCCGTCCTGCTGGGGATCTGGCGGGCGGGCGCGGTGGCCGTGCCGCTCTACACCGGGTTCGCGCCGGCCGCCATCGCGATCCGGCTGCGAGCCTGCGGAACAGGTCTGGTGCTGTGCGACGCCCGGCACCGCAACCTGCTCCCGGCGGGCGAGCTGGCCCCCACCGAAAGCCGGGCCGAGGCCGGGAGCCGCTACCGCGTCGTCTACGTCGGTGGGCAGGCTCCCTCAGGTCAGCTCCAGCTCGATCGACTGATCGACCGGGCCGAGCACGAAGACTGGCCGGTGCCGGATCTGGTGGGTGACGGCGACACCGAGTTCGTGCGCATGTTCACCTCCGGGACCACCGGCGACCCCAAGGGCGTCCCCGTCACCTACCGCGCCGTCGCGGCCTTTCAGAGCTACCTGGAGGGTGCCCTCGACGTCACGGAGGAGGCCTACTGGAACGCCGGCGACCCCGGATGGGCCTACGGCTTGTACTACGCGATCATCGCGCCATTGGCGGCCGGGCGGCGCAGCATCCTGGTCGCGGGCGCCAGCCGGCGGCTCAGGTGGGACCTGATCGCCCGCCTCGGGGTCACCCACCTGGCCGCGGTGCCGACGGCGTACCGAACTCTGCAGCGCTCCGGCGGACCGCCACCCTCCGGGCTTGCGCTGCGACGGCTGACCGCCGCGGGGGAGCCGTTGACCGCCGATGTGGTGGCCTGGGCCCAGGAAACCCTGGGCCTGACGATCCACGACCACTTCGGTCAGACCGAACTGGGGATGTGCGCCGGGCGTGCCTGGCACCCCGATCTCGCCGACCCCGCCGACCCCGCCGCGCTCGGCCGGGCGCTGCCGGGCTGGACCCTGGCGGTGCTCTCCGGCGACGACCAGCCGGTGCCGCCGGGTGTCATCGGGCGCCTCGCCATCGACGTCCCGGCCAGCCCCGCGATGTGGTTCATCGGGTACGTCGACGCCCCCGAGCGCACGGCCGAGCGCTTCCGCGGCGACGGCCGGTGGTATCTGACCGGGGACGCCGGCTCCATCGACGAGGACGGCTACCTCTCCTACGTCGGCCGCGACGACGACGTCATCATCAGCGGCGGCTACCGCATCGGCCCGACCGAGGTGGAGGAGGTTCTGTTAGCCGACCCCCGGGTGGCCCAGGCCGCGGTGGTCGGGGTTCCCGACCCGCTGCGGGGGCAGCGCATCGAGGCCTTCGTCGTGCTGGATCGGGAGGTGGCGCTGGACACCCGGATCGAGGAGGACCTCCAACGGCGGGTGCGGATCACCCTCGCCGAGTACGCCCACCCGCACCTGGTGCACGTCGTGGCCCAGCTCCCGGCCTCCCGCCGCGGGGCGGTGCAACGCCACGTCCTGCGGGACCTGCCGCGCACCTGCCGCGGGGGATCCGCGTGACCGGCGCGCGGCAGGTCTCCGGCGCCCGCGCCCGCGGTCTGCTGGTTGCCGGCACATCCTCCGACGCGGGCAAGTCCCTGGTGGTGGCCGGGATCTGCCGGGTGCTGGCTCGCCGCGGCGTGGCGGTGGCCCCGTTCAAGGCGCAGAACATGTCGAACAACTCGATGGTCTGCGCCGACGGCGCCGAGATCGGACGTGCCCAGTACCTGCAGGCTCAGGCGGCCGGCGTACCGGCCGAATCGGCCATGAACCCGGTACTGCTCAAGCCGGGCACCGACCGCCGGTCGTTCATCGTGGTCCGCGGGCGGCCCGGCGGGCACCTGGAGGCCGGGGAGTACGTCGGCGGGAGGCGTCACCTGGCCGAGGCGGCCTTCGCCGCGTACCGGGAGCTGGCCGACCGCTTCGAGGTGGTGGTCTGCGAGGGCGCCGGGTCGCCGGCCGAGATCAACCTGCGCAGCGGTGACTACGTGAATCTGGGCCTGGCGCGGGAGTTCGACCTGCCGGTGCTGGTGGTCGGCGACATCGACCGCGGCGGCATGCTGGCCTCGCTCTACGGCACCTGGGCGCTCCTGGACCCGCCGGACCGGGAGCTGTTGTCGGCCTTCGTGGTGAACAAGTTCCGCGGCGACGAGGACGTGCTGCGCCCTGGCCTGGAGGAGATCACCCGGCGTACCGGGGTGCCCTTCCTCGGCGTCCTGCCCTTCCTGCCCGGGATGTGGCTGGACAGCGAGGACTCCCTGGTCGTGGGGCGTTGGACGCCGTCGCCCTCCGATTCGGCCGACGACGTGACCGGCGGCGGTGACCGGCTGCGGGTGGCGGTCGTGCGGTTTCCCCGGGTGTCCAACGCGACCGACATCGACGCCCTCGCCGCCGAGCCCGGGGTAGAGGTGCTGGTCACCGACTCCCCGCGGGAATGCGAGGCCGCCGACCTGCTGATCTTGCCGGGTACCCGATCGACGGTCGGCGACCTGCACTGGTTGCGCGAGCGAGGCATCGCCGACGTGGTGGAACGGCGGGCCACGTCGGGACGGCCGGTGCTGGGCATCTGCGGCGGGTACCAGATGCTGGCCGGCACCCTGGACGACGATGTGGAGTCCGGCCAGGGCCAGGTCCCCGGCCTGGGGCTGCTGCCGATCGACGTGCGGTTCACTCCGGACAAGGTGCTGCGGCGGCCCACCGGGACGTGGCGGGGCCACCCGGTCAGTGGGTACGAGATCCACCATGGCCGGGTCGAGCTGGAGGGCTGGAGTCCGTACCTGGGCGCCAACCTGGGCGGCCGGTATGGCTGGAGCGCGGAGCCGTTCCTGGGCGGCTGGCGGGTCGGGCAGGTGTGGGGAACGCTCTGGCACGGTGCACTGGAGAGCGACGCGTTCCGTCGGGCGTGGCTGAGCGAGGTGGCTGCCGGCGCGGGCAGCCCGTGGCGTCCGCAGCCGGGCGCTCCGGCGTACGTCGCCCGCCGCGAGGCCATGCTCGATGCGGTCGCCGACGCCATCGAGGCCCACCTGGACGTCGAGGCACTGCTGAGGCTGCCCCGATGAGGAGGGTCCTCCCGTGAGCTTGAGTCGCGAGCAGGTGCTCGGGCACGCTCTGGCGATCCTGGATCAGTACGGCTTCGCCGATCTGTCGATGCGAAGGCTCGCGACGTCCCTGGGCGTCCAACCGGGCGCGTTGTATTGGCACTTCGCCAACAAGCAGACCCTGCTGACCGCGGTCGCCGAGGCCATCCTGTCGCCCCGGCCGCCGGTCTGCGTGCCGACGGGGTCCGCGGGTACGGGGTCCGCGCCGACGGCGTGGGAGCCTGCCGTGCGCACGTGGGCCTGTGGGTTGCGCGAGGCATTGCTGTCCCACCGGGACGGCGCCGAGGTGGTGGCCTCGGTGCTGGCGGTTCGGCCGGCCACCCTTGACCCTGCGGGTGAGATCGCCGCCGTGCTGATGGCGCACGCCATGGCTGCCGCGCAGGCGCGGGCCGCGGGAATGGCGCTGCTGCACTTCGTGATCGGGCACACCGTCGACGAGCAGGGGAACGCCGCGATGGCCGAGTTCGGGGTGGCCCAAGCGGTCGACACCGAGGCGCAGGAACGGTTCGCCGCAGGCCTGGATCTGTTCGTCGCCGGGCTCGGCGTCCGGCTCAGCGGGGGCGGCGGATGAACCACCGGCCGCGCGCGTCGTCGGTGAGCCGGGCCTGCGGATTGACGGCCGGGTTCCTGCTCGACCGCGCCATCGGCGACCCCTGCCGGTACCACCCGGTCGCCGGGTTCGGGGCGCTGGCGCTGCGGATGGAGGAGGCGATGTACGCCGACCGGCGGGCTCCCGGGGTCGCGCACGTCGCGCTCCTGGTGGGCCCGGCGGTCGTCGGCGGCGTGCTGCTCGAGCGGTCGCTGCGGCACCGGCCGGTCACCCACGCGCTGGCGACGGCGGCGACCACCTGGGTGGTGCTGGGCGGCACCAGCCTGGTCCGCGAGGCGGACGGCATCGGCCGGCTGCTGGAAGCCGATGACCTCCCGGCCGCTCGTCGGGCGATCACCGCCCTGGTCAGCCGGGACCCGGCGGAGATGGATCAGGCGGCGGTGACCCGGGCGTGCGTGGAGTCGGTCGCCGAGAACACCAGCGACGCGGTCACCGGAGCGTTGGTGTGGGGGGCCGTGGCCGGCGTACCGGGCCTTGCTGCGTATCGATGTATCAACACGTTGGATGCCATGATCGGCTATCGCAACCCCCGCTATGCCCGGTTCGGCTGGGCCGCCGCCCGCAGCGACGACCTGCTCAACCTGATCCCCGCGCGGCTGACCGCCCTGCTGGTCGCCGGCCTGGCTCCGCTGCTGGGCGGATCCCCGGCGCGGGTGTGGCGGACGGTGGTTCGCGACGCTCCGGCCCACCCCAGCCCGAACGGTGGCGTGGTCGAGGCCGCGTTCGCCGCCGCCCTGGGGGTCCGGCTGGGCGGGTCCAACAGGTACGGCGGCCGGTTGGAGGACCGGGGAACCCTCGGTGACGGGGCCCCACCTGTGGTGACCGACATCGCCCGCGCGGCGACGCTCAGCCGGTACGCCGGGTGGGCTGCTCTCGCGGTCGGTGCTGCTGCGGCGCTGGCGCGACCCACGGGCCGGCGCTGGCGGGCAGCGCCCGCAGGGCCGCGGCGAAGCCGTGCGCTGCCCGGCCGACCGTGCGGGCGGAGGTGGCCACGGCGGCATCGGCGGTCGCGTGCCAGGTGAACGCCGCCCGTCGGACCCGGTCGACGAGATCGGCATCCTCGTGGGCCCGCATCGGCCGGAATCCCCCGACGGCCCGGTACGCCGCGGCGTGCACGCCGAGGTTGGCCCCGAACACGTGGGGGTGCCCGTCGGTCAGGTCGTGCCGGGCGTTCCAGCCACGCAGCCGCTCCTGGCTCATCTCGGGACCGACGGGCTGCACGAGGCCCAGCAGCAGATCGACACCGCGCTCGGCATGGGCGACGTGGGCGGTCAGCCAGTCCGGCGGCACCTGGGAGTCGGCGTCGGTGTTGGCGATCCAGGCGGCACCGGGTTCGACGGGCGAGCCCGCCCGGGCCCAGGCGACCCCGACCGCCCGGGCGCGGCCGACGTCACCCGCGCCCAGCTGAATCCAGCCCACCCGGCGGTGAGCTCGCACGATGCCGGCCGAGTTGTCCTCACAGCGGTCCAGCGCCACGGTGACGTCGACCCGGATCTCCGGGCGCAGCGCCAGCAGCCGCTCGCGGGCCCGCTCCAGCGCCGTCAGGGTCGCCGGCAGGGTCTGTGCCTCGTTGCGCGCCGGGACCACCACATGGACGGCGCGGATCCGCCGAACGGTCTCGAGGACGTCGGCAGGCATCAGTGCCCCGCCGCGATGAGTACGTCGAACGGCCGCCGGAAATGGGCGAGTACGGGGGCCGCGATCAACACCTCGTCACCGGGTTGATCGGACAGGGGCTCGATCTGCGAACGGTGCATGCGCAGCGCCTCGGCCTTGCGGGCCGCCGCCGCCGCGGTCAGCCGCAGCACCGCCAGGTGAGCCCAGGGAACCTCGGGTGGCCGGCCCCAATGCCACAGCCAGATCGGGTACTCCCACGCGGTCAGATTCCGGTGGCGGGCGGCGACCGCGGCGGCTGCTGCCCCGGCCGCGGCGTGGTCCGGGTGGCGATCGCCCTGCCAGGGGGCGACCAGGAGGACGTCACGGTCAGCCTTGCCCTGGGCGTCCGCGCCCATCTCGCGCAGGGCCGCCTCGATCCCCTCGGCCAGCGCCTGGCCGTTCCGGTTCAGGTCGCCGTCGGGGAGTCCTAACCGCGTCCGCCCGGCACCGGAGACCAGGTGATCCACGGCCGCGTCGTACTCACTGACCCGCAGTCGCGCCAGGTCGGCAGGCCGGTGCGTAGGGGAGCGGGGGTGGGAGGCCTCGCCGTCGGTGGCCAGCAGGAAGTGCACCGGCAGGCCCAGGTCGGCGGCCTGAGCCGCCAGTCCGCCGACGCCCAGGGTCTCGTCGTCGGGGTGGGCGGAGATCACCAGGATCGCGGCGGCGGCCCGCACCAGCGCCTCCGCGTCGGCCGCGTTCGCCCATTCGGGGCGGTCGGCCCACTGTTCCTCCGGGGTGCCGGCGTCGAGATGGTCGAACGAGGCGTCGGATTTCACCAGGGCCAGCCGTCGACCGGTGTGGTCGTGCCGGATTCCGGGCGACCGGGCGGCTCGGCGCTCACATTGTCCAACAGTGCGCGCCCGAGCGCCGCCTGATCGCGTTCGGCGTGCTCTTGGCGCACGTAGACCTGCAGATCGGCGACCCGACCGGCGTGTTCGGGATGGAAGCACAGCGGCCCGGGACCGAGGGCGTGCCCGGCCCGGGTCAGGACCTCCTCGACCGTGGCGGCGACCCGGCCCCGGACTCGCAGCGCAGCGATCCGCCCCGTGTCCTCGCGCGCGCGACCGGCATCGACCTGGGCGGCCGCGTCCCGCAGCAGGCAGCGCGCGGCGTACAGGGCTTCATCGACCGCCCCCAGGTGCATCAGCCCCACCTGATCGAGCTCGCGGGAGCGCGCCTGCTCCATCAGCGCCCGAGCGACGCCGACCGCACCGCCGTACCAGCAGGCCGCGACCCCGATCCCGCCCCAGGCGAAGCCGGGCCGCGTCAGGTACCAGTTGTCCGCCCCGACCGGCACCGCCCGGACGTCGTGGAAGCTGATGGGTCCGCTGGTCACCGCGGGCAGCCCGCGGGCATGCCAGGGGGCGTGCTGGACGTCCAGGCCGATGGAGTCCAGGGCGACCGCGAAGGTGCGGCGGGCGCCGCTGGGCACCCAGGCGGTCACCAGGGCGTGGCTGAGTTCGGCGGCCAGGGAACACCAGGGTTTGGTGCCCTGCAGCACCCACTGCTCGCCGTCGGGGCGGGCCTGCAGCGGGTCCCGGCCGCCTTCGGCGGCGAACACCCCCCAGGTGCTGGTGTCGGTGACGCCGATCAGGTCGAGGTCGGGTGGGCTGTCCAGCTGCGCCATGATCGCCAACGCGTCCAGGTGGGGCTCGACGACGCGGGCGATCGTCAGGTCGGCGGCGCCCAGGGTGGCCAGCGCCGACCACAGCGACATCGTGCTGCCCGAGCCGGGCGCGGGCAGGATCCTCCCCGCCTCCAACGCCAGCCGCAGGCCGGCCTGAACGTCGCCCCGGCCCCGACTCGCCGCGCCGGCCCAGGTGCGCAGCAGTGCGGCCTCGGGGCCGGGCGCCGGCCGGTCGGAGAGCCAGACCAGCCGGTCATCGGTTCCACGGATCCGCGCCACGACGGGTGCCCTGCCCTCCGAACTGGTCAGGTGACGAACGGTGGACATCCTGCTCCGATCCTGATGCCGTGGGAAGGCAGTGGTAGGGCCGGGGTCACGGTATCCGGCTTGTTCGTGCGGTCATCACCCCCTTAAGGGTGGGTTTACGGTCCCTTCGAGACCGTAGGGTCGCACTATGGGCACTTCGGACGTTCCATCGGGTCAACCGCTGCGCCTGGCGCTGATGAACGACTACGAGGTGGTCGTGTTCGGGCTGGCCAGGATGTTCGAGGGGTACGCCGACCGCGTCCGGATCGTCGAGCTCAGCGCGTCGGTGACGCCGGAGGAACCGGTGGATGTCGCGATGTACGACACGTTCGCTGGTGCCCAGGCCGACGGCGACGGGTTGCGGGAGGCGATCGAGGAGTCGAACGCGAACCGAGTGGTGGTCTACACGTGGAACCTGGACGCGGCACTCGTGGATGCCGCCTTGGCACAGGGCGCCCGCGGCTACCTGGCCAAGTCGCTGCCTGCCGCCGAGCTGGTGGCGGCCCTGGAACGGGTCCGGGACGGCGAGATCGTGGTCTCCGACACCCCGGATCGGGCGGTCACCGTCGGGGGCGACTGGCCGGGGCGCGCCGAAGGCCTGACCAACCGGGAGGCCGAGGTGATCGCGCTGATCACCCAGGGGTTGAGCAACCACGAGATCGCCGTGCAGACGCACCTGTCGATCAACTCGGTGAAGTCCTACATCCGCACCGCCTACCGCAAGATGGGCGTCACCAGCCGCTCGCAGGCGGTGTTGTGGGGGGTGGAGCACGGCTTCCGGCCGGACCGCCGTCGCGTGACGTTCGCGGGACCGGGCGCAGCTGCGACGTGATGATTCCGGCCAGCATCAGGGCGCAGCCCAGGTAACCGCGACCGGTCATCGTCTCTCCCAGCAGCAGCGATCCGCCGATGACGCCGAAGACCGACTCGGTGGCCAGGATCAGCGCCGCGTGTGAGGCCACCGTGTCGGCCTGGGCGACCACCTGCAGGGTGTACGCCACTCCGACCGAGAGCAGGCCGCCGTACAGGATCGGCACCACCGCGTCGCCGACACCCGAGAACGGCGCCGGATCCGTCCACGGGCTGGTCCCGGCGCTGAGCCCGGCGCAGGTGAGGAACTGCACGATGGACAACCGCAGCGGGTCGCGGTCGGTGACGGCGTCGATCACCAGGATGTGCCCGGCGAACGCCACGGCGCTGGCCAGGATCAGGGCGTCGCCGGCGGCGATCCGTAGGTCGCTGGTGACACAGAGGAAGTAGAGGCCCGTGACCGCCAGGACCACCCCCAGCCAGGTGAGCCGGTTCGTGCGATGCCCCAGCGCGATCCCCAGCACCGGCACCAGGACGACGTACAACCCGGTAATGAACGCGGCCGTACCCGCGGTGGTGCTGACGATGCCCAGCTGCTGCAGCAGCGCGCCCAGGTAGAGCAGCGTCCCGGCGAACAGCCCCGGTACGACGGCCGCCCGCCACCGGTGGCGCCGGCTCGCGGCCGGTGTGGCCGGGTTCGCCGGGCCACCGGCTGCCCGCCGGTCGAGCACCCGGACCAGCGGCAGCAGCACCAGTGCGCCGAGGGCGAACCGGATGCCGTTGAACGTCCCGGCGCCGACGTGCTCGGCACCCACCCGCTGCGCGGTGAAGGCGAACCCCCAGATCGCCGCGGTCGCCAGCAGCAGCAGGTTGCCGCGCAGACGATGGGTGGGCACAGCGGCACGCTACTGCGCCGCCGTGGTTCCATCGGTCCGTGCGTCGTAGGGGGCGTCGCTGGGGGCATCGATACGGATAGGTGCGTGGTGGCAGGGGAGGTGCAGATGGCGGCACCGAGTGCTGCTGCGACGGCGAGGCTGGAATCGGCCAAGGCGGCCACCTCGGTGGTGTTCGCGCTGAACGGGTGGTCCTTTGCCACCTGGGCCTCGCGGATCCCGGCGGTCCGCGACGGGCTGTCCCTGACCCCCCAGGACCTTGGGCTGCTGCTGCTCGTGGGGTCCGCCGGTGCGATCCTTGGGCTGCCGTTGGCCGGCTGGGTGGCCCATCGGATCGGTGCTGCGCGCACCGTGCTGCTGGGGGCGGCCCTGGACCTGAGTGCCCTGGCCGCCATCGGGCTGACCGTGGGGGTCCTGGAGTCGGTCCCGCTCACGACGGGGGTGCTCGTCGTGCTGTGCTTCGGGATGGGCCAGTGGGACGTCGCGATGAACCTGCAGGGGGCCGACGTCGAGCACCGGCTCGGCCGGACGATCATGCCGCGCTACCACGCCGCCTTCAGTCTGGGCACCGTCGGCAGCGCTCTGGCGGGTGCCGCGCTGGCGTGGGCCGGCGTACCGGTGGTGGCGCACTTCGGGGTAAGCGCCGTGCTGATCGGCGTCGCCGTGGTGGTTGCGGTGCGGGCGTTCCTGCCGATGCAGGACCACGCTGGCGGGCACCCTGATCCCGCTGCTCCCGCTGCACCCGCTGCCGCGTCGCGGGACCGGCAGCGCTCCGCCTGGCGGGAACCGCGAACCCTCTTGATCGGCGTCGTCACCCTGGTCACAGCGTTCACCGAGGGCACCGCGAACGACTGGCTGTCGGTGGCGTTCATCGACGGCTACCGGCTGCCGGAGTGGGCCGGCATCCTCGCGTTCGCCACCTTCCTCAGCTTCATGACCCTCGGGCGGGTGCTCGGTACGACGCTGCTGGACCAGTACGGTCGGCTCGCCGTCCTGCGGGTGCTGTTCACCGCCGCCGCCGCCGGGTCCCTGGCGGTGGTGTTCGGGACGCCGGTGGTGGCGTTCGTCGGGGCGGCGGTGTGGGGATTGGGGGTGTCGCTGGGCTTCCCGGTGGGGATGAGCGCGGCGGCGGACGACCCGGCCCGGGCGCCGGCCCGGGTCAGCGTCGTCTCGACGATCGGCTATCTCGCCTTCCTGGCGGGGCCCCCGGCGCTGGGCTTCCTCGGCGAGCACCACGGCGTCCTGCGGGCGCTGCTGGTGGTCTCGGCGCTGCTGCTGGTGGCCTTCGCGGCGCTGCCGTCGGTCCGGCCGCTGCCTACATCACCACCGTCCCCGAGTCCGGCTCCATCCGCTCACCCGTCACCTTCGCCTTGACGAGGTTGAGCAACTGGGTGACCTTGGCGCCGGGCGAATCCCAGTACTGCGCCGTGTCGGCCTCGACCCGCAGCAGGATGTTGTTCGGGTTCTCCGGACCGCCCTCCATCCAGGCGTCGGTGAAGGTGTTCCAGTACTCGGAGAGCTTGGCGGCGTCGTCCACCACACTCGCCGTACCCGACAGGGACACCCAGGTGCCCTGACCGGCGAAGGCGACGTTGACCTGCGGGCGGGCCTGGATGTTGCCGACCTGGCTGGACGAGCGCTCGGCGATGAACCAGACCGTGCCGTCGAAGTCGACGTCCTGGGTGGACATCGGGTGCGCCACCAACGAACCGTCGTCGGTGACGGTGGTCAGCATCGCGATCCGGATGCCGCGAATGAGCTCGGTGACCTTGGAGCGTTCTGCGTCGGGCATGGTGATCCTCCACTGATGATTGCGGGTGGTTGCGGCCGGTTGCGGTGCCTGGGCTGCCGTGCGGTAGCTCGATGGCGCGCCGGTGGCGTTCAATCAGGAACCATGACGAACGTTTCCGTGATGCCCGGCGCCGCGCCCCCAACCCCGCCGGTGCTGGCCCCCGGGGCCGAGTATCAGCAGTCGTTGCGTGGTCCCGGACACCGGTGGTGGCGTCCGCTGGTCTCCATCGTGCTGGTGATCAGCCTGATCGGCATCTCGACGACTCTCATCGGGCTGGTGCTGGCGGTGGTCGGGCTCCTCAACGGGAAGCGCGACCCCTTCGAGTGGGTGAACTCGGTGGTCGGCAACATCGCCGACCCGGTGGGTTTCCTGGTCACCAACCTGAGCCTGATCGCCCTGATTCCGGTCGTCATGTTCGCGCTCTGGTTGGCCCACGCGACGCCGCCGGGGCAGATCGCGTCGGTGACCGGGCGCTTCCGCTGGGGGTGGTTCGGCCGTTGCCTGAGCGTCGTGGTCCCGTTATGGCTGGTGCTGATCGGGGTCTCGTTCGTGCTCGGCGGCGCACTGCTCGGGCCGCGGCCCGCGCAGTGGCCGGCGCTGCTGCTGATCATGGTGCTGACCACGCCCCTGCAGGCTGCTGGGGAGGAGGTGGCTTTCCGGGGCTGGGCGCTGCTGTCGATCGGGTCGTGGTTCAGCGGCCGCTGGGCGGCGCTGGTCGTTCCCCTCGTGCTGTCGGTGGCCGCGTTCGCGGCCGCGCACGGGTCGCCCGATCCGTGGGTCGTCGCCGACCTGTCGGTTTTCGCCGCGGCCGCCGGGGCGTTGACGTGGCGGACCGGGGGCCTGGAGGCCGCCATCGCGCTGCACGTGGTGAACAACGTCGTGGCGATCGGGTCCTCCCTGCTCCTGGGCGGCTTTGAGCAGGGCTTCATCGATAGTGAGACCGCTGGATCGCCGGGGCAGTTCTCCGGTTCGTTGGTCGTGCAGGGCATCGCCGTGTGGTTGCTGTGGCGGCAGGCCGCCAAGCACCAGCTGGACCGGCGTACCCCGGGTGCGGCCAACGGTGCCGTCAGCGGCGGGTGACCCGACGCCGGTACTGGGTGGGGGTGAGGCCGGTCAACCGCGCGAAGGTCCGCGAGAACGCCGCCTGGTCGTAGAAGCCGCAGCGCTCCGCGATCGTGACGATCGGGGTACGCCGGTCGGCCAGCATCGCGCGGGCGTGGTCGATCCGGGCGGTCAGCACCAGCTGTTTGGGGGAACGGTGGAAGACCCGGCGGACCCGGCGTTCCAGGGTGTCGGGCGTGCACCCGGCCACCGCAGCCAGGTCCGCGGTGCGCAGGGGCCCGGCCAGGTGCGCGTCGATGTGTTCCACCACGGCTTGCAGCGAGGTCATCGCCGGGTCGTCGACACTGTCCCGACCCACGTCCTGCGACATCGAGACCAGCCCGATCACGGGCAGGGCCAGCGCGGGGTCCGGCGACGGGTGCCGTAGGGGCAGCTTGGATGTCAGGTGCCATCGCGGGGTCGCGCCGGGGGCCCGGATCAGTTCCAGCTCGTTGCGCAGCGGCCGGCCGGTGCTCAGCACCCGGGCGTCCTGCTCCTCATAGCGCTGGGCCAGCTCGGGCACGAACAGCTCGGCCGCCGTCCGGCCAAGCACGTGGCGGGCCGAGCGCTGATTGGTCCGCAGCACGAAAGTGGGGTTCACCGCGACGTACCGGCCGGCCGCGTCCTTGATGCAGAACATCGTCGTGGTCAGCTCGTCCATCAGGGCCAGCATCGCCGAGGGCAGCGCGCTCATCAGGGACGGGTCGGGGCCGGGGTCGCGCCGCACCCCCCAGCCCGCCGAAGTACCTTCTGAATGATACAAATGTGACGGGTGCCAGGGCGTCGTCGGTGCCGCGTCAGCCCGGTACGACGTCGAGGTCCGGTCCTGCTCGGCCGCCCCGGGCGCTGGACCGGCAGGGGCGCAACGGTCCGGCGCGTCGGGCACGATGCGCAGGTGCGGCCGCCCTGGCGGGGCCGGACTGTCGCGGTTCATGCCTCGAGCGTGGCACTTTCGGGGCGGCGGCGCTGGAAGTTGGCTCAGTTGCCCACCGATTGGACGCCGTTCGTACAAGACGGCGAGGGGTCCAGCGTCGATACTGACCAGACGACTGACGAGATCATCGACGAGACCCACCGACCAGTTCGCTGACGGATCGGTCGAGCCCGCGGCGTCCGTCGCCCGAGAGGAGAACGTCGTGTCCGATCAGCAGCCCGTTCCTGCCGAGGCCACCGCACCCGGGTCCGCCGGGCAGGTGCTGCGCGGGTACGCCGACCGCGCCGTCGACGTCGCCCAGCAGTGGGCGCAGCAAACCAGCCGGGGGCAGACACCGGCCGAGCAGGCCACGACCGACCAGCTCGCGGCGTTGCTGCGCGATGAGGAGGGCCTGGATCTGGCGGTGCGGTTCGTGGACCGGGTGGCCCGGCCCGAGGACCCCAAGGTCGCCGCGCGCGACCTGTCCCGGTTGTCCACGAAGACCGCGAAGTCGTTCCTCGGGAAGCTGGACCTGGCGATGCTCGGGTTGGGCACCGTCGCCGCGCCGTTGGCTCCGCCGCTGGTGGTGCCGTTGGCCAGAGCGCGGTTGCGACAGATCATCGGCCACCTGGTGGTGGACGCCCGGGACCCGGCGCTGGCCAAACACCTGGCCGCGGCGCAGCGGCAGGGCTTCCAGCTCAACGTCAACCTGCTCGGGGAGGCGGTGCTGGGCGAACGGGAAGCCGCCTCCCGTACCCAGCGGGTCATCGAGATGCTCTCCCGGGACGACGTCGACTACGTCTCCATCAAGGTCTCCTCGCTGGTCAGCCAGATCAGCACCTGGGACACCGAGGGCACGGTCGCGCGGTGTATCGAGCGGCTGCGGCCGTTGTACCAGGTGGCCCGGGACAAGTCACCGCATGGCTTCGTCAACCTCGACATGGAGGAGTACCGCGACCTCGACCTCACCGTCGAGTTGTTCACCCGGCTGTTGGCGGAGCCGCAGTTCCATGACCTGGAGGCGGGCATCGTGCTGCAGGCCTACCTGCCCGATGCACTGCCCGCCATGGACAAGCTCATCGCCTGGGCCCAGGAGCGCCGGGCCCAAGGCGGCGCCGGCATCAAGATCCGCCTGGTCAAGGGAGCCAACCTGGCGATGGAACAGGTCGAGGCAGCGTTGCACGGGTGGGAGCTCGCGCCGTACCACTCCAAGGAGGAGGTCGACGCGAACTACCTGCGGTGCATCGAACGCGGCCTGCGCCCGGACGTGGTGGACGCGGTCCGGATCGGCGTGGCCAGCCACAACCTGTACGACGTCGCGCTGGCCCACCTGATCGCTGCGGACCGGGGCGTGACCCACGGGCTCGACGTCGAGATGCTGCAGGGGATGGCTCCCTCGCAGGCTCGGGCGGTCAAGGACGCCGTCGGCACGGTGTTGCTGTACACCCCGGTGGTCGCCCCGCAGGACTTCGACGTCGCGGTGTCGTACCTGATCCGGCGGCTTGAGGAGAACGGCACGAAGGAGAACTTCCTGCACGCGCTGTTCACCCAGGCCGACCACAGCGCGGAGGCGATGGCCGACCAGGAACGCCGGTTCCGGGCCTCGATCGAGGCGGTGGACGGCACCGGCGTGGGAGCTCAGCGCAGCCCGGCGCGGCCGGCGATCGGGGACGTTTTTGCCAACACCCCCGACTCGGACCCGTCGTTGCCGCAGACCCGCGGGTGGGCGGCCGCGGCGCTGGCCGCCACGCCGGCGCCGCTGAACTCGCCGGTCCTGGACTCGATCGAGGCCGTCAACGAGGTGATCGCCCGGGCCCGCGAGGCGGGCAAGGGCTGGGCCGCCCGGCCGGGGCGGGAGCGCGCGCAGGTGCTGCGCGAGACCGCCCGGCAGCTGGAGGCCAGGCGCGGGCAGTTCGTCACGGTGATGGCCGCCGAGGGCGGCAAGACGGTCGCCGAAGCCGATCCGGAGATCTCCGAGGCCATCGACTTCGCGCGCTACTACGCCGAGTCGGCGATCGAGCTGGAACACGGCCCCATGGCCGACGGCGCGCGGTTCACCCCGAGCGCGATCACGCTGATCACCCCGCCGTGGAACTTCCCGGTGGCGATCCCGCTGGGTGGGGTGTTCGCGGCGTTGGCGGCCGGGTCGGCAGTGGTGATCAAGCCGGCCCACCCCACCCCCGGCTGCGTCGAACTGGGCGCGGAAGCCACCTGGGTGGCACTGGAGGCCGCCGGGCTGCCGCGCGACCTGCTGCAGGTGGTGCGCACCGGGGACCGGGTCGTCGGCCGGGCCCTGGTCAGCCACCCGGATGTGGAGACGGTCATCCTGACGGGCTCGTCCGAGACCGCCACGATGTTCACCTCGTGGCGGGTGGACGCACCCCGCGGGCCCCGGGTCTACGGCGAGACCTCGGGCAAGAACTCGCTGGTGATCACGCCCGCGGCCGACCTTGACCTGGCCGTGGCGGACCTGGTGCGGTCCGCGTTCGGGCACGCCGGGCAGAAGTGTTCCGCGGCGTCGCTGGGGATCCTCGTCGGTTCGGTGGCCACCAGCGACAAGGTCCGCAAACAGCTCGTCGATGCGGTCAGCTCGGTGCGCGTCGGATGGCCCGACGACCTGGGTACGACGATGGGCCCCATCATCGAGCCGGCCGAGGGGAAGCTGCTGCGGGCCCTGACCACCCTGGAACCGGGGGAACGCTGGCTGGTGCCGCCGCGGCCCCTGGACGGGGAGCCCCCGCACCGCTGCCGGCTGTGGTCCCCGGGGCTGAAGGAGGGTGTCGCCCCCGGGTCCTTCTTCCACCACACCGAGGTGTTCGGTCCGGTGCTCGGCCTGATGACGGCGCGAACGCTTGCCGAGGCGCTCGAGCTGCAGAACGGTACGGCCTTCGGGCTCACCGGTGGGTTGCACAGCCTGGATGAGCGGGAGATCGAGTACTGGTTGGAGCATGTGGAGGTGGGCAACGCCTACGTCAACCGCCACATCACCGGCGCGATCGTGCAACGCCAGCCGTTCGGTGGGTGGAAGGCCAGCAACGTCGGGCCGGGCGCCAAGGCGGGTGGCCCCAACTACGTCGGCCAGCTCGGCTGGTGGACCGCCGAGGGGACCCCCACCCGGTTGGCCGAGCCGGCACCGCACGTCCGCCAAGCCCTCAAGACCCTGCTGCCGCTGCTGGGCACCGACCTGCACGAGCGGCCGGAACGGACCTGGTTGCGGGGTGCGGTGGGCAGCGATGCCTACGTCTGGGAGACCGAGTTGGGCCGCAGCATCGACGTCAGTGACCTGAGGTTCGAGGCCAACGTGTTCCGCTACCGCCCGGTGCCGGTCTTCTGGGTGCGCACCGAACCGGACGCGCGGATCGTGGAGCTGCTCCGGATCGTGCTGGCCGCGCAGACCACCGGTACGCCGCTGCGGATCAGTCTGGACCCGCAGACCAGCGGCGCTCTGAAGGCCTCGGCGCGGCAGTCCGCCGAGGTCGACGCCGCCCTGCGGGAGCTGGCCCAGCACGTGGCGGTCTCCGAACCGACCGGGTCCTTCCTGGCCCGGGTGGAACGCGGTGAGGTGGCCGGTCGGCTGCGGGTGCTCGGGGACGCCCCCGGCCTGATCCGGGAGCTGGCCTCCGAAGAGGTGACGGTCTACGAAGGCCCGGTGCTGGCCACCGGCCGCCGCGAACTGCTGCCGCTGTTGCGCGAGCAGGCGATCAGCCGGACCATGCACCGGTTCGGCCAGCTGCCGGCGGACGCCGGGTAGGCGGGCCACGCCTACCCGGGACGCGCCGCTAGCGGGGTCCCAGGGCCGGCTTGGCGGGCCTGGGACTGCGGGCGGACTCCGGGGCGCCCGAGACGTCGACCACGATGAACTCGACGCCTTCGGCGCAGCGCATCACGTACGTCGGCCGGCCCGGCGCGTCCAGCCCGGACCCACTCGGCTCGCCGGACCCACCGGGTCCGCCCGGTTCACCGGTGGGCACCCAGGGGAGCTGACCCGAGACCATCGCGGCGCCGTACCGGATCAATCCGGGCATGTCGGCCGTGGTCAACCGCATCCGGACCCGCCGGTGGGCCGGCAGCGAACCGGCGTCGGTGAACAGCAGCGTCTCGAACGGCGCGTGGGGCACCTGGGACACCCAGGCGTAGTCGCCGCCGGCGGCGGACTCGTACACCGCGCCGAACACCCGCGCCCACCACCGGGCCGCCCGGATCGGTTGGGTGGCGGGCAGCACCATCTCGTAGCGTCGGTCGGGGATCGGCTCGGGGCTGGGGTAGCAGCGCAACTCGCTGTCCTCCGGTCCGTGCAGCACGAGCCAGGGGTCCTCCTCATCGCCCTCCGGCTCGGCGCCGAGCCAGCGGATGGCGGCCAGCTGCCCGAGGTCGACGTCGGCGTGGATCCGGAATCCCCGCAGGGTGCCGGGGTCGGCGGGGACGACGTAGATAGTCTGCTCGGGGCGTGGACTTCCGAGTCGGTAGGCGCCGCCGGACAGTGACTGCGCGTCCAGGCAGAGTGCGCCCGCCCAGAAACGGGCCATGGGTTCGGGGTCACCCGCCTCCAGCCACAGGTCGTGGTACGTCGCGAAAGCCACGTCCCCACCGTAAGCCAGGCTCCGCAAAGGTTCGTCCGTGGGTAGGTAAACCCCTGATCAGAGTGTTCTCTACCAGTTACCGGCCGATCGTCAGGGGAACGTCGCGGGACCAGGTTGCCACCACGAACTCGACGTCGGTGTGGGTGACCACTCGGCACCATCCGGCGTCGGTGAGGTAATCGTTGAGTTCGCGCTGCACGGCCTCGCCGGACAGCCAGGCGTCCTCGGGTTTGGGGCGCCAGTGCACGGCCACCACGTCCGCCTCGGGGGCTGTGCTGGCCTCGATCAGGCGCCAGGTTTGGGCCCGCTGGTCAGCATCCAGGTAATAGAGGAACTCGCTGAGGATGATGAGGTCGGGCTGCACGGCCGCCTCGCTCAGCCCCGACGGCCGCAGTGGCAGGGCGTTGACCTGCACGGAGATGTTCCGCATGCCCTCCTCGTCGGCGCGCCGTCGGGTCAACTCGACGGCCCGAGCGGACAGGTCGGTGGCTAGTACGGCGTCGCAACGCGGCGCGAGCCGGACTGCCAGCTCGCCGGTGCCGCACCCGGCGTCCCAGGCCCAGCGGTACGCCGGCCGGCGCAGCGCCGCCAGGACGATGCCCAGCTTGCGTTGCTCGTACCAGCTGGTGGCCACGCGCCACGGGTCCGGGTCGTCGGCGTACATCTGCTCGAAGTCCGGCGGAGTGGTGATCACGACCCGGCCCCCCGGCCTGTCCCGTGACGCACATTCGCCAGCTTTGAGGCATTTATGCCAATGGGGACGTTACTCATGGGTCTGCGTTGGGATCCTGGCGCCGTGACGGGGGATTTCACGTGAACATCATCACTCGCCGGTCTCCTAGCGTGCCCGGCTGGGCAACCTACCTGCGGTGACATCGATTTCCCTGGGTAGCGCTCCATGGGACGAGGTTGCCGTCTACGGAAACTTGAGTAGTGTCCGTCTCAGGACTTCAATGGAGAAGGATGCCCATGGCTCTCGATGACGTCACCCCTCTGGCCACCCAAGAGCCCGCTGGTATTTCGGGGCTCTCGGACACGGCCCTGGCCGCACCGGCCCGCCAGCGCGCGGATGGTGAGGGCACTCGGAGCGTGCGGTTGCCGCACGCCCTGGCCTCCGTGCCGGACAGCCGGATCATTCTGGTACAAGATCTTCAGCTGCGCGGGCTGAGCTCGCTGGTCATCGAGGAAGCCGAAATGGTGGTTTCCGAGCTGGTCGCCAATGCTGTGCGCCATGCCAAACCGTTGTCGGATGGATGCGTGCGCATCCGCTGGAAGGTCAAGGCCGGCGCCGTCGAGGTCGAGGTCTCCGACGGCGGAGGCCCCACGGTTCCCCGGCCGCAGCCACAGTCGGTCTGGGCGGTCGGTGGACGCGGCCTGCGGATCGTGCGCAGCCTGGCCCACGAATGGGGGGTCCAGGACGACCGAAACGGCCGTACCGTCTGGGCAGCCCTCGGGGGGCCGTCCCGGCGTCGCCGCCTCTGAACTGCACCGTCTCCTCGGTGATCGAACGCCGACCGGCCGTTGACGGCCTAGTCGGCGTTCGGCGTACCGGCCCGGGACGTCTACCCTGCTGACTCATGGGAAAGGCATCGAGACGACAGCGGCAGGCGGGCGGCGCGGCCGCCACCAAACCGGCACCCGCACCTTTCGTGCGGCGGCCCTTCGAGGGCCTGGCCGGGGAGACCGACTGGGTTGCGATGCGCGAGATCGTCCCGGCTGCGACCGCCCAGGTCAGGCTCGGCCCGGGTGCTCTGGAGGGGACAGGGGCGCAGGCGGCCGCCAGCCGGACCGTCACCGTGGCCACCGTGCTGCCGATGGCCTGGCCCGGACTGCGTCGCGCCGACGGTGAGCTGCTCATCGGCCTGCAGACGGGCGCGTCCGGCTCCGACCCGAGCCGGGACGTCGCCAAGGTCATCCTCGAGCTGGCCGTGACCGTCCCCGGAACGCCGCTGCGCCCGGGCGTGCCCGCGACCGCCGACACCCCGCGCCTGCAGGAGCTGCTGGACCTGGACGCCCCCTTCGAGGTCAGCATGCACGACGGGTTCGACTTCTGGGTCGCAGAGGGCGCCGACCTGGACGAGGCCGGACGGCAGTCCCTCGAACAGGCCAACGCCTCGATGGTGCCCACCGAAAAGTTGGAGGCCGCGCCGTCGGCGTACTGGTGTCGGGTGGGGGACCGCACGCATGTGCGCTGGGTCCTGCCCGAGGACGAGGACCGGGCCACCGACGCCCTGGCCCGGTTGCACGCGGCCGGTGCCGACACCCTCGGCGAGCAAACCCGACTGCTCGGGGCGTTTCGCGCCTCCGGCCTGCTGATCCCCGTGTGGGATCTTGATCCGGAGTTGCCCGGTACGGCGTACGAGGCTGCGCTCGCGGAGCTGGCGCTCCGGTACGCCGAGGCGCTCGCCGACAACACTTCGTTGACTCCGGAGCAGCGCCGGGCGCGGTCGGGGTTGCTGAGTCGCCAGCTGACGTTGCGCTGAGCACTGTGCTGAGCCGCTGCGCTGGGCCGCTGCGCTGGGCCGCTGTGCTGGGCCGCTGCGCTGAAGCACTGTGCTGAGCCGCTGTGCTGAGCCGCTGCTGAGCACGGATCGGCCCGGACACCGACCCCCGGCCGCCACGCCCTGCTCGGGACCCACCTCCCGCTACGGGACCCACGTTCCGCTACCAAACCCACGAAGCTTCGTGGGTTTGAGCGAGGGAGGTGGGTTTGAGCGAGGGAGGTGGGTCCGGGAGGCCGAGCTCACCGAGGTTCCGAGGGGCCCCGATGGTCTTCGGGGGCGCGGATGGCGCCGGCGGCGGCGTACGCGCACCAGATCCCCAACAGTGCCCCGACGATCACGTCGCTGAGGTGATGCATGCCCCGGTACAGCCTCGACACCCCGACCCCGGTGGGGAGGACGACGGCCAGCGCCAGGAACCCCCGCCGTACCCAGGGGTTGGTGGAGCGTTGGGCGACGAGCGCGATCGACAGGTACAGGGCGAACGCGGCAGCGGTATGTCCGCTGGGGAAGCTGGACGTCGGCGGCGCCTCGTCCAGGCGGCTCACGTCGGGGCGCGGCCGGCCGACCACGTGGGTGGCGATCACGAAGATGCTGGACTCCAGCGTGATCGCCAGGACCGGTACGACGCCCCACCACCAGCGTCGCGTCACCGCCAGGATGATCAGGCCGTACGCGATCGCGGACAGGATCGTCGGCCAGGTGTCATCGACCGAGGACCAGATGTGGGTGACGGTGTTCAGCAGCGGCGTCCGCATCCGCTCGAACCCGTCGGTCACGGCCTCCTCGGCCTGGATCTCGCCCAAGGGGCCCATCACCAGCATCCCCAGGGCCACCACGATCACCCAGACGAGCACCCCGGGTAGCAGGGCGCGGGTCAGCACGTCGCGAGCCGCGCTGGACAACGAGGGCGCCCCGGCCGCGGGCACCGGCTCGGTCGGAGCGGGCCCACGCGGGGAGGACCCAGGGGGCGTCAAGGTCGGCATGCGGTCCTTCTTCCTCGGGGCGGTTCGGCGTCGCACCAGCAGTTCGGCGTGCGCAGAGACGGGCAATCGCGCGGGGGTGTGCTCAGACCGTCTCCGGGGGCGGGCCTGGCGGGGCCGTCGACCGGGCCGGGTTCGGTTGGTGCATGAACCCCACCCATGAGGCCGCCACCAGACCCAGGGCCAGCAGTACGCCGGCCACGACGTCGCTGGGGAAGTGCACCCCCAGGTAGACCCGGTCCAGCGCGGTGACCACGATCAGGACCGCGGCCAGCGCCGACACGGCGAGCCGGGCGAACCTGGAGCCCATCAGCGGCCACATCAGCACCACGCACGTCGTCGCCGCCATCGCCACGTTGAAGGCGTGGCCCGAGGGAAAACTGAAACCGGGCGCGCTGGAGACCGGGTCCTCCAGCAGCGGCCGGGCGCGCTGCACCAGGAGCTTCACGTCGAGGCCGAGGTTCCAGCCGACCATCATCGTGATGAATCCCCAGATCGCCCGCCCCCGGAGCCCCCGAGACCAGACCCACGCCAGGACCGGCACGGCGGCGGCGTACACATGCCAGGGCAGGAAGACCTCCTGCCACGCGATCAGCGCGTCCCGCAGCCCCGGATGATCCCGGGTGAGGTCGGTGGCGGCGGCGATCGCCGCACGATCCGCGGAGATCAGCGGGTCCCACTGGGTCCGCACCAGCACCGCCGCGACACCGACCGGGAGGCAGGTCAGCGCGGCGGCCGCGATGCTTCGAGCCAGCCGGGGCGCCAGGGCGCGCCCGAGGTCCCGAGCCGACCAGTGACGGCGGGTACGGCCCGCGCGGCCCTGCGCGGTGGTCTCACCCAACGCGCACCGTGAGGCTGGCCGGGCGGACCGCGAACTTCAAGACGTGAGCGGGCCCGATCGGGTCACCGTCGAGCTGCAACTCCTGGCCGGAGTCGAGGAACAGGTCGATCGTGCGACATTGCCGGTGTGCGACCCTCTTGTGCCCCGAGCGGGTCTTGGTCACGATGCGGGCGGTCACGGCCGCCCAGCCGACCACGCCCTGCGGGGCCAGGATCACCGTGTCCAGCAAGCCGTCGTCCAGTTCGGCGTCGGGCAGCAGTTCGACCCCGCCCTGCAGGCGTCCGCAGTTGCCGACCATCAGGGTGCGCACCCTGCGGTGCTCGACGGGTCCATCATCGACCCGCAGGTCGACCCCGAAGCGCCGGCCGTTCAGCTTCTTCATTCCGCTCACGACATACGCGGCCCACCCGACTTGCGCCTTGAGCTCCTCGGGGGCGTCGGCCATCACCTCGGCGTCGAAGCCGATGCCCGCGACGATCAGGAAGATGTAGTCCTTGGGTTTGGTCTGGGTCTCGTTGGGCACGGTGACGTTGACGGTGCCGACGTCGATGCGCCGGTCCTGGCCGTTCAGGGCGATGAGCATGGCCTCCTCGAGGGAGTCCACCGGCAGGTCGAGGTTGCGGGCCAGCAGGTTGCCGGTGCCCCCGGGCAGCAACCCCAGGGGGGTGGTGGTGTCCACCAGGGCGGCCGCGACCGCGCGTACCGTCCCGTCACCGCCGAGCGGGCAGACCAGGTCGACGCCCTCGCGCACGGCCTCCTCGGCTTGACCGGTGCCCGGGTCCTCGGCGCTGGTCTCCAGCCACAGCGGCTCTTCCCACCCGGAACGCTGACAGACCTGGGTCAGCGTCTCGCGGACCGACTCGACATTGTCGAACTTGGTGGGGTTGACGATGATCGCGGCGCGACGGGGTGGCCCCAGGGGGATGGGGGCGTCGACCGGCTCCGGTACGGCGGCCGGTGGGTCCGCGTCGCGGGTGCTGCGGATCGACGTACGACGGCGAGCGATCACCGCGATAGCGGCGATGACCGCGATGGTGACCACCAGCCACACCACCATCGCCCACGATCCGTTATCCATGCTTCGACGGTAGCCGAGGAAGCACGTCCGCGCTGGTCGACGCCACTATTGGGGCGGTGTCGTACCGGCCGGATACCCTGGCCGCGTGATCGACATCAACGTGCTCCGCGACGACCCGGACCGGGTTCGTGCCTCCCAGCGGGCCCGGGGGGAGGACGAGGCGGTGGTCGACGCCGTGCTCGCGGCCGATCGGCAGCGCCGCACCACCCTGGCGCACTTCGAGTCCGCGCGGGCTCGGCAGAAGCAGATCAGCAAGGACGTCGGGGCGCTGATGGGCCGCCTGGGTGCGGCCCGCAAGACCGGTGCCCCGGCTGCCGACCTGGCTGCCCTGGAGGCCGAGGCCGACGCCGCGCGGGCCGCGGCAGCGGAGGTGTCCGCGCAGGTCAAGGACCTGGAGTCGGCCGCGTCCACGGCCCAGGCCGAGCTCGACGCGCTGGCCCGGACGATCCCCAACGTCATCGTCGACGGCATCCCGGCCGGCGGCGAAGACGACTACGTGGTCCTGGCGACCTACGGCACCCCCCGGGATTTCGCCGCCGAGGGGTTCGAGCCCAAGGATCACGTCGACGTCCTGGAGGGACTGGGCGGGCTGGACCTGGCCCGGGGGGTGAAGGTCGCCCAGTCTCGGTTCTACTACCTGGTCGGACCGGGCGCCCGGCTGGAGTCGGCGCTGATGAACCTGGCCTTGGCCAAGGCGCATGCGTGGGGGTTCGTGCAACTGTCCGTGCCCACGCTCGTCAACCCGGCGGTGATGGCCGGGGCGGGGTTCCTGGACGCCCATGCCGACGAGGTGTACCGGTTGGCCGCCGACGACCTGTACCTGACCGGCACCTCGGAGGTGGCGCTGGCGGGGTATCACGCCCAGGAGATCGTGGACTTGTCGGCAGGCCCCAAACGGTACGTCGCGCCCTCCACCTGCTACCGCCGGGAGGCTGGGACCTACGGCAAAGACACTCGCGGGATCATCCGGGTGCATCAGTTCCAGAAGGTCGAGATGTTCCTGTACTGCCGACCGGAGGACGCTGTTGCCGAGCACGAGCGGCTGCTGAGTTTCGAGCGGGACATGCTCGACGCCATGGAGCTGCCCTATCGGGTGATCGACGTGGCGGCAGGCGACCTGGGTGGTCCGGCCGCGCGCAAGTTCGACTGTGAGGCCTGGGTGCCCACCCAGGGCAAGTACCGCGAGGTCACGTCGACGTCGAACTGCACGACGTACCAGGCTCGCAGGTTGAACATCCGCGAGCGCGGCGAGGGCGGGACCCGGATCGTGGCCACCCTCAACGGCACGCTGACCACCTCACCGCGCTGGTTGGTGCCGTTGCTGGAGAACCATCAGCAGGCCGACGGTTCGGTGGCGATCCCCGCGGCCCTGCAGCCCTACCTGGGGACCGACCGGCTCACCCCGCCCGGGACCTGATCGTGAATGTCTCCGCGCAGCGCCCCGAGCCGCCGCCGGGGTCGACCCCGGCGCCTTCCCGGCGCAGCGTCGCGGAAGGGATCGGCACGTTCTTCGCCGTCGACGATCCGTGGCAGCGGCCCCGTCCCACCGCCGCGCAGCAGCGTCGGGATGTCTGGATCGCCGCCGGGGTCCTGGCGCTCACGGCCGTGGGCATGGAACTGACCCGCAGCCTCGGGGCGTTCCAGACGATCGAGAGCCCGCTGTGGATGCAGTACGTCGCGATGGTGGTCGGCGTCGTCCCGCTGATCTGGCGCCGGACCCGCCCACTGGCCTCGATGGTCATCATCCAATTGCACATGCTCGCCGCGACGGCCTGGTGGCCCTCGGTCGGCAATCAGTTCACCATGCTGATCGTCTACCTGGCTTCGCTGGTCGGGGGGGTCGGCTGGGCCCGCAACCGGCGTGCCCTGGTCGGGCTGCTCGTGGCGCTGTTCGTGCTGGTCTTCGGGCAGCTGGCATGGATGTACACGTTCACCACGATGATGACCGAGTACCTGCCCAAGGACGGCGACCAGCCGGGACTGCTGCCGCCGATGGTCGCCTCGGTGCTCTACGGGTCGTTGATGAACCTGGGGTACATCCTCGGCGGGATCCTGTGGGGCCAGCTGTCCTGGCGGGCCGCCAAGCGGATGGCCACGGTGAGCGCGCAGGCTGCGACCATCACCGAGCAGGCCGTCGAACTGCGGGACCGGGCGGTCGTGGACGAGCGGCTGCGGATCGCCCGGGAGCTGCACGACGTGGTGGCCCATCACGTGTCCGTGATGGGTGTCCAAGCGGCGGCAGCGCGCCGGGTGCTGTCCCGGGACCCCGAGGCGGCGGCGCAAGCGCTGGGAGCGGTGGAGGAATCCTCCCGGCAGGCGGTGGGCGAGATGCGGTCCTTGCTGGGCGCGCTGCGCGGGGTCGAGGTGGTGCGGGCCGCGCAGAGCACCGGCACGTCCCAGGGCGCCCTGGCGGCCACCGAGCGCGGACGGTCCCCGGAACCGGGGCTGGCGCAGCTGCCCGAGCTGGTGGCCCAGGCGGCGAGCACGGGGTTCGAGCCGACGTACGAGCTGGTGGAGCAGACCCCGGGGGCCGCCAGGCAGGTGTCCGCGGCCATCGGGATGTCCATCTACCGCATCGTCCAGGAGGCGCTGTCCAACGTGCGCAAGCACTCCACGGCGCGGCGGGCGGTGGTCGTGGTCCGGGTCGACGGCACGCACGCCGAGGCCGAGGTCGTCGACGACGGGAGACCGCGCGGCGCCACCTCGGGCAGCGGGCTAGGGCTGCTCGGGATGCGCGAGCGGATCGCCAGCCACCAGGGCTCGGTGGAACTGGGCCCCCGACTTGTGGGCGGCTACCGGGTGCGGGTCAGGTTCCCGCTGGAGCCGGCCCTCCACGCCTACGGAGCCGACCTCGACCCGGGGTCCGCCATGCTGACGACGGGGGGTCCCGATGTCCGCCGTACCGGGTGAGGACAGCACCGAATCGGACCGGCTTCGGGTGCTGCTGGTCGACGACCAGCAGCTGGTGCGTTCGGGTTTCGCGCTGATCCTGTCGGTCGAAGAGGACCTGGAGGTGGTCGGCCAGGCCCCGCACGGCGCCGCGGCCATCGAGCTGGCGCGCACCCTGCGGCCCGACGTGATCCTGATGGACGTCGAGATGCCGGTGCTGGACGGGATCTCGGCGACCGCGCAGATCGTCGCCGAAGGGCTGGGCAAAGTCATCATCCTGACCACGTTCGACCGGGATGACTACCTGTTCGAGGCGCTGCGGGCGGGGGCCAGCGGGTTCCTGCTCAAGAACGCCGATCCCGATCACTTGGTGGACGCCGTCCGGTCGGTCGGTCATGGTCACGCACTGCTGGCGCCGGAGGTGACGCGGCGGGTGATCCAGCAGATGGTGGCCGGTCAACCGGGGTCCGCGGAGTTGACCGGACTGTCGGCAGGGCCGTCGACGGGGCCGTCGACGGGGCCTCCGGCCCACCCGTCGACCAGCTCGGCGGCCGGCTCGGCGACCAACTCCTCCGCTGCGGGAGGCGAGGCACCCAATCCGTACGCGCGGGACGTGGCTCGGCTGACCGACCGGGAACGCGAGGTCCTGGTTCTGGTGGCTCAGGGACTCAGCAATGCGGAGATCGCCCAACGGCTGTTTCTCGGGGAGGCCACCATCAAGACCCACGTGAGCAGCTGTTTGGGCAAACTCCATCTGCGAGACCGGGTTCAGGCGGTCGTGCTGGCGTTCCAGGCGGGACTGGTCCGTCCGGGCGACTGAGGCGTCCTCCCCCGCGGGACGGAGCCGGCCAGCCGGACCGCCCGCGTGCGGTCCCCCGCCAGGGGGCCCTGGTTCCCACCGAGGGCGGATCCGTGCTGGTGGCGACGGTGAGAGCGTAGAGGTCGTGGGCGGCCGAACCTTCGGACGCCGTGAACGTCAGGAGTGCGCATGCTTGAACTCACCGAGGTGACCAGACGGTACGGCGACCTGGTCGCCGTCGACCGGGTGAGCTTCCAGGTGGCCGCCGGCTCGCTCACCGGATTCGTGGGCGGAAACGGCGCCGGCAAGACCACCACGATGCGGATGATCATGGGGGTGCTGGCCATGAACGGCGGCGAAGTCCGCTGGGCCGGGCATCCGATCACCGCCGCCGACCGCAAACGGTTCGGCTACATGCCGGAGGAGCGCGGCCTCTACCCCAAGCAGCCGGTGCTGGACCAGCTCATTTACCTGGGCAGGCTGCACGGCCTCACGGCGAGCGCCGCCCGCGCCTCGGCGACTGCCCACCTGGAACGGTTCGGTCTCGCCGAACGCGCCAAGGCCAAGGTCGAGACATTGTCGTTGGGCAACCAGCAGCGGGTCCAGATCATCGCCTCGGTGATGTCGCAGCCCACCTGCCTGATCCTGGACGAGCCCTTCTCGGGGTTGGACCCGATGGCGGTGGACGCGATGGCCGACGTCCTGCGCGAGCACGCGTGCGCCGGCGTACCGGTGCTGTTCAGCTCCCATCAACTCGACCTGGTCGACCGGCTCTGCGACCACCTCATCATTCTGGCCAAGGGCCGGGTGGCGGCCCAGGGTACGGCGGATGAGCTGCGCGCGACCGGCACCCTGCGGCACCGGCTGGTGCTCGGCGGGGACGCCGGATGGCTCCGGCAGGTGCCGGGCATCCACGTCGCCGACGTGGAAAGCGCGACCGCCATCGTGGAGATCATCGACCCCGCCGCCGAGCAGCCCATGCTCGCTGCGGCGCTGCAGCGCGGCGGGATCCGCGAGTACGCCGCCCTGGTGCCGTCCCTGTCCGAGATCTACCGAGAGGTGGCGTCATGAGCATCGGCACCCGCAACCCCCGCCGTTCCTCCGGTCGCTCGACGTCGACTCCGGAGACCGCCAGCACCACCCTCGGCCCCGTGGGAACCGGCGGCGGGCAGCCCTGGTCGCTGGTCACCGTACGGGAGATGGTGGTCAAACTGACCGACCGCAACTTCCTCATCGGTACCGGGTTGACCCTGGTGCTGCTGCTGGGGGCGATGGGTTTCAACGCGTTCATGGCGTCCCGTGAGTCCACCTCGAAGGTGGCCGTGGTGGACCAGGCGGCCGCCGCGGTCGTCACCGCCGCCGGCGCCCAGGTCGCGGCGGCCCAGGAGCCTCACTCGGTCACTGCCGCCACCTACCCCGACGACGCGGCGGCCCGAGCTGCGCTCACGTCCGGGGACGCGCAGGCCTACCTGCACCGGACCGCGAACGGCTGGACGTTGACCAGCGACACCCGGACCGACACCAAACTGTCGCTGTACCTGTCCGAGGTGGTGCGCCGCACTGCGCTCCAGGAGAACCTCGCCGCGGCGGGCACCTCGTGGGACACGGTGTCCCGGGGGACGGATTTGCGCACCGACCTGCTCAAGGGGGCTGACGGTCAGGAGCAATCTCATGCCGAGGGAGTCCGGATGATCACCGGCTTCGTGTTCGCGATGCTCTTCTACATGGCCGCCCTGATGTTCGGGATGGGCATCGCTCAGAGCGTCGTGGAAGAGAAGCAGTCGCGCGTGGTGGAGATCCTGGCCACCGCCATCCCCATCCGGCAGCTCCTGATCGGCAAGGTGGTCGGCAACACGATCCTCGCCGTGGGCCAGATGATCCTGTACGTCGGTGTGGCGCTGATCGGGTTGTCGTTCACCCAGTACCGCTCCTACCTGGGGATGATCAGTGGTCCGACCGGCTGGTTCCTGGTCTTCTTCCTGGTCGGGTTCCTGTCGCTGGCGTGTGTGTGGGCCGTCGCCGGGTCGCTGGCCAGCCGGAGCGAGGATCTGCAGTCCACCACCACACCCATGACGATCCTGCTGGTCGTGGTCCTCTTCGCGGGCATCAGCGCCACCGGCACCTGGCTGGTAATCAGCTCCTACCTGCCGGTGTTCTCCACGGTCACGATGCCGATGCGGTTGATGAACGGGACCGCGAGCTGGTGGGAGGCGGCCATCGCACTGGCCATCACCATGGTCTTCGCGTTCGGCACGGTCATGCTCGGGGAGCGGTTGTACCGCCGTTCGGTGATGCGGACCGGTGGCCGGTCGACGCTGCGCGAGGTCTTGCGGACCGCCGACTGATCCCCGTTGCCGACGTCCTAGGTGCGCCAGATGGCTCGATGTCGAGCCGTCTGGCGCACTCATCGTCGGTCTGCGACGAAAACTCTTCGGGTGCCCGACGCGTCGTCCTCGTGGGAGGGCTGTGGTCGCCGATAGGTCGTCAACTCTTTGCTTCGCGGCAGCCTCGTGGACGTCGAGGAGATGATCCGGTCCTGGCACGGTGACACTCACGGTGAACAAAAGCGTGTCCTGCGGCGTTGATGAGGGGGACACGAGAGAAGAAACGAGCCGAGCGCGACCGGACACGGGTCCGGGTACGTGGATCGACGCCGGTCATCCCCTTCACGGGCAGGTGACCGGCGGTTCCACGAGCGGCGCGCCGGCATGGAGGAGGAAACATGCGCGCCCGACACTTCGGCGACTCAGATTGGCCGACCCGCCTGGCTACCGGAGCGGGGCCCCGGCTGGTCGCACTGGACATCGACGGCACCACCGTCCACCACGACGGCACCCTGACCACGCGAACCCGGGAGGCCGTCGCGGCGACCGCCGCCGCCGGCCACCACGTGGTGATCGCCACCGGTCGCTCCGTCCTGGGGGCCCTCCCGGTCCTGGCGGACCTGGGCCTGCAGCGCGGGTACGCGGTGTGCAGCAACGGCGCCGTCACCATCGCCCTGGACCCCCGGATCCCGGACGGGTATCGGGTGCTGCGGACCGAGACCTTCGATCCCGGCCCGGTGCTGCACCGGCTCCGCGCCGCGTGGCCGGGCGCGCAGATCGCTGTCGAAGTCCTCGGCCGGGGATTCGACGTCTGCTCCGACTTCGGGCCGGGCGAACTCGAAGGCGAGATCCGCATCGTCGACTCCTGGGAGGAGCTGGCATCCCGGCCGGCGACCCGGGTGACGTTCCGCTCACCGACCGGCACGGCGCAGGATTTCGTCGAGATGGCGCAACGGCTGGGCCTGCACGGGGTGAACTACGCGGTGGGGTTCACCGCCTGGATGGACATCGCCGCCGAGGGCGTGAGCAAGGCCTCCGCGCTGGAACGGGTGCGTTCCCGCCTCGGGATCGCCAAGCGGCGCACGCTGGCGGTCGGTGACCAGCGCAACGACCTGGAGATGCTCTCATGGGCAGCCTGCGGCGTGGCCATGGGTAATGCTCCGGATGAGGTCAAGGCGGTGTCGGATCTGGTGACCGGTCACGTTCAGCAGGACGGGCTGGCGACCGTGCTGGAGTTGCTGGCAGAACCTGCCGGAACGGCGAGTGCTCGCCTCAGCGGCCTGCCGCCGGTCGGCGCAGCCGCTCAGGCAGATGTGAGTTACGTCACATCTGCCTGAGCGATGCGCTCCCCGGCTGCCTGGGTCGTCCGACTGTCCTGAACGCACGGATCCCCCGGCTCACCTAGTGCCACATGGGAGGATGCACCAAGCGGGCGGGACAGAGGATTGCAACTGGTCGTCTGACCTGCGAAGACGTGGCTTTCGCCGGTCCGGCCGGGGCGCCGGATCGGCTCACTTTGCCTGGCTTGGCGGACGATGGATAACCAGACCGAACGGTCACCACCACCCGCTGGCGAGCCGAGGATCACCATGACCACACAACAGGCCCCCGAGGTGGGACCGGGCCGCCCGCAGCACATCGGGCGGCCCTTGTTCCATCCCGATCTCCGCGACAACCACCGCTTCCTGGCGGACCGGCTGCAACTCCTGGCCGAGTTCGTCCATGACGACGCCGACTCCACCCGCACCTCCTGGGACGACCGAGCCTACCTGGAGGGCTACCACGGCGCGCTGCTCGACCTGGCCCACCACCTGCGCGCCGGCGACTATCTGCCCGGCGGGATGCTGAACTACCCCGAGTCGACCGCCTGCTGACACGCGGAACCCGGACACGCGGCACCCGGACACGCGGCACCCGGACACGCGGCACGGCCGCTCCGGGCCGCAGTGATCACCCGTGACATCCTGGGTCGCCATGGACGACGCGATCATCTCCAGCCCCGCCAATCCCCACATCAAGACCCTGATCGCGCTCCGCACCCGGCGCACCCGTAGCGAACGCGCTGAATGCCTCGTCGAGGGGCATGCTGAAGTGGACCTCGCCCTGCGCGCCGGGATCGCCCCGATCGCGCTCTACCACTGTCCCGAGCTCTACCCGCAGACCGGGTCGCCGGGCTCTCCCACCGAACTCCTGCACGCCGCCCGAGAGCGCGGCGCCACCGTGGTCAGGCTCACCCGCGCCGCCTTCGAGAAGGCCGCCTACCGTCAGGGCCCCGACGGCATCCTGGCCGTCGTACCGGCACTGAACGCCGGCCTGGACGCGCTCATCCTCGGCGAACGGCCCCTGGTGATCGTCGCCCAGGGGGTCGAAAAGCCCGGCAACCTCGGGGCCATGCTGCGCACCGCCGACGCGGCGGGCGTGTCCGCGCTCATCGCGGCCGACCCGGTCACCGACTGGGGCAACCCCAACGTGGTCCGAGCCAGCAAAGGCACCGTGTTCGCCGTACAGGTAGCCACAGCCACCACCGAGGCGACCCTTGGCTGGCTCGCCGATGCGGGAATTCCCCTGCTGGCCACCACCCCTGCTGCCGAACAGAGGTACGACGAGATCGACTACCGCGGGCCGGTGGCCATCGCGGTCGGCGCGGAACGGACCGGGCTGGACGCGGCGGCGTTGACGGCCGCGACGTACCGGGTGTCGATCCCGATGCACGGCCTGGTCGACTCGCTCAACGTCGCCACCACGATGGCGTTGGTGACCTTCGAGGCGGTGCGCCAGCGCAGGCAGACGTGGTGAAAGGGGCCTCGTTCGGTGTGTCAGGATGACGACATGCGAGTGGACCACGTGTCCTATGCGGCCGAGCCGGACGGGATGGCCGCGACGGCCGCCCGGATCGCCGATCCCTTGGGGTTGCGTGTGATCAACGGCGGGGTGCACCCGACGTACGGGACCAGGAACATGATCATCCCGTTGGCGCACCACCGGTACGTCGAGGTGATCGAGCCGCTGCAGCACCCCTCCTGTGACAAGGCCCCCTTCGGTCGGGCTGTCCGGGAGGCCTGCGAGGAGGGCGGCGGCTGGCTGGGCTGGGTGATCCGGGTCGAGGACATCTCCGGCCTGGAGCGCCGGCTCGGCCGGGAGGCGGTCCCCGGGCATCGGGTCTTCCCCGACGGTCGCCGGTTGGACTGGCGCCAGCTGGGGGTGCGCGGGCTGCTCAACGATCCGCAACTGCCGTTCTTCGTGCAGTTCGACAACCCCGACCTGCACCCGTCGCTGGCCGTGTACGAGGTACCCGAAGTCGCCATCGCCGGGCTGACGATCGCCGGCGACCCCGAACGGGTCCGTGACTGGTTGGGCGTTCAGCCCGGTCAGACCTCCACGTTCATCGACTTCACGTTCATCGCCCCGCACGGGCGCCCAGGCCTGATGTCGGTCACCTTCGAGACACCGGGCGGTCCGGTCGTCATCTGACCCGGGCCGCAGCGCCCGATCCATGAGGGCGCGCGTCAGGGTACGTCGGCCGGTGGCCTCGAGCGGGCCGGCGCCGGATCGTCGTCGCCCTGCCCGGGTGGCTGCCAGTTGCGCAGCCGCAGCGAGTTCGCGACCACCAACACGCTGGAGGCGGCCATCGCCGCGCCGGCGATCATCGGGGACAGCCGGCCGAACGCGGCCAACGGCAGCGCCGCGATGTTGTACCCGAACGCCCACGCCAGATTCTGCTGGATGATCCGCAGCGTCTGCCGGGACAGCGCGATCGCGTCCGCCACCGCCGCGACGTCGGTGCGCATCAGCACGATGTCGGCGCTGTCGATCGCCACGTCGGTCCCGCTGCCCATCGCCATCCCGAGGTCGGCCGCAGCGAGCGCGGCCGCGTCGTTGACGCCGTCGCCGACCATGGCGACCACGTGGCCGCCAGCGCGCAGCCGTTGCACGACCTCGTACTTGTCCTCCGGCCGGACCTGCGCGCTGACGTCCTGCGGATCGATCCCCACCTGGCGGGCCACGTCGAGGGCGGTGCGTTCGTTGTCGCCGGTCAGCAGGTGTGCGGTGAGACCGAGGGCGCGGACCCGTTCGATGGCGGCCGCCGTGTCGGGTCGGACCTCGTCCGCCACCGTCAGCGCCGCCCGCGCGATCCCGTCCCAGCCGACGTACACCGTGGTGCCGGCTCGGTCGCGGAGCCGGATGTCCACCGGAACCTCCTCGAACAGGTCGGCCTGTCCGACGGTGACCCCGGTGCCCCCGATGATCCCGTAGACCCCCCACCCCGGCAGGTTGGTGAACTCCGTCAGCGGTTTCAGGGGCAGCCCGCGCTCCTGGGCCGCCGCACGGATGGCGCGGCCGACGGGATGCTCACTGCCCGCCTCGACGCTGGCCGCCGCCTGCAGCGCGGCCGTGCCACGCAACCGGCCGGTCGTGGCGATGTGGGTCAGCTTCGGGGTGCCGAGGGTGAGTGTGCCGGTCTTGTCGAAGACCACCGTGTCGATGGCCCGGGTCTGCTCCAGGATCTGCGGCCCCTTGATCAGGATGCCCAGCTCGGCGCCGCGGCCCGTGCCGGCCAGCAACGCGGTCGGCGTGGCCAGGCCGAGGGCGCACGGGCACGCGATGACCAGCACCGTCACCGCCGCCGAGAGTGCGGCCGCGGCCGGCTGGCCGACCAGCAGCCAGCCGGTGAACGTGATCACGGCCAGGACCAGCACCACCGGGACGAACACCGCCGAGACCCGGTCGGCGAGCCGCTGCACGGGGGCCTTGCCGGTCTGGGCGCGCTCCACCAGCCGGGTGATCCCCGCCAGCACGGTGTCGGCACCCACCCGTTGGGCCTGCACGATCAGCCGGCCGTGGGTGTTCACGGTCCCCCCGCTGACCTGGTCGCCGGGTCGTACGCCGACCGGCATCGACTCGCCGGTGATCAGCGAAGCGTCGACCGAGCTGCGGCCCTCCAGAACCACCCCGTCGGCGGCGATCTTCTCCCCCGGCCGCACCACGAAGCGCATCCCCACGTCCAACGCCTCGATGGGGATGCGGTCTTCGACGATGTCTTCGCCGATGTCCTCGCCGATGTCCTGGCCGGAGGCTCCCCCCCGCAGCACCGCCACATCCTTGGCGCCCAGCTCCATCAGGGAGGTCAGGGCCGAGCGCCCGCGCGCCTTGGCTCGCGCCTCGGCGTACCGACCGGCCAGCAGGAACGTCGTGACCACGGCGGCCACCTCGTAATACAGGTGCCCGGTCGATCCGGCCAGGGTCGCCACCAGTGACCAGCCGAACGCCGCGACCACCCCCAGGGAGACCAGGGTGTCCATCGTCGAGGCGAGGTGGCGGGCGTTGATCACGGCCGCCCGGTGGAACGGGTACGCCGCCCAGGTCACCACCGGCAGCGCGAACAGCAACTCCAGCCACGGCCTGGCCGACCCGAGGGCATGCGTGACCGGAGCGACCATCGCCATCGCCACCACGGGCACCGTGAAGGCCGCCGCGATCAGCGCTCGCCGAGCCAACGCCTGAGTGGCACTGCGCGCAGGGGTGGTCTCCAGGGCCGGGTCGGGTGCCAGCCCTGGAAGCTCGGCCGCCGGCCGGTCCGGGGCCTGCACCGCGGCCGCCTGGTAGCCGAGCTTCTCCACCGTGGCGATCAACTGCTCCCGGGTGACCGTGTCGGGGAAGCTGACGTGGGCCTTCTCGGTGGCCAGATTGACGCTGGCGCTGACCCCGTCGAGCTTGTTGAGCTTGCGTTCGATGCGCGAGGAGCAGGACGCGCAGGTCATCCCGCCGATGCTCAGGTCGATCTCGGTGGTGGACGACATCAGAGGGTGACGGTGTAGTCCCCGGCCTCCGCGACGGCGGCGGTCAGCGCCGCAGGCTCCAGGGGCTGCTCGCTGGTGATGGTGACGCTGGAATCACCCCCGGCGACCAGGTCGATGGACACGTCGCGGACGCCGTCCAGCTCGCGCAGTTCATCGGACACCGCGTTGACGCAGTGGCCGCAGGTCATACCGGAAACGGTGAACGTGGTGACGGTCATGCTCGTGGAACTCCCCGTCCTGGTCGCAGATTCCCCGAGCGGGTCGATCAGATCGACCCCCCGGCCTCCTCGACCACCCCGAGGCGCAACGGGTAGACGTCGTAGCCGACGAGGAAGGCGATGGTCTCGAAGATCATGTCCTCGGTCTCGTCGTGGCCGGTCCACAGCATCGCGCTGGACTCGCGCAGCACGTCGGCAACTTCTTCCCACAATTCCGGGTCCGCGTCGAGAAGGTGTTCGGCGTTGCGCCACAGCAGCACCAGGCGCTGGTGCCCCGGGCAGAAATGGGACAGGTCCTGCAGGCTGTCCGCCAGGGCGTCGAGGTGGTCATGCGCCGTGTCGGGTAGCCCCAGCGCGTCGGCGACGGCGGAGAACACCTCCCTGCGGGTGGTCACCCCGCGCCCGTCGATGACCCGAACGGCGAACCCGGCACCCATCAGGGCCAAACCGATGTCGTCGTAATCCTCGTGGTCGGCGAACAGCACGCCGTGACCCTCAAGCCCGGGGATGTGTTGGCTGACGTGTGTCCACCCTGCGGCGGTCATGCCCCCCAGGGTAGCTTCGGCCGCCCGGGCGCAGGGGGTGCGCGCGTCGACGGCTTTGGCGGGTTTCAAGGGGTGGCATCCAGGATTACGTCAAGCCGGGCACGGCGTCAGTCCAGATGGTCCGCCACCAACGTCGACGCCAAGCCGACGTACGACGCGGGGGTCAACGCGAGCAGGGTGTTGCGGACGTCGTCGGGCACCCCGAGCCCGTCGATGAACTCGGCAAGCTCTTGTCGTCCTTGGCGACGCCCCCGGGTGTGCTCCTTGAGCCGTTCGTACGGGTTCTCCATGTCCGGGTAGCCCTGGGCGGCCAGCGCCCGCATCACCGTCTGCACCGGCTCGGCCAGCACCTCCCAGTTCGCGTCCAGGTCCGCCGCCATCGCCTCCGGTACGGCGTCCAGCCCGGCCAGCCCGCGCCGGACGTTGTCGATCGCGAGCAGCGAATGCCCGAGCGCGGTGCCGATGTTGCGTTGCATCGAGGAATCGGTGAGGTCGCGCTGAAGGCGGGACGTGACCAGCGTCGACCCCAACACGTCCAGCAGGGCGCAGCTGACCTCGAGGTTGGCTTCGGCGTTCTCGAAGCGGATCGGGTTCACCTTGTGCGGCATCGTCGAGGAGCCCACCGTGCCCTGCCCGCGGACCTGAGCGAAGTAGCCCATCGAGATGTAGCTCCAGGTGTCCGTGCACAGGTTGTGCAGGATGCGGTTGTAGCGGGCCACGTCGGCGTACAGCTCGGCCTGCCAGTCGTGGCTCTCGATCTGGGTGGTCAGCGGGTTCCACACCAGGCCCAGATGCTCCACGAAGCCGCGACTGATCGCCGGCCAGTCAGCCCCCGGTACGGCGGCCGCGTGCGCCCCGTAGGTCCCCGTCGCCCCGTTGAACTTGCCCAGGTACTCGCACGCCGTGACCCGGCGAAGCTGGCGACGCAGCCGGTGCGCGCTGACGGCGTACTCCTTGCCCAACGTCGTCGGCGTTGCCGGCTGCCCATGGGTGTGCGCCAGCATCGGGACGTCGGCGTGCTGCCTGGCCAGGTCCGCGACCTGGTCGGCCAACGCGCCGGCGGCCGGTGCCCAGACCTCCACGATCGCGCCCCGGATCATCAGCGCGTAGGAGGTGTTGTTGATGTCCTCGCTGGTGCACGCGAAGTGCAGCAGCTCGCCGAGCCGCGCGGCGTCCCCGGGCCGGCCGGGGTCGGCGTCGTCGATGATGTCCGGCAACCGCCGGCGCAGGTAGTACTCGACCGCCTTGACGTCGTGCACCGTCTCGCGCTCGATGGCGGCCAGCTCCGCGACCGCCTGGCTGTCGAAGGAGGTGACCACAGCCCGCAGCCGGGTCCGTTCGTCGCCGCTGAGCGGCCGGACGCCGGGCAGGATCGCCTGGTCGGTCAGGTAGATCAGCCATTCGACCTCGACGTGCACCCGCATCCGGTTCAGGGCCGCTTCGGACAGGTGGTCGATAAGCGGAGCTACCGTCCCCCGGTAGCGGCCGTCCAGCGCCCCGAGGGCGACGTGGCCAGGATCGTCAGCGAACGCATACATGGCGTCATCCTGTCAGCCGGGCACCGGGCGCCGGTGTCCCCCAGGGGTTGGAGTTCCTCGGGGTTCAAGTTCCCCGTGAGGGTGCCGATGTGAGGTGTGGCCGGGACGTCCGCTTACTCGGGGGAGGCGGACTCCCGGCCCTTGTGCCCGGTCAGCTCATCTCGGATGAACGCGACGACACCGCGACAGGCCGCCTCAATCTCGGCCAGGCAACGGGTGAAGCCAGCCGCGTCGCCGTAATAGGGGTCGTCGACCTCCAGGGTGCCCGCGGCCACCGACGCGGGATCGAACTCGCGCAGCAGCCGCACGTGGGGCAAGTCTCCGCGGGCCCGCCCGATCGAGCGCAGCCGGCGCAGATGACCGGTGTCAGCGACCAGAACGAGGTCCCGTTCTCCGAGGAAGTCCGCGTCGAACTGCGCGGCGACGTGCGCCGACCCGTCGTACCCGGCATTGCGCAGCGCCCGCAGCGCCCGACGATCGGCACCGTCGCCGATGTGCCAGTGGTCGGTACCCGCCGAATCGACCTCGACGGCATGCCCGAGGCCCGCATCGTCGATCATCCGGCGCAGGACGACAGCCGCCATCGGCGACCGGCAGATGTTGCCGGTGCAGACCATGCAGACGCGGTAGGGGATGTCAGGGCTCACGGGGGGATTCTCCTCGAGGATCAGCGAATGGGCAGCCAGGCCCCGGCGCGGTCGGCGAACACCGAGGGCTCCCACCCCCCGGCGCCCTCCGGGATGGACCCCAGCAGCGGTAAGCCCGTGGCCCCTTCCAGGGTCGCCGCCAGGTACGCGCCAGCTACGTCGTGCTCGGCCGGCCTGGTCGCCAGCACCGTCCCCAGCAGGTCGAGGGTACGTCGGCGCAGGGCCTCGGTGACCGCGACCGCGGCGTGGACCCCGCCCACCGCGGCGTCGCAGACCACGACGGTGCCCACCCGGACCGCCAACGAGGCAGCCAGATCCAGCACATCGGCCAGCGTTGCCCCGTCCTCGTCGATCGGGGTGAACAGGCCGACGCTGTCGGCGAGCAGGACCAGGTCGACCCCGGGCCGCCGGGCTGTCTGCGCCAACAGGGCGGCCAGGACCGCCGCCGGAGGCAGTTCCTGGCCCTCGGCGCGGGCCGCCGGCACCGGTGGGCCGACGGCGTACAACCGGACAGGCTCGACGACGTCCAGTCCGCCGGCCAAGACCGAGGCCGGGTGCTCGTCGGCGACGCCGCGGGCGTCCGGACGGCCGGTGCGCACCGGCGACAGCACCACGGGGGTAAGCGACTCATCGCGCAGGCCGACCGCGATGGCGGCCACCGTCGGGGACACGTCGATGCCGACCGCGGCGGGGGTGACCACGATGACCGGTACGCCGGCCGGTCGGCGGTCATCGACGGGCGGGGTCGCCCCCACCATGACCTAGCCGTCCTCGCTGGGCGGGGGTGCGTCGTCGGGCTGCGGGTCGGCCGCCGCCTCGGGGGGCGGGGCCGGGTGTCGGCGGATCGTGGGGATGGGCCCGGTCAGCATCTGGTTCGGCGTTCCCCACCCTCCGGATGCCGCCTCCTCGTAGGCCTGCTGGGGGATGTCGGCCCAGCCGGGCAGGATGTCGCCGGCGGGCTCGGCGTCCTCGCGGGCAGCGCCGGGTTTGGGCTGGTCCCACGGCGTGACCGGGTCGCGCTGGGCGACCGTGCGCCAATCATCGCCGCCGGGGGTGGCGGCGGATCCCTCGCCGGTGTGGGTCATCGGACACCTCCTGGGCGCAGCACGTACCAGGCGGCGTCCGCCCCGACGAGCCGACCCGGCCCCCCAACTCTCGCACGTCACGGCCCGTTGACCGCCGCCTGCAGACCCTGCCTTGTCGTTGGCCGGCGCCGGAGGCCACCCCACGATGTGTCAGAGTGGACTGCGCAATACTGCGAATCGCCTTGGGGGGCAAGGCAAACGGTGCGAGGTGAGGGGCTCGGCGTGGCATGTCGTAGGCGCAGCCCGGTCGCGGTGGGGGCTCGGACCACCCGATGGGCGGCCACGGTTGCCGCGCTCGTGGCGGTGCTGACCCCCGTCTCCGCCTGGTCTGCCACCATGCCCAACGCGATGCCCAACTCGATGCCCAACTCGACGCCGATCGGCTGGCGCACCGACCTGTGCGGCCCCGACGTCCGCCGCGCCGGCGCGGAGCTGCGCACTCGCTGGCCGGGGTCCGGCGTGGAGTGTGCCCGCATCGTCGTGCCGATGGACTGGAACCGGCCCGCAGGCAAGACCATCACCGTGCAGGTCACGCGCGTGCCGCGCCTGCTAGAACGCGGAGATGACCGACCCACGCGGGTGCTCCTGGTCAACCCCGGCGGCCCCGGGGTCACTGCCGACTGGCTGGCCCCGAACCTCGCCTCCGCCGCACCAGACATTCACCGCACGCACGACATCGTCGCCGTCGACCCCCGGGGCAGCGGCAACAGCACCCCGCTGGCCTGCGCGATGGTGGATGACGGCGTCACGGACTACCGCGCCCCGAGCGCCGCCGAGATCGCCCGCCAACAGCAGGCCGCCCGTCGGGAGGTCGCCGCCTGCGCCGCCCGCGACGCGGCCTACCTGCGCACCATCGGCACCGCCTCGACCGTGCGCGATCTCGACCTGGTCCGCTCCCGGTTGGGCGCGCAGACCGTCGACTTCTACGGCGTCTCCGCCGGGACCTGGCTCGCCGCTCACTACGCGCAGACCTTTCCCCGGCGGGTGGGGCGGTTCGTGCTGGATGGCAACACCGAGTTCACGGCCGACTGGCGGCGCAGCTTTGGGTGGCAGCCGCTGGGTTTCGAACGCCGGTACCGTCAGCAGTTCCTCCCGTGGCTGGCCCGCCGGAACCAGGTCTACCGCCTGGGTGCGACGGCCGCCGCGGTCGGTGCGACGTACGAACGGATCCGGGCGCAGGTGGCCGCCGGCCGGCTGCCGGGGGTGGTCCCCAACGACCTGGATCTGGTGATGATCCAGGGCCTGTACTTCGATTCGACGTTCCCCGACCTGGCTGACCTGATGGTGGCCCTGACCCGAGCGGTGGGGGAGCATCCCGCAGCCGGTGCCGCCGCCTCGGCACGGGCGGGCGGGACAGCGGCGGCGGCGCTCGCCCGGTTCCGGCGCGCGGTGCTCGGGTCGCCCGCGGCGGACCACGTCAGCGCCGAGGACACCGTGTTCATGGCGGTCCAGTGCAACGACGACGCGTGGGTCCGCGATCCGGCCTCTTATCTGCGTGAAGGAATGGCGCTGGGGCGCCGGTATCCGCTGCTGGGCTACACGTGGGTGACCAGCGCGTGCGCCTACTGGCCGTTCCCGGACCGACCCCTGCCACGGGCGACCGGCGAGGGGGTGCCGCCGCTGCTGATGGTCCAGGCCGAACTCGATCCCGCCACCCCGTGGGAGGGGGCCTCGCTGGCCCACCGCGCCCACGCCTCGGCCCGGCTGCTCGCGGTCGACGACTCGGGCAACCACGGCTCCCTGATGACCGGCAACACGTGCGTCGAGTCCGCGGTCACCGCTTGGCTCGTGGACGGCGTCCTCCCCCCACCCGGTACGACGTGCGCCGGCCTGCCGCTGCCGGGGGAGGCGAGCGTTCCGGCGTACCAACTGCGGCCCTCAGCGCCGGCCCGGCTGGCCGACGCCGTCCCGGGCCGCGGAGCCCCGCCGCAGGTGAGTTTCGGCGCTGGCGCCTCGCAGGTGCCTGGAGCCGGGGAGCTGGCAGGTGCGGACCGGGTCCCTGGACAGGCCACCGGCGCAAACGCTGTGGACGCCTACCGCACGCGGTTCCAGCAGCGGCTGCTCGCCGGTCAGGTCAACTGAGATTGACCGGGGGATCCAACCAGATCAGACTCCTCCACATGTGCTACGCAATCCCGTTGCTGCGCAGTTCAGTTGGGTTGACCGGGGGGGGGTAGGGCCCCATATCGTGCAGACATGGCAGCGATACGGAGCCTGACTCCTCTTAGTGCTTTGCTTCTCGTTGGCGCAACGTTCGTGTCCTCAGCGACCTCGGCATACGCGATCGTTGTTCAAAGTGCGGCGCGGGACTACTCCGCTGGCTCTTCTCTTTACCGAACGTATTCGCTGCTGACCACTGACACCTATAAGGCGGAGACGATCACAGGGCCCATGTCCGGCCCTGGCTATGCTGGTTGGATTCGATCCCAGGCGCGGATGATGAGAGTGAATCAGGCAACCCCTTGCGCTACTGGAATTCTGCGGACCAACGCCAGCAGTGGCTCTCCAGCAATATCCGAGGTGGTGGCGCGATGCGGGCCTGGTCAGCAGCATTACAGTCAAGGAATTTCCAGCGCCTGGTCTGGAACTGCCTGGATAAGCCGATATTCGTACGCCACGCCGTCGCAGGTTCTCTAGACAGGAGCGAAGAAAGTGACCAGAGGTGGAGGAAAGCGGCTGCTTGGCGCAGTCGTTGGAGGAGCCGTGTGCCTCGGCGCGTACGCCGGAATCTCCGCAGCCAAGGGAAGCGTTGCCGACGCCGATCCGCGTTCGCCTTACGAATTGGCCACCATTGTTCCGACGCCGGGGTACACGCCGGTAGCCAAGAGCGAGTGGCCCAAGAACGCCAAGGGTCAGTCCTACGGGCGGGTAGGCCTTGGCCTATCGCCCGATGATGACCCTGACCTCGTACCCGCGACAGCTTCCAACGGCAGGACCGGTTACGTGCTGAGTCGTGACCTGCTCGGGCCCCAGCCAAAAGACCCGCAAGAGGCGATCGAGTGGTCGAAGCGCCCACCGAAGCTTCGCACCATTCCCGTGTACGACGACCGTGGCACCGTCATCGGCAGTTTCGTCCCCGGGTACTAACCGTGGCAGCGGGGGGTTGAACAAGCCCGAACAACCGAGCCCGGCCACGCGAACCCGCACAACCCGAACCCGCCCACCGCAAGGGCGGTCAGGCCTGCCGCGCCGCGTGGGCCAGCGCCAGGGTGTTCGTCCACAGGTCGAGTGCTCCGCCGAAACCGCGGCGCCGCAGCGCCGGCTCCAGCAGGTCGAACAGGGACCGGACGGCGTCCGCGTCCCCGGTGGCCAGGATCCGGGTGACCCGGTCGATGAGCACCGCGCTCTCCCAACCCGACTCCTGGAAGGGGAACCGTTCGAGCTCCCAGGTGAGGTACTTGTTGGTGGGCGGCACCCGCTGGTGCACGGCGAACATCAACCGCACCGCCCAGGCCAGGCCCTCGACGGCGTCCAAGTGGGCGGCCACCGCCAACTGAGCCCGGTGCTGGCGCAGGCACCTGTCCGTGTAGGCCAGGTACGGGTCGAGGTAATAGTCGATGGCGACCTGGGCTTCCTCGTCGCTGAGGCGACCCCAGCGGTCGAACAACGCGGCGATCTCCCCACCCCGCCGGTCCAGCAGCACCTGGGCGCGGACCATGCTGTACCGATCCCACCAGCGCGCCGGATCCAGCGGAATCGTCCGCAGCTCGGCCAATGTCCGAACCTCCAGGTCGAGCCCCTCGACGTGACTGCGGCGCCAGGCATCCGACGGCTCGGCCACGATGACGTACAGGTCGATGTCGGAATACTCGTTGGCCATCGCATGCGCCCACGAGCCGGTCAGGGCCACGCCGACGACGGTGTCGTCGCGGTCCACGGCACGCACCAGGCCGTCGACCCGTGGCCGTTGCGGCAGGCCGGACGCCCAGGTAGTCATGTCGCGATTGTTGCATCGGCCTGCCCACGCCGCCCGTCGGGAGGTGGGTCGGGTCGCCTGCCTTCACGCGAGGCCCTGCCTCGAACCCACGGCGCTGCCTCGAACCCACGGCGCTGCCTCGAACCCACGGCGCTGCCTCGAACCCACGGCGCTGCCTCGAACCCACGGCGCTCGCTCGAACCCACGAAGCATGGTGGGTTCCGTGCAGGAAGGTGGGTTCGACCGCCACGAGACGCCAGCCGGCGTGACCGGCGTACGCCGGAAGCAGAACGTACCCTGATGGCCATGACAGCCGAGCTGAGCATGCTGTTCGCTGCGCCGGACGTGGAATGGCAACTCCCTCCGGTCACCGGCGAGGGCCTGCTCTGGGGGGCCGGCGCACTCGTCGTCGGCTTCCTGCTCGGACGCCTGGGCAAGCTCGCCGTGCGGGCGCTGATGCGCTGGCGGGGACGAGGGGACAGCTCCGCCGAGGTGTTCGGCCGACTGACCTCGTGGGTCTGGGGCACCCTGGGTGTCGCCGCTGCCCTGACCATCATCTTCCCCAGCGTGAAGCCGGTGGACGTCCTGGGCGGCGTCGGGGTGATCTCGATCGCCGCCGGTATCGCCTTCCAAACGGTGCTGGGCAACATGTTCGCCGGGATCGTGCTGCTGGCCCGCGATCGGTTCCGGGTGGGGGACCAGATCGCCGTCGACGAATACAGCGGAACAGTGACGGGCATGCGGTTGACCAGTACGTCGTTGCGCACCTTCGACGGTCGCCTCGTGTTGATCCCCAACGCCGTGATGCATTCGCAGATCGTCACGGTGCAGACGGGCTTCGAGGCGGTGCGGACCACCGTCGCCCTCGACCTCGATGAGACCACCGACCTGGACCGCGCACGCCGCATTGCCGAACAGGTCATGCTCGCCCTGCCCGAGGTCATCGACGTACCCGCGCCGGAGGCGCTCCTGGCCTCGATCGGCACCGCCACGGTGTCCCTGGAGCTGCGGTTCTGGTCCGGCGCTCTGCAGCTGGAGACCCGCCACGCCCGGCACGCGGTCATCCGTGGCGTGCTCGCAGCCTTCGCCGATCAGGGCATCGTGACCGGTTCGGACATCCACGTCTTCGAGGCCGGGCCGCAGCTGGCGTCGACCCTGTCGAGGATCGCCTCCGGGATCACGGCCTCGGCTCCTTCGGCACCTCCGGTGGGATCTCGTCCAGCCACCGCTGCAGCAGCGGACGATACTCCGCACGAGCGTGACTGAGCAGGTCGGTCAGCATGTCGCGCATCCGCTTCGGAATCTGCACCGTCTCCTCGCCGTAGTGCATGATCTCCTCGATGGACAGCGAGATCAGCTCGGGGATCTCCTGGGGGTGGTGAACGATCCGGACGACACCGTCCTCGGCGATGACCTTGTTGGGGGTACGCCGTTGCACCAGGATGCGCAGAATGCGATGCAGTTCGTCGAGCACTTGCGTCGCCGTCGTCGGATCGTTGATGCCCGGGGACAGGGCACGGTCAGCCACATCGACGAGCCGGCGGATGCCGAACCCCGGATCCTGGTGGGCCGCCCGGGTGGCCTCGAGGCGGATCGCACCCGCGATGGCCTTGCAGGTGTCCCCCTCTACCGACGACGGACCCCAGATCGTGGCGAGGGTGTCTTCTTCGGTGACGAACGCGCCGACGGCTACGTGGATCTCGACGACCACCTCGTTCTTCTGAGCGCAGTCCCACAGCCTCGGGTAGTCGATCTGGGTGACGTGGCCGTGGCGGCTGCGGGAGGTCACGGTGGTGCGGACCATCGTGGGTGACGGTTCGAACGTCGGTGAGTCCGCGTTCGGGGCGTCTTCGGGGGGGTCGAAGTAGGTCTGGCACAGCCGCACCGTGTCCTCGCCCACGCTCGAGATGATCTGGGCGACCTGGATGGACGTCGTGATGTGGTGGATGAAGGCCATGAACATCCCGACCGCCGTCACCACCATGAGGAACGCGATCGTCACGGACAGCTGGGGGACGAACTCACCCTGATAGTCGCCTTGAACCGAACGCAAGACCGTCAGGGCGAAGATGAACGACGCGGCGAAGATGCCCAATGTCGCCTGGGTGATCCGGCTCTCCAGGAAGTTCGACAGCACCCGCGGTGTGAACTGACTGCTGGCCAGCTGGAGCACCACCATGGTGATGGAGAACACCAAGCCCATCACGGAGATCATCGCTCCCGCGATGGTCCCCAGCAGCCCTCGGGCGCCCTCAGGCCCGCCCTGGAAGACATACGGCAGGTGCGCCCCGACCGCAGCGTCCAGCAGTGGCAATCCCAGCCCCAGGCCGAACGCGGACGCGCAGATGACCAGGGGGAGAACCCAGAACGGTCGCCACAGGCGGGCCCACCAGTTCTGCGTCTTGACGTCGGGGAGCCGGTCGGGGACGCGGGAGCCAGTGCCGCTCGATGCCGACGAGGATGCCGACGAGGGCGCCGACGAGGGCGCCGACGAGGGAGAAGCCATAACGGCATCGTGTCATCCGAGGCCGCGCGAGACCTTCGGAATCGATCGACTGGTGCGCAGCCTGATGAGCGCGTCGGCGCCGTCCAGCCCTTCGGGCCGGTGGCTCACGACGATGACGGTCCGGGCCGACCCGATCCGGTGCCCGTCCGTGCGCGCGGTCGCCGCCACGTCGTGCATGACGGCCAGGGCCGTGGCGTGATCGAGGTGGGCGACCGGCTCATCCAGGAGCAACACCCCCCGCCCGGACAGCAAGGCTCGGGCCAGCGCCAGTCGGGTGCCTTCCCCGCCGGACACCCCGCGCGGCGCGAGCTGACCGTCCAGGTCGGCCGCACCCGTCGTGGAGCCGAGCATCGTGCTCAACCCGCGGGGCAGGCCGTCGTACCAGGGGCGTAGTCCGGCCCGGTCGAGCGCGTCCAGGATCGCCGCGTCCGAGCAGCCCGGGGCCGCCAGCCTGAGGTTTTCGCGCAGGGTCGAGGCGAACACGTGGGGCTCGTCGTCGACCACGGCCAGTCGCGCCCGGGACCGCGCCAGTGACAGCTCGCCCACGTCCAGGCCGCCCTGCTGGTAACGCCCCTGATGGGGGTCGAGATGGCGGGCCAGGATGGCGACGAGGGTGGACTTGCCCGATCCGTTGGGGCCGGTGACCCCGATCAGGCCACCCGGCTCGAACCGGTGGTTCTGCTCGGCGAGCGCGATCACCTGACCATCCCAGGAGCCCGTGACCTGCTCCAACGTCAACGTCGGTACGTCGGTCGGCAGCGGGAAGCCGTCGAGCGCCAGCGCGGGCTCCTGGTCGGCGTCCGCGCCGTGGTGCGCTCCGGGCTCCTCCAGGCGCGGGTGGGTCACCGCGGGTTGCTGGTCGAGCAGGGCATCCAGTCGGGTCGCCGCGGCCTGCGACCGGGCCAGCGAGCCCATGGCGTCCGGGATGGTAGCGATCACCTCGCCCAGGGCCACCGGCAGCAACACCAGCAGGGCGGCCAGCGGTGTGGACAGCGGTTCGGCGACGGCGTCGCTGACCTGAGGGCCGACCCAGGCGGCCATCCACACGGTGTGTCCGGCCACGACCAGGGGGATCGCACCGGCTCCCAGGGCCCGCCCCCAGCGCTGTCGGCGGATGGCCTGGCTCAGGTCGCGCTGGGCGTCGGACACCCACTGCAGGGCCTGGGCCGTGGCGCCGATGGCCGCCAGTTCGGTGGCGTTGGCGGCGATCAGGGTGCTGACCTGGGTCAGCCGACCCCGGGCGGCCAAGGCGGCAGACAGGTTCGCGCGCTCCAGCCACCAGTCGAGAACGCCGATGACGACGGCGCAGAGCACGGTGGACAGGGTGATCACGGCGGCCGACGGGTACCACACGGCCGCCAGGGCCGTCGCCGCAGCGCCGGTCAGGCCCAGGGCCACGACTGGTACGACGACCCTGACCTGTGCGTACGCGAGGTCGTCGAGGTCATCGACGACTCCGGCCAGCACCTCGCCACGGGCCCGACGACCCAGCCGGGCGGGGGTCAACGGGATCAACGCGCCGTACACCGTCGCCCGTTCCCGGGCCAGCCACCCCAGCGCCCGGTCATGGCTGCGCACCCGCTCGGCGTACCGGAGCAGCGGGCGGGCGATGCCGAAGGCCCGGACCAGCACGATGGCGGACAACAGCGTGAGGATCTGCGGTTGCAGGGACGCGGCCACGATCAGCCACCCCGACGTCGCGGTGAGCGCGAGGCCGCTGGTCAAGGCGAGCCCGCCGATGGCGCCGGCGGTGAGCATCCCCGGGACCGGCCGACCGGGGCGGTGACGGGAACCGGTGGGGTCGCTGCGGCCGTGCTCGGGGGGCCGACGTCCGCGGCGGAACCGGCTCACCGTCGTACCTGCTGGTTGGCCTGCTCGGTCAGTTCCACGTGCTGTATGGCGTTGCGCAGCAGGGCGAACCGGTGCGAGACCACCACGACCGCCCGGGTACGGGCCAACTCCACGATGACCTCGCCCGCGACGCGCTCGGAGATCTCGTCCAGGTGCGCGGTCGGCTCGTCCAGCAGCACCAGGGGGGCATCGCTGAGCGCCGCGCGGGCCAGGGCGATCCTGGCTCGTTGACCGGCGGACAGGCCGAAACCGTCGTCGCCGACCAGCGTGTCCAGCCGGTGCGGCATCGCGTGCACGACCCGGCCCAGGCCGACGGCCTCCAGCGCCTGCAGCAGATCGGCCTCGCTGGTCCCGGCGCGGGCTCCGAGCAGCAGGTTTTCGCGCAGCGACGCGGCGGCCAGGAAGGGACGCTGGGTCATCAGATGGGCCCGGGGCGCCTGCACCGTCCCACCCGTGGGGAGCCGCAGCCCGGCCAGCAACTCCAGCACTGTGGTCTTGCCCACCCCGGAGGGCCCCGACAGCACGGTGAGCCCGGGGGGGATCGTGGCATCAAGGCCGGCCACGGCGTCGCGGTCGGCGCCCGGGTAGCGGTACCGCACCTGCCCCAAGATCGCGACCGCGTCGCCATCGCGCGCCCGGTCGGCGGCCGGCGGCTCGGCGAGCGCGGATGCTGAGGGTACGCCGTCATCGCCGTCAACGATGTCGGCGATGTCGGCCAGGGCCTGGGCGCCGTCGGCCGCGTTGTGGAACTCGCCACCGACCCGGCGGATCGGCCAGTAGGCCTCGGGAGCCAACAGGATCAGGGGCATGGCCTGGGCCAGCGGCATGGAGCCGTTCGCCAGCCGGATGCCGACGGCCACCGCGACGATCGCCACCGAGATGGTCGCCAACAACTCCAACGCGGCCGAGGACAGGAACGCCAACCGCAGCGTGGCCACGGTGGCCACCCGATGCCGGTCGCTGACGTCGGCGATGACGGCGCGCTGGTGTTCGGCCCGCCCGTATCCGACCAGCGTGGGCAGGCCGCGCATCACGTCCAGGAAGTGCCCCGACAGCTGGCGCAGGGACACCCACCGGGAAGCCGCAGCATCGGCCGTTTGCGACCCGATCAGGGCGGCGAACACCGGCAGCAGAGGCACCGTGAGGACCGGGATGAGTGCTGTCGGCCAATCGAGGACGGCCATCGCGAGCACCGCCAGCGGTGGCAGCACCACCGCCGAGGCCAACGTCGGCAGGTAGCGCGCGACGTACGGTTCGATGCTGTTGGCGCCCTGGGTCGCCAGCGTCAGGATGCGCGGCCCGAGCTGATCACGTTCTGGTGACCGCAACGACAGGTACGCCGCCAGCACGCGCTCGCGCAGGGCGTTGGACACCAGGGTGCCGGCGTCGGCGGCGACCGCTTCGATGGCGGCGCCGGCTCCCGCGCGGACCGCGAAGGCCAGCGCGAGGGCCACGCACGCCCCGAGCAGGTCGGCCCCTTCGGCGACCGCCACCACGACCGCAGCCAGGGCGAACGCCGAGGCGATGGCGGCGGCCCCGGACAGGGCGCCCAGGGCGGCCAGGACGAACACCGGCCGCCGTGCCGCGGGGACCAGCCGCAGCAGTCGGGGGTCGAAGGGTCTCACCCGCCGATCATCCCCGCAGGCGCCGGCGAATCTCAAACTCGGACAGTCGAACTACAACGATCGACCGGTCAGCGCCCCGAGCCGGTCACCGGCCCGGGGCGCCCGTCGATCAGTAGTGCGCCGCCGCCGGGATGTGGCTGGTGCTCAACCGCTGCCGGAACACCCAGTACGACCAGCCCTGGTAGGCCAGCACGATCGGAGTGAACACCAGGGCCGCGCCGGTCATGATCTTCAGCGTGAGCTCGGTGCTCGCGGCCTTGGCCGCGGTCAACGAGAACTGTGGGTCGGTGGCCGGCATGACATCCGGGAAGAGCGCCACGAACAACGCCCACACCGCCAGCGCGATCGTCGCCGCGGTGCCGATGAAGGCCCACCCTTCCCGGCCGGCGCGGATCATCGCCACCGCGGCCACGAGGGCCACCGCGGCGAGCCCGGCCAGCGCCCAGGAGGCGGCGTTGCCGGTCCGGGCCATGGTCCAGCCGAGGAAGACCACGGCCACGACCGCGGTCGCCAGCCCGGTCCTGAGCGCGATCGCCCGGGCGTCGGTGCGGATGTCGCCGTCCGTCTTCAGCGCCAGGTAGATCGCCCCGTGGGTCAGGAACAGGCCCAGCGTGGTCAGTCCGCCGAGCAGGGCCAGCGGGTTGAGCAGGGTGAACAGGTTTCCGGTGTACTCCATGTTCGCGTCGAGCGGGACGCCGTTGACGATGTTCGCGAACGCCACCCCCCACAGCAGGGCGGGAACGATGGAGCCGATCACGATGGCCAGGTCCCAGCCCCGACGCCAGGCGTCGCTGTCGCCCTTGCCGCGGTACTCAAAACCCAGGTTGCGGACGATCAGCGCCACCAGGATCAGGAACAGCGGCAGGTAGAACCCGCTGAACAGGGTCGCGTACCAATGCGGGAACGCCGCGAAGATGGCCCCTCCGGCGGTCAAGACCCACACCTCGTTGCCGTCCCAGACGGGACCGATCGTGGTCAGCATCAGCCGTTTGCGCCGTTCCACCTCGGTGGGGTCGGGGGTTGATCCGCTGGGTCGGTCGTGGCCCAGGCCCTTGCCCAGCACCGGCAACAGCATGCCGACGCCGAAGTCGAATCCCTCCAGCACGAAATACCCAGTCCACAGCACCGCGATGATGATGAACCAGAACGTCACCAGATCCATGGCAGGTTCCTCCTCTCCTTTGCCCGTGTACCCGTGGCGGGTGGCTTCAGTAGGCGTAGACGAGGGGAGCGTCCTCGTCACGGTTGACGGTGATGGCGCCGGGGTCCCCGACGGCCTCGGCGCCCATCCGGACGTACTTGAGGAAGAGCTTGACCTCGATGACGGCCAGGACGCCGTACAGCAGGGTGAACACGACCATGGACAGCAGCACCTCGCCGCTGCTGACCGACGGCGACACCCCGGTCGCGGTGGTCATCTGGCCGTGCACGATCCACGGCTGGCGGCCCAGTTCGGTGAAGATCCAGCCGAAGCTGTTGGCCAGCAGCGGCAGCAACGGGGCCCACAGGATCGCGTGATGCCACCACCGGGGCGCCAACCGGGCGGTCTGCTGGGTGGCGATCTCCTCCTCGGTGGCGCCCTTGGGGGACCGCAGCGCCCACAACGCGAGCAGCGAAATGGCGATCCCGACGAAGCCCAGGCCCATCATCAGCCGGAAGGACCAGTACGTCGCCGGGATGTTCGGGGTGTATTGGGTGACGTCGTCGCGGGTCCGCAGCTGGCCGCCGTACTGCTGCTGCATCTGCTCGCGGAGGTCGCTGATGCCCTCGATGGTGCCGTTGAAGGTACCGGTGCCCAGGAAGCTGAGCAGGCCGGGGACCTTCAGGGAGTACACCTCGCGGGAACCGTCGAGGGTGCCGATCGTGAAGATCGAGAAGCCGGCGTTGCTCTCGGTTTCGTACAGCGCTTCGGCGGCCGCCATCTTCATCGGCTGAACCTCGGTCATCACCTTGCCCTGCAGGTCGCCGGTCACGACGACGCCGATCGAGGCGATCAGCGTGACCACGGCCCCCACCTTGGCGGCGGTGCGGTACATCGAGCGCAGGTCCGCCGAGCGTTCGGCGTCGGCACCGACCCGGCTGCGGCGCAGATGCCACAGTGCGACCGCCATCACCACGGCCCCGCCGGTCATGTACGCCGCGGTGATCACGTGCGGGAACGTCACCAGCTGGACCTTGTTGGTCAGCACGGCCACGAAGTCGGCCATCTCAGCGCGCTTGGTCTGCGGGTTGTAGGTGAACCCCACCGGGTTCTGCATGAACGAATTGGCCGCGAGGATGAAGTACGCCGACATCACGGTCCCGATGTGCACCAGCCACATCGTGGCGGCGTGCAGCTTCTCGGGGAGCTTGCCCCAGCCGAAGAGCCACAGGCCGAGGAAGGTGGATTCCAGGAAGAACGTCAGCAGCGCCTCGAAGGCCAGTGGGGCACCGAAGATGTCGCCGACGAAGCGGCTGTAGTCCGACCAGTTCATCCCGAACTGGAACTCCTGGACGATGCCGGTGACCAGGCCGAGGGCGAAGTTGATGACGAAGAGCTTCCCGAAGAACCGGGTGAGCCGGTAGAGCTGCGGGTTGTGCGTGCGGACCCACGCCGTGTGGAAGCCGGCCACCAGGGCCGACATCCCGATGGTGATCGGCACGAAGAGGAAGTGGTAGACGGTGGTGATCGCGAACTGCCACCGCGCCAGGTCCAAGGCGTCCATGGGTACTCCCAATCTGCACCGGGGGGTCGGGTCTTCCGACGGTTGATCCACCCCCCGGGGACTGTCGTCGCAGGCGGCCGGTCGCGGCCGCATACCACCGTGAGGATCGGTCGCTGAAGGCCCCCGGCCCAGGACTTTGGTCCCGTCGCCTTCGTCACATCGTTGCACGTCAGTGTGTTACCCACCGGTAGTTTCTGGAAATTCGCTGGCGTTGGACGGGCCTGGTCCGCATTGCGAGGCAGGCCCGAATCGGGCGCCGCGCAGGCGAATCCGCAGCGCCGGCAGCCGCCTGTCGACGGCCGGTGGCTGTGGTGGACAGAACGCTCCTTGGGTGGGCAACGGCCTCGGCGCTGCGTCACACTGACAGGACGACGAGGCACCTTCCGGGGACACGGCGGGATGAGGTTCAGCGTGACACCACAGGCCGGGCACACGATGGATGCGAAAGGTTGGGACGAGCGATACTCCGGTGCGGAGTTCGTCTGGCCCCGGCAACCCAATCGCTGGGTCGTCCAGGAGGTCCGTGGCAACCCTCCCGGTCGGGCGCTGGACCTGGCCACCGGCGAGGGCCGCAACGCCATCTGGCTCGCCGAGATCGGGTGGTCGGTCACCGCCGTCGACTTCTCCGAAGTGGCCCTGCGGCGAGCCGCCGGCCTGGAGGCCGAGGTCGAGGAGGAGCGCGGCGAAGAGCTGGCGATCGAGTGGGTGTGGGGCGACCTGCGCACCTGGGAGCTGCCGACGTCGACGTACGACCTGGTTCTGATGAGCTATCTGCACCTGCCCTCGTACGAGCGCACCGCCCTGGTGCGTGCCGGTGCGGCGGCCCTGGCGGCGAACGGCATGCTGGTGGTCGTCGGTCACGACTCCAGCAACCTGACGGACGGGTACGGCGGCCCGCAGGACGCCGGCGTGCTGTACACGGCCGCCGACCTGGAGACCGACCTGCAGGACCTGATCAAGTCCGGCGGGTATGTGGTGGAACGCTCCGGCCGATTCGCCCGTGAGGTGGTGGTCGGCGAAGAGTCGCACGTCGCCTGGGACGTCATCTTGAAGGTACGTCGCAAGGGCGAGTCCAAGAGTGGGTACCAGCTGACCTGAGCGGGCATCTGCATCCCGTCGTCCACAGGGGTCGACGCACGGGTGGGTGTCGGCGTACCGCTGTGCACGACGAGCGCCCACGGCCGACACCGGTCATTAGCTTCGCGGGCATGGACATCGATACGACGATGGCCGCGTCCTCAGGCGGCCCACCCGTCCCCCTCGTGGTTCACCAGATCCGGGACCTTGCGGCGGTCCTGCGGCGGGAGGCCGGGCAGTTGCGCTCGATCGGGCGCGGGATCAGCGCGTATGCGCTTGCCGTCGACTGGCAGTCGAACTCCTCACGGGTCTGCCTCGACGAGTTGTCGAACCTGGTGACGCGCCTGGCCGACTCTGCCGGTACCTACGACAGCGCCGCGCTGGTGGTGCTCTCGCACGCGGACCAGGTGGAGGCGACCGCTGCCCAGGTGGCCGACTCGCTGATCAATCCGGTGTGGGCGGTATGAGCGCGGCCGATGCCCGCCCCGATGCACCGCTGGTGGTCGATGGCGGGGTGACGGTGTCCGTGGACACCGCCTCGGTACGACGGTTGGGCACCGTCCTGGGGTCCGTGGCCATCGACGTGATGGCCGCTCACCGGGAGGTCGCCGCGGCCATGCTGCGGGCTCAACCGCAGATCGTCACCACCGCGCTGCTGTCGCCGCAGTCGGCCGCGGCCATGTCGGCAGCGTTCTGGGAGGTGGCGTCGCTGGCAGGGGCGTTGGCCGGGGCCTGGGCCCAGCTGGGCCTGGAGGTCTGGCAAGTCTGCCGAGCCTATGACGAGGTCGAAGAGCGAGCCGTCGCCCTGCTGCGCCTGGACGTCGGGTACGGCCTGGTCACGGCCTCGGTTGCCGCCCTGTACGCCCCACGCCACGCCGAGGTGGGCCCGATGCAGGTGCTGCCTGACCGGCCGGCTCCCAACGGGTTGCGTGACCTGGCCGGCTGGGTCGAGCCGCGCAAGGATGACGGTCCCGGGGGGCCCGGGCGGGTCGACGTCATCGAGCGGGAGTTCATCGTGGGCGGGGAGCGCCGGCACGCCTACACGGTGATCCTGCCCGGCACGAGTTCGTGGGCGGCCCCGGGTGCTGAGGACGGCATCTCAGACCCGCGGAACCTCTCGGCGAACCTGCGCCTGGCCGCCAATCTGTCGACCGCGGAACTGGCGGCGCTCCCGGCTGCGTTGGAGGCGGTAGGCGTACCCGAAGGCCCGGGTCACCTTCGTCGGGCACAGTCAGGGCGGGATGACCGCGCTAGCGGCAGCGAACCATCCCGGGGTGCGCGCGGCGTACGACGTGGAACGCGTCATCACGTTCGGGTCTCCGGTGGCCCGAATGCCCGTGCCGCACGACGTCCGCGTGCTGTCCGTGGAAAACCGCTCCGACCTGGTGCCGTCGGTGGATCTGGCCCCCAACCAGGCCACCAGAGGTCACATCACCGTCCAGGTCGGTGGGGCGGACACCGATCCGTCGGGTTTTAGTGAGCATGGGATGACCGCCTACGCCGACGCTGCTCGGCAGATCGATGCCAGCGACCACGCGTCCCTGGTGGATTTCCGCAGAGAGCTCCGGGAGGCTGGCGTGCTGGCACCGGAGGGCGCGGGTGAAGGTGATCGGGTGCGGGTTCGCCGGGTGGAGCTCGCCTTGACGATCCTGCCGCCGCCCGAGGGTATGCCGAGTCTGGACTGGCCGATCACCGAGGGCACGCGGTGAGCGCCGTTGGAGCTGTCAGCCCGGTAGGACACAATGCCTGACAGAGAAAGACCATGCCCAAAAGAGATGTGTCAGCCCTCGGAGTTGGTCGACCCTGTGGTCGGCATCGAAAGGTGTGGCGGTGTCTGCGGTGCGCAGAGGACCCGAAGAGCTCGCCGAGCGAGCCTGGCACCACGTCACCCGGCTGCGCCGGTCGCATTCATCCCCGCCGTCCAGAGAGCAGGAGCAGGAACCCTCGGTGGCGCGCGGCGGGGGCATGGACGTCGCGGTCCGGGAGGCCGCCGCCTGGTCGGGCCGGTTCCTGCTGATCGTGGCGGCCCTGTTCGTGCTGTGGCGGATGCTCGATGCGATCAGCCTGGTGACCATCTCGCTGACCGTGGCGACCATGATCAGCGCTGTGCTCCGGCCAGGGGCCAACGTGCTCACCGGGCGAGGGTTGCCGCGGTGGATGTCGGGCTCGGTGGTCTTCCTGGTCGGGGTCGGCGTCCTGACGCTGATCGTCTGGTTCGTCATCTCCCAGATCACCAGCAACACCGACATCATCGCCGTTCAGCTGATGAACGCCGGGCGAGACATCAGCCGCTGGCTCAGCGAGGGACCGCTGCAGATGTCCGAGGAGCAGCTGAACAAGATCACCAGCGATATCTCCAACCAGCTGATCAGCGCCCAGGGCGACATGGCCTCGCGGGCGTTCTCCACCGCCACCAGCGCCCTGTCGATCCTCAGCGGCGCCATCCTGTGCCTGTTCACGCTGCTGTTCCTGCTCCTGGACGACGGGTCGATCTGGCGCTGGGTGATGAGCCTCTTCCCGGCGCACGCCCAGGCGAAGGTCCAGGACGGCGGGATGGTGGCCTGGCGGACCCTGGTCGCCTACATGCGCAGCACGGTGCTGTTGGCCGCGATCAACGCGCTGACCATGGTGCCGGTGATGATGATCGCCAAGATCGAGCTGTACGTGCCTCTGGGTGTCCTGCTGTTCCTCGGCTCACTGATCCCCATGGTGGGGATGCTGGTCGCCGGGGCGGTGCTGGTGGCGATCGCGCTGGTGATGAACGGCCCGGTGATCGCGCTGGTCATGGGCATCGCCTTGTTTCTGACTATCCAGTTGGAAGGGAATCTGCTCAACCCGTACATCCTGGGTAAGGCGGTCAACATCCACCCGCTCGCGATCTTGGCCACGGTCACGGTCAGCACCTTGGCGGGGGCATTTTCGGTGCCTTCATCGCCGTTCCGGCCGTGGCCATCATCAACAATGTCGCGGCTGCGTTGCGACCCCGGACGAGCACGCCCATGCCGTTGGTGGTCGAAGACGACGTCGAGGAGGCCATCGTGAGGAGCGGGCTGCCGAGCTGCCGCCGTACGCCCGGATGCGCCGGGCCGCCCAGCTACCGAGACCCCTTGACGGGGCCGGAGATCCGCTCTCGATTCGGGTCGCTCCGAGGGTGCCCAAGGGCTTAAGCCGGGGCTGATATTGCCGATGAGTGCGGCAAGAAGGGCCGCCACCCCCGGCGAGCCGGTCAGGAGAACGAGATGTCCAGCTCTGCTATCCCCTCCAGCAGCGCCCGGTCCTCCGTCGCGCCGTTTGGTCTCACCCCCCTGCTCCGGGCTGCGGCCCAGACCCTCGGGGTTCCGGTCACCGGGGATTTGCGCTGGTTGTACGCCGGCGCACGCGACCTGTGCGGTTTGACCGCCGCCGATCGTGAACTGATCCACGTGGTGACCGGCGAGGTCATCCCGCGCGAGCTCACCGGCCTGGGTGTTCGGGGGAGGGTCTTCACGCTGCAGTTGGCCATGGACCGGCTCACAGGCCCCTGGCAGACGGTCGCGACGTGTCCATCCGGTACCTGGGAGACGTCTTCACCCGGTACGAGGAGGGTTGCCCGGACGGCAACCCGGTCTCCGGAGAACTGCTGGATCTCGGACTGGCCTTCCTGGTCGGTCGCGAGTTGGCTCGCCTGGATGCCTCGCTGGTCGCCTGAGGCGTACGACTGAGGCTCGCGCAGACCCTTAGCCTCGATCCGTGGACGGTTAGCTGATCGTGGGGTTTGGTTCGGCGGGTCTGGACGTGAATGTGCCTTCTGGGCTTGAAGAATCGGGAGTGTCGAGTTCCTGATGCGTTCGAGCCGAGAAGGCACTGAGAGTGAAGCTACCTGATTCGTGGTCCAAGGCGTCGCCGCTGTTCGATGAGGACAATCTGGTGTCGTGCGCCGGGCTGGCGCCGGTGATGGGGCTGGCTGAACAGGCGGGGTTGTCGGAGTTGCTCACCGAACGGGTGCGGCTGGCCTGGACGCGGGTCGCCTCGGCTGGGGTGAACCCGGCGGGGAAGGTGGCCGCGATCATCGCCGGGATGGCCGCTGGCGCGGACAGCATCGATGACATGCAGGTGATCCGCTCCGGTGGGATGCCGCAGTTGTTCACCGGCGTGTGTGCGCTTACCACGCTGGGTCAGTTTCTGCGCGAGTTCACCCACGGTCACGCGTCACAGTTGGCCCCGGTCGCGCGGGCGCATCTGGTCAACCTGGCCCGCTGGACCGACCTGCTGCCCGGTATCGAGCAGCAGGCGTACATCGATATCGACTCGCTGCTGCGCCCGGTCTATGGGCACGCCAAACAGGGCGCCAGCTACGGGCACACCAAGATCTCCGGGAAGCAGGTGCTACGTAAGGGCCTGTCCCCGTTGGCGACCACGATCAGCAGCCCGTCCGGCGCGCCAGTGGTGGCCGGGATCCGGCTGCGGGCCGGGAAGGCCGGTTCGGGCCGGGCGCGGACTCCATGGTGCGCCAGGCCATCGTGACTGCCCGGGCGGCTGGCGCGACGGGCAAGATCCTGGTCCGCGGCGACTGCGCCTACGGGGTCAGTCCGGTGGCTGCCGCGCCTGAAGGCAAGCGTGCAGTTCGCTGGCACTGGCCAAGGCAACCCAGCCGGCCCGGGCCATCGCCGCGATTCCCCAAGACGCCTGGATCCCTACTACCCCGGGGCGTGGTCGACCCCGACACTCGGGGAGCTGATCTCCGACGCCGAGGTCGCCGAGACCAGGGTTCACCGCGTTCGCCTCCACCCAACAGCCGGTGACCGCCCGGCTGGTGGTACGACGAGTCCGGGACCGGCAAAGCTCGATGATTTGTTCCCGATCTGGCGTCGCCACCCGTTCCTGACCAACAGCGTCGAACCAGTCGCCGACGCCGACATCACCCACCGTCAGCACGCGATCATCGAGACCGTGTTTGCCGACCTGATCGACGGAACCACTCGCGCACCTGCCCTCAGGCCGGTTTCGCGCCAACAGCGCCTGGGCGATCTGCGCGGCGATGACCCACAACCTGCTCCGCGCTGCTAAGCCGACCCCTCCAGGGTACAAACTCGCGGTGGCACGCGGCGCGACCCTGCGCCGTCAGATCGTCAACGTTTCCGCACGGATCGCCCGCCCCCAACGACGGCCAGGCGCTCCACCTGCCCACCCACTGGCCCTGGGCCCAGCAGTGGCTGACCATCTGGAACGCAGCGTGTTCGCTCGCGATCAAGGCGCCCCACAGCCGCCTGACCCGTCCACCGCCACCGGCACATCTTCGGAGACCCCAAGCGGTGGAAAGGCTGGACAGACCAGCACAACGCCCATGCCCTGACACGCCAAACCCAGCCCATTTGGTCCAGCCACCGCAACCCCTAAGCGCTCCACGGATCGAGGCTTACCGCCTGAGCGGGGGCTCGACCACGTCGATCTGCAAACCTGCCGAGCGGAGCTCGGCCAAGGCGCCCTCGTCGGCGCTGCAGTCGGTGATGATCCTGTCAAGGTCGGCCACCGGACACACGTGGGCCAGCGCGCGGCGCCCGATGCGCGGCCCGGTGACGACGGCGATGACTGTGCGGGAGCGTTGCACCATCTTGGCCCACACCTGCGTCCCCGTCGGCGGCGGTTGCCCCGGCATGGGCGAGTACAACCGTCCATTTCGAGGAAACAGGAGGTCAGGCCAGTAGTTTCTCCAGCGCGCTCCCGGTGAAGATGCTGCCGGTCCCAGCTGGACCAAGAACGGCGCGGGCCACTTACCGAAAGACAGACCGTCCGCAGGTGGGGTCGTAGGACCAGGTCGGTAGCACGATCGTCAGGGTGTTCGTCACGACGGTCAGCGACTGATCGGTGCCGAGGTCAGCCAGGTCCCCGCGGCTCCCCAACTGGCGGGCGACGGCGATCGACCGGCCACGTCGCCCAGACAGCAGGCCGACGACGTGGCCGGGCACCACCTCGAGGACCGCCGTGAGCGCGATGTGGTTCATGGATTGAGCGGAGTGACGATGGTGGCGACCGGGGAGGCGTAAGAGGCCATGGCGGTGGCGACGGCTCCGCCGTGGGTTCGCGTCACCAGCTGCGCCTCAGCCAGGCGACCAAAATCGCGGCGGATGGTCGCTTCCGACGTGTTGCAGAGCGGTCGCGGCATCAGGGACGCTGAGGCGACCATGATCGGCTACCAGCTGAGCAACTCCTGCCAGCGCTGGGCGCGCGGCATTTTACCGAACCCTGGATCCCCATGTGGCCACAATAAGCGTGCGATCAGAACTGCCGGCATAGAGACCGGACCACGGGGTACCACAGGTACCCGAAGGATCGGCTGCGGATAGCGGGACGATCAACCGTTATTCAGGAAATCGCATAGGAGTCGCCCGCGAACCGACGGCGATCACGCGCCGCTTGGGCCTTCGCCGTCGCCGGTTACGGTGACGTTCACCCGGCGCACGCCGATCACGGAATGCGATGGCTGAAGCGATATCTCGCTCTCGTTTTGATCCGGCTCCGGTGATCTCCACAACCCCGTGTGACACCGTGATCTGCCAGTGGTCCTGACCGTAGTCGTGAAACGCCGCGCGAAGGTCGTCCGCCAGGTCTTCGTCGGTGCGCCACAGCGCACGGGCGTGACGTCGCTGCGGCTGACGACGCCGATCAGGCCCCGCGGATCACCAGGAGGCTCTTGAACGAGCTGGTCGTGAAGAGCCGGATCAGGTCTGCTACGTCGGCGCTCTCGGTGGTGCAGCGAGGGAAGTGGTCATGATCTCTCCCCCCACCGTGCGAGGTAGCGGCGGGCTCTCGTGCACCACGGAATGGCGTGCGCCCGATGGTCGGGTTCGACGGCCCGGCGCGGCAGGTCGATCTCGGAGACGACGCCCGCAGAAATTACCCGCGTCGTCGGTGACGGGAAAGCGCGGTGATTCGCTTCTCAGCCATCAGCCGCAGCGCGTCGTCCAGTGCCGCGTCGGACGTGACGGACAGCAATAAGCGCCGTCATGATCTCGCGGACGAGCATCGTTCCTCCTTGGCTCACGGGCTTCGTCGTTGAAGCATCCCACGGTATTCCAGTTTGTCAGGTCATGCTGGCACAGGTTTGTCGGACGTCAAGGGCAAGTCGCGCCTGTGCGGGTGAGGGCATGGCAGGAATCCCCGGTTAGGCTGAAGGTCGCGTGCACACACCCAGAAACTCGGGTACACATTGCCGCGAAGGAGGACGTCACCGGTGAGCGTCGCAGACCAACAGAACTCTGCCGTTTCGTGCCACGGAGATAAAACGCGGACGCCCCGACGGGCTGCGACGGGCTTTAACGGCTGCGGCGGGGAGGTAGTTACGGCGGTCACGAAGTGCAGATCCCCAGGCTCGACGCTCCGACCATCGATCCGTTGATTCGGCAGTCCGCGATTTTTCGGTGTCCTCATGGGTTACCCCCGGAGCCGCAGTCACCATCGTCGCCCCCACCGACCCAGCCCCCATCGTGGGTTGCTGGAGGAACGTCTCCCCGGTGAGTACGGCGTGAGCGCCGGTCAGGGCAGGTCGCAGGAGTGGCGCGTGACCGCTTTATCCGTCAGTACGGACAGCGCGCGTAACCGCGGATCATTAGCAGTCCAGCCCACGGCCCGGCCGGCCCAAGGCCCACGGCCCAGGCCCACGGCCCATTGCCCACAGACGCGGTGGAAGTGCCGGTGAGCGCGGTGACGCCGTGCCGGTCCCCGCTGCCGTGCCAAGTCCCCGCTGCCACACGCAACGTCGGGTGGAGCTCGCGGATGCCTGGGGAGCTCGCGGAATTGTCCTGCAGGGACAACGCGCCCCCCTAGGATGGCCGAACCGCGACGCGGCAGCGCCTGCCTACGGACGTTCTTCGCAGGGAAGTGGTGGCAGCATCCCATCCTTCGTCGGCGCTGGGTCCACGATTGCCCGCAGTCGTGGCAATCTCGCCGTGGCGTTGTCGGCCTGCTCGGCAGGCGGCGTCCCGCCGTCAGGCAGCGGCCCTCAGGGCGGGGGTCGGTGAGCAGGGGCCCGGCGGTTGCACTCGACCGGGTCAGGAGTCACCACCGCCCCTTCGGCGGCCACCGAACCGGGAGGGTCGGCTTCCGCGCAGCCTGGAACAGAACCCGGTGCGCAGCCACCAACCTTCAATCGTGGCGGGAGATCGATTTTCCCTGAGCACCGCCTGGTTGGCTTCTCGGGGTACCCGGGTTCACCGGCTCTAGGGCGGATGGGCATCGGCGTGATGGCTAGACCAGGTCGCCGAAATGGACAAGTTGGGCCGGGCGATACCCGCGCTGGCCGCTCCGCCACCTGCCAGTGCTCGAACTCATTGCGACGATCGTTCACGGATCTCCCGAAAGGATGGGAAATACCGTGGGCGAGCTTCTGAGGACATCGTTCAGGCGCACCTTGAGGCAGCCCGTGCGGGTCGTGGACTCCTGCTGCTCAATATTCAGCCAGGACGTTCGGACTTTGTCACCGAGTGAAGCACTGGGAGAAGTACCACGGGTCGATCCCACGTCAGGGTGGCCTGGACCCAGAATGGCGGATGGGGTAAGGCCGGGGGATGATTCTATGTCGCGGGTCTTCAGGAAGCGTGACCGGCGCTGAGTTGAATGCCGTCGCCGAATACCTGTCGGGACTGGTCAAGAGGCACCATCTGCCCGAAGGTGATGGTGGTGCATCAGCTGCGGCTGGACATCATCAAGAATGAGGCCGCGAAGCGGCATCAGACGTGGTGGCCATCAAGTCGGTTGATGGCATTAGTTATTAAAGCCATGAAGGTGGCGACCTGGCGCCACGCTCACGAAGAACATGAACCGCGTGTTTCACCCAGGCTTCAAACTCTTCTATCAAAGAGGATGCTGAATTCGGCCCCATCATGAAGCCCGGATGTACTCGCCATCACCCCCACCCGGATACATCACTCTACGGGCAGGCGCGCTGCAGTCAGTGACGTCGCGAGGAATCGGAGCGTGGCTCTCCAGGGCGCGCGCTTCGAGCGTGGCCCCTACCGACGCGGTGGACGGCAGCCGGGGGCATGCTGTTCCGCGCGACTACCTCGGACATGTCCGGCTTCCTTGCCCGTGGTGACTGCTCACCGTTCGCCCCGAACCGCCATCGCGGCCCAGGCGCTCAGAGCGTGAGCGCTCACCCGCTGCGGGAAATTCTCCTGTTACCCTTCATCCCTGCTCCTGGTCGGCGCTGACAGGTCGGCGCATCGCAGGCTGCCGGGCGCCTGCTCGACTCGTTGCTCCCTCTCATGTGTACGACGGTAGCACTGTGGACACATGTTCGATACAGATGACTTCATGAATGGTGCACGGGAGCTGATCCCCGCGTCAGGCGGCTGCAGTGATGACGGCTGCGCGCGAAGGTGTGTGGGAAGCGTGGCGGGTGATGGGCCTCGAGTATGCCGAGAACAGATTGACCGGGCTTCTTGAGCTCCTGCTGCCCAGGCTTGCGAGCGGCGGTCGAAGGTGCCGCGCTCGCCGTGGTGGTCCAGGCAGCGTCTCGTGGCAGGGGTGACAGGGTCAACAGCGACGGGGTCGCAGGATGGGTCGCGGGCGGCGCGCGCCGCTGGCGTGGGGATGTCGGGGCCGGAAGCCGGGCGGTGGGCGAACCGAGCCGCAGAGATAATGCGCGTCAGGCGGAGGGACTCTGGCGGTGAAAGCTTGCACGACGGGGCGTGTCTCGGTGGCCTCAGGGATGGTGCTGGCGGGGAGCTGCCCACGATCCGTTCCCAGGTCCCGGAGGAGGTATGGCGAACATGCGTCAACGTGGCTGGCAGACCAGCAGGTGGCCACGGGGGCATCCGCGCGAGACTTAGCTTGGCTATGCGGGACGCAGTCGTGTGTCAATACGGAGACCGCGACTGGGTGGAGAAACAGCAGGTGCGGAGGCGTTTACCCGGCGGCGTTTCACGGGCTTCGTTCCGGACGGTCATGGCACCTATACCGCGAGAATCACGCTGAGGATGGCGACTCGGTAGCCCAGGTCGACGCCGCCCTGACAGCTCTGTCCGCCCCCCGGCCCGACTCGCTGGGGTACCTCGGCTGCGGGTGGGTCCGAGCCGTCAGGCGGATCGCACCGCGAGCGTGGGGGAGCCCCGATGGCGCAACGAAACCAATGGTGACCGGTCGCTCCAGGGACGCCAGCTCAGCGAAACCGGGGCTCAATGGGCGGAAGTGCTCGATGGGCGTTCCGGTGAACAACGACGAGCCGACGCGTTGATCGGGACGGCAGCCCTGATCGCCCAGCAAGGACGGTTGCCCCGGGAGGCTGGTGGGGTGGGGCAGGGCTGAACGCAGGTGGTCGTCACGATGGACTTCGACCGACTCCGGGACGCCTGTGGTTATGGCTTGACGGTGGGCGGCCAGCCAGTAGCGCCCTCGACGGTACGTCGCCTACGAGCTGTGACTCAGGGGTTATCCCGATGGTCCTGGGAAGCTCGGGGCAGCCACTGGACGTTGGCCGGGAATCCCGGCTCGCGAGCCCCGCTCAAATCCGAGCCCTACGGGAGCGCCATTGGGGCTGCAGTTTCCCGGGGTGCGACCGGCCTCCAGGGTGGGCCGCAAGCACACCAATTCCGCCACTGGGTCGACAGGCGGCGTCACGGCGCTCTCAATCTGGCGCTATTGTGTCAGAGGCACCACTGGATGTGCACCGCGACGGATGCACGGCAACCGTCACTTCAAAACCGGCGTCACCTGGCATGGGATTTCCCGACCAGCTATCCGATCGAGGCATCCGTGGTAAGCGCCGGAGCCGCGATGCGGGAGCCGTTGTGCGAGGTACCGCCCCGGCATCTCGCAAAAACGGGCGCCGTCTCCTCAACGTGGAGGCACGTGATGTGAATCGACAGGGTGAACCTGAGTTAGCCGCAGGTCAGGGGTCGATTCAGGCAGTGTGACGCCGGAAGCCAGATCCGCGAGCGTGGTCAGTCTTCGCCGGTGCACATCGACGATCTCGGCGAGGAACTCCGCTCGTCTCAACCCGAGACCGCGTCCGGCCGCATCAGGTACGTCGTCGCCGTCGAGGGCTCCGACGTTGATCGCGTGGAAATTGTCCGTTGCGTCCGTGGCATCTGCGCTCTCGCCATGGAGAGCCAGGGCCTCGTGACCGCCGGAGAGCTTCCTGAGTCGGATCCGTCCAAGACCACCGTGTCGCGGGCAGTTTGCGGTGTCAGCCAAAGGTGAGGAGCGGTACGCAGCAGTTCCAACGGCACGGAATTCGGCGTTGGCGATGCGGCGCTGCGGCACCCCACTGCTCTCCCAGAGTGCAACGACTCCGGTGTAAAGGTCCTTCTCGCCAGCGACGGTGAGTTCGGCTTACTCGCCGCAGGCATACCAGACAGTCCCGCCAGCACCAGGTAGGCATCCACGAACGGCCGCGCAGCACCAAATTGAAGCCATGGACATCGGGGCGCCCTCCCGGCATGGCACGAGCTCTGGAGCGCGACAGGGTGGGCGAGGCATCCCGGGGAGACGAGATGGCCAGTTCGGCGTTGCGGGTCCTGCACACGTACCACGTCGAGCAGGGAAAGAAGAACTCGAACGAGCAGATCACGCCGAGCCAAAGCGCTCTGCCAGAAGGCCGGCACTTTGCGTCTGTCCGGGCTTCTCGACAGCGTCGAGCAGAGACAACTCCGCGATGCCCCGCTCACCGGGATGTGAATCACCGTGTTGCCGAAGGTAGAAGACCGCGACCGAGTGCACTGCTGGTCGCCCACTCGCCAGACGGCCTCGGTGCGGGTGTCGTGGCAGTGCCGCACGCCGGAGGCCACCAGTTCCTGCAGCGCCCGCCGGATCGTGGACCGATCGGTCAGCGTCGCGCCGCCAGCCACCTGACCCAACGCAGCGCCTCGATGTACCCGGCGAGCAGGGACACCGTAGTGAGCACCTCGTCGAACGTCAACGCCCGATCTGCGCCCAGCAACGCCAAGCAGACCACGGCGGTCACCGTGACCGGGGTGGCCTGATTGATCCGGTGACTTCGCGTCAGTGCCACCCGCCGGACGACCTGGCTGTCAGCTTACCCGGTGCGCCCGGAGCTCGGCCATCCGTTGGCGCAGTGGGATGGGCTCCCCGAACGTAACGTATGCGCGTCCCAGGCGGCTGCCCACCGACCAGGCCAGCGACAACAGCCAAGCCCAGTTTTCCGGCCTCTTGACCGTCCCGCGAGCCTCGGTGGCCATAGTGCCACTTCGTGGAGTTGGTCATACACGATCGACACCGGGACCAGCAGAAACTCCCGGGCCGTCGTGGCCGCTGCCCGACGACTGTGCGGGGCCGCCACGCCGCAGGCCCACCGGAGCCTCCGGCATCGGCAGCGTCACCGAGATACCGCAGAATGCCGCGGTGCCCGGGCGGGCGGAGCTTGCCGGTCCTGGTGCGTCACCGCCTCTCGATCGAAAACCAGCAAGTCGACCCCTCTGCGCGAAGCCCGATGAAGCGATGGACGGGTGAAGCACAAGCCAAGGTGAAAGGAACAGGACCTGGGTGGCTCGCCGTACAAGAATCAACCCGGTCAACCCAGCCGCCTGGCCGAGCGGCAGGTCGAGGTTGCCCGCCGAAGGTGTACGTCGGACTGGAAGCGCCTGGTGGCCAGCACCAGAAGGCACGAAGCCGTCCAGATAGGGACGGTGGGAGAAGACGAAACCGAGCGTGGCCGACCGGTCCAGTCGGCGTCCCGCCGCAGATTTGTCTCGTGGGCGACTTCATCATTAGGCTCACAGCATCCACTGGGCGAAAGTGCGTCCGGACTGGGTGACCCGCTCGCCATGCGAAGGCGAACATCTCCTGCAAGATATTCGGATGCCTGTTCTCCGGACCATTTCTGGCGAGATCCGTTATCCATGCGGCGTACGTGGTCAGCGCGGCGCTGAACATAAAGCTCGTCCATGACCGCGAGCCACATCCTGGCTCTGCCGTCCGCGAGGAGAAACCGCGGCAGGCGGCTCCGGCGATCCGAGTCCATGGCGGAGCCGCCAATTCGCGTGCGTCTGGTTCACCGCGTGCATCCGGGTCCACCGCGTGCATCAGGTTCACCGCGCGCGCAGGTGTCCGCCGCGGCCGATTGCGTCGTGGGTCCATACGATCCTCCTGCGGCCAGAGAGGTACTGCTCGTCCCGTCGAGGTCTTCCGGTTGCCGACGATCCGCTCGCCCGCGTTCGTCGACGGCTGCAAACCATACGCAGCACGATTCGCGTGTCATGAATCCTGTGATCCCGCTACTCTCTGGACCTCGTGGCCGAATGGACGTTCTTCACCAACCATGCACACGTGTTTGCTGTGCATTGCCCGCGACCCTGGCATTGCGCATTCGCGACGTAACGTTAGCCGTCGGCATCGCAAAACGGAGCCGCGCAAACCGTCGTCACGCGGACCTCGTCAGGAAGCCGGTTACGTTGTTCGCGAGCGGGGGGGCGACCCGCAACCGCCACCAACTTCACCCAAAGGCAGTGCGTTGCGACACCCACTGAAAACGGACCACACCATTGGTGAGGGTGTTGTCGTGACTCACGAGCGGTCCGTGCTCCGCCGACTCGCCACAGGCACGGTCATTGTTGCCTGCTGGCGTGGCCTGACCGGCCAGGTGGCGTATGGCGCTCGATTGGCGTGAAGCGGATGTGGCGTGGCCGGATTGCGCCAACCGGGGCTGCCGTCGAAGAGCGCCAAGCCGGGCAGGACAATACCTCCCCCTTTGGAGCAGCGTCACATTCGCCGAATGTGCGGGTGGCCCGCGGCCCGCAAATCAGGCCATCTGATCGGTCTAGCGGTCCGCACCTGTCGCGCTCCCTCCGAGTAAGCACTTGATAAACGAATTCCTCCACGGGCCGCCCAGAAGGGCCCTGACCTGGAACGATGCGCGTGCGGTGGCCCGCCGAATTGCAGCACCCACGCACGTATGACAAATTGATCGTTCGATCGTTGACG
>JADJTI010000004.1 GCA_016711265.1 Austwickia sp. | reverse complement strand
GGAGGCGTTTACCCGGCGGCGTTTCGCGGGCTTCGTTCCGGACGGTCACGGCACCTCTACCGCGAGAATCACGCTGGATGGCGACTTCGGTGGCCCAGGTCGACGCCGCCCTGACGGCCCTATCCGCCCCCCACGACCCGACTCGCTGGGGTACCGCCAGCTGCGAATTGGGTCCGAGCCGTCAGGCGGATCGCACCACAGAGCGTGGGGGCCCCGATAAGGCGCGCCGGAAACCAATGGTGACCGGTCGCTCCAGGAACCGACCAGCTCAACAGCCGGGGCTCAATGGGCGAGTGCTCGATGGGCGTTCCGGTGAACAACGACGGGCCGACGCGTTGATCGAGATGGCGCCCTGATCGCCCAGCAAGGACGGTTGCCCCAGGAGCTGGTGGGGGTGGGGCAGGGCTGTGCGCAGGTGGTCGTCACGATGGACTTCGACCGACTCCGGGACGCCTGTGGTTATGGCTTGACGGTGGGCGGCAAGCCGGTAGCCTCGACGGTAGTCGCCTGGCCTCAGACTCGGGGTTATCCCGATGGTCCTGGGAAGCTCAGGGCAGCCACTGGACGTTGGCAGGGAATCCCGGCTCGCGAGCCCCGCTCAAATCCGAGCCCTACGGGGCGGACGGGGCTGCAGTTTCCCGGGGTGCGACCGGCCTCCAGGTGGTGATGCGCACACCACATCCGCCATCGGTCGACGGCGGCATTACGGCGCTCTCAATCTGGCCAGTTGTGTCAGGCACCACACAATTGTGCACCGCGACGGATGCACGGCAACCGTCACTGAAACCGGCGTCACCTGGCATGGAGTTTCCCGACCGCTATCCGATCGAGGCATCCGTGAGCCGGGCGCCGGGCGCACGATGCGGGAGCCGTTGTGCGAAGAATCAACCCGGCATCTCGGCCGACGGGCGCCCGTCTCCTCGTGGAGATACGTGGTGCCAGTCGACGGGGTGGACACGAGTTGGCCGCGGGTCAGGGGGTCGATTCAGGCAGTGTGACGCCGGAAGCCAGATCCGCGAGCGTGGTCAGTCTTCGGTGCACATCGACGATCTCGGCGAGGAACTCCGCTCGTCTCAACCCGAGACCGCGTCCGGCCGCATCAGGTACGTCGTCGCCGTCGAGGGCTCCGACGTTGATCGCGTGGGTGTCCGTTGCGTCCGTGGCATCTGCGCTCTCGCCGCCGACCAGGGCCTCGTGACCGCCGGAGGCTCCACTGAGGTCGGATCCGTCCAGGCCACCGTGTCGCGGAGCAGTTTGCGGTGTCCAGCCAAGGTGAGGCGGTACGCAGCAGTTTCCAACGACACAGATTCGGCGTTGGCGATGCGGCGCTGCAGCACCCACTGCTCCTCCCAGGTGCAACGACTCGGTCAGCAGGTCCTTCTCCAGCGACGGTGAGTTCGGCCTCGCCGCAGGCGGCCAGACGGTCCGCCAGCACCAGGTAGGCATCCACGAACGGCCGCAGCACCAAATTGGCCATGGACATCGGGGCGCCCTCCAGCATGGCACGAGCTCTGGAGCGCGACAGGGTGGGCGAGGCATCGGGAGACAGGATGGCCAGTTCGGCGTGCAGGTCCCTGCACGTACCCACGTCGAGCGGGAAAGAAGAACTCGAACTTGAGCAGATCACGCAGAGCCAAAGCGCTCTGCCAGAAGGCGCCGCTGCGTCCTGTCCGGGCTTCTCGACAGCGTCGGGCAGAGACAGCTCCGCGATGCCCCGCTCCACCAGGATGTGAATCACCGTGTTGCGGTAGAAGGCCGCGATGAGGTGCTGCTGGTCGCCCACTCGCCAGACGACCTCGGTGCCCGTGTCGTGGCAGTGCAGCACGCCGCAGGCCACCAGTTCCTGCAGCGCCCGCCGGATCGTGGACCGATCGGTCAGCGTCGCGCCGCCAGCCACCGACCACTGGCGCGCCTCGATGTACCCGGCGAACGGGGAGACCGTGGTGAGCACCTCGTCGAACGTCAACGCCCGATCTGCGCCCAGCAACGCCAAGCAGACCACGGCGGTCACCGTGACCGGGGTGGCCTGATTGATCCGGTGACTTGCGTCCAGTGCCACCCGCCGGACGACCTGGCTGTCGGCCACCCCTGCGCCCGAAGCTCGGCCATCCGTTGGCGCAGTGGGATGGGCTCCCCCGAACGTAACGTATGCGCGTCCCAGGCGGCTGCCCTGCGACCAGGCCAGCGACAACAGCCATGCCCAGTTTTCCGGCCTCTTGACCGTCCCGCGAGCCTCGGTGGCCATGAGTGCCACTTCGTGGAGTTGGTCATACACGATCGACACCGGGACCAGCAGAAACTCCGGGCCGTCGTGGCCGCCCGACGACTGTGCGGGGCCGCCGCGCCACCCAGGCCCACCGGAGCCTCCGGCATCGGCAGCGTCCGCGAGATACCGCAGAATGCCGTGCACGGGCGGGCGGAGCTTGCCGGTCCTGGTGCGTCCACCCTCGATCGCCCAGGCCAAATTCGACCTCTTGCGAGCCAGATAGGCTATGTACGAGCGCAGCACCAGCCGGTACAGGGCAGGCCCTGGGTGGCTCGCCGTACAAAGATCAACCCGGTCAACTCCAGCCGCCTGGCCGAAGAGCGGCAGGTCGAGGTTTGCCCCGCCGAAGGTGTACGTCGGGCTGAAGCGCCTGGTGGCCAGCACCAGGAAGCACGAAGCCGTCCAGATAGGAGCGGTGGGAGAAGACGAAACCGAGCGTGGCCGACCGGTCCAGTCGGCGTACCGCCACCAGATTGTCCTCGTCGACGACCACATCGTGGGCTCGCAGCATCCACTGGGCGAAGTGCGTCCAGGACTGGGTGACCCGCTCGCCATGCGAGGCGAACATCTCCGCAAGATATTCGGATGCCTGTTCTCGGACCATTTCTGGCGAGATCCCGTTATCTGCGGCGTACGTGGTCAGCGCGGCGCTGAACGCCGGCTCGTCCATGACCTCGAGCCATCCTGGCTCTGGCATCAGCGAGGAGAAACCGCGGCGGGCGGCTCCGGCGATCCGAGTCCATGGCGGAGCCGCCAATTCGCGTGCGTCTGGTTCACCGCGTGCATCGGGTCCACCGCGTGCATCGGGTTCACCGCGCGCGCCAGGTGTCCGCCGCGGCCGATTGCGTCGTGGGTCCATGCGATCCTCCTACGGCCAGAGGGTACTGCTCGTCCCGTCGAGGGTCTTCCGGTTGCCGACGATCCGCTCGCCCGCGTTCGTCGACGGCTGCAAATATACGCAGCACGATTCGCGTGTCATGAATCCTGTGATCCGCTACTCTGGACCTCGTGGCCGAATGGACGTTCTTCACCAACCATGCACAGTGTTGCTGTGCATTGCCCGCGACCCTGGCGTGCGCATTCGCGACATGGCGTTGGCCGTCGGCATCACTGAGCGGGCCGCGCAGGCCATCGTCGCGGACCTCGTCGGGGCCGGTTGCGTTGTTCGCGAGCGGGAGGGGCGACGCAACCGCTACCAACTTCACCCGGAACGGCCGTTGCGACACCCACTGGAAACGGACCACACCATTGGTGAGGTGTTGTCATTACTCACGAGCGGTCCGTGCTCCGCCGACTCGCCGCGAGCACAGTCGGCGCTGCCTGCTGGCGTGGCCTGACCGGCCAGGTGGCGTATGGCGCTCGATTGGCGTGAAGCGGATGTGGCGTGGCCGGATTGCGTAACCGGGGCTGCCGTCGAAGGCGCCGGCCGGGCGGGACAGCGCCTCCCCCTTTGGAGCAGCGTCACATTCGCCGAATGGCGGGGTGGCCCGCTGGCCGCAAATCCGGGCCATCTGATCGGTCTAGCGGTCCGCCTGTCGCGCTCACTCGAGTAAGCACTTGTCCGGCGAATTCCTCACGGGCCGCCCAGAAGGGCCCTGACCTGGAACGATGCGCGTGCGGTGGCCCGCCGAATTGCAGCACCCGCGTGACAAATTGATCGTTCGATCGTTGACAGTGGCAACCCCGCTGAGTACGTTTACCGCCAGTTCAGGTAGTTAAGGCCTGCTGCCATGTGCGTTGGCAGAGTCCGGGGTGGGCGCGCCACCTCACGACCTGACGTGATAACGAATCCGGCCGCGGGGCTGTGGTACCCCGATGGACGGCCGACACCCGCCCCCTGTTCCACGGGCCCGCCCACGTCGGCGACCCGCGCCGTCAGTCGTGCGGATCTCACCGAACGCCTTACTGAAGGATGGCTCATGTCCGTCTCCCAATCCGAAACCGCCGTGGCGCATGCGCCTGTCGCGGTCGCCCCGATGCACGATGAGGAGTGGGCCACCCCTGCTCCAGCCAGGCCTGATCGCCCTTGCGATCGCCTGCTTCTGCTTCTTCGCCATGCTGACCGGCCGGGTGGCCCCGACTGCCACGCCGTTCCTGGCCTGCTGGCTCATCGGCGGCTTCATCGTCCAGTTCTGCGTGGGCCTGATCGAGCTGCGCGAGAAGAACCTGACCGGCGGCAACGTCTTCCTGTTCTTCTCGGCCTTCTTCATGCTGACCACCGCGCTGAAGTACATCGTCGCCGCGTTCCTGCACCCGAACTTCGAGGGTCACATCGACCACCGCGTGGACGGCTGGGCCTGGCTGGTCCTCGCGTTGGCGCTGTTGCTGTGGACACCCGCGTACCTGAAGCGGGCCCCCAAGCCGTTGGCCCTGCTGGTGTTGTTCCTCGACGTCGCGGTGCCGATGGTGGCTCTGCGCGACCTGGAGGTCGTGCCGAAGAGCATCGCGAACCCGCTGGCCGGCTGGACCCTCCTCGCGGGCGGCATCCTCGGCATCTACGTGGCGACCGCGATCATCAACAATGGTGCGTTCGGGCGTAAGGTTCTGCCGATGCCCGGACCGTTCCTGAAGTAGTCCCACGCACAACGGCAAACAAATCTCGCACTGCGGGCCCCGGCGCTGGTCGCCGGGGCCCGCAGTGCGTCATCAGTGCGTCATCAGTGCGTCATCAGTGCGTCATCAGTGCGTCACCAGTGCAACGTCAGGCGAACGTCAGGCGCGACGACCCTTGGCACCCTTGCGGCGCCACCACTTTGGCAGATCCTCACCGGGCTGGAGGAAGTGCACCTTGACGTCACCGAAAGCGCCGTTGGCGGTCAGGGTGACGCGCAACCCGTTCGCCGGGGCTCCCGTCGGCTGGTCGATCTTCTGGTCACCGAGAATGGTGGTTCCCTGCAGGATGACGTCAGTGCCCGGAAGCACCAGGAGCTTGACGTCTCCGAACAGCCCAGTGGTGCGGATCTCGATGTCGGAGCTGGGCCACTCGGCCTCGCGCAGATCGAGCGTGGTGTCTCCAAAGACGTGCACGAATGAGGATGTCTGCTCCACCGCCACCGACCGCGCCGGGTGGTGTCACTGAACACCCCACCGTCGAACGACCGGTGCCCGCGTTCCGCGCTGGTACCGGCAACGGGGCGGAGGCTGGGGACCGACAGATCCTGCTGCGAGGGCACCCGGATCACGGGCATGGATGAGCCCGGGCGATCCGATGGCTGCAGGGGAGCGGGGCCCGTGGCACCAGGGGCTGCCGACGGGTTGCCTGGGGTGACGTCGCCGCCAGGTGACGTGACGTGAGGTGACGTGACGTGAGGTGGCGTGACGTGAGGTGAGGCCAGTGGGTCGACATGGTCCTGCGGGTGGTCAGCTGGCGTCGTCATGGTCGTACGGTAGGCCACCCCGGCGCAGTGCAGCGATATCGCCTCGGATCGCGAGGGATGACGCTGCCCGGCAGGAACGATCCGCCGCCCCCCCACCGAGAGGGTCCTTCGACAGCCGTCAACGCCCGGCGCGCAGCCCCTGCCGTCCGAACCACTCGACGTACCAGGCCTGCCACGGGGTCTCCACGGCATGGGGGTGGTAGCTCGCCCGCACATACTCGACAGCCGACGTCGGCGACAGGCCCGCGCACACCGCCAGGCAGGCCAGTCCGGTCCCGGTGCGTCCGCGCCCCCCGCCGCACGCTACCTCCACGCGCTGGGTGCCGCACGCGTCGTACGCGTTGACCAGCGCCGCCGCCGCGCTCTGCCACCGTGCCGGGAGACCGAAGTCCGGCCACCCCACCCACGTGTTCTCCCACGGGGTCCGCGGGGGTGGCCATCCGGTCAGCGACAGTCCGTACGTCGGGTGCGGGCCCGGGGGGAGCGGCCGGCGCAGCGACCTGCCGCGCACCCGAACCCCACCGGGCAACACCACGACCCCCGCCGACCGGTTGGCACCGATCTCCCACGGGTCATGCATGACCCCAGTATGGGATCAGTACGCGAATCGAGCCGCGATCGTCGCGACGCCTGCTGCCAGGGCCGCTACTTCGGTGGCGCCCTGGGCGGATCGCGCGGCGCCCTGCTCCGACTCCGCGGTCAGCTGGGCCACGGACGCCAGGTCGGTGGCGATCTCGGTGGTGCCCGTGGACGCCTCGCCGACCGAGCGAGCCATTTCGTTGGTGGTCATGATCTGCTGCTCGACTGCGGAGGCCACGCTCACCTGCGCATCACTGATGCGGGAGATGATCTCGGCGATCCTCTCGATGGCCGTCACCGTTTGGCCGGTGTCCGGCTGAATGGCGTCGACGCGTCGGCCGATGTCCTCGGTCGCCTTGGCCGTTTCCTGGGCGAGATCCTTGACCTCGTTGGCCACGACCAATACCAAGCCGAAGGCCGCGAAGAGCTTTGTCGAGATCCGGACGTTGTTCAACTGGCGAGCGAAGGGCATCAGGGAGACCCTTTGTGGGATGAAACGGACAAAGGCCACATCGTCAGGCGCCGAGCGCACCCGAGCAGCCCGGGGGGGTTCCCGGGTGTGAACGAATCCCCTTCGCGCGAGACGGCATCTGGCGACGGCTTGCTGAACCACGCGGGACCCACGCAGGAGGTTCTCAGGGGGTGGTCGTCGACTCGGCTGCCCGCACGAACGTGCGCGTGATGCTCGTGACGTGGGTGATCGCCGTCCCCACCACCACGGCGAAGGCGCCCGCGTCCAGCGCGGCCCGAGCCTCGTGCGGGGTCCGGATCCGGCCCTCCCCGATCACCGGCACGGACAGCATGGCCGCCGCTCCCGCGATGAACTCCAGGTCGGGCCCCAGGGTGGTCGGCCGTGTCCCGGTGTACCCGGCCAGCGTCGTGCCCACCAGGTCCGCGCCCGCCGCGACGCTGGCCAGGGCGTCCTGAAGACAGCCGCAATCGGCCATCACGAGCGCGCCCTCGTCATGGATGGCGGCGATCGCATCGGCCAGCGCGAACCCGTCGGGCCGCGGCCGCCTGGTCCCGTCCAATGCCACGATCTCCACTCCGGTGCGCGCCGTAGCCACCGCGTCGGCGACCGTCGGCGTGATGAACACCCCCTGACCACCGGTTTTGATCAGGCCGATCATCGGTACGTCGACAGCAGCCCGGATCGAGTGCAGGTCCGCCAAGCCCTGGGCGCGGATTCCCACCGCGCCCCCGATGACGGCGGCCTGCGCCATCGCCGTCATCACCTGCGGCAACCGCATGGGCTCTCCCGGATACGCCTGGCAGGAGACCACCAGCCCGCCCCGCAGCCGGGTCAGCACCTCATCGGCGTTCACGTGGTGATCCTCCTCCAGCTGTACCGGCCCACGCCCCGTAAGGCCGTCAGCACGCCCCCCGTGGACACCTCCAACGGAAGCCCGCGTAGTGCGTCCAGCAGGGTCTGCCGGTACGCCGACCGCGCCGGTTCCCACCACAACGGCCCGCCCTGGGTCAGGCCGCCGGCGAACACCACGAGGTCCGGATCCAGCACGTTCGCCAAGCCACCCGCTACCCGGCCGACCGCGGTGGCCGATCGGCGTACGGCGGTCAGCGCCACCTGCTGGTCCTCGCCAGGGTTTGCGCCGCAGCCAGCACCTCGCGCGCTGATCCGACCGACCGGTCCCCGCCGCCGCGGTGGTAGGCGGCGAGCAGTCCGGCGCCGCCACCGACCGCTTCGACGTGACCGGTCCGGCCACATGGGCAGGGCAGCCCGTCCGCCTCGGGCACCGGGACGTGGCCGACGTGCCCGGCGACGCCGCGGGCACCGAGCCATGGATCGTCACCGACCACGATCGCCCCGCCGATCCCGGTGCCCACGACCACGAGCAGCATCGACGGCACCCGGCCCCCGGTGCCGCGTAGCCGACTGCCGAGCCCGTAGACCGACTCCCCGACCCCGAAGGCCAGGCCGTCGTTGAGGACGTGCACCGGCAGGCCGATCCGCTCGCTCACGACCGCAGCGACCGGCGTACCGGACCAGCCACGCAGGCTGGTGGTCGCGGTGGTGATGGTGCCGGTCGTGGTGTCGACGACTCCGGCGGTGGAGACTCCACCCCGATCACATCCGTCCCGCCGAGCTGCTCCAGCAGCCCGACCAGCGCGGCCAGGATGGCCTGGGGTCCCTGGTCCGCGGGCGTCGGCGTGGTCAGCACCGCACCGTCGAGGTCGCCGTCGCCGGTGATCCGCGCGGCGGCGATCTTGGTCCCCCCGATGTCGGCGGCGAGGATCATCGCGGTTCCCGGGTGACCACGATGTCGAAGTCGTAGCGGTCGGCTCGATACAACGTGTGGCCGACCTCGACCGCTTGGCCGCGTCCGGTGTAGCTGACCCGGCTCACCCGGATCGCGGCGGCCCCCACGGCCTGGTCGAGGATCTTGGCCTCCTCGACGCCGAGATTGACGGCGGCGATGACCTGGGCCGCCCGCACGATCTGCAGGCCCTGGCCCTCCAACTGCTCGTAGAGCGAACCGCTCGGGTCGACGGCGCTCCAGTCGGCCACGGTGGCCAGCACCTCGACCGTCTCCACGGCCATCGGGGCACCGTCCGCGCAGCGCAGCCGGCGAAGCCGGACCACCGGCGGGCAGGTGGCCGGGTCGTCGTACCCCAGCCGGGCGGCGGTCTCCGGCGATGCGGCGACGTGATCGACGGCCAGCACCCGGCTGGAGGGGGTCAGGCCCCGCTGCCGCATGTCCTCGGAGAAGCCGGTCAGTGTGAGCGTCTTGGTGATCACTTCCACCGGAGACACGAAGGTCCCCGAACCCTGGACGTTGTACACCAGGCCGCGCGCCACGAGCCGGCTGACCGCCTGCCGGATCGTCATCCTGCTGACCTCGAACTCGCGCATCAGGTCACGTTCAGGGGGCAGCGTGTCGTGCGGGAGCAGGCCGGCGATGCGCCGTTCCAGGGCGGATTCCACGACTTCATACTTGCGTCGCCGCCGCGTCCGGCTCTGTTGCGTCACGTTCGCCATGGCTAGCCCTTGACCGCACCGGAAGCCAGGCCGCTGACGAGGTAACGCTGGGCGAACACCGCGAACAGCACCGGCGGCAGCGTGGACAGCACTGTTGCCGCCGAGATATCGCCCCAGCGAATCCCGGTGCTGGTCACGAAGTTGGCGGCGCCGAGGGTGATCGGCGTGGCTTCGGAGGAGGACAACACCAACGCGAATAGATAGTCGTTCCAGCTGAAGATGAACACCAGCACGGCGACTGCCACCAGGCTTGGGGCCAGCATCGGCAGCAGCACCCGGAACAGCACCTGGTAGGTGTTTGCGCCGTCGACCTGGGCGGCCTCCTCGATCTCGATGGGCAGGTCGCGGAAGCCCGCGGCCAGCAGGATGATGCCCAGCGGCAGGTTGAGGAAGGTGTTCGCCAGCGCCAGCCCGGCCACCGTGTCGAACAGCCGCAGGTTGGACATCAGCAGGAAGTACGGCACGGCGAAGAAGATCGCCGGCAGCAGCCGCAGCCCCGAGGAGGCGTTCATGACGAACGTGCCGCCGAATCCCAGGCGCACCGCGGCGTACGTGCTGGGCACCGCGATCACCAGCACGAGGACGACGGCACCCAGGGCGATCACGATGGAGTTCAGGAAGAATCTGGGGAAGTCATAGCCGGCGGCGCCGAGGGCGTTGGCGTAGTGCTCGCTGGTCGGGGCGAAGCCCCACGGCGCGGGCGAGGCGGCGATGTCGGCCTCGGACTTCAAGCTGACCAGCAGGGCATTGAGCCACGGCACGTTCACGGCCAGCGCGATCAGGGCGACGATCGCGGTCGTGCCCCACAACCGGCGGCGCCGCGGCGGGGTCGAGGGCCCAGCTGTCGGGCGCGACGTCGTGTTCGCTGGGGGAGTCGTCATCACGCGTGGGCCTCCGTGCGGGCGATCCGCCGGACCAGCAACGGTACGACGGGCAGCAGCACCAGCATGACGACGGTGGACGCCGCGGCGGCGAGGCTGAAGTTCCCTGCCTCGAAGGCCACCTTGTAGATGTGGATGCTCAGGGTCGTGGTCCTGGTCCCAGGCCCGCCTGCGGTGAGCACATAGATCACGTCGAAGGTGCGGATGGCGTCGATGAGTCGCAGGAACACGGCCGCGACGATCACCGGGGTCAGGATCGGGAGTACCACGCTCACGAGGGTGCGCAGTCGGCCGGCCCCGTCGATCAGCGCCGCCTCCAGGACGTCGGTGGGAAACGATTGGAGTCCGGCGTAGATGACCAGGAAGGTGAACGGGGTCCATTGCAGCACGTCCAGGACCACCAGCAACGGGATCACCGTGTCCGGAGCGAAGAGCGACACGTCCAGGCCGACCTGGCGCAAGAGGGCCGGGGCGAGCCCGATGTCGCCGTTGAGCAGCAGCCGGAACATGATGCCGAGGAGGGCCGGGGCCACCATGATCGGGATCAGCAGCAGCGTGAAGAAGAGCCGCTTCCCGGGGAACTGCCGGTTGACGAGCAGCGCGAGCCCGAGGCCGAGAACGGTTTCGAGGATCGTGACCGTCACCGCGAAGGCGCCGGTGAAGGCGGCGGCGTCGACGAAGCCTCGGGTGGCGAACAGTCGGGTGAAGTTCTGGGTGCCGACGAAGACCGGATCTGGATTCTGCAGGGAGAGGTTGTACAGGCCGGTCTGCACGCCCTGATACACCGGGTAGATCACGAAGACCGCGGTGAACAGAATCAGCGGAGAACCGAGCACCCATTTCGCCGATCTGTTCTGCTGCGTGGCGCGCATCGCTGTCCGTTTCTCGTGGCCGATTCTCCTGGCCGAACATTCGGTGCTCCTCGCCGAACATCCGGCCCACCGTTGGGCGGACAACCGCTGCGGGCTGAGGCTCTCCGTCCGTCAGCCCGCAGCGGGGTCGTTAGCCGAGCAGAGACTCCAGGGCACTGTTGGCCGCCTGTGTAGCACTCTTGGCATCGGCTAGTCCTACCCAGGCGCCGCTGAGCGTCTCGGCGATCTTGCTGAAGGCCTGGAAGGTGTTGGGGAACACCGGCACGGCGTACCCGAATTTGTCGATGGACTCGGAGATCTTGGGGAAGGCCGGGTTGATCGAGGCATTCTCCGCCAGCACTGCGGGCATGGCGGGGATGCCGCCCGCCTTTGCGTAGTCGCTCATCGCCGCCGGGGTGGCCAGGTAGGCCAGGAACTTTTTCGCTGCAGCCTTGTTGACGGAGTACTTGTTCAGTGCCACCGCGAGTGCATGCACGTGGGTCTTTCCCCCGGGCACTCGGGCGATCGCCATCTTGCCGGCGACCAGGGGCGACTTGGTCTTGTCGTTGAGTTCAGCGAAACCGGCCGACCACTGCACGGCGAAGGCCGCGTTCCCGGACTTCAGCGCGGCCTGAGTTTCAGGGAATTCGGCTTGGGCGCTGTCCTTGCTGGTCCAGCCGTTCTTGTAGATGTCGGCGTACAGCTGGACGGCCTTCTCGGCCTCGGGGGTGGCCAGGTTGGCCTTCCCGTCCTTGAGCCAATTGCCGCCCATGCCCCACAGCACGTCGTTCCACAGCATGGTGTTGTACAACAGGTTCTTGGCCGCCAGGATCGTGCCGTACGTCGTCGCCGAGGCCGGGTTCTCCTTCTTCGTGAAGTACGCCGAGGCGGCCTTGAAGTCGTTCCAATCCCAGTCGTCCGCGGGCTTGGGATCACGCTTCTCCCCGGTCGCCTTCAGCGCCAAGGCCTGGTACGTCGGCCAGGCGGCTTTGTCGGCCAGCAGCCGGTCCAGGAGGTCCTTGCGATAGAGCAGGAAGTGGTTGCTCACATCCAGCGGCAGGGCGTACTGCTTGTCCTGGTATTTGAGGCCGTCGGCGGCAACAGGGAAGTAGTTCTTGGCATCCACGTCGGTCAACGGTTCCAGCGACGGAGAGAACTGGCCGACGTTGTAGCTGGCCACGAAGTAGATGTCCTGGTCCGAGGATTTCGCCGCCATCAGCGTGGATTCCTTGGAGAAGGTGTCCTGCCGGGAGAGCAAGGTCATCTTGACGTTGATGCCGTCGGTCTTCCCAGGCCCGGCGTTATATGCCTGGACGACCTTGTCCATGGCCTCGCCCTCGGGGCCGGGCCAGAGCACCATCTTGACCTCGCCCTTGCCGCTGCCGTCGGAACCCGCGGCCGCGCTGCTGCCGGAGGCCGCACCCGAGCCACCACCGGTGCTCGGTGCGCACGCCGCCAGAGTGACCGCGCCGGCGACCACCCCGATCACCAGACCCGTGACTGTCCTGGCTGATGTGTCGATGCGCTTCACGAGAACCCCTTCACTGGTACGGACCAATGTGGTCATACTGGAGTCTCGCGGGGGTTCCTGGCAACGTATTCCGGGATTCCGGTGCGATCGGGTGCGATAAGCGCGGCATTGGTCCGCATCACTGACGCCGATCCGGGGACGCAGAGGTTCCGCCGCACGCCGAAGCGGCGGGCCCCCTGGCGTGGGGCCCGCCGCACCGGCGTCCTGACCGCGAGCGCCGCTCGCGATGGGGCGTGGCTCAGCGTGCGCTCGACGGCGCTCAGTTGGCGATGGTGCGTACCGCTGACTTGTGCCAGCCGGTGAAGGGCGAGGTGACCCCGTTGCTGGTGACGCGGAACCGGATGCGCTGGTACATCTCCTCATCGCCCAGTTCGGTGTTCGGCAGAGTCCTCGTGTAGCTGATCTGCTGGGTGCCGCCGTTGGCGAAGCTGCGGTTGACGTACCGGGAGACGATCGTGTCGTCGGTGAAGGTGTCTTCTTCCCGGACTTGCTGATTCAGCTGGACCGAGCGGCCGGGGGAGCAGGTGACGTTGACGTCGTACCGCACCAACTTGTTGCCCGACGGGTTCAGACCCACGACGTACGGGCGGACAGGACTGGCCGTGCATCCACCGATCGAGACCGCCTGGGCGGGCGAAGCGAGGATGACGGGTAGCGCAACGGCGGTCACCGTGGCTGACAGAATGGCGGCCGCGCGGCCTCGGCGGCTGTGCTTGAGTGTGCGTGACATGGCTGTGGTCCTTTGCGAGAGAGGTGGGCGACCGGGTGGTTTCCGGTCGTGCCCCCAAGAGCCCTTCGCGTCCCCGGTGATACGTGGTGACCGCCGTGGATCGGCCTGCCCGCTCAGGGGTGGGGTTGCTGGTCCCCGGCGGGTCGAAGTCCCGAAAAGCCGCCGAATTGCCTCGTGGGCCCTAACATTCAGGAATGCTCCTGACCGAACTGGATATGAACGACCCGGTTCTTGTCGAGCACTATTGGCGGGTGCGCGAAACCGCTCTGACCGCTGGACGCCCGCGCTATCAGGCCTCGCAGATCGAGGATTTCGTCGAGATCATGGCGCTGCACGACGATCACTTCGATCGCACCGTGTACGGCGCGTACGACGGGTCGCTTCTGGTCGGGGCCGCGATGACGCTCAAGCCGACCGCTGAGGGCTGCACGGACATCTGGGCGTGGCCGTACGTGCCGCCGGTCTACCGACGCGACGGCGTCGGTTCGATGTTGTTCGAGGCGATCATCGAAGAGGCACAAAAGGCCGGTCGCACGCGGCTGATGTCGACGATCGAGTTCGCCGGTGACAGCCTCAGCGACGCCGCGAGGCATCCCTATGTCGCGTTTGCTCGACATAACGGGTTCACCATCGGGCGGCGCATGATCCGCTGGGAACTCAGGTTGCCCGTGGAAGCCAGCGTCCGGGAGTCGTTCGGTGCGGTCATCGCCGCGCGCGCCAAGGACTACCGGGTCGAGGTCGTCGAGGGCATGGTGCCCCCGGCGCGCACCGACGCCTTTCAGCGCCTGCGCGCCGCAGCGCTCGACAACGCCCCCGGTCAGGAGATGTGCGTCTCGCCCGAGAGCATCGACGCTGCGGCTTACCAGGCCACCACCCAGATGTGGCTGGGCCAGGGACACCGGATCGTCATCGCGCTGGCGTACTACCGGGAGCCGCAACCGGAGCCGGCCGAGGGCGAGCCCCCGCTGCCGCCGGCCGACCCCGCCGCCGACGAACTGGTGGGTTTCTCCACCGTGCGAATCCCTCCCAAGCCGGAACTGGCGGTGACGGTCCAGGGCGATACCTGGGTGGACGAGGCACATCGGCGCCGCCGGGTTGGTCCCGCGCTGAAGCTCGCCGTCGCGGATTGGCTCACCTCCCACGTGCCCGAACGCACCCGGATTCAGACCCAGACGGCCGAGATCAACCGGCGAATGGCCTCGCTGAACCGCGCCGTGGGCTACGCGCCGATCGAGACCATGCTCAAGATCACCCTGCGGGTCGATCCCCCCAAGCCCGAAGAGGGTGCCTGACCCGGCGCGAGCCCGTGCCTTCGTCGTTGTCGGTGCCGTAGCGGCGGTGCCGCGACCGGCACCCGCCGTCGGCGCCCGATCGCCCCTCGAGCTCGGAGTTGCCGGAGATGAGTTGGGTTACCTCGTCGACCTCGGCCTACCGCCGCGCGCGCCGGGCTGGGCATCGGCGTTGGCGGTGACGGCACCACCCGACCGAGTCAGTTACCCGAGAGTAGGGTTTGTGCAGAGTCCGTTGCACCGGGCCGATGTCGAACAGCCGAACGACCCCGAATCAGGTGACCTCATGAGGAAGGTAGTCCAGTGAGCCTCGACCAGAACGCGCCGGCAGCACCCGCGACCGATGGGACGGCGTACCCGCACCTCATGGAGCCCTTGGACCTCGGCTTCATCACGCTGCGCAACCGCGTCGTGATGGGTTCGATGCACACCGGCATGGAGGACGGCTACCGCAACCTCGACGATCTCGCCGAGTTCTACGCGACGCGCGCCAGGGGCGGGGTGGGCCTGATCGTCACCGGCGGATTCTCCCCGACGGCGGCCGGGATGCTCTATCCCGGTGCCAGCGTCATGACGCTGCGCCGCCACGCTCGGGCGCATCGACCGATCACCGAGGCTGCACACGCCGAAGGCGCGGCGATCCTGCTGCAGTTGCTGCACGCCGGCCGGTACGCCTACCACCCGCTGTCGGTGTCGGCCTCGCGGATCAAGGCGCCGATCAACCCGTTCACGCCGTTCGCGCTGCGCGGCGGGCAGGTCTGGGACACCATCGAGGCGTTCGCCCGGTCGGCCCGGTTGGCTGCGCAGGCCGGGTACGACGGCGTCGAGATCATGGGTTCCGAGGGCTACTTCATCAACCAGTTCCTGGCGCCGCGCACCAACCAGCGCCGGGACGGCTGGGGCGGCAGCGCCGCCAACCGCAGGCGACTGGCCGTCGAGATCGTCCGGGCGATCCGCGCTCAGGTGGGTCCGGACTTCGTCATCCAATACCGCATCTCGCTGCTCGACCTGGTGCCGGACGGTCAGCCGTGGGCCGAGGTGCTGGACCTGGCGACCGCGCTGGAGGATGCCGGCGTCACCATCTTCAACACCGGCATCGGGTGGCACGAGGCGCGGGTTCCGACGATCGTCACCTCGGTGCCGCGCGGTGCCTTCGTCGACGTGACGGCCCAGCTCACCCGGCACGTGGGGGTGCCCGTTGCGGCGTCCAACCGGATCAACATGCCCGAGCTCGCCGAGGCCGTGCTGGCTCGCGGCGACGCCGACCTGGTGTCCATGGCCCGCCCGTTCCTGGCCGATCCTGAGTGGGTGGTCAAGGCCGGCGGCGGACGGGCCGACGAGATCAACACCTGCATCGCCTGCAACCAGGCCTGCCTGGACCACACGTTCACGGGACGCCGGGCGAGCTGCCTGGTGAACCCGCGCGCCGGTCACGAACGCGAGGTGGTCCTGACCTCAGCCCCGACGCCGCAGCGGGTCGCCGTCGTCGGCGCTGGCCCAGCGGGCATGGCCACCGCGACGGCGCTGGCCGAACGCGGACACCACGTCGACCTCTACGAGGCCAACGACCACCTGGGCGGACAGTTCGCCCTGGCCATGAAGATCCCCGGCAAGGAGGAGTTCGCCGAGACCGTCCGGTACTTCACCCGTCGCATCGAACTGACCGGCGTCCGGCTGCACCTGGGCAAGCAGGTGACCGTGGCCGACCTAGCCGAGGGCGGGTTCGACCAGGTGGTCCTCGCCAGTGGCGTGACGCCCCGGGTGCTGGACCTGCCTGGGATCGACCACCCGTGTGTGATGTCGTACGCCGAGCTGCTCTCCGGTGCGCGTGAGGCGGGGCAGCGGGTGGCCGTGATCGGCGCCGGCGGGATCGGCGTCGACGTGTGCGAGTACCTGACCCACGTCGGCCACCCGAGCCTGAACATCGCCGAGTGGAAGAAGGAATGGGGCGTCGCCGATCCTGCCCGCCCCCCCGGCGGCTTGACCGAACCTGCCCCCGCGCCCAGCCCGCGGGAGGTGACGTTGCTGCAGCGCAAGCCCACCCCGATCGGCAAGGGTCTGGGTAAGACCACGGGATGGGTGCATCGGGCCGCGCTGGCTGCCAAGGGAGTGCGCCTGGTCCGCGGCGCGACGTACCACCGGATCGATGACGCGGGGCTGCACATCACCCGGCTGGATCGCGAGGGCCGCAGCGTGGAGCAGGTGATCCCGGTGGACACGATCGTCGTCTGCGCCGGTCAGGAGTCGCGCCGTGACCTCCTGGAAGGACTGCAGAGCGCTGGGGTATCCGCGCAACTGATCGGCGGTGCGGACGTCGCCGCCGAACTCGACGCGAAGCGCGCGATCGACCAGGGGGTGCGCTGGGCTGCGCAACTCTGAGGCGCCGCGGCCGGGACCCCTGCAGGGCAGGCGCAGCGCCCGCGCGAGATGGAGCTCGTCCTAGCGTGTGTCCATGGAGCGGATCGTCACGGTGGCCAACGGGACTCGACTCTGCATCGACGAGTTGGGCGATCCGGCCGGGCCACTCACGGTGCAGCTCGAGGGCCACATGGCCCAGCTCGTCGCGACCCCGTCATCGTTCTGCCAGAGGCTTGCCGACCGAGGGGTTCACGTGGTCCGCGTGGATCACCGCGACGTCGGCCGGTCGCAGCGGTTCCCGGGCGTGGACTACGACCTGCAGGACATGGCCGAGGACACCCATGGCCTGGTCGCCGAGCTCGGCAGACCGGCCATCGTGTGCGGCCGCTCCATGGGCGGCATGATCGCCCAGCTGCTGGCCCTGACCCATCCGGGGGACGTCGCAGCGCTCGGGCTGTTCTACACGGCGGCCGGCTCTGCGCGCGCCGGGCAGTCCGATCCCGAGCCGATGGCCGAGTTCCCCGACCTGGATGCCTACACCCGGTGGCAGGCCACCGGGCTCCCGGGGATTGCCGGGCCGGCGTACCCGGCCTCGCTGACCGACATCGCCGAGGTGTCGCGGCGTTCGTGGCAGCGGGGGGTGGACGCCGCCGGGTTCACCCGTCAGGCACGGGCGTTGGCGCGGACCCCCGATTGGCGATCACGGCTGGCCGAGATCGCGGTGCCGGTGACCATCGTGCACGGCGACGCGGACCCGGTGATCCCGTTGCCGGCCGCCCACGAGCTGCAGGCGCTGATCCCGGGCAGCGTCCTCACGGTGGTGCCCGGCATGGGTCATCAGCAGCCGGTCGAGCTGGACGCATTCTTCGCGGACGTGGTCACCGATCTGCGGGCGCAGACAGCGGAGGCTCGCGACGACGCCGTGGCGCCGAGGTGGGGCGGTCCGCCCCTGAGTCCGTGACGCTGGCCCCCTGCCTTGGGTTCAGCCGCGGGTGGCCGCCTCCAACGCCAGCTGGAGGGCGACCGGCCGGGCGGCACGTCCCCACGTGCGCTGGTCGTGATGTCCGCCCGCGAGGGTGTCGGCGGTGTACAGGATCTGCGCAAACCGTGCCCCGCGAAACTGCGCCACCGCGGCCAGTGCGGCGCATTCCATGTCCACGACCTGGCAGCCCTGTGCTCGCCGAGCTGCGATCACCGCGGGTGTCTCGCGTAGGAACGCGTCGGTGGTCCAGGTGGCGCATTCGGCGTAGGTCAGGCCTGCGTCCTCGATCGCCGCGGTGCACGCCCGGCGCAGCGACGTATCGGTGTCCACCCAGCGGGCGGCGGGTAGATAGTGGTACGACGTCCCCTCGTCCCGCAGGGCGCGGGTGGGCACCACGAACTCACCCTCCTCGAAGGGGACCAGCGCACCGCAGGATCCCGCGGCGACCACCGTGCGCACCCCGAACAGCAGTAGCCGTTCGAGCACGATCGTGGCGGCCGGCGCGCCGACGGGCAGGTCGGCGAGCGCGACGTCCTGCCCGGCGTACCGGCCGACCCACACGGGAACGGGACCGCTGATCATCCGCACCCGGTCGACCTCGTCGTACCCATACTCGGCCGCCCAGCGCCGGGTCACCCCACCGAGCAGGGTGAGCACCGCGCGGTCGGGGAGCCGATGATCGGCGCCGGCCGCCATCGCGCGGGAGATCGCGTCGTCGGGGTCGTCGTCATGGTCCAGGATCGGCCAGGCGCCGGGGGTGAACACCTCGCCATCGTGTCATCCGCCGTGCGAGCCCTGGGTCGCCTGCGGCTCGACGACATCGCGCACCCGGGCCAGTGCGTGGGCGAACTGCGCCCAGTCCGGCCCGAGCGGCTCGATGAGGCATCGGTCGATGATGGGCTGCTGCTCGCGCAGCACGGCGGTCAACAGGTCGGTGCCCGCGGCGGTGAGGGTCACGACGTACGCGCGTCCGTCGCGCGGATCGGGGGAGCGCTGCAACAGCCCGCGCGTGCGCATCCGTTCGACGAGGGTGGTGACCCCGCTGGTGGACAGGCCGATCTGGGCCGCCAGGTCTGACATCTGCAGCCGCGATCCGGGCGATCGGGAGATGCGCAGCAGCGAACTGAACTCCGCCCCGGAGAGTCCGTGCCGGCGCTGCAGGGGTTCGAACTCGCGCATCAGGCCGCGATGGGCCTCAATCAGCAGGCCTGCCAGGGTCACTCGCTGGTCGGGGGTCGGCGCGTCCACCACAACGGTCACGCTACCCCGGGTGGTCGTACTCGACAGATGATCCGTTTTCGGAATAGTCTCCGGCTGGAAAGGGTTACTTCGATATAGGAACAGATGCGGCGCGGCCGTAGGGCCACGTCGCACGGCGTGAGGAGAACGCATGACCGTCAAGATCGCCGTCGTCTACTACAGCTCCACGGGGACCATCCACCAGCTCGCCACCGCCCTGGGCGCGGGCGCAAGCGAGGCCGGGGCCGACGTACGCGTGCTGCGGGTGCCCGAACTGGCACCCCGCGCCGCCATCGACGCCAACCCGGCCTGGGCGGCGTACGTCGACGACATCGCCCCCACGGTTCCCGAGGCCACCCTGGAGGACCTGCGGTGGGCCGACGGCTACGCGTTCGGCACCCCGACCCGGTTCGGCACGCCGGCCGCCCAACTCAAGCAGTTCATCGACACCACCGGCGGGCTCTGGGCCAAGGGCGTCTTCGTCGACAAGCCGGTGACCAGCTTCACCTCGGCGATCAACACCCACGGCGGCCAAGAGGCGACCATCCTGTCGCTGAACAACGTCTTCTACCACTGGGGTTCCCTGATCGTGCCGCCCGGCTTCACCGACGACGCCGTGTACGGCGGAGGCGGCAACCCCTATGGCACCTCGCACGGGACCGGCATGGACGGGACCCCGCCCACCGACGGCGTCCTGGCCGCCGCCCGCTACCAGGGCGCCCGCCTGGCCACCATCACCGCCCGCCTCGCCAGCGGTACGCCGACCGGCTGAGGCCCGCGGGACCGGCGGGTTAGCGTCGTCCCCGGCAGCCGCCTCAGGCGGGGCGCCGGGCCAGCACCGTGAGCCGGTCGCCCCGCGAGGCCGTGTCCGGGCCGGCGTCGGCGTCGCCGCGCAGGTACCACTCCAGTACCTGCGCGCCGGCGTGCCGTACGGCGTGCAGCACCTGTTCGGGGTCGTGCAGCACCTCCGTCACCGGCTCCACGAGCCGGACTCCGGCCAGTTCCTCCAGGAGGCGGATCTGATCGCCCGCGGCGAGGTCGATCGCCAGGAGGCCGCCCGGCTCCAGCACCCGGACCAGCGCTGCGATGGCGCCCGGGAGTTCGGAGGGGGCCAGGTGCCCGAGGGCATCCCACGCGGTCACGGCAGCCCACGCCGCTGCGGCCACCGGGCGCATCAGCGCACGTAGATCGGCGCGCTGGAACGGTACCCCCGGGTGCACGCTCCGAGCCGCGGCCACCATCTCCGCGACCACGTCGACGCCGGTCACGTGCGCCCCGGCGGCCGCGAGTGCGGCGGTGAACCGTCCGGTGCCGCAGCCGACGTCCGCCATCGGCCGGCCCTGCGCCCAGTCGGCCACCCGCTCGGCGAGCCAGCCCTCGAACGGGGTGAGGGCCGGGATCGGCGCGCCGTCGGCGTACGCCGCTGCAGCCACCTGGTAGGCCGCCCGCACCCGGTCGTCGCGCGCCGGGGCACCGTCGGCGAGCACGGCCTCCCGGTCGACGGCCTCCTGGGCGGCGTGCCGGGCGGCCCGCACGACATCGTCGGGGACCGACTCCTTCAGGGGACCGAGCAGCTGCACCCACCGCCGTTCGTGCTGTCCGGGCAGCCTCGGCAGCTCCCGGACCAGCGCTGGGTCACGGTGGGCCAACCGCTGCAGCACCTGCTCGACCGCGACCCGGTCGGCATAGGGATGCAGCCGTTCGGTGCGGGTGCGTAGCTCCCCGGGGGTCTGGGGGCCTCGCAGCAGCAGCACCGTGATCAGCGCCCGCTCGTCGTCGGCAAGCTCCAGGACGTCGGTGAGCAGCTGGTGGTACTTCAGGGCCCGCTGGCCCGGGGTGTGCACTACGCGGACGAGCCCGCGGTGCCGCAGCTCCCGCAGGCAGTTCTCCAGGTCCTGCGCCGCGTACTCGACCACCGGATCGCGGCTGCTGGTCTGGTTGCAGGCACTGCGCAGCGCAGTGACGGTGAGCGGGTAGGCCGCCGGAACGGTGCGCTGCTTCTCCATCAGCGAGCCCAGCACCCGCTGATCCATCGCGTCCAGTTCGGGCAGTGGCGCCGTGGTGGCCGGGGTGGAGTCCGTCATGTCCGTCATGGGTGCGCGGGGGACGTCGGGGGCTCAGGCCGGGATGCGCGTGCTCGCCCGCAGGAAGGCGGCCCGCAGCTCGTCGTAATCCACGGTCACCGGGAACTGCGGAAACTCGGCGATGACGTTGGGCGGCGGCCGGAACAGGATGCCGGCCTCGGCCTGGGTGAGCATCGCGGTGTCGTTGTAGGAGTCACCGGTGGCGATACACCGCAGGCCCAGGAGCTGGAACGCCCGCACGCACTGGGCCTTGGCGTTCGCTTGGCGCAGTCGATACCCCACGATGCGATCGTCGACGACGTCCAGGTTGTGGCACAGCAAGGTCGGGTGCCCGAGCTGCGCCATCAACGGCATCCCGAACTGATAGAAGGTGTCCGAGAGAATGACCACCTGGAACCGCTCGCGCAGCCAGTCGAGGAAGGCGGCCGCGCCGGCCATCGGGCCGAGCGCCGCGATGACCTCCTGGATCTGCGACAACGTGATCCCGTGCTCGGCCATGACCCGCAGGCGATGACCCATCAGCTCGTCGTAGTCGGCGATGTCGCGGGTGGTCAGCCGGAGTTCCTCGATGCCGGTTGCCTCGGCCACGTTGATCCAGATCTCCGGGACCAGTACGCCCTCAAGGTCCAGACAGGCGAGCTCCATCGGTCCTCTCCTTCATCGCCCTCGCGTTCGGTGGCCGCACGCGACTGGCACGTCGGGGCCTGAGCAGCACCGTAGCGCGGATGACGGCCGCTGTCCGGGACGGTTAGCCTGCAGGGGTGCAATATGTCTCCACCCGTGGTCTGCCCGGCCAATCCACCAGGTCCTTCTGCGACATCCTGCTCGAGGGCCTGGCCCCCGACGGCGGGCTCTACGTCCCCCTGGCCTACCCGCGGGTGGACGGGCCGACGCTGTCCCGGTGGCGTGCCCTGCTGGAGGAGCAGGGGTACGCAGCGCTCGCGCACGCGGTGCTGACGCCGTACGTCGACGACATCCCCAGCGAGGATCTGCTGGCGATGTGCCGGCGCGCGTACACGGCCGAGAAGTTCGGCGACCCGCAGATCGTGCCGGTGAGTCGGCTCTCCGACGGCCTGTGGCTGGGGCACTTGAGTAACGGTCCCTCGGCCGCATTCAAGGACATGGCCATGCAACTGCTCGGCGAGTTGTTCGAGTACCAGCTCCAGCGGACCGGCCGGGAGCTCAACATCCTCGGCGCGACCAGCGGGGACACCGGCAGCTCGGCGGAATACGCGATGCTCGGCAAACGCGGTATCCGGGTGTTCATGATGACGCCGAAGGGCCGGATGACCCCGTTCCAGCAGGCCCAGATGTTCACCATCGACGATCCGGCGATCGTGAACCTGGCGGTCGACGGCGTCTTCGACGACTGCCAAGATCTTGTCAAGGCGGTGTCGTCGGACCTGGAGTTCAAGGCGCGCCGTTCGATCGGTGCGGTCAACTCGATCAACTGGGCGCGGGTGGTCGCGCAGGTGGTCTACTACGTCGCCTGCTGGTTGCGGGTCTCCGCCGCGGTCTCATCCGAGGACCCCGACGCCCAGCGGGTGTCGTTCTCGGTCCCCACCGGCAACTTCGGCGACATCCTGGCCGGCCACGTGGCGCGCACCATGGGCGTGCCGATCGGCGACCTGATCCTGGCCACCAACGAGAACGACGTGCTCGACGAGTTCTTCCGCACCGGGGTGTACCGGGTCCGCGGGGCCGTGGAGACGTACGCGACCTCCTCGCCATCGATGGACATCAGTAAGGCGAGCAACTTCGAGCGGTTCGTGTTCGACCTCCTGGGCCGCGACGGCGCCCGGGTCGCCGAACTTTTCGGCACCCGGTTGACCACCCAGGGAGCCTTCGACCTCTCCGCCGATCCGGCGTTCGCCGGCGCGCGGTCGACGTACGGCTTCTGCTCGGGCCGGTCCACCCACGGCGACCGGGTCGCCACCATCGCCGCCGTGCACGCCGCCGACCAGGTGACGATCGACCCGCACACCGCGGACGCGGTGACCGTGGCCCGCGCGAAGCTGGCCTGCGGGGAGGTCGAAGCGCCGGTGGTGGCCATGGAGACGGCGCTGCCGGTGAAGTTCGCGGCGACCATCCAGGAGGCGCTGGGCCGGGACCCCGAGTGCCCACCGCGGTTCGCCGGCCTCGAGCGGCTACCCCGGCACGTCATCGACATCGACAACGACGCGGACAAGGTGAAGATCTTCCTCGACGAGCGTCTCGGGTAGCGCGAGCGTCTCGGGTAGCGCGCCTGCTCAGGCGCCGCCCCGGCGCTGGATGGCCGCCCACTCGTCCTTCAGCCCGACCGTGCGGTGGAACAGCATGGCCGTCTGCGTGTCGTGCGCGAAATAGCCGAGCCGTTCGAACTGCAGCACGGCCCCGGGTGGGGTGTCCGCCACCGCCGGTTCCAGCAGCGCACCGGTGAGCAGTTCGCGGGACTGCGGCGACAGGTCGTCCATCACATCCCCGGTGCGTTCCCCGGGCGCTTGCGCGCTGAACAGCCGGTCGTACAGGGCCACCACACCGGGCACCGCGTGCGGCACCGAGACCCAGTGCATGGTCGACTTCACCTTGCGGCCGTCTGGGGCGTTGCCGCCGCGGGTGGCCGGGTCGTACGTCGCGCGGACCTCGACCACCTGCCCCTGCGCGTCGGTGATCGCCTCCGTGCAGGTCACGAAGTACGCGCCACGCAGCCGGACCTCCCGGCCGGGTGAGAGCCGGAAGAACTTCGGCGGCGGGTCGAGCGCGAAATCCTCGGTCTCGATGACCAGGTCTCCGGTGAAGGGGACGCGCCGGCTGCCCGCGTCGGGGTCCTCCGGGTTGTTGACCACCTCGACCCATTCCACGACCGGGTTCCCGGCGTCGTCGGTGGGCCAATTCGTCAGCGTCAGGCGCAACGGACGCAGCACCGCCATCCGGCGCGGCGCCGTACGGTTCAACTCCCGACGGACGAAGGACTCCAGCAGCTCGATGCTGTGCCGGCTGTTGGTCCTGGTCAGCCCGATGTAGGTGCAGAAATCTCGAATGGCCGCGGCGGGGTAGCCGCGACGGCGCAACCCCCGCAGGGTCGGCATCCGGGGGTCGTCCCAGCCCGCCACGATCCCCTCGTCCACCAACTGCTTGAGCCGGCGCTTGCTGGTCACCGTGTGGGTGAGCTCGAGCCGCGCGAACTCGGTCTGCCTGGGCGCTTCGCGCGGCAGCGGCAGCTGCGCCAGGTACCAGTCGTAGAGCGGGCGGTGGCTGTCGAACTCCAGGGTGCACAGCGAGTGGGTGACGCCCTCGATCGCGTCGCTCTGGCCATGGGCCCAGTCGTACGTCGGGTAGATGCACCAGGCGTCGCCGGTCCGGTAGTGATGCCCGCGGCGGATGCGGTACATGATGGGGTCACGCAGCTGCATGTTCTCGTGCTGCATGTCGATCTTGGCCCGCAGCACCTTGGTGCCGTCGGCGAATTCGCCCGCCCGCATCCCGCGGAAGAGCGCCAGGTTCTCGGCGATCGAACGGTTCCGGTGGGGGCTTTCGATGCCGGGCTTGCCATACCCGCCGCGCTGCGCGGAGATGGTCTCGGTGTCCTGGTCGTCGACGTAGGCGAGCCCGGCCTCGATGAGATGTTCCGCCCAGGCGTACAGCTGCTCGAAGTAGTCCGAGGCGTGCAGGATCGGCATCGGCGGGTCGAACCCGAGCCAGCGCACGTCGTCGACGATCGACTCGACGTACTCGTGTTCTTCGGTGTCGGGGTTGGTGTCGTCGAGCCGCAGCTGGCAGATCCCCCCGAAGTCGGCCGCGATCCCGAAGTCGACGCAGATCGCCTTGGCGTGCCCGATGTGCAGATACCCATTCGGCTCGGGGGGGAACCGGGTCTGGACCCGGCCGCCGAAGGTCCCGGCCGCGAGGTCGGCGCGGACTTGATCGCGGATGAAGTCGCTGGCGGGGGTCAGCTCCTCGGGGGCGGCCATGCCCGCCAACTTAACACGGCGGCACCCGGGGCCCGGCGAAACGTGCAGGCCACCGGCCTGTGGACGGCGCTGCCCGGGCCCGCGACGCGAGGCGGGATCAGTCTCCGGGGCGGATCACGCTCAGCCCCGGAAACCGGTGGAACCCGCGGTCGGGAAGGCGTCGGGGACGTCGTCTCCGCGTTCGGGGAAACCACGCTGCACGGCGTACACCACGACGTCGACGTCGAGCAGGATCATCCGGCGTCGTTGTCGATGAGCGGCGCCTCATCGGGGCTGCCGTACGCCGGCAACTCCTGAGCGCTCGCAGTGACCGACGGGATCGCCGACAGGTCGAAGGGGGTGCGCTGGTAGACGTAGTAGTTCAGCCAGTTCGCGTACAGCAGGAAGGCGTGCGATCGCCAGGTGTACGGCGGTTTGCCCGCGGGATCGTCGTTCGGGAAGTAGTTCACGGGGATCGCGACGTCGAGCCCACGCTCGACGTCCCTGCGATACTCCGCCTCCAGGGTCCGCCGCTCGTACTCGGGGTGCCCGGTCACGAACAGTTGGCGTTGATCCCTACTGGTCGCCAGGTAGACCCCCGCCTGCGGGGAGACGGCGATCAGCTCAAGCCCGTCCGCATCGAGCACGTCTTGGGCACTGACCGCGGTGTGCCGCGAATGGGGCGCGAGGAAGACCTCGTCGAACCCGCGGACGATGTGCGCATGCGGAACCAACACCTGGTGCTCGAAGATCCCGAAGACCTTGTCCGGCAGCTCGTGCTTCGGGACCCCGAAGTGCCGGTACAAACCCGCCTGAGCTCCCCAGCAGGTGTGCAACGTGGAGAACACATGCTCGGCGCTCCAGTCCATGATTTCGCACAGCTCGTCCCAGTAGTCGACCTGCTCGAAAGGCAGGGTCTCGATGGGCGCGCCGGTGATGATCAGGCCGTCGAACTTCTGGTCGCGCACCTGGTCGAAGGTGGCGTAAAAGGTCTCCAGGTGCCGCGAGGCGGTGTTCTTGGTGTCGTGGGAGGTCATGTGCAGCAACGTCAGCCGGACCTGAAGGGGGGTGTTGCCCAGCAGGCGCAGCACCTGGGTCTCGGTGTCCACCTTGGTCGGCATCAGGTTGACCATGGCGATGTGCAGGGGGCGGATGTCCTGGTGACCGGCCCGGTCCTCGGACATCACGAAAACGTTCTCGGACTCCAGCGTTCTGCGGGCGGGCAGGTCGCGCGGGATGGTCACGGGCATGACGGCCTCCTTGCCGGCGGCGAGCGGAGCGTGCCGACCCTGGCATCGTGACGCGTGCGCCCGCTGACCGGCAAACTCGTGGCGGCATCTGTCCGAGGGGCGGTGCGGACCCCTAGTCTGCGCAGATGGATCGCAGGGCGGATCGGCAGGCCGAGCGCAGGGTGAGCGTCGAGGCGGTCAACGCGATGGTGGCCGAGCTCTTTCCCGGAGCCCGCGACCGGTGCGCCGAACTCGGACCCGATTGGGCGCTGGCCCGCCGAGACGTCGATGCGGCCGACATCCGCCCCGGTGGGTACATCAGCGGGCCCGTGCAGTTCGGCCTGGCGGACGCCACGCTCTGGTTCCTTTCGTTCGCCGCGCTGGGTCGGATCGAGCCGATGGCGGTGACCTCCGAGTTGTCGATCCGGTACCTGCGCCCGGCCCAGGGCCCGGTGCTGCGGGCGCGGGCGCGGCTGGAATCGATCGGTCGGCGCCAACTGATCGGGACGGCCACCGTCTGGGTGGACGACGAGCGTCAGCCGACCGCGGTCGCCCAGGGCACCTACGTGTTCCCGGCCGAGGCTGTGTTCCCGGCGGAGTCGGGGGCGTAGGCCCGGAACCGTTGGGGAATCCGCACCGGTATGGCGACGGCAATTCCCCAACGATTCCCCAACGCTGCCGCGTCACGGAGCCCCTCGTCGTCCATGGGTGCGCGGCGGGGCGTACCCGCCCTCGGGCGGCACCATCTCGGCCCGGACACCCAGCAGCCGGATCGGGCGGGTGTCATGAAGCTGGTGCAGGAGTTCCAGCGCGGTCGCGGCGATCAGCTCGGCGTCGTAGGTCGGCTCGGTCAGCTTGCGCACCTTGGTGAACGTGAAGAACGGCGCGAACCGGACCTTGAGGTGCACCCGCGAACAAGCCCGGCCCTCGGCACGGAGGTCGGCGACGACCTGGTCAGCCAGGGTTCGCAGGGCCGCCACGACGTCCGCGGGGTCGGTGAGGTCGCATTGATAGGTGCTCTCGTGGCCGTGGGCCCGGGCCACCCACGGTGCGTCGTCCACGGTGTTGCTCGTGCCCCCGCGGCCGAGGTTGCGCAGGTGGCCTCCCGTGTTCGGGCCGAACTCGACGATCAGCGGCGCCTCTTCGGTCATCGCCAGCTGGGCGACGGTGCGGATGCCCAGCGGCTCCAGGCGGTCCGCCGTCCGAGCGCCGACGCCCCAGAGGGCCGACACCGGCCGCTCACCCATGACGTCCAGCCAGGTGGCCGCGGTCAGCCGGTACACCCCGCGGGGCTTGCCGAAATCCGTCGCGATCTTGGCGCGCACCAGGGTGTCGCCGATGCCGACAGAACAGTGCAAGCCGGTCGCCGCCAGCACCGCCCGCTGCAGGCCGCGCGCGGTGTCCTCGGGGTCGTCGGTGTCGATGCCGACGAACGCCTCGTCCCAGCCGAGCACCTGGACGACGGCCCCGGGGTGGGCCCGCAACGTCGCCATCACCTGCTCCGAGGCCGCCTGGTACGTCGGGAGATCGACCGGTAGGAAGACCGCGTCCGGGCAGCGGCGTACCGCGGTCTTCAGCGGCATGCCCGAGCGGATCCCGAACGCGCGCGCCTCGTAGGAGGCGGTGGACACCACTGCGCGCTGCGTCGGGTCGCCCCGACCGCCGACGATGACCGGTAACCCCACCAGTTCGGGCCGGCGCAACAGTTCGACGGCGGCCAGGAACTGGTCCATGTCGACGTGGAGCACCCACCAGGTCACAGCAGGCTGAACCCTTCGGGCAGGCCGTGGCGACCGGTCAGCGCGAGCAGCGCGCTCACCGCCTGGTCGGTCGTGGCCAGCGCCGCGACCAGGCTCAACGCCGCACGCGCCGCCAGGGCCAGATCAGTGCAGGGGGCTACCTCGACCGCCCGCGCCAGGTCCAGGCCGTGCACGGTGAGTTCGAACGCTCGGGTCGGCAGGTACGCCGTCAACGTCATCGTGCCGAACGGGGTGGTCACGCTCGCGTGGTCCGGGGTCGCGGCGACCAGCGCCCGGGTGTCGGCGGCCAGTGCGCGTAGGGCCCGGACGGGATCGTCGCCGAGGGCGCGCCCCGCCGCCCGGCCGCGCTCGGCGATCTGCGCGGGCTCGGCGGCCGCGGTGCTGCGCAGGGCCGCGGTGAAGTAGTCGGTGGGTTCGGCGAGCCAGGGAGCGTTCGGATCCGCTGGCGCCGCCAGGTAGGACACCACGGTGCTGAAGGCCCGCGAGGCGTGGCCGAGCAGGTCCCGAACGGTCCACACCCCGAGGCCGGGTCGCGGCAGGTCCTGCGGCGTGATCTGACCGGCGGTCGCGACCAGTCCGTCCGCGGCGAGCTCGAACCAGAGTCGGGCGGGGTGCGTGGCGGTCATGGACGCAGCCTGACCCGCGGGGTGGCGGTGGTCAACCGCCTACCGCTGCCCCCGAGCGGTCAGCGGCTGTCAGCCAGTTGGCAGCGAGTTGCCACAGCGAGTACGACGACCAGGCCGTGACGTCAGCCGGCCGTGACCCCCGCAGCGTTGGACTTCCCCCGCTGGGACGCCGGCGCGTCATCCGCATCGTCGTCGTCGCGGTCATTGTCGCGCAGTTCGACCTCGCCACCGCTGCGCTTTTCGACCTGCACGATCTCGTCGTCCAGCTCCTCGTCCTGCGCGTCGTCCAGCTCGGTGGCCATCGGCGCGCCTTCGAGGCCGGCGTCGGAGTCGGCGCCGAGGTCGTCGTCGAGGTCGTCGTCGAACACGATGCCCAGCGGCATCTCATTCGCCGGGACGCCCTGGACGAGCCCCGAGGCGTCGTCGGGCACCCGGGGGCCGACGGGCGCCGCGGAATCGGCGAGGGCTGCCTGGGTGAGCTCGGCGGCCATCGCCCCGGCGGTGCTCACCCCGAAGGTGGCCAGCATGTTCCGGACGTTGCTGAGCTGGGAGGTGATCGAGTCGCGCCGGGCCATCGCAGCGGCCAGTTCCCGCTCGGAGTCGCGGCGGATGCGTTCGGCCTGCGCGCGGGCGGAGTCCAGCAGGTCCTGGGCCTCCTGCTTCGCGCTCGAGAGCCGCTGAGCTGCTTCTTCGGCGGCGGTCTGCCGTTCCCGATCGCCCTCGGAGGTCAGCGTCATGACGCGGTCCTGGGCCCGGCGCAGCGCCTCTTCCTGAGCGGTCATCTGGGCCTGGAAGTCCTGGGCGGCCAGGTCACGGCGCTCCCCGAGGGTCCGCTCGAACTCGGCGGCGGCCGCGGCGGCGGTGGCGCGCTGGCGCTCGAAGTATGCCTCGGCTTCTTCCCGGCGAGCGTTCGCGTCGCGAATCGCCTCATCGAGCATGGCGGCGGCCCGCTGTTTGGCTTCGAACTCGGTCTGCTCCGCCTCAGTCTCGGCCCGCTCCCGCACCTCTGCAGACGCCGCCTCGGCGCGCTGGCGCATGACCTCGGCCTCCTCGGCCGCCTCCTGACGGATGGCGGCGGCCTCGACGCCTGCGGCGGTCCGCAACGCGGCCGCCTCGGCTTCGGCGAGGCTGAGCATGCTGCCGATGCGCTTGCCCAGGTGGACGAAGACCGACTGAGCGGCTTCCTGGTCCAGGGCGTCCCGGGCGTCCAATTTTGCCTGGGAATCGGAGAAGCGGCGGCGCAGGTCGTCGCGCTCGGACTCGGCCGCCGACAGTCGCGCCTCGATCCGCGCGCTGTCGGCCTTCGCGGCTGCCGTCGCCTCCCGCAGCGCGCTGAGCGCCGATTCGACTTCCGCAGGGTCGAACCCTCGGAAGACGGTCGTGAACATCCTCGCCTCGCGGTCGGTGGTCATCCTTGCTCCTCGGTGCCGTTGGCTGGGTCGGTGGGCAGTGGTGTGGGCGCGCCCGACGCCTGCGGCAGGCGCTCAGGGATGCTGAGGGCGTCGATGACGCCCGACAGGTCTTCGAGTTGCCGGGAAATGTTGTCCCGTTGGGCCAGCAGCCCGGCGATCTCGTCCCGGGCGCGTTGGGTGGCCGCCTCCGCGTCGGCGTGCATCCGGTCGGCGCGCTCCTGGGCCTGTTGGGTGAGCTTCATGATCTCCAGCCGCGACGAGCGGTGGTACTCGTAGGCTTCCTGGTGCATGCGTTGAGCCTCTTCACCCGTGCGTTCACGCACGAGGCGGGCGGCGCGCTCGGCCTCCTCGATCCGCCGGGCGGCGCGCTCGTCGATCTCGGCTGCGCGGCCCTGTGCCGCCGAGACCAGGGTCTGGGACTCACGGTCCGCCGCGGCGCGCATCTGTTCGGCCTCCGAACGCGCTGAGGCCAGGACGGCCTGGGCCTCTTCGCGTAGCCGTCCCGCGTGCGAGTCGGCTTCGGAGATGTGGTGGGCTGCCCGGGCGCGGGCGGTGGCCAGCAGGATGACCGCCCGACTGCGTACCCGGTGCAGCCGTTCGGAGGTGCTGAGGTGGTGCATCCGCCCGCGCAGGGCCATTTCGGCCTCGGCGCGAGCCACCACTCCGCGGGTCGCCACTTGCGCCCACGCGAAGTGTTCGTCGGCCTGGGAGAGTACGGCGGCCGCCGCCCGCTCCGCTTCGGCCGCCTGGATCTCGGCCTGGGTGTGCGCGTCCGCGAGGATGGCGGACACCTTGTCGGCGGCGCGCTGCTCGGACAGCGACGCCTGGGCCGCTCGACGGGCGATCTCGGCCTCGCACTCCTGGCGACGCTGGTCGACGTCCGCGCGGGTAGCCGCGGTGAGGGCTTCGGCGTCGGCCGACGCGCGCGCCCGGATCTCCTGGGCTGCCTCTTCGGCCTCGGTGGTGAGCCGGGCCGCGTCCCGTTCGATCTCCACGGCCGCGGCGGTGGCCTGCTCGCGGATCTCCTCCGCGTCGCGCCGAGCCGCCTCGCGCGTCGCGGCCGCGGCAGCCTCGGTCTCCTCGCGCAGCGCCCGGCAGCTCTGCTCGGCGTCGGCCAGGGCCTCTTCGGCGGCCCGGGCGGCCTGGCCGCGGATGAGCGCGGCCTGCTCGGTGGCATCGGCGATCAGGGTGTCGACCTCGGCCCGGGCCCGGGTGACCAGGTCGTGGGTCTCCCGGCGGGCGAGGTCGATCTGCTCGGTCAGTTGCCGGAGTTCCTCGGCGGCCGCGGCGGTCTCCAGCCGGGCTTGTTCGGCCTGTTCGAAGGCCTTGGCAGCGTCGCCCTCGGCTTGCCGGCGTACCTCATCGGCCAGTCGCTGGGCTTGCGTGAGGAGGGCTAAGGTCTCACCGACCCCGGCCCCGGCGGCGAGCCCAAGCTCAGCCGCGGGGGTGACCCCTCCGCCGCTCATGAGGAACATAATGCACTGCTCAGACCGCGTTCTCGACATCGAATTCAGTTATGTCTGAACTTTCCTCAGGGATGTGCTGGTTATGGTCCTGAGCCCGCCGTCTCACCTGGACTGACGGCGGTCGACAGGGGCAGTGGGTGGGGCGTAGTTTTCGCCAAACCCGTCCCGGTGTGGCGTCCGCGAGGCCTGCGCCGCCACCGGCGGTGAGAACGGGACGCCGGCGGCAGAACAGTAGGAGGACCGATGATCGACCCACGCGGCAGCACTATCGACGGCATCACGCGGCGCAGCGCACGGGCATTCGGCCCCCGGGTCGCCCTCCGCTTCCAGGACCGCTGCTGGACGTATCAGGACCTCGACGACGCCGTCACCCGGGCCGCGAATCACCTGCTGAGCCTAGGACTGGCCAAGGGTGAGCGGGTGGCCGCGTTCGGCAAGAACTCCGACGCCTACCTCATCGCCTTCCTGGCCTGCGCCCGGGCGGGGCTGATCCACGTTCCGTTGAACTACAACTTCACCCCCCACGAGCTGGCGTACCTGATCGCCCAGTCCGGCAGCACGCTCGTGCTGGCCGATCCGGACCTGGCGCCGAAGGTGAGCGGACTCGCGGAGGCGCCCACGGTCGTGCTGCTGCGGGACGCGCCGGGATCGCTGCTGGACGTGGCCCGCTCCGGCGAGGTCGTCCCGGTCGAGGTGGATGTGGCCGACGCGGACCTGGTCCAGTTGCTCTACACCTCCGGTACGACGTCCGCCCCCAAGGGCGCGATGATGTCGCACCGGGCGCTGCTGCACGAATACGTCTCCTGCCTGCTCGCCCTGGACATCCACGCCGACGATCACCCGCTGCATGTGATGCCGCTCTACCACTCGGCCCAGATGCACGTCTTCCTGCTGCCGTGGCTTGCGGTGGGCGGGGAGAACACGCTGCTGGAGGCGGCCGATCCGGCGCAGATTCTGGCCCGCATCGAGCAGGACGGGCACCGGGCGTTCTTTGCGGCGCCCACCTTGTGGGTGGCCCTGACCAACCACCCCGACTTCGCGACGCGCGATCTGTCCAGCCTGCGCAAGGCCTACTACGGCGCCTCGATCATGCCCGGCCCGATCGTCGAGCGGCTCCAGGCCACCATCCCGGAGCTGGGTCTGTACAACTGCTTCGGACAGTCCGAGATGGGCCCGCTGTGCACGGTGCTCGGCCCGGCGGAGCACCGCGACCGGCCCGCCTCGGCCGGCCGGCCGGTGCTGTTCACCGAACTGCGAGTGGTCGACGCCGCCGGCGATGACGTCGCGCCCGGCGAGCTCGGCGAGGTGGTCTACCGTTCCCCGCAGTTGTGCCAAGGCTATTGGGACAAGGCGGAGGAGACCGCCGAAGCGTTCCGGGACGGTTGGTTCCACTCCGGCGACCTGGTCCAGATGGACGAGCAGGGCTACATCACCGTCGTGGACCGGATCAAGGACGTGATCAACACCGGCGGGGTGCTGGTGGCCTCGCGGGAGGTGGAGGACGCCCTGTTCAGTCACCCGGCGGTGGCCGAGGCCGCGGTGATCGGCACCCCCGATGAGAAGTGGGTGGAGGCGGTGACGGCCGTGGTGGTCCGCAAGGGCGAGGTGAGCGCGGCGGAACTGGTGGAGCACGTGCGCTCCCGGTTGGCGGCGTTCAAGGTCCCCAAGGCCGTCCACTTCGTCGATGACCTGCCGCGCAACGCCTCGGGCAAGATCCTGAAGCGCGAGCTGCGGACGCAGGTCGCCCCGGATGTGCCGTAGCGCCCGACCCGCAGTGGCCGGGCGTCCCGTGAGCTGAAGGCGGAACCTGGTACACCTGCGAGAGATTCGCACCTGGACGGCTCTAGGGTGAGTCTCGTTCTGAGCTGATCCTGCGCGAAAGGCCCCTCCATGCGCCGCCGACCATCCTTGCGCCCCGGCCGGTCCGAAGCCGCCACGCCCGCACTCCCACGGCGAGCAGCCGCCGGTGTCGTCGCCTGCCTCGCCCTGGGACTGGCCGCCTGCGGCGCCGGCGGGCCGGGCGCGGAACCCGCAGCGGGTTCCTCCAACACCGCGGGGGCCTCCGGGGGGTCTGCCGCCGCGATCTCCTTGACCGACTTCCACGGCCGCCAGGTGCGGCTGGAGCGCCCGTCCCAGCGCTCGGTGTTCCTCGTCGAGAACGCGATGAACACGATGCTCGCGGTCGGCGGGGGCGAACGGATCGTCGGCACTGGGGAGATCTGGCAGCCGACGTACAAGACGGCCTTCCTGAACGCCGTACGGCCGGGCTTTTCCGCTCTCCCCGTGGTGGGGTCGAAGAACGGAACGTACGACGTGGAGGCGCTGGCCGCGCTCAAGCCCGACTTCGTCGTCCTGTGGGCGCAGACCAAGAGCGACAAGGCGATCGCCGCCATCGCCGACGCCTTGAAGGTGCCGGTGTACGCCGTGTTCCTGCGCTCGTTCGAAGACCTGGACAAGCTCGCCCTCGACCTGGCTGCCGTGGCGGGCAAGCCGGCCCGGGGCGAGGAGATCAACGCGCTCGTCAAGGAGGAGATGGGCAAGATCGCGACGGTTGTGGACCGGATCCCGGCCCAGCAGCGGCCCACCGTCTACTGGATGTGGGGCGACATTTTCGGCACGGCCGGGACCACGTCCAGCGCCAGCGACCTGATCGAGGCGGCCGGTGGACGCAACGTCCTGACCGGCTGGAAGGACGCGGCGGCGGCCACCGAGCACCCCGTTGTCTCGATGGAGACGCTGGTCAGGCTCGACCCCGATGTCATTTACATGTGGTACAACCAGGACCTCGACCCGGCCGACATCGTCAGCGGCAAGAAGGTCGGGACCGTGGACTTCTCCACCTGGCGGAACCTGAAGGCGGTCAAGAACCTCAAGGTCTTCGAACTGAAGGATCCCTTCGTCTACGACATGATGACCGGCCGGCTGCCGGCCGCCACCGCCAAGGTCGCCAAGGACATCAACCCGGCGCCGTTCGCCACCGGGGATGTCGAGGCCGGCGTCGATCGGCTCATGCGGGCGATGTACGGCGTCCGCTATCCGGGGTTCGCGCCGACGTCGTGACCGAGCCGTCCCGCCTGCCCGGCCCCTCGTGGCTGTTCTGGACTCTGCTCATCTCGCCGGTCCCGGTGTTCGTGGTGTCGATGATGCTGGGCACGTACGGCGCCTCCCCGCCGGAGGTGGTGGCTGCCGTCTGGGCGCGCCTCACCGGCCAGGGGCAGGACATCTCCGTGGTGGTGATGGACATCCGGTTGCCCCGCGTGGTGGCGTCTCTGCTGGTCGGCGGCGCGGTGGCGACGGCCGGCGCGGTGCTTCAAGGGGTGCTGCGCAACCCGTTGGTCGACCCGTTCGTCCTGGGGCTCTCCTCCGGGGGCGCCTTCGGCGCGGCGCTGTCGATCGCCGTCCTGCCGTGGTTGCCGGTCCAGGTGTCCGCCTTCGCCTTCGCCCTGGCCGCGCTGGGGTTGTCCTACGGCATGGCCAGGGTGCGGGGCGCCGTACCGATCGTCAATCTGGTGCTCTCCGGGGTGATCACCTCCGCGGTCTTCACCGCGCTGCTGTCCATCGTGGAGATCACCGCCCACGAGCGCTCACTCCAGGCCATCGTGCTGTGGACGATGGGCAGCTTCAACGGGGTGACCTGGGCCGCGCTGCAGCACGCCTGGTGGCCGATCGTGCTCGGCTGCGGGGTGCTGATCGCGCTGCGCTGGCGGCTCAACGTGTTGGCGATGGGGGACGACGAAGCGCGCTCGGCGGGGCTGCCTGTCGAGCGGTACAAGGCGGTCTTCATCGTCGGCGCCGCGCTCGTCTCGGCGTGCGCGGTCGCGCTGTGTGGGGTGGTGGCGCTGCTGGGCCTGATCGTGCCGCACATGGTGCGCATGGTGATCGGCCCGGACCACCGGATCCTGGTGCCGGCCTCGGCCGCTCTGGGCGCCAGTCTGCTCGCCCTGGTCGACGACGTCGCGCGGTCGGCGTTCGGGTTCGAGATCCCGGTCAGCATCATCACCACGCTCATCGGTGCGCCGTTTTTCTGGTTGCTGCTCCGGTCGACGAAGGCGGGCCGGTGGCAATGACCGGCGGCAACGTCGTCCGTGGTGAGGGGGTGAGCGTCGGCTACGACGGCCGGGCCGTGGTGGCGGACCTGACCATGACCGCCCCGGCGGGTCGGTGCACCGCCCTGCTGGGGGCGAACGGCTGCGGGAAGTCCACGTTGCTTCGCTCGATCGCCGGGCTGCATCCGCTGATGGCTGGCAGCTGGCAGGTCGGTGCCGTCCACCGGGACCCGCGGACAGCGTCGCGGCCGCTGGCGGGGGCGGTCGCCCTGGTGGGTCAATCGCATGACACATCCTTCCCGTTCAGCGCCCTCGACGTGGTGCTGACCGGGCGAGTTCGGTTCGTGGGGGCGTTCCGGGGGCCTGCCGCCGCCGATGCCGATGCCGCCGCTCGCGCGCTGGATCGGCTGGGCATCCTAGCCCTGGCGACCCGCGACTACACCACGTTGAGCGGGGGTGAACGCCAGCTGGTGCTGCTCGCGCGGGCATTGGCGCAGGAGGCGGCCATTCTGCTGCTCGACGAGCCGACGACGTACCTTGACCTGCGCAATCAGCACCACGTGCTGGCGACCCTGCGGGAGTTGTGCGATCAGGACGGCCTGACCATCGTCGCGACGTTGCACGACCCCAACCAGGCCTTGGCGTACGCCGACCACGCCGTACTCCTGCGCCGCCGGTCCGCCCTGGAGGAGCCCAGCCTGGTGGCGGCGGGTCGTCCCGCCGACATGCTGACCGCGGACACCGTGGCGGAGGCCTACCAGGTGGGCGCGCGGTTCATCCAGACCGAGCGGGGTCCCGCTTTGCTGCCGTGGTTGGAGTGACCCGGCGGACCCGGCCACTACACGAAGACGATCTGGGCGCCCTGGCTGATCTCGATGAAGTCCGTCGCCGAAATCACGCCCTGGACGGCCGGGTGCAGATCGGCCTCGATCATCTTCATCATGTCGAAGCTGAGCCGGCAGGCGTACAGCTGGGCGCCCGCCGCCCCCAGCAGGTCGAGGAACTCCGGCACGTCCGGGATCTCCAGGTCGGCCATCTGGCGTTTCATCATGGATGTCGCGATGGCCGTCATGCCGGGGATGTTGGCCATGGTCTGCGGCATCGACATGTGCTCCAGGCCCGGGCGGAGTCGCCCGAGGTCGGGCATGTGCATGGCGGTGTTGCCCGCCATCGTGAACTTCAAACGCCCGTTGGTTTTCTTGTTGATGATGTCCAGGCCCCAGAACGTGAAGAACACGTGGACCTCGATGCCTTCCCCGAGTGCGGCGTTGCCCATGATGAGGGCGGGGTAGGCCATGTCGAGGTTGCCCTTGGAGCAGATGAACGCCATCTTGCGAGGGCCCGGCGCTCCCGCCGGGTGGCTCTGGTCCTGCGCAGCGGAGCCCTCGGGTCGGCCGGCGGCTCCGGGTGAGCCCGCCAAAGATGCCGGGGGCGGGGTACCGAAGTCGGGAATGATGAATCCCTCGGGGATGGTGGCCATGATGTGCCTCTCCAGGATCGCTCGTCGTGGCGGTTCAGACGCAGCCCACGGGCTTGGGCAGCCCTGCCAGCCAGGCCATCTTCTTGGCCGGTTTGCCGGGAAACAGCGCGAAGAGTTCTTTGACGTCGAAGCCACCGACCCGCTGCATGCGGCGCAGCGTCGGGGTGACCCCGGTGGTCGCCGAGTCCTCCCGCATGAAGCGGATGGGTCGCCAATGGGCCTCATCCATGGCGATGCCGATCAGGGCGGCGAGATCTTCGGCGAGTTCCGGGGACCACTGGTCGCGGTTGGTGAGGAATCCCTCGTGGTTGACCTCGAAGGTGCGGCCGTTCAGGGTGTTGGTGGGCATCGGTGTCGTCCTCGGGTTCGTGCTGGATCGGTACGTTATGCGGGCTTCTTCCCGGTCATCGACATCAGGGTGGGGACCGGTAGCGGCTTGCCGCGCAGCAGCAGCCGCCAATAAAGCTGCTCGAACGCGAGCTTGCCGAGATGGTTCAAGCGGGACCGTCCCAGCAGTCGTAATGGCCCGACGGCGGCCAGCGGGTAGCTGCCGGTCAGGGGTTCGGTGTCGTAGTTGAAGTCCAGCAGCAGGGCCTGCCCGCGACCGGATTCGATGAAGCAGTTGGCGTGACCGTCGAAGGCGTTGGGCAGGTCCCTGCCCGCCACGGCTGCCACGAAGTTGTCACTGAACAGTTCGGCCGCGAAGTGGGCCACCGCGCCGGCCTTCGAGGTCGGCAGGTTGGCCGCGTCGCCGATCGCGAACAGGTTCGGGTAGGTCTCGGAGCGCAGCGTCGCTTTGTCGACCGGGATGAACCCCATGTCGTCGCCCAGCCCGGAGTCGATGACGAACTGTTGACCCATGTTGGGCGGCACGGTGACCAACAGATCGAACGGAAGCTCGCGGCCGTCGTACCCGATGAGCATGGAGCGCTCGTTGTCCACGGACTCCACGGCGAAGTCGGTCACCAACCGAATGGATCGATCTTCCAGCAGCCCACTGAGCTCACGGCTGGCGACCGGCTTGGTGAACGCCCCGTCCAGGGGTGTCACGTAGCTGATGTCGACCCGGTGTCGCAGGCGGCGCTTGCGGAAGTGGTCCTCCACCAGGAAAGCGAACTCCAGCGGCGCGACCGGGCACTTGATGGGCAGCTCGCAGAAGTGCACCAGGATGCGCCCGCCCTCGAAGCGTTCGAGGGCCTGGTGGAGGAGCTGCGCGCCGTCCAGGGTGTAGAAGTCGAAGATGCTGCGTTGCCACAGCGGGCCATCGGCCATGCCGGGCACCTGGTCGGGGCGGGTCGTCGTACCGCTGGCCACCACGATCCAGTCGTAGGCCAGGCTGCGCCCGTCCTCCAGGCGGACCAGGTTCTCAGCCGCGTCGATGCGCTGAACCTGCGCCTCGATGAATTCGACGCCGTCGGGCAGATACCGATCGCGCGGCTTGACGACGCGTTGGGCCGTGTTGGTGCCCATAGCCACGAACAAGTAGCCCGGTTGGTAGTGGTGGGCGTTGTCTCGATCGACGATCGTGATCGACCAGTCGTCGGACAGGGCGCGGCGCAGGTGGTGGGCGATCATCGTGCCGGCGGTTCCCGCGCCGATGATGAGCAGGCGTGCCATGGCACCAGGATACCCCTGCGGGTATCAATCCTGCGGGGGTACCCCCTCGTGAGGTGGAACCAGGTGATACCGCAGGACTCCCGCAAGCTCGCCCTCCGGTGGCAGCTGGCCGCGTGCAAAGTCTGCCCAGACCCCGCGCACCCGCCGGCTCTGCGCCTCGATTTCGGACCAGGTCGCCCCGGCCACCAGCTCGGCCTCCCGCCAGGTCGTCTCGTCGCCGAACAGCAGCGGCAGGTCGATGGTGTGCGCCGCGCCGAACTCGTTACCGGGAGCAGCCCAGGAGATGACATACCGGTACGCGCGGCCGCCCGCCTTCGCGTGTCGCTCGGCGAACTCATCGCAGGCCCGCGCATAGGCCCGTTTCGTCACGACGGCGGCGATCGCTCGGCAGGCCAGGGTCCCCAGGATGGGGACCCGCGCCACCCGTTGCAGTTGCGGCATCCGCGGGATGAACAGCCGGGCCTCCTGCGCGGTGTAGCCGATCAGCACCTCGACGTCCGGGGCGTGGGCGTCCCAGGCGGCCTCGATCTCGTCTTCGGAGGGCAGCGGGTGGTAACCGTACTGGGTGCCGAACGGCATGGCCGCCAGCAACCCGAACGGCGCCGCAGCCTTGGCGATCTCGAGCTGGGCGTCGACCACCTGCTGGGTGGGGGTCTGGGCGGTGATCCCCGCGGCTTCGGCGAGCATCGCCTCCGTCATCGCCGCTCGCCCGCGCCGGATGCCGAGCGGGGCGCTCTGGATGATCGCGCGCCGGAACAGTCCCGCTACGCCGTCGGTGGCCATCAGGTGCGCGATCGCATCGCCGCCGGCGGATTGCCCGAACGCCGTGACATTGCCCGGGTCGCCCCCGAACGCAGCGATGTTGCGCTGCACCCACCGCAGTGCCTCGATCTGGTCGAGGAGACCGAGGTTGGCGGGCCGGTCAGCGCCATCGCCGAGGTAGCCGAACAGCCCGAGCCGGTAGGTGACCGACACCACGATGACGCGCTGCTCACGAACCAGCGCGGCGGAGTCCATCATGGCGACGTCTCCGGCGAAGTACGTGTACGAACCCCCGTGGATCCACACCATGACCGGGAGATCGTCACCCGGGTGGACATCCGGGGGCAGGATGAGCGAGAGGTTGAGACAGTTCTCGTCCTGGGTGAGCCGTGCCAGAGAGGCCCCGCACACCTTCTCCAGGAAGTCCGACGGTACTTGCGGGCACGCCGGGGCCCACGAGGTGGCGTGGTAGGGCAGGTCCCAGTCGAGCGCCGGCCGCGCAGGCTCGAAGCGGCCGGCGGTGGCGTACGGGATGCCGGTGGCCCGGAGTACGTCGCCGTCCTGCCAGCTCAGGACCGGTCCACAGGGAGGCTCGAAGAGCCGGGCCGGCGTGGGTTCGGCGTTCACGGAGTGCCCCTTTGTGCGTCGGCGTGAGATCCGCACTGTACGGCGACCGGCTCGACGGCGTCCGCGGGTTGCGGTGTGAACGTCCTCTCCAGCGCCTGAGGGACGCAACCGGACCCCGGTGCTGTCGGTGGCCCCGCTTAGGCTGGTCAAGGGAGCGGGGCACGCTCCGGCAGGGGGAGAGCGTTTCATGTCCGACAACATCCACGAGATCCCGGACCCGGTCGAGCACTACGCCGAACGCGCCAGCGGTCTGCCCGACCAGGTCACGCTGCGTGATGGAACCCCCGCGTGGGTGGGTCCGCTGCTACCTGGCGACGGCGAAGACCTGGCGCGGGAATACCAGACGCTGTCCTTCGCCTCCAAGCGGCACCGGTTTCTGTCGGCGGTCCGGGAGCTGACCCCCGCGATGCTGGAGCACCTGGTCGATGAGGTGGACGGCAGCAACCACGTGGCGCTGGTGCTGTTCGCCGAACAGGATGATGGCCTGGTGCCCGTCGGCATCGGGCGAATCGTGCGCTACCGGGAGATCCCGGACGCCGCCGACCTCGCGGTCACGGTGAAAGACGCCTGGCACGGCCGGGGGGTGGCCACGGCGCTGCTGCCGTTGTTGATCAACCAGCGCCCGCCCGGAGTGACCCATATCCTCACCGAGGTCGCCGCCGACAACGCGGCCTCGCTGGCGATGCTGCGCCGGGTCGGCGAAGTGCAGGTGCACCCGGCCGGGTACGGCGTCCTGGACGTCGAGGTCGACCTCGTGGGGCAGGGGCAGCGGCACCACGAGGTCGTCCAGGGGCAGCGGCTGCACGCCGTACTGGGCACCTCGGAACGGGAACGGCTTCGCTCCCGCGACCGCCAGGCCGGCGTCTGAGGGTCGACAGGCACCGGCGTGGTCGAGCGGTATGGTCTGGCGGTATGAACTTCGAAAAGGTGGTTTTCGGCTTTTTCGTGCTGCTGGCCGCGACCTTGAACTTTGGCTTTTTTTACGGCGACATCGCCGACCCCCGGGTCCACAACGCCTTCGAGCTGTATTTGGCCGTCGTCGTAAACTTGATCGCCACCATTCTCAAGCTTGGTGATCGCACCCAGATCGGGGCCATCCACCTGGCGACCAGCATCGTCGCCACGATGCAACTGGTCGCCGCGGCGGCGGTATACATCTACGTGACCGAAGTGTCCACCCTGGGTTTGGACGTGCACGGCATCTCCAGCGTGGTGTCGCTGTGCGGCGGGGCGCTGGTGGCCAACATCGTGTCGGTCGTGCTGCTCGTCATCGAGACCACGAGCTTCCGGCACCGGTAACGAAGGACCAGACCCGGTGCCCCTCAGCCCGTTCAGCGAACGACCCTGGAGTCGGCGCGACGGCATGCACGTCTCCCGCCGCCAGGTCGTCACCATCCCGGACGATTCGACCAACAGCGTCGTCTTTCTCATCCTCATGCGACGCCTGCGGTCGCCGATGCTCATTCTGGTCGCCATCCTCACGATCTCCACCTTCGGCATGTCGCAGATCGACGGAGTCGATTTTGATGGGAATCCCCGGCGCCTGACGGTGTTCGAGTCCTTCTACTTCATGACCTACACGGCGGCCACCGTCGGTTACACGGAACTGTTTCCTTACACCTCGGCTCAACGGATGTGGGTGACCGCGTCGATCTACGCGGGAGTGCTGGGCTGGGCCTACGCGCTGGGCACATTCTTTTCGATCGTCGGTGATCAGACGTTTCGGGACGCTGTCGGCTTGGCGCGCTTCCGGCGCGCCGTTCACCGAATCAACGAACCGTTTCACATCATCGCCGGATTCGGGCACACCGGCCGCCTGGTGAGTAAGGGGGCTCATCACAGATGAGGGTGTAGGGCGGTCGGCGTGTAGGGGTCGGGCTCCTGAGGAGGAAGTCTCACACTGCCCATCTGGAAGACCCCGACGCTGACGCTCCTCCCCGCCCCTGGGTTCCTAGTGGGGTGGTGATGGCCAGGGTCAGGCTGGTGGGGCTCTGGCGTGTCGGGTGGAGCCGGAGACTGGGTCATGGGCGGGAGCGGGCGTGGCCCGGGACACTGTGCGGACGTCTGGCGCCTGCCTTGGGGTGGCGACCGACAACTCTCCTGGTCACGGTCCGCCGGTACCGGTGCACGGGCTGTGGGCAGTGGCGGCAGGACACCTGCAGGGCCGCCCCGCCACGCAAGATCACCAGGGCCCCTGGGCTCTGGGCCCTGGTGGTCCAGCATGACCTGAGGTCCTGAGGGGTTGGGGTGGGTGGAACACCGCCAACGCGCGGTCCTGCCAGGGCGGGTTATCCGCCCGTAGGGTCATGCGTGATGAGCATGTGGCGGCACCCCGCGGGGACAAGTCGTCCCTCTCGACCTGCCCCATAGGCACCGCCCCGCCCGTTGGAATGGAAGGACCCCAAGGCCCGTTCAAGACCTGGCTCGCCGACCGGCCCAGGTGGCGCGACGCCGTGAAGTGGTCGCGATGGACGGGTCACCGGGTCAAGACCGCCACCGTCGAGGAACTCCCGCAGGCGGTGGCGGTCATGGACCCTTCCCGTCGTCCGCTTGGCCGCGCCCTGGACCCCCGACGCCAGTCGCACGAGTCCACGGCCACCAGGCTTCAAGAACGACCCCTCTATCGCGCCCGCGCCCCTGCACCGGCGGACCTCCGACCGGCAACGCGCCCCTGACACTGTCGCCAACCCCGACCCACAGGTCGGCCACCTGGGGCATCCTGCGCGATGATCGCCGCCTACCCGACCCCGCCGAGCGCCGACAGCGATGACCAGCGTCAAGCCCTGCGGACGGCGTCCGGCCGCCCGTCGAGCTGCGACGCCTTGACGCCCCTGAACCAGCCCAGCCGACGTCTGGCCTACTTCGAGCGCCCGGCACCAGCAACGGCCCCACCGAGGCGCTCAACGGCCCCCAGCACCTCCGCGGCTCCGCCCTCGGCTTCCGCAACCTCACCAACCATCGCCCGCAGCCTCTGAAACCGGCGGATCCGCCCGCCTACCCCTGGTGATGAGCCAGTAAGGGCTTGAACAACCTCGGACACCGTTTTGTCGTCCTCGATTCCCAACGCGCACGAATTGACGTCCTCACCGCCGACCAGTTGGAATCCGATCCTCCCGGGTGGCACGGTGACCTGCGGACACCCACGCTGTTGGGGTGGGCCGGGCTGGGACACCGGCACTGCGCGGGGGTGATTGCGCTGACCGACGACGACGAGATCAACCTCGCAGTCCTCATGACGGCGCACCTGTTGCGACCGGAACTCCCCGTGATCGCGCGGGCCAGCAATCAGTCCGCCGAACAGCAAATGTATGACTTCGATCCGGAATCCGTGATCAACCCCTATGACCGGTACGGGGGCTATCTTGTGCTGGCCCTCGAACGGCCGGTGACCCATCAGCTGGCCACGTGGCTCTTGGCGGCCAACGGCTCCGAGATGCCGCCCCGGCGGGAAGGTCTGGCCGCCGGGCGCTGGATCGTGGCCGGAGACGGAGAATTCGCCGAGGAAGTCTTCTCCGACCTGACCCGGGCCGGGTTGGAAGTCGTCGTCGTGGATCCGCAGGCCGGCCCGCCGGATGTCATGCAGGCCGTGGGACTGGTCGCCGGAACCTCGGCCGACACCGTCAATCTGTCGATGGCCTCACGGGCCCGACTGAGCAACCCCGACTTGTACGTTGCGGTGCGTCAGCGCACCCACACCAACGCGCCGCTGCTGGAGGCCCTCGACTTCGATTCCGTGTTCAGCCCCACCGATCTCGTCGCCCAGGAGGTGCTGGCCAGGCTGACGACGCCGTACCTGTGGCGCTTCATGACCCACGTGGCCGAGCAAGACGATGACTGGTCGGCGGCGCTGCTGGGTCGCCTCGAGGCAACCTGCGGGCCTCGGTCTCCCCGGATCAGCCGGTTGATCGTGGACCAGGCCAGCGCTCCGGCCGTCGTACGGTGGCTCCGCGACGGCCAGCGGCTCACCCTGGGGCAGATGGTGTCCGGGTCCAGCGGACCCAACACCCCCACGGCGGCGGTGGTCCTGATGCTGGCCCGAGATGGTGAGGACCTGCTCACGCCCGAGGATGACCTCGAGGTCCAAGAGGGCGACGTGCTCTTGATCGCGGGTCGCTCGGTGGCCTTCGGGGATCTCGATGAGTTGCTGCGGCAGGACTCGACGGTGGCTTTCGTCGCCACGGGGGTTTACCCCTACGCAACGGCGATCTGGCGGATCATGCAACGCTGGCGAAACCGACGGCGCGCGAGGACACCCGCGTGACCGTGCTGATTCTGCTGCACGGCACGCGCTTCGATGCGCGGCAATGGAACGGCTATGCCGACCGGATGCCCGAGGCCGACGTCAAGGCCGTGGATCTACCGGGTCACGGGTCGGCCAGGACGCATCCGTGGACGTCCCAGGCGGCGTGCGCGGCGATCGACGTGGCCCTCGCCGATGTGGATCCCGGGCGGCCGGTGGTGATCGCCGGTCACAGCCTGGGCGGGTATGTCGCCGCGGAGTACGCCCGGCAGCACCCCGACCGGCTGGCTGCCCTGGTCCTGATCGGGGCCACCGCCGACCCCCGGCGACACGGGCTGCTGGTTCGGCTGTACACCGGGTTCGCCCGGCTCATCCCCCTGGTCGGCGCGGATCGGCTGGCCAGGTCGGCCAATGGCGTGCTGCGGCTGGCCGGGGTCGCGGGGCAGGATTGTCCAGATGGCACCGGGTACGCCGTCACGCCGCAAGCCTGGCAGTGGGTGATCGGGCGGGCACGTCCCGAGGATGTCGCTGGGCTGGCCTGCCCGGTGTTTCTGGTGGCCGGGCAGTTCGATCAGATGCGGATCGACATCGACCGGTACGCCGACGCGTGCCGTGACGCCCGGATCCGGATCATCCCGCGGGCCTCCCACCTGGCGCCGTTGACCCATCGCGACGAGGTCGTCGCGGTGCTGCGCGAGGCCGTGGCCGCGACCGGTTGACGGACGGCTGAGCGAGGGCAGCGTGGGTCCCGCCCGGGCAGCGATCTGGTGGTGAGCTCGTCGTCCCGCTATGGGCCGACCAGGTGGTAGTCGATGCCGAGCAGATCATAGGTACGACGGGCGCGCTGGTCCCGGGTGAACAGGCGTCGCCCCGTGGTGCGCGCCGCCTCGGCGACCAGGGCGTCGTACACCGCGCCCCCCGTGATCCCGAGGACGGGCAGCCGGGTGCGCAGCGCCGCAACGGCTCCGGGATCGAGTTCGGCGACCTCGGGGAAGACCCGTTCGATCAGGTGGGCTGCCTGCCGAGGGTCCACCCCGAGGCTCCCGGGCATCCGTGTCAGTACGGCGTACAGCTCGAACGCGGCATGGCCCGCCAGCGCCGGCCGTTTGCCACGGACAACGTCCAGGCATGCGGCATGTGCGCCATGAGCGGCGTCGAGCGCCGCCACCGCCACGCTGGCGTCGACCGCCCAGACGTCACCGCTGGCCATCGTCGCGCCACCGCTGGACGTCGGCGTCGGTGACCGACAGGCCGGGGATGGCTTCGATCACGGGCCAGCCGTCGACCTCGACGATGCGGCGACCTGGCCGGCGCACGGGCGTCAGGAGGACGCCGTGACCGTCCAGGGTCAGCTCCAACTCGGCGTTCGCCTCCAGGGAGAGCTGGTCCCGCACCTCTTTGGGTATGACCACCCGGCCCGCCCGGTCGATGGTTACCAGCATGGGTGTCATCCTACCAATTGACTAGCCATTCACGACCTATGCACGAGGACGTGGCCGGTGGTGCCGTCGACCGTCACGAGCGTGTCGTTGGTCAGCTCCGTCGTGGCTCCGGGCACCGCCAGCACCGTTGGAATGCCCACCTCGCGAGCGACGATGGCCGCATGCGAGAGGACGCCGCCCACCTCGGTCACGACCGCGGAGATCACGCCGAACAGTGGTGTCCAGGCAGGGTCGCTGATCTGGCAGACCAGCACGTCGCAGGGTTGAACCGCGGCGAACTCGTCGGGGCCGCGGACGATCCGCGCCGCTCCGGTGGCGCGTCCCGGGCTGCCCGGCCGTCCCACCAGCCGCTTCGCCGTCATGGCCGGACACCGCCCCGAAAGCCGGTCCAGCGCAACGCGGGCGGCAGGTGGCTCAGCTCGTTGACCATCAGCACCGTGGCCGGGGCGCCGTCGGCGTACACGATCACGCTCACCCCGGCGTTGGCGCTGCTGGTCAGGCCCAGCCACGCCACCGGCGGCGCGGCCAGCGCGTGCCGGAGCAGCCACGCGATCGGGTAGGCGTGGGTGATCAGCACCTCGTGGACCGGGGCGGGCCCTGCCGGTCTGGCGAACCGCTCGACCAGCGCGTCGGCCAATCGGCGACCGGCGCTGGCCTCGGTGTCGTCGTACCCGTCGAAGAATCCCGCCCATGACGGCGGCATCTCCTGCGTACGGGGTACGTACGGCACGTGATCGATGAGCTCCACGGCGGCCGCGACCGGCACCCCCGGCAGGTGTGTCGCGATCTCTTCGGCGCTGGCGGCCGCGCGCGGCAGCGGCGAATGCCAGATGGCGTCGACGCCCGCGTCGGCGAACCGTTCGCCGAGGAGGCGCGATTGGCGGCGGCCGTCGTCCGTGAGTTCGCCGAACGCGTCGGCGAAGCCGTGCCTGACCAGCGAGAGCATTCGTGAGGCCACGGCGGTCACCCGCGTCCGAGGGCGACGCCACGGGGGATGCCGAGGGTGGACAACAAGTCCTCATGCAGTTCCATCCAGACGGCATGGCACGAGGCCACTCCCACCCCGGCCACCCATTCGTTCTGCCCCGCCCGCGCGCGCGCCAGGGCGTGCCTGAACCGGTCGTCGTACCCCGCGAATCTGGGTAACGCCTGCCCGAGATCCCCGATGAGCCGGCGGAGTTCGCCCGCGAGGGCGGCGAGTTCGTCCAGGACGCGGGCGTCCCACTCGGGATGGGTGTGGTCGTTGCTCGCGAACCGGTCGCTCGGCGCGGGCCGCAATTGCCAGTCCGTGCAGGCGCGGACCAGGCGGGCGTTGAGGGGGTCGAAGGCTCGGTGCGCCGCGGCGACCGCGCCCGCAGCCCCGGTGGCCTGCAACTCAGCGGCCAGGTTGGCGGCGTCCTTGTCGCGTCCCGCCTCGGTGAGTGCCCAGCCCCCGGTGCCGGCGAAGTCGAAGCGCGCGACCCAGCCGTAGGCCTGCGCATCGCCCAGCTGCTCGGCGACCTCGGTGCTGTCCAATCCGGTACGCCGTGCAACCGTCGCGTCGTCGGCCATGCCGGTGACGCGGACCGCGTGCAGCACGAGCATCGCGGCCGCGCTCATCGCTCTCGCTCGGCGTCCGTGCGGGCGGTGACCCGTTCGAACCGCTGCTGGGCGGCCTGTGGTGTCCGCACGCCGAGGTGTTCGGCGATCTGCGGCCACGTCAGGCCCTCGGCCCTGGCGGTGAACAGCAGGCGCGCTTCCATGGCGTCGAGTTCGGCGCGGGCGGACTCCATGAGCCGCAGCGCGGCGTACAGGTCCTCGGGCAGTTGCACACCCTGGCCGTTACTCGCCCGCCACAGCGTGTACCGGATGAGCGTCACATCGGCATGCGGGACGTCGCCCGTCATCCAGGGGAACCGGGGCAGTTCGTGGCCGCCGATGGCCATGAGGTGGGTCCGCGCCGAGCTCTGTCGGGCGGCGGCGTCGTGGTCATCGACCGGGGTGGGAGTCATGCGCCCAGCGTGGATCCTCAACAGAGTGTTGTCAATGAGGTGTTGAGGTAGGTGGGTCGCGGGGAGCTCACCGCGGGCTGCGGGAGCGTGGTCACCGGACCGTTGGCCGTCGTCGGTGAGAATCGTGCTCCGCCGCACTTCTTGCGGACTGTTTGCGGACCGCAGGTCAGGTCGAGAGGCCTCTGGCGAGGGCGGCGTCGAAAAGCGTCCGCGCGACCTGCTGGGCCTTTTGGGTCGCCGCTGCCCCCACCGGTCTCGCCTCGTAGCGGTCCTGGTTGCGGGCACGTCGCAGGCGGTCGAACTCTTGAGCGGCCTTCTCTGCCGGAGGCTTGTCGAACACCGCGCGCAGGTAACGGCCGAGCGCCTCGTGCTGGCCCGGCCCGTTGGATGTACGGAAGCCGTACGCCGCCAGCAGCGCCTCCCCGGTGTCGTGACACGCGTCGTAGGCGACGCCGTACGCGACGGTGACGCTCGTGAGCAGCGGCAGCTGGTCCAAGCGTTCTTGGGCCTGCTGCAGGAACGAGGTCGCCCGCGGGAGGTCTGCGGGCACGATTTCGAGACGGTGCGTCTCGACCAACGCAACGACGGTCGCCTGTTGGACGCGGGTGAGCGGGGTCAGTGCCACGGCAGCCCTCCGATGACGGCGACCGCCGAGCCGCTGCGCACGTTGTTCAGAAAGCCGGAGGACGCCGCGAACTCCTGCGGGGTGAGGATCGTCGGGTTCACGGGACGGCGCACGGCCGACTCGACGCGTGTGCACGCCTCGTAGACCGCATCCACGTCGGGCTCACCAAGCACCATGAGGTCGATGTCGTTCGGGGCCGCACCACCCTCACCGAGCATCCGGGCGGCGAACGAGCCGTAGAGAAACGCGGCCTCGATCCCGTCGATGCGGGCAAGCTCCTCGGCCAGGATCACCACCGGGCCGGTCACGACCGTGAGGATGTGGCGCAAGGGGCCAACCAGCGGACTCTCATCATTGGCGCGGACCAGCCTCGTGCGGCCCACCCGCCTCTCACTCAGGATGCCGGCGTCCACCAGACGCGCGACCTCTCGGTGGGCGGTCGGATACGCCAGTTCGGCCCGCTTGGCCAGGTCGGAGATGCTCAGCTCGTCGCCGGTGAGCACCAATGTGGAGAGCAGGCGCGCCTGACCGTCCGACCGGAAGAGCGGAGCGAGGAGAGGCGCCTCAGTTCTCATATAACTGAGGTTATCCTCCATGATATCGACGGTCAACGAGCGGCTCGCTCACGCCAGACGATGGGGTCGCCACTGTCGCGAGGAGTTCACGCCGGGGAAGCCGACCTCAGGATCGGGGGATGGACCGCGGACCGATGATGACCACCCCTTGGGGGTGGACGCGGGCGATGAGCCCCCGATCAGCCGTGGCCAGGCTGACCTGAGCGCCGCCGTTGGCGGCGATCCGGCACTGCGCGACGATCTCGTCATCGCCCTCGCCGGTGGCGTGCACGCAGGTGACGCCTTCGACGATGCCGGGCGGGACGCCGTACCGCGCCTGCCCCTCCAGAACGAGGACGACCTGGTCGTACGGCGGCTGCCGACGGGTCAGGGCCGCGTGCAGCCTTCCCGCGGCGCCCGCCCGATCGTGCCACCAGCCATCAGGTACTGACCCGATGACGTTGGCCGCGTCGACGACGAGAACCGAGCGGACAGGCTGCTGGGCGAGGTGGCGCAGGAAGGCCTCGAAGGAAGTCCCGACGAGGCGTGCTTCGGCGATATCGAGGGGAACGAACGGCACCCGGACGATCTGGACGGGGCCACAATCCCGGTCATGCTCGGCGGGCCTGGCGAACGCGTACGCCTCGCCACCGCCGTCCGATCCGAACAGGAACAGCCCCGGTGCGAACTCCTGGACCTGGTACTCCCGGTTGAGCTCGATGAGCTCCTCTAGACGCCAGAGCTGGAGATACCCGTGCGCGCCCACCGGTCCCTCGGCGCCGTTGGTACGACGCATGAAGGCCACGTAGTCGGCCGGCGGCCGCACGCGCATGCCGGCGAGGACCTGCTTGAGCAGTTCCTCGGTGGCCGGCGGCCCCAGGTAGAGTTCGGCCGTCAGCGCCTCCCAATCCGTCATTTCCCCATGGTGCCTCCCGCGTGCTGCGATGAGGCAGAGGGATGAGGCAGAGGATCGGACAAGCTCAGGGCACCGGGCAGCCGCGCGCACGAGTCACGAGGGGCGACCATGAGCACGAGGCACGAGTACGACGTCGACGTCGTGTGGACCGGGAACCACGGGACCGGCACCTCGGCGTACCGCGCCTACGGACGCGAGCACGAGGTGGCCAGCGGCGTGGCGCCGACCATCCCCGGCACCGCCGATCCCGCCTTCCGTGGCGACCCGGCGCGCTGGAATCCCGAGCAGCTACAGGTCGCCGCGCTCTCGCAGTGCCACATGCTCTGGTATTTGAACCTCGCCGCCGCAGCAGGTGTCGTCGTCACCGCCTATGAGGATCATGCCCACGGTGTCATGGCCCAGGACGAGACCGGCGCTGGTCAGTTCGAGTCCGTCATCCTGCGGCCGCAGGTCATGATCACCGAGGCCAGCGATCCGGCCATCGCTCTGCAGATCCATTCGACGGTGCCCGAGAGGTGTTTCATTGCGCGATCGGTGAATTTCCCCGTGTATCACCAGCCAGTCATCACGGTCGACGCGGGCGGGTTCGATCCAGGCCGCTCCTGACCCTCGACGGCAGCAGGCTGGGTCCCCGGTCCCCGGTCCCCGGTTCATGGATGGGGGCCGGATGCGCCCCCGTCAGGAGCCGATGAGGTCGGCAGGTCGGAGACTCACGGGGAAAGGTGTCGTCGTCTCGAAGGTCTCGTGTGCTTCAGCGTGGGCGACCTGTTGGTAGGCACCGTCGATCAGGGTCCACGCAGTCACGGCGGGGGTGTCCGGGTCGACGACCCAGTAGGAGGTGCAGCCGGCACGTTCGAGTCGGGCGCGCTTGTGGTTGAGGTCGTAGAGCCGAGTGCTGGGGGAGAGGACCTCCACCGCCAGGAGCGGCGCGACCGGAAGGTCCCGCTCGGTGAAGTCGGCGCGTCGCGCGACCAGGACGTCGGGTTGCAGAACGGTTCCCGGTCCGAGCGCGACGTCGAACGGCGCGGTCACGACCTGAAGGCCCTCGGGACAGGCCGTACGGAGCCGGACGGCGAGCTCCAGGACGATGACTTGGTGCCGGAACCCGGGGGCCGGGGTCACGATGAGCAACCCGTCGATGAGCTCGTAGCGGTTGCCGTCGTGGGGCATCGCGTCGAGGTCATCGCGGGTGAACTCGCGCCCGTGCGGCAGGACGGTCATGGCATCCATGGTGCCCCCTCGTGTCCTGGTGAGCCAGGATGGGAGCCAGCATGGGAGCCAGCATGGGTTCCAGCGGTCCTCCGGCGTCAGAGTTGTCCCCAGCGTCGGTCACCAGCCGATCCATGCCACGGCCGCGTCGACCTCGGAGAGCTTGCTGGAGCCGATCCATGCGGTCACCTACTTCTCACCCGAGCCCCTTGCGGCGCTGAAGGAGGCGGGCTACCGCGGATTCTGGATGGGCTATTTCGCGGGTCGGGCCGCACCATTGGGCCGAGCCTCGGCCGAAATTGTGCACGCCGTCTGCTACAACTTCGTCTTCGAGCATGTCGCCCGAGCTGTCCCGCGGCTTGGGATTTCGCGGCCCCTGAACGGGCGCTGTCGGCTCGGCGGTCCGGTTCGGTCGCCGCGCTGCAACGGCTGCTCGTTGGCGTCGATGGGTCAATAATCACGACCGCCGCCAATCTCGCCTCGCGGCCCGCCGCAACGGCTCCCGTGGAGGGCCGCCCACTGTTCGCGGCCAACCGGTCCCTGCCGAAGCCGGAGCAGCCGCTTCAGCGGCTGTGGCATGCCGCCACCTTGCTTCGGGAGCATCGGGGCGACGGGCACGTGGCGGCGCTCGTGGCGGCTGGGATCGGCGGGCGGCAGGCTCACGTCCTGCATGCGCTCGCGACCGGCACGCCCGTCGAGGTGTACGCCAAGGCGAGGACTTTCGGGACAGCCGAGTGGACCTCAATCGTGGCTGAGCTGCGCGAACGCGGTCTTGTCGATCCTGACGGCACACTCACCGCGGCCGGACGCCAGGCAAAACACGCCGTCGAGGATGTCACCGACGATCTCGCCCAATCGGCCTACCGCGCCTTGAGTGCGACTGAGGTGAACGAGCTGATTCGGGCGCTCCTGCCGATCACGACCGCGGTGGTCGCGGGCAACGAGATCCCCACTCAGTCGCGGATGGGGCTGAATCTCAACGACGCGATCTCGGCGGGGGGATTGTAGGATCCGGCGCGTCTTGTCCGCGCTCCAGCTGACTGACCTGCGATCGGACAAGCAACCGAGACCCCGGTCGTGTCAACGTGTCCCAGTTCGACGAGCGGACGGCTACGTGACCCCCGCAGCGGCTGAGAAAGCGCCTGCTAGCGCCGGGACGGCCGCTATTGGCTCGACGGGAGGACCAGTCGGACCCGTGCTGCCGACCCTGCACCGTCAACCAGCTTCGCGTCACGAGTCCACAGTGGGCGGTCGAGCCGGGCGGCGAGTGCAACATACGCGGCGTCGTAGGGGGTCACGTTGTGGCGCAGGCCCCAGATCCGGCCACGCTGCTCGGCGTCAGCGGTGGCTTTCTGGATCGGCAAGTCCGAGTAGTCCGCCAGGGCTTCGCCAGCGCGGATGTCGTCGATGTGGCCGCCTCGGGCCAGACCGCGCACCGCGCTGAGCACCTCGTAGTCGAGCAGTGCCGGCGCGTGTAGTCGGTGCTGGGACAGTGCCGCCCGTAGCGCCGTCTCGGCTGGCATCGTGAGTGCGTCGACGATCACCGAGGCGTCGACGACCACCACGCTGCCCGGGCGCGCGGTCTCAGCGGCTGGCTCACCGACCATCGCGATCGGCCCGGATCAGGTCGACGCTGGAGACCGTGGAACCGCCGGCGCGGCGGTCGACTCGGGCCAGCACTTCGGCCAGATCGGGCGTGCTCGCCTCCCGCTCGAGCAGATCCCGGACATATGCCGTCAGGCTCTGTCCGCGACGCGCAGCGCGGATCTTGAGCTCGTCCCTCGTGCTGGGGTCGAGCCCACGGATCTGCAGCAGAGTAGATGGCATACATCTAGTATGCATCTCCTTTGGATTCCGCGGAGCGGCTTGGGTGCTCTATCGGGCTCAGCTCATGTGCTCTCGTGCGGCGATGGCCGTGGCCAGGGCAAGCAGGCGGTCGGCGACGACCGCAGGGTCGTGCATGAAGTGCAGATGACCCCCGTCGAGAAGGTCGAGCGGCCAGTTCTGGGCACGCGCGAAGGCCTGCTCGGCGGCATACGTGGCCGAAGGCCAGGTAAGCACAGCCTGAGTCCGCCCAGCCGGCCGGGCTGGTCACTCGCCCGGCAAGGTAGCGCAGCGGCAACCGCGGGCAGAGCCGGTCGATTTCGTCGAACCGATCGCGAGGGATCACGTCACCGATATCAACTCGTGACCACCCGGCGGGCGGCAACGCTGCATCCATGAAGATGACCCCAGATGCCCGAGAGCGAGATCGGACGGTCGGCGCGAGATATCCGGCGTTGCTGTGTGCGACGAGGATGTGGCGCGGGGTGGCCAGGGCGCTCCACGTCGCGATGAGCTCGGTGGAGACCTCGATGTCGTGCACCTCGCCCGGTGCCAACATCGCCTCAGCTCCGAGGTCGCGGAGCGCGTGCACCAGGGGCTCGTAGGCCAGCGCCGGCAGGAGCGGACTGGGCAACAGCAAGGTGGAGGCGCTCACACTGGCAGGGTAGGCGGTGTCGACGAGCGAGGCTGCAGCGACGTCAGCGTGACATGACTCCCGGTAGCGAGACGCGAGTGAGTAGTTCGACGCCAGGACAACCTGCGCCGGGAATCTCCAGGTGTGGTTGTAGGTTCTCGCGTGATCTGTCCGGGGGAGTGGTTCGCTGACCTGCGGGGCGGCAAGTTGGTGAGACGAGGCGCTGTCTCACTAACTTGTCGGAATCCTCAGAGACCGAAGGCCCCGCCACCAACCAGGATGGCGATGCCCAGGCCGATCAGGACGATGGGGAACAGGATGTGCTCCCACCGCTCGAGGACTTCGGCGATCGGGGGGCGGGTGGCCACGAACTTGGCCAGCATCACAAGGGCCGCGACAAGCACGAGGAACACGATGCAGTAGGCCACCACGGCCGCCGGTCCCACGCTGAGGAAGACCGGCACGTAGACGCCGATGTTGTCCCCGCCGTTGGCGAAGGTGACCCCGGCGACGGTCCAGACCGCGACGTTCTTGCCGGCGACCTCGGCGTCGTCATCATCATCGTCGTCCCCGCGCCAGGCCTGCCAGGCGGCCCAAACACCCAGGGCCAAGGGGATGAGTCCGAAGTACGGGATAACTGCCGGGGGCAGGAACGCATCCGCGCCCACGGTGACGAGTACGGCCGCGCCAAGAATGCCCGCGAACCCCAGATACTGGCCCACGGCGATCCGGGCGGTCGTCCCGGGCTGTCCCGCACCACGGGCGAAGAACAGCGAGAGCACGATGATGTCGTCGATGTTGGTCGCGATGAACAGGCCGATCGCCTGCAGGACCGCGGACAGGATCATGCGCGCGCCTCGGCGGTGCAGCCTCCGTCAATCGAGCAAGCAGGATCGAGGCACGGCGCGTTCTCGTCTACTGCGAGAGTGACCTCAACCAGTGCGTTCAGCGCGCGCGTCAGGTGTGGGTCCGCGATCTCATAACGTGTCCGACGGCCCTCGAGCTCGGCGATCACGATGCCGCAGTCCCGCAGGCACGCGAGATGGTTGGACACGTTAGAGCGCGTCAGCCCTAGGTCGCTCGCCAGCTCCGCGGGGTAGGCCGGCCGCTCGAGCAGCACCAGAAGAAGTCGTGACCGGGTGGGGTCGGCCAGAGCCCGGCCCAACCGGTTCATCACATCGAGACGAGAAGCAACGGTCAGCACACGCTGAACAATACAGCAACGACTGAATTGATCACGGTGACGGCAAGCGCATTAGGGCGGGCAGGCCTGCCTCATGCGTGGGCGGCGTGCTCGCGTTCGGGCGTGGTCGGGTGGTTCGAGCTGGAAAGTGGAAGTGCGTCAGTTCCGCGAGTACCGCCAGGCACGCCGCGTCCCACCGAGGATCGACGGATGGGGCGTACCGGTTGAGCATCCGACTGTCCGCGAGGCCAGCCAGACCGGCTTTGCGGTAACCGGAGATCCACCGCAGGACGGTGCGGCTGGACACACTGTGCTCGGCCGCGGCTTCGTCGCAGCGTTGCTTCACGGACCGCGCGTCCTCCGGATCGGGGTTCAGTACGCCCCGCACCAACTCGGCCCGCTCCTCGAGCGTGGCTCGCTGGCTCTTGGTCAGGCCGGAGAGTAGGACGTTGACGGGCTCGCCCTGGGTGATCTGGTCGTCAGTCTCGGTGTCGTCTGAGAACAGGGTGGCGTGGCGGACAACGTCGGCCGTGGCGACCGAGCGAAGGCGGCCATCGGCGGTCAGCGTCGTCCGTTGCGGGCCGAGTTCTTGGACCAGGTACATGCTGCCCTCGAACCAGACGCGGCCTCCGACGTGCAGCTCCACCACCGCAGGGCTCATGATCGTGCTCCCTCAACGTTGATGACTGACGTGCCGTCGACCGGTGTGGTCATGTCCACGGCCCAGTCCCCACGCCACAGCAGGCCCGTTATGGCGAGCCGCCCACGAGGGTGGCCCGACGCAGTCAGGAGGTCCTCGACCTGACCAACGGTCATGCCTGTTCGTCCAGCAGCGGACGCGGCGGCCAGATCGGCTGCTTCGATTCCGCGGCGAGCGACCGCGAACGCCCGGATGTTCGCCAGCGCGACCGGCTCTGCGCCGGACCACACCTCGTAACGGACGCCCTTGGCCTGGCACAAGCGGGCGGTCCACCGGAACACCGCCTGGACCTCTGGCCGTTTGACGAACCGGGCGGGTTTGACGTCCACGACCGTCATGGACCCCCGCTCGTCGGTCAGCAGTAGGTCCGGCGCGTGCCGACGCGCGACCCCCTCGTCAAACCCGACGAACCACATCGGCTGTGAGGCGATCCATAGCACACCGGGGTCGAAGTCCGCCAGCCACAGCCGATCCAGTTCCAAGCGGCTTTCGTAGGGCACGTGCCCGCGCGTGGTCGCCGACCAGAACCGGCCCGAGGAGTGACGTTGGCGCGCATGCGACCTCCGCTGGCGCACCGGCAGCGCGGTGGAGGCACGTTGGAGGTCCAGCTGCCGCAACGACGTGGTGACCACCTCGCCGTCAACGTCGACATAGCGAACTTCGGTGTCCATCGGGTCCTTCGCACCCACGAGCCCCAGTGTTCGTGGTGACACGAAACTGAGACACGGTGACACGCCGGTGCCACGAAATTGAGACGGTGACACGAAACCGTGGTTCCTACAAGCCTGTAGGTTCTCGCGCGGCTTGTCATCATCGCAGGCCGTTGGCCTGCGATGACGGCTCATCGAGACGCCGACCGCGCCACCAACTTGTCAGAATCCTTGGGCGGACGCGCGTCCTACCGGAGGAGGTCCTCGTCCTGGCGGTATCTCGCAATCCGCGGGCGGGCGCCGTGGAAGAAAGAAGTCGGGGCCTCTGTTGCGTCTGCTCGCCACTCGTAGCGGACTCCGACCCGTCCGACGAAAGCTGCCATGACACAGCGCCGGATTTCAGTGGCGGCACGGTCGACCTCGATGAAGTCGCCTGTAATGCTCAAACCCCTATGGAGGTTTCGCCGGACATCTGCGGTGGTACAGAGCGTCATGGTGGAGTCGTGGAGATCTACGGCACCGTCCAGGAACGCGCGGAGGGAGCCGGGAACCTCGATGCCCGTCCGGACCATCCGACATCCGAAGTGCTTGGCGTAATAGCGGCCGAGGTCTAGTGAGCGGAACTGCCACGCCTGCCCGTAGATCGCTTCCAGGTTCAGCTTCCGTGACCACCTACGGGTACGCCGCACTGCCAGCGAAAACTCGTCGTAGGCAAGGTCAAGCGGGCGAGAGCGGTTGGTGTTGCACGCCTCGCAGAGGGACTTGGGGTCCTTGATGACTCCATGACGGTCCCGGGTGATGGCACTCCGTCCCCGGAGGTTTCGGCGGCGTCCATCACTGTCGCCCCAGAGGAGCGAATCGGCCTCTCCGAGCATGCCTGCCAGGTCTGTCCTCTTGAACTTGTGCTCACTAGTGGTCGCTGTGGAAGCCCGGCACCACCAGCACCGCCCGTCCGGAGTAACACGGAGGTGCGCCAATGCTGGAGGCCATTGCGCATCACCAGCAGCTGCCGGCAGAGAGTTCAAGCGAGGCCCCTTTCAGCCGCAACCAGGGCATCGGCGGCCTCGTCGACGAGGAGACGACCCGCTTGCAGGTAAACCACGTCCATCGCCTTGAGGTCCATGATTGAGCCCCAAGCGGCCACAACTTGGTGAAGAGCGCGAAGTGCCGCGTGGGCCGGGTCAGCGAGGCCGTCCATCCGAGGGCCGAGATGGTAGGCCCGTCCGTCGGGGCTAGTGACCATGTTGAGTCGGTCCCCCTTCACGTTGCTGTGCACTTCGTGGCTGAACCATGAGTAGTACGGCCTGAAGTGGTCGAGGCCGGCCAGTTGTTCGAGCTCCTCGAACGACCCGCGTCGATAACCGGGAAGTTGCGCAGCCCACCCGTTGGGGCGATCCAGACGCGGATACGCGCTGACGGCTTCGTCGTACTCGCTTCGGTACCGGGCCATTTCGTCGTCTGTGAGTGGCTCCGTGCCCAGCCGCAGTGCGTGCTTCTGGTACTCCTCGGCGTCCCTCCAGACTTTGACAGCGCCGTAGGCGACGTAGCGGCTACCCAGGCCAACGTGTTCATCGAGAACGCCGTACTCACTCATAACGAACGCGGTCACCGCGAGCTCGTGCATGGTCCGAGCCCGAGCCGCCGCGCCTCGAGGCAAGCCGGCGCGCAGCAGAACGTCGACCTCGACGCCGGTGCGCACCGAGCGTGCCCACGTCCCGGCCAGAGCCGACTGCAGGTCGAGCCGTTCGCGTCCCAGGTCCTCCTCGACCGCGTGCTTCCACAGCCGGATCCCCACGAGCCTGCAGCACTCGGCGGCAAGCCGGTACTGGTCAAGTGCGCTGGCCCAGTGCCGCGACAGGGTGGTCAGGTACTCGGTGGTCATCTCTTCAAGGCCGGAGACCCGGTCGCTGAGGTCGGAGCGGAGTTCCGGCAGGCCCAGTGAGGCGACCCGCCTCAGCGAGGACTCGCCATACTCATCTGCGAGTCTTGCACTCTCGTCCGCGCTGATCCCCTCGGCGAGCAGCTCCCGCTCCCTGTCCAGGATCGCGCGAGCGAGCCTGACGTCAAGATCTTCCGTCTCGCCCTGGTGCTCCGGGATGCCCGCAGTTTCAGAGTCGTCCACGCTTACAGGTTAGGCGCGGGCACCGACACGCAGCCGGGGTCACTGCCGTTGAGACTTCTGACAGGCCGCTGGCAGAAGGATGAGATCACTGCCAACTTCGCCGGAACCTAACAGCGCGTGGTGGGGGGACTGTAGGTTCTCGCGCGACCTGTCACTGGCGCGAGGCGCTGACCTCCGGGTTGACATCTTCGTGAGACGCCGCTTGCCTCACCAACTGTCGGAATCCTCACGTCGTCCCGGGATCCGAGCTGGCCCAACGAAGAGAGAACCGGCACGCTCATCAGCGGTCTTCCGGCTCGAAGCGCTCGAAGAACCAACCCGCCTGATCGGGCACGATCGTGGCAAGCTCGTCTGAGACCTCCAGCTCGTACTTCGCTGCCATCTCGCCCACCTGGACGCCTACCAGCCCACGCAGTCGACCCAGGGCCATCGACAGTGGGTCGGTCGCGTAGTACCTCATGTGTCCGCCATCTCCAGCAGGGCCAACCTCGTCAACGAAGTCACGGAACAGTCGTTGCAATAGTTGGAATTGCCTGGCAAGTTCCGGGGTGATCTCGGGGTTGTCGAGGTGCGAACCGATCCCCTCGCGTACTCGATTGGCTGACGTGACGCAGTGCTCCTCGATCTCCAACGAGAAGTCCTTCCAGAGCATGCGTCGATCGGCAAGCATGTTCAGCACCCGCCGGGCGATCTCACGATCATCGTCCTTCCGCTCCCACTGGCCACCACCCACGGGGGTAGCGACTCCAGTCAACCGGTATCGCATGATCAGCATCCATTCTCAGGGTCAGTGTCCGTCAGTCCTGCTGGCGCTCTGCCAAGATGCGGAACACCTCCGGCCGTACCGCGTCCCACGTTGCAGGAGGGAACTCCGGCCACATCCCGTACAGATCCCCGAGGGACCCGGTGATGTAGCCGGCGATGTCAAACTTTGGGTTCACCGTCGCCGTTGCCAGGTGCTTGTTCAACACTGTGACCAGGTAGAGCAGTACCTGGCCGGGGGTGGCCTGGTAGGCCGCTACGTTGGAGTCCGGAAGCCGCATCCCCAGTCCGCCGGTGCCCAGGGTGGCCCAGGTGATGAGTCCCTTGTCGAGCACGCAGACCGAGTCGATCCCCAATGAGTGGTCATCACCGTCCTGCGCAAGGGAAGCCAGTTCTTCGCCGAGGGCATCCAACGAGACACTGCTGTAGGCGAAGACGTGGACCTGAGGAGGCATCGCGTCGACCTGACGACCATAGGCCGTGCGGGTATAGGCGATGGGGCTGGGGTCCTCTAGGTAAGCGCGTCGGGGAAGCGACTTCACTTTCTTGGCAGCGTTCCAGGCTTTCTTCAGCTCGGGACCGGTGAGGTTCGACTTCACCTCGATCGTGGCGTAGCAGCACTCGATCGGAGCTATCCGGTAGCTTTCCTCCTTCCACAAGGGGGGCGTCCCGGCATCCAGGATCATGACGTCACACTGCCCCGACACCTCACCGGTGGTGGCCAGGAGTTCACCGCTGCCAGTTACGGTCGCCGATCGCGGCAGGTAGTCCGCTAGGAAGGCTCGCACGGCATCTTCGCGGACTGTTCCCTTGGAGCCGCGGTGTTCCACGACCGCACTGGCCTCGAAGTCTGCCACCATCCGGGCGGCGACCTTGTCGAGGATGCCTTGCAGGCCTGCTTGGGGAGTCATGGATTGAAGTATGCCGACACCGAACGTGTCAGGTCCGGTGAGACACGTTTCGTCAGGACGTCAACACACTGTCGTGGCCGCTCAGTCTCCGCCATCGCCCTCGGCAGGCGGCGCTACTCTGCGTTTGACTTGGTGCCGACCCTCGCCATCACGCCAAGCGAGATCAAGGGGCCAACGTGGGACGCCCATCGTCCCTCCTCGGCGGCCGTCGCCGGTGTGGTCATTGCGCGGGTGATCCCAATCGACAAGCGGCATCAGTTCGAGCATGTCGCCTGGTGCTATCTGCAGGCCAGCCTCGTCGTCCTCCATGAGCGTCTGAAAGAGCAGGCCTGGGTAGGTCACTGAAATGTCGTATGCCGTCGCCTGGCCAAGGTTCCAGATCTGGATCCAGTCGGAGTTCTCCCGCATCAGCAGTCGAGCCGAAGTGGTCTCCTTCTCCTCGCGGGCAGAGCGGCGCTGCTCCACTTCGGCCATCGACGCCGTGGCGATCGACGAACTTCTCGCGTACCAAGCCGCAGCCAGTGAGACGAGCAAAGAGAGCGCCGCCAGGACGATCGCAAGCTCAGCCATCCTGCAGGGTAGCGTGAAGTGACCTTCGGGATGCCCAGGCAGAGGGGAGCTCGTCAGTCGCGGAAGTGCGGGTGGTCGCGGTCGAGCCGACCCGGCACTGGCCGCCCGGCTCCGGCGGTTGTGCCCAGCCTCGGGTGTCAGGTCGCCGCTCGGTGGTGCCCGTCCAGTTCCCAGGTGATGTGGCCGGCCCTGGGTGGGGCCTCTCTGTCGAGGGTGAGGGTGTGGCGGATCTGTCGCTGAACGAGCGGGTCGACGATGTGCTTGTCATGCGGGAGCCCGCGCAGCGCCTGGTAGGTGGCGCGCACGGTGGGGAGCAGCTGGGCCAGGAGGTCGGGGTTGGTGATGCCGAACGTGCTGGCCAGGACGGCCGCCGCAGCCGGTGAGAAGGCCTGCGCCGGCACGTCGTCCTCGGCAAGAAGGATGCTGACGGTCCTGCTGATGGCCGTGGAGTGGTCCCAGCGCGCGGACCGGGGCAGTCCAGGCGCTGCCCCGGTGTCGTCTCGTACCGGCGGCCGTGCCGGCACCGGCGCGTGGCTGCTTCAAGGAGGTCGCCACGCCAACGGTTCGCCCGGGTTGTGACCGGCCGCCTCGGCCACGGCGGCGACAACCATGGCCAGGAATCGGGCCAGGTCGGGGTCGGCGGTCGGGTCGGTGTGGGCGCCCTCCTCGTCGTCGCGGTGGTACAGGTCGGGGTTGAGCAGGGTTCCCGCGGTGGGGGTGGCCAGCCGGAGGTCACCGCCGGTGTAGACGGACCAGAACAGCTCGACCAGGGCGCTGGTGCTGACCCAGCCGTGGCACGGGCCGAGGAGGCTGCGGGTGTGGTTCACCGCGGCGACGAGCAGGTCCTGGTCGGCGGCGATCCACCGGCGGGTCTGGTAATCGATCGGCGGGGGAGCGGCCTCCAGGAGGGTCGCAACCTCATCCAGGCGGCGCAGCACGGCCGGCCAGGCCCCGACTCGGCGCAGGTGCCGGACCAGGTTCGGTGGGTGGACCGCGAACGAGGCCGGTAGGCCGAGGTCGATCGCGATCAGTCGCCAGGGCCGGGGGCTGCCGACCTTGGCCAGCAGCATGCTGGCGGCGGCCCGGTCCCGGTAGTCGCTGTCGCGGATCCACGGGTGCAGCGTGCCGGGCCAGAGCAGCTGCGGAATCCATGCCAACCGGGCCTGTCCCGGCGCCGGGGCGGGCACACCGTGCTGGGTAGGGCAGGGGTAGCGCGGGTGGTCGCTGCCGGTGCGGAAGACCAGTTGGCTGCTGGCAGGTAGTCGCTCGCTCAGGGAGATGAGACGGACGGCGGCCAGCAGAGGGTTGCGCCGGCGTTTGGTCAGGACGTGGTCGGGGCCGATCGGGGTGACCTGGCCGGCCGGGTGCAGCAGCCCTTGCCGGTCGGCGACCTCTCCCGCGGCGGTCGGGTCCGGTTGTGCGATCACTTCTCGTGCGGTCAGGACCGCGTCCAGCAGGTCGCCGGCGGCGCGGCCGGGACGGGTCAGGTGCTTGACGTCGCCGAGTCGTTCGACGACGAGCTCGAGAGCGGCGTCGAACAGGTCCGCGTGGGGCACCTCGATGCCGCAGGCCTGGGTGACGTGTGCCGGGTCCTTCTGGGCGTGCCGGGCCAGGGCGTGCAGCCACGCCTGCAGAGCCGCCACGTCCTGATTCACCGGCGGCGAGGTGGTCTCGCGTAGGTCGTGCCCGCACACCTGGTATCTGGTCCGTGGGGTGTGCTGTCCGGGCGGGGGTTCGCTGCAGACCCAGGGGGCGGTGTCGTGGGTCATCCATGCCGAGCTGGTGAACCGTGCGCGGTGGCACGCCGGGCAGCGGCGGACCAGGAGCCGTCGGTGCGTCGTGCAGATCAGGTTCAGCGGTGCCGCCCAGGCCTGCTGCCAGATGCCGCCGGTCTCGGCGAGGCAGGAGGGGCAGAAGCGGGTCCGGTCCGGGGCGACCTGGCCCCGGCCGTGATAGGCACCGAGGTAGCGGGCCAGCTGGGCGGACAGTGCATCATCGCCGCCGTCGGTGCCCGGTCGTAGATGATCGAGCCCCGCCGCGTTGGCCAGGGTCTGGACGTATGGGTACAGGTGCGCCTCGACGCGGGATGCCGGGCCGGCCACGACCGGCACGCCGAGCTCGCTCAGAAGACCTGAGACCGGCAGCCTGTATCGGTGGGCCAACCGGGCCAGCCACGACGCCAGCTGCTCCCCGGCGGCCGGAGGCACGGTCAGCGGGAGCCGGGTGATGTCGTACCCGCCGGGGACCAGTCGCGCCCGGGCACGCCCGGTGACCGGCCGGGGCAAGGGATCAGGCGCTGTGGCTGAGATGCTCGGCGGCATTGTCGATGGTGACGGTCTCGATGAGCTCGCCGGTGATGGTCTCGATACCGGTGGCGATGGCCAGGTAGCAGACCCGGTCCAGCAGGTTGGTCAGCGAGCCGATGCAACCCTGGGTGCGCCGGTGCAGGACGTCGGCGTGGTCGGTGAGCATGCCCGGTCGGGAGTCGGCCAGAAGAACGTGCTGCTCCAGCGCGGCCAGCAGCGCGCTCCAGGCACGCGCACCGGTGGTGGTGGTGATCGAGAACGGCGCCACCACGCAGCGGGTGGCGCGCCGGGAGGTCTGGGCGTAGGCGGCGTCCTCACCGAGGAGGCCTTCGTCGAAGAACTTCTTCTCCCGCAGCCGCACCCCGACGTACAGGAACGTCACCGGCATTTCGTTGGCCAGGCCTTTGAGATGGTTTGAGACCTCCTGGCCGTTGCGGTGCCGGAAGTCGATGAAGTGCAGGTCGTCGATCACGATCATCTGGGTCTGGCAGGACGCCACACAGTCCACCGCCAGCGCCCCCAGCTCGGCCCGGGTGTTCCGACCGGCGGCCGGGTGGCCGTAGAAGCGCAACAGCTTGGTGTTCAGACCCTTGAGAGTGGTGCCCGCGCTCAGCGGCAGGTAGACCACCGGCAACCGCTGGTGTCCCTCGGGGGTGTGCGGCCCGTGGCGGCGGATGACCTTGCGGTGGAACTCGCGGGCATACCGGGTGGCGATGGTGGTCTTGCCCAGCGCGGGCGCGGCGTCGATGACGACCGACCCGCGCAGCTTGTCCGCATCACGCCGACCCGAGGCCATCACCTGGTCGATCACGCTGTAGGCACCGGCCAGCTGGGCGGTCGCCACGGTGGGAGGGTTGGCGTTCCACACCGCCCGGGCGTCGTTGTAGTCCTCCAGCTCCTCACCACTGAGACGGCCCATCTGGGCACGTGAGAGCAGCTCCAAGGGCTCGCGGGCGGCAGCCTGCACGAACGCGTCCCAGCCGACCTTGGAGGCCAGGTTGTACCGGGCCGGCTCATTCGCGGTCAGCCAGGCCGCCCAACGGTTGCTCGCTACCGCCGGTCCTGGGTTCATGCTCATTCGTCGAACACCTCGAACGCCTCCTGGTCAGGATGCTCGGCGTAGTACCGCTCGAACACGTCCACATCATCGGTTACCTGTGCACCGGTACGGCGACGCTCAAGATGGGCCAGCAGGTCAACCACACCGGGCGTGGAAGCGGCCTCCGACCTCGCGGCACCCTCGCCGGGCTCCTGAGAGGGTTGGGTCGCCAGGCGGCGGGCCAGGTTTTTCTCCCGGCGGCCGGTCACAGCGCCCTTGCTGTACCGCTCCAGCAGATCCGCCAGCGCGGCGCCGGGATCGACGTGCCGGTCGCCACGAAGGCTCAGCGACCGGGTGTAGTCGGCGGCCTCGGCGCTGAACGGGGCATCCAGACCCGGGGCGTGTTCCCACGCCAGATCGTGCCAGGCCCCGGTGTCGGGGTCCTGGAAGAAGACGGTGCGGACGTCGTCCCGGTCGACCATGATCGGCCACCGGCCCGGATGGGCGCCGCCGTAACGGGACCGGATCCCGCGGTGCAGGTTCAGGCCCGGGCCGTCATAGCGGCGTCCGTCGATCTCCACGCCATAGTGCTGAATCGTGCGCCAGGAGACGTCCAGGAACTCCATGCGCAGATCCTGGCTAGCCGGAAGCCGCAACACACCCGCGACGGCCATGCCACGAGCGAACATCTCTACCGGGGATAGGTCGACTCCTGGTAGCCGCGGGTCGCACAGGCCCCGATGAGGGGTGTGGTGATAGATCCCGACCCACTCGCGGATGATCGCCTCCAGCTCGGCAACGTAGTAGAACGCCCCGGCCTCCACGTCCTTGCCACGTGAGTAGACATCAGGGCCCTTGTAGGCGGGTAGATGCTCCAGGAGTTGCTGTCGCAGCGTCCGGAAGAATCGTTCCATGGTGGGCTTGTCCGTCGGCTTGTGCGGGATCGCGGGCTGGATGTTGATCCCCAGGCGGTGACACACGGTCTTGGTGTGCCCGGACAGGTAGACCTTGCCGTGGTCGACCACGATCGTGTCCGGCAGGGCACCCGTGGTCATCGTGATCAGCTGGTCCGGGACGCCGACGTACGGTGCCGGCACCTCGCCCTCAACGTCCGGTCCCCACTGCTGCGGGGTGACCACCTGGAACAGCACCGATGCGACGTCCTGCGCCTTGGTCGACACAGCCCTCAGGGCCAGGCCGAGCACGCACCGGGAGTACAGGTCCTTCGCGATCGTCAGCTCGGTGTTGACCCACCTACCGGTCACCGGCTCCATCGCGAACACGTCTAGGCGAGTCGTGTCAAGCACGACGTACTGGCCGGGCCGGTCCGCCCGCAACCTGCCCAGCACGCCCTGCGGCCGTTCGGCCACCGACCTGCGTTGCTTGGCCGCCCCGAACGTGTAACGCCCCTTGTCCAGCTCTCGGATCCGACGATAGGCGACGGCTCGTGACGGGGTGGCAGCTTGCGGGTGCTCGACGAGGTACATCTCATTCGTCTTGCGCAGCACCGACTTCATCGTCGGGTTCGACAAGTCTCGGTAACCGTGGAGAGTCTCCAGGCATGCCGAGTCCCACTCCGGGTCGACCGAGGGCCGACGAGGCTGAAGCCGACGTGAGTCCACCAAGCCCACGAGACCCTTCTCCGCGTACCGCTGCCCCCGACGGTACGCGGTACGAAGAGAGATCCCGAGCTCCTCAGCCGCCGCGCGGTAGCGCTCATCTACCGGCCGGTCGGAGCGGACGAGGACGAGTTCGTCGAACACCTTCGCCTGCTTTTCGACCTCGGCGCGCTGCACCGAGGTCAGCGACGCCAGAACGACCGCGTCCAGCTCCGCATCGGCGTCTTGGACGGGCCGGTCGTCGAGGGCCTGCGCGACACCAACCAACGAGGGTGCATGAACCTTCTTGAACTGCTCGCCCGACCGCAAGATCACGATGGCGCTCTCGTGCTCGACCACGGTCCAGGCGCTTCCCTGCCACCAGAGTCGGGCACCAACCGACACATCAAGGCTCTCTGCGCTCACACCGGCACCCCCGCTGAGTAAGTTAGGACCGTCTCCATGCCTAGAGGCCGTCGGAGGTCGGCCATCGCCTCGCCGCGCCACAGGCACCCCAGGACAGCCACGCGCCACGAGGCGTCGCCGCACGTCGACGGCTTGCGGGCGACGGCCTCACTCAGGGTGAGGTCCCCTGGGGCAAGAACCGCCCGTGCCCGGTCCAGGACACCGATCGGTAGTCGCTCGGAGCGACGACCGACCGCCACGGCCTTGATGTTGCGCAGCACGACTGGATCGCCGCCGGAGAAGACCTCTTAACCCCAGCCCTTCTCCCGGCACAACCCGCGTGTCCAGTCGAACTGGGACCGCACCGCGGGCTTGTCCAGGAACTCTGCCGGCTTCACGTCGACCAAGGTGACCGTCCGGTCGACATGGACCAGGAGGACATCGGGCACATGCGAAGGCTGAGCGCCGGTGCCGCTTCCCGTGATCTGGAACGGTTGGGTCGCGATACCCACGACAGTCGGGTCGAAGTCCGCCAACCACAGCCGGTCCAGCTCGAGCAGGCTCTCGTAGACCAAAGTCCGACGGTTCGTCGCCGACCAGAACAGTCCCGGGTAGTTCCCCTGCCCCCGGTAGGACGGCGGGATACGGACCGGAAGGCCCTCGACGATCAGCTCGGCGCGCGCCTCGCGCCACGTCGTCGTGACCTCGTCACCGGCGACGTTGCAGTACCGCAAGGAGACCTCGCGCACGCCCACACGCCCCATCGTGACCCACTGACAGATGGATGAGACTACTGACACGCCACTGTCAGATAGATGAGACCACTGCCAACTTGGCCGAGAACCTACAGTGGTTGTTGCTTCCGGGTGCCGAAGAGGGCGGGGAACAAAGCCCGGCCACCTGTAGTTGAGTCAGGCAGACGCAACTTTGCGGAGTCGTGGTTTGACATGGCTGCGGCTCTCGACAGAGATTGAGTCTCGGAGGATCAACCCCGTTCGCCCAGTACACCTGCGGCCTGCCGGGCGAGATGCCTCCTGATCGGGTTCGTCCAGATCGCTGCGGTCACCACACGGTGCAAGCACCAGACGGCGCAATGACCAGAAGGTGCAGCTATCACAGCTGACCGCAGCTGCGGCTCGGCGCGCACAGCGGTCACACCTTGCGCGCCCGGAGTCGCCGACCCCGATTGGGTGGCATCCCGCTCACTGGCCCGCCCCAACCATGTCGAAGAACCACCACACGTCGAAGAACCACCACTTGAGGAGAACCACCACATGGCTCGTGCAGTAGGCATCGACCTGGGGACCACCAACTCGGCCGTCTCCGTGCTCGAAGGCAACGAACCCACCATCATCGCGAACGCTGAAGGTGGGCGCACCACCCCCAGCGTCGTGGCGTTCACCAAGAACGGCGAGGTGCTCGTCGGCGAGATTGCCAAGCGGCAGGCCGTCACCAACGTCGACCGCACGATCCGCTCGGTCAAGCGTCACATGGGCACCGACTGGAACCAGGAGCTCGACGGCAAGAAGTACACGGCACAGGAGATCAGCGCCCGCATCCTGCAGAAGCTCAAGCGGGACGCCGAGGCCTACCTGGGCGAGCCCGTCACCGACGCGGTGATCACCGTCCCGGCGTACTTCGATGACGCCGAGCGGCAGGCCACCAAGGAGGCCGGCGAAATCGCGGGCCTCAACGTGCTGCGGATCGTCAACGAGCCCACCGCCGCTGCCCTGGCCTACGGGCTGGACAAGGGCAAAGAGGACGAGCTCATCCTCGTCTTCGACCTCGGTGGCGGCACCTTCGACGTCTCCCTGCTCGAAGTCGGCAAGGACCCCGAGGACGGCTTCTCCACCATCCAGGTGCGCGCCACCCACGGTGACAACCGACTCGGCGGCGACGACTGGGACGAGCGGATCGTCCAGCACCTGCTCACCACGGTGAAGAACACCACCGGTGTCGACCTGTCCAAGGACAAGATCGCCATGCAGCGGCTGCGTGACGCGGCCGAGCAGGCCAAGAAGGAACTGTCCACCGCGACCTCGACGAACATCTCGCTGCAATACCTGTCGATGTCCGACAACGGGCCGATCCACCTGGACGAGACGATCACCCGCACCCAATTCGAGCAGCTGACCGCCGATCTCCTGGAGCGCTGCAAGGCCCCCTTCCAGCAGGTCATCAAGGACGCCGGCATCAAGCTGTCCGACATCGACCACGTGGTCCTGGTCGGCGGCTCGACCCGGATGCCTGCGGTCACGCAGCTGGTCAAGGAGCTGACCGGCGGCAAGGACCCCAACAAGGGCGTGAACCCCGATGAGGTCGTCGCGGTCGGCGCGAGCCTGCAGGCCGGCGTGCTGAAGGGGGAGCGCAAGGACGTCCTGCTCATCGACGTCACCCCGCTGTCCCTGGGCATCGAAACCAAGGGCGGCCTGATGACCAAGCTCATCGAGCGCAACACCGCCATCCCGACCAAGCGTTCCGAGGTGTTCACCACCGCCGACGACAACCAGCCGAGCGTGCTCATCCAGGTCTTCCAGGGCGAGCGGGAGCTGGCTGCCGCGAACAAGCCGCTGGGCACCTTCGAGCTCACCGGCATCGCCCCGGCCCCGCGTGGGGTGCCGCAGATCGAGGTCACCTTCGACATCGACGCCAACGGCATCGTGCACGTGTCAGCCAAGGACCGCGGCACCGGCAAGGAGCAGTCGATGACGATCTCCGGTGGCTCCGCGCTGCCGAAGGACGAAATCGACCGGATGGTCCGCGAAGCCGAGGCCCACGCCGAGGAGGACAAGAAGCGGCGCGCCGAGGCCGAGGCCCGCAACAACGCCGAACAGCTCGTCTACTCCACGGAGAAGTTCCTCTCCGAGAACGGCGACAAGGTCCCCGCGGACACCAAGACCCCGGTCGAGGACGCCCTCAAGGACCTCAAGGACTCACTGGCCAAGACCGGTGACGACGCGTCCACCCCGGAGGAACTGAACACCAAGGTCACCCACCTCAACGAGGTGTCCCAGAAGATGGGTGCCGCGATGTACGCCGCATCCCAGGCCGCCGAGGCCGGTGGCGACGCGTCGGCGTCGGGTGCCGAGGGCGCGGCTGGTGCGGCTGGCGCGGCCGGCGCGTCGGGTGCGTCGAGCGCCTCCGGTGATGACGACATCATCGATGCTGAAGTGGTTGACGACGACGAGCAGGGGAAGAAGTGAGCCCTGCCGACCTGTTCGGTGAGCCAGCGCGTCCGGGTTCGCCCTCGCCGGAGGAGTCCGGCGAGGGCGCCGGCCCGGTCATCCGGGACAAGCGGCGGATCGACCCGGTCACCGGAGAACTCCGCGCACCCTCGGGCTCGGGGGCCAATCCGTCAGGAGGAGGCACGATGAGTCACGATGCACGTCCCGCGGGGGACGACTCCTTCGGGGGTTCCGTCGGTGATGCGCTCCCGGGGTCCGGTGGCAAGCCCTCCCGGGAACAGACCGCTGCGGCCTATGGCGTCCCCGCGCCCAGTGCAGCTGCGCAGGCTGCCCACCCCGACACGCTGCTGGCCGCCGAACGGCTTGAGGACCTGCAGCGCGTGCAGGCCGAATACGTGAATTACAAGAAGCGGGTGGACCGCGACCGTGAGGTCCAGCGCGAGCTGGTCCTGGCCGGGATGATCGAATCGCTCCTGCCGGTGCTTGACGAGATCCACCTGGCGCGCGAGCACGGTGAGCTCCAGGGCGGGCCGTTCGCCAAGATCGCCGAGAAGCTCGAGGCCATTCTGGCAAAGTACGGCGTAGAACGCTTCGGCAGTGCGGGAGAGACCTTCGATCCCGCGATCCACCAGGCGCTCATGCACACGCAGACGGAGCTGGGTCCCGGGGTCACCGACACCACGGTCACGCACGTGATGCAGCCGGGCTACCGGATGGGTGACCGAGTGATCCGACCGGCGATGGTCGCGGTAGCGGACCCCGCCTAAATGAGTCCATCTGTTAACACAAAACCGCGTTCAGCGAAGGAGGGATGATGGCCAGCCAGGACTGGTTCGAGAAGGACTTCTACGCGATCCTGGGCCTCTCGGCCGACGCTGACGCCAAGGAGATCAAGAAGCGCTACCGCAAGCTCGCTCGCGACCTGCACCCGGACGCCAAACCGGGGGACAAGGGAGCCGAGCAGCGCTTCAAGGAGATCGGTGAGGCCTACGCCGTACTCTCCGATCCCGAGCAGCGCCAGCAGTACGACGCCGTCCGGGCGATGAGCCGTGGCGGTGCCCGGTTCACCGCCGGCGGCGCGGGCGGCTCGACGGGAGGATTCGAGGACGTCTTCTCCAACCTCTTCGGCGGCTCCGCGGGCCAACGCGCAGGGCAGCACTACACGACGTACGGCGGACGGCCGGGAGGCGGGTATGCCGGCGGGGGCTACGACGCCGGCGGTCAGGGTCCTGATCTGGAGGACCTGCTGTCGATGTTCGGCCAAGCCGGTGGGGTTGACCCTCGATTTGGCGGTGGTGGCGGGTTCCGTCGGCAACAGCCAACCAAGGGTCGCGACCGGCAGGCCACGGCCACGCTCAGCTTCCGGCAGGCAGTCTCCGGCGATGTCGTCAAGGTCCGGGGCACCGATGGGGTGACCAGCAAGGTCCGGATCCAGCCCGGGGTCAAGGACGGGGACACCATCCGTATCCGAGGCAAGGGTGACCCTGGCCCGTCCGGTACGCCGGCCGGTGACCTGCTCCTGAAGGTCGCCGTCCAGGGCCATGAGGTGTTCGGGCGAGAGGGCGCCAACCTCACCCTCGACGTGCCGGTGACCTTCGCCGAGGCGGCGCTCGGCAAGACGATCTCGGTTCCCACGTTCGGGGGTCCGCCGGTCAAGGTGCGCCTGCCGGCCGGTACGCCGAGCGGTCGGGTGCTGCGGGTCAAGGGCCGTGGCGTGGCCACCAAGAACGGAACCGGGGACCTGTTGGTCACCGTGCAGGTCGTGGTCCCGCAGCGGCTCAGCGACGAGGCCCGCAAGGCGGTCGAGGTGCTTGCTGAGCAGGACGCGCAGGCAGATCCGCGCGAAGAGGTCTTCCAGCGGGCAAGGCAAGGGTAGGCCGCCGTGGCTGGACCGCAGACACACCGCTTCGTGCCCGATGAGGACACGCCCGTGTACGTCATTTCGGTGGCTGCACAGCTGGCCGGAATGCACGCCCAAACCCTGCGTCAGTACGACCGGCTCGGCCTGGTCACCCCGGAACGCACCCGGGGTGGCGGGCGCCGGTACAGCGCCCGTGACGTCGCCCAGCTGCGCGAGATCCAGCGCCTGTCGCAGGAGGAAGGCGTGTCCCTGGCGGGCATCACGCGCATCCTCCAGCTGGAAAACCAGGTAGCGGCGCTGCGATCGCGGGTGGCGGAACTGACCGAGGAGGTCGCCCGCCTCGGATCCCTCCGGCACGTCGGTGCCCGGGTTTTCGCCGCCGGTCGCGCGGGTGACGTGGTCGCCGTACAGGTCGGTCAGCGCCCATCACGTTCACGGTCCTCATCGACGGCCGTCATGCTCTGGGAGCGCCCGTTCGGTCCCTGACCTGTGGTCGGGGACGAGCAGGCTCAGGGCCCCGCTGCGGGACGATGTCCTGGGGACGCGGCCTGGGCGGGGGTTGCCCTGCCATGGTGTACGCCGTGAAGAGCGCCAGCGCTGAGGTGATGGCGACGATCGCCGTTACCGACCAGATCGTTCCCACCAATGGGAACGTCATGAACGTCAGCAGGACCAGGAACCAGCCGCCACCATAGAGAGACAGGCTCACCAGGATGGTCGTCACGAGGCGGTACTGCACGATCGTCAGTTGGCTCGTGCGCAGGTAACCGCCCACGACCACAGCCAACGGGAGAAGCACCATCATGGCCGACAGCATCCCCAGGTGCATCATCGGCCAGCAGTTCAGGATCAGCACGAATCCGCTCAGCCAACCCATGTGTCGGTACATCAAGGCAGCTCGTCGAAGGGGCGGGCGGTATCCCGCAATCTCATCAGGAGGCTGCCGTTGAGACAGCTCCGTGCGCGGTGGCGGTGGTGTCGAGTCGTGAAGGTGGTGTTCGGACACCGGTGGTAGATCACTTTGCCTGCCGAGAGCTAACCCGAGGCAGAGCATCAGGGCGAGAGAGCCCGCCGCGCAGCGCAGGGCCAGGGTGTTGTTCGGATCAGCCCAGTGAGCGCCAAACCACACCGAGAGTGCCGAGGCGGCGGGCCCTTTCCCGGGCCAATAGTCGGTGATCGACGCACCGCACATGACGAGGCAGGTCCACAGGCCCAGGTAGATAACGGCCTGGGTGACCGTCACCGTTCGGCTCCATTGGCGATTGACGTAGTGGCGAAAGGTAAGCCCCATCAAGGGGATCGCCAGGAGGGGGACGGCGACGAAGTAGGTGATCGCGCTGATCCAGGCGTGGGGAGTACCCGTGAATGTGCGTCCCTCGATCACCCAGCCCACCACGAGGAGGTTGATGGGGCCCGCAGCCCAATACCACGCCCGGGCCAGCCAGAAGCCGGGGCGCCGTCGGATGGGTCCGGGCGGCTCGTCTGCGCCGTTCGCCGGCGGAATGGACGGAATGGACCGAATCGGCGGAATCGGCGGAATGGAGAGCGACATGCCCGGCACGGTAGCCAGAGGGGACCTGAACACGACGACGCCGGAGGCGATCCTGTGGATAGCCTCCGGCGTGTCGGGCACCTGTGGACAGCGAGGACGCCGCGCGCTGGCGGACGGGTCTAACCAGCTCGGTCGGCGGCGACCGCTTCGGCCAATTTGGCGAGCGTGCCTTCCAAATCGTCGGCGGACACCAGCGGGAACAGGTTCTTGCTCAGCAGTTCCTTGTCGGTGACTGCAGCCCAGTCGTAGGTGTGGGTGACCTCGGTGGACTTCGCGTCGATGGGCGTGAGCTCCCAGACCCACTTCCAGCCGGGCGGCTCCGTCCCCGCGGGCGCGGTCTGCCAGGCGAGCAGCTTGTTCTCGTCGTACCCGATCACGTGGTTGTCGGTCCGATACTCACCGCCCATGTGGTCGCCCTCCATGTTCATGGTGAAGACCTGACCGGAGGCGGTGATGCGGTCGACGTTCTGGCCGGTACGGATGAACCCCGAGCCGTCGAGTTCGGGGTGCCGACGCGGGTTGGACAGCACATTAAAGATGTCCTTGGCCGGGGCGTCGATGGTCCGGCTGACGCTGATGCTGGTCTGGCTCATGCGCCCAGTCTGGCCATCCCGGGCCTGGCCCGCCACCGGAGTGGGTGGGCCGGCCGTTCGGCGGTCAGTTCGTAGGCACCGGAACGGGCGTGACCGGCTCGCGGCCCGCCAACACGGCCAGCACGTTCTGCGCGGCCAGGACGGCCATCGCGGTTCGGGTCTCGACCGTGGCCGAACCCAGGTGGGGAAGCAGCACGACGTTCTCCAGCGCCAGCAGCCCCGGGTGAACCCGTGGCTCATGTTCGAACACGTCCAGGCCGGCGCCCGCGATGGTGCCGTCCGCAAGGGCTCTCACCAGCGCGTCTTCGTCCACGATCGCCCCGCGGGCGGTGTTGATCAGGTATGCCGTGGGCTTCATGGAGGCCAGCTCGGCGGCACCGATCAGGTGGTGGGTCGAGTCGGGGCGATCCGCCGGGACGTAGGGGCAATGCAGCGTCACCACGTCGGCGGTGGCGAGCAATTCGGGCACGTCCAGGCGCCGGGCGCCCAAGGACTCGGTGGTGTCCGACGGCAGCGAGCGACGCCCGCTGTAGACGATGTTCATCCCGAACGCCTTCGCTCGTCGCCCGACGGCCCGACCGATCTGGCCGGCGCCGATGATCCCCAGGGTCCGGCTCTGCAGGCCCGCCCCCACCATGAAGTTCATGCCCCACGCCCAGGGCTGGCCAGCCCGGATCAGCCGCTCGCCCTCACCGCAGCGTCGGGTCACCATCAGCAGGAGCGCGAAGGCCAGGTCGGCCGTAGCGTCGGTCAGGACCTTGGGGGTGTTGGTCACGACGACACCGCGCCGGTCGCAGGCGGCGACGTCCACGTTGTTGTAGCCCACCGCAACATTCGCGACGATCCGGAGGTGGTCTCCGGCGGCGTCCAGGAGGGCGTCATCGACCTGGTCGGCCAGCATCGTGAGTACGGCGTCCGCTCCCCGCACCAGCTCGGTCAGGTCTTGACCCGGAGTGCCGATGACCACGTCGTGGTCCGCGCTGAGCAGTTCGATGCCCTCGTCGGGAATGCGGTCGGTGATCACCACGCGCGCCATGACAACCTCGATTCGTCCGGTGTCGCCGCGCCACGTCGTACCTCGCGGCCGCTCTCAGTCCCTCATGCGCACCCGCCTCGCGGCAACCCCTGGGGGCGTTTCGTCGCCCTCGGAGCCCCTCTGACCAGGCACGAATGTGACGTTAGCCATATCGAGCGGTGAGACGGGCCGGTCACACGCCGGACATCCTTCCGGATGGCGGGAGGTCACCGGGGCCCGGTCTGGTTGCGGTGTAAGTTGCCACCGACCGTTGCCCTGTAGGTGCTGGAGGCCCCATGATCAACATCGACCCGAGCCTCGAACCCGTGTACGACACCGTCCTCAAGCGCAACGCGGGAGAAGTCGAGTTCCACCAAGCCGTCCTCGAAGTGCTCGCCAACCTGACCCCGGTGGTGAAGAAGCGTCCCGAATACACCAGGGCTTCCGTCATCGAACGGATCTGCGAGCCCGAGCGGCAGATCATCTTCCGGGTCCCGTGGGTCGACGACGAGGGCAGGATCCAGATCAATCGCGGATTCCGGGTGGAGTTCAACTCCGCCCTCGGGCCCTACAAGGGTGGGCTTCGCTTCCACCCGAGCGTCTACCTGGGCATCATCAAGTTCCTGGGTTTCGAGCAGATCTTCAAGAACGCGCTGACCACCATGCCCATCGGCGGAGGCAAGGGCGGCTCCGACTTCGACCCCAAGGGTCGCAGCGACGGCGAGATCATGCGCTTCTGCCAGTCGTTCATGACCGAGCTCTACCGGCACCTGGGTGAGTACACCGACGTGCCGGCCGGTGACATCGGCGTGGGCGGCCGGGAGATCGGCTACCTGTTCGGGCAGTACAAGCGGATCACCAACCGCTACGAGGCCGGGGTGCTCACCGGTAAGGGACTGACCTGGGGTGGCTCCCAGGTGCGCACCGAGGCCACCGGATACGGTTTGGTGTTCTTCGTGCAGGAGATGCTGGCTGCGGACAAGAGCTCGTTCGACGGCTTGCGGGTGGTCGTCTCCGGCTCCGGCAACGTGGCGATCTACGCGGCCGAGAAGGTCCTGCAATTGGGTGGCACCGTCCTGGCGATGTCCGACTCCAACGGCTACATCGTGGACGAGGCCGGGATCGACTTGGACCTCATCAAAGACCTCAAAGAGGTTCGCCGTGCGCGGATCGCGGACTACGCGACCGAAAAGGGCGGGAACTACGTCGAGGGCGGGTCCATCTGGGACGTGCCGTGCGATGTCGCCCTGCCCTGTGCGACGCAGAACGAGCTGGGTGACGCCGGTGCCGCAGCCCTGGTCAAGAGCGGCTGCCAGTACGTCGCGGAGGGCGCCAACATGCCCACGACACCCACCGCCACGGCCATTCTGCGTGAGGGCGGGATCAAGTTCGCCCCGGGCAAGGCGGCCAACGCCGGTGGCGTGGCGACCTCCGCCCTGGAGATGCAGCAGAACGCCTCGCGTGACTCGTGGGCGTTCGACTATGCGGAGCAGCGGCTGCACGAAATCATGACCACCATATACGCCAACTGCGCGACCACCGCCGACGAATACGGCCTGCCCGGCGATCTGGTGGCGGGCGCCAATATCGCCGGGTTCACCCAGGTAGCCGACGCCATGCTGGCCTTGGGACTGATCTGAGGACGCGGATACCTCGTGCGGCTTCAGTGCGACTCACGGCTCGATGTCGAGCCGTGAGTCGCACTCTGTGTCCCCGTGGGCGAGTGATCCGTCGGTGATCCTCATCGACCCACCCGCGTGGCCGGCGTACGGCACGACCTGGTCGCACCTGGTCTCCGACACGAGCCTGGAGGAACTGCACGCCTTCGCCCGAAGCGTCGGGCTCCCCGCCCGGGCCTTCGACCACGATCACTACGATGTGCCATCGGATCGGTACGACGCGCTGGTGGCCGCGGGCGCTCGACCGGTCGCGGCGCGCGAGCTGCTGGCGGCGCTGCGGGAGTCCGGGTTGCGAGTCGCGGCACGTGACAAGGCCCGGGTCGGCCCGGCCCGCCGCCTCCAGGAGCTGACCCAACGGTGGTCCCGGTTGCCCGCCCAGCTGCCGTGGGACGTCCCCGCCGAGGCATGGAGCAGCGCGGGAACCGACCTGCTCGACCGCTGGAGCGAGCCGCACCGGCATTACCACACGACCGCGCACCTGCTCGACGTGCTGCACGCGCTGGAGCTGCTGGCGCAGGAACAGCATGACGGCGGGCCCGCGGCAGTGATGGCCGCGTGGTTTCACGACGCGGTGTACGCCGGCCGTCCAGGAAGCGACGAAGCCGACTCGGCGGACCTGGCCATCGGGACGCTGTCGGCCCTCGGAGCGCGGCGCCCGCTGACCGAACGGGTCGGTGAGCTGGTACTAGGCACCGCCACCCCCGGCGATCCCGACGGGGCCGATGCTGCCGTGCTCAACGACGCGGACCTGGCGGTGCTGGCGGGCACGCCGCAGCGCTACCAGCGGTACGCCGCCGCGATCCGCGCGGAGTACGCGCACGTCGGCGATGAGGACTTCCGCAGCGGGCGGCTCGCCGTCCTGGAGCGGCTGCTCGGGCTCCCGGCCTTGTATCACACGACCAGCGCACGACGCCGTTGGGAGGCCCGGGCTCGGGAGAACCTGGAACGCGAACGACGGCAATGGCTGCGTGGGGAACGGGGCTGAGCACCCGCGCGTGACTGTCGCGCTGTCGCGGTCGTGGGAGGCTGAGACCGAACCACTCCACGACACCGTGATCGGAGGCCGAACGCCGATGGCGCCGCCCCAGACCCTGCGCGTGGCCGCCGTACAGTTCCACAGCGGTCCCGACCTCAGCGCCAACCTGACGCGAGCCGGCGAGGCGATCCGGGCGGGCGCCGCGACCGGCGCCCGGCTGGTGGTCCTGCCCGAGGCGAGCATGGTGGCCTTCGGCGCGGACCTGCCAGAGGTGGCCCAGCCCCTGGACGGGCCATTCGCGGAGACGATCCGCGCCGTGGCGACCGAGTGCGCCGTGACCGTCGTGGTGGGCATGTTCGAGCCTGCCGATGACGAGCGTGTGTACAACACCCTGCTGGTCACCGGCGGCGGCGTGGACACCAGCTACCGGAAGATCCACCTGTACGACGCCTTCGATGCCCGGGAGTCCGCCGTGGTGGCACCCGGTGATCGGCTGGTGACGTTCGTGGTGGACGACGTGGTGGTGGGGTTGGCGACGTGCTTCGACCTGCGGTTCGCCGCACACTTCGGCGACCTGGGACGGGCCGGCGCCGAACTGGTGTGCGTGCCGGCGTCGTGGGGCGATGGACCCGGCAAGGCCGAACAGTGGGACCTGGTGGTGCGGGCGCGGGCCGCCGACGCGCAGGCCTGGCTGCTGGCGTGTGACCAGCCGTGGACCGCACCCAGACATCCGCACCCCCTGGGCATCGGCCGCAGTGCGCTGGTCGACCCCACCGGCACTGTCCGGGCCCGGCTGGGCGGCGACACGGGGGTGTTGGTCGGCGAAGTCGATCGGGCCACCGTGGCCGCCGTCCGCGCGCGGGTCCCCATCCTCTGACGTCGCCGCGTCGCGACGCACACGGCTGGTCCGGGTCAGGTTTGCTGATCCGAGGTCGCACGACCTGCCGTCAATCGCCGGCGACGGAGAGGGCGGCCTGGAAGACCCCCAACATGTCCTGGCTGAAGAGCACAAAGCGAACCAGCTCGATGCCGTCCGGGCAGCTGGTGCGGACCGCGTCGACCGCGACGCGAGCTACCTCGGCGGCGTCCCAGCCGTATACCCCGGCGCTGATGGCCGGGAACGCCACGCTGGTTGCCCCCAGGTCTGCGGCTACCTCCAGGGATCGGACGAAACACGATCGCAGCAGCGCTGGGTCGGTCTGCCCGGTATGCCGGTTCGGGCCGACGGTGTGGATCACCCAGCGACACGGGAGGTTGTAGGCCGGCGTGGCGGTCGCCTCTCCGGTGGGCAGTCCGTCCGGCCACCGGGTCTGCCGCAATTCGCGGCAGGCTGTTAACAATTGAGGTCCAGCTGCCCGGTGGATCGCTCCGTCCACTCCTCCGCCGCCGTACAGCGTGGAGTTTGCGGCGTTGACGATGGCGTCCACCGGCTCCCGGGTGATGTCGCCGTGATCAGCCTGCAGCGCGGGGCGGGTCATGCAGCCACTCTGGCGCGTCCGGGCGTGACCGGGCAATCGTTTGGGTCCGGCGCGGATGGGTAGTGTTTGGCCAGCCGAACCGGCGAAACCGACTTGGTCGCGGTGCATCTGGCCGCGGCGCATCGAGCAGGAGCATCGCGATGATCGTTCTGGGCATCATCCTCGTGCTGATCGCGGCGGCGATCGGCCTTCTCGGGGTCTGGGCGGCGTCGCAGGCCAGTGGCCCGGCGTTGACGACCACCATCTTGAACTCGTCCTTCAACGTCAGCCCGCTGATGCTGTTCGTCGGCGGCATGGTCGCGATGGTGCTGCTCTGGCTGGGAATCCGGCTCCTGGGGTTCGGCACCCGCCGGACGGTGAGCAAGCGACGTGAGCGCAAGGAGCTGCTGCGCACCCAGGCCGAGCAGGAGGCGGCCCTGCTGGAGACTCAGCGCAAGCTCGGTACCACGCAGCAGGCCCGCCAGGAGGAGGTTGCCCGGCTGGAGGCAGCGCGCGAGGAGGAGCGGACGCGCGAGGCACAGTTGCGGATCGAAGCCGACCGTCGGCGTACCGAAGGTCGGGAGGACGAAGTACGGCGGCTGGCCGCCGAGCGCGAGGCCGGTCGCGAGAGCCGTCCCTAGGGTCTCAGGAGCCCTGATCCACCAGGCGGAGGATCGCGGGAATATACCCATGGGGGTATCCGTTCCACGGGTGACGAGTTGTCGACCCGTGGGCCTGATGCCCCGCCGCCAGGAGGACCACCGATGCACTTCACCCAGTACTACCTCGAGTGTCTGTCGCAGGCGTCGTACCTGATCGGGGACACCACCACCGGCCAGGCGGTGGTCGTTGACCCGCGCCGCGACGTGGAGGAGTACCTCGCCGACGCCGCCGCGGCCGGTTTGACCATCGTCGGCGTCATCAACACCCACTTCCACGCCGACTTCGTCTCCGGACACCTCGAACTCGCCAAGGCGACGGGGGCCTGGATCGGTTATGGCCGGGCGGCCGCCGCCGACTTCGAGATCCGGCCGTTCGCCGACGGGGACCGGGTCAGCCTGGGCGAAGTGACCCTCGAAATCATGGAGACCCCCGGTCACACGCCGGAGTCGATCAGCGTCCTGGTCTACGAGCACGCCGACGACGAGGTGGCGTACGCCGTACTCACCGGCGACGCGTTGTTCATCGGCGACGTCGGACGCCCGGATCTGCTCGCCTCGGTCGGAGTGACCCAGGAGCAGCTGGGGCGCCAGCTGTACGACTCGATCCAACACAAGCTCATGGGCCTGCCGGACCCGGTGCGCGTCTTCCCCGCACACGGGGCCGGCTCAGCGTGTGGCAAGAACCTGTCCACGGAACGCCAATCGACGATCGGTGAGCAGCGGGCCACCAACTATGCCTGTCAACCCATGAGCGAGACCGAGTTCTTGGCCGTGGTGACCCAGGGTCAACCGTCGGCGCCGGAGTACTTCCTCTACAACGCCACGCTCAACAAGCAGCAACGCGACGTCCGCGCGCTGGACGCCCAGGTCGTGGCTCTGTCCGACGCGGACGTGGTCGCCGCTCTCGATGAGGGCGCCGTTCTGCTCGATGCCCGCAGCCCGATCGAGTTCGCCGCCGGTCACGTCGCGGGGGCCATCAACGTCGGCGCCGAGGGTCGGCTCGCCGAAACGGTGGGGATGGTGATCGCTCCGACGGACAGGGTGGTGGTCATGGCCCCCGAGGGCGTGGAACAGCAGGTCGCGGTTCGGCTCGGACGCATCGGGTTCGACGGCGTCCTGGGGTATGTGGCGAACGCGCAGGCCTTCCTGATCGCGCATCCCGACCGGGCCGAGCCGTCCAGCCGGTTGACTCCCGCACAGTTGGACGCGGCACTCGCCGGCGGTGTCGCCGACCTGCAGGTGGTGGACATCCGCAACACCGGCGAACTGGCCACGGGCATGGTGGCGGGCGCCGGCCACATCCCGCTCGCGGAGCTGGGGCGTCGTACCGGCGAATTGGACCCCACCCGACCCGTGGTCCTGTACTGCGCCGGCGGCTGGCGCTCCAGCGTGGGCGCCAGCCTGCTCCGGCATCGGGGCTTCGGCGACGTCTCCGACGTCCTGGGTGGGTACGGCGCGATCAACCCCGGCCAGGTCTGTGCAGTCACCGCGGCTGCTGCCCAGGCCGCCCGGGAAGAGGACGAGGCAGCCACGGTCGGCACTGCCTGACCAGCTTGACCTGCCTGAGCTACAACGCCACTGACCGGCCGCCCCGCAAGGTCTCGTGGGACTGCGGGACGGCCGGCCAGTGGTTCGGCAGGTTTTCGGCCAACGTTCGGCCTTTCATTCGGTCGGGAGTTCGATCAGCCCTTGACCGCGCCGGCCATGACGCCGGCCACCAACTGCCTGCCGGCGAACATGAAGACCACGATCAGCGGCAGCGCGGCGATCGTGACGCCCGCCAGGATCAGCGAGTAATCCTTGAAGTACGAGGCTTGCAGCAGCTGTATCGAGACCGGCAGTGAGGGGTTGGACGACCCCAACACGATGAACGGCCAGAAGAAGCTGGTCCACGAGCCGATGAAGGTGAACAGCCCGAGCATGGCCGCAGCCGGCCTCGCCGCGGGCAATGCCACGTGCCAGAAGGTGCGGATCATGGAGCAGCCGTCGACCCGCGCCGCCTCGACCAACTCGTACGGCAGCGCCGTTTCCAGATACTGCGTCATCCAGAAGACGCCGAAGGCAGTGACCATCCCCGGAACGATGACCGCCTGCAGCTTTCCGGTCCAGCCCAACTTCGCCATCACGATGAACATCGGGACGATGCTGAGCTGCACGGGAACGGCCATGGTCGCCACCACGAACACGAGCAGCGGCTTACGGCCCCGGAACTGCAATTTGGAGAAGGCGTATCCCGCCAGGGTCGAGAAGAAGATCACCGACAGCGACGAGATCACCGCGATGATGACGCTGTTGGTGACCGCCTGCCAGAACTTGATATCCGAGGACACCACGCGGGTCACGTTGGTCATGAAATTCCCTTGCGGGATCAAGGACGGGACCGGAGTCTGCGCGATGGTCTGGGCATCGGAGGAACCGAGCAGGAACGAGTAATACAGCGGGTACGCCGACAGGGCCAGCACGGCTGTCAAGATGGCGTAGGTGATCCAACCCGGCCTGTCACTGGCGACGCGGCGTGCCCGCCGGGCATCGCGCCGCTCCGCGAACCGGGCGGCGGACTTGCCCGCCAGCCCTTCGGTGCTGGTGGCGCTCATGGCGTGCTCCCTGGTGCGCTCGGGACCGCCTGCTTGCGGCGGGTCTTCTTGGAGGTCGCGCCGGCGTCTCCCGAGGCGATGCGCTGGGTCAGCCAGAAGTTGAGAATGCCGACGGCGATAATGATCAGGAAGAGAATCCACGAGACCGCAGCTGCGCGACCGAAGCTCTTCTGGGATCCCCAGCCGAGTTCGTAGATGTACATCGTGATGGTCATCCACTGCCGGTCCGAGCCGCCCCGGCCGTCCTGGTCGAAGACGCGCGGCTCGTCGAAGATCTGCAGACCGCCGATCGTCGCCGTGATGACGACGAAGATGATCGTCGGCCGCAGCATGGGGACCGTGACGGAGACGAATTGCCGCAGCCGCCCGGCGCCATCGAGCATGGCCGCTTCGTAGACGTCCCGAGGGATGGCCTGCATGGCGGCCAGGAAGATCAGCGTCACGTAACCGATCCACCGGAAGTTCACCATCGTGGCGATCGCCAGATGGCTCGGAATCACCTCCGCGTGCCAGGCGATCGGTCCGATGCCGACGACGCCCAGGATCGCGTTGAAGAGGCCGGACTGGTCGGCGAACATCTTCGAGAAGATGACGCCGACAGCCACCGGTGCCACGACGTACGGCAACAGCACGCCCATGCGCCAGAACGTTTTGGCGCGCAGATTCTGATTGAGTACGGCGGCCAGCCCCAACGCGATCAGCGTCTGGCTCACCCCCGAGATCAAGAAGATACTGAAGGTGTTACGCAGGCCGACGCGGAACTGCTCCTGGCCGAGCACATGCGTGTAGTTGTCGAGGCCGACGAAACGCCCCTGGCCGCCGATCAGGCTCCATTGGTGTAGCGAAACCCAGAACGTGTAGAGCAGCGGAAACAGGCCGACCAACGCAAACAGAATGAAGAACGGTGAGATGTAGAGGTAAGGAGACACGATCGTGTCCCACTTGCTCAGCTTCTGTCGCCAGGTGAGCTCAGGGGGTTGCGCCGGGGGCGGCGCCGGCTCCGCGCTCAGCGACGTGGTGGTCGATGCGGCCATCGGGTCAGCTCAGAGCCTTGACGGCGGTCACGAACTTGTCCCAGGACTGCGCGGGGGTGTCCGTGCGGTCGATGTCCACCCGCGAGATAGCGGCCTGCATCGCATCGTTGATGCCCGAGTACTTCGGTCCCTTGAAGGGGACCACCTCCACGGCCTTGGCGCGGTTCGCCAGAATCTGACCGACGGGGGCGTTGTTGAAGAACGCGTTCTTGGAGCTGAGTAGCTTGGGGTCCTCCAGGGCCGCGGTCTGGCTGGGGAAGGTCCCCTTGCTGACGAACGCCTTGATCTGCTGCTCGGGCGCGGTGAGCCATTCAGCCAGCGCCTTGGCTTCCTGCGGGTGCTTGCTTTGGGAGGGGACGGTCAAGAAGGAGCCGCCCCAGTTGCCGCCGCCGCCGGGGAAGGTGTCGGCGATGTCCCAGCCGTTGACCTTGGCCGCGTTGCCCTTGATGACACCGAGCATCCAGCCGGGGCAGATCATGGTGGCGAATCCGTTGCGCTGGAAGGACCCGGTCCAGTCGTCGCTCCACTGCGCCAGCCGCGCGGTCAGGCCCTCGGCGGAAGCCGCGAGCACCTTGTCGTACAGCGCCTTGACCTCGGGGTTCTCGGTCGCGATGATCGTGCCGTCATCCTTCTCGTAGGCGTTCTTGACCTGGTTCACCATGGCGTTGAACAGGGCGCCGGAGGACTCCATCCACGGGACCTTCGACTTGGCCTTGAACTGCCGACCGGCCGCCAGGTAGCTGTCCAGGGTGTTGCCCAGGAGAGCGGCCACCGCAGTCCGTTCGGTCGGCAGTCCGGCGGCCTTGAACAGGTCTGCTCGGTAGCAGACGGCCTGGGGTCCGATGTCGGTGCCGTAGCCGATCAGCTTTCCGTCAGCCGTGGTCGCTTGGGCGGCCTTCCAGTCCAGCCACCGGCCGGACACGGCATCAGACTTCAGGTCGACGAACTTGTCCGGGTACTGCAGCAGTTCGGGCAGCCAGTCCACTTCGATGGCCTCGATGTCGGAGAGCCCCGAGCCGGCGGCCAGACGGGTGTTCATGTTGTCCCGCGCCTCGTTGGAGGTGGCGGCCTTCTTCATCTGGATGGTGACGTTCGGGTTGGCGGCCATGTACTCCTTGACCAGCTCCTCGTACCCGAACTCGTTGAAGGTGGCCAGGGTGAGGGTCACCTTCCCGCCGGAGGCGCCGGGGGAGGCGGTGGTCGTTTCGCCGCCGCCACTGGAGGAGCATCCGGTCACGACGAGCGCGATCGTCGCGAACGACGAGATGACAAGGGATGGGCGCATGCGATGCCTCCTGCAACGGGCTGAGCTGCTCGCGGGGAGCAGGCCGGGGGATCGAGTTGGGGGCGCGGGGTGCGCCGCGACGCTCATGGAGCTGAGAGAGCGCTCTCCGCCCAGAATGGTCCTGGCGGGAAACCCTGTCAACCCCCATTGCGGCGAACGGCGCCCATCTGCCACCCTGCCTGGAGAGCGCTCTCTGGAGGTGTCATGAGGCAGGACGTAACGGTCGCAGGGCTGGCTGAGTCGATGACCGCGGCGGCAGGAGTATCCGGCGAATTCGTGACGGTGGCCGGTGATCCGTCCTACCGCATCACGCGCGTGAACCTGCTCGACCCGTTCCTCATGACCGTGGTGGGTGCCGGCGATGTCTGGATGTTCCTCTCCAGCGCAGGCGGCCTCACGGCCGGCCGGGGCAGCCCCGATGCGGCGCTGCTGCCCTACTACACCGAGGACAAACTCAACGACCACGCGCATTGCACCGGCGGCCTGACCCTGATCCGCTGCGCGAACGACGCCGGCGACCAGGTCCTGTGGGAGCCGTTCGCTCGCTCCGGCGACGGCCATCCGCACATTCAGCGAAGCCTCGTCAAGAGCCTCTGGGGCGATCGGGTGACCTTCGAGGAAACCCATGCCGAGCTCGGGCTGACCTTCTCCGTGCGGTGGCGCACCAGCCAGCGTTTCGGCATCGTGCGCACCTGCCGACTTTCCTCCCAGCTTTCCTCCCAGCACTCCGGGCAACCCGGCGCCCGCTCCGTGGAACTCGTCGACGGCCTCGTCAATCTGCTGCCCGGCGGTACGTCGGCGACCGTCCAGAACCGCTTGAGTAACCTGCTGGACGCCTACAAGCGCACCGAAGTCGACCCGGACTCCGGTGTTGTTCTCGCCTGGCTGAATTCAGCCCTGACGGACCTGGCCGAACCCAGCGAATCCCTGGTCGCGACGGTGGCCTGGCAGCACGGCTTGACGCCGCACGCCTACCTCCTGAGTGAGCAGCAGCTGCCGGCCTACCGCAGGGGCCAGTCCGTGAGCGGTGAGTACGACGTCCGCGGACGTCGGCACGCCTACCTGGTCGCAACATCTGCCGACCTCGGGCCGGGGCAGGACCTGGCGTGGTCGATGGCTGCCGACACTCCGTGCGACGCCGCCCAGGTAGCGGACCTGACGCGATGGCTGGCCACGGAGTCCGCCGAGCGGATCGGCGAGGTGTTGGCGGCCGATGCGGCGGCCGGCCGAGCCGCGCTGCACGACATCGTGGCTGCCGCGGACGGCGTACAGGACACTGCCGATCAGCTGGCGTGCGTCCACCACCGCGCCAACGTGCTGTTCAACGTGATGCGCGGGGGCGCTCCCGTGGCCGGCCACCAGGTGGACCGGGCCGATGTGCTGGAGTACCTGCGGCTGCGCAACCGGGTGCTGCTGGAGCGCCGTCGCGGTGAGCTGGACCGCTTGCCGCAGCGGCTGTCCATGCGGGAATTGGTTGCCTGGGCCGACGAGACCGGGTGCCCTGACCTGCGACGACTGGCCCGTGGCTTCCTGTCACTGACCTTCAGTCGCCGGCACGGGGACCCCAGCCGGCCGTGGAACTGGTTCGAGATCCGCCTCGGTCGTGAGGGTCGCGCTCCCGTTGCCTACCAGGGGAACTGGCGCGACATCTTCCAGAACTGGGAGGCCCTGGCGTGGTCCTACCCGGAGTGCCTCGAGGCCATGATTTCGACGTTCCTCGGGGCCACCACCCTCGATGGGTACAACCCGTACCGGATCAGTCACGACGGGGTGGACTGGGAGGTGCCCGAGCCCGAGAACCCCTGGTCCAACATCGGCTACTGGAGCGACCACCAGATCGTCTACCTGATGCGGTTGCTGGAAGCCAGCGAGCGCTTCTGGCCTGGACGCCTCGCAGACCTGCTCCAGGAGCGGATCTTCGGGTATGCGGACGTGCCCTACCGGATCGCGAGCTATGCGGACATCGTGCGCGACCCGCAGCAGACGATCACCTTCGATGTCGAACGCGACACCCAGTCGGCGGCCCGGGTGCGCGAGCTGGGCGGCGACGGGCGTCTCGTCCGGGACGAGCACGGCGACCTCGTGCTGGCCGGCGCCGGGGAGAAGCTGATCCTGCTGTTGGCGGCCAAGGTCGTCAACCTGGTGCCGATGGCGGGGCTGTGGATGAACACCCAGCGCCCGGAGTGGAACGACGCCAACAATGCGCTCGTCGGCCGGGGCCTGTCCGTGGTCACCGTGGCTCATCTACGCCGCTACACCCGGCTGCTGCGGGGCCTGCTGGACCGCGAGATCGAGGTGAGCGACGAGCTCGCCGCGCTGGTCGAGCAGTTGTCGGACATCCTGCGCGCCCCCGACATTGCGGCGTCGCTGGTTCCGGGCGCGCCGGCTGTGACGGATGCCGTGCGGCGCGCCGTGCTCGACCGGCTGGGGAGGGCCGGGGAGCGGTACCGTACGCAGGCCTACAGCGGACTGAGCGGGCGACGACGGCAGCTGTCCACCGCCCAGGTGCACGGCCTTCTGGACATCGTGTGCGACTGGTGTGACGCCACCGTGCGAGCCAACCGCCGCCCCGACGGGTTGTATCACTCCTACAACACGTTGGAGTTGTCGGACGGTGCTGCCACCGTGGGGCACCTGACCGAGATGCTGGAAGGCCAGGTAGCCGTCCTGTCCTGTGGAGCGCTCACCTCCGCCGAGTCTCTGGACCTGCTCGGAGCGCTCCGCGCGAGCGCCTTGTACCGCCCGGATAGACACAGTTACCAGCTGTACCCGGACCGGGAGCTCCCCCGTTTCCTGGAGCGCAACACCGTGACCCTCGGGCCGGACGACGCGGCGGCGGCAGCGCTCTTCGGGGCTCTGGCCGGAGCAGCCGACCGCTCACTGGTGGTGCGGGACGACAGCGGCGGCTACCACTTCGCCCCGGGCATCCGGAATGCCGCCGACGTCGCGGCCGTCCTGGAGGGCCTGGCCGCCAACTCGCCGCAGGCCGACCTCGCAAGGGCCGCGGGCCCGCAGGTGCAGGCGGTCTTCGAACGAGTCTTCCGGCACCGGCAGTTCACCGGCCGGTCGGGCACCTTCTTCGCCTACGAAGGTCTGGGCAGCGTGTACTGGCACATGGTCGCCAAACTGCTGCTCGCCGTCCAGGAATGCCACGAGGGTGCCGTCCTGGCGGGGGAGTCCGCGCAGGTGCTCGATGAGTTCGCCCAGCGCTACGAGGACATCCGGACCGGTCTGGGGTATTGCCGCACCCCGCAGCAGTACGGGGCGTTCCCGACCGATCCGTACTCCCACAGCCCAGCCGGGCAGGGGGCCCGACAGCCGGGAATGACGGGGCAGGTCAAGGAGGAGATCCTGACGAGGCTGGCGGAACTGGGCCTGCGCGTCACCGACGGCCGGATCACCTTCGCCCCCCAGTTGCTGCGGGCCGGTGAGTGGCGCAACGACCACACCCTGGAGTTCACCTTCTGCGACGTACCGATTCACTACCGCGTGGATCCCGACGCCCCGCACCTGGAGGTGGCGGTGGTGCACCGCGACGGTACCCGTCGCCACCACCACGACGGCCGCATCGACCACGACGACAGCCGGCGGATCTTCGCCAGGGACGGTTCGGTGCTCGCGGTCGAGGTGTCGTTCAGGCGGATTCCCGACGGACCAGTTCCACCGGGAGAATGACCGGTCCGATCCCGTACGCCGGCGCGGCGTCCTCGCCATCGGCTCCACCATCGCGGCCGATGAGGGAGAACAGTAGGTGCACCATTGCGCGCCCCTGGTCGACGGTGCGCTGGCGGATGGTGGTCAAGCCGGGCACGGACACCGCGGCCAAGTCGATGTCATCGAAGCCGACGACCGCGACGTCCGCGGGAATCAGCCGGTTTGCCCGGCGCAACACACTCAACGCACCCAAGGCCATCAGATCCGAGGCCACGAAGAGCCCGTCCAGGTCAGGCGCGCGCTCCAGCAGGCGCGTCATCGCCGCGGCCCCACTGTCGGTCGTGAAATCCCCGTAGTCGACCAGTTCGGGCTGGTACGCCGGGCCGAGGGCCTCGATGAAACCGTGCAGCCGGTCGGCCCCGGCGGACATGTCGGCGGGGCCGGCGATGGTGGCGATGCGCTTGCGGCCCAGGCGCACCAGGTGGTCGCCGGCGATCTGCCCGCCGCGCCGATTGTCGTTGTCGACGTAGGGGACGCTGATGTCGGTGTCCACCGGCCGGCCGCCCACGACCAGGGGAATGCCCGCGCGGAACAGCGTGGAGGCCAACCGGTGATGACCGTGCTCGGAAATGAGCAGGACGCCGTCCACGTGCCGGCCCAGCAGGTAGGACTCGATGCGGGCCAGATCGGTGAGGTCATGGGCCATCACCACCACCAACTGCATGTTCGCCCGGGTGAGCTCTTGGCTGATGCCGCGGACGACCCCGCTGAAGAACGGGTCGCCGAACACCCGCGTGTCGGGCTCGGCGGCGACCAGGGCCACCGCATCGGTGCGCCGAGTCATCAAGGTGCGGGCAGCCTGGTTGGGGACGTACCCGAGGGCGGCGACCGATCGTCGTACCAGGTCCGCCAGTTCCGGATCGACCGAGCTCACGCCGTTGACCACCCGCGACACGGTCGCTCGAGAGACCCCGGCGTGGGCGGCCACCTCTTCCAGGGTGGGACGATGTGCTGGGGCGCGGTTGCTCTGCACGCTCACTCCTGCCTCGCAGTCCCAGGGCCTTGATCGTAATACCTGAACCTTCGGGCGCGTCCTGCCGTAGTTGCCAGCGACCGGCGCCGTCCAGTGCACTAGCGCCATGGCACTCCCCACGAGCCCTCCGGATCCCGTCGCGCAGCTGGCCGATCTGGTGGCCGGCCGGTATGTGCTGGACGAGGACGCGCCCGCGATCGCTGCCCGGCTGGTCGCCCTGTCGATCCCCGACGGCCTCGGACCGCAAGAGCTGGCCGAGCTGCTGACCGTGACCCTGCAAGAGGTCAACGGGGACCGCCACCTGCGCGTTCGGCATCGGCCTCGGGGGGCGATGACCACGGTGGACGGCGCCTGGGAACCGCGGTACGCGGCCAACGCCCGCCGTGACGCCGGGGGGATCCATCGTGTCGAACGATTGCCCGACGGGATTGGGCTGCTGGAGATTCACCCGGTGATGTCGCCGATTCACTACGCGGCGCCGTACATCGCGGGGGCGTTCGCGGTGCTGGCCGGCGCTCCGGCGCTGATCGTGGACATCCGCCGCGGCTACGGCGGGCACCCCGACACCGTCGCCTACCTGACCAGTTTTCTTTACGGCCCTGCGCCGGTACACCTGCAGGACATGCACTCACGGATCTTCCCCGTGCGTCAGTACTGGACAAGCCCGGTCGGGGCCGCGCATACCCTCGGCCCCGAGCTGCCGGTGTGCGTGCTGACCAGCGGGCAGACGTTCTCGGGCTGCGAGGAGTTCGCGTACAACCTCCAGGCGCTGCGGCGCGCGACCGTGATCGGGGAGCAGACCGCCGGCGGCGCGCACCCCAGCGACGTGTACCGCCTCACGGATGTGTTGGAGGCGCACATTCCGGTCGCCCGATCGGTGAACGCGGTGACGGGGACCAACTGGGAGGGCGTGGGCGTGACGCCGGACATCGCGTGTCCGGCTGGCGAGGCCCTCGATCGGGCGCTGGCGCTGCTCGACTGAGCGTGGGCGCCGATCGTTGGGGAATCCGCGTCGCTTGCCCGGGGCGAATCCCCCAACGATTCCCCCGATCCGTTCTCCACAGGGGGACGACACGCCAAGGCTCGTCCACCGCTGCGGAGAACAGCTCGGTGCTCGGGTCCCGGTGCGCGCCAGATTCGTCCCCGTGTCACCTCACCGTTACGTGCCCGTCGTTGCCCAGGAGCTCGCCGCCCACCAGGGTGGTGTCCTCACTCGTGCCCAGCTGATCGGCCTTGGTCTGAGCTCGTCTGCGGTCAACCGGGCGCAGCGTCGCTGGACCCGGCTCGGGTCCGGCGTGTACTGGTTGGCGCCGCCGCTTCAGCGACCGCCGTTCCACGTGAGGGTCTGGGCCGGCGTGCTGCAGGGCGGTGATGGTGCGCGGGCCGGGTTCGGCACAGCAGCGGTGCTGCAGGGTCTGGCGCACGTCGATGAAATCTCCTCGACCTGGTGGCGTTCGACCCTCGGCTTGGCCGACGACCGCGTGTGCATCATCACCCCCCACGATCGCCGTCCCGGTGGCGGCATCGCGTTCGTTCGGGAGCTCCCCGGTGAGCGGCTGCCCTCGCGCGCCGCCGAGCCCGCCCGGACGCAGGTCGAGGACACCGCCCTCGACCTGGCCGCGCGAGGCTCACGGGTCCAGGTGGTCACCTGGATCACCCGCGCCGTGCAACGTCGGTTGACCACCACGCAGCGTCTGGCTCAACGGCTTGCCGAACGCCCGCACCTGCGGCATCGCCGGGTGATGCTCGACCTGCTCACCGAAGTTGCGGACGGCGCCACGTCACCGCTCGAAATCAACGCCGTCCGGGCAGTCCTGCGGCCCCATCGGCTGCCCACACCCGAACTGCAGATGCAGGTCGGGCCCGCGCTCATTGACGTGGGCTACCGACAGTACGGCGTGCTGATCGAACTGGATGGACAGCTCGGACACCTCGAGGGTGGCAGGCACCGGGATCGGCGGCGTGACAACCGGCATGTGCTGCTCGGGGCCCGAACCCTGCGATTCGGCTGGGAGGACGTGGTGGGCGACCCCTGCGGGGTCGCCCACCAGATCGCGGTGCTGCTCCGGGCCCAGGGCTGGCGTGGAGAGCTGACCAGGTGCCCACGCTGTCCGCCGCAAGCGTTGGGGGTTTGACGTCGGCTCACCGGCGCCAAACCCCCAACGATGGGGCGCGGAACGGCGCACGGGCGCGCCATCCACGGTTCGGGTGTCTGCGGCCTGGCCCGGTGACGCCATGCGAAGATGCCGGGCGTGGCACCTCAGCGCATCGCCTACCAGGGCGAACCCGGGTCCAATTCACATCTGTTGTGCACGCGGCACTACGTCGACCTGGAGTCGGTGGCGTGCCCCTCCTTCGAGGACGTCTTCGCCACGGTGGAGGGACGCGACGCTGACCTGGCGCTCATCCCCATCGACAACTCGGTCGCCGGGCGGGTGGCCGACATCCACCACCTGCTGCCGCGCACCCGGCTGCACATCATCGCCGAACACTTCATGCGAATCCGGTTCGCGCTGATGGGTATTCCGGGGGCCGAACTCGACGAGATCACCACGGTCCGCAGCCACGTCCACGCGCTGGGTCAATGCCGCAAGGCGATCAAGGAGCTCGGCCTGCGTCGGGTGATCTCCGGTGACACCGCCGGAGCAGCCCGCGAGGTGGCCGAAATCGGTGACCCCACCCAGGCCGCGCTGGCCCCCCCACTGGCTGCCGCGACGTACGGTCTGCAGATCCTGCGCGAGGACGTCGAGGACGAGGACCACAACACCACCCGTTTCGTGGTGCTCTCGCGCAGCCTGGTCGAGGCGCCCGCGGACGACGGCCCGGTGGTCACGTCGTTCTTCTTCCGCGTGAAGAACCTCCCCGCGGCGCTGTACAAGGCCCTGGGTGGGTTCGCGACCAACGGGGTCAACATGACCAAGCTGGAGAGCTACATGGTGGGCGGGGAGTTCACCGCGACACAGTTCCTGGCCGAGGTGGACGGGCACCCCGACGACCTCGGCGTCAAGCGGGCCCTGGACGAGCTGCGGTTCTTCACCGATTACGTGAACATCCTCGGCGTCTATCCCGCCGACCCGTTCCGCTTCGGCGGCTGAGTTCGGGCGGTCCGGTCTGCGGCAGAGTTGAGCGGAATAGGCTCAACTTTGTCGAGGTTGTTCTGAGTAAGAACTCACCGGCCACCACCTGTCACCAGGAGCACCGACCCATGGATCTTCAGCTCACCACCAAGGCCCAGGAAGCCTTCTCGGCCGCGGCCCGGGAGGCAGCTGCCACCGGACATCCGCACCTGGAACCGGCCCATCTGCTCCTGGCCCTGACCAACCAGACCGACACCACCACTGGCGCGTTGCTGGAGTACAGCGGATCCTCGATGGCCGAAGCGCGGCGTGCCGCTCAGGCCGAACTCGCCAAGCTCCCCACCGTCACCGGCAAGACCGTCGGCAACGCCACGCCGTCCCGGTCCTTCCTGACCGTGCTCGAGCAGGCTCGTCAGGTCATGGAGGCGATGGGGGACACCTACGTCTCCACTGACCACCTGCTGCTGGCCCTGGCCCGCACCGGGTCGTTCGGCCTGAACGCCGAGGCCATCGACCAGGGCATCCCGCAGATGCGCGGCGGCGGCAAGGTCACCACCGACAACCCCGAGGACCAGTTCAACACCCTGCAGAAGTACGGTACCGACCTCACCCAGCGGGCCCGCGAGGGCAAGCTCGACCCGGTGATCGGCCGAGACTCCGAGATCCGGCGGGTCATCCAGGTCCTCTCCCGGCGTACCAAGAACAACCCCGTGCTCATCGGCGAACCCGGCGTCGGCAAGACCGCCGTCGTCGAGGGCCTGGCGCAGCGGATCGTCGCGGGCGATGTCCCCGAGTCGCTGCGCAACAAGCGGCTGATCGCACTCGACCTGGGCGCGATGGTGGCTGGGGCGAAATACCGAGGCGAGTTCGAGGAGCGCCTCAAGGCCGTGCTCACGGAGATCCGGGAGGCGCAGGGGCAGGTCGTCACCTTCATCGACGAGTTGCACACCATCGTCGGGGCGGGCGCGTCCGGCGAGAGCAGCATGGACGCCGGCAACATGATCAAGCCATTGCTGGCCCGCGGCGAGCTGCGCCTGGTGGGGGCCACCACCCTGGATGAGTACCGCAAGTACATCGAGAAGGACGCCGCCCTGGAGCGCCGGTTCCAGCAGGTGTACGTCGGCGAACCCAGTGTCGAGGACACCATCGCCATCCTGCGCGGACTCAAGGAGCGCTACGAGGCCCACCACAAGGTGGCCATCGCGGACTCCGCGCTGGTCGCCGCCGCCACCCTGTCCGACCGGTACATCCAAGGTCGCCAGCTCCCAGACAAGGCCATCGACCTGATCGACGAGGCGGCGTCCCGGTTGCGGATGGAGATCGACTCCAGCCCCGTCGAGATCGACCAGCTCCGCCGGGCCGTCGACCGGCTGAAAATGGAGGAGCTGCACCTGTCCCGGGAGACCGATGCCGCCTCCCGCGATCGGCTCCAACGGTTGCAGCGGGACCTGGCCGACCGGCAGGACGAGCTCGCCGCGCTCACCGCGCGATGGGAGGCCGAAAAGGCCGGGCTGAACCTGGTCGGTGACCTGAAGGTGCAGCTGGACGAGCTGCGGATCAAGGCGGACATCCTGGTGCGGGACGGCAAGCTCAACGAGGCCGCCCCGCTGCTCTACGGCAAGATTCCCTCCCTGGAGAAGGAGATCGAGGCGGCCCAGGCCGCGGAGACGGCGCAGGATCAGGCCGAGGGGCCGATGGGCGCCCCGAGGGTCGCGCCGATGGTCAAAGAGGAGGTCGGCGCCGACGACATCGCCGATGTCATCTCCAGCTGGACCGGCATCCCGGCCGGGAGGCTCCTGGAAGGTGAGACCGAGAAGCTGCTGCACATGGAGCAGGTCATCGGGAGCCGGCTGATCGGTCAGGCCGCTGCCGTGCGGGCGGTGGCCGACGCCGTACGCCGAGCACGCGCAGGCATTGCCGACCCCGATCGGCCGACCGGCTCATTCCTGTTCCTCGGCCCGACCGGAGTGGGCAAGACCGAGCTGGCCAAGGCGCTGGCCGACTTCCTGTTCGACGACGAGCGGGCGATGGTGCGGATCGACATGTCCGAGTACTCGGAGCGGCACGCGGTGGCCCGGCTCATCGGCGCGCCACCCGGGTACGTCGGGTACGACGAGGGCGGTCAGCTCACCGAGGCGGTGCGCCGGCGCCCGTACTCGGTGGTGCTGCTCGATGAGGTGGAGAAGGCGCACCCGGAGACCTTCGACATCCTCCTGCAGGTGCTCGACGACGGCCGGTTGACCGACGGTCAGGGGCGCACGGTCGACTTCCGCAACGTGATCCTGGTGCTCACCTCGAACCTGGGGTCCCAGTTCCTGATCGACCCGACGATGGAGCCTGCGGTGAAGAAGGAGGCTGTGCTAGCGACCGTTCGCGCGTCCTTCAAGCCGGAGTTCCTCAACCGGCTCGACGAGGTGGTGGTCTTTGATCCGCTCACCACGGCTGAGCTCGGCCAGATCGTGGAGCTGCAGATGCGGGCCTTGGCGGCGCGCCTGGAGGACCGGCGGATCGCGTTGGCCGTCTCCGATGCGGCCCGGGAGTGGTTGGCCGTCGAGGGGTTCGACCCGGCGTACGGGGCGCGGCCGCTCAAGCGTCTGGTGCAGAAGGAGATCGGTGACAGGTTGGCCACCGCTCTGCTCGCCGGCCTCGTCCGGGATGGGCAGACCGTCACCGTGGAGCTCGCTGAGGACGGCGACGGCTTGCGGTTGAGCTGAGGGCGTCCCCGAACTGTGTTCGCGGACTCGGCGTTTGGGCCGGTCAGCGGCTATCCTCGCGAAAGGGAACCGTCGAACTGGGGGATGGGATGTACCAGGTGCTTCGTGAGGCCGCTCGCTGCGCGTCGACAGAGTCCTGTCGGCGCCCGGCCCGGGCCAGGCGGTCTGCGCTGAGGTCGGGCCTGGCGGCGGTGCTGGTTGCGGCGTCGGCACTGGCCACCGGGGCGGCTGCGGCCTCGGGTCATCCGGCCGAGCCGGACGCGCGCGGGGGTGGTGCCGCGCAGGTCGGTACTGCCGCCTCCCGCGCCGTACCGATGCCCAAGGACTGTGGCGCGTTGACCACCATCGTCGCCGACCAGTCGCTGCGCTTCGGCATCATCGACGGCGCCAGCGGTGAGCAGGTCGAGGCTGGTTTGCGCCTGGACTTCCAGCCCCGGGCCGCCACCTACGTGGTGTCCTCCACGAACCGGGGGATCACCCTGCGTCGGCTCCTGGTCACCTCCACCGATGGGCGGCTGCACCTGATCACCCTCCAGGACCGGGTCGACCCCGCCACCAAGAAGCAGATCACGACGTCCGCGGTGACCGTGATCGGTTCGGGATGGGGCGATGTCCGGCTGCTGGTGTCCAGCTATCCCTATGTGTACGGCGTGAACGACGCGGGTGCGCTCAAGCGGTATCAGATGACCACGACCTGGGGGATCGCCAGCGCCGGGACGGTCCGCAAGAGCGGCTGGAACCAGATCGTCAGCCTGTCCCGGGGGGACCTGTGGAACCTCGGGAAGGACGCCAAGGGTCGCACCCGGTACGGCGATGACATCGTCGGCGTGATGTCGACCGGCGCGGTCCGTGCGTACCTCATCCCGCGGGACACCTACCAGTCGCTGGCGGTCTTCACGCTCATCCCCAAGGGCTGGGGCGACTACGCCCACGTCTCGGTGGGCAGCTGCGACACCGGCAAGTCCCGCCCGATCGTGGCAGTGAAGAAGGACGGGCAGGTCCAGGCGTACCTCGACCTCAACGGTGACGACCAGCGCGGCACCGACATCCGCTGGGTGGGCACGCTCACCCGCGGCTGGACCGGTCTGCTCGCTGACTGACGTGCCCGCTTCGGGGAGTACGACGCGTCGGCGGCCGGGGAACCGGCTGCCGCGCGCTGCGTGCGCGGCGCTCCTGCTCGCGCTCGCCGCCTGCTCCGGATCGACCGACCCCGCCCCGACCCCGGCCTCGCTGGCCGACCGGCTGGCGGCAGCCAAGCAGAAGGCGGACGACGCCAGCTCCATCCACCTGGTGCTCACCTCGCGCGACGTACCGGGGGATGCTCTCGGCGTGTTGGGCGCCCAGGGGGTCGGCACGCACGCGCCCGCGTTCAAGGGAACGTTGACGGCCCGGCTGTCCGGGGTTCAGGTCGACGTCGACGTGGTGGCCATCGACGGCATGCTGTACCTGAAGTTCCCGTTCACCCCGGGGTACGCCAAAACCGATCCCGACAAGTACGGCGCCCCCGACCCCGCCACGTTGTTCAGCCGCGATCAGGGGATCACCGCTTTGCTGACCGCTACCACGGACCTGGCTGCCGCCGATGACACCCGCGAGGGCAGCGAGGTCCTGCAGCAGATCACCGGCAAACTCCCGGGTCAGCAGGTGGTGCGACTCCTGCACGTGGGATTGCCGTCGCAGGACTACGACGTCAGCTACGGGCTCAGCGCCACCGGCGAACTGCGCAAGGCCACGTTGACCGGGACGTTCTTCCCGAACAGCCGTTCCACGTACGACGTCGTCCTGGACCGGTACGGCGAACCGGTCGACATTCAGCGGCCGTGACCCCGACTCGCCCGGGCGAGTCCGCGGGCTCCGCCCGGCGCCCGCGCCGCCAGCTGGCCCTGGCCGCCGCCGCGGTGGCGCTGGCGGCGGCGGACACCTACGTCGTCGTCCTCGCACTGCCGCAGATGATGGCCGGGGTCCGCCTGAACATCGACGATCTGCAGCAGGCGACGCCGATCATCAGCGGCTTCCTGCTCGGCTACGTTGCGGTGTTGCCGCTGATCGGCGCCCTGACCGACCTGCTGCCGCGGCGCACCGTGCTGCTGGGGTGCCTTGCGCTCTTCGTGGCGGGGTCGGCGGTCACCGCCCTCGCGGTCGAGCTGCCGGTGCTCGTGGCCGGTCGGGTGGTCCAAGGGGTGGGCGGGGGTGGTCTGGTCCCGGCCACGCTGGCGTTGGTGGCGGACCTGTGGAGCCCGGAGCGTCGGGGCCTGCCGCTAGGTGTGGTGTCGGCGGTGCAGGAAGTCGGCAGCGTGCTGGGCCCGTTACTGGGCGCGGCGGTGCTGGCGTTCGCCGACTGGCGCGCCATCTTCTGGTTGAACGTGCTGCTCGCCCTGGTGTTGGCCGGGGGTCTGTGGATGCTCGCCCGCCGGGACCCACCCCCCGAGCCGCACCGCCGTGCCGTGCCGGGCAGGTCCCGCGGCGCGCCGCTTCTCGGCGTGGTCGGCGCCGGGCTGCTCGGGGTGGCGCTGTGGGCGCCGTACCGCCTGGTCGTGCACGTCACGTGGGGGCTGCCCTTCGTCCCCTTCGTCGCCGGCAGTCGCGTTCTCACCCCGATCGGGCTGGTGAGCGTCGCCATCCTGATCGCCGCGGCGGCGTGGCAGTGGCTGCGCTGGCGGCAGATCCGCGCGGGCGTGGATCTGTGGGGGGCGTCGCTGATGGCGCTGGCGCTGGGCGCCCTGGTGCTGACCTTCGCCTCCGCCGATCCCGAACGCGACGTCGTCGGTCCCCTCGCGGGCGTGCTGGCTCCGGTCGGCGTACTGGCGATCATCGGGTACGTCGTCCGGCATCGCAGGGCGACCGCGCCCCTGATCCCGCGCGGGATCCTGCGGCGCCGGGTGGTTCCGGCGTTGCTGGTGAGCCTGGCGGTCGGTGCGGCGCTGGTCGCGGTCGTGGTGAACGTCCCGGTGCTGGCCCGCCTGACGGTGACCGACGATCACACCCAGGCCGCGTTCATCCTCCTGAGGTTTCTGGCTGCGGTCCCGGTGGGGGCCGTGATCGGCGGCTGGCTGCTGCGCTGGCTGCCTGCCGGGGTGGTGGCGGTCCCGGCGCTGGCGGTCACGTCGGCGGCGTTGGCGCTGATGGCGGGGCGGGGGGCCCAGGGTGTGGCGGGAGCCGGTGCCACCGCGGTGTTGATCGCGGCAGGTCTGGGGGTCGGCGCGGCAGCCGCGCCGGTGAACGCCGCGGCCTTGGCCGACAGCGCCCATGCCCATCACGGCATGATCAGTTCGCTGGTGGTGCTGGCTCGGATGGTCGGGATGATCGTCGGGCTGGCGCTGCTCACGGCGATCGGCCTGCGCCGGTTCTACGCGGCCGCGGCGTCGTTGAGCCCCGGTGACGTGGCCGGGCTGCGGCTGGCCGGGGTGGTCCAGGTGCAGACCGTGTTCGCCGGGGCGGCGTGGGTGGCGTTGGCGGGCGCCGTGGGTTCGGGGTGGTTGGGTTGGCGATCGGGGAGCGCGTCGGGATCAGACGTCACGAAGACGTAAGGTCTGCCCACGCCGATCGACCTCGACCTGTCGCGTCGGCGCTGCGTACGCTCGCTGCATGCCTTCGGTCTTGGTCGTCGACGACGACTCGACCGTGCGCGAGGTGGTGGCGTCGTACCTGGAACAGGCCGGGTACCTGGTGACCCAGGCCGGCGACGGCGAGCAGGCCCTGGCCGCGGCCCGCCACGCGGCACCCGACCTCGTGGTGCTGGACCTGATGTTGCCGCGACTGGACGGTATGGAGGTGTTCCGCCGGTTGCGGGCACGACGCGGCGACCTGCCCGTGGTCATGTTGACCGCGCGGGGCGATGAGTCCGAGCGGGTGTTGGGGCTCGAGATGGGCGCCGACGATTACGTGACCAAGCCGTTCAGCGCACGCGAGTTGGTCCTGCGCGTGCAATCCGTGCTGCGCCGGCTGGCCGTGGACACTCCGCTCGTGCCTGAGCACTGTGCGGCGATGCCCGTCCAGGCGGGCCCCGGCGCGGCGGCCCCGCCCGGCGACGACGGCCCCGAACGCCTCGTCGACGGCGAACTCATCGTGGACCGACGGGCTCGCCGAGTGACCCGCGACGGCGCCGCCTTGGCGCTCACCGTCCGCGAGTACGACTTGCTCGTGTACCTCATGCGGCACGCCGGAACCGCCTTCACCAGGGCGGACCTGATGTCCGCCGTGTGGGGATGGGAGTATGGCGATCAGTCCACCGTAACCGTGCATGTGCGCCGGCTGCGGGAGAAGGTGGAGCCCGACCCGGGCGTGCCGTGCCGACTGGTGACGGTGTGGGGCGTCGGCTATCGCTGGGACGGTCTGTCGGGGCCCCTGCGGTGACCCCCGACGTCGCGGCGTTCACGATCGCGGCCGGAACCACGTCGACCGTGGGCGTGGTTGGTGCCGCCGGCATCTCGGCGCTGGCCCGACGTTCCGTGCGGGCGGCCTCGGTCGGTGCCCCCCTGGTCGTGGTCGCCTCGATGGCCGCAGGGATCCTGGTCAGCGCCAAGGCGATGTTCCTGAGCGAGCACGACAACAGCTTGGTCCTGATGGTGCTGCTGGCCACTGTCCCGATCGCGCTCGTCGTCGGGGTGCTGCTCGGACGCGAGGTGCGCTCCATCGACCGGCGTGCGGTGGAGCAGGCCGCCGAGCGGGAACGCACCGCGGCCCTGGAGGCCAGCCGTCGCGAGATGATCGCCTGGGTGTCCCATGACCTGCGCACTCCGCTGGCGGGCATCCGGGCCATGGCCGAAGCACTGGAGGACGGGCTGGCTCCACGTCCCGGCGAGTACCACGCCCGGATCCGCACCGAGACCGACCGGATGGCGGGCATGGTCGACGACCTGCTGGCGCTGACCAGTCTGCAGGCAGGAACCACCCGACTCGACCGGTCCCGGGTCTCGGTCGACGACCTGGTCTCGGACACGCTGGCCACCGTGGCGCCGGTCGCGGCGGCCCGGTCGGTGCGCGTCGAGGGGTCCGCCGACGGCCCGCTGCCGGTCCGTGGAGACGTCCGCCAGCTGTCTCGGGCGCTACTCAACCTGGTCGACAACGCCGTGCGGCACACCCCACCCGGCGCCGTGGTGCGGGTCTGCGCGGAGCTCGACGCGCAGCCAGGGCGGCCCGCGACGGTGGTCGTCACCGTCCAGGATGCCTGCGGCGGTATCCCACCCGAGGACCTCCCGCACGTGTTCGAACCGGGATGGCGGGGATCAGCCGCGCGGACACCCGGCGAGGGGCAGGGGGCCGGCCTCGGGCTGGCCGTGGTCGCCGCGATCGTGGCGGTCCACGACGGCACGGTCGGCGTACGCAACGCCGGTTCAGGTTGTCTGGTCGCGGTGCGGCTGCCCGCCTACCCGGGACCGTCGCCGACGCCTGACATGGGCTGACACCTGCTGACACTGCTGACACTGCTGACACTGCTGACACTGCTGACACTGCTGACACTGCTGACACTGCTGACACTGCTGACACTGCTGACACCCACTGGCGCACGCGAGCCCGTGGGTCGGCGTACCCGACGCGGCGTATGCGCGACATAGGACGTGATCGCAGGCGGCGAGACGTCGATTCTGCACCGCTACGGAAATCGAGAAGTCGCTTCCGCACGAATCTGCCCCGGTTTGCGGTACCGAAGCGACGTTTCGTGGCGACGTCGGGTGCGGAATCGACGTCTCGACGCGTCAGCGCCGATGAGCCAGCGCCACCGAGCTCTCGGCGTCTGTCCGTTTCCGGCGCCTGGGCGAGGACCCGCAGCCAAACAGCCCGAGAACGACGATGACGGCGATCGAGGTGAGCCAGGACGAGGTACGTCGGGTCATGGGTCCCAGCGTGGGTGCCGGACACGGGCGGCGGCCATTGCCAGACTGTTACGAACCTCTGACACCCTGCGACGCCGCGTCAGCTTGCTGATCGACCCTGCCCGCTTCAGTCTGAACAGCGGGGACTCGCCCAGGTGACGCGCCCAGGGCCGTGATCGTCCCCGGAAGCGAGGTCACCATGATCGCTGCGGTCGAACCGGCCTACGGAACCGGTCCCCTCCTGCTGATCGCCCTGGGAGCCGTGCTGCTCCTGCTGTTTCTCATCATCAAGCTCAAGCTGCACGCCTTTGTCGCGTTGGTGCTCGTCAGCCTGATGACCGCGATCGCCACCCGGATCCCGCTAGGTCAGGTGGTCTCCACCATGACCGACGGCTTCGGCAAGACGTTGGCGAGTGTGGCGCTCCTGGTGGGCCTGGGGGCCATGATCGGCCGGCTGATGGAGGTCACCGGGGGCGCGCAGGTGCTCGCCGACACCCTCATCAACCGTTTCGGCGAAAACCGGGCACCGCTGGCGCTCGGGGTCGCCTCGCTGTTGTTCGGGTTCCCGATCTTCTTCGACGCGGGCCTGATCGTGATGCTGCCGATCATCTTCAGCGTGGCCCGCCGTTTCGGCGGTTCCGTTCTCTTCTACGCCTTCCCCGCGGCGGGCGCTTTCGCGGTCATGCACGCGTTCGTGCCGCCGCACCCCGGTCCGGTGGCGGCCGGTGAGCTGCTCGGCGCCGACATCGGACTCCTGGTCCTCGTCGGCTTGGTCATCGCGATCCCTACCTGGTACTTGGGCGCCTACCTCTACTCCAAGTACGCCGGCCGCAAGTTCGACCTGCCCGTTCCGGACCTGCTGGACGCCGGGAGCACCGGCACTCTGGCCGGGCGGGTCCCGACGTTCGGGATCGTACTCACGCTCCTGTTGATGCCGTTGGTGCTGATCTTCCTCAACACCGGGGTGAGCACGCTGGTCACCACGGGGGCGGTCGACAAGAACGCCGGGTGGGCGCAGCTGTTCATGCTTGTCGGTCAGACCCCGGTGGCGCTGTTGGCCACCGTGTTGGTCGCCATGGTGACCCTCGGCCGGTCCGTCGGGACCCGCGAAGCGGTCGAGAAGGTGGTCAACGACGCGCTCGGCCCGGTCTGCGGGATCATCCTGATCACCGGCGCGGGCGGCATGTTCGGTGGGGTGCTTCGCGCCAGCGGCATCGGCGAGGCCCTGGCCGGCAGCCTGGAATCGACCGGGCTACCGGTGATCGTGGCGGCGTTCGTGGTCGCCACGGCGTTGCGGGTGGCGCAGGGGTCGGCCACCGTGGCGCTGACGACCACCGCGGGGCTGATGGCTCCGACCATCGCCGCCACGGAGGGCCTGAGCGCGCTGGATCGCTGCCTCATCGTGGTGGCCATCGCCTGCGGCGCGACCGTCTTGTCCCACGTCAACGACTCCGGGTTCTGGCTGGTCGGCAGGTTCCTAGGGATGGACGAGAAGACCACGCTCAAGACGTGGACGGTGATGGAGACGCTGCTCGGCTCCATCGGGTTCGTGATCGCCTTCACGGCCAGCTTGGTGTTCTGACGTGCGCACCGACGCGATGGGACCGCTGGACCCGCTGATGGCTCGCCAGGTCGTGGTGATGGGTGTGTCCGGTTGTGGCAAGTCCACGATCGGACGGTCCATCGCCGCCCTGGCGGGCTGGTCGTTCGCCGAAGGGGACGACTACCACCCGGCCGCGAACGTGGCCACGATGGCCTCGGGCACCCCGCTGACCGACGAGGACCGCTGGCCGTGGCTGCGATCCTTGGCCGCCTGGATGCGCGCTGAAGCCGTCGCCGGCCGTGCGAGCGTGGTGACCTGTTCGGCGTTGAAGCGGGAATACCGCGACCTGCTGGGGGAGGGCCTTCCGGGGCTGCAGTTCGTGCACCTGCACGGGTCCTGGGACCTGTTGCTTGCCCGGATGCAGGCCCGCAGCGATCACTTCATGCCCGCGAGTTTGCTCCAGTCCCAGTTCGACACCCTGGAAGCTCTCCAGCCGGGCGAGGCGGGGATCGTGCTGGACATCGCCGCTGACCCGGACACCCTGGTCGGCCAGGCCCTGCACTGGTTGGCGCGTCGCTGACGCCAGCCCTTCCTGGAGCTGGATGCCCCGTTAGATGGGCCAGTCCTCCATCCGCCAGGCGGCGTCCCAGAACATCCACTCGTACCGGGACGCCGTCACAAAGGCCGCCATCATCCGGTCCTGAACGGCGTCTCCGGCACGACTGGCCAATCGGTCCACAATGCCGATCGCCCCCGTCGTGGCCTCGGCGAAGTCGGGGTCGGCGTACGCGCTGATCCAGTCACGGTAGGGATGGGTGTCGAGGCCTGTTCCGACGCGTTGCAACAAGCGCTCGCCGACGTCCTGATAGATCCAGAAGCACGGCAGCACCCCGGCGGCCAGGACCGGGTAGCTTCCCTCGCCGGCCAACGACTGCAGGTACGCCGAGTACCCCAGGCAGGTGGGTGAGGCGGCCGTAGCGTCGAGATCGACATGGGCCGCGTGCAGCTCGCGTTCGACCACGAACGTGGTCCGCGCCGCGGTGGCCCAGAACAGGACGTCGTCGGCCGAGCTGGCCTGCGCAGCCGCAGCCGCCAACACCCTGCCGTAGCTGAACAGGTAGCGCGCGTCCTGGCCCAGGTAGTACCGGAACCGCTGCCGGTCCAAGGTGCCGGACTCCAGTCCGGTAACGAAGGGGAGCTGGTCGATCGCGGTCCGGATCGGCTCGATCCGCTCCCAGGCCAGCGTGGAGAACTGTGCCCATCGGCGGCGGGGCTCGGCGGCCTCGGTCGGATCCGGGGTCATGGCTGCCGCTCCCAGCGCGCGATGAACTCGTGGAAGTGGTGGACCGGCCCGGGGCCCTGGCCGATGTCCAGGGAGTCCGCCGCCGCCAAGGCGCCGGTCAGCCAGGACTTGGCCTCGACGATGGTGCTCACCCAGTCCTGCCGACGTGGGCGCAGCGCCGCCAGCGCCGACGACAACGAGCATCCGGTTCCGTGCGTGTTGGTGGTCTCCACCCGCTGACCTGAGAACCGCTGCACACCGGCCTCGTCGCCGTACACGTCGACAGCCCTACGCCCACCGCCGGTTTCGGCCACCAGATGCCCGCCCTTGACCAACACCCGGGTGGCGCCCATGTCCAGGAGCGCCTGCGCCTGGGCCTCCATCCCGTCGACGGTCGTGGCCGGTGCGATGTCGAGCAGGACCGCGGCCTCGGGCAGATTCGGGGTGATCAGGTCCGCCAACGGGATCAGCTCGCGGACCGCGGCCACGCCGTCCTCGTCGAGCAGCCGGGCGCCGCTGGTGGTCACCATGACCGGGTCGAGGACGACGTGGTGCTGGCTCAGCGGCCCCCCGGGACGCAGGTACTCACCCACGGTCCGGGCCAGCGCGGCGCTGGAGAGCATCCCGATCTTCACGGCGTCGACCCGGACGTCGTCGAGCAACGTGTCCAGCTGCAGCCGAACGAAATCGGTGGGTACGGCGTGGACCCCGCTCACGCCGCGGGTGTTCTGCGCGGTCAAAGCGGTGATCACGCACGTGCCGTAGGCGCCCAGCGCCGAGAACGTCTTCAGGTCTGCCTGGATGCCGGCGCCTCCCGAGGGATCGCTGCCGGCGATGGACAGGGCCACCGGGGGTCTGCTGGTCACGGCGCCATGGTACGGCGACTCGGCCCGGGTTCGCGGTAGCCGACGTCTTTCCCGCTACCGACGTCGTGCGGCGGCCATGATGGCCAGGTGCGCACGATCGACTGGGCTGATGGGGCCATCGAGCTGATTGACCAGACCCTGCTCCCGGGGGAGTTGGTGATCCGGAGGGTCACCACGCTGGGCGAACTCATCGACGACATCCAGCGGTTGGCGGTGCGCGGCGCGCCCGCCCTCGGGGTGGCTGGGGCGCTGGGCGTGGCGTTGCTTGCTCACGAGGGTGACCCCCCGGAGGCGGTACGTCGGCACGCGGCTCGGCTGCGGGCGGCCCGGCCGACCGCGGTGAACCTCGCGTGGGGCGTGGACCGGGCGCTGGCCCGCCTCGGTGACGGGCCGGCGGCGGTGCTCGCCGAGGCGTTGGCGATCCGGGACCAGGACATCTCAGCCTGTGTGGCCATGGGCGCTCGAGGCGCTGACCTGATCCGGGGGATGCTGGACGCCCACGACGACGACGACGGCCTGGGGTACGTCGACGGGTTCGGTCACGCCGACGACCCCGGCGAGGCCGGGGCGTCCGGCCGGGGCCGCCCGGCCCGGGTGATGACGGTCTGCAACACCGGGGGACTGGCCGCCGTCGAACGCGGCACGGCCCTCGGCGTCGTTCAAACGTTGCACGAACGCGGGCAGCTGGAGCTGGCCTACGCCCTGGAGACCCGGCCGCTGCTCCAGGGGGCCCGGCTGACCGCCTGGGAGCTGGAGCGGATGGGGGCGCCGTACCGACTGCTGGTGGACTCCGCGGGGGCCTTCCTGCTATCTCAGGGGATCGCCGACGTCGTCCTGATCGGTGCCGACCGGATCGCGGCCAACGGGGACACCGCGAACAAGGTGGGCTCCTACGCGCTGGCGTTGGCCGCGCGGGCCGCTCACGTGCCGTTCCTCGTGGTGGCGCCCGAGTCGACGATCGACCCCTCGACGCGCTCGGGGAAGGACATCGAGATCGAAGATCGCGGCGCGGACGAAGTGGTGCGGTTCGCCGGAGTTCGGGTGGCTCCGGAGGGGGCGCAGGCCGTCAACCCGGCTTTCGATGTCACCCCGGCGAAGCTGATCACCGCCATCGTCACCGAGCGCCGGGTGATCCGATGCCACCGCGGCGAGTGGCCCATCTAGGGGTTCGGCGTCCCGCGCGGCGAGGGGGCTGCGGCGCCGGACCGGTGTCCACCATGATCTCCGCGCCGAACACCCAGCCGGGCATCAGCGGCAGCTCGTCGCCGCTCCAGAACCTACCCGGGTCATACCAGTTCGCCGGGCGCCCGGGCGCCAGGATGCCCATCGACTCATACGTCAGGGCGACGACCTCGGCGCAGTACGCGGCCTCCGGCCCGACACGTAGCCCGTTGGCCGTTTCCCCGGAGTGCGTCGCTTCCGGGCGCGGATCGAGCGGCCGCCGGGTCAGGGCCTGCCAGCCGCGCAGCAGGCCGTCGGTGACTCGGGCCCGTTCAGGGACCCAGGCCAACGGCCCGCCGCGGCCCTTCGTCCACCGCCAGGCCAGTTGGGCGGTGCTGGGGAACGAGGTGCCGTTGTACCGGGCGACTGCGCGCAGGAGGTCGTCCTCGTGGTCCCGGTCCACGGTGGGATGCAGCTGGCGTAAGTAGGCCTGTTGCCCGTAGACGTGGGCCCATCGCAGCACGGCTTCCCGCAGGTCATGGAGCTGGGCGCCGCGATGATGATCGCCGGTCCACACATCGATGAGGGACTGACCCAGCTCGGCGTGCCACATCAGCGGCGGCAGGTCGGACAGCACGACGGCCATCCCGACGTGGTTGACCGGCGCGTTCGTCACCAACCGGATGGCTCGGTCGGGTGTGGAGTTGCCGCGGAAGATCCAGATGTCACCCGTGCGGGTCAGCTCCAGCGCCTCATCGAGGCTGAGCGTGCCCGGGTGCGGGGTGCCGGGCAGAGGGCCGTCGAGAATCGGCATGATCCGCAGCGTGCCACACTCGGGCGCTCGGCATTCGGCCGCCGTACATTGGGCCGGTGAACTGGTGGCGACGCAACTGGTGGAAGACGCTTGGCGCGGCGGGCGTGGTGGGCGTGGCCGCCGGTGGGGTGGCCGTGGCCCGCAAGGAGCGGCATCGGCGGGCGATGACGCCGCAGGAGATCCGCGACCGGCTACACGCCCGCTACGCCGCCATCACGACCCCGGCTTCCCCGGACGCTGGGGCTCAGTCCAGGTCGACGATCACCGGCGCGTGATCCGAGGCGCCCTTGCCCTTGCGCTCCTCGCGGTCGATCAACGCCCCGCTCACCCGCGCGCCCAGCGCCGGGGAACACAACGCGAAGTCGATCCGCATGCCCTGCTTCTTGGGGAACCGCAGCTGCGTGTAGTCCCAGTAGGTGAACACCCCCGGGCCCGGGGCGTGCGGGCGCACCACGTCGGCGTACCCGGCTTCCACCACCGCCGCGAAAGCCGCCCGCTCTGCCGGTGACGTGTGCGTCTTGTCGGCGAAGTACTCCACGCTCCACACATCCTCATCGCTCGGAGCGATGTTCCAGTCCCCGACCAGCGCGATCTGGGCGTGCGGGTCCTGTTCCAGCCAGCCGCGGCCGGCGGCGGCCAACCGGTCCAGCCAGTCCAGCTTGTACGCCAGGTGCGGGTGGCCGAGTTCCCGGCCGTTGGGCACGTAGAGCGACCAGACCTGTACGCCGTCGCAGGTCGCCGCGAGCGCCCGGGCCTCCGCGCCGGGGGTGGGCTCGCCCCACAGCGGCATCCCCGCGAAGCCCGTCGTGACGGCGTCCAGGCCGACGCGTGAGGCGATCGCCACGCCGTTCCACTGGTTGAAGCCGTGCGTGGCGACCTGGTATCCGGCGGCCTCGAACGGCAGCGCCGGGAACTGGTCGTCGCGGCACTTGGTCTCCTGCATCGCCAGGACGTCGATCTGGTGGCGTTCGCAGAACGCGATGACCCGGTCGATGCGGGAGCGGATGGAGTTGACGTTCCAGGTGGCGATGCGCACGGGCCACATCGTAGGCGGGTGGGGGCGCACACCGGGCCGAGCTCGGCTGCCTAGAGTGGCGCCATGAGCACCCCCCGCCCCACCGCCCTGGTTACTGGCGCGAGCTCCGGCATCGGGGCCGCGTTCTGCCGCGAGCTGGCCCGCTCCGGCCACGATCTGGTGGTGGTGTCTCGCTCGCGGGACGCCCTGGAGGACCTGGCTGGGGGGCTGCGGGCGGCGTACGGCGTCAGCGTCACCGTGATGCCGGCCGACCTGGCTGACCGCGAGCAGGTGGGCCGGGTGGCCGAGCGGATCGCCGGCACCAGCGGATCACCGGATGCGGGCGCCCATCGATCTGCTGGTGAACAACGCCGGGTTCGGCATCGGTCAGGGGTTCGTGGGTGGGGACCTGGGTGAGGAGGAACGGGCGCTGGCGGTGATGTGCCGGGCCGTCTTGGTGCTTTCGCACGCCGCCGGGCGCGCGATGCGGGCCCGTGGCCAGGGCGGCATCATCAACGTCTCGTCGGTGGCGGGCTTCGTGCAGATGGGGACGTACTCGGCCATCAAGGCCTGGGTCACGACGTTCACCGAGGGTCTGAGCACGGAGCTGCGCGCCGACGGCCTACGGGTGACCGCCTTGTGTCCGGGGTTCACCCATACCGACTTCCACCGGCGGGCCGAGCTCGACATGGCCAAGCTCCCCGAGGCGTTGTGGCTGGATGCCGACGACCTGGTGCGGACCTGCCTGCGCGACCACGCCCGCGGGCGGGTGATCAGCGTGCCTGGCGTGGCGTACCAGGCGGTGACCGCCGCGGTGCACGTGTTGCCGCGGGGGGTGGTGCGCCGGGTGTCGGGATCGCTGGCGTCGGTACGTCGTCCGCCCGCCATTGATCGGCCGGAGTGAGCACCGGGTGGGCGGCGCGGGCTGACTAGGCTGAGCGTCATGCCGACCGACGCCGCAACGCAACCCTCCGACCAGCGCACCGAGTCCTCCGGGACTGTAGATCCGGGGCTTCGTGAGCGGCTGCGCCAGCTCATCACCGAACTGGCCATCGTGCACGGCACGGTGACGTTGTCCTCGGGCAAGCAGGCGGACTACTACGTCGACCTGCGCCGGATCACTCTGCACGGCGAGGCTGCGCCGCTGGTCGGCCAGGTGATGCTCGATCTGACGGCCGACCTGGAGTACGACGCGGTGGGCGGGCTGACGATGGGCGCCGACCCGGTGGCGACCGCCATGCTGCATGCCGCCGCGGCGCGGGCCGATGGCGGCGGTGCCGGGCGGCGGCTGGACGCGTTCGTGGTCCGTAAGGCGGAAAAGGCCCACGGCCTGCAGCAGCGCATCGAGGGGCCGCCGATCGTCGGTCGTCGGGTGCTGGTGCTGGAGGACACCTCGACCACGGGCGGCTCGCCGATGGAGGCCGTGCAGGCCTGCCGGGAGGCGGGCGCCGAGGTGGTGGCCGTAGCTGTGATCGCTGACCGCGCCAGCGGTGCGAAGGAGCGGATCGAGGCGGCCGGCGTACCGTATCGATCGGCGTACGGGCTGGCTGACCTGGGCCTAGGCTCCTGACCGACCTGAGCCTGGGCTGACTGACCTGGCCTGTCAGGTGTCACTCTGGCGTCGTTCGTTACGTCCGAAAGTCAACTGAGCGCGCTTCCAGGCCGACAAAGAGCACCACAGTCCCGTCACCTCGTCGCGGGCTGCCCCGGGACGCTCGGGCCGGGACGCTACAGGCCCAGGCGCCGGTACCTGGCCAGCCGGGCCGCCATCCGCTGCTCGTCCGGCAGTTGCTCCAACTCCGCGAGCTGGCGGTGAATGGCCCGACCGATCCGGCGAGAGAACGCCAACGGTTCTTCGGCGGCATCCGGCAGTTCGGCGACCACCCAGTCCACGATGCCGTTGGCGTGCAGGTCCAACGCCCGCACGCCTTGGGCGTGCGCCATCTGCGGCGCCTTGTCCACGGTGCGGTGCACGATCGCGCTGGCCCCTTCCGGCGGCAGCGGTGACAGCCAGGCGTGCTGCGCGGCGATCGTGTGATCGGCCGGGATCAACGCCAGCGCGGCCCCGCCACTGCCCTGACCGAGCAGCACCGACAAGGTGGGCGCCGGCAGGGTCACCATGTCGTGCAGGCAGCGGGCGATCTCCCCTGCCAGGCCGCCCTCCTCCGCCTCTTTCGACAGCGCCGCCCCGGGGGTGTCGATCACCGTGACCAGCGGCAGGTGCAGTTCCGCCGCCAGCTGCATGCCGCGGCGGGCCTCGCGGAGCGCGGCCGGGCCGAGCGGCGCCTCCAGGGTCTGCCCGTGCCGGTCCTGGGCGGCGACCACGCACGACGACGTACCAAACCGGACCAGCGCCAGCAGCATCCCCGAATCCGTCTCGCCGGCCGTCGTACCAGACAGGTAGAGCACCTCGGTCGCGGCCTGCTCCAACAACTGATGGACCCCGGGGCGGTCGGGCCGCCGGGACAACTCGATCGAGTGCCAGGCGTGCAGGTCCGGCAGCTCGTTCGGGGCCAGCGTGTCGTCCTGCGGGGTAACCAAGGCGTCCACCTCATCCTCGCCGGGCTCGTCGTCCACGGCGTCCGCGGCGATCTCGTCCGGCCGGGGCATGAGCACGTGCAGGGTACGACGGACCAGGTCACGGAGTTCCTCGGGTCTAACCACCGCGTCCAGCAGACCGATGTCGCGCAGGTTCTCGGCAAGCTGTACGCCGGTGGGGAACTGTGCGCCGTACAGCGCCTCGTACACCCGCGGACCCAGGAACCCGATCAAGGCTCCCGGCTCGGCCATCGTGATGTGACCCAGCGACCCCCACGACGCGAACACCCCGCCGGTGGTGGGGTTGCGCAGGTAGACCAGGTAGGGCAGCCGGGCCGCCTTGTGCGCCGCCACCGCGGCGGAGATCTTCACCATCTGCAGGAAGGCCACCGTCCCCTCCTGCATCCGGGTGCCGCCGGAGGTGGGGGAGGCGATCAGCGGCAGTCGCAGCTGCGTGGCTCGTTCGATGGCCAGGGTCAGCCGTTCGGCCGCAGCCACCCCGATCGAGCCGGCCAGGAAACCAAACTCCCCGGCCACCAGCGCCACCCGCCGGCCGTCCAGGAGGCCCTCGCCGGTGACGATGGCCTCGTCCAACTCGGTCTTCGCGCAGGCGCGAGCCAGGTCCTCGGCGTACGCGCTGCCCTGCGGAGCGTGCGGCTGGACGGGGGGCGCATCCCAACTCTGGAAGCTGCCGGGGTCCAGGAGGCGGTCGATCAGTTCGGCTGAGGAAATCCTGCTCACCAGGCCATTGTGGCCTGATCCGGGCTCGTCAGGAATCGGTCTCCCGGAGGGCTGCGCTGTCCTTGACCGCGTCCACGACTTCGCTGGCCATGGCGTTGGCCCGGCGCCGGTGCGCAAGGTATTCGAAGGCCATCGGCAGAACCGACACGAACACGATCAGCAGCAGCGCCACCTCGATGTTTTTCTTCACGAACTCGATTTGCCCCAGGTAATACCCGAGCAGGGTGACCCCGGTGGCCCACACCACGGCCCCGATCGCGCTGTACGTCAAGTAGCGGCGTCGGTCCATTCGGGTGACCCCAGCGACCACGGTGATGAACGTCCGCACGATCGGCACGAAACGCCCCAGTACGAGCGCCCGGTTGCCGTAGGTGTCGAAGAACGCCGACGTCTGCTCGAAGTACTTGCGCTTGATGAAGCGTCCCTCGCGCTGGTAGAGCGGCGTCCCGATGGCGCGGCCGATCTCATACCCCACCACGTTGCCCAGGAACGCCGCGATCGTCAGCATCAGGCAGGCGAAGGCCAGGTTGTACGGCAGGGTGCCGTTGCCGATGAACAGCCCGACGGTGAACAGCAACGAGTCCCCGGGCAGGAACGCCGTGAACAGACCGCACTCGGCGAACACGATGCCCACCGACCCCCAGAAAGCCCACGGGCCGAGTCGCTCGAGCAGGATCTGCGGGTCGAGCCAGTCCGGGCCCAGGGTGTTCATCACACCTTCCAGGGTAGTCCGGCGCTCGGACCGCCGATGCGGACATGCACTCCCCGCAAGCAATGTCGCTGGTATCAGCGGAATGTCGGCGAACTCCTAGGGGTGACCGGGGGAACGTCCCCCGGCACGGATCGGGGAGGATCCAGATGACGATGCAACGAATGACCCGTAGGGCCAGGCCGATCGCCGTGACGGTGCTCGCGCTGGCGGCGTTGGCCGTACCCACGGCCGCGGCGCATGCCGACGACGACGTGCCCTATTGCGGCACCACCGGCCCGATCCACTTCACGTGGCCTGGTGGTGGAATCCCGGTTCCCGGGGATCCGGTGATCTGTCCGCAGTGTGGCCCGAGGTTGAAGCTGAACATCGACCGGATCAGGTTCGCGGTGAACCCGGCCTCGCTAGGCCAGCTCGGTGAGGTGGGCCAGGTGGGCCAGCTCGCGGTGTGGGGCCGCTGACCAGGGGGCCAGGCCGCGGCCGGGTCGGTGTCGGGAAACCGGGCCGGCCCGGCCGTCGACGCAGTGTCGTTGGCGCACAGCGGTCCTCGCGCGCCCCGGGCGCCGGCGGCATCCGGTCCGACGCCTACACTCGCCTCGTGCACTGGAATTGGCGGCGGTTGCGTCGGGTGACCTCGTCGGGCAAGTACTCACCCGAGATCGACGGCTTGCGCTTCCTGGCGATCATGTCCGTTTTCGTCTTCCACGTCGCCGAGAACCTGGCCCACCGCGACCCGGCGCACTGGTCGATTCCGCTCGGTGAGTCCGCCCTCGCGCCGTACGTCGTTTCCGGCGATAAGGGCGTGCACCTGTTCTTCGTCATCTCCGGGCTGGTCCTGGGCCTGCCGTTCGCCGCGCATGCGCTGCGGGGCGGTTCCCCGGTGTCGCTGCGCAGCTATTTCGCGCGACGGGTGACCCGGCTGGAGCCGCCGTACGTCGTGGCGATGCTCGGTTGCTATCTGGTGCTGCGCGCACTCGCGGCCACCGACCCACCACAACCGGGGAACCTGCTGGCCAGCCTGTTTTACGGGCATGGCCTGGTGTACGGCGAGCCCAGCCTGGTCAACAACGTCGCCTGGTCGCTGGAGGTGGAAATCCAGTTCTACCTGTTGGTGCCGGTACTCACCATGCTGTACCGGATCCGGCGGGCGGCCCTGCGGCGCGGGGTGTTCATCGCCCTGGTGCTCGGGGCACAGACGGTGAGCGCGCTGCTCATCGAGCCCGGCAGCCGTCCCTCGCTGACCATCCTGTACTACGCCCAGTTTTTCTTGCTCGGCCTGTTCTGCGCCGACCTGCATGTCAGCGGCGTCACCACCCAGGGCCGCCGGACCCCGGTGGCCGATGCTACGGCCGTGGTGCTGGGCGGGCTCACCCCGTGGCTGCTGACCGCCGATCTGGCCGGTGGCCGGGCGGGGGAGTTCCTGGAGGGGATGCTGCTGTTGCCGACCATCATGGCGCTGTACTGGGCCGCGTTCCGCGGGGTCTACCTGTCCCGCCTGCTCTCGATCGAGCCGCTGCCGGTGATCGGCGGGATGTGTTACACGATCTACCTGCTCCACAACATCGGCCAGCGGATCGTGTTGACCGGTACGGCGAAGCTGCCGCGCACCGGGGCGTGGGATGTCGACCTGATCGTGCAGGTAGCTGCGGTCGCCGTACCCGTCCTCATCCCGTGTGTGATTTTCTTCGTGCTGATCGAGCGTCCCTGCATGAACCCGCACTGGGTGTCCGATCTGCTCGCCAGGCTGCGCGGCCCGCGCTTACCGGTGGATGCCGCCGATCTGCACGCCGACGCCCGTGTCGATCCCGCGCGGGACGTGCCGGCGCCGGAACGTCGGCAGTTGCGGTGACCGAACGGGAGGTCGGCGTCGGCCCGTGGGAGGGGCCGTGGCCGTCGCCGCAGGAGCTGGCCACCCGGTACGACGAGCAGTTGCTTCGCGAGGGGGACCGCCGCAACGTGGTCGACGGCTACCGGTACTGGCGGCACGAAGCGATCGTGGCCGACCTGGACACCACGCGGCACCCGTTGCACATCGCCGTCGAGAACTGGGAGCACGACTTCAACATCGGTGCGGTCATCCGCACCGCGAACGCGATGAATGTGGCGGCTTTCCACATCGTCGGGCGCCGCCGGTGGAACCGGCGCGGTGCCATGGTCACCGACCGTTACCAGCACGAGTACCACCACCCGGATGCTGCGGCGCTGAGGGCGTGGGTCGACGCGCACCCGTTCCCGGCCGAACCGTTGGGGGATTCGCACCGCCGGGGCGACGCCAATTCCCCAACGATCCGGCCGATGCGGCCAGTGGGACCGATCATCGCCTGCGAGAACAGCCCGGACGCCGTACCCCTGGAGACCTACGACCTGCCCCGCAGCTGCCTGCTGTTCTTCGGCTCGGAAGGGGCCGGCCTCTCGCCGGAGGCGCTGGCGGTATCCGATGCGGTGCTCGGGATCGGCCAGTTCGGCTCGACCCGGTCGATGAACGCCGCCGCAGCCGCTGCCATCGCGATGCATGCCTGGGTGCGACGCCACGTGTACGGGCAGCGTCCGGGCCCCGAGACGTCCCCGCTCGGCACATAGCGCCAGGGGCACCAGGACACGTCAACCGCATAGGATAGGCGGACGCCGCCGGTCGTGCCTCCGGGCCCGGCCGCACCCGTCCGACCATCAGGAGTGCCCGTGCCTATCGCAACCCCCGAGGTGTACGCCGACATGCTCGACCGCGCGAAGGCAGGTTCTTTCGCGTACCCGGCCATCAACATCTCCTCGAGCCAGACGCTGAACGCCGCCATCCGCGGGTTCGCCGACGCTGGCTCCGACGGCATCATCCAGGTCTCCACCGGTGGCGCGGAGTACCTCTCCGGCCCCTCGATCAAGAACATGGTCGCCGGTTCGCTGGCGCTGGCCGCGTACGCCGCCGAGGTCGCCAAGATGTACCCGGTGAACATCGCCCTGCACACCGACCACTGCCCCAAGGACAAGCTGGACGGGTTCGTCCGCCCCCTGATCGCGGCCAGCCAGGAGCAGGTCGACAAGACCGGGCTGCCCATCTTCCAGTCGCACATGTGGGACGGCTCGGCCGTACCGCTGACCGAGAACCTGGAGATCGCCAAGGAGCTGCTGGCCCTGGCCCGGGCCGCCAAGATCATCCTCGAGGTGGAGATCGGCGTCGTCGGCGGCGAAGAGGACGGCGTCGCCAACGAGATCAACGACCAGCTGTACACCACCCCCGAGGACGCGCTGGCGACCGTCGAGGCCCTCGGTCTGGGCGAGAACGGCCGCTACATGGCGGCCCTGACGTTCGGCAACGTGCACGGCGTCTACAAGCCGGGCAACGTCAAGCTGCGCCCGGAGATCCTCAAGGAGTGCCAGGAGGCCGTCGTCGCCAAGTACGGCAGCGCCGCCGGCACCAAGCCGCTCGATCTGGTCTTCCACGGTGGCTCCGGCTCGCTGCCGCAGGAGATCGCCGACGCCGTCGACTACGGCGTGATCAAGATGAACGTCGACACCGACACCCAGTACGCCTTCACCCGGCCGATCGCCGGCTACATGATGACCAACTACGACGGCGTCCTGAAGGTCGACGGCGAGGTCGGCAACAAGAAGAAGTACGACCCGCGCGCCTGGGGCAAGGAGGCCGAGGCGGCCATGGCCCAGCGCGTCGTCGAAGCCTGCAAGGACCTGCGCTCCGCAGGGACGCACCAGTCCTGACGATTCTGTGTCGACGGTACGGCCCGGGCGAGTCGCCCGGGCCGTACCGTTCCACTCCCAGCCAGCGAGGGACCTGCTCATGACCGGCGACCGCCACCAGAACAACCTGCTCACCCAGCCCACGCTGTTGCCCCCGGACCCGGCGGGCAGCCAGCTGGCGGAGGCCGGCTTGCCCGTCGAGCGAGTGCGCGACATCGCTGCCGCCCATCCGGACTCGGCGCTGGCCTGGGCTCTGCTGGCCCAAGAGGCGTTAGCCGGAGGCCGGGCCGTGGAGGCGTATGCGTACGCCCGCACCGGGTATCACCGTTCCCTGGACGCGTTGCGCCGGGCCGGTTGGCGCGGCCAGGGCCACGTGCCGTGGGCTCACGAACCGAACCAGGGTTTTCTGCGCTCACTGGCCGCTCTGGGCGCCGCAGCCGAACGGATCGGTGAAACCCCAGAGGCGCAGCGCTGCCATCAGTTCCTGGCCGACAGCAGTGCCGAGGCCGCTCGGGTGCTGGGGGCGGGCGGCTGAACGCGAGACGGGCGTGAGGACCCACCCCGCCCCGGGGGATAGCGATGATCCGATCGAATCGGTAGAGCCGGTCGAGCCGTCGCCGATCGCCCATCCGATCGCGCACGCCATCGCCGAGGAGGTCAAGCCGCACCTGCGGGGCTGGTTGCACGCGGTGGCCCTGCCGCTGGCGATCGCCGGCGGGCTCGCCCTAGTGACTTCGGCTCAGACCGTCCGAGAGCGGGTCGGGCTTGCGGTGTTCACGGTCACCGCGGCTCAGCTGCTGGGGACCTCAGCGGTCTTCCACCGCGGCCGATGGTCTCCCAGGACCGCGCGGCTGCTGAACCGCCTGGACCATGTCGGGATCTTCTTCATCATCGCCGGTTCCTCGACTGCGTTCGCGCTCACGGTCCTGCCCGACCCGGCACCCATGCTGCTCATCGTCTGGTCCGGGGCGGTCGTGGGGGCGATCGCCAAAGTCTTCTGGATGGGCGCGCCGCGATGGGCGACCACGGGTGCCTACCTGGCCCTCGGGTGGGTGATGGTGCTGTACCTCAAGCCGTTGCACGAGTACGGCGGTCCGGTGATCCTCGCGCTGATCGTGCTCGGGGGACTGCTCTACACCGTCGGTGCCATCGTCTACGGCACCCGCAGGCCCAACCCCAGCCCCCGCTGGTTCGGCTTCCATGAGGTCTTTCACGCCTTCACGCTGCTGGCCCTGGCAGCCCACGGCGCGGCGGCTTACCTGGCCATCGGCTGATTCGGCGGGACCGGTGTTTCACCGCCCGTTCGAGCGTCGGTGATCCGCTCGGGGCTGGGCGTTCACCCGGAGACGCCTTCATAGAGACGTGACCGCGCTTTTCGACGTCACCCGTGTGCCCACCGTCACCAGCGTGCCCAGCGTGCCCAGCGTGAACGGCCTGAACGGCGAGCGGCCGTACTTGCGCGGTTGGCTGCACGCCGTGGCCGCGCCGTTGGCTGTCCTGACCGGCGCCGTCCTGGTGAGCGCAGCGGGGACCGTTCTGCTGCGGCTGGCCTTGGCCGGTTTCGCGGTCGCGGCCTGTGCTCTGTTTGCGACGTCCGCCGCGTTCCATCGGGGGCGCTGGTCGCCGTCCATGCATGGGCTGTTGATGCGGGCCGACTACGCCAACATTCATCTGTGGATCGCGGCGAGCGCGACCGCCTTGGCGGTGGCGCTCGCCGGGGACCCCGCGCCTCAGTTGCGTCTGGTCTGGGCGGTGGCGCTGCTGGGGGTCGGCACCACCCTGGTCCGACCGATCGCGTCACGCTGGCTGCGTACGGGGGGCTATCTGCTTTCCGGCCACTTGGCGATGGCGTCGATGGCGGCCGTCGTACCAGGGGTCGACACATCGGTAACCGCCCTCATCGTCGCCGGCTGCCTGGCCTACGGCTTGGGAGGTGTGGTGTACGCCGCCCGCCGCCCCGACCCGTGGCCGCGCTGGTTCGGGTTCCACGAGGTGTTCCACGCGTTGACGGTGCTGGGCTTTGCCGCGCACGGTGCCGCCATCTGGGTCGCGATCAGGCCGGTTTGACGCTGGCGGCCACGACCGCCTGGGTGGCGCCCTCGGCCAGACGCTTCGGTTCGAAGGCGAGAATCACCTGAGTGTCGCCGGACCCGATCCACCCGCACAGCATCGGGTTCTGGTCGCCGCATTCGAAGTTGACCAACCCCTTGACGGGCGTGTGGTTGAACAGCGCGAGCACGGCATCGGGTGTGGCGTAGCGGGCGGCCTGCGTCCGGTCACCGGTGGCCCAGGCCTTCAGCAAGAGCTCGCCGTAGCCGTGGCCGACGGTGGGCAGCCCGGCGGAGGTGATCCCCGTGCTCGCAGTGTTGGGCAGCTGGGTCATCGAGGACGGCGGTGACGTCGCCCCGCCGCTGGTCGGCCCCGAGGCGGCGCTGGTCGCGGCGACGGGCGTGGACCCGCTGGTGGTCTGGCCTGCGCCGCATCCGGCCACCAGCGCGCTGACGCCGATCGCCGCCGCGGCCCAGGCGATGCGCTGAGACGTCACGGCCCTCCGGCCGCCGGGCTGCACGTTACTCGTCATAACTCCATCATTGACCAGATTCGGCCATCCGGCGACGACGACCCGCGACCGCACCGGCGGCGATCAGCGTCAGACCCCCGAGGAGGTACGCCGTCAGGACGAGCGTCGGGCGCCCCCCACCGGCTCCGTCGAAGAACGCCGTTGAGCGCAGCAGGGTGGCGTTCGCGCCGGGCGGGAGCAGTTGACCCAGTGCGCCCCAGCCGGCGGGTAGCAGCTCTGGTGCCGAGGCCAGTCCGGACAACGGGTTGGCGACGAGGACGATGGCGAGGGCGCCCAGGGCCACGCCTGGCAGTCCGCCGATGCGACCGAGCCCGAGGAGGGCGAGTGCCGTGGCGGCCACCCCAAGGGTCAGCCCCCCGGCCACCAACCACAGGGACGACTGCCCCGGGATGCTGTGGAACCAGCCGCTGAGGATGGCGGCCATCCCAAGCCCGACCAGTCCGGCCACGATGATTGTGCCAACGATCTGGGTCATCGGTCGCTGCCGGAAAGAGCGGAACAGCACCATCGCGGGCAACACGGCACCGATCGTGAGGGGGAAGCCGGCCCCGGCCAGTCCGGCCCCCCGCGGGTCCTCGGCCGTCAGGGGAGCCAGGTCGACGATGCTCGGCTGCAGTGCCGGTGGGCCGGTGTCGGCACCCGTGGCCCTGAGCTGCTCGCCGAGCCTTTCGGTGACCTGGTGCAGGAGTTGGGCCACCGCGGGCCCTGCACCAGAGGCGACGTACATGGTGGGAGTGCCGTCGGGACCCATGGCCAGACCGCCGTAGGCGGCGCGCTCGACCACGGCCGCGCGCACGGCTGCCGGGTCGGCGTACCGGGTGATCGCGAAGGCCTCCGGCTGCGCCGCGCCCAGACCCTGTTCGATCCGGGCCGCGACGGGCGGAGGTGCGGCCAGTCCGAGGGGGATGGCGTGCGGCGCTGACCGGACTCCGGGCAGAGCGAAGCATACGAACAGCAGGAGGATCGCGGACGCGAGGCCAACGGCCAGTCCCCCTGCCTTGACGATGTCCCGCCGGGTCATGGCCGCTCCTTCGATGTTGGTCAATAAATCACCATTTGTTGATAAATCATGGCCTCACCCGAGGGAAGAAGTCAACGTGCGTTGAGAAACTAGAATGGTGCGATGACCACCCCCCGGGCCGCAGACGGGCGCCGCGGCCGCCGCCCAGGCCCGAGTACGACGCGCGAGGAGATTCTGCGAGCTGCCCGGGTACAATTCGCCGACGCTGGGTACGACCGGACCACCGTGCGTGCCATCGCCCGATCCGCGCAGGTCGACCCCGCGCTCGTCATCCAGTTCTTCGGGAGCAAGGAAGAGCTGTTCCGCGCCGTGATCGGGGAGTTCGGGGAGCTGTTGGCCGGGCGGGTGCAGCAGATCGCCACCGTGCCGGGCACCCTCGGGGAGCGGCTGGCCCAGGTGTACTTGTCGGCCTGGCAGGAGCCCGCTACCCGCACCCGGGCCATGGCGATTTTGCGCAGCGTCGGCACCAACGGCATCGCCGTCGACACCATGGTCGGCGCTTTCGTCGGCAAAGTGTGGCCGATGATGAGCGCCGAGCTGGGCCGCGAGGATGTCGACGACGTGATGGCGCCGATCGCGTCGATCCTCATCGGTACGGCGGTCACCCGGTTCATCCTCGAGCTACCGTTCGCGCCCCGCACCATCGAGGCGCTGGTGGCGAACACCGCGCCGATCATCGACGGCATCGTGGACCGCGCCCGGCCACCCGCGCAGGAAACCCCGGGCAATCAGCGGTGATCGGGTCGGTTGTACCGGATACTCATGCTTAGTGATCGCTGCAGACCATGCCGGCGATAAGCCTGACGGGAGACCCACGCGCATGAATCGTCCCCGGGTCAGACTGCTGGACGTGGCGATGCGGGCGGGCGTCTCGCCGGCGGCCGCGTCGATGGCGCTCAACGGGCGCTCTGCCGGCAATCTCGCGCCGACCACCCGCGATCGCATCCTGGCCGCCGCCGCCGAACTCGATTACACCCCCGACTCGGTGGCTCAAAGCCTGCGGCGACGCAAGACCAACGTCCTGGGCCTGGTCACCGATGCCATCGCCTCCTCGCCCTTCGCGGGTCGGCTGCTGGCGGGAGCGATGGAGTCCGCGCGCACCCGCTCGTACGTGCTGGTCATCGTCGATGCCAACCGGGAGCCCGACAACGAAGTGATCGCTATCCGGGAGCTCACCCGTCGGCGGGTCGACGGTCTGGTCTACGCCACCATGGGGCTGCAGCACCTGCCGGTCGCCCCACACACGAGCCTGCCGCTGGTCCTGGCGAACTGTTGGTCCGACCAGCCGGTCCCGGCCGTGATCCCTGACGACGATCGAGCCGGTGACACCGCCGCCGCGTATCTGACCGGTCTGGGGCACCAGCGGGTGGCCATGATCACCGGCCTGGTGGGCAGCGCTGGTCAGCGGCGGACCCGCGCGTTCACCGAACGTTCTCGCGACGCGGGCGTCGACCCGCTCGTGCACGTCATCGACGCCGACTGGTCGGTGACCGCGGGCTATCACGCGGCCTGGACGCTCCTGACCGACGACACCGGCGCCCCCCGGCCCGCCGCCCAGCGGCCGACCGCGGTGTGGGGGGTCAACGACCGGGTGGCCACCGGGGTCGTGCTGGCGGCGCTGCGGCTGGGGCTGGAGATCCCTCGTGACCTATCCGTCCTCGGCATGGACGACCAGGAGGAGTTGGCCGACTGCCTCGTCCCCGCCCTGACGACCCTGGCGCTGCCGCACCGTGAACTCGGGGAGGCCGCGGTCTCCCGGCTGCTGGACCTGCTCGACAACTCCGGCCTGCCGGTTCCTGCGGATCCGCAGCGCCTGGAGTGTCCCCTGGTTGAGCGTGCTTCGACCGCTCCGCCGCCCAGCGCCGGCTGACAGCGCGGCCCGCCCGGCCGCGTTCGGGCCCTGGACTCGGCAGGTGAGGGTTCGGCGTACTGGTTAGGCTTGCCCGGTTCGACTCGGGTACGCCCCCGGTGCACGGCCGCGGCGCCCCGAGCGAAGGAAGGGAAGTGCTCGCGCGATGCCGGCAATCGTGTTGGTCGGGGCCCAGTGGGGCGACGAAGGCAAGGGCAAGGCGACCGATCTGCTCGGTGCTAGCGTGGACTATGTCGTGAAGTTCAACGGCGGCAACAACGCCGGGCACACGGTCGTCATCGGCGGCGAGAAGTATGCTCTCCACCTGCTGCCCAGCGGGATCCTCAGCCCCGGCGTGGTGCCGGTCATCGGCAACGGCGTCGTCGTCGACCTGGAGGTCCTCTTCGATGAGCTGACCGCGCTGAAGGCGCGCGGCATCGATGTCTCCCGGTTGCGCATCAGCGCCAACGCGCACATCATCCCGTCGTACAACCGGACCATCGACAAGGTGCGCGAACGGTTCCTCGGCAAGCGACGCCTCGGCACGACCGGACGCGGCATCGGACCCACGTACGCCGACAAGATGAACCGCGTCGGTATCCGGGTCCAGGACCTCTTCGACGCCAAGATCCTGGCGCAGAAGGTCGAGGCCGCCTTGGACGAGAAGAACCACATGCTGGTCAAGATCTTCAACCGGCGGGCGGTGGACGCCGAGGAGGTCACCGCCGAGCTGCTGTCGTACGCCGACCGGCTGGCGCCCATGGTCGCTGACACGGGGTTGCTGCTGCACCAAGCCCTCGATGCGGGCAAGACCGTCGTCTTCGAGGCCGGCCAGGCCACCATGCTCGACGTCGACCACGGCACGTACCCGTTCGTGACCAGCTCCAACGCCACGTCGGCGGGGGCCTGCACGGGGTCGGGTGTCGCGCCGACCCGGGTCGACCGGGTGGTGGCGGTCCACAAGGCGTACACGACGCGGGTGGGCGAGGGCCCCTTCCCGACCGAGTTGCACGACGCCATGGGCGACTTCCTGCGCGACCGGGGGTTCGAGTTCGGTACGACGACCGGTCGCCCGCGGCGCTGCGGCTGGGCGGACACCGTGGTGGGCCGGTACGCCACCCGCATCAACGGCGTCACCGACTACGTGATCACCAAGCTCGACGTGCTGACCGGCCTGGACACCATCCCGATCTGCGTCGCCTACGACGTGGGCGGGACCCGGTACGACGAGATGCCGGTCAACCAGACCGACTTCCACCACGCCGTACCGATCTATGAGGACCTGCCGGGGTGGAGTCAGGACATCACCGGGACTCGCACGTTCGAGGAACTGCCGGGCAACGCTCAGCGCTACCTGGACCGGCTGGAGGAACTGCTGGGCGCCCGGATCTCGGTGATCGGGGTCGGGCCCGGCCGGGACGAGGTGATCGTCCGGCATTCGCTGCTCGGCGCGCAGTCCCTGGCCGATGCCGCTCACGCCGAGGATGTCCGACGGTGACGACGCAGCCCGCGGACTGGGTCGACCGGCTCGCCGATGAGGTGATCGCGGACGCCCAGCGTCGCGCCGAGCTGGGCCAGCGGGATCCGGCCGCCCCGATCGTGTGCGCGTCCGGGCTGTCGCCATCGGGGCCGATCCACCTGGGCAATTTGCGCGAGGTCATGGTGCCTCACTTGGTGGCCGATGAGATCCGGCGGCGTGGGATCGCCTGTGAGCATCTGATCAGCTGGGACGACTATGACCGGTTCCGCAAGGTGCCGGGGGCGATCCCGGGCATTGACGCCTGGAACGCCCATATTGGTAAGCCATTGTCATCGGTGCCGCCACCCCCGGGGTCGCCGCACGCGAGCTGGGCCGAGCACTTCCGGGTGGCGATGACCGAGGCGCTGTCGGCGCTCGGGGTGCCCTTCCGCGGGATCAGCCAGACCCGGATGTACACCACGGGCAGCTACCGCGATCAGGTGCTGCTGGCGATGCGCCAGCGCGCTGTGATTGATGAGGTGCTGGGGCGCTACCGCACCAAGGCGGCGCCGGGTGCGCCGGCGCAGGCAAGCGCGACGGCCGATGTCGGGAATGCGCAGGAGGCCGAGCAGGCGCAGGGTTCCGGTGCGGCGACCGAGGACGACGGCTCCGGCACGGGCGGGGCCTACTACCCGTTCAAGCCGTACTGCACGGCGTGCGGGACCGACTTCACGACGGTGATCGAGTACGACGAGGACACCACCGAACTGATCTACCGGTGCGCGGGCCCCGGGCGGGACGGAAACCCCGGCGAGTGTGGCAACACCGGGGTGATGCACCTGGATCGCGACTTCCACGGCAAGCTGGTGTGGAAGGTCGACTGGCCGATGCGCTGGGCGTACGAAGGAGTGATCTTCGAACCCAGCGGGGTGGACCACCAAAGTCCCGGGTCGTCGTACGTCGTCGGGGGCCAGGTGGTGCAGGAGGTGTTCGGGGGCTGGCAGCCGATCGGCCCGATGTACGCCTTCGTCGGGATCTCCGGGATGGCCAAGATGTCCTCCTCCAAGGGCGGGGTCCCGACCCCGGCCGACGCCTTGAGCATCATGGAACCCCACGTGCTGCGCTGGCTCTATGCCCGGCGCCGCCCCCACCAGTCGTTCACCGTGGCGTTCGACCACGAGATCCTGCGGCTGTACGACGAGTGGGACGCCTTGGAGCGGAAGGTTGCTTCGGGGAAGGGCCAGCCTGGGGACGTTGCCGCGTATGCGCGTTCGGTGGGTACGGCACAGGGCGAGTTGCGTCGTACCCCGCGCCCGTTGCCCTACCGGGCACTGTGTTCCGTAGTGGACCTCACCGGGAGTCACGAGGCGCAGATGCTGCGCATCCTGACCTCCATGGACCCCCGCATCGAGTCATTGGATCAGGTCGGGCCGCGGCTGGAGCTGGCACGGACGTGGGTGCAGAGCCAGGCCGACCCCAGCGACCGGACGGTCGTGCTCACCGAGCCGGACGTCGCGTTGCTCACCTCGTTGCCGGCCGATCAACGGGAGGCGCTGGACTCCTTGGCGCGCCAGTTGGACGAGAACTGGACGTTGGACGGTCTCACGGCATTGGTTTACGGCATACCCAAGGTACAAGCAGGGCTGTCCTTGGCGGAGAAGAAGCTCTCTCCCGAGGTCAAGGCAGCCCAACGGGCGTTCTTTGCGACGCTGTACCAGCTGCTGTTGGGCGCCGACACCGGGCCGAGGCTACCCACGCTCTTGCTGTGCCTGGGCCCGCACCGGGTACGCCGTCTGATCGGCGCCGCCGTCGATAGCGCCGATCAGGCTCAGGGCTGACCGAGGTCGTAGTCGTCGGTGCCTTGATCGGGGTGGGTGAAGTACTGCGGCTTGCTCACGCCGAACTGGGGTGCCACCGACGTGATGGCCTCGTAGCAGCGACGGTGGGCGTCTGCCCGGGAGCCGCCAATGGTCAAGTCCACGGTCAGCGGCTCGAACTCCTCGACAGGGGGGCCGGGATCCATCAGGTCGCCGGTGCGCTCATCCAGCGCCCGCAGCCGCAACGGGTGCGCTGGCACCTCGGCGGCGATACCCGCCATGATCCGACCGGGACCGACGTACCCGAGCATGCGGGCGGCCCGGGACAGCAGCAGGATGGTCTCGGCGAGCACGGCCTCCAGGTCGATCAGGAGAACATGGCTCGGATGGACGTCGCCGTCGTCGGTGATCCGCCCGCTACGGGTGAAGCCTTCAGCCAGGAACCCGGCGATCCCGAAGGCGATCTTGCTCTCCAGGTAGGGTTCACCGGCCAGCCGGGAACGCACGGTGAGCAGGTGGTAGTCGGGGTTGACCTCGTATTCCTCGTATTCCTCGTGTTCGGGGGCGTACGCCATCGGTCCGGAGGGGAAGTCCCCGGCCGCCGTGGCCTCGTCGATCAACTGCCGCATCTCGTCGTCGCTGAACGGCCCACGCGGTTCCAGGTCGACCAGTCTGGCGACCACGACGACCCAGGCCCGGGCCTGCGTATCGAGTGCGGCGACCGCGCCGTGGAACCCCTCCAGCAGCTTCGGGTCCTGGTTCACGCTGCACTCCTGTAGCTCGTCGCGCCATCGGTCGCGGCGCACGCCATTGATTATCGCCAAGGGCGCTGGGCGCCGCCTGGGCGTCCGCTGATCAAGGCGTGTGGTGTCCACTGGACTCATCGGCCGACGGGCATCCCGAACAAGCAGATCGGGCGGCCCATTTCGAGCTCGATCAGGCCTCTCACCGGCGGCGATACACGCTCTGTATCAAGTCGGCCGTACGATATGCATGCGGTGCGCGGCCCGCGTCAGGGCGACGTACAAGACCCTGGCTCCCCCGGGTGACTCGGCGACGATCTCATCCGGGTCGATGATGATCGCCGCGTCGTACTCCAGGCCCTTGCAGGAGAGGGGATCGACCACCTCGGAGTCGGGCCGCGACGTCGGATTCGAGGTCGGATTCGAGGTCTGAGTCGAGATCCCCTCTGGCCCCAGGGTGGCGAACCAACGGGTCGAGCACGTTACGCCAGCGCGCCGGGGCGATCACGGCGATGACCCCGTCGACGTCACCGGCCACGTCCCGGACACTGCGGGCCACGGTGGCCAGCAGATCCGCGGTCGGGCAGCTCACGTCCAGCGGCGACACACCGGTGGTACGGACCGCCCGGGGAATGTCCGCGTCCGGAAGCACCGGAAGGATGACCTGCGCGGCATACGCGAAGATCTCGGCCGCGTTGCGGTAGTTCACCTCGAGCCGGAACGACTGGAGGGGCAGCCTGCCGAAGGCCTCCCGACGGGCCTGCAGCGCCTCCTGCGGATCGGGCCACGAGGACTGCGCGGCGTCGCCGACGACGGTCCAGGACGCCCCCCGTCCCCGACGTGCCACCATCCGCCATTGCATCGGCGAGAGGTCTTGCGCCTCATCGACCAGCACGTGCGCGTACTCCCGAGGCCGGTCGATCCGGCCGCGCATCAACGCCTCGTCGCGGCGGTCCGCATCGTCGCCGACCCGCACCGCCAGCTGAGGGAGTTCGGCCAGCTCGTCGTCGAGTTCATCTATCTCGTAGAACTCGCGGGGCGCTGTGGGCTCCAGCGGGACCGGGCCGAGCCGATGGGCCAGGTCGTCGACCAGCGCGACGTCGGCGATCGACCACTGCCGCAGCCGCAGCGCGGTTGCCAGGGAGTCGCTGAGGGCGCGGGATTCCGCGCTGGACAGGATCCCTTCGCTGAGTCGGCGGCACAGATCCGGATCGGCCAGCCAGAGCAGGACTTGCCGAGGATCCACGGGAGGCCACCACGCCGCCAGGAACGCGTCGACGTCGAGATGGTCGGCGAACGTCGCCAGGAACTCCTCCCGGTCCACCGCGGTCTCGCCCTCGACCTGTGCCCAGGCGGCCTGGCCCAGCAGGTTCCGGGCCGCCTGCCTTGCGGTGTTGCGCTGGTGGTGACGCAAGGCCTGCGACCGAACCCGGTCCAAGGTACGTTCCGGTAGCCGGATCGCGTTGCCGGCCACGAACGCCCGGAGGGCCGTCGGTGCGCCCGGCACCGCGGCGCGGACAGCGCGAGCCAGCACCCGGCCCATCCGCAGCGAGCCCTTGAGCGCTGCGGTGTCCGGCGGATCGTGTCGGCCCGTGTTGATCGCGTCCACCAGGTCCCCGAGCGAACGCAGCACCACGGAGTCCTCACCGAGGGAGGGCAGCACCCGCTCGATGTAGGCGGTGTACGCCGTCGAGGGCCCCACCACCAGGACGCCCCCCGCCTCGAACCGGCGGCGTTCGGAATACAGCAGGTACGCCGCCCGGTGCAGCGCCACGACCGTCTTGCCGGTGCCGGGTCCGCCGGTGATCTCGGCGACCCCGCGCGCGGGCGCGCGGATCGCCTCGTCCTGGTGCGCCTGGATGGTGGCCACGATGTCCCGCATCCGTGGGCCGCGGCTGCGGCCCAAGGCGGCCATCAGGGCGCCGTCGCCGACCACCACCAGATCCTGCGGCGCCTCGGGCACCAGCAGGTCATCTTCGATCCCTACGACGCGTGGGCCCCGGCACTGCAGGACCCGGCGCCGGAGCACCCCGAGGGTGGCGGCGGGAGTGGCCCGGTAGAACGGCGCCGCAGCCGGTGCCCGCCAGTCGATGACCAGCGGTTCGTAACTGTCGTCGCGCACCCCTAGCCGGCCGACGTACCGAACCTCACGGATCAGCGGGCCCGACACGTGGGGTTGCCCGGGTTCGCCGACCGCCCGGGTTCGGCCCGGGGGCAGTTCCAGGTCCAAGCGGCCGAATACCAGACCCTCGTACTGGGTGTCCAGGTCGCGCTGACGCCGGGAGGCCTGGTACACCAGCGCATCCCGCTCGAACAGACCGGTGAGTTCCTCGTCGCGCACGTCGCCCGTGCGGTCGGTCCGGCCACGGGCGAAACCCTCGGCGCTGACCATGGCCACCCGAGCGCTGGCGTTGTCCAGCTCGGCATACACCCGATCGAGGTAGGTCTGTTCGGCCGCGATCTCGCGGATCCGCTCGTCCCGACCTGGCCTGGTCTTCTCGACCTCGCCGGTACGACCCCGCTCCGTCACGCCACCGCCTGATTCGTGCGTTCGACTATCCGTGTGCGCCCTGGAGACGGTCGGGTTCGGACCGACCGCCGAGCTCAGGGCGTCGGAATAGTCTACGCGCCGCCGGGTGGTCTCCCGGCGTCGGGGGTGCCCGTGGGACCGATCCTGCGGCCCCCTGTCCGGCCCTTGGGCTCAGAGCCAACCCCGCCGGGCGGCCTGCACCCCGGCTTGGAAACGGGTGGTGACACCCAGCTGCTCCATGAGTCCGCGCACCCGGCGTTCGACGGTTCGTTGCGAGATCCCCATCCGGTCCGCGATCGCGGCATCGGTGGCTCCGGCGGCCAGCAGCTGCACGATCTTGATGTGGCGGCTGTCCAGCTCGTGGATAGCCGGTCCCGACATCGGCGAGGCCAACTGCCAGTAGGTGTCGGCGATCCCGGACAGCGCCGTCACCAACCGCCGTTCGGTGATCACCATCGACCCCACGCCCGAGCTGTCGTAGCTGGTCAGATCGAGCACGACGATCTCGTCATCGGCGATCGTCATCGACAGCGGCAGCGGTGTCAGGAAGCGTGCTTCCTCCCCGGCCTGGGCGCGCGCCAGCACGACCGCTTCACCCGTGGGCAGCGCGAGGGCGCGGGCGTCGTACACGCAGCGAGAGCGCAGCGGATGACCGTCGGGGGAGAGCAGGCGCCGGCGGTGAGCGTCCAGGTCCGTGCGGAAGCACAACGAGGTACGCGGCGAGGGATTGCGCACGCTGCGCAGTTCCCGCTCGGCGTTCGTGACGACGTCGTGCACAGCGTTGTCGAGTTCGGCCAGTGACCCGAGGCTGCGGATGCCGTGTCGATCGGAGGCGTACGTCGCCCGCGCCTGTTGGTAGGTCAGGGAGAGTTCGTAGGCCAGGGCCCGGGCGTCCGAGGCGCGCCGTTCGAGGCGACCGGCTACCGAGGTCAGCGCCACATCCGGTGGCACGGCCTCCCAGGTGCCAGGGTCGTCGCCGGGCTTGATCAGCCCGTGGTCCTGCAGTTCCGTCAGGTCGAGGTCGACCACCTCCTCGGTCAGCCCCTCCTGGAGCAGCTGGGCGCGAGTCATGGCCGGATTGCGCACCGCGTACTGATAGAGGAACAGCAACCTGCCGTCCAGTTCGCTGCCCAGACCGAGGAACTGGTCCGCCCGGTCGAACAACTCGGGGAAGGGTTGCACGTCCCCGCCTGGGGGCGTCAGCGTGGTGCCGGCTGGGTCGCGGAGCCGCTTCATCGCATCTCCCGAGGTGGGCCCGTCGTGGGACGTGTCGTGGGAATATCGCTGGCCGTGTTCCCGACTCAGGCTTCGATGGTACGTCGCGGCGGCCCCGACGACCGGTGGGGGATTCGCGCCGGTCTCCCGATGCGAATTCCCCAACGATCAGCCGCTCACGGCCCCTGCCCGAGGATGCCGCGACCCGGGCGCCCGCTCGGGGACCCGGTGCGGGGGTGAGCCGGAGCCCCTAGGCTGATCGCCGTGAAGGTACTCGTCCTTGGCTCCGGCGCGCGCGAGCACGCCATCGTGACGGCCTTGAACCGCGACCCCCAGGTGGCGTCGGTCGTCGTGGCCCCGGGGAACGCGGGTATCGCCGCGGAGGTCGAGTGCCGGGCGCTGACGGCACCGCTCAGCGATGGTCCAGCGGTCGCGGCCCTCGCGGTGGAGGTGGGTGCCGATCTGGTGGTCATCGGCCCGGAAGTGCCGCTGGTCGCCGGGGTCGCCGACGCCGTCCGCGAGGCGGGGATCCTCTGCTTCGGCCCCTCGGCGGCGGCCGCTCGGCTCGAAGGGAGCAAAGCGTTCGCCAAGGACGTGATGGCCGCCGCCGGTGTCCCCACCGCCCGGTCCACCGTCTGCACCAACACCGATGAGGTGACCGAGGCCCTGGATGTCTACGGCGCGCCGTACGTCGTCAAGGACGACGGGTTGGCGGCCGGCAAGGGAGTCGTGGTCACCGACAACCGGATGCTGGCCCTGGCGCACGCCGCCCAGTGCCTGAACCGGGCACCGGAGGGAGACGCGTCACCGGCCGTGGTCGTCGAGGAGTACCTCGACGGCCCCGAGGTGTCGCTCTTCTGCATCACCGACGGGGTCAGCCTGCTGCCGCTGGCCCCGGCGCAGGACTTCAAGCGGGTCGGTGACGGCGATCAGGGTCCGAACACCGGCGGGATGGGTGCCTACTCCCCGCTGGAATGGGCCCCCCCAGGACTCGTGCAGGAAGTGGTCGATACGGTTGCCCGCCCCACCATCGAGGAGATGCGCCGCCGTGGCACCCCGTTCGCCGGAATCCTGTACGTCGGGCTTGCGCTGACTTCTGCCGGCACCCGCGTGGTGGAGTTCAACGCCCGTTTCGGCGACCCCGAGACCCAGGTGGTGCTCGCGCGGTTGGGTACCCCGCTGGGTGGGCTCCTGCGCGCCGCCGCCACCGGAACCTTGGATCAGGTGGGGGAGCTGTCGTGGCGCCCCGAGCACGCGGTGACCGTGGTCATCGCCGCCAAGGGGTACCCCCGGGGACCCCGCAAGGGGGATGTCATCGAGGGGCTGGATGCGGTGGCCGAACTCGGCCCGGACGTGCGGGTGCTGCACGCGGGGTCGACGCGCACCGGGTCGGGGCAGCTCGTCGTCGACGGCGGCCGGGTGCTGTCGGTGGTCGCGGTGGGTGCGGATCTGGAGGCGGCCAGGGAACTCGCCTATCGCGCCGTCGACCGGGTCCGGATCTCGGGCTCGCACCACCGGCGTGACATCGCGCAGGCGGCCGCGCGTGGCCAGGTCGTCCCGCCGAGTGTGGGGAGCCGGGCGTGAGCCCGGACGGGCGGGCTCCGGACCTGCCGGGCTATGTGCACATCGCCTCCGGCAAGGTGCGCGATCTCTACGCCCCGCGCGACCCGGCCACCCTCGGCGTGGGCGACGACGTCATGCTGATGGTGGCCAGCAATCGCATCAGCGCTTTTGACTACGTGTTGTCAACCCCGATTCCCGACAAGGGGCGCCTGCTGACCGCGCTGTCGCTGTGGTGGTTCGAACAACTCGAACCGTTGGTGGGCAACCACGTCCTGGCCGCGACGGGACCGGCGATCCCCGATGCGGTGGCCGGCCGCGCCCTGGTGGTACGACGGCTGAGGATGCTCCCGGTGGAGTGCATCGCTCGCTCCTACCTCACCGGCTCGGGGCTGATCGAGTACCGGGATCGGGGGTCGGTGTGCGGGGTGACGTTGCCGCAGGGGCTGACCGAGGCGTCCCGACTGGATGCCACGATCTTCACGCCGACGACCAAGGCCGCCCTGGGCCACCACGACGAGCCGATGACCTTCGATGACGTGGTCCGGCTGATGGGACGCCCACTGGCGGCCCGGATTCGGGATCTGACCTGCGAGATCCTCGAACGCGGCAACGAGTTGGCGCGCGAACGGGGAATCCTGATCGCGGACACCAAGGTGGAGTTCGGCTTGCCGCTGGACACTGTGGAGCGAGGTCCGCTGGCGGCGGCCGGCGATGTACCGGTCCTGTTGGCGGACGAGGTCCTCACGCCGGATTCGTCGAGATTCTGGCCGGCCGCGGACTGGCAGCCTGGAGTCGCTCAACGCTCGTTCGACAAGCAGTACGTCCGGGACTGGCTGACCTCCCCGGCGTCGGGTTGGCACCGGTCCTCGGGATCCCCGCCGCCGCCGCTGCCGCCCAACGTGGTCGAGGCCACCCGTGCGACGTACGTGTCGGCGTACGAGACGATCACCGGACGGTCTTTCGACCGGGCGTGAGCGTCCGTGGGCGTCCGTGAGCTCCGTGAGCAGGCGTGAACTCGCACCGGGCCCGCCGGGTCAGGGCCGATATCCTGGGCCCGTCCGGGCTAGCCGGTTCAGCTCCGCACGCACACCCCCACGCACACCCCCACTCACAGGAGTCCGCCCGCCATGGGAACGGTCGTCGTCGACGTCATGCTCAAACCGGAGATCCTCGATCCGCAGGGCCAGGCGGTGGCCGGCGCCCTGCCGCGGCTGGGGTTCAGTGGGTTCACCGACGTGCGCCAAGGCAAGCGATTCGTGTTGACCACCCCCGGCGAGGTCACCCCGCAGGACCTGGCCGCAGCCCGGGAGGCTGCGGTCACGCTGCTCAGCAACCCCGTCATGGAGGACGTCGTGTCGGTGCGGGTGCTCGCGGACCCGGAGGTCGAGCACTGATGCGGATCGGGGTGGTGACCTTCCCGGGGTCTCTTGACGACCACGACGCGCGCCGGGCGATCGACCTGGCCGGCGGCGAGTCGGTCGCGCTGTGGCACCGCGACGCGGACCTGCGCGGGGTGGATGCGGTGGTGCTGCCCGGAGGGTTCTCGTACGGCGACTACCTGCGGTGCGGGGCAATCGCCCGGTTCGCGCCGGTGATGGATGTGCTCATCCCGGCAGCCCAGGGCGGGCTGCCCGTGCTGGGGATCTGCAACGGGTTCCAGATCCTGTGCGAGTCGCACCTGCTGCCCGGAGCCTTGGTCCGCAACGACCACCGCACGTTCATCTGCCGGGACCAGGCGCTGCGGGTCGAGGATGCGAGCACCCCGTGGACGTCCGGGTTCAGCGACGGCCAGGAGATCACCATCGTGCTCAAGAACGGCGAGGGGTGTTTCGTGGCGGATCAGGCCACCCTGGACCGCCTCGAAGGCGACGGCCAGGTGGTGTTCCGATATGTGCAGGGCAACCCCAACGGCAGCTATCGCGACATCGCCGGAATCCGGAACGCCCGCGGCAACGTCGTCGGCCTGATGCCGCACCCGGAGCATTGTGTGGAGGCCGGGTTCGGTCCCAGCCTCGACGGACTGACGTTCTTCAGCTCGATCCTGAACTCCCTGGCCGGCGCCGGAACGGGCCTGCGATGAGCGCCCACACCGATCACGTGCCCGGCCGCGGCGGCGCTCACCTGGACACCGTCGAACACGCGGTGGCCACCCCGGAGGCCGCGCAGCCGTGGCGCGACTTGGGGCTCAAGGAAGACGAGTACGCCAGGATCCGGGAGATCCTAGGCCGTCGCCCCACCAACGCCGAGTTGGCCATGTATTCGGTGATGTGGTCCGAGCACTGCTCCTACAAGTCGAGCAAAGTGCACTTCCGGCACTTCGCGGAGAACCTGACCGAGCAGATGCGGTCCACACTCCTCGTCGGAATCGGCGAGAACGCCGGCGTCGTCGACATCGGTCAGGGCTGGGCGGCCACGTTCAAGGTCGAATCCCACAACCACCCCTCGTTTGTCGAGCCGCATCAAGGCGCCGCGACCGGCGTCGGCGGGATCGTGCGCGACATCATGGCTATGGGCGCCCGCCCGATCGCCGTCATGGATCCCCTGCGCTTCGGCGCGTTGGATCACCCGGACACCAAGCGGGTGCTTCCCGGCGTGGTCGCGGGAGTGGGCGGCTACGGGAACTGCCTGGGCCTGCCGAACATCGGCGGTGAGGTCGTCTTCGACGACTGCTACCAGGGAAACCCACTGGTCAACGCGCTGTGTGTCGGCAAGCTGCGGATCACCGACATCCACACGGCGCACGCCTCCGGGGTGGGCAACCAGGTCATCCTGTTCGGCGCCAAGACCGGCGGCGACGGCATCGGCGGAGTGTCGGTGCTGGCCTCGGAGACGTTCGACGAGACGGGTCCGGCCAAGCGGCCCAGCGTGCAGGTCGGCGATCCGTTCGCGGAGAAGGTCCTCATTGAGTGCTGCCTGGAGCTGTACGCCGCGGGCGTCGTCGACGGCATTCAGGATCTGGGGGGCGCGGGCCTGTCCTGCGCGACCAGCGAACTGGCCTCGGCCGGCGACGGGGGCATGCTGGTCTGGCTGGATCGGGTGCCGTTGCGGGACGCCACTTTGGCCCCCGAAGAGATCCTGATGTCGGAGTCGCAGGAACGGATGATGGCCGTCGTACGGCCCGACCAGGTGCCGGCGTTCCTGGCGATCACCGATCGCTGGGATGTCGAGGCGACGGTCGTCGGCGAGGTCAGCGACGGCACCCACCTGGTGGTGACCTGGCATGGGGAGACGATCGTGGACGTCCCGCCGCGCTCGGTGGCCCACGACGGGCCGGTGTACCGACGGCCCATCGCCCGCCCGTCCACGCAGGACGCGCTGCAGGCGAACACGTCGGCGTCGCTGCCTCGGCCCTCGGGTGAGGGCGAGCTCACCGCCACGCTGCTCCGCCTGCTGGGGTCGCCGAATCTGGCCAGCAAGCGCTGGGTCACCGACCAGTACGACCGCTACGTGCTGGGCAACACCACCTTGGCTCAGCCGCACGACGCCGGCGTGGTGCGGGTGGACGAGGACAGCGGGCTCGGGGTGGCGCTGGCCACCGACTGCAATGGCCGGTTCGCCAAGCTCGACCCGTACGCCGGCGCTCAGCTGGCGCTCGCAGAGGCCTATCGGAACGTGGCCGCCAGCGGTGCCCGGCCGCTGGCGGTGACGGACTGCCTGAACTTCGGATCGCCGGAGGATCCCGGCGTCATGTGGCAGTTCGAGCAGGCGGTGATGGGCCTGGCGCACGGATGCAAGGCCCTGGGAGTGCCGGTGACCGGTGGGAACGTGTCCTTCTACAACCAGACCGGTGACACCGCCATCCACCCGACACCCGTCGTCGGCGTGTTGGGCGTGCTGGAGGATGTCCGCCGCCGGATCCCCAGCGCCTGGTCGGACGCCGACCTGAGCGTGTTCCTCCTGGGGAGCACCCGCGACGAGCTGGACGGGTCGGAGTGGGCCCACGTGGTGCACCAGCACCTGGGTGGACTCCCGCCCGCGGTCGACTTCCCCGCGGAGCTGACCCTGGCCGCCACCCTGGCCCAGGCCTGCGAGGAGGGGCTGGTGGCCGCGGCGCACGACCTGTCCGACGGGGGCCTGGCGGTCGCGTTGGCCGAGGCCTGCCTCGTCCACGACGTGGGGGTCGAGGTGAGTCTCGATGAGCTGTGCTCGCGCGACGCGGTCGACCCGTTCGCCGCGTTGTTCAGCGAGAGTACGGCGCGCGCGGTGGTGGCGGTGCCGGAGGTGCAGACGCCACGATTCGTCGCGCTGGCTGCCTCCCACGGGCTGCCCTGCGTACGACTCGGCGCCACCGGTGGTCGGGATCTAGTGGCGCAGGGCCATCTGCGGGTGGGCCTGGCCGAGCTGCGTGCGACGCACGAGGCCACCATCCCGGCCGCGATGGCCGACGACTGAGCGCGCGGTCAGCGGACCCGCCACCGACCTGGGTCCGGGGCCGGCGGTGAGGGTGCGCAGTCGTCGTCGGTGAACGGACGCGCCGACCTGGCCCACCGCGCCGTGGCCGCGACGTCGCGCAGCCCGGCGCCCAGCGCCCGCCTCGCCAGGGCGGTCGCCACGGCCTGGTCGTCCAGGGCGCTCGCGCTGGCCGCCAGGACCACATTGCCGAATCGGCGTCCCTTCAGGATCTCGTGGTTGCCGATCAGCAGCAGCGACGGGAAACCTGCCCCGCGGGCGGCTGCCGCCACCCGCGCCACATACGAGAGCCCGGGCTCGTCGGCGAGGTTGGCCAGCAGCAGCCCGTCGGGGCCCACCACCCGCGCGTACCCGGTGAACGCCTCGGCGGTGGTCAGCTCGGCGGGTACCCGTCCCTGGTGGTAGGCGTCGAGGACGACGACCCGGGCGGATCCGTCCTTGAGCCCGGCCAGCCCGCTGCGTCCGTCGGTCGGGCGCACCCGGATCCGGTGTCCGCGCGGCAACGGCAGCTCACGGCGGACGATCGCGGTGACGGTCTCGTCCGGCTCGAGCACGATCTGCGGGGAGCCGGGGCGGCGTACGGCCAGGAACCGCGGCAGGGACAGGCCGGCACCACCGATGTGCGTCACCGACAGCGGCGCGGGCGGGTGCGGGTCCAGGGTGTCCAGGACGACGGCCAGCTGGAGGAGGTACTCGAACCCGAGGTCGGTGGGGTCGTGCAGGTTGACGTGCGACTGGGGGTGGCCGTCGACGACCACGGTGGTCACCGATCCGGCTCGGTGCAGGTCCACCCGTTCGGGACCGCGTCCCGTGGCCGGGATCACGCCAGCTCCGGAGGCCGCTGACAGCGCAGCGGTGGCGGCTCGCCGTCGTACGCCTCCACCTGCACCAACGCGTGGGCGCCGGCGCATGCTTGTGCCAGCGACGAGGTACGAATGTCCGGCGTCAGGACGTTGGGGTTCCCATGCGCGCACAACCCTGGTCCACCCGAGTCGGTGCCGGGAACCGGGTCGAACCAGGCGCCGGTGGCCAGCTGGACGACCTCGGGGCGGACGGCGTCGTCGATGAGCACGCCGGCCAGCAGGGCTCCGCGATCGTTGAACACTCGGACCAGCGTGCCGCTGACCAGTCCCCGCGCCGCCGCGTCCGCCGGGTGCATCCGCAGGGGTTCGCGCCCGGCGATCTTGCTGGCCGCGCTGAGGGGTCCGAAGTCGAACTGGCTGTGGAATCTGCTGCCGGGCTGGTTGGCCAGCAGCAACAACGGGTACGTCGCGGCACGCACCGTGCCGAGTCGCTCCTGCGGATCGAGCCAGGTGGGGTGGCCCGGGCAGTCCGGGAGCCGCAGAGCCGCGATCGCGTCGCTGGTGATCTCGATGAGCCCGCTCGGGGTCGGCCGCGGGTGGGCCTGCGGATCCGCGCGGAAGGCGGCGAGCGCGATCGTCTCCGGCTGACGGGGCAGCACCTGCGACCCGTCGCCCCAGAAGCGATCGAAGGTCGCCGGCGTGACGTCATCGGGAAACCGGGCCGCGATCAGGGCGGCCCACTCCTGGTACAACTGGCGAACCCAGTCCTGGGCGGTGCGTCCTTCGGTGAAGGCTTCGGCGACCCCGAGCCGTTGTGCCAGAGCGCTGAACATGTCGTAGTCGTCACGAGCCTGCTCGTAGGGGGAGGCCAGCGCGCGCATCGCCACCAGGTGCCCGCCGTGCCGGCTACCCCCAAGGTCGTCGCGTTCCAGCGAAACCGTCGAGGGGAAGACCACATCGGCGTGCCGGGCGGTACTGGTCCAGTACGGGTCGTGGACCACGATCGTGTCCGGTCGGTTGAACGCGCGGCGCAATCGGAACAGGTCCTGGTGGTGGTGGAACGGGTTGCCACCGGCCCAATAGACCAGCCGGACATCGGGAAGCGTGAGCTCCGTTCCGGCGTACGACAGGGAGCTTCCTGGCGCCAGCAGCAGGTCGCTGATCGCCGCCACGGGGATCCGGGTTCGGACCCGGTTGACTCCGGGGCTGAGCGTGGGCAGCGGCCAGGGGGACCCTCGCTGGCCGACCTTGTTCATCGACCCGTAGCCGTGCGTGAAACCTCCTCCGGGCAGCCCGAGCTGACCGAGCATGGCGGCGATCACCGCCCCCAGCCAGGGCGCCTGCTCGCCGTACTGGGAGCGCTGCAGGGACCAGCTCATGGCCAGCATGCTGCGGTGCCGGGCCAGAGCGTGCGCCAGCGCCTCGATGTCCGCGGCGGGTACGCCGCTGATCGCTGCCGCCCACGCCGGGGTCTTCGGTACGCCGTCGACCTCGCCCTGCAGGTACGTCGCGAACGGCTCGTACCCGAGGCAGTACCGGGCGAGGAACTGTCGGTCGGCGAGGCCGTCGGTGTGCAGCACCCAGGCGATCGCCAGCAGCACGGTGACGTCGGTCCCGGGGGAGATCGGCAGCCAGCGCACGGGCGCCTCGGGGTCGTCGCGGGCTCCCGCCAGGTCATCGCGGAGCGGGCTGAGCGACACGATCCGGCCGCCGCGCGCGGTCAGCGCGGTCACGGCCCGGCTCACCGGGTGGTCTCCGGTGCCGCCCCAGTCGATCGCGGCCGTCCGGGCTGACAGGCCCCCGAAGCAGACCAGGAGCTCGGTGTGCTCGGCGATGACCCCCCAGCTGGTGGCCTCACCCCCAAAGACGTCTTCGCTGCCGATGACCCGGGGCAGGATCACCTCGGCTGCACCGGTGGAGTAGCTGTTCACCGACCCGGTGAAGCCACCCAGCAGATGGAGGAACCGGTGCAGCTGGTTGGGGGCGTGGTGGAAGCGTCCGGCGCTGGCCCAGCCGTAGGACCCGCCGTAGATCGCCTGGTTGCCGTGCTGGTCGATCACGCGTCGCAGCTCGGCGGCCACGGCATCGAGCACCTCGTCCCACGGCGGTTGCAGGAAATCCTGCGCGCCGCGCCGATCGTCCGGGCCCGGGCCCTGCTCCCACCAGCCGCGTCGGACGGCCGGCCGGGCGACCCGGCAGGGGTGCCGCAGCGACCCCACGAGGTTGTTCTGCAGGGCGGGTGGCTCGCTGTCCCCGGCCCACGGATGCACCGACGCCACGTCGCCACCGCGGACATCCACGCTGAACCTCCCCCAGTGCGCCAGGTGCAGCGGCGGCGCGGCGGAGCCGGCGCCGTGCGCGGGCTGGGCGGGCTGGGCAGGCTGGGCAGGCTGGGCGGTCTGGGCAGGCACGGATGCCACTGTGTGCTGTCGGGCCCGGTCACGGCAAGCCGTCCCGCCGACCATCCTCGGCTGGGAGGATGGTCGCCATGGCGGTACGACGACTGGATCCGGGGGCCGGGATGGCGGCGATCAACGCCTGGCGCCAGGCTCGGTCCACCGGCGGCCCGCCCGCGGACCGAGCGCTCCTGGCAACGGCCGTACGGTACGCGTTGCAGGTTCTGGCCGACCACGCTCCCGGCAGGAGTGTGGAGGTCAGGGTTCCGCCGGTGGGGGTGGTGCAGTGCATCCAGGGCCCCCGGCACACGCGGGGGACCCCGCCGAACGTCGTGGAGACCGATCCCGACACCTGGTTGGCGCTGGCGACGGGACTGATCACCTGGGCGGAGGCGACCGGATCGGGCCGGGTCAGGGCTAGCGGTCAGCGCGCCGACCTCGACGCCTTTCTGCCGCTGCTCGATCCTGCCTCCCGGGTGGTTGCCGGGGGTGATGGCTAGGCGATGACTAGGGTGGGAGGCGTGCCCGACGCCGACTCGTCCCGAGACCACCACGCCTCCCGGGAATCCTCCGCCGACCCGACCCTGGCCCCCGGCTGGTACCGGGTGCGGCGTACGGTCAAGTTCCGCAGCTTCATCCTGACCGGAGCCCTGCTCGGCTTCCTGGTGGGGGCCGTCATCGCTGTTGGCGGGCCGTCGGCGTCACCGCGGGCTTCGAGCGTGTCGGCGATGGCGTTCGTCGGTCTGGCGTGGGCACTGGTGGGCACCTTGGTCGCCGGGGTGGTGGCGGTGCTGCTGGATCGGCGCGGCTGAGTCGGGCGGTGTCGCTCGGGCGGGCGTCGGCCCCGGATGGCCGGGACGGCTGTGCGAGACTGACGGTGTGGCCCGCGGCGATGGACGGCTCAATCACGACCTTCTCCCGGGGGAGAAGGGACCGCAGGATGCGTGTGGCGTCTTCGGTGTGTGGGCGCCCGGTGAAGAGGTCGCCAAGCTGACGTACTACGGCCTGTACGCCTTGCAGCACCGCGGCCAGGAATCGGCGGGCATCGCCACCAGCGACGGCTCCCGGGTGCTGGTCTTCAAGGACATGGGCCTGGTCGCGCAGGTGTTCAACGAACACGCCCTGACCCAGATGCGCGGTCACGTGGCCATCGGCCACACCCGCTACTCCACCACCGGCGGATCCACGTGGGAGAACGCGCAACCCACCCTCGGCGGTACCGATGAGTCCACGATCGCCTTGGCGCATAACGGCAATCTCATCAACTCGGCGCAGCTGCGCGACCTGGTGTACGCCAAGGATCACGTGTTGCACCCCGACAGCGAGTTGGGCCGGGGGAACACCACCGACACTGCGCTGGTCACGGCGTTGCTGTCGGGCAGTCATCATCGGACGCTGGAGCATCGCGCGATGGCCATCCTCCCGAAGATCCGTGGTGCGTTCTGCTTCGTGTTCATGGATGAGCACACCTTGTACGCCGCCCGGGATGCGCTGGGCATTCGTCCGCTGGTGCTGGGCCGGCTCGATCGCGGCTGGGTGGTGGCCAGCGAGACCGCCGCGCTGGACATCGTCGGGGCCAGCTTCGTCCGCGAGGTGGAGCCGGGTGAGCTGATCGCGATCGATGTCGACGGGCTGCGTTCGCAACGTTTCGCCGAGGCCGAGCCGCGTGGCTGTGTCTTCGAGTACGTCTACCTCGCCCGACCGGACACCTCGATCGGTGGCCGCGGGATCTATGAGTGCCGGGTGGAGATGGGCCGGCGGCTCGCACGGGAGCACCCTGTCGAGGCGGACATGGTGATGCCGACCCCGGATTCGGGGATCCCGTCGGCCATCGGGTACGCCGAGGCCTCGGGTATTCCGTACGGTCAGGGCCTGGTCAAGAACGCCTACGTCGGGCGGACCTTCATCTCGCCCAGCCAAACCATCCGCCAGCTCGGTATCCGGCTGAAGCTCAATCCCCTCCGCGAGGCGATCAACGGCCGACGGCTGGTGGTCGTGGACGACTCGATCGTGCGCGGCAACACCCAGCGGGCACTGGTCAGGATGCTGCGCGAGGCCGGCGCCGCGCAGGTGCACGTCCGGATCTCCTCGCCGCCGGTGAAGTGGCCCTGTTTCTACGGCATCGACTTCGCGACCCGGGCGGAACTGATCGCCAATGGGCTCGACACGGACGCGATCAGGCGCAGCATCGGGGCGGATTCCTTGGGATACATCAGCCCGGAGGCCATGGTGGCCGCGACCGGCCAGCCGCCGCAGCGGTTGTGCCTGGCCTGCTTCGACGGGGTGTACCCGATCCCGCTGCCCGAAGCCGACCAGCTGGGCAAGGACGTCCTGGAGCTTCGTCGGGTGGCCGCGACCCTGCCGGGCAATCCCGATGAGTCCACGCCGTACGTCGCCCGCTGACCCGGGCGCCTGAGTAGCCCAGGCGCGAGCCAGCGCCGAGATCACGTCGAAAGGTGTCGTCCGTGAATCGTCCGCAGAGCCCGCAGTCTCTGACGTATGCCGCTGCGGGCGTTGACGTCGAGGCCGGGGACCGGGCCGTGGAGCTGATGAAGGCGTCGGTGCGGTCGGCCCAGCGCCCCGAGGTGCTGGGGGGACTGGGTGGTTTCGCCGGCCTGTTCGACGCCTCCGCGTTGACCGGCATGCGGCGCCCGGTCCTGGCCACCTCGACGGACGGGGTGGGCACGAAGGTCGCGATCGCCGCGGCGCTGGATCGTCATGACACGATCGGCATCGACCTGGTGGGCATGGTGGTCGATGACATCGTCGTCACGGGCGCCCGCCCGCTCTTCCTGACCGACTACATCGCCTGCGGGCGGGTCGTGCCGGAGCGGATCGCGGCGATCGTGGCGGGGATCGCGGCCGGCTGCCGCGCCGCGGGCTGTGCCCTCATCGGGGGAGAAACGGCGGAACACCCGGGACTGCTGGGCCCGCAGGAGTACGACGTGGCCGGGGCCGCAACGGGAGTCGTGGAGTACGACGACCTGCTGGGTCCGCATCGCGTGCAGGTGGGGGACGCCCTGCTGGCTATCCCCTCCTCGGGGTTGCACGCCAACGGCTTTTCCCTGGTGCGAGCCATCGTCCGGGAGGCGGGGTGGTCATGGGAGCGCCGGGTTGCAGAGTTCGGGCGGACCCTCGGTGAGGAATTGCTGGAACCCACCCGGGTGTATGCGCGCGACCTGATCGCCCTCATCGACGAGCCCGACGTCGAGGTGCACGCGCTGAGCCACGTGACCGGTGGCGGGCTGGCCGCCAACGTGGCTCGAGTCCTACCGTCCGGCACGCTCGCCATTCTGGACCGGGCCAGCTGGCGCCCCCCAGCGGTGTTCGAGGTGTTGACTCTGGCTGGTCGGGTACCGCAGGCCGACGCCGAGAGAACCTTCAACCAGGGGGTGGGTTTCGTGGCGGCCCTGCCCGCGGATCACGCGGATCGGGCGGCCGCGCATCTGGCGCGATACGGGCTGTCGGCATGGCAGATCGGCACGGTGGTGCCGGAGTCGCAGGCGCACCTCGGTGCTCCGGTGGTTCACGGCGCCAAAGGAGTCAATGGCGGCGGCGCGCAACTGGTTGGTGTGCACCCCGGCCGCATGAACCCCTGAACTCCCCGAAGTGCGGTGCGCCCGGGTGCCGAGGTGAGGGGCTTCGGCAGTTCCTGGGCGTACCGCCGGGTCAGCGCTTGATCCAGGTCTCGTCTTGGTCGTCGTCGAGGTCGTCGTCTGACTTGGCGTCAGCGCCCTTGTATTGCTGCCCGTGAAGCTCTCGCTCAAGCGCGCTCAAGTCCATGTCCGGGCTGGAGTACTTCAGCTCCCGGGCGACCTTGGTCTGCTTGGCCTTCGCACGGCCGCGCCCCATGGCGTCGACCCCCTCACGCGTCTGCCGGGCGGCATCGCGACGGCCAGGTCATGTCACATGGGCCTGGTCACCACGGAGCGGCTCCGGGAATCTCGTATGTTCGTGCTGCCTACCGTACATGGTGGCGGCGAATAGCTGGAACCGCCTGGCGTCGGGCGTACCGGCCACCTGGCGGCGACCCCGTGCCTGCCCGCCCTGCGCCCGTGTCGGCCCCGTGTTGGCCCCGTGTTGGCCCCGTGCCGGCCCCGTGTGGGGTCGCCTTGGGGCGGCGCTGCGGCGCTTGACCCGGCCTGCCACGCCGGGTCGGCCGGCAGCCGCCCATGCCTGGCGTGCGCCAGTTTGCCCCTGATCATGCCGTTTTTTGAACGCTGCTTCAGCTAGTCTCGACAGTAAGAGATGTCGCTGAGCAGCAGGCGGGAAAGGGGACTTCCGTGCCCGAATCGAGTCCACACGAACCCGCGGACGAATTGCTGACACCCGCCGAGGTGGCGGCACTGTTCCGGGTCGACCCCAAGACGGTCACCCGATGGGCGATCTCGGGAAAACTGACGTCGTTGCGGACCTTGGGGGGACATCGCCGCTATCGCGCCGCTGAGGTCTACGCGCTCTTGGATCAAGCCTCGGGACCGATGACGTAGCGGTTAGCGAACGGTCATCCCCACCGCCGGTCACGCTCGGTCACGGTGAGCCATGTTCCTCGGCCGAGTCGGCCTCGCTGTCCGCCGGCGTCGTGGGCTGAACCGTTCGCTGGACCTGCGCCCCGTCCTGCGGGCGCCGTGGCTTGAGCTGACGGGTGAAGTCGGCAGCGCGGCCGGGGCCGGCGGCCGCCTCTCGGTTGCTGCGCTGAAGGTCCCGGTAGACCTCCTCGCGGTGGATCTGTACCTCCGGCGGTGCGGAGATGCCGATCCGTACGGTGTCACCGTTGACTTCGAGCACGGTGATGACGACGTCGTGCCCGATCAGCAGGCTTTGCTGAGGGCGGCGGCTGAGGACAAGCACGAGGCTTCCTTCGGTCGGGGCGAGGGAGAGGCTGCCCCGACCGGGTCGGATCAGCCCTCCGGGATGGGTGCGCGCAGCGGCAGCTCGGAGTCGGAGAGTACGACCTGCGACGCTACCTTGGTGTGGCGGTTAACCACCAGCGGCGCAAGCAGATTCGCGTGGGCCGGTCGGTCGGCGGTGCCGACGGTCACGACCAGGAGCACGAGCGCGTCGCTCGCGCTCTCCAGGCCAAGGGCCTGCGTGGTGGCGCTGTCGATGACCGGCGCGTAGTGGGGGAAGAACAGGGACGGAGCGATCACGACGAACCCGAGGTCCGGGTCGTCCAGGCACTCCATGGCGAAGACCCCCTCCTGATGCGGGTGCAACAGGAAACGGTGAGCGGCGGGGAATCCGACCATCCCGGTCGGCATGGTGATGTCGGCCGTCGCGGCCGGGGCAATGGTTGCCGTCATGGTGTCTCTCTCCTAGCGACACGAACTGCGTTCTCGGGGTGAGGTGGGCTGAGCTCAGGTGATCTGGTCGAACAGGTGCGTGGTACGCGCGGCCTCGCGGGCACCGCGGGCGGTGTACGTCGGCGCTTCCGAGCTGTGGTTGAACCGGTCGAGAGTCTCCTTGACCGCACGGTAACTGGCCTCCAACATGTCGCTGTTGGAGCGGCTGAGGGTGGCGAGCTCACGGGTCGCCTTGGTCAGGGCGGTCCGGTGCTCGTCGAGCACGCTGTTCCAGGGGATCGGTGCAGCAGCGGCGATATCACTCAACGGGGTATCGGGGGAGAGGCCGAGAGCGTCGCAGACCGGTCCAGCGTCGACGGCGCGCATCAGCTCAGCCTCGCGCATCTCCTGCAGGACCACATCGATCTCGCGGGTCGAGCGGCCCATCCAGCGAGCCCTGCCGGTTTCGATCAGGACGTGCTGGACCTCCAGTTTGTAGGTCAGCAGTTCCAGCAACTCCTGGATGCGCCATAGTCCGGCCGAGAGATCGGAGAGGGCGATCAGCGTGGCGTCATCGGCGGCCGGGGCCTTCACACATGCCTCATCTCAGTCACGGCCCTCTCATCGTCGGGCAACGCCCGGGCCTGAGGATGCCGTCGTCATCGATCCCATAGAGCTGAGGAGTTGGTCGGTTGTCCAATATCTGGGGTTCGTAAAGTGGGGGTAAACGGGTTGGGGGGTCTGGGAGTGTGTAAGCGCTTCCGTAATCGGTTACGTTGCATCTAAGCGAGTGTCCAAAAAGGTATAGGAATCGCAAAGTCCGAGGCTGTGACCTGTGGTGTCTCAGTGGTTGGGCGTTTCTTGGGGTTCTCGTTACCTGTTTCTTACTTTCATTACGTGACCGCTTACCTGCAGAACGCTGCCGCTCCCGTTGACCAGTCCGGGACGCCTGAAGTACTTGATGTCGACCAGTTGTGCCGGGCGCATCTGCCGTTGGTGCATTTTGAGGTTCGGGCGATCAGTTCGCGGTTGCCGGGGCATGTGTACACCGATGATTTGGTGTCGGCGGGGATGGCGGCGTTGGCGATGGCTGCGCGGTCGTTCGATCCGAGTTTGGGTGTGCCGTTCGGGCGGTACGCGGTGCGCCGGATTCGTGGGGCGTTGTTGGATGAGTTGCGGTCGGCGGATTGGGCGACGCGGTCGTTGCGGGCCAAGGTTCGTCGGCGGGACGCGGTTCATGATGCGTTGGCTGCGGAGTTGGGTCGGCGTCCTTCGGATGTGGAGACCGCGGCGGCGATGGGTGTGTCCACGGGGATTTGGAGCGTTTGGACGCGGATCTGCATTCGAGTGTGGTGTTGCGGTTGGATGTGATCACCGACACTGCTGGTGCGGATGCGATTTTGCCGGCGACGACGCAGACGCCGGAGGCGACGTTGATTGCGCGGGAGCGGACGGCGTACTTGCGGGATGCGATTCATACGTTGCCGGAGCGGTTGCAGTCGGTGATTCGTGGGTGTTTCTTCGAGGATCGTCCGATGCGGGAGTTGGCTGATGAGTTGGGGGTGACCGAGTCGCGGATCTCGCAGATGCGGGCGGAGGCGTTGAAGTTGTTGCGTGATGGAATGAACGCTCAACTTGATCCGGATCAGGTGTCGGCGCCCAGTAACGCCACGGGTGCGGTGGCTCGTCGTAAGGCGGCGTATTACGCCCATATCGCGACGCGGACCAGTTACCGTGACCGGCTCACCCTGACCCCCACCGACCAACCCACCGCCCACACCGCCTGACCAGCACCCGACACAGGCCCGGGCCCACACCGCACACAGGCCCGGGTCGGGGTCGAGGTCGGGGTCGCGCGAGCATCGAAGGCCCCGTGACCTGCGGTCCTGACCTCATGGAGCGTGACATCGCTACGGTAACGCCGTGGAGACCGACGTGATCGCCTCGTCCTGTGGGCCGGCGGGTGACATCGCTGGCTTCGCGGCGGCGTTGCGGGCGGCGATCAGCGCTCGCGGGCTGAGCCTGGAGCGCATCCGGTACCACCTGCGCCATCGCGGCCACGACCTCTCGGTGGCCACCCTCTCCTATTGGCAGTCGGGCCGGAGCCGCCCAGACCGGGCCGGGTCGTTGGCGGCCCTGGGCAGCCTGGAAGAGATCCTCGACGTTCCGCGTGGCTCGCTGGCCGCCCTCCTGCCAGCGCGGGTCCGGCGTTCCGGTTCGGGCGCCTCGGAGATCCCGCCGGTGGCGGAGATGTTCGACGCCGGGTCCCTGGTGGACGCGGCTGTCGAGGAGCTGGGGATCGCGTGGGAGGAACTCGACCACGTCACGACCCATGATCTGCTGGAGCTTCGGGCGGATCGCAGCGTCGCCAGCCACCTGATTCGCGAGGTGCTGCGGGCCACCCGGGACGGCGTGGATCGCTTCCTGGCCTTCTACGGCGACGACCCCGGCGGGACGCCGTACATCGTGGCGCGGGACAACTGCCGACTCGGGCGGGTGATCGAGCATCCCGCGGTGGGGCTGGTCGTCGCGGAACTGTTGCTCAATCAGCCACTGGCAATGGGGGACACGGTCCTCGTCGAGTACGAGTACGCGATCGTCGGTTCCCTGGAGTCGTGCGACGGCTGGGAACGCGGGTTCACCCAATCCCAGCGGGAGATCCTCATCGAGGTCGAGTTCGACCCCGACGCCCTCCCGGCCGGCGTGCGCACCCGGATACACCACGGGGATGAGGACCGTTCGGAGACCGCAACCCTGAACGGAAATCTCCTGAGCACGCTGTATCTGGATTTCGGTCCCGGCATGATCGGGCTGTACTGGAGCTGGTGAGCTCAGCACAGCCCGATCGACGTGGGGTCGGTCAGCCGACGGAATTTCGGCGGGCCCTCGGCGGGAGTGGTGTCAGCGGGGCAGGTCCACCGTCATGACGCGCGGCTCGAAGGGGGCCTTCTTGCCGGTGAAGGTGATCTTCAAGCGGGTGAACAGCTGCTTGCCCTGGCCGGCCTGGACGCGGTCGGCGACCACGGTGACCGGGTAACGCAGGGTCGGGCCGGGCTCGGCGTACGTCGGCTCGACGGTGAGCAGACCCGAGGCCTTGGCCGAGGTCGGACCCCACATCTTCCAGCGCAACTTCTCGAGGTATTCCAAGTCGTCGCCGCAGGCCAGCGTGAACCTGGTGGGCTTCTTGACGAAGTTGCCGTCGACGCACTCGATCATGTAACGCGTGGCTGTCCGCGCCGGGGTGGGGGCCTGGGTGCGGCCCTCCTTGGCCAGGTAGAAGCACAGCACACGATCCATGCCCGTCGGAACGGCGTGGGTGAAGCGCACCGCCAGCTTGGTGTAGACCTGCGTGGCCTCGCGCTTGGCGAGCTTGGTGGCGGTGACGGCCACCGGGTAGCGGGTGATGTTCGCGCGGCCGGTCGTGCTGGGACGTTCCTTGACGAGGTAGCCGGTGGCGTTCGCCGAGTCGTGGCCCCAACCGCTCCACTTCATGCCCTCCAGGTAGGTCTTCGTGGTGGAGGCGCTGCAATCGAGGGTGAAGACGGCGGGCGCTTGCACGGAGTCGTCAGAACCGCACTCCAGCATGTGGGTCACGGCGGCGAGCGGGCTGGGCGTGGGAGTCTTCGGCGTCATCGCGGTGGCGTTCGCGGACTGGGCGGCGAACCCCGCGATGGGCAACACGGACAGGGCAGCTGCTGCGACGACGGAGTTGCGCATGATTTTCATCGTTCGTTCCTTCTCGTGGGGGGCTTCTCGGTACGTCGCCCCGCTCACCTCCTACGGTGGTGCCTGCGACTCACGCCTCCCGCACGGCCTCCTCACGCCCTGATCACAGGTCCGGTCATGGCGACCTGCCTGAGCTGCCACGCTTGCGCCAGGGCCTTCGGCTGACCGCTGGGCGTTCGGCTGCGGCCGGCAGCACCCACCCCCTGCGGCGGGCCAGCAGACCCAGGGCGGCGCACGACACGATGGCCGTCGCCATGCCGATCTGGTGGTGCCCGAAGGTGGCTAGAAGGGTCATCTGGGCGCTCCCGACGACGGCGACCGAGGCGTACAGCGGGTTGCCTCCGAAGATCGTCGGCACGCGGCCTACCAGGACGTCCCGCGCGATCCCACCGCCGACCGCCGTGACGGTCCCCAGAAAAAGCGCTGGCAGCCATCCCAGGCCCATCCCGAGCGCTTTGGCCGCGCCGGTCGCCGACCAGCAGCCCACCGCCAGCATGTCGACCAGGGTGAGGATGCGCCCGGCGAACCGGCCGCGGATGTCCAGGACGTACGCCGTGGTGGCGGCCAACATGGCGCCGGTGAGATACGCCGGGTCGGTCAGGACGACGGCCGGTCCTGCTCCGAGCAGCATGTCGCGCAGGGCGCCACCGGCGAGCCCTGACGACATGCCCAGGACCAGGAAGCCGATGAGGTCGAAGCCCATCCGCCGTGCCAGCGCCCCGCCGAGGAAACCGTTCGCGACCACACCGGCCACATCGACCAACCGAAACAGCAGACCGGGATCGAACGAGGAGGACTGCGCGACCAGCATCCCGACCGACATGTCATCCTCCCGCGCCTGTGCCAGCCTCGACGGTACGCGAGCGTCCGCGCAGCTCACCATCGGCCCCGGGGGTGAACCGGCGCCAAGCGTCATCACGGCATCTGCGGCGGCGGACGTTCGCCTCGGTCAGGTGTCTTGAACGCATGTCGACTCTTAATCTCCTCGTGGCCGCTCCTGGCGCGGGTCTGCCCTCCTGGGGCCGTTAGTGTCCATGCCGGTAGTGCCAGCCGAGTCTGGCTGGAGTCCTGATCCTGTCGGGGGAGAAGGCGATTCGGTGGTTTCGGTGTCTACGGCACCCACGGTTGGACGCAACATCTCAGTAGCGATCGTCTACGGAACCCGCCCAGAGGCCATCAAGATGGCCCCGCTGGTGCGCGCGGTCAACGCGGCCCCGGGGATGTCGGCCACCGTCATCGTGTCGGGTCAGCATCGGCACATGCTGGCCCAGGTCCATGAGGCGTTCGGGATCACCCCGTGCCATGACCTGAACCTGTTCGAACCCGGGCAGCGGATCTCCGACATCGTGGCCCGCACCCTCACCGGTCTGACGCCGGTGCTGGAGGCGCAGCAGCCGGACATGATCGTGGTGCACGGCGACACGAGCACCGCGTTCGCCGCCGCCAGCGCGGGGTTCTTCCTGCGTGTCCCGGTGGTGCACCTCGAGGCCGGTCTGCGAACGTACAACCTGGACTCCCCCTTCCCCGAGGAGGCCAACCGGCAGTTGATCACCCGGCTCTCGCGATTGCATCTGGCTCCGACGGCGTTGAACCGGGCCGTGCTGTTGGCCGAGGGTGTGGATCCCGCCGACGTGGTCGTCACCGGTAACACCGTGATCGACGCGCTGGCGGACGTGGCCGCTGTGCGTGCGCCGTCGTGCCCGCCGGCCGACCGGTATCGGGTGTTGGTGACCCTGCACCGCCGCGAGAACCTGGGGCCGAGGATGCAGGGCGTCGCGCGGGCGATCGCGCGGTTCGCGGCGGCTCGACCGCACGTGAGCGTCAGGGTGCCGCTCCACCTGAATCCCCAGGTGCGTTCGGTCGTCGTACCCGAACTCCAATCCCTGCCCAACGTGGCCATCCTGGAACCGCTGGGATATCTGGATTTCGTGGATGAGCTTCTGCAGTGCGGTTTCGTGTTGACCGACTCCGGCGGCATTCAGGAGGAGGCACCGGGACTGGGCAAGCCCGTGCTGGTCGCTCGGGACACGACTGAGCGTCCTGAAGCCGTGGAGGCGGGCACCGCGCGATTGGTCGGAACCGGGGAGGCCGATGTGCACGCCGCACTGGCCGAATTGGCCGACGACGACGAGGCGTACGAGCGGATGGCCAACGCCGTCAATCCGTACGGCGATGGCCGGGCCGCGCAGCGCGCTCAGGCGGCTTTGGCGCACTTGGCGGGGGTCGGGCACCGGATTCCCGATTTCGAGCCTCTCGTCGCCTCTGGTGCGGCCGTATAGGGCAGCTGGGGCCACCGAGCCGCCATCCGTCACGCTGTGAGATCCCGGAAACCTCCTTTGTTGGTCGGTTGTCCAATATCTGGGGTTCGTAAAGTGGGGGTAAACGGGTTGGGGGGTCTGGGAGTGTGTAAGCGCTTCCGTAATCGGTTACGTTGCATCTAAGCGAGTGTCCAAAAAGGTATAGGAATCGCAAAGTCCGAGGCTGTGACCTGTGGTGTCTCAGTGGTTGGGCGTTTCTTGGGGTTCTCGTTACCTGTTTCTTACTTTCATTACGTGACCGCTTACCTGCAGAACGCTGCCGCTCCCGTTGACCAGTCCGGGACGCCTGAAGTACTCGATGTCGACCAGTTGTGCCGGGCGCATCTGCCGTTGGTGCATTTTGAGGTTCGGGCGATCAGTTCGCGGTTGCCGGGGCATGTGTACACCGATGATTTGGTGTCGGCGGGGATGGCGGCGTTGGCGATGGCTGCGCGGTCGTTCGATCCGAGTTTGGGTGTGCCGTTCGGGCGGTACGCGGTGCGCCGGATTCGTGGGGCGTTGTTGGATGAGTTGCGGTCGGCGGATTGGGCGACGCGGTCGTTGCGGGCCAAGGTTCGTCGGCGGGACGCGGTTCATGATGCGTTGGCTGCGGAGTTGGGTCGGCGTCCTTCGGATGTGGAGACCGCGGCGGCGATGGGTGTGTCCACGGGGGATTTGGAGCGGTTGGACGCGGATCTGCATTCGAGTGTGGTGTTGCGGTTGGATGTGATCACCGACACTGCTGGTGCGGATGCGATTTTGCCGGCGACGACGCAGACGCCGGAGGCGACGTTGATTGCGCGGGAGCGGACGGCGTACTTGCGGGATGCGATTCATACGTTGCCGGAGCGGTTGCAGTCGGTGATTCGTGGGTGTTTCTTCGAGGATCGTCCGATGCGGGAGTTGGCTGATGAGTTGGGGGTGACCGAGTCGCGGATCTCGCAGATGCGGGCGGAGGCGTTGAAGTTGTTGCGTGATGGAATGAACGCTCAACTTGATCCGGATCAGGTGTCGGCGCCCAGTAACGCCACGGGTGCGGTGGCTCGTCGTAAGGCCGCGTACTACGCCCACATCGCTACCCGGACCAGCTACCGCGACCGGCTCACCCTGACCCCCACCGACCAACCCACCGCCCACACCGCCTGACCAGCACCGCGCTGTTTCTGGCTGCTGCCCGGCCCCTTCCGGAGGATCTTCATGCCTGCTCAGACCCAACCCCGCTACGTCGGTGAGCCGGTGCCGTCACCCCGGCCGCCCGCGTTACGGGTGGTGCGGACTCCGCAGGGCGACCCGAACGCTCCGGCGGTCGCCACGCGGCGTACCCGCGCGGGGGCTCACCGCGCTGCGGATGTCCCCCCGAGGCCGAATCCCCACGCAGGCCGGCATGCTCAACGGACCGGCTCGACCCTCGCCTCGTTGGCGGAAGTTCAGATCGGCATCAGCGTGGTTCAGCTCGCCGACCAGGCGCTGGGCGAAGTCGCCGTGTTGCTGGGGCAGATGCGCGATGTCGCCCATCAGGCAGCCGGCCGTGACGCGGACCGGCAGGCCCTGCAGAGCCAGATCGTGGCGGTGGTCGAGCAGATCGACATGATCAGCCGTGAGGTGCGATTCGACGGCGCAACCGTCTTTGACGGAACGATGGCCGACCTCGCGGTCCCGCTACCGGTGGGCGGGCGGCTGCTCATCGAGATCGCGCCGATGAACGGCCGAACCCTGGGCATCGAATCCCCGTGGGGGCGGGCCACCACCGCCCGAGAGGCTCCCGACGTGGAGCTGTCGGGATCGACGGGCACGCTGCCTACCGGCACCTTCCGGGTCGCGGGCGAGCGGGTGTTCGGCGACGCGGGAGCCGTGGTCGGCCGCTATGACGGGGCCACCGTGGACTTCGGGTCCGGCGTGACCGCGACCTTCGACGGCAGCGTGTACTTCGACGAGGTCGCACCCGGAAACCCCTCGGGGGTCTTCGTTCTGGACAGCGTGCTTTCCGTCAGAACGCAATCGGCAGCCGAACATGCCGTCCTGGTGCTCGACCGGGCGGTGGCGATGATCACTGAACAGCGGCTGCTGTTGGGGTGGTCCCGTTCGCAGCTGGCCGAAGCCGCAGCCGCCACCCAGCATTCGCCCCTTCACGTCGGGCCATCACAGACCTCAGCTCACTAACCCACAGGCGGGTCGGAAGGCCCCGGACATCACGTCCGGGGCCTTCGTCGCGCCCGGTGACGCCGTGTCCGCGAAGGCCTGGTCCTAGCCCTGTGCCCGGCTGGTGACCAGCACGTACTGATAGCAGGTGAGCATGGTGCGGGCATCCTCGGGGTTGGCCCCGCTGAGCGCGAACCACTCGATCAAGCTGCCGAGCTGCGGCGGGTCGTCCGCGGGGTAGCGGGTGCCGTTGCAGAAGTGGTACGTCGTCAGGCCGGCCCGGTCGAAGAGCAGTGTCGCCTCGACGAGCGTGAACAGGCGGACGGGGGAATCTGCGCCCAGCAGCGATGCGCTGCCGTACCTGACCTGATCGTTGAGCAGCAGCGGCAGAGTGTGGGTCCAGTGTTTGGCATTGGGCAGGGAGGCGATCACGCGACCGGTGTTCGCCAGATGGGGCAGGAGGCGGGTCAAGAGTCGCTCAGGGTCACGCACATGGGACAGTGCGTCGGCCAGGATCACCGCATCGAATTGGCCGGCCTCGAAAGGCAGCGGTTCTCCGCTGCCCAGATCGAGGTCCGGGGTGTCGAACTGCGGATCGCCGGGGGTCGCCACACATACGGTCCGGGCTCGGGTTGCGCGCACGATGACGTCGGCCACCGCCTGCGGGTTGTGCCCCATCACCAACACCGACGAGGCATCCGACGGGAGATGACACAGCAGCTCCGGACGCTCAGGCACGTGGTACGCCGTCGTCCGCCGGTCGTCGGGAACGATGGAACTTGCCGGGAGGCCGCCCTCGTCGCCATGTCCCGACGAGCTCTGATGACCGCGGGGACGCTGGTGCCTCATCGCGTCCCCGATGCGTTCCACCCAGGTGCCTTGTCGCGCAGCCGCCAGGACGTGATTCAGGCGATCGATGGTGCTGGTGTGGGTGCGGTTGAGCGTGACGCCGAAGTGCTGGTAAGCGATCGGGCGATCGTGGGCGCTCGCACATTCTCGCAGCCGCTGGCTGTATCCGGGTCGGCCGTCAGGTAACGAGGGGTCGGTACGCCATTGCGCGAGCATCGCGGCGTCCAGGATGACGAAAGCGTCATCGATGTCGTCGTCGGCATCGGACAAACAGATCAGCCCGGGGGGCGGATCCATGGCCAGGGCCTGATCCAAACGGTAGGTGAAGCCTGGGTCGAGTAGTTCCATGGCGCCGTCCATCAGCACCAGGGCATCAAGGCCGGCCACGTCGGCAGCCTGCGCGAGGATCTCCCGGTTGGCCTCCCCGGGGTCGGCCTTTTCGCTGGTGATGATGAGCGCGTCTTTGCCGCCGTACCGCACGATGCTGGATAGGCAACGGTCGGCGAATTCATCCCCAGGGTGATGGCGCACGCCGTACACGATCATCGTTCAACCCCAACGGTATGGTGACTCATCATCGGACCCCCTGGTTCCCTCATCACGGTGCCCAGAGTGCGTCGTTGGGTTGGTCGTGCGTCGGGGCTTCGTGCCGTGCGTGGGGCTACATGCGACGGAAAAGTACGTCGAATCCGTTGTGGTCCACGCCTTGTCCCACGAACTGGAAGCCGAATGTTGCGAGGTGGTTGGCCAGCAATTGCAGATCGTCACCGAGGTGGATGTACTCGAGCGACAGGTCTCGGCAATCAATGCTTGCCCAATCCGTGCCGAGCACCACCTCCTTCTCGATGCCCTCGATGTCCAAAGCCAACAGGTCAATCTTTTCGGGCCCCACGGTCTCATGGATGAAGTCCTCCAGGCCGACGCACGGAACCGTGATGGTCTTGAGGCTGTCGGAGGGGTAGTGCTTGGTGACGTGGTCGGGCTTCATCGACATGACCTGGAAGTGTGGTCCATCGTTTTCCGAGTAGTAGAACGTGGCGCTCGTCATCGTGGGATACGGCGCGATGCCCAATTCGTGGATCTCGGCGCAGGGGTAACTCTCCCAGCACGTGCGGAGCCCGGCGATGTTGACGGGATTCGGTTCCACCAAGACGATGCGGCCCACAGACTCCTGCGGTAGCGACTTGACGTATTCGGAGAACCCGTCCCGGTAGCCGGCCCGCGCGTCTTGATCGCCCGCCCCGGCGCCAATCTGAACGTACGTGGATGCGCTTGGCATGTGACACAACTTTCTGAGGTGGTTGATGGCGTGGTGCCGCTCCTACACGGGGGACTCCGACGGAGCTAGGCAGCCGCCCGCCTGGCGGCAACGAACAAGTACTGGTAAACGCTGAGGAGCCGCGTAGTCCGATCTGCGGACGCGCCGTACTGGGCAGCGGCGCCGACCAGGGGACCGAGCGTCGCCATGTCCTCGGGCGGCATGTTGACCAGTTCCAGTTCCGCGATGTGCGCGAGGCCGACCCGCTCGAACATGTCGACCGCCTCGGTCATGGTGAAGAGGTGAACGTGGGTTCGATCGAGGAGGCCCGCCGCTGTGTAGGTGAATCGGTCGTTGACCAGGAGGGGCAGGAGCACTGACCAGTGTTTGACATTCGGGATGGATGCCACGATGCAGCCCTCGGGTGAAAGCACCGACAGGAGAGCGCGCAGAGTGGCCTCGGGGTCCAGCAGGTGCTCCAGGACATCCGCGAAGACGATGGTGTCGAACGGTTCCGGTGCGAAGAGATCGTCGAGCGTGTTGAGGTCTACCTGGTGGACCTCGTCGAGTCGAGTTCGAGCGCGCTCGACGGCCTCGGCGACGTACTCCAAGCCCACGACGTGCACACCAGGCCGCTCGCGCTTCAGAGCCGCACCCAGCGCCCCGGCGCCGCACCCTACGTCCAGGACGCGTCGCGCCGTAGGTGGGATCAGTCGGATGACCTCGGGGCGTTCGAACTCGAAGTACTCCTGCCCCTTGGCGGCCATCGATTCGGTACCGGCTGTGGTCGTTCCAACGACGCTCATGCGTCCTCCTCGGTTGTGGTACCGATCGTCATGGGGTGCGGATTCCTGAGATGGTCAAGGGATTTCACGACCGCTCACCCCGAGCCACCCTTTCCGGGAGCCGCCTGCGCAGACGAGGCCCGCCATACAGGGGTCTCTTCCAGAGCCCCCTGGAGGATGATCGAGGCATCTGCGACCTGGCGGAACCGGTGATAGGCGACATCGGTCATGCGCGCGGTGCGGAGGGGATTGAGCAAGGCTTCCTCCACACGCTCTACCAGAGCCTCATAGGGCGCGTGCAGGCACCAATCGCGCATTCCCAGGTCGTCACTGGTGGTGGGCCCGATCTCCGTGACCACGGGTTTCCGGTTCGCCCACAGGTAGGAGAGCCGGGCAATCTCCAGCAGTGCGCTCTCATAAAAGTGGAGATTGAGAACCAGACGCGACCGAGCCAGCAGTGCGTCCCGTTCCCGGCCATAGACACCGAAGGCGGCGTGAACGCGCCAGCCGCGTGCCGCAAGCGCCTCCAGAATCGCCATGCGCCGTTTGTTCACCGAGCCCACGTGCACCACGTCGAAATCAGGTTCGCGCGACAGCTCGGGAAGGCGTTCCAGCAACGGATCATAGCCCAGCGGAACGTGAATGGCATGGACTCCACGGGCTCGCCAATCGTCCACATTGACACTGCTGTAGTCCCAGATGGTGAAGCGGGACATGGCGGCACGCAGTGTGGGGGACACCAAGGCCGTGCCTCCCCGGATCAGCTGCTCCCAGTTGTAGAGCACGGTGGTGTCCGGTCGAAGGGTTTCGAGAATTCTCGGGTCAAGGAGGTGTGGTGCGACAACCACGGATGGTGCGTCCTGGGCGGCCATCTCGTGGGATACCAGTTTCGGCCGCATGCCAATACGAGTGAAACTGGACTGGAGCGTTTCGACGATCTCATCAAAGGCGCGGGCATGAACGTTGGAAGACGTATCAGGAATGGCGACCGTGATGTCTTGCGATGCGACCCTTCGTGATTCTCGCCGCCCACCGATCGTCTGCTCGCCCGCGGGACGGTTCGGCAGCGCTTGGCGTATCCGGTGCATGCCGGCGACGAACTGGGCCACCTGAATCACCGTGACGCTCAGATCGATATCGGGGCTGATCAGGAGCTCTGCCGGCCGGTGAGTCAGCTCCTCGACATGTTCGAGCAGGATCGATCCAGGTGCGGGGCCCTCCAGCGCCTCGGACAGCACCCCGATGCACTGCTCGTCCTCCTCGGTCGGCTGGTGGGGTGTGGCGAAGACCAGATCAACGGGATCGTCCGCAGAGAAGATCGCCGTGAAGGCGTGCAGAGCGGCGAGAGGGAGGGCGGCGAGTGACCAGTCGGTCACGACGGCCACCCGAAAGCGATGCTCGCGCGGCAGGGAAGCCTCCTCAGCCCTGGCGACCACGGATATGGTCATGTTGCCTCTGGGGTCAGGGTCATGAGGAATCGTTTGGCCAAGGCCGTGGTCGTGAGATGGCGTTGGGTATGCTCGGCGAAACGGGGGGCGTATTCGTCGTACGTCTCGGGTGTCAGGGGCCGCTGCAGTAGCTCCAGGCACGCGTCCTTGGGGAAATGGGTCATGGTGGCTGGCGGGCATCCGCCGACATCCAAGAAGAGGGGGAGGCAGCCGTTCGCCAGGATCTCGTAGTGACGCATGCAGTCCCAGCCGGCCTTCTTGACGGTGACGGCGTAGCGAGACTCCGCGTAGCCGTGGTAGTAGTCGGCCTCGGTGTCGTAGATGTAGGTAGACCGATCGCGCGGGTCACAGATGGCGAGGTCTCGAGTCTTAGGTGTGTCAAAGCTCGTCTTGTGGCTCGGTATCGCGAAGCCGATGGATTCCACGCCCCCCCCGGGGCGTGACCAGATCATGAGTTCGCGCTTGAAATAGGGAACGGGCAGGCCGGCAAGCGGGTGAAGGTAGGGCTCGTCTTCGCCATCAACGAACGCCACCCGTTCGCAGGGGTACACCGATAGCACGAGGTCCAGATAATCCTGGCAGCGCCAGATGGAACCGTAGACGATGAGGTCGAAGTACTGGCTTTCAATCTTCGGTGCGATGTCCGACCGGTCGACGGCGTCGTTGGGTAACACCCGGGCAATCGTCATGCCCTTGCCGTAGAGCTGCGGAACTGCGGTCTCGGGAAAGCTCTCGTAGAGGTAGGGGTGCCCATTCACGTCGACAATCTCAGGGCCGTAGAGTTCCTTCAGTCCGATGAGAAGGCAGTCGCTCTGGTAATCCATGTGATCACCGGAGGAGATGTACAGGATCTTCATGTCGTAGCTCCGGTCGGTTGCGGCCGGGCCGCTCGCACGTGGTCCACGAGAAGTCGGGCGCTCTCGGACTGTTCGGTGGCTATGTCGTTCAGTGTCGGCGCCGGAGCCGCATGGCGGTCCTGAGTGAGGCCGCGCTCTAGGGCGAACCGAACCCGTTCCCGCAGCGCGGGGTCGTGCGTGGGCAAAATGGCGGCAAAGGACTCCACGGTCCTGCGTAGGCCTTCCTCCAGAGCGACGACGGGGGCCCAACCGAGCAATCGCTGCGCTGCGTCGATGCAGGGCTTGCGCACACTGGGATCATCGTGGGGGCGGGGGACAAAAGAGATGTCCGAGACCTCACCCGTGAGCTGACGAAGCCGCTGGGCGAGTTCGAGGAGCGTGATCTCCTGGGGGTTCCCGAGGTTCACGGGTCCGGCGACGTCGCTGGTCAGCAGGGCGATGAGTCCGGCCACAGTGTCGGAGACGTAGCAGAAGCTGCGCGTTTGGCTGCCGTCCCCGCTCACGGAGATCGGTGTGCCCTCCAGTGCTTGGCAAGCCATCGTCGGGATGGCCCGCCCATCGTCCAACCGCATGCCAGGGCCGTAGGTGTTGAAGAGTCGGGCGATGCCCGTGGACAGGCCGTATTCGCGTGCATAGGCGACGGTGGCCGCTTCGGTGAACCGTTTCCCCTCGTCGTAGACGGCGCGAACCCCGATGGGATTCACGTTCCCCCAATAGGTCTCGACCTGGGGATGGATGAGCGGATCGCCATACACCTCGCTGGTCGAGGAGACGATGAAGCGGGCCCGGTGGCGACGGGCGTACTCCAGTGCCCGTAACGTGCCCTCCGAACCGACGCGCAGGGTCTCGATCGGGAGGTCCATGTAGTACACGGGGCTCGCCAGAGATGCCAAGTGCACGACGGCATCGACGGGGTCATCGATCGGCCAGGGCTGCGTAACGTCGTGCTCGATGAGACGCAGATGGTCACCCATCAGCTGACGCAGATTGGCGCGGTCTCCCGAGGCGAAGTTGTCCAGCACGGTCAGCCTTGCCCCCGCCTTCAGTAGCTCGTGACAGAGATGGTGTCCGATGAAGCCGGCCCCCCCCGTGACGATGACGTGTGCGTCACCAAGGTCGAGGCAGGACATAGAGGCTCCTTCGAGGGGCGACGGATGGGCTGCTAACGGGCGCGCTCCTGTTTCATCGGCGTCCCCACGGCGCTCCTGAGCGGTCTGACGCCGGCGCATCGTGGGCGCAATCCCATGTCGCGAGAAGGCGATTGCCCCGAGGTGAGGATCGCCGTCGCTGGCGGTCATGCAGCGGTGTCCCCGGGGTGTTCCCCTCAAGGCTCAGGTGGCCCGGCCGATGGGGACGCCATGGAAACCCCCCTTCTTGCCGCTGCCCTCATCGTGAAGAACGAGGAGAAATTTCTCCCCGACTGCATCGCGTCCCTGAACGAACTCCGCCCGCTGCTGTCCGAGATCTGTATCTACGACACGGGGTCGACGGACCGCACCGTCGAGATCGCCCGCGCGGCCGGGGCTCGGGTCGAGCAGGGATACTGGGACGACGACTTCGCCCGGGCGCGGAATGCGGCGGTCGCGATGTGCAACGCGAAGTGGGTCCTGAACATCGACGCTGATGAGCGGATCCGCGCCGATCAGGCCAAACTGCGCACCGTGCTCCGCGATGGCTTGACGTCGAACCTCGTCGGCATCGACGCTCTCGAAATCGAGATTCGCAACCTTGATCCGGACGGTGACCCGGTGTCGTCGTTCCGGGTGCGCAGGTTTCTCCGTCCAGGTCGCGCCGAGTACCACGGAGTGGTTCACGAAACGATCGGCGCCCTCCGTGATGGGAAGCTGACCTGCTGGCCCCTTGCTTCGGACGTCCTCTACTACGATCACATCGGGTATGAGCACGGGACGATGCCCGTCAAGGGCAGCCGGAATCTCGAGCTCGCGGAGCTCGACGTGGCCCACAACGGGGACGGCGCCGATGTCGATCTGCAGCTGACGGCGCTGCTCAACCGCGCACGCTCGTTCATGACGCTCGGCAAGTGGGCAGATGCTGTCGACGACTACGTCAAGATCTGGAAGGTCAAGTCAGATGCACCGCGCCGGATTTGGGCGATGCAGGACCTCGCCGAGCTCCTGGTCCAACTCGGCGCGTACGACGACGCAGCGGTCATCGCCCGGGAACTGAGTGCGGATGGCCGGTATCCCGACATCGCGGCCTTGCTCATGGCCCGGGCGCGGATGGGGCAGGGCCGTCACCGGGAGGCACTCGAGCTGCTTCGACGCGTCGACAATCCCCACAATGCCATTGGATTCTCCACGGGGACCACGACGACGATCGAGGCGCGGATGATCGCGGCCGCGAACTGCGGCGAGCTCGACGAGGCTGCCGCCTGCTGCATCCAGCTGTTCGCCTCCCACGGCGTCATCCCTGGTCGGGGCCGCCTCTTGTTGAAGCTCTGGGGAGACCGGTCGGCCGGCGATCTCGCCGATCTGCTGGTTGAGGACGGATCTGCCCATGTGCCGGCCATGATGACCGAATTCGAGTCGCTGGGTGCGTCGGCCGCTGCGGTACTGCAGGCGCTGCGGGCAAGGACAGGTTCACCTTCGGCGCCCTCGGGTCGACAAGGAGCCTCGGTCGGCAGTCCATCGCTGTTCTTCGGAAAGCCGTGACCGGCTCGAAGCGCTCAAGACTGCGTTGAGCCGGTCGATAGGAGGACGTCGCCGACGCTGGTGGCCTTGCGAGGTCACCGAGCAGCGTCAGCGCATCCCTCACACGGTCCCGCCAAGGAAGGTGTGACCGAGACCCCATCCACGAAGGAGCATTGTCATGGGTCTTCAGATCAACCACAACGTCCCGGCGATCAACGCCTACCGCAACCTGACCAACACCCAGAGCGCCCTGGGCTTGAGCCTGGAGCGCTTGTCCTCGGGCCTGCGCATCAACCGGGCAGCCGACGACGCTGCGGGGCTGGCGATCTCCGAGAAGCTGCGCACGCAGGTGGGCGGCCTCAACCAGTCCGTCTCCAACGCCCAGCACAGCGTCTCCTTGATCCAGACCGCTGAGGGTGCCCTCAACGAGGTGCACGCGATGCTGCAGCGCATGCGGACCCTGGCCGTCCAGTCCGCGAACGACACCAACACCGACGAGGACCGCAAGGCCATTCAGAAGGAGGTCGACGCCCTCGTCAAGGAGATCGACTCCACCGCCACGCGGACCCAGTTCAACGGCATGAACCTGCTCGATGGGAACTTCAAGGACAAGTACCTGCAGATCGGCGCGAACCAGAACCAGACGATGGGCGTCAGCATCGCCGACCTGTCGGCGAAGGGCCTGAACCTGATCGATCGCACCGAGGTGACGCAGTTCGGCACCACCGCCACTCCGGCGACGATCACGCTGGGCATCGGCGCCGCCGTCACGGCCCCCGAGGACGGCAATTACGTGCTGGGAAGCAACAAGCAGGTCCTGCTCGACGGTGATGTCGTCGGCACGTACACCGCGACCGCGATCAACATCGACGGTAAGGACCGCATCTCGGCGACCGCGGGGGTCTTCTCCGAAGGTGTCGCGTTCGCGATCTCCGCTGGAGCGGTCAGCGGGACCACAACGGTAGCCAACGTGACCCAGATGAACGGCCAAATCAAGGCCGGCACCTACACCGTAACTACCGGGTCCAACGTGCTGGACAGTTCCAACAACGTCATCGGCAAGATTTCGACTGACGGCAAGACGGTGAACTTCACCGCCGGTCAATCGATCACCTTCACCTCCAAGCTCAGCGCCGGTGGCGGATTCGTCATCGCCGCGGCGACTGCCGACGATGTGAAGAAGGTCGACCTGTCGAGCCGCCAAGGCGCCACCAACGCCATCAAGATGCTCGATGGCGCGGTCGGCAAGATCTCCGACCAGCGCGCCGACCTCGGTGCCCTGCAGAACCGTTTGTCGCACACCATCAAGAACCTCTCGGTGGCCGCGGAGAACCTGACCGCATCCGAGTCGCTCATCCGGGACACCGACATGGCCAAGGAAATGACGGCGTTCACGGGCTCGCAGATCCTGCAGCAGGCCGGTGTCTCCATGCTGGGGCAGGCGAACCAGAGCGCCCAGTCCGTGCTGAAGCTGCTGGGCTGATCTCGGGCTTTAGCCGAATGACCGCTGAGGGGGCGCGGGCCCAACGCCCGCGCCCCCTCGTGGTCGTCCTGATCACCCCAGCCACGGAGAGGAGTTTCCATGCAAATCAGCGGTCTGATGACGGGTTTAGATACTGCCGACCTGGTCCAGAGGCTGATGCAGGTCGAGCGGGCCGCCGGCGACAAGTTGGTCAAGGCAAAGACCAGCGCCAACGCATTGTCCGGTGCCTACACCTCCCTCAACGGCCTCATGCTGTCGCTCAAGAGCGCGGCGGACGCCGTCAAACCGGACCCGGCGGCCACCAGCACGATCTGGGATTCGGTGTCGGCGACCAGCAGCAACAACGCGGTTGCCACCGCGACGGCCAGCCCCAGTGCGCAAATCGGGAATCTCACGTTCAAGGTCACCGCGCTGGCCACCGCGGGATCGGCCCTTGGGGCCAAGCAATGGACCTCAGCCACGGAGACCCTGGGCCTTGCCGCGGGCGAGACCCTGTCGTTCACGGTGGTTCAAGGTGCCGGCCTGCCCGACGAGAAGACCATCGACGTGAGCGTTCCCGTCGTGGGCCCGGACGCGACGATCGGGGACGTGGCCAAGGCCATCAACGACAAGCACGCCGGAGTCAACGCGACGGTCGTCAAGATCGACGACGGCAGCTTCCGCCTGCAGCTCATGTCCAGCAAGACGGGAGAGGCCTCGAACATCACGGTTCAGGACGCGGTTGGCGGCCCGACGCCAGCGGTCTTGGGCAGCTTTGCTGCCCTGAGCCTCGGCACCGATGCCGAACTCACCGTCGGCGACACGGCGAACGCGTACACCCTCAAGTCCGGAAAGAACACCTTCGTTGACATTCTGCCCGGGGTGAACGTCACCGTCGCGAAGGTGGACCCCAGTCCGGTGACCGTCAAAGTCACCACCGACACCGACGCCATGGCAGGCAAGGTGGACGCCCTGGTGTCGGCAGCGAATGCCGCGTTGGCCAATATCCGGATCAACAGCAAGTACGACACCGAGAGCAAGACCGCGCAGATCTTCCTCGGCGACTCGACGGCACGCACGCTGTCGAGTCAGGTCACCAATCTGTTTGTCGGATCGACGGCAAGTGCACCCGGCCTGGTGGGGGTCAGCATCGACAGGTATGGGTCGGTGACGTTCGACAAGTCGAAGTTCACCGAGGCGTACGCCAAGGATCCGGCGAAGGTCCAAGCCACCATCAACAAGCTGGCCGAGGATGTTTCCACGCTCAGCAATGCGACGACTAACTCCACCAGCGGGACGTTGACGGCCGCCATTCGCGGACAGGATGCCCTGCAACAGGAGTACACGGCGCAGATCAAACGGTTCGACGAACGGATGACGGCGAAAGAAGGCCTCTTGACCCGTCAGTACAACACCCTGGACAGCATGCTCAGCAAGCTGAAGATGCAGGGCGATTGGTTGGCCGGTCAGCTGAAGTCGCTGCCGACTATGTCGAGTAACAGCAAGTGATAGGACCCTGATGACGACCACGACCCAGCTCCGTAACCTGTACGCCCGCGAGTCGGTCACGACGGCGTCGCCCGCCACCCTTCTGACGATGCTGTACGACAGGCTGCTCAAGGATCTCACGGTTGCGGAGCGGGCCGTGGTCGCCGCCAACATTCAAGGCGGGCACGATGCCCTGATCCATGCCCAGGAGATCATCGCGGAGTTGTTCGCCACCCTTGACCTGTCGGTGTGGCCTGAAGGGGAATCGCTCCAACGGCTCTATGTGTGGATGACCGAGCAACTCGTCATCGCCAACACCGACAAAGATGCGGGTCCCATCCGCGATGTCCGCGCGGTCGTCGAACCGCTGGCTCAGGCCTGGCATCAGGCGGCCATCCAGACCAGCGGTGCCGCGTCGTGAACTCCTCCCCGTGGGAGCGGTTGCTCACGGACATGGAGGACGAGCTCAACGTGCACGAAGCCGCCCTCCGCAGTGGCAACCTCAGCGTCGTACCCGAGTTCACGCCACCAGAGGGTCTGGGTGAACTCCCATCGTCGCTGACGGGGCGGGTCCGGCAACTCACCGAACGGATCGGGACGCTGGCGACCTTCGTGCAGTATCAGCTCGTGGCCACCGAGGGTGATCTGAAGCACCTTGAGCGCGGTCATCAGATCCGGCCCTCGGCCGTGGCGCTCTACCTGGACGCCAGCGTCTGATACCGCGTAACTCCCACGGCGGCACCGTTCAAGACGGTGCCGCCGCCGTCGATAGGAATGCCGAACCACCGGTCGTGCCGGTGCGACGGAACGCGGGCGCAGAAGCCCGGTCACTCACGGATGAGGTACCCACCATGTCTTCGTTCTCCAGCCTGAACGTCGGCTCGCTCGCCATTCACGCGGCGCAGCGCGGCCTGGACACGACTGGTCAGAACATCAGCAACACCGCCACCCCGGGGTACAGCCGGCAGCGGGTCGACCAGGTCGCCATCGGCGGACCAACCGTCCCGGCCATCTGGTCCCGGTACGACGAGGCGGGCGGCGGGGTCAAGGTCGTCGGTGTCTCCCGAGTGCGGGATGAATTTCTCGAGGCGCGGGCCCGGGTGGCGCACAGTGGCCTGGCGGAAACCGAGAAGCTCGAACAAGCCTTTGCGGGCATTGAGCGCACCTTTGGCGAGCCCAGCAGCACGGGCCTCCAGTCCCGTCTGGCGGAATTCTGGAACGCCTCCGCCAAGATCAGCAACGACCCGCATGCGGAGGCGCCCCGAAACCTCACCTTCGAGCGCGCCATCGCGGTCACGAACCACCTCAATAGCATGGCCAACCAGCTCACGACGCAGTGGGCGGACACCGTGACGGAAGTCCGGGCGAACGTCAACGATGTCAATGTGATGGCCAAGGACGTCGCGAACCTCAACCGGGCCATCCGGAACAACACCATTTCCGGACTCCCCAGCAACGAGCTCGCCGACCAGCGCGACCTGCTCGTCGAGAAGATCTCCACCCTGACCGGCGCGACCACTGAGCGGGTCGCGGACGGTCAGGTCAGCGTCAAGATCGGCAACGCGTATCTCGTCAGCGGCGTCGAGAACTCCGCGGTCAAGCTCGTTGCCACCGGCGCCGACCCTCGCGTGAGCACGCTCTCGGTGCAGTGGGCGGCCGCGGGTGACCCCGAAGCCGCGACGGCGACCGCAGAATTCTTCAACACCGGCGCTGTGTCCATCGCCACCACGTCCACCAGCGGCGGGAGCATCGGCGAGATCAGCGGCCAGTTGAAGACGGCGAACGAAGTCGTACCCGGCTACCTGTCCAAGCTCGATTCGGTCGCGATGAAGTTCATGACGACGGTGAACGGCCAACAGACCTCCTACACCGATCCGATCTCGGGCGTGACCTCGCAGCCCTTCACTGCCGACGGCACCCCCGGGGCGGCGTTGCTCAGTGGGACGAACGCCTCGACTCTCCAGGTGATCACCGGGAAGGCGCCGAAGGACCTGGCCATCTCCAAGGGCAACCCCGTGGGCGTGCCTCCCGCGCTGGATGGCAACAATGCGTTGGCCATGTCGAGACATCTTGCCGATGCCACCGGCGCCGACGCCACCTATCGAGGACTCGTCGTGGAGCTCGGGGTGGAGTCCCAAAGCGTGACCCGGACAGGTCAGGCCCAAACGGTCGTGGCCAGGGACGCCGACGACGCTCGGGAGAACGTGTCCGGGGTCAGCCTGAACGAGGAGATGACGAACCTCATCAAGTACCAGCACTCGTTCTCTGCGGCCGCCAAGTTCATCACGGCGGTCGACGCCACCATTGAGTCCCTGCTCAACATGGTCCGCTAAGGAGTGACCTGACATGCCACTTCGCATCACCCAGAACTCCATGAACCGGACCCAGCTAGCCGGTCTCAACGGCAGCCTGTCCCGTTTGCAGAACACCCAGGAGCAACTGACCTCGGGCAAGAAGCTCAACCGTCCCAGCGACGACCCCGTCGGCACCGTGAGCGCCATGCGCCTGCGGGGGGAACAGCGCCAGCTGGAGCAGTTCGGCGAGAACATCTCCGACGGACTCTCCCGCCTGCGCACGGCAGACGACACCCTGACCCAGCTGTCACCTCAGCTCAACCGCATCCGGCAACTGGTGATCGCCGGCGCCAACGACACGAACGGGCCAACGGAACGCTCTGCCTATGCCAAGGAAATCACCCAGATCAAGCAGGGCATGCTGCAACTGGCCAACTCCCAGTACGCCGGGCGCCCGGTGTTCGCGGGCACGGCCAACGTGGGCAACGCCTTCGCCCCCGACGGGTCCTACCAAGGCAATGCCGAACCAATGTGGCGGGTAGTCTCCGACGCCCCCGATGGTGCCGGGCTGATGAACGTCTCCATCCCGGGCAGCGACTTCGGAGGAATCCTCTCCGCCGGGGGGGCGATCGATCAGGTGATTGCCGCGCTGGAGTCGGACCCAAGTCCGTCCGTCGCTCTCAACGCTGCCCTTCCTGGGCTGGACGCGGCCGGGGATGCGATCGCTTCGGCGCAGAGCACGATCGGTGCGCGCACCAACCGGTTGGAGTCCATGCGTGACCGCAACGGACGCCAGGATGACGCCTCCAAGACGGCGCTGTCCGAGGTCGAGGACGTGGACTTCATCAAGGCGGCCATGGACCTGAACATCCAGTCGACGTCGTACAATGCTGCGCTGCAGGCGTCGGCGAAGATGATCCAACCCAGCCTGATGGACTTCTTGCGCTGACGTGTCCCTTGATGTGGACAAGATGTCCACTGATCGCCGATCGTGGCGTCGGCGGCTGAACAGTCGACGCTGAAACGTGCGCTACAGCACGCTCGTTGCTCAATCGCTGCCCGGGGTCCGGGGGCTAGGGTCGAGACCGATCCTTTCCCTTCGACCACCGACGGAGCCGGCATGGCGAACGTGGCTTTCCACAGCGGCGAACATGTACCACTGGAGATGCACAAAGTGCGCATCGTCCAGAAGTTGACTCTGCTGCCGGTCGAAGACCGGCTGGATCGCATCACCGCCGCGGGCAACAACACCTTCCTGCTGAACAACGCTGATGTCTTCCTCGACATGCTCACGGACAGCGGCGTCAACGCCATGAGCGATCGGCAGCAGGCAGCGATGATGATCGCCGACGATGCCTACGCCGGCAGCGCGACGTACACCCGGATGGAAGCAGTGCTGCGCGACCTGTTCGGAATGGACTATTTCCTGCCGGCTCACCAGGGCGGGCGTGCGAGAACATCTTTTCCCAGGTGTTGGTCAGCGACGGCGACGTGGTGCCGATGAACTACCACTTCACCACCACCAAGGCGCACATTGTCCTCAACGGCGGCCGCATCGAAGAGCTGTTCACCGACGCTGGCCTGCAGGTGTCCAGCACCGAGCCGTTCAAGGGCAACATGGACGTCAGACGACTGGAAGACCTGGTCGGCCACGTCGGCGCGGCGCGCATCCCGTTCGTGCGCATGGAAGCCGGAACCAACCTCATCGGTGGTCAGCCCTTCTCATTGGCCAACCTGCGCGAGGTCCGTGCGGTGTGCGATCGCCACGGTTTGATGCTGGTGCTCGACGCGAGCCTCTTGGCCGACAACCTGCATTTCATCAAGGTTCGTGAGCAGGCCTGCGCGGACATGTCCATTCGCGAGATCACCCGCGCACTGTCCGACCTGTGTGACGTCATCTACTTCTCGGCGCGCAAGCTCGGCTGTGCCCGCGGTGGCGGGATGCTCCTTCGGGAGCGTGGCCTCTATGACCGCCTCCGGGGCATGATCCCGCTCTACGAGGGCTTCTTGACGTACGGCGGGATGTCGGTGCGCGAGATGGAGGCGATCACCGTCGGTCTCGAAGAGACCATGGACGAGGACATGATCAGCCAGGGCCCTCAGTTCATCGAATACATGGTGAACGAACTCGATCGTCGCGGAGTACCGGTGATCACTCCCGCCGGTGGACTCGGTTGTCACGTGGATGCGATGAGGTTCTTGGACCACGTGCCGCAGGAGGAATACCCGGCGGGTGCCTTGGCAGCCGCCGCGTATCTGGCCGGAGGGATCCGCGGAATGGAACGCGGGACCATGTCGGAGCAGCGTGAACCCGACGGGAGTGAGAGGCTCGCGGAGATGGAGCTGCTCCGGCTTGCCATGCCCCGCCGCGTGTTCACCCTTTCTCAGGTGCAGTACGCCGTCGATCGGATCAGTTGGCTGTACGAGAATCGGCGGCTGGTGGGTGGCCTACGGTTCGAGGAGGAGCCGGAGGTTCTCCGGTTCTTCTATGGACGCCTCGTCCCCCAGGGGGGCTGGCAGGATGAACTGGTCGCGGCGTTCCGCAGGGACTTCGGGGACAGCCTGTAAGCGTCGGCATCGCCTGCTCGAGTGACAGCGGCCCGCTCCGGGAGGGAGCGGGCCGCTGTCGTGAGCTGACTACTCGATGGGCGTCACAGCGGGACGACGACCCCGAGGGCGCCACGGCCGTAGCCGTCGATGTCCAGGTGGAAGTCCGCTCGTTTCCCGAGACCCCGCAGCTGCATGGCAGCGTTGGTGGGGATCACGGTGCCCGGTTGATAGACGATACTGAGTTTGAGGTGTTCGTTCGGGTCGCCGGTGTTGAACAGCGACGAGAAGATGTTCATGACCTCGAAGAAGTTGTCGTACAGCGCTGCCGGCAACTCCCGATTCTCGATCGCCGTGTCGGCGCCGGTCGGTGGGACCAAGCCCAGGGCTGCACCAGCACGGGCCGCCAGGTGCAGGTCGGCGGCGACCAACGCCTTGATGTCCGCGTTCGCGTCGACGTAGGCCCCGACGCAGCACGCCCGACGTGCGGTCGGAACCACCGGCTCGTCCATCGGAGAGATCGTGACCGTACGCCCCAGAAGGTCTTGAAATAAGTCCTTGATTGGCTTCGGATCAGGGATGGACGGCATCACTCATCACCCGAGAACAGGCTTGAGGGCCTCGGCGAACATGTCAGCGGTGAAGGGCTTGGCGATGAGGAACAAGGCGCCGGACTCGGACGCCTGACTCCGCATCGCATCCGAGCCCTCCGAGGTGACGAAGCCGAACGGGACCTGGTTGCCGGCTGCGCGCAGGGCCTGCAGGAATTCGATGCCGTTCATCTCCGGCATGTTCCAGTCGGAGAGCACGAGATCGGGCTTGATCGCGTTGACCTGAGTCAGCCCTTCCGCACCGTTCTCACACTCGGTGATGTCCGCGCCGTCGTACCCAGCCTGGCGCAGGGTGCGAATGACAATCATGCGCATAGCGCGGCTGTCGTCTGCGACTACGACCTTCACAGGAAACTCACTCTCTATGTCTTGAGATCTTTGGAGGGATGAGGGGCGAGAGCTCGCCAAGGTCGAACGTCTTTGTTAGACGGTCCTCATCAAGAGTTCTGGCGATTCCATACGGTAACCAGAATCAAGTTCCCATCGGCAAGGTAGGTGTCCTGCAGGAGGACTTGGCCGCCAACAACTCGAAGCGTGGGGACCCGGCCCTGAGCGACCACCGGCAAGGAGAGCATGCCCGAATCGGCGATCAGGCTCTTGATGTTCCCACCCACCATGTTGGTGAGCTCGCCGACGGAGTCGGCGACATCGTCGTCGCTGACGGCATCGGGTTCCAGACCGAACATCAGACCCGCGAATTTCATCGCCGCTTCTTCGGACATCTCGAGCGAGATCTGGGCCTCCATCCCGCCACTGACGCCGACGGACCCGGCGATGGCCTTGCCCTCGATCTTGCCCGGGCTCTCCAGTCGCTCTGCCTCCAGACCGAGCATGGACGTCCACACTTCGGTGACAATCTGGGCCACGTCTTCGCTCGACAAATGCATGCTCGGTCCTAACGGGTGGTCCTTGAGGATCGGTGGCGATCGGCCTGCCGACGTGAGTTTCCTTCCGCCGGAAGGATACTGCGCCAGACTGCCCCCGCCTTGGAAGGGTTGCCTTCTCATCGGCTGTGTCGTGGGCGATCTGAGGGCTCTGTGCAGGTCAGGCCACCTCTCTGGGCAGCGTGGTGGCCGGCGAATCGTGACGTAACTGAAGCCTGGGCGTGGCCGGCGCTCCACACTCTCGAAGAGGTTCGCGCGCGAGGGCCGCCCGCGCGGAGCATGGACCGACTCCCCGATCGCCGCCTCCGGCCGGACCGGTCAGCGAATCTCGCTGGACGTCAGGGCCCCTAGCGCCGTTGCCGGAGAGGGAGGGGAATGCTGCACAGCTCAAGTCGGAGGCGGCCGAGCCGATTGGTGGCCCGAACCCCTATTGTGCGGAGGAGCTTGCCGATGGAAGGCATGGAAGAGATCGTCCAGGAGTTCCTGGTCGAAAGCCACGAGAACCTGGACCAATTGGACCAGGACCTCCTGGCCCTCGAACGAGACCCCGAGTCACGGGAGCTGCTCTCCAGCATCTTCCGCACGTTGCACACCATCAAGGGCACCAGCGGGTTCTTGGCCTTGCACACTCTGGAGAAGGTGGCGCACGCGGGGGAGAGCCTGCTGTCGAAGCTGCGCGACGGCGAAATGGTGATCAATCCCCACATGGCGACGGTCCTGTTGGAGATGGTGGACGCGATCAGGGTCCTGTTGGGCAACATCGAGCAGCAGGGCGGCGAGGGGGATGAGCGGTACGAAGGCCTCCTGTCGCGTCTGCACGCCATGCTTGAGGGCAAGGTCGAGGCCGACCTGCTGGCCACCTCGCAGGAGGAGGACGCCCCGGTGGTCCAGGAGTCCCGCACTGAGTCCGCGGAAGTCGACGCGGTGCCGGTCGCCGCAGCCGCGCAGACGACCGTTGCCCACCAGGGTGGTTCCACGATCACCGTCGCCGACACCTCTGTTGCGGTGGTGGTTGACGCACCGGCTGCAGCGCAGAGCGCCCCGGTGGTCGTTCCGACCGAACCCACGGCCGCAGCGCACGCTGCGGCTGCTGCCCAGACAACTGCGGTCCAGGCCGGTGCGCGGACCGTCCCGGAGGACGCTCCCAAGGCAAGCTTCGGTGGCGGCAAGGATGGTGGCAAAGACGGCGGTGAGCCGCGACGCTCGGTGGCCGACAGCAGCATCCGGGTCGACGTGGACCTTCTGGACACGTTGATGAACCTGGTCGGTGAGCTCGTGTTGACGCGGAACCAGCTCCTCCAGCGTGCCGCGGCGCGCCAGGATCAAGAGCTCATGCGCAGCATGCACCGCCTGAACTTGGTGGCCGGCGAGCTGCAAGAAGGGGTTATGAAGACCCGCATGCAGCCCATCGACAACGTGTGGAGCAAGATTCCCCGCGTTGTGCGTGACCTGTCGAACACCATGGACAAGCAGATCCGCGTGGTCATGGAGGGCAAGGAGACCGAGCTCGACAAGACCATCCTGGAAGCGATCAAGGACCCGCTGACCCACCTGGTCCGCAATTCGTGCGACCACGGGATCGAGACCCCGCAGGAGCGCGCCGCCAAGGGAAAGCCCGAGCAGGGAACCCTGTTGTTGCGTGCCTTCCATGAGGGCGGTCAGGTCAACATCGAGATCATCGACGACGGTGCCGGCATCGACCCGGACAAGCTGCGTGACAAAGCCGTCGAACGGCAACTTCTGTCTCGTGAAGAGGCGGAGCGGATGTCGGATCGCGACGCGATCCACCTGATCTTCCGCGCGGGCTTTTCCACCGCCAAGGCCGTCACCAATGTGTCAGGCCGAGGCGTTGGCATGGACGTGGTCAAGACGAACATCGAGAAGATCGGTGGCGTTATCGACATCAGCAGTGTGGTCGGTGAAGGCAGCACGGTCCGCATCAAGATCCCGCTGACGCTGGCGATCATCCCGGCGCTGCTGGTACGCGGGCAGGACAACATGTTCGCGATCCCGCAAGTCAACCTCCTGGAACTGGTGCGCCTGGATCGAGAACAGGCCGCTGAGCGCCTGGAGAACATTCAGGGAACGCCGGTCTACCGGTTGCGTGGTGCGTTGCTCCCCCTGGTCGACCTTCGAGAACAGATCGAGGTGGAGCAGGTCGACCATGACACCACCTTCATCGCGGTCCTCCGCGCCGACCAGAGGCAGTTCGGCCTCGTGGTGGATGACATCGAGGACACCGAAGAGATCGTCGTCAAGCCGCTGGGTAAGCAGCTGCGAGGGATCAATCTGTACGCCGGCGCCACCTTGATGGGAGACGGTCGCGTGGCGCTCATCTTGGATGCCAATTCCCTGGCGGCGCGAGCGGGCATGATCAACGACAGCGGCGAGGCGGCCAAGCGTGCGGCGGAAGAGGCCGCCCGCAAGTCGTCGTCAGACTCCACGTCCCTGCTCGTCGTCAAGCTCGGGAACGGGCGTCGCGCGGCGCTCCCGCTCAATGTCGTGGAACGGCTGGAGGAGTTCCCCATGTCTCGGGTCGAGACCGTGGGTTCCAACCAGGTGGTCCAGTACCGGGGCGTCATCCTGCCGCTGCTACGGCTGGCCGACGACTATGGAGGATACATGGAAGAGGAGGTCGGCGCACTGCAGGTGGTGGTGTGCCAGCATCGCGGCCAGCTGTTCGGTTTCGTGGTGTCACAGGTGCTCGACATCGTCGAGGACGAGCTGTCGATCCGTACTCACCTGGACACCGGCGGCAACCTCGGCTCCGCCGTGGTCAACGAACATGTCACCGAGCTCCTGAACATCGACCAGGCGCTCCAGGGAATGCTGCCGCCGGAACTGGAAAGCTACATCGCCGAGAGCTACAGCGGGGCGTACGCCGGTACGGAGGCCTGATCGTCATGGCGAACCAGTACTGCACTTTCAGGTTGGGTGGGCACTTGTTTGGGGTGCCCGTGGAGACCGTGCAAGAGGTGTTGCGGCAGCAGGATTTGACGAAGGTCCCGTTGGCTGCGCATCAGATCCGCGGTTTGATCAATCTGCGTGGTCAGATCGTGATCACCGTCGATCTGCGTGCGCAGATGGGTCTTCCCGCGCGGGAGGAGTCGGTGCTGGCCACGAATGTGGTGGTCCGGACTTCCGAGGGCGCCACGAGTCTGTTGGTCGACGAGATCGGTGATGTGTTGGAGCCCGATCTGGATCGGTTCGAGGTGCCGCCGTCGACGGTTCCTGCGAGGGTGCGGGAGCTGGTGACCAAGGTGTGCAAATTGGACCATGACTTGATGTTGGTGTTGGACACCGACAAGGCCGTCGCCGTCGAGAGCGCCGCCTGATCGAACAGCTTCATGGCAGGAGGCCCACCCGGTGGTGATCGGGTGGGCCTTCTGGTGTCGCCGGCGAGCAATTCTGCTGTGCCACGGTCACTCTCCCGGCGTCGCAGGCGACCGGACGGTCAGAAGACTTGACTTGTGTGGGCGTTCGCCGATGAGTCAGGTGAGAAAGACCCGCGAAGTCCGCGCCCCCTCCGAGACTCGGATGGCGAAGCCTAGTCGGGACCTGCCTTGCTGGGATCACTGCACGTCAGGCGTGCGACCCAGGATCCAGATCCGTTCGTAAGAAAAGGCCGTCATGGCGAACCAGTACTGCACTTTCAGGTTGGGTGGGCACTTGTTTGGGGTGCCCGTGGAGACCGTGCAAGAGGTGTTGCGGCAGCAGGATTTGACGAAGGTCCCGTTGGCTGCGCATCAGATCCGCGGTTTGATCAATCTGCGTGGTCAGATCGTGATAACCGTCGATCTGCGTGCGCAGATGGGTCTTCCCGCGCGGGAGGAGTCGGTGCTGGCCACGAATGTGGTGGTCCGGACTTCCGAGGGTGCCACGAGTCTGTTGGTCGACGAGATCGGTGATGTGTTGGAGCCCGATCTGGATCGGTTCGAGGTGCCGCCGTCGACGGTTCCTGCGAGGGTGCGGGAGCTGGTGACCAAGGTGTGCAAATTGGACCATGACTTGATGTTGGTGTTGGACACCGACAAGGCCGTCGCCGTCGAGAGCGCCGCCTGATCCACTCGCCGTACGAGCAACCCAACTGAGGAACACAATGCGTGCACTGGTGATCGACGATTCACGGGCGATGCGGACGATTCTCACCCGGACGATGGACGGTCTCGGCTTCGAGGTCGAGGCCGTGGGTGACGGGGCCCAAGCCCTGGAGGCATGCCGTCGCGGACCGCTTCCCGACGTCTGCCTCATTGACTGGAACATGCCGGTGATGAATGGCCTCGAGTTCATTGTCGAGGTCCGCAAGAACCGGGATTGGCGGAACATGACGCTGATGATGGTGACCACGGAAGCCGAGCAGTCGAACATTGTTCGAGCTCTGGCCGCCGGAGCTCACGAGTATGTCATCAAGCCGTTCACGTCCGAGGTCATCGAGGACAAGCTCACGATGTTGGGGCTGTTGTGATGGTCGGTGCGCGTATTCGAGTGATGGTGTGCGACGACAGCGTGGTCATCCGTCGCCTGGTGTCCGACGTGCTGTCGACCGATCCGGAGATCGAGGTCGTCGGGACCGCGGTCAACGGGAAGAACGCCCTCGACAAGATCCCCTCGCTGCGTCCGGATGTGCTGACGCTCGACGTGGAGATGCCCATCATGGACGGGCTGCAGACTCTTGTCGAAGTACGCAAGACCAACAAGAAGCTGCCGATCATCATGTTCTCCACGCTCACCGAGCGAGGAGCCGGTGCAACGCTCGACGCATTGGAGCGCGGGGCGAGCGATTATGTGACCAAGCCGGCCAACGTCGGCAGCGTCTCGGAATCGATGGAAGCCGTCCGCAGTCAGCTGATCCCCAAGATCAAGTCGCTGACCGGCCGTGCTCCCAAGCCGCCACGGGTAGCACGTCCCGCGTTTGCCACGGCTCCTGGTCAGGCTGCGCCCAGCGGTCCGTTGCCGACCAAGCCTGGCCCACAAGGACGCGTCGACCTGGTCTGTATCGGCATCTCGACCGGGGGTCCGGACGCGCTGACGACCATGCTGACCGCTCTGCCCGGCAATTTCCCGGTACCGATCATCGTGACGCAGCACATGCCCCCGGTTTTCACCCAGTTGTTTGCTCAGCGTCTGAATGCCAAGTGCAAATTGGAAGTTCTCGAAGCCAAATCGGGCGACGCGGTCACCGTTGGTCGTGTGCTCATTGCGCCAGGCGACTACCACATGCGGGTGGTGCAAAAGGGCACCGGCCCGGTCGCGCAGATGGATCAGGGGCCGCAGGAAAACTACTGCCGACCCGCGGTAGATCCGATGTTCCGATCGGTCGCAGAGGTGTTCGGCAATCGTGCCTTGGCGGTCATCATGACGGGGATGGGAAGTGACGGCGCCAAGGGTGCCGAACACATTCTCCGTGCTGGTGGGTCACTGGTGGTGCAGGACGAGGCCACGTCGGTGGTCTGGGGCATGCCGGGCGCGGCGGTCGCGGCCGGTTTGCCGTGCGACGTTCTTCCGCTGTCAAGAATCGCCGACACCCTGGTCGCCCGCACCGCACGTACGGCGCGCCCCACGGCAACGGTTGGGCCCAGGAGGACGACAGCATGAGCATCTCAGGTAGCGATGTGGATTTCATCAGTCAGGTGGTGCGTGCGCGCTCGGCCATTGTGCTGGACCGCAGCAAGGAATACCTGATCGAATCCCGGCTGGTCACCCTCGCCCGGGAGCGTGGCGACGCCTCGGTGACAGAACTGGTCGCCAAGCTGCGCCAGCAGCCCAGCGGACCGCTTCGTGATCAGGTGGTGGAAGCGATGACCACCAACGAAACGTCGTTCTTCCGGGACGCCCACCCTTTCAAGGCGTTGTCCGACGAGATGCTCCCGCAGCTGCTGGTCCAGCGCGGTCGGGAGCGCTCGCTGAACATCTGGTGTGCGGCCTGCTCAAGCGGGCAGGAACCGTACACGATCGCGATGCTCATCCAAGAGCTGATCGGCGCCGACCCGAGCTGGCGCGTGAGGCTCGTGGCGACCGACATCGACACCAAGATGCTCGCCCGCACGAAGGAGGGTATCTACAATCAGTTCGAGGTGAACCGGGGCTTGCCGGCGCGTCTGCTCGTGCGCTACTTCGCCAGGCACGGCATGAACTACCAGATCGATGGCCGACTGCGCGCAATGGTGGAGACGAAGTTCCTCAATCTCGCTGAGTCCTTCCCACCCATGCCCGCGTGCGATGTGGTGTTCCTGCGTAACGTGCTGATCTACTTCGACGTCGACACCAAGCGGGCGATTCTCGGCCAGGTGAAGAAGGTGATCAAGCCTGACGGGTATCTCTTCCTGGGGGGAGCTGAGACCACGATGAACGTCGACGACGCGTGGGAGCGACAGACCGTAGGACGCGCCACGGTATACCGTCCCCGCTGACGGTCCTCCATCGAGCGTAGGGATTTCACCTGCGCAAACGCTGCATCACGGCCCGGCAAGTGATCCACCACGGATCCTTGCCGGGCTTGCGCATTACCGGCCCCCAAGTGCTCAGAGCGCTCCGTGAGCGGCCGATCAGTCAGGTGGCCAGGGAAGGCATCCTCACGTCGCTAAGGATCGGCGACACGTTGGTCGGCCCCCTCCCCGGCACGCGAGCCAGACTTGCCCATCCGCTTCAGGGGGACCCGTGAACGATCTGTTTGGGGGCGTCGCATTCCGCGCCTTGCACCAGGGGCTGAATGGCCTAGCCCTGCGCCAGCGCACGATCGCTGACAACCTCGCGAACGTGGAGACGCCGGGCTTTCTGGCCGGCAAGGTGGACTTCGAGACGTCGCTTCGCGATGCGGTGATGGCTGGCGAGGACCCCCTGGCGACCAGCGTGGCCAAGGCCCGTTCGCTGGAACCCACGCGGACCAACGGCAGCAACGTGAACCTCGACGAAGAGTCGCTGGCCTCGATGCAAACCCTGATGACCATTCAGTTGGCCACCCAGGCGTTGACCGGGAAGTTCCAGACACTCCGGACCGCCATCTCCGGGCAGTGACCCACCACGAGCAGGGAGTCTCATGAGCATCTTCGGCGCGATGAACATCGCCGGATCCGGTCTGGTGGTGAACCGCAAGTGGATGGACGCCGTGTCGGACAACATCGCCAACCTGAACAATGTGTCGTCAATGAACGACAAGGCGTATCAGGCGCGATTCGTCGTCGCCCGACCCAACAACTACGGCAACGAGGGAGGCGCGCTCGTCGCGGGTCACTTGTGGGGTAACCCAGAAGGCCGGGTCGTGGACATGCAGGGACACCCCCTGGCCGACGCCAACGGTAATGTGCGCGTTCCCGATATCGACCTCGCCTCTCAGATGGCGCAACTCATGCTGGCGCAGCGCGCATACCAGGCAAACCTGTCCGTGGTGGAGCGCAGCCGGTCGGCGTACGAAGCAGCGATTGGAATCGGCAAGTGAGCATTTCACCCATCGACAGCCTGCCCAATTGGCAGCCCGTCCGGGCGTTCGGTATGGGTCTGGTCGGCATGGCCGAGCAGATCCCGGCAACCGACACCGGGATCCCGGCCGTTCCCGCCGCCAAGGCCGACTTCGGCAGTCTGATCACCCAGAAGCTGAGCGAGTTGGACACACTGCACAAGAACAGCGACGCCTTGGCCGTTCGAGCGCTCACGGGTGACATGACGGACATCCACGAATACACGATCGCCGCCAACCAGGCTTCCGTCGCCACTCAGCTCGCGGTCGCCGTACGCAATAGGGGCGTGGAGGCCTTCACCGAGATCATGCGGATGCAGCTCTGATGAGGAACACGGTCAAGTTCCAGGCCGTCGCGGGGCGGATGCGAGGCGCCTTCGACGGTTTCACCGCGGGCCAGCGGGCGATCACGGCCATCGCCGTCATCGTGGCCCTCGTGGGCGCGGCCGTCTTCGTGTCCTGGGCGAGCAAGCCGTCGATGACGACTCTTTTCACCGGGCTGTCCTCGACCGACGCCTCGTCGATCACCGCAAAGTTGGCCGAGTCGGGGACGCCGTACGAGCTCGCGGACAGCGGCCACACGGTGCTCGTCCCCGCCAGTGATGTCAACCAGAAGCGGATCGACCTTGCCGGTCAGGGTCTTCCTTCCGGGGGCGATGACGGTGCGGGCGGGTACAGCATTTTCACCAAGGAGCAAGGCATCACCACCTCCGACAAGATGACGAAGGTCAACATCAAGAGAGCCACCGAAGGGGAGTTGCAGAAGGCCATCGAGTCACTCGACAAGGTCACCTCGGCCAAGGTTCTGCTGGCGATACCCGAAGACACGCCGTTCACCGACGAACAGGCCAAGACCACGGCTTCGGTGACGGTCGGGATGCGTCCCAACGCCACCTTGGAGGCGGGCAAGGTGGAAGCGATCGTTCATCTGGTGTCCACCGCGGTGCCCAAGCTCACCCCCGCGCAGGTGACGGTGGTGGATACGAAGGGGAATCTGCTCAACGCGCCAGGTGCCGCGGGTGCGGCAACGTCGGGAGCGGACGCTCGGATGGCGCAGTCCCAGGCATATTCGGCGTCCGTAACGCGGAACGTCCAGACGATCATGGACAAGATCGTCGGCCCCGGTAACGCGACTGTCAACGTGCAGTCGGAGCTCAACTTCGATCAGACGCAGATCGAGCAGAAGGAATTCATCCAAGGGCCCGCCAACGCCAAGCCGCTGTACGAGAAGCAGTCGAAGGAGACGCTGGACGGAACCGGGAACGTGCCCCAGGGTGGCGTGCTCGGACCAGACAGCACGTTGGTCCCCAGTGGCAACGCGAAGTCGTCACAGAAGTACGAGGCAACCAAGTCCGAAACGAACAACGCCATCGGTGAGCGTCGCAGCGTGACCAACGCTGCAACGGGAGCGGTCAAACGGATGAGCGTGTCCGTCATCGTCAACAGCAACACCGCCGGCGCGCTGAACGCGGGCGTCCTGAAGCAGCAGATCGTGGCGGCCGCCGGTGCCGTGCTCCCCCGAGATACCGTCGAGGTGAGCAAGATGCCGTTCGACACGACCGCTGCGGAAGCTGCCGCCAAGGCCGCCGAGGACGAGGCCCAGTCGCAGCGTCAGAGCGAGCTGGTCGGACTCGGTAAGAACGTCCTGCTGGGACTGCTCTTGCTGGCCGCGCTGCTGATCGGCTTCCGCAAGAGCCGCAAGCAGACCGCCACGGTCGACCTGGGCGAGTTGCCGTCCGCCGATTACGGCACGGATCTGCCGGCGCTGCCCTCAGGTGTCGACCGGGAGCCGACACCGCTGGAATACGACCTGGAAGACGAACCACCGGCCATCGAGGCGCCGCAGGTCGACCCCCAGTCGGAGGCGCGGATTCTGGCCAGGCTGGAAATCGGTGCCTTGGTCGACGAAAACCCCGACGAGGTTGCTCGTCTCCTGCGTAGCTGGATCTCGGAACGGAGCTGACCCCCCTTGCCCACTGCCCAGATGACCGGCCTGCGAAAGGCCGCAATCCTCCTCGTCCAGCTTGGCAGAGACCATTCCGCGCAGATCATGCGGAGCTTGCGGGATGCCGAGGTCGAGGCTCTGACCGCGGAAATCGCGCGGGTGGAGAGCATCGACGTCGACACCCTGGACGACGTCCTGGAGGAGTTCCAACAGCTCGCCAAGGCGCGAAAGTACTATGTCCAGGGCGGCGTGAACTTCGCCGAGGAAGTCCTGATTGCCACCATGGGGGCGGACAGAGCCCACGAGGTCATGCAGCGCTTGACAGCATCCCTGGTGGAAATGCCGTTCGAGTTCTTGCGGCAGGTGGACGCGAAGCTCATCCTGTCGTATCTGCAGGATGAACACCCCCAGACCATCACCCTGGTGATGGCGCACATGCCCCCTGAACAGGCGGCCATCGTCTTGTCGGGCCTTCCGGGCGACGTGCAGGCCGAGGTGGCCCACCGCCTCGCGATCATGGATCGGACGTCTCCAGAAATCGTCAAGCAGGTCGAGTCACACCTGGAGAGGCGTCTGTCCACGCTGGTACAAGCGAACGACTTCGCGCAGGTTGGCGGCCTCCAGCCGCTGGTGGCCATCATCAACCAGTCTGACCGGACGACGGAACGCATGATCCTGGAAGGCCTGGAGAAGCGTGACGTCGAGCTGGCCGAACAGGTGCGCGCGCACATGTTCATGTTCGAGGACATCGTCGGTTTGGATGACCGGGCCGTGCAGATCGTCCTCCGCAAGGTCGATTCCAAGGACCTCGCGGTGGCCCTCAAGGGGGTGCGGGACGACGTACGCGAGAAGATCACCCGCAACATGTCCGAGCGGGCCGCACTCGCTCTGGCCGACGAGATCAGCATCCTCGGTCCCGTCCGGCTCAAGCAGGTGGAAGAGTCTCAGGCGGTCGTGATCCGGCAGATCCGCACGCTGGAAGAGGCCGGCGAGATCGTCGTCTCCCGCGGGAACAGCGATGAGTTTGTCGCCTGATCGGGCCGTCAGCACCTACGTGCTCAAGGGGTCCGAGGAACTTGCGCGACCGGCGCGGATGTCCGCGTCGCTGTTGGATTCACCGTTTGTGCGGGTGGGTCAGGCAGATCCTCGCCTGGTCGATCCGCTCCTGCAGGAGGTCGTGGAGCAGGCCGAAAATGAAGCCCGGGTGCGTGGTTTCCGTGCCGGGTACGACGCCGGCTACGCCCAAGGTCGGGAGGCGGGGATGGTGCCGCTGCGGGCTCTGGAGCAGCGCGCTCTCGAACGGGCTGAACGCGAGCGGGTCGAGCGTCGCCGGCTCCTGGATCTGGTGGTCGCTCATGTCCAGGACGCGGTGGCCCAGGCGGTCGCCGATCGCGAGCCACTGCTGGAGGAGCGCTTCGATCTGGTGACCCGGATGGCGGTCGAGATCGCCGAGTCGCTGGTGGGGCATCACTTGAGCGTGGGCACCTGCGCCGCGCAGGACGCCGTACGTCGTGCGCTGGCGGACGTACCGCAGGGCGCTGTGGTGACCCTGCGGATGCATCCCGACGATGTGGCTGCGATAGCCGCCCTGCACCCCGAGTCGCTGGAGCGAGACATCGCGAGAGTCCAGCCCGATCCCTCCGTGGAGCGGTACGGCTGCGTTGCCGTGGCGCAGAACCTGGAAGTGGACGCTCAAATGGGACCAGCCTTGGCCAACGTCAAGCGGATCCTCAACCCATGACCATCGAGGTGAGGATGCCGACCGCGGCGCCGCTGCCTGCGGTGTTCGAACAGCTCGTGCTGGCGACCCGTCCGACCAGGCGCGGAAAGGTCACCGGGACGCTGGGGTTGTCCATCGACGTGGCCGGCCTTGAACTGGGCGTGGGGGAGGCGGTGCGGATCCTCGGCGATGAGGGCCCCGTGCTGGCCGAGGTCGTCGCCCTGAGGGCGAATTCAGCGACCTGCATGCCCATCTCCGACCTTCGGGGGATTCGCATCGGCTCCGCCGTCGAGACCACCGGCGGTCCGGTGTTGGTCCCCGTCGGCCGCGGGCTCTTGGGCCGGGTCGTGGATGCACTCGGCCGCCCCATCGACGGGGGAGCGGCCCTGTCCGACGTGGCGATGGTCAGCACCGATGGCACGCCGCCGTCAGCGATGGGGCGGGATCGGATCGACACGCCGATGCCGCTGGGGGTCCGAGCGGTGGACGCCATGATCCCCTGTGGCCGCGGCCAACGTCTGGGGGTCTTCGCCGGATCAGGGGTCGGCAAATCGAGCCTGCTGTCGATGATCGTCAAGGGCACCCAGGCTCCCGTCTGCGTGCTCGCCCTCGTCGGTGAACGTGGTCGCGAGGTTCGGGAATTCGTCGAGGGCGACCTCGGCCCCGAGGGCTTGGCGCGCGCCGTCGTGGTGGTGGCCACCTCCGATGAGCCCGCTCTGGTGCGGCTTCGAGCCGCGTTCACGGCCACGCGCATGGCCGAGTGGTTCCGGGATCAGGGCCACGACGTCGTGCTGTGCATGGACAGCGTCACTCGGGTCGCCATGGCTCAGCGTGAGGTGGGCTTGGCCGCCGGTGAACCCCCGGCCACCCGCGGCTACCCTCCGTCCGTGTTCGGGTTGATGCCGCGGCTGCTGGAACGTGCGGGCACCGCCCCGGTCGGCAGCATCACCGGGTTGTACACGGTGCTGGTGGACGGAGACGACTTGAACGACCCGATCGCCGACTCCGTGCGTTCGATTCTCGATGGACACATCGTCTTGTCACGTCGGCTTGCCACATCTGGCCATTTCCCGAGCATCGACGTGCTCGAGTCGATTTCACGTGCCGACAAGGCCATCACCACGCCCGAGCAGCGGGGACACGCCCGAGTTGTCCGTCAGCTGATGGCCGCCCGGCGCGAAGCGAAAGACCTCATCGAGATCGGCGCCTACGTGCCTGGCAGCAATCCGACGGTGGACCGGGCGCTCAGGCAGAGTGCGGACATCGACCGGTTCCTGCAGCAGGATCTCGATGAGTCGTGCGCGGCCGAGGCGACCTGGGCGGCGCTGGCAACGCTCGCCACCGCCGAGTAGGCCCCGTGGCTAAGAGGAGTCAGCTGGACACGCTGCTGCGTATCCGACGGATCGAGGAGGACGTCGCCAAGGGCCACCTCGCCGCGGCCAATCTGGCTGTCCGACAAGCCGAAGAGACGTTGAACGCCCGTCACGACGCCTACCGACAGGCAGCGGTGGTGGGCGGAGAGGCTGCACCGGCAGACTTTCTGCGCAGCCGACTGGCGGGGGCCGCCATGGGCGCATCGATCGTGAACGCGGAGCAACAATGCGCGCGCACCCTCGCGGAATCACAGGAGGCCGGCGCCGTCGTACGGGTGGCGAAAATGCGCACCCAAGGATTGGAGCGACTCGTGGACCGCGCCGCCCAAGCCCGAGTTCTGGAAATGCTCGCAGCTGACCAACGCACTGCCGAAGAGAGTAGAGCAGGCAACAGGACCGGAGGCCGTAGATGAGCGTGGAGCTCGTGGGACTATCTGGGGTGCAGGCGCGCGTCGCCTCGATCCAGTCACAGCTGGACGCCCTTTCGGGTGCCTCCCCGGCCCCGCCGCCCGCCACCACGACCAACGGCAGGACCTTCGAACAAGCCCTCAGCCAGGCATCGACGCCTGCCGCCAACACCGCGTCAGCGGGCTGGCCGGTCACCACGACCTCGACCCCGCCCACGTCACCGGCGCAGCCCTCAGCACTGGGCACCGCGGGCGCCGACACGCTGATCGCTGCCGCCAAGAAGTACCTCGGCGTCCCCTACAAATGGGGTGGTACCGATCCGGCTGTGGGGCTGGACTGCTCGGGTCTGGTGCAGCGCGCCTACGGGGATGTGGGCATCAAGCTGCCCAGGGTCGCTGCCGATCAGGCGCGAGCGGGAACCCCGGTGGAGTCCATCGCAGCTGCTAAGCCCGGGGACCTGGTGGCGTTCGGTGATCCGGTCGATCACATCGGCATCTACGTGGGCGACAACCAGATGCTGGTAGCGCCACGTACCGGCGATGTCGTGAAGATCCAGAAGCTCTATCGCACCCCGACAGCCATCCGGCGGGTGCTCCCCGACCTGCCGACACAACCGAGCCTGCCGACGCTACCGAGCCTGCCGACGGCGGTCGGCCAGGGCACGGTGGGTACCTCGGCGACGGCGGGCATCGGGGCGGGCACGGCCGCCCTCGCCCAGGCTCCGGCGGCGCACCAGAGCCTCTTCCTCAACGCCCAGGCCAAGTACGGCGTTTCGGCCGCACTATTGGCTGCGGTGGCCAAGCAGGAGAGCAACTTCAACGAGCGAGCGGTCAGTCCCGCAGGTGCCCGGGGGCTCATGCAGATCATGCCCGGCACCGCAAGGGAACTGGGAGTGGATCCCACCAACCCGTCGCAAGCGGTCGACGGCGCGGCGCGCCTGCTGCGAGATCACCTGCGCACGTTCGGGTCCACCGAGCTGGCGTTGGCGGCGTACAACGCCGGCCCCGGAGCGGTCAGCAAGTACGGCGGCGTGCCGCCGTACGCGGAAACACAGAACTATGTCCGCAGAATCATGTCCAGCCTGGGAGTAAGCGCGCCGTGAGCAGCATGATTCCCCTGCGGGCGGCGACCGCGATGAGCCCAAGCACGACCGAGTCTCGGCGATCCGCCCGGTCCACGGACGTCGGCGACTTCGAGCAGACCTTCGCGGCGGCCCTCACCCCCCCCACGACGACGCGTGACGCCGGATCAGCGGAATCGCAGGTTCCCTCTGGCGGTGCTACCCAGCAGGGCGCCGCAAGGCACGCGGGCACGGGGCAGGAAGAGGGCGCCTCGTCCTCGGGCTTGCCGACCGGCGACCCGGGCGGCGCGTCCGCGATGGTGTTGGCCACGCTCGGATTCCCCGCCCTGGTGGCCTCCGGGCTGGTGCCGCAACCGACAACGACACCGGCGGATCCCGAAGCCTCGGTGCTGTCGAGCCCCATCGATGTCACGCGCCTTCTCGCAGGCACCGCCGCACAGGTGGATGTCGCTACCGCCACCACAGTGAAAGGGAATACCGACCAGGGGTTCGCCGACGAGTCCGTACTCACCCAGCCGGCCGGTCTCGAGCCGTCGGGAAGCCGATCAGCGTCGGCGCCGCTGCCCCCGACCCTCCATACGTCGCTGGTGGCAGATCACGGAGCGTCGGGCAACCTCGAGGAAACCCAGGACCTGACCGCCGGCGCTGGTGCCGCAGCCGTCGGAACGGCTCTTCGCCGAGGGGGCGAGCAGCCGTTGCCTCCTGCTGGCGTGCTGCCGGTGAGCGACGAGGCCCCGCAGACTCCGGCGTCGCGAGAGTCGGCGCAGGCCGCCGGTGCCACGTCGACGGGCGCGGCCCCGAGTATCCTCCCGAACGACAGAGGTCAGGGTGCGGCGGCAACGCCCGCAGCCCAGGCTGCTTCTTCGCTGGGCGCGTCCGCTGCTGACCACGACACGCTGTCGGCATCAGCCCCGTGGGCATCGCCCTCAGGATCTGGCGGTTCAACGGGTTCAACGGGTGCACTGAGCACGCCGGATCCGGGAGGTACGACGGGACCATTCGCCCTGCCGATGGCCGCCTCATCCGGGGCTCCCGACGATGGTCTCGACAACAGCTCACCCCGTTCGGACAGCGCTCCCTCCGCAGCTGCCCTCGGAGCGACCCAGCCGACCGACACGTCCGGGGCGGACCTCGGCGGCGGTCAGCAGCCCAGAACGTCGGCTGACCCGACGCGCAGGACGGACGACGTACCCTTGCCTGAAGGCCAGGAACGCAACCGGCGTTCGGAGCTTGATCCCCGCGCCGGTGCCCCGACGCCATCCCCCGCCGCTCCTCCAACGCCTTCCCCGGGGCAGGCCGCCGCCGAGAGCCCGTCCGTGGTCTCGGCGGTCACCCCTCGCGACACCGGCCCCACATGGGCGGCGCCCACCGCCCCTGTCGTGCTTGCCCCTTCCTCCGCGGCTGGGTCGACCCCGGTGGTATCACCGCCAGCAGCAGTTCCCTGGCCTCACGAGCAGGTCGTCAAGGCGGTGAGTCCGCTCCTGAAGCGTGCCGACGGCAGCTACAGCGTCGCCATCAACCTGGAGCCCGAGCATCTGGGCAAGGTGTCTCTTCAGGTGCATATCCGGGCCGGCGAAATCTCCGTGACCATGCAGGCCGCTGATGCGTCAGCGCGCGAGATGCTGCGCGATCACCTGGGCTCTTTGCGTCACCAGTTGGAACAACAAGGCATGCAGGCCGGACGTCTCGACGTCAGCGACGGGTCCTCCTGGGCTCAGCAGTTCCAGTCTCCTCAGGGTGAGGGCGCCGCGGCCGATAGCCGGATGAGTGGACATCACCTCGCGGGCACCGGCTCAGATGAGCCCACCAGCCCGGACTCTTCCCTCCAGGAGTCACCCAGCGGATCGCCGGAGGAATCCGGCGCCCTCGATCTCCAGATGTAAGGGAGAAGCGTGTCAGTCACCAGCGGAGACCGGGCTCAACCCACCCATACGTTCACACCGGCGACATCCGGAGTATCGGTGAACGGAACGCAGTATGTTCGCCCCGAGACGAGGATCGACGACAAGGGAAACCTTGTCTCGACGCCCGCTCCGGGGATGGATGAGCTGGCCAAGATCTCGCAGCGCCAAACCAGCAACAAGTTTGACGGCGAGACGTTCCTCAAGCTGCTGGTGGCCCAGCTGAAGTACCAGGACCCCAGCAAGCCCACGGACACTGCGGACATGATGGCCCAGACGGCGCAGCTGTCCATGGTCGAACGTGTCAACCAGATGGCCGAGTCCGCCGAGGCGATGGTCAAGGCCACCCAGGCGCTGGCCACCACGGAAGAGACGATGGCGAAGTCGTACGCCACGTTGGTCGCCGAGCAGCGGATGTCCAGCGCGGTGGGACTTGTGGGTCGTGTGGTGACGTTCGGGGACCCCGCCGACCCGAAGACCTCGGGTGAGGGCAGGGTGGAGTCCGTCAAATTCGATCCCGCCGGTCCGATCTTGCGGGTCGATGGCAAAGACGTGCCCTACGCCTCGGTGACCAGCATCAAGGCAGACACGCCGGCGCTGATCCCGGTCCCCGATCCGCAGGACGCGGCGATCACGGACGACCCCGGTCTCCCGCAGACTCCTGTTCCCGCTCCGTCCGGCGACGTCCCGGCGTCGCCCAGCAGCACCCCGCCGGTTCCCTCCGCAGGCGACGCCCCCTCCGGCACCGACAGCACCACCACCCCGTAAGGTTCCGGGCCGCTCGGCTCGCTGAAAGGACTCATCTCCCATGCTTCGATCGATGTACTCGGCGGTCTCGGGTCTGCGCAACCACCAGATCATGCTGGACGTCACCGGTAACAACATCGCCAACGTGAACACCTTCGGCTTCAAGGCCGGTCGCGCGGTCTTCGAGGACAACCTGTCCCAGATCGTCCGCGGCGCAGCGGCTCCCACCCCGGGCACCGGCGGCGCCCCCGGCGTCGGCGGCATCAACCCCGCGCAGATCGGGCTGGGCGTGCGCCTGGGCGCGATCACCAACATCATGAACCAGGGCGGTCTGCAGGTCACGAACCAGACCAGCGACCTGGCCGTCCAGGGCGACGGGTTCTTCACCGTGCAGAAGGCCGGCGCCACCTTCTACACCCGCAACGGTGCCTTCAACTTCGACACCGACGGCAACCTGGTCACCTCGAACGGTTCCTATGTCCTGGGGTATGAGTACCTGCCCGGTGCGCCGTGGGAGCCGGGGATGACCACGGCGGCGCAGGCCACGGCCATCGAGCCGAACGCCAACGTCACCGCTAATGGGACGGCGGCGCTGGCCGACACCGCCGCCGACTCGGCCTTGCCGATCGCGCAGCGGATCATGTTCCCGGCGGCCCTGGCCAAGCTCTCGACGGCGACCCCGGCTCCGCCTCAGCCGTTGCTGGGCGCTGCGACCGCGTGGGCGACGTATCTTGCCGGCACGGCGGCGTCCGGCCCGATCACCATGCAGTCCTTCCAGATCAACCCGGACGGGAAGCTGATCGGCGCGTTCTCGGACGGCTCGAAGCGGGCCTTCGGCCAGGTCGCGCTGACCACCTTCAACAACCCCCAGGGCTTGGAGAAGGTCGGCGGCTCGATGTACACCGCAACCACGAACTCCGGTCTGCCCAATGTTGGGCGGGCGGCCCGCGAGGGTCGCGGCACCGTCGAATCCGGAACGCTGGAAATGTCGAACGTCGACCTGGCACAAGAGTTTACGAATCTGATCGTTTCCCAGCGTGGTTTCCAGGCCAACAGCAAGGTCGTGACCGCCTCTGATGAGGTCCTGCAGGATCTCATCAGCATGAAGCGCTGAGTCTCGACTGAAAGGCTCTCGTGGTGCGGCTGTCGGAACCTCCGGCGGCCGCGCCGCTGTTCTGCTGCGCGAACTCGCCGCTGCCGCTGCGCCGCTCTCAGCTCCCGTAGTCGTCGGTCGATAGGAATCGCGGACGCCGAGGACGGCTCCCCTTCTTCCACCCCACGGACGGATTCGCTCCATGATCACTGTCACTCGACGCAACGGGACGACGTTCGCGTTGAATCCCGACCTGATTGAACGGGTCGAGGCCACGCCGGACACGGTCGTGACATTGGTGTCAGGCACCAAGTACATCGTGGCCGAATCCGTCCAGGACATCGTTGACGAGGTCTGCCACTTCCGGGCCGCCGTACTGATCGCGTCGACCACCCCCCAGCCCGAGCCGGCGCCGCTGGTGCGGCTGCACTCGGTCTCCAGCTCGGAGGAATGACATGGAACTCGGAAGCCTCATCGGCATCGGGGTGGTCACCGCTGCCATCTTCATCACCGCGATCTTGGACGGCGTGTCGATCGGCCACCTCCTGTTGCCTGCGCCGTTGATCCTCATCTTCGTGGGGGGCTTCGGCGCCGCCGTAGGGGGCCTGCTGTTCCGCGAGTACGGCATCGCGCTCAAGAGCGCGGTCAAAGCGATGACGGGCAAGCCGCCGGACGGCGCCGAGATTGTGGAGGTCATCGTCAAGATGGCCGACCGGGCGCGTCGCGAGGGCCTCCTGGCCTTGGAAGACATGGCCAAGGACATCCAGGACCCGCTCCTCAAGGAGGGGATCCAGATGACCGTTGACGGCACCGATCCCTCCGAAATCGAAGAGCTTCTGGAGATGCGCATCGCAGCCAAAAAGGACGAAGACAAGGTCGGGATGAAGTTCTTCGGCGACATGGGGGGCTACGCCCCGACCATCGGCGTCATCGGCGCGGTGCTGGGGCTCATCCACGCCCTGGGAAACCTGGATGACGTGGCCAAGCTCGGCGAAATGATCGCTTCGGCGTTCGTGGCGACCATGTGGGGAGTCTTCGTCGCCAACGGCTGGTGGCTTCCGCTGGCAGCGAAGCTCAAGCGACTTTCGGAGCTGGAAGTCAAGAACATGGAGATGATCGTCGAAGGGGTGCTGGCGGTCGCCGCCGGCACATCTCCGCGTGTGGTGGAACAGAAGCTGCGCTCGTCGCTGCCGCAGGCCGGTAAGGCCGACGGCAAGGATGCCAAGGCAGCCTGACATGGCCAAGAAGAAGAAAGCCCCAGAGGCGGAGGAGCATGTCAATCACGAACGGTGGATGATCTCCTACGCCGACATGCTGACGCTCTTGTTGGCCCTCTTCATCGTCATGTTCGCCATCTCCAAGGTCGACGCCGCAAAGTTCGAGACGTTCGCCGAGGGGGCCGCGGAGGCCTTCGGTCAGGCGAACGTGGCCTTGCAGGGCAAGGTGGGCAATCTCGACGGCAGCGACGGCATCCTCGAAGACCAGGAACCCAACAAGAACTCGAAAGACCCCAACGACATCGGTGTTCTGGGTCAGCTGGCCCTCCAGAAGGAACGCGAGCGGGAGAGGGCGTTCAACGCCGAGATTCAGAAGCTCAAGGACGTGCAGGCCAAGATTGAGCGTGAGCTGAGGATCCGAGGCCTCAAGGACGCCGTCCTCATCCAGGTGGACGAGCGGGGCCTGGTGGTCAACATCGTCACCGACAAGGTGCTTTTCGACAGCGGTCAGGCCGCGCTGCGCAAGGACGGAAAGGCGGTGCTGGCCATCATCGCGCCAGCCGTCAAGGGTCTGCCCAACCGCATGGTGGTCGAGGGTCACACGGACAACGTCCCCATCAGTGGGCGATACCGGTCGAACTGGGAGCTGTCGACCGCGCGTTCCACGGAAGTCCTGCAGGAACTCCTGGCGAACGGGGTCGTGCGCTGGCGGGTCAATTCCGCAGGGTACGCGGACACCAAACCGCTCGCCCCGAACACCTCGGACGCGGCCCGACAGCGCAACCGGCGCGTGGCCATCGTTGTCCTGCCGTTGATTACGCAGGTATCGCCGCTAACTGCCGATGGAACTAGCGGAACGAACGAAGGCCCAAGGACGACGGGTTCGACCGACGAGGCCCCTCACTCAGGAGCGAACACATGAGCGCAGTAGCCGCGGCTGCCGATACGGCCGATGGCACTGAGGCCAAGGGCGGGAGCAAGAAACTCATCATCATCATTGCCGCGGCCGTGGCGATCGTCCTGGTCGCCGGGGGTCTCATGATGAAGATGATGATGGCACCCAAAGAGACACCCAAGGATCCGGCCAAGGAGAAGGGCGCCGTCGTTGCTCTGAAGGACGACATGACGCTCAACCTGGCCGACGGGCGCTTCCTGAAGACACAGCTCAGCCTGCAGCTCTCGGAAGAGGCGACTCTGGCTGCCGGAGGCGAGAAGGCCCTGGCCAATTTCGACGGGTCGATGGCCCGTGACGCCGCCATTCAGATCCTCTCACGGTACTCGTACAACCAGCTGTTGAAGCCGGCGCAGCGCGAGGCCGCCCAAGTGGCTCTCTCGAAAGAAGTGTTCGAGCGGTACGAAGGCAAAGTGCTGCAAGTCTATTTCACACAGTTCGTCATGCAATGACCCGATCACGGAGCGCGCCGCCTCAGTCTGGTCCCGCGCGGATGACCCAGTAAGCCCGGCTCACGTGCCCCCCTCGATGAATTCCCCTTCCCTGCACACCAACTGCGCATCATACCTCTCAGATGCGCAGGCGATAAGCCGATCGGAGGCACTGTGAACGCCCAGCCGATGCTCTACGACTTCCGGAGCCCCAATCGGTTCAGTCGTGAGCAATTCCGGGCGTTGCAGATGGCCAACGAGACCTATGCCCGTCAGATGGCGACCATCCTGTCGACCACTCTGAGAGTCGTTGCCCACTGCAGTCTGAGCCGGGTCAGCCAGACGACCTACGACGAGTACACGACGGCCTTACCGAACCCCTCGCTCTTGGCCGTTTTGGACTTCAACCCCCTCTCGGGCGCGGGGATCTTTCAGCTCCCGATGGACATCGTGATGGGCGTCATCGATCGCTTGCTGGGAGGCCCTGGCACCGACCAGCAGCCGAGCCGTGCCCTGTCGGACATCGAGTCCGGGCTGATCCGCAAGCTCGTCCAGCGGATGATCCAAGAGCTCACCTACGCCTACGACAGTTTGGCGCCCCTGAAGGCATCGGTGACCTCATTGGAGTCGGACGCGCAGTTCCTCCAGCTCAGTTCGCCGTCGGACCCGATGGTGGTGGCCGATTTCGACCTGCGGATCGGGGATCAGACGGCGACGTCAACGCTGTGCATCCCGGTGCAGACGGTGCAGCCACTGCTGGACACCCTCAACCGCAAGCCTGAGCTGGAGCTGACCGGGGCCAAGGCCCAGGCGGCTGCGGAGCTGAAGCAGCGGATGACCGAGGTGCCGGTCAATGTCAGCGTCGCGTTCCGGCCGATCTCGCTGACGTCGAAGGAGGTGCTGGATCTGGAAGTGGGGGACATCCTTCCGCTCCGGCACTCGACCAAGCAGCCGCTCACCATTTCCGCCGACGGCGTCCCCGTCGCCACCGCAGTTCCTGGCAGCCACGGTCACCGGCTCGCCTGCCAGATCGTGACCGTCTGACCGCCCCGCCCGAAGGAATCCGAGATGTCATCCACCACGCCGGACCTCGACGCCGCTCTACTCGTCGCAGCTCAGGCATTGCCGAGCCACTTCGAGTCCGGCGACGAGCTCACGATCGAGACGCTCAGTGCCATCCAGGCCACGACGCTCTCGTTGCCTGGCGGCGCCATCGCGGTGGAATCGGTGATCAAGGGTTCCGACCTCATCGGCGCCGTGATCATGGTCATCCCCGGGCTGGTCAACCACAAGACTGGGGAGATCTTCAGTCGCGACGATGCCCGGACCGCGTGGACTTCGGCGTTGACCGACGTGTTGACGGCTCTGGGTGCCGAGGTTTCGGGTATGAACCCCGGCCAGGCGCACATGACCGACGCCTTCGATGCCCTGGACAAGGCCGACGAAGCCAGTGTTGCCGGTGTCTTCAAGGGCACGACGCTGGCTGCCCTGCTGCTGACGATGCCCGCCAAGGCCACCGGCATGGGCGCGGCAGCCCAGCTCGCGGCGGCGGTGGCCGCGGCGACCGCGGAGCCCAGCGACGAGTCCCCGGCCACCGACGACGAAGATGTCCAGGCGGCGGAGTCCCAATCAGACGTCGAAGGGGCTGGTACATCGCCGCAGGAGGCTGTCGGCGGCGCCGCGCAGGCCGAACCCGACCCTCTGGCCGTTCAGGTTGCCGCGGCCGCCGCGGCCGCCGCGGCCGCCGCAGCGCCGATGGTGGCGCCGGTCACCCTGCAGCCGCTGTACGGCGGGATGCCGTTCCCGGTCGATCCGCGTCGCATCGATCTGCTGCGCGATGTCCTGATGGGCGTGAGCGTCGAGCTTGGGCGCACCCGGATGACCGTCCAGGAGATCCTGGGTCTGACCCCCGGGTCGATTGTCGAACTGGACCGCGCCGCCGGCGCGCCGGTCGACGTCCTCATCAACGGCAAGCTCATTGCCCACGGCGAAGTCGTGGTGGTCGACGAGGAGTTCGCGGTGCGGATCTCCGAGGTCGTGGGCCCCGATCGGGAGGGGCGGGTCAGCGCATGACCGACGGCTCGTCCGTCGTCCTCATGCTGCGCATGGCCCTGTCGCTGGTCATCGTGCTCGCCGCGATCTTTGCCTTGGCCAGGTTCGTGCAGCGTCGACAGCTAGGAGGAGGGCGGCTCCGGCAGAACGGGGCGGTGCAGGTGCGCGTGGTGGCCCGGACGACCCTGTCGCGGAACGCATCGGTGCAGGTGGTGGAGATCGGCTCGCACACTCTCGTGCTTGGTGTCACCGATTCCACCGTGAACGTGTTGGGTGATGTACCGATCGCCGATCTCATCGTCGACCCGGAGGCGAGACCGTCGCCAGCGCCCACGAATTCCACGATGCCGAGCGCTTTCGACGCCGTGCTCTCCCGGGTGTCTAGCGGCTCACGACCGCGGGCCGCAGCAGCGGTGGCGGAGGGCCCCCCGCAGATGCACTGGTCGGACGTGTTGCACCGACGAGGCAGGCATCGTGGCTAGGCGCTGGGGGAACCTGCCTGGCATCCTGCATGCGCGTCGTCTGGCCATCGCCGGCCTGCTGGTCGCAGCTGCGGTCGTCGGTCCCGTGACCATCGCGTACGCCGGCCAACAGCCATCCGTGGTGACAGTGGCGGCCACCGGTGCCGCCACGTCCGGATGGGTGGCCGCGCCGACGCCGTCCCCGGTGCCCAGTCCCGCCAGCGTTCCCGCGGTTCCATCGCCGGGGGACCTCAGCGTGAGCGTGGGCGGGGGCGACCGGAACCAGGCGATCTCCATCATCATCCTGATGACGGTCCTGTCAGTGGCCCCGGCGATCCTCCTGATGACCACGGCCTTCACCAAAATCGCCGTCGTGTTGTCTCTCACCCGTAATGCGCTGGGGACTCCCACGATTCCGCCCAACCAGGTGTTGGCCGGCTTGGCTCTCTTCCTGTCGATATTCGTGATGTCCCCTGTCTTGTCGGAAATCAACGACGTGGCGATCACGCCGTACCGCCAGACCCAGATCAGCCAGGAGCGGGCCATCGAGCGTGCCCAGGTGCCGCTCAAGAAGTTCATGTTGGCCCAAACGGGCCCGACCGAGCTTCAAACCATGATCAAACTATCGCGGGAGGAAGCACCTAAGACCCGCGACGACGTATCGATGACGACGCTCATTCCGGCCTTCGTCCTGTCTGAGCTCAAGGCCGCCTTCATCATCGGCTTCGTGATCTTCCTGCCGTTCTTGATCATCGATCTGGTGGTGGGTTCTGCGTTGATGTCGATGGGTATGATGATGCTGCCGCCCATCATGATTTCACTGCCGTTCAAGCTGTTGCTGTTCGTGATGGTCGATGGCTGGAACCTCATTACGACCGCTCTCGTCAGCAGCTATCGGTGAAGGGCTGATCATGACCGATGCCGACGTGATGCATCTGGCGACTCAGGGCATGCTGCTGGGGGCCAAGCTCGCTGCTCCGATCCTGCTCGTGAGTCTGGTGATCGGCTTCGTGATCTCGCTCCTGCAAGCGGTCACGCAGGTGCAGGAAATGTCGTTGACCTTCGTGCCGAAGGTGATTGCTGTCGCCGTGGTGTTGCTGGTCGCCGGCAACTGGATGATGAGTGAATCAGTGACTTTCACGCGCCAGCTCTTCGATCAGCTGCCTGATCTCCTGCGGCCATGACCGTCGACCTGCCGGTGATGAGCTGGCTGCTGACCTTTGTGCTGGTCATGGCCCGCGCCGCCGCCTTCATTGCGGTGGCGCCGCCGTTCAGTTCGCGGGCGATCCCGGCACGCATCAAGGCCACGTTGGCGTTCGCCCTGGCACTGCCGGTCACGCCGTTGATCGTGCCCAAGGTGCCGTCGCTGGATGCCACAGGTCTCGTGGTCGCCGTAGCGTTCCAGCTGGCGTCGGGGCTGGTCATGGGTTTCATCGTGCTCTTGCTGACCTCGGCGATCCAAGCGGCCGGCGAACTCATCGACTTGATGAGCATGTTCGCGATGTCCAGCATGCTGGATCCGATCTCCAATACCAACAGCAGCCTCTTCGGGAGAATCCAACAGCTGGTTGCCACCACGTTGCTGTTCACCAGCGGCGGTCACCTGATGATCCTCCGGGGTTTTCTCACCTCCTTCGAGGCGACGTTTCAGCGAGCCCCCGACGCCGGCGGTCTCGCCGGTGTTCTCATTGAGAACCTGTCGGTCTTCATGGTGTCGGCCCTGGAGATCTGCGGTCCGGTCGTCGTGGTGCTCTTCTGCGCAGATCTGGCCATGGGGATGGTGAGCCGCGCGGTGCCGAGCCTCAATGTCTTCCAGCTCAGCTTCCCCGTGAAGACCGTGCTCACGGTCGCTTTGGCCTCGATCGCCGTCGCCGTTCTGCCGGCCGCCGTGAGCGGCATCGTGGATCGGGTGATCGGTGAGATGGCTCCCGTGTCGGGGTTCCTCGGCGGCTAGGCAGACGAGACATGGCTGAGGACAAGTCCCAAAAAACCGAGGCGCCAACCGCGCGGCGTCGTAAAGAGGCCAAAGAAGAAGGCAACGTCGCCCGCACCCCCGACCTGTCGGCGTGGCTGACCATCATCGTCTTCCTCATCGTCGGCCCGGCGGCCATCGACAATCTCCGCGGGCTGTTCGTCCGCACGCTTGGTCAAGTTCGCGCCATTATGGATGAGCCTAGCGTTCCGCGCCTCACCGAGATCTTTCGCGACGGAATGCTCGGGGCCATCTGGGTACTGGCGCCGTTGGCCTTGGGATGCATGACCCTCGGATCGCTGGGCCACATTGTCCAGGGTGGGATGAAGGTGTACGGCAAGCGTTTCAAGCCCAAGTGGAAGAAGCTCAACCCCGGCCCTGGCTTGAAGAACATGTTCGGGCAGCAGGCCGCCTGGACATTCGCCAAGACGCTGCTGAAGTTCGTCGTCTTCGGTTTCGTGGCATACCAGGTCATGCGCGGCGCCCTTGAAGGCATCACCATCTCCGGGGCCTGGTCGATCGGGGCCATCATCAGCATCGGCAGCCAAGCGGCGCTGAACCTGCTCCGGGTGGTCGCCATGGTGGGGTTGGCTATTGCGGCGCTCGACTATGGCATGGAACGTCGACGGATCGAGAAGTCGCTGAAGATGACGAAAGAGGAGATCAAGAAGGAGAGCAAGCAGTCCGAGGGCGACCCGCAGTTGCGTGCCGCGATCAAGGCCCGACAGCGAGAGGTGGGCCGGCGTCGCATGATGGCCTCGGTTTCCGAAGCCAGCGTGGTCATGGTCAATCCGGCGCACGTCGCGGTCGCCCTGAAATACGTCCCCGGTGAGGGGGCCCCGCAGGTGGTAGCCAAGGGGGCGGGGCATCTGGCGGCGCGCATCCGCCAGGAGGCCGATGTGCACGAGATACCGATGGTGCGCGACGTCATTGTGGCACGGACGCTGTACAAGCTGTGCGACGTCGGCGCCCACATCCCCCTGGAGCTCTACGACGCGATCGCTCACGTACTGGCGTTCGTGTTCCACCTGGAGAAGCAGGGCAAAACCGCTGGCCCCCACGAGAGCCCGATTCCGCGCCCCCCTGGGACCCACGAGGATCCGCCCGAGGATTTGTCGGACCGTGCCCTTGGCATCGTCGTGGCCGATCCGGCGGCCTGACGGAGGTTCGGCTCCGAGAACGCCCCCTCAGTTCCGCCGGGCTTCGGTCGATGGGATCAGCGTCAGCGAGCCGCCCCCCGCGGCCGATGCGTCCGTCCGTGAGGTCACGTGAAGCAGTCCAGACTGGGCCAGATCGGGATACCGATCGCCATCATCGGCATCGTTGTCATGATGGTCATACCCATGCCGCCCCTCTTGTTGGACATGTTGCTCGCGTTCAACATCGCCTTCTCGGTGCTGATCATGTTGGTCAGTCTGAACGTGACGCGTCCGCTGGACTTCGCGGTCTTTCCCTCGCTTCTGCTGATCGCCACCCTGTTCCGGCTGGCCATGAACATCAGCGCTACTCGACTGGTGCTCGTCGATGGCTACGCCGGGAAGGTCATCGAAGCCTTCGGGCACTTCGTGGTGGGTGGGTCGATCATCGTCGGTCTCGTGATCTTCGTGATCCTCCTGGTCATTCAGTTCGTGGTGATCACCAACGGTGCCGGCCGCGTTGCAGAGGTCGCGGCGAGGTTCACCCTCGATGCCATGCCTGGGAAGCAGATGGCGGTCGATGCGGACCTCAACTCCGGGCTGATCGACGAGAACGAAGCCCGCAAACGCCGTAAAGAGGTCGCTGCTGAAGCGGACTTCTACGGGGCCATGGACGGCGCGAGCAAATTCGTCAAGGGCGATGCCATCGCTGCGATCGTCATCACCCTGATCAATCTGGTCGGCGGGTTCATCATCGGGGTGCTCCAGCGCGGGATGTCGATGGACGACGCCATCGCCACGTACTCGTTGTTGTCGGTCGGCGACGGACTGGTCTCTCAGATTCCTGCGCTGTTGCTGTCGATCTCCACGGGACTCATCGTCACCCGGGCGACGACCGAGAAGGACATGGGTAGCGATCTCATGGCCCAGTTCGGTCGTCAGCGTCGAGCCATCCAGATGGCCGGCGGGGCGGTGTTGTTCCTCGCTGTGGTCCCCGGATTGCCGAAACTTCCGTTTCTGGTGATCGGCGCAGCCGCGCTGATCGTGGCCCAGAGGCTCCCGAAAGAGATCGAGGACGCCGAGAGCACGCCAGTGGAGGAGCCGCTGCCCACCGCGCCACAGAAGGACAGCCCGATGGCGATTGCGCAGGACATGCGCGTCGAGCCCCTGGAACTGGAACTCGCCTACGACCTCATCGACATGGTGGATGCGGGGTCCGGCGGAGACTTGCTGGACCGAGTGCGTGCGCTGCGGCGCAAGCTCGCGCAAGAGATCGGCATCGTCGTACCGCTGGTCCGGACCCGCGACAATTTGGACCTGCCGCCACGCACCTACGCCATCCGGGTGCACGGGGTCGAGGTCGCCCGGGGCGAGGCCCCGGCAGGAATGGTCCTGGCCATCGGCGACGAGCTGGACACCCTGCCGGGCATGGCCACCCGCGAGCCGGTCTTCGGGCTCGACGCCAAATGGGTGCCTGCCGAGCTGCGGGAACACATCGCGCTGGCCACCGCCACGGTCGTCGATCGGTCGTCGGTCGTCACCACGCACATGGCCGAGGTCGTCCGCACACATGCGGGCGCGTTGCTGAGCCGCGAAGACGTCAAGATGCTGGTCGATATGGTCCGGCAGACTCACCCCGCCGTGGTCGAAGAATTGACCCCGTCGCCGCTGAGCCTCGGCGAGGTTCAGCGCGTGCTGCAAGGGCTGCTCGCCGAGCGCGTGTGCATTCGGGACTTGGTGAGGATCTTCGAGGCGTTGTCGATGCGGGCTCGCGGCGGCGCCGATCCCGACGGACTTCTCGAATCAGCGCGCGGTGCCCTCGGCCCGGCGATTGCCAGCAATCATGCCGTCGACGGTCGACTATCCGTGATCACGTTCGATCCATTACTCGAGCAGCGACTCCTCGAAAACCTACGGGCGGGAGACTCCGGGAGTTACCTGTTGCTGGATCCGCTCATGGCGGAGCGGATTGCCGTAGAAGCCGCCAGGGTGGCTCAGACGGCCGAGTCGTCGGGGCAGCCTCCGGTGTTGGTGTGCGCTCAGCCGCTACGTCTACCCATCCGCCGGCTGCTGGAATCGACCACTCCGCGAACACCCGTGCTGTCCTACGCCGAATTGGGCGGTCAACTCACCCTCGTCACCTCGGGAGTCGTGAATGTCGCGGAAGTCACGGCAGCGTAAGGGGCAGCCCCCTGAGGCTGTGTCACGCGCGGCCCAGCACCGGCCGACTGCCAGCGTATCGGTTTCGGTGGAAACCACGTCCTCGGGCGCGCCTTTTGGTGTCGTCGTGCTCTTCGCGGCAGTCATGTCGGTGCCTACCATCGTGCAGCTGGTCGAATCGACCATGAGCTTCGACGCCGGCGTCACCCGCCTCTTCGTCGCATTGGCGGTGGCCTGGGGCCTGACGAACCTCGTGTATACCGTCATCGCCGGAATGCGGCCGGACGAGGAGGACATCGCTATCGACCTCTCGGCCGTCCCGCCGGTCAGGGACCCAGCAATTGACGAAACTGAATACGCCCACGAGCGCGATACCGAGCATCTCCCCGATACCGAGCATCTCCCCGAAACCGGGAGCTGAACCGGCTGGACGTGCCGGCGATCTGGGGCTACTTTTCAGTGCCTCTGGGCGGGCGCCCGGTGAGTGCCATGAGGCCCGCGCGCAAGTGCGAGCGGAGAGCCGCCAGTGTGGCATCGAGGTCCCCGCGTTCGATCCATTCCACGAGCTGGATGTGTTCCCGGTAAGCAGACTCCAGACGCTCGGCCCGGCCAACCCGAGGCATGAATCGCCAGAGTCTCTCGGTCAGGCTGGCCGCGAGCTGGTCAAGAAACGGGTTGGCACTGGTAGCGACCAGCGCTTGGTGGAACTCCGCGTCAGCGATAGCGAACCGCTGAGGGTCCTGCGCATGGAGGGCCTGAGTCATTTCTCCCACCAGAGCCCACAGGCTTTCGATGACGGTGCGGGGCACCCTGGCATGTTCGGTGAGGAGTTTTGTGATGGCAAAGCTCTCGATGATCTCGCGGGCCTCCATGACGGCGAAGACCTCACTCGGTTCCACCGGTACGACGACCGCGCCCCGCTTGGGGTACAGCTGGAGCAGTCCCTCGGACTGTAGGCGAAGAAAGGCCTCTCGGACCGGGGTGCGACTGATCCCGAGCAGGGTCGAGATCTGGCCCTCGGTGATGACATCGCCGCCGACCAGGTGACCATCCAGGATGCTTCGCTTCGTCTCGGTGTAGGCACGATCGGTCGCGGACAGTGCCCGGGTCACGGCGCCTCCACTCCGAGATCGTGCAGCGAATGCGGGAGTCGCAAGCATTATGACATCTCTTGAGCTTATGCGGCTCTTCCCAATCAACGGTGTAGGTGCTGCTTGAACCCGCCGGCTTCCAGGAGGCTGCGGGCGATGTAGTGGGTCAAGTTCCGGAAGCCCAGGGCGATGCCGCGTAGGTGCTCCAGGCGCCCGTTGATGGCTTCGGTCGGGCCGTTGCTGGTGCCTGGCCAGTCGAAGTAGGCCGTGACGTCCTCGGCTCGCTTGGCCAGGGTGGCCCCGAGCCGGGCTGCCTCGACCAGCTCAGGTGGGACGCCGGTGGCGAGCGTGGCGATCAGGTTGGTCATGGTGTTCTTGCCCGCAGCGTGGTCGGGGTCGCGGTAGGCGGTGATGATCCGCTGGTAGATGCCCCAGGTGATCTCCAGGCCCACGTGGCGTTCGTCGGCGAACAAGTCGACCAGGCGCGTGTTCTGCTTGTCGGTGAGCAGATCGGTACCGGTCAGCAGGGTTCGTCTCGCCTGGTACAGCGGATCGCTGGCGCGGCCGCGGCGCCCGTGGAGGTCTTGCTGGGTGCGGCGTCGGCACTCCTCCAAGGCGCCTGCGGCGAGGTGGACCACGTGGAAGGGGTCCATCACTGCCACGGCCTGCGGGATCTCCTCGACGGTGGCGGTCTTGAACCCGGTGAACCCGTCCATCGCGACGACCTCGATGCCGTCGCGCCAGGCCTTCTCCCGCCGGTTCAGCCAGGATTTGAAGACGGCCTTGGAACGACCCTCGATCATGTCCAGCAGCCGCGCAGACCCGGTCCCGTCCCGCACCGGGGTCAGGTCGATGATGACGGTCACGTACTTATCCCCGCGGCGGGTGTGGCGCCACACATGCTCATCGACCCCGAGGACCCTCACCCCGTTGAAGCGTGCATCGTCGCTGATCAAGACCCTGCGACCCTCGTCCAGGACCGCAGTGTTCGCCGTGGACCAGGCCACCCCGAGAGCCTCGGCGATCCGGGACATCGACAGATGCGCGACCACCAGACCTTCCAACGCCCACCTCAACGCGGTCTTGGTCAGCTTCGCCCGTGGCGCCGCCGCGGCGGACAGGTCTTGACGCCACACGTGCCCACAGTCACGGCAACGGTAGCGGCGCAGCCGGACCTGCAGGATCGTCGGGCGCCACCCCAGCGGCGCGTGCGCCAGTTCCCGGGTGGTGCTGTCGCGGACGAGTCCTTGACAGCCGCATCGTCGACACCAGTCGTCCTGGGCGACGATGTCGCAAGCCACGACCGCTCTATCCGCGCTCAGGAACTGCCCAACAGCGCGCAGCCCAAGGCCGTCCAGCCCAGTGAAGGTGGTCAGGTCCGGTTCGGTGAAGGTAGCGTCGCGCACGTCGAGGTCTTTCGGATGAGCGGTGTAGGAACCTTCATCCTCGGAAGACCTCGACCCCTACCCCAGCAACGACGCGCCCGCCATCATCCTCATCCGACCGCGAGTCGACCCACACCCTCGTTTGGGAAGAGCCGCTTATGCACCGATGACATCCAGCGTCCGCTGGGTACGGTGCGCACGTATCTGCGCAGCTGAAGCGACCGTGAAGGCTGGGAAGCACCAGCACCAACGTCCTCTGAGAAGATTGCATAATCTGCCCCAGAGTGGGAGGTGGCCCGCGCCCAGTTCGTGCTCTGCGATCTCCAGCTCGCGCAACGTCGCTGACATCTCAGCTTGTGGAGCAGGCGCCCGCCTTGATCGTCACTCCGGCGATCGCCCCCTTGCTGGCGGGGTGCCAGCCTCAGCCCTCGAACGGTGGGGGGTCGGCCTCATCGCGATAGCCTTGGTTGAGTTCGACGATGTTTCCCGGCTGGATCCGCAATCCAGGCGACCCTCATCCCCTCCACATGCTGACTGAGCTCAGCCGGTCCGAGCGTCACCGGGGCGTCAGCACCGATCTCCGCCAGGGCCGCCTCCAGGTCGTCGACGATGAACGAGATGTGTCGCCAGCAGGGATACAGCGGGCCCGCCTCGGTCGGTGGTCCCGTCGGCAAGTCCTCTTGGGCCGGAAAGACCTCCAGGTACTTTCCGTCCTTGCCCAGCATGACCACTTGCCCTGGCCCTGGGTCATAGACGCGCGTGCGGACGAACCCGAAGTGTTTGGTGTAGAAGCGTTCGACCGCTATTGGGTCTGGGCAGACCAGCGCGACGTGAGAAAAGGCCGTCTTCACCATGAATCGTGCTCCTCCTGGGACAGGGCGTCGCGTCCGTGAATGCGCGATAGCGACGCGGGTGAGATCACGCGAACGGCTTGGTGTCGTGGTAGTTCGCGAAGTAGACGATTTTACCGTCCCTCACGCGATAGAAATTCACGCCTTTCACGTCGAGCTGGCCCCCGCCGGGCTTAGGGAAGGTTATTCGGCTCTTCACCGATGAGTGTGGGGTGAGGGGTCGAGTCCGCCGCCGATGAGGAGCATTCGGAGGCGGTAGTTGTCTCTGTTGCGGAATCCGCGGGCGACGCGTCGGTGGAGTTCGATGAGCCCGTTCACTGCCTCAGTGCCACCGTTGCTCGCGCCGTTGGTGTCGAAGTAGCCGAGGTACTCGGTGCGCCACTGCTTCAGGGTGCGGCCCAGGCGGGCGACCTCGGGGATCGGGCACGAGGTGAAGGACTGCAGGATCTTCTCAGCGATCTTGCGTCCGGCGGCGGGGCTGTCCTGGTGGTAGGCGGAGCGGACCTGCTGGGCGCAGCGCCAGGCGAGCTCGACTTCGACGTGCCGCTCGTCGGCGGTCCACGCCGTGTCCAGCCGCGCTCGTTGCCGGTCGGTGAGGTGTTCTTCGCCGGCGCGCAGGATGTTCCGGATCCGGTACAGCGGGTCGTCACGGCGGCCGCGGTGGCCGTGGATGTCCTGCTGGACCCGTCGGCGGACCTCGTCGACGACACCGGTGGCGAGTTTGACGACGTGGAAGGCGTCCAGGACAGCGCGGGCGTCCTCGAGCTGGTCATCGATGGCGTTCTTGTACCCGCGGAACGGGTCCAGGGTGGCGATTTGCACCCCGGCCCGGAAGGCGTCGCCGCGCTCGGTGAGCCAGGTCTTGTAGGCCTGTCCGGAGCGTCCGGGGACCAGGTCCAGCAGGCGAGCCCTGGTGCGGCCGTGCGCATCTCGGGTCAGGTCGACCATCCCGGTCAGCTCCTTCGGCCCGCGCCCACCGGCCTCGAACGGCTTGGTCGACACGTGGTGCCACACGTGCTCATCAACCCCCAGGATGGTCACGCCCTCGAAGCGGGCCGGGTCAGCGTCCATCGCCTGCAGCAGCGGCCGGATCGAGTCCCACACCGTGCGCCACCCGGTGCCGAGTTGGCGGCGGATCCCGTTCACCGAGGCGTGCTCGCGGCGTATCTGCTCGATCGCCCACCGGCACGCCCGCGTCGTCAACGACGACCGCGGCGCGGCGATGCGGTCGTCCTGCTCCACGAACGTCCCGACCGGGCAGCCAGGGTCGGGGCACACCCACCGCCGCTTACGCCAGAAGATCCGCACCGGGCGGCCCATCGCCGGAGCGTCGACAAGCCGCACGAGCACACGCCCATGACTGTGCGCGACAACCCCGCAGGCCGGGCAGCCCATCGGCGTCGGCTCGGACTCAACCTCGACAACGAGCCAGCCCCCGTCGTCGCGGTCGACCCCGATCACGTGCAGTCCCTCCAACCCGACCAGCACGTCGCAACGCTCGCAGTAGCCACCGCGGACACGGCAGCACGACGTAGGCTCACTCATCGTCGAGGTCCTCGATTTCAGAAGAGGTAGAAGTCCTCTGATCCTCGGGGACCTCGACCCCCTCCCCAGCCTCAACCAGCCGCTCGGCGCGCCGTGCTCACCCCACACTCATCGGTGAAGAGCCACATTGACCTACCTCCGCCGCAACCGGGCACAGGCCGACTTGGCCGAAACATTCGATACTTCACAACCGACCATCTCGCGGGCCATCTCAGCTGTTGTTCCTCTGCTCCAGTCAGTCACCGCCGACTGGGTACCCGCAGTGGAGCATCTCCACGATGACGTCCTCTACGTCATTGATGGAACCCTCCTGCCCTGCTGGTCCTGGGCTGCTCACCCCGAGCTGTACTCCGGCAAGCACCACACCACCGGCCTCAACGTTCAGGTCGCCGCCACGCTGGATGGCCACCTTGCCTGGGTCTCCGACCCAACCCCGGGGGCCACCCACGACACCACCGCCATCCGCGACAGCGGTCTCCTTGAGGAACTACCACCAGCCAACCTCATCGCCGACAAAGGCTACGTCGGCACCGGAATGATCACCCCGATCAAACACCCACCCGGTCGTGAGCTGTCGCAAAACCGAAAGAACTTCAACACCGAAATAAACAGAATCCGCTACGTCGTCGAACGAACAATCGCCCATCTAAAAACCTGGAGAATCCTCCACGCTGACTACCGTCGCCCCTACGCGACATTCCATCAAGTCATCACAACCGTCATCGGCCTGGAATTCCTTAGACGCAGCTGGTGAATAACCTTCACCCAACGATGAAGGGACATTCACGGGGATGCCCGCTATTCTTCAGCTCCATGATCAAGATGATGAGCCGGTCGATCTGCGTCCTCGTGAAGCCAGTGGTAGAGTACACGTGCAGCGACCCGTTTTAGGAGATTGTGTGTGGTAACCCAATTCTCTCTAGTGGCGGGTCGCTGTTTAAGTGGGGCACGCTTTTGGGAAGATCACAGCTCAATCACGAAATCAAGCCGCTGAATAACCCTCAGGGCTGCGAATATTCCATCGAGCCATCGCTTGGTCCCCTTCAACGACCATGTCGGACGGAATGTTCCGGAAGTCGGGGTTGCCACCTAGTCCCTCGATGCCGTCCGCCAGTTGCTTCTTGCCTTCGACCCGTCCCAGGAGTTGCTCGTCCATGACGATGTTGTCGGCGAAGAGTTCGAGATAGTCATCCCATCGACCGGAGTTTACGCAGTCGAAGTAACTAATGATGACGTCGCGAGTACTCATGGGGATCCCTCCTGGCGGGTCCGTGGATGGTGGTTCTGAGTGAGGCACAAGGCGTGATCTTCCCGGGCAACAAAACCCTGAAGTAGAACTCTGTGAGGCATTACTTGACCGAGGTCAGAATGTCCGCGATAGAGTCGGCGGTCAGCGGCCGGACGCTTCCGACCGGTCCGTAACGCAAAACCCGTTCAGGGACCATGTCCAGGTAGTGCTGCTCGACGCCCGCGGCGCGCAAGCTCAGATCGATGCCGAGCTCGCGCCAGTAGTCCGTGGTGCGTTCGATTGCCTCGGCTCCGACCTCAAGGTCCGAGCGGCCCTCCCGCTCGATGCCCCACACCTGTTCGCCTAGGCGCGCGAAGCGCCCGGGTATCGATGGCAGAACGTGTCGCATCCACCCGGAATAGACGATGGACATACCGTGTCCATGATTGAGATCTGGTGGGCGCCATATGGGTGCAGCACCATCGCCGATTCCGGGCGATAGTTCGCTACGACCAACGCCTGCAGGTCCTCAACCTCGGCTTGCTCCTGGGTGTCGCTCTGGGCCCATGCCGACCAGCCTGTTGTTCAGCGCCCATGAGCCCCATCCGCTGCCGCACGTGATCTACGCAGTCGTGGTTGCCGTGTGCTTCGTGCTCCTCGACGCCATCTGGCTGTATGCGTGGCGAGCCGGCCTGATGACTCCCACGATGAACGCCGAGTACGTGCGACGGACTCTGCTGGCGGGAGTTCCCGGCGTGGTGCTCGTGATCGCGTCGATCCCACTCAGTTACGTCTCGTTGAGCACGGTGGCGGTGTTGCTGCTCATGGTGGTGCCGGTGGGGGTCATCAGCGGTTGGTGGGTGCACCGGTCCGATCGTGACGCCGTCGCCAACACTGCAAGGACCGCCCTCGCCTGACAGCCCGCGCCTCCTGGCTCACCCGGATCACCCGGATCGCCTCCCCTCCCGGCTCGAATGTGCGGCGCCGGGATGACACGCTGTCCTCATGCCACCTGAGATCCGGTTCTGCCGTCTCTGCGGGGGTGGCTGCGTGCGCCGGATCCCACCGATGGAAGATCGCGAACGTGCGGTGTGCTCTCAGTGCGGGTACATCGACTACCTGAATCCGGTCAACGTGGTCGGCACCATCCCGGTGTGGGCTGAGGCCGGCGGGGCACCCACGATCCTGTTGTGCCTGCGCAATATCGAGCCTCGACGGGGGTTTTGGACGTTGCCTGCGGGGTTTCAAGAGATGGGCGAGACCACGCAGGACGGCGCGATCCGTGAGACCTGGGAGGAAGCGGGAGCCCGGGTTGAGTTGCAGGGGCTCTTCTCGATTCAAGAAGTCCTGCACGTGGGGCAGGTGCATCTCTTCTACCGGGCCCGGCTGATGGACCTCGACTTTGCCCCCGGGGTCGAGACCATCGAGAACCGGCTCTTCGCCATCGAGGAGATCCCCTGGGATGACCTGGCGTTCCACACGGTGCGGGCCACATTGCGGGCCTGGGCCGACGACCACGGTGAGGGTGAGTTCCGACTGCACAGCGGAACGATCGACCGAAGCCATCGCGCGGTGTGAGTCGAAGAATAGGCCGGGGCGCTGGGGTGGCCAAGAGTCATAAGAGTCGATGGTGGCCAGGGGCGGGGTCGAACCGCCGACCTTCCGATTTTCAGTCGGACGCTCGTACCAACTGAGCTACCTGGCCGTGTATTGCAGCGACCCCGACGGGACTCGAACCCGCGACCTCCGCCGTGACAGGGCGGCGCGCTAACCAACTGCGCTACGGGGCCTCGTGATGAGGCTTCGTGCTGAACCAAACCTACTGCGTATCCCCAACGGGATTCGAACCCGTGCTACCGCCGTGAAAGGGCGGGGTCCTAGGCCGCTAGACGATGGGGACCTGATCCACGATCAGGTCCTCGCCGCTTGCAGCTCGACCTGTGGCGTTAAACCCGGGGGTCAGACGACACTTAGCAGCTCGGATCCGTCGAGGACTTCAGAGAGCATAGGGGAACGGCGCGAGAAACACCAAAGCGCAGCTCGCTCACCCGTCGGCAGCCTCGCGGTCCCCCCGGGCCCAGGCCAGCAGACGATCGCCGGCCCAGGTCGTGACGATCCGGTCGGGGGGTACCCCCAGCCGCTCGGCCCGCTCGCAGCCGTACTCCAGGAAGTCCAGTTGTCCCGGTGCGTGAGCGTCGCTGTCGATGCTGAACAGGCACCCTGCCTCCACCGCCTGCTTGATCAGGTCGTCCGGTGGATCGGTGCGTTCGGGTCGCGAGTTGATCTCCACGGCTACCGCGTGCTCAGCGCACGCGGCGAAGACCGCCTCAGCGTCGAATTCGCTCTGCGGACGAGTGCCACGCCCGCCGGTGATCAGGCGGCCGGTGCAGTGCCCCAGGATGTTCACCCGCGGGGTGCGTACGGCGGCCAGCATCCGTTGCGTCATCGGGCCGCGGGCCATCCGCAGCTTGGAATGAACCGACGCGACCACCACGTCGAGCTCAGCCAGCAGCGGCGGATCCTGGTCCAGGGAGCCATCGTCGAGGATGTCGACTTCGATCCCGGTCAGGAGGCGAAAGCTGCCCGTCGAGGCAGCCAGGTGCCCGTTGAGAGCCTCGACGACACCCAGCTGCTGGCGTAGCCGCTCGGCGCTCAACCCGTTGGCCACCCGAAGCCGCGGAGAGTGATCCGTCAACGCCAGATACTCGCGGCCCAGCTCGATGGCGGTGGCCACCATCTCCTCGATCGGGGAATCGCCGTCCGACCAGTCCGAGTGGGTGTGCAGATCACCACGCAGCCGGGAGGCGATCGCCGTACCACCCTGCGTGAGCGGACCGCCGACGCCAGCCTCCAGGTCCGCCAGGTACGCCGGCGTGTGACCCGCCAATGCCTGCTCGATGACGGCTGCGCTCGCCTTGCCGATCCCGGGCAGTTCGGCCAGCGAGCCCGAGGATGCCTTGGCTCGGAGTTCCTCATCCGGGGTGCGCAGAACCGTAGCCGCAGCGTTGCGGAAGGCCCGGACCCGGTAGGTGTCTGCCCGGGAGCGTTCCAGGAGGAAGGCGATCCGCCGCAGGGCGTCCAGCGGCTCCCACACTCGATCGGGCATGTCGCTCACCCTACGGGCCGGGCCTGGCCGGGCCGTGCCGCTGGAGCAGGCCCCGGCCAGGCACGGCACAGGCTGCCCGACGGCATCACGCGGGACCCCAGGAACTCGGGGCAGGATGGGGGCGTGCACACACCCGATCGACTGACCTGCCGCGGGCGCGTCAGGGCGCTCACCGCCGCGTGCGTGGCTGTGGTGCTCACCTCGTGTTCCGCGCCGACCGACCCTGGCGCCTCGGGGCCGGCGTCCGCGCCGACGCCCTCGGCCACCGCCGCAGACCCCACGGGAACCGCTGGCGCTGCCACCTCTGCGACCGGTTCCCCGCAGGCCTCGGCGACGGCCCCGACGGTGGGAACGTTGATGACGCAGGCGCTGGCCAACGCCCGGGCCGCCAAGAGTGTCCGCGTCATCGGCCGCCTGCTGATCGGTGGCCGATCCAGCGCCGTCCAGGCCGAAGGCCAGCCGGGCGGGGCCAATCAACGGATGATCCTCTCGGGTCGGCAATGGGGAACATTCGAGGCCCGGGCGGTCGGGGGGGTGTGGTACCTCAAGGGCGATCGGGCGTTCTACGTCGCCTCCAAGAACCCCAACGTCGCAACGCTGGCGGGCAAGTGGGTCCGGATGACTGCTGCCCAGGCGGCGTCCATGCGTGGCAGTACGGTGGGTGGCCTGCTGAACGTCCTGCTCAACAACAAGGATCTGGCCGCCCTCACGGAGGCCCAACTGCCAGCACAGGTGATCACCTACGAAGGCCGAGGCGCGTACTCCATCGGGCGCCAGTTGACCAGCGATGGATCGGAGATCATCGTCAGTGGCACGGCGCCCATTCGATTCCTGGAGCTGCGTTCCGGGCCCAAGGAGAACGTGCGGCTCCTCTTCGGCCTGTGGAACGCCGTACCGCCGATTCCGGCGCCCCCGGCGAATCTGATCGTCGCCGGCTGACCCGACCTGGGTTGCTCTTATCGGGCAAGGGTGGTTACGTCACGGCATGAGGTGGTGGGAACTTGCCGGTTGGGTAGGCGCCCTTGCCCTTCTGGCGTCCCGATGGCGGTTGAATCTGCTGCGCTCCCGGCTCGTGTACATCGCCGGTTCCCTCGGCTTGCTGGCCTGTGCGATCGCCGTGGGGTCGTGGCCGCTGGCGGCTGGCTGCGCCGTTCTGGTCGGGATCGGTCTCACCAAGCTCTGGCATTTGCAGGTCCGCAGGGAGGGGCATACCTTCCAGGTTCTGGAAGTCGGGCCACAAGATGAGTACCTGCGTTACCTGCTGCGGATCCACGGTCAAGACATCCTCGCCCATCAGCCGGGATTCGTCTGGGACGGTGCGGCCGGCGGCCGGTCCGCGGCCATCGTGCAACACGGGCCGGAAACCATCGGCGTCCTGCTCATTCGCAGCGAGCCCCACGAGCCATCGGTGGCTCACCTCGAGCTGGATTATGTGACGCCGCGGTATCGCAACATCACGCCAGGGCGTTTCCTCTTCTTCGAGAGCGGGTTCCTGCAGGCCCGTGGCTTTCGGTACGTCGTCACGCCGCCGGGCATGCAGGCCTCGAACTACTACCCGCGGCTCGGTTTCCGGGCTGATGGGGACCATTTCGTGTTCGAGCTGCCGTCCCGGTCCTGAGCGTGGTGAGCGTGGGGAGCGTGGGGTGGGCAGGGCCGCCGCCCCCGGCAGGGTGAACCCGGGTCGCGCGGGGTGCGTCAGGTGAAGAGGTGGGCCACCGCCGCCGCCGCCAGGACAAGATAGACGGCCGCCTGGAGACGACCCGTCCAGGCGGCGCGGTGGGCATTCCCCGCGGACCGTGCGGACATCGTCGAGGCCGCGAGGGCATACTCGGTGTTGGACAGAGCCCCTAGGGCGACGAGCACGATGCCATAGCTGACGACCTGGCCGGGGACGTCTCCGGCGTGCGGATCGATGAAGGGGGGTAGGAAGGCCACGAAGAACAGGATCACCTTGGGGTTGAGGAGGTTGACCGCTGCGGCGTCGCCCAGCTCTCGTGCCCAGTCTCGTCGAGCAGGAGAAGGTCCGGATTCCCGGTGGACCGCTGCGCCCTGACGTGCCCTGAACGCGATATAGGTCAGATAGCCCGCGTCCGCAAGAGTGAGCCCGCGGACCGCTTCGGGGGAGGAGGCGACGACCCGCGTGAGTCCCGCAGCGGCGAGTGCGACGTGGACGGCGGTTCCGGCCTCGATGCCGACGGACGCAGCGAGGCCGGCGCTCCGGCCTGCGCTGACGGCCCGCGATGCGACATAGAGATGGTTGGGGCCGGGGACGGCGACAAGCATCGCCGCGGCCCCGGCGAAGAGAAGCAGATCGTGCGGCGGCGGAATCGTCATGGGTGTCGTCCCGCCGATGTCCGACGTGCATCGAGGTGGATCAGGGCCAGCGAGGCGAGGACCAGACTTGTTCCGCTGGCAAGGGTGCGGGTGAGATTCCAGGCCTGCCACGGTGCGGAGTACGCCGACCAGATCTCGCGTGCCCGGGCCGCCGACTCGGGAACGGCGAGTGTGCCGAGGGCTTCGTTCATGGGCACGTTGACGAGCGCGGTCAGCAACAGTCCCCCGACGAGGTAGATCACGGCACTCGCGGCGAAGTAGGCCGCGCAGCGGTGCCGGCTCGACGTCCAGGCGAGCGCAGCGGCCAGCCCGAGGACTGCGGGGGTCAGGAAGAACGCGGGGAAGAACACGGCGTTACGCACCGAGGCGTTCATCGCTTGCATGGCGGCGATGGCGACGCGGGGGTCGATCGAGTCGAGGCCCCACATGGTGGAGCACACCCAGGCATAGAAGAAGCCAAAGATCGCGCCGGTCAGGATGGTGGCGACAAGGCTGACGATCCTCAGGAGAACGTCGGCTCGTGGTGCTGGTGGGCGACGGGCATAAATAGAACCGACGCGTTCGGATCTCATGAAGTGGATTATTAGTACGCTCTGGTACGGTTGTCAAATGGACAGCCGCTCCTCGCCGACCCCGGGCCCCACCGTCCCGCGGTCACACCGACGCGGGCGGTTGCCGGCGAAGGAGCGCGAGGCTCGTGAGCAGGTACTCCTGGACGCCGCCCTGCGCGTCCTCCTGCGGGAGGGCCTTGGCGGGGTGACGATGGGCGCGATCGCCGCCGAGGGACGTGCGAGCAAGGAAACGTTGTACAGCTGGTTCGGTGATCTGGACGGGCTCATGGCAAGACTCATCGCCCGCAATGCGGATCGTGCCGCCACCCCGCTGCTGCAGGCCCTGGACGGCCCGCCACCTCCGGCAGCAGCGATCCGCCCAACTCTGGAGGACTTTGCCCTCGCCCTTATCGCCCTGGTGACGAGTGAGGTGTCGGTGGTCATCAATCGGGCCGCGATCTCCTCGCCACGATTGGCGCACGAGCTCACAGCTTTCGGACCTCAGCGAATCGGCGCTGTTGCGGCGGCGTACTTCGACCGATTGACAGAGTCCGGAATCGTGTTCAGCGCACGGGGCGAGGCCCTCTTTTCGCTCTTCTTCGGCCTGGTCGTCCAGGACGCCCAGATCCGGGCACTCCTGGGGGCGCCCCGGCCTGACGAGGCGGCCCTCGCCGACCAGGCGAAGAAGGGGGTCGACCACTTCCTTCACGTGGCCACGCGGCCGCGCACGCTCGACGCGTCGGCGTACCGGCACTTCTAAGCTGTCCGCATGGCCATCGCCGCAGCGCTGCGCGGATACCGGCCGGTCCGATTGTTGCCGCTGTCCTTCTTGGCGGTCATCGTGCTCGGCAGTCTCGTGTTGATGCTGCCTGGGATGACCCGCGACGGGGTGACCCGCCCGCTGGCTGCCGCGTTCACAGCTACCTCGGCGGTCTGCGTGACGGGCCTGACCGTGGTCGACACCGCGACGTACTGGACACCCCTGGGCCAGGGGGTGATGTTGGTGCTGGCCCAGCTCGGCGGGTTTGGGATCATGTCGTTGGCCACGCTGCTGAGCCTGCTGGCCCGCGGCCACCTCGACCTCACCTCCACCATCCTGGTCAAGGAATCGACCAAGGCGGGCAGCCTCGGCTCGGCCGTCCGGCTTCTGCGGAACGTGGCGATGAGCATGCTCGTCGCCGAGTCGCTGGTGGCGCTCGTCCTGACCTTCCGGTTTCACTTCGGGTACGGCGATGGGTGGGCTCGTGCGATCTGGCGCGGGGTGTACCACTCGGTGATGTCATTCACGAACGCCGGATTCTCCTTGCAGTCGGACAGCATCATGGGCTTCGTCGCGGACGCGTGGATCATCTGGCCGATGGCCCTGTGCGTGCTGGCCGGGAGCCTGGGGTTCCCGGTGTTCTTCGAGCTGGTAGGGCAGTGGCGCCGGCCCTCCTCGTGGAGCGTGCACACGCGCCTGACCGTGCTCGGCTTCGCTGTCCTCGGAGTCAGCGGGTTCCTGCTCTTTTTCGCCTTCGAGTGGACCAACCCCGGGACCCTGGGTCCGCTGGACGACGGCGCCAAGGTCAATGCGGCGGTCTTCGGCACAGTGATGCCCCGCTCGGGAGGCTTCAACGCGGTCGACTACGCGCAGATCAGGCCCGAGACCCTGGTGACCACGGTCATCTTGATGTTCATCGGCGGCGGCAGCGCGGGAACCTCCGGCGGCCTGAAGGTGACCACCTTCTTCCTGCTGGCATTCGTCGTGAGCGCCGAGGTCCGGGGCCAACGGGACGTCACCGTCGGGCGCAAACGGATCCCCCAGGAGACCCAGCGGCTGGCGTTGTCGGTGGCGGTGCTGTCCAGCGGGGCCGTGGTCGTGGGCACCGTCGCCATGGTCTTGTTGACGGAGTTCCCCCTGGATGCCCTGCTCTTCGATGTGGTGTCCGCTTTCGGCACCGTGGGGCTGTCGACCGGGATCACCGGCGACCTGCCGGCATCGGGGCAGCTCATGCTGATGCTCCTGATGTACGTGGGCCGCGTGGGAACCGTCACGGCGGTGTCCGCGCTGGCGCTGCGACCGATGGACAACCGCTATCGTCTGCCCGAGGAACGCCCGATCGTGGGCTAGCCGAATGGTGGGGGTTCGCGGTGGTCCTCTGGACTCGAGCCCGGGAGCTGCCGATGCACCCGGCGCGGCTCATTCCGTTGTCCTTTCTGGGTTTCATCCTCCTCGGGACCCTCGCCTTGATGACCCCGGCCGCGCGTCGCGGCGACAGCCCGGACTTCATGGCCGCAGCATTCACCACGGTGTCGGCGACCTGTGTCACCGGGCTGGCGACCGTGGACACAGCCACGTACTGGACCCCGTTCGGTCAAGCGATCATTCTGGCGGAGATCCAGGTCGGCGGCTTCGGCATCATGACGTTGGCGACCCTCTTGAGCCTGCTGGTCCGTGGCCGACTCGGGATGAACAGCCGGCTGCTGGCGCAATCGGAGACCAAGACGCTAGCCGTCGGCGATGTCAGCGCGGTTCTGAAGCGGATTCTGGGTGCCGTGTTGGTGGCCGAGGCCGTGGTGGCGCTGCTACTAACGCTGAGGTTCCTCACGACGTACGACGACGGAAACCTTCGCACCGCGATCTGGCACGGGGTCTTTCACTCGATTTCCGCGTTCAACAACGCCGGGTTCGCCCTGTACAGCACCAGCCTCGTGGGCTTCGTCGCCGACGCCTGGATCTGCTGGCCGATCTGCGCCGCGATCATCGCCGGCGGCATCGGCTTTCCGGTGGCGTTTGAACTCGCCCGCTCCCTGCGGCGACCGTCCATCTGGAGCGTGCACACCCGGATAACCGTGTACGGCTACACCAGCCTGCTCGTCGTCGGGACCGTGCTGTTCATGCTCTTCGAATGGACCAATCCGGCTACGCTGGGCCCCCTGTCCGCGTGGGACAAGACGGTCGCCGGTGTGTCCCAGGGAGTGTTCCCCCGGACAGCCGGGTTCAACTCGATCGACTACGGTGCCATTCGGCCCGAAACGCTACTCATTACGCTCGTGCTGATGTTCATCGGTGGGGGCAGTGCGGGCACCGCAGGCGGCGTGAAAGTGACGACATTCTTCTTGCTCGCGCACGTCATTTTGACCGAGGTGATGGGCGAGGACGACGTCCGGGTGGGCAACCGGCGGATCACCAGCGCCACCATCCGGCAGGCGATGACGGTGGCCCTGCTCGGTGTTGGTCTGGTGAGCATGGGCACGATCGCATTCGTCATGCTGACGGACTTCCCGCTCGACAAGTCGGTGTTCGAGGTGGTCTCCGCCTTCGGCACCGTGGGTCTATCGACTGGGATCACGTCGCAGCTCTCCGTCCCGGCCCAGCTACTGATCATGCTCATGATGTTCTGCGGCCGGGTGGGCACCGTCACCGTCGCGTCGGCGCTGGCGTTGCACCAGCGCAAACGCAAATACCACCTACCCGAGGAACACCCCATCGTCGGATGATGCGGGCATCAGCGGTGCGCCATGACAGCGCATACGCTCTACAGGGCAGGACCGCGCCGCAGCGGCCAGGACGCGGAAGGACACCGGTGTGAGGGGCAATCGCAGACGAGGTTCGCGCAGCGACTCGGTTTTGGTCGTCGGGCTTGGCCGGTTCGGTTCGGCGGTCGCCCAATCGCTCATCGAGATGGGCAAGGAGGTGCTGGCTATCGACGAGAACGCCGACCTCGTCCAGCGCTGGTCGTCGGAGCTGACCCACACCGTGCAGGCGGACACCACCGACGAGGAAGCACTGCGGCAACTCGGCGTCGCCGACTATGAGCGGGCCGTCGTGGCGATCGGCACCGATGTCGAGGCCAGCGTGCTCACGGTGCTGGCACTGTCCGAGGCGGGCGTGCAGGAGATCTGGGCCAAGGCGATCACCGCCAAGCACGGTCTGATTCTGGAACGGATCGGCGCCCGCCACGTGGTCTACCCCGAGCGCGCCATGGGCCAGCGGGTGGCCCACATGCTCGCGGGATCCATGGACGACTACTTGGAGTTCGAGGGCGGCTACGCGATGGCCCGCATCCAGGCGCCGATCATCCTGTGGGGGGTGCCGCTGAAGGACTCCGCTGCACGCCGTCGCTACCGGGTGACCGTGGTGGGCATCAAATCCCCCGGTGAGCCGTTCACGTATGCCGACAACGAGACCATCGTGCACGAAGGTGACCAGCTGATCATTTCCGGACCCGTGAAGAACCTCGAGGAGTTCAGCCAGCTGCCCACGGTGCGCCCGCCGGACGACTGAGCGGGTGTGATCCGTCCGGCTGCCCGACGTGTCCAGGAGTGCGCAGTGGCGCCGTTTGGCGTCCGTTACGCAGTTGGTTACCCTCCGGTAAGTCGGTGGGCCATCATGGCGGTATGCGCGTGCTTCTGATTCGACACGGCCAGACGCCGTCGAACATCGCCCACCAGCTGGATACGGCCGCTCCGGGGGCCGAGCTGTCGGAGTTGGGGCGGCGGCAAGCGGAGGCGATCCCCGCCGCGTTGGCCGGTGAGAGCATCGACGCGATCTACGTATCGAACCTGGTCAGGACACAGCAGACGGCCGCACCCTTGGCCGCCGCCCTCGGCCTTGAGCCGCAGGTGCGCGCCGGAATCCGCGAGATCTCGGCCGGCGACATGGAGATGCGCAGCGACGAAGAATCCATCCAGCGTTTCGTCGACGTGGTGTTCAGCTGGCCGAAAGACCTCCAGGCCCGCGTTCCCGGCGGTGAGTCCGGGCAGGAGGTGCTGAGCCGGTTCGACGACGTGATCGCGGAGGCGTCGGCGTCGGGAGCCAGGACCGTGGTGTTCGTGAGCCACGGCGCGGTGATCCGGGTGTGGATCGGTATCCGCTCGACGAACATGGACTCCACCCACACCATGGAGCACTGGCTGATGAACACCGCCATGGTGACCCTGGACGGGTCACCGCGGGAGGGTTGGACCGTCCAGGATTGGACGGAACACCCCTTGGGTGGACCGGCGCTGGGGGATGCCGCGCACACCGGCCCGGCGGGAGAGCCGGAGCAGTTGCACCAGCCCTGAGCCGATCGCGCAACCTGCCGGTCCCGGCTGATCTCAGAGCTGCGGCAGACCGTCGTACCGGCCGGCGCCGATCAGGCTGGCCCGCCGAGCGCCGACGATGGCCTCCTCCCGGACCCGGGTGCCGGTCGAGGGGGCGTTCAGCATCCAGCCCGGCCTGGTGGCTATCCCGACGTGGTGGGCCCGCTTGCCCGGGTGCGCAAAGAAATACAGGTCGCCGGGTTGTACGTCGGCCAGCGAGACGCGCCGGGCGGCCCGCCACTGGTCGTCTGCATCCCGGGGCACCTGCACGCCCACCGCACGGGCGGCCAGGTGCACCAGACCCGAGCAGTCCACACCGAGTGGCGTAGCTCCGCCCCACAGGTACGGCACCCCGGTCATGGAGCGGGCGACCGTGAGGAACGTCGTTCTCCAGCGGGGCAGGGTCACTACCGGTACGCCGTCGCGACGAGTCCCCGACCACGGCGCGTGGGAGAGCTGGCCGGGAGCGAGCCAGCCGACGTACCCGTGCGGGTGCGGACTCCGCGGATGCCACGGGCTCGCCACCTGGGTCCATCCATTCGCGAGGGTCTCCACCACGAGGACCGGCTCACCGCGGCGTAGTTGGGTGGCCAGGCGACCGTGCAGACCGAGCCGGCCGGTGTGCCTGGGCAGCCGGTCCAGGGCCCGCAGCCACACCTGGGGATCGGGGTTCGACCGGCACATCGGGGCATCGACCGGACGGGGCGCGGTGGGCGCCGTCCACAGGTTGGCGACCCGGGCGGCAACGGTCAGGTACGCCGAGTCGGCGTGCGGCGTCAAGGCGGGGTGGCTCGGCCGGCTCGACAGGTTCGACGGGTTGAATGCGTCCCGTGCAGGCTGGTCGAAGAGGGGAGCGGCGGCGGCTCCGAAACCCACGCCCAGCACGGTTCGCCGCGATGGATGCCGGGTGCGGGCGGAAAAGGACTGTCGCACAGCGCATCTCCTGTCGTCAGTCAACACGGCCAGGGTAGCGGTGCGTACGGGTCCCGGGCGGGACCCGTGTTCTATGGTGGAGTCGTGGCGACTGACGGCGCACGCGAGACGACCGCCGGGGCAGCGATCGGCGTACGCGCCGAACGGTCGCACGACGGGACCCAGATCGCGGCGGTGGCCGAGGTCGTGGCGGCTGCCTTCGGCCCTGCCGAACCGACGATCCCGGCGCTGGTGGTGGCCCTTCGGTCCTGCGGTCGATACCCAGGCAGCCCGGAACCGTTATCCTTCGTCGCCGAGGTCGAGTCCGACGTCGTGGGGCACGTGATGCTCAGCTTCTGTCACATCGATGCCTGGGAACAGCTGGTCCCGGCGTTGGTGCTGGCGCCGCTGGCGGTGCGGCCCGACCTGCAGGGACGTGGGGTCGGTTCCGCGCTCGTGGCGTTCGCGTTGGCCGCGGCGCAACGCGCCGGCGCACCGGCCGTGATCCTGGAGGGCTCCCCGGCGTACTACGGCCGGTTCGGGTTCGTGGCGGCCGAGCCGTTGGGCTTTCGACGGCCGTCTCTGCGCACCCCACGTCCGGGTTTCCAGGTGCGGCGGCTGGCGGCGTACCAGCCGTGGATGACCGGGACGGTGGTGTATCCCGCGCCGTTCTGGGAACTGGACTGCGTGGGGTTCCGCGACCAGGCGCTGGTGGAGCAGATCGAGGCGGAATTCGGCTGAGATCGCTTGTCGCTTCGTGGTGGTGTCGGCGTGAGGACCGCCGTGATGTCACGTTGGCGGGCGCAGCGGTGTCGACAGAGCGAGCGCTTCCGCCGTCGAAAGGACCCAGCCATGACGAACCGCATCAGCCTGTCCGCGTCGCCGTCCCTGCTGTCCAGACTGACCGCCGCCTATTCCCGACGGCGTTTCGGGACCGCTATCGACCCGGTACTGGCCATGGCGCACCACGGGGGTGTGCTGCGCGCGTACGCCGTCTTCGAATCCCTCGTCGAACGCTGGGACGTTCTGCCGGCACGGCTGCGCACGCTGGCGGTGATGGCCGCCGCCCACCGACTCCGATGCAGCTGGTGCACCGACTTCGGGTATTGGATCGCCGTGTCCGACGGGATCGACGAGGCCACCGTTGCCGACGTGCCATCCTGGCGTGACAGCGCCCGGTTCTCCCCCCTGGAACGTTCGGTGATGGCCTACGCGGAGGCGATCTGCGGTGAACCCGAGGAGGTCGACGACGCCATGGTGGCAGGCCTGCGCGAGGAGTTGGGCGAGCCTGGACTGGTCGAGTTGACCATGATCGTCGCCGTGGAGAACCAGCGCGCCAGGTTCAACCGGTCACTCGGCCTCACCAGCCAGGGATTCGCTGACCGGTGCGCTGTCCGTAACGCCGGGGTGCCAGGCCGATGACCGAGCACGACCCCGCCGACGCTGCCTACTCCGGTGCCCCCGAGTCAAGGGCCGGCGTCGGCGCGGTCGAGGACGGCGATGCGCCATCACCCGCGCAGGAGTTCGAACTGTTTCGAGGGAGGCTGTTCGCGATGGCCTACCGGCTGCTCGGGCAGGTCGCGGACGCCGAAGACGTGGTCCAGGACACGTGGCTGGCGTGGCAGTCCGTGAACCGGGCTGACGTCGTCAATCCCCGCGCCTACCTCACCCGTACGCTCACCCATCGCGCCCTCAACCAGCTGCGGAGCATTGCGCGCCGTCGGGAGGACTACCCAGGGGTGTGGCTGCCCGAACCATTGGCCAACTCCCGGGCCGCGGCAGGGGGAACGAACCCCCAGGATGCAGCGGTCCTGGCCGATTCGGTGTCGTACGCGATGCTGGTGCTGCTGGACCGGCTCACCGCTCGCGAACGGGTGACCCTCGTGCTGCGGGACGTCTTCGACGTTCCGGCGACCGAAGTGGCCGAGATCCTGGGAACCAGTCCCGCCGCCGTGCGCACCATGCATGCGCGAGCACGCAGCCACGTCCGGATGGACCGGGGTGTCCCGGTACCGCGGCCGCCCCGGGAGGTTGTCGAGCGATTCGTGCGCGCCATCCGTGACGGGGACGTCGCGGACGCCATGGAGGTGTTGGCCCCGGAGGTCCGGCTCGTCGCCGACGGCGGCGGGAAGGCCCGATCGGCGGTGCGTCCCCTGGTGGGGGCGTCGCGGGTCCTGCGCTTCTTCCTCGGGTTGGCCCAGCAGTACCCCGACTTCGAGGTCCGGATGGGGTCCTGCAACGGACAGGATGCGGTCCTCGTGGATTCGGCAGGCGGCCCGGCGGTGATCATGTTCGGCGTCGACGCCGCGGATCCTGCCCGGCTCGGGGACATCTGGGTGATCCGCAATCCAGACAAGCTCAGCGTCACGTCCGGGTCCGGGTCCGGACCCGCGGCAGCGTGGGCCCCGCGGGGCTCGAACCCGCGCGCTTCGGATTAAAAGTCCGCTGCTCTGCCAACTGAGCTAGAGGCCCAGGGATCCGCGGTGGTGTGGCCGGATCCCCGCACGCTCCACGGGTCGGGAAGCCGGCTCCACGGAACGCACGAGGAATTATGCCCCACCCGGTCGCGACGGAGCGAGCCGGGGCGTCCAGACACAGGCCCGAGGGCGGGTACCTGGCGGCTCGCCATCCCTGGGTAGATCTCGCGGCGGAAGGGTCAGCAGCACCACGAGCATGGCGGCCAACGATGCGGCCACCGCGCACCAGGCTCCGGCTCCGAACCCGTCCATGAAGGCCTCCCGCACCCTGGCGAGTGCCACCTGGGCGCCCTGTCCGGGGAGCCTGGCGGCGATCGCCATCCCGGCGGGGATCGAATCCGCCGCTTGCTCGGTCAGCATGCTGGGGATCTTCAGCCCCGCCCAGCTGTCCCGCACGCTGGATGCGTAGAAGGAACTCATCACCGAGCCCACGACAGCGATCCCGAGCGCGCCGCCCACCTCGCGGGTGGTGTCGTTGATCGCCGATCCCAAACCCGCCTTCTCATCCGGGATGGCCCCGATGATCGAATCGGTCGACGGGCTGGTGGACAGGGCCATCCCCGCAGCCATGAGGCACATCGCGGGGACGATGCGCAGCCAGTAGTCCGAGTCTGCCGTGAGAGTCGCCGAGGCAGCGAGCCCGGCAGCCATCAGGAAGGCTCCGCCGGCCACGGTGTACTTCGTCCCGATCCTTCGCGCGATCAGGATGGCCAGCGGCGACAAGCCGCCCATGACGGCCGCATAGGGAAGCGTCGACAACCCCGCCTGGAGCGTGTCGTAGCCCCGCACGATCTGGAAGTACATCGTGATCATGAAGACGAAGCCGAACAGGGCGAAGAAGGCCATGGCGATGGCGGTGGCTGCGGCGGTGAAGCGGGGGTTGGCGAAGAGCCTCAGGTCGATCAGCGGGTGGGGGAATCGCCATTCCCAGATCAGCAGGAGCCCGAGCAGCACGACCGAGACCGCCAGGCCCAGGAGGGTCGATCGGCTGCCCCACCCGGTGACGGGCGCCTCGATCACGGTGTACACCAGCACGCCAATGGTTGCCACGGACAGGAGTCCGCCGACGAGGTCGAAGCGCCCGATGTCGTGGTCGCGCGACTCGGGTAGGAGGAGGTACCCCAGGATCAGGGCTGCGGCGACGACCGGCAGGTTGACCATGAAGATCGATCCCCACCAGTAGTGCTGAAGGAGCACCCCGCCGGCCACGGGTCCCAGGCCACCGACAGGCCCGAGACTCCGGCCCAGACCCCGATCGCCACCGCCCGCTCGTTGCGATCGGTGAACACGCTGGTCAGCAGGGCCAGGGTGCAGGGGTAGATCAGGGCAGCACATACCCCCATGGCGGCCCGCGCGCCGATCAGCGTCTGGACACCGTCGGCGTACGCGGCCCACACGGAGGTGGCCGCGAAACCGACCAAGCCGACTTGGAGCACTCTGCGGCGTCCCAGTCGGTCACCAAGGTGCCCGAAGAGCATGAGCAGGCCCGCGAAGGTGAGGGTGTAGGCGTCGACGATCCACTGGAGTTCGTTCGTCGATGCGGAGAAGCGCGATCCGAGCGTCGGCAGCGCGATGTTGATGATCATGTTGTCGACGGCGACAAGGAGCACCGACAGGCACAGGACGGCCAGCAATAGCCAGCGCGAAGCCTGTTTTCGGGGGGGCTGAATTCGGGTGGCGGGAGCGGTCACGAGGACCTCCGAGGGAATGGGTCGTGCGAGCGTGCACGACACGCTGAGCAGGTGTGAAGCGGTGAGTCGCTATTTCCTGACGCCGTTATAGAACAGCGTTATGGCATACTTGTCAAGGTGGGCCGACCGAAGCAGTACGACGCAGATCTGGAAGCTCGACTGATCTCCGCAGCCGCGGATGCCGTGGTCAGGGACGGTGTCGAGGCGCTGTCCCTGCGCACGGTGGCGCGCTGCGCAGGCACGTCGACGAACGCCATTTACACGATGTTCGGCGGCCGGGACGGACTTGTTCACGCGGTCCGCCAGGCCGCGGTGACGGGTTTCGCGGCGTCGCAGTTCGCGGCGCTCGAGCGCTCGCGACAGGGCGGTTGTGACCCGAAGGCTCACCTGCTCGACCTGGGGCGCGACTACCGGACCTGGGCGATCGAGCACCCGTCGTTGTATCAAGTCATGTTCGGTGCCCAGGCGCCGGCCGGCGCGGACGTCGACCCGCGGGTGCGTTCCTGCCTGTCTCTGGTGGTCGGCCATCTGCATGAGTCGGGCCGGCTGCGGGGAGTCCCTGAGCTGGCCGCCACGTCCATCTGGGCCTCGGTCCACGGCATGGTCAGCCTGGAAATTCTGCTGTGGCGACGACACGACCCTGCCGACATCCCCCTGATCGACTTCGGCCTGCTGTACGACGAGCATCTGGCCGCGACGGTGCGGGCATGGGTGGCGGGTGACTGAGCCGAGGCGCGATGGCCTGGGGAGGCATCCGGCTGCGCGGTCTCCGTCTCGTTATCTGGTACGACGTGCTCGCGTTGGCACATGGCGAAAGTTCACATCCCGGTACGCGAGGTCCAGGTGATGGCGTCGGGCTCACACTTGGTGCCGTGACCAGCACACTCACCGCCCGCCCCTCCGCCGTTGACATCGAGGCAGCCTTCGTGCGTCTGCGAGGGGTCGTCACCGAAACCCCACTCCGACGCAGCGTGCGGCTCTCGGAGGCCACCGGCGCACAGGTGTGGGTGAAGCGGGAAGACCTGCAGCCCGTGCGCTCGTACAAGCTGCGCGGTGCCTACAACGTGATCGCCCAACTGCCCGATGCGGCCCGCGAGCGCGGTGTCGTCTGTGCCAGCGCAGGTAACCACGCGCAGGGCTTCGCGTATGCGTGTGCCCGGCTCGGGTACGAGGGGCGGGTATACGTCCCCCGGACCACACCGCGGCAGAAGCGGGAGCGCATCCTCGCCCTGGGGGAGGGGCACGTCCAGATCATCGTCGGCGGGGACACCTACGACGACGCCGCCGCGTCATCGGTCGAAGACGCCGAGCGGACCGGGGCCACGCCGGTCCCGGCGTTCAATCACCCCGACACGATCGCCGGTCAGGGAACCTTGGCGGTCGAGATCGTGGACCAGCTGGGGCATGCCCCCGACGTGCTGGTCCTGCCCGTCGGCGGCGGCGGGATGCTCGCCGGGTGCGCCACCTGGTTGCGCTCCCGGCATCCGGGTGTGCGTCTGGTGGGAGCCGAGCCGGCGGGGGCCGCCTCGATGGCGGCCGCGCTCACGGCGGGCGAACCGCTGGACCTTGACGACATCGAGACCTTCGTGGACGGGGCCGCCGTGCGCCGGGTGGGCGAGCTGACCTTCGAGATCGCCCGGGACAGCGGCGTGGAGTTGGTCGCCGTCGATGAGGGTCGGATCTGCACGGAGATCCTGGATCTGTACCAGGTCGACGGGGTGATCGCCGAGCCGGCCGGCGCGCTGAGTTCTGCGGCCCTGCTGGACAAGGTCTCGGTCACACCGGGGCAAGAGGTCGTCGTCGTCCTCTCCGGTGGGAACAACGACGTGTCGCGGTACGCCGAGATCGTCGAGCGCTCGCTGGTCAACCTCGGCCGTAAACACTACTTCCTGGTCAACTTCCCCCAGGAGCCGGGGGCCCTGCGCCGCTTCGTCGATGAGGTGCTGGGTCCCGACGACGACATCGCCCTGTTCGAGTATGTGAAGCGCTCCAACCGGGAGACCGGGCCTGCGCTGGTGGGTATCGAGTTGGGGCGCAAGGAGGATCTCGAAGGTCTGCTGTTGCGTATGGATGAATCGAACATGGTTGTGGAGCGGATCCCCGCCGACAGCCCCTTCTACCGGTTCCTGGTCTAGGCCGCCGGGGTCAGCGCGAGATCGTTGGGGGATTCGCCTCGCTTACTCGGCGCCGATCCCCCAACGCTTGCCGGTCGCGCTCATCGGTCCCGTCGTCCCTCACCCCTCGGGTGTCCCGAGGGCCGCCTTAGCCTCGATCCGTGGAGCGTTAGGGGTTGCGGTGGCTGGACCGGCTTGGGCTGGGTTTGGCGTGTCAGGGCATGGGCGTTGTGCTGGTCTGTCCAGCCTTTCCACTGTGGGGTCTCCGGTTGTGCCGGTGCGGCGGTGGACGGGTCAGGCCGGCTGTGGGGCGCCTTGATCTGAGCGAACACGCTGTTCCAGATGGTCAGCCACTGCTGGGCCCAGGGCCAGTGGGTGGGCAGGTGGAGCACCGGCCGTCGTTGGGGGCGGGCGATCCGTGCGGGAACGTTGACGATCTGACGGCGCAGGGTCGCGCCGCGTGCCACCGCGAGTTTGTGGCCCTGGAGGGTGCCGGCAGCGCGGAGCAGGTTGTGGGTCATCGCCGCGCAGATCGCCCAGGCGCTGTTGGCGCTGAACCGGCCTGAGGGCAGGTGCGCGAGTGGTCCGTCGATCAGGTCGGCAAACACGGTCTCGATGATCGCGTGCTGACGGTGGGTGATGTCGGCGTCGGCGACTGGTTCGACGCTGTTGGTCAGGAACGGGTGGTGACGCCAGATCGGGAACAACTCATCGAGCTTTGCCCGGTCCCGGACTCGTCGTACCACCAGCCGGGCGGTCACCGGCTGTTGGGTGGAGGCGAACGCGGTGAACCTGGTCTCGGCGACCTCGGCGTCGGAGATCAGCTCCCCAGTGTCGGGGTCGACCACGGCCCCGGGTAGTGCACCGGGATCCAGGCGTCTTGGGGAATCGCGGCGATGGCCCGGGCCACGGCTGGGTTCTTGGCCAGTGCCAGCGAGAACTGCACGCCGGCCTTCAGGCACGCGGCAGCCACCGGACTGACCCCGTAGGCGCAGTCGCCGCGGACCAGGATCTTGCCCGTCGCGCCAGCCGCCCGGGCAGTCACGATGGCCTGGCGCACCATGGAGTCCGCGCCCCGGCCCGAACCGGCCTTCCCGGCCCGCAGCCGGATCCCGGCCACCACTGGCGCGCCGGACGGGCTGCTGATCGTGGTCGCCAACGGGGACAGGCCCTTACGTAGCACCTGCTTCCCGGAGATCTTGGTGTGCCCGTAGCTGGCGCCCTGTTTGGCGTGCCCATAGACCGGCGCAGCAGCGAGTCGATATCGATGTACGCCTGCTGCTCGATACCGGGCAGCAGGTCGGTCCGGCGGGCCAGGTTGACCAGATGCGCCCGCGCGACCGAGGCCAACTGTGACGCGTGACCGTGGGTGAACTCGCGCAGAAACTGACCCAGCGTGGCCGGCGCATACACGCCGGTGAACAACTGCGGCATCCCACCGGAGCGGATCACCTGCATGTCATCGATGCTGTCCGCGCCAGCGGCCATCCCGGCGATGATCGCGGCCACCTTCCCCGCCGGGTTCACCCCAGCCGAGGCGACCCGCGTCCAGGCCAGCCGCACCCGTTCGGTGAGCAACTCCGACAACCCCGCCTGTTCGGCCAGCCCCATCACCGGCGCCAGCCCGGCGCACGACACCAGATTGTCCTCATCGAACAGCGGCGACGCCTTGGACCACGAATCAGGTAGCTTCACTCTCAGTGCCTTCTCGGCTCGAACGCATCAGGAACTCGACACTCCCGATTCTTCAAGCCCAGAAGGCACATTCACGTCCAGACCCGCCGAACCAAACCCCACGATCAGCTAACCGTCCACGGATCGAGGCTTAGAGCTGCGAGAATGCAGACGCGATGACTACTTACGTCTTGACCTTCTCGTGTGCCAACCAGCCGGGCATCGTGGCCGCGGTCACCAACACCCTCGTGCAGCTGGGCTGCGACATCACCGACGGGCAGCAGTTCGACGACCGGCTGTCCGGACGCTTCTTCAGCCGCATCCAGTTCCAAGCGCTGCGCGCCGACCTGGGCGCTGAGGGCTTCGCACAGGGTCTGCGGCCGGTGCTGACCTCCTTCGCCGCCGAATATCGGGTGCTGGACGCCCAGCGGCTGGGTCGGGTGCTGATCTTGGTCAGCCAGTCCGACCACTGCCTGGTGGATCTGCTCTACCGGCAGCGGATCGGCGAGCTCCCGATGGTGGTGGTGGGCATCGTGTCCAACCACCCCCGCGAGCGCTACGGCGACCTGGGCGACGTACCGTTTCACCACCTCCCGGTGAACCCGCAGACCAAGGCCGACCAGGAGGCCGCGATCTGGGAGATCGTGCAGCGGACCGAGGCCGATCTTGTGGTGCTCGCCCGCTACATGCAGATCCTGTCGGACGACCTGGCCGGCAAGCTTGCCGGTCGGTGCATCAACATCCACCACTCGTTCCTGCCCGGTTTCAAGGGAGCCAAGCCCTACCACCAGGCCTACGAGCGCGGGGTCAAACTGATCGGGGCCACGGCGCATTACGTCACTGCCGACCTGGATGAGGGGCCGATCATCGCTCAGGACGTCGAACGGGTCACCCACCGGGACCTGCCCGAAGCCCTGATCAGCAAGGGCCGGGACATCGAGCGCCGGGTGCTCGCCGCAGCGGTACGCGCTCACCTGGAGGACCGCGTCATGCTCCGCGGTCGGACCACCGTGGTCTTTTCGGCCTGAGCCGGAAGGGGGGTGCCCGGCTCAGGCGGGTGTGGCCGCCCGCCTCAGCCGGCTGGCCGTACCCGCCAAGGCCACCAACTCCAGGGCGCCCTGGCCGATTCGGGCGTCCAACGCGGCCGAGGGCATGTCGTGCGGCAGCCAGTCGCCCCGGTGGGCGTCGATGGCGGTCGGTACGACGAGAGCGCGCAAGGTGGCCAGGTAGGGCCGCATCACGTGGTCCAGCACCAGGCCATGCCGCTGTGACCCGCCCGCCAGCGCCATCAGCGTCGGCACTCCGGCCAGTGTCCCCCGCGGCACCTGGTCCAGGAAGGCCTTGAACAGCGCCGAGTACGACGCGTTGTGGACTGGGCTGACGGCGACCAGCACGTCCGCCCGCTCCACGGCGGCCACGGCGCGCGCTGCGCCGGCCCGCGGAGCGCAGTCGAGCAGGCCGTAGCCGACATCCACCGCGATCTCGGCCAGCACGACGTGGTGCATCTCGAGGGCCAATCCCTCCGCGGCCGCCTGGTCGGCCACCCGGCGGGCCGTCCACCGGGCCAGCCGGGAGGCCAACGATCCCGGCTGGGTGCCGGCGTCGACGACCGTCAGCACAGCCGAGCCGGCTGACCCGGCTGAGCCAGCGGCATCGCCCACCAGGATCGACGCCTCCAGCCGCACGGCCAGCAGCTCGCGCAGCTCGGCGGCCGACGACGTGGTCAGCGGGAGCGTGCGCCAGCGCCGGGTCAGCTCCTGCACCCGCGCCCCGACGTCCTCGACGCAGCCCCGCAGGCCCTCCAGCCCGGGGCGGTCCAACCGTGCCTGCCCTTCGGTGGCCGCGCGCCGCGCGACCCCGATCGCCAGGGCCGTCTGCAGGATCAGGAAGGTGGGCCGAAACCCGGCCGCGAAGGTCGCGAAGTCCTCCGAGAGCACCGCGTCATCCTCGACCGCCACCGCCTCCAGGGTGGCCATGCCGGACGCTGTGGCATCCAGGGCCATCAGCCCGGTGGCGGGTCGGATCTGCACGCCGGGGTCGTCGCGCGTGATCCGCACGACCAGACGCCGGCCGTCCTCGACCGCGACCGGCAGGACGATGACGGCACCAGGCACGAGGTTGGACGCCCACGGGATCCGCCCGCTGATCCGCAATCGACCCTCGACCATCGCCCCGGTGACGCCCAGCGGTTCCATCCCGGCCAGCGCCTTCATGCCGGTCGCCATCGCGGTGACCCCGATGAGGTCGACCCGGCGCAGCGCCTCCAGGGCGGCGTCGTTGCCCGGGGTACGCCGGCCGCGCGCCAGGTATTCCAGCGTCATCCGGTGGGCCCAGGTGACGAAGGCACTGGTCAGACACTCGAAGGCGAGCCCCTCCAGGACGTCGGCCATCGCGGCGACGGCATCGGCGTTCGGGTGACCGGCGTGCACGTCCTCGATCCCCAGGTCGAGGAGGCCCTGGCGGCTCAGGAGCCCCAGGGTGGCCCGCGGGTCGGCCCTGCTGGTGTCGACCTCGCGGGCCTGCCCGGCGACGGTGGTGGCGATCTCCTCCAGACCCGACCGTCGGTGGGTGGTGGCCGTCACGGCAGCGTCACCGCGCTGGGGCTCAGCGCGAAGAGCCGGTCGAACGGGGTGTCGACAGCGCCCCGGGCGCGCTTGACGGCGGCCTCGTCGGGCGCGTTGTACAGGCACAGGCACTTGGCCATGTCCTCGCGCACGTAGGTCCTCAGGAAGGCCACCTCGGGCACCTGGGCGTAGCGCGGGGATTTCTCCTTCTTGCGGGCCAGGTAGGTGTCCATGTCCAGGCCCTCCGGGAGGTCCCATTCCACGAGGTAGCCCGCCTGGGGCCGGTTCGCCTTGATGGCCTCGAGCTCGGCGCCCACCAGCCGGACCGGGAAAGGGCCGGTGATCTCGGTGACCCCGTCGATCGGCGTACCGCGTAGGGTCCCAGCGAAACCGGGGCCGTCGGGGGCCTCGACCACCACGAACACCCGGCTCCCGTCGCCGGTCACCTCGGATTCGATGACCTCCGCACCGGCGGCGGCTGCGCGAGTGGACACCACCTCGATGAGGGCCAGGGCGGCTTCGCGGGACGGGTGGGCCGGTACGAGCTCGACGAGGGTGAGATCGGCGGCAGACATGAGGCTCCTCGGGTTCGGGTTCGGGTTCGGGTTCGGAGTGGGTTCGGACTGGGTGGGGGTGCTCGGGTGACGGCTTCCAGTGAAAGCCAGAAGCCAGCATTATGTGATCCATAATCACATGTTGAGATTTTCCGCCGCGATGTTTGCGTGTCGCCCGGGTGTCCGCTCACCGTGAACCCTCAGACACCTCCTCAGCGAAGGCCTCAGACAGACCCAGCCACCCACCCGAGAAGGGCGACGACCATCGCATCCCCACCACAGCCCACGCTGGTCCGGCTTGCGGACGTCACCGTCGGGTACGCCGCCCGACCGGTCCTGGAGAACCTGACCCTCGACCTGGCCCGCGGCACCGCGCTGGCGGTCCTCGGTGGGAGCGGCGTCGGCAAATCCACCCTGTTGCGGGTCCTGGCCGGGTTGCTGGAACCCCAGAGCGGCCACGTCGTTTTCGCGGACGGGCCACGACCACGGCAGGCCGTCGCTCTGCAGGAGCCACTGCTCTACCCCTGGTTGACCGCGCTGGAGAACATCAGGCTCGGGCAACGTTTCGGCACCCATCGCGACCAGGTGGCACCCGAGCGCGTGGAGCAGCTCGTGGACGCACTCGGGCTGCGCCCGGTGCTGGCCGCCTATCCCGACGAGATGTCCGGCGGGCAGGCCCAGCGCGTGTCGCTGGCGCGTGCGCTGGCCGTCGACCCCGAGCTCCTGCTGCTGGACGAACCGCTCAGCGCGCTGGACCCGGCGATCCGCTCGGCGTTGCAGCGGTGGCTGCGGACGGCCAGCCGCGAGGCGGGCCGCACCACGGTGGTGGTGACCCACGACATCGATGAGGCGTTGGTCCTGGCCGATGACATCCTGCTGCTCGGCGCCGGGGGTGCCACCCGGCATTGGGTCAACGTCACCGTCGACGGCCCGGCACCGGACGGCGACGGCAGCGCGGGCACGGGCACGGGCACCAGCACGGGCACCAGCACGGGCACCAGCACGGGCGAGGAAGCCCCGGGGTGGGCGGCCCGACGATCGCAGATCCGCGCCCAGATCCGGGCGGCGTACGACGAGCCGGCCGGTTGGCCGGATGCCGGTCTGGAGGCTCTCCATGTCTGAGGTGTCCCGCCGTTCGCTGCTCACCCTGGCCGGCCGCGGGGCGGCAGCGGCCGTCGTCGGCGGGCTGGCCGTCAACGGCGCGGTCCAGGCCGTCCGGCCGCCGACCTCCGCGCAGGCCGGCGGCGCCCAACGGCTGCTGGATCGAGAGCTGCGGATCGGGTACCTGCCGATCACCGACGCCACCGCGGTGCTGCTCGGCCACGAACTCGGGCTGTTCGCCCAGTACGGCGTCCCCTCGGCCCGGCCGGTGCTCTTCCGGTCCTGGGAGGCGCTGGCTCAGGCCTTCACCGTCGGTGAAGTCGATCTCGTGCACCTGCTCCTGCCGTTCGCCGTCCAGTTGCGCTTCGGACGATCGGTGCCCGCCCGGGTGCTCGGCTGGGGGCACGCCAACGGCTCTGCGCTCACCGTTCGCCGCGGCATCACCCGGATGGAACACCTGGCCGGCGGGACGGTTGCCATCCCGTATTGGTGGTCGGTGCACAACGTGCTGCTGCAGCGGATGCTGGCCGCGGCTGGCCTCCAGGTGGGGCTGCGCGGCAACGCCGCCACCACGGCCGCGACGGCGGGGTCGGCTGGGAGTCGATCCGGGGTCGTCAGTCTGGTGGTGATGCCGCCCGCGGAGATGGCCTCGGCTCTGGCCGCGGGGCAGATCGACGGATTCGTGGTCGCCGACCCCTTCAGCGCGGTCGCCGAGGCCAACGGCTCCGGCACGGTGCTGCGCTTCCTCGGCGACGTCTGGCGTTCGCACGGGTGCTGCGCGGTCGTCGTACGGCAGGAGCTCATCGAACGGGCGCCCCGTGTCGTCCAAGGGATCACCGACGCCGTCGTGGACGCCCAGCGGTGGGCTCAGACCCACCGCGAGGACGTCACCGGCCACCTCACCGGCGCCACCGGCGCAACCGCGTATCTGCCGCAGAGGCCCGCGGCCATCCAGCGGGTGCTCACTCGAACTCCCAGTCAGGGCGGCCTGATTCGTCGGCACCCCGACTGGCACGGTGAGCGGCTGGAGTTCGCGGCCTTTCCCTATCCGAGCGCGACCCGCACCCTGGTGGACCTCATGAAGCAGACCCGCGTCGACGGCAGCACCGAGTTCCTGAACCGCCTCGACCCCTCCGGCGTCCACGATCAGCTGGTGGACGACCGCTTCGTCCGGGCTTCGCTGGCCCGCACCTCGGCCCTCGGCACCGCGCCCGCGAGCACCCGCACCGAGCAGGTGGACCCGTGAGCGGGGTAGCGGTGGGGTCCGCCGCCGTCGGCCTGACCGGACCCGGTTCCGGGTCACGTCACCGGCGGGTGCCTGCCCCCCTCCTGCAGGCCATCGGGGTGATCGCCGCCGTGGCCCTGTGGTGGCTGATCACCGGACCCCTCTTCGGGTCTCGAGCGCTGGTGGCGGACTTCTCACCAACCCGCTGCGTCGCCGGGGTGCGGGGTTGCTCGCCGACGGCATCCTGCTGGCCGATGCCTCGGCGAGTGTGTTCCGGCTCGGCGCCGGTCCAGCCGTCGCCACCGTGCTGGGCGTGGCGCTCGGCCTGGTCACCGGAAGCAGTGCCGCCCTCGATGCCATGACGCGCCCGGTCCTGCTGTTCTTGCGGATGATCTCGCCGCTGTCGTGGGCGCCCGTCGCGCTCGGCGTCTTCGGTATCGGCGACGCCCCGGTGATCGCCCTGGTGGCCGCGACGGCCGTATGGCCGGTCGCCCTAGCGACCGCTGACGGCGTACGCGCGGTCACCCCGGGCACGTGATGGTCGCCCGAGCCCTCGGCGCCGGCCGCGCGGAAGTCTTCGGTCACGTCACCTGGCCTTCGCTGCGGCCCCGGCTGCTCGCGGGGCTACGCGCCGGGATCGGCATCGCGTGGGTGGTGTTGGTCCCGGCCGAGATGCTGGGCGTCACCTCGGGGCTGGGTTACCAGATCCTCAACGCCAAGGATCAGCTGGCGTATCACCACATCACGGCGTTGATCCTGGTGATCGGCACGCTGGGGTACCTCATCGACATCGTCGCCCGATGGGCGTTGCGCACCCCGCGCGAGCGGGCTCAGGCCAATACCGGGTGAACCCGGTCGTGGTCCCCAGGCAGTGTCAGGCTTCGCGGGCTTCCCAGTCCGCCCGGATGATGCCGTAGAGCACCCCGTCGCGAAAACGGCCGTTGCGCCACTGGGCCCCGCGGGTGACGCCTTCGCGGGTGAATCCGGCGTTCTCCAGGGCGTGCTGTTCGGCGACGTTGTCGAGGTCGGTGTGGGCCTCGATGCGGTTGGCCGCCGTGTGCCGGAACAGCAGGTCGACCACCTGACGCTGGGCCATGCTGCCGTAGCCGCGACCGCGTCGTTCGGGGAGAGCCAGATGCCGATCATCGGGCAGCGGGAACTGCTGTTCGGGCCCCATTGCATCCAGTGCCAGCCCACGGTGCCGATCGGCCCGCCGCCGGTGTCCACCGCCTCAATGGCCAGCGTGCCGTCCGCGTCGACCGCGCACGGCGGTGGGGCGGCGTACCCGGCTCGAGGCCCGAAGTCGTCGTACTCGCTCTCCGGCGAACGTACGTCGGAGAACTCACCCGGGAGCAGCGGGCGCAGGATGATGGGCGACGCCATGGGCGTCAGCCTAGCGAGCGGTGCTGCGCAGGCCGGTCGACGGCGCTGTCCCCGACCACATCGGCGACCGTCGGCATGGCCGAGCGGTCCGGCAGGACCCCCGGGGGTGTGCCGGGCAGCGCCGCCGGGGGTGCCGGCACGGTCGACGTCGTCGGCAGCGAGGGCATCAGGATCCAGAGGATCAGGTAGATGACGAACTGGGGTCCGGGCAGCAGACAGGAGGCCACGAAAGCCAGCCGTACGGTCGAGGGCTTCAGCCCGGTGCGCTCGGCAATGCCACCGCACACGCCGCCGAGAACGCGGTTGCGGTCACTACGGGCCAAATAGCCGGGCATCGGAAGCTCACTCTCCTGGGGTGCTGAGATGTCGATAGCTCAGTCAACCGCGCGGCGTCGGCGTTTCCTATCCGGCAGGCCCTGACCGGACCCGGGGGTCACCAGGTGTTCGAGGTAACGGCGCAGGTGGGCGATGCTCTCCCGGGCAAGCTCGGCGTCCTGGCCCGCCTTGGCGAGCACGAACGCTCCTTGGATGACGCCTTGGATATGCCGCGCCAACCCCCCGGGGTCGACCTCGCCGCCCCGACCGGCGTCGTTCAGGGCCTGGCTGATATCACTTTCGAGGGTTCTGGCGTGGCCCAGGATGCTGTCCGCGCAGGCACGCCGGATCGCCGGGTTCGTGGCGAAGGCCTCCTGCGCCATGGTGCCTACCAGGCAACTGAAATCGGCCGGCGCACCCCGGATGAGCTCGGTGCGCAAGTCCAGGTAGGCCAGCACCCGCGCGGCTGCCGAGCCCGCGTGGTGGTAGTCGGCGCGGGCGAACAACGACCCGGTGACCTCCGACCAGTGCTCCGCGGCCGCGACCGCAAGGGCATCCTTGCTGGAGAAATGGTGGAAGAAGGCTCCTTTGGTGACGCCGGCCTCGGCGCACAGGTCGTCTACGGTGGTGGCGGCCAGGCCCTGGCGACGGATCACCGTGACCGCGGCCTCCAGAAGTCGGCCGCGCGCAGATCCGCGCGGCACGCGCTCCCGAGTTCCCGTCGGCGTGGACTGCCCGCTCACGCGGGCGTTGCCTCCTCAGCCGCTGCCCGCACCGCCGCCAGATCGATCCGGCGCATGCCGAGCATGGCCGCCGTGGCCGCAGCCGCGCGTGTGGGGTCCGGATCCGACACGAGGTCAGTGAGCTCACGCGGGTAGACCTGCCAGGACAGGCCGAAGCGGTCCGTGAGCCAGCCGCACTGAGATTCTTGGCCGCCGCCGGCGGTCAGCGCGTCCCAATAGCGGTCGGCCTCCTCCTGGTCCAGGCAGGGCAGGGCGAACGACACGGCCTCGTCGAAATGGAAGTGCGGTCCGCCGTTGATCCCGGTGAACGGCTGGCCGTCGAGTTCGAAATCGACAGTGACGACGGTGCCGGGTTCACCCGGACCGGCCTCGGTGTAGCGGGCCACCCGGGTGATGGTGGCCTGGGGGAAGACCGATACGTAGAACTGTGCCGCTTCCAGGGCGTTGCCGTCGAACCACAGGTTGGGCGTGATCGTGACCATCCCCTGAACATACCAACTGGTTGGTTTGCCTCAAGGGGTCGGGGTGGGTTGATCGGCCGCTGCGGAATCGGCGGCGGACGCCGACGCGGGAGCGATCGTGGGCGCGGTCGTGGGCGCGCTCGTGCGGGTGCGTCGCCGCCGTCGGCGCACCAGCGGGTACGCCGCGAGCACCACCGCAGCGCCGAGCCAGGGCAGCAGCCAGCCCAGGGCGGCCACCAAGGCTGCCGAGCTGCGGAGGAACGCGGACCATCCCTGGGCCACTGCGGTGGTGAACGACACGGAGGGGCCCCGTTCGTGCCGCCGGTGGCGGCGGTGACCAACGTGATCGTGATCGTCGACCTGGCCACGCTGCTCGAGAGTTTGGCCAGTCGGTTCGTCAGCGACTGGTATTCCGCCTCGCGCTGAGCCAACTGGGATTCCAGTGCCACGATGTCGGGGATCCGCTGGGCTTGACCCATCAGCGTGCGCAGGCGGTCGATGCTGGCTCGCATGGTCTGCACTCTGCTCTGCAGATCGACCACCGTGCCGGTGACCTCCTCGACGCTCACGGTGCGGGACACGATGGCCCCCAGGGCGCTCAGGCTCGTCAGCGTGGGTTCGAGGGCGGACGCGGGGACCGTGATCACCAACTCGGCTCGGTCCATGCTGGGGGTCCCGTCGGAGGCGGGTGGACCGTTCGTGGTGATCCGCTCGGAGGCGACGTCGCCTCCGCGAGCGACGGCGGCCGCGCGTACGTCGACGGCAGCGGTCTCGATCGCGCCGACCGTGAGGGTGATCGCCGCTCGCTTGACCAGCTGCCGTACCTCGGCGGGCTGGGGGGCACGCGTGAGGTCCTTCGCGGCACCGTTCGCGGCCGAAGCGGCCTGCGGTGCCGATCGGGCGTCCGGGGCCGCCGGGGAGGTGGTTTGCGCTCTGGGTCGATGAGCCGGAGCACCCGGAGATGGCGCAGGTCAGCGCCAGAGCCGCGACACCCACCAGGACGGCGGGGGCGCGGCGGGAAGCAGCGGGGTCGGGCGGCGCAGGAGGCGCGGGTGCTGTAGTCATGCCTGAGAACAAGCGCATGGCCGGCACGCGGTTCCGCCCGCGACCGAATCGTGATCGGTCGCGGGCGGACGCTGGTTGGTGGTCGACGAGGCTCAGACCTTGAAGCTACCCACGATGGTCTGCAGCTCCGCGGCGCGCTGGGCCAATTCACTGGCGGCCTGCGAAGCGGCGCCAGCGGCCTCGGTGGTGTCGGCTGATCCCTTGACCACGCGGGTGGCGTTGTCGGTGATCTGACCCAGACCGGCCGCCGCGTCGGCCGCGCTGCGGCCCATCTCGTTGGTCGTGGCGGTCTGCTCCTCGACGGCCGAAGCGATGGTCGACTGGGAGTCGTTGATCTGGGCGATGATGCCCGAGATCTCGCTGATCGCGGTGACCGCGGCCTCGGTGTCGAGCTGAATCTGCTCGACCCGGCGACCGATGTCCTCGGTCGCCTTGGCGGTCTCCTGGGCGAGGTCCTTGACCTCGTTGGCGACGACCGCGAAACCCTTGCCGGCCTCACCGGCGCGGGCGGCCTCGATGGTCGCGTTCAGGGCCAGCAGGTTGGTCTGTTCGGCGATCGAGGTGATGACCTTGATGACGTTGCCGATCTCGATGCTGGACTCGCCCAGCTTGGCGACGGTGGTGTTGGCGTTGTCGGCGACCTGCACGGCCTGACCGGCGATGCCGGCGGCGTCATTGGCGGACTTGGCGATCTCGCGGATGCTGGCGGTCATCTCCTCGGTGCCGGCGGCCACCGTCTGGGCGTTCCGGGAGGCCTCTTCCGAAGCGTCAGCGGCCTGCTTGGCCTGGATCGTGGACTCCTTGGCCGACGAGCCGACCTGCTGGGACACCGCAGACAGCTCTTCGGAGGCGGCGGCGACCGCGGAGGAGGCGTTCCCGACCTTGCCCAGGGCTTCGCGCATCGACTCACGGGTGGCTTCGGCGGCCCGGGCCATCTTGCCCACCTCGTCGTTGGTGTCGACATCGGCGATGACCGTCAGGTCACCCTGACCCATGGCCTCGAGGCTGACCCGCACCGCGTCGACGGCCTTGAGGATGCTGCGGCTGATGGCCACCGCGAGCAGGATCAACACCGCGGCCACGACCAGCAGGGTGATGATCATCAGCGTCATAGCGGCCGAGGAGGCCGCCTGCTGCGCCTGCTGGGCGTCGCTGACGCGGACCTTCGCGCTGGTCTCGAGGGCTTCAGTGCTTCCCTTGACGTCCTGGGCGATGGCGGTCGCCTCGGTCAAGGCGAGCTGGTTCGCCTCGGCGATCGCATCCGGCTTGCCCTTGGCGACCAGCCCGGAGATCTTGGTGTCCATCTCGCCGTACTTCGCGACGGAGGACTTGATGTCCGCCAGCGCCTTCTTGCTGTCCTCGCGCTTCAGAGTGGGGAACTCCGCGAGCTTCTTGGTCAGCGCGCCGTAGGCGTCGGTGTAGTTCTTGCGCTCCGTGGCGGCCGGGTCAACGGCGCGGGCGCCGTTCTTCGCGGCTGCCACCAGGTACGCGTTCTGCGCGCCATCGGTGCCCATGACCAGCACTTCGACCTCGACGGCGGTCTCCACCTGACCAGAGGCCACCAGAATCTCGTCGGAGGCTGCACGCATCGCGTTCAGGGACCACAGGTTCACGGCGGCCAAGCAGAGGGCGCCGATGAGGCCGATCGCACCGATCATGAGGATCTTGGTGCGGACGCCCATCGACGTCCCCAGGGATTGCAGTGAAAGATTGCCACGAGCCATGGCGGGGGGTACCTCCGGAATGGGGCGCGTCGCATCGGCGCGCGGTTGTTGGATCGTGGAAGCCCGTTCTTGAAGCTCCACCAGCGGAAGCCGAACGAGGCTTCACTCATCCCCTTCATCGGTCACAGGCAGCGCGAGGCAAGGATTTGTGCGGCATCTCATTGCCCACGTTCACGTCCGCCTTCAGCCGTGACCAGGGAAATTCGGACGCTTCGCCCAAGGTGTCCCCCAGAATCCGGGGCCCGTGGCGTGAGCTACTCGGCGTCGCCCCCGCCGGAGACGCCGCGCGGCTCCGTCGTCATCGCCTGCCCGGCCATGACCCCCAGCACGGCACCCAAGGCGACGCACAGCAAGCCCAGCCAGGTGCGCCCGTTGAAAAACAACAGGACGGAAGCCGACAGCAGCAGGATGCACCCGATATTGAGCGCGGAGGAGCGTCGCACTCCTGCACTGTGGCACATGATGGGCACACCATGGCTGACACGAGCGGGACTCCCCAGACACTGAGCGCCCTCCTCGCCCCAGATGTAGGCCTGTCGCCGGAGGAGCTGCTGGTCGCCTTCGAGGATTGGGCGATCGCGACCGGGCGGACGCCGTACCCGCATCAAGAGGAAGCGTTGCTGGAGCTGGCCGCGGGCGCCAACGTCATCCTGGCCACCCCGACGGGTTCGGGGAAGTCGCTGGTCGCCACGGGCGCCCACCTGTTCGCGCTGGCGGCCGGGATCCGCACCGTCTACACCGCGCCGATCAAGGCTTTGGTGAGCGAGAAGTTCTTCGACCTGTGCGCGGCCTTTGGGCCCGACCGGGTCGGCATGCTGACCGGCGATGCGGCGGTCAACCCCGATGCCCCGTTGATCTGCTGCACGGCGGAGGTGCTGGCCAACACGGCGCTGCGTGAGGGCGCGCAGCCCTCGTTCGGCCAGGTCGTCATGGACGAGTTCCACTTCTACGCCGAGCCGGACCGCGGCTGGGCGTGGCAGGTGCCCCTGCTGGCGATGCCCCATGCGCAGTTCCTGCTGATGAGTGCCACGCTCGGCGACGTCGGTGGCTTCGAGGAAGACCTCACCCGCCGTACGGGCCGGCCCACCGCCGTCGTGGCCAGCGCCGCGCGCCCGGTGCCGTTGGACTTCGCCTACCAGATGACACCGTTGCACGAGACTCTCGAAGACCTGCTTCGCGCGGGCAAGGCCCCGGTGTACGTCGTGCACTTCACCCAGGCGGCCGCCCTCGAACGGGCTCAGGCACTGACCTCGGTCCAGGTGGCGAGCAAGGACGAGCGCGCCCAGATCGCCGAACTGATCAGGGGGTTCCGGTTCGCCAAGGGCTTCGGGGCGACGCTGGCGCGCCTGGTACGGCACGGCATCGGCGTCCACCACGCCGGGATGCTGCCCAAGTATCGCCGCCTCGTGGAGACCCTGGCCCAATCGGGGTTGCTCAAGGTCATTTGCGGCACCGACACCCTGGGGGTCGGCGTCAACGTGCCGATCCGGACGGTGTTGTTCACCGGGTTGAGCAAGTACGACGGCCGCCGCCAACGCCTCGTGCGGGCCCGGGAGTTCCACCAGATCGCCGGGCGCGCCGGACGGGCCGGGTTCGACACCCAGGGCAGCGTCGTCGTCCAGGCTCCCGAGCACGTCATCGAGCACCATCGGGCGCTCATCCGGGCCGGTGACGACGTCGGCAAGCGCAAGCGACTCGCGAAACACAAGGCCCCCGAAGGGTTCGTCAACTGGACCGAGGCCACCTTCGAGCGGCTGGTGGCCGCCGCGCCGGAGACCCTGACCAGCCGGATGCGGGTCACCCACGCGATGGTGCTCAACGTCATCGCCCGGCCCGGCAACCCGGTTGCCTCGATGCGAGCGTTGCTCACCGACAACCACGAACCGCCCGCCGTGCAGGCCCGGATGCAGCGGCGAGCCATCGAGATCCTGCGCAGCCTGCTGACCGCCGGGGTGGTGGAGCGGCTGGCGCAGCCCGACTCCACCGGGCGGACGTTGCGGGTGGTGATGGACCTGCAAGAGGGGTTTGCCCTCAACCAGCCGTTGTCGACCTTCGCGCTGGCGGCGTTCGAGCTGCTCGACCCGGCCTCCCCGACGTACGCCCTCGACGTGGTCAGCATCATCGAGGCGACCATCGAGGACCCCCGGCCCATCCTGTTCGCCCAACAGTTCACGGCTCGCGGCGAAGCGGTCGCGGAGATGAAGGCCGACGGCATCGAGTACGACGAGCGGATGGAGTTGCTCGAAGACGTCGAGTGGCCGAAACCGCTGGAGGAACTGCTGACCCACGCCCTGACGACGTACCGGGTTCGCCACCCCTGGGTGAGCGACGACGCGCTGTCCCCGAAGTCGGTGATCCGGGACCTGTACGAGCGCGCCATGACGTTCGGTGAGTTCGTCGCGTTCTACAAGGTGACTCGGGCCGAAGGGGTGCTGCTGCGGTACCTCTCGGACGGCTACCGGGCGTTGCGGCAGACCGTCCCGGACGCGCTGAAGACCGACGAGCTGGCCGACCTCATCGTCTGGCTGGGGGAGATGGTGCGCCAGACGGATTCGTCACTGCTTGATGAATGGGAGGCGCTCGTCGACCCCGCGCGGCAGGAGGCCGACGACACGGCGGCGACCATGTTGAGTGCCGCGGCGACCACCCGGCCGCTGTCCGCCAATCCCCGAGCGTTGCGGGTCATGGTCCGGACCGCCCTGTGGCGGCGGGTGGAGCTGGCGGCCAAGAGCCGGTACGCCGAGCTGGCGGCGTTGGATGCCGACGCCGACGGCGACCCCATGGACGCCGACGACTGGCGCGAGGCGCTGGAGGAGTACACCGCGGACTATCCCGACGAGCAGCTTCCGGTGGGTACCGGACCGGACGCCCGCGGACCGGCGCTGGTGCGCATCGACGCCGACACCGAGCCTGGCCTGTGGCTGGTCGAGCAGATCCTCGACGACCCCGCCGGAGATCGTGACTGGAGGATCTTCGCCGAGGTGGATCTCGCGGCCTCCGACGAAGCGGGTGAGCTGGTCCTACGGGTCACCGACCTCGACCGGGTGTAGTCGACATCATGGGGGAATTGACGCCGGTTTCGCGAACCGAATTCCCCAACGGTGGCGGCCGGTCGAGGTCGGTGACCCCGGCCATCGGTCCTGGCCTACGCTGAACGCATGACCGCGACCACGGACGGCCGGTACGCCCCCGGCGCTGTTCTCACCGCCCAGGACGTGGCGGATCTGATCGACCACGCGCTGCTCAAGCCGGATCTGACGCCGCGCCAGGTCGCCGAGGGTATCGAGGAGGTCGCGGCCTGCGACGTGTGGAGCGTCTGCGTGCGCCCCAGCGATGTGGCGGACGCCGCTCGGCGCCTGCAGGGTCGCTACACCCGGGTGTGCACGGTCATCGGCTTCCCCCACGGCACCACCTCGACCGCCAGCAAGGTCGCCGAGTCGATCACGGCGCTGGAAGACGGCGCGGTCGAGCTCGACATGGTCCTCAATGTCGGCCGACTGCTGGGCGGTGACCTGGACACGGTCTTCGATGACATCGGTTCCGTGGTCAAGGTTGCCCGCAGTGCCGGTGCTCTGGTCAAGGTCATCCTGGAGACCACCTTGCTGGATGACGCGGCCATCGTGGCCGGCTGCCGGGCCGCCGAGCAGGCGGGCGCCGATTTCGTCAAGACCAGCACCGGGTTCGCCGGCGGCGGGGCGACCTTGCCTGATGTGGCGCTGATGCGTCGGACCGTCTCGCCCAGGGTGCAGGTCAAGGCCTCCGGTGGGGTGCGCGACCTTCCCGCGGCGTTGGCGATGGTGGCCGTGGGCGCCACCCGACTGGGCACCTCCAGTTCCACCCAGATCGTGCAGGAGGCCCGCGCCGCGGAAGCAGAGGAGGCGCTCGTCGTACCTGCCGATCCGGCTGACCTCCTGGCTCACGCCCGCGACGACGCCCAGGGCAGCGGGTACTGAGGTGGCGCTGACCGGCACCTACCGGCTGCAGTTGCACCATGAGTTCACCTTCGTCGACGCCCAGGCGGTGGTTCCCTACATCGCCGAACTCGGGGCCTCCCACCTGTATCTGTCGCCGATCCTGCAGGCTGCCAGCGGATCGCTGCATGGCTACGACGTCATCGACCACTCCGCCATCGCCCACGGCCTGGGTGGGCTGAGCGGATTCGAGGCCCTCGTCGACACCGCCCGCCAGCACGGGTTGGGGATCGTGGTCGACATCGTTCCCAACCACATGGCCTTTGTGGCACCGGAATATGTCAACAGGCCGCTGTGGCAGGTGCTGCGCGAAGGTCGGGGCGCGGCTACCGCGTCATGGTTCGACATCGACTGGGAGGCCGGACACGGTCGCCTCGGGATCCCCGTGCTCGCCTGCCCGCTGGATCGCGTGATCGCCGACGGCGACCTCCACCTGGGGCTCCATGAGGCAGAGCCCGTGCTGCGCTACCACGAGCACGTCTTCCCCCTGGCTCCGGGGACCGCCCCGGCCGGTCTGACAGCGGGCGACACGAGGCTCACGCCTGCCGGGTGGGCCCAGCTCCTGGGGCAGCAGCACTACCTGCTCGCCGATTGGCGCACCAAGGACGAGGTCCTCACCTACCGCCGCTTCTTCGAGGTCGATCGGCTGATCGCGGTGCGGGTCGAGGAGCCGGCGGTCTTCGAGCAGACCCACGCCCTCCTGCTGGACCTGCACCATCGAGGGCTCATCGACGGGTTTCGCATCGATCACCCCGACGGCCTGACCGACCCGCTGGCCTACCTGCGCCGGCTCCGGGCCGCCCTGCGTCCCGGAACCCCGCTGTGGGTGGAGAAGATCCTCATCGGCGACGAACCGCTGCCGGCCGACTGGCCGACCGCGGGGAGCACCGGGTACGACGCCCTGCGCGCCATCACCGCGGCCCTGGTCGACGTCACTCCTGACGCGGTCGACGTTGTTCATCGGACCTGGCTGGACGCCGGTGGCGAACCATCGCTGTCGGTGACCGAACGCACCTGCAAGCGGCTGGTCCTGGCGGAGTCCTTTCAACCCGAGTCCGCCCGACTGGCTCGCGCCGCGTCTCAGGCCAGGCCGGATCTCGAGCCGGGCCGGGTGCGCGAGGCGACCGTGGAGCTGCTGGCCGCCGCTGAGGTCTACCGCGCGTACGTGCGGCCTGGCCAGCCGATCCCCGAGGAATCCCGACGGCTCCTGCGGCGGGCGCACCACGAGGCCCTGGCCGAGCGACCCGAGCTGGGCGCCGAGCTGGACGCACTGCTGGCCTTGGCGCTGACGGAGCCGCTCCCGCAGGGCCCGGCTCACGAGGCGGCCGACGCCCGCGCTGCCGACGCCGCAGCGCTCGATTTCGCCATCCGCCTGCAACAAACCTGGGGTCCCGTGATGGCCAAGGGCATCGAGGACACCACCTTCTATCGCTTCCACCGGCTGGTGGCGTTGAACGAGGTCGGCGGCGACCCCGACCTGCTCTCGACCCAGCCGCTCCCGATCCTGCACGCCTGGGCCGCCCGCCAGCAGGCACACTGGCCACAGGGCCTGGTAGCCCTGTCGACCCACGACACCAAGCGCAGCGAGGACGTGCGGGCCCGGCTGCTCGCGGTGGCGGGGGATCCGGTGGCGTGGCGGGAATGCGCGCAGGTGGCAGCCCGCGCCGCCGATGCCGCCGGAGTCGACGCCGTCGCCGCCCACCTGGTCTGGCAGACCCTTCTGGGGGTCCTGCCGATCGAGGCCGGCCGCTTACGGGAGTACCTGGTCAAGGCGTTGCGTGAGGGCAAGGAGCGGACATCCTGGCGGGCGCCCGAGCAGGACTACGAGCGCGCGGTCGTCGAGTTCGCCGAAAGCCACCGTGTGGACGGGCCACTGCACGAAGCCGTCACCACCGCGCTGAACGTCCACCAGGACACCATCGCCTCCCTCACCCTCGCCCAGAAGGCCCTGCAGCTCACGCTCCCCGGCGTGCCCGACATCTATCAGGGCTGCGAGCTGCTCGAACGCTCCCTCGTGGACCCGGACAACCGTCGACCGGTGGACTTTGCCGAACGAGCCCGGTTGCTCGCCGAATCCGCAGAGCCGCTGCCGTCGGCGGCCTCAGAAGGCGCTGACGGGAGCGGGTGTCATGACCCCGCCTCGGCGCTGTCCCGGCGAAAGCTGCTGCTCGTCCACCGGCTGCTGACTCTCCGCCGCGACCACCCCGCAGTCTTCGGCGACCGGTCGTCGTACACGCCGCTGGCCACCGACGTGGAACACCTGGTGGCCTTCGCCCGAGGCCGCGCGGAACGGCCGGAGGTCGTGGTCGCGGCCACCAGGGCGCCGGTCGCGCTCGCCCGGCGCGGCGGCTGGGGGGCCGACACCGTCGAGTTGCCCTCCGGCCCGTGGCGCGATGTGCTGACCGACCTGCCGGTCGAGGGTGGGGTCCGGGGATGCGCCGAACTGCTGGCGCACGGCCCGGTCGCGGTGTTGGTCCGTTCCGACCTGCCGCAGGGCGGACGCGATGGTCGCTGAGCAGGCCTCGGGCGCCGCCGGGCGGGTCGCCCGGGACTTCCAAGTCTGGGCGCCGCACGCGCAGCGTGGCGTCGATCTCGACCTGGCGGGGGTTCGCCACCGGATGGCTGCCGGCCCGGGTGGCTGGTGGATGGTCACAGTGGAGGCAGCGGTCGGCGATGCCTACGGCTTCTGTATCGACGGGGGGAACGCGCTGGCTGACCCCGCGGCGCGAGCGTTGCCCGATGGTCCCGCCGGCCTCGCGCGGGTCCTCGCCGCCCGAAGCGGCGCCGCTGCGGCCACCGCCGACCACCCGTCCTGGCCGGGCCTGGTCGCGGAGGGGGTGGTGGCCTACGACCTGGGTCTTGCCCGCCGATCGTCCCGGGCAACCTTTGACGCGGTCTCAGAGCAGCTGGACTATCTGGCTGACCTGGGCGTCAGCCTGCTCCTGCTGGGCCCAGTGGCGCTGGCGGGGGACCGCGAGCCCGTGCGGTACGACGTCCGCTCGCCTCGGGTGATCGACCGCGGGTACGGCGGGCCGCGCCGCCTGCGTGCGCTCGTGGCGGCCTGCCATTCCCGGGGCATCGGCGTGGGTGTCGATCTCGTGATGAGCTGTAGCAACCCTGACGGCAGCCCCTGGAACCACTTCGGGCCGTACTACCACGCCGCCCCGCACACCGACAGCGGATGGGCGCCCAACCTGGACGGCCCGGGTAGCGACGATGTCCGGGCCTTCTGGCTGGCCACCGCGCTCGACCTGGTCACCGAGTTCGATCTGGACGCCCTGCGGCTCCGGGACGCCGGGGAGCTGGCGGATCGGCGGGCGATCACCTTCGTGGAGGAGTTGGCCACCACGATGGCCGAGCTGGGCGAGCTGACCGGACGGCCGCGGTGGCTGATCCTCGACGATGACCGGTCGGATTCGCGCACCGTGCAGCCGGTGTCCGAGGGCGGTCTGGGATGCTCGGCCATGCTGGTCGACGACCTCGGGCGCGGACTGTGGGACCTGGCCTTTGCAGACCCCCAGCAGGCAGCGGGCATGGCGGCCAGGGTGTTGGGCGACCCGTTGTGGACCGCCGGCGCGTTCTCGCCTCGCCATGGCCGGACCAACGGCCGGCCCGTGGACCCCGAGCTGGTGCCAGGGTGGCGTTTCCTCACGGGACTTCTCACCCCCGGTGCCCGGCCCCCGCAGCCTGACCAGCTGGGGGTCCGGCGCTGGTGCGTCATGGTCGCGCTGGCGCTCACCTCGGCGACGACGCCGCTGCTCATGCTGGGCGAGGAATGGGGCTTCACCGGGCCAGGCCAGGCTTTCGCCCCGGTCAATGCCGCCGACGACGCCGACCCCCGGGCCCACCGGCTTCGGTCCTGGTACCGAGCGCTGTTGGCACTGCGCGCAGCCCGGCCGCAGTTACGCGAACCCACGCTGTCGAAGGTTGCCGTCCGGGCCGCTGAGCAGCCGGGGGTCTTCGTCGTTCACCGGGGTGGCCACCGGATCGCCGTCAACCTCGGCGTGACGCGGGCCGTCGTCGACCTGGGCTTACCCACGAGCCACCGGCAGGTGGTGCTCCTGTCCCTGGACCCCACCACCGCCGTCAGCTATCAGGGGACGGTGGAGCTGCCGCCCGACGGCGTCGCCGTGATCGGTCCGGCCTCCATCAGCGGCGGTGCGTCATGAACGATCAACCCTCGCGTCCCCGGTTCCGGCGTCCGGCCATCCTCGACCCGGCCAGCCTCGACGAGTTCGGCGTCGGCCACCTCGACCCCGCGCTCATCAGTCAGATCGCCCATGACACCGCGGCGGCGATCGTCGGCACGGGCCGCTTCCGAGCCGATCCCGAGCTGACGGAACGGCTGGTGGCGATCACCGATGACATCGGGCTGGACACGGTCGCTCGGCTCTGGGCTGACCGCCCGGCGCGCAGCCTGCCGGGGGCGTTGTGGCGGCTGTACGTCTTGCGGGAATGGGTCCGACGGGACCCGGCGGGAGCCAGCACCGACTATCGCGGCGGCCAGGTGTACGCCGATGTGGCGGCGGTCGTTGCTGGCGCCGCTGGGGCTCCCGGCCCGCAGGAACTGCAGGAGCTCACCGACGCCATCGTGCGCGGGATATACCAGGGTGACGTCGCGGTCGCACTCGATCGGGCTGCGGCCTTCTGTCGGGTGGTGGCGGCCGGTCGCGCCGCCCGTGACGACGCCGGCGTGCTTGCGAAGGAGCAGGTGCTGCAGCCGGTCTCGCCGTCGGTGTCGACATCGAGCACACGCGGCAGGCCCGAGCTCAGGGACGAACTGCGAAACACCGACCGACAGGGACGCAGCGCGGCGGCGTTGTTGCGCACCGCGGACGATTTGACCGCGTGCGCCTCGTTGTGGCGCCGGGGTGACCTGCATTAACGCGCCGCGTGAGACACCTGTTCACCCGTCGTTCACCGAGTGACCCCGGCCTCGTCACCACCTGTCCCTAGCCTGCGCTCCAGCGGTCACCGGCGACCGGTGACATGGTGAGGCGCCTGCTGGTGAGGCGCACTGTATGGCCGCGCGTCGCGGCCCCCTGAGCGTGAGGAGTCCACGGTTGCCTTTGCCGCGACCTCGTGTCCTCGTCGGCGTGGTCGCAGCGGCCGTCCTGGGGCTGACCGGCTGCCTGCAGACCACCGGGGGGGAGCCGCTCGGGACGGTCACGACCAGCCGAGCCGGCGTGGCGGCTGCCCCGGCAGAGTGCTTCACGGGGCTACTCACGGGGGAGGGCTCATCGGCGCAGAAGTCGGCCCTGGAGGACACGGTCACCGGCTACCGGCGGGGCTGCCCCGAGGCCAAAGTCTCCTACAGCGGGAGCGGATCGGCGGCCGGCGTGCGACAGTTCATCGCCCGGCAGGTGGATTTCGCCGGTGCTGATGCCCCGCTGGATGGCAGCTCCTCCGACGCGCGCAGCGAGGCGGGCGAGGCAGCCCGCGCCTGCGCAGCGCCTGCCTGGAATGTCCCGGTGATCACGGTTCCCGTGGCCCTGGCCTACCGGCTCGACGGCGTCGACGACCTGGTCCTGACCCCCGAGGTCACCGCCGGCATCTTCTCCGGACGGTTGACCACGTGGAACGATCCCGCGATCAGCCGCATCAACCCCGGCACATCGCTGCCGCCCGACCCGATCAAGGTGTTCTTCCGCTCCGATCTGTCCGGAACCACCCATAACTTCACCTCCTACCTGGCCGGCGCAGCGGCGCCGTGGTGGACCGCCGTACCGGCGCAACGGTGGCCGGGACCCGTCGGTGCGGGGCGAGAAAAGTCCGCCGGGGTGGTCCGCGGTGTGCAGAACGCGAACGGCGGGATCACCTACGTCGACTGGAGCTACGCCCGGGCCGCCCAGCTGAGGGTGGCACGTATCGACAACGGCGCGGGCCCGGTCGAACTCACCAGCGCTTCGGTCAGTACGGCGGTGAACGCCGCCGCCCGCACGCGCACCAGCGCTGATCTGGCGCTCACCGTCGATGCCGCGACCCGGGAGCCCGACGCCTACCCGATCATCGGGTTCTCCTACCTGATCGTCTGCAGCCGCCACCGCAACCCTGCTCAGGGAGCCCGCGTGCGGGCGTTCCTGTCCTACTACCTCTCGTCCGCGGTGCAGCAGGGCCTGGCCGACCTCGGTCATGTGCCGCTCCCGGAGCGGCTGCGCGTCACCGTCGCCGCGGCTGCGGAGTCCCTGCGATGACGTCCGTGGGCCTGACCGGCTCCCGGAGCTGGGGAGAGCGGCTGCTGGCCGGAAGTGCGCGAGGGTCCGGGTTGATCGTTGCCGCGTTGGTCATCCTGATCGCGGTGTTTCTGCTGAGCCAGGCGTTGCCCGCGCTCGCCGACAACGAAGCCGGATTCCTCACCTCCCGGCAGTGGCAGGTCACGGGGGACAACCCCCGGTTCGGGGTGGCCGCCCTGATGTGGACCACGGTGGTCACCTCGGTGATAGCGGTCGTGGTGGCTGTCCCGGTGGGTGTGGGCGCCGCGTTGTTCCTGACGCACTACGCACCCCCCTGGCTGGCCGCGCCGGCAGCCCGCCTGGTGGATCTCCTGGCCGTGGTGCCCTCGATCGTCTACGGAATCTGGGGCCTGTATCACTTCGGGCCCGCGGTGCTGCCGGTCCAGGAGTTCCTGGCCAGAACCCTCGGGTCCATCCCGTTGTTTTCACCAAACGGCACAAAGTACACGGACACGGGCATCGTGTTCGTGGTCGCCCTCGTGCTGGCGATCATGATCCTGCCGATCGTGACCGCGATGTCCCGGGACGCCTTCGCCCGGACGCCGCGCGCGCACCAGGAGGCAGCCCTGGCCCTGGGTGCGACCCGCTCGGAGATGATCCGCACCGCGGTGCTCCCGTACGGCCGGGGAGGCGTGCTCAGCGCCGCGCTGCTGGGACTCGGCCGGGCTCTGGGGGAGACGCTGGCCGTGACCATCATCCTGTCCACCGTGGCTGAAGGCTCCCCCTGGTCCTGGAGCGTGTTCGCCGGGGGCGAGACCTTCGCCTCCAAGATCGCCAACAACGCCGGTGACTTCGACACCCCCCAGAAGGCGGGGGCGTTCGTGGCGGCCGGGCTGGTGCTGTTCCTCCTCACCTTCGCCGTGGCGGCGTTGGCGCGGCTGGTCGCTGATCGCTCCGAGTCGCTGCGGCAGGAGCCGCTCGGATGAGCGGGTTCGCGGCCTTCGGAGAACCGGGAGTGACCGGCGGGGTGCCCGGGCCGGTGTCGCTGCCGGGCCGATCGACCCGCCGCGTGCTCACCGATGTCCTCTGCCGCGCGCTGATGTGGCTGGCATTCCTGATCGCCGTGCTGCCCCTGGTATGGATCCTGTGGGTGGTCCTCACCCAGGGGCTCGGCCTCGTCCTGCGGCCGTCGTGGTGGACGCAGGACGGCGCAGCGGGCGGCGCAGGCGACACCGAGGTGGGCGCAGCCCACGCGATTCTCGGCACCGTGCAGATGGCGATTGCCACGTCGGTGATCGCCGTGCCCATCGCCCTGTTGACCGCGATCTACCTCAACGATTACGGCCGGGGCAGGTTCGCTGCCGTCGTCCGGTTCATGGTGGACATCCTCAGCGGGGTCCCGGCCATCGTGGCGGGGCTGTTCGTCTACGCCTTCTGGGTCACCACGCTCGGTGCGCTGCGGGTGCCGTTCTCGGCGACGCTGGCGCTGGTGCTGCTGATGATTCCGGCGGTGGTGCACTCCACCGAGGCTGCGTTGCGTGGGGTGCCGGGAAGCCTGCGCGAGGCGGCGTACGCCTTGGGCGTGCCCACCTGGAAGACGCTGGCCGTCATCGTCGTCCCGGCGGCGCTGCCGGGAATCGTCAGCGGGGCGCTGTTCGCGGCGGCGCGCGTGATGGGGGAGACGGCACCGCTGATCATCCTCGCGCCGTACACGCCCTATCTCCAGGCAGGACTCTTCGACCCGGTGATGGCCAGCCTGCCCACGATGATCAACGACTCCCGCAGCGACGTGACCCCGGCCGGGCTGGAGCGCGCCTGGGCGGCGTCGTTGACGCTGATCTTGATCATTCTCGGGTGCATCCTGCTGGGTCGACTGGTGGCGCGCAGCAGCCTCCGTCGCCGCGCTGAGAGGACGTAGCCGTGGCGATGCGCATCGATGTGGTGGACCTCGACATCTACTATGGGCCGGTCAAGGCCGTCGAGGCCGTGACGATGACGGTCGAACCACGTTCGGTCACCGCGGTCATCGGTCCCTCCGGCTGCGGGAAGTCCACGGTGCTGCGAGCTCTGAACCGGATGCACGAAGTCACCCCGGGGGCGTGCGTCGAGGGGACCGTGTTGCTGGACGACCAGGACGTGTACGCGCGCAACGTCGACCCGGTGGCCGTGCGGCGTACCGTCGGGATGGTCTTTCAGCGTCCGAACCCCTTCCCGACGATGTCGGTCTTCGACAACGTGGGGGCCGGGTTGCGGTTGGGCGGGGTGAAAGACCGCCGGGTGCTGACCGAGACCGTCGAGTCGGCGCTGCGCGGCACCAACCTCTGGGACGAGGTCAAGGATCGACTACGTACGCCGGCGGGCGCCCTGTCCGCAGGCCAGCAGCAGCGGTTGTGCATCGCCCGCGCCATCGCCGTGTCACCGCAGGTGTTGTTGATGGATGAGCCGTGCTCCGCCCTGGACCCCATGTCCACCCTGGCCATCGAGGACCTGATCAACGACCTCAAGTCCGACTACACGATCGTGATCGTGACCCACAACATGCAGCAGGCGGCACGGGTCTCCGATCGGACGGCCTTCTTCAACCGAGCCTCCTCCGATCAACCCGGGCGCCTCGTCGAGGTGGACCGCACCCAGAAGATCTTCAGCAATCCGGGCGAGAAGGCGACCGAGGACTACATCTGCGGGCGCTTCGGCTAGCCGAGCGGGGCAGGGACCAGCGTTTACCTGGGGTTACCGGGAGCGGGCGAGCGGTCGCGCCACCTGGCTGGTGATGGTGTGCCGGACCGGGAGCGCCTCACGGCGCACGGCCGCTCGCAGCGGCGTATTTTGGGACCCGGGGCTACCGCGGCCCGGCACACCATCGTGACAACAGTGCGGCCGGCCGACTTCTTCCGCATCTCGACGCCAGCTTTCGATGTGCCGATGTGCCGATGTGCCGATGTGCCGGACGCCGTCGGGTAACGGTCCGGCAACGGTCGTGCGGGCGCTACCGCAACGGCGGATGCCGTTCCACGCCCACCACCCGAACCTGCTTGCGGCTGCCGGCCAGGTGAGCGACCAGCACCTCACCCTTGTCCAGGTTCTCGCGCGCGGCCTCCTCCAGGTCGGCCTGGACCTTGGGCAGCGTGGGGTCGGCGAGCATCGCCAGGTCGTTGAGCAGGTGCGGCAAGAGCGGTCCGTGGGAGCACAGCGCTGTCGCGCTCCCCCGACCCAGCGCGTGGGCGAAGGCCTTCCCCGCTGTCAGCGGGTGCTCCTCGAAACCCTCTTCGGAGAAGACCGCGGAGGAGTGGATCTTGGCCTTGGTCGCCTTCGCGTACGGAGCCACGGTCAGGATGCAGCGGGTCGCCGAAGAGGTGATGACCCGCTGTACGTCGTAGGCCCGCAGCAGCGCGACCATGGCCTCGGACTGTCGAGCGCCGCGCTCGTCCAGTGGGCGCCGCCAGTCCGCCTTGGACCACTGCTTGCGGGGGATGGCCTTCGCGTGCCGGACCACGAGCAGCGGCCAGGTCCGCAACCGATGCTCCTCGTCGGCGACCATGAGCGCGGCCAGCTGACGGCGATCGTGCTCGTAGGTCAACCGCCGCAGCGCCTTCTGCGGAGTCAGCCAGGCGACCTTGTCGACCTCGTGTTCGAGGCGCCCATCCCCCCCGGTCACCACGGCGCTCCAATAGCGGACCTCTTTGACCGCCTTCAGGCCGTCGGGCCCGAGCACCGGGTACGACGTCGGCGGCAACACCTGGCCGAGCCGCACTCGCAGCCCGGTCTCCTCGCGGACTTCACGAGCAGCGGCCACCGGCCAGTCCTCGCCATCGTCCAGCTTGCCCTTGGGCCACGACCAGTCGTCGTACCGGGGCCGGTGGACCAACGCCACGAGCAGCCGCCCCTTGTGTCGGCGCCACACCACCGCCCCGGCGGCCCGCTGTACCGGAGCCACCGCCCCTCGGGCCGCGCCCAACGGATCGGGGGGCGCTGGGGATGCGGGCTCGGGGGGCGCTGGGGATGCGGGCGCGGGCTCGGGCTCGGGCTCGACGTTGACGTCCGGGAGGAGATCCATCGTGTCCACCGACACCGGGTGGGGGTCGATGCTCACCGGCCGCGGTTCTTCCGTCGACGATTGGCGTGCTCGCGGATCAAGTCGTACTGGATGTCTCGCAGGGGCTGGCCGCCGGCGTCGCGGCTGTGGCGGGTCCACCGGCCGTCGCCGTCGAGGTGCCAGCTGGAGGTCTCATCGCTCATCCCATAGCGGACCAGCTGCACCAGGTCGGCGACCTGCCCCGGGTCGGTGATGAACACCAGCGCCTCCACCCTGCGGTCCAGGTTGCGGTGCATCATGTCGGCGCTGCCGATGAGCACACCCTGCTCGCCGTCCCGCCCGAAGACGAAGACCCGGCTGTGCTCCAGAAAGCGGCCCAGAATCGAACGGACCCGAATGTTCTCGCTCAGGTCCGGGCGGCCCGGCCGCAGGGCGCAGATGCCCCGCACATACACATCCACCTGCACGCCGGCCTGTGAGGCGTGGTAGAGGGCGTCGATGAGTCTCTCGTCCACCAAGGAGTTGACCTTGAAGCCGATGTAGGCGTCCTTGCCCGCTTTGGCCCGACGGACCTGGCCGTCAACCAGGTCCAGCAGCCCGGAACGCAGGGACCGGGGGGCGACCAGCAAGCGTTTGAAGCTGCTGCGCGGAGCCCACCCCGACAGTTGGTTGAACAGCTTGGTCAGGTCCTCCCCGACCTGAGGGTCGCAGGTGATCAGCCCGATGTCCTCGTACAGCCTGGCCGTCTTCGGGTGGTAGTTGCCGGTGCCCACATGGCAGTACCGGCGCAGTCCGTCCGGCTCCTGACGCACCACCAGAGACAACTTGCAGTGCGTCTTCAGCCCGACGACGCCGTACACGACGTGCACCCCGGCGTGCTCCAGCTTGCGCGCCCAATCGATGTTGTTCTGCTCGTCGAAACGGGCCTTGATCTCGACCACGGCGAGCACCTGTTTGCCGGCCTCCGCGGCGTCGATCAGGGCGTCGATGATCGGGGAATCGCCGCTGGTCCGGTACAGCGTCTGCTTGATCGCCAGGACGCGGGGGTCGGCCGCGGCCTGCTCGATGAAGGCCTGCACGGACGTGGAGAACGAGTTGTACGGGTGTTGCAGCAGGACGTCCTTGTCGCGGACGGCGGCCATGATGTTGGCCGCCTTGGCGCTCTCCACGCGGGCCAGGTCCGGGTGGTTGAGCGGGACGAACCCCGGGTACTTCAGCTCGGTCCGATCCACGTCGGCGATGGTGTGCAGCCCGCGCAGATCCAGTGGGGTCGGCAGGCGGAAGACTTCCCGGGGGCTGATCTGCATCTCTCGCATCAGGAGTTCCATGACGTGGTCATCCATGTCCTCCGCCACCTCCAACCGCACCGGCGGGCCGAACCGGCGGCGGGTCAGCTCTTTCTCCAACGCGGTCAACAGGTTCTCGGCGTCGTCCTCCTCGACCTCCAGGTCCTCGTTGCGGGTGACCCGGAAGGTGAACTGCTCCTGCACGGTCATGCCGGGGAACAGCTGGTCGAGATGGGCCGCGATGACTTCCTCCAGCGGCACGAACCGGTGCCGGTAGGGGTCCACGTCCTCGCCGGGGGCTTGTTCGACCTCCACGAGCCGGGGCAGCAGCGGCGGTACCTTCACACGCGCGAAGTGCTCGGTCCCGGTCTTCTCGTTCTGCAGGACGACGGCCAGGTTCAGCGACAGGCCCGAGATGTAGGGGAAGGGGTGTGCGGGGTCGACCGCGAGCGGCGTGAGCACCGGGAACACCCGGCTCCGGAACCAGTCGGCGAGTTGCTCCTGCTCCGCGGCCGACAACTCGTCCCAGCGCACCAGGGCAATGCCCTCCTCGGCCAGGGCCGGGCGTACCTGCTCCTGGAACACCCGAGCGTGCGTCGCCATCAGCTGTTGTGACAACGTGAAGATCCGCTCAAGCAGCTCACGAGGCTCCAGTCCGGAGGCGGAGCGGACCGCCAGGCCCGTGGCGATCCGGCGTTTGAAGCCGGCGACGCGGACCATGAAAAACTCGTCCAGGTTGCTCGCGAAGATCGCCAGAAACCTGGCTCGCTCCAACAGGTACAGGTCAGGGTCTTCGGCCAGTTGCAGAACGCGCTCGTTGAACTGCAGCCAGGAAATCTCGCGGTCCAGGAACCGGTCGGCGGGCAGGATGTCCGACTTCTCGCCCTTGACGGGAGCGGGTTCCTGCTCCAGCCGGACGAATCGGCCGTTGGCTGCTCGCGGCCGGAGCTGACCCAGCGCCGACATGGTGGTCGGTTGGGTCGTCTCGGAGCCTTCCGGCGTGCTCCCGTCGGTGCCCGCGTGAGTGCCCGCGTGAGTGCCCGCGTGAGTGCCCGCGTTGATGCCTGACGCCGGCAACGGGGCGGCTCGGGCGGATTCGTCGCGTCGGTCGGAGCGGGCGTTCATGGCGCACATGCTCTCACCTGCCGGTGAACGACACACGCGCACGCTCCGGGAACCGCGGAGTCGCTGTTCTGTGGCGCCCAGGATGGGTGGGCAGAACGGCTACGCCGCGAGCATCACGTCCAGGGCCGTCCGGGCGAAGCCGAGCCCGCGGTACGTCGCGACGGCCGGGGCGTTGTCCCCGTCGACATACAACTCGATCTGCGCGACACCGGCGCCGGCAAGGTAGGCCAGGCCGAGCTGGGTCACCGGCCGCGCCAACCCGCGACCCTGATACGCCGGGTCGATCCCGACGACGTACACCTCACCGGTGCGGGGCTGCCGGTCAGGTTCGATCTTGGTCCAGTGGTACGCCGCGAGCCGGCCCCGCGGGTCCGTGCGGGTGTCGCCGGTGTCCCGGATCAGCAGGAAGCCGTCCGCGTCGAACCAGCGGGTGGCCATCCGGGCGCGGACGTCGTCGGCGCTGATCCGGCCCTGCTCGGGGTGGGTGGCGAACGCCGCAGCGTTGACCGTCAACCATTCGGGCAGGTCGGCCTCGGCGAACGGGTGGACCATGAAGCCGCCGGGAAGTCGGGGCGGGCTCAGGGGGTGCTCCGGTCCGCCGTCGGCACCCGCCGACGGACGGGTCATCTGCCACAGCTCGCGGACCACGTGCAGACCGTGCGCCGCGGCGAAGGCGCGCGCGGGCGGCAGGTACCCGTGAGACCAGATCCGGACGGCGCCACCGCGAGCCTGGCCGGTGACCGCCGACAGCAGCGCCGACCCGATCCCGGCGCGGCGGGCGTCCGGGGCGACCAACAACTCCGCAGCGTCGGCTCCCACCTGTGCGTATCCCGTCAGTGCCCCCGATGGAGCAGCTCTGGTCAGGAGGTGGCGGAATCCGGGCTGGGCTGGGGCCGCCAGGGTCAGCAGGCTGTGTTCGGAGAGGGGTCGTACGCCGTCTGCCGCGGTCGCGGCTTCCACCATCGCGAGGACCTCGGCGCGCTCACCGTCGTTGAGGGAATCTGCTGACCTGACCACGAGGTCATTCCAGCACGGCCGCCTCCGCCGCAAGCCCCGCGTCCGCGTCGGCGATGAAGCGGTAGCCCACGTTGCGGACGGTGCCGATCATCGATTCGTACTCGGCGCCCAGCTTCGCGCGCAGTCGGCGGACGTGCACGTCGACCGTCCGGGTGCCCCCGTAGTAGTCGTAACCCCAGACGTCCTGCAGCAACTGGGCCCGGGTGGCCACCCGCCCCGGGTGTTGTGCCAGGCGCTTGAGCAGCTCGAACTCCTTGTAGGTCAGATCCAGTGCGCGCCCGCCGACCCGCACGGTGTAGGCGGACTCATCGATCACCAGCGCGCCCTCGCTGATCGTTCCCTCCTGGCGGTCCTGGCGGTCCTGGCGTTCGGCGGACCCGCAGATCGTGGTCGCGAGCCGGATCCGGGCCTCCACCTCCGCCGGGCCGGCACCCTCGAGCACAAAGTCGGTGACCTGCCATTGCTCAGTGACCGCGGCCAAGCCGCCCTCGGTCACCACGGCGATGATCGGCCCCGGGGTCTGGGCTGTTCGCAGCATGCGGCACAACCCGCGAGCGACGGCCAGGTCGGTCCGCGCATCGACGAGGACCACGTCGAACGGCCGGTCGGTCATGGTCGCCGACAGGTCGTGTCCGACGACGTGGACGGTGTGGCTGAGCAGCCCGAGAGCCGGGAGCACCGTGGCGCCCTTCTCCGGCGACGGGGTCATCAGCAACACCTGGGCCATGACAGGGGAGAATAGGCGCTCAAGGTGGAAGGGGTGGTGGCGTGACGGGCAGCGCAGAGCCGATGGTGCGCATTCACTACTGGGCGGGGGCCCGGGATGCGGCCGGCGTGGAGGCTGATGAGGTCGGGCCCGGCACCCTGGCGGACGTGCTGGCCGCAGCACTGGCCGCCCGGCCGGGGCTGGCGCCGGTGTTGCGGGCCTGCTCGGTGTTCGTGAACGGGGAGCACGTCGCCGGTGCCCCGCACGGCGTTGACCGGGCCGCGGGCCGCGGGGTGGACGGGCCGCTGGTGCCCGCGGGGTCGACGGTGGAGATCTTGCCGCCGTTCGCCGGTGGCTGAGGGTCGGCGCTGGCGTGGACAGTGACAGGATGAGCCTCATGTCGGCTGGCACGAAGCCCATCGGTCGTCCCGGGCTGTCGGTGCGTCCCTGGCGTCCCGTGGTCACGCTGGCCTCCGTGGTTGCGTGCGCGGTACTCGCGGCCGGTGCCCTCGCCGGGGCCGTCCCGTTCGCGGTGGCTCTGATTCTGGTCAGTGCCTTCGTGGTGGGCGGCTGGGTGGTGCTGCTCAACCTGCCCACGCCGCGGGGGACGGCGGCGGTGCTGGCGTCCTCGGCCGTGGTGATGGTGGGGTGCGTCCTGGTGTCGGGCCGCGACGGGGTGAGCTGGCTGCCCGCGGCCATCGCGCTGTCGCTGATCGCCGAATTCGGGCATCAATTGGGTCGTCGCGATGGTCGGCCGCGCCTGGTCGAGTCGGTGTCCTCGACCGTCGCCGGGATCGCGGTGTTGGCTTCGGGAGTTTCGATGTTGCCTCTGGCCGCCTACGAGGGAGGGCCCCAGGTGGTCCTCGTCCTGATGGTGGCCGCCGCCGTCGCCGCGATCGCCGACGTGGCGGTGCGGTGGAAGGCGCCGCCGCTGGTGGGAGCGGTGGTCGCTGGCGGTTTGGGGGCGTCAGCCGCAGCGATCGGCGCCGCCGTCCTCCCCTCGTGTGGGGTGCCGGTCCTGTTCGCGGCCGCCGTCGGCGCCCTGGCGGGCAGCGCCGGGCATCTGGTCAGGAGAGTGCAGGCTGTGCTGCCCTACCTGTACGGGCGGCGGGCGCAGCTGGCCAGTGCCGCGAGTTCCGTGCTGATGCTGGGGGTGCTGGCGAACGTGGCCGCCTGGTTGGGGAACACCTGGTGACGTGCCGCCCGCCGCGGCCGAGAACGAGAGGTGAGGATGACTTTCGAACTGGACACCACGTTGCACCCCAGCCTGGCGCCGTTGGCCTGGCTGGTGGGTCGGTGGGAAGGCGCCGGACTCTTCGGGTATCCCACCATCGACGACGCCCGCTTCGGTCAGGAGCTGGAGATCTCCCACGACGGGCGGCCGTTCCTGCAGCACCGCAGCCGCAGTTGGGTGCTGGATGACCAGGGGGAGCCGACTCGTCCGTCGGCGGGTGAGCAGGGTTACTGGCGGGTCGCGCCCGACGGCGAGGTGGAACTGCTCCTGGTGCATCACACGGGCATCCTGGAGATGTTCGTCGGTCAGCGCGACACCACCCGGCCGTACGTGAATCTGCGCACCGACGCGGTGCTGCGCAGCCCGCACGCCAAGGAGTACAACGCGGCCACCCGGCTGTATGGCTACGTCGAGTCCGACCTCATGTGGACCATGGACATGGCCGCGGTCGGGCAACCGATGACCAACCACCTGTCTGCCCGCCTGAAGCGCGTCCCGGGCTGAGGCGCCCGCCCGGGTGGGCGCCCGGGTGGGCGGTCGACGTACCGGTCAGGGCCGTCGCCCGCTCGCGAGCGCCCGTGCCTTCTGGCCGGCAGACCAGGTCAGCCACCCCCCGGAGAGGTTGGCGACGTCGTGGCCCAGCTGGCCGAGCATCCGGCTGGCCACGTGCCCACGCTGGCCGACCTGGCAGAACACGGTGTTGTGTCCCGGGGGGATCTCCTCGTGCCGGGCACGGAGCTCATCGACGGGAATGTTGACGGAGCCCGGGATGGTCCCCTTGGCGAACTCCGCCGGGGTACGGACGTCGATCAGCAGCCCGTGCCGAGCCCCGATCTGGGGATCCGAACCCGGGCCCACCTCGTTCCACGAGACCACCTGCTCACCGGCGAGGATGTTGTCAGCGAGGTAGCCGAGCATGTTCACCGGGTCCTTGGCCGAGCCGTACGGCGGTGCGTAGGCCAGCTCGAGGTCGATCAGATCGGGGCCGGTCAGCCCGCCGGCGATCGCGGTGGCCAGGACGTCGATGCGCCGCTCGACGCCCTCCGCGCCGACCCCCTGGGCGCCGAGGATCGCGCCGGTCACCGGGTCCATCAGCATCTTCAGGTGCATCTGGCGGGCACCCGGGTAGTACCCGGCGTGGTGCGCCGGGTGGATGTGGACGGACACGTACTGGCGGCCCTCCGCGCGCAGCCTCTTACCGCTCGCCCCGGTGGCGGCTGCGGTGAGGTCGAAGACCTTGACCACCGCCGTGCCCAGCGCGCTCGCGCTGCTCTCCGGCACCGGGAGACCGGCGATGGCGTCGGCGGCCCGGCGACCTTGCTTGTTCGCGACGTTCGCCAGCGGCACCAACGCTGCTGCTCCGGTCAGCACATCGGTCTTCTCGACCATGTCGCCGACGGCGTACACCTGGGGGAGATTGGTGCGCATGGCGGCATCCAAAACGACCCCGCCGCGGTCCCCGATGGTGATGCCCGCGGCCCGGGCCAGCCTGGTTTCGGGCCGGACCCCGATGCTCAGCAGCACCAGATCGCTGCTCACCGTCGTCCCGTCCGACAGCGTGACGTGGTCCTCCCCGATGGCCGTGGCCTGCGTGCCCAGCCGCAGTTCGATGCCGCGCCCGATCAGCTCTTCGGCGATGTACCACGCCATCTCCGGGTCCAGTGGGGGCAGTACCTGGTCGGCGAGTTCCACCAGGGTGACCGACAGGCCGCGTTCGGCGAGGTTCTCGGCCACCTCCACACCGATGAAGCCGGCGCCGATCACCGTGGCGCGACGGCCCGCGGTCAAGGCGGTGTCGGTCGCCGCAGCCAGGGCGTCGACATCGGTCACGTCCCGGAGGGTGAGCGCGCGCTCGACCCCGGGCAGCGGGGGGGTGAACGGGGCCGCGCCCAGGCTCAGGACCAGGTGATCGTAGCTTTCGGTGAACTCGGCGCCGGTGTCCCGGCGACGCACGGTCACGGTCTTGGCGGCGCCATCGATGCCGGTGACCTCGTGACCGGTGCGGACGTCGAGGCGGAAGCGGGCGTCGAGCGATTCGGGGGTCTGGAGCAACAGGGCCTCGCGGCGGGGGATGACGCCGCCGACGTAGTAGGGGAGTCCGCAGTTGGCGTAGGAGACGTGGGCCCCCCGCTCGAACACCACGATCTCGGCTTGCTCGTCCAGCCGCCGCAGCCGGGTCGCCGCCGACATGCCACCGGCCACGCCGCCGACGATGATGGTCTTCATGGGTGATGTCCTCCCTTGTCGCACCGAACCGCGACCTACCATACCCCCCCAGGTATCCAGTGGGCTGGGCTGTCCGCGTTAAGCTGGCCACTCTATGACGTCGACGTCCCCGAACGACCCTGCGACGCTGGTGTCGTCGTTGCGGGCCAAGGGTCTGCGGATGACCACCCAGCGAGAGCGGATCGTGGCCGCGCTGGGCGCCCTGGGGCACGCCACCCCGGACGCGATCGCCGACGCCGTGGCGGCTCCGGATCTGGCACCGCTGTCCCTGTCGACGGTGTACCGCACCCTGGAGACCCTGGAGAAGGCCGGGCTGGTCTCGCATTCGCACCTGGACCAGCGCACGCCGACGTACCACCTCACCGATCACGCGAACCATATCCATCTGCTCTGCCTGAACTGCGGATCCATCGACGAATGTGCGATCGATGTGGTCGAAGGGTTGGCTCGGGCCCTGGCCCGGCAGCACTCGTTCACGGTCGAAGCCCGTCACATGGTCATTCACGGATGGTGCCAGGCGTGCGAGGGTGATCAGGACGATGCGGGTCCGGCCGAGCAGATCGAGGAGATCACAGGATGAGTGGACTCACGACCGGTCCGCAGCAGTCGCCCATCCCGGCCAGTCCGGCCCTGTCCCGAATCGGCGCGGTGCCGGGTGAGGGCGTCGACGCGGCCGTGGCCAGCCACTACGGCGACCCCGTCCGAGAGCAGCGACTCCTGGTCGAGGGCCTGGCCAGTGTCGACCTCTCGCACCGCGGGGTGGTCACGGTGACCGGACCGGACCGGCTGCGCTGGCTGCACTCGATGACCACGCAGCACCTGAGCGAGTTGGCCCCCGGGCAGTCCACCGAAGCGCTGGTGCTCTCGCCCAAAGGGCACATCGAACATGCGCTTCACGTCGTCGACGACGGCGCCACCACGTGGCTCACCGTCGAACCCGGCTCCGCCCCGGCGCTCGTGACGTGGTTGGACTCGATGCGCTTCATGCTCGACGTCCAGGTCGCCGATCGCACGCAGGAGTACGCCGTCATCGGCGAGCCCGTGGGCCGGCCCGGAGCCGACGGTGAGCCGCCCACCTGGGTGGACTCGTGGCCCACGCTCGGGCCCGACACGGCGGCGTACGCCGGCGCCGATCCGCATCCGGGGGCGGGTCGGGCCTGGCGTGAGGTGCTGGTGCCGCGGACGGCGCTGGCCGCTCAGCTCGAGGGTCGCGAGCTGGCCGGAATGTGGGCTGCCGAAGCCCTGCGGGTGGCTGCCTGGCGTCCGCGGGTGGGCTTCGAGACCGATCACCGCACGCTGGTGCACGAGGTCGACTGGCTACGAACCGCGGTGCACCTGCACAAGGGCTGCTACCGGGGCCAGGAAACCGTGGCGCGCGTGCACAACCTGGGCCGCCCGCCGCGGCGGCTGGTGTTCCTGCATCTCGACGGTTCGGGACATGTACTGCCACAAGTGGGCTCGTCGGTCGTTCGCGAGGATCGGCCGATCGGTCAGCTGACCTCGGTTGCCCGGCATCAGGAACTGGGCCCTATCGCCCTGGCGATCATCAAGCGATCGGTGCCGGTGGCCGACGTACTCACCGTGATCAGCGACGGCGGTTCGATCGCAGCTGCACCAACGGTCATCGTCGACCCCTGACCGGTGGGTCGTGCCCCTCGCCTCGGCACGCCTCGCGCAGGCGCTCGTGGTGCTGGAGCCGGTGCTGGTGCAGGTGCTGGTGCAGGTTCGCCCGACTGAGTGCACCCTGCAGCACGCCCCCGGTCGGGCGAACCTGCACCACGTGGCGGAAGGCTCTGCTGGTCTGCCTGCGGCCTGAACGCCTCGCCCACGTGAACAACGTCACCCCGACATTTGTACCAATCGATTTGCAGTGTGCTTGCTCGAGCAAGCACACTGGGAACTGTGAACAAGCTGGCTCCCCAACTGCCTGGGGTGCGCGGATTGGGCGAATACCTGCGTGAACAGCGGGAGAGTGCCCAACTGTCCGTGCGCCAGCTTTCCGCTGCGGCAGGGATCAGCAATCCCTACCTGTCGCAGATCGAGCGCGGCCTCAAGAAGCCCAGTGCAGAGATTCTGCAGGCCCTCGCCTCCGGGCTGAGGATTTCTGCCGAGTCCCTGTACGTGCGGGCCGGCCTCCTTGAGGAGCCGGTCGGTGGACCCCTGCCGGGGCCCGACGCCCGGACCGCGCTCATGTCCGACCGACGGCTCAGCGACCGCCAGCGCCGGATCATGATCGACCTATATGACTCGTTCGTCACCGGGGCCGACCCCGCGGACGCGTCGGATAGTCGCTGACCGCCACCGAGAAAACAGGAGCAAGGCATGAGCCTGAAGAAGGATCTCCAGGAATCGTTGAAGGACCCCCGTCCGCTCTACGCCGTGGTCGGTGCCACGGACCTCGTTGTGGAGAAGTTGCGCGACGCCGGCAGCAAGGCCGCCCACGACGCCCCACACCTGAAGGACATCGAGGACAAGGCCGTCAGCGACGCCACCAAGGTGGTTCGTGGCGTGCGCCGGGTCCCCAGTATCGCCCTCAATCAGACGTTGGACGCCCTGGTGCGCGCGCACGAGCAGTACGAAGACCTCGCCGAGCGCGGCTCCAAGGTCGTCAAGGACACCCGCAGCCCGAGCACCCTGGTCCAGGGCGCCGAGGAGCGCACCCGTGAGCTTGCCGACAAGGCCGGCGACCTGACCAAGAAGGCCGAGAAGGTCGTTGACGAGTACAAGGAGAAGGCCGAAAAGGTCGTCGACGAGTACAAGGACAAGGCGGGCGACCTGACCAAGAAGGCCGAGAAGGTCGTCGATGAGTACAAGGAGAAGGCCGAAAAGGTCGTCGACGAGTACAAGGACAAGGCGGGCGACCTGACCAAGAAGGCCGAGAAGTACACCGGCGACTGGGGCCACAAGGCCGATGACGCTGCGCACAAGGCGAACGAGCGGGCGCACAAGGTCGCCGAGGACGCTCGGACCCGCGCGCGCGACGTCCTCAAGACGGTGCGCACCGAAGCCGACCACCTCAAGGACGTGGTGACTCACCCGACGCAGCGCGGTACGTCGTCCGCCAAGACCCAGGTCGCCAAGGCGCCCAAGCCCACCCCGCGTCGCCGTCGCGTGCCGATGGCGACCGAGGAGAGCGCCGCCCGCCCGGTCAAGCGGACCGCGAGCGTCACCAAGGGTGCCGCGGCCCCCATGGCCGGCCCGGCCAAGAAGCCCACCACGCCGCGCAAGCGAGTGACCGCCAAGGCTACCGCGCCCGCGACCGCCGTCACCCCGCAGGTGGACGTCGAAGTGAAGGCCGAAGCCACGGTTGACTGAACGCCTGCACTCGATGATCTGTGAGGGATCGCCGAGCGCAGTTCACCTGATATAGGTGCGGCCCGTCTCCAACGGAGGCGGGCCGCCCGTGTGTGGGTGGCCGCCGTGCCCGTGGCTCACGTCGGCCGACCGTTCTTCGATGCCACGTGACGGGGAGACCTGATGCGCGCCGTCCTGCAACGTGCCTCTCGCGCTCAGGTGCGGGTCGACGGCGTACCGGTGGGCGAACTGACGCGGCCCGGTCTGGTCGCCCTCGTCGCGGCGACCCACGACGACGGGCCGGCGCAGGTGGCGACGATGGTGCGCCGGATCGCCGAGCTCCGGATCCTGGCCGAGGAGGAATCCGTGGAGTCGATCCAGGCGCCGGTGCTCGTGGTCAGCCAGTTCACGTTGTACGCGGACGTCCGCAAAGGGCGGCGGCCGTCGTGGAGCCGGGCAGCCACCGCCTCTCTCGCCGAGCCGCTGATCGAGGCGGTCATCGCCGGACTGCGCGACCGCGGGGTCGAGGTGGCCACGGGCCGCTTCGGCGCACAGATGGAGGTCGAGTTGGTCAACGACGGGCCGTTCACGGTCATCCTCGACACCTGAGCAGTGCTGCGACACCTGGTGTTCCCCCAGGTCAGCGGGCTATCAGGAATGGCCAGGTAGAATGGGATCATGTCCTCGGTGTATGAAGCGCAGACCATGATCCTGCTGGTGCTGGGGGTCCTGGCGTTTGCGATGGAGCTGTTCGCGCTGGTCGACGTCGTACGCCGGCCGGCGCAGGCCTTCCCGTACGCCGAGAAGCGCACGAAGAACTTCTGGCTGATCCTGGTCGCGGTGGCTGCCGCGGTCGGTTTCGTCACGCTGTTCAACCCGACGTCCATGGTGGGCCTATTGGGCGTCGTGGCCGCCGGGGTGTACCTGGCCGACGTGCGGCCGGCGGTGAGCCAGTACCGACCCCGTGGCGGTACGGCGACTGGGCGCGGCCCCTACGGCACCTGGTGAGCCGCCGCTCCGGTGGGTCGCCGCGCGTACGGCCCTGAGGACGACGCTCACAAGTCCGGCGGATGAGCTGCGGTGAACCCGCGTGGATGTCATGGTGGTCGATGAGGGCAACCTCGTGCCGCCCGGCCGGCGTAGCCGTGCGGATGTCAGTAGCAACCTTGGGGGGACGTCAGTGGGGGACACGCCAGACCTCCCGGACCGCCGCGGCGACGGGTTCGTCGAGGCGAGACCGTGGGGACAGTTTCAGAGCTTCGTGACCAACGAAACGGTGACCGTCAAGATCATCACCGTGGCGCCGGGGCAGCGCCTCTCGCTCCAGCGACACGCCCAGCGTGCGGAGATGTGGCAGGTCCTGGATGACACTCCGCTGGAGATCAGCGTCGGTGAGCGTACCTGGACTGCCGGCCTCGGCGAGCAGATCTGGATCCCGGTCGGTGCGACCCACCGCCTCGGGAATCGCGGGGACCAGCCTGGGCGGATCCTGGAGGTCGGTTTCGGGTTCTTCGACGAGGACGACATCGAGCGCCTGGAAGACGACTACGCCCGCGAGTGAGCGCCGCGAGCCTCCCGTGGGAGGTTCTCGGACTGCGGGCGGACCGCCTCCCAGGCCACGGTCAGTTCTCCCAGGCGCCAGCGCCGGGGTCCATCGCGCAGCGGCCAACCGTCCGCACGGAGTCGCTGAGCGGCTGCCATGAAGCGTTGCCGTCGGCCGTAGGTGCCTACCGGCGCGCAATGCTGCCACGCCTGGTCCCAGGCTGACAGAAACTCGTGGACCCGCTCACCCGGGACGTTGCGGTGAATGAGGGCTTTGGGAAGTCGCTCGGCCAGCGCACTCGGACGCTCCAGCCACTTCAGGCCGGCAGCAAAGGACAGCGAAGTCGGGCCGTGCCGGGTCACCTCGACCCAGCACGCGCGCCGACCCGTCTCGTCGCAGGTGACGTCCAGCAGGACGCCCTGGTCGGCCAGCCGGGACGTCAGCATCGCCCAGGCCGGGGCGACGTCCGATTCGTCGTATTGCCGAAGAACGTTGGCCGCCCGGATCACCAGGGGGCGGGCGGCGAAGCGGTCGGGCAGGTGCCCCGGCGCGAGCTCGAAGCCGCCGTGCACGAACACCAGGGCCTCGTGAGCCAGCGGTTGAGCTCGGGACACCCGCTCAGGGTCGATCTCGATACCCGCCACGAGGACGCCGAGATTGACGGCCCGCAGCCGGTGAGACAGCTCCACCGTGGTCACCGGGTGAGCCCCGTACCCCAGGTCGATGACCACGGGAGCTGGTGTGCTGCGGAGGCGGTCGCCGTACCGCGCGATCAGCCACCGGTCAACCCTGCGCAGACGGTGGGGGCTGGTGGTCCCGCGTGTCGAGGTGCCCACCGGCCGCTGTCCGCTCACGAGGTTCAAGGCTAACCTCGGGGCCATGAGTCGACCCACCGCTACGACGCCGGACGAGCTGATCGAACTCACCCGGCAGTTCTGCGCCACCGCCGAGTTGCCCTGTGAGCCGGGAACGCGGCCGGGCGAGGTGGTGGTGACGCTGCCGGGTGAGAAGAAGCTCAAGACGGTGGTCTCACTGATCTTCGGGCAGCATGTGATGTCCCTGCGGGCCTTCGTGATCCGCAATCCCGACGAGAATCACGAGGCCGTGTACCGGTACCTGCTGCGGCATAACCTGCGCACCGCCGGATTGGCGTACGCGATCGACAAGCTCGGAGATGTGTACGTCGCGGGGAAGGTCCCGCTGCCCTGTGTCGACGACGAGATGCTCGACCGGCTCTTCGGCGGGGTGCTGGAGGCCGCTGACGCGCCCTTCAATGATCTGCTGGTCATGGGCTTTCTGGAGTCCATGAAGAAGGAATGGGCCTGGCGGGTCGAGCGGGGTGAGTCGCTGCGCAATCTGGAGGCGTTTCGCCACCTGTTGGACAACTCCTGAGAGCACCTGGTGACATGTGTGCCCCTATCGGCACCCGCTGGCGAACTAGAGTTGGCGCCATGACCTACACGCTTGTCCTGCTGCGTCACGGCGAGAGCCAGTGGAACGCCAAGAACCTGTTCACCGGCTGGGTCGATGTCGACCTCTCCGACAAGGGCCGCGCGGAGGCCAAGCGCGGTGGGGAGCTTCTGAAGGAGAAGGGCGTACTGCCCGACGTCCTGTTCACCTCGGTGCTGCGGCGGGCGATCACGACTGCCAACCTCGCGATGGATGCCGCCGACCGTCATTGGATCCCGGTCCATCGCTCCTGGCGCCTCAACGAGCGGCACTACGGCGCCCTGCAGGGCAAGGACAAGAAGCAGACCATGGAGCAGTTCGGCGAGGAGCAGTTCATGCTGTGGCGCCGCTCCTACGACACGCCACCGCCTCCGCTGCCCGCCGATGACGAGTACAGCCAGGCCGACGACCCCCGCTACAAGGGGATCGACGGCACGGCGCCGGACACCGAGTGCCTCAAGGACGTCGTGGTGCGGTTGGTGCCGTACTGGGAGAGCGAGATCGTCCCCGAGTTGAAGGCCGGCAAGGTGGTCGCGGTCGCCGCGCACGGCAACAGCCTGCGGGCCCTGGTCAAGCACCTGGACGGCATCAGCGACGCGGACATCGCCGGCTTGAACATCCCCACCGGGATCCCGTTGGTCTACACCCTCGACGAGAACTTCACCCCGGTCACCAAGGGCGGGGAGTACTTGGACCCGGAGGCCGCCAAGGACGCCATCGCGGCCGTCGCCAATCAGGGCAAGAAGTAGCCACAGACGAGCAAAGGGCCCGCCACCTCGAGGTGGCGGGCCCTTTCGCGATCGGTCAGCGCGCGAGGCTGCGCGCCGCTGCGGGGTACTACTCGACGTCGGCGTACGGACGACGGCTGTGCCACACCCCGGTGACCAAGTACTCCACGTTGCGGGCCACCGAGACCGCGTGGTCGGCGAAGCGCTCGTAGTACCGCGCCAGCAACGTGATGTCCACGGCCGTCTCCACCCCGTGGCTCCAGCCGTCGGCCGCCAGGATGCGGAAGACCTCCTTGTGCAGGTGGTCCATCTGGTCGTCGTCCGCGTTGAGCTGCTCGGCGCCGGTGACGTCCTTGGCGGCAATGATCGACCCCGCTTTGATGACCAGCCGGGCAGCCACCTGGTCGGCCTCGACGATCAGTCCGCGCATCTCGGCCGGCACCGCCGACAGCGGGTATCGCAGCCGAGCGACCTTGGCGACGTGGGCCGCCAGGTCACCCATGCGCTCCAGCGAGGCGGCCATGTGCATGGCGGTCACCACCATGCGCAGGTCGGTGGCGACCGGCTGCTGCCTGGCCAGGATCTCGATGGCCTGGTCTTCGAGCCGATCCCTGCCCTCATCGATGCGTGCGTCACCATCGATGACGCCCTCGGCGAGGGCGAGGTCGGCATCCAGGAGCGCGGTGGTGGCCCGGGTCATGGCCGAGCCGGCGAGCCTGGTCATTTCCACCAATTGGTCGCTGATGTGGTTCAGGCTGTCGTGGAAGGCTTCGCGCATCGGTGTGATGTCCTCGTATTCGCGGGGATCTGGTCGGGCTCGCTTGCTGAGCGTGGCCCAGCGGGGTTTTCGGGTGGCGATGGTCGACAGCGCCAGGTCACGGCAGCGTGGCACCAGCGTGGCCGCCGCAGCGGCGGCGCCTGTCACGCTGTCAGCAGCCGATGAACACTGTGGATCGCCTAGGTGAACAGTACGCCGAAGTGCCGACGGCTGGCTGCGATGGGCGGCCTGCCTGGTCAGCGGGTGCGTACGCTGCTGTGCGTGGGCTCGTTGCCGGTGGATCTGCTGGTGGCGCTGGCATGCCTGATCACAGGCGCGTCGGCGGGTGCTGCCGCATCGGCCGCCTGGTGGCGCGGCCGGGTCCGGCGGACTGCGCCCTTTGCGCCCGACTCGCTGGCCGGCTACCGCTCGGAACACCGCGGCGCCGTCTCCAGCAGCCTCTCGACGGCGCTGTCCGTGCTTCGCTCCGGGGCGGTCATCGTGGACTCGGCCGATGCCGTGGTGCACGCCAACCCCAGCGCCATGGCGATGGGGCTGGTCCGCGGCCGGGAGCTGGTCCACGAGGAACTCAGCGCGTTGGCCCGCACGGTCCGTCGGGGGGCCGACCCGCCCTCACTGCCACTGGTGCTGCCGCAGGGAGCGATGGGCCGGGGCCGGTTGGAGGTGATGGCCAAGGGGGCTGCCCTCGGGAACGGGTTCATCGTGTTGTTCATCGAGGATCGCACCCGGGAGCGCCGCGTTGAGGACATCCGTCGCGACTTCGTAGCCAACGTCGGGCACGAACTCAAGACACCCGTCGGTGGGATCTCGCTCCTGGCGGAGGCCATCCTCGATGCCAACAACGACCCGGAGGCGGTGGCTCGCTTCGCCCGACGCATCCAGAACGAGAGCACGCGGCTGAGCCGGCTGGTGCAGGAGATCGTGGACCTGTCGAGGTTGCAGGTGTCCCCGGCGCCCAGCGACGCCGTCCTGGTCGACCTGGGCGCGGTGGTGGCCGCGGCAGTGGAACACACCGCCACGCTCGCCGAGGCCCATCGGATCGTGCTGGATGTCCGTCGCGCGCAGGATCTGCAGGTGTACGGCGATGCCGACCTCTTGACCACGGCGACCAGCAACCTGCTCACGAACGCCGTCAACTACTCGGCGGAGGGCACCCGGGTGGCGGTCGGTCTCCGGCGGATCGGAGACATCGCGGAGATCACCGTCTCCGACCAGGGATGTGGCATTCCCTTGGCGGAACAGACGCGGATCTTCGAGCGCTTCTACCGGGTCGATCCGGCTCGGTCCCGGGCTACGGGCGGCACGGGGTTGGGCTTGGCGATCGTCAAACACATCTGCACCAACCATGGGGGTGAGGTCACCGTGTGGAGCCGCGAAGGACAGGGCTCGACGTTCACCATGCGCCTGCCCTGTGCGCAGACCGCGCCGGATGAGGTGACCGAACTGGGCCTGCTGCCATCGGAGTGGCAGGACTTCCGGCAGCCCGAGCCGAAGATCGAGGAGAGGAAGGCGCGATGACCCGGATCCTGGTGGTGGAGGACGAGGAGTCCTTCTCCGACCCGTTGTCCTACCTGCTCAAGAAGGAGGGGTACGACGTCTGCGTGGCGGAAACCGGCCCGGCGGCGCTGGAGGAGTTCGATCGAGCGGGGGCCGATCTGGTCCTGTTGGACCTGATGCTGCCGGGGCTGTCCGGGATCGACGTGTGTCGCGCGTTACGGACGCGCTCATCCGTGCCGGTCATCATGCTCACCGCGAAGGACAGCGAGATCGACAAGGTCGTCGGTCTGGAAATCGGCGCCGACGACTACGTCACCAAACCGTATTCGTCGCGCGAGCTGCTGGCGCGCATCAAGGCGGTGCTGCGGCGCCTGCAGGAGCCCGAGGAACTGATGCCGGCCACCCTGGAGGCCGGTCCAGTGCGGATGGACGTCGAACGGCACGTGGTGACCGTCAACGGCAACCAGGTGTCCCTGCCGCTCAAGGAGTTCGAGCTCCTGGAGATGCTGCTTCGCAACGCCGGCCGGGTGCTGACGCGGATGCAGCTGATCGACCGGGTCTGGGGCAGCGACTATGTCGGAGACACCAAGACGCTGGATGTCCACGTGAAGCGTTTGCGCGCCAAGATCGAACCGGACCCGGGGCAACCGCGCCACATCGTGACCGTGCGGGGTCTGGGCTACAAGTTCGACGCCCAGTAACCGAGCAGGCCCGGGCTGGCCTGCTCGGGAGGTGTCCCTCAGTGCTCCGCGGCCTCCGGACTGGCCGTCGGCTCGGGCGCGGGGGTGAAGCCCGCGGGCGCGTACGGCAGGTAGGGGCCCTGGGGGTACTTCACGGGCACCTGCAGCGTCACCGTGCCCCCCGAGGGGGAGGAGACCTGCACCGGGACCAGCGCCCCGGGGATGACCGTTACTGATCCGGCGCTGACGAGCTTGTCCGGTGTCGACAACTGCGCGGTTCCCTGCGCCGGGACCATCAGTCGGATCTGTTCGCCGCCGGCGAGCGCGAAGCTGACCTGGCCGGGACGATCGGTGGGATTGGCGGTCATGCCGACCAGGTTGCCCTTGCCGCCCTTGGCGCCCGCGACGATCAGCAGATTGCGGACCTGCAGATCGCCGACCTGGCTGGACACCCCGTCGGCCGGCTCATAGGGCCGGTCGGTCTGAATCGTCGACGTGTACTGGCAGCCGCTGACGGTCAGGACCGCCACGACTCCGGCGGCGGCGAAGAGGGTCGAGCGGACGCGGCTGGGGGCGAGACCCTGTGCGGTGCGAGGCAGGCGACGGTTCACGCGGTCAGCCTACCGGGCGTCGCAGGTCGGTGGGTGTTTCCGCACTCGTCGAGCCCGCCCCATCACCAGATCCACCCCCCTGCTGTCAACCCCTCAAAGCCCCCAATTGGCCCCAATTCTCCCTGTCGCTACCCTCCTGACCAGCGCAAACATGCACCGCTCGGGTGACGGCCGACTTCTCGCCGTGGTACGCTGGTACCTGCGAAAGGGGATACAGCGCATATGGCCTTCAACGTCGGCGAGACGGTGGTTTATCCGCATCACGGTGCGGCACTCATCGAACAGATCAAGACCCGCACGATCAAGGGTGAGGAGAAGCTCTATCTCGTTCTGAAGGTCGCTCAAGGCGATCTGACCATTGAAGTCCCCGCCGACAACTGTGACCTCGTCGGTGTCCGAGACGTCGTCGGCCAGGAGGGCCTGGACCGGGTCTTCCAGGTGTTGCGCGCTGCGCACACCGAGGAACCGACCAACTGGTCGCGACGCTACAAGGCCAACCTGGAGAAGCTCGCCTCGGGCGATGTGATCAAGGTGGCTGAGGTCGTCCGTGACCTGTGGCGGCGCGACAAGGATCGTGGCCTGTCCGCCGGCGAGAAGCGCATGCTGGCCAAGGCCCGGCAGATCCTGGTGTCCGAGCTCGCGCTCGCCGAGAAGACGGACGAGGACAAGGCCGAGACCATCCTCGATGAGGTGTTGGCCTCCTGAGTGTTGCGGTCGTCGTGGTGGCCGCTGGTGCGGGCGCCCGGCTCGGGGCCGCGGAACCCAAGGCCTTCGTCCCGTTGGCGGGCTCACCGATAGTGCGCTGGGCCATGGATCAGGCCTTGGCTTGCCCTGACGTCGATCGCGTCATCGTGATGGTGCCGGGAGAACTGGTTGCTCGCGCCCAAGGCCTGATCGGGGACCGCGAGCGTCATCGAGTCCAGGTCGTACCCGGTGGGGCGGAGCGGGCCAACTCGGTACGCCGTGGGCTGGCCCACCTGACGGAGCACGACGGCGTGGTCCTCGTCCATGACGCGGCGCGGTGTTTGACCCCGCCGTCCCTGTTCAGCGACGTGGTGCGGGCCATCCGCGCGGGCCACGGCGCCGTCGTACCGGGACTGGCGGTCGCGGACACCATCAAAGAGGTCGACGAGGCCGGCAAGGTGGTGTCCACCCTGGATCGGAGCCGCCTGCGGGCGATCCAGACCCCGCAGGGCTTCGTCACCGAGATCCTGGTCCACGCGCACGCCGAACACCAGGCCCGAGGCCACCTCGGTACGCCGGTCACCGACGACGCCGGTCTGGTCGAGGCGAGCGGCGCCCCCGTGCTGGTCATTCCGGGGCACCCGCTGGCGGAGAAGATCACCACTGCCCGCGACCTCCTGGTCGCCGAAGCGACGGTGGCCGCTCTACCGGACCGGCCTCTCCCGTGAACGGCCGACCCGGGCTGCCCCGGGTGGGCGTCGGGGTGGATGTGCACGCCTTCGCGAGTCCCGCGGGCAGCGCACCCGGGGCCACGGCCAGCACCGAGGGCGCCAGCGACCACGGCGAGCCACCGCCACGGATGCTGTGGCTGGGTGGCCTACCGTGGCCCGGCGAGCCAGCCCTGGAGGGCCACTCGGACGCCGATGTCATCGCCCACGCCGCCTGTGACGCCCTGTTCGCGGCGGCAGGCCTGGGCGACCTCGGGCACCATTTCGGTAGCTCACGCCCGGAGTGGGCGGGAGCATCCGGTGCCGCCCTGCTCGCAGAGGCCGCCCGGCTGGTGCGCGCCGCGGGTTTCGAGATCGGCAACGTCAGCGTGCAGCTCGTCGGCAACCGGCCACGGATCGGGTCCCGACGTGCTGACATGCAGGCGGTGCTCGGTGACGCTTGTGGTGCGCCGGTGTCCATCAGCGCCACCACCACCGACGGCCTGGGGCTGACCGGTCGCGGTGAAGGGCTGGCGGCGATCGCCTCGGCGCTGGTCGTCGCCGACGCCACGCCCTGACGATCGGCCGCGGACTCCTGGGCGATCGGAGCCCGCCGACTGGCTTGTACCCTTGGCGGGTGGGTTTACGCCTGTACGACACCGCCGCGCGAGAGCTGCGCCAATTCACTCCGCTCCACCCGGGCCGGGTGGGTATGTACATCTGTGGCCTGACCACGCAGGGGACGCCGCACATCGGCCACCTGCGATTCGCGGTGGCCTTCGACATCCTCCGGCGTTGGCTGACGATCGGGCACGGGTACGACGTCACCCTCGTCCGGAATGTCACGGACATCGATGACAAGATCTTGCGCAAGTCGGCCGAGGCCGACGTCCCGTGGTGGGCCTGGTCCTACCGCCACGAACTGGAGACCACGCAGGCGCTGCAGACCCTGGGGGTGTTGGCGCCGACGTACGAACCGCGGGCGACCGGGCACATCACCGAAATGGTCGAGCTCATGGAGACGCTGGTCGAACGGGGGCACGCCTACCCGGCCCCGGACGGCAGCGGCGACGTGTACTTCGACGTGCGGTCGTGGCCTTCGTACGGCGAACTGACGCGCCAGAACGTGGAGGAGATGGAATCCGCCGAGGACGCCGATCCGCGTGGCAAGCGTGACCCCCGAGATTTTGCGCTATGGAAAGGGTACAAGCAGGACGAGCCGGCAACCGCGAGCTGGCCTGCACCGTACGGTCGGGGCCGGCCGGGCTGGCACCTGGAATGCTCGGCGATGGCTCGCAAGTACCTCGGCGACACCTTCGACATTCACGGCGGGGGGGTGGACCTACGCTTCCCGCACCATGAGAACGAGCAGGCCCAGTCCCGGGCGGCCGGGTTGGGGTTCGCGCGGTACTGGATGCACAACGGGTGGCTCACCGCCAGCGGCGAGAAGATGAGCAAGTCGCTCGGCAACGGGATGACCGTGTCCGAGGTGACCAGGCACGCGCGGCCGTTGGCGTTGAGGTACTACCTCGGCGCGTCGCACTACCGCTCGACGCTCGAATACGGGGAGACGTCGTTGACCGAGGCCGCGGCTGCGGTGGACCGGATCGAGGGATTCTTGCGCCGGGTCGCGGGCCGGTTGGACGGGGCCGCGGAGATCGACCCGGTGCGTGTCGTGGAGACGGCACTGCCGGCCGGCTTCCGGGAGGCCATGGACGACGACGTCAACGTGGCGGGCGCGCTGGCGGTGGTGCACGAAACCGTTCGCGAGGGGAACACCGCCGACGATGACGGCGATCTCGAAGCGGTGGCGGTGGCCGGCGCCCGCGTCGCCGCGATGACCTCGGTGTTGGGGGTCAACCCGTTGGAAGAGCCGTGGTCCGGGGCCGGCTCGGGGATCCAGACGAATGCCCTTGGCGCGCTGGAGGCCCTGATCGGGGAGCGCCTCGAGGCCCGGGCGGCGGCGCGCAAGGCGCGGGACTTCGCCGCCGCCGACCTCATTCGCACCCAGCTCGGCGCCGCCGGGGTGGCCGTGGAGGACACCACCAGTGGAGCGCGTTGGTCCCTGGTCCGACCCGTTGACGGGGAGCGTTAAATGGCCGGAAACACCCGTCGACCCGGGGCCACCCGTCGGCCGACCAGCAAGAAGGGCCCGGTCGTGGGCACCGGCGGTCATCGCCGCCGAGGGCTGGAAGGCAAGGGCCCGACCCCGAAGGCCGAAGACCGCGTGAACCACAAGGCGCACAAGGTCCGGGCTCGCAAGGAGAGCGCCGGCAGCGAAGGCGGCGTGCCTCGCCGTACCGCCGCGCTCGGCCGCAGCGGCACCCGCGCGACCTCCGGGGGGCGCGAGATCGTGGTGGGGCGCAACTCCGTGGTCGAGGCGTTGCGAGCGGGGATCCCGGTGTCCACCATGTACGTCGCGGGCCGAGTCGAGGTGGATGACCGGGTCCGCGAGGCCCTCACCCACGCCACCAGCCGATCGATCCCGGTGCTGGAAACCCCCCGCGGAGAGCTGGATCGCTTGACGGACGGGGCCAACCATCAGGGCCTTGCGATCATGGTGCCGCCCTACCGCTACCTCGATCCCGAGGATCTCATCGACCCCGAGCAGCCGGGTGTGCCGTTGATCGTGGCCTTGGACGGGGTCACCGACCCGCGCAACCTCGGCGCGGTGCTGCGGTGCGTCTCCGCATTCGGCGGTCATGGCGTCGTCGTACCGACCCGTCGATCCGTCGGGGTCAACGCGGGGGCGTGGAAGGCCTCCGCGGGCGCCGCCGCCCGGGTGCCGGTTGCCCAGGCGACGAACCTGACCCGGGCGCTGGAGCGCTACCGCAGCGCGGGCTTCTTCGTGGTCGGCCTGGCCGCTGACGGCGCGGTGTCCCTGCCGGACCTGCAGCTGACCGATGTGCCGTTGGTGTTGGTCATCGGTTCGGAGGGTAAGGGCCTGTCTCGATTGGTGCAGGAGACCTGCGATCAGGTGGTCTCCATTCCCATGGGCGGCGGGCTGGAGTCGTTGAATGCCGGGGTCGCCGCCGGGATCGCGCTGTATGAGGTGGCCCGGCTGCGAGGCATCTTCACCCGCTGAGCGGGCTCAGTTCTGCGGGCTGGCCAGCACCGGCAGCTCGACGGTGTCGACCCCGACGATGGAGTCCTCATCGGGTTTGCCCGGCAGCACGTGGGTCAGGTAGTCGCTCAGAGCTGCCTCGGTGGACACGTCGTGACCCGCTCGTTCGCTCATGTACCAGCGGTGCTCGAGCACCTCATGGAAGAGCTGGGGCGGTTCCAGCTTGTTGCGCAGGCCGGCGGGGATCGCTCGGATCACCGGCTCGTACACCTGGCTCATCCAGGAGTGCGCGACCAGCTCCTCGCTGTCGGCCTGGCGGTGCTCGGCCGCCTGGAAGGCGTCGAGGTCGTTGAGCAGGCGGCGGGCCTGGTTCTCGCGGACATCCAGGCCGGTCAACCGCAGGAGGCGCCGGCTGTGATGGCCGGAGTCCACGACCTTGGGCTGGATCGCGATGGTGGTCCCGCCCAGGTCGGTGGACATCGACAGCTCATCCACGTCGAAACCGAGCTGGTTGAGCCGCCTGATCCGTTCGTCGACCCGCCACCGGTCGCCGGTCTCGAACCGTTCGACCCCGGTGAGCTCGTCGAACAGCTCGTAATAGCGGTCGACCAGCGACTGGGACACCTCGATGGGGTCGGTGTCCTCGGGCAGCAGGCCGCCGGCCATCAGGTCCATCAGTTCGCCGGCGATGTTGACCCTGGCGATCTCCAGGTCGTGGGCGCGCTGGCCGTCGGACAGCGACGGGAACAGCTGGCCGGTCTCGGCGTCCACCAGGTACGCCGAGAAGCCGCCCGCGTCCCGGCGGAAGAGCGTGTTCGACAGCGAGACGTCGCCCCACCAGAACCCGGAGAGGTGGAGCCGCACCAGGAGCACCGTCAGCGCATCCACCAGGCGTGCTGAGGTGTCGGGTCGGAGCCGTTGGCTGTACAGCGCCCGGTAGGGCAGCGAGAACTGAAGGTGCCGCGTCAGCAGGCAGGCATCGAGTTCGGTGCCGGCATCGGCCCCGCCGGTGCCGTCGGCGACGCGGCCGCCGATCACCGCGAGCGGTTTGACCGCCGGCACCTCCAGGCGACGAAGGGTGCGCAGCAGGTCGTACTCGCGCCGGGCCAGGTCCGCCTTGATCTCCTTGACGGCCACGACCTTGCCGCTGAGCCGGACGAAGCGGACGACGTGCCGGGACAGCCCGCGAGGCAGGGCCGCAAGGTGGGCCTCGTCCCAGTGGTCCAGGGGCGTGGCCCAGGGCAGATCCAGCAGCGCCGGGTCCGGTCGATTCGTGTTGATCTGCAATGCCACCCGTTCATGCTGACACGGCGGGTCAGCCACCGATAATCGGGCCCCGCCGGTCCGTGGTGACGGGTCGCTCGATCTCGCGGTCTTCGTCGACCTCATCCCGGCCCGTCAGGCACGTGACCGGGGCGATCCCCGCAGCGGCCAGGGCGGCCAGCCGGCGTCGGTGGAGCCAGACCAGGAACGCTCCCGTCACCGCCGTGGCGGCTGGGGCGATGGGGTAGAACAGCCAGATCACCAACCACGAGAAGGAGATCTCGTTCACGATGTCTCCCGCGCCCCGTCCGGCCATTGCCGCGTCGGCCAGGACCACGAGGGACCAGAGCACGGTGTACGCCGTCGCTGCGGCTACCAGGGGGCCGATCACCCGGGACGGTCCCTCCGGTGGCCAACGAAGGCGATGGCGCAGTCGGTGCTCGACGTACGCCGCAGCACCCCCTGCCGCCAGGCACGGCAGCAGACCGATCCACAGTTCCGCGACATCCCCCGGGCCGCCACGCCACAGTGACCCCAGCACGAGGAGCCCGATCGCCGACCCGACGACTGCGCAGGCGGTCACCGTCAGGGCAAACCGCATCGGTCGATCGACGTACATCCCGATCACCCTCCCCCGGATGGCGGCTGCTCGCTCCCCGGGTAGCCCGGTGGTGCTGTGAGGCTCTCGTCGATGTGCTCCGTCGTCATCGGCGAACATGAGGGGCGGGGATCCTCACCGGATCCCCGCCCCAAAGAACAACCGCCGAAGCAGCCGGCCTCAGTCGCCCAGGCGCAGCCCGGTGTCGGCGTTGAAGAGGTGCACGTGGTCGGGCTTGGGGCTCAGCCGTACCACGCTGCCCTTGGCGGGCGGCGTACGGCCGTCGGTCCGGGCGATGATCGGCTTGTCGGTGGGCGAGGAGCCCTCGATGGTGCCGTAGACGTAGGCGTCGGCGCCGAGTTCCTCCACCACGTCGATGGTGATCGGGAGCCCGCCGCCGGTGGCGGAGATCTCCAGGTCCTCTGGCCGGACGCCGAGGGTGACGTGGCTTCCCGCGTCGGCCAGCCAGGACCGGTCGACCGGGTGGGTGTGATCGCCGAACTTCACGCCGCCATCGACGACGGGAACGTCGAAGAGGTTCATCGCGGGCGAGCCGATGAAGCCGGCCACGAACACATTGTTCGGGTGGTCGTACATCCGACGGGGGCTGTCGCACTGCTGGAGCAGCCCGTCCTTGAGCACCGCGACCCGGTCGCCCATCGTCATGGCCTCGACCTGGTCGTGGGTGACGTAGACGGTGGTGATGCCGAGGCGGCGCTGCAGGGAGGCGATCTGGGTGCGGGTCTGGACCCGGAGCTTGGCGTCGAGGTTGGACAGCGGCTCGTCCATGAGGAACACCTTGGGTTCGCGCACGATGGCGCGACCCATGGCCACGCGCTGGCGCTGTCCGCCGGAGAGCGCCTTGGGCTTGCGCTCCAGGTACGGTTCGAGGTCGAGAATGCGAGCGGCCTCTTCCACCCGTCGGCGGATCTCGCCCTTGTCCACGCCGGCGATCTTGAGCGCGAAGCCCATGTTGTCGGCGACGGTCATGTGCGGGTACAGCGCGTAGTTCTGGAAGACCATGGCCACGTCGCGGTCCTTGGGGGACAGGTTCGTGACGTCGCGGTCGCCGATCCAGATGGACCCGCCGTTGACTTCTTCGAGGCCCGCGAGCATCCGCAGGCTGGTGGACTTCCCGCAGCCCGAGGGGCCGACCAGAACGAGGAACTCGCCATCGGTGATGTCGATGTTGAGCTGGTCCACCGAGGGTTTGTCGTTGCCCGGGTAGATCCGGGTGGCGTCGCGGAACGTGACTGTGGCCATAGCGGGGCCGCCTTTCCTTCACCGGCAGGAACGTGCCGGACGATCCGTTGTAAAGGGCATGCTCTGATGGAGCACCAACTGGGCACGCTGCACCCAGTGCTGGTCATCGTGTCATACGCCTTACGGATCGGGCTAGCTGCCCGTGAGCTGGATCACGGTGCAAAATTTCCCCATGGCAATGGTCTTCGCTACGTGCGAGTTTGCCGAGTTGACCGAAACGAGATGCAAGAATTTGCAGCAAGATCTAGCGGAGGCGTGGGTCGGGGGCTTAGGCTCGGGATCCTGACGAGGTGGGCCTTCCGGGCCCCCATCCACTGGGTCAGTCTGTTGGCGTTCGACATGCAATGTCGCGCGTCACCATCGTTCTGCCCCCTCCCACTTCCCGAGGAGTCAACGTCATGCCCAAGCGTGTCCACGGCGCCGTCGCGGCGACCGGTGCTGTCGCCCTACTACTGTCCGCGTGTGGCGGCAGCGGAGGCGGCTCCAGCCCCACGACCAGCGCCCCGAGCGCCAGCCCCGCCGGCTCGGCGACGTCCGCGGCGGCCGCGCAAACACTGTCCACCAAGGATCCCGCCCGCGACGCGGAGGCCGACCTGGTGATCTGGGCCGACGGCGACCGGGCGGCGGCCCTGCAGAAGTATGCCGATGACTTCGGCAAGGAGAACGACATCACGGTGAAGGTGCAGATCACCACCGACACCCGCCAGCAGTTCAAGGACGCCACCAAGGTGAACAAGGGCCCTGACGTCGTCGTCGGCGCCCACGACTGGCTCGGCGAACTGGTGCAGAACGGCGTGGTCAGCCCGGTGCAGCTGGCTGCCGACGACGCCGCGAAGTTCGCCCCCTCGGCGATGAAGGCCACCCGGTTCAACAACCAGAACTATGGCGTCCCGTACGCCGTGGAGAACCTGGGTCTGCTGCGCAACACCGACCTGGCCCCCGAGGCCCCCAAGACCATGGACGAGCTGGTGGCCAAGGGGCAGGAGCTGGTCGCGGCCAAGAAGGCCAAGCAGGTCCTGGTGCAGTTCGTCTCCAAGGACGGCAACGCCTACTACAGCTACCCCTACTTCTCGGCCTTCCCCGGCGGTGGCATTTTCGGCGTCAAGGCCAACGGCGACTACGACCCCAAGCAGGTCATCGTCAACAGCCCCGGCTCGGTCAAGGGCGGCGAGATCCTGGCCAAGCTGGGTGCCGCCAAGGTGCTGAGCACCAACGTGGACGACACCAACATGGACCAGATCTTCGACAGCGGATCCGCGCCGTTCATGATCACCGGCCCGTGGAGCATTGAGAAAGCGAAGAAGGCCGGGATCAAGTACGCCATCTCCCCGCTGCCGAGCCTGGCCGGCGGAGGCCCGATGAAGCCCTTCCTCGGCGTCCAGATGTTCTATGTCTCGTCCAAGGCCAAGAACGCCGCGATGGCGCAGGAATTCGTCACCAAGTGGGTGCCCCGCAAGGACGTCCAAATGGCCCTGTTCAACGCCGGTCACCGTCCTCCGGCGTTGACCGAGGCCTACGAGGAGGCCTCAAAGGCTGACCCGGACGTGAAGGCCTGGTTCGAGGCTGGCGAAGGCGGGCTGCCGATGCCCAACATCCCCGCCATGAACGCCGTGTGGAAGCCTTTCGGTGCCGCCAACGCCGACATCATCTCCGGTAAGGGCAAGGCCAAGGCGCGTCTGGACGCTGCCCAGGCCGAGATCGTCAAGGCGATCGCCAAGGGGTGACCCGGGATCGGATCATCAGGGGGGTGGCCGCCGAAACCGAAAGGTTCGGCGGCCACCCGCCTGGCGTCTGCCGCAGGGACAGCCACGGGTGGGAGATCCGGGAAGGACGACAGGGTGGATGAGTTGAGCGAGCAGCGCGGTGGCACGAGCCGGATCGGGTTCCTGGCGCTGAAGTGGGGGTCCATCGCCATCGCGATCGCGGCGCTGTTCTGGGTGGCCACGGCCATGGCGGCCAAGGGCTGGACGTTCGGGGTGATCGTCGTGGCGTTACTCGGGACGGCCGTCCTGCTGATCTACGGGACTCAGCGAGCGGTGCCGATGAAGTACCTGCTGCCGGGCATGCTGGTCATGGCCGGGCTGCAGATCTGGCCGATGGTGTTCACCGCGGGCATCGCGTTCACCAACTACGGCGACGGTCACCTGTTCTCCAAGGAGACGGCGATCCAGTACATCACCGCGAACTCCGTCCGCGAAGTGCCCGGCTCGACCCGCTACACCATGTCGATCGCGGTGCCCGACGGTCAGCCCAAGGAGACCGGTGACCTGGTCTTCCTGCTCACCCAGCCCCAAGCCGCCGCCGGCGACCCCCCGGGTGCTCCCGAGGTCACGGTCGGCACCACCGAAGGCCTGCGGCCCCTGGGCGGCAACCCCGCCGACGTGGCGCTGACCGCGACCGGCAAGGTCACCAAGGCCCCGGGTTACCAGGTGCTCTCCGGGCGCGAAGCAAACCGGCGGTCCAAGGACCTGGCGAGCTTCGCCGTACCGACGGGTCCGGATCGCGGGATCAAGGCCTCCGGGCTCTCGGAGGCCTACGAGGGCGCCGCGACGGTGACCTACGACCCGGCCACCGACCTGCTCACCGACAAGGAGACCAACCGCACCTACCGCGCCGGTAACGGGCGATTCGTCGCCACCGACGGCTCCGGCGACAGCTTCCCCCAGGGCTGGTTGGAGGGGGTGGGTCTGAACAACTTCACCCGGGTGCTGACCGAGGACAGCCTGCGCACCGGCTTCGTGGGCGCGTTCATCTGGAACATCGCGTTCGCCGGGCTCACGGTGATCGGCACCTTCGTGCTCGGGATGCTCATCGCCCTGCTCTTCAACGATCCCCGCCTGCGCGGGCGAGGCCTGTACCGATCGTTGCTGATCCTGCCCTACGCGTTGCCGACCTTCGTCACCGCCCTGGTCTGGCGCGGCATGTTCAATCAGGATTACGGGCTGATCAACAACCTCACCGGCCTGAACGTGGACTGGCTGGGAAGCTCCGGCGGGGCCCGGGCGGCGCTGCTGATCACCAACCTCTGGCTGGGCTTCCCCTACATGTTCCTGGTGTGCACCGGGGCACTGCAGTCGATACCCAGCGACGTCAAGGAGGCCGCCCGCATCGACGGCGCCAGCGGCGTGCAGACGCTCGTGCGGATCACCATGCCGTTGCTGCTGGTGGCGGTGGGCCCGCTGCTGATCGCCACCTTCGCCTTCAACTTCAACAACTTCTCGGTGGTGTATCTGCTGACCAAGGGCGGCCCGTTCGAGGGCGGCCAGACGGATATCGGCGCCACCGACCTGCTGATCACGATGGCCTACCGGCTGGCGTTCTCCGGCAGCGCACCCAACTACGGGTTCGCCGCCGCGGTCTGCGTGTTCATCTTCGCGGTGACCGCCTTGATGATCCTGCCGAGCTTCCGTGCGACCCGTGCCCTGGAAGAGGTGAACTGACATGCCGAACGATCACGCGACCCCCAGCGACGGGCAGACCCCGCAGCAGCTCACCCGTCCCCGAAGCGGCGGAGCAGGCGGAGGGGGGGTGTGGTGGCGGCACGCGTTGGGGATTCTGGCGCTGCTGTGGGCGCTGTTCCCGATCTCCTTCATCTTGTCGGCCGCCCTGAACCCCTCCGGCAACCTCAGCGGCGACCTGCTGCCCCAGCACTTCTCGACCACCAACTTCGTCGAGCTGTTCCACGACCCGGCCCGGCCGTTCTTGACGTGGTACAAGAACTCGCTCATCATCTCCCTCGTCGGCGCGCTGCTGGCGGTCTTCATCGGGTCGTGCGCCGCCTTCGCCTTCTCGAGGCTGCGGTTCAAGGGCCGTCAGACCGGCCTGCAGACCCTGCTCCTGCTGCAGGTTTTCCCGTCGCTGCTGGCGCTGGTGGCCATGTTCATCACCTTCGACAAGCTCGGCGACGTCATCCCCGCGTTCGGCCTGAACACCACGCTCGGTCTGATGCTCGCCTACCTCGGCGGCGCGATGGGCTCCAACGTCTGGCTGCTCAAGGGATACTTCGACACCGTCCCGCGGGAGTTGGACGAGGCCGCCATCGTGGACGGCGCCAGCCACGCCCGGATCTTCTTCACCATGACGCTCCGGCTGGTGGCCCCGATCCTGGTGACCGTGTTCATGCTGATCTTCGTCAGCCTGTACGGCGAGTTCATGCTGGCCAGCATCTTCTTGACCGACGTGGGCAACCAGACCCTCGGGGTCGGCCTGTTCGGGATGACCTGGGGCACCGACGCCACCGAGCTGTTCGGCAAGTTCACGGCGGGCGCCCTGCTGGCATCGCTGCCCACCGTGGCGCTCTACCTCGCCTTCCAGAAGCAGCTGGTCGGCGGCCTGACCCAGGGATCGGTGAAATAGCTCGCCGGACCGCCACGAGGAGTCGACATGAGGCCACCCCGACTCGCCGACGTCGCCGCGCTCGCGCAGGTGAGCGAGGCGACGGTGAGCCGCGTGCTCAACGACAAGCCGGGCGTGGCCACATCCACCCGCCAGGCTGTCCTCAAGGCCGTCGACCTGCTGGGGTACGACCGGCCGGCCAAGCTCCGGCAGCGCAACGCCCCGCTCATCGGGTTGGTCCTGCCGGAACTGACCAACCCGGTCTTCCCGGCCTTCGCCCAGGCCATCGAATCCAATCTGGTCCGACACGGGTACACCGCGGTGCTGTGCACCCAGATCCCGGGCGGCATCCACGAGGACCAGTACGTGCACATGCTGCTGGAGCGCGGGGTATCCGGGATCATCTACATCTCGGGGCAGCACGCGGACACCACGACCGAACCCGACCGGTACCTCACCCTGCGCGAGCAGGGGCTGCCGATCGTGCTGATCAACGGGTACGTCAAGGGGATCGACGCGCCGTTCATCAGCACCGATGACGCCGCCGCCGTGGAGATGTCCATTGCCCACCTCGCCGATCTGGGGCACTCGCGGATCGGACTGGCGGTCGGGCCGCCGCGATACACCCCCGTCCTGCGCAAGATGCTCGGGTTCCGGCAGGGCATGGCCTCCCGGGTGGGCGTGAACGGGGTGGAAGAGCTGATCGAGCACGCCTTCTTCACCGTCGAGGGCGGCCAGGCCGCCGCCGCAGTCCTGGTGGACCGAGGGTGCACAGCGCTGATCTGCGGTTCGGACATGATGGCCTTGGGGGCGATCCGCGAGGTGAGGCTCCGAGGCCGCAAGGTCCCGCGGGATGTCTCGGTGATCGGGTACGACGACAGCCCGCTGATCGAGTTCACCAACCCGCCGCTGACCACGGTGCGCCAGAACGTGGCGGCGATGAGCGAGGCAGCGGTCCGCGCGTTGGTGGACGAGATCGCCGGAACCCCCGCCACCCGGGCCGAGTATGTCTTCCGTCCCGAGCTGGTGGTGCGCGGCTCGACCGGAGTCGCCCGCGACTCCCGGGTGGTCAGCGCCTGAGCCCGCCGACGCCCGGAGTAGTCTGCAGCGAAGGCTGACGGCAACTTCTACCTGGTGAGGACGACATCACGGGCATGGCACCCGAGGCGAGCTACCCCGCGCACTGGGAGGCCGACGTACTGCTCGCGGACGGCCGCCCGGCACGCCTTCGGCCGTTGCGATCCTCGGACGGATCGTCGGTCGTCGACTTCTGGGGGCGGCTGTCGGCGCAGTCGCAGTACTACCGCTTCTTTGCCGCGCACGCGACGCTTTCCGAGGAGGACGTCGCCCGGATGGTCCGGCCCGATCATCGCCGGCAGGTCACGCTGGGGGTGTTCGTCGGCGCGGATCTGATCGGCGTCGGCGACTTCACCCGCAGCGGCTCGCAGTCCGCCGAGCTGGGGTTGACCGTCGAGGACGGATATCACGGCTACGGCGTCGGTGGTCTGCTGCTGGAACACCTGGCCCAGATCGCCCGGGAGACCGGGATCACCCAGCTGACGGCGGAGGTGCTTGCGGAGAACCGCAAGATGGCCAAGACCATGATGGCCGCCGGGTATGCGATGGGGGCCACCACGTCCGGCGGGGTACACCACTTCCACGTGCCGGTGAAACCTACGGACGTCTCGCTGGCGGTGATGGAAGGCCGCGAGCACCGTGCCGAAGCCAACTCCATGCGACGCATCTTCGAGGCCCGCACCGTGGCGTTCGTCGGGGGCAGCGCACGGCGTGCCAGCGTGGGTCGACGGCTGCTGAGCAACGCCATCGCCGGGGAGTTCACGGGCAGGGTGTACGTCGTCAACCCGTCCGTGGAATCGGCGTTCGGGATGCCGTCGTACCGCAGCGTCGCCGACATCCCCGACGACGTCGACCTCGCGGTGATCGCCGTGCCCGCTGACCAGGTGCCTGCTGTGATCGACGACTGCGCCTCGCGGAACGTGCATGCGGTGGTGGTGGTCTCCCTCGGGTACGCCGAAGCGGGGGATGAAGGCCGGCAGCGGCAGGCCGCGCTGGTGGAGCAATGCCGGTCAGCGGGTATCCGGCTGATCGGACCCTGCGCGCTCGGGCTGGTCAATCCCGCCGGGAACTCCCTCAACGCGTCCATGTGCGATGTCTGGCCGCAGCTGGGGCCGGTCGGCTTCTTCTGCCAATCCGGGCCGCTGAGCCTGACGGCGCTGCGGATGCTGGTGGATCGGGGACTTGGGCTCTCCAGCTTCGTGTCCGCGGGCAACCGGGCCGACGTTTCCGGCAATGACCTGTTGCAGTACTGGGAGCAGGACGAACACACCCAGGTGATCCTCTGCTACCTGGAGTCGCTGGGTAACGTCAACAAGCTGGCACGGCTGGCGCGCCGGGTCAGTGCTCGCAAGCCTGTGGTTGCCCTGACCTCCGGTCGACCCGCGGGTGCGGCCGCCGACGCAGGCCCGCACGCGGCGCCGCCGGCCGCGATCGATGCCATGCTGCAGCAGGCCGGTGTCATCCAGGTGGACCACATCGAGCACCTTTTCGACGTCGCCCAGCTGCTCGCTCATCAACCGCTTCCACGCGGCCCACGGCTGGCCATCGTCGGCGATTCCCGAGAGCTGACGATCATCGCGGGCAACGTCGCCGAACAGGCCGGATTCCGGCCGCAGGCGACCTGGATGGGGTTGGCGGCGCTGTCCGCGGCCGGCTACGAGGACCGGTTGCGCGCGGCCCTGGACGACGAGAACGTGGACGCCGTCCTGGCGGTGTTCGTGCCGGCTCCGGTCGAAACCCGGGTCGACCTCGCCGAGGTGCGGGCGGCCATCGCCCGGCTCGGTGCCCACCCGACCAAGCCGCTGGTTGCGGTGATCCCCGGCGGCGACGCCGACCCGACGCTGCTGGATGCGCAGCAGTCGGCCCCCCCGATGGCTCGGCGCGCGATTCCCATCTACCGCAGCCCGGAACGGGCCGTGCTGGCGCTGAGCAAATCCAGGGACTATGCGCTGTGGCGGGCGCAGGCGGAGTCGGTGGTGCCGGTCCTGCCCGATGTCGCGCCCGACGAGGCCGCGGCGCTGGTGGCCACCGTGTTGGACAGCGCGCCGCAGGGGCGGTGGTGTCGCGATGACGAGGTGGCCGCACTGCTGGGCCGGTACGGCGTCCCGATCCTGACGTACCACGCCGTTGACACACTGGCGGCGGCGGTGGCGGCGGCGGACTCCCTCGGCTGGGACGTGGTCCTGAAGGCCACGAACACCGAGGTCGGCGACAGTTGGAGCCAGCGGCTCTGGCGTCACATCCGCGATCGGCAGCACATGGGGATCGCCTGGGACCAGCTCTGCGGGGCCTTGGGCAACCCGCGCGGAGCCGGCGTCGTCGTCCAGGCGATGGGTTCCCCCGGCCTGCATGTGCGGATCACCGGAACCGAGGATGAGGTGCTGGGACCGGTGGTGTCGTGCCGGATCGCGGGGGTGGCCGCCGAGGTGCTCCACGACGTCAGCTACCGGCTGCCGCCGCTCACCCGGGCCGATGTGTCGGCGATGCTGCGCGAACTTCAGCTCGCGCCGTTGTTGTACGGCGCCGCCGACGTCCCGCGCACGGATGTCGCCGCGTTGGAGGACCTGATCAGCAGGGTCGCCCAGCTGAAGCTGAACCAGCCCGACGTCGACATCGTGGACCTGGACGTGCTGGCCCACGTCAGTGGGGTGTCCGTGGTGGGCGCCACCGCACGGGTCCGTCGCGGTGAACCCCGGTACGCCCTCTACGCCCGCCGGTTGAGCGCCCCGGCGGACGGCATGTAGCTCAGCTCAAGGCCTGCGGGCTCGGCGTGCCGCCACGAAGGCGGCCAGCACCCCGGGCACGTGCTCGAGGCGATCCAGGCGGCAGACCGCCGCGGTCTGACCCGAACCGACCTTGATCGAGACGTCGCCACGGTCAGGCTCCAACACCTCGAACGCCCGTTCGTCGGTGACGTCGTCGCCCAGGTACACGGTGACGGTGGCACCGGTCGCTGCGGCCAGGAGGTGCAGGGCGGTGCCCTTGGTCGCCCGCAGCATCGGGAACTCGACCACACACTTGCCGGACATCACGTGCAACTCCGGGTGAGCCAGGCCGTACTCCCTGGCCTGGGCGAGCGCGCGTTCCCCGGCCTCCTGGTCGGCCATCGTGCGGGTGTGCAGGACGACGCCGGCGACCTTGCGCTCGACCCAGGCGCCGTCGTACTGCTCGGCAATTGCCACCAAGGCCGCGTCGGTTTCCGCCAGCAGCGCGCGCTGCTCGTCCGTCAGCAGGTTCTCGGCGCCGCCGCCGGCATCATCGGCCGCGCTGGACTCCCCGCCGTGGCTGCCGATCAGAATGATCGGCTCCTGTGGTTCGACACCGGACAGGTCACGCAGCACCGACAACTCGCGACCGGACACCAGCGCCACGGTGACGCCGGGCAGTCCGGCGGCCTCGCGGAGGGACTCGATGGTTCCCGGTTGCGGCCGGGCGTCCATCGGCTCCTCCGTAAAGGCGGCCAGGCATCCATCGAAGTCGCTGGCCAGGATGACGTTCTCCTGGGCCGCGGCCGCCTCGATGCGGCGGCGCAGGTCCTCGTTCACGCGTCCTCCGGTCGCTTGGGGGCCGCCTGTAGGGCGTCCAGGAACTGTTGGGCCCAGGTCTGGACGTCGTGGCGCCGCACCCGGGTCCGCAGCGCCCGCATCCGCCGCTTCTTCTCCGTCGCCGAGGCGTTGACCGCGGTCAAGATGGTGTTCTTCAGGCCCTGGATGTCGTGCGGATTACACTGGAACGCCTGGTTGAGCTCTCGGGCGGCACCGGTGAACTCGGACAGCACGAGTGCGCCGCCCAGGTCGTACCGGCAGGTGACGTACTCCTTGGCGACCAGGTTCATGCCGTCGCGCAGGGGCGTCACCAGGCAGACGTCTGCCGCCAGGTACATGGCCGCCATCTCCTCACGGGAGAAGTTCTGATGCAGGTACTGGACGGCCGTTGCGCCGACGTTGGAGTACACACCGTTGATCTGGCCGACCGTTCCTTCGACCTGCCCGCGCAGTTCCCGGTAGGCCTCCACGCGTTCTCGGCTGGGCACGGCGATCTGGATCAGGACCACGTCGGGCGGGGCTAGCTCCCCGTCCTTGAGCAGCTCCTGATAGGCCTTGAGCCGGTGCCGGATGCCCTTGGTGTAGTCCAGCCGGTCGGTGCCGAGCATCAGCACCTTGGGGTTGCCGACCGATTCGCGGATCTCCAGGGCGCGCGCTTCCACCTCCGGGGTCTTGGCCAGCGCCTCCAACGCTTTGAAGTCCACGGAGATGGGGATGGCCGCCGCGCGCACGGTTCGCCGCTTGCCCCCCTCGGGGGTGTAGCTGACGCAGTCCTTGCGCGAGGTGGTCAGGTGAGCCAGCCGGCGGCAGGCGTCCAGGAAGTTGTTCGCATCGGCCGGCCGCTGGAAGCCCAGGAAATCCGCGCCGAGTAGACCGTGCACGATCTGGGTGCGCCACGGCAGCTGGGCGAACAGTTCGACCGGCGGGAAGGGAATGTGGTTGAACCAGCCGATCCGCAGGTCGGGGCGAAGCTCCCGCAGGTACGACGGCACGAGCTGCAGCTGATAATCGTGAATCCACACGGTCGCCTCGGGCGCCGAGACCTCCGACACCGCCTCGGCGAACCTCCGGTTGATCCGCTGGTACGACTCCCACCAGCGCCGTTTGAACGTCGCGGGCACGATCACGTCGTGGTAGATGGGCCAGAGGGTGTCGTTGGAGAAGCCCTCGTAGTAGTCCGCGACCTCCTCGACGGACAGCGGGACCGGCTTGAGGTAGAGGCCCTCGTCGAGGAACGGCTCCGGGGCCTGCCCGGGGTCACCGGCCCATCCCACCCACGCTCCGTCCCGGCCGCGCATCACCGAGTCCATGGCCGTGACCAGCCCGCCCGGGCTGCGGCGCCACTCCGCCTCGCCCTCGCTGTTGACGGTTCGGTCGACAGGCAACCGGTTGGCGGCGATCACGAAGTCGTACTCGACTCGCTGCTCTTCTCGCTGCTCTTCTTGCTGCTCAGGTCGGGCGTCGTTGGTGGTCTCGGTCGATGCGACGTCAATCGTGACAGTGTCCATGCGTGGTGCATCCCCTTCTGTCGGGTAGCGGTGCGCGTCGGTCTGTTCCAAAAACCTACTGCGCTCCCGGAGACTGCGGGGCGGTGGGACAGACGCCCGGTGTGACGGGAACCTGCCGCCAGGCGCTCCATCCAGCGCGATGCCAGCCAGGCCAACTACCGTGTTGGTCTTGACCGAGCACGGGGAGGGCTGATGTCTGGACCGGTGATCTCGCGCGGCGACGAGCCCGTCACGTCCGAAGTCACGGCTGACGATCAGCCGACACGACTGGGTCCCTACCGTCTCATCAAGCGACTCGGCGAAGGTGGGATGGGCGTCGTACACCTGGGGTTGGACCCGCGCGGACGGGCTGTGGCCATCAAGGTGCTGCGCGACCATGTCGCCCACGACGAGCAGGCCCGGGCACGGTTGGCCCGCGAGGTCAGCAGCTTGAGCCGGGTGGAACACGAGGCGGTTGCCGCGGTCCTCGACGCCGACGTGGAAGGTTCTCGGCCCTACCTGGTGACCAGGTTCATTCCGGGGCTGCGACTGGATGAATGGGTACGTCGGCACGGCCCGTTGGCGGGTCCCGCGCTGGTGACCTTCGCCCGCGGGCTGTCCGCGGCGTTGACCGCGCTGCACGCGGCCGGAGTGGTCCACCGTGACGTCAAACCCGGCAACGTCATGATGCCCGAGGCCGGCTCCCCGGTGTTGATCGATTTCGGGATCGCCCACCTGGTGGACGAGGCCCGGCTGACCGTGTCCGGGCTGGTGATGGGCACCCCGGGGTACCTGTCGCCGGAGTTGCTGGCCGGACGAGCGGTCGGAGAGGCGACCGACTGGTGGGGGTGGGCGGCGACGTTGGCCTACGCCGCGACCGGGCGGCCGCCCTTCGGCGGGGGCGGGATGGACGCCGTCCTGCAACGGACCATGGCCGGCAAGTGTGACCTGCACGGTCTCGACCCCCGGCTGGCGCCGCTGGTCGCGGCAGCGCTGGACCCCGACCCGGGGCGGCGGCCCAGCCGCGGCGTCGTGTTGGAGGGCCTGGACGCGTACGCGGCGGGAGAGGACACCCGCCACTGCCTGACCGTGCCCGCCCCCGCGGCGACCAGTTCCTACCGGCTGCCGCCCACGGCAGCCCTGCCGCCGATGGCCGTACTGCCGCCACCGCCGCCGGCGGCCCCGTACGCAGGGTTCGGGGGGAACCCACGGCCGCACGCGCCACCGATCACCGCGCCGGCGGGGCCGGTCAACGCGGCGATGCCGGTGAAGCCAGTGGGACCAGCCGGGCTCGGCCTGGACGGCGCCATCCCCGAGCCGCCGTCGGACCCCCGACGCGGTCGGACGATGCGTACCGGCACGCTGGCCGCCCTGGGCTTGGCTCTGGCGGCGTTGGCCACGACGCTCCCATTGGCCGCCGTGCTGGCCGCGCTGGGGTGGTCGGCGCTGGCCCGGACCGCGGACCGGAGCGTGACCTCGCTGATGCTGCGCCGAATGGAACGTGGTGCTCGCGGCCGCGATCTGCCATTGACCGTGCTGTTCAGCCCTGTGCACCTGGTGGCGAGCGGGTTCTCGGCGGTGGCCCATGCGCTGGTCCCGCTGGCGTTGGGTGTGCTCGCGGTCTTCGGCGCGGCCGCGATCGCCGGGCGGGGGGTCGGCGTGGTCCCGGACCCCACGGATCCCTTACCGGTGGCCGCCGGGTTGGGTGTCGCTCTGCTGACCGGCTGGTGGGGGATCGGGGGCACCTCGTTGCGCCGTGGATCGCGCTCACTGGCGCGCGGGTTGGCCCCGGGGCGGGTGGGCGCCGGGGTCGCCTCGGCGGTCCTGGTCGCGGCCGCGGCCTATCTGGCCATCCGGTCACAGGCGACCGGGGCACAGCTCGACTGGTGGCCGTTGCGCAACAATCCATGGGTCGACGGCCTGCCGGGGTGGCTGGGATTGTTGGGCTAAGACCGGTCGTGTGCCAGGTCCACGCCGGCGGGCCGTGGCTGGTCGGGGCTGGTCGGGGCTGGTTGAGGGGCTCGCGAGGCGCGGGCGAGCGGGCCGATTACCGCTCAGTTGTCGAATGGGGCGGTCGACAAAGGGTGTGATGGTCATCTCGTGACCTTGTCGTTGCCCAACTGTGACAATTAGTGTTTTCCCCGTACATTGGGAATCGAAGGCAGTCCTTGGTCATCCCGGGGCACTGCCGGTCAACGGCAGTCGCGCCCCTGTTCACGCGGCCGTCGACAACCACACATAGTCAACCGTCAACTGCGTACCCGTGCGCCGAGCTTCGTCAACGGGTGCCTCGCCGGATCGCCCGGGCAGACGAAGGTGGGGGAACCTCGGTCAGTCCGTGACCACGGTCGGTCGCTTGTGTCGATCGCCCTGGGGTGAGGCCGGTACGCCGGCCGGGCACCTGACAGCCCGAACCCGACAGCTAACCCCGCAGGCGTTCGTCAGGAGAGGACCACTGTCCACACCATGCACTACACCCCGAAGCACGCCGCGCCCCGCCGCGCCCGCAGGATCCAGTCCCGAGTCCTGGGCGCGATGGCCGCCGGTGGCGCCACCATCGCCGCCTCCGTCATGACGTCCGCCCCCGCGCAGGCGGACTCCGGTGTGTGGGACCGCGTCGCCGCGTGCGAAAGCGGTGGCAACTGGAGCATCAGCACAGGCAACGGCTTCTACGGCGGCCTGCAGTTCACGCTCGGGAGCTGGCGCGCCGCCGGCGGCTCTCGGTACGCCGCCAAGCCGCACCACGCTTCCCGCGCCGCGCAGATCGCGGTCGCCCAGAACCTGCTGCGGATGCAGGGACCGGGCGCCTGGCCGGTCTGCAGCCGCCGCGCGGGACTCACCCGCGCCAACGGCTTGTCGGCGAACTTCGCCAGCGTGGCCAGCGTGGCCAGCGTGGCCACGTGGCCTCTAAGAGCTCCCAGTCCACCGCGAGCCTGCGGGGCCTGAAGGGCTACGCCAGCCGCGCCCAGGTCCGCGACCTGCAGACGTGGGCCGGGGTTGCCCGGGACGGCAAGTGGGGTACGGCGACCACGCGCGCCGTGCAGAAGAAGCTGGGCCTGCGGGCCAGCGGGCACGTGGACGCCGCGACGGTCCGCTCGATCGAGCGTTTGATCGGGCTGCGCGCCACCGGCAACAGCTACATCAACAAGGCCACGATGAACACGCTGATGGCTTACACGGCCGCCCGGGTGGCCTGAGCGGAGGCAGTCTTCGAGGGGTCGGTGACGATGTCACCGACCCCTCGCTCGTCTGCCTGAGCTGCTCCGTCCGACCCATGAGGAAGGGCGGTCGCGTTCACGTCGGCCGCCGTGTCCGGGCCGGCCGGAGTCTGGGGCGTGTCCGCCAACGGCAACGTGAGGATGAGCGTCGTACCTTCCCCCAGCTTCGAGCGCACCGCGACACTGCCGCCGTGCCCGTCGATGATGGCTTTGGCGATGGTCAGCCCCAGCCCGGTGCCCTGAATCTGCTCGGCCGTCGCGTTGGAGGCCCGGAAGAATCGGGTGAACAAGGCCTGCTGATCTTGCGTGGGGATGCCGATCCCGGTGTCCGCGCAGGCGATGTGCACGAGCTCACCATCCCGGTCGACGCTGATCGTGACCCGACCGCCCGCGGGGGTGAACTTCAGCCCGTTGCCGACCACGTTGGTCAGCGCTCGGGCCAGTTGGGTTCGCTCACCGCGGATGTGCAGCCCGTCGCCGACGCGGTGCACCACGAGCTCGACCCCCCGCGCATCGGCCGTGGGGGTCAGGATTCTGGTCACGTCGGCGACAACGTCGGACACCGGGTGCGTGCTGTGCACGGTGCTGCCCTTGCCGGAGTCGAGCTGGTTGATGATCAGCAGATCTTCGATGAGGGCCCGCAACCGGGCCACGTTGCGCCCGATGATGTCCCAGGCCTGTGCCTGCCCGGGCGTCAGCTCGCCGAAATCGCCGTCCTCCAGCATTTCCAGGTAGCCGGCCACCGATGTCAGCGGCGTGCGCAACTCGTGGCTGGTGGTGGCCAGGAAGTCCGACTTCTGGACATCCAGGTGCCGAAGCGACTCGACGTACCGTTGTTCGGTGATCGTGCGGGCCGCGTAAAAGGTGAACCGGTCGACGGCCTCGATCTCCTCGGGCTCCCAGCAATGGTCCGAGGTGCTCCATACCGAGGCCACGCCGACCACGGAATCGCCCACGATGAGGGGCCGCAACGTCCAGGCGCGGACGCCCTCGCGACGGGCGGCGCGCACCAGGCCTTCCGGGAAGGTCGCGGCCATCTGCGCAGGGTTGGCGGCGGTCAGCGGCCCGTCCAGGGCCCTGGTCGCCTCCGCCACCGCTTGCGGGACGACGAGTCGGGCACCCTGGTACGTCGCGGAGGCCCAGCCACCCAGGGGGGCGAAGCCGTCGGCGTCCGACCACGAATACACCAGGACGCTGTCCATTCCCAGGACGGTTCCCAGCCGCTCGCAGGCCGGGCGCCAGTTCACGTCGGTGGTGGGCGCCGCGGTCAGTGCCGTGGCGATCTCGTCGGTGGCCGCATGGAGCCGCAGGTCCCAGGCCTGGCGTCGGGTGGAACGCTGGCGGTCGTCCGCGAGCACGTTGAAGGCCCGCGCGACCTGTTGTACCTCATGCGTGCCCAGGAGCACGTCCGCGCGAGCGTCGTCCGAACCGTCGGCATGCGCGGCTACCACGTCACGCAGAGCCCGGATCGGCCGGGCGACCTGGCGGATGATCTGGACCGCCAGCCACACCCCGATCGCCAGGGCGATCAGCGTCGCCCCGATAGTGAGCCACAGACCGGCGGAGATCACGCCCTGGTATCCCTGGCGCCGTTCGGCACGCACCGCCGACACGCGACGATCGATGGCGTCCAGCTCGGCGTGCACGGCCTCACCGGCCGCCGTGGTCGGCGCGAGGTGAGCGGAGCGGCCGGCGTTGCGCCTGGTGATCCCGTCGTTGGCCAGTTCCATCCAGCGCCGCGACGTAGCGCGCAGCTGCTGCCGGGACTGCTCCGGAATGCCCGCCTGGCCCAGCGCATCCAGTTGTCCGGCGCTGCGCTCGAAGTCATAACGCGCCTGGTTCAGCGCTGGGAGGAAGTCGGCCTGGCCACTGGCCAGGTAGCCGCGGAGCGCGGCTTCACCACGGGTGAACGCCAGACGTGCCGCCTGCGAGGTATCCATCAGCGGAGTGACCTGGTTGCGATACTCGGTGAGCTCGCGCTGGATGAGCGCGATCGAGGTTATCCCCAGCGTGGTGACGATGGTGATCAGCAGGAACACGCCGCCGAGTCGGCGCGCCACGAGTCCGGCGACGCTGCGTGCGTGACTGATGCCGGGTGCCCTGCCAGGAATCGGATGCTCGTTTCGGTCGACGTCGAGCCGGCAGGGAAGGGCTGATACACCGGGCTGTTGCGGTTCTCATCGTCCTGTTCGGCGCCGTTCTAAGGTTCTTGGCCCGGGGTAGGTTCAGGTTCGCCGGTCGGGTGCATGTTGCAGGGCGCACCAGGTCGGATGAACCTGTCCATGGTCACCCGAACGGGTGCGTTTGAGCTGTCCACGGCGTGACGCGTACGCTCGGTGGCGCGAACAGCGCTCGGCCGCCACGTCCGAGACTGGCGCGCTGGCGTGGCGCAATCGGTAGCGCACCTGTCTTGTAAACAGGTGGTTAGGGGTTCGAGTCCCCTCGCCAGCTCTCTCTGGTGGTTCGCGTACGTCGTCGTCGAGCTCGATGGTGGGGCGGGTCCCTGCGCCAGGGTCCGCCGTGCGCGCCCAAGCCGGGCGGCGTCGTCGCTCACAGGGGAGATCCGTCGACACCATCGCCGCGCTCGGGGTGGGTCGAACCCACGCCGCTCGCCGGGACCCACGAAGCTTCGTGGGTTCGAGCGAGGGAGGTGGGTTCGAGCGAGGGAGGTGGGCCACCCCAGATGTCGGGCGAACAGTGCCTCGCCGGGGTGCCGCGTCAGGCGGTCCGGTCCGCCGCGGAAGCCTCGGCCGCCCGTCGTACGATCCGGGCGAACTGGACCGGGTGCGAGTAATGCGCCAGGTGCCCACCATCGATGTCGAAGACCTGAACATTCGGGCGACGGGCTCGCAGCCGCTGCACCGCGTCCGGCTGCATGACGCTCAGGCCCTCGGCGGACTGGACCACATGGACCGGGACCGCGATGTGGTCGTACAACTCGGTGTGGGGGAAGAAGCGGGCGTCCGGATCCAGCGCGAAGTAGGCGCGCATGGTGGTTTTGTCCGGGGTGCGCAGCCAGGTGCCGTCGGGACGGGGAACGGTCGAGTTGCGCACGGCCTCGGCGATGCCGGTTTCGGTCGAGAGCAACCAGTCTTTGGCGGCCGCCCCTTCGGCGGCGCTGATGACCGCCTCCACGGCCTGTTCGGAGTCCAGGACCTGGCCGAAGCCGAACCGCTCGGCCAGCACGTCGATCACCTGGTCGTTGTAGACGTGCTCCAGCATCCGGGAGACCTCATCGCGGCTGCCCTCCATGAGAGCCGCCTCGAGCGTCACCACGGAACTGATCAGGTCCGGCCTATCCGCGGCGGCCGCGAGAGCCAGGAAACCACTGATGCTGTGCCCCACGACCACCGGCCGATCCAGGCCCAACTCGGCGATGACGGTCAGGATGAAATCCCACGGCTGGTCCCGGCGCGGCAGCGGGGCGTCCACGCTCAACGCGTGGCCGGGGAGGTCGACGGCAACGGACCGGAAACGCTCCAGATGACTCATCACCGGCAGCCAGCACTTGGCGGACGTTCCCATGCTGGGCACGAACAGCAGGTCCACGCCGGCGCCGTCGTTGGCGACACCGCCGAGCTGCCCGTCGCCGACGGGCACGTGCCAGATGCGCGTTGTCATGGCTGTCCTCGCCAATGGTGGTGCGGCGTCGCCGGGCGCGACTCGTGCACATCCTTATCGTCCGCGCGGCTCTGAATACGAGCGGGATCCCGCTGGTCCTCCGTCCCGCTCTGCCGACTCGGCGCCGATGGCGAGGCAACCACCGTCGGCGAGCGGTCGACGTACCGAATTCGCTTGTCACACAACGATCGGGTCTCGACGCGGGTGTTGAGACCGTGACGTAATCCACAGCTGCAACACTGCCGACGGGTGGGGATGGGAGTACGCGAGGGGTGTCGGAGGCGACCCGAGAATGACGTCAGGCAAAGCTCAGCGGCGGGGACGACGCCGCATCGGCACCGTGGCTTTCGTGCTGGCCCCGGGCCTCTTGGTCGGTGGCGGACTGTGGGCTGCGTCCGCGCCGCTCCAGGAGCTCATGGGCGGCGCCGTACCGAAACCGTGTGTTCCCCAGGTGGTCCGGGGGCCGTCACCGACCACCATCACGGTCAACGTGTACAACCACGGAGCCGCGCAGGGCGCGGCGGGCAAGGTGGCTAAGCAGTTGCCGTTGCGGGACTTCCGACTCGGGCAGGTCGGCAACGATCCGAGCCTGAGCGCCGTCAAGGGCGTGGGCGAGATCCGCTACGGCCCTCAGGGTCTGGACCAGGCCCTCGTCGCGCAGAAGCTCCTGCTGCCGGAGGCCGCCCTGGTCAAGGACTACCGCTTTGGTACATCCGTCGATCTGGTGTTGGCCCAGGGGTTCAGCGTCCTTGCCCCGCCGATCCGGCCGATGGTGCGCCGCGCCGAGGTGAAGGTCAACGTCTACAACACCACGTACCACGCAGGACTGGCCAAGAAGACGGCACGGGCCCTCGCGGATGTGGGGTTCGCCGCCGGCAAGGTCGGCACCGACCCCAAGAACACCTGGGTCACCGACACCGCCGTCGTCCGCCACGGCCCCGACGGCGACCTGGCCGCCGCGCTGGTGCAGGCCGTCGTCCCGACATCGCGGCTCGTCCTCGACCGCTCGATCTCGGGTACGTCGGTCGACCTCCTGATCGGGATGACGTGGCAGGGGGTGCTGGATCGGGTGCCGCCCGAGCCGCCGAAGACCCCGCCCACGCCGCTAAGGGTGGCCCGGCCCTGCCGGTAAGGATGTGGCCGGGCGGTGTTGGGCGGGCATCGTTCAGGCGGGAAGGGTGGGGTCGGCGCGCCAGCGGTGACCTGCGCCAGGTCCTGCGGTGGACGCTCCCAGCGGCACGAGCAACGCGGCGTACTCGCGCAGGCGCTCCGCGGCCTCCCGCTCGACCAGGAGCGGGACAAAATCCCGGATAGGCCCGGTCATGGACCCGTGGACGGTGCGCACGATCGCCTCCACGATCTCAGGCGGGACCTGCGTGTAGCGCTGCGTCAAACGGACGTACGTCTGGCTCACCAGGTGCTTCTCGTCCAGGTGGCCAGCCATACCACCAGTATTCACCTGCTGGACGCCACGTGTTCCGTTCCGGCAAAACGGACAGGCTCGCGCGTCGCCGGGCACCCGTGTGAATAACAGTGAATTACTTGCGCCATCGCCCCGCATTATGCTTCGCTTTCCCCCGCGCGGTTGCTCCTCCGCTCCTGCGCCAGGCTGTCGACCCGCCAAGCCTCGAGCAATCCGCATCCGTCCCAAGGAGTTCCTGTGAGCGTCACCGACGCCCTTCTCGCCCACGCCGCCGACTACGAGGCGAGTTTCACCGCTGGTGATCTCCCGATGCCTCCGGCCCGCCAGATTGCCATCGTGGCCTGCATGGACGCCCGGTTGAACCCGTATGGCCTCCTCGGACTGGCCGAAGGTGACGCCCACGTCATCCGCAACGCCGGGGGCGCGGTCACCCTCGACGTCCTGCGATCGCTGGCGATCAGCCAGCGGCTCCTGGGCACCCGAGAGATCATCCTCATCCACCACACCGACTGCGGCATGCTCACCTTCACCGACGACGAGTTCCGAGGCGCCATCGAAGCCGAAACGGGGATCCGCCCGGTGTGGGCCGCCGAGGCGTTCGCGGACCCGGCGGCCGACGTACTGCAGAGCATGGCGCGGATCGCCGTCGACCCCTCAATCCCCCACAAGGAACAGGTTCGCGGTTTCGTGTACGACGTCCGCTCCGGTCGGTTGGACGAGGTGGACTGAGGCTGCCGGCCCCGGGTTCCTTCCTCACCGTTCGTCCAGCGGCTCAGCCAGGCCCGCCTGGCTGAGCCGCTGGGCTGACCGTAGTCTCAGGGCATGTCTCTTCCTGCGCTGCCCCGCCCTACCTCGGGGGACATCTGCCAGCTGATCCTGCAGGATCACCGAACCCTGGAATCCCTCCTCAGCGACCTGCGGGTGGCCGTGCAGGACCGCGAGGCCACCCGGGCGGCCTTCGCGGCACTGCTGATGGCGCACTCCGAGGGCGAGGAACAGGCGGTCTACCCCTCGCTGACGCGAACCACCCCTGAGGTCGGCCAGGACGAGGTGAGCCACGGGCGGGAGGAGCACGCCGAGGGCGTGGCCGCCCTGTTGGAACTGCTGGAATGCAAAGGCGTCGAGACGGCGAAGTTCGAGAAGGCGCTGGAGAAGGTGTCGGCGTACGTCACCCACCACCTCGCCGAGGAAGAGCTGACCATCCTGGGCCCGGCGCTCACGAGTGTGCCGGAGAAGAAACGCCGCGAGATCGGCAGTCAATGGCTGGCCGCGCGGGGGAAGTTGCTCGACGCGGACTGTGGGTCGATCGAGTACGTGCGGGCGAGCGTCGAGAAGGCCCGTGCCGAGGACCTTATCCCCGCCGACCTCCCCGACCAGCCCGAAGACTGAATCCCCGCTCCGGGGGGTGCCGGAATCTCCCGAGAGTTTGTGCCCTGGGCCTAGCACGTTCGCAGGAACGATCGCAACCTGGGGTATTCGTGGTCGGGGCTTGCCATGTCGCGCCACAAGTCGGGTACTCTCACCGCTGAACAGGCCTCCCGCCGAAGCCTCGGTGGATGGCCACATTGGGCGTCCAGCTTGGAGGCAACATGTCCCCTGACCCCACGCCGTTGCTCCCCGAGGAGCGGCTCGTCGCGGACGAGTCTCCTTCCAGGGACGCCCGCGCCAAAGGGCCGGCGTCGCCACCGGTGCATCCGCTGGCCAAGGGGCCCGTCGTACCGCCTGCGCGGACCGCGGAGGGTTTCACCCGCGAGTTCCTGCGGGAGCTGAACTTCGGTCAAGGCGTGAGCCTGGCGCGGTCCACGGTCAACGACCAGTACCTCGCGCTGGCGCGTGCCGTCCGGCACTACATGATGGCCGACTGGCTGGAGACCGCCCGGAAGCGGCGCGAGTCGCCCCGCAAGATGATCGGGTACCTCTCGGCCGAGTACCTGCTCGGTCGACAGTTGGGGAACGCCCTGCTGGCCACCGATCTCACCAGCGTGGTCGTCGAAGGACTGGCCTCCTGCGGGATCGAGTTGGCGACGCTGCGCGCTCAAGAGGTGGAACCGGGCCTGGGCAACGGCGGCCTGGGTCGGTTGGCGGCCTGCTTCATCGACTCCCTGGCCACCATGGACGTGTCCTGCGTCGGGTACGGCATCCGCTACGAGTACGGCATCTTCAAGCAGACATTCGTCAACGGGCGCCAGGTCGAGGTCCCGGACTCCTGGTTGTCTCTGGGCGGGCCGTGGGAGTTCCCTCACCCGGACCGGGCGGTGCAGGTGGACTTCGGAGGCCACACCGAGCAGTACGTCGATGAGCAGGGTCGCGACCGGACCCGCTGGGTGCCGGGGTGGAACGTCCTGGGCGTGCCGTATCACTACATGGTGCCGGGCTACCGCAACGGCGTCGTGAACACCCTCCGGCTCTGGAGCGCCCGCGCCACCCAGGCCTTCGACCTGGCGATCTTCAACTCCGGTGACTACGCCGAGGCGGTCCGCGCCCAGACGTTCGCCGAGAACATCACCAAGGTGCTCTACCCCGAGGACTCCACGCCGCAGGGTCGGGAGCTGCGGCTGCAGCAGCAGTACTTCTTCGTTGCCTGCTCGTTGAAGGACTACCTGGACCAGACCTTGCCCCGGGGCTTCGATTTGAAGCGCCTGCCCGAGCAGATCATCTTCCAGCTCAACGACACCCACCCGGTGATCGCGGTGCCGGAACTGATGCGGCTGCTCGTCGACGAGCGCGGCATGGACTGGGATGAGGCCTGGGAGATCACCCAGCAGTGCTTCGCCTACACCTGCCACACGCTGCTGCCGGAGGCCCTGGAGGTGTGGCCGGCCGATCTGCTGGGCAAGCTGCTGCCGCGACACCTGCAGATCATCTACCGGATCAACGAAGAGTTCCTCGTCAAGGTGCGCGAGGCCTTCCCCGGCGACGAGCTGCGGGTCCGGCGAATGTCCATCGTGCAGGACCACCCGTTCCGGGCGGTGCGAATGGCCAACCTGGCGACGGTGGCCGGCGTCAAGGTCAACGGTGTCGCAGCCCTGCACTCGCAGCTCTTGCGTGACAAGTTGTTGCCCGACTTCTCGGAGATGTGGCCGGAGAAGTTCACCAATGTCACCAACGGGGTGACGCCCCGACGGTTCATCCGTCAGTCCAACCCGCAGCTGTCCAAAGTCATCACCGATGCCATCGGCGTCGGCTGGGTGGCCAACCTTGACCGGCTCACCGCTCTGGAATCGTTCGCCGAGGACCCTGAGTTCCGCGAGCACTTCCGCCGGGCCAAGCAGGCGAACAAGCTGCGCCTACGCCAGCTGCTCAAGGTCCGGGACAACATCGAACTCCCCGAGGACCACCTGCTCGACGTGATGGTCAAGCGCCTGCATGAGTACAAGCGGCAGTCCCTGAAGCTGTTGCACGTGGTCACCCTGTACGAGTCGATCATCTCCGGTGAGGTCGCCGCCGATGACATCACCCCGCGCACGGTGGTGTTCGGCGCCAAAGCTGCCCCCGGGTATTACATGGCCAAAGAGACCATCGCGCTGATCAACGCGGTCGCCACGAAGATCAACGCCGATCCCGCCGTCAAGGGCCGGTTGGCCGTGGCGTTCCCCGCAAATTACAACGTCACCCTCGCCGAGACTCTGATTCCCGCCGCGGACCTGTCCGAGCAGATCTCGCTGGCCGGCATGGAGGCCTCGGGCACCGGGAACATGAAATTCACCCTGAACGGCGCGTTGACCGTGGGGACCGACGACGGCGCGAACGTCGAAATCCGTCAGCTCGTCGGGGACAAGCACTTCTTCCTGTTCGGGATGTCCGAACCCGAGGTGTCGGCTCTGCAGGCCAAGGGCTACGTGCCCAGCCAGGTGTACGCCGAGAACCCGCGGCTCAAGCGCGTGATCGACCTCATCGCCTCCGGGGTTTTCACCGGCGGCGACCGCTCCGCAGCTAGCCCTTTGGTGGATGACCTGCTCTACAACGACCGGTTCATGGCCCTGGCGGACTACCAGTCCTACATCGACGCCCAGGCCCGGGTGGACGAGGCGTACGCAGACCCCGAGGCATGGACGCGTTCGGCGATTCTCAACGTCGCCCGGGCCGGATTCTTCTCCTCCGACCGGGCCATGCACGAATACGTCGAGCGCATCTGGAAGACACCGCTGGGGCACTAAACCCTGGGTTCGCACGTCGTACGTGAACTGAATCATGCTTTCGAGTGGACGAACTGGCTGAAGGCGAGCAGAGTTCGGCCATGACGAGCGACGAACCGCGCTCCGGCGCACCCGCGATCGACCCCGGGGTCGAGGCTTCCGGCTCCGCGGAGCACGGCCCCGGCCTGGCCCGGCGGATCACGCCACCGCTGCTGCTGCTCTTCATCGTCGGCGACATCCTGGGCACGGGTGTCTACGCCTTGACGGGGAAGGTGGCCAAGGAGATCGGCGGCGCCGTCTGGCTGCCGTTCCTCTGCGCCTTCATCGTGGCCATCTTGACGGCCATGAGTTACCTGGAGTTGGTGACCAAGTACCCCAAGGCGGGCGGTGCGGCCGTCTATGCCCACAAGGCGTTTGGCGTGCACTTCTTCACATTCATCGTGGCGTTCACCGTCATGTGCTCAGGGCTGACCTCCGCCTCCTCCGCGTCCAAGGCGTTCGCCAGCAATCTGGCCAAGGTCGTAGGACTGGACTGGAAATCGGGCACCATCGGGATCATCGCCCTGTCGCTTGGCTTCATCGTGCTCGTGGCGGTGATCAATCTGCGAGGGGTCTCCGAGAGTGTCAAGGTCAATGTCGTCCTCACGCTGATCGAGCTGTCCGGCCTGGTGATCATCATCGCCGTGGGAATGTTCGCCATCGCGGTCGGCAAGGGGGACACCTCGCAACTGACGCACATCGAGGTACCGGCGGGGGAGTCCGCATTCGGCGCGGTCACCGCGGCCACGGCGTTGGCCTTCTTCGCGATGGTCGGTTTCGAGGATTCGGTCAACATGGCCGAGGAGACCAAGGACCCGGTCCGCACGTTCCCCAAGATCATGCTGCTCGGCATGGTGTTCACCGGGGTGGTCTACCTGCTCGTCGCGGTCTCCTCGATCGCGCTCGTCCCGGCCAAGGAACTGGGCGAGGGGGATACCCCGCTGCTGAAGGTGCTCCAGGCGGGGGCGCCGTCGTTCCCGGTGGGGATCTTCGCCGGCATCACCGTCTTCGCGGTCGCCAACACGGCGCTGCTGAACATGCTGATGGCCTCGCGACTGCTGTACGGCATGGCGCAGGAGCGAGTGCTGCCCCACCCGCTCGGTCGGGTCAGCCGTCGCCAGACCCCGTGGGTGGCCATCATTTTCACCACCCTGGTCGCCATGGGCCTGATCTGGTTCGCCGACCTGCAGGCACTGGGTGGCACCACGGCTTTCCTGCTGCTGGTGGTGTTCACCACGGTCAATATCTCGGTGCTGGTCCTCAAGCGACGGCCCGTGGAGCACGCGCACTTCACGGTGCCGACCATCGTGCCGGTCCTGGGGGCCCTGGCTTCGGCGTTCCTGGCCAGTCCGCTGTCCGGGAGGGCGACCCAGGACTTCGTGATCGGCGGCTGGCTGCTGCTCGTGGGCCTGGCGTTGTGGGGCGTGACCTACCTGCTGAACAAGTTCGTGTACCGCCGGCAGCCACCGATGGGCCTGGAGCGCCTGGAAGAATTGGGTGGGCACCCCGACGAGTTGCGCAAGCAGCGCGAGGGCCGCCCGTATACCTGAGCCGCCCACGGGGCGGTGGCCACGACAGGAAGAGGTGGGGTTGTGCCGGCATACGGGATCGGCCTGCTGCAGGACGTGACGCTCGGGCCGCGGATGCAGGCCTACCTGGAAGCCCTCGATGACACCTTGACCCCGTACGGCGGCCGCTTCCTGGTGCACGGCGGACGCAACCACGTGCTGGAGGGGGAGTGGGAGGGCCAGGTGATCCTGCTGGAGTTCCCGGACTTCCTCCGGGCACGCCAGTGGTACAAGTCGGCGGAGTACCAGGCGATCATCGCGCACCGGACCGCCGAGTCCCGCGGGGTCATCATGCTGTGCAACGGAGTGTCGCCCGGACACGTCGCCACGGATGTGCTGCGCGTGGCAGCGCCCGGGTGACCGCCGCGCTTCCCGGCCCCGCCGACGGCGCGGGGGCGGCGGGGCTGGACCCGGTGTTCCGCGGGGACTCGATCATCGCGACGTGGGGTTTGCTGATGTTCGGTCACCTCGTCGAAGGCTGCTTCGGGGTGTGGGCGCTGGCGTGGGGAGGGCTGGAGCAGCGATACGACGACCCCACCCCCGCAGTGGTCGCCGTACGGGTCATCACCGTCCTCGGGTGGACCGGGACCGCGTTGACCTGGCGGATGCTGCGCTCGAGTGTCGCGGTGCGCCGGGCGCTGGATCGGGGAGCGCCCTCGGCACCGATCAGCCCGTCCCCGCTGGCCCTGGCGTCCCTGTTCGTGCTGTCCGCCGTCTGCGCGTCGGTCCTGGCCGTGGCTGGCTGGCAGGCGGTGGGGGTGTTCCCGGCGGTGGCGGTCGAGCTGATGCTGATTCCCTTGGCGCTGCGCACCGAGCGTTTCATCCGCGATGTCCAGGCCGGTGCGCTCTCCCCGGAGGATCCTCCGGCGCTCACGTGAGGCGGGCGCGACCATCAGAGGTCCCGCAGGGGCGGCGATTCCCGATCAGGTGTCATTCACCGCGCACGCAGGTCATGCTGGGATGGTGGCGGCGCAGCGGCGTCGATCAGCTCGCAGGAGGGGTGCCCAGGATGAACCAGGAACCGAACAAGCCCGGCTCGAAGTTCGAGCAGCAGGCCGAGGGGGCGCTGAACGCCGCGTTCAAGGTGTTCGGTCGGGCGAAGGCCCGCGCCGGGGAGATCGCCCACGAGAACCGGTCGAAGATCGATGAGGCGTTGGACAAGGCCGGCCGGGTGGTCGATGAGAAGACCGGCGGCAAGTATCACGACAAGGTCGAGAAGGTGAAGGCGCAGGCCGCCAAGGGTGTCGACCTGGTCGAGCAGGAGCGCCACACCGACCCGGACGGAGCCGGCGACGGTCCCGCTGCCGCGGCGACGAACCCTGGGGGCGCTGCGGCGGCTCCCACCGCGGGCCCGTCGATGGCCAGCCCCATTCCCACCTACACCCCGCCCGCCACGGCCCCGGCCGGGCCCCCACCCGCCGCCGGCGCACCGGTCACCCCGCCCGCACCGGGCGCCTCGGCACCTGCCGCTCCGATGCCGCCGGCGCCCACCCCGGGTTGGCACCGCGGCCCGGACGGGAACTGGGTTCGCGACACCCCGCAGCCGTAGCCACGACGGCGCCGCCCTGCGCGTCGACCTCAGGTCACGCCCCGGCCTGCCGATGGGCCACCACATAAGCAGCGGCCAAACAGGCTCTCGCGCAACCCGGCTCGGGCTCCGGCGCGAAAGGCGCCGCGTGGGTCCAGGGGTGGCGACCATGATGTTCGACGACAATGCCGTAGCGATCGGCGAGTTGGCGATGCGCCTTGCCCGGGGTGACGAACTTGACGACTGGGATGTGTGCTGGGACGACTGCGGCCCCCGCGCCAGTGTGTACGCCGCCGCGGCCGACGAGGCGGAGGCGGCCGCGCGGCGGGGCCGGGTCCCCGCTCTGCGGGTGGCCGACGCGCCCGACTGGGCCGCGATCCCCGCGGCCTGGACGTTGGCCGAGTTGATCTGCGGGCACGGACACACCTGTGCCCACGTCGATGTACGCAACCCTCGACCCTGGGCGGCGTTGGCCCCACGGCCGGGACACGTGGTGTGCGGCGCGTGCCTGCGGGCCGGCAGCGTCGATTGGACCGCGCTGCCCTGTGGCGGGTGTGGCGCGGACGCGCCCACCGAGACGATCAAGGTGGTCACCGGCCCCCTGATCACGTACGCCGCGGCGTGCTGGGAGTGTGCTGCCGAGCTCGCGGCCGGCGCGCTGGCCGGGACGGCGCTGCGGATCCTCGTCGTGGACGCCGCCACCCTGGGCCGGGAGCGACACCGGGTGGCCAAGTGGGGACTGGACACTCCCGGAGTGGACTGAGCCCCGGGGGTCGCCCTGCGGCGGCCGCCGGAGGACACTGGAGTCCTGACCGTGCGGCGTTGCCTCGCGGATGACGGCTGGAGGCCGCGATGCACCGGGACGACGCCCAGTCGCTGATCCACCTCGTGGGTCTGGGGGCGCGCAGCGTGCGCGGTCTGGTGCAGGAAACCCATATGGCCGTGCACGACTCGGTGGTCCGCGAAATGGCACGGGTCTTCGGGCCCGCCGCCCGCCGGATCGGGGGCTTGCACGGCGCACACCTGTCGGGCATCTACAAGGTGGTCGACCTGGGCCTGCAGGCCGCGTCCGCGGCCGGGGTCGCGGTGGCGGCGCTGGAGCCCCCCGCCCACCGGGACCGGGCGCGACCGGCGCCCGGGCTGCGGCTGGCCGACGTACCGCACACCGCCCTCATGCTGGCCTTCGTCAACGGGATGTACGGCGACCGGCTGGCCTCCATGGGCCACCCGTTCGCCGGCCCGCTGAAGCTGCGTCAAGACGGTGCCGACGTGTCGCCGACCCCGGAGGGCCTCGCCGCCGCGTACCCGGCAGCCACCGACCGGATCGCAGTCTTCTTGCACGGGCTGATGGAGACCGAGGACTCGTGGCGGTTCCGGGCGTTCCCGCAGTACGGCGACGCGAGCGTCTCGTACGGATCGAGACTCGCCGCCGATGGGGGCTTCACGCCGCTGTGGGTGCGGTACAACACCGGCCGCGCGGTCGCCGACAACGGCCGTGCGTTCACCGATCTGATGGACGCCGTGCTGGCGGGTTGGCCGGTGCCGATCCGCGACATCGTGCTGGTCGGCCATTCAATGGGCGGGCTGGTGCTGCACAGCGCGCTGGCACAGGCCCACGGTGGCTGGCCGGAATGGGTGCATTCGACGGTCACCCTCGGGACGCCGTACCTGGGGGCCCCCCTGGAACGCGGCGCCAAGGCGTTGGCTGAGGCCGTGGAGCCCTTGGCCGCCGTCCGCTGGCTCAAGGGGACCATCGACGGGCGCAGCATCGGCATCCGCGATCTCGGCGAGGGCCTGGGGGCCCACCAGGAGTTGTACGCCGAGGGTGCCGGGCCGTCCCCGCACTGCCGCCACTACCTGCTCTTCGGGGCGCTGCTGCCGGGGGAACGTGGCCGGTGGCGCGACTTCGCCGGCGACGTCCTGGTGCCGATCCCGAGCGCCTCCGGCGGGTACGACGTCGCCCGGCTCCCCGAGGGCGGCGTGGCCACCGTCGTGTCGATCCCCCGGGTCCATCACCTGGCGTTGCTGAATCACCCGGCCGTCTACGAGCGGCTGGCGCAATGGTTCGTGCCGCAGCCGACCGACTGAGCGGCGGCTGCGGCACGAGGGGCGCGGGGCGGGTCAGGCACCCGTGAGGAGCTGACCGCAGACGCGGATGGTCTCGCCGTTCACGCCGCGGGTCTCGGGCCAACACAGCCACGAGATCACCTCGGCGACATCCGTGGGCAGCCCGGCCTGGTGGAGGGAGTTCAGGAACTTGCCGACCTCCCGGGCCAGCACCGGCGTATCCGCAGTCATCGTCGTGGCGATGTAGCCGGGGGCGACGGCGTTGACCGTCACCTGCTTGGCGCGCACGCTGTCCTGCCCGGCCAACGCCGACGTCATCGCGATCACCCCGGCCTTGGAGGCCGCGTAGTTCGCCTGGCCGCGGTTGCCGGCCAGCCCGGTCGTGGAGGAGACGAACACCACGTGCCCGCCCTCACGGATCGCCGGGATCAGGGCGTCGTTCATCCGCAGCACGGAGGTCAGGTTGACCTCCATCACGGTGCGCCAGCGCGCCAGGTCCAGGTCGGAGAGCGGTCCATCGGCCTTCGTGCCGGCCACGTGGGTCACGATGTCCAGGCCGCCGTGGTGCTCCCGACAGTGCGCCGCGATGCGGGCGCCGGCGTGGGGGTCCGTGATGTCGAGGGTCAGCGCCGACCCGCCGATCTCCGTTGACAGGAGCGCCAGCTCGGCCTCCCTGGCCGGTACGTCGACACAGACGACGACAGCCCCGTCGCGGGCCAGCGTTCGCGCGGTCGCCTCCCCGATGCCCGAGGCCGCCCCGGTCACCACCGCCACGCATTGTGCCAACGGCGTGGTCCAATCCAGTGGCGGGGTGAGTGGCCCGACGGGCGCGCCGACCCGGATCAGCTGTCCGCTGACGTACGCCGAGCGGCCCGAGAGCAGGAACCGGATGACCGACTCGGCGGCGCCGTCGGCCATGTCGGCGATCTCGACGGTGTTCGCGGTCGTCCCGGCCTCCAGTTCCTTGGCCAGCGAGCGGATGGCGCCGTCGACCCCGCGCCGAGCGGCCGCCATGGCTACCGTCGAGGCTTCCTGCGGGGGCCGGACGATCGCGATGACCCGGCCGCACGGGGCCAGGCAGCGCAGCGCCGGCGCGATGATCGCCCGCATCGTCTCCAGGTGGTGCGGCTCGGTGATCGAGGTCATGTCGACGATCACCGCTGCCAGCGAGGACACCCCCGGCGGCTCCGGTGGAGCGTCGGCCAGCGGGATCCCCAGCGCACCCAGATTGTCGCGCATCCGGGCGGCGACGACCGCCTCGGCGTACCCGTCGATGAGGACAACGCCGTCGATCAGCGTGTCGGAGGAATACCGTCGAAGCGGCGCCGGGCGGGGCAGCCGCAGCGCCTTGGTCAGTCGCGACCCCAGGTGTCCCTGGGCGAAGTGCGCGTAGTCGAAGTGCGGACGCTCGAAGTGGAGGCGTTCCTCGTGGGAGCGCTCCGGGTGCGGCCGTCCCAGCGGAGTGTGTTCGGGGGAGCGGCGGACGCGGGCGGGTGATTCCGTCAATCTGCTCACACTCTGGACACTAGCTTGCCGTTCCAGCGGCCACGCCTCTAGAGGACGTGGCCCTGGCGACATCGGGGTGGTCGCGCGCAGGTCCCGAGGATTGCCGCGTCGACAGGTGAAGATGGCCCCATGAATGGCCAAACAGTCGAGCCGGTGCCGGACCTCGCCTCCGCCGCAGACCTGCTGTACGGGCTGGATCTGGCCGAGTTCACCGCAGCGCGTAAAGACCTGGTGCGGGCCGCCCGGTCGGCCGGGGCGCAGGACGCGGCGCGCCAGATCGACGGCCTGCGGCCCCCGACGACGGCGGCCTGGGCCATGAATCAGCTGGTCCGCGCCCGACCCGAACAGGCGCAGGCGCTCCGCCGTACCGGTCAGTTGCTCCGCACCGCCCAGGCGAGCCTGGACGCCGATGCGCTGCGCGCGCTCCGGCCCCAACGCGACGCTCTCCTGGACGCCTTCATCTCGGCGGCGGCAACCGTGGCCGCGGCCCGGGGCCAGGCGCTGTCGGCGGCGGTTCGTCAGGAGGTCCGCAACACGTTGGTGGCCGCCCTGGCCGACGAGCGGGCCCAGGAGGCGGTGCTGTCGGGGCAACTGGTCAAGGCGTTGCTGTACGCCGGGATGGGCGAGGTGGACGTGGACGCCGACTCGGCAGGCGAGGGCATGCCCAGCCCGGTCCCGGTCTCGTCGGCCCCGCGCGTGATGCGCACGACTCGCCGCGAGCACGCGGCCGAACAGGAGCACGCCGAGCAGGTGGAGGAGGAGCCCGAGGCGCAGCGCCGTCGTCAGGCCGCGCAGGAGCAGGTGGCCGCCGCCGACCGGGCGCTGGCGGCGGCCTCACTGGCGGAGGCGGAGGCCGACCGCCGGGTGGCGTCGGCGCAGCGCAGGGTCGGTGAGTTCGAGGCGATGCTGGCGACGGCCCGTGCGGAACACACCGCTTTGGTGGCTGACGCGCAGGCGGCCACCCGGGAGCGCGAAGCCGCCGCCGCCGACCTTGACGCCGCCCGCTCGACGCTGGCCGCTGCCGGGGCCACCATGGCGGGGTGACTGCTGCTACCCACCCGGTCCGCGCGGACGCCCTACGGGCTTGGCCGGCGTGGGTGTCGGCGCTTCTGGTGCTCGGGTGCGCCGGTACGACGCCCGCGCCGGCACCCGCGGTGAGCTCGTCGACCTGGTCCGCGTCGGTCACACCGGCGACCGTCCCGCCCATGACGGTCCCGCGGACGGCGGCCTGGCCTACAGCGGCCTCGCCTACGGCGGCCCCGCCGCCGTCGCTGCGCGGGGACCAGCGCAACGCCTGGGCGTTTGCCCCCCTGCGCTGCCCCGACCAGGTGGTGGTGGAAGGCTCGGTGGCCGGCGCGCCGGCCTGGTCGACGTCGAAGGTGCTGGTGGCAGCGGCGTTCGTCAAGGTGGTCGCCGGGGGCGACCCGCGCCGCCTGAACGCCGGGCAGCGCCGGTGGGTCGCCTCGGCCCTGCAGCGCTCCGACGGGTCTGCCGTGGTGGCCATGGCCGCTGCGATACCGGGGGGGCAAGCCGCGCCGATCAACGCGATCCTGCGGGCGATCGGCGACACCTCCACCAGGGCTCCTGACCGCCGCGCCGGATTGATGCGGTGGAGCCTCCGGGAGCAGGTCAGATTCCTGGGAGCCCTGGCCGCCGGCAGGGTCGCCAATCGCGCTACCAGCCGATATCTCCTGGAGACCATGAGACCGATCCGCGCGCATGCCTGGGGTCTGGGCTCGATCGGCGCGTCTGCCTGGAAGGGCGGGTGGCTGCGTCCGTCGACGCCCACCCGCCAGATGGGCATCGTGAACGGGTACGCGGTGGCTCTGATCACCGCCGGCGTCGGTCCTGCGGTCCGGCAGAGCGACGGCGACTGGGCCCACGTCGCCCAGCTGAACCGGCTCGCCGGGATGTTGCGGCAGCGGCTGACCGCGGCAGGCCCAGCGGAGCTACCGCAGACCTGCCGCTGACCTGCCGCTGATGTGCCCGTGGCCCGTCACGTCGCCGTCGCGAGAGAATCGGCCATGCCGTCCAGCCAGCCAGACCCCGCCATGCCCGAGGCCGAGCCGGCCGAGAAACCGCGCATCGTCATCGTGGCCACCGGCGGCACCATCGCCGGGCTGGCCGCGGGCTCCCAGGGCCGGGCCTACCGCCCCGGGGCGCTCTCGGCGGAAGCGCTCGTTGCCGCCGTTCCCGGCCTGGCCGAGTTGGCGGAGCTGCGCTGTCGCGCGGTTTTCGCCCTCGATTCGGTCGACCTCGACCTGCCCCGGCAGGCTGAGCTGGCCGCGGTGGTGGCCGCCGAGCTGGCCGATCCCGGAGTCGACGGCGTCGTCGTGACGCATGGCACCGACACCTTGGAGGAGAGCGCCTACCTGCTGCACCTGAGCCTGACCTCCGACAAACCCGTGGTCGTCGTCGGGTCGATGCACCCGGCCGACGCGGTCAGCGCCGACGGCCCCGGGAACCTGCTGGGCGCCGTACGGGTGGCCGCCGATCCCGGCGCGTCGGGGCTGGGCACCCTCGTCGTGGTCGGCCAAGACGTCTACACCGCGCGCGGGCTCCGCAAGGTCGACACCGTCCGGACGGCGGCCTTCAGCGGACGGCACACCGCGCTCGCGGAGGTGGTCGCCGGCCAGGTGCTCTGGTACGCCCGGCCGGTCCGGTCCCGCGGTACGTTCGCGATCGAGGACCTCCCGGAATCGCTGCCGCTGGTGGAGCTGCTGGTCAGCCGGGCGGACCTGCCGACCGAGGTGGTGGCGGCCCTGGTGGCCGGCGGGGCCCGTGGGATCGTCCACCTGGGTCCGGGCAGCGGCAACGTTCCGGCGGCGGTGGCGGCGGCGCTGGACCGGGCGCGCCGGGCGGGGGTCGTGGTGGTTCGAGCCAGCCGGGTTGCCGCCGGGCCGGTGTCCCGCAATGGTGCGGTGGATGACGACGCCCACGACTGGGTCGCCGCCGGTGACCTCTCGCCGTACCAGGCGCGGGTCCTCCTGGCGCTGGCCCTGACCCGGACCAGCCAGACCGGTCAGATTCAGCAGTACTTCGATACGCACTAAAGGAGCCCCGCCGTGACCACGTCAGGACATGTGTTGATTGCCTGCGACAAGTTCAAGGGTTCGCTGACGGCTCGCGAGGTGATCGAGCACATCGCTGCCGGGCTGCGTGACGGGATGCCGGACGTCCAGGTGCGCAGCATCATCGTCGCCGACGGCGGTGACGGCACCCTGGAGGCGGCGCTGGCCGCGGGGTTCGAGCGGATGCCGGTGCGCTGTGCCGGGCCCACCGGCGTCCCGGTCGACACGGCGTACGCGGCCTCGGGCGATCCGGTCACCGGCCTGGCCCTGGTCGAGATGGCCGACGCGTGCGGACTGATCCGGCTGCCGGAGGGCCGGTTGAACGCCCTGGGGGCCTCCAGCCGCGGCGTGGGCGAGGTGATCGCGGCCGCCCTCGACGCCGGGTACCGGCGAGTGGTCCTGGGGATCGGCGGGAGCGCGAGCACCGACGCCGGCGCCGGAATGCTCGTCGCGCTCGGTGCTCGCTTCCTGGGCCCGGGGGCTGTGGACCTGCCCGATGGTGGCGGCGCGCTGGCTCAGCTGGAGAGCGTCGACCTGTCCGGGCTGCACCCGGCGATTGAGCAGACCACCTTTACGGTGGCCTGCGACGTGGACAACCCGCTGCTGGGCGAACGCGGCGCGGCGGCGATCTTCGGGCCCCAGAAAGGCGCCGCACCCGAGGATGTGAGGCTGTTGGACGGTGCCCTGGCGCGGGTGGCGGACCTGGTCAGCGCCCAGACGGGCCGGCCGATGGCAGGAGCCGCGGGCGCCGGGGCGGCGGGTGGGGTCGGCTGGGCGGCCCTGGAAGTCCTGGGCGCCACCATGCGGCCCGGGATCGAGTTGGTGTTGGAGCTGTCGCGGTTCGCCGAGGCGGTCGATGGTGCGCGCCTGGTGATCACGGGTGAGGGATCGTTGGACCTGCAGACGCTGCTGGGCAAGACGCCGGCGGGGGTGGCGCGCGCGGCGCGCGCGGCCGGCGTACCGGTGGTGGCGGTCTGCGGGCGGGCCCTGTTGACCGATCAGGAGGCGCAGGGCGCCGGACTGGCCCAGGTGTACCGGCTCACCGATCTGGAGCCGGACCCCGACGTGTGCATGCGTGAGGCCGGTCCCTTGCTGCGCCGGCTCTCGACCCGGATCGCTGCCGACCAGCTGGGCGCTGACGTGTCTTGAGTGCGACTGACGGCTCGATGTCGAGCCGCCAGTCGCACAGAACGGCGGGACCGGGACGCTACGGCGCTTGGAAACCGATCGCCGCGTGACTGCCGTCGCAGAACGGTTTGCGGGCCGACGCGCCACACCGGCACAAGGCCATCGTCGGACGTTGCCCCGGCACTGGCTTACCGTCGACATCCACGATGTCCACCGGCCCCCGCACCAGGAGTGGCCCGTCCGGGCAGGGGGTGATGGTCGCCCGAAGCGAACTGGGTGAGGCGGACAGGTCGGGGGTGCTCACCGGACACTCCCCGCCGTGACCGGGGTGCGGGTCCATTCCCACCCGCTGAGCAGGTGGGCGGCGACGGCGGCATCGAGCACCAGGCAGGTGGCCGCGCCGAACAGCACGTCCGACACGAGATCGGGTTCGGCGGCGATCAACGGCGCGACCAGATCGTGCAGAGCCACCTGCTCATGGACGGCGTCCGCTTCGACGTGTTCGTCGAAGTACGCGCTGCCCGCCGTACCCAGTCCCAGCCGGGTGGCAGCCCGGGCGTATCGCTGCATGGGCAGCGCCGACGTCATCTCCAGGGCCGCCAGATGGCCCACCACGGCTCCCCGCAGCCGCCGGTGCAGCCCGAACATCACCGCCGCGTTGTCGGCCGCCAGCACCACCGCCGGTACGTCGTCCACCTGGCTGCCGAGGGTGTCGTCCAGCCCCACCGAGCGCATGGTCTGCGCGAACAGGGTCGAGTGCATCCGGGCGGGGATGCCGTTGCCGTACTCGTCGCCCTGAATCTCCACCAGTGCCGACTTGGCCCGCCCGCGCAGCCGGGGGATCGCCCAGGTGTGCGGGTCGGCTTCCTTGAGTTGGTACACGGAGCGCACCCGGACGAAGTCGACGAACTGGTCCCGGCTGGCCCGCCGAGCCAGATAGTGGGACAACGAGGGCCCCAGGTCCAGACGAGCCATCGAGGTCAGGCAGCCCAGCACGTCACCGACCTGGCCGGACGGTGACCCGCCCGGGCGCGTGACCAGTTCGGCCCGCTCAGTCCGGGAGGCCTGCGCGTCCTGGATGATCGCGTCGGCCGCGGCCCTGAGGGCGTCCTCGAACGCCGTTTCCAGGCTCGCTGTGGCGCTGGCCAACGCCGGGTGCCATTCCCAGCGATCATCCACGCCGGGCAACCCGTGCAGATGCAGGGCGTACCGGCAGTAGAGGGTCGCCTGCAGGTCGTCGTCGGTCAGCAGGTCGGCGCAGTGCGCCAGGGCACCCTCGATCAGTTCAGCAAGGGCGAGGCTCCGGTCGCAGCCGCCGGACGGCGTACCGGTGGGGGTCCGGCCAACAGCCCCAGCAGGGCCGCGCTGACGGGACCGCGGGGGGAGGGCAGAGGCATCGCAGGATCCATCGGTCGTGGTGGCGAGGGGATGGGGTGGGCGGTGGCGAGGTGGGCTCACTGTAGGCCGCGGGCCACCGCGCCGCCCGCCGAGGGCAACCTTCCACACCCGCCCACCCCGGCCCGGGTGGCGGGACATGGGTTCATCGGAGGATTCTGCGAGGTCAGGTGTCCGCTGGCGCCGCTGTGCGATGATCACTGTGGCGTAGCTCACCAGCGGGAGGCGACATGACGCTGAGTGCCTTCGACCTATTCACGGTTGGGATCGGCCCCTCCAGTTCGCACACGGTGGGACCCATGTTGGCGGCGTTGCGCTTCGCCCGGTCGTTGGACGCCGAGGGTCTGCTGGATCAGGTCACCCGGGTGCACGTCGAGCTGTACGGCTCGCTCGGTGCCACCGGCCACGGACACGGCAGCCCGAACGCCGTACTGCTGGGTTTAGCCGGTCACGACCCGCAGCGTTGTGACCCGGTGGCCGCCCGGGGCGAGGCGGAACCACATGCGGGCCGAACGCGCCGTGCCGTTGCTGGGTCGGCGATCGGTGCCTTTCGACCTGGATCGCGACCTGGTCATGCACCGCCGGGCGACCTTGCCGGCGCATCCGAACGGGATGACCTTCGCGGCGTACGCGCAGGACACCCAGCTTGCGCACCGCACCTACTACTCCATCGGCGGGGGCTTCGTGCTGTCCGCCGAGGGCGGCGGGCCAGCTCGATTGGTGCCCGATCCCACGCCGGTGGCCCACCCGTTCCGCACCGGTGACGAGCTGTTGGCGATCTGCGCGACCGAGGGAAAGTCGATGGCGCGGATCATGCTGGAGAACGAGCTGTCCTGGCGGACCGAGGCGGAGGTCCGATCGGGGCTGATCGGCCTGTGGCGGGTGATGCGCGAGTGTGTGGCAGCCGGTATCGCCACCGAGGGGTCCTTCCGGGTGGGTTGCGGGTACGGCGGCGCGCGCCAGAGTTGTCGATCAGGCTGCGGCAGGAGCGGGACAGCACCGATCCGCTGCGCGGACTCGACTGGATCACCCTCTACGCGCTGGCGGTCAACGAAGAGAACGCCGGGCGGCCGGGTCGTGACCGCCCCCACCAACGGCGCGGCGGGGGTGATTCCCGCGGTGTTGCATTATTACGTCGACTGGATGCCCGGGGCCGACGACGACGGGGTGGTCCGCTTCCTGCTGACGGCCGCGGCGCTGGGGGTGATCATCAAGGAGACCGCCTCGATCAGCGGCGCCGAGGTGGGCTGCCAGGGTGAGGTGGGGTCGGCGTGCGCAATGGCCGCCGGGGGGATGGCGGCCGTCATGGGCGGCACCCCGGCGCAGGTGGAGAACGCCGCCGAAATCGCCATGGAACACAATCTCGGGTTGACCTGTGACCCGGTCGGTGGTCTGGTCCAGATCCCCTGCATCGAACGGAACGCCGTCGCGGCGGTCAAAGCGATCACGGCGGCGCACACGGCGCTGCGCGGTGACGGCACGCACATCGTCTCCCTGGACAAGGTGATCAAGACGATGCGGGACACCGGCCGTGACATGTCGTCCAAGTACAAGGAGACCGCCCGTGGCGGCTTGGCCGTCAACGTGACGGAGTGCTGAGCGCGGCGGGTGGCCAGGATGAGGCTTACAGGCAGCGCGGCGTTACCCACACGACGCCACCCTCGCAGGCTAATCACGCCGCCACCAGCGCGCCACTCACCCAGCGCAACCGCAAACCTACAAGGCTGCACAACGGGCAATGTCCGAGTTTGCCCTCGCTGTACGCGATGCCAGCTCGCGCAGCGAGAGCTGTGGCGCACACCGAAGACAATGCATTGAAAGGCGTTGAGTTAGTGACGGGCGACCCCACGCGGGCGAGGGGGGAAGCGCAAATGCCCGCGGTTCTTCGCGACCCAACGGTATATCGGGCGGGCCACTCGCAGCGTAGGCTCTGCGCACAGCAACCCGGCGCCACGACTCACGACACCCTTTCCGGACGCCGCCCACGCGAGAAAGGCATCCGCGCCGCCCAGCTGACTCCCGTCGATCAGGACCATGACGACCTCACGGGTCAAGCGCTCCCGAGAAACGCCTAGTCCAGCCGGATTCACCTCCTGGAACGGCCACGCGGGGACGGCCGGCGCGAGACGCCTGCGGACCCATTGGATCGACGCTGCACAAAAGGCACAGTCGCCATCGAACAGAAGTGCACCCCGAACGTCAGCACTCAATTGAAGCCATCCTCTTCTCGTTCAGCCCACATTCCTCAGGAACCGGCTCCGAGGCGCCCCCGATAAGCACCAGATATCTGGCAGACGCCTGATGCATCCCCGAGCGCACGCCATGTCGTAGGCGCCGACCGATCCGAGGACGACCCGCGTCCCGTCGTCCGGACTCAGTGAGCATGGCAGGGCTTCTTGCAGCGGTCGCTCCCGTGAACTGGGAAGATGTCGACAGTGAGGTCTCATCTGGTCGACTGAAGAGCGGCATCTCGTCAGTGAACCTCATCACATTGTCCACCGCAGTCGGACGCGGCGCCTCCCGCGAAGAAGGAGTCCCTCGATGAAGTTCGTGGCGAATAAGGTCGTGTTGATCGGCACTGGTGCCGTCGGGATGGCCTACGCCTACGCCGTCGTCAACCAGGGCATCTGCGATGAGCTCGTGCTCATCGACCTGGATGAGAACCGGCTGCGCGGGGAGATCATGGACCTCAACCACGGCATCGCCTGGGCGTCCTCGCCGATGAGCATCAATCTGGGCGAGTACGCCGACTGCTCCGATGCCGCGATGGTGGTGATCTGCGCCGGAGCGGCTCAGAAGCCCGGCCAGACCCGCCTGGAGCTGGTCGAGGTGAACGTGCGGATCTTCGAGGACGTCGTCGGCAAGGTGATGGCCAGTGGTTTCGACGGCATCATCCTGGTCGCCACGAACCCGGTCGACGTACTCACCTATTCGACGTGGCGGTTCTCCGGGCTGCCGTCTGCCCAGGTCATCGGCAGCGGCACGATGCTCGACACCGCGCGCCTGCGGTTCAATCTGGCGGAGTACTTCGAGGTCGCCACCACCAACGTTCACGCGACGATCATCGGCGAGCACGGCGACTCCGAACTCCCGGTGTGGAGTTCGGCGTCGATCGCGGGGCGGTCGCTGACCAAGCGCCTGGCCGCCCGGCCGGAGATGCGCGCCGACATCGAGGACATCTTCGTGCGAACCCGCGACGCGGCGTACGACATCATCGACGCCAAGGGCTCCACCAGCTACGGCATCGGGATGGCGCTGGCCCGCATCACCCTCGCGGTGCTGGCCAACCAGAAGGTGACGCTGCCGGTGTCGGCACTTCTGGAGGGGGAGTTCGGTCACGAAGGGGTGTACATCGGCGTGCCGGTGTCGGTGGGTCGCCGCGGGATTCGCGAGATCCGGGAGCTGGACCTGGAACCGGAGGAGCAAGCCAAGTTCGACGCCTCCGTGGCCACGCTGCGGGCGGTGCAGGACCCGATCTGGGCGGCACGGGGATGACTGCGCCGGATGGGGCCGGTCGGCGAAGCCAGACCGAGGACGCTGACATCTTCGCGGGCCTGACGTTTGCGGAGGACTTCGCGGCGGAAGCCCTCAAGCTCCCTCGGCCGACCGATCGTCCGGTCCCCGATGCCGATCGAGACGGCCAGAAGTGGCGGGGCCCGGACCCTCGGCTCCCCGATCAGGTCGCGGTGCGGTTGAACCGCCACCTGGCGCAGGGCCGGACCAGGGCGCGGGTCGCCGCCAAGCGCGGCGACGCCTCCGGTCTGGCGGCTGCCCAGCGTCGGATCGAGGTGGCCACGCGGGGACTGGGCCTGACCTCGGGCACCTGGTGGAGTCGTACGTCGTCCGAAGCCACCTCCCTGGCGCAGGACGCCCTGGCCGAACTCGACGCGGCGTGGGGCAGCGGCTGACCGACGATCCGGACTGCTGCGAACCGGTGGTGCACCCAGGCCAACGTAGGCCCACGTCGGCCTCGACCTGTGGCTTGGTACCTTTCATGTTATGTCGAAAGGGTGGGCGCTCTCGCGGCGCACCGTGCTCGCCGGGGCGGCGGGCGGGCTGGTGGCCACGGGCCTGGCCGGATGCACCGCAGGGCCGGGTGAGGGTGCCGCCCCGGCGGACCCACGGCAGCCTTCACCCCCGTGGCCCTGACCGGCGACTGGTCCCCAGCGCCGGTGCGGGTCGCCGGACTCCAGTCGCTGGCCACCGCGAAGGGCACGACCCTGGCGCTGCACACCCGCGAGCGCGACGTCACCTTCTGGGCCGGGGTCAACGTCGGGAGCACCACCCCCGGACACAGCCCCGGCGAGCTGGCCGTGGACCGGGCGACGTACCGCCGGTGGTTCTCCTTGATGGCGCAGCTGGGCGTGCGGTTCCTGAGGATCTACACCATCCACTTCCCGCACTTCTACGAGGAGCTGGCGGCGTACAACCTGGCGCACCCGAGCGCGCCGTTGTACCTCATCCACGGCATATACCTGCCCGACGAGTCCTACATCGAGACCGGCAACCTGTACGCCGCCGAGCCCACGCGCGCGATGATCGCCGAGGTCCGGGACGCCAGCGCCGCCGTCCACGGCACCCTGCGCCAGCCCGTCCGGCGGGGCGCAGCACACGGTACCTGGACGGCCGATGTGTCCCGGTGGACCGCCGCCTGGATCGTCGGGGTGGAGTGGGATCCGACGGCCACGCTGGCCTCCGACGCCGCGAATGCCGCCGCGCCGGCTCATCGTGGGAAGTACTTCCGGTCAGCGGCGAAGGCCACGCCCACCGAGCGGTGGATCGCGGCCCGGCTGGACGAACTGGCCGGCTACGAGGCGGCCCGCGGAGTGTCCGTGCCCATCGCGCACGCGAACTGGCCGACCGCTGACCCGCTGCGACACCCCGACGAGCCGCTGGACATGGAGGACATGGTCTCGGTCGACGCCAACCACATCCAGCCGACGGCGGCCTGGCCCGGCGGCACCTTCGCCTCCTACCACGCCTACCCCTACTACCCGGACTTCCAGGCGCTGCAGCCCTCCTACGCCCGCCCGATCGACGGGGTCATCGACCCCTACCGGGCCTACCTGGCCGACCTGCAGCGTCATCACGGCGGCATGCCGGTCATGATCAGCGAGTTCGGGGTGCCGTCCTCGCTCGGTTCGGCGCACCGCGGCACCAACGGACGCGACCAGGGCCACCACACCGAAACCGAAGCGATGGCCATGGACGCGGCGATGCTGACGATGCTCAAGACGCAGGGGCTCGCCGGCGGGATGGTGTTCTCCTGGGCCGATGAGTGGTTCAAGTTCACCTGGAACACCGCCCCTCGGCATGCGGCCGTGCACTCCGAGCGGCGGGCGCTGTGGCACGACCCGCTCACCAACGAGCAGTTCTTCGGGGTGCTCGCCGTGGATCCGCGACGGGTCGGCCGGCGGGTGATCCACGAGGCGCGGGACGGGGTCCACGTGATCGGCCTCGATCACGACGCCTCATGGGTGTACCTGGACATCGACCTGGCGGCCACCCCGTCGGGGCCGGTCGTGCTGGGCTTCGACGTCATCCCGAGTCCCGGGCTGGCACTCCCGGGTGCGCCTGGAACGCCCGGAGCAAGCTCGTCGGAGGGCGTGGCGGCGCAGGAGGCGTGCTTCGACGTCGCGGTCACCGTGGACGTCGCAGCCGGTACGGCGCGCTGCCTGATCCGCGCGGACCTGGACCCGGTGCTCATGGACGGTCTCCCGCGCTCGGCCCTGCCGGCCGCCCAACCGGACGGTTGGACGTTGCAGCGGATGACCCTGAGCGCGCCACGGATCGTGCCGACGACGCGGCGGGCGACGCCGGTCCAGTTCCTCGACGTGGGGTGTTGCGGCGGGGTCGCTGGGATCCGGGCAGCGGACGCGACTCGATGGCGACCTGGGACTTCACCCCAGGCAGCCAGGGGGGACCGGCCCGGTTGCTGTTCCGCCTGCCGTGGTCACTGCTGGCGATCAGTGATCCCTCCAGCCTGACGGCCCTGGTGCCCACGCCCGACCCGCAGGGGGGCACGGGCCCTCATGACTCGGTCCGACACCTCCCGACCGGGGTGGTCATCTCCGGCATCACGTTGCACGTTCAGGCCGCGGGGATGGCCCCGGTGCGGGCGCCGATCCGGTGGGAGGGCTGGAACCGCGTGGCGGGGGACGAGCGGCTCAAGGACGGGGTGCAGGTGCTGGCGGCGGCGATGGTCAGCACGTCGGGCTGAGGCGGGTATCGCTGTCCGCGTCGCGCAACCGTTCGGTCAGGGCGTGCAGGATCGGCACTTGACCAGCGACGACCTTGGTGGCCGCCACCTCGATCGGGAACCAGCGGGCCGCGTCGATCTCGGGGAACTGCTGCCGGCGCCCCGACCCGCGGGGCCACTCCATCTCGAAGGTGTTGCTGGCGACGAACGCGAGCGTGGCCGGGGCGTGCACGGCGTACGTGGTGACCCTCTTGCCGCTGGGCATCCAGAACACCCCGAGCTCCAGCCACGGGCCCGATGGGGCGGCTACCCCGATCTCCTCGGCGAACTCGGTCGCCGCCACCTGCTTCGGCTGCTGGGTGCCCGCGTCGTACTCGCCCTTGGCCAGTGACCAGCCGCCCGCATCGCGGCGGGCCCACAGCGGCCCACCCATGTGCGCGATGAACACCAGGAGGGTGCCGTCGTCGTCGAACCGGTAGGGCAGCAGGCCGGCGCTGGTACGAGCCATGGGTCCGTTGTACGCGATGATCCAGGCTCTGTCCTGGGCCATACGCGGCACTTATGTCCCTCACAGGTTGGGCGCCGAATCTTCAGAGGACGGCGCAGATCGCCGGAGCAGCACCAGCCGGGGGATCCCGACGATCCCCATGAACCGACCCCCAGCCCGAAAAGGACACGCGATGCCCACGAAGAGGCCCCAGAACAATCGGATCGTCACCGCCGCCGCCGCGGTGGTCGCCGGCGGATCTTTGGCGATCGCCGGGTTCAGTCTGGCCAACGCCAACAGCGCCCAGCTCCCGACCACCCCTGCCGACCACCGTGCAGGCCACCGGCGCCGACGGCGCCGCCGCTTACACCACGGAGGGTCCCCGCGGCTTCGGTCGTCACGCGCACACGGCGGTGACCGGGGATGAGGCGGCCAAAGGTGACCGCGGCGGTGAAGGCCAAGGACGCCGCGGTGACGGTGGGCAAGGTGCTCAAGGATCCGGATGGGTCCTACGACGTGCTGGGCACCAAGGCGGGTGCGCCGGTGATGGTGGAGGTCAGTGCGGACTTGAAGACGCTCGAGGTGCGCACCGGCGGCCCCGGCCGCGGGATGCGCGGTGGCCCCCACGGTCCCGGTCGTCATGCGCACACGGCGGTGACCGGGGATGAGGCGGCCAAGGTGACCGCGGCGGTGAAGGCCAAGGACGCCGCGGTGACGGTGGGCAAGGTGCTCAGGGATCCGGATGGGTCCTACGACGTGCTGGGCACCAAGGCGGGTGCGCCGGTGATGGTGGAGGTCAGTTCCGACTTGAAGACCATCGAGGTGCGCACCGGCGGCGCCGGTCACGGGATGCGTGGCGGCAAGGACCGCCACTTCGGCGCCCAGGAGCCGGGGAGCGCGACGACGACCGCCCCGAGCACTCAGGGCGCGGCCTACACCGCGTCGGTCTGAGACCTCCTCCGGACACGGGCGGGGCGAGCCGATACCCTCGGCGCGTGGACAGCTTCACGCGAGCCGGGTTCGTGTTCGATGTGCGCGATGGCGGGCCGGGTGACGGCGAGCCGGTGATCCTGCTGCACGGCTTCCCGCAGGACAACACCTGCTGGGACGCCGTCAGCCCGGTCCTGCATCGCGCGGGCCTGCGCACCCTGGCCCCCAACCAGCGGGGGTACGCCGCCCAGGCCGACCCCCGCGGGCGGGCGGCGTACCGGATGCGCGAACTGGTCCGCGACGTGCTGGGCCTGCTGGAGGCCGCCGGCCTGGAAAAGGCGCACCTGGTCGGCCACGACTGGGGGGCCGCGGTGGCGTGGATGGCCGCAGCCAGCCATCCGGAGCGCTTCGACACCCTGACGGTGCTGTCCACCCCGCACCCTGCGGCCCTGGCCTGGGCGATGACGCACAGCGACCAAATGCTGCGCAGTTGGTACATGACGGCGTTTCAGCTGCCGCTGCTCCCGGAGCGCCTGCTCGCCCCCCGGATCGGGGAGGTGCTGCGGCGTACCGGACTTCCCGACGAGCACGCCGACCGGTACGCCGCCCGGTTCGCCCGGTCGGAATCGCTGGCGGGGCCGATCGACTGGTACCGCGCGATGCCCCCGCCGACCATCGGCCTGCGCAAGAACCTGCGGCGGGTCATCTCCGGGTTTGCTGGGGTGGTGCCCGTCGTGGCCGACGCGCGGCGGGAACCCGCGCCCCACCTGGTGAGGGTGCCCACCACGTACGTGTGGGGCCGCGACGACGTCGCGCTGGGACGGGTGGCGGCGACGCGCAGCGGCGACTATGTGCGGGCGGACTACCGGTTCGTGGAGGTGGCCGCGGGGCACTGGCTGCCCGAGACCGTGCCCTCGCGGGTGGCGGCCGAGATCCTTGACCGGGTCCGGCGCAGCCGGTGAGGGCGTAAGCGGTTAACCCACCAGCAGGGCCAGGCCGCGAGCGACAGTGAGCGTGGCCCCGATGCTCGCGACCGTCAGCGCCATCCGGCGTGCTCCGGCACTGCTGACGTGTCGCGAGAGCCGGCCGCCGATGAGCACTCCAGCGAGCACGGAACCGACCACGACCGGGGCGAACCAGAGCGGCGGTGGACCAGCCGGCCCGACGGAACCCAGGGCCGTCTTCGTGGTCACCGACAACGCGCCCATGGTCATGAAGATCGGCTGCAGGGTCGCGGCGAAGGACCGCTGCTCCCAACGGGCCATCCTGCTGTAGATCACCATGGCCGGGGCCGCGACGCCGGCGGTGGTGTTGAAGAAGCCGCCGAACGTCCCGGCGACGACCAAGGCGGCTCGGCCGCGGACTTCGGGCACCTGGGGGAAGGCGACGGTGGTCGCCAGGCCCGAGAGCACGGTGACCCCGATGAGCACTTGGAGCCACCCGGCAGACAGCTCTCGGACCAGCAAGGCGCCCCCGAACGCTCCCGGGATCGCGGCGAGGCACACGATCGCCGCCCGCCGCCAGTCCACGTCGCGACGGACCGCCAGCATGATCATGAAGCCGGAGACCATGGAAGCGCCGTTGGTGACGAGCACCCCTTCAGCAGGGCCCAACACCAGGGCCAGCGTCGGCGCCACCACCATCCCGACCCCGGCGCCGCACAGCCGTTGCAGGGTGGCGCCGATGACGATGGCGATCGCGCCGGACAGCAGCAGCGTCATCGGCCCTCCAGCACGATCGCGATGAGCGTGCCGAGAATCATGAACGGCCCGAACGCGATCCGGTCCGTGCCCCGGGCGCGTCGAGTCACCAGGAGCAGGCAGGCCCAGGCGCCGCCCCCGACGAAGGCCAGCAGCGTGCCGGTGACCACGGCCGACCAGGACACCCAACCCAGCAGCAGCCCGAGGGCGGGCGCGAGCTTGACATCACCGAAACCGATCCCGGCGCGTCCCGGGGACAGGAGGCGTAACACCAGGTACCCGACCCCTAGACCGGCGCCGGCTACGGTTGACCGCCCGAGGGCTGCGCTATCGCCCACGGCGGCCGAGGCCGTCAGCACCGCGACGGCGCAGCCGACCGTGAGTGCTCCGGTCAGCCGATCGGGCAGCCGGTGCACGTCGAGGTCGATGGCAGCCAGAGCCGCCAGGAGCGGCAGCATCGCGCAGTAGGCCGTGCCCACCAGCGCCGCCGCGAAGCCCGCAGTCACCGATCCGGCGCCGCCCGCGCCGACGGTCCACCAGCGGGCGGCCACGGCCAGCCCCGCGACTGGCAGGGCGACCACCAGCCAGCGGTGCGATCGTGGCGGCAGGGCCCGCTCGTCGTCGTACCGGTAGGGATGCTGCGCCAGCGCGGTGCGCAACGGTACGGCGACCAGCAGACTCACGGCCGCCACCGTCACCGGGGGCATCCAGGTGTGCAGTTGCCTCACCTCCTGCCCGGTAGCGCGGTCGACGGCGGGGAATGCGGCCCGGCTCAGCGACGAGACTACTGGCCGGTCGCCGGCCGACCAGCAGCGCGTCCCCAGGTACGTGGCGTTGGTCACGTGGACGAGGACGGAAGGCCCCGGGTCCGTGGACGACCTGCGGCGATAGGCGCGAGCTATGCCGCAGATACACGCCAACGATTGATAGCAGCTACAAGAAGACCTCGGTTTGATATACGTTAGATATCGAAAGATCCAGCTCAGACACCCCCAGCGAGAGGTCACAGATCATGGCTCTGATCAACACGCAGGTCCTCCCCTTCACCGCCCAGGCCTTCAAGAACGGCGAGTTCGTCGAGGTCAGCGAGAAGGATCTGCAGGGCACGTGGTCGGTCGTGTTCTTCTACCCCGCCGACTTCACCTTCGTGTGCCCCACCGAGCTGGGCGACATGGCCGACAAGTACGACGAACTGCGCAAGCTCGGCGTGGAGGTGTTCTCCGTCTCGACCGACACCCACTTCGTCCACAAGGCCTGGCACGACGCCTCGGACACGATCCGCAAGATCACCTACTACATGGTGGGCGACCCCTCGGGCGTCATCACCACCAACTTCCAGGTGATGCGCGAGGGCATGGGCCTGGCCGACCGCGCCACCTTCCTGGTGGACCCCGATGGCATCATCCAGTACATGGAGGTCACCCCCGAGGGTGTCGGCCGTAACGCCAGCGAGCTGCTCCGCAAGATCAAGGCCGCCCAGTACGTCCGCTCGCACCCTGGCGAGGTCTGCCCCGCCAAGTGGGAAGAGGGCGAAGGCACCCTGGCTCCGTCGCTGGACCTGGTCGGCAAGATCTGATTCGGCGCTCCAACCCCCAGCAGACCTAGCAGAACGCAGGTTCGGCGCGCGGTCAGATGACCGCGCGCCGAACGCGCCGACCAAGCACGAGGAGCGCGCTGTGCTCGACAGCAATCTGACCGCCCAGTTGACGACGTACCTGGAGCGGGTGATGACCCCCATCCAGTTGATCGCCAGCCTGGACGACGGGCCGAAATCCGCTGAGCTGGCCGAGCTGCTGCAGCAGATCGCGGGCCTGTCCGATCAGGTCAGCTACGAGCGCCGGGACGATGACGCCCGGCGGCCCTCCTTCACCATCGCCCGGGCCGGCTCCGACGTCGAGGTCCGCTTCGCCGGGATTCCCCTGGGGCATGAGTTCACCTCGTTGGTGCTGGCGCTGCTCCAGGTTGGTGGGGTCGCCCCCAAGATCTCCGACACTCTCGCCGACCAGATCCGCGCCATCGAGGGCGAGCATGTCTTCGAGACCTACATGTCGTTGACGTGCCAGAACTGCCCGGACGTCGTACAGGCGCTCAACGCGATGAGCGTGCTGAATCCCCGCATCCGGCATACCGCGATCGAGGGCGGGGCGTTCCAGGACGAGATCGCGGAACGCAAGATCCTCGCCGTACCAACCGTGTATCACAATGGGGAACTCTTCGGCCAAGGTCGGATGACCATCGAGGAGATCGTCGCCACAGTCGACACCGGCGCCAGCGCCCGCGACGTCGACCGCCTCAATGCCATGGAACCCTTCGACGTACTGATCGTCGGCGGCGGTCCGGCGGGGGCCGCCGCGGCCGTGTACGCCGCCCGCAAAGGCATCCGCACGGGCCTGGTCGCGGAGCGCTTCGGCGGCCAGGTCATGGACACCATGGCCATCGAGAACTTCGTTTCGGTGCCGTACACCGAGGGCCCCCGGCTGTCCGCCGCCCTGGAGGAGCACGTCACCCAGTACGGCGTGGAGATCGTCAAAGCCCAACGCGTGTGCGCACTGACAGCCGCCGGGGATGACGGGCTGACCGTCGTCCAGACGGAGAGCGGGGCCCGGCTGTCCGGCCGCACGGTGATCCTGGCACCGGGAGCCCGGTGGCGCGCCATGGGCGTCCCCGGCGAACAGGACTATCGCAACAAGGGCGTGACTTTCTGTCCGCACTGCGACGGTCCGCTGTTCAAGGGCAAGAGGGTGGCGGTCATCGGCGGCGGCAACTCGGGCATCGAGGCGGCCATCGACCTGGCGGGCGTGGTCGGCCACGTGACCGTGCTGGAGTTCCTCGACGAACTCAAGGCCGATGCGGTGTTGCAGCGCAAACTGCGCAGCCTCCCCAACGTCGACGTGGTGCTCTCGGCGCAGACCACCGAGGTGGTCGGCGATGGCGACCGGGTGACCGGCCTGTCCTACCAGGACCGGGTTTCCGGCCAGGGGAACACCCTCGACCTGGAGGGCATCTTCGTGCAGATCGGGCTCCTGCCCAACACCGAGTGGCTGCGGGGCAGCCTGGAGCTGTCCGACCGCGGCGAGATCGTCATCGACGATCGCGGCCACACCTCGCTCCCGGGCGTCTTCGCCGCCGGCGATGCGACCACCGTGCCGTACAAGCAGATCGTCATCGCGATGGGCGCCGGCTCGACGGCTGCCCTGAGTGCGTTCGACCACCTGATCCGCACGAGCGCGCCCGCCGAAGCGAGCACATGAACCTCCGCGACCTGGAGTACCTGGTCGCCCTCGCGGAACACCGACATTTCGGCCGGGCGGCCAACGCCTGCCTCGTCAGTCAGCCGACGTTGTCTACCCAACTGAAGAAGCTCGAGAGCCACCTGGGCGTACCGCTCATCGAGCGCGGACCTCGGCAGGTGCTGCTCACCTCGGCCGGGGAGCAGATTGTCTCGCGCGCGCGGGCGATCCTCATCGAAGCGGACGGCATCCGGGGGATTGCCCGGCAGGCGCGGGACCCCCGGGCCGGCACCGTGCGCCTTGGGGCGTTCCCGACCCTCGCGCCGTACCTGTTTCCGCACGTGGTGCCGGCCCTGCACACCGAGCTGCCCGATCTGGAGTTGCTGCTGGTCGAGGAGAAGACCGACGACCTCCTCGTGGCGTTGACCGACGGCCGACTGGACGCAGCGGTGCTCGCGCTGCCCATCGAGCTCGACGGTCTGCATCGCGAGCCGCTGTTCCGCGAAGACTTCGTGCTCGCCGTACCCGCGGGCCACCGGTTGGCCGTTGCGGGTGCCGCCGATGAGCCGGTGCCCGCGACGGTGCTGGCGGGGGAACCGCTGCTGCTGCTCGCCGACGGGCACTGCCTGCGGGCCCAGGCTCTGTCGGTATGTCAGCAGTTCGGCGGTAGCGAGCGCGCGGGATTCCGGGCGACCAGCCTGGAGACCCTGCGGATGATGGTTGCTGCGGGCGTCGGGATCACCTTGCTGCCGGAGCTGGCGGTCCGAGCCCCCGTGGCGGCTTCGGAGGCAATCGTGCTCCGCCGCTTCCGGGACCCGGTGCCGCACCGGGACATCGCGCTGGTCTGGCGCCGGACCAGCAGTTTCGCTCCCTTGCTGAGCGACGTGGCCACGATCCTGCGGCGGCTGCCGGCGGGCTACGTCCGGCCGCTGGTCACGCCTTCGCCGTCCTCGACATCCTGAACGTGATGCTCGGCCTTGGGGTCCCGGTGCTCATCGACCGTGGCCGCAGGCATCGGATCGGTGCCCAGGTCGGGGAACTGGTCCTGGCCGTAGTAATAGCGAATCACGCTGTTCAACACGGCCAGGAACGGTACGGCGAACAGCGCGCCCACGATGCCCAACAGGTAGGACCCGATGGCCACGGCCGCGATCACGGCCAGCGGATGCAGCGCCACCGCCTTGCCCATCAGGAACGGCTGGAGGACGTGCGATTCGAGCTGCTGGACCAGGAGCACCACGCCGAGCATGATCAACGCGATCACCGGGCCCTTGACAACCAACGCGACCAGCACGGCCACCGCCCCGGAGACGATCGCCCCGACGATCGGGATGAACGAGCTCAGGAAGACCAACAACGTCAGTGGCACCACGAACGGCAGGCCCAGGACCAAGGCGCCCAGGCCGATCCCGACGGCGTCCACCCCCGCGACCAGGACTTGGGTGCGCGCGTAGGAGCCCAGGCTCACCCACCCTCGCCGGGAGGCCTGGTACGTCGGTTCCTGGGCCGGGGCGGGCAGCATCCGGACCACGAAGCGCCAGATCTTGTCACCCTCGGCGAGGAAGAAGAAGGTCGCGATCAGGCTGACGAGCATCCCGATGAGGAAGTGACCCGCCGACGTACCGGCCGCCAACACCCCGCTGGTCAGGGCGGACTGGTTCTCCCGCAGGCTGTTCTGCAGGGTCTTCAGGTAGCTCTGGAGCTGGTCCCCGGAGACGTGCAGCGGGCCGTCGCGCAGCCAGTCGGTGATCTGGCCCAAGCCCTGCTCGGCGCTGGCTCGCATGTCCACCATGCCCGCGGCGATCTGCGTTCCGGTGAGCGTCAGCAGGCCCACCACGAAGGTGATCAGCGCGATCACCATGATGAGCGCGCTGACTCCGCGGGAGAGCCCGGTGCGGTTGGTCAGCCCGCGTACTGCCGGCCACAGCAGCACGCTCAGCAGCAGTGCGACGGCGATCGGTACGACGACCAGGCTGATCGTGCGCAGCATGGCCACCAGGGCGGCCAACGCGACCGCGACGACGATGAGGCGCCAGGCCCAGGCGGCCGCGACCACCAGGGGATAGGGCAGGTCGTGGGTGCGCAGGCGATGGGCCTGGCCTTCTCCGACGGCAGGTGGCGGGGGCGGGGCCTGAGCGGTCACGAGCACGACTCCTGGGTGGGTGGTCTGACGTGGCGAGTGTGCCACGGCCGGCCCACAATCCCCGGTACCCCTGACCCGTGCCCCGATGGCGGGATCAGCCCAGCGCGGTCCGCTCGACGCCGATCGTGGTGTCCGGACCGTGTCCGGTGTGCACGACGGTGTCATCGGGCAGCGCGAACAGCCGCGCCCGGATGCTGTCCTCCAAGGTTGTCCGGTCGCTGTACGAGCGGCCGGTTGCCCCGGGGCCGCCGTGGAAGAGCGTGTCCCCGCTGAAGACCGCGCCCAGCGACGGCGCGTATAGACACACCCCACCGGGGGCATGTCCGGGGGTGTGCAACACCTCCAGCTCGATGCCGGCGACCTGGAGCCGTTGACCGTCGCTGAGGTCGGTGTCCCAGCGCACCCCCGGATGGGTCAGCTCCCACAGGGGGGCGTCCTGGGGGTGCAGCAGGATCGGCGCACCGGTGCGTTCCCGCAGCTCGGGGGCCACTCGGACGTGATCGTCGTGGGCGTGCGTGCAGACGATCGCCACCACGGTGCGCTCACCCACGACCGCCATGATGTCGGCCACGCTGTGGGGCGCGTCGATGACCAGGCACTCCCGGTCATCGCCCAGGACCCACACGTTGTTGTCGACGTCGAAGGTCTCGCCGTCCAGGGAGAAGGTGCCGGAGGTGACGGTGTGGTCCAGGCGGGCGCTCACAACACCACCACCGAACGCAGCACGTCGCCGCGGTGCATGGTCTCGAAGGCGCGTTCCACCTCGCCCAAGCCGATCGTCTCGGAGACGAACGCGTCCAGGTCGAGGCGCCCCTGACGGTACAAATCGACGAGCATCGGGAAGTCCCGCGAGGGCAGGCAGTCGCCGTACCAACTGGATTTGAGCGAGCCACCGCGGCCGAAGACGTCGATGAGCGGCAGCTCGGGCACCTTCATGTCCGGGGTCGGTACGCCGACCAGCACCACCGTGCCCGCCAGGTCGCGGGCGTAGAACGCCTGCTGGTAGGTCTCTGGGCGGCCGACCGCCTCGATGACCACGTCCGCGCCGAAGCCGCCGGTCAGTTCCTGGATCGCGGCGACGACGTCCTGTTCGCGGGCGTTGACGGTGTCGGTGGCGCCCAGGCGCCGGGCCCAGTCCAGCTTGCGCGGGTCCAGGTCGACGGCGATGATCGTGGCCGCCCCCGCCAGTCGTGAGCCCATGACCGCGGCGCAGCCGACCCCACCGCAGCCGATGACGGCCACGCTCATGCCCCGCCCGACGCCGCCGGTGTTGATGGCCGCTCCGAGCCCGGCCATCACCCCGCAGCCGAGCAGCCCGACCGCCACCGGCGAGGCCTGTGGGTCGACCTTGGTACATTGCCCCGCCGCGACCAAGGTCTTCTCCGCGAATGCGCCGATCCCCAGGGCCGGGGACAACGGCGTACCGTCGGCCAACGTCATCGTCTGGGTGGCGTTGTGGGTGTTGAAGCAGTACCAGGGCTGGCCTCGCAGGCACGCGCGGCACTGCCCGCAGACGGCGCGCCAGTTGAGGATCACGAAGTCGCCGGGCGCCACGTCGGTGACGCCGTCCCCTACGGCTTCCACGATGCCGGCGGCCTCGTGACCGAGCAGGAACGGGAAGTCGTCGTTGATCCCGCCCTCGCGGTAGTGCAGATCCGTGTGGCAGACGCCGCAGGCCTGGACGGCCACCAGGGCCTCACCCGGACCGGGGTCGGGGACATGAATCGTCTCCACGGTGACCGGGGCGCCCTTGCTGCGGGCGACGACGCCCTGAACCTCGTGCATGAACCCTCCTGCGACATCGCTGGGGCCGATCGGGGTGGCCCGGCCCCAGCGTAAGCGGGCCTGCTCGGGCCCGGAAGTCGGTGGCTGCGCAAGGGGGCTATGGAGCGCCCCGCGATGGGCGAGCGGGGCTCGGGGGCAGGCGATTTCGAGGAGCATCGGGGGGATTGGAGACGGCAGAATCCTCAAGTCCGCCGTTGGACGTCCGTTACAGGAACCATGAGCAACGTACGGGGCGACATCGCCGCTGCGGCGAACCGCATGCGCGTGGTCTTCGGTACCCGTTCGGCGATGAAGCACCTGGTGCACAGCCTCGAGGCCGGCGAGAACGTCCGCGAGATGGTGGCCTGCCTGTTCGCCGGCGCCAACGGCCTGCTGGTGCTCACCGACCGCCGGGTGCTGGCGTTGCGGGATGACTACTCGCGGTACTCGATGAAAGCCGCGGTGCTCTCGGAGATCACGCTGATCGACTACGGGCCGCGGGTCCACGATGGGCTCGCGGTGTTCACCGACAGTGGCCGGGTCGCCGTACGGAAGATGAACCGTGAGGACAGCGACCGTTTCGTCGAGGTGCTCACCGGCTCCCTGCCGGCGGTGCCGGTGGTGACCAGTCAGCCCTCCGCGCGGGCCACGAACGCGCCGGGTGCCCGGGCGGCCGCCGCGGCCAAGGGCGCACGCCTGTCTGCCCGGGCGGCGACCACCCGTGCCACGGGACAGGCCGCCGCAGTCGAGGGTGCAGCCCGCACGACAACAGTCGCCGGCCCGGACGGGTCCTCCACCCAGTTCTTCGATGCCTCCGACGCCACCGTCCTGGCGAGCACCGGCGCGCTCCCGGTGACGGCACCCGTCCTGGAGCCGATCGCTGCGCCCACGCTCCCCGACCCCGCTCGGCCCGCCGTGGCCACCGACAAGGAAGTGCTGTACGGCGTACTCGCGGATTTGCACGCCAAGGGCCTGTTGACCGCCGAGGAGCTGGCGGTCAAGGTGGCCGCGGTGGCGGCCACGTCCTGAGGACCTAGGGCGGGTTCGCCCGACCTGGGGCGGTTTGGCCCGACCTGGGGCGCCCTGCAGCACGCACTCGGACGGACGAACCCGCACCAGGTGATCGGCACAGGCGCCGAAAATGGCGGGCCCCGAACGCCGAAACGCCGGACCAGCCGTGCGGCAGGTCCGGCGTATCGGCGCAGTGCGCGGCGGTGACTCCCGCGGTCAGTGCCCGGCGAGCAGCTGTCGCGAGATCACCAGGCGCTGGATCTGGTTGGTGCCCTCGAAGATCTGGGTCACCTTCGCCTCCCGCATGAACCGCTCGGCCGGGAAGTCCTTGGTGTATCCCACGCCGCCGAGCACCTGGACGGCGTCCGTGGTCACCTTCATGGCGGCGTCCGTGCAGATCAGCTTCGCGACCGAGGCCAGCTTGCCGGCGGGCTTGCCGGCGTCCTTCATCCGGGCCGCGTGCAGGTACGTCGCCCGCGCCGAGGTGACCGCGGCCTCCATGTCGGCCAGCAGGAACGCCAGGCCCTGGAACTCGGCGATCTTACGGCCGAACTGCTCCCGCTCCTGGGAGTACTGGACCGCGCAGTCGAGTGCTGCTTGTGCCAGGCCGGTGGCGCAGGCGGCGATGCCGAGACGGCCGTTGTCGAGCGCCGACAGGGCGATGGACATCCCCTGGCCCTCCTTGCCGATCATCCGGTCGGCGTCGATCGGGGCATCGTTGAAGACGACCTGGCCGACCGTGTCGGAGTCCAGCCCCATCTTGCGCTCCGGGGGCGGGAAGCTCATCCCCTCGGCCCCGGCGGGCACGATGAAGCAGGACAGGCCGCGGGGTCCGTCGTCGCTGGTCCGGGCGAAGGTGGTGTAGAAGTCGGCGTGACCGGCGTGGGAGATCCACTGCTTGGTCCCCGTGAGGCGGTACTGGTCGCCGGCCTTGACGGCGGCGGTCTGGATGTTGGCGACGTCGGAGCCGGCGTCTGGCTCGGACAGGGCGTAGGCGCCGAGCTGGGTGCCGCCGAGCATGTCGTGCAGCATCCGCTCCTTCTGCTCATCGGTCCCGAAGGCGTACACCGGGTTGATCGTCAGTGAGTGCACCGAGACCCCGACGGCCACGCTCATCCACGCGGTCGCGATCTCCTCCACCACCTGGAGGTAGACCTCGTACGGCTGGCCGCCGCCGCCGTACTCCTCCGGGTAGGCCAGGGACAACAGGCCGAGCTCACCGAGTTGACGGAACACCTCCCGGGGCAGTTCAGAGTTGGCCTCCATCTCATCGACCTGGGGCCTCATCACGTTGTTGGCGAAGTCCCGCACCATGTCGATGAGCATGCGGGATTCGTTGTCGGGCATCAGACGTTCTGCTGGCATACGCGCACCTTAGCGGCACGTCAGGGGTGCCGTGCGGCCTTGGCGATGACCGGGCAGCGATCAATGCGGGACAGTGGGGGACAGTAGGGGACGTGGATGACCGTGCCGCGCCCGAGGCCCCCGCTCCGCTGCCCTGCGCGGCCGTCGTACCCGACCCGGGGGAACTGGCCCGGTTGTGTTTCACCAAGTACGACGGGTCGCCGCACTGGCGCTACGAGCTGACCGTCGTGGGGATCGACGGGTACGGCGTATGGCTGGGTGGCGGGCCGGGCTCGGCCTGTGCCCGGCCCGGTCGGACCCTGGTGCCCGGGGTGGCCTGGGTGAGCCTGGTGCCGCACGTGGGCGGGTACGTGTCGACGTTCAACGCACCGGGTGGGCCGCTGTCGGCCGGGATCTACATCGACCTGGCCAGCGTGCCGCAGTGGTCCCGCGATGCGGGCGTGCTCCAGGTCGACGCGGTGGACCTGGATCTGGACGTCGTCCGAAGATTCACCGGGGTCTGCTCGATCGAAGACGTCGAGGAGTTCGAGGAGCACCGCCTCGCCTACGGCTACCCCGAGGCGCTGGTGTCCTCGACCCGGGCGTTGGCGGACCGGTTGTACCAGGACGTGGTGGCTGGCGTCGAACCGTACGGCCGGGTCGGTGCGCAGTGGCTGCAGCACTGGCAACGCGCGTTGACGGCTCAGAAGTAGTCCCGCACGCCCACCGGCCCGACGGCGCCGAACGCCGTGTCCAGCAGTTCGTCCGGGCCGCCGTCACCGCCGAGCAGCCCAAGCCGGCGCAGCGCGGCGGACCGCAACGTCCCGGCGTACCAGAGGGCCAGACCGCCCGCGGTGACCCAGGTGTCGGCGACGACGTCGGCGGGTGCGGGGCTGATCCCCTCGACGTACGCGCGGCCATCGGACCAGGTCAGCCGGTACCGGCCGGGGACGCCGACCGGGGCCGGACCGGACACCGTCAGCTCCGCGGTGCCCGCCACGCACCGGGGGAAACCGCGGGCGGCCAGCGCTTGCGGGACGTCGAGGATGGCGAGCATGTACGGCGTGGCCGAGACAACCGTGATCACGTCATCGCCCAGCAGCCAGGGCAGGTCGGCCCCGCTGCCCGCCAGGAACCGGGTCACCCGTGCGGTGGGTTCGTGGCTGCCGAGCATGGCCAGCAGGGCCGACCGCCCGGCCACGCCGGTGGCGATCAGGTCGCTGACCTCGACCGCCCCCTGCTCCCGGTAGCCGCCGACCCGCGCCCAGCAGCAGTACCCGGCCAGTGGCCCTGCCGGGTCGTCGGGGTCCTCGGCCACGGTCACCGCGGTGACGTCCCGTGCCAGGTCGGCCAGGCTCCCCGCGAACCGCGGCCCCACCCGGCTCAACGCGCCGGTCGTGTCAGTCGCCCACGCCTGATGGCAGGCCTGGATCCGAGGCCAGTCCGCGTCGACGGCTCGCCGCAGGCGCGCGGGCGCCGTGAGCGGCTGCGGCGCGGACAGCTCCGCCATCCGGCGGGCCGCCCGCGGCAGCGTCCACGTGGGCACCTGCACGTTCTGGTAGCTGCCGATCACCTCGTAGCCGAACCGCCGGTAGATGCCGGGCGCCGTCGGGTACAGCGTGGAGATCACCGCGCCCCGCGCCCGGGCGCCCGTGAGCAGGCGGTCCAGCAACGGCTCCAGCACGCCCCGGCCCCGGTGTTCGGCGGCGATGGCCACCCCGGCGACCCCTGACGTCTCGACCGGCCGGCCGCCGTACCAGCTGGTCAACGCAAGGTCCACGGCCTTGCCCACGAGCTCCTCGCCCATCTGGGTGCCCCGGTGAGCGAGCACCACCCGCGAGTCCGACACCGGCGGGGCCGGGGCGTTCTGGCAGTCCTGGACCGTCACCGGTGGAGCGAAGGCCTCCCAGCCGAGCCGTCGCATGGCCGGCAGGTCGGCGTCGGTGGCCTCGCGGACCCGCAGCGTCATGACACCTGGGTACGCGGGCGGGCACCGTTTCGGCAAGTTTCGGCAAGTCTGGGCACATCGCTGTGATCTTGGCCCTGACCTCGGGGTCGGTGGGCGCCGCCGTACCGGCTGGCCCTAGGGTGAACCTCATGAGTCCCGGTGACGGACTCCGCCTGACGCAGTACGCCGCCGGCGGAGGCACGCCTGACCCGCTTCCCGCAGCACAACTCGATGCGCTGGTCGAAGAGCTGGTCGGCTTCCACCACCCGGGGGTGCTGGTCGGGCTGGGCAGCGATGAAGACGCGGCGGCGGTGCGCCTGGAGGCGACCCGCGACGGGTCGATCGCCATTTTGTCGACGGCGGCGTTCGGTACGCCGATCGTGGACGACCCGTTCGATTGGGGCCGGATCGCGGCGGCGCACGCGCTCTCGGACATCTACGCCATGGGCGGCACCCCGCTGGCGGCGATCAACCTGGTCGGCTGGCCGGACGCCGTCCTGCCGCGGGCCGTCCTCGCCGAGGTGCTCCGCGGCGGGCTGTCCGTGCTGACCCAGGCCGGCTGCTCGCTGGCCGGTGGCCACAGCATCACCGCTCCTGAGCCGCTCTATGGGATGGCGCTGACCGGGGTGGCCGACCCCGACCGGCTGATGCGCAACGACGAGGCACGCGCCGGGGTGCCGGTGTCGCTGACCAAGCCCCTGGGCGTGGGACTGCTGAGCCAGCGCCACCGGATGACCGGTCAGCGGTTCGAGCACGCGGTGACCTCGATGACCACGCTGAACGACACGGCGTCGCGGTCGGCGGTCGTGGCCGGGGTCCGGGCGGCCACCGACGTGAACGGTTTCGGTCTCCTGGGACATTTGGCCAAGATGTGCCGCGCCAGCGGCGTGTCGGCGGTTCTGGACCACGGCGCGGTGCCCTACCTGGAGGGTGCCCGCGAGGCCCTGCGCGACGGATACGTCAGCGGTCGCTGCCGACGCAACCTCGACGCGGTCCGCGCCCTGGTGGAGACCGGTGCCGGGATCGCCGACGACGAACTCCTGCTGCTGGCCGATGCCCAGACCTCCGGCGGGCTGTTGCTCGCCGGGGAGATCGCCTGCGGAACCGTGATCGGGGAGTTCGTGCCGGTGACGGCGGACGGCGTACGGGTCGGGGTGCGCTGACCGCGTGACCGACCTCCGTTTCACCCACGACCCGCAGCTGCGCTCCTTCGCCTCCGACAACTGCGCGGGGGCTCATCCGGAGGTGCTGGCGGCCGTCGTCGCCGCCAACGAGGGCCACCTGCCCAGTTATGGGCACGACGGGTACACCGCGGCCTTCGAGGACCTCGTCCGCGATCTCTTCGGACCGGCCGCGACGGCGTACCCGGTCTTCACCGGCACCGGCGCCAACGTGGTCGCGCTCGCGATGATGACCGACCGCTGGGACGCGGTGATCTGCACCGAGACCGCCCACGTCAACGTCGACGAGTGCGGTGCGCCCGAGAAGCTGGCCGGCGTCAAGCTGCTGGCGGTCCCCACCGACGACGGCAAGCTCACGCCGTCGCTGGTGGAGAGCAAGGAGTGGCTGCTGGGGTTTGAACACCACGCCCAGCCCCGGGTGGTGACCCTGACGCAGGCGACCGAGCTGGGCACGGTCTACTCCGTCGATGAACTCGCCGCTCTCTGCGACGCCGCGCACCGGATCGGCCTGAGCGTGCACCTGGACGGCGCGCGGTTGGCCAACGCCGCCGCCGGCCTGGGCGTGAGCCTGGGCGAGTTGACTACGGCCGTCGGGGTGGACGTGGTCAGCCTGGGCGGCACGAAGAACGGGCTGCTGGGCGCCGAGGCGGTGGTGGTGCTCAACCCCGAGGCGGTCCGGGCGCCCCGGTACATCCGCAAGCTGACCACCCAACTGCCGAGCAAGACGCGGTTCATCTCGGCCCAGTTGCTGGCGCTGTACGGGACCGACCTGTGGCTCCGGTCGGCGGCGCACGCCAACGCGATGGCCACCCGGCTGGCTGCGGCGGTCGGCGAGATCCCTGGCGTCCAGGTGACCCGGCCGGTCCAGGCGAACGCGGTCTTCGCCATCCTCGACCCGGCGGCCGCCGAGCAGGTCCGCCGCAGCTACCCGTTCTACACCTGGGACGAGGCGCGCGGTGAGGTCCGCTGGATGTGTTCCTTCGACACCCGCGAGCAGGACGTCGACGCGTTCGTGGCGTGCGTGGCCGAGGCAGCGAACACAGCGCTACCCCTCACGACGGATGGACCGGCCCACTGAAGACATCGCCGCAGCTCACAGGGCTGTGACGTGATGTCAGAGCTGGTGAGGGGTAGCGTTGTGGATGACTTCGTGGCGTGCGTGGCCTCCGCCGTCAGGGCAGCCGCCAGTCCACCGGATCCGCGCCCTGCTCCGCCAGCAGCGCGTTCGCACGGCTGAACGGCGCAGACCCGAAGAACCCGCTGGAGGCCGACAACGGCGAGGGGTGCGGGCTCTCGATCCGCGGCACCGAGCCCAGGGCTGGCGCCAGGTTGCGGGCGTCGCGCCCCCACAGGATCGCCACCAGCGGCCCACCCCGGGCCGCCAGGGCCGCCAGCGCCGCGTCGGTCACCGCCTCCCAGCCCCTGCCCCGATGACTGCCGGGGGTGCCGGGCCGCACGGTCAGCACCCGGTTCAGCAGCAGCACCCCCCGCTCGGCCCAGGGCGAGAGGTCCCCGGTGGAGGGCATCGGTACGCCGAGATCGTCGACGAGCTCGCGGAAGATGTTCGTCAGGCTCTTGGGGAGGGGTCGCACCGACGGGTCCACGGAGAACGACAACCCGACGGCATGCCCCGCAGTGGGGTAGGGGTCCTGCCCCACGATGAGGACCCGGACCTGGTCCAGTGGCTGCTGGAAGGCCCGCAGGACCCGGTCGCCGGCCGGCAGGTAGCTGCGCCCGGCGGACCCCTCGGCGCGCAGGAACTCCCCGATGGAGGCCACCTGACCAGCCACGGGACCCAGCGCCAGCGCCCAGGAGGGGTGCACCAGGTCCAGGAGCGGACGAGCCGACATGAGGCACACCCTAGCTCTGCGAGACCTCTGCGACTCAGGGATGATACTGCTCGTTCTCGGGGATGAACCAGGGCCGAACCTGAAGCCGGGCGGGTGGATTGGCGCCTAGCGTGAAAGGAGTCGGGACGGCACCGTCCCATCGATCGTGGCAACGTCAGGGGAGCAGATGTCCGTGTTCAGTCGCGCACACGCCGACGCCGCTGTGGGGCCGGCGGACGCCGTACCAGCCGGTGACGAACACCCGGGGTCCGGGCGCGGGAGCGCAGTCGCGGCCCGGGTGGTGGGGCTCACCAAGACCTACGGAACCGGTGACGCCGAGGTCGTGGCCCTCCGGGGGGTCAGCGTCGAGATTTACGCGGGGGAGTTCACCGCGATCATGGGTCCCTCGGGTTCGGGCAAGTCGACCTTGATGCACTGTGCCGCCGGGCTGGACAGCGCGAGCGCGGGGGAGGTGTTCATCGGCGACACCGCCCTGGGCTCCCTGAGTGACAAGAAGTTGACCGAACTGCGACGCGATCGGGTTGGTTTCATCTTCCAGGCGTTCAACCTCATCCCGACCCTGAACGCGCAGGAGAACATCACCCTGCCGCTGGCCATCGCGGGCCGCACGCCCGACCCCGCCTGGTACCAGCGGGTCATCGAGACCGTCGGCCTGGCCGACCGGCTCACCCACAAGCCCTCGGAGTTGTCCGGCGGTCAGCAGCAGCGGGTCGCGTGCGCCCGCGCGCTGGTCAGCCGGCCGCAGGTGATCTTCGCCGACGAGCCGACCGGGAACCTCGACAGCCGCTCGAGCGCCGAGATCCTGGCGTTCCTGCGCCGCAGCGTGGACGAGTTCGGCCAGACCGTGGTGATGGTGACCCACGACCCCGGGGCGGCGGCGTACACCGACCGGGTGCTGTTCCTGGCCGACGGCGCGATCGTGTCGGAGCTGCGCGAGCCCACCCGGGACAGCGTGCTGGCCACGATGGCCCAGCTAGACGGGCCGGCCTGAGCCATGTTGCGCGCATCCCTGAAAAGCCTGCTGGCGCGCAAACTGCGCCTGCTGATGAGCGCGATGGCCATCGTCCTGGGCGTGGCATTCGTCGCCGGATCGCTGATCTTCACCGACATGCTCGGCTCGGCCTTCAACGGCATCATGAACGGCGCGTACGCGGACGTGAACGTCCAGAGCAAGGGCGCCACCGACGGCGACGGGTTCTCGACGGTACGCCGTGAACTCACCCCCGCGGACATCCAACGGATCCGGGGGGTCGAGGGGGTGGCCTCGGCGTACGGCTCGACCGGAGTGGCCAACGCCTACCTGATCGACCGCTCGAACAAGGTGATGGCTCCCTTGGGCGCTCCGGCCATCGGGACGAACTGGATCGACGCCCCAGCCTTCGGTGGCGCCAAGGGCCTGGTCGTCGTGTCCGGTCGGGCGCCCAGCGCCGCGGGGGAGGTCGCCATCGACCCGACGTCGCTGACCAAGAGCGGCTACCGGCTCGGCGACACCATCACCATCGCGACGGCCTCACCGACGCAGCCCACGGTCAAGGCCCAGATCGTCGGCACCGCCTTGTACGGCGCGAAGAACTCCAGCGCCGGGGCGACGTACGCGCTGTTCAGCCCCGCGTACACCCAGCAGCTCTTCAGCCAGGGCCGCAACGTCTGGGAAACGGTGTGGGTGACCGCGGCACCGGGCGTCGAGCCGCAGGAGCTGGCTCGGCGGCTGGCGCCGGTCGTGCCCGGCGACTTCGAGGCGGTCACCGGCGCCGACCTGGCCCAGAAATCACAGGACGCGATCAGTCGCGGCCTGGGCTTCCTGAGCACCTTCCTGCTGGTCTTCGCCGGCGTGGCGCTCCTGGTCGGCTCGTTCCTGATCGTCAACACCTTCTCGATCCTGGTGGCTCAGCGCAGCCGGGAACTGGCGCTGCTGCGAGCGATGGGGGCCAGCAAGGCACAGGTACGGCGATCGGTGCTGTTCGAGGCGTTCGTGATCGGCCTCGTCGGGTCGACCGTCGGGATCGGCGTCGGCTTCGGCCTGGCCCGGCTGATCGCCTCCGTCATGGGCACCGTCGGCCTGGAACTCGGCGACGTCGGCTTCACACTGGCCCCCCGGACCGTCCTCGCGTCGTACTCGGTGGGTTTGATCGTCACCCTCGTCGCCTCCTATCTGCCGGCCCGCCGGGCCGCGTCGGTGCCGCCGGTGGCCGCGATGAGCGGTGACGTCCTGTCCGGGAAGTCCGACCTGGGCCGGCGTACGGTCATCGGGTTGACCCTCACGGTGGCCGGCATCGCCGCCCTGATGGCCGGGCTCTTCCTCGACGTGCCTCGGCCGCTGTACTGGGTGGGCGCCGGAGCGCTGTTCACGCTGCTCGGCGTGGCCGGCGTGACCCCCGTCCTGGGCGCCCCGGTGGTCTGGGCGATCGGTCGGATCTACCGGCGGCTGTTCGGGGAGGTGGGCAAGCTGGCGGAGCTGAACGCGGTCCGCAACCCCCGTCGTACGGCAGCCACCGCCTCCGCGTTGATGATCGGGTTGACGCTGGTCACCGCGTCCGCCGCGTTGGCGGCGACCACGAAGGCCAGCACCGAGGTCCTGGTCAACGACGCGATGCGCAGCGACTACGTGGTCCAGAACGCCGGGTTCGGGGACTTCTCCACCGCGATCGGCGACCGGATGGCCGGCGTACCCGGGGTGGGGGAACTCCACCGCCAGCGGGTGGCCTTCGGTCAGCTCAACGGCGAGACCGTCTTCGTCTCGGCGATGGCCCCGGACGGCTTCAACCGGATCGTGGCGCAAAAGCTGGAGTCGGGCTCGGTGAGCGATTTCCGCCGCGGCACGGTCATGCTCGATCAGGGGTATGCGAGCGAGAAGGGTCGTCGCGTCGGAGACACCCTCACGGTGACGCTCAACGGTCGCGATGTGCCGCTGACGGTCGCCGCGGTGTTCTCCACCGACCCCGGCGTCGGCGTCGGTCAGATCGTGACCACCCTGGACACGCTGGCCTCGGCCGGGTTGCCGGCGGCCGACAGCACGCTGGCCATCACCGCTGCTGCGGGTGCGGACCGGACGGCGCTGCGGGCCGGGCTGGACGCGGTGGTCAAGGATCTGCCGATGGTGTCCGTCAAGGACCGCACCGAGTACGCCGCGGCCCAGGGCGCCAGCCTGGATCAGTTCCTCACGGTGATCTATGCGCTGCTCGGGTTGGCCATCGTGATCGCCGTGCTGGGGATCATCAACACCCTGGCGCTGTCGGTGCTGGAACGGACCCGCGAGATCGGGCTGCTGCGCGCGGTCGGGTTGAAGGCCGGCGAGCTACGGCAGATGATCCGGCTGGAGTCGGTGGTCATCGCCCTGCTGGGCTCCGTCGTCGGGCTCGGCCTGGGGACCCTGTTCGGCTGGGCGCTGCAGCGAGCGCTGGCCGATGAGGGTCTGACCGAGTTGCGCATCCCGCTCGGGCAGTTGGGCGCGTTCCTGGTGGCCGCCGTGGTCGTCGGGGTGCTGGCGGCGCTGTGGCCGGCGTACCGCGCGGGGCGGATGAACGTGCTGACCGCGATTCACGCGGAGTAGCGACCGGGCCGTGGTGGCATGGCGCGTGGGGTAGCCATGCCGCCGCCGGTTCGGTGGGGGAGCCGAAGGCGGTGCCGGAACAGGGGCCGGCACCGCCTTCGGCATGTCGAACGGGCATGTCAGACCACGAAGACGCCCAGCTGGGTGCTCAGCTCCCCCGAGATGCTGTTGAGCTGCTCGGCCGCCTCGCGCACCCGGCCCACCTCGTCTGCGGTGTGGCCGGCGTCGCGGCTGACGGCCGCGATGGCGTGGTTGACGTTGCCGACGGCGTCCGCGGCGGCGGTGATGCCCTGGCTGAGCTCTGTCGTGGTGGCGCTCTGCTCGTCCACGGCCGCCGCGATCGCAGCCTGGTGATCGGTGATCTCCCGGACGACGTGCGTGATCTGCGTGATCGACTCGACCGCCGCACGGCTGTCGGCCTGGATGGCCTGGATCCGTCGGGAGATCTCCTCGGTGGCGGCACCGGTCTGCTGCGCCAGATCCTTGACCTCGCTGGCGACGACGGCGAACCCCTTACCGGCCTCGCCGGCCCGGGCGGCCTCGATGGTCGCGTTCAGGGCCAGCAGGTTCGTCTGCTCGGCGACGGCGCTGATCACCTTGATGACGTTGCTGATCTCGGTCGAGCTGTCGCCGAGGGCGGTCACGGTGGCCTCCGTCTCGGCGGCGAGCTGACCGGCCCGTTGCCCGACCCGCGCGGCCTCGGCCGCGCTCTGCGCAATCTGTCGGATCGAGGCCGTCATTTGTTCGGTCCCCGCGGCGGCGGTGTGCACGCTCTCGCTGATCGCTCCGGCGGCGTCTCGGGCCTGTCCGGCCTGCGCCGAGGATCGTGCCGCCGTGTCGTGCAGGTCGGTGGAGACCGTCCTCATGCCCTGGGCTGCGGCGCTGAGCGAGCCGGCTGAGGCGCTGACCCCGCGGACGGCAGTGGCCACCTTGTCGATGAACCGGTTGAACGCCGAGCCCAGTTGGCCGACCTCGTCCTGGCTGTCGGCCTCGACCCGTTGGGTGAGGTCACCCTCCCCGTCGGCGATCTCGGCCATCCGGTCGCGCAGCCGCAGGAGCGGCGCGGTCAGGGAGGCGCCGACCGCTGCGGCGACCGCCGCCCCGGCCAGCGTGATCGCCAGTGCCGAGGCGATCAGCCAGGTGAGCATGCCGGCGCGGCCTGCTTGGAGGTTGTCCAGCGGTCCGGCGAAGTCGGCGTCGCGGGTCAGCAGGGCGATCACCCAGTCCCACTCGGGGTAGTACATCGCGCGAATCGTGGACGGTCCGGCCTCCGGATGCTGGTAGGCGACCCGGACCACGGCGTTCGGTCCGGCCTTGACCGCCGCGTCGAGGCTGTCGGCGACGTACTTCTTCCCAGCGGCGTCGGTGGCCTCGACGATGGTCGTGCCCGCTTTGCCCGGGGTGCCGCTGATCCGCACCACGCCGCGGGTGGTGCCCTTGGTGCCGAGTACGTCGACCACGCCGTGGGTGCCGACCTTCGTCTTTTCGATGGCCGACCGGAGCGCCGCCACACTCTCCTGCTGGAAGCCCACGAAGAGCATCCCGATCAATTGGCCGTCCCGGCGGATGGGTTCATACCGGGTGACGTACCACTGGCCCACGACCTGGGCGACGCCGACGTACGGCTTGCCCGCCTCGGCGGCGGCCACCACGGCGTTGGCCGAGCCGTCGGCGTTGCGTGCCGGAATGTACGTGCCGATCGCCCGCTGCCCGTCCTTGCCCGTGACGTTCGTCGCGACGCGCAGCATGTCCCCGGCCGCGTTCATCCGCTGGAAGACGGTGACGGCCCCTCCGACCTGTCGATAGACATCATCGACCACGGGCACCGCAGCCTGCACGGACTTCTGCTGGCCAAGCCAGCTGGAGCCCACTAGGGCCTGGGGCAGAGTGATCGTGCTGACCTGCTGGTTGACTTGATTCGTCGCGGACCAGGTGACCCGCTCCGCGCCGAAGCGAAGCCCCCCCGCGCGACTCAGCGTGGTGGCGGCGACCCGCATGTTGGCCGTGACGCGGTCGCTGATCGACTCTCCTTGGGCGGCGACCACGTCGTAGATCCCGCGGGCGGCGCGGTCGAGGTCCTCTTCGACCAGGGCGGAGACGTCCTGCGCCGCGGAACTGGCGAAGGTCTGGCTCCGCCAGGCGCTGATGCCCGTCAGGGCCACGCCGGACGCGATCAGGCAGGCCAGGGTCAGGATGATGATCTTCGCGCGAATCCCTCGGTGCATGAGGCGGTTCCGTTCTCTCGAAACGTTCAGCTGCCTATCGGTTTCACCAGGCGGAACTGAACCCAGGTGTTACACGTCACCGCCACGCGGGAATGACAACGCTGTCGTTCGATTGTCGGACCGCCGTGTCAGACTGCGGGTGAGGATGGCTGGCCGGTGGTTGACCTCGACGTATGGGGCAGCGCTTGGGGACCGAAGGGATGGGGATGGACGTTTCGGCACAGCGAGCGGCGGGCGCCGACCCGGCGGGACTGAGTGAGCGTGAACGGGACATCTTGGCGTTCGAGCGGCAGTGGTGGAAGCACCCAGGGGTCAAAGAGGACTCGATCAAGTCGTTGTTCGACCTGACTCCCACGCGCTACTACCAGATCCTCAACATGTTGCTCGATCACCCGGACGCCCTGGAGTTCGATCCGATGCTGGTCAAGCGCCTACGGCGGCTGCGGTCGGCGCGCCGTCACGAACGTTCCGCCCGCCGGCTGGACGGCCGTTCATAGTTCTCACCCACGACCCGTCTCCCCCTGCGGGGGTGGCCTGGATCACGTTCGCGTCGCATACTGGGCCGTTGTGAGCCCGAGCCCGTGGACTGAGATCGCCCACAACGTCTTCCTGCGACGGCACGACTACCTCGACGTCAACGTCGGTCTTGTGGTCGGCGAGCACCAGTGCCTGGTGGTGGACACCGGCTGGGACGAACGGCACGGCGCGGAGGTCGCCGCCTCGGTCCGAGGTGTGACGTCACTGCCCTGGCAGGTGATGCTCACGCACGCCCACTTCGACCACGCCTACGGTGCCGCGGCATTCCTGCCGGCCACGGTGTGGGGCACCCCAGGGTGTGCCTACTGGCTTGGGCACCTGGGTGACCAGCTCCAGGCGCGGGTGATCGGGGAACTGCGGACCGCCGGCGAGCTGGAGGTCGCCGAGCGGGTGGCGGCCAGCCGCTTGGTCCCGCCGGACCGGTTGGTGCCGCACCGCGAGTCCGTCGACCTTGGCGGGCGGAGCATCAACCTGTTGTACGGCGGCGCCGGGCACACCGACCACGACTTGGTGCTCGCCGTACCCGACGCCGGTGTCGTGTTCTGGGGTGACCTCGTCGAAATCGGCGCCGACCCGGCGTACGAGGATGGTTTCCCGCGCGACTGGGGCAACACGCTCTCCCACCTGCTCGACACCGTGGAGGCCGGACTGGGCCGGATCTCGGTGCCGGGGCACGGATCGGTCGTCGGCCTCGATGCGGTCGAGGAGCAATGTGAACGGCACCGCCGACTGGCGTGGTTCCTCGGCGAGGGGCGCGGGGCGGGCGAGCGCAACCCTGATGACCTGGTACGCCGTGGGCTGGGCAGTGGGTTCAGCGAGGAGACCGTCCGCCGGGCCGTGGAGCGGTTGCTCCACATCGAGCAGTAACGCCGATTGCGCCGGCTCGACGCGGCGATGGCGGGCCGGGCATTTGCACTCTCCTAGGTCGAGTGCTAATCATGGACTTAGCACTCTCGGGGTGCGAGTGATAACGCGCGGGACCCGTGCGGGAGGCTCGGACGCCGAGGGTGAGCAGCGACCGGTCCGGTGAGGCCCGGCGGTTTCGTGCTGAGATCAGCGTGAGCCCCAGGTCGTCCGTCGCGGGCATCGCCCGGTTTTCGACACGTCCGCCATCGCAATGGCGTGGGAGGAACCACCACACATGGCCAAGATCATCGCCTTCGACGAGGAGGCCCGCCGGGGTCTCGAGCGTGGCATGAACCAGCTTGCCGACGCCGTGAAGGTCACCCTCGGCCCCAAGGGCCGCAACGTCGTCCTGGAGAAGAAGTGGGGCGCCCCCACCATCACCAACGACGGGGTCTCGATCGCCAAGGAGATCGAGCTGGAGGACCCGTACGAGAAGATCGGCGCCGAGCTCGTCAAAGAGGTCGCCAAGAAGACCGACGACGTCGCCGGTGACGGTACGACGACCGCGACCGTGTTGGCTCAGGCGCTGGTCCGCGAGGGCCTGCGCAACGTCGCCGCGGGCGCGAACCCGATGGCCCTGAAGCGGGGCATCGAGAAGGCCACCGACGCCGTCGTCCAGGAGCTGCTGTCGATGGCTCGGGACGTCGAGACCAAGGAACAGATCGCGGCCACCGCCTCGATCTCCGCCGCCGACACCCAGATCGGCGAGATGATCGCCGAGGCCATGGACAAGGTCGGCAAGGAAGGCGTCATCACCGTCGAGGAGTCGAACACCTTCGGGCTCGAGCTGGAGCTCACCGAGGGGATGCGCTTCGACAAGGGCTACATCTCGGCGTACTTCGTCACCGACCCCGAGCGCATGGAGACCGTCCTGGAGGACGCCTATGTGCTCATCGTGAACTCCAAGATCGGGTCCATCAAGGATTTGGTGCCGCTGCTGGACAAGACCAAGCAGGCTGGCAAGCCGCTGCTGATCGTGGCCGAGGACGTCGAGGGCGAGGCGCTGGCGACGCTGGTGCTGAACAACATCCGCCGGATCATCTCGGTCGTCGCGGTCAAGGCTCCCGGCTTCGGTGACCGCCGCAAGGCCATGCTCGGCGACATCGCCATCCTGACCGGTGGTCAGGTGATCTCCGAGGAGGTCGGCCTCAAGCTGGACAGCGCGACGCTGGACATGCTGGGGACGGCCCGCAAGGTCGTGGTGACCAAGGACGAGACGACGATCGTCGAGGGTGGCGGCGACGCCGACCAGATCGCCGGTCGGGTCAACCAGATCCGCGCGGAGATCGACAAGTCGGACTCCGATTACGACCGCGAGAAGCTGCAGGAGCGGCTGGCCAAGCTGGCCGGCGGTGTTGCGGTGATCAAGGCCGGTGCGGCCACCGAGGTCGAGCTGAAGGAGCGCAAGCACCGGATCGAGGACGCCGTCCGCAACGCGAAGGCCGCCGTCGAAGAGGGCATCGTCGCCGGTGGTGGCGTTGCCCTGATCCAGGCCAGCGCGCGAGTGTTCGACAAGCTGGAGCTCGTCGGTGACGAGGCGACCGGCGCGAACATTGTGCGGGTGGCCCTGGAGGCGCCGCTGAAGCAGATCGCGATCAACGCCGGCCTGGAGGGTGGCGTTGTGGCGGAGAAGGTGCGCGGACTGGCCGAGGGACATGGTCTGGACGCCAGCAACGGCGAGTACGTCGACCTGATCGCCAAGGGGATCATCGACCCGGCGAAGGTGACGCGTTCGGCTCTGCAGAACGCCGCGTCGATCGCCGCGCTGTTCTTGACCACGGAGGCTGTGATCGCCGACAAGCCGGAGAAGTCGGCCGGGCCGGCGATGCCGGGTGGCGACGAGATGGGCGGTATGGGCTTCTGACGAAGCACGTAGCGAAGCGGAGTGTGAGGAAGAAGCCGACTTGAGCATGGGCTTTTGACGAAGCACGTAGCGAAGACGACGAAGGCCGGGCCCGACAGGGCTCGGCCTTCGTCGTTTCCGGTGCAGGTGCCCTGACTGGGTGCGGGTTGCCCTGACTGGGGTGCGGGTTGGTCCGACTGGGTGCGGGTTGCAGGGGGCACCAGGTCGGGTGATCCTGCACCAGGTCGGGTGATCCTGCACCAGGTCGGCGGTGGGTGTCGGTTGCGGGCGTTCCGCCGGGCGTCGGCCGTCGGTGGTCAGCCCTGCCGGGCGTCGGGGTGCAGCAGCCGGCGCAAGCGCAGGGCCAGCTGGATCTCGAGCGCCGACTCGGGTTCCTGCCAGCGATCACCGAGCAGGGTCGCCACCCGCTCCAGCCGTTGTACCACCGTGTTGACATGTACGTGCAGGGCGTCGGCGGTACGGCGCAGGGCCCGGTCCGCGCCGAAGTAGGCATCGATGGTCCCGATCAGGGTGGTCCCGCGTTCCCGATCGTAGGCCAGCACCGGCCCCAGCACCCGCGTCACGTACCCGGCCACGTCGGGGGTGGAACCCACGATAAGACCGGCGAACCCCAGGTCGGCGGTTGCGGCGCCCTCGCCTCGGCGGCCGAGGGCGATCATGGCATCGACGGTGCGGGCGGCTTCGGTGAACGCCTCGGGGATCGCGTCGGTGCCGGTCAGCGGCCCCACGCCGGCGGCGGTGACCTCATCGGAGGCGCCCAGACGACGTACCAGGGCGGCGGCCAGCACCCCGGGGTCATCACCGGCCATCAGCGCGACCAGGCGTTTCCCATGCTGGCCGACGAGCCCGCCATCGCCGACGGCAGCGGAGGCCGCCAACACCAGGCCGTTCATCGCCAGACGTTGCCCGCGCAGCGCGAGCAGACAGTAGGGCCGGTTGGGGTTCAAGCCCTCGCGGGTCAGCAGCCGGGAGGCCTCGAGGCCTGTCAGGGTGCCGCCGACCAGGTCCGATACCTGGTCGGAGAGCGCCCGCTGCCGGGCCGCGGCGGTTTCCCGTTCGAACACCAGCAGTACGGCGGTGACGGCCGCCGCCCGCTCGACGATCGGGAGGTTGGCCTCGCCGCCGCCGGGGGCCCCGCAGATCAGCAGGGCGATCAGTTCGCGCCGGGCACGCACGCCCACGGCGTACCGTTCGCCGTCCGGAACCCCGTGGCCGGCCTCCCGAGCGGCCCCGACCAGCGCATCCTCGGCGAGTGGGTCGGGTGCGCCCACCTCCACCGGCGGGCCGGGTACCTCCCCGAAGGCGCTGCGGCGGGTGCCGTCGACGTCCACCAGTACGGCCCACCCGCCAAGCACCTCGCCGACGCCTCGGGTCAGGTCGTCGACACCCCCACCGGAGGCCACCAGGTGCGTGAACCGGTCGTGCGCGGCGGCGGAGCGTTCGACGTCCTGGGCGTGCCGGTGTTCGGCCGCGTGGGCAAGTGAGAGCTTGGCGAGGGCGGCTTCGGTGGCCTGGCGGGAACGGGTCTGCAGGATGGACAGCGCCGCCAGCGTGGCCAGCGACCCGAGCAGGGCGACCTCCTCGGGGGAGAAGGCGTGCCGACTCCGGTACGACGCGAACAGCACCCCGACGAACTCCTCCTCGACCAGCAGAGGAGTGCCGCAGATCCCCACGAGTCCCTCGTCGGCCACGGGGTTGTCGATGCTGTCCAGGTGGGAGAACCGGGTGTCGTGCTGGTAGTCGCTGGTCCACCAGGCTTCCCGGGTGGAGGCCACCAGGCCGCCCAGCCCGGCACCCAGGGGCAGGCGCACCGTGCGGAAGGAGGCCGCCACGACCCCGTCGGTGGCTCGCATGTACGTGTCGCCGCGATCCGGGTCGTACAGCGTCAGATAGGCGACGTCGCTGCCAAGCAGGCCCCGGGCGCGCCGCACGATGGCGTCCAGGACGCCCGCGGGGTCGGTGGTGGCCGCAAGGTCACGCGCGGTGTCGACCAGCGCCCGCAGGGCCCGCTCCCGGCCCCGCTGGTCCTCGAGGCGGGTGGCGGCACGGACGGCAAGGCTGAGCGCCTCGGGGTCCGCGCCGACCCGCCCGAGTTGGGTCGGCGAGGCTCCGTCGGCCAGGAGCCGCAGCAACTCCACCGTGGAGTCCTGGGGCTCCGGTTCCGGGGGCTGCGCCGACATGCTCGCGATGCTAGGTGACCGCCCGGGGGTGCCGCGAACGGCTCCCCCCGGGCGGAGTAGGTGGATCCCGGGGTCCGGCCCTGGCTATGACCGCGGCGGCACCAGCAGGTTGACCTGGTCGAGAAGGTTGGCCGGCTCGACCGCGCCCTCGATCGTGTCGATCTCGGCCGCGACAGCGGTGAAGTCCGCCAGCGTCGGGACGTGCTCGAAACGCACCCCGGGCCCCTCGAGGATGGCGACCCGGGCGTACCGGCCGGCGCCGAGGGAGTAGATCTGCCCGGTGGCGGTGCAGTCGTCGGTGGTCAGCCACACCACGAACGGGGACACCCATTCGGGGGCAAGGCGCTCGAGCGCCTCGGGCCACAAACCTTCGGTCATGGCCGAGCGCGCCAGCGGCGCAATGGCGTTGACCCGGATGCCGCTGCGGGCACCCTCTTGGGCCAGGGTGCGCGTGAGCCCGACGAGGCCGAGCTTGGCGGCGCCGTAGTTGGCCTGCCCGTAGTTGCCGTACAGCCCGGTGCCGGAACTGGTCATGATCACCGAGCCGCCCTGCTTGGCCAGGTGCGGCCAGGCCGCCACAGTGACGTGGAAGGCCCCGTGCAGGTGCACGGCCAGCACGGATTCGATCATCTCCGGGGTCATCTTGGCGAAGCTCTTGTCCCGGATGATGCCCGCGTTGTTGATCACGACATCGAGCCGGCCGTACTCGGCGATGGCGGCGTCGACGCCCGCCCGGCCACCTTCCCAGGTGTCGACGCCGGCGGTGACACCGATGGCCCGGCCGCCGGCCGCGGTGATCTCCTCGACCACCGAGCTGGGGTCGGTCAGGTCGCTGACCACGATGGATGCGCCGCTCTCGGCGAAGGTCAAGGCGTGGCTGCGGCCGAGCGCGCCGCTGCCGCCGGTGATCAGGACGACGCGGCCGTTCAACGGTTGCTGGGTGGGCTCCATGGTGGGGGTTCCTCTCGCGGGTACCGGTCGGGGGTCAGCTGGTGTGCGGTGATGTCAGGGGGGGCTGTACGGCGCTCAGACGATGGTCGCGGATGTGGTCGCGGATGTGGTGGCGGTGCGCGGCTGGAGCCGGGCGCCCAGTCCGACGAGGGCGTCGGTGAACAGCGCCGGATCCATCACCCGGACCTCGTCGACGATCGGCCGGAAGTCCATGTGTGCCAGCACGTCGAGCTCGATGTCGATGCCGGGGGCCACCTCTGCCAGCCGCAGGCCCTCGGGGGTGGCGGTGAACACGGCACGCTCGGTGACGTACAGCACCTCCTGGCCGCGGGAGGCGGCGTACTTGCCGTTGAAGGTGACCTGTTCGACGTGCTGGACGAGCTTGCGCTGACGGCCCTCGGTCAGGATGCGCAGGGTGCCGTCGCCGGTGGCGACCTTGAGCCCGCCCGCGGTGAACGTGCCCACGAAGACCACCTTGCGGGCGCTCTGGCTGATGTCGATGAACCCGCCGGCCCCGGTCAGCCGGTTGCCGTACCGGGAGACGTTGACGTTGCCTTCGGCGTCGAGTTCGGCCATCCCGAGCACGGTCAGGTCCAGCCCGCCGCCCTGGTAGAAGTCGAACTGCTGGTTCTGGTCGATCAGCGCGTCGGGGTTGAGCGCGGCGCCGAAGTTCAGGCCGGAGGCCGGTACGCCGCCGATCACCCCGGGTTCGGCCGTCAGGGTGATCCGATCGATGACGCGCTCCTCGGCGGCCACCGCCGAGACCCCCTCGGGCATCCCGATGCCGAGGTTGACCACGCCGCCGTCGGGCAGCTCGAGGGCGGCGCGCCGGCAGGTGACCTTGCGTTCGCTCATCGGCATCGGCGGGACAGTGCTCAGCGGCACCCGGACCTCGTGGGCGTAGCCAGGGGAGTACGCCGTGGCGTAGGTCTGCTCGTGCAGCTCCGGCGGGGCCACGACGACTGCGTCGACGAGGATGTGCGGGATCTTGACCAGTCGCGGGTTGAGCGTGCCGGTCTGGGCGATCCGCTCGACCTGCACGATGACCTTGCCGCCGGTGTTGCGTGCGGCCGTCGCCATGGCGAGGTTGTCCAGGGTGAGCGCCTCGCGTTCCATCGTCACGTTGCCCCGCTCATCGGCGCTGGTGCCCCGCAGCAGGGCCACGTCGAGCCGGAAGCCGGGGTAGAACAGCAGCTCACGGCCGCCCAGCTCGATGAGCTGGACGAGTTCGTCGGTGGAGCGGGCGTTGATCCGGCCGCCGTCCCGGCGCGGGTCGACGTACGTGTGCAGCCCGATCGCGCTGACCGTGCCCGGCAGGCCGGCGGCGACGTCCCGGTAGAGCCTGCTGATGACGCCCTGGGGCAGGTTCCAGCCTTCGATGCGGTTCTCGATGGCCAGTGCGGCGACCTTGGGGATCAGCCCCCAGTGGCCGCCGACGACCCGCTTGAGCAGCCCCGGTACGGCGAGCCGGTTGAGTCCGCGGATGGTGCCGTCGCCCTGCCCGGCCGCGAAGTACAGGGTCAGGTCGCCGGGTTCGCCGGTCGCCTCGTAGCGAGCGGCCAGTCCGGACAGCAGCGCGTCGGGCGTGCCGCAGCCCACGAAGCCGCTGGTGGCGATCGTGTCCCCGGGGCGGATCAGGGCCATGGCGTCCTCGATCGAACGGACGACGCTGGTGGGGGCGGTGGCGGCGGGGGCTGTGGGCATGACGGACTCCAGGCTGCACGGACGGCACGGACGGCGCGGATGGCACGGGTGGCGTGGGACCTGCGCCAGCCCAGTGGTCGGCGGAACGGGCTGGCGCAGGTGGCTACGACCCCATTGGACAACCCCGCGCGCCGACCCGCTGTAGCTGTCAACACCATATTCCTGAGCGAATTGTGTGGGAATAACACACCGCGACGGCCTGGTGTCCGGCTCCACGATGGTCCGGTGATCGACCAGACCTATCCCGGGCCCCCGCCCCTAATCGGTGGAATCGAGGTCCCCCAATGAGCTTCCTCATCGTGCTCTTGGCCCTGTGTTTCCTGATGTACATGGCCTATCGCGGGCACAGCGTCATCTTGTTCGCACCCATCGCGGCCCTCGGCGCCGTACTCCTGACCGACCCGTCCCTGGTCGCGCCGATGTTCAGCGGCCTGTTCATGGACAAGATGGTCGGCTTCATCAAGAACTACTTCCCGGTCTTCCTCCTCGGGGCCATCTTCGGAAAGGTCATCGAAATGTCCGGGTTCGCCCGGGCGATCGTGACCTGGGTGATCAAGATCGTCGGCGCCAAGCGGGCGATGCTCTCGATCGTCCTGGTGTGCGCGTTGCTCACCTACGGCGGGGTTTCCCTGTTCGTCGTGGTGTTCGCGGTATACCCGTTCGCCGCCGAGATGTTCAAGATGAGCGACATCCCCAAGCGGCTCATCCCGGGCACCATCGCCCTGGGGGCGTTCACCTTCACGATGGACGCACTCCCGGGTACCCCGCAGATCCAGAACATCATCCCCACGACGTTCTTCAAGACCAACGCGTACGCCGCCCCCATCCTGGGCTTCGTCGGTGCCATCTTCGTGTTCTCGCTCGGCATGGTGTACCTGGAGCGGGCTCGCAAGAAGGCCGAAGCGCTCGGCGAAGGCTACGGCGAGGGCCACACCAACGAGCCGGTCACGTACGTCGGGGACGACAAACTCGTCAACCCGGCCCTCGCGGTGCTGCCGCTGGTGTTGGTCGCCGTCGTCAACAAGGTGCTGACCACGTGGATCCCGACCTGGTACGGCGCCAAGGTCAGCTTCAGCCCCGCAGTGGTCGGCAAGGCCGAACCGGTGACCGTCAACGTGTCCAGCACCGTGGCGATCTGGGCCGTCGAGGGCGCCCTGCTCGTCGGCATCTTCACCGTGTTGGTGTTGGCCTGGAAGCCGGTGGTCACCCACTTCACCCAGGGCAGCAAGGACGCCGTCGCCGGCGCCATGCTGGCCGCCACGAACACCGCCTCCGAGTACGGCTTCGGCGCCGTGATCGCGGCCCTGCCCGGCTTCGCGGTGGTCGCCTCCGGCCTCAAGGCCATTCCGAACCCGCTGGTCAATGAGGCCGTGACGGTCAACATTCTGGCCGGCATCACGGGCTCGGCCTCTGGTGGCATGAGCATCGCCTTGGGTGCGATGGCCGATCAGTTCATCGCGAACGCCAACGCCTCCGGCATCCCGATGGAGGTCATGCACCGGATCGCCTCGATGGCCAGCGGCGGCATGGACACCCTGCCGCACAACGGTGCGGTGATCACCCTGCTGGCGGTGACCGGCCTGACGCACAAGACGTCGTACAAGGACATCTTCGCGATGACCATCATCAAGACCGTCGCCGTGTTCGTGGTGATCGCGTTCTACTACCTCACCCACCTGGTCTGACCAACCCTGACCAAGCCGACCGCAGCAACGCGGCGCCATTCACCGGTGAGCCGGTCCCCTCGGGGACCGGCTCACCGCGTGTTCATCCTGCGGCCAAACCGGCGACTGTCGGTGGGACCGGTCACTCGCGGGCATGGCGATCGGTCACGACCGGAACATCGCGGTGTTGGCGGCCTCCACGCTCGCGTACTCCTGACCCGCCGTGGCCAACGCGCGCTGGATCTCATCCAGGGCCGCCCGAACCTGCCCGGCGGTAGCGTTCCACTGGGTGATGCAGGCCTGGAACCCCGCCGCCGCGCTGCCCCGCCAGGCCTGCTCCAGCGTCATCAGCCGCGCCATCATGGCGGCCACCTCCGTCTCGATGGTGGCGCTGATGCGGTGTACGTCGGCCGCGCCGGTCGCGATGGCCTGGGTGTCGACGTGGAACTGGGTGCTCATGAGGATGCCCTTTCGGCGGATGTCAGGTGGTCGGCCCAAGGGCGTGCCCCGGCCGCGCGGGGCGGTGAGCGGCCCCACGCCAAGGACCGTACGAGCGCCGGTCCAGCAGCCGGGACCGCCGTACACAGCCGCTCCCCGACACGCCGACAGCCCCGCCTGTTGTGGACGGGCGGAGCTGTCGGGTGGTCATCGCCTGCGCGACCCGGCGGGCTATCAGGCCTGGGTCAGGACGTCGGTCGCTCCGCCAGTGACACCTTCACCTCTTGGCGCTTCCCGTCGCGCACGATCGTCAACGTGACGTTCTGGTTGACCCGGCGCTCCCGGATCTGGGCGATCAGCGAGTCGGCGGTGTCCACTGCTTCGCCGTCGACGGCGATGACGGCGTCGTCGACCCGCAGGCCGGCGTTAGCCGCGGGGGTGTCCGGGTACACCCGCCCGATCCCTACCGCCGCCCGTTTGGAGGCGCCGTCCTGGACCACCACCGTGGTCGGCGCGACGCCGAGGTAGGCGTGCCGGGCCTTGCCGCTAGCGATTAGTTGCTCGGACACCGAGCGGGCCTCGTTCACCGGGATGGCGAACCCGATCCCGATGTTGCCCGAGCTGCCCTGCGTCGAGGCGATCGCCGAGTTGATCCCCACGAGCTGCCCGGAGGCGTTGACCAGCGCCCCACCGCTGTTGCCCGGGTTGATCGCGGCGCTGGTCTGCACCGCGTTGGTCACGACCCGTTCACCCCGAGCCCCGTCGAGGCTGCTGCTGGGGTCCGACTCGGTGACCACCGGGCGGTTCAGCGCGCTCACGATGCCCGTCGTGACGGTCCCGGCCAGGCCGAGCGGGTTGCCCACCGCCATGACCGGTTCGCCGACCCGGAGCTCGTCGGCGTTGCCCAGGGCGATCGGCACCAGGTCGTTCGGCGCGTTCTTGAGTTTGATGACCGCCAGGTCGGTGGCCGGGTCAGTACCGACGATGTCGGCGTCGAAGGTGCGCTTGTCGTCCAGGGTCACGGTCAGGCTCAGCCCGGATCGGGTGCTGCCGGCCGTGACCACGTGGTTGTTCGTGATGATCCGGCCCTCGGCGTCGACGATGACGCCGGACCCCTGGCCGACCGCGCGGCTGCCGCTGCTGATCGTGATGGCCACCACGCTCGGGGATACCGTCTTGGCGACCGCCACCCAGTCGGGCGCGCTGCCGTCGGCCTGCACCACGGGCCGGGCCGTCGTACTCGGGAGTTGACCGGTCGTCGTACCGAGGGTGTTCGTTGCGGCCACCCGGTCCTGGGTCGCCGCGAACGTGCACCCGCTGGCCAGCATCGCCGACACCGCGCCGACCATCGCAAGCTCGAGCAGTCGGCGGCGGGGGCTGCGGCTACCGGGCGGGGCGGTCAGGGTCGCGGGCCCGCCGCCGGGCGCGGCCGCGGGGTTCGACGGCCACGAGGGTTGGTCGCCGAACCGGATCCCGTGCGGCGGGGTGATCGGCTGCGGTCCGGTGGGATCACTGCCGTACCAGGTCGGCGCCGGGGGGTTGCCCGGCGGCGTGGGTCCGGTGGCCGCCGGTTGCGGCTGGTCGGGATCCCAGCCGCTGCTGTGGTTGTTCATCGGTTTCCTCCAGGGGTGAGGTTGCCTCCAGTGCACCACGGCTACTGCTGCGCAGCCTCGGTGCCGGCTGTACGGGGACTGTGCATTCGGGGAATCGGGGGCATCACGGCAATCACGGCGAATCAGGGAAATCGGCTGGTACGTCGGTCGCGGCGGTGCCATCGTCGTCGTCCGGTTCGGGGCTGTCCAGACGAGGGAGATCAACGACGAAGCTGGCCCCGCCGCCGGGGGTCGGTGCCACCCCCACCCGGCCCTCGTGGGCGTCCACGATCGCAGCAACGATGGCCAATCCGAGCCCGGTGTTGGCGCGGGCGTCGCGACCGCGGGAAGGGTCGAGCCGGAAGAACCGTTCGAATACCTTGCCGGCCAGCGCCGGGTCGATCCCGGCGCCGTGATCGCGGACCACCACCCGCGCGGTGCTCGGGCCGCGGGCGCCGACCTCGACCTCGATCGGGCTGCCCGGCGGAGTGTGCTGCAGCGCGTTGGCCATCAGGTTGGTGATCACCTGCCGCAGCCGGTTCTCATCGCCTGGGACCAGGGTGGGCCCCAGGGGCTGGCCGTCCAGCCCGAGCAGCCGCAGGGCCCGTCCCGGTTCCCGGGCCCGCGCGTCCTGGACGGCGTCGCTGGCCAGCACGGTCAGGTCCACGTCGGCCACCATCATCGGCCGCTGATTGTCCAGCCGGGCCAACGTCAGCAAGTCCTCCACCAGCGCGGACATCCTGGCTGCCTCCAACTCGATACGGCGCATCGCGTTGGCGGTGTCCTCGGGGCTGGCGGCGGCCCCCTGCCGGTACAGCTCGGCGTACCCGCGGATCGTCGCCAGCGGGGTGCGCAACTCGTGGGAGGCATCGGTGACAAAGCGGCGCATCCGGTCCTCGGATGCCTCGCGGACCGCGAACGAGGTCTCCACCTGGGAGAGCATGGCGTTGAGGGAGTCTGCGAGGCTGGCCACCTCGTCACGGGCCGGGAAGTCGGGGATCCGCCGGGTCAGGTCCCCCGAGGCGATGCCGGCAGCGGTGTCCTCGATGGTGCGCAGCGGACCGAACGCCCGGGCGATCCCGAGCCAGCCGAGCATGGCGCACGCGGTCAGCACCAACAGGCCGATCACGGTGCTGAGCACCCGGACCTGGGCCACGGTCTCCTCCACCCCCGAGAGCGAGGCGGCCACGGCGTACGTGCCCTGGTTGTTCTCCAGCCGGCCGGCCACCACCATCCAGCGGGCCTCGCCGATGGTGGAGCCGACGATGAACGGGTCCCCGGAGTTCACCGCTGGATCGTTCTCGGCCAGGAACGGTACGTCGGGGTGAAAGCGCTCGTCGACGGCCGCTACTTCGCGGACCGTGCCGTCGCGGAGCATGAACAGCACCGCGTAGTTGCTCGGCAACGCGGCGTCGGTCTCCCACCGCAGCTCGCGCACCGCCTCCAGGGCCGCTGGGGCCGATGCGGTCGCCAGTTCCACGCGGGTGCGGTCGAGCAGGTAGTTGCGCAGCAGCGCCGAGGCGACCGTGTTCGTCGCCAGCAGCGAGGTGAAGACCAGCACGATCAGGATCGCGATCAACCGCCAGCGCAGTGGCCAGGAGTGCAGCGGGTCGGTCAACCGGGACACGGCGGCGACGAACCAGCGGCGCCCGCGGCCGGCACGTGCGAATCTCACGGGGTGGGGCCTATTCGGGGGGCAGTCGCAGCACGTACCCGACGCCGCGGCGGGTGTGGATCAGCGCCGGTGGCTCGACGTCGATCTTGCGCCGCAGGTAGGAGATGTAGGACTCGACGATGCCGGCCTCCCCCCGGAAGTCGTAGTCCCAGACGTGGTCCAGGATCTGAGCCTTGGACAGCACCCGGTTCGGGTTGAGCAGCAGGTACCGCAGCAGCTTGAACTCGGTGGGGGAGACGTCGATGACCCGACGTCCGCGGCGTACCTCGTGGGAGTCCTCATTCAGCTCCAGGTCGTGGAACCGCAGGACGGCGTCATCGGAGACGTCGCCCCGAGTCCGCCGCAACACGGCGCGGATCCGGGCAACCACCTCTTCGAGGCTGAACGGCTTGGTGACGTAGTCGTCGCCGCCGACCGTGAGGCCCTTGACCTTGTCATCGACCGAGTCGCGGGCGGTGACGAAGACGATCGGCATGTGCCGACCGTGTTCGCGCAGCCGCCGGGTCACCTCGAAACCGTCGAGGTCGGGCAGCATGACGTCAAGGACCACCAGGTCGGGCTGCTCCTTCTCGGCGACGCTCACCGCGCCCGCCCCATCAGCGGCGGTGTGTACCTCGAAACCGGCGAACCGCAACGAGGTGGCCAGCAGCTCACGGATGTTTGGCTCGTCCTCGACGACAAGGAGTCGGGCCTCGGGCGTGGTCGGCGCAGTCATACCCACCAGGGTCGCCCGGTTCGCTGAGCATTCGCTGAATACCCTCTGTACGGCGTGTCAGTGGGCGTGTCCGTGGGCGTGTGGGCGTGCGGCGTGAGGCGCGGCGTACGGCGTGTTGCGTGCGTGGCCTACCGCGAGACGTCGATTCCGCACCGAATCCGTGGACGAAACGTCGATTCCGCACGTAAAACGGCCTCAGAACGTGCGAAATCGACGTCTCGCGGTGAGCGTAGGTGCGGTATCGACGTTTCGTGATGGCGGAGTGTTCAGGGGATGTCGGGCGGGGGACCGTCAGTCCGCGGGGTCAGGCCGAGTCGGCGGACAGGTCGTCGGCGTCGATGATCCGGTAGGCGTAGCCCTGCTCGGCCAGGAAGCGCTGCCGGTGCGCCGCGAAGTCGGCGTCCACGGTGTCCCGGGCGACCACCGTGTAGAAGTGCGCGGCCCGGCCGTCCCGCTTGGGTCGCAGCACCCGCCCAAGCCGTTGGGCCTCCTCCTGCCGGGACCCGAACGTGCCGCTGACCTGGATCGCCACCCCCGCTTCGGGCAGGTCGACCGAGAAGTTCGCCACCTTGGAGACCACCAGCCGGGTGACCTCCCCGGTCCGGAACGCCTCGAACAGCCGCTGCCGGGCCGCGACCGAGGTCTGCCCGGTGATCAGCTCGGCGTCCAGCCGTTGCGCCAGCATGTCCAGTTGATCCAGGTATTGCCCGATCACCAGCACGCGCTCACCGGCGTGCCGGCGTACCAGCTCTTCGACCACGCGATCCTTGACCGGCGCGCACGAGGCGAGCCGGTAGCGCTCGTCGGGTTCGGCGGTCGCGTACGCCATCCGGTACGACTCGGGCAGGCTCACCCGGATCTCGGTGCAGTCGGCCGGCGCGATGTACCCCTGCGCCTCGATGTCCTTCCACGGGGCGTCGTACCGTTTCGGCCCGATCAGGCTGAACACGTCGTGCTCCCGGCCGTCCTCGCGGACCAGCGTGGCGGTCAGCCCGAGCCGCCGCCGGGCCTGCAGGTCGGCGGTCATCCGGAACACCGGCGCGGGCAGCAGGTGCACCTCGTCGTACACGATCAGGCCCCAGTCGCGGGCGTCGAACAGATCCAGGTGGGCGTAGGCGCCCTTGCGTTTTGTGGTGAGCACTTGGTACGTCGCGATGGTCACCGGGCGGATCTCCTTCCGGGATCCGGAGTACTCACCGACCTCGTCCTCGGTCAGGCTGGTCCGGGCCAACAGCTCATCGCGCCACTGCCGGGCCGCCACCGTGTTCGTCACCAGCACCAGCGCCGTGGTCTGGGAGCGGGCCATCGCGGCCGCCCCGACCAGCGTCTTGCCCGACCCGCAGGGCAGCACCACCACCCCCGAGCCGCCGTGCCAGAACCCGTCGACGGCCTGCTGCTGGTAGGGCCGCAGCGCCCAGCCGTCCGATCGCAGCTCGATCGGGTGCGCCTCGCCGTCGACGTACCCGGCCTCGTCCTGCGCGGGCCACCCCACCTTGAGCAGTTCCTGCTTGAGCCGGCCGCGTTCGCTGGGATGTACGGCGACCGTGCAGTCATCGAGTCGGGCCCCGAGCAGGGGAGCGATCCGGCGACTGCGCAGGATCTCTTCGAGCACCGGCCGGTCGGTGGTGGTCAGCACGAGCCGGTCGGCGTCGGCCGAGTCCGGCGCGGCGGGCTGTTTGCGCAGCGTCAGCCGCCCGTACCGGTCCATCGTGTCGGCGATGTCGACGAGCAGGGCGTGCGGTACGGCGTACCGACTGTGCCGGATCAACGCGTCGATGACCTGCTCCGCGTCGTGGCCGGCAGCCCGGGCGTTCCACAGACCGAGCGGCGTCACCCGGTAGGTGTGCACGTGCTCCGGGGCGCGTTCGAGCTCGGCGAACGGGGCGATGGCGCGGCGGGCGGCGACGGCGTCCGGGTGGTCGACTTCGAGCAGCACGGACTTGTCGGACTGCACGATCAGGGGTCCCTCGGGCATGGTGCGCATGTCAACGCAGCTCGGGGCCGGGGCCATTCCCAGGCTGGATAACTTCACAGCGCCCGGGCGGCCGCGGCGGGCGCCCAGCGCCTCAACAGTCAACGGCCTCGCGCGTCGCCCGGCCGGGAACGTCGCGGTACGTCGGGACCGTCAGGTCGTCGTGGCGGCGGTCGATAGGACGGCGGCGAGGTCGGGAGGATCTGTGGGCAAACCCGGGGTGGATCGGACGCTGAGCGTCCTGGGCATCGGGCTCGGTGTGGCGGTCGCGGCCGCCGCGATCGTGGCCGCCCTGGTGATGGGCACCGGGTTCTCCCTGTCGACGGCCGCCTCCACGAGCGCCGTGGCCACTCCCACCCGCGCCGCCGCGAGCGCAGCGTCCGCCGATCCACAGCCGACCGCCGAAGCGACCCCCGAACCGACCCCCGAAACGGTGACCGTCACCGTGACCGTGCCGGTGTCGTCGGCGACGACCGTCGGGCTGGCGGACACCGGGGCCACGCCGGCCGCGAGTACGCCGGCCACCTCCAGCGTCGGGACCACGCCCGCCGCTACCACGCCAGCCGCTACCAGCTCCACCACCGCCGCCGGTGCCGCCGCCGCGCCGAGCGCACCCCGAACCCCGCGGACCGGAAACCTGTTCGAGGGGGCCTACTTCTCGCCGTACACGGCCAAGAAACCCAGCGTCGGCGGGGTTCGCCTGGCCACCCTGCCGGACACCCCGCGACTCGCCATGACCGGCACCTTCATTGTGTTGGACCCCGGGCACAACGGGGTCTCGGACGCCACCATTTTCGCTCGTCAGGTGCCGATGGGTGGCGGCAAGAAGAAGGCGTGCAACACCTCTGGGACCCAGACCGACAGTGGGTACCCCGAGCATGCGCACAACTGGGACGTGGTCGTCAATCTCGCGGCCCTGCTGCGCGAGCGCGGCGCCACCGTCATCCTGACCAGGCCCAACGACGCGAGCATCGGGCCGTGTGTCGACGAACGCGCCGCCATCGGCAACCGGGCCCGCGCCGACCTGGTGGTCTCCGTGCACGCCGACGGCAACACCGCGCGGGCGGCCCGCGGGTTCCACATCATCACCTCACGCAGCATGGCCGGGGGTGCCGCGGTGACGTCGAAGTCGCTGGCGATGGCCACCACGATCCGCGACGAGTTCGCCAAGGGAACCGGGATGCCGCGCTCGACGTACACCGGCGCCGGCATCGCGATCACCCGACGGACCGACATCGCCGGGCTGAACCTGTCGGAGGTGCCCGCGGTGATGCTCGAGGCGGGGAATATGCGCAACACCGGAGATGCGGCGCTGCTCACCTCGCGGACGTACCGCCTGAAGGAGGCGCACGCGCTGGCCGCGGGCATCCAGAAGGCCCTGGGCCGCTGACGAACCGGCTTCCGGCCCGGGTGCCGGTGGCCGCTGCGCGATGGCTGTGCGAGAGTCGCTGGGTGGGGACACCCGTGAGTCGGATCCCGCTGGCCCTGGACGAGTTGCGCGCTGTGGCCGGCTATGCGGCCGACTGCGCCGAGCCGTCCCTGGTGCTCTTCGGGCGGGAGCATCCCGATGACCCCCGTCCGGCTCAGGCCCTGGAAGCTGCGCGCACCTTCGCCGAAGGCGCGCCCCGGTCCCGGCTGCAGCGGGTCACCGCGGTGGCAGCCAACCGCGCGGCCCGGGAAGCGGTCAGTGACCCGGCACGGCATGCCGCCTACGCCGCGGGCGCAGCGGCTGCGGCGGGGTACCTGCATCCCTTGGCCACGGCAACCCAGCTGGGCCACATCCTCGGTGCGGCCGCCCACGCCGCCAGGGCCGGCGAGCTCGCCCAGGGCGAAGACCCCGTGGTCGCCGAGTACCTGATCACCGCCTCCGCCAGGCGGATCACCCCGGTGGTCCGTGACGTGCTGGGCCGCTATCCCCGAGCGTCGGTGGGACGCGGCCGGGTCGCCGTACTCCTGCACCGGCTCGACAGCCTGTTGCGCGACCCCCCGCCGCCACCCCGGGTGGTCGAGGACACTGGGCCGTTCTTCCACGGCACCCGGGCCGATGTCCTCCCGGGCGACGAGCTGACTGCGGGGTGGCGCTCCAACTACGGTTCCCGCAGGACCTCCCAGCACATCTACCTCACGGCCAGTCGCGAGGGCGCGCCCCTGGCAGCCGTCCTGGCCGACGGTGACGGACCGCCGCGGGTGTACCGGGTGGAACCGCGCGGCCGCATCGAAGACGACCCGAACGTCACCGACAAGCGCTTCCCCGGCAACCCGACGCGCTCGTACCGCACCCGGGAGCCGCTGGTGGTGGTCGAGGAGATCCTCGACTGGGAGCCGCCGCCCGCCCAGCTCGTGCAGCACCTGCGCGAGCGCATGGCCGAGCTCGCGGTCCTCGGGATCGAGGCGATGGACGACTGATCTGCCGCGTCGGTGCGCCATGATGGGAGCTGGCCTCAACCCGCCCCCACGACAGACGACCTCGCCGCCAAGGAGTGTCAGCCATGCGTCAGCCGCAGCTCGAACCGGCAGCCGGTACCCCGCAGCAGGTCCGGATCTACGAGGTCGGGGTCCGCGATGGACTGCAGAACGAGGCGACCGTCGTACCGGTGGAGGTCAAGGCCGAGTTCGTCCGCCGGCTGCTGGCCGCCGGGCTGAAGACCATCGAGGTGACCTCGTTCGTGTCCCCGAAGTGGGTGCCGCAGCTGGCCGACGCCGAGGAGTTGATCCGGCTGCTCGGTGCCGACGGGCTGGGTCCGGACCGCCCGGTGCTCTGCCCCAACGACAAGGGCCTCGAGCGGGCGCTGGCCCTCGGGGTGACCAGCATCGCGATCTTCGGTAGCGCCACCGAGACCTTCGCCTCCAAGAACCTCAACCGCACCATCGCCGAGTCGCTGACCATGTTCGAGCCGGTGGTGAACCGCGCCAAGGACGCCGGTGCGTGGGTCCGCGCGTACGTCTCGATGTGCTTCGGGGACCCCTGGGAGGGCGACGTACCGGTCGGGCAGGTGGTTCACGTCGCCCGCGCCATGATGGACCTCGGCTGCGACGAACTCAGCCTCGGCGACACCATCGGCGTGGCCACCCCCGGCCACGTCGAACGCCTCATCGACGCCCTGGTGGAGGGCGGCATCGACCTGGACAAGATCGCCGTGCACTTCCACGACACCTACGGGCAGGCCCTGTCGAACACCCTCGCCGCGGTTCGGCACGGGATCGGCATCGTGGATGCCTCCGCCGGTGGCCTGGGCGGCTGCCCGTACGCCAAGAGCGCCACCGGCAACCTGGCCACCGAGGACGTCGTCTGGGCGCTGCAGGGGATGGGGATCTCGACCGGCGTCGACCTGACGGCTTTGGTCGAGACCAGCCGGTGGATGGCCGAGTATCTGGGACGCCCGGCCCCCTCCCGGGTCGTGCGCGCCCTGTCGGCGGCCTGACGTGGCTGCTGACCACGCTGACCAGGGGGACCCGCTGGCCGGTGGGGTGAACGTCGGCGAGCTCGCCGACGACATCCGGGCCCAGGACGACCTCTTCGGTCACGTCAACCAGCGCTGGATGGACGCCACCCCGATCCCCGCGGACCGGGGGCGCTACGGGGCGTTCGACGTGGTCGCCGAGCGCACCGAAGATCAGTTGCGGGAACTCCTGGATCGAGCCGCGGCCCGCGCGGCCGCCGAGCTTCAGGCGGCGGTCGGACCGGCCGGCGCGGACGACCTGGACGGGCTGGCCGCGATGGTCGGTGCGGTGTACGCCTCGATGCTCGACGATGCCCGCTGCGACGCCCTGGGGCTGACCCCCATCGCGGAGGACCTGCGCCGGCTCGACGCCGTCCAAGACCTGCCCGAGCTGTGGCGCGAGCTGGGCAGGTTGCAGCGTGAGGGCGTCGGCGGTGCGGTGACCGCCTGGGTCACGACCGATGACCGGGCCTCCGACCAGTACGTCGTGTACCTGCACCAGAGCGGGCTGGGCCTGCCGGACGAGTCGTACTACCGGGATCCGGCGCACGCCGAGGTGCTGGCGGCGTACGGGGTGCACCTGCGCAACCTGTTCGGCCTGCTGGGCAGCGCCGACCCGGCCGCCGAGGCCGACGCGGTCCTGGCCGTGGAGTCCCGGCTGGCCGCCGGGCACTGGGACCGGGTCACAGCTCGCGACTCGGTCAAGTCCTACACCAAGCTGGATTTCGCCGGTCTGGAGGAGCTCGCGCCGCAGGTGCCCTGGTCGACCTGGCGCTGCGCCCTGGGCGCCTCCGAGGCGGCGTTCGCGCAGGTGGTGGTGCGGCAGCCGAGCTACCTGCAGGCGTTGTCACAGGCCTGCGCCGAACTGCCGATGGCGGCCTGGCGGTCCTGGGCCCGGGCGAGCGTGGGCCACACCTTCGCGCCGTACCTGCATGCCCCGCTGGTGGCCGAGCACTTCGACTTCCACCTGCGCCGGCTCACCGGGGCGCCCGCCCAGCGGGACCGGTGGAAGCGCGCGATCAAGCTGGTCGACGCCCTCGTCGGGGAGGCCGCCGGCCGGATGTACGTCGAGGCGCACTTCCCGCCGGCGGCCAAGGACCGGATGGTCACGCTGGTGGGGCATTTGACCCAGGCGTACCGCCAGGACATCGCCGAACTGTCCTGGATGAGCCCGGCGACCCGGGAGAAGGCGTTGGCCAAGCTCGAGCTGTTCACCGCCAAGATCGGGTACCCGGATCGGTGGCGGGAGTACACCGGACTGACGATGCGGGCGGGCGACCTGGTGGGCAACATCCGGGCGGCGTCGGCGTTCGACACCGACCGCGACTGGTCCAAGATTGGCGGCCCGATCGACCGGACCGAGTGGCTGATGACACCGCAGACGGTGAACGCCTACTACAACCCGGGGATGAACGAGATCGTGTTCCCGGCCGCGATCCTGCAGCCGCCGTTCTTCGACCTGGCCGCCGACGATGCCGTGAACTACGGCGGGATCGGCGCGGTCATCGGCCACGAGATCGGCCACGGTTTCGATGATCAGGGCAGCCGGTACGACGGCCACGGCACCCTCACGGACTGGTGGACCGAGCAGGACCGGGCCGCGTTCGACGAGCTGGCGGCGGCGTTGATCCGGCAGTACGACGGGTTCACCCCCCGGGTGCTGAGGGGTGCGCAGGGGCTGGACGAGCACGGGGCGGGCGATGGTGATCGGGTGAACGGTGCGCTGACGGTGGGCGAGAACATCGGCGACCTGGGCGGACTGACGATCGCGCACCTGGCCTATCGGCTCTCCCTGGGGGATCGGCCGGCGCCGGAGATCGACGGCCTCACCGGATGGCAGCGGTTCTTCCTGGGGTGGGCGCAGGTGTGGCGGATCCAGATCCGCCCGGAAGAGGCGCGCCGGCTGCTCTCGATCGACCCGCACGCCCCGGCCGAGTTCCGGGCCAACATCGTGCGCAACCTGGTCGAGTTCTACGAGGCGTTCGGGGTCACCGAGTCCGACGGGTTGTGGCTGCCCGAGCCGGACCGCGTCCGCATCTGGTGACCGCCCGGACCCACGTCCCTCGCCCGGACCCACGTCCCTCGCTCGAACCCACGAAGCTTCGTGGGTTCGACGGGCGGAGGTGGGTTCGACGGGCGCAGGTGGTTCGACGGGCGGAGGTGGGTTCGACGGGCGCAGGTGGGTTCGAGCGACCAGATCAGCGGGATTGATCGGCGCCCCGGAAGCGGGCCATCGTGGTCGCGGCGTCCGGCCCGCCCTCGTCCCATTCTTCCGGGTTGATGCTGTCCACCAGGCAGAACAGGTTACCGTCGGGATCGGCCAGGACCGTCCAGCTCGCCCCGGGCTGGACCACCGTGGACACCAAGGTCGCTCCGGCGTCCAACAGCCGGTCGATCTCACTACCGCTGTCGTCGGTGAACAAGTCGACGTGAATCCGGTTCTTGCCGGGCGTCGGGTCCGGGACATAGTGGAAGGCCAGGCTTGGCATTCCGTCCAGCGCGACGTACCGACCCCAATCGCAGACGATGGGTTGGTCGGTCACAATCGACCAGAACTCCGCCAGCAGTCGCGGGCGGAGCGTGTCGAACGTTGTGGTTGCTAGGCGTGCCACCGCATCAGCCTAGGCGCGTGCCGAGTCCCTGACCAGGGACGGTATGCGCAAGACTGCTCGATCACGGCCACCCGCTCGGCACCTTCGGGCCGCTGTCCGCTCTAGGCTATTCGTGCGGTTTTGCACCGGTCAGCCGCGCGATCGAAAAGGTGAGCGGCGCGCCGCTGGCGGTGTCCACCGCGTCCAGCCGCCCCCCCGAGACCCGTTCCGGCAGCACCGTCAGGGCACGCACCCGGCCGGTGGCATCGCTCACCCCGATCCGGACCGGTCGGCGCGCTGCCGCCGCGTCCCGCAGCACCATCTGGGTGACGATGGGGTCGCAATCGGGTACGTCGACCGGTTCCGGTGCGTTCCGGGCGGCGGCCAGGCGCGCCTGCCGGGCATCCTCGGCGGCGATCAACTCGGCCGCCATCGCCGTCGCCTCCTCGCGCCCCGGACCAACCGGCGGGCGGGCACTGGGCTGAGCGCCGGCGTACCCGATCCGCGGGCGTCGCAAGGGTGCCCTGCGGTGATGACGCGGGGTGAGCACGACCGCGCCGTCACCGTCCTCGGCGACCGGGCTGTACCCGTGGGTACGCAGCAGCGACAGAGCCGTCGCCAGGGCGCTCGGGCTCAACGCCACGCCGGGGGACACCCGCCGCAGCCGCAGCGCCGTCAGCCGGCGGTCGGCCACCAGTTCGTCGAGCCCGACCGGGTCGTCGCTGCGCAGGTACGTCGCGGTGGCGCCGACCCGGATCAGGCCGTGCCGACGGGCCGTGTCGGTGATCAGGTAGGCCAACGGTTGCGGGATCACCTCGGTCGCGCCCGGCGATCCCCCTGCCAGATCCACCAGCGCGGAGTGCACCTGATCGGCGGACCAGCCGGCGTCCAGCGCCCGGCGTAGCGAGTGCGGGGAGAAGCGGTAGACGGTGGCGCCACCGCGGGACTCGATGTCGGCCGCGAGCCGCAGGAAGCGGGCCGCGGGCCCCTCCAGCCGCCCCGGAGCGACCGCGGTGAGGTCGGCCTGCAGCAGGATCCGCTCGACGGGTACCGGTAGGTGCAGGTCGACGAGCCGTTCCAGGGCGGACTCGGCCGTCCGGTCCGGGCTGGGCCCCTGGAGCTCCCAGAGCGCCCGCCCGGGAGGTCCGAGCGCGCCCGCATAGGTCAGTCCGAGCCAGCCGGCCTCCTGGAGCAGTGCCTGCACGGCCTGCGCCAACGGTGGCTGAGCGCGTAACGGGTGGCGCCAGCCCAACCGCGCGACCAGATCGTCGGGGACGGCCGCGGAGTCTGCGGGTACGGCGTACAGGTCGGCCAGCACTTCTACGCGGATCGCCCGGATGGGGGGCCAGGACACCCCATCGGCGAGTGCGTTCACCGCGGGCCCGTCGGGCTCGCGCCGGCCGACCAGGTGCGCGGCCCGGTGCGAGGCCAGCCACCCCGAGACCAGCACCAGCCAGCGTCGGCCGGCCGGCAGGGCCAGCCACTCGTCGTACCCCGGGGTGGGCGCCCACACCGGTTCCAGCTCGCCGTCGTCGTCGATGAGCCCGGCGGCGTACCCGAGCTCGATCAGGAACGCCGCGTGCGGCACCGGGAGGTCGAGCCGGGTAGCCACCTCGCGCAGGTCGCGGACCCCCAAACCGCCGGAACGCAGCACCCGCGGCGGCTGCTCGCCCCAGGCCTGGGCGAGTTCGTCGAGGTGTTCCAGCACCGTGGACGCGGCGGTGCCGGCCCCGGCGGCGATGTCCGGCGGCCGGACCGGGGTGAGCCGCACCTGCGGCGGGTCCAGGCCGGGCGGTCCCGGGGCGAGTCGGCCTTCGCGCAGCGCCAGCGCCACCGGAGCCGGCAGGACGACCTGACCGGGGCTCTCCCCGCGGCGCAGGATGCCCGCCGCGAGCAGGTGGTCGACGGCCTCCGCCGTCCGGCCGCCGGGCTCGGCGAGCGCCACCGGCGGGCCCCACACCAGATGCTCGACGATGGCGGCGGCCGGTGGCGGCGCCTGGGCCAGGACGGCCTCGATGGCGGACTTGGTCCGGCGGGCCTGGGTCGCGTCCTCGGGGTGGTCGGGGGCCAGGCCGCCCGGGTGCGGACCCAGTGCCTCCACCGCTTCCCGGACAAGGTGGACCCCGTCCGCCGACCGCCACGCCAGCGCGTGCCGCCAGAACTCCTCCAGGGCGGGTTCGACCCGCTCGCGGGGGCAGCCGGCGAGGGCGGCGGCGGCGTCCAGGTCGACCGGGTCGCCGCTGAGGGCCAGGGCCTGGAAGATCCGCAGCCCCCCGGTGTCCAGGTCGTCGAGGGCGCGGTAGACCGCCGCGCGGGTGCAGGCCCGGGCGGCGACCGCACTCAGATCGCCGGCCGATGGGCGGACCAGGTCCGGTCGGGCCGCGATGAGGTCGGCGATCTGGTCGGGGCTGCGCCCGCGAAGGTCGTCGGCGAGGCTGCGGACCGGGACGATCCAGGGGCCGGCCGGCGGGGCGGGTGGGGGCACGGGTCCACCGTACGGGCGGGCGCCGCTTCGCCGCTCCGGATGCGCCGGTCATCGCGGTGACCGGGCGGGTCGGCGCAGCCGATGGACGATCGTCCGATTTCCACTTGTGGGCGTTTCGCCCGGAGCTAACCTGATCGGGAACGGCGCGCCAGGTGGGGCGCAACGAGCGAGTGAGGTGCGCGTGCCGACGGGCAAGGTGAAGTTCTACGACGTCGATAAGGGATTCGGGTTCCTGTCCGGCGACGACGGGCAGGACGTGTTCCTGCACGCCAACGCGCTGCCTGCCGGGGTGACCCAGCTGAAGTCGGGGACCCGGGTGGAGTACAGCGTCGCCCAGGGACGCAAGGGCGCGCAGGCGATGCACGTCACGGTGTTGGAGAAGGCGCCGTCGGTGGCCGAGGCGCAGCACGCCAAGCACCGCAAGCCAGCCGGGGAGATGGTGGTCATCGTCGAGGATGTGATCAAGCTCCTCGACGGGGTTTCGACCAGCCTCCAACGCGGGCATTACCCCGACAAGAAGGAGGCGGCCAAGGTGGCCGCCGTCCTGCGGGCTGTGGCCGGTCATCTCGACGTCGCCTCGTAGGCCGAGGTCGGCCGATGTCATGATGGGCCGGTGACCGTCGTACGCAAGGACACCCAGCTCGCCCAAGCCGTTGACCTGGCACGCGAGGCTGCCGAGGAGATCGCCGAGGCCGGTACCGTCGGCGAGCACCTCGGCTTGGTCATGGAGGGTGAGCGGATCGGGACCCACCGCTTCGTCTGTACCGCCCGCGCGTACCGGGGTTGGACCTGGGCGGTCACGCTCGCCCGGGTGCCCCGCAGCAAGCACGTGACGGTCTGCGAGACCAACCTGCTGCCGGGCGAGGACGCCCTGCTCTCACCCGAGTGGGTGCCGTACGCGCAGCGGCTCGCCCCCGGTGACCTGGGCGCCGGGGATGTGCTGCCCTACCAGGAGGAAGACCCGCGCCTGGTGGCGGGGTTCGAGGCCACCGGCGAGGACGACGTCGACCAGATGGCCTGGTGGGAACTGGGGCTCGGGCGCGCCCGGGTGCTGTCGGCCGCCGGTCGCAGCGAGGCGGCGCAGCGCTGGTACGACGGCCGCCACGGCCCCCGGTCCGAGGTCGCCACCAAGGCCCTCGCGCCCTGCTCCAGCTGCGGGTACTACGTCCCCATGGCGGGCGCCCTGCGGACCGTGTTCGGCGTCTGCGCCAACGAGTGGTCGCCCTCCGACGGCCTGGTGGTGAGCCTGGATCACGGGTGCGGCGCCCACAGTGAGACCGATGTCACCACCGAGGGGACCGACCTCGTTCCGGTGCCGTTGGTCGACGACCTAGCCTACGACGTACTCGACCCGGACCGGACCGCCGGATCCTCGGCCGGCTGACGACGCGCCACCACGAGCCCGACCAACCCGAGGCCCAGGCCGATCGCGGCCGTCCACGGCCACCACCAGCGCTCGCCCTCATGCCCGGCCGGCAGCAGTAGCAGGACCCCCAGGGCCACCGCCCAGCCGGCGGTCATCACGGCCACGATGGGTCGTAGTGGGACCGGGGCCACATCGGCGTCGGGCGGAGCTGGGCGGGTCATGGTCTTGACGGTACGCCCGCGCCCCTAGGGTGGTCGCATGTCCACCTCAGCCCCGGCGCGGCCGGTGTCTCCGCAGAGCGGGTTGGACGGCTTCTTCCGGATCACCGAACGCGGCTCCACCGTGGGCCGGGAGATCCGCGGCGGGCTGGCCACCTTCTTCACGATGGCGTACATCGTCGTCCTCAACCCCATCATCATCGGAACCCAGGCCGACTCCACCGGGGCGTTCCTCGGCGGCGGGGACCCGCAGCGCGCGATGCTCCTGGTCGCCGCGGCCACCGCGCTGGTGGCGGGAGTCATGACGATCCTGATGGGCATCGTCGCCAACTACCCGCTGGCGTTGGCCACGGGGTTGGGCCTGAACGCCTTCGTTACCTATGGGATCGCCAAGCTGCCCCAAATGACCTGGGCCGATGCCATGGGTCTGGTGGTGTTGGAGGGCTTCATCATCCTGATCCTGGTGCTGACCGGGTTCCGGACCGCGGTGTTCCATGCGATCCCGGGCCAGCTGAAGACCGCCATCAGCGTGGGGATCGGCCTGTTCATCACGCTGATCGGGCTGTACGACGCGGGCGTGGTGCGCAAGGCCCCCGCGACCCCCGTGGAACTCGGGGTGGGCGGCTTCCTGGCCGGATGGCCGACCCTGGTGTTCGTCGTCGGGCTGCTCGCGATCATCGTCATGATGGTCCGCAACGTCCGCGGGGCCATCCTGATCGGCATCATCGGCGCCACCGCGCTGGCCATCCTCGTGGAAGCGATCGGCAAGATCGGGCCGATGTTCTCCGGCGGGAAGATGGCCAACCCCACCGGGTGGGGGCTGAACGTACCGGCCATGCCCGCCCAGGTGGTCGCCGCCCCCGACCTCGGGCTGCTCGGCCAGTTCAACCTGCTGGGGTCGTTCTCGCGGATCGGCCTGGTCTCGGCCGGCCTCCTGGTGTTCACGCTGATGCTGGCCGACTTCTTCGACACCATGGGCACGATGGTCGCCATCGGTGGGGAGGCCGGCCTGCTGGACGAGGAGGGCAACCCGCCGAACACCGAGCGGATCCTGGTGGTCGACTCGATCGCCGCGATCGCCGGTGGGGCTGCCAGCGTGAGTTCGAACACGTCGTACATCGAGTCGGCGTCCGGGGTGGGCGAGGGCGCCCGGACCGGGCTGGCCTCGGTGGTCACCGGGGTGATGTTCCTGTTGGCGATGTTCGTCGCGCCCCTGGTGCAGGTGGTCCCGTACGAGGCCGCGACGCCCGCGCTGGTGGTCGTCGGGTTCCTGATGATGCAGCAGGTCAGCGGGATCGACTGGTACGACGTGGAGATCGCCATCCCGGCGTTCCTGACGATCGTCCTGATGCCGTTCTCCTACTCGATCACCGCGGGCATCGGGGCCGGGTTCGTCGCGTTCGTGGTCATCAAGATCGCGCGCGGCAAGGCGGGCGCGGTGCACCCGCTGATGTGGCTGGTCAGCCTGTTGTTCGTGCTCTACTTCGCGATCGACCCGGTGAAGCAGGCGCTCGGCGTCGGCTAGGAGCGTGGTCGTCGGCACGGAGCCGGCGACCACAGCGCTACCCTTCACGATCGTGGGAGCAGCGACCTGGTGGCATCGCCGCAGCTCACAAGGCTGCTGCCTGATGTCATGACCGCTATGGGGTAGCGCTGTGTCCGCCCGGGGTCCCGCCCAGCCCGTCGATCAGGTCCGGGAGCGCGAAGGTGGGCTCCGGGAGCGTGATCGGACCCTCGCGCCGCACCCGCATGCCGTCCAGGATGAGTGCGAGCAACCGGCGGCTCGCACCCTGACCGTGATCGGCGAACGTCGTTTCGACGGCATGCGTGCAGGTGAAGCAGACCACCAGGTCGGTGATGTCCAGGTCGGGGTGCAGCTCTCCGGTGTGCTGGGCCCGCTCCATCACCTGCGCGCAGCGCCCGAGGACCTGATCGACGGGGTCGCGCAACTCCTCGGGCAGCTCGTGCCGATAGAGGATGATCTCCGAGAGCGCCTTGCTGCCCGCCATCGCTTCCGTGATCCGCTGGATCAGGTCGGCGAACGTGGCGAACGTCGGTTCCGCGGTCAGGGCAGCCTCGGCGAAGGTGCGCAGGCGGTCCAACTGGGGGCGCAGCAACGCCGCGATGACGGCGTCCTTGTTCGGCATGTGCCGGTACACCGTGCCCACGCCCAGTCCCGCCCGATCGGCGACGTCCTTGAGTGAGGCCGATGCCCCCGATTCGGCGAACACCTCTGCAGCGGCCGCCAGCAGCCGTTCCCGGTTCCGGGCCGCGTCCCGACGCCGCGGGGGGCCGTCGGTCTTGGGGGCCGCCGAGGGCGGGCTGGTCGCCACGGTTGCGCCTCCTGCCTTGCACCGCCGTTCTGCGGCTGGGGGATTGTTCCCCCGAGGTTATACCGGAATGCTCTGTTCCGTTTCGGTGTTAGGCTCGGCGAGACGCATCGATCTTCGGGAGGGCCGCCGTGTCGTCCGTGCTCTATCGGCTGGGCCAGTGGGTGTACCGGCAGCGCCGCCTGGTGGTGATCCTGTGGCTGGCTGCGCTGGCCATGTTCGGTGCCGCTGCGGTTGCCCTCGACGGCAAGACCGATGACGCCTTCAGCATTCCCGGCTCGCAATCACAAGACGCGCTGGATCAACTGCAACGGACGTTCCCGGCCACCGCCGGCAGCTCCGGGCAGCTACTGATGACCGTCCCGGTCGGCCAGAGCGTCGACACCCCCCAGGTCAAGCAGGCCGTTGCCGACTCCATCGTGCGGCTCAACCGGATCGACCAGGTCGCGACCGTCGTCTCGCCGTACAACGCGGTGGTCTCGGGCCAGATCGCCGACTCTCGTCGAGCGGTCATCGTCACCGTCCCGCTGGATGTCGGATCCCTCGAGGTCCACCAGGCCACCCGCGACGACATTCGAGCGGTGGCCACCAAGGCCCAGGCGGCACTACCGGCCGGGTCCACCGTCGACGTCGGGGGCGCGGCCTTCGCCAACCCCATCCCGCAGCTCAGCATCCTGGAGGCGCTGGGCCTGGCGGTGGCCCTGATGACGCTGCTGGCGTTGTTCCGCTCGCTGCTGGCCTCGGTGTTGCCGCTGGTCACCGCGCTGGTGGGGATCGGTGTGGCGCTCTCGCTGATCATGGGTTCGGCCGCCCTCGTGACCGTGTCCTCGACAGCCCCCATGCTGGCGTTGATGCTCGGGTTGGCCGTGGGCATCGACTACGCGCTGCTCATCCTGTCCCGGCATCGGGACCAGTTGGCCGGCGGCATGGCCGTCCCGGAATCGGTTGCCCGCGCCACCGCCACCGCGGGTACCGCCGTGGTGTTCGCAGGCCTGACCGTCATCATCGCGGTCCTCGGGCTCGGCGTCGTCGGCATCCCCTTCCTGACGGTCATGGGCGTCGGCGCGGCGGTCGCGGTCGCCGTGGCCCTGCTGGTCGCGCTGACGCTGGTGCCGGCGACCATGGGGATGGCGGGGGAGCGGCTGCGCCCGCGGGCCCGCGGTGCCCGCCGCGGTCAGGACGCGCCCGCGCGCCATCACGTCTTCAACGACATCGCCCACGGCTGGGTCACCGGCGTCACCCGGCACCCGTGGGCCGCCATGCTGGGCGTCCTGGCGATCGTGGCCCTGCTGGCCTGGCCGGCGCCGTCGCTGCGGCTCGTGCTGCCGGACAACGGCGCCCAGCCGAAGACCGCGGCCGTCCGGGTCACCTACGACAAGATCGCCCAGGAGTTCGGCCCCGGGTACAACGGGCCGCTCATCGTGACCGCCGACATCGTCGCGAGCCGAGACCCCCTCGGCGTGATGAAGGGCCTACGCACCGACATCGAGGCGCTGGAGGGCGTGAAACTGGTCGCGCTGGCCACCCCGAACCAGACCGCGGACACCGGCATCGTGCAGGTCATCCCCGACTCCGCGCCGCAGTCGGAGGAGACCAAGGCCCTCGTCGAGCGGATCCGCGCCCGCGCCGATGAGTGGCAGCAGCGGTACGGCGTCGCCACCGCCGTGACCGGGTTCACCGCGGTCGGTATCGACGTCTCCAGCCAACTGGCCGGCTCGCTGCTGCCGTTCGGGATCGTCGTGGTCGGGCTGTCGCTGCTGCTGTTGACCCTCGTGTTCCGCTCGATCGCGGTCCCCATCAAAGCGACACTTGGGTACATCTTGTCCATTGCAGCGGCCTTCGGGGCCACCTCGATGGTGTTCACCCACGGGTGGCTGGCGGATGTCTTCCGGGTGCAGCAGGTCGGCGGCGTGATCAGCTTCCTGCCGGTGCTGCTGATGGGCCTGCTGTTCGGGTTGGCGATGGACTACGAGGTGTTCATCGTCTCGCGGATCGCCGAGGAGTACGCCCACACCGGGGACGCCGACGAGGCCATCGTCGAAGGCTTCACCGCCTCTGCACCGGTGGTCACCGCGGCGGCGATCATCATGCTGTCGGTGTTTGCCGCGTTCGTCCCGGCGGACAACGCCAACCTCAAGCCGATCGCGTTCGCCCTGACCGTGGGGGTCGCCGTCGATGCGTTCCTGGTCCGGATGACCCTGGTGCCCGCCGTCCTGAAGCTGCTCGGCCATCGGGCCTGGTGGTTGCCGGGCTGGCTGGATCGCCGGCTCCCCCGCCTGGACGTCGAAGGGGAAGGGGTCGTCCGGGAACTCCGCCTGGCCGACTGGCCCGAGCCCGGGTCCGATCAGGTCGTGGCCGCCCGGGGGGTCACCGTGCTCGGCCAGGCGGGTGCCCCCCTGGCCACCCTGCCCGAGCTGCACCTGCGCCCCGGCCGGGTGGTTGCGCTGCAATCGTCCTTCCCCGCCGGCAGCGCGACGGCGTACGCCCTGTCCGGCCGGCTCACCACGGTGACCGGCGACCTCAAGGTGGCCGGGCTGGTGCTGCCCGAACGCGCCCGCTCGGTACGCCGACGGGTCGCCTTGATCGCGGCGGCGCACCCCGCGCATCAGGTGCTGGCCGAGCTCGCGGCGGCGGTGTCCGACGCGGTGGCGCTGATCGTCATCGACGAGCTCGACCTGTTCGTAGCGCCGGGCGTGCGGCCGCAGGCTCGCGCGCTGCTCGCGCGGTACCTGGAGGCGGGCGGCGCCGTCGTCGCCGTCTGCCACGACGCGGCAGCGATCGCCGACCTGGTCGACCCCGGGCGGCTCGACATCACCGGGCGCCCCCACCACGACCTGCCCTGGCAGCAGGACACCGAACGCCTCGACCCCGCCACGTCGATGGAGGTCATCCGATGAAACAGGGCGCGACGACCGAGCGGTTCGCTGAGCGCGTCAGTGGCCACCAGCCGCTGACCTGGCGGTCCTGGCTCGGCATCATCCTGGTCCCAGCCCTCATCGGCGGCTTGCTGCTGTGGGCGTTCTGGCGCCCCACGCAGCACCTGGACCGCGTGACGGCGGCCATCGTCAACCAGGACCAGCCGGTGAAGGTACGGGGCCAACTGGCCCCGTTGGGCCGGGAACTCGCCGGGAAGCTGGTGTCCACCCGGGACTCCAACCTCACCTGGGTGCTCACCGACCCCGACGATGCCGCGGAGGGCCTGAGCTCGGCCCGGTACGCCGCCGTGCTCACCATCCCCGCCGAGTTTTCCAAGGCCGCCACCTCCGCCGCCACGCCGGCCTCGGCCAAGCAGGCGGTGCTGAACCTGTCCAGCTCGGCCGACAGCGCCTTGTTGGACTCCGCGCTGAGCACCTCGGTGGCCCAGGCCGCCACCTCCGTCTTCAACTCGACCATGGCGCAGGCCCACATCGACAACGTCTACCTGGGCTTCTCGACGCTGCGGGACAAACTCGGTGAGGCGGCCACTGGAGCCGGGCAGCTGGCCACCGGATCCGGCCAGCTCGCCGGCGGCCTGGCCCAGCTGGCCACCGGGGCGGACCGGCTCGGCGCCGGCACCGGGCAGTTGGCCGGCGGCGCCTCCGGGCTGGCCCGCGGCATCGAGCAACTCGACGCCGGCACCGGCCGGCTCGCCCAGGGGGCCGACCAGCTCGCCGCAGGCCAGGGTCAGCTGGTGTCTGGGATGACCCGGCTGGGCAGCGGTGCCGCGCAACTGTCCCGCGGCAACGCCGAATTCGCGGCCGGGATCACCCGGCTCGGCGCCGGGGCCACGGCACTGGGAACCGCGGGAGTCGACCTAGCGGGCGGATTCACCCGTACGGCGGCCGGGCTGTCCGGGCTCGCCGAGGCCGCCTCCGGTCTGCAGACCGGCGGCGCCAGCTTGACCAGCGGGCTGGATCAACTGGCCGAGGGGGCGCGCTCGCTGCCGGCCAGCGCCCGTGACCTGGCCGCAGGCGCCGATCGGGTGGCTAGCGGCACCGCCGCGCTGCTGGCCAAGCTGAAGGCCGGTGGGGCGATGCCCGCCGCCGAGCTCGCCGAGCTGGAAGCCCTGGTGGCCGGGGCGCAACGGGTGGCGGCCGGGAACGCGCAGTTGGCCCAGGGCCTGGAGCCGTTGGCCGCGGGGGCGGCCGAGTCCGCCGCCGGGGCCCGGCGGCTGCAGGAAGGGCTGAGCCGGATGGCGGCCGGCGTACCGGCGCTGACCTCCGGGGCCGCCCAGTTGACCAGCGGGGCTGACCGGTTTGCGACGGGTGCCAAGGAGTTCGCTGCCACCACCGGCGCCACCACGGCGGGCGCCCAGAAACTGGCCGTCGCCGCCCGCTCCCTGTCGGCGGGCATCAACCAGAGCACCGAAGGCCTACGGCGCAGCGCTGCCGGTGCGACGTCGCTGGCCGGTGGGGTCCGGTCGCTCGACCGGGGAACCGGCGAACTGGCCGCCGGGGCCCGGCGCCTGGCCAGCGGCCTGGAGCAGACCGACAGTGGCGTCGATCAGCTGGCCGCCGGGGCCGCGCGGCTGACGACCGGAGCCAAACAACTCGACCTCGGCGTGGATCGGTTGGCCTCCGGTTTGACGACGGCGGCCTCGTCCGTCCCGGCGTACACCCCCAGCGAGCGCCAAGCCCTGGCGACCGTCGCCGCGACCCCGGTGGCCACGCGCGGGCTCGGCCTGGGGCTCGACGACCACGGCCCCCTGGGTTTCCTGGCGGTGATCGGGCTCTGGGCGGGCGCGTTGGCGACGTACATCGTGCTGGCCGCCGTGCCGGTCTCGGTGCGGTCCTCACGGCGGACCACCGTGGGCCTCCTAGGTCGCTCGGTGGTCGGTACGTCGGCCCTGGCCGCCATCCAGGCCAGCCTGCTCACCGCGGTCGCCTGGGTCGTCGGGGGACTCTCGCTCGGCACGGGGGTGGCGTTGTGGCTCGCGCTGATGCTCGCCGGGATCGCCTTCCTGCTGGTCAACGCCGTACTGGCGGGGCTGTTCGGGAACCTCGGGCGGCTGCTGTCCGCCACGGCGCTGGTGGTGACCCTGGTGGCGGGGCTGTGGAGCGGCGCCCCGGCGGCGTTCACGTCGGTGTTGCCGGTGCTGCCCACCGACGGGGCCCTGCGGCTGGTTCGCGGCGTGTTGGGGCAAGGTCAGCAGAGTGTATCCGGCATCGTCGCCCTGGTGGTGTGGACGCTGGTCGGCGCCGCACTGCTGGCGCTGGTGATCGAGCGCCGTCGCACCGTGCGGCTGGCCGCTCGGACGGGGGCGCCGTCGCGGACCGGAGCCGAAGCGGGTGCCGGGGCTGGGGCGTTCGCCTGAACGTGATGGCGGCTCGGACCCACCTCCGGTGCCTCGAACCCACCTCCGGCTGCCGGACCCACCTCCGGTGCCTCGAACCCACCTCCGGCTGCCGGACCCACGCCCGGTGCCTCGAACCCACCTCCGGCTGCCGGACCCACGAAGCTTCGTGGGTTTCAGCGAGGGAGGTGGGTCCCAGCGAGGGAGGTGGGTCCCAGCGAGGGCCGGGCGCCGGGCGCCAGAGGCCGCCGACAGCGCCCAGGCCTGAAAGCATGGTGCCATGACGCCCCACACCCGGCGCATCGTCGTCCTGATCGCCCTGGCCGGTCTGCTGCTGGCCGCCCTCGTGGCGCCATTGATCCGCTGAGGGCCCGCTGAGGGTCCGCTGAGCGTCGAGAACGGTGTCTCGACTCAGCCGAGGCGCTCCACGACGTACTCGATGCACGTCGTCAAGGCGCTGACGTCCTCCGGGGAGGTCGCCGGGAACATCGCCACCCGCAGCTGGTTGCGTCCGAGCTTGCGGTACGGCTCGACGTCGACCACCCCGTTGGCCCGCAGCGTCGAGGCCACCGCGGCGGCGTCGACCGAGTCCTCGAAGTCGATGGTGGCGACCACCTGGGAGCGGGCCGCCGGATCGGCGACGAACGGGGTGGTCGGCCCGTAGGACTGCGCCCAGGTGTACAGCCGCCCCGCCGACTCCGCGGTGCGCGCCGTGGCCCAGGCCAGGCCACCCTGCTCGTTCATCCAGCGCAGCTGCTCGTTCATCAGGAAGAGCGTGGCGATCGCCGGCGTGTTGTAGGTCTGGTTCTTGCGGGAATTGTCGATGGCGGTGGGCAGGCTGAAGAAGTCGGGGATCCAGCGGTCACCGGCGGCGATCCGCGCGGCCCGCTCCAGGGCCGCCGGTGACATCACGGCGAACCACAGCCCGCCGTCGGAGGCGAAGCACTTCTGCGGGGCGAAGTAGTAGACGTCCACCTGGTCGGCCTCCAGCGGCAACCCGCCGGCCCCGGAGGTCGCGTCCACCAGGACCAGCGCGTTCTCGTCGGCGCCGGCCACCCGCCGTACCGGGAGCATCACGCCGGTCGAGGTTTCGTTGTGCGGCCAGGCGTACACGTCGGCGCCGGGGGACGCCTGCGGGCTGACCGCGGTCCCCGGCGCGCTCGTGACGATGACGGAGGCGTCCAGGAAGGGTGCCTTGTCGGTCACCGAGGCGAACTTGCTGGAGAACTCACCGACCGCGAGGTGGTAGGCCTGCCGGTGCACGAGGCCGAAGGCGGCGATGTCCCAGAACGCGGTCGCGCCGCCGTTGCCGAGGATCACCTCGTAGCCGTCGGGGAGGGCGAACAGCTGCGACAGGCCCTCACGGACCTCGCCGACCAGGTTCTTCACCGGTGCCTGACGGTGGGAGGTGCCCAACAGAGCGGCCCCGCGGTGGGCCAGTGCGTCGATTTGGTCGGTCCGAACCCGGCTGGGTCCGCAGCCGAACCGGCCGTCGGTCGGCAGCAGATCCGGGGGGATGGTGATGGTGGCGTCGTTCACGACCTCACGGTACTCCGGGCGGCGGGCCTCGAAGGACGAGCGGTCTCACCGGCGCAGCCGGACCGCCTCCCAGCCGGGGACGTCGTCGGCCCTGCGTGGCGGCGGTCCGACGTAGGAGGCGAACGGGCGCACCATCGGCCGCTCCTGGGCCTGCTCCAGGATGTGGGCGGACCATCCGGCGGTGCGGGCGCAGCTGAACAGCGGGGTGAACATGGTGCTCGGGATGTCGACCACGCCGAGCAGGGTCGGCACCCACAGTTCCAGGTTCGGTGCCAGCGGCCGATGCGACACCCGCTCGGCGAGCACCGCGCGGGCCGCCTGCTCGAACGCCAGCGTCGCCTCGTACCGGGGTGCGCGCAACTCCCGGCAGCGCTCCCGGAGCACCGTGGCCCGGGGGTCTTCCCCGCGGTGCCAGCGGTGACCGAATCCCATCACCCGCCGCCCCGAGTCGAGCAGTCGATGCAGGTACGCCGTGATGTCGCCGGAGCGTTCGGCCGCCTCGATCATGTGCCACACCCGCGACAGAGAGCCGCCGTGCAGCGGCCCGCTGATGGCGCCCACCGCCCCGGACACGCAGGCGGCGACGTCGGCTCCGGTGGAGGCGATCACGCGGGCGGTCACCGTGGACGGGGTCAGCCCGTGCTCGGCGGCCGCCACCAGGTAGGTGTCGATGACCTCGATGTACCGCGGGTCGGCCTCGCCGCGCCACCGGATGACGAACCGGCCGGCCACGTCGTCGGCCTTGTCCACTTCGCGTTGCGGGACCATCGGCAGCTCATGCCCGCGGGCCGATTGCGCAACGAACGACAGGGTCAGCGCGGACACCTGAGCCAGCTGGGTCCGCGCGGTCTCCACGTCAATGTCGTGCAGCGGGCGGAAACCCCACACCGGCGCCATCTGGGCCAGCGCGCTCTGCACATCCACCCGGATGTTCCCGGTGCGCACCGGCAACGGGAACGGCTCGGCACGGGGCAGATCGGGACTGAACCGGCCGTCGACCAGCAGCCCCCAGGTGGCCCCGAACGGCACCCGGCCGATCAGCTCCTCGATGGCCACCCCCCGGTAGCGGAACGTCCCCGAGGACGGGTCCACCTCCGCGATCGACGTGGTGGGATCACCGTCCCAGCCGGAGGCTCCAGGGGTCATCGGAGCTCGCTTTCCTGCCGGGTTCCCCGGCGCTCGATGGCCAGCCTAAGCGGGCGGTGCGGGGTCGGCGTACCAGTCGGGTGATCGCAGGGCAGTTGTCGGCCCTGCGGTCTAGCGTGACGCTATGACGTCGGTACCTCGCTGGGATTATGTCGGAGAAGGCTTGGTCGAGGAGCAGCTGCCCACGGTGCCGTGGCCGCTGGTGCAGTCGTGGGTCGAGCAGGCCGCCGCCATGGTGGCCACGCGTCCGGATCTGCACGAACCCACGAGTATGGCGATCGCGACCGTCGATGAGGGCGGACGGCCGGATGTGCGGGAGTGCCTGATGCGGTTCCTGTCGCCGGTGGGGCCGGGATTCGTCTCCAGTCGGCATTCGGCGAAGGCGGCGCACATCGCCGCCACGGGCGTGTTGGCCACCTCGCTGACCTGGTCACCGCTGTTCCGGGCGATCCGGTTCCGCGGCCCGGCCGTCGAGATCGCTCAGGACGAGGTCGACGCGTATTGGGGGGAGCGGCCGTGGGGTTCGCGGATCTCCGCCTGGGCTTCCCGGCAGTCCCACCCCGTGGCCGGCCGCACGGAGTTGGAGGCGGCGGTGGCCCGGTACGCCGCGCAGTGGCCCGATCGGGGTGGCCCCGACGACGTACCGATTCCGCCGGACTGGGTGGGGTACCGGGTGGTGGCTGAGCAGGTCGAGTTCTGGTCGGGGCGCAGCAGCCGGCTGCATGACCGCTTCCGGTTCGTCCGGGAAGGGGCGGGGGACATGGCAACCGTTGGCATCTGGACGTGGCGGCGGTTGCAGCCCTGAGGAGCGTCGACGCGCGGTCGACGGGCGGTCGAATAGGTACGCCGTCAGGAGAGCCGCGCTGCGGGCGCCGGAAAACGCTCGGAGGCCGGGTCCTGGGGGAACCCGGCCTCCGTATGCGCACACGACATCACAGGGGATCGGTGTCGTTCGCCGTGTCCATGTGGTCTGGGGAGGGACCACGTGAACTCCTGTCGCAGCTGGGGAAGTCCGCAACAGGTCGGTGATTGAAGAGTAAATCACAGGGGACCGTGAGTGCAAGGGGGTGCCGGAAAGTTGCCCAACGTTATGTCATATATCGGCCGGAGCTGCGGGCTGATGAGGGGCGCTGGGTGCCTGGCAATGAGACCCTGGGTCCGTGACCGATCTGATCGACACCACGGAGATGTATCTGCGCACCATCTTCGAGCTGGAGGAAGAGGGCGTCCCGGTGTTGCGGGCCCGGATCGCCGAGCGGCTGGGTCAATCGGGGCCGACCGTGTCGGAAACCGTGGCGCGCATGGAGCGCGACGGACTGCTGTCCGTGCTGCCCAATCGGAGCCTGGAACTGTCGGCCGAAGGCCGCACCAGGGCGGTGCGGGTGATGCGCAAGCACCGGCTGGCCGAGCGCTTGCTGCTCGATGTCATCGGGCTGGAGTTCGAGTACGTGCACAGCGAGGCCTGCCGCTGGGAGCACGTCATGAGCGAGCGAGTCGAGCGCAAGATCGTCGCTCTGCTGCATCAGGTCAGTGACAGCCCCTACGGAAACCCGATCCCGGGTTTGGCCGAGCTCGGCCTGCCCGAACAGGAGGTGGTCCGTGCCGGATTGGCGCCGCTGACCGCCCTGACCGGCGTGGAGCCGTGTCTGGTCGTGGTACGCCGGCTGGGCGAGCCGCTGCAGCAGGATCCGGTGGCGATGGCGCACCTGACGGCGGCCGGGATCAAGCCCGGGGAGCGGGTCAGCGTCACGCGCGAGGACGGGGGCTGGCGGGTCGCCCGGGTCGGTGCCGCCGCGGCGGTCACCGGGGATGCAGCCCAGAACGGCGCCGTGCGGGACGTCGTGGGGTCGGTGCTGATCACGCCGGCGTCCGCGCCGTACGTCTTGGTGTCGATGCCGCGATAGCGGAGGTGACGCTCGGGGCACACCGGTCGCGCGTGAGTTATGACACATGCCCGGCCGGGTGTCCTGCGGTGAGGCGCATGCCCGCCGGTCAGGGCGCTATTGGCGTCGGTGTGGCTTCTCGCAGGTGAGAGACATTCGGTAGGATCCCGTGATCTTTTCGCGCCATGTTCGTGATCCTTATGTGACATATCGTGATCTCGCCGATACATTGACATAAGTCGCCTCCACCCCTGGGGGGCGACGGGGCGGCCGGGTCACGACCTCGACCCGCCACCGCTCGATCACCTCGCAGGCGGCAAGAGAGGCCAACAAACCCGTGTCTTCGCGTTCTCGCGGGCGTCATCGTGCGCCAGGTCGTAACCACCCAGCCCTGCACCTGTCGGCAGCCGTCCTCCGGCACGCCGGGCCAGCCGCTCAGGTCTCGGCCGTGTTGGCCGTCTCCGGTGGCATGGTCGCCACGATGGCGTTGCCCGCTCAGGCAGCCGAACCGCAGGGTACGCCGGCCGGTTCGCCATCCGCGGTGCCCAGCGGTGCCGCGAGTCCGGCGGCTCCCGCTCCGGCAGCCGCAGCCGCTGCGGCGACCGAGCAGGCCGCGGCCGGCCTGTCGCCGCGTGGGCTGCGGTCGGCGCGGGTGCGCGCACGGTTGTTGACGGTGGAGTACGCCGACGCGACCCAGCCCAGCGCGCAGCTCGGGACGATCACGCCCGCCGGGACGGCGACTCCGGCGCTTGCATCCGTCTCCTCGACCGTCGCCACGCCGGCCTCCACGCCGGCCTCCACGCCGGCCTCCACGCCGGCGCCGACCGCGCCGGTGACCGCTGCGGTCGTCGTACCGACCCACGCCACCACGACGCCTGCCGCACCGACCCGCGCCGACTCGACGCCTGCCGTCACGACGACAGCCGCCACCGCGGTGACCCGCACGGTCGAGCACGTCGGTGCCCGCTCCCAGGTGGTGTCCACCCAAGCGCTGGTCAAGCGGCTGGATCGGGCCGTCGTACGGACGCGTTCGGCGACGGCCGCAGCGGCGCTCAACCAGAGCTACCCGGTGTTGACCAGGGCCATCGTCCGCACGGCGCGGAATCAGACCTCGACCGCCGCAGTGGGCTCGGTCAAGGGCACCGCGGCGCTGTCCATCGCCTCCGGATTGACGGGCATCTGGTACCGCTGGGGAGGCAGCTCACCTTCGGGCTTCGACTGCTCGGGGTACACCTCCTACGTGTACCGCAAGATGGGCATCCGGCTGCCGCGCACCGCGGCCGCTCAGCAGGCCTACGCTCGCCGAGTGAGCCAGCCTCGCCCCGGTGACCTGGTGTTCTTCGGCAGCCCGGCGCATCACGTCGGGATCTACGCGGGGGGCGGGATGATGTACGACTCGCCCAGGTCAGGGCGCAAGACCCAGCTGCGCAAGATCTACACCTCCCGGGTCAGCTACGGCCGGATCGCCTGAGCCGCGCCGGGTCGCTCTGGCGGTGACCGGTCGTCGGCTACCGTGCTGACGTGCGTGCCGAACCGGCTGGTGGCAGCGAGGGCGTCGATCCCGATGTCGATCTGGCGCGGCCCGCGGACCGCCGGGAACTGGCGGCCCATCCGATCGCCGTACCGATGGCCGTCGCCCTCGGCGGAGGACTCGGCAGCCTGCTGAGGTGGGCGCTGTCGGGGGCCACGCCCGCCGGTCCTCTGACAGGGATCCCCTGGCCGACCTGGGGGATCAACATCGCCGGGTGCCTGGCCATCGGGATCCTGCTGGTCCTGCTCACCGAGGCGGTGGCCGCCCCGCATCCGCTGGTGCGGCCCTTCCTGGGCACCGGGCTGCTGGGTGGATTCACCACCATGAGCACGTACGCCGATCAGGTCCTGGCGCTGTCCCGGGCGGGTGAGGCGGTGCTCGCCGTCGGATACCTGTGCGGGACGCTGACTGCCGCGCTGGCTGCGGTGGCCGTCGGCGTGCTCGCGACCCGCGCCCTGACCGGAGTGCGTCCGTTGCTCGGAGCACGGCCATGACCGGCGGGTCGACGCTGATCACGGTGAGCGTCGTCATGCTGGGCGGGGCCCTCGGCGCGGTGACCCGATATCTCGTGGACCGGGCGGTACAGTCCCGGCACGAGACCGGATTCCCCCTCGGCACGCTGCTGGTCAACCTGGCGGGCTCGCTGCTGCTCGGCGGCCTGACTGGAGCCGGCGCTGCGCTGGCTCCCGTGGTCCACGAGCTGCTTGCCGTGGGGGTGTGCGGGGCGCTGACGACGTACAGCACCTTCTCTTTCGAGACCTGGCGGTTGGGCGAACAGCGCCGGATCGGGGCGGCGGTGCTGAACGTGCTGGCGACGGTGCTCGGCTGCGTGGCTGCCGCGTTTACCGCATACACGCTGGTCAGCATGCTTGTCAGTGGTGGTGCCTAACGTCGGGAGCGACGAAAGGAGGTGGCCCGTGGACACCGTCGACACCACCACAGCGACCGCTCCGGCCGCCGTACGCTTCCTGCACACCAGCGACTGGCAGCTGGGGATGACGCGGCACTTCCTCACCGCGGAGGCCCAGAGCCGGTTCACCACCGCCCGGATGGACGCGATCCGGGGCATCGGCGCGGTGGCGCGGCGAGAGCGCTGCGATTTCGTCGTGGTGGCCGGCGACGTCTTCGAATCGAACCTGTTGGGCCGCCAGACGGTGCTCCGCTCGCTGGAGGCGATGCGTTCGATCGACTGCCCGGTGTATCTGCTCCCGGGCAACCATGACGCGCTGAACGCGGCGAGCATCTACCGGTCGGCGCTGTTCCGGGACCACTTGCCCGAGCACGTGCACGCCATCGTCGGCCCGCCGCCGCTGGAGGTGCTGCCGGGGGTGCAGATCGTGCCGGCCCCGCTGACCTCCAACCGGCCGCTGCAGGATCTGGTGGAGCAGGCCGTCCGGGAACTGCCCGGCGATGGCACGCTGCGGATCGTGGTCGGCCACGGCCAGGCCGAAGGCGTCTCGATCACCGACGGCAACGCCGCCGCGCTGCGGCTGGCCCCGATGGAGGCGGCGATCGCCCGCGGCGCGGTGCACTACATCGCCCTGGGGGACCGGCACTCCCGCGGTCCCGTCGGCACCAGCGGCCGGATCTTCTACAGCGGCTCACCGGAGGTGACCGACCACCGCGACGCCCAGGCCGGGGACGTCCTGGTGGTCGACCTCGCCCGTGACGGAGCGATCGAGGTGACCCCGCACCACGTCGGCACCTGGCGCTTCGTGGACCTGATCCGCGCGGTCAACACCCCCGACGACCTGGACGTCCTGGAGCAGGAGCTGGCCGGGCTCAGCCCCAAGGAGTGCACCGTCGTGCGGACCGCCCTGACGGGCACCCTGCACCTGGCCGACAAGGCCCGCCTCGACGACCTCGTCGAGCGGTACGGCGACCTGCTGGCCGGGCTGTACGCGTGGGAGCGGCACACCGACGTGGCCGTCGTCGTCGACGATGCGGAGCTCACCCGGCTGGGCGTCGGCGGGTACGTCGAGAGCGCGGTGGGTGAACTGGTGGCGGCGGGCAGTGACGGTGGGGCCGACGGCCAGGCCGCCCGGGACGCGCTCTCCTTGCTGTATCGCTTGGCTTCCGGGGTGTCCCGGTGAGCGGGCGCGTGGCGCGCCACGGTGTCCGAACGGGAGCGTGAGCGGTGAGGCTGCACCGGCTGCGGCTGAGCAACGTCCGCGGCGTCACCGAGCGCACGGTGGAGTTCCCCGACACCGGGGTGGTGGTGGTCGAGGGGCCCAACGAGGTGGGCAAGACCACCATGATCGAGGCACTCGACCTGCTCCTGGATGACAAGGACTCCAGCCGCAAGCGTCACGTGCTCTCCTTCCGGCCCGTCGGGCGGGATGTGGCCAGCGTGGTCGAGGCTGACCTGAGCTCGGGGCCGTACCGGTTCACCTACCGCAAGCAGTGGTTCCGGCAGCCGGGGACCGAACTGCACATCAGCGCACCCCGGGTGGAACAGCTCACCGGGGTGGAGGCGCACGAACGGGTCAGCCAGATCCTCGCCGAGACCGCCGACCTGGTGCTGTGGCGGGCGTTGCGCCTGATGCAGGCCGTTCCGCTGGTGCAGGCCGACCTGTCCGGAAGCAGCGCGCTGGCGGCGGCATTGGACGTGGCCGCGATGCCGGCGCCGGGCACCGCCGACGGCATCGAGAACCTCGACGGCGCCCAGATGGCCGGGGGAGCCTCGGGCGGCGCGGACCCCGACGCCGACAGCATCGTGGTGGCCGCCGAGGCCGAGTACCGGCGGTACTTCACCGCCGGTCAGGGCCAGCCGACCGGGACCTACCGGGCGGCGCGGGAGCGGCTGGACCTGGCCGTCGATGCGGCGCGGGCGGCGCGGGCGGCCGTCGAGGAGGTCCAGTACGACGTCGAACGGCACGCCGTCGTCGCCGCCGAAGGGGCGCAGGCCGAGCGGGACGTCGACGCGGCGGCCGCGGAGGCCGCCGAACTTGATCGGCAATGGCACGAGGTGGAGACGCTGGCGGCCGCCGAAAAGGCCGCTCGCGGACAGCTCGAGGCGGCCGCGCGCAGCGCCCAACGAGCCCGGGACCGGTGGGAGGAGCGAGCCTCCCGGGGTCAGGCCTTGACCGACAACGAGGCCGTATTGGCCCGTCAGACTGTCCAGGCCGGCGAGCTGGCCCGGCAGCTGGGTCCGGCCGAAGCCGCCTGTGACGCCCTGACCGAGCGCCTCCGGGAGGCGGAGGCGGTGGCCGCCGGAGTCCGCCGCCGCGCCCAGGCCGCCGCCGCCGTCGCGGCCTACCGGCGCGACGTCGCCGAGCTGGCCGACCTGCAGGACCGGTTGACGCGACTGACCGATCTCGCCCGCGCCCGGGACGCAGCTCTCGCCGACCTCGCGGCGTGCCCCCTGGACCAGCCGAGCCTGGCGGCCATCGAGCGGGCCGCGGCCGCCGTCGACATCGCGCTCGCCGCTCAGGCCGCGGGCAGCGCCACGGTCGTGGTCACCGCGCTGAAGGATCAGCCCCGGCTGAGCCGCGACGGCGTGCCGGACCCGATGGCCGCCGGCGAGCGGCGCCAGCATCCCGTGGCGGAGCCGCTGGCCCTGGAGGTGCCCGGGCTGCGCGTCGAGGTACTGCCCGAGGAAGGCGCCCAGCGGCGGGCGGGTGTCGTGCGGGCCGCCCGGACGGATCTGTCCCGCCTCCTGGAGGCGGCCGGAGCGGACGACCTCGCGCACGCCCGGCGGCTGGGGGAGCGCCACCAACTCGCTGCAGCCCTGCTGCGGCGAGCCGACCAGGGCAGGATCGACCTGCTCGGCGGTGCGCGCGAAGAGGATCTCATCGCCCGGGCACAGCGGCTGCAGGGGTCCATCGCCGACGAGCCACCGGCCGACGAGCCACCGGCCGACGAGCCCGGCGAGATCGCCGCGGTCCCCGAGCCGGAGGAGGACCCCGAGGCGGTGGTCGCGCGGTTGACCGGCGAGCTTCGGGGACGGCGGGAGGCCGTCGACCGCCTGCGCCTGGAGGTCGCCACCACGGCGAGCCTGGTCGAGGCGGTGCGGGGCCAACTCGATGCCGAACGCGCCCGACTGGCGGCGAGCCGGGCCGTCGAGCCGGACGCCGCCCTGCAGGCCGCCGCCGAGCAGGCTGACGGCGACCTCGCCCAGGCGGAGTCCGCCGCCCGGGAGCTGAGCGCCGCGTTGGCGGAGCGGGACCCGGCTACCCTGCGCAGCTGCCGTGGCGCCGCCCAGAGCGCCCTGGCCGCCGCCCGCGACCGCCACCGCGTGCTCCGGGACGAACGCATCGCGATCGAGGCTCGGTTGGCTGCGGCCGGAGGCCAGGGCCGCCAGGAGCGATTCGATGACGCCGAGAGCGAGCTGGTGCACGCCCAGCGGGCCTTCGATGCCGTGGACCGCCGGGCGAAAGCGGCCCGCCTGCTGTTCGACACCCTGCAACGTCGGCGCGCGGAGGCCAAGCGGGGCTACCTCACGCCGTACGCGAATGAACTCACCCGCTTCGGCCGGTTGGTCTACGGCGACGACTTCGATGTCGAGGTTTCCGACGACCTGTCGATCGCCGCGCGGGTCCTGCACGGCCGCACGATCCCGTTCGGCGCCCTGTCCACCGGCGCCAAGGAGCAGCTGGCCGTGCTGACACGGCTGGCCTGCGCCTCGCTGGTGGATCCGGCCGACGGGGTGCCGGTGATCATCGACGACGCCCTCGGCTACACCGATCCCGAGCGGCTCCGCACGATCTGTGCCGCGTTCGCCCTACGCGGCGCCGGTGCCCAGCTCATTCTGTTGACGTGCACCCCCGGCCGGTACGCCGGTATCCCCGATGCCACGATCGTGCGCCTCTAGCACCCTCGGAGGGGGTCGCGGACTCAACGGAATTGGGCCGCCGACGACCGTCGGCACCCCCCTGAGCGCCATCGGCTCGCTGTCAGCCCCGAGTCAGAGCCGCAGGTGAGGCCCTTGAAGATCGTCGCAATCCCGCTCCTGAAGGGTGTCCCCCTCGGTACTGTGCTGACAGCGGCCTTGTCGCTTCCCCTGCGTCTGCGATCGGGTGGTGGACCTGGTCGATCAGGGGTCGATCAGGAAGGTTGATCCATGCCCCGTGTTCTCCCCGTCGTCGCTGCCGTGCTCGCCCTGGGTGCGGGGCTGGCCGGGTGCGGCGGATCCAGTGACGGCCGGCCCTCGACCCAGGCAGCTGGCGAGGGCGGGTACCCCGTGAAGCTGGTCAACTGCGGACGGAACCTGGCGCTCGCGCAGGCTCCGCAACGGGTCGTGGTGATGAACACCGGCTCCGTCGCCGAGGTGTCCACGATGCTGGAGCTGGGAGTGCAGCGATACATCGTGGCCAACGCCCAAGACTTCGGCGTGTCGGACGTGCCGGGCCGCGCCGCAGCGATCGCGGCCCTCCCCAAGGGCGGCGTCACCCTCAACGCGCTGCAGGACATCCCACGGGCCGCCATGCTGCAACTCAAACCTGACCTGGTCCTGTCCAACACGGACGCGGGGTTCGCTCCCGGGTTGGGCTTCGCCACCCGCGACGACCTGGCAGCCATCGGCGCCAACACCTACACCCCACCGCACCAGTGCCCGGCCCCGGGCGACGCCGGCGCCGTCGTCACGCCCACCATGGAGGACAGCTACACGATGCTGCGGGACCTGGGCCTGGTGTTCGCCGCCTCCGAACGCGCGGAGGCCCACATCGCCGAGTCGAAGCGTCGGATCGCGGCGGTTCAGGCCAAGATCAAGGGCCGGACCCCCAAGAACGTGCTGATCGCCATGCCGGGCTACACCAAGGCCAGCACCGGTGACTTCGCCTATGTGGCCGCGCACGGGGTGTGGAACGACGTCCTGGCCAAGGCCGGCGGGGTCAACCCCTTCGACGACCCGGCGGGCGCGGCGACCGTCGTACCGCAACGCGCGGTGCTGGCCAAGGCCAAGGTGGACGCCGTCATCTTCATGAACTACCGCAACCCGAACCCGGCCAAGACCGTTCAAGGCATCTTCCTGGCCTACCCGGGCTGGGAGGCCTCCAAGCGCAAGCGGTACGTCGCCCTGGCCGACTCCCTCTACCTGGGCCCGAGCAACCACGTGGCCGTGGAACGCATCGCGAGGCTGCTCCACCCCGAGGCGTTCTAGTCGGCCGGCCGGTCGGCCCGCCCGACCCGGTGCCGCACCGACGGTGCGTCGCAGGGATCGGCAGGCCGGGCGGAATCAGCCGGCCCGCACCGGAACGCCGGCAGCCGCGTCGGCCTTGGCCTTGGCGGCCAGCAGCGGCAGCGCCTTGCGCAGCAGCACCCCGTCGGGGGAACGCGGTACCCGGGCGACCACGGTCACCGAGCGGACATGCTTGAACTTGGCCGCCCGCTCAGCCAGGTACGCCGCCAGCTCGGCCGGGGTCACGGACCCAGGTGGTACGTCGTCGGCGAGTTGCACGACCGCGTGCGGGACCTCATCCCCGGAGCCGTTGGGCAGCGGGACGCCGTACACACCGGCGTCGGCGACCGCGGGGTGGGTGCGCAGCGTCGCCTCGAGTTCGGCCGGCGGGACCTGGAACCCGCGGTTCTTGATGAGCTCCTTGGTCCGCCCGACGATGCGCACGATGCCCCGGGCGTCCACCCGCACCAGGTCCCCGGTGTGCAGGTACCCGTCCGCGTCGATGATCTGCGCGGTCGCCTCGGGGTCGCGGTGGTACCCGAGCATGATGTTGGGGCCGGCGCACCACAGCTCACCCGGTTCGCTCTCACCCTCCACCGGGACCTCGACGTCCCGCCCGGTCTTGACGTCGACCACCCGGAAATCCACGTTGGGCAGGGCCGGACCGATGGTCTCGAACCGCACGTCGGGCTGGTTCGGGAGCATCACGTGCGTGACCGGGCTGGTCTCGGTCAGGCCGTACCCCTGTAGCACCTGGGCGCCCAGCCGCTGCGCGAGCCGTTCCCCGACCTTCTGGTCCAGCGGAGCCGCTCCGGAGACGATCACCTCGACGCTGCTCACGTCGTAGTCGTCGACCACCGGGTGGCGGGCCAGCAGCCCCGCCACCGGCGGGACGACGTACAACAAGGTGGCCCGGTAGCGGGCGATCGCCTCCAGGTAACCCACGGCATCGAACTCGGCCATCGTGACCAGCAGGAACCGGTTGGCCAGCGCGTAGTGCATCGTGTCGGTGAGCGCGTAGACGTGCGAGAACGGCAGGAACGCGACCAGCCGGTGCTCGATCTCCAGCGGCGCCAGCACGGGGTTGTACTGCACGATGTTGGCGACCAGGTTGCGGTGGGTCAGCATGACCGGTTTGGCCAGCCCCCCGATGCCCGAGGACATCGGCAGCGCGGCGACGTGGGTGGCCGCATCGGTGACCGGATCGGCGGCCATGCCGGTCGCGACGTCGCGCCCACGGCTGCTGCCGTCCTGATCCGGCTGGTAGGACGTCAGGTCGGCGTAGTCGATGGCGCCCGCCGGCGCGCAGGGCGCGTCCACGGCGGGATCGCGGACCACGATGAGCCGATCGGCCCCGAGCCCGACCTCCTGCAGCGCGGGCAGGATGGTGTGCGCCATGGAGGCCGCCAGGACGACGTACTGGGCTCCGGTGGCCCGCAGCTGGTGGGTGACTTCCCACGCGGTGTACGCCGCGTTGACGGGCGAGGCGGCTGCCCCGGCCCGGGCGACGCCGTGGAAGGCCGTCACGTACTCCGGGCAGGTGGGCAGCATGACCAGGACGGCGTCACCGGCGCCGATACCCCGGTCGGTCAACCAGGCCGCCACGTGATCAATGTCATGGCGCAGGCGTCGGTAGCTGAACTCCTCACCGGTGCTGGCGCGGACCACGGCGACCCGGTCGGCAACCTCGTCGCTCAACCCGGCGAACAGGTACGCGTACAGGCTGACCTGGGGGATGTCGACGTCGGGCAACGGACCGCGGAACGCCATGCTGATCCTCCTTGAAGGGGGATGGGACCGGCGTCCGACGACAGTACGGCGACCGGGTGGGCCACATCGTAGGGCTCCCACCCCCGCCACGCCCGGCCCGGTCAGGGGGCGGCCAGCGCCGCGCTCGGCGGGACGTTGGCGGCCCGGCGTCCCGGGAGCACGCTCGCCGCCATCGCCGCGGCGACCGACACCGCGGCGGCCAGGGCCAGCAGCGACCACGGCACGACCGCCAGAACGTCGCGGCCGCCGTACAGGGCCCGCGCTCCGGCCAGTCCGTACGCCAGCCCGAGCCCGGTGCCCAGCAGCACCGCCACCAGGGCCAGCACCACCGCCTCTCCCGCGAGCATCCGCCGCAGCTGGCCCCGGGTGAGCCCGAGGGCTCGCAGCACGGCCAACTCACCGGTCCGCTCCAGCACCGACAGTGACAACGTGTTGGCAATGCCGACCAGGGCGACGAGGACGGACACGGCCAACAGGGTGATCACGACGGCCAGCACGACATCCAACGCCCTCCCGAACTCCGCCCGCTCCGCCGCGTGCCCGGTGACCTGGACGCCGCTGCCCAGGGGCTGCGTCGCGGTGGTCACCGCCTGCAGCACCTGCTGGGGGTCGGCGTCCGGGGTCAGCGCCACCAGGACTGCCCGTGGCGCCGCCGCGGCGTCCAGGCGGCGCAGGTCATCGGGGCTGATCACCCAGTCCAGCCCAAGGGCCGGGCTCACCCGAACGGTCAGCGACACCGACCCCGTCGGCCCCGTCAGCCGGATCCGGCCGCCGTCGCGCAGCTCCCCGGGCTGCCCACGCCCGGCGCTGCGCAGCACCTGATCGGGAGAGACCAGCAGCGTCCCGGGGACGGCGGCGGCCAGCAGGCGATCGCCGTGGACGGCGGGAGCTGCCTGCGCGGGCAGACCGATCACCGCGTGCTGGACGCCGTCGTCCGTGCGCGCCGACGTACCGGGCAGCTCCACGGCTGCGCCGACCCCGGCGACGCCACCGATCCGGGTGCCGAGCCCCGGCGGGAGGACGCGTGGCGAGGTCACGGCGAGGTCCACGGCGTACCGGGAATCGATCGAGGAGAGAGCGGTCGCCTTCAGCGAGGCGTGCCCTACGGCCACCGTGGTGATTAACGTGACCCCGATGAGCAGCGCGGTGGCGGTCGAGGCGGCCCTGGCCGGGCTACGGACCGCGTTCAGCACGGCCAGCCGTCCCGGTACGCCGAAGAGGCCGCCGGTGAGTGCCCCCACGAGACGGGCCAGCCCCGGGATGAGCAGCCGCCCCGCGGCCATCACCCCGAGGAACGACACCGCGGCGCCGACCATGCCGATCGCGACCGAGGCCGCGGAAGCGCCCTGGACCAGCAGCGCTGCCCCGAACACGATCAGGGTCAGCCCGCCGGCGATCCGGGCTCGCCCGGCCCGGCCGGACGCGGACGGTTCCGTAGCCGGCGCCAACGCCTGCACCGGGGCAACCCCGGCGGCGCGCACCACCGGCGCCACCGCGGCGCACAGCACGACGGCCACCCCGACCACCCAGGGTCCGACCACGTCGAGCCAGCCGAGCGTCATCGTGAGCACCGGACGGTCCGGGCCCAGGCTGGTACGGCCGAGCCGGATCAGGACGGCGGCGGCCGCCAGTCCGGTCAACACACCCAGGATCGAGGCGATGATCCCGAGCAGGGCGGCCTCCATCAGAGTTGCGCGAATCACCTGGCCACGGGCCGCGCCGATCGCTCGGATCAGGCCAGTCTCGTGGCGGCGCCGGCTCATCAGGATGCCGTAGGTGTTGGCGATGACCAGGGCCGAGACGAAGGTGGCCAGTCCGGCGAAACCGATCAGGATGCCGCCGAGGACATCGATCCCCGAGGTGAAACTGGTCATCGCCTCGGCGGCGGCCTCGGCCCCGGAGAGCACCGTGACCCCCGTGGCGCGCACCCGATCCCGGAGATCCTGCGCGTCAGTGCCCGTCGCAGCCTCGACATCGATCTCCGTCCAGCCGGCCCGTCCGGTCCAGGACGCCAGCGCTGCGGGGGTGGCGATGACCACCGGCATCCCGCCGGTCAGGCGCGGGTCGCCGGCGGTGTCCAGGACGCCCACCACCCGGATGCCCCCGGGCACGGGGTTGGGCCCGCCGGGACCGGTCAGGTCCAGCGGAGCCAGGGCCACCCGGTCGCCGACGGCGATCCGAAGCCGGGTGGCGGCGCCCTCCGACAGGGCCACCTCGCGGGTACCGACGGGCCAGCGTCCCTGGGACAGCCGGGCCGGGCTGGCGGGCGCGGGGGCGGTGGCCAACCTGGCCAGGACCGGATCCACAGACTCCCAGGCCTGGTCCGGCCCGCCGGGCCCGGCCTCGCCGCCCAGGCGGGCGAGCATCGCGGCTTCCTCCCGGACGGCGTGGACGACGCCCACCCCCGGCAGCGCGGCGATCCGTTCGGGGGAGTTCGGCGCGAGCAGGACCGGCCCGTGGGCACCGCGGTCGGGCTCCGCCGCGGCGGGGCCACTGACCGCAGCGCCGGGGCGCACCACCGCGGCGGACCGCTCGTACTGACCGGCGATCGCGGTGGTCAGCGAGGCGGCCAGGCTGCCGGCCAGGACGGCGGCCACGGTGACGAACGCGACCCCCAGGAGGACGGCGAGCCCCGGGGCCAGGAACGGACGTGCCTGGCTGCGCAGCCGGGACCAGATGAGCGAAAGCATGACTTCACGTTCTCCCGGCACCGGCGGGCCGCGCGTCCGGCCCTGGGCGGGAATCCGAGGCGCGCCGGGGTGCCGGGTCAGACCGCGGGGCTACGACCGTGGCCTGACCCCGGCCTGACCAGGCCGGTGTCGTAGGCCAGCAACACCATCTGCACCCGATCCCGCAGGCCGAGCTTGTGCAGGATGCGCCCGATGTGCGTCTTGACGGTGGCTTCGGCCAGGAAGAGCGCGCCGGCGATCTCGGCGTTGGTCAGCCCCTGAGCCACCGCGGTGAGCACCTCGAGTTCCCTGGCGGTGAGGCTGTCCAGGCGCGGACCCGGCGCCGGTGGGGAGCTTGGGGCCGGTGGGGAGGTCGGGTGTGTGGGCCCCGGGCCCGCAGGGCCGGGGGGCAGGTGCGGCATGACGTGCTCGATCAACCGCCTCGTCGTGCTGGGCGCGATCACCGAGTCCCCCAGGTGCACCGCTCGGACCGCGGCGAGCAGGTCGGCCGGTCCGGCGTCCTTGAGCAGGAACCCGCTGGCCCCGGCCCGCAGGGCCGCGTAGACGTACTCGTCCAGGTCGAACGTCGTCAGGACGACGACCCGCGGGCGGTGGCCAACGGGTGAGTGGGTGGTGCAGATCGCTGCGGTCGCCGCGACGCCATCCATCCGCGGCATCCGGATGTCCATCAGGACGACGTCCACCTCAAGACCGGCCAGCAGATCCAGGGCAGCCTGACCGTCGCCGGCCTCGCCGACCACGGTCATGTCGGGCTGGGTGTCCAGCACCATCCGGAATCCGGCGCGGACCAGCTGCTGGTCGTCCACCAGCAGGATCCTGATCGGGTCACCGCCGGGAGCGTGGGCCGATGGCGTGGGTGCAGTCATCCGGTCTCGTTCTCCTCGTCAGTTGACTGGGCGGCGTGGGCGGGCGCGGGATGCCGGGGGAGCGAGGCGGTCACGCTGAAACCGCCCTCGGGTCGGGGGCCGGCCACCAGCTGCCCTCCCACCGATTCCGCGCGCTCGCGCATCCCGATCAGGCCGTGACCGAATCCGTCAGTCGGAGCCGCCGCCCCCAGGCCCGTGTCGCGGATCGCCAGGTGCAGCCAGCTGACGCTCGCATCGACGGCCACCTCGACCTGGGCCCCCGGGCCAGCGTGTTTGATGACGTTGGTCAGGGACTCCTGGACGATCCGGTACGCCGCCAGGGAGGTCTGCTCGGACACTCGGCTCGGTTCGGTGAGTTCCGGCGCGAGTCGCAGCCGCGCCTGGACCCCGGCCGCCCGGATCCGATCGAGGAGTTCAGGCAGTGCCCCCAGGCTTCCGGTGGGCGCATACTCCGCCGCAAGCCCCTGGGCAGCTCCAGTCGTAGCCGGGACCGGCGCCCGCAGGACCCCGACCAGGTGGCGGGTCTCGGCCAGCGCCTGCCGGGCCGTCGCGGCGATGGTGTGCAGGGTGGCCAGCGCCTGGTCCCGATCCCACTGGGGGGCGTGCTGGGCGACGTACGCCGCGCCATCAGCCTGAACGACCACCACGGACAGGCTGTGCGCGACGATGTCGTGCATCTCTCGGGCGATGCGGGTGCGTTCGTCCTGGGCGGCGATCCGGGCTCGTTGATCTCGGTCGCGGCGCAGCGCCTGATTCTGCTCGTGCAGCCGCTCCAGGACCTCGCGTCGTCGGCGGGCCACATCGCCCCAGAGCCAGGACACCACCGCCAGGATCGACAAGGTCATCCCGGTCGGCAGGTCTCCTTGCATGGTTGCGGTGGGCGCGGACCAGTCCCAGGCCCCCAGCAGCCCGGCAGCGGCCGCGACCAGGAGCCCGGCCCGGCGAGCGAGCGGGAAAGGGCCGTACGACGCGAGCGCGTGGGTGGCGATGAGGAACCCGATGTCGCTGGGCACCGGCATGTCCAGCAGCACCAATTGCGCGAGACACGAGAGGCTGACCAGCGTGAACGCCGTCGTCGGGCGCGTGCGGCGGACCGCGAGCGGCGCGAGGTGTCCGGTCCCCAGGGCCAGGGCCAGCAGCGCGGCCGAGGCATCCAGCTCGCTCCGCAAGCCGATCCAACTCAGCGAGGACATAATCCAAAGCCCCGCAGCGATGGCTCGGTCCACCAGGACGGCCCTGCGCGGTATCCGCGCAGCCGATGGGTCGGTCGCCGATGACGGGGTCACGCGAGCAGAGTAGGGGCAGGGATCGACCCGCGTCGTCCGACCATGGGTGGAACAACGCTGGACACACGTTGATCTGCCCTTGTCGTAGGGTGACAATGGGCACATGTGGGGGAGAGCGCGCGGGTCGGTTCGGGTTGCCATGACGGCCGCGGCGTGTCTGGTAGCGGCCCCGGCCATCGCTGCGGCGGCCGCCCAGGCGGCGCCGGTCACCCCGGCAGGGGGTCTTCCCCGCGCGGCTGGTCCGCAGCATTATGTCGCGCTCGGTGACTCATTCTCCGCCGGCGTGGGGACGCTGGACACCCGGGCGGAAGCCGCGTGCTACCGGTCGCCGCTGGGCTTCCCCGGGCTGATCGGCGAGCAGTACGGCTGGTCGGTGGACGACCAGTCCTGCAGTGGCGCCACCGCCACAGACGTCGTCCTCGACCAGATCGGCACCTTGACCAGAGGCACCGACGCCGTCAGCGTCACCGTCGGCGGCAACGACGTCGGGTTCGCTCCCGTCATGACCGTCTGTGCCCTGCCGAGTTGGCTGGGCGACTGCGGGGCCGCGGTCCGGTCCTCGGTCGCGCTGGCCCGCACCGTGCTGCCGTCACGGCTCACGGTGCTCTACAGCATGATCCGCATCAAGGCCCCGCGGGCGACCGTGGTCGCCGCCGGATATCCCGCGCTCCTCGGGCCGCGCGACTGTGACCCGGTGACCTTCTTCAGCGCCGACGACATCACCCGGGTCAACGCCGCGGTCGACGTCGTCGACGGGGTCATCCAGGACCGGGCCGAACTCGCCGGGGTGCGGTTCGTCGACGTACGCCCGGCCTTCCGCGGGCACGCCTCGTGCGACGCGGTGCCCTGGATCACCAACCTGACCTGGCCGCTACGCGATTCCTTCCACCCCAACCGGGCCGGTCACCAGGCCTATGCGGCCACGGTCGGCCCGGCTCTGTCCCGGACGGATGGACAACGCATAGTCATGCCGCTGCCCGGTCGGGCCACCTCGGGCAACACCAACGGTCCCGGGCTGACGGCCGCGCAGCTCCGCCAACTCCCGGCGCTGGCCGATCTGCTGGTCGAGCCGAAGAACGTGGCCCGGGCTCAGCGAGCGGGCATCCCGGTGGCGACCGTGCACCGGCTGGAGAAGGGGCTGCGTGGCGGCCCGGGGGCCGCGATGGGCGCCCTGCGCGAGTTGCACGCCCTCGACCGGCTGGTCGAGAACCGGCTGCGGTGAGCTCCGCGTCCTGGCGTTCCTGACCTAGTCCAGTAGCTCGGCGCGGTCGTCCGTCAGGCCGGCCTCCTCGGCCGCGCACCGGCGCAGCTCCGCCAGCGCCAGCTCCACCGGGCCCGAGCGTTCGACCGAACGGTTGACCAGAGCCGTCACGGTCCGGGTCGGCGTCGGGTTGTGCACCGGTACGGCGACCACGCCGTCGCGCAGCCCTTTGGTGCACAGCCGGGGGACGACGGTGATGCCCACCGAGGCGGCCACGAACGCGATGGCCGTCATGTGGTCCTGGGTCTGCACCCCGTACGTCGGGGCGAAGCCGGCCGCCGCACACGCGCGCAACAGGCGTCGCCGGCACCGGCCGGTGACCGGCTCGTTGTCGATCCAGGTGTCGCCCCCGAGCATCGCCAGATCGATGCCGGGCAGGTCGGCCATCGGATGGTCCCGGGGGAGCACGGCCACGTATGGCTCGGTGACCAGCGGCACCCGCAGCAGCCCGGTGGGCGGCTCGAAGCCCTCGTCGTCGATGATCACCTGCAGATCGACCGCGGCGTCGACTCTGGTCGGCACCTCCTCGCTCAGCACGAGGTCCAGGCGCACGGTGGGGAACCGCTGGGTCAGCGCCCGAGCCACCACCGGCATCCAGTTCTGCCCGACCGACTCGAAGTAGACCATCCGCAGCACCCCGGTGCGCCCGTCGCGCAGGTCGCGTACCCGGTTCTCCAGATGGCTGAGCTGATCGATGACGCCGTCGGTCATCGAGGCCAGTTCCAGGCCGGCCGGCGTCGGCTGAATCCCCCGGCCTGACTTGCTCACCAGCGTCAGCCCGGTCTCCCGCTGCAACGTGGTGACGTGCTGGCTGACGGCCGAGGGGGTGTAGCCGAGGTTGGTGGCGGCCGCCTGGATGGAGCCGCTGGCCACCACGGCCCGGAAGACGCGCAGCCGGTGTACGTCGATCATGCCGACAGCCTACGGTGCGCGGCCTCGATCATGCAGTTCTACTGAAGAGTAGTGAAGAAACATTCGCTTGTGCTGAACAGTGAAATAGGGGAAAGTAGAGGTGTCGATGGTCGCCGGTGCCATCCCCGGTAGAGCCCGGGGGCCGCGATCCGATCGGAGGACGTCATGTTGGAACTGCTGTGTCTCGTCGCCATGCTGGTCGCGGTGCTCGCCGTACTCGAGCGCAATCACCACCGCACCGCGCAGCTCTCCCGGACCCCCTTCGCCCTCGACCTGGAGCTCGCCGGGGACGCCGACCTGCGTCGGCACCGCGCCGAACAGTGGTCCCTCGCGCGCTCCCAGGACGCCGACGGCGCCCGGGCCCGGCACGAGGTCAGCACCGTGGCTCTGCCGCAGCGCCGCGCTCACCAGGCGCGGGCTCGCTGGATCTGAGCGGTCTACAGAACGCACGAACGCCGCGGGGCCCGGGGGGTCCGGCGGCGTCGTCATGTCCCCCCGGATTCGCCGTGGTCGTTTCCGCCCCTGAGACTCGGCGGCTCGGTGCGCGGCCGGGTCCGGCTGAGGGATGCTGTCCCCGTGACGCCCGTTTCCCGTGACCCCCTCCTGGATGCTGCCGCAGCGCTGGCCGACGTCAGCGCCGCCGACGCGCTCGGCGGCTGGTCGCCGCCGGGAATCCCGGTGTCCACCGGGGCGATCATCCTCGATGACGCCGGCGACCTGCTCATCCTCAAGCCGACGTACAAAACGGGGTGGACGATCCCGGGCGGGATCATGGAGGCCGACGGGGAGTCCCCGTGGGATGCCTGCCGCCGGGAGGTGCTCGAGGAGACCGCTCTGGTGGTCGAGACGGGCCGGCTGGTGTGCGTCGACACCCGTCCCGGCACCGCGACCCGGACGCTGGGCCTGCGGCTGCTGTTTCACTGTGGCGTGCTGACCCAGCAGCAGAAGGGCAGTATCCGGGTCCAGCGCGAGGAGGTCAGCCAGTTCCGCTTCGTGCCTGCCGAAGACGCCTTCGCACTGCTGCGCGGGCCCATCCGACGACGGGTGCGGGCGGGCCTGGCCGGCTCCGGGTGCAGGTACCTGGAGAACGGCCGACCGGTGTCCGGGGTGCGATGAGAGTCACCTGCGCCCTGCCGGCGGGGCGATGGGCACGGCTGGACGCCCGGCGCGCCGGGCTGTCACGCTGAGAGGGCACCCGCTGCCTGGTTACACATCCAGCCGATCGGTCGGCGTACCGCCGTCCTGAAGGAGGAGGCATGGCAGAGGCTCTGGCCACTCCCATCACCGCACCCATCGTCGTCCTCGTGGACGGGTCGGCCAATTCGCGGGCGGCCGTCCGCTTCGCCGGTGAGTGGGCCAAGGAGACGGGGGCGCCGCTGATGCTGCGCGGCGCCATGTCGGTCTGGCACCGTTCCGCCATTCTGCGCGGTCACGTCGAGCAGGCGCTGCGTCAGGAGATGGATCGGTACGCCGCGGAGCTGTCCGCCGACGGGGGCGTCGTGGTCGGCGGGACCCGAGCGATCGTGCGGTTCGGGCGGCGCACCGGCGCGCTCGCGGTGGCCGGCCACCAGCCGCTGGCGGTCGTGCTGGGGATGGAGGGCTCGGGTGGCTGGGAGTCCACGACGCGGGCCAGCACCGCCGACGAGGTGTCCGCCACGGTCGAATGCCCGGTGATCGTGGTGCCCACCCGGGCACCGTCCCCCCCGAGCATCCGCCGGCCCGTGGTGGTCAGCCTGGATGATTCGCGCAGCGCTGAGGCCGCCTTCGCGTTCGCGGTGTTCTGGGCCCGGGCGCACGCCGTGCCGGTCGTGGCGCTGCGCGGCCCCGGGGTGACCGCACTGCCGACCCCCGTCCCCGCGGACGTGGAGGTCGAGGATCGGCAGGTTGAGACCGGTCTGGCCGAGGCCGTGCACGCGGCGGCCGCGGACGCCGGGCTGGTCGTGGTAGCCCGGGCCCCGAGCAGCGACCCCGGCTCGGCATTCCACTTCCTGGAGCCGCTACACCTTCAGCCGGTGCACTGCCCGGTGGCCGTCGTCCGGCCCCACTGACCCCTCAGCTGTAGGTGTAGAACCCCCGGCCGCTCTTGCGTCCCAGGAAGCCCGCGTCGACCAGGCGGTTGAGCAGCGGCGGGGGAGCGTACGCCGCGTCCTTGTACTCGGCGTACATGGCCGCCCCCGCGGCCCGGCAGGTGTCCAGGCCGACGTTGTCGATGAGCGCCAACGGGCCCATCGGGTACCCGCAGCCGAGCTTCATGCCGGTGTCGATGTCCTCGGCGCTGGCGTGCCCGTTTTCCAACATCCGGATGGCGGCGAACATGTACGGCACCAGCAGGGCGTTGACCACGAACCCGGGCCGGTCCGGGGCGATGATCGCCGTCTTGCCCAGGGTGTCCGCCACGAAGGAGCGGGCGCGCTCGAGCACGTCGTCCCGGGTGGCCAGGGACGGGATCACCTCGACCAGCTTCATCAGCGGCACCGGGGAGAAGAAGTGCAACCCGACCGTGTGCTCGACCCGGCCCGAAGCGGTGCCCAGGCGGACGATCTGCAGCGACGAGGTGTTCGAAGCCAGAATCGCGTCGTCCTGGGTGAGCACCTCCCCGACCTGGCGGAACAGGTCGAGTTTCATCGCCTCGTTCTCGGTCGCCGCCTCGATGACGATGTCGCAGTCGGCCACGGACGTCAGGTCACAGGCAAAGCTGAGCCGGGCCAGGGCGGCGTCCATGTCGTCCTGGGTGGTCTTGCCCTTGGCCACCGACTTGGCCAGGGATGCCTGGACGCGCTGCTGGGCGGCGTCCCGGAACTTCTCGTTCACCTCGTTGATCACCGTGTCGACCCCGGCTCGCGCCGCGACCTCGGCGATCCCCGAACCCATCAACCCGCCACCGAGCACGCCAACCTTGCTGATTCCGCTGCTGCTTCCGCTAGTGCTTCCGCTAGTGCTTCCGCTGTTCTCCACGGTCACGATGCCGCCTCCACGCTCGAGAAACCCCGCTCGTCAGCGGGGGCGAAGCGCTGCCCGTCGGCGAATGACCGCTCGGGTGCAGCGCGCTGACCGACGCCGGCCCGGCCGGCGCGGCTCGCTCAACACTCTGCCAGAAACGCGCCACCCTCGACCGACGCCGCTGATCGCGTGACGGACGACACCCGTGTGGTCAGCCGGCCAACGCTAGCGGGGTGGGCCCGCCTTGGTCGGACCCGGCTGCCCGGTGAGCCGGCAACCAGGCTCGGATCAGGTGGCCGGCGGCGGTGTCGACGGCCCGGAAGCGGCCGCGCAGGGTGGCGACCGGATCGCTCAGGCGCTCCAGCGGCCAGCCTTCCCCGCTGCCGGCGCCGGTGCCGTTCAGACCGGCGAACACATGGATGCGCAGGTCCACACCCTGCGCCGACCACACCAGGCGCACATGGACGTGGCCGTCGGACCCGGCCCGGGCAACGGCGTCGGCCACCCCGGTGCAGATGATGTTCTCAGCCACCCGGCGAACGGCCAGGTCCAGGCCGGCCCGCCGTCCGCTCTCGGAGACCACGACGTGCGGCAGGCCTGCGCTGGTGGCCGTGGCGACGGCGTACAGGGTGGTCGGTTGCGGGAACACCCGCTCCGGCAGGCCGGCTCCGCCGCCGCACGCGAGGCTGACCTCGTGGTCGCGGGTGGTCCTCGAGCTCTGCTTCGTCCTCATGGCGTCTCCCCGGGGTGACCTAGCCTGTGTTGTGCTCTCAGAGCGCCTCAATCGGCGGTTGATACCCAGTCCGGGTATGCCCAGACCATCGGCGGCCACATCGCACATTCAAGGAGGAATCGGTCACAGAAGTACTGGAATTCGCCCGACGACCGGGTCAGCGGGAGCCGCGGGCCCGGTCCGCCAGCCGCAGGACCACGTCGGCCACGACGGGGCCGATCATGACCTCGTCGTTGTGCTCGACCCCGGGCAGTTCCAGGTCCTCGTGCAACTGCGGTACGGCGGCCGCTACCTGCGCGCTGAGCGCGTTGGGGACGATCGAGTCCGCGGTCCCGCGGATGACGCTCACCGGAACATCGAGCCCGCGCAGGTAGTCGATCTCCGGGAACCGGTCCGGGAGCAGCAGGTCCACGGGCAGCCACGGATAGAGGCGTTTGGCCACGTCGGCCAGGCAGGTGAACGGAGAGCGCAGCGCCACCGCGGCGGGCGGCCGGGTGGTGGCCAGCTGGGAGACGACCGCGGTACCCATCGATTCGCCGAGGTAGATCATCTGGTCGGGGCGCCAGCCCGCCAGAGTCAGGAAGTCGGCGGCGGCGCGGGCGTCGGCGGCCAGCCCGTCCTGGGAGGGCGAGCCCGGGTTACCGCCGTACCCTCGGTAATCCATCGCCAGCACCGTGAACCCGCGCTCGGCGAGCGCGACGAACAGCGGTGCGCGGCCCTCCCGGTGACCGCCGTTGCCCGGCGCGAACAGCACCACCTGGTCACGGTCTGGCCGGCCCGGCGGGCTGGGCATCGGCGGGAACAGCCAGGCCCCCAGGTCAAGGCCGTCCTCGGTGCGCAGGGTCACGTCCTGGCCGCCGGGGAGCACCCGGGTTGCGCTGGCCACCGGTCCGGGTGAGGGGAAGAAGATCAACGACCGCAACGGCGCGCGCACGTCCATGACGGCCAGCGTAACGACCGGCCGCGTAACGACCGATGGTGGCGGCCAGCCGCCCTCCCGCAGTGAAACGTCGATTCCGCACCTCCCGTAGTGGCGAAAGGTCGATTCTGCACCTGAGAGGCGCGTGCGGAGGTGCGGAAGTGACGCTTCGTGGTGGCCGGAGGTGCGGAAGTGTCGTCTCGCGCTCAGGCCGCCGGGGAAGGCTCGGCCGGGACGCCGTACCGGATCGCCCGGGGCACCGTCCGCGCGGCGGCCTCGTCGACCCACCACTTCGTCTCGATGACACCCTTGGCGCCGGCCGCGGGAACGTCGTGCAGGTCCGCCCCCATCAACGCGCTGGTCACCGCGTCGGCCCGATCCGCCCCCGACGCGAGCAGCCACACCCGGGCGGCGTTGCGGATGGCCGCCAGGGTCATGCTCACCCGCAACATGGGCGGGCTCGGCGGGTTGGCCACGGCGACCACCGTGGCCTGGCTGTCCAATGTGCGCTCACCGGGGTACAACGCACCGACGTCGCCGAGCGGGCCAACATCCAGCAGCAGGACGTCGAAGACGGGCACCGGGCGGCCGTGCGGGGAGAACCGGCGCAGCAGGCTGGCGTACTCCGTGGCAGCCCGGTCCACGGCGGCGTCGTCGGAGTGCAGCGAGGCGGGCACCGGGTGCAGATTCGTCTCGGGGATCCCGACCCGCGCGATGCCGGCGGCCCGGACCCGGGTCTCGTTGCGGGAGATATGTCCCTCGGGCATGAACGCGTCGTCGGTCCACCACACGTGCACCTGACGCCAGTCGATCTCCCGGCGCAACGGTGAATCCTGCAGCGCATCGCAGATCGCCTGACTGATCAACCCCCCGGTGATCGCGATGTGGGCGTGGGTCACCCACTCGTCCTTCAGTCGGAACGCCAACGTGCGAATGAGCCGGTCGGCCAGCACGTTGGCCAACGCGGGGACGTCCCGGCCGACAACCAGGCGGGGCGTCGCAGGCGTGGAAGGCAGGTAATCGTCGAGGGAGAGCACGAGCGTTCCTTATGTGGCGACAGTGGGGCGACAGTGGGGCGACAGGTCCGGTTGTCGTGCTCATCGGCCGGCCGGGGCGGCAGCTGAGGACGACGACTGGCCCACCGCAGTGGTGATTCGCCTGGCCAGACGCTGCGCAGCCGCCCACAGGAAGGCGAACCTCAAATCGTGATCCAGGGGGTCAGGGCCGGGCGTTCCCCGTCGATCCGCAGCCGAAAGGGCCCCGACGGCGCCGGTGCCACCACGAAACTGCCCCACTGCTGCAGCTCGTGGGTGCTACTCGTGCCGTCGGCCAGGGTCACCGTGACGCTGCCCACGTCCGGGGGCTGCACCTGGCCGAGGATCTCCCCGGCGCGGATTTCCAGGTCGATGGTCACATCCGGGGTGGCGTAGGTCAGAGCGCGGACCGTCGCCTCGCTGGCCCGTACGCCGGCCAGTTCCGGTGCGCGCGCGTCGCTGGAGTCGAAGCGCAGCTCGGCCAGCTCGGCGTCGACGGTCAGCCACGCGTACGCCGCATAGCCGGCCTCCCGGATAAAGGCGGGGACCTGGTCGGGTTCGCTCATGGCATCGTCCAAGCAGCGCAGCAGTGCGCGATCGTCGGGATCGAGTTTCATGGGGTGTGCCCTTCCGCGCACGCCGCGGTGGGCGCCCAGGGCGCGAGCACGGGTGCGCTGCGTAGCGCGTTCAGGCAGCGGAGCCGAGTGGGCCCGATACTGCCGATCGGTCGGTCCAGCATCGCGCTGATCTGCTTGTACGGGAGGGGTTTGTCTCGCATCAGCAGGGCAAGCAGGTCTTGGCATTCCGTGCTGAGGGTGGCGAACGCGTCCCGTAACGCGGCGTTGCGTTCCCCGGCCAGCAAGGCCTCGTCCACCGATCGGGGGTCCGGTGGCAGCTGGGTCGTGGCCAGGTCGTCGAACCGAGACAGCGCCTGACGGTTGCGGTCCTCGATCGCGCGCAGGCATTCACGGCGAGCGGTCGTCCGGATCCACCCCGGCAGGGCGGCTGGTTCGTGGATGGCCGGGAGGTGCTCCACGAGGCGGAGGAACACGGTCTGGGCCACGTCGGCGGCGTCCGGATCCGCCAGCCGGAACGCCCGGCAGGCGGCCCAGACGATCGGGCTGTACCGATCGACGATGTCACGCCAGGCGCCCTGGTCGCCCCCCAGCGCCGCCGCCACCAGGTCCCGGACGTCGGCCTGGCTGGTGAGCATCACTGCGGCCACCGGGTACGCGGCAGCAGGGTGGGCACCGCTCGGGCAGTGGCGGCGGCCAGCCTCAGCCGGGGCTCAGCGCCCAGCACCAGCTCGCGGGCCTCGGCGGGCGTCTTGCCACCCAGGATCAGGTTGGCGATCTCGCCGGTCACATCCGCGGCGGCGAACGACGTACCGCTGGCTCGGCCGTAGCGCGGCCACGACCGGCCGTCCCGGCCCTCGACGAAGAGCGAGCTGACCACCCCGTCGCCCACCGCGAAGACGTCCACCCAGTCCATCGCGGGGCTGTAGTCGGCGAGCTTGCCGTACTGGTCGATGCTTCCGACGGCGACCACCGCCGGCAGGGCTGCCGGCCAGGCGGGGCGGCAGGCGTACGGGTTCTGGTTGGTGTCCTTGGCGTGATTGCCCGCGGCGGCGACCACCACGCTCCGGTCGCCGATGGCCTTCAAGGCCTGCTCGAAGACCAGCGGTGGTTCATCGTCCTCGGTGAGGCAGCACAGTGACAGGTTGATCACCGGCACCTTCCGGGCGCTCAGGGCCACCATCGCGCGGGCGACGTCCCAGCTCTGGGCGCCGTCGGCGAGCGCGGGGATCGGTTGCACCCGGAGCTGGACGTGCGGCGCGCGCCGCAGAATGAGTCCGGCCACGAAGGTGCCGTGGTACTGGTGGCCTTGCGTCGGGCCCGGACGGGCCGGGGAGACGCTGCCGTCCACCAGGGAGGGCGTGGTGTACGGGTGGTCGATCAGCGGGGCGTCCACCAGGCCGACGGCCACCGGCCGGGGGTAGGGCGCGAACGGCCAGGCGGGCTCGGCGCCGAAGAAGTCCCGGACCACATCCACGTCGCCGTTGCCGCCGAACTGGATGCCCTGGGTGACCCGGACGAGGTCGACGGACCGGTTCTTGCCCAGGGTGGGGGCGGGCTCGCCCAGGTGGTCGGCGTACATCCGCAGAGCGCACAGGACCAGGTCCAGGTCGCCGGCGGTGGGCCGCTCCTGCGCCCGGCGTACCGCGGCGGCCGGCCAGGGCCCGGCCGTGGAGGGCAGGGCCCGGATGTGGGCGGCGGCGGCTCTGGCGTCGAGGGTGACCTTGGCCAGGCCGAGGTCGGTGTCGCGCTCCTCCTCATCGGGGTGGGCTGACCAGGACCGGAGGTACCCGACGACGCGGGCAACGTCGTCCAGGCCCACGAGAATGCAGTCGGGTACGGCGGCGAACGCCTCCGAGGGGACGGCGGCGTAGGACGGGGCGGGGCGCGCCGGTGATGGCGGCTGGGGGGTCGATGGGCTGACGGCTTCATCGTCCATAGGGGGCTCCTGGTGCCGAGAGTGCCGGGAAGTGGATCGATGCTCTCCAGAGGGGGCCGTGGCGGGTTTGATACGCCTGGTGATCCGAGTTGACCAGATTACTGGCGAGTCGGGTATCCCCCGTGGGGAATTCGGGCGACCGGCTCGACGCGCGGGGCCTGACGACGATTGGATGAGGCTGTGCAGCAGGACGCTCTGGATCGCGCGCTGCGGGCGCTCGATCTGGTGCAGCGGGACGCGGCCGCGGCGATCACGCTCGCCCGGTCGGTCATCCACGCGCCCGACGCGACCGGCGCGGTCGACGCGGTCGACGTACGGGCGGCGTGCGTCGCGCACCGAGCGCTGGGGCTGGCCGTGGCCTCCACCGAGGGGATGCCGGCGGCCCGCGAGCACCTGGAGGAGGCCGTCCGGCTGGCCGAACGGGTGGCGGACGCGAACCTGCTGGCCGAGACCCGGGCATCGCTGGCGGGCGTGATCGTCCAGCAGGGCCAGGCGTCCCGGGCGCTCACGGTCATCGACGCCGCGGTCCGGGACTGCGAGGGGGTGGTCCACGGCCGGGTGCGTTCCCAGCGGGCCGCGATCACACAGCACCTGGGCCGGTACGACGCCGCGCTGGAGGACTACCGTGCGGCGATCCCGCTGCTGCGCGCCGCGGGCGACCAGCTGTGGACCCAACGGGCCCTGATGAACCGATCGCTGATCCTCATGGCCCGGCACTCCTACCATCAGGCGGCCCGGGACCTGCAGGAGGCGGAGGAGATCTGCACCCGCGAGGGCCTGGCCATGGCCGGGGCGTACGTTCACGAGACGCTGCTCACGCTGCACCGCCGGCTGGGGAACGTCCCTGCCGCGCTGCACCACCTCGGTCAGGCTCAGCGGCTGTGCGCAGCGGTGGGGAGCACCGATGGGTCCCTGCTCTTCGAGCGGGCGGAACTGCTGCTGTCGATGAACCTGCTCACCGATGCGCGGGAGGCCGCCGAGGCCTCGGTGCAGGAGCAGGAGCGGATGCACCGGTGGCTCTACGCCTCGGAGGCGCGGCTGTTGCTGGCCCGGGCCTGCGAGCGGGACGCGCCGGAGGTGGCGCTGATGCACGCGCGCCTGGCCGCTGGGGAGTTCGGTCGGCAGGAGCGTGGCGACTGGGAGGTGTTGGCGCGGTACGCCGTCGCGGCCGTCGAGCTGCGACTGGGCCGCCCGGTGACGCCGGCGACGCTGGTCGCTCTGGCCGACGAGTTGGCGGCGGCCGGATGGGATCTGCCGGCCGCCGACGCCCGGTTGAACGCGGCCCGGGTGGCGTTGACCGAGAACGACCATGACCAGGCGCTGGAGCTGCTGCGGCCGGTGGCCCGGTTGCGCCGGGCGGGGCCGGTGGCCGGCCGGGTGCGCGGGTGGGTCGCCCAGAGCCTCGCGGCCCAGGCCCAGGGTCGTCGCGGGCCGGCGGTGGCTGCGGCGGCGGCGGGCCTGCGGGTCATCGAGGAACACCGGGCCACCATCGCCGCCACCGACCTGCGGGTACGGGTCTCCGGTCTGGGGGTGGAGCTGGCCGCCGTGGGTCTGCGGGGGGCCGTGGCCTCCGGGTCGGGCTGGCGGGTGCTGACCTGGTCGGATCGGGTCCGTGCCCGGCATCTTGCGGTACGCCCCGTGACCGCGGACCTTACCTCCGAGGCCGGGCCCCTGCTGGCTCAGTTGCGCGCGGTGATGGAAGATATCCGGGAGCGCCGGGGCCGCGGTGACCCGGTCGAGGGCCTGCTGCGGCGGCAGGTCCACCTGGAGCGGCGGATCCGTGAGGTGGCCTGGCTACGTCCGGACGGTGACCGGGAGCGGCTCGGCACCCCCGATCGCCAGGCCCTGATCGAGGCGTTGGGCGAGGCGGCGCTGGTCGAGTTCGTCGAGGTCGATGACGTGATGTACGCCGTCTGCGTGGTCGGTGGGCGGGCCCGGTTGGTGCGGTTGGCGCAGGCCAGTGAGGTCGCCGACCTGGTCCGATGGGTGCCGTTCGCGTTGCAGCGGTTGGCGCGCGCGGACACCGGGATGGCCCGGCAGGCGGGGGCGGCGGGTCTGCTCCGGGAGACCACCGCCTCCCTTGACCGCCTGCTGCTGGGCCCGTTGGCGCGGATGATCGCGGACCGGCGGCTGATCGTCGTACCGGGTGGACGGTTGGCCGGTGTGCCGTGGGCGATGCTGACCTCGCTGCGGGGCCGTGCGGTCACGGTCAGCCCCTCGACGTCGGCCTGGTACGCGGCGGGTCAGCTGCCGGACCTCCCCGGATCGGTGTTCGTTGCCGCGGGCCCGCGGTTGGCCGCCGCCGACGCCGAGGCGGAGCGGGTGGGAGCCCTGCACGGGGTGGCGCCGGTGACCGGTACGGCGGCCAGCGTTGCCGCCGTACTGGAAGGCTTGGGGTCCTCCCAGCTGGCGCACATCGCCGCACATGGCGTGGTGCGGGCGGATAACGCGTACTTCTCGAACCTGACGTTCGCCGATGGCCCGCTGACCCTCTTCGAACTCGACCGACTGGAGCACTGCCCCGAGACCGTGACCATTTCCGCCTGTCACGGCGCCGGCGGAGTGGTCTTCGAGGGGGATGAGATCCTCGGGTTCGCCGATGTCCTGCTGAGCAACCGGACCCGCGCGATCGTGGCGTCCGTGGGGCCGGTGCCGGACCTGGAGGCCCAGGACGTAATGGTGCGCCTACACGCCCGGCTGGCCGCCGGGGAGCCCGCGGCGATCGCGCTGGCTGCGGTGCAGGCCGCCGCGGAGCCCGACTCGGCGTCCCAGTCGACGTTCAGCGAGGGTGATGTGCGGTCCTGGGTGGCGGCCTCCAGTTTCGTCTGTCTGGGGGCCGGCTTCCCGGCGGAGGGACGTCCGTGCGGCTCTAGCTAATGGGTGAGAGCGTTTTGGGGAATTAGTAGCAGTGGGGGCTAGGATGCTGGCCCGGACGAGCTGTCCAGGGGTCCCCTAGGCTGGGACAGATCGGCTGCGGCAGGAGAGGCGGTGATGGCAGCGATGAGGACCGCGCCCAGGCTGGCCAGGATCGGCGCCCGGAGCGTGTCGGCGACCACCGCGGCGGCCGCACGCACCCTCCTGCGCCCCCTGGACGCGGCCACGCAGAGCATCGGCGTGGCGCCGATCAAGACCTGGAAGGGTGAGGAGCCGGCGGCCGGCGGCGCGGCGCGGCTGGGTTCGCTGCACGCCCCGGCCATCCGCCTGACCGCCGATGACGGCGCGCAGATCTATGCCGAAGTGGACGAGGGCGACGACGGCTACGGGTTGACCGTGGTTTTCACCCACGGGTACACCGCGAACCGCAACTTTTGGCATTTCCAGCGGCTCGCTCTGCGGGAGCGGGTGCGGATGGTGTTCTGGGACTTCCGGGGGCATGGCCGCTCGCCGCTCGGTCCGAGCACCGTCACCGTCGACCGGCTGGCCGACGACCTGTTGCTGGTGCTGACCGAACTGGTGCCCACCGGGCCGGTCATCCTCGTGGGCCATTCGATGGGCGGCATGACGATCATGGCGCTGGCCCGGGCCCACCCCGAGTTGTTCGGGACCCGGGTGCTGGGGGTGGCCTTGATGGGTACCAGTGCCCGGATGACCGACTACGACGTGGGCTTGCGTCGCATCGGGACCACCTTGTGGAGGGTCGTGCCCGGGGTGTTGCAGCGCACGATCGGACGGCCGGAGGCGGGCTCGTCGGTGCGCGCGGTGCGCGGTTTCACCCGCCTGCTGGAGTGGCACTTCATGCGGGAGGCGTTGTTCGGCACGGACGTGAGTCAGGAGTTGTTGGAGTTCACCACCGACATGGTCGCCGAGGCAGCCTTCGAGAACCTCGGAGACGTGCTGTCCCTGTTCAAGGCCCACGACGTGACTGCCGCGTTGCGTGCGATGGTCGACATCGAGGCCGCCGTGATCACCGGCGACCGCGACGCCATCTTGCCGGTGGCGCACAGTTCGGTCATCGCTGAAGGCATCCCCCGGGCGCTCTTCTCGGTGATCCCCGGCGCCGGGCACCACGTCCCCCTGGAGATGCCCGAACTCGTCAACCCCCACCTCATCGGGTTGCTGCAGCGGGTCCGCTACCGGCTCTCGACGCAGTGGTATGCCGCGCAGGACCCGAGCAGCCAGCAGACCCTTCGGCAGCTGCGCGACCAGGCGATCTCCCGGAGCAGGCCCGTGAAGGACGAGACGTGACGACGCGGATGACCGCGCTGCAACGGGTGTTCATGCGCCTGGAGCAGCAGGACTACCCGATGGACACGATGGGGATCTTCGTGCTGGAACCCGGGCCTTGCGGTCCGTTGGACTACGACACCGTCCGCGCCCACCTGGACCAGCAGGTGCGCGCCATCCCGGCCTTCACCCGCCAGCAGTCGCACTCGCTGCGGGGGATCGCCGAGGAGGGCTGGATGAGGACCACGGCCTTCGACATCCACGATCACCTGGCGTCGGTGTCCGCGCCCCCGCCCGGTGACGTGCGGGCGCTGCGCGATCTCGCGGTGGCGCTGAGCAAGACCCCGCTGGACCGCCGTCGGCCGTTGTGGAAGGCCTGGTACGTCGAGGGGGGTGCCGACGGTACGACGGCCCTGCTGCTGCGGGTGCACCTGGCGGTCACCGAACGCCTTGGAGGCATGTCGGTGGAGAACGCGCTCTTCACACCAGCCCCGCGGGGTGTGGACCGGTCGATGCTGCCACCGCCGCTGGAGGGTGACCCGTACCCGACCGAGGCGCAGATGGTCGCCCGCGGGGTGCTGGAGCTGGTCGGCAGTGGACTGGCCACTGGCCGCGAACTGGCCGTCGTGGCCGGTCAGCAGGCCCGTCACCGGCTGAAGGTGCGCGGCCGGGCAGCCCGGCGCGCGCAGGCAGCGGCGACGCTGCCCGGGAACCGCCGGGCGCCGAAGACCCTTCTCGACGGTGCCCACCGCACACCGGCCAAGTCGCTGGCGGTCGCCTCCCTCCCGCGCGCCGACATCGCGGCGATCACCGCGCGATGCCCCGGGCTGACGAGCACGGACGTCATCCTCGCAGTGGTGGCGGGCGGCGTACGGGCCTATCTGGAGCGCTATGACCACGTTCCGGACCGGCCGTTGCGTACCGCGTGTCCCATGTTTGTCCCGGCCGACGCCCACGGCGAGGACCCGTTCACGGTCGTGCTGATGAGCCTGCCCGTCGACGTGGCCGATCGCGCTGAGCGGGTGGCCACGATCCATCGCCGTAACGCTCGGCGGATCCGGCGCTACGAGGGGGCCAAGCCGGGTAACCGGGCGCTGGTGGGGGTCGGTGACGCGTCCCACCCGACGCTGGTGGCGACCCTGTCCAGCCTGATGTCGACGGGGGCGGCGAGCCTACTGCCCGCGTGGATCAACCTGACCGTCGGGGTGTTCCGCTCCAGCGATGAGCCGCTGTACTTCGCCGACGCCAAGGTGGCGCACGTGTACGGACGGACCCTGGTGGTGCCGCCGCAACGGGTGTTCATCCATGCGGCGCTGTACGACCGCTGGGTCGAGATCGGGGTGACCGCTCTGCGCGACCTGCTGCGCGAGCCCGGCACCCTGTTGGCGATGATGAGGGAGGAACTGGCGGCGATCGGTGAGCTGGCCGCTGACGGGGGTTTGGCCGCCCACCTGGGCGCCTGAACCCACCTCGTCTGCGTGCCGCGCGGAACCATGCCCGCCCAGGCCCGCCCACGCCCGCCCAGGCCCGCCCACGCCCGCCCACGCCCGCCCGCGGGGTCTCAGGTGTCAGCTTTGTGCTGTTCTCCGGCAGCAAACGCAGCTTTTTCGACTCTTCGTCGTGGGGAACGGGACTCTATCGACGTTTCGCTGTGGCGGCTGTCGACCGCTTCCGTGATTCAGCCGGTACGCCGTGCGTCCACCCTGCCGACCAACCCGCTTCCCTGCCCGGGAGCGTGGCCTTCAGGCGGCATTCAAGACACAATGAGCGATCAGCATGTCCAAACGTCGCACGTCGACGCCGCGACCCGTCTTGATCTTTATATGACCTGCACGGGTCCACAGTTCGATCTCAGCGCTCATGTCGAGGGTGCCGGCGTTCTCCGAGGACCACATGTTGATGGCTGAGTAGGGGAGCGAGTAGACCTCGACCTTCTTCCCCGTGATCCCCTGCGCGTCACGGACGATCAGCCTCTTCGTCGTGAAGATGGCGCTGTCGCGAAGGGTTTTGAAGGCAGTGACGGGCTGCTCGCCATGGACCATCAGCGCGGCCACGTCCGACGGGATCGGTACCTCTTGCATGAAGGTCCATTGAGTGATGGCAGCGAGTTCCATGGGTGCTTCCTTTCATCCAGGCGAAGCTGCGGCCTCTCGGCGGTCAGCTCGATCGACGGGTTCGTCCTACAGACCAGCGTGTGCACGCTCGAGTGCTCGGGCGCAGGGCGTCAGCCATCTCGGCGGGAAGCAGGCTGATCGACCAGGCCGCAGTATCGCTCGGTCGGGCGTCTCCGCATAGCTTCCAAGTTCTTGATGATTTCCCGACCCTCACGACAGACGCTGGGGGCGTCTCCACCCGCCGTCGCCAATATAGCCCTGTGCAATAGAGCCTCTCGTGTCTGGTTTAGTCGATGGCCCAAAGGGCCGTTGCCGACAAGCGCGCCTCTGCGTCTGGTGGGTAAATCCCGGGTTCCAAAGGCTGGGTGGTCATCACGCTGAACACGTCCTTGTGGGCGTTGTGGAGGTGATCGTTTTCCGGCCGTGCCGGGCGTGATGGCCGCCTCGCGCTTCCTTGGGCCGCCAGGCAGAGGGTTGACCGCCATTCTGTCGTGACCAAGCAGCCGGCAGCCCTCGGCTCATCGCTTACGAGCATGAGCCGCCGCTCCGCATGAGCCGCGGCGCGGGCCTGCAGCAGCACTCAGGTGTCAGCTTTTCGCTGTTCCCCGGCCGAAAACGCAGCCTTTTCGACTCTTCGTCGTGGGGAACGGGACTCTATCGACGTTTCGCTGTGGCGGCTGCCGACCGCGTCCGTGATTCAGCCGGTACGCCGTGTGGCCGCCCGGCGGACTGAACGGCCGATCCGGCCCCCTGCCCAGAAGTGAGCGGCGGATAACCGCAGCTCAGGCGTGGTGCCCCCGGCGCGAATCGAACGCGCGACACCCGCTTTAGGAGAGCGGTGCTCTATCCCCTGAGCTACGAGGGCGGGGACGTGACGGCCGACAGCTTATCGGGGGGCGGCGGGCCTGCGGAAACTCCTCACCCGGGCGGCGAACCGGCCCCCGACGCACCGTGCCCCGTCGCCGTACCGTCCCCCGTCGCCGTACCGGCATCCACGGCTCGCAGCGCCGACAGTTCACGCCGCAAGGCGTTCACCTCGCGCTGCAGCGCCCGTACGTCGCCGCGGGTGGCGCCCTGGGATTCTTCCTCGATTTCCCGGACCCGTTCGACCAGCCACGACGCGATTGACGCGGTCACCGCACCCAGCAGTGCGATCCCGCTGACCATCAGCCCGGCGGCCACCCAGCGCCCGGCTGTCGTCGTCGGGTACCGGTCGCCGTACCCAACGGTCGTCATCGTCGTCAGCGCCCACCACAGGGCGTCGCCGTACGACGTGATGTTGGCCTCGGGGTTCGTGCGCTCCTCGGCGAGCACGGCCAGCCCCGATACACACAGCACGGTGGCCGTACCCCCCGTCATGTACACGGCTACCCGCCCGCGCAGCGAGTCCCCGGCGTTGCGGTTCAGCACGCTCAAGACCGTGATCAGTCGGAGCAGGCGAAGTGAGCGGAACATCGGCAGCAGGATGACCGCCAGTTCGGGAATCCGCCGACGAACGAAGGCGCCCCGGTCGGGGGCGGCCGCCAACCGCGCCAGGTACTCGACCACGAAGGCGGCCCAGACCACCCACTGCACGACCTCGCACACACCCACCCAGAATCGCGCCAGCCCCGGGTCCAGGATCGGCCAGGCGTAACTGACCAGGAACGCCACGGCGAACCCGATCATCAGCCACTCCACCGGGTCCATCCGGCCGTCGTCGGCCAGCAGGCGCCGTCGCTGCCGAGAGTCCTGCGCCACCGCGGTTGTGCCATCAGGATGCTGCGTGCTGGGCGTGTTCACGCGATCCACCGTAGGCATCCGGGCGCCGATCATCGACCCCCGGACATGCGAGACCCCGCCGTTCCGGGGATGAACAGCGGGGTCATGAATCGCCGTCCGCTCCGCAGTGCTGGGGAGCACGGAGGATCGGAGAGACGGAAACGGTTGTCGTCGGGAGGGAAGCAACCGCTGCGACTCGGGTGGCTCGGCGCCGGGGAGAACGGCCGCCAAGCCTTGAGGTTGGGGAGGAACCGCTCCTTTCACCGGGAAGGTGGTCGTCCTAGAGGCTGACGCCTACTGGATCGGCGGACCCGGCGGGGACTCGAGTATGTACCAGGTCAGCAAATAGTATGGAAATGGTCAAGAACTCGGACCGGGCCGCTGCGGAGGCCGTGACGAGACCTCGGGGGGACCGCGTAGGCTACCGAGATCAAGCACCGGGCCGGCATCTGGCAGGAGGAATCGTGGACCGTTGTGCCGTCCTCGTCGATGCCGGATACCTGTTGGGCGCCGCCGCCACCCTGATCGTGCCCGACGGGATCCGCAATTCGGTGATCGCCGACTACCGGCCGATGCTGGCCGACATCATCACCCAGGCCGCGGAGCAGACGGGGCTGCCGGTGTTGCGGGTCTACTGGTACGACGCCTGGTACGACGGCAAGCCCGCCGCCGAGCACCTCGTCCTGGGCAACCTGCCCGACGTGAAGGTGCGTCTGGGCGTGCTGGTCAGGCACGGCCACCGGATCGAGCAGAAGGGCGTCGACTCCTTCATCCAGCGGGACCTGTCCACGTTGGCCCGCCATGGGGCGGTCGCCGACGTCATCCTGATCGCCGGCGACGAGGACCTTCGACGTGGCGTCGATGAGGTCCAAGACCACGGCGTCAAGGTGCACCTGTGGGGCGTCGAGGCGGGGGCGCCGCAGTTCAACCAGGCCCGCACGCTGATCACCGAGGCCGACCGCCGCTACGTGCTCTCCGAAGAATGGGTACGCCGATTCGTGCGGGTCCGTCCGCGGTACGCCATCCCCGAACCCACTCCGGCCTCGGTGGTCGAGGTGGCTCCGCCGGTGGCGAGCGTGATCCCGGCCGGGGAGCACGCTGGGCTGCCCCAGGGGTCTGCCGGGACTGCCGAGCACTCCCAGCCGTCGGCACAGCCGGTGAGCACCGCGGCCGGCTCGGACGGCGTACCGACGCCGGCGCAGGCGCCGACCCCCGCCGCCCATGCCAGCGCCCCCACGAACGGCGCGACCGGCGCGCCCCGCGGAGACGGCGCCAACGGCCACCCGCTGGCGGACACCGCCGAACCGGGTCCGCCCCGGCCGAGTCCGGCGGCCCTGGCCCACCTGCGCCGCGCCACGGCGCCGGCCGGCCCGCCGCTGCCCGGGACCGGAACCCAGGCCGGACACCCTGGCGAAGGCACCCCCGAGCACATCGGGGTGGAGATTTTGACGCTGGCTGAGCTGTCCACCCAGCGCCAGAAGTGGAAGGACAACGAGGAGGACTCGACCTCGCAGTTGGCCCAGCCGTACGACGTGGGGCGCCGCTTCGGGGCCCGGTGGGCTTCCCGGGCATCGGCGCACATGTTGGAGGCGGCCCGGGCCAACCGGCCGGTGCTGCCCGCCGGCCTGGACCGGGAGCTGCTGAAGTTCGCGGTCGCTCGCGGGGTGGACACCTGGGACGACGACGAGAACCGGCACGCGGTCCGGGCCGGAGCCTGGCGCGCCCTGGACGACGTGTCCCGGCTGCAGCAACCCGCGCGGAGCTGAGTTCCGCTGACCCCCACGCCTCCCGCCGCCGATCGGCCGGCTCCCTCGCCGCGCCTCGCCCCGCACGCCGACCTCGCGCGGATCCAAGCCCGCACGGTCCACACCCTGATGACCTCGCAGGTGCTGGGCGCGATCGGCCTCAGCGGCGGGATCACCGTGGCCAGCCTGCTGGCCGAGGACATCCTCGGGTCCGCTGATCTGGCCGGACTGGCCAACACCGCCCAGATCCTCGGCGGCGCCGTGCTGGCTGTCCCCGGGGCCCGCCTGATGGCCGCCCGGGGGCGCAGGGTCGGCCTGATGACGGGCTATGCGGTTGCCGGTCTCGGCGGGGCGCTGGTGATCGCCGCCACCGTGACATCCTCGTTCGCGCTGCTGCTGGTGGGGGCCGTGCTGTTCGGCGCTGCCACCACCGCGAACAGCCAAGCCCGGTACGCCGCGGTGGACCTCGCCGAGCCGGCCCGCCGCGGGCGCGACCTGTCGTGGGTCGTGTGGGCGACCACCGTGGGCGCTGTCCTGGCCCCCAACCTGGTGGGTCCGGCCGGCCCGCTGGCCGAGGCGGTCGGCCTCCCGCCGCTGGTGGGCATCTGGCTGATCAGCCTGGCGGCGTTCGCCCTGGGGGTGCTCTGGCTCGCGCTGCGGCTGCGCCCCGACCCGTTGATTCTGGCCAAGGACCTGGTTCGCGATGCGGGCGGCGCCACCCGGGCGCCGTACGGGGGATTGAACCAGGCCCTGAGCGTGCTGGCGACCCGTCCCGGGGCACGAACCGGGGTGGCCGTGGTGGCGCTGGGTCACACCGTGATGGTCTCGGTGATGGTGATGACGCCGCTGCACATGAGTCACGGTGGCGCCTCGTTGACCCTCGTCGGGCTGGTGATCTCGGTGCACGTGCTCGGCATGTACGCCTTCTCGCCGCTGGTCGGCCGCCTCAACGACGCGGTTGGCGGACGCCGTACCGCCCTGGCGGGGGCCGCGGTCCTGTTGCTCTCCTGCCTGGTCACCGCCCAGGCGCCGACGGGCTGGTCGGCCGGGCTCACCGCGGGTCTGTTCCTGCTCGGGCTGGGCTGGTCGGCCACCCTGGTCTCCGGGTCGATCATGCTGACCAGCGCGGTACCCCCGGCCGAACGACCCGGCGTCCAAGGGGCCGCCGACCTCATCATGGGTCTGTGCGGGGCGCTCGGTGGCGGGCTGTCGGGGATTGTCGTGGGCACCTGGGGATACCCCTGGTTGTCGGTCCTGGGGGCGCTGGTGGCCACCGGGCTCGCGGCGGTCATCGTCCTCCCGCGGGCCACGCGGCACCGCGAGCCGAACGGATAACCTGGTCGAGTGACCAATATGCCGCAGCCCGCCGACCGGATCGGTGACCTGGGCGATCGTGGCGCCCCCGCGGCGCCGTCCGGCATGACCAGGTCCGAGCGGGTCCGGTCGGCCGCACGGGGCTGGCAGCATCGGCTCTCGGCGGTCGGGGGCGCCAACACCCTGCTGTGGTACGACGACCTGCCGAGTGGGACCTTGGATCTGACCATGGCCCATCCCGGGGGGCTGTCCATGCTGATGGCCGGGCGGCCGACCCGGCTGTCGGACCTGGTGCGGGAGTCGAGCGCCTTCGTGGAGGCCCGCGCCCGGGCGGTGACCATCCGGGACACGGCCAACGAACTGGCCCGCGAGCGGGGCCTGGTCACCTCCTTCCTCGGGATCGGCCTGGCGACCTGGCGGATCCGGTCCGCGCCCCGCCCCCCGGCCGCGCCCGTGCTGGTCCGGGCCGCGACGCTGCGGCCCACCGACGGCCGGCTCGAGGACTTCATGCTCGACCTGGCCCCGGCGGTGGAGCTCAACCCGGTGCTGGTGCACTACCTGCGCTCGGAGCGCGGCATCGACTTCGACCCCGACGCCGTGGCCGCGTTGGCCCACGTCAGCCGTCGTTTCGACCCCAGTCCGGTGTTCCATGAGCTGGAGCAGTTGGCCCGTGGCCTGGCCGGGTTCCGCATCGAGGACCGCCGGATCGTGTCGACGTTCCCGTACGCCAAGTTGGCGCTGGTGGCCGACCTCACCGAGCACGGCGACGCCCTGGCCGATCATCCGGTCATCGCCGGTCTGGCCGGGGACCCGGAGGCCATCCGCCAGCTCGCCGGGCCGGAGGGGCCCGGAGGTCCGCTGCCGGCCGTGGGCGATCAGCTGGACCCGGCCGAGGAACTGCTGATCCTCGACGCGGACGCCAGCCAGCTCGACGTCATCCAGGCGTTGCGGGCGGGGCGAAGTGTGGTCGTGCACGCACCTCCGGGGACCGGGGTCACCCAGACGGTGGCCAACACGGCGGCGGCGGTCGCGGCCGACGGCAAGTCGGTCCTGGTCGTCGCGCAGGATGCCACCGAGCTCGACGACCTGGCCGCACGGTTGCACGGCGTCGGCCTCGGTGACCTGCTGGTCCGCGTCCGCGAGGGCGCGCACCACCGGCGGGGCGTGGTGGATGCGATTCTGGCGACCCTGGACAACCCTGCGCCGACACCTCGAGGGGACCTCGGGCCGCTGCGGGACAACCTGCGGGCTCAGCGCGCCATCCTCCGGGGCCACCTGGACGGCATGAGCCGCAGCCAGGCGCCCTGGGGGGTGAGCGTGCTCGCCGTACAGACCGCCCTGGCGGAGCTGGCGGCCCGGCCCGTTCCGCCGTCCTCACGGGTCCGGTTGGACCGTGACACCGTCCAACGCGTGGATCGCGCGGCCGCCCAGCGGCTCGGGATTGCCATGGCCGAGTTGGCCGCTGCGGGCGCCTGGGAACACGGTGCCCACGCCCGCCCGGACCCCTGGGCAGGGGCCAGGATCACCACCGACCCGGACGCGATCCGGGCTCGTGACCTGGTATTGGGCCTGTCCGGGGAGCGGTTGGACACCGACCGTCGCGCGCTGGAGGAAGCCCTGACCGAGGTCGGCCTGACCCCGCCGCAGGACACCGCGGCCTACGGTCGGGACCTGGCCCTGGTGGAGCGGGTGCGCCAGGTCCGGCGACGGTTCCGGGACGACGTCCTGAGGCGCCCGCTGGAGGACCTGCTGTTTGCGACCGGCGACCGGGCCTATCGCAAGGCCCGGAACCGAGGGATCGGCTGGTGGGCCCGGCGAGCGCTCACGCGTGAGGCGCGGGCGTTGGTGCGCGACGGCGTCCACGTGGAGGACCTGCACGGCGGCCTGGAGGCGGTGCAGGTGCTGCGGGAGGACTGGATTGCCCGGGCCGGCGTGGGCGCGGTGCCCGCCGTACCGCAGGCCTACGAGGTCGTCTGCGAGACCTGGGTGCGGCTGGAGCGGGACTTGAGCTGGCTGGCCAAGGTCCTGGCGCCGACGGACACCCCCGGTCCGTTCCTGGAGACCTCGTGGGAGGACCTGCGCCACCAGCTGGCCCGGCTGGCGGCTCGGGTGGAGCGAGTGGGTGTCCTGCCCGCGGTGCTGCCCGTGCTCGACGACCTGTACGCGCGGGGGCTGGGGCACGTGGTGGACGAGTTCGCTGCGCGGGGTGTCCCGCCGCAGGAGTGCGCGGCCGAGGTCGAACTGATCTGGTGGGCGTCGGTGCTCCAGGAGCTGGCTCACCGTGAGGAAACCTACGGCCGCCACGACGGTCGGGCGTTGCGGGCCGTGATGGCCGAGTACGTCGCGGCGGACGAGGCGCATGTGCGCAGCGGCGCCGACCAGGTGGTGGCGGCGCTGCACAGCCGCCGTCGCGCTGCCGTGGCCGCGCACCCCAAGCAGCTGGCGTTCCTGCGCCGGATGGGCCGCGGCGGTCGCCGGGTCGCCTCCACCCACGAAGTCCTGACCACCGCCCCGGACGTGGCGTTGGCCGCGCGTCCGGTGTGGCTGATGAGTCCGTTCGTGGTGGCTGCCTCGGTCCCCCCCACCCGCTGTTTCGACCTGGCCATCGTGATCGACGCCGGGCGGCTGGAGGTCCCGGAGACGTTGGGGGCGCTGGTGCGCGGGCAGGCGGTGGCGGCGTTCGGGGACACCCGCCGGTTGGGGCCGGCTCCGTTCTCGGTGGTCACCGACACCCCACCGCAGAGCCCCCGCCGACGGCGGTCGGGGGAGGCCCCGTTGTCGCTGATGGGGGCCTTGGATCGGGTCGTACCGAGCGCGACGCTACGGTGGCACCACCGGTGTGTGGACGAGCGGTTGGTGGCGTTCGCGAACCGGCGCTGGTACGACGGCGCGATGATCACCGTGCCTGGGCGCAGCCAGCGGACCCCGGTAGAGATCCTGGACGCCCCCGTCGAGGACTTCCTGGAGCAGGTGCTGCAGTTCATCCGTCACCAGCCGGTACGCCGACCGGGCGAGTCGTTCGGGGTGGTCGCCGTGGACCGGGCCGCTGCCGAACGGCTGCGGCTGGCGCTGCGGGACTCCCTGGCGATGGAGCCGGAGGGGTTGTCGGTGGCCGTCTTCGAGGGGCTGGAGTCGGCCGAACCCGGCGAGGCCATGTCGTTCACGATCCGCGACCCGTGGGGGTTCCAGGGCATCACCCGCGACCGAGTGCTGGTCGTCCTCGGCCCCACGGGACCCGACCGGGGCGCCCAGGACGCGATGCCGTCGACGGCCGCGCTGACGGTGGCGCTGACCTCGGCCCGTAACGGCCTGACGTTGATGCTGCCCTCGGAGTACCGGGAGCAGGCGCCGTCCCGGTGGGACAGCCCCGCCGCCGCGGCGGTGCGGGAGTTCGTGGCGGCCGCCGACCCGATCGGAACCCAGGCCCCCGAGCAGGCCCACGAGCAGGCCCACGAGCAGGTCGACGACGGCGGCGAGGCGGTCCCGGAGCGGGACGCCGTGATGACGGAGCTGGCCGCTCGGCTCGCCGAAGAGGGGCTGACGGTGCACCCGTCGTACGGCGGGGGCGCGCATCCCATCGAGATCGCGGTGGAGGACCCGCGCCGCAGCGCTGTCATGGTCGTCGCCATCGATTCTGACGGTCCCCGGGCGCGGGAGTTGTCCACCGTGCGTGACCGTGACCGGCTGTGGCCGCAGCAGTTGGCGCGGGCGGGGTGGGAACACGTGCGGGTGTGGAGCACCGACGTGTTCACCGATCCCTCGCATGACGTGGCGCGGATCACCGAGGCGGTGCGCGCGGTGCAGACCCGGACCAGTTGGTCGGGGCGCGAATGAGCGACGCCGACGAACCACGGCCACCGGTACGCCGGGTGGGGCCTCGCCGGGTCCGGTGGCAGCCGGGACTCACCGAACCGGAGCAATACCAGGACAGCAGGGGTGAGCTGCCCGAGCAGGACCGGGCCCGGGCAGATCAGGGGGACGACGGTGAGGAGTGGCTGCGTGCGCAACGGCCGCCCCACTGGGAGTGAGGCGGCCGTGGTGTGTGCCTGGCTGACCCCGTGAGGGGTCAGCCAGGCAATGGACCGGGAGTCAGCGACGGGCACGCAGCTCGTCGCGGATCTCCTGCAGCAACAGAATGTCCTCGGCCGGCGCCTCGGGCTCCGGCTCTTCGCCGCGCTTGCGGCGCTCGGCCATCCGGTTCATCGGGACGACGAAAATGAAGTAGACGACGGCCGCCGTCAACAGGAAGACGATCAGTGAGTTGATGATGGTGGCGAGGTTGATGAACGTCGCCTTCTCCAACTCCCCGCCGCGCAGGGCGAAGCCCCAGCCGCTGACTTTCGCGCCCGGCAAGGCGTTCAGGAACGGCGTGACGATCGCGGTGACGAATGTGTCGACCACCTTCTGGAACGCGGCGCCGATCACGACCGCGACGGCAAGGTCGACGACGTTGCCGCGCATGATGAAGTCTTTGAAGCCTTTGAGCATGACGGTCCTAACGGTCCGGTGAGCAAAACGGTTGAACGGTAACCCAGTCGCTCACCGGGTTCCACGAGGACCCCGGTGTTTCGCCCGGTTCGGTGTTCACCGCCGCGATCGGCGTTGCACAGTTAATGGACGGCCGGACAGCCGGACAGCCGGACAGCCGGACAGCCTTGCAGCCGGGGGAGCAGCCGGTCAGCGGCGGACCCGGAGGACGACCTGGACGCCCCCGGTGCGGCCGATGCCCTGGGCGGCCTGCACCACGGGCCCGGTCAGCCGCGCCGGTACGGCGACCAGCACCCCGCCTGCCTCCTGGCCAGCGGTGCCGGGCCCCCACCGGTCGGGGTCGGCGGGGGCGTCGACCGCGAGCACCACCAGGTCGTCGGCCACCCGGGCCCCGTCGGCGACCCGGAACAGATCCACCCGGTCCCCGGACTGCAACACCCTGGCGATGCCGGGGTCGGACAGCGGCACGTGGACGGCTCGTTCGGTGCTCGCCAGGCGCGTCAGCGGCCCGGTGGCCAGGAGTCGCGTCGCGGTGAGCGTCTCACCGGCGCCGATCGGGGCCGCCAGCCGCTGGCCCACCGCCAGGGCCGGCTCGGACAGGGCGCCGGTGGCCCGTGGGGGTGTGCGCATCGCCCGGCGGACGTCCTCCGCGCGAAGCACCGCCCCGGCAGGCAGGTCGCGGGTAACCTCCAGCACCGCCACCCCGGCGGGTGGGGCGGGCAGGGCGGCTCCCAGGATCAGCCAGGTGGCTAGCCCTACCAGCGAGGCCGCCGCAACCCGCCGCAGCCTCATCAGGCGTCGCAGGGCCGACCGGGAGGGGGCCCGGGTCTCCGCCGCGCCGCGGGCACCTGCCCGGCCGAGCGCGCCGGCCCACTCCCGGATCACGGCAGGTCGAACGGCAGCGCGATGCCGTCCAATGCCCGGCGGCATCGGCAGGTTGCCGCCTCATCGCCCGGATCCTCGGGCAATCCCGCCGCGCTGGCGTGCACCAACTCCTTGAACGACGGCATGTTCGCCGCGAACATCTGCAGCACTCCGGCGTGGGTCACCGCATCATCGGGTCCGACCCCGGCGTCGAGGTCGGTGACCACCGCCAGGGCCGTGAAGCACAGCGCGAGCTCGCGAGCGATGACGGCTTCGGGCATGCCCGTCATCCCGACGACCGTGCCGCCCGCCGCCCGGTTGGCCGCCGCTTCGGCGCGGGTGGAGAACCGCGGGCCGTTGATCACCACGAGCGTGCCGGTCTCGACCATCGGGAGGTCCGCGGCCCGCGCCGCGGCGATCGCCACGGCACGTCCGCTGGGGCAGTACGGGTCGGCGAAGGACACGTGCACCACGGCGTCCGCACCGGGGGTGCCGTCGGCGTCGTACAGGGTGTGGGCCCGGCCCCACGTGCGGTCGATGATCTGATCGGGAATCACCACGGTGCCCGGCCCGTACCGCGGGTCCAGGGATCCCACGGCACACGGGGCCAGCACCTGGCGGACCCCGAGGGCCCGCAGCGCCCAGAGGTTGGCGCGGTAGTTGATCCGGTGCGGTGCCACCCGATGACCCTGACCGTGGCGGGCCAGGAACGCGACCCGATGGTTGCCGAGCGCTCCCACCATCACCTGGTCGCTGGGCTGGCCGAACGGCGTGACGACGGCGACCGGCTGCACGTCGTCCAGGAAGGAGTAGAAGCCCGAGCCGCCGATCACCCCGACGTCGGCGCGCAGGTCCGAGCGGCTGACCGCCGTTGTCGGCACGGAAGGCGGGGAGTTCGCGCGATCAGGGGCAGGGGGTGGGGTGGCCACGTTCATGGGCCGACCCTAGGGCGCCGATCACCGTGAGGACAGGCGTCGGCGACGACTGTGCACGACACGCCGGTGGGGGCGTGGGGTCGGCGTCAGCCTGTGGACGGCGAACTGGCGGTGCTCGACGTACTCGCCGATGTACCCGAGGTACCTGAAGAACCCGACCCGCTGGACGTGCTCGACGGACTCGATGAGCTGGATGAGCTGGATGAGCTCGTCGAGCTCGCACCGTTGGCACCGGCCGAGCCCGAGCCCGAGCCAGAGCTGGTGCTCGACCCGGAGGACCGCTCGGAGTCCTTGCGGGAATCGGTGCGGTAGAAGCCCGAACCCTTGAACACCACCCCGACGGCGTTGAACAGCTTGCGCAGCCGCCCCTGGCATTGCGGGCACTCGGTCAGCGAGTCGTCGGTGAACGACTGCACGATCTCAAAGTGATGTCCGCACTCGGTGCAGGCGTAGGCATAGGTGGGCATCGGGGTGGTGGAGTCCTTCCGGAACGGGCATGAGCACTATGCGCAGTCTACCGCTGGGGCGCGGGCCACTCAGATCCACCGGTTGGGCCCGGACCGCAGCCGCCACCACATCCGGCTCGTGCTCGGCGGCTGCTCGGACTGGTCGCGCTCGACAGGCACCAGCCCGCTCCACCCGGCCAGCCGGCCGCGCTCGTCGACCGCGTGCAGCCGCAGCTCAGCCTGGGTGCGGGTGCCGATCGTGGCGACCACCAGGAGATGGTCGCCACGGTTGAGCACGGTGTGCGGGTCCGGGACGAAGGCTCGGCCGTCGCGGACCACCATCGTCACCTCGGCGCCGGGGGGTAGCCGCAGCTCGAAGAGCTCGATGCCGTGCAGCCGCGACGTCGGCCCGACCCGGACGTCCAACAGGTCCGCCCCGAGTTCCTCCAGCGGAGTGGCCTCCACCTCCAGGTTGACCGCCCGCTCGGGGTCGATCACCCGCAGTGCCGCGGCGACCCGGGGCAGCACCGGGGCCTGGACCAGCGTGAACACCACGACCAGCACGAAGACCAGGTTGAACAGCCAGGTGATGTTCGGCACCCCGACCAGCACGGGCACCGTGGCCAACACGATCGGCACCGCTCCGCGCAGCCCGGCCCAGGACAAGAAGCCCTGCTCCCGCCAGGACATGCCGAACCACACGGTCGAGATCCACACGGACACCGGCCGGGCGATCAGCAGCAGCACGGTCCCCAGGACCAGCGCCGGCCACAGCTGCGGCAGCAGGTCGTCGGGGGAGACCAGCAGCCCGAGCATCACGAACAGCCCGATCTGGGCCAGCCAGCCGGTCGCCGCCGCAAAACCCCGGTACGACGCCCGGTGCGGCAGATGGGTATTGCCCAGCACCAGCGCGGCCAGGTACACCGCGATGAAGCCGGAGGTGTGCAGCATGGCGGCGGCGCCGTAGGCCAGCACCACCCAGCCCATCACCCCCAACGGGAACAGGCCGGCCGAGGCGCTGGCCATCCGGCGCATGAACTGCGAGCCCAGGTAGCCGACCGCCAGGCCGATCAGCGACCCGCCGATCAGCTCCGCGACGATCGTCAAGATGAGCACCCACAGCGGTACGGCGCTTGCGTCGGTCCGCGCGGCCTGCTGCGAGAGCGCCACCGTCAACAGCACCACGGGCGCGTCGTTGAACCCGGATTCGGCCTCGAGCATCCCGGTCAGCCGAGGCGGCAGCGGCACCCGCCGCAGCACCGAGAACACGGCGGCCGCGTCCGTGGAGGACAGGATCGCCCCGATGAGCAGCGCGATGGTCCAGTCCACCGGCAGAACCAGCTTGGCGGCCACCGCCACGACCAGCACCGACGCGGTCACGCCCAGCGTGGACAGCACGGCTGCGGGGGCTACCGAGCCTCGGATCTCATGCCACGAGGTGGTCAGTCCACCCTCGGCGAGGATCAGGATCAGCGCGACGTACCCCAGGACCCGCGACAAGCCCATCGACTCGAACGGGATGCCCAGTCCCGCATCCCCGAGTGCGACCCCGAGAAACAGGTACAGCAGCAGCGACGGCAACCCCGAGCGCACCGACAACCGGACGGCGCCCACCGCGACCACGAGGACGAGGGCTCCGACCGCCAGCACGGGGGCGAGCTGCTCGACAGTAAACGCCGAGGCGGCCTCATCCACGCCGCCCACCGCCCCTCATGCCGGTCCGACCACCCTCTCCAGTGCCGTTGTGCCGGTCAGTCTCCCAGCTCAGCGGGGTGGGCCGTCAACATGTCCAGGGGGGCGCGGCCCGTCGGTCAGCGACCGCCAGCCGCCCCCGGGGGTGACCACTGCCGTCACCGGGCGGTCGTGCGCTTGCCGGGGCAGCAGCTCGTCGTGGGCACCCAGCAGCGCCTCGTCGTCGTACAGCAACGCCACGATCGGGATCCCTTCGGGCACCCGTGCCAACGCCCGGTCGTAACTGCCGCCGCCCTGACCGAGGCGAGTGCCGACCCGGTCGACGGCCAGCGCGGGGACGATTATCAGCGCGGCCGCGGCCGCGGCGCAGGGGTCGAGGGTGGCGGCGGGGTCGGGGTCTGGCCCGCCCAGCGCCCGCCAGCTGAGGTCGCGATCGGGCAGCAGCACCGGGAGCAGCACGGTCCGCCGGCGGCGCAGCAATTCGTGGAGCAGCACGGTGGTCGGCGGCTCGGTGGGCAGGCTCTGGTACACCGCCACGATCGCCGGTACGCCGCGGGCGTCTCGACCGGGTCCGAGCCGGGCCAGGACGTGGTCGGCCAGGGTCCGGGCGTCCGCGATCCGCGCGGTGGCGGCGCCGGGGGTGGTGGTGCGCGCACGGCGGTGTTCGCGGATCCGCCGGCGCCAGGTCGCCTTCGAGCCCGGATCGTCCATGCGTTGAGTCTGCCGCGGGCTGGCGTGAGTCCCTGGGCGAGTCCGGGTGGGTCGGGCGGCGGCTATCGTGCTCCTGTGATCGCGACCTGTCCTGTGTGGCACCGATCGTCGCGGTGGCAGCCGTGAAGCCGGTCGAGGACCACCTGCACCAGGTACTCGTGCTGGCTCAGCCGCTGGCCGCCCGGGACGCCCCCACCGACGCGGCCCTCGGCTGCGTGCTGGCCGCGGACCTGGCCGGTGAGCTGCCGTTGCCCGGGTTCGACAACTCGGCGATGGACGGGTACGCCGTCCGGTCGGCCGAGGTGGCCGGTGCCTCGCCGGCCAACCCCGTGACGCTGCCCGTCACCGCCGACATCCCGGCCGGCGACACCCGCGCCCACGTGCTGGCCCCCGGAACCGTCATGCGGATCATGACCGGGGCGCCGATCCCCGAGGGCGCCGACGCCATCGTTCCCGTCGAGCTGACCGACGGCGGCACCGCAGCCGTCCAGGTGCGCGGCGCGGTGTCCCCCGGCCAGCATCGCCGGCGCGCGGGTGAAGACGTCCAGGCCGGTCAGCTCGTCCTGACCGCGGGGACCCGGCTCGGGCCGCGCCAGCTGGCGCTGGCTTTCTCGGTCGGGGCGGTGACCGTGTCGGTCTACCCGACTCCGCGGGTGGCGGTCCTGTCCACCGGTGACGAACTCGTCCAAGCCGGTACCCGTCCCGGGTTCGGCCAGGTCATCGACAGCAACGGGCCGATGCTGGTCCAGGCGTTGCGGGAGAGCGGGTTTCACGCCGAGCCGGTGATCGGGGTCGGGGACACGGTGGCCGACGTCCGGCGGGTACTCGACGGACTGCTGACCGTCGGCGCCGACGACGACCGCGGGGTCGACGCCGTGGTGACCACCGGCGGTGTCAGCATGGGCGCCTACGACGCCGTCAAAGAGGCGCTGAGCGCCCTCGGGACGGTCGAGTTCACCCAGGTCGCCATGCAACCCGGCAAACCGCAGGGCGCCGGGTACCTGCGGGCACCGGACGGCCGCGCGGTACCGGTGTTCACCCTGCCGGGAAACCCGGTGAGCGCACTGGTCTCGCTGGAGGTGTTCGTCAAACCGGCGCTGCGCGTGATGGCCGGCCGGCCACCCTTCGAGGTGCCTGCCCAGGCCGCGACGGCGGCCCACGACTTCGGGTCGCCCCCGGACAAGACCCAGTTCGCGCGGGTGTACGTCGACCGACCGGACCGCGCGCGCGGGGTCGGCGGCCCGCCGCCGGCAGCGGATCGTCGCCCGGCCCAGCCGTGGCGGGAGCCGCTGGCCGATCCGCCCGCGGTGCGCCTGGCCGGGGTAGGTCAGGGCTCGCACATGATGGGCGGGCTCGCCGAGGCCGACGCCCTGGCCGTGATCCCTGCGGCGACCACGCAGGTACGTGCCGGTGACCTGCTGACCTGCCTGCCGCTGCCGGGCGGGTGGTGGGGATGACCGGACCTGTCGAACCCGGCGGCGCCGTGGCTTCCGAGCCCGGCCCCGACGCTGGCGAGGAGCTGACTCACCTGCGCGCGGACGGGAGCGCGCACATGGTCGACGTGAGCGCCAAGCCGGTGACCGCGCGGTCCGCCACGGCGGCGGGGATGGTGGCGCTGTCGGCGGCCGCGGTGCGGGCATTGCGGGAGGGCGCGGTCCCCAAGGGGGACGCGCTCTCGGTCGCCCGGATCGCGGGGATCCAGGCGGTCAAGCGCACCCCCGACCTGATCCCGTTGTGTCATCCCATCGCGGTCCACGCGGTCGAGGTCGACCTGCGGGTCGTCGACGACGGCGTCGAGATCGCCACCACGGTCCGGACCGCGGACCGAACCGGCATCGAGATGGAGGCGCTGACGGGGGTCTGCGGTGCCGCCCTCGCGCTGATCGACATGGTCAAGGCCGTGGATCGCGGCGCCCGGATCACCGACGTACGGGTGGTGGCCAAGTCCGGTGGCCGGTCCGGGGACTGGCGGGAGCCGCGTCCGTGACCGGGCCGTCTGCGCGGATCCCACGCGCTGTGGTGATCACCTGTTCGGATCGGGCCGCCGCCGGGACCTACCCCGACCGCAGCGGTCCGTACCTGGTCCAGTCGCTGCGCGTGGCCGGCTGGGAGTCTGCGGACCCGGTGGTGGTCCCCGACGGGGACGGCGTGGCACGGGCCCTGGGCGAGGCCCTCGCCGGCGGCCCCGACCTGATCCTGACCACCGGCGGCACCGGGTTGGGTCCGCGCGACCTCACCCCGGAGGTGACCCGGCCGCTGCTGCGTGCCGAGCTGGCGGGGATCGCTGAGGCGATCCGCGCCGCGGGGGTGGCGGCCGGCGTACCGACGGCGATGCTCTCCCGCGGGCTGGCCGGCGTGGCTCACGGCACGGGGCCTGAGCAGGCGACGCTGATCGTCAACCTGCCCGGATCGCTCGGCGGCTGCCGGGACGGCTGGGCCGTGCTGGCCGGGGTGCTGCCGCACGCGCTCGACCAGCTCGCCGGGGGAGGGCACGGATGACCCAGCTGTGGCCCAGCCTGGTGACGGCCCGCGACGTCAGCGGGCTGACCATCCGGTTGCGGGGGCTGCGGGTCCGGGACCGGATCGAGTGGGAGGCGTTGCGGGCGGCGAACCGGGCCTGGCTGGCGCCCTGGGAGGCCACCAGCCCCTACCCCCACGACCAGCTGCGGTTTCGCCAGTTGGTGCGCTACTACGACGCGGAGGCCTCGGCGGGGCGGATGCAGCCGTTCGTGATCGAGGCGGGGGACCGGCTGGTCGGACAGATGCACCTGTTCGGGATCACCTGGGGGTCGATGCGCGGGGGCGCCGCCGGGTATTGGGTGAGCCAGGACCTGGCCGGCCGGGGGATCGTGCCGCTGGCGTTGGCGGCGTTGGTCGACCACGCGGTGTACGGGCTGGGACTGCATCGCATCGAGGTCAACGTCCGCCCCGAGAACCTCGCCAGCATCGGCGTGATGCGCAAACTCGGCTTCCGCGAGGAGGGGATCCGGGAACGGTACCTGCACATCGACGGCGGGTGGCGGGATCACCGCTCGTTCGCGCTGACCGCCGAGGATCTGGCGGGGACCTCCATGGTGGAGTGCTGGAACCGCCGCCGGACCCCCTGAGTTACACCGCTGTAAGTCTTTTTCTCGACACACCGGAGCGGCTCCCCACCAGGGGTGTCACGGGCCCATAACGTGCTGCTTGTGTCGCCGAGCAGCCTTATCTTCGTCGTCGTCATCGCCATCTGGGCGACGTACTTGCTGTTCCACGTCACCCGCCGCCGGGAACACCTGGCCACCGCTCGTTCGGTGGATCGGTTCTCGGCCCACATGCGGGTGTTGCAGCGCCGCGCCGCCAAGACCACGGCGGCATCGGTCGCCCACAGTTCGTCGGTCACCCTGGTGCGTGCGGTCAACGCCGTGGCCACGCCGTACGACGTGCTCGCCGACCAATCCCGCGAGGCCGGCGGGTCCGGACCTCACGTGCTCCGTTCTTCCCCACCGCCGCGGCCCGAGATGCCGGCGTCGGCGACGCCTCGCCAGGTTGCGGCGGTGGGAATCAACCGCGGATTCGCCCTGCTCGGGCGGGTCACCGCCGTCTCGGGAGCCACCGTCCGGCAAAGCGCCCTGCTGGCCGGCGTCGCGCTGATGGTGTTGACTTTCCTGTCCGCCGTCATCGGCCTGGGCAGCTGGTGGTGGTTCACCCTGGCGCTGCTGATCGTCGTCGGCATCCTGGCGTGGTCGCGCTGGACCGCCGCGGCACGTCGGGCCGCTGCCGCGCGCCGGGCGGCCGCCGTGCGGGCGGCCCGGGGCGTGGCCCGCGAAGCCGCCGAGCACCACGCCCACGAGTCCCGGCCGAGCGTGCCCGCGATGCCGGTGGCTCAGGAATACCGAGCGGACCCCGTGCCGGTCGGTGCCCAGCTGTTCGCCGACGAGCCCGATGGGGTTTACGGCGGGTACGACGACCTCGACGTGGCGCCGGTGGGGCGCCGGGTCGGGTCCTCGGACGTGTACGACTTCTCGCTGGTGGAGCAGGCTGCCGAGGCCGGCACCGCGGGGCGATCGTCGGAGCGCGCCGCCCGGCGGCGCAGCGAACCCGACGTGCTGGACCCGCAAGGCGTGAGCGCCCGCTGGGAGCCGGTGCCCGTACCGATGCCGACGTATGCCATGAAGGCGCGCGCCGAGCACCCCCTTCCGGTACCGGCCGACGTACCCGTGCCGATCGAGGTCGACGACGAATTCGACGCCTGGCAGCGGGACACGCGGAGCGGTCCGACGGCCGTGAACCAGTGACCTCCACGGTGCGTGCTGGGCGTCTCACCAGCGGCGGCTGGACGCCGGAGCGGATTCGAGCGGGACGCCCGAGTTTGCTAGGCTGAAGCACCGCCTGGGGCTGTGGCGCAGTTGGTAGCGCGTCTCGTTCGCAATGAGAAGGCCAGGGGTTCGAATCCCCTCAGCTCCACCCGGCGCACAAGGTTCAAACACTGGCCCGTAGAGATACGGGTCGGGGTTTGGACCTTGTGTGATTTCTCGGCCCAAGTGAGGGCGTTGCCGTTGAGTTCGGGGTCGACCAAGACCTCGTACGGTCGCGTGTGCTCCGGCCGCAGGGTGTCGTCCTCGTCGATGTAGATCTTCGTGAAGAGCGCCTGGTTGCACAGCCGCCGGTTGGTGTCGTCGCAGCGCGAGTAGATCGCTGCGCAGTTCTCCAGCAGGTCGAGTGCCTCATCGAGGTGCTTGCGCGCTTCGGCATAGTCGCGGTGCTGGGCGTCGAGCTGGTGGGTGATCTGGTCGAGCTCGGTTGAGATTCGGTCTTGCTCGCTCTTGAGGACATTCAGAGGAACGGCTCCGGCGTAGTGGGCGCGCATGAGCGTCTTCTGCTCGTGCTCCAGTTCGTTACGCCGGGTGGTGAGTTCCTTGAGGTTGGCGGTCTCGGTCGCCATGAGGTGATCGAACTCGTGGTGGAGCATCCCGGCCAGTGCTTCGCGCCGGATCGCGGTGATCTGCACCCGGTCGTAGTAGGTCTCGACCAAGTGCTCGACGTCGCTGATGAGGATGGACTGCCGGGTGCAGTCGGTGCGCTTGGAGTGGCGGCCGGAGCAGACGAAGTAGGGGTAGATGTTGCCGACCTTGTTCTTGGCATTGGAGACCACGAGCCGTGATCCGCAGGCACCGCAGTAGACGGTGCCTTTGAGGTAGTGATCGTGGACCTGAGTGGCCTCGACCGCGCACTTGTGGGCGGTCAGGACGGACTGGACCTGATACCAGACCTCGGCGGGCACGAGCGGCTGATGGGCGCCCTTGTGCCGCACGCCCCGGTAGATCACGTCGCCCTTGTAGTACGGGTTGGTCAGCATCCGGTGGACTGAGGAGATCGCCAGTGGCTTCGAGGCCCGCTTCGGTGTCGGTGCTGTCACCAGTCCGCGATCGGCCAGTTCGGCGTGGAGCTGCGTTAAGGTCCAGTCGCCAGAGGCGTACGCCTTGAACGCCCACTCGACCAGCGGCGCACGCTCAGGGTCGAGTTCGACGGTGCGAAGCTCGCGACCTACCTCATCGAACACGCGGATGTTCTTGTAGCCGATGGGGGCCTTGCCGTTGGTGCCGCCGTTGGCGGCCTTCTGGCCCATGCCCTTGGCGACCTCGGTGGCGAGGTTTCGGGAGTAGAACTCCGCGATGGTCGACATGATGCCGTGCAGCAGCATCCCGGAGGGCGTCTCGTCGATGTTCTCGGTGGCCGACACGAGCATGACCCCGGCCTCTTTGAGCGCCAGGTGAATGGCGACATCATCGGCGCGGTTCCGGGCGAGCCGGTCGACCTTGTTGACGATGCAGTAGGAGACGCGGTTCTCCTTGACGTACTCGATCATCCGCATGAGTTCGGGACGGTCGGCTTTGCGGGCCGACTCACCGGCGTCGACGAACTCGGCGATTATGACCGCGCCGAGTTGCTCGGCCTTGCGGAGGTTGCCCTCGCGCTGGGCGGGGATCGAGAAGCCTTCCTCCATGCCGCCCTTCTCGGCCTGCTCCCGCGTCGAGACGCGGAGGTAGGACACAGCAAGGGCAGTGCCGGGCAGGGCGCTCGGGGTGGTGGGCTGGATCGGCTGTACGAACGGGTTGGTGCTCATGGTGGCTCTTTCAGTGCGGGTTGCTGATGCTTCCCACCCGCAGATGCGACCTGTCGGTCGCTGGTGGCGCTGTTCGTGAAAGAGCCTGATGGCTGTAGGGAACGACCCGGAGGGTCGAAGTTCGCTCGCCCGCCAACGGCGGGGTCTAGGGCCACAGCACCACGCTTCCGCGCGTGGTACAACCTCATTGTAGTGCTCAGGCCGACAGTTTGGCCGGAGCTGTCAGCGTCGTGTCACGGTAGGTCTCGGGCGCCTGCGTTGCGAGCTGGGCGGCACGGGTGGTTCCGGTTTCGCGGAGTGCCAGCCGGATCAGCACCTCGCACAGTTTGTGGAGGTCAGGACCGTCGCGGTGGACGGCTCGAGCAGAGAGTCGCCGTTCCTCGAAGGGGCGTCGGTCGGTCTTCTTCGTGTACGCGCTCATCGGTAGCTCCTCCTCGGTCGGCGCGGCCTTTGTGGTGGGTAGGTGCGCTGTGTGGCCCGGTCACAAGCTGGGCGGCTCGTACGTCGGCCCGCTCTGCTGTGGGCTCTGCGGGAAGCGACGCTCGTCCTCGCGTTCGGTGTTGGTCCGCGGGAGGACACGCTTGGTCGCGGGTACGTGATCGCGGAGCGACTGGACGGTCACCGGGGCTTGAGCTGGCACCGGGGTCGCGGGTGTCTCGCGGTTCTTCTCTTGCATCGCGGCCAATGCGGTTTCGACGGTGGCGAGCTGCTTCTCGGCTTGGTCGAGGGCTTGGCTGTGCTTGAAGGGCTGGCCGATGCGTTGGGCTGCTTCTGTCTTGGACCGCTCGGCTTTGTCGAGGTCTTCATGGACGTGGGTGAGCAGAGTGGGGATGGCCGACACGCGGTTCTCGATGCGTTGGACGAGGCCCACTCCGCCAGCCAGGAACTCGCGCTGGGTGAGCGTGAACGACGAGCGCGGGATTCCGACAAGGCTGGAGGTGACGTTGAGGATGCCCATACCGGGGCTGGTCCTGACTTCGATGTCGAAGCCGCTGATCTTGCCGATGACGCCGTACTCCTGACCTCGGTACGTGGGCATCCACTGAAGCCGGTTGGCCTGCATCCAACGGTCGAGGGCGTGGGCGGCGTCGGCTCGGGAGCTGTAGCTACGACCGTCGAGGGTGATGCGGAATCGGTCGCCGCTGGTGTCGGTGACCAGCGGAACGGCTGCTTCGAGGGCGCCGATGTGCTCTGTGAACCGTGCGATCTCCTCGTCGGCGCGACGTTCGGTGTGGGTGAGCATGCTCTGGTTGCGCTCGTGTGCTCGTTGCAGTCGGCGGAGCTTGGCGACTTCGCTGGTCAGGGTGGAGTGCTCCAGCAGCAGTGGGTTGCCGGAGCTGAGTGCTTTGGCTTCGGCGGCTGAGAGTGCGCCGGGGTCGATCTCGTCGATCTCGCGGGAGTCGATCCGGCCGCGCATGACCTGGGCGATGAAGGTGGCCTTGCGTTCGATGGTCTGCCACATGAAGGCGTCGAAGGACCGCTCGGTGACGAACCGGACGATGGCGATCTCCTCATTCTGGTTGCCTTGCCGCAGGATGCGTCCGTCGCGTTGGGCGAGGTCGGCTGGCCGCCAGGGGCAGTCCATGTGCCATAGCGCGACCGCGCGGGCTTGGACGTTGGTCCCGACTCCCATCTTCTCGGTCGAGCCGATGAGCACGGAGATGTGCCCGGCGCGAGCTTGGGCGAAAAGTCGTGCCTTCTCGCCGTCGTTGCTGGCCTCGTGCATGAACCGGATGCGGTCCCCGGGAACGCCGCGTTCGTTGAGTTGCAGGGCGAGCTCGTCGTAGGCGTTCCACTTGTCAGGGTTGGGGGTGCCGATGTCGCAGAACGCCAACTGGAGTGCCCCCTTGATCGGCGAGAGCTGGCCGGTCAGCGGGTCGAGGTACTCGTTATCGCGGGTGCGTTCCCACACGGCAGTGATGGCGTCGGCAGCGACGTCGACCTTGGTGGGACCGGAGGGACGGTCGGGCAGCACCATGCGAATGTCGAGGGCGGCTTTGCGGCCGTCGGTGGAGATGGTAAGCATGTTGTCCTCTTCGGGACGGACTGCCTTGTTCGCCACGGCCTCGGCCCGTTCGCCGAGCAGTTCCACGAATCGCTCGAGTTCGACGGTCGGCTCGACCGGGACTGTCGCGGCAGCACGCTGGCCGTCGTCTCGTTCTGCGAGGGTCGGGATGGGCAGGTCGAGGTCGGCGGCGGTCTTCACGTCAGCGAACACCGACCACATCCGCAGCATCTCGGGGACGTTCTGGAACTTGGCGAACCTTGTCTTGAGCCGGAACGCGCCGGTGGGTGACATCTCCATCTGGGTGACGGTCTGCCCGAAGGTCGCGGCCCAGGCATAGAATGAGCCGATGCCGGCGGCGTCGAGTAGGTCGGGACGCAGGTAGCGCTGCATCACGAACGCCTCGGTCACGCTGTTGGCAATCGGGGTCGCGGTCGCGCCGGTGACCACCCGTGAGCGCCCGGAGGCGCGCAGGTACTCCAGCTTCATGTGCAGGTCGGCGGCACGAGCCGAGCCGTTGATGGCGGCGTCGCGGATGTTGGAGTCGGTGGCGAGGTTCTTGTAGAGGTGCAGCTCGTCGACGCAGAGGTAGTCGATGCCCGTGTCCTCGAAGCACACGCCCTCGTCACGGCCGGTGTCGATGCGGGACTCGATCTTGCTCTCGGTCTGGAGCAACTTGCGCTGGATGCGCTTGACCGTCGTCGCCTGCCCGGCCTCGGCGTTGTCCAACACCGAACGAAGCTGGTCCACCTGGGCGCGCACGTAGTCGTCCTGAGTGGACTGACGTAGCGGGATCTTGGCGAACGCGGTCTGGGTCAAGATGATGCCGTCCCAATCGTTGGCCGCTGCCTTGGCGACGAACTCGCGGCGCTTCTCCGCCGACACATCTGACGACGACGCGGCCAGCACCCGGGCCTGGGGGTAGATCTGCAACCACTCGCGGGAGAACTGCTCCAACATGTGATTGGGCACCACGATGACCGGCTTGTTCACCAGCCCCATGCGCCTCATCTCCGAGACTCCGATGATCATCTCGGCGGTCTTACCCGCCCCGACTTCGTGGAACAGGCCGGCCGAGGGTTCGGCGATCATCCGCGCGACCGCGGCGCGTTGATGCTGGCGCGGGGTGAACCCCTCGGCCACGCCCGGCAGGGTCAGGTAGTTCCCGGCGTCGGTGTAGTCGCGCAGCACGATGGAGTTGAACCGCCGGTTGTATTCCTCGACCAGCCCGCGTGCGCGTTCCGGCTCCTCCCACACCCACTCGGCGAACCGCTCGGAGAGCGCGTCGGCCTTCTCCTGCGCGGCCGTTGTCTCGACCGGGTTCAGGACCCGCCGCTTGCGTCCGTCGATGTCCTCGAACTCGTCGTGGACCAGCACGGCCCGCTGCTCCATGACCGCTTGGGCGAGGTCGGGGGCGGGACGACGGACGGTGCCCCACTCGCTTGTGGCGAGTAGGCCACCGCGTCCGCCAAGGACCTCCCACATGCCCGGCAGCGGGTTCTCCACCTTCACGTCCTCGGCCCGCAGCAGCTCGTTGAGGAACGCCTGGTGGACCTCGGCGCTGATCCACACCGCCCCGAGCTTCGCGGTGATCTCATCCGCACCCAGCGTGGGCGGCATCACCGCCTCCAGCGCGGCCACGTTGACCTCGAACTCCGGTTGCTCCTTCGCGGTGGTGCGGGCTTGGTCGAGCTTGGTTCGCACATCCCCGGAGAGGTACTCCGGTGCATGGACCAGCATCTTGGTGTCGGGGTCGGTGAAGACCAGCCCGGCCAATGCCTCACGGGCATCGTCCTCGTCCAGGCCGAGGAGGTCGGAGATCATCGGCAGGTCGACACCGCCGGTCTTGTCTAGGCTGACCGCGATCGCGTCCGCCGGGGTGTCGACGCCCTGGATCTCGGGACGTGGTGCCACGACCCGGCGACTCATGATCGCCGCTGGAGTGGCGACCTGCTCAACGTCGTCGAACTGCTCCAGCGCGAGTACGAGCGCGCCGAACGGGTCCGTCCGCAACAGCCGGATCGCTGGCGGCACGATCCGGGCATAGGTGTCCTCACCGTTCTCGTCCATCCGTCCGGTCCGGCGCAGCGTGAACCTGTTGATCGGTCCCCACCGGCCGACGTACTTGCGGTAGTCGCGGCTCAGCGTGGCCCGCGCGGCGGTGATCTCCTCGGTATCCTCAGCGGTCGCGCCTTCCAGCGTCAGCAGCTGGGAGGCTTGATCGCGCAACTCCAGGAGGGCACGCATCTCACTGGCGGCGTTCTTGGGCACCTTGACCGGCTCCAAGAGACCGTCCGTGACCGTGGCGAACGTGCCGTCGGCTTGGGCGACGAGGCTTCCCGCCCACAGGTCTTCCGCCGCAACTGCACCGGTCACGGGGTGGCCCGGACCTTTCATCCCGGCTGCGGGTTCGGCGGCGGTCATGGTCAGGTCGTTGCGGCGGGCTGTGAACGTGATCTGGTCGAGCGCCTGGGCGAGGTCGTCCTCTAGACCGTCGAGGTTCCCGGTGACACGCAGCATCGGGACGCCATAGGTGCCGGTCCCGGTGCTCACTTCGCCGAGCATGTGGTCGGGATGGGTGTCGAAGTAGGTGTTGATCTTGATCTCGTCCCTACCGCCGGGGCCGTCGATCTCGACCGGGATCACGTTCTCCCACTCAGGGGAACGGACCGGCTCGCCGGGCAGCCGGCGACGGAACAGCAGCAGGTCGGTCAGCACCGTTGTCCCGGCGGCACGCTGGAACGCGCCGTTGGGCAGCCGCACCGCACCGAGCAGGTCGGCCATCTCCGCCATCGCACGCCGGGCGCCGGGGTTCTGGGAGTCCATCGTGTAGTGACTGGTCAGCACCGCGACCAACCCACCCGGACGGGTCAAGGCGAGCGACTTAATGATGAAGTGGTTGTGCATACTGTGCCGACCGGCACCGTGGCCCGGGTTGTGAACCGGGTCGTGGAGCTTCACGTCCGAGAACGGGACGTTGCCGATCGCGGCATCGAACGTCCCCGTGCGGATGCGGGTGTCGGCGAACGACTCGGTGCGCACCTGGGCGTGCGGGTAGAGCGCACGGCTGATCGCGGCGGTCAGCGGGTCCAGCTCGACCCCGGTCACCCGGGCTCCGGCCGGGGCCATGCCGATGAAGGTTCCCGCGCCACTGCCGGGTTCCAACACGCTGCCGGTGGTAAAGCCGAGTGAGCCGAGTGCCCGCCACATCTGGCGCACCACCAACGGGTCGGTGTAGTGCGCGTTGAGCGTGGTGCGCTCAGCCGCCGTCCACTCCTCGTCGGTGAGCAGGCCGCGCAGCTCGGTGTGCTCGGCGGTCCAGTTCTCCTTGCTGGGGTCGAACACATCGGCCACCGCGCCCCAGCTCGACCAGCGGGCGAGTGCTTGCTGCTCCTCGGCAGTCGCAGGCCGCTGCTCGTCAGCCAGCACCCGCAGAAGACGGATGGCCTCGATGTTCGCGGCATAGCGGGCCTTCGCGCCCGACGGTGCGAGGTCGTCCTGACTGGCCGGGACGAAGCTCGGCGCAGGGGTGGGGGCTAGCGCACTTCGCGCAAGAACCGGAGCGTGGCTGCCTCGGCCATCGTCGCCTGGTTCTCCGCCAAGAACCTCCGGGGAATCTCCGCCTCCACCAAAGAGGTCAAGAACTCCGGCGTCACCGCCCAGGTCTTGGCCTTGTCCTCCAGCTCCGCTGTCGAACCCATCAGGTCCGGGCAGTCCTGAATCCGCTCCGCCCAGGACACCAGCGCCTCGTCGGTCGGACTGGTCTGCTCCCACTCCTCCCGGGCCTCGGCCAAGGTCAACTCCGGTGCCGGTGTCCACACCAGTTGCGCCATCACGACCTCCTCCGCGGTCCGGGTCGCCGTTCGGAGCCGGGCGACCTTCTCCCGGTAAGTCTCCCTCGCCGGGTCCGGTCCAGCCAACAGGCGCGCCAGATCGCTCACCTGCGCCTGCACTTCCTCGCCCAGGTCCGTGAAGAACGCCGTCGGGTCCTCCAACGCCCTCACCCTCCTCGGGGAGCAGCGCTGCCAGTGACTCATCGCCAGTCGCGCGTACTTGTTCATCGGCTGCCTCTCCTTCCTTCTGCTCGACGATCTGCGGGACCGGTTCCTCGACGGGCGTTTCCTCGCCCCACAAGTCGAGTGTCAGTTGGCCCTCGGCGTCGTACCGCGTCCGTCCGCGCCTCATCGCGCTTCACCTACTCGCCTTCGTTGCGCGCCAGTTCCGGCGCCCGGGCGTGGAATCGTTCTTCTGCCAGCAGGCGCTGTTGGAGGTCTTCGTTGACGAACTGCACGAAGTCCTCAGCACGGTTCTCGATCGCCCGCTCGGCTGTCGGCGCAGGCAGAGACTCGCCGGGCCAGGTCGTCTGGCGGGTCGGGCGGTCGTGGTCCAGCCGTGTGCCGCACGTTGAGACCCACTCCCGGAGGCGGGCGCGTGCCTCGGCGAAGTCCTTGTGCCAGGTCAGCGGCATGGACGCCGAAGAGTCCGGGTCGTAGCAGGACAGCCAGTGCAGGTGAAGCGCCGACAGTTCCCAGATCAGCTCGTCGTGGCGGTGCCAGAACGGAGGCACCACGGTCGGTGGCAGGCCGTATGCCTTGCGCAGCCATTCCACCCAGTTGTTGAGGGTGAGCCACTCGGGCCGGGCTTCCTCGGCGGTCAGGGCGTTCCAGTTGAGGGGCCGAAGTTGCTCCTCGTGGCCGTCAACGTCGGGTTCGGGCTCGTCGGTCGGCGGGGCCGTGTCGAAGAACGATGTCATTGGATCGCCCCGTCTCAGAGTCCGATGGCCTGGTTGGTGCGCTGGGCGCTCGGACTCGGTTCGTCCACCTCGGCCCTCTGGGCGGGCCGGTCGACGGAGTAGCGGGTCCGGGCGGTGTCGTGACCGATGCGGCGGGCGACGAACTCCTCGCGAGGCACTGCTTTGCCGCTGCGCTCGACCTCGTACTCGTGGATGTAGCCCGAGGCGACGAAGCTGTCGCCCTTTCGGAACCGGGAGTTCGCTCGCACGGCGCTGGCCCCGTAGATCACGAGGTCGTGGTAGCTGGGCTCCAGCGGGGTGAAGGTCCCGTCGGTCTCCTTGCGCGCGTGCTCGACCCCGATGCGCATGTAGCACCGAGCGACGTCATCGCGGGTGTGGGTGAGCTGGGGGTCGGTGGCGACGAACCCGGAGAGGCTCATCTGGGTGGGGATGCTCATGACTGCTACTCCCTGCTGTTCGGTTGGGCCACCGGGCTGGTGGCCGCTCTCGGCAGATAGGTGCGCGCCCACATCCGCGGTCGGCACGCCGGTCAGCGTCGGCGCAGGGAATCCTCGACGCTGCTGCGCTCAGTACGCAGTGAGGTGGCGTCGGAGCGGGCGGTCCACGGGCGCAGGTCGGTGACCAGCGGCGGAGCCGAGCGAAGCAGGACCAGCCCGGTGCCGAACGGCAGCGTGCGGATGGTCTCGGGTGGCATGACAGGCACGCGCCGGGTGGAGCGTTGCAGGGACCGTGAGCCGTAGTCGCCGACCGAGATCGTGTCGGTGTGCTCGTCACGCTCGCCGATGAGGGCGGAGAGGTCTTGCAGGTCGCGTGCCGATGCGGTTCCGCCGAGGATCACCTTCACGATGGAGGCGTCCCAGATCGCCCCGGCAGCGTGGTCTCCCCACTTGTCGCGTGCCTGGGACAGCGACTGGAGGACCGGCATCGTGGTGATCCCGGTCCCGCCGCCTTCGGCCATCAATACCGGCAGGGACGGCAGGGGTGAGAGGTTGCCGATCTCGTCGAGAGCAAGCAGCAGCGGCGGGTCGAGGCGGGCGCCCGGTGAGCTCGCGGCCAGATGGCGTGCGGTCTCCACCAGGTCTTCGATGAACGCCGCCACGAGCGGCCACGAAGCACCAGCACCGGCACCGGTCGCTAGCAGGTAGAGCGTTCCGTTGTAGGTCAGGAACTCGGTCGGGTCGAACTCCTCACCCGGCTTCGGTGTCACCGCGTCGAGGACCCGGGGATCGGCCAGGCACGACAACGCGAGCGAGACTCCCATCCAGATCGAGTCCCGCGTCCTCGGATCAGCGTGGATCATCGACTCCAGCGAGTCTGCCCACCCGGGAGCCGCATTGGGATGGCTCGACAACACGGCCACCGCATCCGCTGCGGACGACGGTGAGATCGTCCAGCCGAACAACTCCCGAGGGCTGCGCTGGTCCAGCGCGGCGGCATGAAGCAGGGCCTGCAACGCGGTGCGGGTCTTGCCCTCCCAGAAACCGCCGGACTCCACCCCGCCCGAGGTCAGCCCCGTAGCCGAAGCCAGGCCGGTGGCGCGGATCATCGCTGTCAGCGGGTCTTCGCACCCGCGGACTGGCGACCAGCGCAGACCCGACGGCAGGCCGTCGGCGAGCCGCTGGGGGTCGAAGACCGCCACGGGTCCCTTGCGGCGACGGGCGGTGATGGTGGCGGCGATATTGTCCGGTCTCGTCGCGGTGGTGACCACCGCACCGGGAGCATCCAGGATCGCGCTGATGACGACATGCAGCCCTTTCCCGGAGCGCGGCGGCCCCAGGAGCAGGATCGAGTCCTCCACCGACGCCCATACGCGCTTGCCGCGGGCACGGCCCAGCAGGTAGCCGACATCCGCTGCGGACGGCTTCGCCAGTGACGGGCGCAGCGTGCCAGCCCGCTTGAGTAGTGCCTTCTCCGATGCGGTGGTTGCCACGTCACGGACAGTGGCGACACCCGCGAACCGGTGTGGGTCGCGCGACGACCTTTGCCGCGACCCCGAGACCAGCCTCCATCCACCGAAGGCAGCAGCGACCACCAACGCCAGTAGGAGGGCGACGGTCGGCCAATAGACCCAGACCGACAGACCGGAGACACCGAGCGCCACCCCAGGGGCGCCAGCATGGGTCAAGACGCCGAACCCGGCGGCGATGCCGCCAGCGGGCATGGGGTTGCCGGTCACGAAGGCTGCGAGGACCCGCCAAGCCAGAGCACTGCCGAGAGCGCGGCAGCGGCAGCGACCAGGATCAGGCCGAGGTTGACCAGCTCGTCATCGACCCCGCGACCACGCGGGTTCACGCCCGACTCCCGCTGACCGCGACGAAGCCGGAGGAGCGCCCCAGGAGCACGACCGTTCCCGGTCTCGACGCCAACAGCGCGGCAGGAAGCCGCAGCCGAGCGCATCCATCGGGGTCAGCGGTCTGGTGGGCAACGACCACCGCGACCGCAACCTGCTCATCGGGAGCGAACCCGCTGCCGCCGACCTCCAGGCGACCGTACGCAAGTGCTCCCGGTTCGACGGGTATCCACGCGGCGGAGGGTGGTTCGGCTGCCACCAGGACCGGCGCCGGCATCGGGGGTGGCTTCACGATCTCGGTGAACACCGATCCGTCGACCTCGCGGACCTCGATCCGCACTGGGCAGCCCAGCTCAGTGGTGACCTGCTCGATGAGCGGTCCGAGCGCTGAGCGACCCTCGCCCGCACCGGCCGGAACGGGGTGCGGCTCACCGTTGAGCGTCACGTCCAAGCGACCGCCACCGGCCTCGGTGGCCGTGCCCGCATCGCCGATGGTGATGGCCAGGAGTGGGAGGACCACCGGCACCCGGCCGGCCTCAGGTGACTTGTGGACACGATCCTCGGCAGCGACGCGAGTGCGGCGGCTCATCACAGTGCCACCGCCTCAACCGTCGTCGCGCTGGGCGACCGGACTCCCGAGCTTGTGCTCGCGCCGGGAGCCCGGCGGCCGGTGCTGCGTGCCTGTGCGAGTGCGTCCCGGTCCAAGCCCGGTGGTGTGCCGTCGCCGACCTTGGACGTCTCAAGCTGGTCGAGGATCTTCACCGCCGCGCCACGCACCCGCTCGGCCGTCGATTGCACGACTTCGACCGGAGTCTTGCCGGGCACACTGGAGGCCCACGATGCGACGTAGGGGATGGTGTAGTCATCGGTTGCCAGCCCGTGAGCGGCACCGACCATCAGCGCGACCGACTCGGCCTCAACCTCAGCGATGCCACGGTGCATCACCGCGTCGGTGTTGTCAGGTCCGTGCAGCATCACATGCCCCAGCTCGTGCGCGAGCGTCTTGACCTGGGCGGCGTCGTCCATGTCGGTGCGCACCGAGACCTCGTGGCTCCCGTAGTCGGTCAGACCGTTGGCTCCACCGATCGCCTGCGCGTTGGAGACCAGCCGCAGCTCGAAACCGCGCGCGACGACCTGAGTGGCCAGTCCGTCCCACAGCCCCTCCGGGGCTTGTCCCTGAAGGAGCGTGGGCTGCTTCGTCTCGGGCACCGGGTCGCCGTCGGTCTGGGAGACGTCAAAGACATAGGCGGGACGCAGGCCGACCAGCTTGGACCGAACGGTCTCGCCCCACGCGGGCCGCTCGCCACGCCCGAGCCGCCGCCATGAGTCCTCCACCTCGGGAGTGGCCGAAGCGAAGCGAGCCGTGACGGGGGCGAGAATCTGATAGCCCGACTGGCCCTTCACCACGCTGCGGCCCATGCTCAGCCACTGCTTGAACCCGGCGACGTAGGTCGGCATCGGGTCAGGGACGCGGCCTTTCTCGAAGGCGGCGTAGTGCTGGACGTAGATCAACAGCGTGTTGTTGAACGAGCGGGAGCGGAACCTCGCGGCGAACTCGATCGCTCGCTTCCAGTCCTCACCCGAGACCAGCCCGCTGACCGCCTCGGTCAGCCGCTCGTGCAGGGCCTCCAGCTTCGCATCCTGCTCCGCACGGGTCAGCCGCGTCCTCGTCGCCATCGTGCCCTCCTGCCGTCGGTTCGTTCCGAACGTCAGGTGCGCGAGCGCCACCCGAGCCGTCGCGCGAGGGTCAGGTGAAGCAGGTACCGCCGATGCAGTCGACCGCCAACGCGGCCTCGTCAAAGAGGGTTCCTTGACCGGCGTCGATCTGCCGCTCTGCATTCGAGCGCAGGTCGGCCTCGCGCAAGGGGATGCGGGCGGAGTGCAGGAACATCTGGCCGGCGAACGCTGCGCCTCCGCGTGCGTTGAAGGCCCCGCCATCGCGGATGTGCTCATCGAGCTCGCAGGCGCGATCCCACAGGTCTGGATGCTGGTCCTTCAACGACGCCCACCGGACGTTGCGCGAGTTCGGGCAGAACCAACACGCGCTCCTGGGAGGGGTCGGGTGCCCGTTGTCGGCGAACCAGCGGATCGTGTCGATCCGGCGGAACGCCAAGCCGAAGTCCTTGATGAGCGGCCAGACGTTCACCTGCCACGGATCGAATCCCGCACACTCACATCGGTCACAGCCCGGACGATGACCACCAACGGCACCGGGACCGTCGCCTCCGCCGCGCTGTGCCCGGAGCCGCGAATGACCGCACCGGCACTCGGTTGTCTCCTTGCACCGGGCGATCTCATCGACGGAGAACCCGAGCCATTGCTCGACCAGCATCCGCTTCCACGCACCACGCCTGCCGCCCCGCTCGTTGGCCAGCCGCTTGACCTCGCGGGTCACGACCCTGCGTTTGAAGTCGTAGGAGCAGCGATAGCCGAGCACCTTCCCCGCGCTCCCGTCCGGGTTGAGGACGTGCGCCGGTGGTGTGGGGTTGCTGGTGGTTCGCACAGGTGACAGCAATGCAGCCTCCAGCGACCCTGCGGACACCCGGATGAACGGGATTCCCGCTCGGTCGAGGTGGCCCTGGACGTACTCGGCGTAGGCGTAGGTCTCCGGCAACTCGCCCTCGGTGTCGGCGAACACGACGGCATCGAGCCGGGGCATTAGCCCAGCCGCCGACATGAGAGCAAGGGCCGCCGACTGCGTACCGCCCCCGTAGGACAGCACCCGCAGATCAGGGCACTGGTCGGGATTCATCGCATCCGGGCCGTGGTGTCGAACAACTCCAACTCGGCGGGATGGAGCTGATGCTGGCAGACGAACGAGCGGTCCTTGATCCGCCACAGACCCTGACCGGTGCCCAGCGTGGGCAGCAGTTGCCGTTCGGTCCCGGTCAGGCCGAGCGCATCAGCGGTCGCGCCCAACTGGTCGGACTCTTGGCGGTAGATGATGCGGGTCTCCGCGTTGGCGAGCAGGGACGCAGCAAGCGCACGCATCGCCGAACCTTGGTCGCCCACAGTGTCGAGGTCGGTGAGCTTGTGGAAGATCAGCATGTTGGCGATGCCGTAGTGCCTCGCCAGCCGCCAGTGCGCGTCCATCCGTCGCAGCAGCGACGGGTGCGACATAAGCCGCCATGCCTCGTCGTAGACGACCCATCTCTGACCGCCCGCTGGGTCCATCAGCGCGGACTCCATCCACGCGCTCGCGCAGGTCATCAGCACCGAGATCAGCGTGGCGTTCTCGGTGACCCGCGAGAGGTCGAGCGAGATCATCGGCAGCGTCGGGTCGAACCGCACCGTCGAGGGGCCATCGAACAGGCCGGCCAGGTCCCCGCCGACGAGGCGACGCAGCGCGTGCCCGACGAGTCGGCCGTCCTCGGCCAGCCGGCCCTCGGTGTCGTCATGGGCATCGGGGTTCAGTAGCCGGTCGACCACCATCGGGAGCAGCGGGACCTCAGCAGCACGGACGGTGCTCGCCAAGGCGACATCGACGGCGGTGTGCTCCAGGGGTGTCAGGCGGCGGTCCAGAACGGTTTCGGTCAAGGCGCCGATGAGGTCGCGGCGCCGGGAGGTGACCTGGGCTGCCCATTCCACGTCGTCGAGTCCGACGGGCCGGTAGCCCTCATCGAGGGGGTTGAGTCGCGCGGGCATCCCGTGGCCCAGCTCGATCGCCATGCCGCCCACCGCGCGCGCGACGGCCGTGTGCTCGCCTTTCGGGTCGCCCGCCACGTAGACCCGTCTTCCGAAGGGCAGTGACCGGGTGTAGAGGCTCTTGGCCAGCGAGGACTTGCCTGAGCCGACGATCCCGGCGACCACGACGTTCGGGGCGGTGATGAGTCCGTTGCGGTACAAGACCCACGGGTCGTAGACGAACGACGCACCGCTGTAGAGGTCTTGCCCGACGAACACCCCGTCCGACCCGAGCCCGCCTTCGGCGACGAACGGATATGCCCCGCCCCAGGTCGCCGAGGTGTCCTGATGGCGCGGCAGCCGTAGTCGTCCCGACGTTCTCAGACTCGCCGGCCCCGGCTCCCCGGACTTGGGCAGGACGACCGTCGCACGGCGCTCCGCCGCCAACTCGTCGGCCTTCTGCTTGGCTGCGGCCTTGCGGGTCTCCCGATCGGCCGTCATCAACGACTTCGCCGACGCCCGGCGAGCCCGTCGGTCACGGCGCCGCTCTCGACGCGGAGCAACCAGGACAGCGCTGTGCAGCCTCTCTCCGTCCCGCGCCGTCACAGCCACGGTCCGTTCACCTCAACCGTGCGGACTGGCGCGCTCGCTGTCGTCGGCGCAACCTGCTTGGGTCGGGTCGCTCTCGCGGTGCGCCGCGGGGCGGGCGGCGCTGCGGAAGGAGGGGTGTAGGTGATCTCGGAGTCAGCGTCGTGGGCGTAGGTCACCGACTCCACGGCACGCGCGACAAACTCGCTGGAAGTCCGCAGATGCTCGGCCACCCGCTGGGCGGATGCGCGACCGGCACCTCGGTCGCCTTGTACGGCGGCCTGCTCCTGGGCGGTCGTCTCATAGAAGCGCGCGAGCTGACTCAGAGCGAACTCCAGCGACGCCAAGCCCCACGTCAGCGACCCCAGAACCGGATAGCCCTGACTCGGATCACTCATGCCCCGCATCGCGTGAGCAAGGCCCCTGATCGCCTGCTGGGCCTCGGCGGCGTCAGCAACGGCATCCTCGAAGGTCGGCATCCGCGTCTCCTGCATCTCGACAACCTGCGGTCGAGAGGGAGGTGAGCGGCAGGTCCCGAACCTTCAGCCCTTGCACTTATAAGTGGACCACCCTACAGTTGTAGGTGGTCACGCGAGATGGAGATAGGACGATGACGCTCAATGCCCCAGAACGCACCGTGGTGCTCGCGCACCCGTTGGAGCGCCGTCAGGCCCACGACGTGCTCGGACGCCTCGAAGGCCACGCGGAGCGGCTGGCTGTCACCGCACCAGCGGGGACTACCGAGTCTGTCCCGGTCGAGCTGGCCCGGATCATCGCTCTGGTCCTCGACGCGGTGGCCGCCGGAGGAACAGTCACGGTTGGATCGCTGCCGGAGGAACTGACCACCACCGTCGCCGCCGAACAACTCGGCATCTCACGACCCACGCTGATGCGGATGATCCGCGAAGGCGAGATTGCTGCTCACAAGGTCGGCGCGCACCACCGGCTCAAGACGGCAGACGTGCTGGCCGTCAAGCGTGATCGACTCGCCAAGCAGCGCGCCGCTTTCGATGAGCTGCGCCGCCTCGAAGACGAGCTCGAACAGTCCTGAGATCGCCCACCAGTAGCCTCAAGGCGTGGCTCTCGGTGTCCTCGTTGATGCGAACGTGCTCTACTCACGCACGTTGCGTGACTGGCTGTTCCTGTTGAAGCTCCGCTCGGAAGCGGGCATGTTCACTGTCTATGCGACCGAGGACATCATCGCCGAAGTGCTCTACCGACTCCGCCGCGACAACCCAAACAAGCCCGGCCACTTCATCGCAGGCATTCACGATCGAATCGTGGCGAACATCGACGACCGGATCACCGACTTCCAGATCGACGGCTCGTTCCCCGGAGACGATCCTGACGACGCCCACGTCCACGCTGCCGCGGTCGCCTCCGGTGCGCGCATCCTGCTCACTGACGACGCGGGATTCACCGACCTGCCAGACGAAGCGATCGAACAGCTCCCGTACGAAGTCCACACCTGCGACTCGTTCTTCTTGCTCGTGGACGACGTGGCTCCCACGATCGTGCGCGACGTCGCTGCGGACCAACATGCCTACTGGACGGCCAAGCCCGGCAGCACCAGCATCGTGACCGCATTGGAGCGCGCCGGGTGCCCCGCCTTCGCCAACAGGGTCCGAGAGCACATGCGCGCCCTCGGACCCGCATGAGCGCTCCTCACCCTGCTCGACACAGCGGGAGCGCCGCCGTGGCGAACGCCTGGGCCTGCTGGCCCCAGAGCCGACGGGTCTCGCAGGAGGCTTGGATGGCTGTCTGCTCGATCGCTGCGACGGCCTGCTCCAGCTCGTCAGGAGTTGTGGCGCTGACGGTGATGAACCCGGTTGCTCGGAGCACGCCGTGGCCGGCGGTGAGGTCGGCTTCCTGACGGAGCACGTCGTGGTACTCGGCGTCCTGCTGGGCGTCCTCGATCTGGCCCATGCGTTGCCGCTGCGCGGCGTCGGAGACGTGTTCGGTCTTGCGCTTGCGGATGTCGCGCGCCGCGTGGTCGGCACGCATCGGGGTGTAGAGAAGCGTGAATGTGCGGCGTACGCCGGAGGAGAGCAGGATCGAGGAGAGGAAGCCGGGGTAGACCAGCGACCGGGGCCATTCGCTGATCCACAGCACGCAGTGGTGGGCCGAGTCGCTACGCAGGTGGCTCCAGGTCTCGGTGACCGCGACAGGTCCGGCGGTGGCGAGGTCGCGTCCGAGGTCGCCGTGTCGCTCGAGTGTGGCCGCGACCTGGGGGTCATAGGCCGAGCGCAGGATGACGGCGAGGTCACCGGGCTCCAGCCACGTTGAAGGGGCGAGGTCAGCGGCGCGAAGCGCGGCAGTGATGGTGGTCATCTCCTGCCGCAGAACAGCGGCGGCACCACGCATCCCGCCACCGGCGGCCCGAATCGCGCGCCCGGCGGTCTTCATGTCGAGCGCAATGGAGACGGTGCTGGCGTGGCGCTCACCTGCGGGTCCGGCGCGGTCGATCAGCTCGCCGTAGGTGAGCGCCGCCCAAGAGCCGTCCTGCTGGCCGTGGCGGTGCCACCACTCGGCCAGTCCTTTCCCGGAATCGGGCAGCGTGCGCTCCATCATCTGCATCGAGGCTATGCGCCCCGAACGGCAGGCGGTGGCCAGCACCCGGGACCAACTGGTGACGCGCCGCTCCTGCTCGATCGGGTCGAGCAGGACGAACGCTGGATGGGTGACCGAGACCAGTGCCGTCAACGTCGCGGCGTGGGGGTCGTGGACCATGACCGCGCCGGTCTCGGCATCGACCCATTGCCGCAGGCTGGCTGCATCACCAGGCAGGGCGAGCACTCCGGCCGGACGGGGCTTGAGGACACGGCGGCGGTAGACGAGTTGTCCACCGCTCGAACGCCATACCCAGCGGAGCAGAATCGGCAGCCACTCCACGAGCTTGCGCCCGCCAACGCCGACCCACGCCAGCGCGGCGCACACGATCAAGATCGGTGAGGCGTAGGCGAGAATGATGCCGCCGCCCAGGTAGAGCGAGAACACCAGCACGACCGCACCGAAGCCGACGACGACGAGCTGCAACCCCGACAGCCCGAGCAGAACGCCGCGCCTGGACAGCCGAGAGAACTTCACCGGCGTCAGGCCAGCCTCCGTGCCCTGTCCTGTCGTCGTGCTCATCGCTTCTCACCCCGAGGCCGACCAGTGTGAGTGGGCGGAGTCGGATCGGCGACGTGGGGCACCATCGGTGCAGGCGGTGGCGGGCTCCCGGCGACCTGGCCGGACTGATTGGCCCCGTCGGCGTGACCCTCGGCACTTGCCCCCACTTTGGAGCCGACACGAGGCCCGGCGGTAGCGGCTTCCTTCGCCACGACGGCCCCGGCCAAGACTCCACCGGCTGCTCCACTTGCGGCGCTCGCGCCGCCGGCAGACCCTCCGCCCCCAGCGGTCGCTCCGCCTGACCCCGCCCCGCCCGAGGGCGACGAGGAAGGTGTTGGGGCAGGACTGGTCGAGCCGGAGCCCCCGCTGCCGTTCCCCCCGTCGAGCACCTTCTTGGGCTCTTCTCCGTTGCGGCGAGTCGTCGGAATCGGGAGAGGACGGTTGAGTGCTGCCTTGGCTTCCTGCTCCATGCTCATCGAGTGGTACATATCGAAGCCCATGAACGAGATCGCCTTGTAGGCCATGTAGGGCGCGAACGCGGCGATCAGCATGAGCACGACTCCGGCAATGGGCTCGCTGACCGATTGCAGGTCGGCGTCGATGGGTGCGGACACCTGGGCGGTCGCAAGGAGGAAGATCACCACGACGACGACCTTGGACACGATGAGGGCAATGACGAACGAGGCCCACTTGCTCACCCAGCCCCGGGTGTGGTCCCAGGTCGCGCCCGCCAGCGCGACGGGTGCGAACACAATGGCTATCAAGAGCAATGCCTTGCGGATAAGCAGACTGATCCACACGATCACCGCGCCCCCGATGGCCAGCCCCGCGATGAAGATGGTGACGACCGCGCCCGCGCCGGGAGCCGCGATGTTCAGCGTCGCCAGCCCACCGGCCAGCAGGGCGATCCGGTCGCCCATGTCCTCCATGTTGGTGCCAGCGGCGTGGACGATGCCAACACAGATCTGGTCGGTGATCTCCAAGGCGGTCGCCAGTAGAGCGAGCACGACGAACGAGCCGAGGATCGACTTGGCCAGTCCGAGTAACGCACGCGACAGCGCAGCGGGTTCTCGGCGGACCATGCCACCGATGACCTGGAGCATGAAGAAGCCGACCATGACGACTGCAGCGATGCCGAACAGGATGTTGTAGACCCGCACGTACTGCGCGCTGGTGACGTCAACCATCGTGGTGGAGTCGAAGACGGGACTGCTGCACGGATGGGTGACATCTGATCTGGCTTGCCCGGGAGGGGGGCCTGGAAGGATGTTGTTGTGCCCAAGCCATACCCGAGCGAGTTCCGTGACGACATCATCCGCGTCGCTCGCAACCGTGAGCCCGGAGTGAGGATCGAGCAGATCGCGAGAGACTTCGGGGTCCACCCGATGACGCTGCAGAAGTGGTTGCGTCGCGCCGACATCGACGAGGGCGCCAAACCAGGCCAGACCCGAACCGAGGCCGCCGAGATCCGTGAGTTGAAGAAGCGGAACCGTCTTCTCGAACAGGAGAACGAAGTCCTGCGTCGGGCGGCGGCGTATCTGTCGCAGGCGAACCTGCCGGGAAAAGGTTCTACCCGCTCGTGACGGAGCTCGCCGCCGCAGGGATCCCTGTGACGGTGACGTGTCGGGTGCTCAAGCTCTCCCGCCAGCCCTACTACCGGTGGTTGGCAGCCCCCATCACCTCAAGTGAGGTGGTGGCGGCGTATCGCGCGAACGCCCTGTTCGACGCGCACAAGGACGACCCCGAGTTCGGGCACCGGCTGCTGGCCGATGAGGCGCGCGGGGCCGGGGAGGCCATGGCGGACCGCACTGCGTGGCGGATCGCGTCGGCCAACGGCTGGTTCAGTGCGTTCGGCAAGCCCAAGCGTGGCAAGAGCCGCCGGCCCGGCCCTGCCGTCCACGACGACCTCTGCGAGGTGACCGATGAGGACGGCCGGGTGCGGCACGTGTTCGAAGCCGACGCGGCGAACGAGCTGTGGCTGACCGACATCACCGAGCACAAGACCGCCGAGGGCAAGGTGTACCTCTGCGCGGTCAAGGACGTGTTCTCCGGTCGGATCGTCGGGTACTCGATCGACTCGAGGATGAAGTCGCGGCTGGCCGTCCAGGCACTTGAGAACGCCGTTCAGATGCGCGGCGACGTCGCCGGCTGCGTGGTCCACTCGGACCGAGGATCTCAATTTCGAAGCCGGAAGTTCCGGCGCGCCCTGGCCCGTCACCGCATGATCGGGTCTATGGGAAGAGTCGGCTCCAGCGGCGACAACGCCGCCATGGAATCGTTCTTCGCCCTGCTGCAGAAGAACGTCCTGGACCGCCGCTCGTGGACCACGCGCGAGCAGCTGCGCATCGCGATCGTCACCTGGATCGAACGGACCTACCACCGCCGCCGACGCCAACCCCGCCTCGGACGTTTGACGCCCCTCGAGTTCGAAATCATCATGAACACCACCGCCGCACTGGCGGCGTGACTAGGAACTGTCACCCATCCGTGCAGCAGTCCCATTCGTGCACATGCCGTCCGGCTTCACTGGCTTCACTGGCGGGGTCTACGCCCTGTTGGAGGATCAAGACACCCAGCCGACAGATCTCCTCGCACGGCAACTCGCGCACCTGGCCTGTCACAGCGAATCCATGCCAACTCTTGCGACGAAGGCCAAGAGCGGCGCGTTGGTCCTCGACCGCTGGTGGTGGTCAACGTTGGCCTACGGCTGGTACGGCCGGGGGAAGGTCGACCTCGGAATCGACGAGCGCACCTTCCGGACCCTTACAGAAGCCATCTGGGCACCACTCTCCTGACTTCGGCCATTTTCGCCGCCTGCTCGGGTCGGTGATGGGTTGACCTGCGGGTTTGTGGTCGCGACGGTCGGGATTTGTGCACTAGCCGGGGGTCCTATCGTGTCCTCGTGGCCCCGTACGTGCGCACTGTGAAGACCTCTTCGGGGGCGACGGCGGTCCAGATCGTGTTCTCGAACCGGCGAGGCGCCCGGAAGATGGAGCACATCGGGTCGGCGCACACGCAGGCCGAGCTGGAGCTGTTGAAGGCGGCTGCGCGCCAGAAGTTGGCCGGCGGGCAGGGCGAGCTCGACCTCGGCCTGAGCGGCTTGGCGCCGCGGCAGGGTGGCCCGTTGCCGATCACGTCCTCGCGGATGGGGCACTTGTGGGACGCGCTCGAGCACGCCTACCGGGTCTTGGGGTTCGAGGCCGCGGCCGGCGACCCGGTGTTTCGGGGCCTGGTGCTGGCGCGGATCATCGAGCCGACCTCGAAGCTGGACTCGGCCCGGGTGTTGGAGGAGGTCGGCGTGAGCGCGCCGGCCTACCGGACGGTGACTCGGCGCCTGCCGGTCTTCGCGCAGGAGGACTTCCGCAGGAAGCTGGCGGCCGCGTGCGCTCGGCAGGCCGGGCTCGGCCCGGCCAGCCTTGTCCTGTACGACGTGAGCACGCTCTACTTCGAGACCGACGCCGGTGACGGGTTCCGCGAGCCAGGCTTCTCCAAGGAACGCCGGCTCGAGCCGCAGATCACCATCGGGCTGCTGACCGACCACACCGGCTTCCCGCTGATGGTCGAGGCGTTCGAGGGGAACAAGGCCGAGACCCTGACCATGATCCCGACGATCCAGGCGTTCATGGCCGCGCACGGCCTGCCGGACGTGACGATCGTCGCGGACGCCGGGATGGTGTCCGAGGCGAACAAGAAGGCGATCGAGGCCGCCGGCCTGTCGTTCATCATCGGAGCGAGGATCCCCCAGGAGCCGCACGTCATCACCGCCTGGCGGAAGCGACACCCCGACGCCGAGATCCCGGACGGGCACGTCTTCACCCAGCCGTGGCCCGCCGGCCCGACCGATACCCGCCGCGACCACACGTTCTACTACCAGTACAAGCACGACCGGGCCCGGCGCACCCTGCGCGGGATCGACGAGCAGGTCGCCAAGGCCGAGAAGGCCGTCAAGGGCCAGACACCGGTCAAACGGAACCGGTTCGTCACCCTCACCGGGGCCAGCAAGTCCGTCAACCGGGCGCTGGAGGCCAAGGCCAGGTCGCTGGCTGGGATCAAGGCGTACGTGACCAACCTGGACCCCGCCGTCGCTGACGCCGACTTCGTCATCGGCGCCTACCACCGGCTCTTCCAGATCGAGCGGAGCTTCCGGATGTCCAAGCACGACCTACAGGCCCGCCCGATCTTCCACCACAAGCGCGAGAGCATCCAGGCGCACCTGAGCGTCGTGTTCGCAGCGTTGGCTGTGAGCAGGTGGGTCGAGGACCAAACCGGCTGGAGCATCAAGAAATTCGTGCGGACCGCCCGCCGCTACCGGACCATCGAGATCCAAGTCGGCGAGCAGACCATCACCGCTGAGGAACCGCTACCCGACGACCTCGCGGCCGCCCTGAACGCCATCCACCGTGTCCGGGTTGCGCACTAGTTTGGCCGAACTCAGGTTACAGAAGCCATCTGGGCACCACTCTCTGCTGACGTCGTCTTCCTGTTTCGCCACGCGTATGAAGCCGACAGCAACAACGTCGACGGAGTGTCAAAGGGCTATCAAACGATTGCCGACCAGAGTCCCACGACCGTGATCCACGTCCCTGCCTTGGGGGAGGAGGAAACCCACGAGCTCCTGGTGGGTGAACTCAGGCGGCTCGGCCTCATCGACGGCTGACATCCCTGCGCATCAGTAGGCAGGAGTCAGACCGTGGTTGCGGTTGCGAGTCCCCACTTCGGGGGAAAGAACGGAGCGGCTAGGCGTCCGTTTGGCGAGAACTGCTGCTTGATACGCGTGCGGTTGCCGATCCCACGCCGATCCGGATGCATGACGCGGGCGTACTTGTCGGTCTCACAGAACAGATTCTGGCAATCGATTAGCTTCAACGGTCGGCCGAACAGATCAACGAAGTCAATCCCGTAGAAGTCGAGTTGCTCGTCCTGTGTCTCGACCATCATTCGGATCAGGTCAGCCGGATCAACGCCGTGTGCGTTGGGGAAGCACTTCGCGAGGCCGCTGAGCGCTCCCGGCCCGGCAACGACAAAGTCGTCCTCATCGAAGTCGATCAGAGTCGAGTAGTTCAGGTCGATTGTTAGTTGGTAGGCGAGAAATGGGCCTCCCCAGGCCCGGGGGGGGGGGGCCCCGCCGCGCCCCCCCCCCCCCCCCCCGGGCCCCCCCCGGGGGGGGGCCCGCCGGGCCGGGGGGGGCGGGCGGCCGCCCCCCCCGGCGGGGGCGGGCGCCGCCCCCCCCGGCCGGCCGCCCCGCGCCGGGCGGGCCGGGGGGCCGCCCCCCCGGCGCGCGGGCCCCCCCCCGGGCCGGGGGGGGGGGGGGGGCCGGGCCGGCCGGGCGGCCCGGGGGGGGGGGGGGGGCGCCCCGGGGGGGGCCCCCCCCCCCCCCCCCGCGGGGCCCCCCCCCGCCCCGCCCCCCCCCCCCCCCCGGGCGCCCCCCCCCCCGGGCCCCCCCCCCCCCCCCCCCCCCCCGCCCCCCCCCCCCCCCCCCCCCCCCCCCGCCCCCGGCCCGCGGGGGGGGGCCCCCCCCCCCCCCCCCCCCCCCGCCCCGCCCCGGGGGGGGCCCCCCCCCCCCCCCCCCCGGGGGGGGCCGGCCCCGCCCCGGCGGGGGGCCGCCCCCCCCCCCCCCCCGGGCGGGCCGGGGCCGGCGGCCCAAGAACCCCCCCCCCCCCCCCCCCCCCCCCCCCCCCCCCCCCCCCCGCCCCCCCCCCCCCCCCCCCCCCCCCCCCCGCCCGCCGGCGCCCCCCCGCGCCGCGGCGGGCCCCCCGGGGCCCCGGCCCCCCGGGCCCCCCCCCCCCCCCCCCCCCCCCCGCCCCCCCCCCCCCCAAAGAGGCCGCGGCCCCCCCCCCCGGGCCCCCCCCCGCCCCCCCCCCCCCCCCCCCCCCCCCCCCCCCCCAACCCCCCCCGGGGGGGGGCGCCCCCCCCCCCCCCCCCCCCGCCCCCCCCCTCCCCCCCCCCCCCCGCCCCCCCCCCCCCCCCCCGCTCGCCGGGCGCCCCCCCCCCCCCCCCCCCCCCCCCCCCCCCCCCCCCCCCCCCCCCCCGCCCGCCCCCCCCGCCCCCCCGGCCCCGGGACCCGGACCCCGAACCGGGACCCCGCCCCCGGCCGCGCGGGGGGACCACGCCCGCCCCCCCCCCCCCCCCCCCCTGGGGGGGTGCCCCCCCCAAAAAACACCCCCCCCACCACGAGACGGAAACTTGATCAGGCGGGAGAAGACTGCCTCAAGCGAGGGGGCAGTGGCGAGGTCACGTTCCAAGCCGCTAGCCATCATGTTTTTACTCGATGAGTCGCAAGTGGTTGCGGTGCTTGCGCCGCTCGCCGAAGGGCGGCGGCGGCACGATGTAGGCGGCCGAGTACACCCGTTGCCCGCGAGCGAGCCGGTCGTCGAGGATGCGCGAGTATCGCTCAACGTCGAAGTCGTCGGCCGTGATCTCCCCACGCGCTTCCTCGAGCGCTACCCAGGTCTCAGGCTTGTTGAAGAAGCGGAACAACAGGACTCGGAACAACACATCCTGCGGGTCTTGCGTGCCGCTGTAGATCACCTGGATCAAGTCCTGCGAAACCCTGTCGGCCGCGCGATAGGCGTTCGTGAACCGATACTGAGTCACCACCGGGTCCTGGGTCCAGGGGGGAGCATGCCCCTGAAGCCGCGCGTGGTAGACCCGCTGCCGCTCTGCCGCGAGCGTCCAGTAACTGCGCAGGACTTCGCTGCCTACAATCTGCCGTCCGCCAAGCGTTCCCGTCCACACGGCATCATCTTCTCGCAGATCGACTCCCGCGAGTGCTGCGACTGGCCACAAGCCTGGCTGGGCGTCAGTTGGTCCCATGCTCATAGGTGCCCCTGCGCGCCCCAGACTTCGCAACGGCTTCAGCCTGGGCGAGCTGCGGACGCTCCCAGGGCTTCCTCATCTCAACTCCTTGGGCCAGGAGGGCCGCCCTCACGGGGTTGGCAGTGGTGTCGAATCTTGCCCCGATCCGAGCCAGAGACCAGCCGTCGTCGTAGAGCTGGATTGCGCTCTGAATGTCCCCCGCCTCCAGCCCATCGCGCCGTAGGCGGACGCCTTGTCGACGCAGGTGGGCGACGACGGTCTTTCGGTGGATTCCGAAGGTATTGCCCAGGTTCGCAGTGCTCGCGCCAGCCCTGTACTCGGCCACCAGCGCGTCAATCTGGGCCGGCGTCAGGCGTGTTTGAACTTTCCCAACAGCACGCACGGTCGGCCCCCGAGAGTCCCGAACAGGGGGTTGAACCGCTCTCACCTGGGTTCGGTAGTAGCCTCGTGACCAGCGGGAATGCACTGTTTTGTGGGCTTGGCAGGTGTTCTCAAGGTCTCTACGGAGGTCCACGTTTGTGCCTGGGTCGCGACATCCTTGACAGGGGTGTCGCGGCTCAGGCTTTTTTGCGTGGGTTCACGGTGATGTCAAGGATGTCGCGACTCGGGGTGTCAACGTTTCTTGGTGTGGTGCTGCCGGGGGGCAGGTGTGGTTGGTCGTCCTTGTCGGGGTTGATGTCCTGGGAGTCTGACCCGGTTTCCCGGGCACCGAGGCTGGACCTCGGTTGCCGCGATCGCCAAAGGAGCTCGGAATCAGCGAATCTGGCCTCCGGCGCTGGATGGCCGTGAAGAGGTGAAGGCCGGACTCTCACGAGACGACGAATCCGCACCTTGCCCAGCGCCGAAGCGTCAGTTAGGCACCGAATCGTCGAAGCAGGCAGCGCCAAAGTGACTTTTCGGCGGCGCGTACGGTGCGGAATCGTCGTTTCGGGAATTGCGCGGTAGGGCTCGGGGAATGCGCGGTAGGGCTCGGGGAATTCCGCGGTAGGGCTCGGGGAATTCCGCGGTAGGGCTCGGGGAATGCGCGGTTGGGCACCAGCCGGCGCGGCCTCATGGTTGAGCGTGACCGACCGTTCTGCCGCGGAGGTTCCGACCGGTGGGCGACGTTACCGTGGCGCGGGATCGGCGTTGCCAGGCACAGGCCGAGCGCGGTGCGATCCCGGCCGGGCCGTCGGCGAGGTAACGCTGGGTGAGTACGTGGACCCTGCGACGGGAGACCCCGAAGCGGGCGGCGGCCTCGGCGATGCTGTGCTGCTGGTCGATGACGTAGCAGACGATCACGTGGTTCTTCTCACGGGAGGCCATCTCCGATGGTGCGCGTCCACACCGTCAACGATGACGCGACTCACCGGTCAACGATCACCACCAAAACCGCACGTCAGCGTTGTCAACGATGTGAACTCAGACACCCTCAGCTCCACGTTTGTGCCTGGGTCGCAACACCGTGAACACGGTGTTGCGACCCAGGCCTTTTGGTGTGCCTGGGGATCCGGACGTGGTGCCGCTCTCAGCGCGGCCACCGGGAGGCGCAGAAGCACGCGCCATGTGCGTCGTTCGGCTCGATGTCGAGCCGAAGTACGCACGTAAGGAGCCGTGCGTCAGACAGGAGCGCGGGCGGCGTCCCCACGGCAGCAGCCGCCAGGGTGCCGCGCGACGATCGACTCGTGACACCCTGGAACTATGTCAACGTTGCCGACGAATGACCCGTTGCCACCGGACTCTTGGCCCGGAGCCGGAGGGCGTCGATCCGTGGCGCCGACAGTGCCACGCTGGCCGGGCCGACCGATCGAGGTGCGCCGCGATCCCGGCTCCTCCTGGCCTGGTGCCGTGACCTCGGCATCCACAGGCACCGGCGACGCGCTCGCTGGCTGGCCGGGTGCCGCGGCGCCGTCCGCCGGCGGCCCGACCGATGCCGGCGACGGGGCGAGCGACGTCCGGGACCTGCGCGAACCGGCCCACCGGGTCAGTCCCAAGGCCACGTCGATGTGGATGACCGCGGCCGCGGTGCTGCACCTGTTCCCGCTGGGGGCGATGGCGGCCTGGCTGATCCTGGATCATTCCCGCCGATCGATCCAATGGCCGGTGCTCGCGGCGCTGCTGGTCCTGGCGGTCCTGCACGTCGGGGTCAGCCCGTTCTGGCGATACCGCGTGCACCGGTGGGAGGTCACCGACGAGGCCGTCTACACCCAGACCGGCTGGTTCTCCCAAGAACGCCGGCTGGCCCCGATCTCGCGCATCCAGACCGTCGACGCCCAGTTCGGCCCTATCGAGCGCCTGTTCGGGCTGGGCACCCTGGTGGTCACCACCGCCTCGGCGGCCGGTCCGCTGCACATCGCGGGACTCGAACGCGGCACGGTCGAACGGTTGGTGGCCGAGTTGACCCGCGTCGCCGGGCTCACCACCGACGACGCGACCTGAGCGCCACCGCAGGAGGTCCACCGGCTCCCGCGAACCGCGCCGCGGCTCGATCGCTGAGAGCGCGCCCACCAGCCGTGAGACCATGAGGCAATGTCCGCGCCCTCCGGTGGTCCGCCGCTGCAGGTGCCCTGGCGCCGGCTCAGCGCCCGCATGCTGCTCATCCACCCGGTCAACGAGGTGCTCACCTTCCTGCCCGCAGTCATCGGCGTGTTCCTGCTGGGCCGGGCCCAGGACGATGGGATGCCCTGGCAGCTCCAGGCGGCGATGGTCGTCGTACCGGTCGTGGTGGGCTTCGGCAGGTACTTCACCACCACGTATCGGATCGGTCCGGACCAGCTACAACTACGGCGCGGCCTGCTGCAGCGGGCCACGCTGACCGCGCCGATCGATCGCGTGCGCACCGTTGACGTCACGGCCCCCGTGCTGCACCGGCTCTTGGGCCTGGCCAAGGTGACCATCGGCACGGGAGCGGGGACCCCCGTCACTCTCGACGGCCTCGGTGCCGCTGCCGCCGCTGACCTACGCGCCGAACTCTTGCACCGCAGCGCCGACACCGCTCAGCTCTCCGGGACGGAGCACCCTGGGCTGGCCGGTCCCGCGGGGGCCACACTGCTCGCGGGGGCCACACTGCCCGCGGGGGCCACAGCGCCCGCGGTGCCCGCACCAGCCGGCTACCCGACGTACCCGAGGGACGCCACCGAAACCGAGCTGTCGCGGTTCCAGCGGAGCTGGGTTCGCTACGCTCCCTTCACCTTCTCGGGCTGGCTGGTGGCGCTGGCCGTCTGGGGGTTCCTCGCCCAGTTCGGCAACGACCTCATCGTGCGGGTCATCGAGTCAGAGGTCGGCCGGGCCGTCGAAACCCACCTGGCGCAGGCCGCGTGGTGGACCATCGCCATCGAAGCTCTGCTCATCCTTGGCACCCTGATCACGGTGCTGTCGCTGACCGCCTACGTGCTGAGCTATTGGAACTTCTCGCTCACCCGGCATCACGCCGGAACGCTGCACGTCGCCCGCGGGCTGTTGACCACCCGTGCCGTGAGCATCGAGGAGGCCCGCGTCCGCGGGGTCAGCCTGGCCGAACCGGCGATGCTGCGACTCGTTGGCGCCGCTCGCCTGACCGCACTGCTCACCGGTACCGGTCCGCTGGGCGTGGAGGCCGTCCCCGGGCGTTCGGTGCTCACCCCACCTGCGCCCGCCGGCGAGGTACGGCGGGTGGCCGGCGAGGTGTTGCGCACCGCCGAACCGCTGTCGGTCACCCTGACCTCGCACGGCCCGGCCGCGCGTCGACGGCGGCACACCCGGGCCGTGCTGGGCGGGCTGGCGGTCCTGGCACTGGTGGGCGGGCCTGGGTGGTGGTGGCACTGGTACCCCTGGATTATCGCCGCGTCAGCGATTCCGCTGGTCATCGCCCCGATCCTGGCGGAGCAGCGATACCGCTGCCTGGGCCACGCCGTGGTGCCGGGCTATCTGGTCGCCAGGGCCGGCCTGTTCCCGCGCACCACCAACGTGTTGGCCTGGTCGGGGATCATCGGCTGGAACCTCCAGACCAGCTTCTTCCAGCGTCGGGTAGGACTGTGCACCCTGGTCGCCACCACCGCGGCCGGCGATGGCTCGGTCAAGATCCTCGACGTTCCGGCACGCGACGCCTACGCGCTGATCGGTGTGTTGTCGCCGCGTCTGAGCACGCCGTTCGCCGCCCGGCCGTCGAGCTGACCGGCATCTGCCCTGTATCTGACCGGTATCTGCCCGGTATCTGCCCTGCACCACACCGGGATCGCACACCAGGAGCGTCAGCGATCGTCGGCGCGGGGTTGCGCCAGCGTCGGTTCCACGGGCGCCGCGCGGCCGTCGCCGACCTCGGGCTCGTCGTGGCCCGGGCCGGCGATCTCATCGGCCTGATCGAGGGCCTGCTCAGCGGCGTCCTCCGACGGCGCGGGTTCCGCCAGCACCCCGCGCCAACCCCGTACGCCGGCCGCGACCGCTCCCGTCAACGGGACCGCAAGGAAGAGCCCCGTGAGCCCGAAGGTGAACCCGCCTGCAGTCGTGAGCAGCAACGTGATGATCGGGTGGAACTGCATGGCTCGGGACATCAGCAAAGGTGACAACACGTTGCCCTCGATCTGCTGAACCGCCAGGACCAGCAGCAGGACCCACAGCGCCATGGTCGGGCCGCCGAAGAACAACCCGATCAGCACGGCTAACGCCCCGGCCAGGGTCGCCCCCACCATGGGGATGAAGCCGAGCACAAACGTCAGCACCCCGATCGGGACGGCCAGCGGCAGCTCCAGCAGGTGCATCCCCAGCCCGATGAACAACCCGTCCACCAGGCCCGTCACCGTCGAGGCCAGCAACCACCAGCGCGCAGAAACGAAAGCCGCGGTGAGACCGGCAGCCAGGGCGTCGCGGCGGCTTTCCGGGACCGCCCCGATCAGCCCGGCCGTCAGGTTGTCTCCGCTGGTCAGTCCGAAGATCCCCAGGAACATCGTGAGCACCGCGACGGTGATCATCAGCGAGATCACATTCAGGCCGGTCAGGGCGGCTTCCCCCAGGCCGGAGGCGACCGTGCCGATCCGGGCTTGCACCTCGCGCAGGCCGTTGTCCACGATGTCGGCCGGGATCGTGACCCCCAGGTCGCGGCCCCACCTGTCCACGCTCTGGATAGCGCCGATGACGGACCCCTGCAGGACCGGCCAGGAACTGACCACCTCGACGCTGATGAACCAGAAAAGCATCAGGAAGATCGCCAGGAAGCCCGCAACGCACAGCAGCGCCGCAGCCGCAGCCGGCAGCACCCGGCGCAGAGTCCGCGCAACCGGCCACAACAGCGCGGCCAACGCAAACCCCAAGAACGCGGCGATGACGACGATGTGGACCTGGCGGATCAGCCACAGGGCTGCCAGGACGGCGGCCCCCAGGATGAGCAGCCGCAGGGCGATGGTCGCCTCGGCGGCCAGCCAGGAGGGTCCGCGAGAGGGGGCCGGAGAGGTCGCAGCGGGGGCGTCAGGCACCCGCCAAGTATCGACGCGACCAGGATGGGCGGCAACGCGACGCCCGCTGGACCGCCTGCTGGATTCCGCTGGAACGCCTGCTGGATTCCACTGGACCGCAAGATCTCCGCTAGATCCAGGAGGGGAACCACATCCGCCAGGTCCACTGCGAGTAGGGGATCACCTCGGCGGTCCAGATCGGGTACCAGAACGCGAACATCGCGGCGGTCAGCACGACGTACGCCCCGGCGATCACCAGGCCCCGGCGCCGGCGCTGCGCCGTGGCGGTGGCCGGTCCGATCACCAGACCCAGCACATACGTCACGGCCAACACCACCCACGGCACGAAGGCCACCGCGTAAAAGGTGTAGATGGTTCGGGATTGGTAGAGGAACCACGGTAGGTAGCCGGCGACGAATCCCGCCAGAATCGCGCCGGCCCGCCAGTCGCGCCGCAGGATCCAGGCGGCCAGCAGCACGAAGACCGCAGCGATGCAGGCCCACCAGATCGACACGGTGCCGATGTTGGTGATCGCCTTGCTGCACTTCTCGACGGTGCAACCATCCACCCCGGACGTCGGGCCCTCGTAGTAGAACGACGTCGGCCGACTCATCAGCAGCCACGACCAGGGGTTGGACTGGTAGGTGTGCGGCGAGGTCAGGCCGACGTGGAAGTCCATCATTTCCTGGTGGTAGCGCCACAGCCCGCGCACCGGGTCGGGGACCAGCCCGGCCAGACCCTCGGCCGGATGCTTGGCGCCCCAGTCACGGTTCCAGCCGGTGTCGCTGCGGAACCAGCCGACCCAGCTCGCCACATACACCGCGATGGCTGTGGGCACGATCGTCAGGGCCGCCTGCGGGGCATCCAGCAGCAGCGTCCCGGCGATCGGTCGACGTACCCCGACGGTCCGTCGGGCGCCGATCTCCCACAGCACCGTCATCAGCCCGAACACGGCCAAGAAGTAGATCCCGGACCACTTGGTGCCGATGCACAGCCCGAGGCTGACCGCGGCGACCCAGCGCCACGGCCGAGCCCCGAGCCGGGGGCCGTAGCGCATCCGCGGGTCCGTCGCCGGCCAGGTGCGATCCCCGGCGCAGCGGGCGCGGTCCCCGAGTGCGCCGACGCGGTCGGCCAGCAGGGCCCGGGAGGAGTCGCGGTCGATCACCAGGGCGCAGAACGCGCCGAGCGCGAAGAACATCACCATCAGATCCAGCAACCCCGTACGGCTGTGGACGAAGTGGTGACCCTCCAGCGCGAGCAGCAGACCGGCCGTCGTACCGAGCAGGGTGGAGCCGAACATCCGCCGACCCACCCGAGCCACCATCAGGATCGACAGGGTCCCCAGGACCGCCATCGAGAACCGCCAGCCGAACGGGTTGTCCGCGCCGAATAGCTGCTGGCCGACGGCGAGCACCCACTTCCCGACCGGGGGGTGGACGACGAAGTCGGTGTCCGTGCCGAACACATCGGGCGTGCCTGAGGCGAAGACCTGGTCGGCGTGCGGGGTGACGCTCTCGCCGGTGAGGTCGGCCCGGACCCGCCGCTCATACCCCCAGGTGAGCATCGAGTAGGCCTGCTTGACGTAGTACGTCTCGTCGAAGACCAGCGTCGAGGGGTGGCCCAGCTTCCAGAACCGCAGGAAGCCGCCCAGCACGGCCACGACGATCGGCAGCAGCCACCCCAGCATCCGGTCAGGCGGCTGGTACCCCAGGAGACGCAGGCGCAACTGCTGGGCGAGCGTCATGCGGACATGGTACGGCGCCCGCCCGCCGGGTTCGGACCCCTCGCCTGCCACGATGGGGCGATGGGCGAGGCGATGGCTGAGGTGAGCGGCGAGGATCTGGGCGACGGCGGCGAGCCGCCCGGCTCTGGTGCGCACCCTCGGGGGGTGCTGGTGCTGGCGGCCACCCCCTTGGGCAACCCGGCCGACGCCTCGGCAAGGCTGCGCACCGAACTGGCCACCGCCGATGTCGTCGCCGCCGAGGACACCCGGCGCCTGAAGCGGCTCTGCCAGTCCCTGGGCGTCGTACCCGCCGGACGCGTGCTGAGCTATCACGACCACAACGAGGCCACCCGGACTGGCGAGCTGATCGCGGGGCTGCTGGCGGGCGCCCGAACACTCGTGGTGACCGACGCTGGGATGCCCTCGGTCTCCGACCCGGGGTATCGGCTGGTCACGGCGGCCTTGCAGGCGGGGGTGCCGGTGACCTGCGTGCCCGGCCCGAGCGCGGTGACCACGGCGTTGGCGCTCAGCGGCCTGCCGGTGGACCGGTTCTGCTTCGAGGGTTTCGCTCCCCGCCGACCTGCCCAGCGCCGCCGGGCGTTCGCCGAGCTGGCCGCCGAGCCTCGCACGCTGGTCTTTTTCGAGGCGCCGCACCGGGTGGCCGCCACCGTGGCCGACCTCGCCGAGGCGTTCGGTGCCCAGCGGCCGGCGGCGCTGTGCCGTGAGCTCACCAAGACCTACGAAGAGGTACGCCGGGGCACGCTGGGGGAGTTGGCGCGGGCGCTGGCGGAGGCACCGGCCCGCGGAGAGATCACCTTGGTGGTCGCGGGCGCGGACACCTCCCGGGTGTCGGAGGTCGACGCGCTGAGCGCGGTACGGCGACTGGTCGCCGACGGCGTCCGCCTCAAGGACGCCTGTCGTCAGGTTGCGACCGCCAGCGATCTGAGCAGCCGGGAGCTGTACGCGCTGGCGCTGGCCGACCCAGCCCCAGGCCCGGACCCGCAGCCGGACCCGCAGCCGGACCCGGACCGTCCCCTTCGTCCCGCCGATCCGGGTGAGCTGTAGAGCCGGGGACGGCACATAGTGCCCCAGCACACTCCGGACACCTACGATTCGGTGAGAACCTCCCTGCGCGAAAGGACCTCTTGCCATGACCGACCCAGGCCACGTGCCGTTCGTCGTCGACATCGAGGCGGCGACCACGGAGAACGCCACCTTCCGCACTGCCCTGTGGACGGGTTCCTACTTGCAGATGACCGTGATGAGCATCGAGCCCGGTGACGACATCGGGCTCGAGATGCACCCGGACGTCGACCAGTTCCTGCGCGTGGAGGCCGGGCAGGGCAAGGTCGAGATGGGTCCGGCGCAGGACGACCTGCCGTTCGTGGCGGAGGTCGAGGACGACTGGGCGATCCTGGTTCCGGCCGGCCAGTGGCACAACGTCACCAACACGGGGTCGCAGCCCCTGAAGGTGTACTCGATCTATGGCCCACCGAACCACCCGCTGGGCACCGTGCATGCTGACAAGGCCGAGGCGGAGGCCGCCGAGGCCGCCGAGCACGGCCACTGAGGGCGCGACGCGGACTGAGCGCCAGCTCCTGGCCCCGCTGCGAGAGGCATCACACAGATGTATTTCTGGTCACGGTGGCCCACCTACCCCTATTGACTTCGAGAACAAGGCAGACTGCGCAACGTGGCTACTCCGACACTGACACCGCAACGGAGCTCGAGCATGTCGAGCGTCGGGATGAAGATCCTGATGGCCGTCTCAGGGCTCTACTTCATCTTCTACGTGCTCATGCACATGTACGGGAATCTCAAGGTGTTGGCCGGTCAAGAGGCCTTCGACAACTACGCGCACCATTTGCGGACGATGTTGGAGCCGATCCTGCCGTACACCGGTTTCCTCTGGTTGTTCCGGTTGACCTTGATCGTGGCCCTCTTGGCGCACCTGTATTCGGCCTTCTCGCTGTGGAGTCGCGCCGGGAGCGCCCGCCAGGAGCGTTACCGGGTCAAGAAGGCCATCGGTGCCTCGATCTCCTCCAAGTGGATGCGGTGGGGCGGGGTTACCCTGCTGCTCTTCGTGATCTTCCACCTGCTGCATTTCACGATCGCCAAGATCAACTTCAACGGGAACTACAGCGAGTCCCAGCTCCGGGTCAACGGCGTTGAAAGCCCCTACCTGCTGCTCGTCGCCGCGTTCAAGGTGTGGTGGCTGGTGCTGATCTACCTGATCGCCCTGGTCGCTCTCGGGATGCACATCCACCACGGCACCTGGAGTGCCATGCAGACGCTGGGCTTCACCGACACGGCACGCGCTCGTAACACCGCCAAGGCCGCGGGAACGCTCCTGGCCGCTGTCGTGGTCATCGGATTCGCCATCCCGCCGCTCGCCGTCCTGTTCGGCGCGGGCACCATCAAGTAAGGGCTGTTGACTCATGTCGGACAAGGTCATCAACGGGCTCTACCGCGAAGGCGAGCCGATTGCGGACACCAAGGCTCCCGGTGGGCCGATCGAGACGAAATGGACTCGGGCGCAGTTCAACAACGCGCTGGTCAACCCTGCCAACCGGCGCAAACTGACGGTCATCATCGTGGGCACCGGCTTGGCCGGCGGCGCTGGGGCGGCCACTCTCGGCGAGGCCGGCTACAACGTCAAGGCGTTCTGCTACCAGGACTCCCCACGCCGGGCCCACTCGATCGCCGCGCAGGGTGGCATCAATGCCGCCAAGAACTACAAGGAAGACGGCGACTCGATCCATCGGCTGTTCTACGACACCGTCAAGGGTGGCGACTACCGGGCACGGGAAACGAACGTCTACCGGTTGGCGGAAAACAGCGTCCGGATCATCGACCAGTGCGTCGCCCAAGGTGTGCCGTTCGCCCGCGAATACAGCGGTTACCTCGACAACCGCTCCTTCGGTGGCGTCCAGGTGTCGCGGACCTTCTACGCCCGCGGCCAAACCGGCCAACAGTTGCTCATCGGCGCCTACCAGGCATTGGAGCGCCAGGTAGCGGCCGGCACGGTGGAGATGTTCGCGCGGCACGAGATGCTCGAGCTGATCGTCGTCGACGGTCGGGCCCGCGGCATCATCGCCCGCGACATGGTCACCGGCGAGATCGAGACACACCTGGCGGACGCCGTCGTACTGGCCTCCGGGGGGTACGGCAACGTCTACTTCCTGTCTACCAACGCGATGGGCTGCAACGTCACCGCGACCTGGCGGGCCCACCGCAAGGGCGCCTACTTCGGCAACCCCTGCTACACGCAGATCCACCCGACCTGCATCCCGATCTCCGGCGATCACCAGTCGAAGCTGACGCTGATGAGCGAGTCGCTGCGTAACGACGGGCGGATCTGGGTCCCCAAGCGTCAGGAGGACTGCGACAAGGACCCCCGCCAGATCCCCGAGGAGGACCGCGACTACTACCTGGAGCGGATCTACCCCGGGTTCGGCAACCTGGTGCCCCGCGACATCGCCAGCCGGCAGGCCAAGAACATGTGTGACGAGGGCCGCGGGGTCGGCCCGGCGATCGCCGAGACGGGCCCGGACGGACAGACCCGGATGGTACGCCGTGGCGTCTACCTGGACTTCGTCGACGCCATCCAGCGGATGAGCCAAGAGACGATCGCCGAGAAGTACGGCAACCTCTTCGACATGTACGCCCGGATCACCGGCGAGGACCCGTACAAGGTGCCGATGCGCATCTACCCGGCGGTCCACTACACCATGGGCGGACTGTGGGTGGACTACGACCTGGAGTCGACCATCCCGGGGCTTTACGTCACCGGTGAGGCCAACTTCTCCGACCACGGCGCGAACCGGCTCGGCGCATCCGCGCTGATGCAAGGCCTGTCCGACGGCTACTTCGTGCTGCCGAACACCATCCGGGACTACCTGGCCAAGGGCCCCTACCCGGCTGTGTCGCCCACCGACCCGGCCGTCGTCGAGGCTCAGGAGAACGTCAAGTCTCGGGTGAACCACTTCCTGAACTGCAACGGCACCCGCAGCGCGGACAGTTTCCACAAGGAGCTGGGCCACATCATGTGGGAGTACTGCGGGATGGAGCGGTCCGAGTCCGGCCTGAAGACCGCGATCGCGAAGATCCGGGAGCTGAAGAAGAGCTTCTGGACCGACCTGAGGGTCCTGGGCGGCAACGACCAGATCAACCAGTCGCTGGAGAAGGCCGGCCGGGTCGCCGACCTGCTCGAGCTCGGCGAACTGATGTGCATCGACGCGCTGCACCGCCGGGAGTCCTGCGGCGGTCACTTCCGCTCCGAGAGCCAGACCGAGGACGGCGAGGCGCTGCGGCACGACGACGAGTTCGCCTACGTCGCGGCCTGGGAGTGGGCTGGCGACAACGAGCCACCGATCCTGCACAAGGAACCACTGGTGTATGAGTTCATCGAGTTGAAGCAACGGAGCTACAAGTGATCACCCCACAACGTTCTCCGCTCCTTTGTCACTCCGAAACTGTGTGGGGGCCCCGATGAGAATCACCCTCAATGTCTGGCGTCAGGCCGGCACGAACGCGAAGGGTGACCTGGTCACCTATCAGTTGGACGACGTGTCCCCGGATATGTCGTTCCTGGAGATGCTCGACGTCCTGAACGAGAATCTCAACGCCAAGGGCGAGGAGCCGGTCGCCTTCGACAGCGACTGCCGTGAAGGCATCTGTGGCACCTGCGGGGTCGTCATCAACGGCATTCCGCATGGACCCGAGGTCACCACGACCTGCCAGTTGCACATGCGCTCCTTCAGCGACGGCGACGAGATCACCGTCGAGCCCTGGCGGGCGACGGCCTTCCCGGTGCTGAAGGACCTGGTCGTGGACAAGAGCGCGTTCGACCGGATCATCGCGGCGGGCGGCTTCATCTCGGCGAACACCGGCGCTGCCCCCGAGGCGCACTCGCAGTTGGTGCCCAAGCGCAACGCTGACCGTGCCTTCCAGGCGGCGGCGTGCATCGGGTGCGGGGCGTGCGTGGCGGCCTGCCCCAACGCCTCGGCGATGCTGTTCATGGGCGCCAAGATCACCCACCTCGGGGAGATGCCTCAAGGTCAGCCGGAGCGTTGGTCGCGCGTGGTGACCATGGTGAACCAGCACGACTCCGAGGGCTTCGGCGGCTGCCAGAACGTCGGATCCTGCTCGGCGGCCTGCCCCAAGGAGATCCCGCTCGACGTGATCTCCACCCTCAACGGCGACGTACGGGCGGCGCGCCGTCACCTCTGACGCAGAGTCCCTGATCGGGTAGCCCGATCAGGGACGCCGTCGGCTTCTGATGCACACGATGCCGCCGGCCGGGTGGATCCCCTGGTGTCCACCCGGCCGGCGGCGGTCTGTGTGCTGACGGCGAGTTACTTCACCTCACGTCGCCGCAGCACGAGCGCCCCGGCCACCAGCGGGAGCACGACCCAGATCGAGGTCGCCACCGCCAGGTGCGCCCAGTCCTGACCGGTCATACCCCCCTCGAAGAGCGGACGCAGCGCCGAGTTCAGGTCCGCCCACGGCCGCAGGGTGCGCATCCGTTCCCACTGCATGAGGAACATCCACGCGAACGGGACCAGGAAGTACACGACCACCGCAGCCGGGGTGTTCGGAATGAGGGTGCCGACCGCGACACCCTGAGCCAGCGACAGCATCAGCGCGAGCACGAACCCGCCGGCGATCGCCAACGACAGGCTCCAGGGATGGGCCGGGTTCTTGGCGGAGATGCCCGCCGCGGTGATGGCCGCGGCCAGGGCAAAGGCGAGCACGATGCAGGCCAGCCCGAGCATCAGCGAACCCACGAGCTTGGCCACCAGGACCCGCAGCCTGCGCGGCTCCAAGGTGTACGTCGTCAGGCCGGTCCGCTGTGACCACTCCGAGGTGGCTGCCAGAATCCCGAGCACCGGCAACAACATCATCAGCGGGCTGGCCGTACCACTGAGATAGTTCTCGAACGTGGCGTTGGTTCCCTCGACGGTGAACCACATCGCCACCAGCACCACGGCGGTCAAGGCCCCGATGGCGATGAGCAGCCAGCGCCCGGAGAGGGTGTCGATGAGTTTGCGCGTCTCGACGCGGATCACCGTGGTCATGGGGATCCCGCTCACTGCGGGTGCGGTCAGTTCAGGGCGGGAACTGGAGCTGGAGAGCGTGGCGACGGTGTTCATGCGGTGGCTCCCTCGCGGGCAGAGTCGGCGGTCAGTTCGAGGAACATGGCTTCCAGCCCGGCGCTCTCCGCCGGTCGCAGGTCGCTGACCACCACGCCCGCGTCCAGGGCGATCCGGCCCACGGTTCGCCCATCGGCCTCGACGATGAGGACCCCGTTCGCCCCTGGGCGGGGGGTCAGCCCGGCACGGGTCAGGGCTTGGCTGAGGCGATCTGGATCGTCGGCGAGCACGCGGCTCCCCGAGGCGGACAGCAGCTCGGCCTTGGTGCCCTGAGCCAGGATCTTGCCCTTGCCGATCAGGATCAGTTCGTCGGCGACTTGTTCCACCTCGTTGAGCAGGTGACTGGAGAGCAGCACCGTGCCGCCGCGGTCGGCGTACCCCCGCAGCAGTCCGCGCATCCAGTGGATGCCTTGCGGGTCCAGCCCGTTGGCGGGTTCGTCGAGGATGAGGACCTGCGGGTCGCCGAGCAGTGCGTGGGCGATCCCGAGCCGTTGCCGCATGCCGAGGGAGTAGGTGCGCAGCCGCTGCTTGGATTCCGAGGCGGTCAAGCCGACCAGGGCCAGCATCTCCTCGACCCGAGAGCGAGGCACCCCGGTCATCAGCGCGCCCAGGATCAGGGTTTCCCGGCCGGTGCGCCCGCCGTGCTGCGCGCCGGCATCCAGGAGCACGCCGACGTGGCGTCCGGGGTTCGGCAGATCGGTGAAGCGCCGCCCCAGGATGGTGGCGGTACCGGCGGAGGGTGGGGTGAGCCCCACCATGGCCCGCATGGCTGTCGACTTGCCGGCGCCGTTGGGTCCGAGGAAGCCGGCGACCGTGCCCGGGTGGACGGTGAACGAAATGTCGTCGACGGCGCGGACGCCGCCGTAGTGCTTGGTCAAGCCCCTGACCTCAATCATGATTCCAGGGTGCCGTGGTTGCGCCGCCTGGCGCATCGGCCGCAGGACGGACGGGGCGGTGTCGACGTCGTACTGGGGACTACTCCCACGGGATGAGATCCGGCGTGTGCCGGGCATGCACGTGAGGTTGCGCGGACTGAGTGCCGCGCAGGAGTCCCGGTGGCTCAGCAGCCTCGATCGAGGGCGGGCGGGGGAGAACTAGGATCTGCCCATGAGCAAAGTGCTGTCCGCCGTCGCCTGGCCGTACGCCAACGGCCCGCGCCACATCGGCCATGTCGCCGGTTTCGGCGTGCCCTCCGACGTGTTCAGTCGGTACATGCGGATGGCCGGACACGACGTCCTCATGGTCAGCGGCACCGACGAACACGGCACGCCCATCCTGGTCGCCGCCGACGCCGCCGGGGTGAGCCCGCGCGAGCTGGCCGACACCAACAACCGGATCATCGTGCAAGACCTGGTCGATTTGGGGCTGTCCTACGACCTGTTCACTCGCACGACGACCCGCAATCACTACGCGGTGGCCCAGGAGCTGTTCGGTGTCAACCACGCCAACGGCTACATGATCGAGCGCACCACCAAAGGCGCGATCAGCCCGAGCACCGGGCGGACTTTGCCGGACCGGTACATCGAGGGCACCTGCCCGATCTGCGGGGCCCTGGATGCCCGGGGCGATCAGTGCGACACCTGCGGCAATCAGCTGGACCCGACCGATCTGATCGAGCCGCGCAGCAAGATCAACGGTGAGACGCCGCTCTTCGTGGAGACCGTGCACTTCTTCCTCGACCTGCCGGCGCTCGCCGGCGCGCTGACCGAATGGCTCGATGAGCGCGAGGCCTCGGGGACCTGGCGGCCGAACGTCATCCGGTTCAGCCAGGGTCTGCTCAAGGACGTCAAGCCGCGGGCGATGACCCGCGACATCGACTGGGGGATTCCGATCCCGGTGCAGGGGTGGACCGATCAACCCAAGAGGCTCTACGTCTGGTTCGACGCGGTGGTCGGGTACCTGTCGGCGTCGATCGAGTGGGCCCGCCGCATCGGGGAGCCGGAGCGCTGGCGGGAGTTCTGGAACCCCGACCCGCAGGAACCCGCGTTCTCGTACTACTTCCAGGGCAAAGACAACATCACCTTCCACTCCCAGATCTGGCCGGCGGAACTGCTGGGCTACATGGGCCAGGGGGAGCGCGGCGGACTCCCAGGGGTGTACGGCGAGCTGAACCTGCCGACCGAGGTGGTCGCCAGTGAGTTCATGACCATGGAGGGCAAGCAGTTCTCTTCCAGCCGTGGCGTGGTCATCTACGTCCGGGACATGCTCAGCCGCTACCAGCCGGACGCCCTGCGGTACTTCATCTGCGCCGCCGGGCCCGAGAGCAGCGACAGCGACTTCACCTGGTCGGAGTTCGTCACCCGGACCAACTCCGAGCTGGTGGCCGGGTGGGGCAACCTGGTGAACCGTACAGCGACCATGATCGCCAAGAGTTTCGGCGAGATCCCCGAGCGGGGCCCGCTGGAACCGGTGGACGAGGAGATCCTGCGCGTCGTCGGCGACGGCTTCGATGCCGTCGGGTCGCTGATCGAACGCCACCGCCAGCGGGCGGCGATCGCTGAGGCCATGCGCCTGGTCGGTGAGGTGAACGCGTACGTCTCGCGCACCGAGCCGTTCAAACTCAAGGGCGATGACCAGCGGGAACGGTTGGGCACGATCCTGCACGTGCTGGCCCAATGTGTCAGCGACCTGAACCTGCTTCTGTCGCCCTTCCTGCCGCACTCCTCCAACGCGGTGCACTGGGTGCTGGGCGGCGACGGCACGCTGACGCCGATGCCGCGGATCGAGGAGGTCACCGACCTCGATGACGACGTCGAGGGCGAACCCGCCGGCCTGACGACGTACCCGATCATCACCGGCGACTACCGCGGTTTCGCGGGCTGGGCATCGACGCCGGTGGTCCCCGGTACGCCGATCGCCAAGCCCGCGCCCGTGTTCGTCAAACTGGACCCCGGCGTGATCGAGGACGAGCTTCGTCGGTTGCGCGGCGACGGCGACACGGTCGGCGACAGTTCATGACGGGATCGCCGCGGGTGGGCCGCGTGGTTCGCCCGGATCGGACTGGGTACGCCGACCCGCCGCCAGTGCCGGACCCGCTGCCGCTGCCGGTGGTCGACAACCACGCGCACCTGGACATGGTGCGTGACGATGTACCGAGCCATGACCTGGCCACGGTGTTGGGCCTGGCGCAGCGGGTGGGCGTTGACCGGGTCGTGCACATCGCCTGCGACCTGGACGCCATCCGCGCCGCGCCTGCGCTGCTGGACAGCGATCCCCGGGTGCTCGGCGGGATGGCGCTGCACCCGAACGAGGTGCCCGCGCTGGCAACCGCCGGCGAGCTCGACGCGGCACTCGCCGAGGTCGAGGCCCTGGCGGCGCACCCCCGGGTGCGGGTCATCGGCGAGACCGGGCTGGACTACTTCCGCACGGCCGAACCAGGTCGACCGGCTCAGCAGGAGTCCTTTCGCGCGCACCTCGACCTGGCCCGGCGTACCGGCAAGGCGCTGCAGATCCACGACCGGGACGCCCACGACGACGTACTGCGCATCCTGGCGCAGGAGCGGGCCGGCCAGCGGGGCGAGGCGATCGTCATGCACTGCTTCTCCGGGGACATGGCGATGGCCCGCGAATGCGCCGAACGTGGTTACTTTTTGTCGTTCTCGGGGACGGTGACGTTCAAGGGAGCGGGGGCCCTGCGCGATGCGCTGGCGATGATCCCGCTGGATCGCGTGCTGGTCGAGACCGACGCACCGTTCCTGACCCCGCATCCGCACCGGGGGGCGGCCAACGCGTCGTACCTGATCCCCCTGACGGTGCGGGTCATGGCCATGGTGCTCAACGTGTCCGTCCCGGTGCTCTGCCAGGCGTTGTCGGCGAACGCCGAGCGACTCTATGGCCCCTGGTAAGCCCCTGGGTGAGTCTCAGTCCCGTTCGTCCTCGAACTCGCCGAGGATGCGCTCGAGCAGGTCCTCCAGGGCCACCAGGCCGTACGTGCGCAGCCGAGGGTCGGGGACCGCGGTCACCACCAACGCCAGCTGAGAGCGTTCCTGCTGCATCCGTCGGATCGCCTCCACCAGCGTGACGTCCTGCGGTAGCTGGGTGGTCTCGTATTGCAGCTCGGCGGCCGTGGCCCGGCGCCCCTGCGTGGTGGCACGGATGGCATCCAACACATGCACCAGGCCCAAGGCCCGGCCCTCGGCGTCCATGACCACCAGCCGGGACCGGCCGGTCTGCCGACTCACCCATTCGATCTCGGCGGCGTCAGCTCCGGGGGAGATCCGCACGGCCTGCTCGATGGGCAGCGCCACCTGGCGCAGCGGGGTTTCGGTCATCGCCAGCGCACCGGCCAGCATCCGGTGTTCGTCCGGCACGAGCATCCCGTGCTCGCTGGACGCAGCGAGCAGCATCCGCAGCTCCCGGGGTCCGTGCACCTGGGCGAGTTCGTCCTGGGGGGTGACCTTGACCGCGCGAAGGCACAGGTTCGCCAGGCCGTTCAGCATCGCCAGGACGGGGCGGGCAACCACCACGTACGCCCGGAACGGCCAGGCCAGCAGGCGAGCCGACCGCTCGGCGTCGGAGATCGCCCACGATTTGGGCGCCATCTCGCCCACCACCATGTGCAGGAACACCACGAGGGAGACGGCCAGCAGCACGGACACCACGGTGGCGATCGAGTCCGGCACGCGGGCCGCTCCGAGGGCGGTCGCGAACACCGAGGCCACCGCCGGTTTGGCCAGGGCCCCCAACCCGAGGGTGCACAAGGTGATCCCCAGCTGTGCCCCGGCCAGGCACATCGACAGGTCCCGGGCGTTCCGGACGGCGGTGCGAGCCAGCCGGTCCCCGGCGGCGGCGGCCTCCTCCAGGCGGTGGCGCTTGGCGGCGATCACGGCGAACTCGGCGGCCACGAAGAACGCGTTGGCCACCAGCAACAGCACCGAGACGGCCAGGGCGGTGGCGGTGTTCATGCGGGCCCCCGATCGGGCAGGTCGCCGGCTTCCGGTGCCTCAGCGGCCGGCTCCGACGCCTCGCCGGACCCCGCCGACGCCGGTTCGAAGGTGATGGTGACCGCCAACGGAACGTGCCGACGTACCTCGTCCACCCTGATCACGGCGACGGACGACGCGGACTCCTGGTCGGTCAGTTCCCGGCGGGAGTCCGGGATGACCGGGACCCGGATCAGGTCCCCCACCCGAGCCACCCGGCCGAGCCGGTCCAGCACCAGGCCGCTGATGGTCTCGAAGTCGCCGTCTTCGGGCAAATCCACGTCGTAGCGCGCCTCCAGCTCGTCCAGGCGGAGCCGGCCGGGGACCCGGATGGAGCCGTCGGGGCCGACCGGTGCCGGGACGCCGGATTCCCGGGGCTGGTGGTCGTCCTCGTCGAGGATGTCGCCGACCACCTCTTCGGCGATGTCCTCGAAGGAGATCACGCCCGCGAAGCCGCCGTACTCATCGATCACCACGGCCAGCTGACGGCGGCTGGTGCGCAGGTGTTCCAGGGCCCGGGGCAGGCTGAGCGTGTCCGGTACGACGACCGGATCCGCTTGCGGCGTGCCCAGCAGCGCCGAGAGTGGGGTGGTGGCGCGCTCCCGCGGGGGCACGGTGAGGATGGCGGCCGGGCCCAGCACTCCCAGGACTTCTTCGCCGTCGGCGGCCAGGACCGGGAACCGGGCGTGGCCACTGGCGGTCACACCGACCAGGTCGGCGACGCTGTCGTCGGGGGACAGTGCGATCGTGTCGACCCGGGGCGTCATCACCTCGCGGACCGTCCGCTCGCGGAACGCGAGCCCGCGTTCGAGCAGCTCGGACACCTCCTCATCGAGGGCGCCGTGTTCACTGGCGACGTCGATGATGCGTTCCAGGTCCTCGGGGGTGGCGCCGGAGGGCAGTTCCTCGACGGGTTCGATGCCGACGGCTCGCAGGATGCGGTTGGAAGCGTCGTCGAAGAACCGGATCACCGGCCCGGCGACCGCCATGTACAGCAGGGTGGGGCGGGCCAGGTGCCGGGCCAGCGGCAGGCTGCGGGCGATTGACAGGTTCTTCGGCGCCAGCTCCCCGAACACCATTTGTACGACGGTGGAGAAGACCAGGGCGAGCAGGAATCCCAACGACAGGCGGGCCGCCTCGGACAGGCCCGACCAGCCGAGAAGGTCGGCCAGCCCGCCGCCGATGAGGGGTTCGGAGACGTAGCCGACCAGCAGCGCGGTGACGGTGATCCCCAGCTGTGCCCCGGAGAGCACAAACGACAACCGTTCGGTGACTCGCATCGCCCGGCGAGCCTTGGCGTCTCCCTGGTCGGCCAGGTCGGCGAGGCTGGAGCGGTCGATCGCGACGTAGGTGAACTCGACGGCTACGAAGAAGCCGGTCATCGCGGTGAGCAGCAGGACGGTGAGGATGCCGAGGGTGAGGGTCATGGGCGGCTCAGCGGGCGTGCCGCGCTGGGCGGGGCCTGCGGCGGGTGTGGCTGCGGATGGTTAGGGTCCATGGTGTGGGTGAGAAGCGGTGAACGACGGGCCCGTCCCTGCACGGGTCGGTGCAGCCGAGGGTACCAGGGAGGATGAGGTGGCCCTGCTGGGCCCGCGCGCGGTGCGCGAGCTGGCCGCCGCCCTCGGGGTGAACCCCACCAAGGGCCTCGGTCAGAACTTCGTCGTCGACGCGAACACCATCCGCCGCATCCTCACCCTGTCCGGGGTCGGTCCCGACGACGTCGTGCTGGAGGTGGGTCCCGGTCTCGGCTCCCTCACGTTGGGCCTGGTGGCGACGGCAGAGCAGGTTGTGGCCGTGGAGATCGACCCGGTCCTGGCGGCGGCGTTGCCGGCGACCGTGGACCGCTTCGCGCCCGCCGCCCGGGACCGACTGCTCGTGGTCACGGCCGACGCGTTGCGGGTCACCGAGCTCCCGGGCGACCCGCCGACGCAGCTCGTGGCGAACCTGCCGTACAACGTTGCGGTGCCCGTCCTGCTCGAGCTGATCGGGCGGCTGCCGAGCCTGCGCGCGGCGCTGGTGATGGTGCAGCTGGAGGTCGCGCAGCGGTTGGCGGCCCCCCCGGGATCAAAGGTGTACGGCGCCCCGAGCGCCAAGCTCGCCTGGTACGGAACCGCGCGGCTGGCCGGCACGGTCCCGCCGACGGTGTTCTGGCCCCAGCCGCGGGTGGGCTCGGGGTTGGTCGCGTGGCGCCGGCATCCGGAGCCGCCCGGTGGCCCGGCGGCCGGTGGTGGGCCGGAGCGGGAGGCCGTGTTCGCGGTCATCGACGCGGCCTTCGCGCAGCGTCGCAAGACCTTGCGGGCGGCCTTGGCGCAGTTGGCCGGTGGGGTGGACGCGGCGGCGGCGGCCCTGGCCCGCGCGGGGGTCGACCCGGGGTCGCGGGGGGAGCAACTGGACGTCGGCGCCTTCGCTGCCGTCGCGGCGGCGCTGGCCCCTAGGGTGAGGCCATGAGTCCGGCACGACACACGCGGACGCGGGTCACGGTCCGCGTGCCGGCCAAGGTGAACCTTGAGCTGGTGGTGGGTCCTGCCCGAGCGGACGGGTACCACGATCTGTCGACGGTCTTCCACGCGGTGGGCCTGTACGACGAGGTCACCGTGACCCGCGCACCGCAGTGGTCGGTCCAAGTCCGCGGACCGTACGCCGACCGGGTCCCGACGGGCCCGGAGAATCTCGCGCTGGCGGCCGCTCACCGGTTGGCGCAGGCGTGCCCTGGCGGTGAGCCGGTGGCGATCAGCATCGACAAGGAGATCCCGGTGGCCGGGGGAATGGCCGGCGGTTCGGCCGATGCCGCTGCCACGCTGGTGGCCTGCGACCTGCTGTGGGGCATGGACGCCGAACGCGACCTGCTCGATGCCGTGGCGGCCGGCCTGGGCAGCGACGTCAACTTCGCCCTCACCGGCGGTACGGCGATCGGTTCCGGTCGCGGGGAACGCGTCGCCCCGGTGCTCGGTCGGGGGCGATACCACTGGGTGTTCGCGGTCAGCGACGAGGGCCTCTCGACCGGTGACGTCTTCGCCGAGTGTGACCGGCTGCGGGCCGGTGAGCAGATCCCCGCCCCGGAGCCGAGCCCGGTGATGATGACGGCGCTGCGCTCCGGCGAGCCGGCGGCGCTGGCCGCGGCGATGTCCAACGACCTGCAGGAGGCCGCCTTCTCGCTGCGGCCCCAGCTGCGGGAGGTGTTGGCTGCCGGTCTGGAGTACGGCGCCCTCGGCGGGGTCGTCAGCGGATCCGGCCCGACGGTGGCCTTCCTGGTCAGCGGGCCGGAAGGGGCGTTGGACCTGGCCGTGGCGTTAACCGCCTCGGGGGCCGCCCACGATGTCAAACGGGCCGTCGGCCCGGTCCACGGCGCCCACCTGGTGGAGACCCCCCGGGTCTCCTGACCGGGGGGTGATGACGTGGCCGCAGCGAACCTGGTGTCGATGGAGCGGGTGGTGGTCACCCTCGGGGTGAACCACGTCCTGGACGACGTCTCGCTCGGCGTCGGTGACGGGGACCGGATCGGGGTGGTGGGCCGCAACGGGGGCGGCAAGTCCACCCTGATGCGGGCGATCGCGCGGCTCCAGCCGGTGGACGAGGGCCGGGTGTCGCACACCAGCGGGCTGACCGTGGGGCTGTTGACCCAGGCCGACGCCCGGGACCCGAACGTGCCGGTGCGCGAGGTGGTGCTGGCCGGGTTGGCCGAGCACGAATGGGCCTCCGACCCCCGGGTCCGGGACGTGGTCACCGCCTTGCTGGGCGACTTGGCGGCGACCGGCGTCGGCGGCTGGGACGCGCCGTGGGGGCGGCTGTCCGGGGGTGAGGCCCGCCGGGTGTCGCTGGCGGCGCTGTTGGTGGCCGACCCCGACCTGTTGCTGCTGGACGAGCCCACCAACCACCTGGATGTTCAAGGCGTGGCCTGGTTGGCGGCGTATCTGAGCACCCGTCGTTCCCGCAGTGGCAGCGCGTTGGTCGTCGTCACCCACGACCGGTGGTTCCTGGACGAGGTGGCCCTGTCGACGTGGGAGGTGCACGACGGCGCGGTGGCCTCCTACGAGGGCGGGTACGCCGCGTATGTGTTGGCCAAGGCCGAACGGGAGCGGATCGCGGCGGTCACCGAGCAACGCCGGGAGAACGTGCTGCGCAAGGAGCTGGCGTGGCTGCGTCGGGGTCCGCCGGCGCGGACGAGCAAGCCGCGGTTCCGGATCGACGCCGCGAACCGGCTGATCGAGGACGAGCCGCCCGCCCGCGACCGAGTGGCGTTGCTGCGGTTCGCCACGAGCCGGCTCGGCAAGGACGTGGTCGACCTGCTGGATGCGACGGTCCGCGCGGGTGATCGGCTGCTGCTCCAGCGGCAGACCTGGCGGCTGGCCCCGGGGGACCGGATCGGGATCGTCGGGGTCAACGGTGCCGGCAAGTCGACGCTGCTGCGGGTGGTCGCCGGGGACCTTGCGGTGGAGTCCGGACGGCGCAAGGTCGGTACGACGGTGGTGCCGGCCTACCTGAGTCAGGACGTGGCCGAGCTGGACGAGCTGGGTCAGGACCGGGTCATCGATGCCATCACCCGCATCCGGTCGGTGATCCACCTCGGTGACAAGGAACTGACCGCCTCCCAGCTGGCGCAACGCCTCGGGTTCACCGGGCCGCGGCAACAGACGAAGGTGGCCGACCTGTCGGGAGGCGAGCGCCGCAGGCTGCAGTTGGCGCGCTTGCTCATGGGTGAGCCGAACCTGTTGCTGTTGGACGAGCCGACCAACGACCTGGACATCGAGACGCTCACCTCCCTGGAGGACGTGCTGGACGGCTGGCCGGGCACCCTGCTGGTCGTTTCCCACGACCGTTACCTGCTGGAACGCGTCTGCGACCGGCAGATCGCGCTGTTCGGTGACGGCCGGATCACCGACCTGCCCCGGGGGGTCGAGCAGTACCTGGAGGTGCTGGGCACCCGCGAGTCCGCGGCCTCCGGCAGCCCGGCACCGGAGCGCTCGGCGCCCGGGAGCGCCGCGAACGACCGGGACGTCCGCAAGGAGTTGAACCGGCTGGAACGAGCCATGGCCAGGCTCTCGGAGCAGCGTGACCGGCTGCACGCCGAGATGGCCGAGGTGGCCAGCGATCACAGCGCCCTGGCCTCGTTGGCCGTCCGGCTGCGCGACGTCGACGCCGAGCATGAGCGGCTGGAGGAGACCTGGTTGGAGCTGGCCGAGTCCGTGGAGTGAGCCGGCGGCGGGGTCGGTCAGGCCGAGGTCGGCCGGTCGAAGGCGAGCAGCAGCGCGCGGAGCAGATCGGCCAGTTCGGTGCGCTGTTGCGGCGGCAGCGCGCTGAGGAACTCGTGTTCCCAGTCCAGCAGGGCGGCCAACGCGGCTTCGACGACGTCCCGGCCTGCGGGGGTGAGCTGCACCCGCACCCCGCGGCGATCGCGGGGGTCGGGGCTGCGTCGTACCAGCCCGCGACGTTCGAGCCGGTCGATGCGGTTGGTCATGGTCCCCGACGTGGACAGGGTCTGGTGCACCAACGCCCCGGGGGACAGTTCGTACGGCGCCCCGGCCCGCCGCAGCGCCGCGAGGACGTCGTACTCCCACACCTCCAGGTGCTGACCGGCGAAGGCGGCCCGCCTTGCCCGGTCCAGGTGCTTGGCCAGCCGCGAGATCCTCGACAGGATCTCTAACGGCGTGACGTCCAGGTGCGGGGTCTCCCGCTGCCAGACGGCGACGATGTCGTCGACCTCGTCCGCTGGGATGTCCACATCAAGAGTCTAACCGCCGAGTTACTCGACATCGAGAGAAGTGGTCGGGCGGGCGCGTCGGGCCACACCGGGGTTCCTCTATCCTGAACAGGTCGGCCCCCTCGTGGGGTCCGATCCCCGGTTGGTCTGCTGGCAGGGCCCGCCTGACTTTGAATCAGGACAAGCGACGGTGGTTCGATTCCACCCCGGGGAGCACGACGTACGCCGCCCCGCCGCTCGGGTGGCGCTCGCCGCGCGGCAGGGGTGTTCCCCGGCGATAGACTCCCAACGGTTCCGGTCGTCGGCAGGGTCTGTTCCTGCCGGTGGCTCTTCGGGGGAGCCGCGCAGTCCAGGCCCCTTGGCCACGCCGTGAGTCGGGAGAGTTCGCGTGAGCGTCAGCCCAACCGCCGTCATCGTCCTCGCGGCGGGTGAGGGCACCCGGATGAAATCCACGATGCCCAAGGTCCTGCACCCCATCTGCGGCAAGTCGCTCGTCGGTCATGCGTTGACCGCGGCCCGCGAGCTGACGCCGCAGCACCTGGCGGTCGTGGTGCGGCACGAGCGGGACCGGGTGGCCGCTCACGTGAGCCAGGTGGCGCCCGAGGCGGTGATCGCCGACCAGGACGACGTCAAGGGGACCGGCCGCGCCGCTGAGTGCGGGCTCCTGGCGTTGCCTCCCGGCCTAACCGGCACGGTGCTGGTGACCTATGGCGATGTGCCGCTGCTGACCAGCCAGACATTGGAGGCGATGCTCGCCCAGCACGTCCGGGACGGTTGCGCGGTGACCGTGATCACCGCCTCCATACCGGACCCGACCGGGTACGGGCGAATCCTGCGTGACGACGACGGGGCGGTGAGCGGGATCGTCGAGCAGAAGGACGCCAGCCCCGCCCAGCAGGGCATCACCGAGATCAACTCGGGGATCTACGCCTTCGACGCACAACTGCTCTCCGAGGCGCTGGCCGAGGTGGGCACCGACAACGCCCAGGGCGAGAAGTACCTCACCGACGTCATCGGGATCGCGCGCCGACGCGGACTGGCTGTTCAGGCCCACCTCATCGACGACCTTTGGCAGACCGAAGGGGTCAACGATCGTGAGCAGCTCGCACGCCTGGGCGCGGAGCTCAACCGACGGGTCGGCCGGCGCTGGATGCGCGAGGGGGTGACCCTGGTCGATCCTGAGACGATCTGGATCGACGCCGACGTCTCGATCGGCGCGGACTGCACGATCCTGCCCGGCACCCAGCTATTGGGGGCCACCACCATCGGCAACGGAGTGGTCATCGGTCCCGACTGCACCCTGCGTGATGTGGAGGTGGGCGACCGGGCCACCCTGGTGCGCACGCACGCCGAGCTCGCGGCGGTGGGCGCGGACGCCACGGTGGGCCCCTTCGTGCACCTGGCCCCGAACGCGACGGTGGAGGTCGGGGCCACGGTGGCCGCGTTCACCCACCTCGGCGGGAAGGACACGCAGGCGTGACCAGCATCAAGCGGACCACCGAGAAGAGCCTCCTCCTGTTGTCCGGCCGGGCGCACCCGTCGCTGGCCGAGGAGGTGGCCTCCTGCCTGGGCATCGGGCTGCTGCCGCTGACGGCGTACGAATTCGCCAACAGTGAGATCTACGTCCGCTTCGAGGAATCCGTGCGCGGCTCGGACGCCTTCGTCATCCAGAGCCACACTGCACCCATCAACGAGTGGATCATGGAGCACCTCATCATGGTCGACGCGTTGAAGCGTGCCTCAGCCAAGCGGATCACCGGAGTGGTGCCCTTCTATGGGTATGCCCGCCAGGACAAGAAGCACCGGGGGCGGGAGCCGATCTCCGCGCGGCTGATGGCCGACCTCTTCAAGGCCGCCGGTGCGGACCGGCTCATCTGTATCGATCTGCACACCGATCAGATCCAGGGGTTCTTCGACGGCCCCGTCGACCACCTGCACGCGCTGCCCATCCTGAGCAACTACGTGCACGAGAAGTACGGCCACGAAGATCTGGCCGTCGTCTCCCCCGACGCCGGACGGATCAAGGTCGCCGAGCACTGGAGCAAGCGGCTGGACGGCGCGCCGCTGGCGTTCATCCACAAGACCCGGGACATCAACCGGCCGAACCGGAGCATCGCCCGCCGCGTGGTCGGTGAGGTCAAGGACCGCACCTGCATTCTGGTCGACGACATGATCGACTCGGGCGGGACCATCGTGCAGGCGACCGAGGCGCTCATGAACGCCGGAGCCGGGAGCGTGGTCATCGCCGCGACGCACCCGATCTTCTCCGACCCCGCCGTGGAACGCCTGCGCGCCTCGGCGGCCCGCGAGGTCGTGGTCACCAATACCCTGCCGATCCCGGCCGACCGGCGCTTCGAGAAGCTCACCGTGCTCTCCATCGCGCCGCTGATCAGCCAGGCCATCCACGAAGTGTTCGAGGATGGCTCGGTGACCAGCCTGTTCGATGAGGCGATGAGCTGCTGAGCGGATTTCCTGGGATGTGACCGAGCCCGGTATCATCGCGGGGTTGCCTCGGCGAGGGATCGACGATCCGTGATCGACGCGGTGCGTGCTCCTGCACGGCTGCGATGTCGCGGGCCCGATCCGCCCGCACCGCCCGTTTCACCAGCAGGAGGACCTCTCATGTCCGATCAGGACCGCATCGTCTCCCAGACCCGCAGCGAGTTCGGCAAGGGTGCCGCCCGCCGGATCCGTCGCGCCGGGAACATCCCGGCCGTCATGTACGGCCATGGTGCCGCACCCGTGCACCTGACGCTGCCGGGGCACCAGACCATGCTGGCCGTCAAGGGTGCCAACGCGCTGCTGTCGCTGAGCATCGACGGGGCCGAGCAACTCGCGTTGGTCAAGGACATCCAGCGCGACCCGATCAAGCCCATCATCGAGCACATCGACCTCGTGGTGGTCCGCCGTGGCGAGAAGGTCACCGTCGACATCCCGGTCACCACCGTGGGTACGGCCGGGCCTGAAACCGTGGTCACCGTGGAGAACCAGACCCTCGAGGTTCTGGCCGAGGCGACCTCGATCCCCGAGGCCATCGAGGTGGACATCGAGGGGGCGCAGGCCGGCACCCAGATCCTGGCCGGGCAGGTCACCCTGCCCGCCGGGGTGACCCTGGAGGGCGACCCCGAGCTGTTGATCGTCAACATCACGGCGGCGATCACCGCCGAGGCCCACGAGGCCGAGCTCGCCGAGGCCGAGGCCGACGCCGGTATCGCCAAGGACGCCTCGGAGGCGGACTCCGAGGACGCCGGCTGACCCTGACGGACACGCTGAGTGTCGCGCCGTACGCCGCCCACGAACCCCTCGGGTCCGCCCGGACCCGAGGGGGCGTGGGCGGTGATCGGTCTAGGCAACCCGGGGCCCTCGTACGAGGGCCACCGGCACAACGTGGGGGCGATGGTCGTCGCGGCGTTGGCGCAGGCTCATGGGGAGAGCCTGCGCCCGCACCGCACCCGCGCCCTGGTGGCCCGATTCCGGATGGACGTGCCGGGGGGGCCGGGCTCGGAGATGGTGCCCGTGATCGCGGCCCAGCCGACGACGTACATGAACGAGGCGGGCGGCCCGATTCGGGCGATGACCAGCTATTTCAATATCAACACTGATCACATCGTTGCCGTTCATGATGATCTTGAACTCGAATTCGGAACTGTCCGAGTCAAAGCCGGGGGCGGCGAGGGCGGGCACAACGGACTGCGGTCGCTGTCTAAGGCTTTGGGCACCCGGGACTATGTCCGGCTGAGGATCGGGATAGGGCGGCCTCCCGGCCGGATGGAACCGGCCACCTTCGTGTTAAAACCTTTCTCGCGCAACGAACAAAGCGACATTCCGTTCGTCGTGGATGAGGCGATAGCCCAGCTCACGGGGGTGATCGACCGACATAGGCGGTCGTAACCGAACCGATCACGAGCGTGAATCGGTTTGAACACGAGAGGATCTCGTGATTGACTAAGCACGGCACGGCGAGTCAGGCGAATGTGTAACACCAACGGGGGTGCTGAACTCGCTCTGCCAGTCCACGTGATGAGTCGGACGACCGACTTCACGGACTTTCGCCGTCGGCGCCTCATCCCTTGGATTACCGTGATGGTGGGCCTGCTGCGGCACGTGGTGGGTGGGGGAGGGTTCTTAGGTGTCACTTGATCGATCCGAGGCCGCACAGCGTGTGCGGCACGGAAGAAGACCTCGACCACGCGTCGAGTACGTGCCGCCGACGCCGGGCTCAGTGCAGAGCTTCGGGGACGATGCGTTCGAGCCCAGTGCGAACAACCCGCCGTGGACGGCGATCTACTTGCGACGCATCGTCGCCCTCGACCTGACCGTCGGTCTGCTCGCCGGAATCGTGGCGACCATCGGGCGGTTCGGCAACGAGTTCGACGTGTCCTACATTCTGGTGACGCTGTCGATGCCGCTGATCTGGGCGTTCACCCTGGCACTGGCCAACGCTTACGAGGGGCGATTTCTCGGGGTCACGATCGAGGAGTATCGCGCGGTCGGGCGAGCCACCCTGGGTTTCCTGGCCCTGATCGCCACCGTCGCGTACGCCACCAAGCAGGACCTGGCGCGTGGGTACACCCTGCTGCTCATACCGCTGCTGTTCGTCGGCGGGTTGGCGGTGCGCCGGTTCATGCGCGGGTGGCTCAGCGGCCACCGATCGCGGGGCGAACTCATGCAGCGCACCGTCGTCATCGGGCGCGCGGACGCCGTGTCGGCGGTGCTGCGCAGTGTGCAGGCCGATCAGATGCAGGGCCTGCACCCCGTGGCGGTCTGCGCCTCGGGCCTGGACACCGAATGGAACGCCACCTCCAGCCTGGAAGGTGTCCCGGTCTTCGGCCCTCCCCACGACGTGGTGGCCACCGTCGACCTGTGCGATGCCGAGGTGGTGGTCGTCGCCGCCCACCCAGACCTGGCCGGGAAGTCGTTGCGCCGGTTGGCGTGGGCGCTGGAGGAGCGTGGCGTCGAACTCATCGTGTCCCCCGGCCTGCTGGACATCGCCGGACCGCGGATGAGCATCCGCCCCTCGACCGACCTGTCGCTGCTGCACATCGAGCGGCCCGCCAACCGGACCCGGGTGGTCTTCCTCAAGAGCCTCATGGACCGCACCCTCGCGTTCCTCCTGTTGACGGCTCTGTCACCGGTGTTGCTGGTGATTGCGGCATTGATCAAGGTCGGCGACCGCGGGCCGGTGTTCTTCCGGCAGCAGCGGGTGGGGGTGCGTGGCGAGCCGTTCGGCATGCTCAAGTTCCGCAGCATGGTGGTCGATGCAGAGAAGCACCTGGCCGCGCTGCGGGATGCGCACGACGGCAACGAGGTCCTGTTCAAGATGAAGGATGACCCGCGGGTCACCCGCGTCGGCAAGTTCATCCGGCGCTACTCCCTGGACGAGTTGCCGCAGCTCATCAATGTGCTGATCGGCGACATGAGCCTGGTGGGGCCCCGGCCGCCGCTGCCCGCTGAGGTAGAGCAGTACGAGCCCGACGCCCTGCGCCGACTCCACGTGCGTCCCGGGATGACGGGCCTGTGGCAGGTCAGCGGTCGCAGCGACCTGTCGTGGGAGGAATCCCTGCGACTGGACCTGCGCTACGTCGACAACTGGTCCCCCATCGGTGACCTGGTCATCCTCATGCGCACCTTCAAAGCGGTGGTCGCCACGTCCGGGGCCTACTAGGCCACGAGGCAGCCACGACCCGTCACCCGCCGCGCCCTAACCGAGGGGGCTGATCGCTTGTCCACGCCTTCCCCCATACCCGCCGCCCAGCCCGCCCCCGTGGCCCCCGGCGCGCCGGACCGAAGCAAGACGGCCTTGATCACCGGGATCACCGGGCAGGACGGGTCGTACCTGGCCGAACTGCTGTTGTCCAAGGGGTACGTCGTTCACGGTCTGATCCGACGCGCGAGCACCTTCAACACCCGCCGGATCGACCATCTCTACCAGGACCCTCACGAGGCCGGAACGAGGCTGTTTCTGCACTACGGGGACCTGTCGGACGGTTCCCGCCTGGTGACCCTCATGTCGGCCATCCAGCCCGATGAGGTCTATCACCTGGCGGCCCAGAGCCACGTGCGGGTCAGTTTCGACGAACCGGAACACACCGGGGACGTGACCGGGCTGGGAACCATCCGGCTCCTGGAGGCGATCCGGATGATCGGCCTGGACTGCCGGTTCTACCAGGCCAGCACGTCGGAGATGTTCGGGGCGACGCCCCCGCCGCAGAACGAATCCACCCCGTTTTGGCCGCGGTCGCCGTACGGGGTGGCCAAGATCTACGGCTACTGGATGGTGCGCAACTACCGGGAGGCGTACGGCGTCTTCGCCACCAACGGCATCCTGTTCAACCACGAGAGCCCCCGCAGGGGTGAAACCTTCGTGACCCGCAAGATCACCCGGGCGGTGGCGGCCATCCGGGCCGGCCGGGCGGACAGTCTCTATCTGGGCAACCTCGACGCCGTCCGGGACTGGGGGTACGCGCCCGAGTACGTCGAAGGCATGTGGCGGATGCTGCAGGTCGACGAGCCCGATGACTTCGTCCTGGCCACGGGTCACCCCTGCAGCGTGCGGGAGTTCGTCGAGGCGGCGTTCGAGCACGCGGGCCTGGACTGGGAGCGGTATGTCCGCTTTGACGAGCGGTACATCCGGCCCAGCGAGGTGGACTGCCTGATCGGCGACGCGACCAAGGCCGCCCAGCGGCTGGGCTGGCGGGCCACCGTGCTGGCGCCCGAGCTCGCCCGGATCATGGTCGATGCCGACGTGCGGGGCCTCGAGGACACCGTCCCGGGGACCTCACCGTGAGCGGCCCGTACTGGGAGACCGGGTATGTGTCCGGCGCCTTCGATCTGTTCCACATCGGGCACCTGAACGTGATCATGCAGGCGAGGGCGCATTGCCGGCGGCTGGTGGTGGGCGTGGCCACCGACCGGGTCGTCCGGGAGATGAAGGGCCGCGATCCGGTGATCCCGCTCGCCGAACGTCGCGAGATCGTGGCGGGGCTGCGGGACGTGGACGAGGTCATCGTCGATGACCACGTGGACAAGTTCGACACCTGGCGCGAGCTGCGCTACGACGTCCTCTTCAAAGGTGACGACTGGCAGGGGACCGAACGCGCCCGGCTGCTCGCGGAGCGCCTGGAGCCGGTTGGCTCGACCATCTGGTTCTTCCCCTATACCCGGCACACCTCCAGCACGCTGCTGCGCAGCGTCCTCAGCTCACTGGCCCAGACCCCCGTCCACCTGCTGTACGACGATCAGGGCGCCTGCCCGTTGTGCGGGGCGACACCGACTCCGGGCGCGTGAGCCGGCGACGGTTCACCGGCACCGGCAGACACAGCGCTACCCCTGACAACCGCCTCGCCGACCGACCCGAGACATCGCCCCAGCTCACAGGCCTGGCGGATGATGCCGCTGGCGGTGAGGGGTAGCGGTGTGTACGCCCGCCCACCCGGTGGCAGGACCCTAGGGGCCCACCAGCCCGTCGAGGTTGCCCCAGCCGGTGGGGGCTACCAGCAGGCCGGACTTCAGTAGCGCTGGCCGTACATGGAAGCCGTAACGCTGCTGGGCGGCATGCCGGCCCGGCTGGCGATCGAACGCCTGGCAGCCGACCAGGGAGGTGTTGCCCTCGGGGAGCACATGAAACCCGTCGGCGGTCCGCGGGGTGCCGCCAACGTCGTACATGCCGGCGGTGTCGGCCACGCAGGCCACGAACGCGTTCTTGTCGTACTCGATGAACCAGCCGTGGCTTCGGGTGTCCTGCGACTCGCAGCCGGTGAACTTGTTTCGCGTGCCGCGGACATGCCAGCCGTAGTCCCGGCAGTACCAGGCCTTGCAGTCGCTGAAGAAGTTGTTGGTGCCGGCGATGTGGAAGCCGGCCGAGCGGCTGTCCGAGCGTAACGTCGTCGCCTCGCAGCCCACCCACCAGGAGTCGGAGGCCTCGATCGCCATGCCGTGCCCACCCGCCCGGCGGACCCGAACCCGCGAGGTGTGACAGGACCGGGTGTCGGGACCGTGGTACCGCATCCCGTCGCCCGTCGAGTCGTAGACCCACAGATTGTCGAGCCGGATGACCGGGTCGGGCTCGCCCTGATAGTTGCCGCTGTTCCCGTCCACGTGCACGATCACGCCGGACTGGGCCTGCTGGTCGCAGTCCAGTACGAGGGACTCCACGCTGATCCCGTCGGTGCCCTCACCGGCGCCGATCAGCACCATGCCGGTCATCGGGCGGGTGGCCACCAGGCGCGTCGCCTGACCGGTTCCGCGCAGCAGGCCGCCGCGAGGTAGCGCGATGGGATCACGCACCGGGTACTCACCTGGACCCAGGAGGATCTGTGCGGCACCGGCGCGGACGGCGGCGGCGATGTCCTGCCCTGCAGCAACGGTGCGCCATCCGGCGCCCGGGCTGGTCGGGACGGCGGAACCACCGGCCGGGACAGACGGCGAAGGCCGGCCCGCGGCGCGGCCCGCCCACCACCCGCTGGCCCCGCCGACGGCGGAGGCCGCACACAGGAGCCCCGCGGCGAGGAGAGTACGTCGCGCGGGGCCCTGTGCCTGGTCGGGACGCGGGTCCGGTGGGTTGATCGTCACGGCTTCCGCCCTCATCGCTGGTGGTCGAGCCCCGGGCGATGATATCCGAATCCCTTTGGTTGCGAACCGAACTCGTTCTCCCCTGGGACGGAGGGAGGAGCCGCTCAGGCCGGGGTGAAGACCCGCACGTAGTCGATCTCGAACGTGCTGTCCTGCCACGGGGCCAGCCAAATCCCACGGGTCGGGCAGTTCGCCGGGTTTCCGTACAGCGGGGCGCGGGAGGTCTGGGCGCAGATCCCACCCTTGGCCGGGTAGTACCCGAGTCTCTGGTCCGGGTGCCCGGCCCAGGCGCCTCCGACGTACAGCTGCAGCGCGATGTCCCACGTTTGGTCCGAACCTGACCAGGTGGACATGCGGGTGTTCACGTACTCGAACGTCGTCCGGCCGTCGATGGCGAACCGGAAGCGGCCCTGGCTGCGGTCGCCGGGGATGACCGGCGTGATGTCCACCGAGAAGGTGTGCCACTCGCCCCGACCCTGGACGGCCTGCTCGTACACCGTGCCCTTCTTGGCCACGTTGTAGCCGATCGTGTTGGGGAAGTGCAGGGTCTGGGTCGCCTGACCGGGCGCCGAGGCGTGGAATTGCTCGAAGATGTCCACCTCGGCGGTGCCGGCGCCGCGGGCGTGCCGCAGCCACACGCCGGGGAACAGGCCCTGGCCGTGCGGCGTCCGCGCGCGGATCTCGAACCGGCCGAACAGGGGATACAACCGGCCGGCTTCGCGGGATCCGACGAACCCGGAGGCATAGTTGCGGTACTTGCCGTTCGCGCAGACGATAGGTCGCCGTTGGGCGATGAGCTTGAGGGTGCCGTTGGTCACCTTGACGTTGTCCGGCGTCATGCAGTGCAGCATGTACGGGTCGGCGTCGCCATAGGTGTTGGCGTAGGCCCGCCACCGCGTCCGATCGAGGCTCCCGCCGTTGAACTCATCGGACCACAGCAGCCGCCACCCGGCGGGGGCCGCGGGGGCGGTGGTCGGCGCGGTGGTCGGCGCGTTCGTGGTGGTCGGCGCGGTGGTCGTGGTGGCTGCGTTGGACGTGGTCACGGGCTTTGGGGTGGGCATCGGGGTGGGCGTCGACGATGCCTCCAGCGTCACCCGGGCCCTGGCCTCCATGGTCAGGTCGCCGCTGGTCCAGGTCTCGTTGCCGGCCGCGTGCACCTGAAGGGCGAGGATGTTCTTGCCGGGCTTGAGCAGGGCCGGGTCGGCTCTCACGGTCTGCCAGCGTTGGCCGTCGTACGGGTCGATGCTGGTGGCGTTCGTCCGAGAGGTCAGCGTGCCGGTCGGGACATTGAACCGGGCGATCTCGGCTCCGTTCAGCCGCACCAGGGCCCCGTCGTCCACGCGCAGGGAGACCTCGGCCGCTTGGACCTTCTGATCCAGCGGCAGCGTGAACGAGCACCGGAAGTAGGCGACCGTCTGGGGGCTTCCGACGTCGGTGGCGACCGCCTCGCGGTGCCCGAGCGGCTGGCGGCCCTTGCGCCACCAGCTGTCGTCGAAGGTGGGGCTGGTCCAGTTCCACCCCGGCACGGCATCGGGTTGGTTGACGTACGAGCAGGTCGAGGCGCTCGAGATCACCTCGGAGGTCGTGGTCGCCGCGGATGCTTGGCCGGCCGTGACGAAGAGCGCCGGAATGGCGGGGAGGACACAGGCCAGACCGGCGAACAATCGGGATTTCACAGGGGGACGCCTCCTGATGGACGGTGAGGGAAACCGATGCCCGGGTGGCCGATGGCCAGTTTCATCGAGGCATCTGGGGATCGATGAAACGTGACAGGGAATGACAGGGGGATTGTGGATCGTTACCCGGGTTCAGGTCACGTCAGCGTAACAGCATGGTCAGGGACCGCTATGAACCCCCCGGTACGCCTAGGCGGGCTCGCCCGGAGCGGCGTTGGGCACGCGCCGATGAATGGGACCATTTACCTTACATAAGCTTGCAGGTCAGATGGGGCGCAGACGCTATTCGACCAACCCTTAGGAATCTCAATCCCGGCGTATCAATGCCCATTAACGGTGCGCGGACTGTTGGTTTAGTCACCGTGAGGAGAGCGGATTCCCACGCTTCGGTCGCCCGGTGATCTCAAGATGCGGACCGAACGCGCATGGTGCGCTCTTGCGAGATGCCAAGAGGGGCAGCGCTCCTCGGCGCGTCGTGGCGCCGTCACTCCGGCCCCATGGGTGCCGCGTGGGGCCCGTGGCCTTGGTGGAAACAAGAACAAAGTTGACCAAGAATTGACCCGGACATCGATCTATCGGGTATCAAGGTGTGGTGCCAAAGATCCTTCAAGAGTGCTTTGGGGGTTCGGTTCCGGGGCTCCGGTATGCGAGGGGCTTACGGGCCAAAGGCAAACCTCCCGCTCCCCGTCAAGGTGGGGTAGGATTTGGCAACGCCTTTGCGTCCACGACTGGCTTCACGCGAGGAATCGCTTCGCTCCCGCCAGGGAGCGGGCAAACATCCGGCGGTGGATTGACAAGGCGCACGACGGGGCACGGTGCCGGGGGGCCACGCCCGATGTGCAGGGGGGAAACATATGAAGAAGTGGCGCTCGGTCATGTCCGCGGTCTCCGCGGCCGGGTTTTCTCAGGGGTCGATCGGCGCATCGCGGACGCCCGGCCGCCGCCGCTGGCACCGGGGGGTGTCCGCCCTCGCGGCGCTCGTCCTGGGCGCGGCCGCGTTGACCGGCACCGCGGTTGTCTCCACGGCCGCGGTGCGGCCGGCGCCAGGGGAGTCCCTGCTCACCGCCGCCGCGTCGTGCTGGGAGATCAAGGTCCTGCGACCCGATGCCCCCGACGGCGTGTACTGGCTTGTCACGCCCACGTTGAAGCGCCCAGCTCAGTTCTACTGCGACATGAGCACCGACGGTGGTGGCTGGGTGCTGATCGGGCGCGGGCGGGAGGGTTGGCGCGCGGAGTACGAAGGGCTCGGTACGCCGGCACAGGTGCGTTCGGTGGTGACCGGGCCAGGGGCGTTCAAGACCAGGCAGCTCTCCTCGCTCACCATCGACGGGCTTCTGGACGGTGGCCGCGTCGACGCACTCACCGACGGCATCCGGTTGCGTCGCGCCGCCGATCCCGCCGGGACGACCTGGCAGGACGTGCGGTTCCAGCTGCGTCAGCGCGACCGCTGGGTCTGGACCTTCCGGGCCAAGCACCCGCTGCGCTGGTTCTCCATCGACGGGGTCTCCACCCCTAGCAGCGTGACCACGTATGACTTCGGGTACGACACGGCGTACCGGAGGGTCAACACGGAAATCAACGGCCTCCAGGCCTGGAACGCCGGATGGGCGTACGGCCCGGGCGTCACGGGGACCACGGGTCCCGACACCTATGTGTGGTCCGCGGTGGAGGGCCGGGCTCGGCCGTTGCCGTTCACCCAGATGTACCTGCGGCCGAAGTTGATGTCCGCCGACCTGTCGTATCCGCAGGTCCCCGCGGGTGGCCTGCCCGAAACCGCCCAGCGCCGACTGGCCCAGACCCGGGCACTGATCTCGCCCTGGGGCGTCGCCGGGCTGGCCTCGAACGGGGGAGAAAACACCGAGACCCGGTCGGAGGTGCAGGCCTTCGCCCAGATCGGGTCGACGATGTACGTCGGCGGGAACTTCACGACGGTTCAGCAGTCGTCGACCGGGCAGGGCCTGGTCGAGCAGAGCTACCTGGCGGCCTTCGACGTCACCACCGGCGAATTCGTGCCGGGCTTCCGGCCGACCTTCAACAACCAGATCAAAGCGCTCGCCGCGCTGCCGAACGGCACGCTCGCCGTCGGCGGCGAGTTCACCGAGGTCAACGGCGCGTCTTCGGCTCCCCTGGTGGTCCTCGACCCGGTCACCGGCGCCAAGGCTCCCGGCTTCTCGCTGAGCATGCGCAGCGGGACCTCCGCCCCGACGTACGTGCGATCGCTGACCGTGGGCACCACCACCAGCGGATCGAGCACCCGGACCTGGTTGTACGTCGGCGGCTCGTTCACGCACGTGGCCGGCGGCGGCCAGAGCGAGGCCTACGCCCGCTCGGCCGCCCGCGTGGACCCCGCCACCGGCGCTCCCGACAAGACCTGGACACCGCTGCTCAACGGCACGGTCAACGACATCACCCCCTCCCAGGACGGCACCCGGGTCTACCTGGCGGGCTTCTTCACCGCCGCGGGCACGACCACGATGTACAACGTCGGGGTGCTCTCGGCGGCGGCGGGTGCCGCCGTGGTGCCCTGGACGCCGACGTACAGCGTCGATCCCACCCTCGGCAAGGCCTACCAATGGACCGTCAGCGAGTCGGCCAACCGGGTATGGCACGGCGGCTCCCAGCACAACTTCGTCAGCTATGCCAAGGGCCCGCTGACCTACGCCAGCGGCGGCATCGCGATGCAGGGTGGGGATATCCAGACCTCCGTCGTCGACGGCGACCTGGTCTACGCCGGCTGCCACTGCATCGACTACTTCTACTCCGGGGTCACCACCTACGGCTGGCCGACGTCCTTCCCGCAGGCGGACAAGATCGGCTTCGTCGGAGCCTTCGATGAGGCCACCGGCGCGTTCCTACCCGAGTTCGACCCGATTCTCGACGCGCGGGGTGGGTACGGCGCCTGGGCCAGCATGGTGGACAGCACCGGGGTGCTGTGGATCGGGGGCAGCTTCACCCGTGCCATCAACGTGCTGGGCGTCAACCAATGGGCCGGCGGTTTCGCTCGGTACGCCCCGCGGGATGCGCAGGCCCCCACCGCGCCGACGGGACTGGACGTGCAGGGCTCGCCCGGCCAGGTGAGCGTGCAGTGGGCGGGCATCGCCGAGTCCGGCGTCGATTACGAGATCCTGGAGAACGGCCGCGTGGTGGCCGTGACCACCGGGACGTCGGCCGTGCTGCCGCTGCCGCAGGCCACCGCGAGCTATGCGGTCCGTGCGGTGGACCCCGCCGGGAACCGCTCGGCGAGCACCCCGCCGGCGACTGTCGACCCGGGCAGCATCCCGGTCCTGACCACGGCGTTGGCCTACGGCGCGGACTGGGCCTGGCGGTACGACGTCGCCCCGGTGGATCCGCAGTGGTCCGGCACGGCCTTCGATGACGCGACCTGGACCCGGGGCGCCGCTCCGCTCGGGTTCGGCACCTCGGCGATCGCCACCGTGATCCACACCGGCGCGAGCACGACACGCCCAATTACGGCGTACTTCCGGCGCAGCTTCCAGGTCGCCGACCCCGCCACGGTCACGGACGTGGCCATCGACGTGCTCGCCAACGACGGCGTCGTGGTGTACCTGAACGGCGTGGAGATCGGACGTAAGAGCATGCCGGCGGGCACGATCTCGCCGACGAGCTACGCCACGACCACGGCGCCTTCTACGTTACGTATCAATGTGCCGTCGTCGGTGCTCCAGGCGGGTACGAACGTGCTGACCGCCGAGACGCACCTGAACTACCGGGGAACGCGAGACATCGGCTTCGACGCTCAGGTGGTCCTCACCTCGACACCGACGGGGGTGCCGACGCCGCCGACGCCGCCCGCGCCCTGACGCCCGCCCAGGCCGACCCCGCCCTCCGCGGATCGGCGCCGACGCTTGCCACCGGTGGCCGCCACCGGGAAAGGACCCGCAGTGTCCACTGACGGCTCGACCGACACCGCTGCGGCTGCGTCGGTGACGGCCGTGGTGTGCACCCGCGCACGCCCGATCCTGGTACGTCGCGCGGTCGCCTCCGTCGTGGGCCAGGACTACGTCGGCGACGTCGAGGTGGTGGTGGTCCTCGATGACGGCAGCACGGCGCAGGCCGCGCGGGCGGCGTACGCCGATCTGCCCGAGGCGGTGCGAGACCTCCCGCGCCGCAGCGTGCGGATCGAAGTCAACGACGGTCGGCCGGGGCTGGCCGGGGCGCGGAACACCGGCATCCGCCTGGGCGGCGGGCAGTACGTGGCGTTCTGCGACGACGACGACGAGTGGTTGCCCGGCAAACTCACCGCCCAGGCCGAACTCCTGAGCCGGGAGCCGGCGGTCCTGGTGGCCACCGGGATCACCATCGTCACGCACGAGGGGGAACGCACCCGGATCCCGCCCGCCCGCACCACGATGGCGGACCTGCTGCGCTCCCGGGTCGCCGAACTGCATCCCTCGTCCTTCCTGCTGCGGCGGGCGGATCTGCTGGGGCGGATCGGCCTCGTCGATGAGCGGGTGCCGCACAGCTACGGGGAGGATTACGAGCTGCTGCTGCGCTGCGCGCGGTTCGGCCCGGTGGTGGCGGTCCAGCGGCCGCTGACCATCGTGCACTGGGACCGGCTCTCCTACTTCAACGCGCAGTGGGAGGCGGTGGCCGGTGGGCTGAGCTACCTGCTGCAGCGGTTCCCGGAGTTCGACGACGACCGGGTCGGCCGGGCTCGGGTGCGTGGCCAAGTGGCCTTCGCCCATGCCGCCGCCGGACACCGTGGGGAGGCATTGCGGTGGGCGCGCCGGGCCTGGCGCGACGACCCCCGCCAACTGCGGTCGTACGGCGCGGCAGCGGTCGCCGCGGGACTGGCCGCCCCCGATCGGCTCCTGTCCCACGTCAACGCCCGGGGGAAGGGACTATGACCACGGGCGCCACCGACCGCAGCACCGAGCGGGCCCCCGCCGCGCTACCGGGGCAGCCCTGGAACCAGCGCCGAGCCGGCGGTGCCGGGGCGCGATCCCACGGGCCGGGTGCGGCCGACCTGCCACGATGGCCCCTGCTGGCGATGCTCGCCGGCGCCCCGGCGTGGTGGGTGCTCGGCCTGAGCCCGTTCATTCCCGCGATCGTGGCCTTCGTCATGCTGGTGCTGCTGCTCAGGGTGCCGCGGGTGCGCCTGGTGCCGGGCGTCCTGGCGCTGGTGCTGTTCGCGCTGTGGTGCCCGGCGTCCCTGGTGATGCTGGACTCCCCGCTGCGCGCGATCGGTTTCGGCGTCCGCTGGAGCGGCATCGTCGCGGCGATGCTCGTGCTGATCTACCTCACCAACAGCGACCCGCGACGGCTGCGGGACATCCATGTGCTCTCGGCGCTGGCGGTTCTCTGGGCGTTCGTGGTGATCGGCGGCTACCTGGGGCTGTTCTGGCCGGAGGGTCGGTTGACCACCCCGATGGCCCAGATCCTGCCGTCGGCGGTGCTCAACAACGAGTTCGTGCGAGACCTGGTGATGCCGAAGTTCGCCGAGGTCCAGCGCCCGTGGGGGGCGGCCGAGCCGTTCAACCGGCCCGCCGCGCCGTTCCCGTACACCAACGGCTGGGGGTGCGCCGTGGCCCTGCTGACCCCCGTGGTGCTGAGCCTGCGGGAACGAGTGGCGGCGCCCTGGAGGCGGCACCTGCTGACCGCGGGACTGCTGGCCTCCGCGGTGCCCGCGGCGGCGACCGCCAATCGCGGGATGCTGCTGGTGCTCGGCGTGTCGATCGCGTGGTACATCGCGGTGCAGCTGCGCCGCGGACAGCAGCGAGCCGCGGGCCGTGCCCTGGGGCTGTCCCTGTCCGCGGCGGCCGTGGCGGCCGCCGGTGGCGTGTTCTCCCTGATCGCCGAACGCCAGGCGGTCAGTGATACGACGACCGGCCGGGCCTCGGTGTACCTGGCCACCCTGGAACAGGTGCAACGATCGCCGATCCTGGGGTTCGGGGCGCCGCGCCCCTCCCAGGAGATCGGGATCGCGTTGGGCACCCAGGGCGCCATCTGGATGTACCTGTTCTCCTACGGGGTGATCGGTGCGCTGCTCTTCCTGGCGTTCCTGGTCGGGGTGCTCGTGCTCACCCGGGGCACCCCGGGGCTCCCGGACCAGGATGCCTGGCTGCGCGCCGTGCTGGCCGGCGCCCTGGTCGCCTGCTGGTTCTACGGGTTCGACGGCACCCACCTGTCGATCATCGTGATCGTGGCCGGGCTGCTGTTGCGCTCGCGCGCCCAGGCGACCCCGGCGACTCAGGCGACCCAGGCGACCCAGGCGGCCTTACCGCTGCAGCGGGTCCACGCGGGCCGGGCCGGAGGGTACCGATGGTCGTGATCACGCAGGATGCACCGGGCCGGCGGGGGCTGGGACTCCTCCTGCCCTCGGCGATCAGCCTCGGGGCGGCCGTCCTGGGGGCAGGGGTCAACCTGGCGCTGGCGGTGCTCATCGGCCGGGCGTACGGGGCCGCCGAGACCGGGACCTTCTTCGCCATCATCGGGGTCTTCCTGGTGGCGGCGAACACCCTGAAGCTGGGGGCGGACACCGGTCTGGTCCGGATGCTCTCGCGGGCCGTCGCGCTCGGTCGACCCGCGCAGATCGTGCCCACCGTTGTCAGTGCCCTCTGGCCGGTGCTGGTGGTCGCGGGGCTGGTCGCGACGATCGCCTACGGCGGTGCCGACGCGCTCGCCGACGCACTGCGGCCGCACGACGCGGCACGGACGGCCTCGATGATCCGCTATCTGGCCATCGCCCTGCCGCTGATGGCGGTGTTCGCGCTGGCCACGGCCGTCGCCCGGGGGTTGGGTGGGATCGGCGCCTTCGCGCTCCAGCAGAACGTGGCGCTGCCGTTGACCCGGCTGGCCGGGGTGCTGGTCGCGGTCTGGCTGGGCCAGTCCATCCTGGTGGCCACGCAGTGGTGGGCCGGAGGGCTGCCGGTGCTGGTGGTGGTCGCCCTCGCCGTCGCGGTGCGAGCGGTACGGCGGGTGCCGCTGACCCGGGCGGATGGTCTGGACCAGGCGCCCCGCCCGGAGCCGGCGCCGGAGGCTGGGGTGTTTGCGGCGTTCTGGCGGTTCTCGCTTCCCCGGGCGGCGTCGGCGGCGATTGAGATCGTCCTGGAATGGCTCGACGTGATCCTCGTGTCGATTCTGGCCGGCCCGGCCCAGGCGGGGGTGTACGCGGTGGCGACCCGCCTGGTCAAGGTGTCCTCGATCGCCGACTACGCCCTGCGGGTGGCCTTGTCGACCCGGCTGAGCGCCGCGCTCGCCACGGGTGATGTGGACGCCGTCCGCCGGATCTACGAGCTGGGCACCCGGCTGTTGGTGGCCCTGGTGTGGCCCTACCTGGCCGTGCTGCTGGTGTTCGGTGACGTGGCGGCGCGGGTGTTCGGGGGCGACTTCGCCGGGGCCACCGCGCTGGTGGCGATCCTGGCCGGCGGCATGGCCGTGGTCGCCGGTGCCGGGTCGCTGCAGTCGGTGCTGCTCCTGAGCGGGCTGAGCAGGCAGCAGCTGACGAACAAGATCGTGGTCCTTGCGGTCAGTGTGGTCGGCAACCTGGTGGCCGTCCCGGCCTGGGGGGCCCGGGGCGCGGCCGTGGTGTGGGCGCTGGCGGTGCTGACCGACACCACCCTGGCGGCTCGTCAGGTACGTCGCCGGGTCGGTGTTCAGGTCGGCTGGCGGCCAGTGCGGGAGATCGGGCCGGCGGCCTTGCTGTGTGGGTTCGGGAGCGCGGTGGTGTTTCGCGGATGGCTGGGCCCCTCGGTCGTCGCGATGGGCGCTGCTGGGATCGGTGCCCTGGCCTTGGTGGCGGTGGTGTGGTGCTGGCCCGACCTGCGGGGTGGGTCGGGTAGCCGGTCGGGAAGCCGGTCGGGAAGCCGGTCGGGTAGTCATGGAGGGAACGCGTCATGAAGATGGTCCGACCACCGATCCACGGCATCGCCGTGTCCGGAGTCTTCGACCGGTTGTACCGGCGACGCATGACGATCCTCGTGACGGTGGGGGTGTGCCTGGCCCTCGCGGTGGCGGTGGACCTGCTGCTTCCTCAGCGGTTCACCTCCACGGCCACGGTCACCGTCGTACCGCTGACCGACTCTCCGTACGGCAACGGCCAGCCCACCCAGTTGGTGAACATGGAGAGCGAGCGGGCCACGGTCACGTCGCTGGCCGTCGGGGACCTGGCCAGCCGGACCCTGGAGCCCCGCCCGACCCCGCGCCAGGTGCAGGAGTCCTTGGACGTGGTGATTCCGCCGCAGTCGCTCGTGCTGCGCATCTCGGCCACCACCGGGGATCCGCAGCGCAGTGCGGCCTGGGCCAACGCGGTGGCCGCGGCGTACCTGACTGACCGGACGAACACCGCCCGGGAGGCGGTCACCCGGATCACCTCGCGACTGCAGTCCGACATCGACGCTCGGCTGCGCACCCGCGCCGCGCTCACCGCCCCCGAGAAGGCGTTGGTGGACCGGGAGATCGCCACGTTGCGCGAGCGTCAGACCCAGCTCTCGGTCGTCGGCCTGGTGCCCGGCAGGCTGGTGACCTCCGCGCTGCCCGCTCCCTCCGCGGCCACCATGAGCACCAAGGGCCTGTTGGTGGGTGGCCTGGCCGTGGGTCTGCTGCTGGGGACCCTGGCCGCGCTGCTGCGCCACCGGCTCGATCCCCGGGTCGGGTCCGCGTCCTGGATCGAGGAGACGTTGGGCGTGCCGGTACGCCGCGCCGCGGGCGGTTCGCTCGATCGTCACGCCCTGCTGGTGCTGGGTCTGCTGCGGGGCGGCTCCCAGGTCCCGGCCCGGCTGGTCTGCGTGAGCGCGCCCGGAGTCCCGGCCCCCTCCTTCGCCGACCGGGTGGTCGAGTTCGCCCGTGAGCAGGGCATCGCTGTGCGCTACGACGTGCACGTCGACGCCGATGCGCCGGCCGGGCTCCACATCGTCGACCCGGCCGACGGCGCCGACGCGACGCAGGCCCGCCCGGCGCTGCACGTGACGAGGTGGCAGGCCCAGGAGGGTCGGCCGTGGCCGGTGCCGCAGGCCTTGCGGTCGGCCATGGTGGCCGTGGAGTTGCGCCCGCAGGACCAGCGTCAGGACGTTGCCGACCTGGTCGACTCCATCCGGTACCTGGGCTGCGACGTCAACGTCGCGGTGCTGCGCGACGACGCCCCCGCCCTCGCCCCGGGGCCGGCGCCCGCGCAGGAAGCGAACCGGTCGTGAAGGTGTTGTGTGTCGCCTCCGCGGGGGGTCATCTGGCTCAGCTGGCCGAGCTGCGCCGGCATTGGAGCGACGTCGAGGTCCATTGGGTGACCTTCGATCAGCCGGATGCCGTCGCGCGCTGCGAGGGGGATCCCACCATCTGGGCCCACCATCCCACCACCCGCAATCTGCCCAACGCCGTCCGCAATCTCGGGCTGGCGTTGCGGGTGATGCGGCAGGTCCGCCCGGACGCCGTCCTGTCCACGGGAGCCGGCGTGGCCCTGCCGTTCTTCCTGGCCGCCCGGTGGTTCCGGATCCCGACCGTCTACCTGGAGGTGTACGACCGGGTCACCATGCCCACCCTGACGGGCCGGCTGTGCTACCCGCTGGCGGATTCGTTCCTGTTGCAGTGGCCGCAGCAACGGGTGAGCTACCCCCGCGGTCGTGTCGTGGGAAGGGTGTATTGATGACGCGACCGGCGCTCCTGGTGTCCGTGGGCACCGACCATCACCGGTTCGACCGGCTGATCCGCTGGACCGACGCCTGGGTCGAGACGCTCGGGTTCCCCGTCGACTACACCGTTCAACACGGGGCTTCGACGCCCAGTCGGCTGGCCACCAACCTGTCCATCGTCCCGCGGGAGGAACTGCTGGACCGGATGCAGGCGGCCACCCTGGTGGTCACCCAGGGCGGTCCCGGCTCCATCGTCGACGCCCGGGCGTGCGGCCGCATCCCCATCGTCGTGCCCCGGTTACAGCGCTACGGCGAAGTCGTCGACGATCACCAAGTGCCGTTCTGTGCGCTGATGGCGCGTCAGGGCGCCTGCCTGGTCGCCGGTGGTCAGAGCGCGCTGCACGCCTGGCTGGACCTGGGGCTGGCCGATCCGCATCGGTTGATCAGCCCGGCACCCGACTCACCCGCCCCGGTGACGGCTCAGGCCATTCGCCGTCAGCTCGGGCGGGTGACCAAGCGCCGATCGGGCTGGATCGACCTCGGCCGGATGCGCGAGGTGTGGCTGCGGCGGCAACCCGGCCCGTGGCTTGAGGAGGCCGAGTCACTCATCCCGCCACCCGTGCTGGTCTCCGCGGTCGAGGTCGTCCCGCAGGAGAGCCTCGAACCGGCCGTGGTGGCCGACGGCTCCCGCGAGGCGTCCTGATGCTGCGATCGACGGGAGTGTCACGCACCGTCCCGGCGGTGCTGGCGTTGCAGGGCGGCCTGGGCAATCAGCTCTACCAATGGGCGTTCGGCACGGCCCTGCGCGCGGCCGGCGTACCGCTCGCCGTCGACGTCACCCGGTGTCGCGGTCACCGGCCGCTGGCCATCGAGCCCCTGATCCGGGACTGGCCGCGGGTGCCACGGGTGGTGGGCTTGCCGTTGGCCGCGCTCACCCGGGGGCGGTCCACGCTGCGCCGACCGGTGCGGCTGGTCCGCGACGACGCGCTGGCCGGGGGGGAATACGACGACGCGCTGGTGGCTGCGATCGTGTCCGGTGGGAGCCACCGGCCTCAGCCGCCCGGCCAGGCCCGCCCGGGTCTCGCCGGGCCCGCGCCGTGGTACCTGCTGGGGTACTTCCAGTCGCCGAGGTATTTCCAGGAGGTCCGCGCTCAGGTGACGGAGCAGGCGACCGCCTTCGTGCGGTCCCAGCTCACGCCCGAGGGGGAGCAGCTGTACCGGGAGTGGGCCGGGCGTGAGGATTCCGTCGCGATCCACGTGCGCCGTGGGGACTACCTCACCGACGCTGCGGCGGCCGCCACCCACGGGGTGATGGCGCCGTCGTACTACCAGGGTGCACGAGAGCTGTTGGACGGACAGGGTTTACGCCGGGTCGCCTGGTTCAGTGACGACCCGCCCTGGGTCGAGCAGACCTTGGCCAGGGACGGTGATCGGCTGATCACCGGCGAAGGTCTGTGCACCGCGGACGGTGGCGAGATCGCGCTGATGAGCGCCTGCCGGGTGCGGGTGCTGGCCAACAGTTCGTTCAGCTGGTGGGCGGGCTTCCTCGGCCGGCCGAGCAGCCCCGAGCGCCCGATCATTGCACCTGCTGCATGGTACAAAGATGGGCGATCGACGGGAGACCGGATCATGCCGGGATGGAGCACGCTGTGAGCACGGGAGGGCAGCCGATGGCACTCGCGCACGAGCGGTACGCCGAGGTGGTGCACCGACTTGCCGGTTCGCAGAAGAGCCCCACCGCGGTGCCGGCGTACACCCGGTTCGTGAATCGGCCGCTCGGGCGGCGGCTAGCTGCCCTGGGGTACCTGGCGGGATGGACCCCCGACCAGGTGAGCCTGTTCAGCTTGGCCGGCAGTTGCGCCGGGCTGCTGGTGTTGTGCCTGGCCCCGATCGCCTGGTGGCTCGGGCTCGTCGTGGGCGGGTTGCTGCTGCTGGGGTACGCGCTGGACTCCGCCGACGGCCAGCTGGCGCGGCTGACCGGGACGGGGGGACCGGCCGGGGAATGGCTGGACCACGTCACCGACCAGTTCCGCCAGAGCGCGCTGCACGCCGCGGTCCTGATCTACCTGGTCAGGTCGCTGCCCGAACTTCCGCCCGGGGGATATCTCGTCCCGCTCGCGTATGGCGCGGTGGTCAGCACCCGCTTCCTGAGCCAGATCCTGGCTGAGCAGTTGCGGCGGGGCGCGGGTGCGCCCGCCGTGGAGTCGGCGGGCGCGGACCGGCGCGCCCTGCTCCAACTGCCCGCCGACCCGGGTGTGCTGTGCCTGGCGTTCCTGCTGGCCGGCTACCCGTGGGTGTTCTACGCCGGGTACAGCGCACTGTTCGCGGCCAACACCGCACTCGCGATGGCTTCGATCATCCGTCGCCGTCGCGAGCTGCAGCGCTTGCCCAGCCGAGACCGCCCGGCGTGAGGCCGGGTCAGGCCTTGGTGTACACCCGCACGTAGTCGATCTCGAAGGACGAGTCGTTCCACGGCGCCAGCCAGATGCCCTGGGTCGGGCAGTTCCGGTAGTCACCGTTCAGTGGGGGCTTCGACGTCTGCGCACAGATTCCGCCGTTGGCCGCATAGAAGCCGAGCTTCTGATCCGGGTGCCCGGCCCAGGAGCCCCCGACGTACAGCTGGAGGGCGATGTCCCAGGCGGCGTTCTTGTCCACCGTCGTCCACTTCGAGGCGTTGGTGTTGGTGTAGTCCAGCGTGGTGACACCGTCGATGGTGAACCTGAAGTTCACCTTGGTGTCGTCGCCGGGGGTGACGGGTTGGATGTCCACCCCGAAGGTGTGCCAGCCGCCGCGGCCCTTGACCGCGGTTTCGTACTTGGTGCCCTTCTTGGCCACGTTGTAGCCGATCGAGGTCGGGAAGTGCACCGTGCTGGTCGCCTGGCCGGGGTTGGAGGAGTGGAAGTTCTCGAAGATGTCGATCTCGGCGACCGAGGAGCCGTTGCGGTGTCGGAGCCACAGCGCGGGGAAGAGTCCCTGGCCGTGCGGCACCCGGACCCGCATTTCGTAGCGGCCGTACAGCGGGTAATAACGACCCACTTCACGACTCCCCAAGAATCCCGACGTGTAATTCTTGACGGCTTTGTTGGAGCAGGTGACCGTGCCCTTCTTGGCCGTCAGCTTGACGCTTCCGTTACTGACCGACACGTTGTTGGGAGTAAGACAGTGGAGCATGTTCGGGTCGCCGTCACCGTAGGCGTTGTTGTAGATCTTCCAATTCGTGGTGTTGACGCTGGTGCCGTTGAATTCTTCCGCGAAGGCGAGCTTCCAGGTGGAGTTCGTGGTCGGGGTGGGCGTCGGCGTGGGGCTCGCGGTGGGCGTCGGGGTGGGCGTCGGAGTGTTCACGGTGCCCGAGGTGGTGCCCGAGGTGGTGCCCGACGTGGTGCCCGACGTGGTGCCCGAGGTGGTCGTCACGGCCGCGGCCACGGTGGCGTTGATCTTCGCGTCCACGAGCGCGTCACCGCTGATCCAGTTGGCGTTGAAGTTCTGGTGCAGCGAGATCGAGAGCACGTTGTAGGCCTTGAGCTGGGTGGGGCTGATCTGCCAGGTCTGCCAGCGCTTCCCGTCGTACGGGTCGACGGTGCTCGCGGAGGTCTCGAAGGTGTCGGCGCCGGCCGGCATGTTCGTGCGGGCGAGTTCGGTTCCGTTGAGGTAGAAGACGGCGCCGTCGTCGACCCTGGCGGTCAGCGTCGCTGCGGTGACCTTGGCGTTGCTGCTGACGGAGAAGGGGCAGCGCAGGTAGGCGGTGCGGGCGGGAATGCCGAAGTCGGTGGACACGCTCTCCTGGTGGCCCGCAGGCAGCGTCCCCCATGGCCACGACGAGCTGTCGTAGTAGGTGCCGGTCCAGCCACTCGGAGCCGCTGTGCTGTTGCGAACCCGGCACTTGGCGCCGGAGCCCAGCAGGGCCAGGGTGCTCGTGGTCTCGGCGGCGACGTGGGCAACGGTGGCCGGAGCCACGGTGGCAGAGGTGGCGACCACCGCCCCGGACGCGCTCAGGGCGATCGGCGCGGCGCAGATGACCGCGGCCGCCAAGGCAGAATGGGAACGCTTGCGCACAATGGGCTTCTTTCGTTGGAGTGCGCCCTCGAATTCCACGCGGAATGTGCGCGTGGTGTCGCCTGATGTGTGAGAGATAATCGACATATGTCAGCGATGGGACAGCGATCGCTGATGAGGGCCGGCGCGTTGCCGTGGGATCTGCTCATGAGATCGGCATCGGAGCGGGCGAGTTGAGGGCTCCGGGCGCTTCCGTCCCCCGGTGGATACTGATGTGACGCACGCCATTTTTCGAATATCGGGCAATGCGCTTTGAGTCAGCGGACATTCGTTGCGCCGACCCGGCGTCCTCCCGACTCGCCGGTGACGGGCGTCATAGGCTGTGGTCGGGAACAACGTGATCGGTGGGGGCAATGACGAGGAATACGGCGCATCCCGCGCTCCGGGAGGCCGGCAGGGTGTACGTGGCGGGCCACCGGGGCCTGGTCGGCAGCGCTGTGGTACGGGCTCTGCACGCCGCCGGTTGTCGCGATATTGTGGTACAAACCTCGGCGGAGCTGGACCTGCGACGGGGCGATGACGTGGACGCCTTCGTCAGACAGACCGCCCCAAGGGTGATCATCGACGCCGCGGCCCGCGTGGGCGGCATCCTGGCCAACGACACGGCTCCCGCGGAGTTCTTCTCCGACAACATCCGGATTCAGGTGAATCTGATGGACGCCGCGCGGCGTGCTCGGGTGCCGCGGTTCCTGTTCCTCGGGTCGAGCTGCATTTACCCCAGGCTCGCCGACCAGCCGATCACCGAGGATTCGCTGCTGACCGGACCGCTCGAACCCACCAACGCGGCGTACGCCATCGCCAAGATCGCCGGGATCGCGCACCTGCAAGCCATCCGGCGCCAGGACGGCCTGGCGTGGATCTCGGCCATGCCCACCAATCTCTACGGCCCCGGTGACAATGTCGACCCCACGACCAGCCACGTCCTGCCCGCCATGCTGTTGCGCTTCCACCAGGCCGCGGTGACGCAGGCACCCTCGGTGACCTGTTGGGGCAGCGGCTCACCCCGCCGGGAGTTCCTGCACGTCGACGACCTGGCCAGGGCCTGCCTGCACCTGCTGGAGCACTACGACGACCCCGAGCCGATCAACGTGGGCGTCGGTGTCGACGTCACCATCGCGGAACTGGCCCAGCTGGTCGCCGAGACCGTGGGGTACCGCGGCCGGATCGAGTGGGACACCACCAAGCCCGACGGGACCCCACGCAAGTTACTGGACGTCAGCCGGATCACCTCGCTGGGGTGGTCTCCCGCGATCGGACTCCGCGAGGGGGTGGCCCAGACCTACGCGTGGTTCCAGCAGCAGCAGGGCAAGCAGGCCCTGGGCGCTCAGTAGCACGGACGAGTGCCGGCTGCTCTGCCCAGGCACGGGCGCCGGGGGGCCGCGAAGCGCCGCCGGGCTACAGCACGTTGGGGGCGACCACGAGCCGGCGCAGGCTGAGCGGGCCGTCCGCGCCGGACCGCCCCACGTGCACATACCCTCCCCGGAACCGCCGATCCGCGGCCGTCACCGGCGGATACCCCACCCGTGTCCAGCGCACCTCCTCCGGGGTCACGGTCAGACTCACCGTCACCCATTCACCCGCCGACAACGGCGGCGTGGACAGCGACGGGGCCAGCCGTTGACCCTCGCGGCCCCCGAGGCGATGGGCGAACAGGTCCATCTCGCCATCGGCCCGCAACACCGCGTGGTAGCCGGTGGTTCGGCCCTCCCGGTGGATGTACGCCGTGTCGTCGTCGTGCCCGAACGCCAGCGTGATGTGGCTCGTCGGATTGCTGGGGAGCCGGTCGAAGCTCACCTCGAGCTCCAGGCGGTACCCCTCCTTGGCCCGCTCGATCGGGCTGAACTGGCCCAGGGTGACGTACGACGGCCGGTTCGGGTAGTCCAGCTTGAGCGCGTCGCCGTCCCATCGCAGCTGGTAGGCGTCGTTGTAGGGATTGGGCGTCAATTCCCCCGGCTCCAGGGCCCCCATGGCCCACCGGTCCTGGCGCAGCGGCGGCACGCTCTGGGCGACGTACCCGACATTGGGCGTGACGAAACCGCGGAACCCGCGCCCGAACAGCACCGTCACCTCGCTGCGCCGGGTGACCGGGTAGGCCCAGAGCTCCACGCCCAGCTGGCGTGCCGGGTACAGCACGTCCTCGGGGATCTGCCGTCCGCCGATCCGGCCGGGCAGGACGAGGACGTCCTTGTCCTTGCGCAGCCCCCGCACTCCCGGCAGCCGCAGGTCCTGCGCGGTGTCGGCGTACACGAACACGGGGAAGCCGGCCTCCTGTGCGGCGGCGATCCGGGAACTGCGGCAGTACAGCTTGAGGATCACCTGGTCGGTCCGGTTCATCCGGCGGACCAGGTCGATCATGGCCTCGAAGCCGGCCTCGTTCTTGGCCTCCAGGCAGATCACCGCGCGATCGCCCACCTCCCGCAGCACCTGCTCCAGAGTGGGGATCCGGGGTCGCCGATCACCGGACCAGCGGGGTCCCAGCCGGGGGATGTCGACCCGCCCGGTCTCCAGCACCGACGACGGCTGGTCCCGGACGCGGCCCCGAAGATTGGTGGTGCGGTCATAGGTCAGGTCGTGCATGCAGATCAGGACGTCGTCCTTGGTGAGTGCCGTCGACACCTCGATGCAGGGGGCACCCCAGTCCAGCGCCTGCAGGTAGCTCTCCAAGGTGTGTTCGGGCACCACCGTGCCGGCACCCCGATGCCCGATGAAGTACGGCGCCTTCCGCGTGGCCGCCCAGCCGGCGGCCGTGGTCGGTACGGCGACCGCCTCCTCGCCGCCGTCACCGCAGCCCGCGATCCCCAGGGCGGCCATCCCGGCGCACCCCAGGAGCACCGTCCGCCGGGTCGTCCCCGCACCCGTCGGCTCGACCCGACCGGTCGGGTGCTGTCCCACGTCGGCTCCTTGGTCGCCGTTGCCTGCTGTCGCGAAAGCTCACGAAAACTCGCGAGACTCGCGAAACTCACGGTAGCAGTTGAGCTTTCGCCCGCTCCGGGACGCCACCCGCAGGCCCCCTCGATCCCGGACCGTCGTGGCCGGTCCCCATGGACGTACGCTGACTGGCGACCGCGTCTGACTCCTGTCGCAGGTTCCGATGGCTCCCCGATGCTCCCCGACCGAAGGTGCGCCCACCGATGTCTCCGGCCCCCTTGGCCCCGCTGCTCGACGCCGCCACCGCCGACCCCCGGGTACGCCGACTCCTCGAGCTGGCCGCGCAGGTGCACCGCGAACCGGAGGTGGGCATCGTCGCGCCCGCGGGCTTGCGGCCGCTGCTGGTCGCCCTGATCGAACGCTCCCGGTCGAGCATCCAGCTCGTGCTGACCGCCACCGGGAGAGAGGCGGACGACCTGGCGGCTGCGCTCGGCGGGCTCCTGCCAGCGCACACTGTCGCGATCTTCCCCAGCTGGGAGACGCTGCCTCATGAGCGGCTCAGTCCGCGCAGCGACACCGTCGGCCGGCGCCTGGCGGTGCTGCGACGACTCACCCACCCCGACCCCGACGACCCGCGGTTCGGTCGGCTGCGGGTCGTCGTCGCTCCGGTCCGCGCGGTCCTCCAGCCGGTGGTCGCCGGGCTCGGCGAGCTCGAACCGGTTCGGTTGCGCCCGGGTGACACCCGCGCCCTGGACGACGTGGTGACCAGCCTGGTCCAGATCGGTTTCACCCGCACGGACCTGGTCGAGCGACGCGGCGAATTCGCGGTTCGCGGCGGCATTCTCGACGTCTTCCCGGCCACCGAGGAACACCCCGTGCGGGTGGAGTTCTGGGGCGACGACGTCGAAGAGGTCCGCTGGTTCACCGTTGCCGACCAGCGGACCATCGCCATCGCCCCGCACGGCCTGTGGGCCCCGCCGTGCCGGGAACTGCTGCTCACCCCGCAGGTGCAGACCCGGGCGCGGGAGCTGGCCGAGCACCTGCCGGCGGCTGCCGACCTGCTCGGCAAGCTGGCCGAGGGCATCACCGTCGAGGGGATGGAGGCCTTCGCGCCCGCCCTGGTCGATCAGATGCACAGCGTGCTGGAGGAGCTGCCGCCGGACGCCGGGGTCATCGCGATCGACCCGGAGCGGATCCGGACCCGCGCCCACGACCTGGTCGCCACCAGTGAGGAGTTCCTCCGGGCGGGGTGGGCCAACGCGGCGGCGGGCAACGACGTACCGATCGATCTGGCCGCGGTGCTGGGGCGGTCGTCGTACGCGTCGCTGGCCCAGACCCGCGAACACGCCCTCGCCACCGGCCGGGGCTGGTGGACGATCGCGGCCTTTGGGCTGGGTGGGGCGTTGGACGGCCTCGGGGATGACGGCGGCCGGGCCGCGGCGCTGGAGGAGGACGACGGGGCGGGCGAGGTGATCCGGCTCGACGCCGCCGAGATCGAGCCCTATCGCGGGGACGCCGGCCGCGTGGCGGCCGACCTGCACCGATGGGCGGTCCAGGAGCGCCGCCGTACCGTGGTCATCAGCGACGGCCCGGGACCGGGCAAGCGGTTGGCCGAGGTGCTCGCCGGCCAGGACGTGGGCTCCCGGCTGCTGCCGGACGGGCTCGCCGAGCTGCCCGCCAAGGCCCTGGTCAGCATCGTGACCGGGACGTGGGGGCGGGGCTTCACGTTGCCGGCCGCCGACCTCGTGGTGCTCACCTCGGCGGACCTGACCGGTGGGTCCTCGGGCGGTTCCACCAAGGACATGCGCAAGATGCCGGCCCGGCGGCGCAACCAGGTGGATCCGCTGGCGTTGCGCCCCGGGGATCACGTCGTCCACGAGCACCACGGCGTCGGCCGTTTCGTGGAGATGACCCAACGCACCGTGCACGGTGCCACCCGCGAGTACCTGCTGCTGGAGTACGGGGCCTCCAAGCGCGGCCAACCCGGGGATCGGCTGTACGTGCCCACCGACCAACTCGACCTGGTCACCCGGTACGTCGGGGGAGACGCCCCGACGCTGCACAAGCTCGGCGGCGCCGACTGGGCCAAGACCAAGGCGCGGGCGCGCAAGCACGTCCGGCAGATCGCGGGCGAGCTGATCCGGCTGTACAGCGCGCGGCAGGCCACCCAGGGGCACCCGTTCCCCCCGGACACTCCCTGGCAGCGGGAACTGGAAGACGCGTTCGCGTTCGTCGAGACTCCCGACCAGGTGATCTCCATCGACGAGGTCAAGGCGGACATGGAGAAGGCGGTCCCGATGGACCGGCTGATCTGTGGCGACGTGGGTTACGGCAAAACCGAGATCGCGGTCCGGGCGGCGTTCAAGGCGATGCAGGACGGCAAGCAGGTGGCCATCCTGTGCCCGACGACGCTGCTCGTGCAGCAGCACCAGAACACCTTCACCGAGCGGTACTCCCAGTTCCCCGTGACGGTGCGGTCGCTGTCCCGGTTCTGCAGCGACGCCGAGGCCAAGGAGGTCGTCGCGGGGCTCGCGGACGGCTCGGTCGACCTGGTCATCGGCACCCACCGCCTGCTGGGCGCCGGGGTGCGCTTCAAGGACCTGGGCCTGGTGGTGATCGATGAGGAGCAGCGCTTCGGTGTCGAGCACAAGGAGCAGCTCAAGGCCATGCGCACCGCCGTCGACGTCCTGGCGATGTCGGCCACCCCGATCCCGCGCACCCTGGAGATGGCGGTCACCGGCATCCGGGAGATGTCCACGTTGGCAACCCCGCCGGAGGAACGCCACCCGGTGTTGACCTACGTGGGTGCCTACGACGAGCAGCAGATCACCGCGGCGATTCGGCGCGAGTTGCTCCGCGACGGCCAGGTCTTCTTCGTGCACAACAAGGTGAGCAGCATCGAACGGGTCGCCGCCCGGCTGCGCGAGCTCGTCCCCGAGGCGCGGATCGCCAGCGCCCATGGCCAGATGGCGGAATCGCAATTGGAGCAGGTGGTGGTCGACTTCTGGGAGAAACGCTCCGACGTGCTGGTCTGCACCACGATCATCGAGACCGGACTGGACATCTCCAACGCCAACACCCTCATCGTCGACCGCGCCGACGTGCTCGGCCTGGCGCAGTTGCACCAGTTGCGGGGCCGGGTGGGGCGCGGCCGGGAGCGCGCGTACGCCTACTTCCTCTACCCCGTCGACCGGCCGCTCACCGAGACGGCGCACGACCGGCTGGCCACCATCGCGGGTCACACCGACCTCGGTGCGGGGATGGCCGTAGCCATGAAGGACCTGGAGATCCGCGGCGCCGGCAACCTGTTGGGCGGTGAGCAGTCCGGCCACATCGAGGGTGTCGGCTTCGACCTGTACGTGCGGATGGTCGGCGAGGCGGTCGCCGACTTCAAGGAGTCGGTGGGACCAGGCTCGGAGGGCCAGGGCCGTGGCGGCCCGCCGGCCGAGGTGAAGATCGAGCTCCCCGTCGACGCGCATCTGCCGCACGACTACATCCCGGGGGAGCGGCTACGCCTGGAGGCCTACACGAAACTCGCCGCGGCGGCCGACGAGGACCGGCTCGCCGAGGTCATGGAGGAACTCACCGACCGGTACGGCGCCCCGCCGGAGCCCGTGCTGGTGCTGGCCGAGGTGGCCCGGCTGCGAATGACCGCCCGAGCCGCGGGAGTCGGCGAGCTCGCCGCGCAGGGCAAGCACGTGCGCTTCGCCCCGGTGGAGCTCACGGATAGCCGGCAACTGCGGCTGCAACGCCTGTATCGCGGATCGCTGATCAAGCCCGCGATCCGGACCGTGCTGGTTCCCGCGCCGGTCACCGCCGCGGTGGGCGGGCGTCCGCTGCGTGATCGGGAGGTGCTGGCCTGGGCCGGGCGATTCCTGACCGAGATCCTGGTGGACTAGCGGGCGCGGTGGGGTGCGGTCGACTCGGCAGCATCCAGCGGATACGCCAGGGCCGTCCCGGCAATGTGCACCCGGACGCGGGACCCCACCGGCCACCGCCGGTCGCATCGTGCGCGAACCGGGACGACGAGCCCGTCCCCAGCGACGTCGACCGCCACCGCGGTGACCGGCCCGTGATACCAGGACTGGGTCACCACTCCGGTCAGGCCGACGCCGCAGGTGGCGGCGCTCACGACGAGCTGCTCGGGCCGGAGGCACACCTGCACCGGTTCGCCTGACCGGAGCGAGGGTGCCAGGACGGCGGGCAGCCTGCCCACGGCGGTTCGAACGCTGTCGGTCACCGGGTCCGCGAACCCGGGGAGCTCGGTGAGCTCGCCCACGAACCGGGCCGTGCTCAGCTCGCGTGGGCGCCGGTAGATGTCCTCGGGGCTGCCCAGTTCCACGATCCGCCCGCTGCGCATCACCGCCACGACATCCGCCATGGACAGCGCCTCATCCTGATCGTGGGTGACCAGTAAGGCCGTGGCGGATTCTGCTCTCAGCACCTCGCGTACGTCGGCGCGGACGCTCGCGCGCAGCCCCGCGTCCAGCGCTGAGAAGGGTTCGTCGAGCAGCACCAGCCGTGGCTTGGGTGCCAGCGCCCGAGCCACGGCGACCCGCTGTTGCTGGCCGCCGGACAGTTCGTGGGGGCGCCGTTCTCCCAGCCCGGCCAGGCCGACGAGGTCCAGCAGATGGCCAACCCGAGCGGCCCGGTCCGGAGCCCGTCGGGCAAGCCCGAAGCCGATGTTCTCGGCGACGCTGAGGTGCCCGAAAAGAGCGCCGTCTTGCGGGACGACCCCGAGCCCGCGACGTTCGGGGGGGACCATGATCCCCGGCGCGACCACTGGCTGCCCGCCGATGGTGACGGTGCCGGCGTCCGGGGTGAGGAAACCGGCGATCACCCGCAACAGGGTGGTCTTGCCACAGCCGGACGGCCCGAGCACACACAGCAGGTCACCCGGGGCCACGTCGAGGTTCACCGTGTCCAGGGCCGTCACGGGTCCGAACGAGGCGCGGACCCCGCGCAGGGCGATCGTGGTCATCTCTTCGCCCTGGACTGCCCGACCGTGAGCCGCCCAGCGGTCGCCAGCAGCCAGAGCGTGGGTAGGACTGCGAGGAGGACCAGAGCGGCGGCGTACGGCGCCGCTGCCGCATAGGCACCTGCGCCGGTGTGCGTCCATAGGCTGGTGGCCAGGGTATCGACTCCGGTCGGGCGCAGCAGGAGGGTCGCGGGCAGCTCTTTCATGCAGGTGAGGACGACCAGGGCGAATCCCGCCGCGATCCCGGGAGCCGCCAGTGGCAGGGTCACCCGGCGGGCCACGTCGGTGGGGGTGCACCCCAGGGAGCGGGCCACGTCTTCGGTCTGTGGCGAGCTCATCGCCACGTTTGCGCGGACCGACGCCACGGCCGCCGGCAACACGAGGACGACGTAGGCGATGACCAGAAGCGGGGTTCGCTGGTAGATCGGCTGCGCGACCCGGATCCCGACGAAGACCAGGGACAACGCGACGACGATCCCGGGCAGGGCATGGCCGGCCCAGGTGGCCTGCTCGATGACGGTCACCAGCCGTCCCCGGTGGCGCGCGGCGAGGATGCCCACGGGGATCGCGAGCGCCACACCGGCCAGGCCTCCCAGGAGCGAGAACCACAGGGTGGCTCCGGCGCTGGCCAGCAGGTGGGGCAGGGCAATTCCGGCGGACAGGCCGGAGGCGGCCCAGTAGCCGAGCGAGGCGACCGGCACGCCCAGCGCGGTGATCAGCAGCAGGCCCAAGGCGGCCACGGCCGGAGCCCGCCACCGCTGCAGCGGCCACGAGGTCGGCGTCCGGCTGACCACGGCGGTGACGCCCGCCTGCTCCGCCCGCTCGCGGGTGCGGGCCTCGCCGACGGCGATCAGCACGGTCAGCAGGACCAGCAGAATCGCCAGTACGGCGGCCGGCGTGCGGTCGAAGCTGGCCCGGTAGGAGGTGTAGATGACACGGGTGAACACGTCGTACCGCATCACCGACACGCCGCCGAAGTCGCTGAGCGTGTAGAGCGCGACGAGCAGAGCCCCCGCCGCGATCGCCGGGCGGACCTGGCGCAGCGTCACCGACCACCAGGTCCGTAACGGCCCGCGCCCGAGGCTGCGGGCCACTTCCTCCCCGGCCGGATCGGTCCGGCGCAGTGCGGCGAGCACCGGCAGGTAGACGTAGGGATAGGTGCAGGTGGACAGGACCAGCACGGCGCCGCCGAGTCCATCGAGGGCGGGCACTGCGGAGATCCACGTGAACGCCGCGACGTAGCTCGGCACCGCCAGCGGCAGCGCCGCCAACACGCCCCACACCCCTGGCCAGGGCAGGTCGGTGCGGGCCACGAGGGTGGCGGCGCCGACCCCGGCAACCGTAGCCGCCAGCGTGACCAGGGCGGTCAGCAGCAACGACCGTCCGAGCAGCTCCGCGGTCCGCTCCCGGAGCACGATGTCGAGCACGTCAGGAGCGCCGGCCTGGACGGCACGCAGGAGCAGATAGCCCAGGGGCAGGATCGCGAGGGCCGCGGCGATCAGGGCAGGGGCCAGCAGGAGCGGGGGCGCCGCGATGGTCGCGCCGCCGCCGAACCGGCCCCGCGGGCCGCTCAGGTCAGCCCCACGTCGGTGAGCAGGGCGAGGGTCTGCTTCAGCGAATCGAGCTTGTTGAGGTCGATGTTGGCGACGGTGAGGCTGTCCAGGGCGGGAAGGGCGTGGACCGTGCCGGTCACGCCGGGCACCACTGGGTATTCGGCCGTCGTGTCTGCGAAGAACTGCTGGCTCTCCTTCGACAACAGAGCTTGGAGGAGACGGCGGGCATCGTCGGCTTCGCCCGACCCCTTGAGCACTCCCACGCCGGCGACGTTCACCAGGGCGCCCGGATCGTCGCTGCCGAGGAAGCGGATCTTCGCCGTGACGTTGGCGGCGCCCTTCTCGGCTACTTTGGCGTGCCAGTAGTAGTGGTTGATGAGGCCCAGGGCGACCTCACCGCGATCCACGCCATCGAGCACGGCGGTGTTCTTGTCATAGGCCTTGGGCGCATTGGCCTTGAACGTCATGAGCCAGGTCTTGGCGCCCTCCTCGCCCTTGGCGACCCGCAGCGCGGTGACGAAGCTGTGGAATGAGGCGTTGGTCGGGGCGAATCCGACGGCGCCCCGATACTTCGGGTCCAGGACGGCGTCGATCGTCGTGAACGCCGCGGCCTCGGGGGCCTTGGCCGGGTGATACGCCACCACCCGGGCCCGGGCCGATGTCGCGATCCATCGACGTTCACGGTCGGCGAAGCCCGGGGTCACCCTGCCGACCACTGCGGGCTCCAGCGGTTGGAGCAGTCCCGCTGCGGCCACCGCTCCCAAGGCGCCGGCGTCCTGGCTGAAGAACAGGTCGGCGTTGGTTCGTTCGCCCTCCTCCAGAATCTGAGCGGCCAGCTCGCTGGAGTCGCCGTAGCGCACCTGGATGGCGATCCCCAACTGTTGTTCCAGCCGCTCCAGGAGCGGCTTGACCAGGGACTCCGAGCGACCGGAGTACACCGTGACCGGTTGCGCCCGGGAGGTCGAGGATTCGGTTGGCGCGCTGCCCGTGGCGGGAACGGCGGTGGAACCGGTACCTGCGCAGGCCGCCAGGGCGGTGGCCGCAAGGCTGAGGGCCAGGGCAGGAGCGAGAGTGGCACGTGGGTGCACGACAGGGACTCCATCAACTGAGAAACTTAGGTAAGCCTAACCTAACTCACGCCGTGCGCTGGTGAGGTGCCGTAGGGGCTAGATCACGGCCCGCATCGCGGCCGTCGCGCCGGCCAGAAAGCGGTTCACCGTGTTCCGCTCGTCGTCGGAGAGGGTGGCGTCCAGCTCTGCCAGCTCGGCGAACATGGGCGCCATCAGCCTGAAGAGCTCCCGCCGGCCGGAGTCGGTCAACATGACTTCGGTACGTCGACCGTCCTGGGTGTGCTGCCGACGCTCGACATGCCCGTGCCCCTCCAGCCGGTCCACGATCCCGGAGGATGCCGCCGTGGTCACGCCCAGTCGGCGGGCCAGTTCAGCGGGACCCAGTGGCGCGTCCGACAGGTGCCGCAGAGCATGCAATTCCGAGGTGCTGATCCCGGCTCGGCGGGCCACCGCCGACGGGGTCAGGGCGGCCTGATCCACCAGTGTCTGGAGGGCGGTCATGGTGCTCGTCGGGGTCCATGCCGGCACCAGCGAGGCGAGCTCGGGGTCTACCGACGAATTGGACAAAGCCGCGATCCCCCTCCAAGATTACTTCAGCAACTTAGCATCTTGCTGAGTTACCAATTTGGCTATTCTACGGGAGAGGGCCCGACATGATGGCACGACGCAGGACGTCGCACCCCATCGGGTGGCGCGTCGTCACCGGCGCGATCATCGTCCTGATCGCCTGGCTGGCCATCGGCGGCACCGGCGGCCAGATGGTCGGCAAGCTCTCCGAACTCCAGAAGAACGACAACGCCTCGTTCCTGCCCGAAGATGCGGAGTCGACCCAGGTCGCCCTCGTCGCGCGGCGCTTCAACGAGACCGGGGCGCTGCCACTGATCATCGTGGCCGAGCGCAGCGAAGGCCTGACGCCCCAAGACCTTGGCGAGGCCCGGAGGCTGGCCGGCACGCTGCCGGAGCGTCGCTTCGCCCTCGACGGGGACCGGCGCTTGGGCGACTACCTGGTGGCCGGGCAGCCGCCGGCGGCGATCCCCAGCCAGGACGGGAAGGCCCTGCTGCTGGTGCTCGCCCTGGACGCCGCCAAGGTCTCCCAGCGGGTCGGTGAATCCACCCCTGTGGTAGCCATCGGCGATGACATGCGCACGCTGGTCGAGCAGGATCTGCGCGCTCGCGGCCTCACGGCGTACGTCACCGGACCGGCGGGCTTCATCTCCGACATCACCGCCGCCTTCGCCGGCATCGATGGCCTGTTGCTGCTGGTCGCCCTCGGCGTGGTGCTGGTCATCCTGCTGATGGTGTACCGCAGCCCCGTGTTGCCGTTCGCGGTGCTGCTCACCGCCGTGTTCGGGCTCGGCGCGGCGGGCATCGTGGTGTACCAGGTGGCCAAGGCCGGCTGGATCACCGTCAGCGGTCAGAGTCAGGGCATCCTGTCGATCCTGGTCGTCGGCGCGGCCACGGACTACGCGCTCCTCCTGGTCTCGCGGTACAAGGAGGAACTGCACCGGCACGAGTCCACCCTCACCGCCCTCAAGATCGCCTGGCGGGCCACGCTCGAGCCGATCCTGGCCAGTGCCGCCACCGTGATCCTCGGGCTGTTGGCCCTGCTGCTGGCCGACCTCAAGGGGACCTCGGGCCTTGGGCCGGTGGCGGCCCTGGGCATCATCGGCGCCTTCCTGGCGGCCGTGACCCTGCTCCCCGCGATCCTCATCATCGGGCGCCGGTGGGTTTTCTGGCCGATGATTCCCCGGGTTGACCAGCCCCAGGAAGGGGACGTCATCGCCCGCAAGCTCGGGTGGGGGCGGGTGGCCGAGGCGGTGGGTCGGCGGCCCCGCACGGTATGGCTGGCCACCCTGGCCGGTCTACTCGTGGCCGGTGCCTTCCTGCCCACCCTGAAGAACGACGGGATCTCCCAGTCCGATGTCTTCCTCACCAAGGTCGACTCGGTGCAGGGGCAGGAAGTGCTGGACCGGCACTTCGACGGGGGCTCGGGCAGTCCGCTGGAGATCATCGCCCCCCAGGACCGGGCCACCGATGTGCTGACCGTGCTGCGCCGCGAAGAAGGCCTGGCCAACCCGATGATCGGCAACGCCCCCGGGGCGCCCCCGAAGGTGGTGGACGGGAATGTGCTGATCCAGGCCACGCTGACGGCTTCCGCCGATGCTCCCGAGGCGGTGGATACGGTGGCTCGCGTCCGGGCGGACCTGGACGCCGTCTCCCCGGACATCATGGTCGGGGGCAGGACCGCCGAAGCGCTGGACACCCGTACGGCGGCCGATCGGGACCTGCTGGTCGTGGCCCCCGCGATCACGCTCGTGGTGTTCCTGGTGCTGTGCCTGCTGCTGCGTGCGCTGGTCGCGCCGGCGCTGCTCATCGTCGCCAACCTGTTGTCCTTCGCGGCGACCATGGGGATCTCGGCCCTGGTCTTCAACCATCTCTTCACGTTCGCCGGTGGCGACCCGACCACGGTGCTCTACGGCTTCGTCTTCCTCGTGGCCCTCGGCGTCGACTACTCGATCTTCCTGATGACCAGGGCCCGCGAGGAGGCCTTCCGGCAGGGCCACCGTCGCGGCGTCCTGACCGCGTTGATGGTCACCGGAGGGGTCATCACCAGCGCCGGGGTCGTCCTGGCGGCGACCTTCGGAGCCCTCGCGGTGCTGCCGCTGCTCTTCCTGGCGCAGATCGCCTTCATCGTGGCCTTCGGGGTGCTGCTGGACACCCTCGTCGTCCGCTCGCTCCTGGTGCCCGCGCTGGCTCTGGAGATCGGGCCGAAGACGTGGTGGCCGGGGCGCCTGGCCAAAACCGCCGGTGAGGACCCCGCCGCGGCTGAAGGCGCGGACCAGCCACCGTTGGCTGCGGCAACCCGGTAAACAGCCACGACCTGAGGCAAACCCCGCACGGGGGCAGTCGATCGGTGTGGCAGAGTTGGAACGCGAGACCCGCGGGATCGTGTCCGGTCCCGCGATCCCGCCGTACCGCGTGGGGACCGCCGTCCCACCCGAGGAAAGGACCCTCCCGTGACCGCTGCCCACCCGAGACTGCTGGGAACCGGACGCCGCTGGGGGGCTTTCGGGGTGCTCGCCCTCGCCCTCGGCGCGGTGACCGGCTGTGCCGGAGTGCACCCGGGGGCCGCGGCCATCGTGAACGGTACGACGATCAGCGAGTCCGATCTGGACGCCGTGTCCCGGGACCTCCAGCCGTACCTGCAGCCGGGCCAGCAGCTCCCGCGGGAGAACGTGTTGACCGCGTTGATCATGCAACCGTTCATCGCGGACCGCCTCAAGGCCGCCAACAAGATGGTCTCGCTGGATGAGGCGGCCGAGGCGCTCCACCAGGTGGCCACGCGCGGGGACAGCACGCGCCAGGGCTTGCCGGGTCCGGATCAGTGGGCGACCCCGACCAAGGCGCTGGCTCAGGCCCAGGTCGGCATGGAGGGGCTGACCCCGGTCGACCAGGAGCGGGTGCTGGGGGCGCTGAGCACGGCCAAGGTCCAGGTCAACCCCAAGTACGGGACGTTCCAACTGCCCGGGCGCGTCGTCCCGGCGGTCGAGAACTGGATCGCCACGCCTGCCCCCACCGCCGGGGGGACCGCCCCGGCTCCGCAGCCGGCCCGGTGAGGTGACCCCCGAGGCGTCCGCCCAAGCCGCCGAGTCCCCCGAATCGTCGGCGACTGCCGCAACGGGAGCCGATCTGGCGGACCTGGTCGCCGTCATGGACCGACTGCGATCGCCCGGGGGGTGTCCCTGGGACCGGGAACAGACGCACGCCAGCCTCGCGCCGTACGCGGTGGAAGAGGTGTACGAACTGCTCGACGCGATCGACGGGCTCACCATCGAAGGCAGCCCGAACGCGGTGGCCGACACGGTGACCCGCAGGGCGCATCTGCGCGAGGAGCTCGGAGACGTGCTGCTTCAGGTGGTGTTCCACGCGCGAGTGGCCGCCGAGCACCCGCAGGACCCGTTCGACATCGACGACGTCGCCCGGGGCATCAGCCAGAAGCTGCGCCGACGCCATCCGCACGTGTTCGGCGACGTGCAGGCCGAAACCCCGGAGCAGGTCAGCCGCAACTGGGAGCAGATCAAGGCGGCCGAGAAGCCCGAACGCACCGGCGTGCTGGACGGCATCCCCGCCGGCCTGCCGGCGCTGGCGCGGGCCCAGAAGGTGCTCGCCCGGCTGGAGGGCGCCGGACGGGCCGGCCACGTCAACGACGCGGTGACCGCGGCCCACGACAGCGGCGACCCGCAGCGTCGGGTGGGTGGACAGCTGCTGGCGGTGGTGCTGGCCGCCCGCGCCGAGGGCGTGGACGCCGACGCGGCGCTGCGCCAGGTGCTGCGGGACCTGGAGTCGCGGGCCGGCGAACGCTGAGCGAACAGGTGGTGGCCGGCGCCGGTCGATGGACGAGGCCAGGCGTTTGGGGCGGTTTTCGGGAGGCTTCCCGTGTGACGGAAGCGGCTAGGCTCAGGGCGTACCGGTTCGATCGGCCCGTGCCGCACCGTTGAAGCGCGTGCGCACAGTTAGGGAGCAAACGTGGCAACCATCGAGGCAATTCACGCCCGGGAGATCTTGGACTCACGCGGAAACCCCACCGTCGAGGTGGAAGTGGCGCTCGATGACGGGACCGTCGGTCGGGCGGCCGTGCCCAGTGGCGCCTCCACCGGCGCCTTCGAAGCGGTCGAGCTGCGCGACGGCGACAAGGGTCGCTACCTGGGCAAGGGCGTCAGCCAGGCGGTGGAGTACGTCGTGGAGGAGATCGCGCCGCGGCTGCTCGGCTTCGAGGCCGCCGACCAGCGGCTGATCGACAACGAGATGATCGGTGCCGACGGCACCCCCAACAAGGCCAAGCTCGGCGCGAACGCCATCCTCGGTGTATCGCTGGCCGTGGCGCACGCCGCCGCGGAGTCCTCGGGTCTGCCGCTGTACCGCTACGTCGGGGGACCGAACGCGCACGTGCTGCCCGTGCCGATGATGAACATCCTCAACGGTGGTTCGCACGCCGACACCAACGTCGACATCCAGGAGTTCATGATCGCCCCGATCGGGGCGGCCTCCTTCAAGGAAGCCCTGCAGATGGGCGCCGAGGTCTACCACACCCTGAAGAAGGTGCTCCACGACCGCGGCCTGTCCACCGGCCTGGGCGATGAGGGCGGCTTCGCGCCCAACCTGGAGAGCAACCGGGCCGCGCTCGACGTCATCATGGACGCCATCCGCCAGGCCGGCTACGAGCCCGGCAAGCAGATCGCCCTGGCGCTGGACGTCGCCGCCTCCGAGTTCTACAAGGACGGCGCCTACCAGTTCGAGGGCATGGCCAAGACCGCCGACCAGATGGCCGACTACTACGCCGAACTCGTCGACGCCTACCCGCTGGTCTCGATCGAAGACCCGATGAACGAAGAGGACTGGGAGGGCTGGAAGACGATGACCGACCGTCTGGGCGACAAGGTCCAGCTGGTCGGCGACGACCTGTTCGTCACCAACCCCGAGCGCCTGGCCCGGGGCATCGAAACCCGCACGGCCAACGCGCTGCTGGTCAAGGTCAACCAGATCGGTTCGCTCACCGAAACCCTCGACGCGGTCACCATGGCCCAGAACTCCATGTACCGGTGCATGATGAGCCACCGTTCCGGGGAGACCGAGGACACCACGATCGCCGACCTGGCGGTCGCGACGAACTGCGGCCAGATCAAGACCGGGGCGCCCGCCCGCTCGGAGCGGGTCGCCAAGTACAACCAGCTCCTGCGGATCGAAGAGGACCTGGACGACGCCGCCGAGTACGCCGGCGCGGCCGCGTTCCCGCGTTTCCAGGCCTGATCCTCAAGGTCCATCGGTTACGGTCACGTGGTGGCCCGCCGCATGACCCAACGCCCAGGCGGCACGCCGGAAACCACCCGGCGTGCCGCCGACGCGCGTCGTCCCGGAGGGGGCCCTCGGCCCCGTCCGGGCGCCCGCCACGTCGGCCTCGGAGCCCGAGCCGAACGGCCCTCGTTGCCCCTGCTGGGCGCCCGCCGGTCGACCCGGCGACTGGCCGTCCTCGGGGTCATCTTCGTGATGCTCGGGATCATGCTGGTCCCGACCGTCCGGGCCTACCTGGAACAACGCGACCAGTACGCCGCCCTCACCCACCGCGTCCAGGAGCAGCAGCGCACCGTCGAGGAGCTCCGAGCCGACCTCGAGCGATGGAAAGAGCCGGGTTTCATCGAAACCCAGGCGCGCCAGCGGCTCACCTTCGTCTACCCCGGCGAGACGGCGTACCGGGTGATCGACCTCGGCCAGGTGGCTCCCACCCTGCGGCCCGCCACGGGGGCGGCCCGCGCCGAGACCGAGCTGACGCCGTACTATGCCGTGCTGCTGGACTCGCTGCGCACCATCGACCAGGGGCCGACCACGTCGGGTACTCCAGCCTCCGGCGCCACCACGTCGCCGACCCGGCCGTGACCGACGGCCTCGCCCCGGCCGGATCGAGCGGTACGCGCTGGGGTGCGCCCGCGCGCGGCGAACCGGCCGCGTTCGACCACCGGGACGCCGACGCGGTCGCCGAGCAGTTGGGCCGCAGGCCCCGCGCGGTGGCGGCGGTCGCCCACCGCTGCCCGTGCGGGCACCCGGACGTGCTGCTCACCCACCCCCGCCTCGACGACGGCACCCCGTTCCCCACCACTTTCTACGCCACCTGCCCGCGGCTGACCGCAGCGTTGTCGGCGTTGGAGTCCAGCGGTCTGATGCAGGAACTGAACCGGCGGCTCGCCGAGGACCCGGACCTGGCGGGGGATTACCGGCGGGCGCACGAGAACTACCTCGCACGTCGGGACCGCCTCGAGGTGGTGCCCCAGCTCGCGGGGATCTCCGCCGGGGGGATGCCCGAACGGGTCAAGTGCCTGCACGTGCTGGCCGCCCACGCCCTCGGCGCCGGACCCGGGGAGAACCCGCTCGGCGACGAGGTGCTGGCCGCGCTACCCCCCTGGTGGGAGCGCCCGTGCGTGCCGTCACGGGACCCCGGCCGGGACGAGCGGCGCCCGGGCGGGAGCCGGCCGTGAGGGTCGCGGCGATCGACTGTGGCACGAACTGCCTGAGGCTGCTGGTGGCCGACGTCGATCCCCGCACCCGCCAGACCCACGAGGTCACCCGTCGTACCGAGGTGGTGCGGCTCGGGGAGGGCGTGGACGCGCGCGGGCTGCTGGACCCGGCCGCGGTCGAGCGGGCGTTGGCGATGACGGCCGAGTACGCGGCAGTGTGCCGGCCGCTGGGAGTGGGCCGCATGCGTTTCGTAGCGACTTCGGCGACCCGTGACGCCGCCAACGCGGCGCAGTTCACCGACGGGGTCGCCGACCTGTTGGCCGATTGGCGCTGCGTCCCCGAGGTGATCTCCGGTCGCGAGGAGGCCTACCTGTCCTTCGCCGGTGCCACCGCCGGGGTGCGAGCAGGCGGGATGGCACCGCCGTACCTGGTCATCGACGTCGGCGGAGGATCGACCGAACTGGTGCTGGGGGTGAGCGATGTCGACGCGGCGATCTCCCTCGACGTCGGCAGCGTCCGGCTCACCGAACGGTGTCTGCGCACCGATCCGCCGACACCTGCCGAGGTGGCCGCGCTGATCGCCGAGGTCGACGCGGCCCTGAACCGCGCGCAGAGGCAGGTGGACCTGGCCCAGGCACGCACGCTGGTGGGTACCGGCGGGACGGTGACCACGATCGCCGCGCACGCCCTCGGTCTCGCGACCTACCAGCGCGACCGGGTCCACCTGTCCCGTGTCGGGGTCCCCGACACGCTGGCGGCCTGCGCCGATCTGGCGCGGCTGCCCCGCTGGCGCCGGTCGGCGCTGGGGTTCATGCACCCCGGGCGGGTCGATGTGATCGTGGCCGGGGCGCTGCTGTGGCGGCGGTTGGTCGAGGTCGTCGCTGCTCGCAGCGGGGTACGGCGGGTGGTCACCTCCGAGCACGACATCCTGGACGGGATCGCCGGGTCGCTGGGCCGCCCCACGTGGTGACCGGGCCGCTCCTGCCGCGTCCGGTCCTGCCGCGTCCGGTCCTGCCGCATCCGGTCACCGGGGCGTCGTTCGCCTCGCCGGTGCCGCCCGGCAGGGGATGGCCCGGCGACCGGGCCGGGCCCAGCACCCCGGAGGCGGCCGACGCCGGGATGGTCCAGGAGTTGGCGGCCTCAGCCCCCGACCTGGGTGCTCTCGACGCGCTGATCAGTCGATGCCGGGCCTGCCCGCGGTTGGTGGCCTGGCGCGAACAGGTGGCGGTCGACAAGCGGGCCGCGTACGCCGACCAGCCCTACTGGGGTCGACCGGTGCCGGGGTTCGGGCAGGACCGCCCGCGGGTGCTCGTGGTGGGCCTGGCTCCGGCCGCGCACGGGGCCAACCGGACGGGCCGGATGTTCACGGGGGACCGCAGCGGGGACTGGTTGTACGCCGCGTTGCACCGTGCCGGGTACGCCAGCCTGCCCACCAGTCACCATGCCGGAGATGGCCAGCAGCTGACCGGGATCCGGATCGTGGCGCCGGTCCGGTGTGCGCCGCCCGCAAACCGTCCGAGCGCCGCCGAGCAACGCGCCTGTGAAGGCTGGTGGTCCCGCGAGCTGGAGCTGGTGGAGCCCCACCTGGAGGCGATCCTGGCGCTGGGGGGGTTCGGTTGGGCGGCCACGCTGCGGGCGGCACGCCTGCGAGGGTGGCGGGTGCCGGGACCGGCGCCCCGGTTCGGTCACGGGGCGCGGGTCGTTCTGGGGAGTCCGCTGCGGGAGGTTCGGCTGGTCGGCAGCTACCACGTGAGCCAACAGAACACCTTCACGGGGCGGTTGAGCGAGGCGATGCTGGACCAGGTGGTGGCGGCGTTGGCCGCCCCGGGCCAGCAGCGCCCTGCCGCTAGCCTGGATCTGCCCCCGTAGCCCAATGGCAGAGGCAGGCCACTTAAAATGGCTGCAGTGCGGGTTCGACTCCCGTCGGGGGCACGCACCTCGGGCCGCGGTCGCGAATTCAGTTCGGATTCGGGGGTTTTCCGTCGGCACCGATGAAGTCTCAATTCGATAACGACCCTCGGCGGCGGTGCTGTCGGCGGCGTCGAGGGTCGCCGCGCCGGCTGGGCAGTAGCCGGGTTCCGTTGCCGGACAACCGACTTGATGACCATCGGTGCGCCTGCCCAGCGGTCCTGCGGCGCCCGCCGTACCACCGAATAGGCGCGATGTGCCTGGTCAGGGGCCTTCGGCAGCGGTCGGTGACCGGTGGCCGGGCACCCAACCGGTGCTAGGCTCCCCGGCGTACCGGCCCCAGGAGTCACCGTGGACGAGTTGCATCCCCGACCTACATCCCTGCAGGGATTCACGATCACCGGGCAGTTGGCCCAGGGTCGGCACACCCAGGTCTACCTCGGGCAGGACGCGGACGGCGTACCGGTCGCCATCAAGGTGCTGAACCCCGGTCCGGCCAAGGACCGGTTGGAGCGTCGCCGGTTCACCCGCGGGATCGACGCCGCGCGCCGACTGAACAGCACGCGTACGGCGGCGGTGCTGGCCGCGGACACCCAGGCACCGCTGCCGTGGGTGGCCACCGAATACCTGGTTGGACCCACGTTGGCGCAGCGCATCGCCCAGGACGGTCCGATGGCCGAACCCGAGGCCCTGAGCATGGTGGCCGACCTCGCCGAGGGGTTGCAGACCATGCACGCGGCCGGGGTGCTGCATGGCCGGGTGGAACCCACCAACATTGTCCTCACCTCCGACGGGGCCCGGCTCATCGATATCGGTGACCACGGGCGGCTGGAGGACGACCTCGCCCACGACCCGCAGGCCGACGGCACGCTGGTCGGTTTCCTGGCCCCGGAGCAGGTCACGGAGGACTGGGTGGGCTCGCCCGCGGACGTGTTCAGCCTCGGGGTGGTGGCGTTGTACGCCGCCGCCGGGCGGTGCGCGTTCGGCACCGGCAGCGGCCCGGAGGTCGCGCACCAGTTGATCCACGGCCAGGCAGACCTGAACGGCCTGACCAACCCACGGTTGCGGGGTCTGATCGAGGATTGCCTGGCCAAGGACTCCTCACTGCGCCCGCGAGCTGCCGAGGTCGCCGCCTTCGCCCGGCCTCCCTCGCGCGACCTGCCGCCGGCCGTCCAGGTAGGCGCGGCGGCCGGAGCTGCGGGAGCGGCCGGGGCGGTGGCTGGGGTCGCCGGGATGGCCGGGGCGTCGGGGACGGCTCGGGCAGCTGCCGCGACGGGGGAGGACCTGCCCGGTGTCGGCTCGGCTCCGGCGCCCCGCGGCGGGACACGGATGTGGCGAGTGCTGCCGGTCGCGATGGGCGTGGGGGCCGCGTCGCTGCTGGGCTGGGCCGTGCTCGCGAACCGGGACCCGGCCACGCCGACCGCGGCGGGTTCCACGCAGAGTGCTGCGGGGTCGGCGGCGCGCCCGAGCACAACCGGTCAGGTGGCCGCCGCGCAGCCAGCGCCGCAGGCCCCGGGTGTCACGGCTCCCGGGTCCGCCGCGGACAGCGGTGTGCCCACGCGACCCGATCGGGTGAGCCCGCCCGAGCAGCCCCGCCAGCCGGGCACCATGTTCCCGAGCCTGCCTCGCCCTGGACAGACCGCCATCCCGGTCGCCCCGTTGCCACCACCGCTGGTGCCCGGCATCCCGATTCCCGTGGTACCCCAGCCGGTGCCGCCCGCGCGGCCGATGCCGACCGTCCCGTCCACGCCTCCTGTGCCCACGATGCCCACGATGCCCACGATGCCCACGATGCCCACGATGCCCACGATGCCCACGATGCCCACGATGACCTCCGAGACCGGCACCCCGGCGCCCGCACCGACCACCACGTCAGCGACCTCGCCCAGGTCAGCGACCTCGTCCAGCCCGCCGAGCTCGCCCCCAGCGCCGACCGTGCCGTCGCCGACGAGCACGAGCACCCCAAGCCCGGTCGTCCCGACCAGCGGCCCCTCGGTCACCGTGACCCGTGACCCCAGCAGTGTGCCGAGCGGGACCAGCCTGCCGAGCCTGACCACCGTGCCGATGGTCACGGGACCCCCGACGAGCGCCCCGGTCACGACGAGCAGCGCAGCGCCCACGTCCGCTCCGGCCGGACCCACCGCCAGCGGCACCGTCGCACCGGCACCGGCACCGGCACCGGCACCGGCACCGGCACCGGCACCGGCACCGACCCGGCCCCCCGCCGTACCGGATGACGACGACTAACGCGCCCAGTCCGACGACGAGCTCGACCAGCGTGGAGTGACGACCGGCGGAGCGGCTGCTGCCACGCCCGGCGGAGTGGGTTCCGCCCAGTCGCCGTCTCGCCACGGTGAGACGTCGATTTCGCACCTTGGCGGGGGGCCAAAACCCCCCTTCCCCCCCCCCCCCCCCCCCCCGGGGGTGCCGGAATCGACGCCCCCGTCTTGCTGGTGAATCTGGTGCGGAATTGTCGTTTCGTCGCGGCACCTGAGGACGGGGCCCGGACGTGAGCGAGTGTGCTGGGGCGTGTCCCGGTGTCCACGACGCCGATCCCGAACCCACCTCCGGCTCCTGAACCCAGCAAGCTTCGTGGGTTCAGGAGAGACGAGGTGGGTTCGGAAGTGTGTCAGGGTGGGCCGGGAGGCAGTCCTGGCGGCAGGTGCGCTGGCATGGGAGCGGGAGGCGTCCGTGGGTGCAAGTGCGCTGGCATGAGAGTGGGAAGCTGGCGCGATACGAGGTCCAACCGGGGCGGGAGTCCCTCCTGTCGAGCCGGCGCCGGCACCCCCACGGGAACAAAACGCCCACCACCAGCGTCGTACCTGACGACGATGCGCCCGGGGGACCGCGGCGCCATCTCCCGACCATCCAGCGTGCGGAGGCACACCGAATGAGTAATCCGGTTTTCGACCGGCTGAACAAGGACCTCGACAAGGGCTATGCGGGGTTCGGCCGGGGCCCGCAGGCCCCGACCGCCCCCCAGTACGGCCAGCCCGGTTACGGGCAGCCAGGTTACGGTCAGCCGCAGTACGGGCAGTATGGCCAGCCCCAGTACGGCCAGCGGGGACCCGCGGACGCCATGAGCCCGCAGTCCATGGAGGACCTGTACCAGCAGCCCTCGGCGGGCCCGCTCGACACCGGCCGGTTGACGGTCGACGACGTCATCATGAAGTTCGCCGGACTGTTCACGCTCATGCTGATCGCCGCGGGCGCGACCGGTTTCCTGTTGGCGCCGCGCGCGGCGGCGACGCTGATTCTGCCCGCCATCCTGGTCACCCTCGGCCTGGGCCTGTTCATCGCGTTCAAGAAGTCGGTCAGCGTTCCGCTGATCGTGCTGTACGCCGTGTTCGAAGGTGTGCTCGTCGGCGGGGTTTCCCGGGTGTACGGCAGCGCTTTCGGCGCGAATGTGGTCACCACCGCGATCGTGGCCACCCTGTCGGTGTTCGTCGGGATGTTCATCGGCTGGAAGACCGGACTCATCCGAGTCACCGACAAGTCTCGGCGGATCTTCGGGATGGCCATCCTGGGCTACATGGTCTTCGCGCTGGCCAACTTCGTCGCCGCCTGGGCGTTCGGTGCCAACAGCGGCTGGGGCTTCTTCGGCTTCGGCTCCGGGATGAGCATCCTCGTCTCGATCGTCGCGGTGGGCCTGGCGTCGTACTCGCTCGCCATGGACTTCGACTCGATCGACCGCGCCGTGGCCGCGGGGGTGCCGCAGAAGTACTCCTGGTTGCTGGCGCACGGCGTCATCGTCACCGTGGTCTGGCTCTACCTGGAGCTGCTGCGCCTGATCGCGCAGTTCTCCGGCCGCGACTGACGTGACCGACCCCGTGCCCGGACCGGCACGGGCTGAACTCAAGCGCCTGGTCGCCCGGTGGCACCAACTGCCGGTCGACCAGGCGCTTCACCATGTCCCGGGCGTTCGCGAGCTCGCGCAACAGTACGCCGACGAGGCCGCTCGCGCTCGCGGCCTGCCCCCGCAGGCGCTGCCCGATCTGGGGCCCTCGGTGGTGATGGACCAGCTCACGGTCACCGTGTACGACGTGTACGACGTCTGCGAGGCTCGCGCGCGCGCCCCGCAACCCCAGCCCGGCATGACCGGCATGACTGGCATGACTGGCATGACTGGCATGGTCGACGATCAGGCGGCCGGCGACCTCGCCGTGGCGGGTGATCTTGCTGCCCTGCGCCGGCAGTTGCCCTGAACGGCGCCGACATCAGGCCCCAGGCGACGCCCACCGCGCACCCGGTCACCGGCCCGCCACACAGGGCCGCGTTCGCCCGGCCGGAAAGATCGGCCGGGCGAACGCGGTGAACGAGCCGGCCGCGCCGCGGCCAGCTCCGTGTCAGCTGAGCCGCTCGAAGATGATCGCCATGCCCTGGCCTCCGCCGACGCACATCGACTCCAGACCGAACTGCGCGTCACGGGACTGCAGGCCGTTCAGCAGCGTGGTCGTGATCCGGGCGCCGGTGGCCCCGAACGGGTGGCCCAGCGCGATGCCGCCGCCGTGCACGTTCAACTTGTCGAAGTCCATGCCCAGGTCGTCGGCGCTGGGCAGCACCTGTGCCGCGAAGGCCTCATTGATCTCGTACAGATCCATGTCACCGATCGACATGCCGGCCCGCTTCAGGGCCATCCGGCACGCCTCGACCGGGCCCAGGCCCATGATCTCGGGGGAGAGGCCGGACACGCCGGTCGAGACGATCCGGGCCAGCGGGGTGATCCCCAACTGCTTGGCCTTCACGTCGCTCATCACGACCAGGGCTGCCGCACCGTCGTTGAGCGGGCAGCAGTTGCCGGCGGTGACCGTGCCGTTCTCGCGGAACGGGGTCTTCAGCCCTGCCAAGGACTCGATCGTCACGCCTGGGCGCGGCCCGTCGTCCGTGCTCACCACGGTGCCGTCGGGGGTGGTCACGGGGGTGATCTCGCGGGCGAAGAAGCCGTCGGCGATCGCCTTCTCAGCCCGGTTCTGGCTGATGACGCCCCACTCGTCCTGCCGCTGCTTGGACAGGCCGCGCAGGTTCGCGACGTTTTCGGCCGTCTGACCCATCTGGATGTAGACGTCGGGCATCAGGCCCTCGTCGCGGGGGTCGGTCCACATCGCGTTCTCGGCGGCGATCCGGTCGCTGCGCCGGCCGGACTCGGCGAACGCGGGGTTCTTCCACTCCTCAGGGGAGGAGCCGGCGCCGGTGAAGCCCGTGTAGCGGGAGACACACTCGACGCCGGCGCTGATGAAGACCTCACCCTCGCCCGCCTTGATGGCGTGGTAGGCCATCCGGGTGGTCTGCACCGAGGAGGCGCAGAATCGGTTGATGGTGGCGCCGCTCCAGTTGTCGTAGCCGGCCAGGACCGCGACCACCTTCGCCATGTTGTTGCCGTGCTCGGCCCACGGCTCGGCGCATCCCAGGTAAAGGTCCTCGACCTCGCGCGGGTCCAGTTCGGGCACCTTGGCCAGGGCAGCCGTGACGATCGTGGCAGCCAGGTCGCTGGGACGGATGTCCTTCAGGGAGCCCTTCATGGCTCGGCCGATCGGGCTACGGGCGGTGGAGACGATGACGGCTTCAGGCACGGGTTCCTCCAGGGCAGTTCGAGACGGCGGCGCCGATGAGCAGCGACACCCTCCGTCGAGCCTAGTGCGGACCCGTGGAGGGAACCGCCCCTAGGAGCCGACGTTTGTCGATCGGATCCCCGGCCGCCAGCCGGCGCAATCCCGACTCGACCCTGATTCGTCCTGACACCGGGATCGCGAAACGAGATCCGCACGACATTCGACTGAAGAACGCGAAGGGGCGGCCGATAGGCAGATGATCAGGAGTGGAGGCTCCACCAGACCCCTCGGCCTGGTCGAACCGGTCCGAACTCAGGGATGAGTGGAACATGTCCGACATCAGTGTGAACCTCGATCCACGGTTGCTGTCACCGCTGCGCGTGATGGAGCTCAGCGCACTGGCCGCCGGCTCGATGCCGACCCGCCCCGCGCTGGATGACCCGGTGGCGGCGGTGTCCTCGGTGCCACCGGCACCGATCGCGGCGGATCCCCGCCAGGGCGCGTCCCCGCCGACCATGACGCTGGCGGTCCCGCCGTCCCCGGAACGGCTCCGCCCGGATGCCCTGACCGCGCACGCGACCGCCAGCAGCCTCCAAACCCGCCAGACGTCGTACGCCGAGATCGACCGGACACTCGCTGCCACCAGTTCGGCGCTGCGGCGCGTGGACTCGCCGGTCGATGTACCCCGCACCCTCACGGACCTGACGGCTCGCCTGGAGACCCGCCGGGGTGAGGAGGCCCAGGCCATCGGGTTGGCGGTCAACCGGGTCAATGAGCTCACCGACCAGATCGCCCACGCTGACGCCCGGGATGCGGCCTCGAGTCCCGAACGAGCCGCCGCATCAGCCGCCGATCCCCTGTACCGCCGGGACGTCGCGTTGCAGACGCTGGCCAAATTGACCGGGGCGCAGGCCACGCCAGGCTCCGGCGGAGCGCCGCAGGAACCCCTGAACGTGTCCGTGCACGGCGTCCCCCTGATCGCCGACGGGGTGCCGGTCCGCCTCGGACTGGGCAGCGATGCGACCGGCCGGCTGGTGGTCACCACCGGCGACGGCACCGTCCTACCGATGGACTCCGGGGTGATCGGCGGACGCCTGCAGCTGGCCAACGAGGTGCTCCCACAGGTCATCCGCGGGGTCTTCGCCCTGTCGGCGGTCATCGGCGGGGTGCAGGCCGACGACGCGGGCGCGGCCGCGTCGGCGTCGGCGTCGGCGCTGGAAGCCGTCGCCGCCCAGGCGCGTGCCGGGAAGGCCGCCCCCGCGGTCGCGGCGTTCCTGGACGCCGTCCGCACCGGCTCCGTCCTGCAGCCGACGGCATCGCTGGTGTCGGGCTACCTGGGGGCGATCGACCCCGGGGAGGGTGCTCGACAGGCGGCGCAGATCAGCTCGCTCCAGCAGATCAACCAGGTCACGGCTCGTCTGGGTACGGCGGCCGACGCCGTCGCGAGCGCGGTCGCGAGCAACGCTGCGACGCTCGTGCAGTCCTCGGCGCCCCAGGTGGCCAGCGGCGAGGTGGTCGGTCCGACCGTGCCCGGGTCGGTCAGCTTCGCGGTGCTGTCGGCCGCCAGCGCGGCCGCCGTGGTCTCCGAGCTGGAGTTCGTGCCCGACCGGCCGCTGGGCGGAGGGCAGCCGTTTTCCTTCGGGCTGCTGACCAGCGACGATAAAGGAACCCCGACGCACACCGTCTTCGAGATGATGCCGCCGGCCGGGATCGCCGACGTGGTGGCCGCCATCAACCGTTCGGGCACGCAGGTGCGGGCGACCCTGTCCAACCTTGGCTCCGGCGCGATGCAGCTCAACCTGGTCTCGTTGAGCACCGGCCGGTTCAGCAGCGTGGTCGTCACCAACGCGCAGCAGCCGCCGGTCTCCTCGATGGTGCTGGGCAGGTTCACCAGGCTGATGGACGCCCGCGACACCGTTCTGCGGGTGGACTCCGGCCCACAAGCCGGCACCCTCGCCGTATCCACGAGCCCGCAGGTGTCCGGCCTGATGGAGGGCGTGACGGTATCGGTGCAGCAGGCCGACCCGACGAAGGTGGTCACGTTGACGACCACACCGGACCCCCGGGCCCTGGTCAGTAAGGTCGACGCCGTGATCACCTCGGCGGCCGGTGTGCTGGCCGGGGTGTGGCAGGCCACCCAGGCGGGCACTCCGCTGGCCGGTGACCGCATGCTCGGCGATCTGGCCGGCCGGGTGATGGGCGCCGTGACCGGGGTTCCTCCCGTGGGCGGAATGCCTGGGCTGGGGTTGCGCGGCGGCGGGATGTCGTTCGACCGCGAGACCTTCCTGCGCTCGTTCGCCAAGGACCCCGCAGGCACCGAGACCCAGGTGGCGGCTACCGCTGTGCGGTTGTCGTCGGTCGCCACGGCGGCCTCGGACCCGGCGGCCGGCTACCTCGCCGTGCGGCTGGCCGCGGCGCAGAATCTCCGTCAGGGGTACAGCGCCCCCAAGGCGGCTCCGGAGGAACGCCTCACCGGGCGCACCCTGGAGTTGAAGCGTCGCGAGTCGTCGTTGGAGTCGCTGCTGGGGCACTTACACGGCCAGGGCGATTGGCTGCGCAGCGAGCTGGCGGGCACCGCCGCGGGCACCACATCGCCGGCCGGTGCCTGGCTGCCGCCCGTGGAACCGGTCCCTGCGGACCGCCGCCAGCCTGCCTGAACCCCAGCCCGGCTTGACGGGCGGGCCGCGGACGAGCAGCGTCTGTCGGAGGCGGCCCCGACGCGATGGTCGGCGCCACCGATCGCGCAGGAGGTACCCGGTGGGCCGGCAGAGCTGGGCGGAGGTCGACGCGGCGGTGGCGTCGGCGGTGCAGGACGGCGTACCCGGGGTGGTCGCCGTGGTGACCGATCGCGACGGGATCGTGTACGACGGCTGCGCCGGAGTCCGCAGCATCGCGGACGAGCAGCCGATGACCCTGGACACGGTGTTCGCCATCTTCTCCACGACCAAGGCGCTGACCGCGACGGTGGCGTTGCAACTGGTGGAGTCCGGCGACCTGGACCTGGCGGCGCCCGCCAGCAGGTACGCGCCGGCATTGGGCGAGATCGCTGTGCTGGAGGGGTTCGCCGAGGACGGTAGGCCGCAGCTGCGGCCCCCGAAGGTACCGGTGAGCACCCACCACCTGCTCGTGCACACGGCGGGGTTCGGTTACGACTTCTTCGACCCCTCCTACGCCAGGCTGGCCCGCGACCACGGGCAGCCGAGCATCATCGCCGCCACCCCGGCCGCGCTGCGCACGCCGCTGCTGTTCGAACCAGGGACCCAGTGGACGTACGGTTCCAACCTCGACTGGGTCGGTCAGGTGATCGAGGGGATCACCGGCGCCCGGCTCGGTGAGGTGATGACCGCTCGCCTGCTGGAGCCGTTGGGCATGCACGACACCGGGTTCACCCTCCGTCCGGACCAGGTGGCCCGGCGCGCGGGGATGCATCGCCGCAAGGACGGCGGGCTCAGCGCCACCGGATCGGCGTTGCCCGCGGACCCCGAGGTGGACATGGGCGGCCACGGGCTGTACTCCACAGCCGGTGACTACGCGCGCTTCCTGCGGATGTGGCTGCGCGACGGCGAGCTGGACGGCGTACGGATTCTGCGGCCACAGACCGTCGCCATGGCGCTGGAGAACCACCTCGGCGACCTGTCGGTGTCGATGCTGCCGGGCGTCATCCCTGCCCTGAGCCACGACGCGGAGTTCTTTCCAGGGATCCGGAAAACGTGGTCCTACCTGCATCAACGCAATGAGGAACAGGCCCCGACGGGACGTCCGGCGGGGGAGGGCGGCTGGGCCGGCCTGGCCAACTTGTACTACTGGCTGGACCGGTCCAGCGGTCTGGCCGGATACTGGGCCGCACAGGTGTTCCCGTACTTCGACCCGACGTGCCTGCGCGCGTACCTGGCGCTGGAGACGGCCGTCTACCGGGGGTGGCAGCAGTGATCGATCCCATCCGTACGACTCCGGACCAGGGCGCGCTCGACCGTCCGCTGGCCGAGCTGGCGCGGGTGGTCCGCGACGGATCCTGTTCGGCGGATGAGCTGGTCAGCCTGTCCCGGGCCCGGATTGCGGCGACCGAGGAGGACCTGGCGGCCTGGGTGGCGCTGGCGCCGGAGGGCGCCGGGGCGAAGCGGCCCACGGGGCCGCTGGCCGGGATCCCGCTCGGGGTCAAGGACATCATCGACGTGGCCGGGCTGCCCACCCGGTGCGGGTCGAGCACCACATCACCAGACCCGGTTGCGACGACAGCGCCGCTGGTGAGCGCGCTGACGGCGCTCGGAGCGGTGGTCGTGGGCAAGACGGTGACCACCGAGTTCGCCTATTTCGCGCCCGGTCCCACCGCCAACCCCCGCGACCTGCGACGGACCCCCGGTGGGTCCTCCAGTGGGTCGGCGGCGGCCGTGGGCGCCGGGCAGGTGCCGCTGGCGTTCGCCAGTCAGACGGCGGGGTCGACGATCCGGCCCGCGTCGTACTGCGGCATCGCCGGCATGGTCGCCCCGCACGGCACCCTCGACATGACGGGCTGGCTCTCGATCTGCCCGTCGCTGGACAGCCCCGGGCTGTTCGCCCGAACGGTCGCGGACCTGGTCACGGCCCTGGAGGCGGCCTTCCCCCGGCTGGCGGCCCGGTCCGACGGCGCGCGCGTCGCCCAGGTGCTGTGCTGGGACGGCAGCGGCCTGGACGAGCTGGACCCGGAGATGACCGCGGCCGTTCAGCGGGCTGCTGGGATGCTGCGGGAACAGGGGTACGCCGTCAGCGAGCTGGGGTGGGATGAGGAGCTGCGGACGCTCTCGGCGGATCACCTGTGCGTGATGGCCAGCGAGATGGCCCACCAATTGACGCAACGGCTGGCGCCGTACCCGGAGCAGGTCAGCCCGCAGTTGGCCGCGCTGTTGACCTCGGGAGCAGCGATCCCGGAGTCGACGTACCGGGAGGCGCTGGACCGACGCGACCAACTGCGCACCCTTTTGGCGGAACGGCTGGCCGATGACCAGGTGATTCTCGGTCCCGGTACGCCGGGTCCGGCGCCGCTGGGGCACGCCGGCACCGGGGCGCCGTCGATGAACCGGCCGTGGCAGCAACTGGGCTGGCCGCAGGTGGCGGTACCCGGCGCGCAAACCGAGGAGGGACTCCCGCTCGGGTTGGCGCTGATCGGTCGCCCGGGCCAGGAGGCCCAGCTGCTACGGGTGGGCGCCCAGCTCGAAGGCGCCCTGACCCGGGGATAGAGGCTGAATCAGCGCTGACCCAGCGCAGCATCAGCACCGCATGTCAGCGCCGTCAGCTCGGGACGGGGCAGGTCAGCCCGTTGTGGCCGTGCATGCAGTACCCGCCCGGGTTCTTGTGCAGGTACTGCTGGTGGTACTCCTCGGCGTAGAAGAACGACCCGGCGTGCCCATCGTCCCCGGGCGTCGCGCCGACTCCGGCAGGCGGGCCCGCCGGACGCAGCTCCGTGGTGAGTGGAGCCTTCGTGCGCGCACCCAGGACCTCGGCGAAAGCCTCCGCTGACGCCCTGGTGAGGCGTTCCTGCTCCGGGGTGGTCCAGTACACGGCCGAGCGGTACTGGGTCCCCACGTCGTTGCCCTGCCGCATCCCTTGGGTCGGGTCGTGATGCTCCCAGAACACTTTGAGCAGTTCGCCGGTGGCGAGCACCTCCGGGTCGTAGGACACCAGCACCGCCTCGGTGTGGCCGGTGCGCCCCGTACACACCTCCTGGTACGTCGGGTTCGGGGTGTACCCGCCCTGGTACCCGACTGCGGTGGTGATCACTCCCGGCAGCTGCCACAGGATCCGTTCGGCACCCCAGAAGCACCCGAAGGCCAGGTACAACACGTGTGCGGGGCGGGCGCTTGCCTGCCACGGGCCACGCAACGGCGTACCGAGCACGGCATGCCGGTCAGGGATGCCGGGTAGGGGGGTGTCCCGCCCGGGCAGCGCCGCCTCGGGCGCCACCATGGTGGGGGTACGGCCGAATCCGAGCATGGCGAACATGTCGCCAGTGTCACACGCGGACCGCCACGCCGTCGCAGGGTGGACAGCCGGTGTCAGCCGCTCAGGCGCCGAACGGGACCGCCTTGAGGATCTTGACCTGGAACTGCTTGCCGTTCGGTGCGGTGTAGCTCACCTGATCGCCGGCCTTGGCGCCCATCACGGCCTGGCCGATCGGTGACTTCTCGGAGTAGACGTCCACGTCGTCGGTGCCGATCTCGCGGCTGCCCAGCAGGAAGGTCATCTCCTCGCCACCGGTCTCGACGGTCACCACCATGCCCGGCTCGACGATTCCGTCATCCGGCGGAGTTTCGCCCACGATGGCGTTTTCCAGCAGGCCCTGCAGCTGGCGGATCCGGGCCTCCATCTTGCCCTGCTCCTCCTTGGCTGCGTGGTAGCCGCCGTTCTCCTTCAGGTCGCCCTCGTCACGAGCGGCCTCGATCCGCTTGGAGATGTCGCTGCGTCCCTCGGTCGAGAGGTGCTCCAGCTCGGACAGCAGGCGGTCGTACGCCTCCTGGGTCAGGTAGCTGGCCTGGCTCGTTGCAGATTCGGACACGACATACTCCTTGGTGGACAGATAGCGCGCGTCCCGGGGAGTTCCGCGACCGGGCCCGGGGAACGCAACCGCAATGGATCGGCCCCCTCTCCGCGACGCGAGATGGGGCCGGGTGCCTGGCGATTCGATACGAACCTCCAGTATAGAAGGTTTTCGGGCCGGAGGCTAAGGGTCGCGGTGACGCCCGTCGGATGGCCGGCTTGGGGCGACACGTCCCTGGTCCCCTGACCTGGTGCGGGTTTCCCTGACCTGGTGCGCCCTGCAGCACGCACCAGGTCGGATCAACCTGCACCAGGTCGAGCGAAGCTAGGACGCCTTGACCTCGCGACACTGGTAGGGCTTGGCGGTCACCGCGCGTGAGGTCGTCCTGATCAGGGCGGTCTGTTCCACCTGCGCGCCGAGTTCGGGACCCAGCACCACCTCGGCGCGCCCGACGACGGCGTGGGCCTGGTCGAGCGCCTGCACCTCGCAGCGGACGGTCATCCCGGCCGGGCGGCTGACGGCGAATTTGATCAGCGTCTCCTTCTCGGAGACCACCTTGAACGAACGAGCCTCCCAGTTCGGTTTGCCGACGACGGCGGCCAGACCGAACCAGATCGCGATGGCGCTCATCGCGAGAATGCCCAGCGTCGACAGGATCCACAGCCGCGCCTTGCCGGGGGCCGGTCGGGGGAGAGCCACACCGTCACTCTAGACCGGCACGTGGGCTCACCCCGGCCCATGCCCCTGGCCGTCGTACCGGGTGCGACACTGGGAACACCCCCGCCACGGCCGGGTGCCGGTGGTGCTCAGGCGTCCACGGGTGCTTGGGTCGTGGTGAACCCCGCGGTACGGCGGTGGGGGCCGATGCGGCGAGAGGGAGCTTGTGGGTCGGGGACTTCGACTGATGGCGGTTCACGCGCACCCGGACGACGAGTCGAGCAAAGGCGCCGCCACCTCCGCTCGGTACGTCGCCGAGGGCGAGCGCGTCATGGTGGTCTCCTGCACCGGTGGCGAACGCGGTGACATCCTCAACCCGCGGCTGCGCGACAACCCGGACGTGCTGCGCGATCTGCCGGAGTTCCGGCGCCGCGAGATGCGGACCGCCCAGGAGATCCTCGGGGTGGAGCACACCTGGCTGGGGTTCATGGACTCGGGTCTGCCGCAGGGAGATCCGCTGCCCCCGTTGCCGGAGGGGTGCTTCGCCACGGAACCGCTACGGGTGACCACCGAGGCGCTGGTCCGGGTCGTGCGGGCGTTCCGGCCGCACGTGATGACGACGTACGACGAATTGGGCGGTTACCCCCACCCCGACCACATCATGTGCCACAAGGTCAGTGTCAGCGCCTTCCGCAGCGCCGGTGACCCCACGGCGTACCCGCACGCCGGGCTCCCGTGGCAACCGCTCAAGCTGTACTACAACCAGACCTTCACCTGGAGCCGCCTGGACGCGCTGCACGCGGCCCTCCTCGACAGCGGCCTGGAATCCCCTACGCCGAATGGATGAAGCGCCGCGAACAGATGCCCGAGCGGACCACCACGACCAAGGTGGCCTGTGCGGAGTACTTCGGTGCCCGGCAACGCGCGTTATTGGCGCACGCAACCCAGGTCGACCCCGATGGGATGTGGTTCGCTGCACCTATAGACCTGGAACAGCGTGTCTGGCCGACCGAGGACTTCGAGGCGGCCATCTCCTACGTGCCGATCGAACCCGGTGAGGATGACCTGTTCGCCGGCCTGGGTGACGGCGCTGCCGCCGACGCCCTGGCGGCCCAGGTGCACGCGGCGGGCCGACCGGCTCAGTTCGACGTCGTCAAGGAGGGCCCATGAACGGAGCGAATCAGGCAGTCTCGGGAGGCATCGGCGGCTTTCTCGCCTTCTTCGTCCTCGCCTTGGCGTTGTGGCTGCTGGTGCGGAACATGAACGGTCGGCTCCGCAACATGCGGTACCGGCAGGAGGACGCCGGCCGGCTGCCGGGCCCGGACACTCCGCAGACCCCTGGAGCACCGGGCGGCGGGACGCCCTGACCCTCGCCTGACGCGTCGGCTGAATCGAGGGAACATGATCGTTCAGGACGTGCTGTACGGCATCTACGAACGCCGTCTGGCAGCGTTTCTGACGCCCGAGCGGGTGCCGCGACATGTCGGGGTGATGCTGGACGGCAATCGCCGCTGGGCGCGGCTGAAGGGCGAGGATTCGGCCCACGGGCACGAGGCCGGAGCAGCCAACATCATCCCCCTGCTGACCTGGAGCGAAGAAGTCGGCGTCGAGATCGTCACGTTGTGGCTGCTGTCGACCGACAACCTCAAGCGCTCGGCCCAAGAGTTGGTGCCCCTGCTGACGATCATCGAGAAGGTGGTCGACGAGTTGGCCGCGGCCGGTCGCTGGCGGGTCAACCTGGTGGGCGCCCGCGAACTCCTGCCCGCCTCGACCGCGGCCCGCCTGGACGCGGCAGCCGCGCAGACGGCGCAGGTCGAGGGCATGGTGGTGAACATCGCCGTGGGCTACGGCGGTCGCCGGGAGATCGCCGACGCGGTCCGCGAAATGTTGCTCGAAGCAGACGCAGCCGGCAAGACCCTGGCCGAAGTGGCCGCGGCCGTGGACCCCCAGGCGATCGAGGCCCACCTCTATACTCGGGGGCAACCCGATCCCGACCTGGTGATCAGGACCAGCGGGGAACAGCGGATCGGCGGATTCCTGCTCTGGCAGAGCACGCACAGCGAGTTCTACTTCTGCGAGGCGTACTGGCCGGACTTCCGCCGGGTGGACTTTCTTCGCGCCCTCCGGGCCTTTGCCGAACGGGAACGTCGGTACGGCGGGTGAGCCACCGGCCGCCTGGGTGAGCGGTGCAGTGCGGGCAGGGTGATGGTCCCAGCGGAGCGAACGGGCGGGTGATGGCGGCGAGCACGGTGCCCGGCGGGGGGCTGGCGCAGAGCTTCGCCTCGAGCCTGAGCCGCGCCTGGGAGCACCCGATGGTGCGCCGCGGCTTTTGGGGGATGTGTCTGATCGGGACCGGATCGTTGACCCCGGCGTTCCTCCCTCCGGACGCGCCCATCCTGCAGACGTTGCACCTGGGTTTCCTGGAGCGCGGCCCAGGGCGAGTGGTCGCCACGGTGCTCGTGATGCTCGGGGTGGCGGTCCTGCTGGACGCCTGGCTGCGGATGCGCCCCGGGCCCGGACGACCCACGGTGCCGGGGATCACGTGGCTGATCTGGAGCCTGCCCGTGCTGCTGGCGCCCCCGCTGTTCAGCCGGGATGCCTACAGCTATGCGGCCCAGGGCCTAGTGGTCGCGCGCGGGATGGACGCCTATCTGACGGGCCCGATCTCCGTGCCCGGTCCGTTCGCCGACCAGGTCGATCCGATGTGGCTGTACACCCCGGCCCCGTACGGCCCGGTGGCCCTCCAGATGCAGCACCTCATCGTGTGGCTGAGCGCCGGCAACGCTTACGCCGCGGCGGTCGGCATGCGGGTGCCCGCCCTGCTCTCGGTGGCGGTCCTGGCCTGGGCGCTGCCGCGACTGGCCGTCCGGGTGGGGGTCAGTCCGCATCAGGCGCGCTGGCTCGGCGTACTCAATCCGATGGTGATGATGCACCTCATCGGTGGCGCCCACCAGGACGCCATGATGATCGCGCTGGTGGTGCTGGGGCTGTTGGTGGCCACCCGGGGGCACCTGGTGACCGCAAGTATGGCGGTGGCCGCCGGGGCTGGGTTCAAGCAGACCGCCATCTTGGCCTTGATCGGGGTCGCGGCGCTGTCGGTCCGCGCCCGCAGCGGCACCAACCTGGTCACCTATCGCAAGTACCTGACCTCGTGCGCGATCGCCGGCACCACCGCGCTGGCTACCTTCCAGGCGCTGACCCTGTGGACCGGGCTGGGTTGGGGGTGGGTACCGAATATGGCGGTCCCGACTCTGTTGCGCTCGCTGCTGTCACCGCCCACCCTGCTGGGCAGCATCATCGAGGGGATCATGTATCTGCTGGGGATGCCCCGAGCCTGGACCCAGGTGCCGGTACCCGCGTTGCGGACCCTCGGGGTCGTGCTGACGATGTGCGCCTGGGTGTGGCTGACCCTGCGCGTCGCCCCCCGCCGGCCGATGACCGCGGTGTCCGGGGCGTTCCTGGTGCTCTGCCTCGGCGGGCCGGTGATCCACCCCTGGTACATGCTCTGGGGCGGCGTGCTGCTCGGCGCCACCCGCCTCAGCCGCCGGGCGCTGCAGGCGGTGGTCTGGGTGACGGCGTTCTTCTGCGCGTACAGCGCGATCGACGTGGCCTTCAGCAACGGCGTGTGGGCGCTGGGCCTGACGGCGATCGCGTGGACCGTCTGGAAGTTCCGCGGCCCGGCTGAGCACATCGTGGACTGGCATCAGAGCGCGGGGTTGACGGCGCGTGACCGTGAGGCGAACGCCGCCCGGCCGGGAGCTGACGCCGGCCGCACGGTGAGCCGCGCTGCGCGCGCGGACTGAGCGCGCGTCGTACGGTGCAAGGGCGGCTGCACGTGCCGGCGCCGCACCGGGCGGAGGAGACCTCATGGCGAACACCCCACGCAAGACCTACGTGTTGGACACCTCCGTCCTGTTGAGCGACCCCCGCGCGATGATCCGGTTCGACGAGCACGACGTGGTGCTGCCGATCGTGGTGATCACCGAGTTGGAAGCCAAACGGCATCACCCCGAACTCGGGTACTTCGCGCGGCAGGCATTGCGGCTGCTCGACGAGCTGCGGATCAGCCAGGGCCGGCTGGATCACCCGCTGCCCGTCGGGAACCAGGGCGGCACCCTGACCGTCGAGCTGAACCACAGCGGCCAGGAGGCGCTGCCCATCGGCTTCCGGCTCGGTGACAACGACAGCCGGATCCTCGCGGTTGCCAAGACGTTGTCCAATGCCGGGCGCACGGTGACCGTGGTCAGCAAGGACCTGCCGATGCGCATCAAGGCCTCGGCGATGGGTCTGGACGCCCAGGAGTACCGCGCCGAGCTGGCCGTCGACAGCGGGTGGACCGGGATGGCCGAACTGGACATCGGTTCCGAGGCCATGAACACCCTGTACGTCGAGGGGAGGCTGGTGCATGAGGCCGCCTCGGAGCTTCCCTGCCACACCGGGTTGGTGCTGCATAGCGGTCGCGGAGGCGCTCTGGGCCGGATCGGGCCCGACGGTGCGATCCGGCTGGTGCGCGGTGACCGCGACGCCTTCGGGTTGCACGGCCGCAGCGCCGAGCAACGGGTCGCCCTGGACCTGCTCCTGGATCCGGACGTGGGCATCATCAGCCTGGGTGGCCGGGCGGGGACCGGCAAGAGCGCCCTGGCGATGTGCGCCGGACTGGAGGCGGTGATCGAACGCCGTCACCACCGGCGGATGATCATCTTCCGGCCCTTGTACGCCGTCGGCGGCCAGGAACTGGGGTACCTGCCCGGGAGTGAGGCCGAGAAGATGGGCCCCTGGGCGCAAGCGGTTTTCGACACCCTGGGGGCCGTTGTCAGCAGCGAGGTCGTGGAGGAGGTCCTCGACCGAGGGATGCTAGAGGTGTTGCCGCTGACGCACATCCGAGGGCGTTCGTTGCACGACGCCTTCGTGATCGTCGACGAGGCGCAGTCCCTGGAGCGCAACGTGCTGCTGACGGTGCTGTCCCGGATCGGTCAGAACTCCCGGGTCGTGCTGACTCACGACGTCGCCCAGCGGGACAACCTGCGGGTGGGCCGCCACGACGGGGTGGCCGCGGTGATCGAGGTTCTCAAGGGGAATCCGCTGTTCGCGCATGTCACCCTGACCCGCAGTGAGCGCAGCCCGATCGCGGCCCTGGTGACCGACCTCCTGGAGGGGATCGAGGGTTGACCGCGAGTCTGGACAGCGCGGGTATCACTCTGCGATCAGTCTAGGTCTCATAATGTGAGCTGATCGGAGCGAGCGAGCGCTTGCTCCGAGAGGCGAGTCGCGCCCGGTGGCGCTGTTTTTGACCAGTCGCGTTGGGCGGCGGTTTCGCCGTGTCCCGGATCACGGCAGGCGACCGCCGCCGCCGGGGTGCGCAGGCCGATGCGTTCCGGTTTGTCAGGCGTACGACCGACCTGCCAAACTGCAATGGTCTCGAACGCATAACGAGGCGGTCATCGACTGGTAACGAAGGTCCGGTAGCCGCCCACGTCCGAGCCGGGTGTCCCAGCCCAGGCGCGGGCGTCAAAACCCCTGACGACCGACGAAGAGCCCCTGCGCCTTCGATCCCTGGAAGGCCCCGCTGTGTTTGTTTCTCCCGAGCGCGTCTCCGACGCGACCCTCACCGATCCCCGCGCGTCGCGCTCGGCCAGGCTCCGGCGTACCGCGGGTTGGACTGTCCTCACGGCTGGTCTGGCCGGCGCCGTCAGCCTGAGCGTGGCGGGAGTTCCCGCGCTGGCGCAGGTCCCCGCCGCGGCAGTACAGGGCCTGGCCCCCGTCGTCCAGGTGCGCCAGGCGGCGGCGCCGTCCGCGGCCGCCGACCGGGCGGAATACCTGCAGGAACGGCTCGCTGGTGCGACGAGCGCGCTGACCGAGGCGGAGGCCCGGGAAGCGCTGAACACCGCCGTCACCCGCTCTCCGGCCCCGGCGGCCGTGCCGGCGCGCGTGGCGCCGCAGGTCAGCACCCTGGCCAGCCTCGCCCAACGGGCCAGCTCCCAGCCCTCGAAGGCCAACTCCAAGGCGTACGCGCGGCAAGCGGTCACCTCCTACGGCTGGGGCAGCGCCGACTATCAGTGCCTGGTCAAGCTGTGGACCAAGGAAAGCCAGTGGGACCACCGGGCCATGAACCGCAGCTCCGGGGCCTACGGGATCCCGCAGTCACTACCGGGCGGCAAGATGGCTTCGGCCGGGAAGAACTGGCGGAGCGACCCGCCCACCCAGATCCGCTGGGGTCTGGGGTACATCAAGAGCCGGTACGGAAGCCCGTGCGCTGCCTGGCGGCACAGCCAGGCGACCAACTGGTACTGACGGTTCTCCGCGGGGGCAGGCGCCGACCCCGCAGGCCTCGGGGCCCCTGTCCGGGACCCGCGTTCCCTGCCTTCCTCGCGCCGGGACCCACCTTCCTCGCCGGGACCCACGAAGCTTCGTGGGTCCCGGCGAGGGGCGTGGGTCTGAGCGAGGGGCGTGGGTTTGAGTTCGGCGGGCGAAGCGGGCTCAGTGGGCTAAGCGCGGCTAGAGCTTGCGCAGCAGCACATTGCGCACGCCGTGGTCGCGCCCCTTGGTCAGGATCAGCGAGGCCCGGCCCCGGGTGGTCACCACGTTCCCGACCAGGTTCGGCTCGTTGATGGTGCGCCAGATCTCGTCCGCCGTCGCGGTGGCCTCGGCGTCGGACAGGGCGGCGTACCGCTGCCAGTACGAGCCGGGCTGGGTGAACGCCGTCTTGCGCAGCCGTAGGAACCGGTCGATGTACCAGCTGCGGATGTGCTCGATGTTGGCGTCCACGTACACCGAGAAGTCGAAGAAGTCGCTGACCGCCAGGCCGTACCGCCCGTCCGCCCGCAGCCTGGGGGCCTGCAGCACGTTCAGGCCCTCCACGATGAGTACGTCGGGGCGATGGACCACGATGTGCTCGCCCGGGACGATGTCATAGGTCAGGTGGCTGTACACCGGCGCGGTGACAATCTCTTGTCCAGCCTTCACCTCGGCGACGAAGCGCAGCAGCGCCCGTTGGTCGTAGGACTCCGGGAACCCCTTACGGTGCATGATGCCCCGGCGGGTCAGCTCGGCATTCGGGAACAGAAAGCCGTCCGTGGTGAGCAGCTCCACATGCGGCGTCGAGGGCCAGCGAGCGAGCATCTCGCGCAGGATGCGCGCGGTGGTCGATTTGCCGACCGCCACCGATCCGGCGACCCCGATCACGAACGGGGTCCGCTCGGGCGCCTCGCCGAGGAAGTTCGAGGTCACCTGGTGCAGGTTCGAGGTGCCCTCGACGTAGAAGGACAGGAGTCGCGACAGCGGCAGGTAGACCTCTTCGATCTCCTGCATGTCCAGGCGTTCACCGACACCTGAGAGCCGAGCCAGGTCGGCATCATTCAGGCTCATCGGGTGCGCGCGTCGCAACCGCGCCCACGCCGCCCTGTCGAGCTCGACGTACGGTGACGGGATGCTCTCCAGAGCAGACACCACGTGGCCATTCTGGACTCCGGGAACCGTCGGCCGGGGCGAATACGCCCGGGTTACCCTTGAGGAATGTGCGGAATTGTGGGGTACGTCGGCCCGGGCGCCGATGAGCGCGCGCTCGACGTGGTGATGGAGGGCCTGGCCCGCCTGGAGTACCGGGGGTACGACTCGGCGGGGGTTGCCCTGGTCAACGGGCATGAGGTGGCCACGGCCAAGCGGGCCGGCAAGCTGGCGAATCTGCGGGAGTTGTTGGCCGAGCACCCGATGCCGCCCTCCTCGACCGGCATCGGACATACCCGGTGGGCGACCCACGGCGGTCCTACCGACCAGAACGCCCACCCGCACCGCGGCGGCACCGACGGCAAACTCGCCGTCATCCACAACGGGATCATCGAGAACTTCCACGCCCTCAAGTCGCAGTTGCTGGCCCAGGGCATCACCTTCACCTCCGAGACCGACACCGAGGTCGCCGCCCAGCTGCTGGCAATCGCCTACGAGGAGGCCCAGGACCTCACGGCGGCGATGCGTCAGGTCGTCAACCGGCTGGAGGGCGCCTTCACCCTGCTGGCCGTCCACGCCGACGCCCCGGGGGTAGTCGTGGCGGCGCGCCGGAACTCCCCGCTGGTCCTGGGACTGGGCGACGGCGAGAACTTCCTGGGCAGCGACGTCGCGGCGTTCATCGGATACACCCGCCGCGCCGTCGAGCTCGGCCAGGACCAGATCGTCACGATCACTGCGGATTCGGCGGAGGTGATCGACTTCGCCGGAAACCCGGCACACGGTACGCCGTTCGAGGTCACCTGGGATGCGGCAGCGGCCGAGAAGAACGGCTTCCCCACCTTCATGGAGAAGGAGATCCACGAGCAGCCGCACGCGGTGGCCGACACCCTGCTGGGCCGCAGCACCCCGCAGGGCCGGTTGGCCCTGGACGAGGTGCGCATCGACGAGGCCGACCTGCGGGCCATCGACAAGATCGTCATCGTGGCCTGCGGCACCGCGTCGTACGCCGGGATGGTCGCCAAGTACGCCATCGAGCACTGGACCCGGATCCCCTGCGAGGTCGAGCTCGCGCACGAGTTCCGCTACCGGGACCCGGTGATCGACGAGCGCACCCTGGTGGTCTCGATCAGTCAGTCCGGGGAGACCATGGACACCCTGATGGCCGTCAAGTACGCCCGGCAGCTGGGGGCCCGCACCATCTCGATCTGCAACACCCACGGCGCGACCATCCCGCGGGAATCCGACGCGGTGCTGTACACCCACGCCGGCCCCGAGATCGCGGTGGCCTCCACCAAGGCGTTTCTGGCCCAGATCACCGCCTGTTACATCCTCGGGCTCTACCTCACCCAGCTGCGAGAGGCTCAGGCCGCGGCCGACGTACCGGAGATCCTGCGCGAACTGGCGGCCATCCCGGACAAGATTGAGACCCTGCTGGGCCGGATGGACCGGGTGCGCGAGATCGCCAGGTTCATGGCCGACAGCCGGTCGGTGCTTTTCCTCGGTCGGCACGTCGGCTACCCGGTGGCCATGGAGGGGGCGCTCAAGCTCAAGGAGCTGGCCTACATCCACGCCGAGGGTTTTGCCGCCGGGGAGCTCAAGCACGGGCCGATCGCGCTGATCGACGCGGGCCAACCGGTGTTCATCGTGGTCCCCGGGCCGGACACCCCGCACAGCCTGCACGACAAGGTGGTCTCCAACATTCAGGAGATCCGGGCCCGGGGAGCCCGGACCCTGGTGATCGCCGACGAGGGCGACGACTCGGTGGCGCCGTTCGCGGACGAGGTGATCACCATCCCGCAGGCGCCCCCGCTGCTGTCGCCGTTGCTGGCGATCGTGCCCCTGCAGGTGTTCGCGTGTGAACTGGCCACGGCCAAGGGCCTGGACGTCGATCAGCCCCGAAACCTGGCCAAGAGCGTCACGGTGGAGTGAACGCCCGGCGGCCCGGCAACCCAGCGGCCCGACGGCCCGGCGGCAGGTGAGCGCGATGATCGTGGGGGTCGGCATCGACGTCGTCGACCTGGCGCGTTTCGAGCAGACGCTGGCGCGCCATCCCCGGCTGCGGGAGCGGTTGTTCACCCCGGCCGAGCGGGACCTGCCGCCGGCTTCGCTGGCGGCCCGGTTCGCGGCCAAGGAGGCGATCGCCAAGGCGCTGGGTTCGCCCGGTGGCCTGGCCTGGACCGATGCCGAAGTCCGCCGCGGCTCCGGCGGGCGCCCGGTCGTGGAGGTCAGCGGTACCGTGGCAGCGGCAGCCCGAGACGCCGGTGTGCGCACCTGGCACGTGTCGCTGACCCATGACGGCGGCGTGGCCAGTGCGGTGGTCGTCGCCGAGGGCTGAGTGGAAGCCGTCGAGAGGGGAAGACCGTGCCCACCCAGGCATGGAGTGTGCCCGATGTTCGCGAGGCCGAGGCCCGGGCGATGGAACCGCTACCCGAGGGCGCCCTCATGGACCGGGCCGCAGCCGGACTGGCGGAGGTGGTTGCCGCCCGCCTGGACCCCGAGCACGGCTCGCGGATCGTGGTCCTGGCCGGGTCGGGCGGCAACGGTGGCGACGCCCTGTGGGCGGCCGCCAAGCTGGCCGGACGGCCCGCCGTCGCCGGCGTGACCTGCGTGCTGGTGGCCTCGGAGGTGCACGGCCCCGGTCTGGCTGCGGCGAAGGCGGCCGGGTGCGTGATCGTGGACGCCACCGACGATGACCAGCTCGGCCACGCCCTGGACGCCGTCGGCGAGGCCGACCTGGTCATCGACGGGATCGCGGGCATTGGCGGGCGCCCCGGTTTCCCCGGCAAGGCCTACCGTCACCACCTGGCCGCCCTGCTCAAGGCCGTCCCACCGGATGCCTACGTCGTCGCGGTGGACCTTCCCAGCGGTGCCGATCCGGCGGGGCTGACGCCGGCCACCCTGTGCCTGCGGGCCGATGAGACGGTGACCTTCGGGGTGGCCAAACCGGTCCACGTGCTGGTCACCTCACCGGCCTGCGGGGTGCTGACGGTCGTGGACATCGGCCTGGAGATGACCACGGCGCCCAGCGCCGAGCGGCTCATCCACGACGACGTCGCCGCGCTGTGGCCGGTGCCGGGAGCTGACTCCGACAAATACTCACGCGGCGTCCTCGGGGTGGTCGCCGGTGGCGAACGGTACGCCGGGGCGGCCCTGCTCACGGTCACGGCGGCGGTCTGCGCGGGTGCCGGGATGGTCCGGTACGTCGGCCCGCCGGTCGCGTCGGCACTGGTGCGTTCGCAGGTGCCCGAGGCGGTGCTGGGGACCGGTCAGGTGCAGGCGTGGGTGGTGGGTCCCGGGCTCGATCCGGACGACAGCGAGCAGGTCGCCGCCGCCTTGGACGTGCTGGCCGGCGATGCGCCGTGTGTGGTGGACGCCGGCGCGTTGGAGTTGCTGGACGCGCCGCGCCCACGGGCCGGCGCCCGCACCTTGCTGACCCCGCACGCTGGGGAGCTGGCCCGGTTACTCAACCGGATCGATCCGCCCCGCGCCGGTCAGTCCCCCCTGGACGCGGCGACGGTCCGGGAGCTGCCGGTGGCCACCGCCGCCCGGGCGGCCGAGCTGCTGCACGCGACCGTGCTGCTCAAAGGCTCGGTAACGGTCATCGTGCCGCCGCCCAAGAGCGGTTTGCCGGTGCGCGCCCAGGCGGACGCCCCGCCGTGGCTGGCCACCGCCGGGTCCGGGGACGTCCTGGCCGGTGTGGCGGGCATGTTGTTGGCCGCCGGCCTCGACCCGCTCGAGGCCGGATCGCTGGCGGCCCTGGTCCACGGACTGGCGGGGGTGGAGGCCAACCCCGGCGGCCCGGTTCGGGCGCTCGGCGTCGCCCACGCCCTGCCCGCCGTCATCGCCCGGTTGTTGCAGCGACCGAGTCTGTGGCCCGATGAACCCGACGATGACCTCGAGGACGAGGAGGACGTCTGAGCGAACGACACGGCTACCGCCCCAGACCCTCCCGGCCCCTCGGGCCTCTCGGGAGGGACTGCGGGAAGGAATATGCCCTGATCGACCGTTGACGGTGAGGTAACCGGTCAGTACGGTCAGCTCCGGCCTGGGTGCATCTCTGCGAGCGGGGCTGCTCCGGGCCTCGAGATCGCGAACGGGATGGAGGCGTGCATGGGCGGTCAGTCAGCCGGGTCGTCCACGGCCGGGCCGGCGGGGATTGCCGGGGTCGGGTGGGGGATCGCCGCCGGTGCGTTGACGGCTGCCGCGGGCATCGCCGCCGACCGGCTCAACCGCGGCCGGCGTACCGCGGTCGCCCTGGACGCCGGGCGCGACGAGCGTGACCGGATGTACGTCGAGACCCCGGACGTCGAGCTCGTCGTGGTCGCCAGCGACGGGGTGCCGCTGCACGTCGAGATCGACCACCCCCGCGGCCCGTCGAGGGCCCAGGAGGGCGTGCCCGAGGAGGAGGCCGGCTCGCCGCGACCGACCGTGGTCTTCTGCCACGGCTACTGCATGTCCACGATGTGCTGGGTCTTCCAGCGCCGCGCGTTGCGTGAGGCCGGCTACCGGGTGGTGGTCTGGGATCAGCGCGGGCACGGCCGCTCCGGGGTGGGGGAACGCGACAGCTACGACATCGACCAGCTGGGTGAAGACCTGCTGATGGTGTTGCAGGAGGCCGTGCCGGAGGGGCCGGTGGTGCTGGTCGGGCATTCCATGGGCGGGATGACCATGATGGCGCTCGGCCTGGTCGATGAGGAGTTCGTCCGCGAGCGGGTGATCGGCGCGGCGTTCGTGGCGACCAGCACCGGCAAGCTGTCGGAGATGACGCTCGGGCTGACCCGGCCCGTGGGACGGCTGATCGCCCGGATGGCGCCCACCGCGGCCTCCACGCTCAGCAGCCGCCAGGGATTGGTCGACGGTGGGGTCAAGGTCGGCCGTGACATCATCGACTTCTTCGTGGACTGGGGTTCGTTCGGTTCGCCGGTGCCGTTGTCGATCGCGCAGCTGACGACGGACATGATCGTGGGCACCCGGATGGACACCATCTCGGCGTTCATGCCGCGGTTCAGCACCCACGACAAGCGCGAGGCCCTGGCGGCCTACCGCCGAGTGGAAACGCTGGTGCTCAACGGCGAGATGGACCGGTTGACCCCGCCCAGTCACAGCGACGAGATCATCCGCCTGGTGCCCGGTGCCGAGCACGTCGTGGTCGCCCAGGCGGGGCACATCATCATGCTCGAACACCCCGACCTGGTGAACGAACAGCTGGTGTCCCTGATCGAGCGGGCCCGGCGCAACGCCGACCCCGCCCTCGACCCGTTGGACGTGCTGATCGCCCCCCGGGTGACCACGGGGGCGGCCGAGGTGGCCGCGCTGCGTGAGGTGGCCGCCGCCCGCCGTGAGGTACGACGTCGCAGCCACCCCAAAGGCCTGCTCCGACCGTGGGAGTGAGGCCACTGCCGCCCGGACGGCAGGCAGGCGCCGGCGCGGGTACGGCCGGCGGGCTCGGGTGGAACCTCGCCGCCGCCGGCGTCACCGCGGCCACCGGTATGGCCGCCGAGCGGTTGTGGCGCGGCCGTCGTACCGCGGTGGCGTTGGACTCCGGCCGCCCCGAACAGGACCGTAGCTACGTCGAGACCCCGGACGTCGAGATGGTGGTGGTTGCCAGCGACGGCGTACCGCTGCACGTCGAAATCGACGAAGCGCGCAGCCCGTCGGCTGGGCAGCCGGGCAGGCCCACGGTGGTGTTTAGCCACGGGTACTGCATGTCGCTGCAGAGCTGGGTGTTCCAGCGGCGTGCGCTGCGTGAGGCCGGGTACCGGGTGGTGCTGTGGGATCAGCGCGGGCACGGGCGGTCCGGGGTGGGGGATCGCGACAGCTACGACATCGACCAGCTCGGTGAGGACTTGTCGATGGTCATCCGTACGGCGGTCGGCGACGGGCCCGTGGTCCTGGTGGGGCACTCTATGGGCGGGATGACCATGATGGCGATGGCGCTCGTCGATGAGGAGCAGGTCACCGCGCAGGTGGTGGGGGCGGCGTTCCTGGCGACCACGACCGGACGCATCGCGGAGGTCTCCTTCGGTCTGGCCCGCCCGATCGGCCAACTCATCCACTGGGTGGCTCCCGCGGCCGCCCTGACCCTGGCGAGTCGACAACATCTTGTCGACGGAACGGTGCGCGCCGGGAGGGAGATCGTCGATTTCTTCGTCGATTGGGGTTCGTTCGGTTCGCCGGTGCCGCTCTCGATCGCGCAGCTGACGACGGACATGATCGTGGGCACCCGGATGGACACCATTTCGGCGTTCATGCCGCGGTTCAGCGCCCACGACAAGCGCGAGGCGCTGGCCGCCTACCGGGGGACGGAGGCGCTGGTCCTCAACGGCACCCGCGACAAACTGTGCCCGCCCGACCACAGCGCCGAGATCGTCCGGCAGCTGCCCGGGGCCGAGCACGTCGTTGTCCAGGAGGCGGGCCACATCATCATGCTGGAGCATCCCCAACTGGTGAACGAGCAGCTCATGGCCCTGGTGCAGCGGTCTCACCGGCACCCAGCCGAGGCCGGCAGCTACGACCTGGACGCCCTGGTCTCGGGCGCCGGCCGGTCCGCGCAGGGCCCGGTCGGGCGGCACGAGGAGGCCGCCACCCGCCGGGCGCTGCACCGCCGCAGCCGGCGCGGGCTGCGCACCCGGCCCCGCGAGCAGGAGCCGCCGTCATGACCGGTGCCGTAGGGCCGGCCCGATGGGCGCAGGAGCGCACCCTGCCCACCGCGGAGGACACCCGGGCCTGGGGTGCGCACCTTGCCACCGGCCTGCGGGCCGGGGACGTGCTGGTGCTGGCCGGTGAGCTGGGGGCCGGCAAGACCACCTTCGTGCAGGGCCTGGCCGACGGCCTGGGCGTGCGCGGCCCGATAACCTCGCCGACCTTCGTCATTGCGCGCTCCCACCCCTCGCTGGTAGGCGGGCCCGCGCTGGTGCACGTGGACGCCTATCGGCTCGGCGGTGCAGTGGAGCTGGACGACCTGGACCTGGACACCGACGTCGAGGACGCGGTGACCGTCGTGGAGTGGGGCACCGGCCTGGCCGAGTCGCTCGGCGGATCGGGATACCTCGTGGTGTCGCTGGAGCGGGCCGTCGGGGAGGACGGGGACGCCGACCCCCGGGTTGGCCGGCTGGTCGGCTTCGGAGCCCGCTGGCGCGCCCGCTGAGCGGCGCGCACCGAACACAGCGCTACCCCTCACGGTTGTTGACATCAGGCCGCGAGCCTGTGAGCTGCGACGATGCCTTTGCCCGGGCGGTACAGCGGTCCTGAGGGGTAGGGCTGTGTCTGCCCGGTGCCGTGGAGGCGGCCGGCGCCTGTGCGAGGAGACGGTCCAGGCGCCGTGCGGAGCACCTGCCCGGTCACAGCGAGCGACTACCCTGGCCGGGTGCGGTTGCTGGCCATTGACACCTCCACCTCGGCGATCACCGTCGCCGTGCACGACGGCGACCGGGTCCTGGATCGCGAGTCGGTGCTCGACCCCCGCGGTCACGCCGAACACCTTGCCCCGGCGGTGGCCCGAGTGCTCGCGCGACTGGAGCTCCCGCCGTACCGGATCACTCACGTGGTGGGCGGCACCGGCCCGGGTCCGTTCACGGGGCTGCGGGTCGGTCTAATGACGGCCATTGCCTTCGGGTACGCCGTGGGGGCGCCGGTGGGTGGCCTGTGCAGCCTCGACGCCCTGGCCGAGCGCGTGGGCCAGGACGCGGCCGCCGACCAGGCACTCTGGCCGCCGGATGAGTTCGTCGTCGCCACGGACGCCCGTCGCAAAGAGGTCTACTGGGCCCGATACCGGCGCGAAGAAGGGCCCATCGGGAGCGGGTACGCCCGGGTCAGCGGACCGCACGTCAGTCGACCCGGGGATCTGCCGGGCCCGTTGGCCGAGCTGCCGGTGGCCGGTCGCGGGGGGTTGCTGTACCCAGCGGCGTTCGGACCGGCGTGGGATGTCCTGGACGTTGACGCCGCTGACCTGGCAGGACTGGCGGTCCGGGTGCTCGCGGCGCGGGGCCAGCTGCCGCCACCCGTGCCGCTGTACCTGCGCCGACCCGACGCGCGTCCGCTGCCGGAGTACGCCGCCGACGCTGCCGACGACCTAGGCCTGCCCGGATGACCGCCCGGCTGCGCCCGATGCGCTGGCAGGACATCGACGCGGTGGACGACCTGGAGCGGCGCCTGTTCGGCACGGACGCCTGGTCGCCGGCGAGCTGGTGGTCGGAGCTCGCGGCCCGGCCGCACACGGCGTACGCCGTCCTGGAGGCAGGTGCGGACCGTGGCGAGGTGACCGATGTGCCCCTCCTCGGGTACGCCGGCCTGGCCCGGTCCCGGCCGCTCGCGGACGTGATGACCATCGCCGTCCACCCCCAGGCGCAGGGCGGGGGCCACGGGCGGCAGCTGATGCGCTGGCTCATCGAGCAGGCGGCGCTGGCGGGAGCGGAGGCGTTGATGCTGGAGGTGCGGGCCGACAACGCCGCGGCGCGGGCCCTCTACGAGGCCAAGGGATTCGGCCAGATCTCGGTGCGCCGGCGGTACTACCAGCCCGACGGCGTGGACGCCCTGGTGATGCGCCGCCGGCTGACCCCCGCCGACGGCGTACCGACAACCCGGCCCGCCGCGGCCCCGCTCGCCCAGGCCGCGCCATGACCCCCGCGCGCGGCCTGCGCAGCCCCGAGCCCCTGGTGCTGGGCATCGAGACCTCCTGCGACGAGACCGGCGTCGGGATGGTGCGGGGTACCACCCTGCTCGTCGACGCCATCGCCAGCAGCGTCGAGGCCCACGCCCGGTACGGCGGGGTGGTCCCCGAGGTGGCCTCGCGGGCCCACCTGGAAGCGCTCGTACCGACCCTGCGGCGGGCCTGTGACCAGGCAGGGGTCACCCTGGCCGAGATCGACGCGATCGCCGTCACCGCGGGGCCAGGCCTGGCCGGAGCGCTGTTCGTCGGGGTTGCCGCGGCCAAGGCGTTGGCGGTCGCCCTGGACAAGCCCCTGTACGGCGTCAATCACCTCGCCGGACACGTGGCCGTCGATGTCCTCGAGCACGGCCCGCTACCCCAGCCGACGATCGCCCTGCTGGTCTCGGGCGGCCATTCCTCGCTGCTGCTGGTACCGGACGTGGCCCGCGACATCAGGCCGCTGGGGTCGACCATCGACGACGCCGCCGGGGAGGCCTTCGACAAGGTGGCGCGCCTGCTCGGGCTGCCCTTCCCGGGCGGCCCCCACGTGGACCGGATCGCGGTCGACGGCGACCCCGCCCATGTCACCTTCCCCCGCGGCCTGACCAGTGGCCGCGACATGGAAAGGCACCGCTTCGACTTCTCCTTCTCGGGCCTGAAGACGGCGGTGGCGCGCTGGGTGGAGGCCACGACCGCGCGCGGTGAGCGGGTGCCGGTCGCGGACGTGGCGGCCTCCTTCCAGGAGGCGGTGACCGACGTGCTGACCCGCAAGGCGATCCTGGCCTGCCGCGAGCAGGGCGTGCCGGACCTGCTGATCGGCGGGGGCGTGGCCGCGAACTCCCGCTTGCGGGCGCTGGCGGCCCAGCGCTGCGAGGACGCCGGCATCCGGCTGCGGGTTCCCCGGCCCGGCCTGTGTACCGACAACGGCGCGATGGTCGCCGCGCTGGGGGCCCACCTCGTGGCGGCCGGGATCGACCCCTCGCCGCTGGACCTACCAGCCGACTCCTCGATGCCGGTCACCCAGGTGGACTCCGCGAGTGCCGGGCGCACCGCGCCGTGAGCCACTGGGTGATCCCCACGCTGGTTTTGACCGCCGGGGCCGGGTTGCTGCTCTGGGGCGCCGAGGAGTTCATGGAGCACATCGCGGCGCTCGCGCGCGCCTGGCGGCTGCCGGTGATCGCCATGGGGCTGCTGCTGGCCGGGGCCGAGCCTGAGGAGATGGTCACCGCGCTGATCGCCAGCGGCACGGGCAACCCGGTACTGGCGGCGACCGACGCCCTGGGCGCCAACGTCACGATGACGGCGCTGGGTCTGGGTCTGGCGCTGGTGGCGACCTCCGGTGCGGGCACCTGGGCGGCCGGCGGCGCGGCCCAGGTCAGCACGCTCCGCGGGTACGCCGTGGCGGCCGCCGGCTGCGGGGTGCTCGCCTTGCTGGCCCTGTACGACGGCTACCTGGGTCGCGGTGAGGCGCTCGCCCTGGTGACGGCGTACGTCGCACTTGTGGCGTTCATTTGGCGCACACAGCGTCGTCCGCCGGCCTTCGGTGAACTTGCCGAGAACGACGACGAAGACGACGACGATCACGATGTCGAGAAGTCCAGTGGCCGCACCCTGCTGATGGTGGCGCTCGGCCTGGCCGCGATGGTGACCGGCGGTGCGTTGGCCGTCCGGGGGGCCGCGGGGCTGGCCGAACGTTCTGGGCTCGGCCAGCAAGCCACCGGCTTGACCGCGCTGGCGTTCGCCACCTCGATCGAGGTGCTGGCGCTGGTGGCCGCCGGGCGGCGACGGCAGCTCACCGCGGTGGCCGTGGGTGGCGTCCTGGGCTCGGTGATCTACAACGCCACCCTCACCCTCGGGCTGGCCGCCGTGGTGGCGCCGCTGACCACACCGGACCTGCGCTGGGTCGCGATCATCGCGACCGTGTTGCCCCTGGCCCTGTTGTCCCGGTTCGCGCTGTCCCGGCCCCGGCCGGTCGGCGTCGGGCTGCTGGCGGCGTACGCGGCGTACCTGGTCGCGGCCTTGCGCACCGGGGTGAGCTGACGGTCTGACTGACGCTGCGGCGTTGTCGGTGGCCCGTGGCAGGATCGATGCATGTCGGTCCCAGCGGCACGTCCACCGGCCCGCGTGCTCGTCGTCGGGTCGCTCAATGTCGACGTGATCGCGGGGGTCCGGAATCTGCCGCGCCCCGGGGAGACCGTCGTCGCGATCGGCTCCCAGGTGTGCCCCGGCGGCAAGGGGGCTAACCAGGCGGTGGCGGCCCGGGGGACCGGGGTGCAGGTGCTGCTAGCGGGTGCTGTCGGCGACGACGATCACGGCCGGGCCTACCGTCGGCGACTTGACGCACTGGGCATCGACACCCGGTTCCTGATGGTGGATCCGCACCGGGCCACGGGCCAGGCGGTGGTCGTGGTGGCCCACGAGGGCGAGGCCGACAACCTGATCGTGGTCCTGCCGGGGGCCAACCACGGGCTCAGTTCGATCCTGGTGACCGAGGCCCTGGAGGCGCTGGCCCCGGGTGACGTGGTGCTCTTCCAGCTGGAGATCGGTCCGGGCCTGGTCGAGGCGGCCATCCTGGCGGCCGCCGAACGGGACCTGCAGATCGTGCTCAACCTGTCGCCGTACGCCGACCTGTCACCGCAGTCGCTGGCCGCGGTAGACGTGGTGGTGGTCAACGAGATCGAGGCACTCCAGCTCGCCGACCTGGCATCGGCCGCCCCGCAGTCGCTGGTCGTGACGCTGGGCGCTGCCGGGGCGTCGTGGGATGGGGTGCACCGGGTGGGCCCACAGCTGCCCGAGCACCTGGTCGTCGACACGACCGGCGCCGGGGACGCGTTCTGCGGGGTGCTGGCGGCCATGCTGGCCCAGGGGTTCGACCGGGAGGAGGCCCTTGACGCGGCGCTGGTCGCCGGAGCTGACGCGGTCCGTCACACCGGCGCCCAGCCCGGCGGCGCACTCGACCCAGGATCACGCTGATGCTGGCCGTCTGCTTGGCGTCCGTCCTCGTCGACGAACTCGTGCGCTGCGGCGTGACCGATGCCGTGCTGTCGCCGGGTTCCCGGTCGGCGCCGCTGGCGTACGCGCTGGCGGCAGCCGAGGAGGAGGGTCGGCTGCGGCTGCACGTCCGGGTCGACGAGCGGGTCGCCGCGTTTGTGGCGCTCGGGTTGGCGAAGGCCACCGGGCGGGTCGTGCCCGTCGTGACCACGTCGGGGACCGCGGTCGCGAACCTGCATCCGGCGGTGCTGGAGGCTGACGCCGCGGGCGTGCCGCTGCTCGTGCTGTCCGCCGACCGGCCCCCGGAGTTGCGCGGCACCGGCGCCAACCAGACCGCCGATCAGGTAAAACTCTTCGGTGCGGCGGTGCGATGGTGGCACGAGTTGGGTACGCCGGAGGGCGGGCGCCCGCTGGAAACGCAGGCCGCCGCGTGGCGCACCGCGGTGGATCGGGCGGTGTCGGCCGCGCTGGGCTTCTCCGGGCGCCCTGGTCCGGTGCACCTGAACGTGCCGCTGCGGGAGCCGCTGGCGCCGGACCCGGCGGCGACGCCGGTTCCGGCGGGGCGGCCGGGCGGCGCCCCCTGGACCGAGCTCCGGATCCCGTCGGCCCCTGTTGGGTCGGTGGTTGACTCGGTGGCTGGGTCGGTGGCACTCGGGGAGGAACCGCGCACGCTGGTCGTGCTCGGCGACCTCACCGGTGTCGGCGGGAAGTCGACGCTCGGCGCCGGGCTCACCCAGGCGTATCGAACGGTGTTCGGCTGGGCGGCACAGGCCGGGTACCCGGTGCTCGCCGAGCCGTTCGGGCCGCGGGACGTCTCGGGGCCCGGGGCGCTGCCACACGGCCCGCTGCTGGCCGCCGTACCCGACCTGATCGCGGACCTTGCGCCGCGCCGGATCGTGCTGGCGGGCCGGCTGACCCTGTCCCGACCGGTCGCGGCTTTGCTGCGTCGACCTGACACAGAGATTGTCGTCGCAGGCGGTGGCGGGCGCTGGGCCGACCCGTCGCACGTGGCTCACCGCGTGGTCGACCTCATGGGGCTGGTCGCCGGGGCCGGGGACCCGCCGGAGGGGGAGAGCGAATGGTCGGCGGCCTGGCGACGCGCCGGCGAAGGGGTCCACGCCGCGGTCGCGCCCGCCCTGGCGCGGGACTTCCCGGCGGGGCCGGCGGTCGCGGCGGCGGTGCTGGATGCGCTGCCGCAGGGTGCCCGGCTCTTCCTCGGCGCCTCCGCGGCGCCCCGGGACGTGGAGGTCGCCCGGGACGTGGACGGGGTGGACGTGTGGGCCTCGCGCGGCCTGGCCGGGATCGACGGCTGCCTGTCCACGGCAGTCGGCATGGCGCTCGCGGCGCCCGGCGTGCCGACGTACGCGCTGGTCGGCGACCTGACCTTCCTGCACGACGGGAACGCCCTGATGATCGGTCCCGGCGAGGCGGTGCCCGACCTGACGGTCGTGGTGGTGAACGACGACGGCGGCTCCATCTTCGGCACCCTGGAGTACGGCGACCCGGCGCGGCTCGCGTACGACGGCGCCCGGGGCGTGATGCGTCGCGTCTTCACCACGCCTACCGGCACTGATCTGGCGGCCCGGTGCGCCGCCCACGGCGCATCGCACACCTCGGTCGCCTCGGCGCAGGCGCTCGCCGAGGTGCTGGCCTGGCCGCCGACCGGCGTCCGCGTGGTCGAGGTCGACGCCCGCGGTGTCGACCGTCGAGGCTCCGAGGCCACCCTGAACGCGCTGGCCGAGGCCGCCCTCCGCGGCTCATCCTGACGTTGTCCATCCCACACTGCAGGCGGTGCTGACCCACACGGCAGCGTGTATCGAGCCCGCCGGGAGTGGGTGAGGACGACGTCCGGGGTTCATCCCTGCAGGGCGGAGCGCGTGGGGATCAGCTTGGCGTTCGACGAACGAAAAAATTCGTTTGCGCTGACATGAGGGTAAGAGGGGAATCAAGCACAATGGCAGACCCCCTCACCCTCAAGAGATTACGTTCGATTGTGCAGCGAACTCCTCGTTGCGGGAGCATCACACATCAGGGGGATGTGATGAATCGTCCAAACGAGCGCCGCCTCGCAGGCACTCTAACAGCGGCGCTGATCGTCGGATCCTTGGCGCTGGCGCCGCCCGTAGCCAACGCCGCGGGCCCCGCGCAAGCATCGCCCAGGCTCACCGCGTGGACCGAGGCGTCGAATACGCCGGATCTCGACTACAGCCAGAAGCTAGCAAATCTCGCCCACAGCGACGCGTTCCTCGAAGTCCTGAAGAAAGTCGTCGCAAATCCCGAGATCACACTTCGACGCATGGCGGCGACCGCATCCTTGCAAGAAACACGAGCTGTGAGAGCTCGGACTGAGGGGATGCACTTCGAAGTCGTCTCTGGGGCGTTCGTGCTTAGGAACGGCGTCGGCAACCCCGAACTGGGGAAGCAGATCAAGGCCCTTGTTGTGCCGGACTCACTCAGGGCACACGTAGAACGCCAGATGCAGTCGCAGGTGGGCGCCCAGCGAATGAAGAGTATTCCACAATGCGCGGCTGCTTGGGTCGCAGCGCTTGCATGGATTGCCGCTTCGTCTGCGCAATGCGCGCCGTTTAGTGGTTGGCGGGCTTGGGCTTGCGCCGTCGGTCAGGGGCTGTTGGGACTGATGCCAGACTTCAACCTCGCATGCCAATACTGATGCTCAGAAGGCGCAATCTCAAGGTGACGTAGTCTGGCTGGCGCTGGGTGGGGCGATATTTGATCACGCCACCCAGCACCAGCCCGCTGGTCTGGAGACGCCCCAGGGGTAGACTCAGAGCGCGTTCGCAACGGGAGGGTGTCATGAGGTCAAAAGCGCTTACCGTTCGCTATGTGTCAATATCTATCGTGATTCTGGTGGTCATGTGATTGGGCTGGTGGGCCCAGGGCAGGTAAGAGTGCCCCGCCACCGGCAGTCGCCAGACCGAGTCGGGGCCTGGATTGGGCTGAACGTCAATAGACGCTTGACCCGATCCTCCCGCTGAAGCTGGCGAGGCAGTGCCAGACAAGAAGGAAGCTCTGCTCAGATCGCGCACTCTGCGACCAGCCGCATCCGCGACGGGTGGTCACGGTCGACCTCGCCACACCGCAGCGCGATCCCGAACTCCCCATCGCCAGTCGCGTCCGTCCAGACGACCGGCCCGGCGTATCGGCCCGGCCCAGCTGCTCCAACTCGGCGAGCAAAGCCTCGGCAGCCGCACACGGCGTACCGCATGCGGCGGCCGTGGGGTGCAGCGCCGCGGTCAACCCCAGTGTGCTCACCCGTTGCTGATCCGCCCACCGACATCGCTGGCCCGGTTGCGTGGGTGGCCCGTGTCCCCAGCCCGCTGCCATCAGCACGACGTAACGCAGCTGATTCGTCGACCGGGTCCGGGGTCCAGAACCAGGCCAGGACGACGCCCCGGCATCGTTATGACGGACGAGACTGAGCTCTGGCCAGGACGAAGCCGCAACGCATCGGCGGGCCTGATTACCCTGCGAGCACCGTCCGCATCGGGATCAGTTTGGCGTCGGACTCGGCCAGCTCAGCCTGCGGGTCGGAGCCCGCCACGATGCCGCACCCGGCGAACAGGCGCATCCGCCGCGGGTCGTCCGGATCGATCGCACCGCAGCGCAGCGCGATGCCCCACTCGCCGTCGCCCGCCGCATCCGTCCAGCCCACGGGGCCGGCGTACCGGCCGCGATCCATCCCCTCCAACTCGGCGATCAACTCCTGGGCGGCCGCCCGGGGGGTGCCGCAGACGGCGGCGGAGGGATGCAGGGCCGCGGCCAACCCGAGCGAGGTGACACCGTTGCGGAGCCGACCGGCGACATCGCTGGCCAGGTGCATCACGTTCGGTAGGTGCACCACGAACGGTGATTCGGGCACCGCCATCGAGGTGCAGTGCGGTGCGAGCGCCTGGGCGACCGACCGGACGGCGTACTCGTGTTCCTCTAGGTCCTTGGACGAACGCGCCAACGATGCGGCCGAGGCCAGGTCGCGGTGATCGTCCCCGGTACGCCGGATGGTTCCGGCCAGCACTCGCGAGGTCACCAGGCCGCGCTCCAGCCGGACCAGCATCTCCGGGGTGGCCCCCAGCAGCCCGTCGACGTGGAACACCCAGGTGCGCTCGTACTGTTCGGCCAACTGCCGCAGCACCGTACCGAGCTCGATCGGTGCGCCGGTCAGCGCGTACAGGTCCCGGGCGAGGACGACCTTGTCCAGGGCGCCGGTCCCGATCCGGGCCACCGCCTCGGCGACCGCCTGCGACCACTGCGGCCCCGAGAGTGCCCCGTCCGCGAACGTCGTGGGTACTGTGGGCGAAGGCGGCCCCGGCAGGGAGAGCGGCCCAGGCAGGGCGAGTTCGGATGGCCCGTCCAGGAATGCCCGCGCCTCGTGCTCCGGCGTCACCCGGCTGTCCACGGTGCGGGTCAGCCACGCCTGCCCGTCGCGCCGGCCGATCACCACCGAGGGAACCATCAACGTGGCGCCTGCGCCCGACTCATCGGAGAACGCGAAGGACCCGAACGCCAGCGGGCCGGTGCCGGGCCGCCGCACCCGGTCGTCGATGCCGGCCTCGCCCGCGGCCCGGATCCACCACCGGTCGGCCTCGACGAAACGTGACGGCCCGCAGGTGTCGATCCTGGCGGCACATCCCCAACCGATCATGCCCTCGCGCTGCCGGATCCAGACGCCGGACGCGACGCCGAGGTCCGGCCGGCTCACCAGCTCCACGAGATCGGGGGAGTCGGCCAACGCCACCGTGCGCGAGGAGAGCGCGGGAGGGGTGGCCGGGCCGATCACAAGGGGCAAGCCTACGCACCCCGCGTGATGCCCGCCGTCCGTACGTCGATACCTGCCCTCGAACCTGTTGTCGATCGCTGACGGCGCTGACGGCGCTGTCGACCTGCGACACCCGGGCAGCGCCGGTCGCGTGCCGGTGAGTTAGGTTGGCTGCGTGAACGACGCCGTCACCACCGCAGGTCCTGGCGCCTCCACCGATCCTCGCGGGGATGAGAGCGCCGACGTGATCGTGGTCGGCGCCGGTCCCGGAGGCTCCACCACGGCGGCGTACCTGGCGATGCACGGCCTGGACGTCCTGCTGCTGGAGAAGGGCACCTTCCCCCGCGACAAGGTCTGCGGCGACGGGCTGACCCCGCGCGCCGTCCGCGAGCTCATCCATCTCGGGGTGCCCACCGAGGGGTGGGTGCGCAACAAGGGTCTGCGGATCGTCGGCGGCGGTCACCGGCTGCAACTGGACTGGCCGGATGTGGCGGAGTTCCCGCCGTACGGCATGGTCCGGCGGCGCGCAGTGCTCGATGAGACGCTGGCGCGGTTCGCCGCCGCGCGGGGTGCCCGGTTGCTGGAACGCACCAATGTCACTGCCGCCATCCGGGCCGATGGCGCCAACGGCCCGATCACCGGGGTGTTGGCCAAGGTGATGGATGAGCGGGGCCGGGCCACCGGCGCGACCCGGACCTTCCGCGCCCCGGTCGTCGTCGCCGCGGACGGCAACTCCTCGCGCATCTCTCTAGCCATGGGCCGCGAGAAGCGCGAGGACCGCCCGATGGGGGTGGCCGTCCGGACGTACTACGAGAGCCCCAGCCGCACCGACGACGACTACCTGGAGTCCTGGCTGGAACTGTGGGTGCCGGCCGACCCGCACGCCGACCCGGCCAGTCTGCGCGACCCGGCCACCAAGAAGATCCTGCTGCCGGGCTACGGCTGGCTGTTCGGCACCGGCGATGGCATGACGAACATCGGCCTCGGGATGCTGGACACCTCCCCGGCCTTCGGGACCGTGGACTACAAGGACGTGCTGCGCCGCTGGGTGGCCACCATGCCGGCGCAGTGGACCTGCAGCGATGACACCCGTACGGCCCCGATCCGCGGCGCCGCGCTGCCGATGGCCTTCAACCGTCAACCCCTGTACGCCGACGGCTTGCTGCTGGTGGGCGATGCCGGCGGGATGGTCAACCCCTTCAACGGCGAAGGCATCGACTACGCGATGGAGTCGGGCCGGATCGCGGCCGAGATCATCGCTCAGGCGTTGGCCCGCGGCGACGCCGCCCACCGCGAACGGGTGCTGGCGTCGTACCAGCGGGTGATGAAGGCCGAGCTGGGTGGCTACTTCACGCTGGGGCGGGGGTTCGCCCAGCTCATCGGACACCCCGAGGTGATGCGCCTGGCAGTGAAGTACGGTCTGCCGCTGACGCCACTCATGCGGGTGCTGCTGAAGGTGATGGCCAACCTGGGCGAGCCGCGCGGGGGGCGCTTCGATGATCGGCTGCTGCAGGTGTTGAGCCGGATCGCGCCGTCGGCATGACCCGGTGCTGCGGTGGAGGTCTCCCGCGCCCAAGGCAGCATCGTCAGCATCGTCGGCGGCGACCCGCGGGCGGGCCGGGCAACCGGACCGCAGCGGGATTCACTAGGATGACGACGTTTGGAGCGTCTGGATTGTCCCCGACGGCCGCACACGTCCTAGGGTCGTCCAGACGGCAGACTGTCTGCAGATCGGCACCACGGCGGGCCAGGACCACGACGTCAGCACCAGCGACCGAAAGGGGAGCGTGTCTTCGATGAGCGGCTCCTACGTCCCGATTCTCATCTTCTTCGCCCTCGGCATCGCTTTCGGGTCGCTGTCGGTGCTCGGGCTCGGCGGCATCGGGCCCCGCCGGTACAACCGCAACAAGTTCGACGCCTACGAGTGTGGGATCGAGCCGTCGCCCTCGGCCGCGGCGGGCGGCCGGGTGCCGGTGAAGTACTACACGATCGCGATGCTCTTCATCATCTTCGACATCGAATCGGTCTTCCTGTTCCCCTTCGCGGTGGCCTTCGACAAGCTCGGCCTCTTCGCGCTCGTCGAGATGGTGCTCTTTGTGCTGACCGTGTTCATCGCCTACGCCTACGTTTGGCGGCGCGGCGGATTGGAGTGGGACTGATGGGCATCGAGGACAAGCTCCCCTCGGGGGTCTTCACGGCAAACCTGGCCCAGCTGGCCGGGAACCTCCAGAAGCGGTCCACCTGGCTAGCGACCTTCGGGCTGGCCTGTTGTGCCATCGAGATGATGGCCACCGGTGGTCCCGACTTCGACATGGCCCGCTTCGGGATGGAGAAGTCCGGGGCCTCGCCGCGGCAGGCCGACGTCATGTGCATCGCCGGCCGGCTCAGCAACAAGATGGCTCCGGTGCTGCGTCAGGTCTACGACCAGATGCCCGAGCCCAAGTGGGTCATCTCGATGGGGGTGTGCGCCTCCTCCGGCGGCATGTTCAACAACTACGCGATCGTCCAGGGTGCCGACCACATCGTCCCCGTGGACGTGTACCTGCCCGGCTGCCCACCCCGGCCGGAGATGCTGATGCACGCCTTCCTGACGTTGCATGAGCAGATCCAGAACGCCCCGATGGGCGTGGACCGCAAGAAGGCTGCGCGCGCCGCCGAGGCCGCCGCCCTGGCCGCCGTACCCACCTCTCAGCAGGTCGGACTGCTGACCATCGGTCACCGGCAGGAGATCGCCCGATGAGCGCCGACACCCCCAATCTGCCGGCCGAGCCCGGCAGCGCCCCCGACCCGGTGGTCCGTGGTGTGCGCACCGGGATGTTCGGCCCCCATCAGGGCGGGGACACCAGCGGGTACGGCGGACTGGTCGCCCCGATCGCGTTCCCCGGCGCCGCGGTGCGCCCCTACGGCGGGTACGCCGACGAGATCGCCGACCGCTTGGAGGAGGCCCTGACCCGGCGCGGCGGGGCGTCGTACGTCGACTCCGTCCAGCGGGTGACCACGCACCACGGCGAGATGACCCTGGTGGTCCGGCGCGAGCACCTGCTCAGCGTGGTCCGGGCACTGCGGGACGAACCGTCGCTGCGCTTCGAGATCTGCTCCTCGGTCTCGGGGGTGCACTTCCCCCACGACCCCGGCGCCGAGCTGCACGTCGTCTACCACTTCCTGTCGATCACCCACGGGTCGCGGGAGCTGCGCGTCGAGGTCAGCTGCCCCGACGGCGACCCGCACGTGCCCTCCATCGTCGAGATCTACCCAGCGGCGACCTGGCACGAGCGCGAGACCTGGGACTTCTTCGGCGTGATCTTCGATGACCACCCGGCGCTGACCCGCATCCTCATGCCGGATGACTGGCCCGGCCATCCGCAACGCAAGGATTACCCGTTGGGCGGCATTCCGGTGGAGTTCAAGGGCGCCACCAACGCACCGCCGGAGACGCGGAGGACCTACCACTGATGTCCACAGCCTTCGACCCCACCGCAGATGCGGGGATGTCTGGCGAGACGACCACCGAGGACGTCTTCGCCACCGCCGGCGCCACCGAGTCCGAGAGCGGGCGGGTCTTCACCGCCGAGGGCGGGGACTGGGATCAGCTCGTCGCCGAGGCAGTCGCCAACCGCGACGAGCGGATCATCGTCAACATGGGTCCGCAGCACCCGTCGACGCACGGCGTGCTGCGCATGGTCCTGGAGCTGGACGGCGAGTATGTCACCGAGTGCCGGATCGCCATCGGCTACCTGCACACCGGCATCGAGAAGACGATGGAGCACCGAACCTGGGTCCAGGGCACCACGTTGTGCACCCGGATGGACTACCTGACCCCGTTGTTCCAGGAGCTCGTCTACTGCCTGGGCGTGGAGAAGCTGCTCGGGATCACCGACCAGGTGCCCGAGCGCGCCACCATCATGCGGGTGCTGCTGTGCGAGCTGACCCGGATCTCCAGCCACCTGGTGGCCATCGCCACCGGTGGCCTGGAACTCGGCGCCAGCACGGTCATGGAGTTCGGCTTCCGGGACCGCGAGTGCGTGCTGAGGCTCATCGAGCTGATCACCGGCCTGCGGATGAACAACGCGTTCATCCGTCCCGGCGGGGTGTCCCAGGACATGCCGAGCGGCTTCCAAGAGGCTTTCGACGCCGAGCTGCCCAAGGTACGCCGCGGGTTGCGTGAGCTCGAAGCGCTCATCCTGGAGAACCCGATCGTCAAGGGCCGGATGTGCGACGTCGCCTACCTCGATGTCACCGGGTGCATGGCGCTGGGGGTGACCGGTCCGATCCTTCGGGCCACGGGGATGCCCTACGACCTGCGCAAGGCCCTGCCGTACTGCGGTTACGAGACCTACGACTTCGACGTTCCCACCTGGGACAGCTCGGATGCCTACGGCCGGATCCGGGTTCGCTTCGGCGAGATCCACGAGTCGCTGCGGCTCATCGACCAGTGCCTGGACCGGTTGCACCAGGTCGGCGGCCCGGTGATGGTCACCGACAAGAACATCGGCTGGCCGGCCCAGCTGTCGGTCGGCGCCGACGGCCAGGGCAACAGCCTGGCCCACATCAAGGAGATCATGGGCGACTCGATGGAGTCCCTGATCCATCACTTCAAGCTGGTCACCGAAGGCTTCCGGGTGCCGCCGGGTCAGGTGTACACCCGGGTCGAGTCCGCCAAGGGTGAGCTGGGCTGTCACCTGGTCTCCGACGGTGGAACCCGCCCGTACCGGGCGCACTTCCGGGACCCGGGCTTCAACAACCTGCAGGCCGCGGCCGCGATGGTCGAAGGCGGCACGGTCGCCGACACCGTCGTGGCGGTGGCGTCAATCGACCCCGTCCTGGGAGGGGTGGACCGCTGATGGGCCACGGCACCGCACCCAACTACGGTTCGCAGCCGAGTCAGACCCTTCAACCGTACGACGAGCAGGTGTTGGCCAGTCTGTTGGCCGACGCCGACGCGGTCTGCGCGCGGTACCCGCACAAGCGATCGGCGCTGCTGCCGCTGCTGCACCTCGTCCAGAGCGTGGACGGGTACATCTCGACCAGGGGCATCGAGTTCTGCGCGCAGGTGCTCGACCTGAGCGCCGCCGAGGTCAGCGGCGTCGCGACCTTCTACACGCAGTACAAACGGCACCGCAACGGGGAGTACACCGTGGGGGTCTGCGTGAACACGCTGTGCGCCGTGATGGGCGGGGACGCCATCTGGGAGGCCGTCAGCGCGCACCTGGGTGTCGGCCACGACGAGACCACCGCCGATGGCCGGATCACCCTGGAGCGGCTGGAGTGCAACGCCGCCTGCGATTATGCCCCGGTCGTCATGACCAACTGGGAGTTCTTCGACACCATGACCCCGCAGTCCACCATCGCGCTGGTGGACGACCTGCGCGCGGGGCGCCCGGTGCACCCCAGCCGGGGTGCCCAGACGGTGGCCACCTTCACCGAGATCTCCCGGGTGCTGGCCGGCTTCCCGGACGGTCGCCACGACGAGGGCGTCGGTGCAGGCGAGGCCTCGCTGACCGGATTGCGGCTGGCTCACGAACGCGGGTGGACCGCGCCGGGCGAAGGCGGTTACCACGCCGGATCCGATGAGGATTCGAGCCCGCAGGCCGCGACGGACGCCCACCCCAAGACCGGCCAGGAGCACTCCTCGGCGCAGCGATCCGGCTCCGATGAGAGGAAGACGACGTCATGACCCAGCTGACGCCGGTGCTCAGCCGGATCTGGGACCAACCGCAGTCCTGGACGCGGGCGACGTACGAGCGGTTCGATGGATACCGGGCGATGCGCGAGGCGTTGACCAAGGACCCGCAGACCCTGGTCCAGGCGGCCAAGGACTCCTCCCTTCGGGGCCGTGGTGGCGCGGGCTTCCCGATGGGCATGAAATGGGGCTTCCTGCCTCCCCCCGACGGGGGACCGCGCTACCTCGTGGTGAACGCGGACGAATCCGAGCCGGGCACCTGCAAGGACATCCCGACCTTGATGGCCAACCCGCACGCGCTGATCGAGGGGATGATCATCACCTCTTACGCGATCGGCTGCCACCACGCGTTCGTGTACCTGCGCGGGGAGGTCGTGCACGTCTACCGCCGGCTGATGAACGCGGTGCAGGAGGCCTACGACGCGGGCTATCTCGGCAGGAACATCCTGGGGACCGGGTTCGACCTGGACATCACCGCCCATGCCGGGGCCGGGGCCTACATCTGCGGTGAAGAGACCGCGCTGCTGGACTCTCTGGAGGGCCGCCGCGGCCAGCCCCGGTTGAAGCCGCCGTTCCCCGCGGTGGCCGGGTTGTACGCGCGGCCCACGGTCATCAACAACGTCGAATCCATCGCCTCGGTGCCCTCGATCATGCGATTCGGGCCCGACTGGTTCAAGGAGATGGGCACCGAGCGTTCCACGGGGTTTGGGTTCTTCAGCCTCTCCGGGCATGTCACCCGGCCGGGGCAGTACGAAGCCCCCCTCGGCATCACGTTGCGCGAGCTGATCGACATGGCCGGCGGCATCCGGGAAGGTCACCGGCTGAAGTTCTGGACACCGGGCGGATCCTCCACGCCGTTGTTCACCGATGCCCACCTCGACGTACCGCTGGACTTCGACTCGGTCGCCAAAGAGGGGTCCATGCTGGGCACCCGCGCGCTGCAGATCTTCGACGAGACGGTCTCGGTGGTCCGCGCGGTGTCCCGCTGGATCGAGTTCTACGCCCACGAGTCGTGCGGCAAGTGCACCCCCTGCCGCGAAGGCAACTGGTGGATGCGGCAGATCATGCAGCGCCTGGTGGACGGCAAGGGCCAGGCCGGCGACATCGAGACCCTGCTCGATATTTGTGACAACCTTCTGGGCCGGTCGTTCTGCGCCCTCGGTGATGCCGCCACCTCCCCGGTGGCCTCGGGCATCAAGTACTTCCGAGAGGAGTTCGAGCAGGGTATGCACACCCCCGCCGACGAACTCTTCCCACCGCACCGCAGCACCCTGTTCGACTCCCCACAGGGGTCAGCGCAGGCCTCGAAGGCCGGCCCGTCCGTGAAGGAAGGCGTGGGTTCATGACCGTCGCGTCCAGTCCCGCCTCGGGCGCCACCCCCGCCGCCAGCGGTGGCGACGCCGCGCTCGCGAGCCCCCCGCCGGTCGACCTGGTCACCATGAAGGTCGACGGGATCACCGTCCAGGTGCCCAAGGGTTCGATGATCATCCGGGCTGCGGAGCAGCTCGGTATCGAGATTCCGAGGTTCTGCGACCACCCCCTGCTGGAGCCTGTCGGCGCCTGCCGCCAGTGCCTGGTCGACGTCGCGATGCCGGGCCCGGACGGGCAGGTGCGACCGATGCCCAAGCCGCAGCCGGCGTGCGCGATGGCGGTCGGTGAGGGCATGGAGGTCCGCACCCAGCACACCTCCGCGGTGGCCGACAAGGCCCAGCAGGGCATCATGGAGTTCCTGCTGATCAACCACCCGCTGGACTGCCCGGTCTGCGACAAGGGCGGCGAGTGCCCGTTGCAGAACCAGGCCATGTCCCATGGGCGCGGCCGATCCCGGTTCGTGGACGTCAAGCGCACCTTCGCCAAGCCGGTGAACGTGTCCAGCCAGGTGCTGCTGGACCGGGAACGCTGCGTGCTGTGCCAGCGGTGCACCCGGTTCTCCGAGCAGATCGCGGGCGATCCATTCATCGCGCTCGTCGAACGCGGTGCCATGCAGCAGATCGGCACCTACCAGGAGAAGCCGTTCGAGAGCTACTTCTCCGGCAACACCGTGCAGATCTGCCCGGTCGGCGCCCTGACCGGGGCGGCGTACCGCTTCCGCTCCCGGCCGTTCGACCTGGTGAGCACCATGTCGGCGTGCGAGCACTGCGCCAGCGGTTGCACCCTGCGGACGGACCACCGCCGGGGCGTGGTGCTTCGCCGGATGGCCGTTAACGTGCCGGCCGTCAACGAGGAATGGAACTGCGATAAAGGCCGGTGGGCGTTCACCTACGCCACCGAACCGAATCGGATCACCCAACCGATGGTGCGCGACGCCTCCGGGCAGCTGCGGGTCGCGTCCTGGCCCGAAGCGATCGAGGTCGCGGCGCGCGGGCTGACAGCGGCCGCTGCGGCCGGTGGTGTGGGAGTCCTCACGGGTGGCCGGCTCTCCAGCGAAGACGCCTACGCCTACGCCAAGTTCGCCCGCGTTGTGCTGGGTACCCATGACATCGACTTCCGGGCGCGGCCCCATTCGGGCGAGGAGGAGGCCTTCCTCGCCACGCACGTCGTCGCCACCGGCCCCGACGGCGACGCGGTGACGTACGCCGAGCTGGAAACCGCCAAGACCGTGTTGCTGGTCGGTTTCGAGCCCGAAGAAGAATCGCCGATGGTCTTCCTGCGGCTGCGCAAGGCGGCCCGCGCGAAGAAGACCAAGGTGTTCGCGGTCGCGCCGTTCGCCACCCGCGGGCTGACCAAGATGTTCGGCACCTTGATCCCTGCGGCGCCCAAGACCGAGACCGAGGTCCTGGGGGCGTTGGCCGATCGTCGCGCCGAGCCCCCGCTGTCCGCGGCCGCCCTGGCGCTCGCTGAAGGTGACGCCGTCATCCTCGTCGGTGAGCGGCTGGCCACCGTGCCGGGAGCATTGACGGCCGCAGCGGCGCTGGCCGAGTCCACGGGCGCGCGGTTGGCGTGGATCCCGCGGCGCGCCGGTGAGCGCGGGGCACTGGAAGCCGGCTGCCTGCCCACCCTGCTACCCGGGGGCCGTCCCGCGCACGACCCGCAGGCCTGGGTCGATCTCGCACAAGCCTGGGGTACGCCGCCCGCCACCACCCGCGCGGGACGCGACGGCACTGCGATCATCGCCGATGCGGCCTCGGGCGCCCTGGCCGGGCTCGTGGTCGGCGGGGTCGAACTGTCCGATCTGCCCGACCCGGCGCTGGCCGCGCAGGCGTTGCGCCGGGCGTTCACGGTCAGCCTGGAGCTGCGGACCAGCCGAGCCACCGATGAGGCCGACGTCGTGCTGCCGATCGCCCCCCTGGCCGAGAAGGCCGGCGCCTTCGTCAACTGGGAGGGCCGGCTGATCCCGTTCGAGGCCGCCCTGGACAGCAACGCGATGGGCGACCACCGGGTGTTGCACCTGCTCGCCGACGAGATGGATGCCTGGCTGGGACTGCCCACCCTGGAGGCCACTCGCGCCGAGATGCGGTCGCTGGGCAGCTGGTCGGGGTCCCGTCCGGTCAAGCCCGGCGGCGTCGGTGGTGGGGTCGGCAAGCTGGCCACGGGCGAGGCGGTCCTGGCCACCTGGCATCACCTCCTGGACGCCGGGCGCCTTCAGGACGGTGAACCGTTCTTGGCCGGTACGGCGCCGCTGGCCAGGGCGAGGATCTCGCCGACCACCGCCCAGCGACTCGACGTGGTCGACGGGATGGCCGTCACCATCACCTCACCGCGCGGTTCGCTGACGCTGCCCGCGGAGATCACCGAGGGCATGGTCGACCACGTGGTGTGGGTCCCGACCAACTCCCCGGGTTCCCGGGTCCGCGTGGAGCTCGGCTCGATCGCGGGAGACATCGTCACGCTCAGCAAGGGTGGTGGAGCGCAATGAGGGCTCTCGTCGAGCTCGCCGGCGTCCTGGGTCACGCCGCGCCGGGTGGGGTGGCCACCAACGAACTGCCGGTGGCGGACTTCTCGGACACGCCGATGTGGCTGACGGTCATCAAGGCCGTCATCGTCGTCCTGTACCTGCTGATCCAGGTCGTCATCGTGATCTGGTTCGAGCGCCGGGTGATCGCGCGGATGCAGCACCGGCGAGGCCCCAACCGCTTCGGCCCCCTGGGCATCCTGCAGACCCTGGGCGATGGTTGGAAGCTGCTGATGAAGGAGGTGTTCGTCCCCGACCGCGCGGACAAGTTCACCTTCCTTCTGGCGCCGATCATCACCGCGTCTGCGGCGTTCATCACCTTCGCCGTCATCCCCATGAGCAACGACGTCTGGATGTTCGGCCACCGCACGCCGCTGCAACTGACCGACACCTCGGTGTCGGTGATCCTGGCGCTGGCCGCCGCCGGGATCGGCGCTTACGGGATCGTGCTGGCAGGCTGGTCCAGCGGGTCGACGTACCCGTTGCTGGGCGGGCTGCGCGGTTCGGCGCAGGTGATCTCCTACGAGATCGCGATGGGGCTGTCGCTGGTCTCGGTCTTCATGTACGCGCGGTCGATGTCGACCTCGACGATCGTGGCTGCCCAGACCAGCCTGTGGTTCATCGTGCCCGCGGTGTTCTCCTTCGTCGTCTACGTGATCACCATGTTCGGCGAGACCAACCGGGTGCCCTTCGACCTCTCCGAGGGTGAGGGCGAGTTGGTCGCCGGGTACCAGTCGGAGTACTCCGGCATGCGCTGGGGGATGTTCTTCCTCGGCGAGTACATCAACATGTTCACCGTGTCCGGCTTGGCCACCACCATGTTCCTCGGCGGCTGGCAGGCACCCCCCGGGATCGCCTGGATCGGCGGCGGCATGTTCAACGGCGGTTGGTGGGGGCTGCTCTGGTTCACGATCAAGATGTGGCTGTTCATCTGGTTGTTCATCTGGGTCCGTGGCACCCTGCCGCGAACCCGGTACGACCAGTTCATGAGCTTCGGCTGGAAGTTCCTCATTCCGGCCACCTTGGCCTGGGTGATCGCGGTCGCGTTCATCCGGGGTGCGCAGCTGGGATACCTCGGGGAAAACACCATCTTGGCGTTGGGCTTCGTCTTCGGTGTCGTGGCCATCGCCACCCTGGGTGCCGCCTTCGTCTGGGAGAACAAGCGGGAACAGCGCCGTCGCCGGCCCGGCACCCCGGCCGAGATCGATCCGTTCGCGGGTGGCTACCCCGTACCGCCCTTGCCGGGGCAGCGGCTGAGAGAGCCGACTCCGGTGGCTCCCACCGGTGGCTCGATCGCCGCCGCGGGCACCAGCACCGACCACGACCAGGAGGTCGAGCGTGGCTGACTTCAGTGCGGACCGACCAGCTGAGGCCAAGGACTCGGCGCCGCCGCCTTCCCCGAACCGGTCCAGCTCGGGCGAGGACACCGAGAAGAGGCCGGGTTTCCTCGCCGAGCTGTTCGCCCCCGTCGCCGGCTTCGGCGTCTCGTTCATGACGCAGTTCCGGGCGCCGGTCACCGTGCAGTACCCGGAAGAGAAGGTCCCCACCGCGCCGCGGTTCCATGGGCGCCATCAGCTCAACCGGCACCCGGACGGGCTGGAGAAGTGCGTCGGCTGCGAGCTGTGCGCGTGGGCCTGCCCGGCCGATGCCATCTACGTCGAAGGGGCGGACAACGACGACCGGCCGGTCGAGGAGGGCGGCACCGGCCGGTTCTCTCCCGGTGAGCGCTACGGGCGGGTGTACCAGATCAACTATCTGCGGTGCATCCTGTGCGGGTTGTGCATCGAGGCCTGCCCCACCCGCGCCCTGACCATGACCAACTTCTACGAGCTGGCCGACGCCAACCGCGCCGACCTGATCTACGAGAAGCACCAGCTCCTGGCACCGCTGGATGAGGGCATGCTGGCACCGCCGCACCCCATGGTGGCGGGCATGGAGGAGCGGGACTACTACCAGGGCAAGGTCACCGCAGCCACTCCGGAGCAGGCCAGCGCCACGCGGGCCGACGTACCCGCCGAAGGCGAAGGGGCGTAAGCACACATGGACACGAGTACCGGGGAAGCCGTCCTCTTCTGGGTGGCGGGCCCGATGATGGTGCTGGCCGGCATGGGCCTGCTGTTCGTCCGCAAGGCGGTGTACGCTGCCCTGTCGATGGCGTTGCTCATGGTCCTGATGGGCGTGCTCTACCTGGCCCAAGGCGCAGACTTCCTGGGGATCATCCAGATCTTCGTCTACACCGGCGCAGTCATGATGTTGTTCCTCTTCGTCATCATGCTGATCGGCGTCGACGCCTCCGACACCCTGGTGGACACCATCAAGGGCCACCGATGGGCCTCCCTACTGCTGGTGCTCGGCCTGTCGCTGCTGCTGATCACCACGATCGGTTCGGTGGCGTTCCGGCCCGCCACAGGTCTGGCGGCCGTCAACCGGGAAGGCAACGTCTCCGGCATGGCCAACCTGATCTTCGGTCCGTACGTGTGGGTCTTCGAGATCACCTCGGCGCTCCTGGTGACGGCTGCGTTGGCGGCGATCGTGCTGGCGCACCGGCAGCGACTGCTGCCCAAACCCACTCAGCGGGAGTGGAGCCGGCGCCGGTTCCGCGAAAACCGGTACGTCGCGGGTCTGCCCGCCCCCGGGGTCTACGCACGGCACAACGCCGTGGACACCCCGGCGCTGCTGCCGGATGGATCACCCAGCGAACTGTCGGTCTCTCGGGTCCTGCAGGCCCGCGGCCAGATCGGGTCGCCGACGGTGTTCGTCGAGTCCACCGACGAGGTCGAACGCGAGATCCAGGAGGGTTCGGCGCGATGAACCTGGTCAACTACATCTACCTGGCCGCGATCCTGTTCTCGATCGGTGCCGCGGTGGTGCTCCTGCGTCGTAACGCCCTCGTGGTCTTCATGGGCGTGGAGCTCATGCTGAACGCGGTCAACCTGATGTTCGTGACCTTCGCCCGGATGCACGGTGAGCTCGACGGGCAGGCGATCGCGTTGTTCGTCATGGTCGTCGCCGCAGCCGAGGTCGTCGTCGGTCTGGCCATCATCATGACGATCTATCGCGCCCGCCGCTCGGCGTCGGTCGACGACACGAACCTGTTGAAGCTGTAAGGAGCCGGCGTGCAAACCATGATGTGGACAGCGTCCCAGCTGGCCGCTGAGGGCCCCCAGGCTGCGGCTCAGGCGCAGGGGATGGCCGCCTTGGCGTGGCTGCTCATCGCGTTGCCGCTGGTGGGTGCTGCGGTCCTGCTGCTGGGCGGGCGGCGTACCAACGGCGTCGGCCCGGGCCTCGCGGTCGGGATGTCGTGGGCCTCCTTCGGTGTCGGCGCGGCGATCCTGGTCGAGATGCTCGGGAGAGCCCCCGGCGAGCGGGCGCAGCACGTGCACCTCTTCTCGTGGCTGCCGGTCGGCACCCTGAACCTGAACGCCGGCCTGCTGGTCGACCAGTTGTCGATGACCTTCGTCATGCTGGTGACGTTCGTGGGCTCGCTCATCCTGGTCTACTCGCTGGGATACATGGCGCACGACCCCGACAAGCGGCGCTTCTTCGCCTACCTGAACCTCTTCGTCGCGGCCATGCTGCTGCTCGTCCTGGCCGACAGCTACCTGCTGTTGTACGTCGGCTGGGAAGGGGTGGGCCTGGCGTCGTACCTGCTCATCGGCTTCTGGAACTACCGGCCCGAGTACGCCTCGGCCGCCAACAAGGCCTTCATCGCCAACCGGGTCGGCGACTTCGGTCTCGGCTTGGCAATCATGACCATGTTCTTCACGTTCGGGCGGGTGGACTACGCCGGCGTGTTGCCTGCGGCGGGGGAGGCCTCGCAGGTCACCCTCACCGTCATCGGGCTGCTGCTGCTGGTCGGCGCCTGCGGCAAGTCGGCCCAGTTCCCGCTGCAGTCCTGGCTGGGGGACGCGATGGCCGGTCCGACCCCGGTGTCGGCGCTGATCCACGCGGCGACGATGGTGACCGCGGGGGTGTACCTGGTGGTCCGCAGCAACCCGATCTACAACCTGGCCCCCAACGCCCAGTTGGCAGTCGTGGTGGTCGGTGCGATCACCCTGACCATGGGGGCGATCATCGGGTGCGCCAAGGACGACATCAAGAAGGCGCTGGCCGCCTCCACGATGTCCCAGATCGGCTACATGATGCTGGCCGCGGGCCTGGGCCCCATCGGGTACGCGTTCGCGATCTTCCACCTGGTCACCCACGGCTTCTTCAAGGCCGGCATGTTCCTGGGCGCGGGTTCGGTGATGCACGGCATGGGTGACCGGGTCGACATGAGAACCTTCGGCAGCCTGTCCGGGAAGATGAAGACCACCTGGCTCACCTTCGGTGCCGGCTGGCTCGCGATCATCGGCTTCCCGCTGCTGTCCGGGTTCTGGAGCAAGGACAAGATCATCGAAGCCGCGTTCATCGGCCACGGCTGGCGGCCGTGGGTGTTCGGTTTCGTGACCATGCTCGCCGCCGGCCTAACGGCGTTCTACATGTCTCGGCTCTTCTTCATGACCTTCCACGGTGACAAGCGTTGGGAGAAGGACGACCACCCGCACGAGTCTCCCGCCACCATGACCATCCCGATGATCGTGCTGTCGGTGGGGTCGGTGCTGCTGGGCGGGCTGCTGTGGTTCGCCGGATTCACCACCTGGCTGGAGCCGGTCACCGGCGGCCACGGCGAGGAACACCATCCGGTCCTGCCGGTTCCAGTGATCACGGGTTTGACACTGGTGCTGGTGGCGATCGGGGTCGCGTGGGCCTACCGGATGTACTGGCAGGGTCAGGTGGCGGTGTCCGCCCCGCGGGGATCCTTCTGGACCCGGCTGGCGCGCCGCGACTTCTACCAGGACGACGTCAATCACGGCGCGCTGGTGCTGCCCGGCCGCGGACTCGTCCGGGCCATGGTGTCCACCGATGACCAGGGTGTCGATGGAGCGGCGATGGGGCTGGCCAACGGGCTCCGCGGCGCCTCCGGCCGGGTCAGGCGGATCCAGAACGGGTTCGTGCGCAGTTACGCCCTGACGATGCTGCTCGGCGTCGTCGTGATCCTCGGTGCCATGTGGGTGGTGCAGTGATGACGAACGTCCCCTGGTTGACGATCATCGGGCTGGTCCCGGCGGTCGGCGCACTGATTCTGTTCTTCATGCCCCGGCACGCGGCCGCGCGGCAGATCGCCTTCGGCTTCTCGCTGGTCACGCTGGCGCTGACGCTGGTTGCGGCGACGCGCTTCGACACCGGCAGCAGCGCCCAGTTCCAGCTCACCGAGGTCCACAACTGGATTCCGCAGTGGGGCATCTCCTACGCCCTGGGCGTGGACGGCATGGCGCTGGCGATGATCGTCATGGCCGCCATCCTGGTGCCGGTGTGCATCCTGGCCGCCTGGCGGGACATCCCCGAGGGTGGCCAGCGTGAGAACCGGTACTTCGCCTGGATGCTGCTGCTGGAGACCATGATCGTCGGCGTCTTCGCGGCCACCGATGTGTTCCTGTTCTACGTGTTCTTCGAAGCCATGCTGATTCCGGTGTACTTCCTGATCGGCAGCTACGGCGGGCCGGGGCGGTTCCGCGCGGCGATGAAGTTCCTGCTGTTCTCCCTCGCCGGCGGGTTGGTCATGCTGGTGGCGGTCATCGCCGTGTACTTCCAGGGCAACGGCGGCAACCGGGGCTTCCTGGTGGAGAACCTGACCGGCCTGTCGATGAGCACGGCCACCGAGCGCTGGCTCTTCGTCGGCTTCTTCATCGCCTTCGCGATCAAGGCGCCGATGTGGCCGGTGCACACGTGGCTGCCCGAGGCATCCACGCAGGCCAAACCTGCCACGGCGGTCCTGCTGGTCGGCGTACTGGACAAGGTCGGCACCTACGGCATGATCCGGTTCTGCCTGCAGATGTTCCCCGAGGCCAGCCAGTGGGCCACCCCGGTGGTGGTGGGTCTGGCCCTGATCTCGATCATCTACGGCGGCATCGTGGCCATCGGGCAGAAGGACATGATGCGCTTGATCGCCTACACCTCGGTGAGCCACTTCGGGTTCATCGTGCTGGGCATCTTCGCCTTCACCCGGATGGGCGGCTCGGGCTCCGTGCTCTACATGCTCAACCACGGTTTCACCACCGCGGCTCTGTTCCTCATCGCGGGCATGCTCATGCAGCGCGGCGGCAGCAAGTACATCGCCGACTACGGCGGCTGGCAGCGGGTCGCCCCGGTTCTGGCGGGCACCTTCCTGGTGTCCGGCCTGGCCGGACTAGCGTTGCCTGGGCTGAGCTCCTTCGTCTCGGAGTTCCTGGTCATGATGGGCACCTTCCAACGGTGGCCGTGGGTGGCCGCGATCTCCTCGATCGGCATCATCCTGGCGGCGCTCTACATCCTGTTGTGGTACCAGCGGGTGTTCACCGGTCCCAAGCCGGAAGGCGACCGGTACGCGCGGATCCCTGACCTGTCCAGTCGCGAACGCTGGGTCGTGGCGCCCTTGATCGCGTTGTTCCTGCTGCTCGGCTTCTACCCGAAGGTGGCGCTGGACGTGATCAACCCCGCGGTTGACAAGACCTTGACTTACGTCGGCGTGACCGACCCGGCGCCTGCGGTTGGCTCCGCGGCCGGAACCGCCGCGGACCATGGGAGCGCCAAGTGAACTTCCAGATGACGCAGATCAGCTACGCGGCCATCCTGCCGATCCTGGTCGTCTTCGGTGGCGCCATCATCGGCGTACTCATCGAGGCGTTCGCGCCGCGACGATCACGGTACGTCGTTCAGCTCGCACTGTCGTGCCTGACCCTCGCGGCGGCGCTGGTGGCGCTGGTGTGGAAGGCCAAGGACGCCAAGGGCGTCACCCTGGCCGGTGCGATCGTGATCGACGGTCCGGCGCTGGTGCTCCAGGGCCTGGTGGTTCTGCTCGGCCTGGCTGCGCTGCTGATCATGGCCGAGCGCCTCAACGGCCGGCACGCGGACGCGTTCACCCCCTCGGGTGCTTCGGTGCCGATGTCGACGGAAGAGTCGATCGCCGAGCGACTCGGTTCGAGCACCGAGGTCTTCCCGCTCACGCTGTTCGCCATCGCGGGGATGATGATCTTCCCCTCGGCCGGTGACTTGCTCACGATGTTCGTGGCGCTGGAGATCCTGTCGATGCCGCTGTATGTGCTGACGGCGCTGGCTCGACGTAGGCGGCTGCTCTCCCAAGAGGCCGCGCTGAAGTACTTCCTGCTCGGATCGTTCTCCTCGGCGTTTTTCCTGTTCGGTGCCGCGCTACTGTACGGGTTCGCCGGTTCGGTCAAGCTCGCGGACATCTCCGCCGCGGTCTCCACCACGGGTGAGATGGGTGGGCTGCTGGTCCCTGGGGTGCTCCTGGTGCTGATCGGCGTGCTGTTCAAGGTCGGGGCGGTGCCCTTCCACTCCTGGACACCGGATGTGTACCAAGGAGCTCCTACCCCGGTCACCGGGTTCATGGCCGCCTGCACCAAGGTCGCCGCCTTCGGCGCGATGCTGCGGTTGGTCTACGTGGCCTTCGCTCCCGCCCGGTGGGACTGGGAGGTAGCGGTCTGGGTGGTGGCCGGGCTGACGATGCTGGTCGGTGCCCTGCTCTCGATCACTCAGACCGACATCAAGCGGCTGCTCGCGTACTCCTCGATCGCGCATGCCGGCTTCATCATCGTCGGGTTGATGGCCTTTGATCGCAGCGGCGTCAGCGCGGTCGTCTTCTACTTGGCGGCCTACGGTTTCACGACCATCGCCGCCTTCGGGCTCATCATGCTGGTGCGCCTGGACTCCTCTGAAGCGACCGGCCTGGCTCAGTGGGCCGGGCTCGGGCGTCGCGCGCCGGTGCTGGCGGGAGCGTTCGCGTTCCTGCTGCTGGCGTTCGCCGGGATCCCTCTCACCTCCGGGTTCACCGCCAAGTTCGCGGTCTTCGGCGCGGCCGTCGCCCACGGTGGCGCTGCCGGAGTGGTGCTCACGGTCATCGGGGTGCTCTCCAGCGCCATCACGGCGTACGTCTACTTCCGGGTGATCGTGCTGATGTACTTCTCCGACCCCATCGAGGAGGGGATCGCCGTGGTGTCGCCGTCGGTACTCACGATCGCCGCCATCGCCGTCGGGGTGATCGTCACCGTGGTGCTCGGGCTGTACCCCTCGCCACTGCTGGAGCTCACCCAGGGTTCGGCGCTCTTCCTTCGATGACGACCCCTGTCCCTGTGGCTGCGACGGCGCCGCACGACCCGACGCCACCCGTGCCGCCTATCGCAGGGCAGCTCCCCGGGTGTGAGGCGGACCTGGCGGGCCGCCTCACCGAGGGGCTCGGGCGGGTCGAGGCGTTTCTTCGGGCACGCGTCGACCACGAGGACCCGTTCATCGCCGAGGCGAGCGCGCACCTGTTGGGCGCGGGGGGCAAGAGGTTCCGGCCGCTGCTGTGCCTGCTGGCCGCCGAGGTGGGTGATGGCGCCGGTGAGGATGTGGTCGCCGCGGCCGCGGCGGTGGAGCTGACCCACCTGGCCTCGCTCTACCACGACGACGTGATGGACGAGGCGTCGCTTCGTCGCGGTGCGGTCAGCGCCAATGCCGCGTACGGTAACTCGACGGCGATCCTCGTCGGCGACCTGCTGTTCGGCACAGCCTCGGAGATCGTCGCCGACCTCGGCCCGGAGGCCGTCAAGATCCAGGCCCGCACCTTCGTCACGCTCTGCGCGGGCCAGATCCGCGACGTACGTTCGGCGCCGGCCGGGGTCGACCCGGTGGAGTACTACCTGGGCGTGCTGCGCGACAAGACCGGTTCGCTGATCTCGACGGCGGCCCGGTACGGGGCGATGTTCTCCGGGTGCGCGCCGGAGAGCATCGAGGTGTTGGCTGCGTACGGCGAACGGTTGGGGATGGCGTTCCAGCTGGCTGACGATCTGCTCGACATCACCGCCACCAGCGGGGCGTCAGGCAAGACACCGGGAACCGACCTGCGTGAAGGTGTGGACACCCTCCCGGTGCTGTGGGCGAAACGCTCGACGGATCCGGCGGACGCGCGTCTGCAGGAGCTGTTGGCCGCCGACCTGGCGGCCGACGACGAGGCCCACGCCGAGGCGCTCGCGCTGCTGCGGGTGCATCCGGCGGTGGCCCAGGCCGCCGAGCACACCCGTGGGGTGGCCCGGGAGGCGGCTGCGCTCCTTGCGCCGCTCGGCTCGTCGCCGGTCACGCGGGCGTTGATCGGCTTGGCGACCGGCGTAGTCGACCGCCATGTCTAGCGCGTGTCACAATACGGCTGCGGCGATCACGCCGGCGTCGCATCGCCTCCAGAGAGTTGACGGGTTTCCGACAGTGTCGACTAAAGACTTGGTAACGACGTGCAATGAGTCGTCCAACTTGATCGCTGGTGTTGATAGCGCACCCGCGCGGCGACCATAGACTTTCACTTATGTCGCGAAAGCCCGCTGACCAGCGTAGAGAACAGCTCATCGAAGCGACGATTCAGCTAGCCGTACGAAAAGGCTTGGCTGAGGCGTCGGTGCGGAACATCGCTGAGGAGGCCAACGTCTCCCTGGGTGTCGTGCACTACTGCTTCAACAGCAAGGAGGCGCTGCTCAAGGCGGTTGCGGAATCGTTCGTGACGCCGATCATCGGCCCGGTCAGCGAGGCCATCAGCGCCGCCGAGCCCGGCGAACTCGTGGACGCGCTGGAGACCGCGTTGCAGGTTTTCGCTGATGTCATGATGGCCGATCGCGGACGGCAGCTCCTGGGCTACGAGCTGGTGGCTTGGTCCATCCGCGGCGAGGGCGACGCCGCCAAGTCGCTGCACCGGGCGTACCTGGAAGTGATTGATAAATACCTCAAAGAGGGGATCGGCCTCAAGGACGGGGACCTCAGGTTCTCCCTGGACGATGCACCCCGGATGATCCTGGCCTGGCTGGATGGGGTCATGCTCGGCTGGCTCGTCGACGGGGACGACGAACGCTGCCGTCGGATGCTGCGCGACTTCGCCTCGATCCTGGTGACTCCGACCCCCACCACCGCCTGAGCGCCCTGGCCACCGGGCCTGTGGCGGTGCGCTAGAAGCGCTGATGACCAGGATCAACGTACACAACGCTACCCTTCAGCGCGGCTGACATAATCAGGCAAGCCTGTGGCCTGCGATGATGCAACCGGGTGGTCGGTCCACCGGTCGTGAAGGGTAGAGCTGCGTTAGCCGGTGCCGTGGAGGCGCCAAACGCGCCTACCCGGCGGGCCCCCGGGCACGCAACACGCCGCTGCCGCGCAGCATGTCGAGAATGAGAATCCCGAGCGCCAGCCACACGATGGCGAACCCGATCCAACGGTGCAGGGACATCGGTTCGCCGCGGAATAGCCCGAACAGGAACTGCAGGACCGGCGCGATGAACTGCAGCAGGCCGACCACGACGAGGGGCACTCGGCGGGCGGCGGCCGCGAACAGCAGCAACGGGATCGCCGTCACCACGCCCATGCCGATCAGGAGGGCCGCGTGGGTCGAGCCGCGACTGGCGAACGTCGAGCCGTCGGGAGCCCACCAGAGCACGACGACAGCGGCCGGCACCAGGACCGCCGTCTCCACCGTCAGGCCGACCACGGCCCCCACGGCCAATCGCTTCTTGACCAGCCCGTACAGACCGAAGGAACAGGCCAAGGTGGCGGCGATCCATGACGGCGTCCGCGCGGCCACGGCGAGGTAACCGCCCCCCAACAGGCCCACCGCGGCCGCCAGCGCCTGGGGCGGGCGCAGTCGTTCACCCAGCAAGACCAGCCCGAGGGCGATACTGACCAGCGGGTTGAGGAAGTATCCGAGGGCCGCTTCGGTGATCCGCCCGGTGGTGACCGCGATCAGGTACGTCAACCAGTTGATGGAGATCAGGCTCGCGGCGGCTGCGGCCGCAGCCAACTGTCGCCGGTGCCGGAAGACCGCGCCCAGGGCCCCCCAGCGGCGTTGTATCGCCACAATGCCCAGGCAGACGGCCAGGCTCCAGAGGATCCGGTGGCCGAGGATCTCGATCGGCCCGGCATGGAGCGCCAAGAAGTACGCCGGGAAGACTCCCCACAGCCCGTATGCCGCGACGCCGTACAGGATGCCGGCGCGGTTGGTACCAGCCTGGTCACCGGACGACGTCACCCGGTCGATGCTAGACCGCTGCGCGCCGCCGGATGACCGGTGGCGGGCGCGCGCCGTAGGGTGACCTCATGGCCGACCCCCTGGCGTTCGTCGAAGCGGGCTTGGCCTGCTGTGCGCTGGAGTCCACAGCGTGCCGGGCCGGCCTCGGTCCGAAGGTCGACGCGGCGGGGGAGGTCCGAGGCACGGTGTTCGTGGTCGCCGGGACGGTGACCCACGCGATGGCCCCCGCGATCCGCGCCCGGTACGACGCCCTGGACGGTCCCGTGACCGTGGTCGCCTTCGGTGCATGCGCCACCACCGGCGGCCCGTACTGGGACTCCTACGCCGTGGTGCCCGGGGTCGGGGAGGTGCTCCCGGTGGATGTCGTGGTTCCGGGGTGTCCGCCTCGCCCGGAGGCACTGCGAGCGGCGCTGGCCGACCTGCCCACCCCGTCGTCCGGGCCGGTCGACTCGTGACCGAGCCCAGCGAGTTCGCGGCCGCGCCGCCGACCGACACGGCGATCGACCTGCGCGCGTGGGTGCCCGAGCTGCGGCGCGCGAAGGACACTGGCTGGACCGTCTTCGACTGGCTGGCGCTGGTCGAGGAGCCCGACCTCACCGGGTGTCGGGTGACCGTGCAGCTGATCCGGCCGCGTGGGCCGGACGCCACCTACCATTGCCGCCGCTTTCACGCCCAGGTGAACGAAGGCGAAGACATCCCGAGCCTGACTGGCCTGTGGCCGGGAGCCTCCTGGCATGAGCGTGAGGCCTGGGAGATGTACGGCGTGTGGTTCGACGGTTTCACCGATCACACCGATCTCGGGCTGCGGCCGTTGCTGCTGGATGGGCTCATCGCCGACACCGCTGGCCCTGCCGACACGGCCGATCGCGGGCCGGTGCTGCCGTTGCGGAAGTCGGCGCTGCTACCGGCGCGCACGCAGACACCGTGGCCGGGTGTGGTGGAGCCGGGGGAGTCCGGCGTCGAGGGCGCCGCACGCGGCGGGCGACGCCGGATGCGTCCGCTCGGGGTGCCGGAGCCGGACGCCACGCGGTCGCAGGGTCTGGCTGGGCGAGCATGAGCACGCCACCGAGATCGCGCGGGTCACTCGCCCTGCACGAAGGCCGTTGTACCAGTTGCATGGTATGTGTGCGGGAGTGCCCGGTCTGGTGCATCCACATCACCTCGCACACCCGAGCCGAGCCCCGCAGTGAAGGCGGTGGCGGACACCGGGACCAGCGCCGTACCCGGGTCGAGCACGTCCTGGACCGATTCGCCATCGACTTCGGCCTGTGCATGTACTGCGGGCAGTGCGTCGACGCCTGCCCGTTCGACGCCCTGGCCTGGACGCCGGACCCCGTCGCCGGGCAGGGAGCCCCGGGCCGCGGCGCACTCGTCCTGGAGCGGCCGGCGCTGGCAGCCCTGTGGCCGCTCGTCCCCGCTCCGGAGCCGCTGGATCCGGGCGCGCTGGCGCCGTCCCCGCGGGCCCGCCGGACCGGAACACGACCGGCAAGGTAGGCGTTCAGCGGGTATGCACCACCACTTCAACGGGTTGAAGACGGCCGGACTGTTCGCCGCGATCTTCGCGCTGCTGCTGGGCCTGGGATCGTTGATCGGCGGGGGACGGTTCATCTGGCTGTTCGCCCTCATCGGGGTGGCGGTCACCTTCTATGGGTATTGGAACAGCGACAAGCTCGCGATTCGCGCCATGCGGGCCTACCCCGTCAGCGAGGCGCAGGCGCCGGCGATGTACCGGATCGTGCGCGAGCTCAGCACGCGAGCCGGTAAGCCGATGCCTCGGCTCTACATCTCGCCGACCCAGGCGCCGAACGCCTTCGCAACTGGGCGCAACCCCGCCAATGCCGCGGTCTGCTGCACCGAGGGCATCCTGGCGCTGCTGGACGAACGGGAGCTGCGGGGAGTCCTGGGCCATGAGTTGATGCATGTATACAACCGCGACATCCTGACCTCCTCCGTGGCGGCCGCCCTGGCCGGGGTGATCACCAGCGTCGCGCAGATGATGCTCTTCTTCGGCGGCGGTTTCGGCGACAACGAGGAGCGGCCCAACCCCGTGGCTATGATCGCCTTGGCACTGTTGGCCCCGCTGGCGGCAATGCTCATCCAGATGGCCATCAGCCGGACGCGGGAATTCGACGCCGACGAGGATGGCGCCCGCCTCACCGGAGATCCGCTGGCGCTGGCCTCGGCACTGGCGAAGCTGGAGCGCGGGACCTCGGCGGCGCCGTTGGCCCCCGAGCCGCAGGTGGTCAACGCGGCGCACATGATGATCGCCAACCCGTTCCGGGCCCAGGACGTCTCGAAGCTGTTCAGCACCCACCCGCCGATGGACGAGCGGATCCGTCGGCTGCAGGGGATGGGCGGCCACCACCACTGAGCGTGCTCACGACCACCGCCGCCATCGCCGCGGTGCCCACGGCTCGGTGGCTTCGGTGCTGTGACCTGCGGCGTGGCGCGAATCACCGCCCGGCCCGCCGTGTCACCATCGACAGTGATCAGGTCTGTCACCAAAGACCTTGTCCTGCAATGGACTTCATGACCTCACGGGGTCGCTCCGAGGAAGGACACGCCGGTGCACGTTCGCTCGTCGTACCCGGAGACGGTGCCCACCACCGAGTCGGCCGGGCAGTCCGCGCCGCGACCCCGCCGCTGGCCACACCGCGACCGTGGCCCGAGCGGGCAGAGTCGCGGGCGGGGACGGCTCGCCCGCGTCCTTCCCGGCCCGACCCGCCCGGAGTCTGGCCCAGACCTGCCCGCAGCGCCCGCAGATACCGCACCGACCTCCCGACCAAGCCCTAGCCTGGTCCCGGCGCCCGCCACCGGCACGGGGCCACGACGGTCCTGGACCCAGCGGTTGCTGCGGTTCGCGTGGCCGCCGCCGCCCTGGCAGTCCCTCCTCGCCGCGGCCGGCGTCCTCCTGCTGCTGGGCGTGGCCGGGGTGGCGCTCGGTGCCCACCGCGACTCCGCGATCCCGGCCCCCGTGGTGGGCCTCAGCGCCGTGCTCACCCTCGGGTTCCTCCCGGCGGGGCTGATCGTCGTGAACCGCCGGCCACGTCATCTGAGCGCGCTGCTGATCGCGGCGGTCGGCTTGCTGGCGCTGCTGGCGTTGGCCACCACGGCCTGGTCGGGCCTGCTGGTCGGCGCCTGGCTGGCGCACTGGACCTGGTGGCTGCCCGTGGGGCTGCTGCCGGTCCTGCTGATGTGCTACCCGAACCCGCCGGCTACCGACCGGGCCCGCGGCTGGCTTGACGTCGCCGCCTTCGCCGCGGCCGCCGGTGCCGGGTGCCTCATGGACGCCGCCGCCGTCAGCCCCAACGCGGACCTGATCGAAGAGAGCCGCAGGATCGGTCTGGCGGCCACCATCCTCACTGTCGGCTGGCTGATCGCCGCGCTGATCACGACCCTCAGCACCATCGGCGCGGTGATCGCGATCCTGCTGCGGGCCAGGCGAGCCGGGGCCGGGGCTCGCCGCTGGTCGGCCGCGCTGGTACCGGCGCTGGTGATGGCCCCCGTCGGCTACCTGATGTACCGCCAGGGTGTGCCATGGGGGTACCTGCTGCCGGTGCCGTTCCTGGGGGTGGGCCTGGCCGCCGGGGTGCTGCCCGACCCGCACGGTCGGGGCGATCGGTGGTGGCAGCGCGGGCTGACCGCAGTCCTGGCGGTCGCCGCGGCGTACCTGATCGCCAGCGCGGCGCTCGCCTTCCTGCCACCGGCGTTGAGCGCCTACCCCTGGGTGGCACCGGTGCTGGCCGGGCTCGCGGGGACTGCGCTCGCGGCTACCTCGGCTCCCTGGTGGTGGCGCTGGCTGGGATCGCTGTCGACAACGATCCGGTACGGCGACGCGCCCGCCGCGTACACCACCCTCGCCGATGGGATGCCGGCGCCGCAGCCGCGGGCGACGGTCGGCGAGATCGCCCAGTCCGTGATGGCGTGCGCCGGCGTCGCGGGGGTCCGCGTCCGCGCCGAGCTCGGTGGTGAGCTGGTCACCGTCGCCGAGGCCGGTGCCGACGGTCAACCGCACGCCGTGGTGCCCATTGACGACGGAAGCCGCGTGATCGGCGTACTGGAAGCGACCTGCGGGGGTCAGAGTGGCTCACCTGAGGCCGATGAGCATCAGAGCGCCATTCTGCATCGCGCCGCGCGCCGCGCCGCCGAGGCCATCGCCGAGAGCCGCGCCACCTGGGAGGCCATGCACGGTCACGCCGGGATCGTGGCCCAGCGCGACCACGACCGGCAGTGGATCCGTGCTGAACTGCACGACACCTTCCTGCCGACCGTGCAGGAATGCCAGGCCAGGCTCGAGGCGGCACGGTTGCGGATGCCCTCGCAGCGAACCGCGGCCCTGCTCGATCCGGTGATTGACGACCTGGTCGCTGCCGGTGCCGCCGTTTGCCATCTCATGGGTGAGCTGCGACCGGACGTGCTCGAGCGAGGCCTGTTCGCGGCTCTGAACGACCTGGTCGCCGAGCTCGTGCCCGGCGCGCGGGTCGCCGTGGACCTAGGCGGCGCCAGGGTGCCGGCGCCGGTGGAGGTTGCTGCCTACCGGATCATCCGGGCGGCGTTGCGGCATGCCGCAGCCCACGAGGATATCGGCGAGATCGCGGTGCGCGTTGTGGCCCATCCTGGCCAGGGGTTGGATCTCACCGTCCTGACGCAGGGCGGGCCGCCCGGACCGGCCGGCTCCGCATCCGAGGGGACGGCGTCGGACGCCGGTGCGATGAGGGCTTGGGCCCAGGAGGTCGGCGGCCGTCTGACGGTGATCAGTTCCCAGAGCGGCACGCGGTTGTCCGCCGCGCTGCCCCTCCCCGAGGCAACCGAGGGTGCGCCGGTCGCTCTGGCCGGCTGACGGCGTACCGGAGGAGCTGCCGCAGATGCGGATCCGGGGCGCTCCAAGCTCCGCAATTTCGGGCAAAATAGGATTGGTTGCGGCGCACTTGCGGACTAGGCTCACCCGGTGAGCATGTTTCGGATGAGCGAAGCCGCCCGTCTGCTGGGAGTCAGTGACGACACGGTCCGCCGATGGGCCGACCACGGCCGCCTGACGACCATCCAGGACGGATACCGGCGGGTCGTTGAGGGCGCCGAGCTCGCCCGGTTCGCCCAGGAGCTGGCGGCCGATCCCGGGGGCGAGTCACGATCGCGGGAGTCGGCCCGCAACCGCTTCACCGGCCTGGTCACGAAGGTCACCAAGGACACCGTGATGGCTCAGGTGGAGCTCCAGGCCGGGCCGTTCCGGGTGGTGTCGCTGATCAGCCGGGAGGCGGCCGACGAGCTGGCACTTGAGCCCGGCGTACTGGCCGTCGCCTCGATCAAGGCCACCAACGTGGTGATCGAGCTGCCCCGGTGAGGCGGTCCCGCAAACTCCTCATCGACCGAGCCGAGCTGTCCGGGGCGGTCGCCGATCTGGGGGTGCTGGTCCCGATCGTGGTGGCGTTGATCCTGGTCAATGGGTTGTCCGCGACGGCTGTGCTGCTGCCGGCCGGGGCGGCGTACGTCGTCGCCGGTTTGTGGTTCCGCCTGCCGATCCCGGTGCAGCCGTTGAAGGCGTTCGGGGCGATCGCGATCGCGCAGGGGTTGGGGGTGGAGGTGATCGCCGCCGGGGCACTGCTGATGGCGGCGGTGTTCGTGCCGCTGGGGGCCAGCGGGCTGCTGGATGGGGCGGCCCGGGTGTTCCCCCGGGCGCTGGTGCGCGGCGTGCAGTTGTCCGTCGGCCTGTTGTTCTTCAAGCTGGCCTGGTCGTTGGTGACCGCGGTGCCGCGGACTTTCGCCGATGCGGCGCTACCCGTGCCCGCCTTGGTGGCGGGGGCGCTGGTGGCCGGGTGGGCGGCGTACCGGTGGCGCAGCCGGGGGATCGCGCTGGTGCTGCTGGGCGTCGCCCTCGTCGCGGTGGTGTTGCGGCACCACGGGCCGCTGGCGTTCGGCCCCTCGACGATCACCCTTCAGACGCCATCGGCGGCGGACTTCGCCGTGGCGGCGACCGCGCTCGTGCTGCCGCAGCTGCCGCTGACGTTCGCCAACTCGTGTGTGGCGACCGCGGACGCGGCCCGCCGGTACTTCGGGGAGGCCGCTGACCGGGTGAGCGCCGGCCGGCTGGCGGTCTCGCTCGGGCTGGCCAACGTGGTGGTTGGGGTCATCGGCGGCATGCCGCTGTGCCACGGCGCGGGCGGGCTCACAGCACACCGCTCCTTCGGCGCCCGCTCCGGCGGGGCGCCGGTGCTGATCGGCTCGGTCCTGGTGGTGCTGGCCCTCGCGCTGGGCAGCGCGACCGCGACGGCGTTGGCCGGGTTCCCGGTGTGGATCCTGGCGGCCCTGCTGGCGGTAGCCGGCCTGCTGCACATCCAGCTGCTGCGGGACCTGTCCGGGACACGCGAATGGTCCTTCGCCGTCGCGGTCGGCCTGGTCGGCGCGCTCAGCAATCTCGCGGTCGCCCTGGTGGCCGGCTTGGTGGGGTGGTGGCTGCTGGCCCGCTGGCGCCCGGCCGCTACCGGTAGTTGGTGAACTGGAGCGCAACGTCCAGGTCGGCGCCCTTGAGCATCGCGATCACCGCCTGGAGGTCGTCCTTGTTCTTGCTGGAGACCCGCAGCTCATCTGCCTGGATCTGGGCTTTGACGGTCTTGGGGAACTCGTCGCGGATCAGCTTGGCGATCTTCTTGGCGTTCTCCTGGGACAGCCCCTCCTTGAGGGACCCTTCCAGCCGGTATTCCTTGCCGGACAGCTTCGGCGTACCGTCTCCGGTGTCCAGCGACTTCAGCGACACCCCGCGCTTGACCAGCTTCGTCTGGAAGACGTCCAGGACCGCCAGGCAGCGCTCGGCGCTGTTGGCCTTCATGAGCACCTTCTCGCCGCTGAACTCGAGGGAGGCGCCCACTCCCTTGAAGTCGTAGCGCTGGGAGATCTCCTTCTGCGCCTGGGTGAGGGCGTTGGCGACCTCCTGCTTGTCGACCTTGCTGACCACGTCGAACGATGCGTCGGCCACGGTGTCCTGTCGCTTTCGTCGGGGAACGGGGAGTTGCGGTTCGGTTAGCCATTGTGCGCCATCCCTGCGGCCCGTGCTGCTCCCGAGCCCGCCCGCAGGACTGGGGAGCGGACGGCCGGCGTACCGATTGGAGATGCCGGCGGCGAGCTTGCTAGGCTGTGACCCGCCACGGCAGGTTGCCCGAGCGGCCAATGGGAGCGGACTGTAAATCCGTCGCGAAAGCTTCGAAGGTTCGAATCCTTCACCTGCCACCAGCCCGCCGAACGGCCCCTGAACAGCACGATTGCTGAGTCAGGGGCCGTTCGGCGGTGTCCGGCTAGCACCCCCACCGCACCCGGACCGAGGCGTGTCGACAACCTGATTGAGGCAGACTTGGCGACGTGGCCGACGTCGACATCCCCCAGTACCACCAGCTTCTTTGGCCCACTCTGGTCGCCATGCGTGACCTCGACGGCTCCGGCTCGATCGAGGAAATCGTCGGCGAGGTGATGCGACGCGAGAACTTCACGGAGCAGCAGCAGGAGCGATTGCACAAGGACGGCCCCAGCAGCGAGATCGAGTATCGGCTCGCTTGGGCCAGGACATACCTGAAGGGGATGGGGCTCGCGGACAATAGTCAGCGGGGGATCTGGAGCCTCACCGACGCGGGGCGAGTCGCGGTTGAACCTGAGCTGGAGCCCCTGCGCCAGGAGTACATACAAAGGACGCGACAACGACGCAGGTCCGACGAGCCAGCCAACCAGCCCGACGATGCCGAGGAGCTCGGCGAGCTGACATGGCAAGAGACACTCCTCGACGCCCTCATGAACATGTCCCCAGGCAGCTTCGAGCGACTCGCCCAGCGACTGTTGCGAGAGGCTGGCTTTGTCTCAACGACGGTGACAGGGCGATCGGGGGACGGCGGCATCGACGGCCTCGGCGTCTACCGCATGTCACTCGTTTCCTTCCCCGTCTTCTTCCAGTGCAAGCGCTACGCCGGCAGCGTCGGTGCCGCTGCTGTTCGTGACTTCCGCGGCGCCATGACTGGGCGAGGCGACAAGGGGCTACTCATTACGACGGGCAGCTTCACCGCTGACGCTAAGTCCGAGGCAACCCGCGACGGCGCTCCTCCGCTGGATCTGATCGATGGCGCTCGCCTCTGCGAACTCCTGAAGCAGTACGAACTTGGCGTCATCATCAAGACGCGCATCGTCGAAGATGTCGAGGTCCAACCCGACTTCTTCCACGACCTTTAACCCGACGTCGTCTGGGCCGGCGAGCCGCCGACTCGAGTGCCAGATCGAGTGGCGCCAGACGGCCCCTCAAGCGGACGGTCGATCTCGGTTATGGAGAGGTGCTCCGTACCCGCGGTTGATCACTATCGTGGCACGGCTCCGTTTGGCCGGCCGTTCGACCACTCTCCGGGCGCTGCGTGTCGGATCAGTGGCATCCGTCGCGAAAGCTTCGAAGGCTCGAAACCTTCACCGGCCACCACGCGTGAACTCGCGGCTGATCTGGTGGGCTTTGAGTGGACAGTGATTTCGACTGGTTTATGCGGCGATTGACGGATTGTTGCGGTACTGGTGGGCGACTTCGACGGGGGTTCGGTAGCCCAATCCGGAGTGGAGTCGCTGACGATTATAGAAGACCTCGATGTATTCCGCAATAGCCGAACGGGCCGCCGCCCGAGTCGGGAACACCATCCGGTACACGAGCTCATTCTTTAACGCCGCGAAGAATGATTCTGCTAACGCGTTATCCCAACATGTCCCGGTCCTGCCCATGGACCCGGTGATCTTGTAACGCCGCAAATGAGTTGCGAACTGGGCGCTCGTGTACTGGCTACCCCGGTCCGAATGAAACACAACATCCTCGGCCATCTCGGTCCGGGCAGCGGCCATGGTGATCGCATCACAGATCAAATCGGTCCGCATGTGATCGGCCATCGACCAGCCGATCACCGCCTTGGTGCAACAGTCGATCACCGTGGCCAGGTACACCCACCCGGCCCAGGTCCGCACGTACGTGATGTCCCCGACCAGCCGCCGCCCAGGGGCGTCGGCAGTGAAGTCGCCCTGCACGTGGTCAGCCACCCCGACAACGTCTGCGCCGGGCATCGTGGTCCTGCGGTAGGAACGAGGCTGGCAGGCCACCAGGCCCAGCTCGGCCATAATGTCCCGGACCAGGTCAAGGCCCGTCGATGCAACCCGGTGATCGGCCGAACGGGTCAGGACGGCGTGGACCCGGCGTGCCCCGTACGTCCCTCGGCCGGCCTCGAACGCCGCCTGCACGTGCACCATGATCACCGCGCGCCGCTGCCCACGGGTCGAGGGTGGCGCGCAGCGCCACTGGTAGAACCCTGAGCGGGATACCCCCAGTACCTGGCACATCGATTGCACGCTCACTGGCCACTGGTCGGGGTCGGCGACCGGCTGGGAGTCCTGATCGGCCAACTCCGCGGCAATGAGCTGGTACTTGTCGCTCACTGCTGCTCCCGCGCGAAGTAGGCCGCTGCTTTTTTTAGGAACTCATTCTGGAGTTTCAGTTCCCTGTTTTCTCGTTCCAAAGCACGCAGTCGTGTCCGGTCTTCAACACCGAGTTCTTCGCTGACCGGATGTTCCCTACGGTAGGTGGCCACCCAGTTCCCCAGAGTTCCTTCATTGATACCCAGATCCCTGGCCACCCTCGCGATCGGCCGGGTCGATTCGATCACCATCCGTACCGCCTCCTGGCGGTATTCAGGCGTGAACCTACGATATTTCGACATCCACAACCCTTCCTGACTGAGAACATCTTCTCAATAGGGTCACTGTCCGTCGAGAGCCCCACACCCCACGGCATCGGCCACAGCAGACCTCTAATCGGTGGTCCGCTGAGCTGTTTCAGGTGCGGTGGCGCAGTTCCCGCACGAGGATGGCGCGATGATTCGGATGGAAGTCATCGCCCCCCGAGACGTGCCGCTCGGTGGCCTTCGTGCATTGGCGGTACGGCGGACCTTGCCGCAGCGGCATCGGTCCTTGGTGGGCGCCTGGTGCCTTGTCGATCACTACAGCCCGACGCCGATCCGTCCCGGCAGACATCACGGCATAGACGTGCCGCCTCATCCGCACGCCGGGCAGCAGACCCTGTCGTGGCTGTTCGAGGGCGAGATCCAGCACCGCGATAGCGGCGGTGTGGTGGGTATGGTCCGGCTCGGTGAGGCCAACCTCATGACGGCCGGCCACGGGATCGCGCACTCAGAGGGTCTCCACCGACGCGGTCGATGTGCTGCACGGCGTTCAGCTATGGATCGCGCTGCCGGAGGCGGACGCCGACGCTCCGCGCGGCTTCGCCCACCATGCCCCGCCGCGGCACGACCTCCACGGGGGCGGGACCGTGATGGTCTTCCTCGGGGCGCTGCCCGGCATCGTTCGCTCTCCGCTGCACACCTACGCTCCCCTCGTGGGTGCCCAACTGGACCTGCCAGCGCAAACGCACGTAGTCCTGGAGGTCGACCCCACCTTCGAGCATGGACTGCTCATCGACGACGGCGAACTCACTGTCGGGGATCGGCCGCTACGAGCGCGTGAACTGCGCTACCTCGCCGCCGGGCGACACACCCTCGATGTGCACAGCGGCGGCGAGCCGACGCGGCTGCTCGTCCTCGGGGGCGTGCCCCTCGAGGAGCAGATCGTGATGTGGTGGAACTTCGTGGGTCGCTCCCACGACGAGATTGCCGAGCTGCGCCGCCTGTGGGAAGCGGGCGACGAGAGGTTCGGCGTCGTCCCCGGCTACGTCGGCGTCCGCGACCGCATCCTGGCGCCGGCCCACCCCGCGATCGGCTCACACCTCGCGGGTCCGGGGTGGGCCGGGCGGTTCCTTGTCAGCGGCTGTAGGCCAGCGGTTTGTGGTCCCCGGTCAGTACAGTTAGCCGGAGGCCCCGGCGATGTTGACGTGCCACAGAATGCCGAACCTGTCGCTGAGGAGCCCATACTCATCACCCCACATTTGGCGTTCCATGGGCATGATGATGTCGGCGCCGTCACTGAGCGCCTCCCAGTACCCCCGCAACGCTTCGGCCTCGTCGCCTGACAGGCTGACCTGCACGTTGTTGCCGACCGTGTACGGCGCGCTCATCTCCCCAGCGGTGTCGCTGGCGTAGAGGTGGAAGCCGGTGGGGGTCGCCAGAGCGGCATGCATGACGCCGTCCTCATCCATCCCGGCATCCCGGAAGGTCATCGTCTGGACGGTGCCGCCGAGCACGGCGGCGTAGAAGGCCATCGCCTCCGCGCAGTTGCCGTCGAAGGTGATGTAGGGGTTGAGCTGCTGGGCCATGGCCTCTCCTCTGAGTGTTCTGCGGATGTTCTTCACCTGTGTGCCCGTAGACGCCTGCGATCCTGCCAGCCACTACCGCCAACCCTCCCCGGCCCTCGGCGTACCCGGTCACGCGCGACTGCTCGACGCAGTCCCCTACGCGAGTAGATTCTCGTCCAATCGGGCCGACTCGGCCTGGCGTTGGTGCCAGTTGCACGGACGCCTACCGGCAGCGGTGGCCTTCCGGAGTCAGTCTGGGGGAGAACAGCGGGCATAGTCTCAGATTGGGGGTCTCGAAGAGATGTTTAGGGCGGCGAACGGTTCTGGCCACTGTGGCTGTCTCAGTGACGTCTCTGGCCATGTTGGCGGTGCCAGCTTCTGCGACAGCCGGTACGATTGAATATCGCGTATCGCGGTAGCAAACATCGCGACACCTGCGGATCCCAATCCGCCCACCTAGGCCTGAGACAGTAGCTTCCCCCTGGGCCACAATGGTTCCCGCACGACCTCCACCGCACGTTGGGTGCTTGTGAAGACAAGGGACGGCAATTAGATCGAGAGGTCTTTGGTCGGCGGCAGTGGAACCGAGGTGGATCGGTGTCAGGTGAAGTCGTCCCTTGAAGAAGCTTCGGCGGGCTGAACTCCGAAAAGGATAGACGCGTGAACGACGTAGTGCCCAGGGTGACCGTGATGCTTCGCATCCTGAGGGTTATTCTTTTTTTTTTTTGGTGTTCTCTCCCCCCTTCCCCCCCTGATCTTTTCACCCCCACCCCCCCCCCCAGGGCGACCCGCCCCCCCCCCCCACCCCCCCCCCCGGGCCGGGCCCCCCGCGTCTCTCCCCCCCCCCCCCCCCGCGGGGGCTGCCCCCGGCCCGCCTCCCCCCCTTGTCGCGGACCCGGAGAGGGAGCCCCCCGACGGTCCCGTCCCCCCCGGTTTTCCGTCCTCCGCCCTCCCTCACCGGGCCCCCCCCCCCCCCCCCCCCCCCCCCGCCCCCCCCCCCCCCCAGCCGCCCACTCCCCCCCCCCACCCCCCCCCCCCCCCCCCCCCCCCCCCCCCCCCCTCCCCCCCCCCCCCCCCCCCCCCCCCCCCCCCGCCCCCCCCCGGGGGCCCCCCCCCCCCCCCCCCGCCCCTCCTCCACGCCCCCCCCCCCCCCCGCCCCGGGCCGCCCCCCCCCCCCCCACCCCCGCCCGCCCCCCCCCACCCCCCCCCCCCCCCCCCACCCCCCCCCCACCCCCCCCCCGGGGGCCCCCCCCCCCCGGCCCCCCCCCCACCCCGGAGCCACCCCCCACCCCCCCCCCCCCCCCCCCCCCCCCCCCCCCCCCCTCTTCTTTAATGATCCAGAGACCGCCGCCGAGATGGAGGTCGACGATTCGCAGGGATGCGTCGCATATGCGACCCTGTCCGAATTCCCGGTGCTTTCGATTCCTCGGGTCGGCGAAGAACTCGTCACACTGGGGTGGAGCGGCGACATGAGCGAAGCTCTTCCGGATCTCCCTTTTACTCTTAGGATCTGCTCCGTAGAGCATCGGGTGAGTGGTGGCTTAGCTCATGGGGAACCGGTAATTTGCGTCTACGCAAACGCCTTTCTGGAGGACATTAGTTTAGGACTGATTGACGGCTTGGAGAGTCTTGGATTCCTCTTTATTCGTCGATGATCCTGGCCGCCGGGTGGGTTGACGGCCGCTTCCTCGCTGGCCGGACGCCACCACCGGGATACCGGAGGAACCCAGTGTGCCCGGTGTGCCCGGCATCTCAGTGGCGTTCCACCGAGGCAGACTGGTACCCGTGAGCGAGGCCATCGACGACCTGGGCACCCCGGTGCCACTGCCTGAGAGCCCGCAGCGGGTGATCAGCCTGGTCCCGTCGTTGACCGAGGCAGTCGCCATGTCGGTCCCCGGGGTGCTGATCGGGGCCACCGACTGGTGCACCCACCCCGGCGACCTCGACGCCCAGGGGGTGGTCCGCCTTGGGGGCACCAAGAACCCAAACCTCGACGCCATCGCCGACCTCGCCGCCGACCTGGTGATCGCCAACGAAGAGGAGAACCGCGGGCCCGACATCGAGGAGTTGCGCCGGCGCGGCGTACCGGTCTATGTGACCGACATCCGGACCGTCGACCAGGCGTTGAGCAGCATCGCCCGGTTGCTGCGGCTGTTCGCGGACGCCGACGCCGACGGCGCGGTGGACACCGGCTGGCTGGACGCGGCGGGCGCGGCGTGGGCTGACCCGCCGCGGTACCCGCCGGTGCAGCCCGGACGTTCGGCGCGAGCGTTGGTGCCCATCTGGCGTCGGCCCTGGATGGCGCTCGGTAGCGACACCTACGCCGGGGACGTGCTCAGACGCTTGGGGATTGACAACATTTTGGCTGATAGCCCGCAGCGGTACCCCCGGTTCGACCCCGCGGACCCCCACCTGGCGGCAGTCGACGTGGTGGTCTTCCCCGATGAGCCGTATCGCTTTCACGCCGCGGATGGTCCGGAAGCCTTCGCCCACCGGCCCTACGCCCTCATCGACGGCCGTAGCCTGACGTGGTACGGCCCCGCCATGGTCGAGGCGCCGCAACGGCTCGCCGCGGCCCTGGCCGCCGTACAGCATTCGGCGCGCGACTGACCCGCCGAATTCGTCATCAGGAGGCAGCGATGAACCGCACGCGAACCGACGAACTGCTGGTCAGCAGGCACGACGCGGTCATCGAGATCACCTTCAACCGGCCGCATCGCCACAACGCCTTCACCACCCCGATGTACGACGCGCTGCAGGCGGTGCTGGAGGACGTCGGAGGCGACAGCAGCGCCCGGGTGGTGCTGATGCGGGGAGCGGGTTCGGTCGCTTTCGCGGCCGGCAACGACATCAGCGAATTCGCCGGGATGACCACCGGCCGCGAGGCGGTGGTGTACGAGACCCGGGTGCGTAACATGCTCGCCCACCTGGCCGACCTGCCGCAGGTCACCCTGGCGGTCATCGACGGACTCTGCGTCGGCGGCGGACTGGCCGTGGCGACGTACTGTGACCTGCGACTGTGTACCGCGCATTCCCGCTTCGGCTACCCCATCGCCCGCACTCTGGGTAACGCCTTGTCACGTCCCCTGCTGGAACGGTGCGTACACGTGTTCGGCGAGTCGCTGTCCCGGGAGATGCTGCTGGCCAGCCGGATGGTGGACGCGCACCGGGCGTACGGCGTGGGTGCGGTGATGCACGTCGCCGCCACCGCCCATGACCTGGACCGCGAGGTGGCCGCGGTGGTCGAAGGGCTCCTACAGGCGGCTCCCCTGACGCTGCAGGCCACCAAGGCGCAACTACGCGAGATCACCGCCCCCGGGGGCGACCCCGAGCACGACGACCGACTCCTCGAAAAGGTCTACGCCTCGGACGGATTCCGCGAGGGTGTGCGCGCCTTCTTGGCCAAAGAAAGGCCGAACTTCCCCGGATGAGCGCCGATAGTGAAGATATGCCGCTACGTAGTTTCGAGATCCAGCCAGGCGCTGGACGTAATCGCATCCGCTTCCTGGCCCGCGGGTACGACGTCCTGACCAACCCCTTCCTGAACCGGGGTACGGCGTTCACCTACGCCGAGCGCAAGGCCCTCGGGCTGGCCGGACTGCTGCCCACCGGGGTGATGTCGCTGGAGGCGCAACTGCACCGGACGTACGCGCAGTACCGCGAGAAGACCAGCGACCTGGCCAAGTACTCCCACCTGTCCAGCCTGCGGGACCGCAACGAGGTGCTTTTCTACCGGCTGCTCTCGGAGCACCTGGAGGAGATGCTGCCGATCGTCTACACGCCCACGATCGGCGAGGCGATCCAGCGCTTCAGCCACTGGTACGCCCGCCCGCACGGGGTCTTCCTCTCCATCGACAACCAGGCAGGCCTGGAGCAGGCGCTGCTCAGCTATGGCATCGACGGCGACGACGTCGACCTGCTCGTGGTCACTGACTCCGAGGGCATCTTGGGGATCGGCGACCAGGGCGTCGGCGGGATCCAGATCGCCATCGGCAAGGCGTCGGTCTACACCGCAGCTGCGGGCATCCACCCGCGCCGGGCCATCCCGATCGTGCTGGACGTCGGCACCGACAACCTGGAGTTGCTCAGCGACGAGCTCTACCTGGGCGAACGCCACGGACGGGTCCGGGGCGAGCGGTACGACGCGTTCATCGAGCACTTCGTCGAGACCGCGACCCGGCTGTTCCCGCACGCCATGCTGCACTGGGAGGACTTCGGGGCCAGCAACGCCCACCGCATACTGCAGACCTACCGGGACCGTTGCTGCACCTTCAACGACGATGTCCAGGGCACCGCGGCCATCGTGCTCGCGGCGGCGATCTCCGGCTCGAAGGCCGCCGGACTCAACCCGGCTGACCAGCGCATTGTGATCCACGGCGCAGGCACAGCAGGGATCGGCATCGCCGACCTGATCCGCGACGAGATGATCCGGCGCGGTCTGACCCCCCAGGAGGCGTACGCCCGGTTCTGGTGCTTGGGCAGCAAGGGCCTCATCGTCGAGGGGATGCCGATGCGGCCCTTCCAGGCGCCGTACGCGCGGCCGGCTCAGGAAGTGGCCGGTTGGGCCCGATCGGGGGAGGGCCGGATCGGCCTGGCCGACGTGGTCCGGAACGTGCAGCCGACCATGCTCATCGGTACGTCGGCCCAGCGCGGCTCGTTCACCGAGGAACTCGTGCGGGACATGGCCGCGCACACCCACCGGCCGATCATCATGCCGTTGTCGAACCCGACCCGTAAGTGTGAGGCGGTCCCCGCCGACCTGCTCGCGTGGACGCAGGGCCGGGCGTTGATCGCGACCGGCTCGCCGTTCGACCCGGTGACCTTTGAGGGCACCCGCTTCGACATCGCGCAGGCGAACAACGCCCTGGTCTTCCCCGGCCTGGGGTTGGGCGTAGCCGTGTGCCGGGCGAGCCGAGTCAGCGACGGGATGATCGCCGCAGCCGCGCGCGCAGTGGCCTCACTGGTGGACCCACGGTTGCCGGGGGAGGCGCTGCTGCCCTCGATCGACCAGCTGCGCTTCGTCTCGGCCACCGTGGCGTTGGCGGTGGCGGAGGCTGCGGCCGCCGAAGGCCTGGCCACCGTCGAGCTGACCGACCCGGTGCAGCAGGTGTTCGAGAGCATGTGGACGCCGTCGTACCCGGAGATCATCGTCGAGTAGCGGCCGGTATCGCATGCGTGGCGCCGGTGTGCTCGACATGAGCACTACCGGTGGTCGTCGCGCTGTATCGTGAACCGCCGGGTTGTCCGGCGATCACCACGATGAAGGACGCCCCCGTGAGCGCAGCCGACTCATCCCCGGCCATCCAGGCAGCGACCTCGGGATTGACCCGCAGCGAACGCCTGGATCGGCTGCCGTTCACCCCCGCCCACGGCAAGCTGCTCGTCGGCTCCGGCATCGGTTGGGCGTTAGACGCCATGGACGTCGGGCTGATTTCGTTCGTCATGGTCGCCCTGGGCAAGCAGTGGGGCCTGGATGCCACCCAGCAGTCGTGGATCGGCTCGATCGGCTTCGTCGGCATGGCGATCGGCGCGAGCCTGGGCGGGTTGCTGGCGGACCGGATCGGTCGGCGCCAGGTGTTCGCGCTCACGCTGCTCGTCTATGGCGTCGCGACCGGGGCATCGGCGCTGGCGGGCTCGATCGCGGCCCTGATCGTGCTGCGCTTCTGCGTCGGCCTCGGTCTGGGTGCCGAGCTGCCGGTGGCCTCGACCCTGGTCAGCGAGTACTCCCCGCGCGCCATCCGAGGGCGGATGGTGGTCGCGCTGGAGTCGTTCTGGGCGGTGGGCTGGATCCTGGCCGCGCTGATCGGGTACCTGCTGGTGCCGTCCTCGCCGGATGGCTGGCGGTGGGCACTGGCTGTCGGCGTGGTGCCCACCCTGTACGCCGCGGTCGTGCGCTTCGGTCTACCTGAGTCGGTGCGCTTCCTGGAGAAGGCCGGCAGGAGTCAGGAGGCCGAGGCCGCGGTACGGCGGTTCGAAGAGTCCGCAGGTATCCCGGCGCCCGCGGCGGGTGCCGTCTCGGCGGCCGCGCCCGTGCCCACGTCGGTGCCGCGCGCGCCCGCGGGACTGTGGCGGCCGGCGTACCGGAGGCGGACCGCGGCGTTGTGGATCGTCTGGTTCACCATCAACTTCGCCTACTACGGCGCCTTCATCTGGCTGCCGAACCTCATCGTGGCCCAGGGCTACCCGATGGTGAAGTCGTTCGAATACACCCTGATCATCACCCTCGCCCAGCTGCCGGGCTACGCATTGGCGGCGTATCTGATCGAGAAGTGGGGACGGCGGCCCACGCTGGCGACTTTCCTGGTGGGCTCGGCGGTGTCCGCGGTGCTGTTCGGCAACGCGAACGGGACCACGGCGTTGCTGGTCACCGGCATGATGCTCTCGTTCTTCAACCTCGGCGCGTGGGGTGCGCTCTATGCGATCAGCCCGGAGATCTACCCGACCTCGATCCGTGGCACCGGCGCCGGAGCGGCGGCCGCCTTCGGCCGGATCGCCAGCATCCTGGCCCCCCTGGCGGTCCCGGTGCTGAAGCAGGCCGGGGGGCTGACGCTGGTGTTCGGGGTGCTCGGCACGGCGTTCGCCATCGGCGCCGCCGCGGCGTTCCTCTTGCCGGATCAACGGGGCCGGGCGCTCGAAGAATAATTCTCAGTTACTGATCCCATTTGTCGACTGGACGTGTAAGCCCACGACGTGATGGACTGGGGACCCTGTTGCACCCCCCCTCGCCGGCATCGGCGGCTGAGCCCGGAGACGAAGACTGATGAACACCACGACTGCTCTGCGCGATCTGCCGCGCTGGCGTGGTTGCCTCATGCGGTCCTGTCGCGACTGTCGAATGTGCTGCTCGCACAGCCCGACAGCCCACCCGCGACACCCCGGAGCCCACGATGCCCAGCACCACCACGACCAGCCGCTCGCACGCTGACCCGACCGCTCTCGTCACCGCCCTGTTCAGCGGCGGAACCCCGGTACGCCGTGAGGGCGTCAGCCCTGCGGGGGCCTTCCAAGACGCTCTCTACGGCCGGTCGCTCCTGGTCGACGTCCGGGGACTCGCGCAGCGGTTGCGCACAGGCCAGGTTGACCCGCAACTGTTCGGCGAGATGATCGAGCTGGGCGAGGTGCCCGACCCCCTGACTGCCGCCTATCAGGCCACCCTGGACCATCCCGGCGTACCGGCCCACGTGCTGGCCGACGACGATAGCACCGCCCGACGGATCGTGACCCGGCTGGCCTGGCTCGGCGTCCCCGCAACGCATGTCGTCGGCGGGTTCCCCGCCTGGGAGGCGGCCGGCCTCCCGGTCCGACGACTCGAGTAGCGACCGCTCCGCCGCACCAGCAGGTCCATTACTGGAACGCCAGAGGGCCGCTCCCCGTTCGGGGAGCGGCCCTCTCGTGTCGTCCGGCGCAACCACCGCCGCAGGTGCGGCGCGCGGCGTACAGCTGAGCTTTTAGCGCGGCGCTACAGCGCCTTGAGGATGTCGTCGACGCGCTCCTTGGCGTCGCCGAACAGCATCTGGGTGTTCTCCTTGAAGAACAACGGGTTCTGGACGCCCGCGTAGCCGGTGGCCATCGACCGCTTGAACACGATGACGTTCTCGGCTTCCCAGACGTGCAGTACCGGCATCCCGGCAATCGGGCTACCGGGGTCGTCCAAGGCGGCGGGGTTGACGGTGTCGTTCGCCCCGATCACCAGAACCACGTCGGTCTCGCCGAGGTCGTCGTTGATCTCGTCCATTTCCAGCACGATGTCGTACGGCACCTTCGCCTCGGCCAGCAGCACATTCATGTGACCGGGCAGGCGTCCGGCGACCGGGTGGATCCCGAACCGCACGTTGATGCCCTTGGCGCGGAGCTTGTGGGTGATCTCCGCGACCGGGTACTGGGCCTGGGCCACGGCCATGCCGTACCCGGGGGTGATGATGACCGACTTGGCCCCGCGCAACAGCTCGGCGGTCTCCTCGGCGGTGATCTCGCGGTGCTCGCCGTAGTCGACGTCGCCGCCGGCGCTGGAGGTCTCGCCACCGAAACCGCCGGCGATCACGTTGACGAATGAACGGCCCATGCCCTTGCACATCACATAGGACAGGAAGGCACCGGAGGAGCCGACGAGCGCACCGGTGATGATCAGCAGGTCGTTGTTCAGCATGAAGCCGGCGGCGGCCGCGGCCCAGCCGGAGTAGCTGTTCAGCATCGAGACGACGACCGGCATGTCGCCACCGCCGATGGCGGCCACCAGGTGGAAGCCCAGCAAGAGCGCGATCACCGTCATGATCAGCAGCAGCGGCAGGTTGGGGTCCATGACGAAGAAGATCGTCAAGATGATGAACAGCACCAGCGCGCCCAGGTTCAGCAAATTGTGCTTGGGCAGCATCAGCGGCTTGGAGGCCATCTTTGCCGACAGCTTCAGGTAGGCCACGATCGAGCCGGTGAAGGTGATGGCGCCGATGAAGACCCCGACGAACACCTCGCCGCTGTGAATGCTCTCCATCGACCCGGCCAGATCCGCAGGTGCCGGGAGTCCGCGGTCGCGAGCCTCGGCCAACCGGTGGTGCGCGTCGAAGTAGCTGTTGTAGCCCACCAGGACGGCGGCCAGACCGACGAAGCTGTGCAGTAGGGCGATCAGCTCCGGCATGCCGGTCATCTCGACCTTCTTGGCCTTCCAGATGCCGATGACCGCGCCGATGACCATGGCCAGCGCCATCAGCCCGAAGCCCGTCGCGCCGCTGCCGGTGCGGTCGTACGCTTCGCCGGCCGCATCGATGCCGATCACGGCCGCGAAGACGGTGATGATCAGCGCGGCTGCCATGCCGAGCATGCCGTACCGGTTGCCGCCTTCGGCGGTGGTGTGCTTGGACAGGCCGGCGAGGCTGAGGATGAACAGCAGGCCGGCAAGGATGAACGATCCCTGAACCAGTGTGATTGCCATGTCCTCAGTCCTTCCGGAACATGCCGAGCATGCGTTGGGTGACCCAGAAGCCACCGAAGATGTTGATGCTTGCCAGGAGAATCCCGACGAAAGCCAGGATGTTCACGTACATCGGGGTGTTCTCACGCCCGACTTGAAGGAGCACGCCGACGATGATGATGCCCGAGATCGCATTCGTCACCGACATCAGCGGCGTGTGCAGCGCGTGGTGCACGTTTCCGATGACGTAGTAGCCGATCACCACAGCCAGCATGAACACCATGAAGCGGCCCAGGAAGGGCTCGGGGGAGAAGGCGAAGAGGGCGAGCATTACCGCGGCGATGCCGCCGAAGAGCGCCAGCTTCGTGCCCTGGCTCATCGGCTCCTTGACCGGCTTGGGTTCGTGGACCGGGGCCGTGGCCGGGGCGGGCGCCGCCGCCGAGACCTGCACCGGCGGCGGGGGCCAGGTGGACTCGCCGTCGCGGACCACGGTGACGCCGCGCTGGACGACGTCGTCGAAGTCCAGGACCAGCTGGCCGTCCTTCTCCGGGGTCATCAGCTTGAGCATGTTGACCAGGTTGGTGCCGTAGAGCTGGCTGGCGGTGCCCGGCAGGCGGCCGGCCAGGTCGGTGTAGCCCAGGATGGTCACGCCGTTGGCGGTGACGACCTTCTCGTCGCGCAGCGTGCCGGCCACGTTTCCACCGGTCTGGGCCGCCATGTCGACGATCACCGAACCGGCCTTCATCGAGGCAACCATGTCGGCGTCGATCAGCTTCGGGGCCGGACGGCCGGGAATGAGAGCGGTGGTGATGATGATGTCGACATCCTTGGCCTGCTCGGCGTAGATCTCGGCCATCTTGCGATTGAAGTCCTCGCCCATCTCCTTGGCGTAGCCGTCGGCCGAGACCTCGAGCTCCATGTCCGGGGACAGGAACTCGGCGCCCATCGATTCCACCTGCTCGGCAACCTCGGGGCGGGCGTCGGTCGCGCGGACGATCGCGCCCATCGCGCCCGCCGCGCCGATGGCGGCCAGTCCGGCCACACCAGCGCCACACACCAGGACCTTGGCCGGTGGCACCTTACCGGCGGCGGTCACCTGGCCAGTGAAGAAGCGGCTGAATTCGTGCGCCGATTCCACGACTGCGCGATATCCCGCGATGTTCGCCATCGAGGACAGCACATCCAGTGATTGGGCGCGTGAAATGCGCGGCACGGCGTCCATCGACATCGCCGTGATGTTGTGCTTGGTGAGCTTTCCCACCACATCCGGGTCGAGCCGCGGATTGAGCATACCGATGAGGTAGGCCCCGTCTTTCAGCATTCCCAGCTGGTCATCCGTGGGGGAGTTCACCAGCATGACGATGTCGGCCCCCCACACCTCCTTTGTGTCGCCAATTGCTGCTCCGGCGTCGAGGTACGCCGAGTCGGCGATGTCGGCGAGCGCACCGGCCCCCGACTCGACGACGACGTCGTAACCGAGCTTCTGCAACTGGGCTATCGTCGCCGGCGTCGCGGAGACCCGCGTCTCACCGGCTTTCGTCTCCTTGGGTACTCCGATGCGCACAGCATGCTCCTTCGCTGACTGCGCGGGAGTGCGCAGTCGAGGCTTGCCTTGCCTTGTCCCGGTCCGGCGGGTGCCGTGGACTCATGCAGTACCCACTCATATCGAGTGGGGGCGCGTGTCGTCCATATGCCGGGGGACACGTGACCACCGTAGAGGTTAGCGGAGTGTCCACGGTGCGCCCGGGGCCTCCGGGTCTGTCGGTGTGCCGTCCCGAGCCCCCATTTCGGCCGCCGTGACGAGGCCCGCGCTCGACTTGAATGGTGTTCAATAAGGCGTACGGCGCCCTGCCTCCGAGCCGCCCGACCCGAAAGGCGATCATGGCCACCAGCTCCTCCCCGTTGTCCGCGGGACCAACGAACTCGACGGATCCGGACAACTCGGCTGTCGGAAGGCTGTCGGACGGTCCCGCCGAGCCATCGGCGCCTCGGGCGCGCTGGTCGGCCCAGGACCTGGCGCTGGTGGCCACCTTCACCGCGTTGATCGCGGTCCTGGGGATGCCCGGCAGTCTCTACCTGTTCGGCAGCGCCGTCCCGATCACCCTGCAGACCCTCGGGGTGGCGCTGGCCGGTGCGGTCCTGGGCTGGAAGCGCGGCGCCGCGGCGGTGCTGCTGCTGCTCCTGCTCTGCCTGATCGGGCTGCCCGTGATGTCCGGCTTCCGCGGCGGCCCGTCGGTCTTCGCCGGGCCGAGCATCGGCTACCTGGTGGCCTGGCCGATCGCGGCCGCGGTGATCGGCTACCTGGTCCAATGGCGGCTTCCGCGGCCCTCGCTGGCGTGGGTGCTGGTGGCCTGCGTCGCGGGTTCGGTCATCATCCACGCCCTGGGGATTCCCGGCATGATGCTGCGGTTGAACCTCGACCTGGCCGCCGCCATCAAGGCCGACGCGTTGTTCCTGCCCGGCGATGCGATCAAGACCGTGGCGGCGGCGGTGATCGCGACCGCGGTGCACCGGGCCAACCCCGGTCTGACGCCGGGGCTGCGCAGGCGGTGATCCACCCCGATCACGAGCCGCACGGACCGGGACGCCGCCACGTGCCGGTGGCCCCGGCCGTCGTGAGCGTGACTGCGGGTACGGGGCCGACTGACGGCCAGGTTCGGCATGGTCACCAGGGTCACCGGGAGGTCCTCGACCACCTCCACCGGTGCTGGCAGGGCCAGGAAGCCGCCGACATCCTGGCCGTGGTCGATCCGCGGTGGCCGGTGGGGGAGCTCATCGAGTCGCTGCAGGCCCGGGCCGCCGACCGGGCACCCGGCGCCGGCCTCGAGTTGGTCACCTTCAGCTCGGGCACGACCGGAGCGCCCCGCGGGATCTGCCGCACGATGGCCAGCTGGGAGGGTTCCCTGGCGGCCTTCGATCGGGTGACCGGACTGGACCGGCTGCCACCGGGTCCGGTCTGGATCCCCGGCCCGCTCTGGGGCTCGCTGTCGCTGTTCGCCGCGTTCCATGCCCACCGAACCGGACGGCCGGCGTTGGTGACGGGCCAGGACCCGCGGGCAGCGGTCGCCGTACAGTGCGTGCCGGCCACGCTCCCGGCCGTGGTGGCCTCGGTCCGCGCGGGGGAACTGCCGCGGCTGCGGACCGCGGTGGTTGCGGGCGACCGGCTGCCCGGGACGTGGTGGCGGGAAGCAGCGGCGACGGGGCTGCGGGTGGTGGAATACTACGGGGCCGCCGAGCTGTCCTTCTGTGCCGTCCGGTACGACGTGGACGCGCCGCTCGTGGCCTTCCCCGGGGTGGAGCTGGACATCCGCGACGACGTCGTGTGGTCTCGTTCGCCGTACCAGGCCAGCGGGTACCTGCCGGGCGGGCGGCCTGGGCCCCTGCAGAGGGATGAGGACGGCTGGGCCACCGTCGGCGATGAGGCCCGGTGGCTCGGCGCGCAGGCCGTCGACAACCCGCAGGGCCCGGGACTGGAGGTCCTCGGCCGCGGCGAGGAAGGGATCACCGTCGGGGGTCACACGATCAGTGCCGGTGAGGTGGAGGACGTTTTGCGGTCACTGCCCGGCGTGCGCGACGCCGCCGTCGTGGGGTTGCCGCACCGGCTGCTGGGCGCGCAGGTCGCAGCCCTGATCGTCACGAACGAGCACCTGGCACCGCTGCGCACGCAGGCTCGGGGGATGCTTTCCGGACCGGCCCGGCCGCGACGCTGGCGGGTGGCCGACCGGCTCCCCCGGACCGAGGCCGGCAAGGTGGATCGGGTCGCGGTGCGGGCCGCGCTGGAACCGGGAGCACGGGCATGACGCCGCTGACCCGGACGCCGCCGGCGATCGGACCGGACACGCCCGTGGTGGTCGCCGCCCGGCGTACCCCCATCGGCACGGCAGGGCACGGGCTGGCCGCTGTCGACGCCTCCGGCCTGCTCGCGCCCGTACTGCGCGCCGTGCTGGAAGACCTGCCTGCGCTCGATGGGAGACCACCGCAGCCCGATGAGGTCATCGTCGGCAACTGCCTGGGCCCCGGGGGCAACCTCGCCCGGTACGCCGCCCTGGCCGCCGGTCTGGGCGCGCACGCCCCCGCCGTCACCGTCGACCGGCAGTGCGGCAGCGGCCAGGAGGCCGTGCACCAGGGCGCCACCCTGATCCGCGCAGGCCGGGCCACGCTCGTGCTGGCCGGGGGCGTCGAGAGCGCCAGCACCGCGCCGTACCGGGCGTTCCGGCCTACGCCGGGGGGGCCGGGGGAGCCGGCGCAGGCCGCGGTGCCCTACGAACGGGCCCCGTTCGCCCCGCCGTCGCTGGGGGACCCGGAGATGGGTGCGGCGGCCGAAGACGTCGCCGACCGGTTCGGGATCTCCCGGCAACGCCAGGACCGGTACGCCGCCCGCAGCCACACGCTGACCCTCGCCGCCGCCGCCGCGGGGGCCTTCGCCGATGAGCTGGTCCCGATCGCAGGATTGAGCGCCGATGAACGCCCCCGAGCCCTCCGGGAGGAGGTGTTGGCGCGGCTGCGACCCGCCTTCGCCGCGGGGGGGAACAAAGGCAGTGTCACCGCGGGGAACAGTTGTGGCATCAGTGACGGTGCGGCGGTGGTCGCGGTCGTCCCCGAATCGGTGCGCGCGGCCTGGGGGGTTCCCGGCCTGGCGCTGCTGGACTGGCTCACCGTGGGGGTGGATCCTCGCTGGCCCGGCGTCGGACCCGTGCCCGCGGTGGAGCGGCTGCTGGGCCGTTGCGGCCTGGACGTCGGTGACCTGGGCGCCCTGGAGATCACCGAGGCGTTCGCCGCGCAGGTGTTGGCCTGCACCGACGCCTGGCGCCTGGACCCGTTCGCCGGGTCGGTGGTCTGCGGCCAGGGTGGCGCGATCGCGCTCGGCCACCCCTGGGGGGCCTCGGGTGCTCTCCTGGTGGTGCGGCTCTTCGCGCGGTTGGTGCGTTCGGGGGCCGACGGCGGGTACGGCGTCGCCACCTGTGCCGTGGGCGGCGGTCAGGGGATGGCGCTGCTGGCCGCAAGGGTGGCGGGGTGATCCGGTTCACCGGGGTCTCCCATTCCTACGGGGACCGCGCCGTGTTGGCGGACATCGATCTGGAGTTGAGTGAACCCCGCATCGGGGTCATCGGCGCCAACGGGTCGGGCAAGTCGACGCTGGCTCGGACGATCAACGGCCTGGTCGTCCCCGAGCACGGTTGCGTCGGGGTGAACGGCCTGGACACCGCCCGCCAGGGGCGCGAGGTGCGCCGCCAGGTGGGGTTCATCTTCGCCGACCCGGACACCCAGATCGTGATGCCTACGGTCGCCGAGGACGTGGCGTTCTCGCTGCGTCGGCACCGACTGCCGCGTGCGGACGTCGCCGCGCGGGTGGCGGCGGCGCTGGCCCGGTTCGGCCTGGCCGAACACGCCGAGCACCCGGCCCACCTGCTGTCCAGCGGTCAGAAACAGCTGTTGGCGTTGGCGGCGGTGCTGGTGACCGAACCGCAGATCCTGGTCTGTGACGAGCCGACCACGTTGCTGGATCTGCGCAACGCCGAGCGGGTTCACCGGCTGATAGCCGGACTTGACCAGCAAGTGGTGCTGGTGACCCATCAGCTCGCGCTGGTGGCGGACTGGGACCGGGTGCTGGTGGTCGATGGCGGCCGAATCGTGGCCGATGGCCCGGGCCGGCTGACGGTGCCGGCGTACATCGAGCTGATGTCACAGGGGATTGATACATGAGGAGTCGCGGGGGGGCCTGGCGATGCTGACGGGCAGCTACCTGCCCGGAACATCCGTGGTGCACCACGCGCCGGTGTGGCTCAAGTTCGTGATCCTCGCGGCGTACACCTCGGTGCTGCTGCTGGTGCGGGAGCCGGTGGTTTACCTGGCCCTGAGCGTGCTGGCGGTGACCGGGTACGCCGTGGCGGGGTTCGGCCCGCGGGTGCTGGCCGGGCAGGTGTGGCCGTTGCGCTGGATCGTGGTGCTGCTGACGCCGCTGCAGGTGTGGTCTGCCGGGTGGTACCAGGCGGGGTTGACGATCGGCTCGCTGGTCCTGGCGGTCGCGGTGGCCAGCCTGCTGACGGTGACCACCCGGATCAACGACATGCTGGACTCCATGGTCGCCGGCTTGCAAGTCCTGCGGCCGCTGGGCGTCGATCCTGACCGGGTGGCCCTGCTGCTGGCCTTGGCGATCCGGTCCATCCCGGTGATCGCCACCGTGTTGCAGCAGAGCCAGGAGGCCCGGGCGGCTCGGGGCTTGGATCGCAGCCTGCGTGCGCTCCTGACGCCCACCATGAACCGCACCATCCGGTATGCCCAGGGCGTCGGTGAGGCGCTGATGGCCCGCGGACTCGACGATTGAGGGCTCCCCGAGACACACCGGCGACGCCCCCGACGATTTCCCTCACGGCGGCACCAGCGTGTATGTTTTCACAGCACGCCGCGGCTTCGTCCGTTGGTGGTGCCCCGATAGCTCAGTCGGCAGAGCGTCTCCATGGTAAGGAGAAGGTCTAGGGTTCGATTCCCTATCGGGGCTCTGGTCCGGTTGCGTCTCACCACCATTCCCCCAGTTGATCAGCGGGGTTGTGGTGTGGAGGCCGGGGACCGGCCCTTGGCGGGGTAGCTCAGGTGGTCAGAGCACACGACTCATAATCGTGGTGTCGCGGGTTCAAGTCCCGCCCTCGCTACCGGCGCGATCTGGGTCCCCCGGGGTCCTCGCGTATCCTTGTGAGTCGATGCCTGACAGCTCGTCTCCGTGCACCGGAAGGACAGGTCGACCCCGTGGCCAGCAAGCAGCAGGACGTGCGCCCCAAGATCACCATGGCGTGCGTCGAATGTAAGGACCGCAACTACATCACGAAGAAGAACCGGCGCAACGACCCGGACCGGATGGAGTTGAGCAAGTTCTGCCGCAAGTGCGGCAAGCACACCTCCCACCGCGAAACCCGGTAGTCGCGCAGGACGGGCCGCTGCGGCCCCACGCGGCTCCCTAGCTCGCGTCTCAGACCGCCATCGGCGACCCCGCCGATGGCGGTTTCCTGCTGCTCGGAGGCACTAAGGTGACGACCATGTCCGCGCCAGCCGCTGAACCCGCGACCAACCCCCCGCGCCGGGTCGATACGTCCTTCCAGGGTCGGGTGTTCCCTCCCGGTGAGCCGTTCCAGGTCGGCCGGGAAAGTCTGCGTGCCTTCGCCGCTGCGGTCGGAGCGGAATCGCCGGAGCACCGCGATGTGGACGCCGCGCGGGCGGCCGGGTACGCCGACCTGGTTGCCCCCCCGACGTACGCGGTGGTCATCGCCCAACGGTGCGAAGCGACCTACGTGAGCGATCCCGCCTCCGGCATCGACTTCTCCCGGGTGGTGCACGCGGAGGAGAAGTTCATCCACCACCGTCCTATCGTGGCCGGTGACGAGGTGATCGGCACGGTGTACGTCGACCGGGTCCGTCAGATGGGCGGGCACGCCATGGTCACCACCCGCACCGAGCTGGCCCTGGCGGATCGGACTCCGGTGGCCACGGTGGTCTCGAGCCTGGTCGTCCGCGGCGACGACGACGAGTCTGCCAACGAGGAGGGCGCATGAGCGCGCCGGCGTTCAACGACGTGCGGGTGGGCCAGCAACTCCCGCACCTGAGTGTGGTTCTGGACCGCGCCCGGCTGGTGCGGTATGCCGCCGCCTCGGGCGACCTGAACCCCATCCACTACGACGAGCACACCGCCCGCGAGGTCGGGCTTCCTGACGTCATCGCCCACGGCATGCTCACCATGGGGGCGGCCGTCGAGGCCGTCAGTCGCTGGGCCGGTCACGGCGGCCGGGTGGTCCTGTACCAGACGAAGTTCACCGCGCCGGTACCGGTGCCGCGTGCGCAGCCCGCGGTGATCGAGGTGGACGGCACGGTGGCCAAGGTCGACCGGGAGACCCGGCAGGTGACCATCGACCTGACGGTGACCAGCGGGGGCTCCAAGGTCTTGGGTCGGCCGCTGGTGATCGTCCGGCTGGACTGAGCGACTGAGCGCCGGTGGAGGGTCCCATGGGCGGGCACGCCCCCGTAACCGCCGCATCGACCCCGCTGGCTGGGCTCACCACGATGCGGGTCGGTGGGCCGGCGGCGCGTCTGGTGACCACGACGAGCCGCGAGGAGATCATCTCGGCAGTGCAGGCCGCCGACGAGGCCGGTGAACCGGTGCTGCTGCTGTCCGGCGGCAGCAACCTCGTGGTGGCCGACGCCGGGTTCGAAGGCACGGTGGTGCGGATCGCCTCGCGGGGGATCCAGGTCAGCGCCGCGGGGGAGTACATCCAGCTCCGGGTGGCCGCCGGTCACCGGTGGGATGACCTGGTCGCCGAGGCGGTGGCGTCCGGGTGGTCGGGAATCGAGGCGCTCTCGGGTATCCCGGGGGCCACAGGGGCGACGCCCATGCAGAACGTGGGTGCCTACGGCCAGGACGTCTCCCAGACCATCACGCAGGTGCACACCTGGGACCGGTTGCTGCGGCGCCCCCAGGTGTTCCAGGCCTCCGCGTGCCGCTTCGGGTATCGGACGTCCCGGTTCAAGCAGGAGCAGCTGCCGGGCCGCTCCGGAGAGCCGGGGCCGCGTGGGCCACGGCATGTGGTCCTGGAGGTGGTCTTCCAGCTCGCCGTCGGCGTCGAGTCCGCGCCCATCGGGTACGCCGACCTGGCCCGTCAGGTGGGTGCTGCGCTGGGGGACCGGGTTCCGCTCGCGCTGGCCCGCGAGGGGGTGCTGGCCCAGCGGCGAGCGCGGGGCATGGTGCTCGACGATGCCGATCACGACACCTGGAGCTGCGGTTCGTTCTTCACGAACCCCACCCTCGGGGAGCAAGAGTTCACGGCCATGGCCGCCCGGGTCCGGCGGCGATGCGGGCCCGACGCCGCGCCACCCCGGTTCGCCGCAGAGGGGGGCCTGGCCAAGACCAGCGCGGCGTGGCTGATTGAGCGGGCGGGGTTCGCCAAGGGCTACGGTCTGCCCGGGCCGGTCGCGTTGTCGACCAAACACACCCTGGCGGTCACCAACCGGGGTGGCGCAACCTGCAAGGACGTGCTGGCCCTGGCCGCGCAGGTGCGCGACGGCGTGCTGGACGCCTTCGGTGTCCGGCTCGTCAACGAGCCCGTTCTGGTGGGGTGTGCGCTGCCCGAACCCTAGCCGCAGGTCCGGTCACGCAGCGGGCCGGCTGGGCGGGTCTGGTGACACAGCGGGCGAGCTGGGAGGGGTCTGCAGCCAGGCATCGATCCCGGCCAGCGCCGCGTCCTGTCGGCAGTGATCGGCGCGGCTGCCCCGGATGGAATCTGCGGCCAGCGCGGCCAACTCCGTGTCATCGAAGCCCAACGCGCTGCGCGCCAACTCGTACTGATCCACCAGCCGGGACCCGAACAGCAGCGGGTCGTCGGCGCCGAGCGCGACCGGTACGCCGGCCCTGACCAGGGCGCGCAGCGGCACATCCCGGTGTCGTGGGTAGACCCCCAGCGCGACGTTGCTGCCGGGGCACACCTCCAGGGTGATGCGCCTGCGGGATACCTCGGCCAGCACAGCGGGGTGCTCGACGCTGCGCACCCCGTGGCCCAGGCGGTCGGGAGCCAGCGTCCGCAGCGTCGTCCACACGGCGTCCGCACCCAACAGCTCCCCGCCGTGGGGGACCAACGCCAACCCGGCCCGCGCGGCGATCCGGAAGGCCCCCGCGAAGTCCACGGTGTCGCCCCGGCGTTCGTCATTGCTCAGGCCGAAGCCCACCACCGTGCCGGGCCCGTCCCCGGCGTACCGCGCAGCCAGCCGCGCCAGGGTACGGGCATCCAACGGGTGCCGGATGCGGCTCGCCGCCACGACGATGGCGACCCCGAGGCCCTCCTCCTGGGAGGCGGCGCGCGCCTCGTCCAGCACGATCTCCAGGGCGGGGGTGAGGCCGCCGACGTACGGTGCGTAGCTGGTCGGGTCCACCTGCAGCTCCAGCCACACCGACCCCTCCGCGGCGTCGTCGCGGGCGGCTTCTCGGACGATGCGGCGCATGTCGGCCTCGCCGCGCACGCAGGCGCGCGCCGCGTCGTACAGCCGCTGGAAGCGGAACCACCCGCGTTCGTCGGACACCGACAGTCGCGGCGGCCACCGGTCCAGAAGCGCGTGCGGCAGCGATAGACCGTGCCCGGCGGCCATGTCCTTGAGCGTCGGGAGCCGCATCGACCCGGTGAAGTGCAGGTGCAGGTGCGCCTTGGGCAGCCGCCCCAGGTCCCGCCCCCCGTTACCCATGGCGCAAGGTTACGTCGCGTAGGCGCTGCGCCCGTGGTCCGCCGGGTCGGTTGGCCTTAGCGGTCGGGCGTCCCGTATGCTCGGATGTCGGATGCCACGTCGTGGTGAATGGTCCGTGCTCGCACCGCATTGGTCGGTCGGGCAGGCCTCGCGCGGCCGGCACCCACAGGGCAGTGGCTCAATTGGCAGAGCACCGGTCTCCAAAACCGGCGGTTGGGGGTTCGAGTCCCTCCTGCCCTGCGCATCAGATCGAAGATGAACGAGCCCAAGACATTTCGGCGCCACAGCGGAATGCGCTGTGGCGCCGATCGGTATGAGGAGAGCAGCCGTGAGCGAGCAGAGCACCGCCAAGCGGGGCCGCGGCGCCCCGCACCGCGGCGACCGCGCCGGCGGCAACGTCGTCACCCGGTTCTTCTCGGCCGTGGGGTTGTTCATTGCGCAGATCCTGGACGAGATGCGCAAGGTCGTCCGGCCCACCCGAGAGGAGTTGGTGACCTACACGCTGGTGGTCATCACCTTCGTGACAGTCATCATGTTGCTGGTCTTCGGATTGGATAGCCTGATCACTCGCTTGGTGTTCTGGGTGTTCGCCGGGTCGTAGCCGTCGGCTCGGCAGATGGGCCGGCCCCGGGCAGCACAACCGAACGCAGGATGCGTTGGAAGAAGGTAGGTCGCAGTCGTGTCTGACCAATGGACGGACGAGCACTCGGAGGCATCCGAGAGCGCCGTCGACCCCGAGCAGATTCCGGCGCAGCCGTCCGGCGATGACCTGGAGGCCGACCTGACCGCCCCCGAGGGTGGGCAGGACACGCCGCCGGTGGACGCCGAGGATCCCGAGGAGTCCGAGGAGTCCGAGGAGTCCGACGACGGTGTCGTGGCCGTCGAGGAGGCGACCGACGGCCAGGACGCGTTCGGAGCCGCCGACGATTCGGCTGAGACCGAGGAGGCGCCGGACGCGCAGGACGCGGACGACCTGCCACCGGTCGATGACGACACCCCCGTGGACCCCACCGAGGAACTGCGCAAGAAGCTCCGCTTCGCCGAAGGCGACTGGTTCGTGATCCACAGCTACGCCGGCTACGAGAACCGGGTGAAGACCAACCTCGAGCAGCGCGTCACCAGCCTCAACATGGAGCCCTACATTTTCCAGGTCGAGGTGCCGATGGAGATGGTCACCGAGATCAAGAACGGTCAGAAGAAGCAGGTACGTCGGGTGCGGATGCCCGGGTACGTGTTGGTGCGGATGGACTTGACGGACGAAAGCTGGGGCGCCGTACGGCACACCCCCGGCGTGACGGGTTTCGTCGGCAACGCCCACCAGCCGGTGCCGCTGAGCCTGGACGAGGTGTTCTCCATGCTGGCGCCGACGGTCGAGTCGACCAGCGGCGACGTGGCCGCCCGGCCGTCGCAGCAGACCAAGGCCGCGGCCGCAGTAGTGGACTTCGAGATCGGGGAGTCGGTCACCGTGATGGAAGGCCCCTTCGAGACGTTGCCGGCGACCATTTCCGAAATCCTGCCGGAGACCCAGAAACTCAAGGTCTTGGTGTCCATCTTCGGCCGGGAGACGCCCGTGGAGCTCTCCTTCAACCAGGTGGCCAAGCTGTAGGAGCAGTCCCGTAGAACCATCCAGGACGGACGCGACGCCATACCGTCACCACCGTCACATGCAACCGGGTCATCGCCCACGGCGTAGGCCCACAACCCAAAGGAACACATAGCGATGCCCCCCAAGAAGAAGAAGATCGCCGGATACGTCAAGCTCCAGATCCAGGCGGGTGCGGCGACGCCCGCCCCGCCCGTCGGGCCCGCCCTAGGTCAGCACGGCGTCAACATCATGGAGTTCGTCAAGGCGTACAACGCGGCGACGGAGTCTCAGCGCGGCAACGTCATCCCCGTCGAGATCACCGTGTACGAGGACCGCTCGTTCACCTTCGTGACCAAGACGCCGCCGGCCGCGGAGATGATCAAGAAGGCGGCCGGAATCCCCAAGGGGTCCCCCGAGCCGCACAAGACGAAGGTCGCCAACCTCACCCAGGACCAGCTCCGCGAGATCGCCACGACGAAGATGGTCGACCTCAACGCGAACGATGTCGAGGAAGCGATGCGGATCATCGCCGGCACCGCTCGTTCGATGGGCGTCACCGTTTCCTGACGCCTATGGGCTGTGGGACATGGCGAGGCTCAACCCAGTGGCAGGGCCCGCGCGGCCCGTTGACCACGACTCCACCCGGCCACATCCGGCCATCATCACCAGGGAGCAGTAGTGAAGCGCAGTAAGAGCTATCGGGCCGCCGAGGAGAAGATCGGCGATCAGACGCATTCGCCCCTGAAGGCGGTGCGGCTGGCGAAGGAGACGAGCACCACCAAGTACGACGCCACCGTCGAGGTCGCGTTGCGCCTCGGGGTGGATCCGCGCAAGGCCGACCAGATGGTCCGCGGCACGGTGAACCTGCCGCACGGCACGGGCAAGACGGCCCGGGTGCTGGTCTTCGCCACCGGAGCGAACGCCGAGGCGGCCACCGCGGCGGGTGCCGACCACGTGGGCGCCGACGACATGATCGAGAAGATCACCAAGGGGTGGCTCGACTTCGATGCCGTCGTGGCGACCCCCGACATGATGGGCAAGGTCGGTCGCCTCGGGAAGGTTCTGGGCCCGCGCGGCCTCATGCCCAACCCGAAGACGGGAACCGTCACGATGGACGTGGCCAAGGCGGTCACCGAAATCAAGGGCGGCAAGATCGAGTTCCGCGTCGACAAGCACGCCAACCTGCACTTCATCATCGGCAAGACCTCGTTCTCCGATGAGGCCCTGGTGGAGAACTACGCCGCCGCCATGGAGGAGATCACCCGGCTCAAGCCGTCCGCCTCCAAGGGCCGCTACCTGCAGAAGGCCACGATGGCCACGACCATGGGACCTGGCATCGCCGTCGACCACACTCGGACGCGCAACCTCATGAGCGAGGACGAGGACTGAGGCTCGACCTCCCGCCGTACGGCGTGCGCCTCACGCCACGCGCGCAAGAGCCGACCATCACTTGGAGTTCGTCAAGGATGGTCGGCTTTTTCGCGTTGTTTGACACCACGTGGGGCAGGTTCACCCGACCTGGGGCATGCTGCAGGGCGCACCAGGTCGGGTGAACCTGCCCCTGCTCCCACGCCCCCCGGGGACACTCAACGTGAGTCACGTCGGCGATTTGGTGCCCCGGACCGGTCGCCGTACACTCAGGGAGACCTATGACCGCCGGTTGCCGGCCAGCGCCCCAGCACGACGGGCGCCGTCCGACCGAAGGCCCTCCTCGTGAGGCGACCCGCGCAGGGAGACGAAGCCACAGCCGCTCGCTGTCCGCTCTCGGCCCTGCGCCGGGAGCTTTTTTCGTGGGCCGGTGAGCCCGGCGGTTGCCGAGGACCAACCCAGGAGGCCCCATGGCCACGCCCGCCAAGCAGGCTGCCATCGCCGAGCTCACGGACCGATTCCGGGAGTCCGGCGCGGCGGTGCTCACCGAGTACCGTGGCCTGACCGTCAAGCAGCTCAAGGAGCTGCGGACGTCGCTGCGCGCCAACGGCACGTACGCGATCGTCAAGAACACCCTCACGGAGCGTGCGGCCAAGGAAGCGGGCGTCACCGCGTTCGAGGGCCAGCTGACCGGTCCGTCGGCGATCGCCTTCATCACCGGCGATCCCGTGGAGGCGGCCAAGAGCCTGCGTGACTTCGCCAAGGCCAACCCGCTGCTCATCATCAAGAGCGGGGTGCTCGACGGCCGGCCGCTGTCCGCCGAGGACATCACCAAGCTGGCCGATCTTGAATCGCGCGAGGTGCTGCTGGCCAAGCTGGCGGGCGCGATGAAGGCATCGCTGTCGCAGACCGTCTACCTGTTGGCGGCTCCGCTGTCGCAGGCGGCCCGCACCATCGACGCTCTGCGTGCCCAGGTCAGCGCAGGTACGCCGGCCCCGGCTGCCGACGCTGCCCCGAGCTCCGACGAACCGGCACCAACTCCCACAGAAGACGTCGCCGCGGGTGGCGACGAGGGCTGACCGCGCACCGCGGCTCCGCCCACCCATCACAGCCACTCACGGCTCCCCACGGAAAGGTTCACCCATGGCCAAGCTCAGCACCGACGAGCTCCTTGACGCCTTCAAGGAGATGACGCTGATCGAGCTCTCCGAGTTCGTCAAGCAGTTCGAAGAGACCTTCGGGGTCACGGCCGCCGCGCCCGTCGCGATGGCTGCGGCTCCCGCGGGCGGTGGCGGCGACGCCGCTCCGGCCGAGGAGGAGAAGGACGAGTTCGACGTCGTCCTGGAGGCCGCCGGCGACAAGAAGATCCAGGTCATCAAGGAGGTGCGCGCGTTGACCAGCCTCGGCCTGAAGGAGGCCAAGGACCTCGTCGACGGCGCTCCCAAGGCGGTCCTGGAGGGTGTCAACAAGGAGGCCGCCGAGAAGGCGAAGGCGGCCCTGGAGGGCGCCGGGGCCACGGTCAGCCTCAAGTAGTCCACCAGCTCCTCGCTTCATCCGGCGCGATCCGGTTCGTCCGCGAATCGCGTCCACAGACAGCGGTACGTCGCGGGCCACCAGCCGCGCTGCCGCGCCCACCAGGGGTGGGGTTCTTCCGATCGGAAGAACCCCACCCCTGGCCTTGTCTCCCGGCTTCTCCCGCCCCCGGACGGAGCGCCCCGATGTTCCGCCGCAGGTCGCGCCGGTCGGGGCACCCACTGGCCCGCGCGGCGTACCGGCAATGGAGGTGCGAGCGTGGGAGGATACACCCAATTGGACTGTGATGGCCAGTGTCGGTATGCTGTCGCTTTGCGCTGCCCTGTCCCTCTCGCGATGACGCGCCAACCGTGAAACGCCGCCCAGCACGACGTCGTGCTGCGCTGTGGCCTGAATTTCACCCTGGTGCCGTGAGGTGCGACCCGGCAGGTGCTGACCGCCGAACCAAAGGCCTGTGGAAGGACCCTCGTTGGCTGCCTCGCGTACCGCGATCCGGAAGATGTCCAGCGCAATCACGGCATCCGGCCGTGTCTCCTTCGCCAAGATTCGTGAGCCCCTGGAGGTTCCCGACCTCTTGGCCCTGCAGACCGAGAGTTTCGACTGGCTGTTGGGGAACGAGCGGTGGCAGGCCCGGGTCGCCGAAGCCCTCGAAGCCGGTCGCTCGGATGTTCCCGAGAGGTCGGGTCTGGAGGAGATCTTCGAAGAGATCTCCCCGATCGAAGACTTCTCCGGCGCGATGAGCCTGTCTTTCCGGGACCATCGCTTCGAAGAGCAGAAATACTCCATCGAGGAGTGCAAAGAGCGGGACATGACCTACAGCGCGCCGCTGTTCGTCACCGCGGAGTTCATGAACACCAACACCGGCGAGATCAAGAGCCAGACCGTGTTCATGGGCGACTTCCCGCTGATGACCGATCGCGGAACGTTCGTCATCAACGGAACCGAGCGGGTCGTGGTCAGCCAGCTGGTGCGTAGCCCCGGCGTGTATTTCGAGCGTTCCGCGGACAAGACCTCCGACAAGGACATCTACTCCGCCAAGGTGATCCCGAGCCGGGGTGCGTGGCTGGAGTTCGAGGTCGACAAGCGCGACATGGTCGGCGTACGCGTCGATCGCAAGCGCAAGCAGTCGGTCACGGTGCTGTTGAAGGCGCTGGGGTGGACGGACGCGCAGATCCTGGAGGAGTTCGGCGAGTACGAGTCGATGCGCGCCACCCTCGAGAAGGATCACACCACCGGCCAGGACGACGCGCTGCTGGACATCTACCGCAAGCTGCGTCCCGGCGAGCCGCCCACGAAGGAGGCCGCCCAGACGCTGCTGGACAACCTCTACTTCAACGCCAAGCGCTACGACCTGGCCAAGGTGGGGCGGTACAAGATCAACAAGAAGCTCGGTCTGGAGACCGAGCTATCCCAGTCGACCATGACGGTCGACGACGTGGTCGCCACGATTCGCTACCTGGTCGCCCTGCACGCCGAGCAGACCTCGATGCCCGGCCGACGCGACGGCAAGGACACCGAGATCCGCGTCGAGGTCGACGACATCGACCACTTCGGCAACCGACGCCTGCGCAACGTGGGGGAGCTGATCCAGAACCAGGTCCGTACCGGGCTCTCCCGGATGGAGCGCGTCGTCCGCGAGCGGATGACGACCCAGGACGTCGAGGCCATCACCCCGCAGACCTTGATCAACATCCGCCCGGTGGTGGCCTCGATCAAGGAGTTCTTCGGGACCTCCCAGCTTTCCCAGTTCATGGACCAGAACAACCCGTTGGCCGGCCTGACCCACAAGCGCCGGCTGTCGGCGCTGGGTCCCGGTGGTCTTTCCCGCGACCGTGCGGGCATGGAGGTGCGCGACGTGCACCACAGCCACTACGGCCGGATGTGTCCGATCGAGACGCCGGAAGGTCCCAACATCGGTCTGATCGGTTCGTTGGCCTCCTACGGCCGGATCAACCCCTTCGGGTTCGTCGAAACGCCGTACCGGAAGGTCATCGACGCGGTCGTCACCGACGACGTGCACTACCTGTCCGCCGACGAGGAGGACGAGTTCGTCATCGCCCAGGCGAACGCGCCGCTGGACGCGGACAACATGTTCGCCGAGGACCGCGTGCTGGTCCGCACCAAGGGTGGCGAGCTGGACTACGTGCACGGGACCGATGTCGACTACATGGACGTCGCGGCTCGGCAGATGGTGTCGGCGGCCACGGCCTTGATCCCCTTCCTGGAGCACGACGACGCCAACCGGGCGCTGATGGGCGCCAACATGCAGCGCCAGGCCGTCCCACTGGTGCGGTCCGAGGCGCCGCTGGTGGGCACCGGGATGGAGTACCGGGCGGCGCTGGACTCCGGCGACGTGGTTCGCGCGGTCGCTGCCGGCGTCGTCGAGTCCGTCGCGGCTGATCTGGTCACCGTCGCCAACGACGACGGCACGCACCACACCTATCGGATCGCCAAGTTCACCCGCTCCAACCAAGGTACGTCGTACAACCAGCGGGTCGTCGTGGACGAGGGACAGCGGGTGGAGGTCGGTGACGTCGTCGCCGACGGCCCGGCCACCGACGGCGGCGAGATGAGCCTGGGGCGCAACCTCCTGGTGGCCTTCATGCCGTGGGAGGGCCACAACTACGAGGACGCGATCATCCTCTCCCAGCGACTCGTCCAGGACGATGTGTTGTCCTCCATTCACATCGAGGAGCACGAAGTCGACGCGCGGGACACCAAGTTGGGTCCGGAGGAGATCACCCGGGACATCCCGAACGTCTCCGACGAAGTGTTGGCCGACCTGGACGACCGAGGCATCATCCGGATCGGCGCCGAGGTCCGCGACGGCGACCTCTTGGTCGGGAAGGTCACCCCCAAGGGTGAGACCGAGCTGACCCCCGAGGAGCGCTTGCTGCGCGCCATCTTCGGTGAAAAGGCCCGCGAGGTGCGCGACACCTCGCTGAAGGTCCCGCACGGCGAGACCGGGACCGTTATCGCGGTCAAGCTGTTCGACCGTGAAGAGGGCGATGAGCTTCCGCCGGGGGTCAACCAGCTCGTGCGGGTGTACGTCGCCAACAAGCGCAAGATCACCGATGGCGACAAGCTCGCCGGACGGCACGGCAACAAGGGTGTGATCTCCAAGATCCTGCCCGTCGAAGACATGCCGTTCCTGGAGGACGGAACGCCGGTTGACGTCGTGCTGAACCCGCTCGGCGTACCCGGCCGGATGAACGTCGGGCAGATCCTCGAGATCCACCTCGGCTGGGCCGCGGCGCGAGGGTGGGAGATCGAGGGCGACCCCGAGTGGGCTCAGCAGATGCCGGACGATGCCCGCATCGCTCCGCCGGGCACGCGGGTCGCCTCCCCGGTCTTCGACGGCGCCCGCGAGGACGAGATCACCGGATTGCTGGAAAGTGCCCGGCCCGCCAGGGACGGTCAACGGCTGATCGGTGCCAGCGGCAAGACGCGGCTCTTCGACGGGCGTTCGGGGGAGCCGTTCCCCGACCCTGTCTCCGTGGGGTACATGTACATCCTCAAGCTGCACCACCTGGTCGATGACAAGATTCACGCTCGCTCGACCGGGCCCTACTCGATGATCACCCAGCAGCCGCTGGGTGGTAAGGCGCAGTTCGGCGGCCAGCGGTTCGGCGAGATGGAGGTGTGGGCGCTGGAAGCCTACGGGGCGGCGTACGCCCTGCAGGAGCTGCTCACCATCAAGTCCGACGACGTGACCGGTCGGGTCAAGGTGTACGAGGCGATCGTCAAGGGGGAGAACATCCCCGAGCCTGGTATTCCCGAGTCCTTCAAGGTGCTCATCAAGGAAATGCAGTCACTGTGCCTCAACGTGGAGGTGCTCTCCTCCGACGGGCAGTCGATCGACCTGCGCGAACCCGACCAGGAGGTGTTCCGGGCGGCCGAAGAGCTCGGCATCGACCTGTCCCGGCGCGAGCCCAGCAGCGTCGAAGAAGTGTAGTGACGTCACCGTCGACGCCTGAGGCCTGTGCGGGCCGCCAGGCACTCCCGTACGAACCCGCGTGATTGTGCGAAACGAGAGTAGGGAAGCACCAAGTGCTAGACGTCAACTTCTTTGACGAGTTGCGGATCGGGTTGGCCAGCGCGGATGACATCCGTGCGTGGAGCCACGGTGAGGTCAAGAAGCCCGAGACGATCAATTACCGAACCCTCAAGCCGGAGAAGGACGGCCTGTTCTGCGAGAAGATCTTCGGTCCCACCCGGGACTGGGAATGCTATTGCGGCAAGTACAAGCGGGTGCGGTTCAAGGGCATCATCTGTGAGCGTTGTGGCGTCGAGGTGACCCGTTCCGGGGTACGTCGTGAGCGCATGGGGCACATCGAGCTTGCGGCCCCCGTGACGCACATCTGGTACTTCAAGGGCGTGCCGAGCCGGCTCGGATATCTGCTCGACCTGGCGCCGAAGGACCTCGAAAAGGTCATCTACTTCGCGGCGTACATGATCACCTCGGTGGACACCGAAGGGCGTCACCGAGACCTGCCGTCCTTGGAAGCGCAGATCGACGTCGAGCGCAAGGAGATCCAGTCCGCGCGGGACGCCGAGATCGACAACCGGGCCAAGAAGCTCGAAGGCGACCTGGCCGAGCTGGAGGCCGAGGGCGCCAAGGGTGACGTCCGGCGCAAGGTCCGTGAAGGCGCCGAGCGCGAGATGAACAACATCCGCAAGCGCGCGGACGCCCAGATCGAACGCCTCGACCAGGTGTGGGACCGGTTCAAGAACCTCAAGGTGCAGGACCTTGAGGGCGACGAGCTGCTCTACCGCGAGATGCGTGACCGGTTCGGTCTCTACTTCGAGGGCAGCATGGGGGCTGCGGCCCTGCAGAAGCATCTGGAGACCTTCGATCTGGATGCGGAGTCGGAGATCCTGCGCGAGGTGATCGCCACCGGTCGAGGCCAGAAGAAAACTCGGGCCATCAAGCGGCTGCGCGTCGTCACCGCATTCCAGACCACCCGCAACAACCCCATGGGCATGGTGCTGGACTGTGTGCCGGTGATCCCGCCGGACCTGCGTCCGATGGTCCAGCTCGACGGTGGGCGGTTCGCCACCTCCGACCTCAACGACCTCTACCGCCGGGTGATCAACCGGAACAACCGGCTCAAGCGCCTGCTCGACCTCGGCGCCCCCGAGATCATCGTCAACAACGAGAAGCGGATGCTGCAGGAGGCCGTCGACGCGCTCTTCGACAACGGCCGCCGCGGACGTCCGGTCACCGGACCGGGAAACCGTCCGTTGAAATCGTTGTCGGACATGCTCAAGGGCAAGCAGGGCCGGTTCCGGCAGAACCTGCTGGGCAAGCGGGTGGACTACTCCGGACGGTCCGTCATCGTGGTGGGTCCGCAGCTCAAGTTGCACCAGTGCGGGCTGCCCAAGCAGATGGCTTTGGAGCTGTTCAAGCCGTTCGTCATGAAGCGTCTGGTCGATCTCGACCACGCCCAGAACATCAAGAGCGCCAAGCGGATGGTCGAGCGGGCCCGCCCCGTCGTGTGGGATGTCCTCGAAGAGGTCATCACCGAGCACCCCGTGCTGCTCAACCGGGCACCGACCCTGCACCGGCTCGGCATCCAGGCGTTCGAGCCGCAGCTTGTCGAAGGCAAAGCCATCCAGATCCACCCTCTGGTGTGCTCGGCCTTCAACGCCGACTTCGACGGTGACCAGATGGCGGTGCACGTGCCGCTGTCCGCCGAGGCCCAGGCCGAGGCGCGGATCCTGATGCTCTCCAGCAACAACATCCTCAAGCCGGCCGATGGTCGGCCGGTGACCATGCCCACCCAGGACATGATCATCGGGCTGTTCCACCTGACGTCGGTGTCGGGCCGGGCGGAGTTCCCGCAGGAGGCTGGGGACGACGTACCGGTGGATGCCGAGGGGCGCCGCGCCCTGCGCCGGTTCTCCACCGTCGCCGAAGCCCGGATGGCCTACGACGCGGGTCAGATCGAGTTGGGCTCCCTGATCCAGGTGCGCATCCGCGATGTTGTGCCCCCGCTGGGTTTCGAGCTGCCCGAGGGTGTCGAGGCCGACGCGCACGGCGCGGTTGCGTCGCTGACGCTGGAGACCACGTTGGGGCGCGCGATCTTCAACATGACGCTGCCGCCGGACTACCCCTTCGTCGACGTTCCCGTGGACAAGAAGCGGTTGTCGCTCATCGTCAACGACCTCGCCGAGCGGTATTCGAAGGTGCAGGTCGCAGCCAGCCTCGACGCGTTGAAGGAGACCGGCTTCTACTGGGCCACCCGCTCAGGGACGACGGTGGCCATCTCCGATGTGGTGACCCCGCCGCGTAAGACGGAGATCCTGGAGACCTACGAGGTCAAGGCCGACAAGGTCCAGACGCAGTACGAGAAGGGTTGGATCACCGACGAGGAGCGCCGCCAGGAGCTCATCGAGATCTGGACCCAGGGGTCCAACGAGGTGGCCCGGGAGATGCAGGCGCACTTCCCGCGCACCAACCCGATCTACCGGATGGTGTCCTCCGGCGCCCGAGGCAACTGGTTCCAGTTGCGCCAGATCGCCGGGATGCGTGGCCTGATGGCCAACCCGAAGGGCGAGATCATCCCCCGCCCGATCAAGGCCAACTTCCGCGAAGGGCTGTCCGTGGTGGAGTTCTTCATCTCCACCCACGGCGCCCGGAAGGGTCTGGCGGACACCGCATTGCGGACCGCCGACTCCGGCTACCTGACCCGTCGCCTCGTGGACGTCTCCCAGGACGTCATCATCCGCGAGGAGGACTGCGGCACCGAGCGCGGCCTGAGCCTGCCGATCGCTGTCCGGCTGGACTCCGGTGAGCTTGCCCCGCACGACGACGTCGAGAACGCCGTGTACGCGCGGACCCTCGCCGAGGACGTGGTCAAGGACGAGGAGACGCTGGTGCGCGCCGGCGTCGACCTGGGCGACGTGGTGATCGGTGCGTTGATCGCCGCGGGCATCGAGTCGGTCCGCGTGCGGTCGGTGCTCACCTGTGACAGCCACGTCGGCACCTGCGCCATGTGTTACGGGCGCTCGCTGGCGACCGGCACGCTGGTGGACATCGGGGAGGCGGTCGGCATCATCGCCGCCCAGTCGATCGGTGAGCCCGGCACCCAGCTGACCATGCGCACCTTCCACACCGGTGGCGTGTCATCCGGTGACCAGGACATCACTCAGGGTCTGCCGCGTGTGGTCGAGCTGTTCGAGGCCCGGACCCCCAAGGGCGTGGCCCCGATCGCCGAGGCCACCGGACGGGTCCGCATCGAGGACACGGACAAGGCCCGTCGCCTGGTCCTGACTCCGGACGACGGCAGCGAGGAGCACGCCTACCCGGTCTCCAAGCGCGCCCGGTTGTTCGAGGGCGAGTTCGGCGGGCGGCGGGTGCAGGTGGCCGACGGCACACACATCGACGTCGGGACGCCGCTGGTCATGGGCAACATCGACCCCAAGCAGGTGTTGCGCATCCTCGGCCCGCGGGCGGTCCAGATGCACTTGGTGGATGAGGTGCAGAAGGTGTACCGCCAGCAGGGTGTGTCGATTCACGACAAGCACATCGAGGTCATCGTGCGCCAGATGTTGCGCCGGGTGACCATCATCGAGGCGGGGGACGCCGATCTCCTTCCGGGGTCGATGGCCGAGCGTGGCCAGTTCGAGACGGAGAACCGCCGGGTCGTGGCCAGCGGCGGCCAGCCGGCCTCCGGGCGGCCCGAGCTGATGGGGATCACCAAGGCGAGCCTGGCCACGGACTCGTGGCTGTCGGCGGCCTCCTTCCAGGAGACGACGCGGGTGCTCACGGACGCGGCGATCCATGCCAAGTCCGACCCGCTGCGGGGCCTGAAGGAGAACGTGATCCTGGGCAAGCTGATCCCTGCCGGGACCGGGCTGCCGCGGTATCGCAACGTCCGGGTGGAGCCCACCGAGGAGGCCAAGGCCGCGATGTACTCCATGCCCGACTACCAGCAGTTCGACTACCAGGCCTTCGGCGTGGGTTCGGGCGAGGCCGTGCGCCTCGACGATGTGACGCTGGGGTTGGATCGGGACTGAGTCGAGGGCGGGGCTCGCGGCCATGAGTTGGTCGCAGGCCCCGCCGCTGGCCACCGGCATCGAACGGCCCGTCACGTGGGGGCGTCGTGGGACCGCTGGGTCCCCGATGCCCCCATCGCATGCGCCGAAACGACCCTGCCCGGGGCGATTTGGTGGCCCTGGGGGCAGCCGGTAGGCTGGTCGGGCATGTCCTGGGCCGACTGATGTCCCAGGCTGTCCTCTCGCCGGGCAGTCCGACCGTTACTGTGCTTGCGCGACATCGCTGTCGTGGGGTCGAGGTCGGGAAGTGCAGGGGAGAGCGCCCTATCCGTTCCGGATCAGGGTTTACCACCAAGGCGGGCCGGAGCAGTCGTGCGATGAGCACGGTGCGTGCGCCCAGACGAGACGACAACGGAGACTACGTGCCCACGATCAATCAACTGGTGCGCAAGGGCCGCCAGGACAAGGCCAGCAAGGCCAAGACCCCGGCGCTCAAGGGCAGCCCCCAGCGGCGTGGGGTGTGCACCCGCGTGTACACGACCACCCCGAAGAAGCCCAACTCGGCGCTGCGCAAGGTGGCCCGCGTCAAGCTGACCAGCCAGGTGGAGGTCACGGCGTACATCCCGGGCGTGGGGCACAACCTGCAGGAGCACTCGATCGTGCTCGTCCGCGGTGGTCGGGTCAAGGATCTGCCTGGTGTGCGGTACAAGATCATCCGCGGCTCCCTCGACACCCAGGGTGTGAAGAACCGCAAGCAGGCCCGCAGCCGGTACGGCGCGAAGATGGAGAAGAAGTAATGCCACGCAAGGGCCCGGCGCCCAAGCGGCCCCTGGTTGTCGACCCGGTCTACGGCTCCCCGCTGGTGACCCAGCTGGTGAACAAGATCCTCCTGGACGGCAAGAAGTCCATCGCCGAGAAGATCGTGTACGGCGCGCTGGAAGGTTGCCGTGACAAGACCGGCACCGACCCCGTGGTGACGCTCAAGCGTGCGCTGGACAACATTCGTCCCACGCTGGAGGTCAAGTCCCGCCGTGTGGGTGGCGCGACCTATCAGGTGCCGGTCGAGGTCAAGGCTGGCCGGGCGACCACATTGTCGCTGCGTTGGCTCGTGGGGTACTCGCGGCAGCGCCGGGAGAAGACCATGACCGACCGGTTGATGAACGAGATCCTGGACGCCAGCAACGGCTTGGGCGCCTCGGTGAAGCGACGCGAGGACACCCACAAGATGGCCGAATCAAACAAGGCGTTCGCGCACTACCGCTGGTGACCTGCTGCCGGCCTGCCAGCCAGGCCGGCACCGGGTGACCGGTACCGATCGACCCGAGCCGACGACGTACGCACCCCGACCCCGATCACGAGACGAGACAGCAAGTGGCACTCGATGTCCTCACGGACCTGAGCAAGGTCCGCAACATCGGCATCATGGCGCACATCGACGCCGGCAAGACGACGGTCACCGAACGCATCCTGTTTTACACCGGCATCAACTACAAGATCGGCGAGACCCACGACGGCGCCTCGACGATGGACTGGATGGAGCAGGAGCAGGAGCGCGGCATCACGATCACCTCTGCCGCGACGACCACCTTCTGGAAAGACCACCAGATCAACATCATCGACACCCCGGGCCACGTGGACTTCACGGTGGAGGTGGAGCGTTCCCTGCGGGTCCTCGACGGTGCTGTGGCGGTGTTCGACGGCAAGGAGGGCGTGGAGCCCCAGTCCGAAACGGTGTGGCGGCAGGCGGACAAGTACGACGTTCCGCGCATCTGCTTCGTCAACAAGATGGACAAGATGGGCGCCGACTTCTACTTCACGGTGAAGACCATCGTGGATCGGCTCGGTGCCACGCCGCTGGTGATGCAACTGCCCATCGGAGCCGAGAACACGTTCACCGGTGTGGTCGATCTGTTGACCATGAAGGCGTTCGTCTGGGAGGGCGAGACCAAGAAGGGCGAGGACTACCAGGTTCTCGACATTCCTGCGGACATGCTCGAGGACGCCCAGGCCTACCGCCACGAGATCGTCGAAAAGGTCGCGGAGTCCGACGACACGCTCATGGAGAAATACCTCGAAGGCGAGGAACTGACGCTCGAGGAACTCAAGGCGGGGATCCGGCGGTTGACCATCACCTCGGCGGTCTACCCGGTGTACTGCGGCTCGGCGTTCAAGAACAAGGGTGTTCAACCCATGTTGGATGCCGTGATCGACTTCCTGCCCTGCCCGCTGGACGTGCCCTCGATCGCAGGTCACGACCCGCGCGACGAGGAAAAGGTCATCGAGCGGCACGCCGACGCCAAAGAGCCGTTCGCGGCGCTGGCGTTCAAAGTCGTCAGTCACCCGTTCTTCGGTCGGCTCACCTATGTGCGGGTGTATTCCGGCAAGGTCGACAGCGGCCAGCCGGTGTACAACTCCACCAAGGGCAAGCGTGAGCGCATCGGCAAGCTCTTCCAGATGCACGCCAACAAGGAGAACCCGGTCGATTCGGTGTCCGCCGGCCACATCTACGCGATGATCGGCCTGAAGGACACCACCACCGGGGACACCCTGTGTGACATGCAGCAGCACGTCGTGCTGGAGTCGATGAGCTTCCCCGAGCCGGTCATTTCGGTGGCTATCGAGCCCAAAACCAAGGGTGACCAGGAAAAGCTCGGTACGGCGATCGGCAAACTCGCCGAGGAGGACCCCACCTTCCAGGTGGAACAGGACCAGGAAACCGGCCAGACCATCATCAAGGGCATGGGCGAGCTCCACCTGGACATCCTGGTGGACCGGATGCGTCGCGAGTTCAAGGTCGAGGCAAACGTGGGCAAGCCCCAGGTCGCCTACCGCGAGACCATCCGCAGGGTGGTGGAGAAGTACGACTACACGCACAAGAAGCAGACCGGTGGATCCGGCCAGTACGCGAAGGTGCAAGTGACCTTCGAGCCGCTGGACACCAGCGAGGGTGCGATGTACGAGTTCGACAACAAGGTCACCGGCGGGCGGGTTCCCCGCGAGTACATCCCGTCGGTCGATCACGGTATCCGGGACGCCCTCCAGGTCGGCGTGCTGGCCGGATATCCGTTGGTCGGGATCAAGGCGACTCTGATCGACGGCGCTTACCACGACGTCGACTCTTCGGAGATGGCCTTTAAGATCGCCGGGTCGATGGTGACCAAGGAGGCGCTCCGCAAGGCGGATCCGGTGCTGCTGGAGCCGATGATGTCCGTCGAGGTGCGCACCCCGGAGGACTACATGGGTGACGTCATCGGTGACCTCAACTCGCGGCGCGGCCACATTCAGGCGATGGATGACATCAGTGGCGCCAAGATCGTTCGGGCGCTGGTGCCGTTGTCGGAGATGTTCGGATACGTGGGCGACCTGAGGAGCAAGACGCAGGGTCGGGCTAACTACACGATGCAGTTCGATTCGTATGCTGAGGTGCCTAAGAACGTCTCAGAGGAGATCGTCAAGAAGATGCGAGGCGAGTGAGGCGGGTACACTCACCCGCTGATGCTCTTCACGTCATAGCGAAACACAGCACCACTCGCCACGTCCCTCCGAGCGGTCGTACGGCGAACCAACAAGTCCAACAGGAGGACCCAAGTGGGCAAGGCGAAGTTCGAGCGGACCAAGCCGCACGTCAACATCGGCACCATCGGTCACATCGACCACGGCAAGACCACGCTGACGGCCGCGATCACCAAGGTTCTGCACGACAAGTACCCGGACCTGAACCCCTTCACGCCGTTCGACGAGATCGACAAGGCGCCGGAGGAGAAGCAGCGCGGGATCACGATCTCGATCGCACACGTGGAGTACCAGACCGAGACGCGTCACTACGCGCACGTGGACTGCCCGGGTCACGCGGACTACATCAAGAACATGATCACCGGTGCGGCCCAGATGGACGGCGCCATCCTGGTGGTGGCGGCCACCGACGGTCCGATGCCGCAGACCAAGGAGCACGTCCTGCTGGCTCGTCAGGTCGGCGTGCCCTACATCGTGGTCGCGCTCAACAAGACCGACATGGTCGACGACGAGGAAATCCTCGAGCTCGTCGAGATGGAGGTCCGCGAGCTGCTGTCGTCCTACGAGTTCCCCGGCGATGACCTGCCGGTGGTCCGGGTGTCGGCGCTGAAGGCTCTCGAGGGCGACGCGGAGTGGGCCGAGTCCGTGCAGAAGCTCATGGACGCCGTCGACGAGGCGATCCCGCAGCCCGAGCGCGACATCGACAAGCCGTTCCTGATGCCGATCGAGGACGTGTTCACGATCACCGGTCGTGGCACCGTCGTCACCGGCCGGGTCGAGCGTGGCGTGCTCAAGCCGATGGAGGAGGTCGAGATCGTGGGTATCCGCGAGCAGACCGCTAAGACCACGGTGACCGCCATCGAAATGTTCCGCAAGACGCTGGAAGACGCTCGGGCCGGTGAGAACGTGGGCCTGCTGCTGCGCGGCACCAAGCGTGAGGACGTCGAGCGCGGGCAGGTCGTCGTCAAGCCGTCCTCGATCACCCCGCACACCGAGTTCGAGGGCAACGTCTACATCCTGTCCAAGGACGAGGGCGGGCGGCACACGCCGTTCTACGACAACTACCGTCCGCAGTTCTACTTCCGGACCACGGACGTCACCGGCGTTGTGCACCTGCCCGAGGGCACCGAAATGGTGATGCCCGGGGACAACACCGAGATGAAGGTCGACCTGATCCAGCCGATCGCCATGGAAGAGGGTCTGAAGTTCGCCATCCGTGAGGGTGGTCGGACGGTGGGCGCCGGTCGGGTCACCAAGATTCTCAAGTGACCATGCGCACGTGACCCTGCCTCCCCGGCAGGACCGAAGGGCCTGGGCCGATGCCCGGGCCCTTCGGCGTGCCCGCTCGGGTGCGACGGCCCTCGCGCTGGCGGCCGCCGCGGCCGGTCTCGGTGGGTGCGGCCTCACCGTCGACCAACGCCCGGGTAGGACGCTTCAGCCCTCCTCAGCGTCGGGCCTGCCCTCGAGTACGTCCCCGGCAGATGACACTGGGGCCACCGGCCCGAGTCGGTCGCCGCAATCGTCCCCGGCACGCCGTGGTCCCGATGCGCCTGCTCGGTTGATTGTGTCGACCATGTGGGTCACTCGGGGCGGGCAGCGCACCCTGGCCGTGGTACCGACCGCGGCGCACCGTCGGCATCCCACAATGAGTTGGGCACAGGCCGGGTGGCGTGACGTGGTTCGCCGAGAGCCTGCGGCCGACACCCCAGGCATGCGCGAACAGTACGTGTGCCATGCCCTCTTCGCCCCGACAAAGGCGCGGTGGTACCTCGAGCCGTGGCGTCCGGCCGGCACTCTGGCGCAGGTCGTGGCGCAGCGCTGCAACGTCAAGAACGGCTGACCCTCCTGGCGTCGGGGCGGCCGTCCGCCGCAGGTGCAGGTTCCCCCGATCCGGTGCATGCTGCTGGGCGCACCCGCTCGGACGAACCTGCTCCCGCTCCTTCGGGCGGGCATCGTCGGATGAGTCAACGACTCCACCCACGCGGGCATTCGAGGTGAGTCAACGCGGCGATTTGGAGTGACCGGGCGGGCTCTGGCACTATGGACCGGTTGCTTGACGCACGGCGGGTACTCATGTGCCAGCCATCCCTCGCGCGCAGGACACCCTTTGGGTGCGATCTCGGAGGGGAACGCTCAAGCCCCGCAGCCGGTGGCATCTCGACATCGGCCCGCTGACTCCTCTCCAAGGATTCTGCCGGGTCACCGTCACCAGCCCGACACGCCCGACCTCGGGGGTCGGCGCCACCAGCAGCGGGACGGACGCAGGCGGACGACGAGAGAGAGTCAGACGAAGCGATGGCGGGACAAAAGATCCGCATCCGGCTGAAGTCGTATGACCACGAGGTCATCGACAGCTCGGCGCGCAAGATCGTTGACACGGTGACCCGGGCCGGAGCCACGGTCGTCGGACCGGTGCCGTTGCCGACGGAGAAGAACGTCTTCGTCGTCATCCGGTCACCCCACAAGTACAAGGACAGCCGGGAGCACTTCGAGATGCGTACCCACAAGCGTCTGATCGACATCGTCGATCCGACGCCGAAGGCCGTGGACTCGCTCATGCGTCTCGACCTGCCGGCGGACGTCAACATCGAGATCAAGCTGTGAGGCAGGCGGCACACTCATGACGACCTCAACGACCCCCCCGACCTCCGGGGCCACCCGGACGGTCACCGGCGTCCTGGGAGAGAAGCTGGGCATGACCCAGGTGTGGGACGCCGACAACCGCTTGATCCCGGTCACCGTGATCCAGGCCGGTCCCTGCGTGGTCACCCAGGTGCGCAGCACCGAGAAGGACGGCTACGAGGCCGTGCAGATCGGGTACGGCGCCATCGACCCGCGCAAGGTCAACAAGCCTGAGGGCGGCCACTTCGCCAAGGCAGGCGTCACGCCCCGCCGGTACCTGGTGGAGCTGCGGACCGCGAACGCCGCGGACTACAGCCTCGGCCAGGAGATCACCGCTGACGTGTTCGAAGCCGGTCAAAAGGTGGATGTCGCCGGCACGACCAAGGGCAAGGGTTTCGCGGGCGTCATGAAGCGGCACGGCTTCCACGGCGTCGGCGCCTCCCACGGCGCGCACCGCAACCACCGCAAGCCCGGCTCGATCGGCGCCTGCGCCACCCCCTCGCGTGTCTTCAAGGGCGTGCGGATGGCGGGCCGGATGGGCGGCGTACGCCAGACCACACTCAACCTGACCGTGCACGCGGTGGACGCAGAGAAGGGGCTGCTGCTCGTCAAGGGCGCGGTCCCCGGCCCTCGTGGGGGAATTGTCCTCGTTCGCTCTGCAGCCAAGGGGGCTTGATCATGACGACCCTTGACATCCTCGACCCCACGGGCGCCAAGACCGGCACCATCGAGCTGCCCGCCGAGATCTTCGATGTGCAGACCAACGTGCCGCTGATCCACCAGGTGGTCATCGCCCAACTGGCGGCGGCTCGCCAGGGCACCCACGCCACCAAGACTCGCGGAGCGGTCCGCGGCGGTGGGCGCAAGCCGTACCGCCAGAAGGGCACCGGCCGCGCCCGCCAGGGTTCGATTCGCGCGCCTCAGTTCACCGGCGGTGGCACCGTTCACGGTCCGCAACCGCGTGACTACAGCCAGCGCACGCCCAAGAAGATGAAGGCAGCCGCATTGCGGGGGGCTTTGTCGGACCGGGCCCGCAACGGCCGGATCTGCGTCGTCACCGGGGTCGCCCAGGGCGAGTCGCCCTCGACCAAATCGGCGGCGGCACTGTTGGTGAGCTTGAGTTCACGTCCCCACCTGCTGGTGGTCATGGGCCGGGACGACACTCAGACGCTTCTGTCGGTGCGCAACATCGCCGCGGTGCACGCGCTGTACGTCGACCAGCTGAACACCTACGACGTGATGTGCGCCGACGACGTGATCTTCACCCAGGATGCACTCACCGCGTTCATCGAATCGGCCCGCAAGAACGTCGCGGCCGACGCCGCGCAGATGGAGGCCGCGAAGTGATCATCCAAAAGAACCCGCGCGACATCCTGATCAAGCCGGTTGTGTCCGAGAAGTCGTACGGCCTGCTCGACGAGGGCAAGTACACCTTCATCGTCGACCCGCGAGCGAACAAGACCGAGATCAAGATCGCCGTCGAGGCCATCTTCGGGGTCAAGGTGTCCTCGGTGAACACGCTGAACCGGCAGGGCAAGGCGCGGCGTACGCGGTTGGGCATCGGTCGGCGCAAGGACACCAAGCGCGCCATCGTCACCCTCAAGGAAGGCTCGATCGACATCTTCGGCGGCGGGCGCTGACACGTTGCAGCCCTGTCGCTTCATGTGGATCGAGACGTAAGGAACTGAGGACAGCATGGGAATCCGCAAATACAAGCCGACCACGCCCGGTCGCCGCGGTTCGAGCGTGGCCGATTTCGCCGAAGTGACCCGCAGTACGCCGGAGAAGTCGCTGGTCCGTCCGCTGGCCAAGACCGGTGGGCGGAACAACCAAGGCCGCATCACGACCCGCCACATCGGTGGCGGACACAAGCGCGCGTACCGCGTCATCGACTTCCGTCGGCACGACAAGGACGGCATTCCTGCGAAGGTAGCGCACATCGAGTACGACCCCAACCGGACCGCCAGGATCGCCCTGCTGCACTACGCCGATGGCGAGAAGCGCTACATCCTGGCTCCGAACCGGCTCCGTCAAGGTGACCAGATCGAGAACGGGCCGTCCGCCGACATCAAGCCGGGAAACAGCCTCCCGCTGCGCAACATCCCCGTCGGTACCGTCATCCACGCCATCGAGCTGCGGCCCGGTGGGGGCGCCAAGATCGCGCGGTCGGCCGGCGCCCGCGTGCAGCTGGTCGCCAAGGAGGGCCCGTACGCGCAGTTGCGGATGCCTTCCGGCGAGATCCGCAACGTCGATGTCCGCTGCCGGGCCACCGTCGGTGAGGTCGGCAACGCCGAGCAGAGCAACATCAACTGGGGCAAGGCCGGCCGCATGCGCTGGAAGGGCAAGCGGCCCACCGTCCGGGGTGTCGTGATGAACCCCGTGGACCACCCGCACGGCGGCGGCGAGGGCCGCACCAGTGGTGGCCGTCACCCAGTCAGCCCGTGGGGCCAGCCCGAGGGGCGTACCCGCCATCCGAAGAAGGACAGTGACAAGCTCATCGTCCGTCGTCGTCGTACCGGCAAGAAGCGCTGAGGATAAGAGATGCCACGCAGCCTCAAAAAGGGTCCGTTCATCGACGGCCACCTGCAGAAAAAGGTGGACGCGCAGAACGAGAAGGGCACCAAGAACGTGATCAAGACATGGTCGCGTCGATCGGTGATCGCTCCGGACTTCCTCGGCCACACCTTTGCGGTCCACGACGGGCGCAAGCACGTGCCTGTCTTCGTGACGGAGTCAATGGTCGGGCACAAGCTCGGCGAGTTCGCTCCGACGCGCACCTTCAAGGGGCACGTGAAGGACGACAAGAAGGGACGTCGTCGCTGATGGCCACCAAGCACACCGAGCAGCCTGAGCCGACGGTCCAGGCGCGCGCGCAGGCCAAGCACGTGCGGGTCACGCCCATGAAGGCACGCCGCGTGGTCGACCTCATCCGCGGCAAGCAGGCATCCGAGGCGCTCGCGGTCCTCGCGTTCGCGCCGCAGGCCGCCAGCGAGCCGGTCCGCAAGGTGCTGGCGTCGGCCATCGCTAACGCGCGGGTTCGTGCCGACCGGGAATCCAAACCGTTCGATGAGCGCAACCTGGTCGTCTCCGCGGCGTACGTCGACGAAGGCGCGACGATGAAGCGGATTCAACCTCGTGCTCAGGGGCGCGCGTACAAGATCCTCAAGCGCACGAGCCACATCACCGTGCAGGTCAGCCAGCCCCAGAGCAAGGGAGGGGCCCGCTAATGGGTCAAAAAGTCAACCCACACGGCTTCCGGCTGGGGATCACCACCGAACACAAGAGCCGGTGGTTCGCCGACAGCACCAAGGGCGGTCAGCGCTACCGCGACTACGTCAAAGAGGATGTGGCGATTCGTCGCCTCATGTCCCAGGGGATGGAGCGGGCGGGCATCGCCCGGGTCGAGATCGAACGGACCCGCGACCGGGTACGTGTCGACATCCACACCGCCCGACCGGGGATCGTCATCGGACGTCGCGGCGCCGAGGCGGACCGCATCCGTGGTGAGCTGGAGAAGCTGACCGGCAAGCAGGTCCAGCTCAACATTCTTGAGGTCAAGAACCCCGAGATGGATGCGCAGCTGGTCGCGCAGGGCATCGCCGAACAACTGTCGGCGCGGGTGTCCTTCCGTCGAGCCATGCGCAAGGGCATGCAGTCCTCGTTGCGCGCCGGCGCCAAGGGCATCCGAGTGCAGTGCTCGGGTCGACTCGGTGGTGCGGAGATGTCGCGCTCGGAGTTCTACCGCGAGGGCCGGGTGCCGTTGCACACGCTCCGGGCGAACATCGACTACGGCTTCTACGAGGCCCGGACGACGTTCGGGCGCATCGGCGTGAAGGTGTGGATCTACAAGGGCGACCTCACCGCCAAGGAACTGGCCGCCGCCCAGGCGGCCGCTCCCGGGCGGCCGTCGCGGGGCCCGCGCGGGGACCGTGGCGACCGGGGTGAGCGCCCCGGCCGTGGTCGCCGTACCGATCGCGCACCCCGGGCGGACGCACCGGAGGCGGCAACCGTGACCGCCGCCCCCGAAACGGGTGGCACCGCGCCGGCGGAAGCGGCGCAGACGCAAGGGGAACAGTCCTGATGTTGATCCCACGACGAGTCAAACACCGTAAGCAGCACCACCCCGGTCGATCCGGGATGGCCAAGGGCGGCACGACCATCGCCTTCGGTGATTACGGAATCCAGGCCCTTGAGCCGGCGTACGTGACGAACCGGCAGATCGAGTCGGCGCGTATCGCTATGACCCGGCACATCAAGCGTGGCGGCAAGGTGTGGATCAACATCTACCCAGACCGTCCCCTGACCAAGAAGCCCGCCGAAACCCGGATGGGTTCGGGCAAGGGGTCCCCGGAATGGTGGATCGCCAACGTCAAGCCGGGACGGGTGATGTTCGAGCTGTCCGGCGTCTCCGAGGAGGTTGCTCGTGAGGCGATGCGACTGGCGATGCACAAGTTGCCCATGAAATGCCGTTTCGTCCAGCGTGAGGGTGGTGAGCACTGATGGCTGTCGGTTCCAAGAACCTCAGCTCGGAGTCGCTGCGCGAACTCTCCGAGGAGAAACTGGTTGACGAGCTGCGCAAGGCCAAGGAAGAGCTGTTCAACCTGCGCTTCCAGTCGGCAACCGGACAACTGGAGAACCACGGTCGGCTGAAGGCCGTCCGCCGGGACATCGCCCGCATCTACACGATCATGCGTGAGCGCGAGCTCAACATCGGCGTGGCACCGGAGCAGTGAGATGACCGAGAACACCACACGTAGTGACAGCAGCCAGGAGACGCCTGTGAGTGCCACCCCGGCGGCCGAAACATCGTCGGCCAAGTCCGAGCGCAACTACCGCAAGACGCGTCAGGGCTACGTGGTCAGCGACAAGATGAACAAGACCGTGGTCGTCGAGGTGGAGGACCGCGTCAAGCACCCGCTCTACAGCAAAGTCATCCGGCGGACCAGCAAGGTCAAGGCGCATGACGAGCAGAACGAGTGTGGCGTGGGCGACCGCGTCCTGATTATGGAGACGCGACCGCTGTCGGCGACCAAGCGCTGGCGAATCGTGTCCATTCTCGAACGCGCCAAGTAGTCGGTGGCGGGGTTGCCCCGTGGCTGAAAACCAGAGCTTTTCCAGGTGTGGGGCAACCGCCTCAGAAGTTCCGCAAGGCTTCAACCGGGTCGCGATCCGGCCGGAGAACCGGCGAGACGACAGGAGTGAGAAGTGATCCAGCAGGAGTCGCGACTGCGCGTCGCCGACAACACCGGTGCCAAGGAGATCTTGTGCATCCGCGTGCTCGGCGGTTCGGGTCGACGCTACGCGGGCATCGGTGATGTCATCGTGGCCACGGTGAAGGATGCCATTCCCGGCGGAAACGTGAAGAAGGGTGACGTCGTCAAGGCCGTCATCGTTCGCACCAAGAAGGAACGCCGCCGATCGGACGGTTCGTACATCAGGTTCGACGAGAACGCCGCAGTCATCCTGCGAAACGACGGCGACCCGCGAGGTACCCGCATCTTCGGCCCGGTGGGGCGTGAGCTGCGGGAGAAGAAGTTCATGAAGATCATCTCGCTGGCCCCGGAGGTGTTGTGAGGCCATGGCCAAGATGAAGATCAAGAAGGGTGACCTCGTCCAGGTCATCACCGGCCGCAAGCAGGAAAAGGGCGGCGATCGAGGCAAGCAGGGCAAGGTGATCGAGGTGTACCCCGCGACCAGCCGTGTGCTCGTCGAGGGCGTCAACCGGATCACCAAGCACACCAAAGTCGGACAGAGTTCGCGAGGCTCGCGCACCGGTGGGATCGTGCACCAGGAGGCCCCGATCCACGTGTCCAACGTGGCCATCGTGGACCCGGAGACGAAGAAGCCCACCCGGGTGCGGACGCGAGTTGAAATGGTCGAGCGTGATGGGCGCATGAAGGCACAGCGGATCCGTGTGTCGGTGCGTTCCGGGAAGGACCTCTGATGGCTAAGACGCAAGCCGCCGGCGACACCGCCGAGGCGATGAGCGGCGACGCGCAGGAGTCCGTACCTGCTCGGTTGAAGCTGCGGTACGCCGCGGAGATCAAGCCCGCGCTCGCGCAGGAGTTCGGCTATGCCAACCCGATGCAGATCCCACGGGTGACCAAAGTGGTGGTCAACATGGGTGTCGGCGACGCCGCGCGGGACAGCAAGCTCATCGACGGCGCTGTGCGCGACCTGACCTCGATCACGGGCCAGAAGCCCGTGGTCACTAAGGCACGCAAGTCCATCGCCCAGTTCAAACTGCGCGAGGGTATGCCGATCGGCGCGCACGCCACGCTGCGTGGGGAACGGATGTGGGAGTTCCTCGACCGGTTGGTCACGGTGGCGTTGCCCCGTATCCGTGACTTCCGCGGCCTCTCGCCGTCGCAGTTCGACGGCCGCGGCAACTACACCTTCGGTCTCAACGAGCAGTCGATGTTCTACGAGATCGACCAGGACCGGATCGACCGTGTGCGGGGGATGGACATCACCGTCGTCACCACGGCCGCCAACGATGCCGAGGGGCGCGCGTTGCTTCGTCTCCTGGGCTTTCCGTTCAAGGAGAACTGACAGTGGCCAAGACTGCGCTGATCAACAAGGCCAACGCCAAGCCCAAGTTCAAGGTGCGCGGCTACACCCGCTGCCAGCGGTGCGGGCGCCCGCACTCGGTGTACCGCAAGTTCGGGCTGTGCCGGGTCTGTCTGCGCGAAATGGCGCACCGGGGCGAGCTTCCGGGCGTCACCAAGAGCAGCTGGTAAACACCCACACTTCTCGCGGCCCGGGAGCGCGAGACACGTGAGATCCGTTCCCGGAACGTCCGGTCCGACGCGGTCCCCGCGACGACGACGCACGAAACTGACACACCGAAGGTCGGCCGGCCACCTGGCCCGCTGAAACCCCGGTGAGGAAGGGCGGAAGCCCAATGACGATGACCGACCCGATCGCGGACATGCTGACCCGCGTGCGGAATGCGAACAGCGCGCATCACGACGCGGTGAGCATGCCGTACAGCAAGCTGAAGTCCAACATCGCCGAAATCCTCCAGACCGAGGGATACATCGCCACGTGGCGGGTGGAGGATGCCGAAGTCGGCAAGACGCTGACCATCGAGCTCAAGTACGGACCGAATCGCGAGCGTTCGATCGCCGGCGTACGGCGGGTGTCCAAGCCGGGCCTGCGGGTGTACGCCAAGTCGACGAACCTGCCCAGGGTTCTGGGAGGCCTCGGGGTGGCGATCATCTCGACGTCATCGGGCCTGTTGACCGACAAGCAAGCCGCCGCCAAAGGTGTGGGCGGCGAAGTGCTCGCCTACGTCTGGTGAGGAAGGAGTAACGAGATGTCCCGTATTGGAAGACTGCCCGTTCCCGTCCCCGCCGGCGTCGACGTCACGATCAATGGTCAGGACGTCCTGGTGAAGGGGCCTAAGGGCCAGCTGAGCATGACGGTCCGCGAACCCATCATGGTGGCCCGCAACGACGCCAACCTTGAGGTCACCCGCCCGGACGATGAGCGGATGTCGCGCTCGTTGCACGGCTTGACCCGCACGTTGATCAACAACATGGTCACTGGGGTCACGACCGGGTTCGAAAAGAAGATGGAAATCCAAGGCACCGGTTACCGGGTCTTGGCCAAGGGCAGCAACCTGGAGTTTTCGCTGGGCTACAGCCACACGATCACCGTTGAGCCGCCGCCGGGAATCACGTTCTCGGTCGACGGGCCGTTGCGGTTCACGGTGGCCGGCATCGACAAGCAGCTGGTCGGCGAGGTCGCCGCGAATATCCGCAAGCTACGCAAGCCCGACCCCTACAAGGGCAAGGGCGTGCGGTACGCGGGGGAGACCATCCGCCGCAAGGTCGGAAAGGCGGGTAAGTAGCCATGGCGATGACAGTCAAGCGAGCTTCGGGCCGGAGCGCTGCCCGCAGTCGTCGGCACCTTCGTGTTCGCAAGCGCGTGCATGGCACGACCGAGCAGCCCAGGATGGTGGTGAACCGCTCGAGCCGGCACGTTTTCGTCCAGATCGTCGACGACACCGTGGGCAAGACGCTGGTCTGCGCCTCGACGATGGAAGCCGACCTGCGGTCGGTGGACGGCGACAAGACCGCCAAGGCGCGTCAGGTCGGGAAGCGCGTGGCCGAGCGGGCCAAGGAAGCCGGGGTGACCGCGGTGGTGTTCGACCGTGGTGGCAGCAAGTACCACGGCCGGATCGCGGCGGTCGCCGAGGGCGCCCGAGAGGCTGGGTTGTCCCTGTGATGACGATCAAGATGAAGGTCAACGTGGGATCGGGCGTGCGCAGCTGCGCCGTGAATGCGGAGCGTGAAGTCGAGGAGAGGTTCGTCTGATGGTGGGATCACAGCGCCGTACGGGTGCCGGGGGGCCCGGTTCCGATCGCGGCCAAGGCGGAGAGCGCGGCGAGCGTCGCGACCGTCGTGATCGCGACAACCGTCGCGGCGGAGCGGACGAGGCTCGCAGCCAATACCTCGAGCGTGTCGTCACGATCAATCGTGTCTCCAAGGTCGTCAAGGGTGGTCGGCGCTTCAGCTTCACCGCCCTGGTGGTCGTGGGCGACGGCGACGGCACGGTCGGGGTCGGCTACGGCAAGGCCAAGGAAGTGCCGGCGGCCATCGCCAAGGGCGTCGAGGAGGCCAAGAAGTCGTTCTTCAAGGTGCCTCGGATCCAGGCCACCATCCCGCACCCCGTGCAGGGCGAGGCGGCGGCCGGCGTGGTCCTGCTTCGCCCGGCCGCTCCCGGTACCGGAGTGATCGCGGGTGGCCCGGTGCGCGCCGTGTTGGAGTGCGCCGGCATCAGCGACGTGTTGAGCAAGTCGCTGGGTTCGGACAACGCCATCAACATCGTGCACGCGACCGTCGCGGCGCTGAAGATGCTGGAACGGCCCGAGACCGTGGCCGCCCGGCGCGGACTGCCGTTGGAGGACGTCGCACCGGCAGCACTGCTGCGGGCGCGGGCGGCCGGAATCGCGGCTGCGGCCGCCGGATCAGGGGCGGGAGGCTCGCACTGATGGCCCGTCTGAAGGTGACCCAGACCCGTTCGGTGATCGGCGGGTTGCGCAATCAGAAGGAGACCTTGCGGACGCTGGGCCTCCATCGGATCGGTGACGCCGTCGTCCGGGAAGACCGCCCCGAGGTTCGGGGCATGGTACGCACAGTGGCCCACCTGGTGCGTGTCGAGGAGGTGGAGTGACATGGCGGTAGACCAAGAACAGGACGCCCAGTCCGGGGACGCGCAGTCCCCCCAGACCAAGAGCCACGTGCTCAAGATGCATCATCTGCGTCCCGCGCCCGGCTCCAAGACCCCCAAGACTCGGGTGGGTCGCGGTGAGGGCAGCAAAGGCAAGACCGCTGGTCGCGGTACGAAGGGCACCAAGGCCCGCTACCAGGTGCCGGAGCGGTTCGAGGGCGGTCAGATGCCGCTGCACATGCGCATCCCCAAGATGCGAGGCTTCAAGAACCCCTTCAGGGTCGAATACCAGGTGGTCAATCTCGACCGACTGAGCGAGCTGTACCCCGACGGTGGCGCGGTGTCACCGCAGGAGCTCGCCGCGCGGGGGGCCGTGCGGGGCAAGCGTCTGGTCAAGATCCTCGGTGACGGCGAGGTGTCGGTGGCGCTGCAGGTCAGTGCCCACAAGTTCTCCGCCACCGCTAAGGAGAAGATCGAAGCGGCCGGGGGTACCTGCACCACGGTCAGCGGGTAGGTGCCACGCGGCTGATGACTCGGCGCCGTGAGCCTTGGGGCCACGGCGCTGAGTCATGTCGGGCGCGCCGCCACCCAGCACGCCTGCGGGCGCCGGCCGGGGCGCAGCGGTCATGTCGGCCGCATCATGAGATGTTAAGGTCCGCAGAGGGATTGGGTCCCGATGAGGCCCAGGACGCCGTACCCGCGGGTTCGGCGCCGGAAGTGGGGCCTGACCGTCGGCGGCCTTGGAGGAGGCTACGTGCTCACCGCATTCGCCCGCGCGTTCAAGACGCCGGACCTGCGCAAGAAGCTCTTGTTCACCGGGTTCATCATGGCGATCTTCCGGCTCGGGTCGTTCATCCCGGCGCCTGGTATCAGCTACGTCGAGGTGCAGAAGTGTCGCGCCCCTGGCGGTCAGGGCAATCAGCTCCTGGGCCTGGTGAACCTGTTTTCCGGGGGCGGGCTGCTGCAGCTGTCCGTGTTCGCGTTGGGCATCATGCCGTACATCACGGCCAGCATCATCATCCAACTGCTGACGGTGGTGATCCCGCGCTTTGAAACCTTGAAGCAGGAAGGTCAGGCGGGACAGGCCAAGCTGACCCAGTACAGCAGGTACCTGACCATCGGGCTCGCGGTGCTGCAGTCCTCGACGTACATCACCTTCGCACGCAACCCCTCGCAGCTGTTCAACAATCCGGCCTGCACGTCGATCATGACCGATGACGGGTTCGCCACGGCAGCCATGATCGTGTTGACGATGACGGCGGGCACCGGCCTGATCATGTGGCTCGGTGAGCTCATCACCGCGCGCGGGATCGGTAACGGCATGTCGCTGCTGATCTTCACCTCGATCGCGGCGGGCTTCCCCGCCTCCTTGTGGGGGATCCAACAGTCCCAGGGGTGGGCGACGTTCATCGGCGTCATCGTCCTCGGCTTCGGCATCATCGCCGCCGTCGTCTTCGTCGAGCAGTGCCAGCGACGGATCCCGGTTCAGTACGCCAAGCGGATGATCGGGCGCCGAATGTACGGCGGCACCTCGACGTACATCCCGCTGAAAGTCAACCAGGCCAACGTGATCCCGGTGATCTTCGCCAGCTCGCTGCTGGCCCTGCCCGGCCTGATCGTCCAGTTCCAGAACAGCAACCCAGACCCGCCCGGCTGGGTGGGTTGGCTGCAGGCGAACATGGTCCGCGGTGATCACCCGTACTACATGATCACGTACGCCGCCCTGATCATCTTCTTCACGTTCTTCTACGTCTCGATCACGTTCAATCCAACCGAGGTCGCGGACAACATGAAGAAGTACGGTGGGTTCATCCCGGGCATTCGGGCGGGACGGCCCACCGCGGAGTACCTCAACTACGTCCTGAACCGCATCACGGTGCCGGGCGCGTTGTACCTGACGGCGGTGTCGCTGATCCCGCTTGTTGCCCTGGTGATGATCGGGGCCGATCAGAACTTCCCGTTCGGTGGTACGTCGATCCTGATCGTCGTCGGTGTGGGACTCGAGACCGTGAAACAGATAGAGTCCCAGCTCCAGCAGCGCCACTACGAAGGGTTCCTCCGCTGATGCGACTCATCTTCCTCGGCCCTCCCGGCGCGGGTAAGGGCACCCAAGCCACCCGGATCGCCGCCGCCTACGCCATCCCCGCCATCTCCACGGGCGACATCTTCCGAGCCAACATCAAGGGTGAGACTGAGCTCGGCAAGCAGGTGAAGGAGATTCTGGCGGCTGGTCAGTTCGTGCCGGACTCCGTTACCAACGCGATCGTTGCCGATCGGCTGACGCATGACGACGCGAAGGCCGGCTTCCTGCTCGACGGATATCCCCGGACCCTGGAGCAGGTGAAGGCCCTCGACGATCTCCTGGCCGGCAAGGGCGAAGCGCTGGAATGCGTGCTCGAGCTCACGGCTGACACCGACGAAGTCGTGGGGCGGCTGCTCAAGCGTGCCGAGATCGAAGGCCGAGCCGACGACACCGAAGAGGTGATCCGCGAGCGCATGCGGATCTACGCCGAGGAGACGGCCCCGCTGTCGGCGGTCTACCGCGAGCGCGGACTCCTGCGGGAGGTCGACGGGATGGGTGCGGTCGATGAGGTGTTCGAGCGCCTGATGTCGGCGTTGCGAGGCTGACTCCGGTTGATGTTCGGTCGAGGCAAGGTCCCGTCGAAATCGGTCGACGATCTGCTGGCTATGCGGCGTGCCGGCCTGGTGGTCGCGGCAGCCCTGGACGAGGTGGTCCAGGCCTGCCGCGCCGGAGTAACCACCGCGGACCTCGATCACGTGGCCACGGATGCCATTACCTCCAGGGGAGGGCGACCCTCGTTCCCCGAGGTGCCGGGGTACCGGCACACCCTCTGCGTCAGCGTCAACGAGCAGGTGGTGCACGGGATCCCAGGCCCCCGTGAACTCCTGCTCGGGGACGTGGTGTCCGTGGACTGCGGTGCCGTGGTACAGGGTTGGCACGGCGATGCCGCCGTCAGCGTGGTCGTCGGTGGTCCCGATGCCGCCCGCACCGAAGACCTGGAGCTGATCGAGGTGACTCGCGGGGCCCTGTGGGCCGGGATCGGGGCGATGGTCGTCGGTCACCGCATCGGTCACATCGGGAGCGCCGTCGAGGACTTCGTGACGGCTCACGCCGAGGCCGGTGGCAGCCGCTTGGGCATCGTGGACGGTTATGAGGGCCACGGGATCGGTCGTTCGATGCACATGGCACCCGGCGTGCCGAACATCCGCACCCGGCATCGTGGGCCCGTCATCACCTCGGGGACAACGCTTGCCATCGAGCCCATGCTCTCGGCGGGGGATGAGCGGACCTATGAGATGCCCGACGGCTGGACTGCTGTGACCGTGGACGGCTCGCGTGCCGCGCACTGGGAGCACACGGTCGCCGTCACGGACGAGGGACTCTGGGTACTGACGGCGACCGACGGCGGGGCCGCTGAGCTCACCGCGCGCGGCCTGCCCTTCGCGCCGCTCGATCAGGACTGAGACCCCGTCGCCCCGCTGGCGTGCGTCCTGCCGCGATGGCCTCACAACTGGGCAGATTTCTTCCAGGTAGGCGGCGTGGTCTAGACTGCTGCATTGGCCCACTGGTCTGCTCTTGCCTGCAAACGCGCGGCACCGCGGCAGCCCAGGAGTTCGGCAGGCACCGAGCTGGGACCACCCGAGTCGGGTTTTCCGCCCGACTCTTGTCACGCCGTACCACCTGGTGCGACGACTCACGGAATGCGGAGGACATGGCCAAGAAGGACGGCGTCATCGAGATCGAGGGCACCATCGTCGAAGCACTCCCGAACGCCATGTTCCGGGTGGAATTGACGAACGGACACAAGGTCCTGGCGCACATTTCGGGCAAAATGCGCCAACACTACATCAGGATCCTCCCGGAGGACCGCGTCGTGGTGGAGCTGAGCCCGTACGACCTTTCACGAGGCCGCATCGTTTTCCGTTACCGCTGAGTCGAGCACACGTCCGCCGGGCCGATCCCGGCGGATGCCCACAGGTGCAACCACTCACCGCAGACCGTCCCGTCGCCCGCTGACCAGCGGCGTACGGGATGGGCTATCCGACAGACAGCAGGGAGCATGAAGGTTCAGCCCAGCGTCAAGAAGATCTGCGACAAGTGCAAGGTGATCCGCCGTAACGGGCGGGTCATGGTGATCTGCGAGAACCTGCGCCACAAGCAGCGCCAGGGCTGAGCGGGCACCAACACCCTGCCACGTCGTCGGTCGGGCCCCGTGGGGGCATGACGCACACGACAGCACGTACCACAGCAGCATCCGGCCCCGAGGCACCCGCCTCGGACGTCACCCTCGGCACGGAGGCCGGGGACCAGCGCGGCTCGTCAGAGCCCGACCGCCGATGAGGCGGGCGCCGGAACGGTGTTGCTTCAGACCTCCGCAAGACGTCCAGGAGGACGGCACATGGCACGACTGATCGGAGTCGACCTCCCGCGCGACAAGCGCGTGGAGATCGGTCTGACCTACATCTATGGGGTGGGTCGCACCCGCGCGCGGGAGGCTCTCGCAGCAACGGGCGTGGACCCGTCGCGGCGGGTTCGCGAACTCACCGACGAAGAACTGGTGAAGCTGCGCGACTTCCTTGAGGGCAGCTACAAGCTTGAGGGTGACCTTCGCCGCGAAGTAGCAGCCGACATTCGCCGGAAGGTGGAGATCGGCAGCTACCAGGGCTTGCGGCACCGTCGCGGGCTGCCCGTGCGCGGACAGCGTACGAAGACCAACGCCCGGACCCGCAAGGGCCCCAAGCGCACCGTGGCCGGCAAGAAGAAGGCCGGAAAGTAGCCGGAAAGCAGCACGGACGATGCTCTGCCCTCGAGGCGCTCGGACGGGTCGCAGCGATGTACGCCGCGCGCCCGCCGAGGTTGGCCAGCCGGTGTGCCCGGCGCACGGTTGGCCGACGGCTTCGCGAGTGGGTTTCGCGCCACCACCACAGTTCACCCGGACGCGCGCAGGCGCGTGGATGTAGGAGAGAACAGACCAGATGCCTCCCAAGAGCAGGATGGCTGCGGCGAAGAAGGTCCGCCGCAAGGAAAAGAAGAACATCGCCCACGGGCACGCCCACATCAAGAGCACGTTCAACAACACGATCGTGTCGATCACCGATCCCGCGGGGGCAGTGATCTCCTGGGCCTCGGCCGGCCAGGTCGGCTTCAAGGGGTCCCGGAAGTCCACGCCGTACGCCGCCCAGATGGCTGCCGAGGCGGCCGCGCGTCGCGCCATGGAGCACGGCATGCGCAAGGTCGATGTCTTCGTCAAGGGGCCGGGGTCAGGTCGGGAGACCGCGATCCGTTCCTTGACCGCTGCCGGGTTGGAGGTGGGCGCGATCAGCGATGTCACGCCCACTCCGCACAACGGTGTCCGTCCCCCCAAGCGCCGCCGCGTTTGAGCAGCGCCGATCGACGTAGAAACACGGAGACCTGAATCATGGCTCGATACACCGGCCCCATCACCAAGAAGTCGCGGCGTCTCAAGGTCGACCTCGTCGGCGGAGACAAGTACTTCGAGAATCGTCCCTTCCCCCCCGGCCAGCACGGCCGTGGCCGCATCCAGGAGAAGGAGTACCTGCACCAGCTGCAGGAGAAGCAGAAGGCTCGCTTCACCTACGGCGTCATGGAGAAGCAATTCCGCGGGTACTACGAAGAGGCATCCCGCCGTCAGGGCAAGACCGGCGAGAACCTCTTGCAGATCCTGGAATCCCGGTTGGACAACGTCGTCTACCGGGCCGGCCTGGCGCGGACCCGGCGCGCTGCCCGGCAGCTGGTTACCCACGGTCACTTCCACGTCAACGGTCAGCGCGTGGATGTGCCCTCCTACCGGGTCAGCCAGTACGACATCATCGACATCCGGCCGAAGTCTCGGGACACGTTCCCGTTCGAGCTGGCTCGCCAGACGTTCGGTGATCGCCCGATCCCGGCGTGGATGAAGGTGGTTCCGGGGACCCTGCAGATCCTCATCCACCAGCTGCCGGTGCGGGAGCAGATCGACACCGTGCTCACCGAGCAGCTGATCGTCGAGCTGTACTCCAAGAACTGACCCTTCGGGCCGCCGCAGGGCGTTCCCCGCAGGTTCCGGCACCCGCCACGGTGTGACGCGGCGGTGCCGGGTGGTTTTGCTCAGCATGAGGGCCCGCCGGTGAGGCGGGATGACCCGGCCGTGGAAAGAGGCGGTCGGGTCGGCCGGGCCCGGACCCGGCGTGGACACCGGTGTCATATGGCGGTCACCGGTGGGAAGGAAGTGTCACGTGCTTATTGCACAGCGTCCGGTCCTCTCCGAGGACGTCATCTCCGAGCATCGCTCGCGGTTCGTCATCGAACCGCTCGAGCCCGGCTTCGGCTACACGCTCGGCAACTCGATGCGCCGTACATTGCTCTCCAGCATCCCTGGCGCGGCGGTGACCAGCATCCGCATCGATGGGGTGCTGCACGAGTTCTCCACGATCCCGGGGGTCAAAGAGGACGTCACCGAGCTCATTCTCAATATCAAGGGCCTGGTCGTTTCCAGCGAACACGACGAGCCCGTGGTGATGTACCTGCGCAAGCAGGGACCCGGTGTCGTCACCGCCGCGGACATCGCCCCGCCGGCCGGGGTCGAGGTCCACAATCCGGAGCTGCACCTGGCCACCCTGAACGACAAGGGTCGGATCGAGATGGAGCTGACGGTCGAGCGGGGACGCGGGTACGTGTCTGCGCAGCAGAACAAGTCGGGGGACGCGGAGATCGGCCGGATTCCCGTCGACTCCATCTACTCACCGGTGCTGGCCGTGACGTACAAGGTCGAGGCCACCCGGGTGGAGCAGCGCACCGACTTCGACAAGCTGATCGTCGACGTCGAGACCAAGATGTCGATGGCGCCGCGGGACGCCCTGGCTTCCGCCGGGAAGACGCTCGTCGAGCTGTTCGGGCTGGCCCGTGAGCTGAACGTGGAGGCCGAGGGCATCGACATGGGCCCCTCGCCGACGGACGCCGCGCTGGCGGCCGACCTGGCCCTGCCGATCGAGGACCTGGACCTCACCGTGCGCTCGTACAACTGCCTCAAGCGCGAGGGCATCCACACGGTGGGCGAGCTGGTGTCCCGGAGCGAGGCGGACCTGCTCGACATCCGCAACTTCGGCGCGAAGTCCATCGACGAGGTCAAGGCCAAGCTCATCGGGATGGGCCTGGCGCTCAAGGACAGCCCGCCCGGATTCGACCCGAGCGCCATCGTTGATCGGTACGACGACGACGAGGACTTGTCGTTCGCCGAAGACGAGCAGTACTGACCGCCAAAGACCCGACTGAACCGCGGTCGCGGATCGGTCAGAAGACCACAGGAGATCGACAATGCCTACCCCCACCAAGGGTCCCCGGCTCGGGGGCGGACCAGCGCACGAACGGCTGCTGCTGGCCAACCTTGCCACGTCGCTGTTCCAACACGACCGGATCACGACCACCGAGGCGAAGGCCAAGCGGGTGCGGCCGCTGGCCGAACGGCTGATCACCTTCGCCAAGCGGGGTGACCTGCATGCCCGCCGCCGGGTGATGACGGTGATTCGGGACAAGGGCGTGGTCCACCGGCTGTTCACCGAGATCGCCGTCGATGTCGCCAACCGTCCCGGCGGGTACACCCGGATCACCAAGATCGGTCCCCGCAAGGGGGACAACGCACCAATGGCGGTCATCGAGCTGGTACGCGAGCCCTATTCGGCCAAACAGGCGACGGTCAAGGAAGCCGAGGCGGCCGCGAAACGGGCCGCGGCTCCGGCGGCTGCGCCCGTGGCCGCTGAGGGGGTCACCGTCGCCACGGTGGCCGACCCCGAGGTGGCTCAGGCACCCGAGGCAGTCGATGGCGGCTACGGTCCGGACTCGGCGGCGCCCGGCGCCGACGGCTCTGCTCCGGAGGGGTTCCCGGTCAAGGGCAACAAGGACTCCATGATGTACCACACCCCCGATTCCCGGTGGTATGAGCAGACCGACGCTGAGGTGTGGTTCCGGTCGGCGGAGGCGGCGCAGGCCGCCGGATTCTCCGCGCCGGACGCCGAGGACAACGCGTCCGAGGCTGCGGGCGACAGCGGGGACACCCCGGCGTAAGGCGGGCGCCCTCAGGGCAGGTTCAGCTACGAGACGCGGGGCTGGTCGATCGTGACCGGCCCCGCGTTCGTCGTACGGTGTCGCCAGGGGTGTCGCCAGGGGTGTCGCCAAGGGGTCGCCAAGGAGGTCGCTGTGGAGCAGGAGTCGGGGGAGGCTCACGATCCTGTGCGCGTGCGGCTCGATTTCGGGTACGACGGCACGGACTTCTGCGGGTGGGCGGCCCAGCCGGGGTTGCGGAGCGTGGAGGCGGAGCTGTCGGCTGCGCTGGCGCGGGTGCTGCGGTTGCCAGGAGTGCGCCTGACGGTGGCCGGACGCACCGACGCCGGGGTGCACGCGACGGGCGCGGTAGCGCACCTGGATGTGCCGGCCCCAGCGTGGGCGGCATTGCCTGGTCGCTCGGATCGGACCCCGCAGCAGGCGCTCCCGGTCCGGTTGGCCGGTGTACTCCCTCCCGACATCGTGGTGCGTGCAGCGCAGGTGGTTCCGTCGGCGTTCGATGCACGGTTTTCCGCCCTGTGGCGCAGGTATGAGTACCGGCTCGGTGATCGCCTCGGGTGGCTGGATCCCTGCCGGCGACGCGACACCGTGGAAATCCGTCCTCAGCTGAACGTTGCCAGCGCCCACCGGGCTGCTCAAGTGCTGCTCGGACTTCACGACTTCGCGGCGTTCTGCAAGCGGCGCCAAGGGGCCACGACCATCCGCACGCTGCAGGAGTTCTCCTGGCGGCGGGAGCCTGACGGCGTCGTCGTCGCGACGGTGATCGCCGATGCTTTCTGCCACTCGATGGTGCGAGCTCTGGTCGGCTGCACCGTGGCGGTCGGCCAAGGGCGTCGCCCGTCGTCCTGGCCGGAGAGCGTGCTGCTCGGCCGATCCCGCGATTCGGGGGTGACCGTCATGCCGGCAAGGGGGCTCTGCCTGAGGGAGGTCGGGTACCCGAGCATGACCGACCCGGTGGCCCTGGCCGACCGCGCCCGCGCGGCTCGGAGTGTGCGGGTGGACCTTGCGGGTCGAACGTCCGAGTGACATAATCACAACAGGTCATCGCGCGATGACCCGGACACAGGATTCGCCGCAAGGGGACCTGCTCGCGCAGGACGCGGCTCCGGTAGGCACGGGGGGACATCATGGCTGAGACGGCGACATACACGCGAACGAGCCTTCGGCAAGCGGTACGCCGCGGCGCGGCCAGCCCGCCCCGGGCCACCTCGGTCTCCGGTGGGCCATCGGTGCCCGAGCGCGCCTACGGTGTGCGCCGCGGCCTCTGCCACGGGCCTGCAGTCTGGCAGGGTCCGCGCACCTTCTGACCTGCGTCGCCGGAAAAGAGCCACCTAGTCTGAAGCACTCATGATCCAGATCATAGTAGAAGTACTACGATCAGTGACATGAGTACGGTAGCCGAACCCATCGTGCAGGTGGCCGGGTTGCAGATGAGCTACGGGTCCGTGCCGGTGCTGACCGGCGTGGACTTCTCGATCGCCACCGGTGAGGTGGTCGCTCTGCTAGGGCCGAACGGCGCCGGCAAGACGACGACGATCGAAATTCTCGAGGGCTTCCGGGTCGCGTCCGGGGGTGAGGTGAGGGTCCTGGGCCAAGAGCCGGCCACGGCGGATGAGCAATGGCGGGCCCGGATCGGTGTGGTGCTGCAGTCCTGGCGCGATCACGCGAAGTGGCGGGTCCGAGAGCTGCTGGCCCACTTGGGCGAGTTCTACCGCCCGTACGGGCGACCGGGCCGGCCGCGACCGTTGGACGTCGACCAGCTGCTGGCCAGGGTGGGCCTGGAGGACAAGGGGCAGCGGCAGATCCTGCGCCTCTCCGGTGGCGAGCGCCGCCGCCTCGACGTCGCGGTGGGCCTCATCGGCAACCCCGAGCTGCTGTTCCTGGACGAGCCCACCGCCGGTTTCGATCCCGTGGCGCGCCGCGACTTTCATGACCTGCTCCGGGCTCTGGCCGACGACGAGGTGAGCATCCTGCTCACCACACATGACCTGGACGAGGCCGAGCGCGTTGCCGATCGCATCCTGCTGCTGGCCGGGGGATCGATCCTGGCCGAAGGTACCCCGGATGCCTTACGCCTGCAGGTCCGCGCCGACGCCGAGGTTCGGTGGACCCGCGACGGGCATACGCACGTCCACGCCACCACCGATCCCGCGGCCTTCCTCAAGCCCCTGCTCAACGCCCCCGGCGGCCCGGTCACCGATCTGGAAGTCCGTCGAGCCTCCCTCGAAGACGCCTATGTGGGGCTGGTTCATCGATACGAAATGGGCCTGGGCGGCGACGTGGAGTCGGTCCACGGCGGACGTGCCCTGCCGTTATGGACTGATGCGCGGCGGCCATCACCGAACCAGGCGCCGGACCAGGCGCCGGACCAGACCCCCCAGGAGCGATCATGACCGGGACCTCGATCCCCGCGACGGTGGTCCGCGGCGCCCTACGCCACGTGAGGATTGCGCTGCGCATCGAAGTGACCTCATGGAACGTCATCGGTTGGTTTCTGTTTCCCGCGATCGGGCTGGTGGCGATGCGGTTGCTGGACGGCAATCAGCTGGTGGGGTCGGCGATCAGTGTGGCTGCCTTCGGGCTCCCGGGGCTGGTAGCCATGTCCCTGGTCACCACGGGAGGGCTCGCTGTGGCCGGCCAGCTGGTCACCGAGCGGGAGGACGGCACGCTGTTGCGCGCTAAGGCGGTGCCGCACGGCATGGCCAGTCACCTCCTGGCCAACACCGTGTTCACCATCGCCATCACGCTCGTCCCCATCGTCATGTTGTTGATCGTCGCAGGCTTCTGGTTCGACGGGGTGGGGCCCCAGGGCGCGTCGGGGTGGGCTCGATTGCTGGGGTTCGCGGTGCTCGGCATGATGGCGGTCTTGCCGCTGGGCGCCATCATCGGTGCAGTCCTGCCGAACTCCACGGCCTTGGCCTGGGTGGGCCTCGTCTTCTATGGATGGCTCGCGATCTCCGGAGTCTTCTACCCGATCACCGCGCTGCCGGGGTGGCTGCAGTACGTCGGGCAAGCGCTGCCGACGTACTGGGTGGGTTTGGGGCTGCGCTCATCCATGCTGCCGGAGGCCGCGATGGCGGTGGAGATCGGGCAGTCGTGGCGCACCGGCACGACGTTCGTGGTCCTTGCGGCGTGGGCCGTGGCGGGACTGCTGCTCGCCCCGGTGCTCCTGCGTCGGATGGCTCGCCGGCAGTCGGGTTCCATCGTCGCCGCCGCTCGGGACCGGGTCCTCAACAAGGGATACTGACCAGGACATGTCCGAACACGTCCACAATCGGATCGCCATGCTCCGCGCCGAGCGGGGGGTGTCGCGGCGGGCCCTGTCCGAGGCGCTCGGCGTTCATTACCAGACGATCGGGTACCTGGAACGGGGAGAGTACTCCCCGAGCCTGTTCCTGGCCCTGAAGATCGCGGCCTACTTCGACGTGCCGGTGGAGGTCGTGTTCTCCACCGAGCCCTTCCCCCGCCTGGGAAGCGGCCTCGCCGGCTGAGCCCGAGCGGCCGGCGCCGGGTCGGCCAACGGAGGTCGGTCGAGGTCCACCGGATAGAGGCAGGTGTACACCGCCACCCGCCGGGCGCCGGGATTCCCTTGGCCGAGGCGGCGGTACCTCGCCAGCACCTCGGCCAGCTCCACGCGGAGTTGCCGCAGGTGGTCCACGTCGACCAGGGCTAGGGCATCGGAGAGTCCCATTTCGCCGGACCACTGCGCCGGCCACCGGTCCTGCTCATCGATCCACTGCTCCGCCCGCTCGGCGAAGTGTCGCAGGTAGTCGCGCTCCAGCCAGCGCAATGCCGTCGAGGCGTCGTCGTCTGCGAGATCCGGTGCTCTCCATGGGGGTGGGCCGCTGACGACCCGCCAGCGCCGTTCCCGTCCGCGCCCGCCAGGTGCGTCTTCGATGAGTCCCGCCTCTGCGAGCTTGCGCAGGTGATACGACGTGGCGCCGGAGTTGGTGCCTACGGTGGACGCCAGTGCCGTGGCCGTCGCGGGACCCTCCTCGCGCAGCGCCCACAGGAGTCGAGAACGCAGCGGGTGCGCCAGCGTGCCGAGAGCGCGGCTCTGTGCGGTCCGCACCGAGGCCGCCGTCGGGGTGTCGCTCGCTGGCATGGGACAAGGCTACCGTTGCACAATCTGTTTGCACAATCTGTTTGTAAAGATGAGGTGGTGCGCCGTCGAGGTCGACGTTCGCCGGACCATCGCCGCAGCTCACGCCCGTGTGAGCGGCTCCGCTGCGCTTCTTTGGGTGGCGGGGGGGCTCATCGGTAGAATGGGTGATTGTTGTGTCACCGGGGTTGCGTGCTTTCGAGCGTGTCTTAGCCGTACGACGTGACACCCGCCGTTTCGACGGCGTCCCTTCCGCACCACACGCATCCGAAGAAAGCAGGGAACGATCCCGTGCGTACCTACACCCCGAAGCCGGGCGAGGTCGAGCGCCGTTGGCACGTCATCGACGCCACGGACGTCGTGCTCGGCCGGCTGGCGTCCCAGGCGGCGATCCTGCTGCGCGGCAAGCACAAGCCGACGTTCGCCCCGCATGTCGACACCGGTGACTTCGTGATCATCATCAACGCCGACAAGGTCGCGCTGACCGGCGCGAAGCTCGAACAGAAGAAGGCCTACCGGCACTCCGGATACCCGGGCGGCCTGCGGGCGACGTCGTACACCGAGCTGATGGCCAAGTACCCGGAACGCGCCGTGGAGAAGGCTATTCGCGGCATGCTCCCGAAGAACACGCTGGCCCGCAAGCAGCTCTCCAAGCTCAAGGTGTACGCCGGCGCGTCGCACCCGCACCAGGCTCAACAGCCCACCCCCTTCACGATCTCGCAAGTCGCGCAGTAAGGCAGGAGTGCCGTGACCGACACGACAAACGCCCCCACCGACGAACTTCTGGAAGCGGAGGAACCGTCGCTTTCGGAGTACACCACCGAAACGGACACCCGCGCCGCCGAGGTGCCGGCCCGCCCCAGCGCCAGCCAGCCGGGCGCCGCGACCGGCCGCCGCAAGCAGGCGATCGCCCGGGTACGGATCGTCCCGGGCACCGGGGAGTGGAAGATCAACGGACGCAGTCTGGAGGCCTACTTCCCGAACAAGGTGCACCAGCAGATCGTGAACGAGCCGCTGAAAGTCCTGGACCTGGACGGTGCCTACGACATCCTGGTCAGGGTCCACGGCGGAGGCCCGTCCGGCCAGGCCGGCGCGGTTCGTCTGGGCGTGGCGCGCAGCCTCAACGAGGCCGACAGCGACCTGAACCGTCCGGCGCTCAAGAAGGCCGGCTTCCTGACTCGGGACGCTCGTGTTCCCGAGCGGAAGAAGGCCGGTCTCAAGAAAGCCCGCAAGGCGCCTCAGTACTCCAAGCGTTGATGCTGCGGCTGGCGCCGAGCATCTCGGTTCGGCTCCACAAGCGTTGATGCGCAGACGGTGGCCCGGATGCGAACGCATCCGGGCCACCGTCGTGCGTCGAACTCTCGTCAGGCTGGTGTGCCGGGTGACTCCACGCCAACGTCACCGATCGCGTGTACGATCTTCGCCCGGCCGTCGGACAGGGCATAGGTCAAGCCGATCAGCCCAAGCCTCCCGGCGGCTACCCCGTCCCGGATGACCGTGGAGCGTTCCTTCATCAACTCCATGGTCTGCTTCACGTGCACCGCTTCCACCGCCTCCGGGGTGGCGGGGCCGACATTGCGGGCAGCCAACACGCTGGCCACCACCCGCTCGACGATGTCCCGCACGAACCCCGTCGGCATGGTTCCATCCTCGATCGCGCCGATCGTGGCTTTGACTGCGCCGCAAGAGTCGTGACCCAGGGTCACGATGAGGGGGATCTTCAGGACCGACACCCCGAACTCCAGCGAACCCAGCACGCTGGGATCGATGACATGCCCCGCGGTGCGCACCACGAACAGGTCGCCCAGGCCCTGATCGAAGACCACTTCGGCGGCGACCCGCGAATCGCTGCACCCGAAGAACGCCGCGAACGGGTTCTGCCCACCGACGAGTTCGCCCCGGTGCTGAGCATCTTGATTGGGATGATCGGGGCGTCCTCCCACGAACCGCTCGTTGCCCGCCGCCAGGGCGGCCCAAGCCTGGGCCGGCGTGGCCGGGCGTGGTCCCTTGTCCAGACCCTTCATCAGAGCAACTCCCGCCTTGTGATGGTCATCGCGGCCGGCTGGGGTGCGACCGAGGCGAAGAAGTCGTTGCCCTTGTCGTCGACCACGATGAACGCGGGGAAGTCCTTCACCTCGATCTGCCAGACGGCCTCCATGCCCAATTCCGGATACTCCAAGACCTTGACGTCGAGGATGCAGTCCTGCGCCAATCGGGCAGCCGGGCCGCCGATCGAGCCCAGGTAGAAGCCGCCGTGTGCCTTGCACGCGACGGTCACCTGCGCCGACCTGTTGCCCTTGGCCAGCATGACCATGGACCCGCCGGCGGCCTGGAACTGGTCGACGTAACTGTCCATCCGGCCCGCCGTGGTGGGGCCGAACGACCCCGAGGCCATCCCCTCCGGCGTCTTGGCCGGACCCGCGTAATACACCGGGTGGTTTTTGAGGTAGTCGGGCATCTCCTCGCCCGCGTCCAGTCTTTCCTTGATGGCGGCGTGGGCGATGTCCCGGGCCACCACCAAGGTGCCCGTCAGGGACAGTCGAGTCTTGACGGGGTACCGGCTCAGCTCGGCGCGGATCTCCTCCATCGGTCGCCGCAGGTCGATCTCCACCACGTCATCGGTGCCCCCGATGAGGGCGTTCTGCGTCTCGTCCGGCAGATACTGGGCCGGTTCGAACTCAAGCTGCTCGATGAAGACGCCCTCAGGGGTGATCTTGGCCAGGCACTGCCGGTCGGCCGAACACGACACCGCAATCGCCACCGGTAGCGAGGCGCCGTGCCGCGGCAGCCGGATGACGCGTACGTCGTGACAGAAGTACTTCCCGCCGAACTGCGCCCCGATCCCCAGTTCCTGGGTGAGCCGGTGGACCTGGGCCTCCATCTCCAGGTCCCGGATGCCGTGCCCGGTCGCGGGGTCGCCCTCGGTGGGCAGCGTGTCGAGGTAGCGGGCGGAGGCGTACTTGGCGGTCTTGAGTGCGAACTCGGCCGAGGTGCCACCGATCACGATGGCCAGGTGGTAGGGCGGGCAGGCCGCCGTACCCAAGGATGCGATCTTCTCGCGCAGGAACGCCATCATGGCGTTCGGGTTCAGGATCGCCTTGGTCTCCTGGTAGAGATAGGACTTGTTGGCCGACCCGCCGCCCTTGGCCATGAACAGGAACTTGTACGTCGTCTCATGTCCGGGGGCCGTGTCGGCGTACAGCTCGATCTGCGCGGGCAAGTTGTTGCCCGTGTTCTTCTCCTCCCACATGGTGATCGGAGCCATCTGGCTGTAGCGCAGGTTCAGCCGCGTGTAGGCGTGACCGATGCCCTCGCTCAGCGGCAGTTCGTCGGGGCCCTGGGTCAGCACTCGCTGCCCACGTTTGCCCATCACGATCGCTGTGCCGGTGTCTTGGCACATCGGCAGCACTCCACCGGAGGAGATGTTGGCGTTCTTCAGCAGGTCGAGGGCAACGAACTTGTCGTTATTGCTGGCCTCGGGGTCTTCCAGAATTTTCCGGAGCTGAGCCAGATGCCCGGGGCGCAGGTAGTGCGCGATGTCGTGCATTGCGGTCTCACTCAACAGTCGCAACGCCTCGGGAGCTACCTCCAAGAAGGTGCGACCATCGGGTCCCTCCACCGTCCGCACTCCCTCGGAGGTCACCAAACGGTACGGCGTGTGGTCCTCACCCAGTGGAAGCAGGTCTGCGTAGGCGAAATCGGGCATGGGACGGCTCCTCCTCGATCCGAGACTGCTGCGATCAGCCTATTGCCTGGCGCGGAACCGCCGGTCTGTCGGGCAGCGCGAGACGACCGTCCGGCGTACTGTTGCGTGCATCACCAGAATCGGTTTAGGACACCCGATCGCGCCATCCGGGCTTGACATCACGGATGGATGACGATTGTCCACGTCGGCGAGCTGATGGCGCGACGTGCCGCCGAGCATGCGAGAGCTCTCTTTCGCCGGCTGGCAGGGTGAACGTGACCAGCACGGTGCGGCGTGAACCGTCGACCGCTGGGGCGATGACATGACGAGCAAGACACGCAAGACAAAGGAGTCGAGGTGCCACGACGCAGGACCACCCGATCCTTGATCGGTACGGCGACCGTGCTGGTGTGCGCGGCTGCAGGCTTGAGCGGCTGTGGCTCGGGTACGGCCGCCAACGAGTTGACCTGGTACATCAACCCTGACGGTGGCGGTTCGGACCCCACCAAGGGAGGCCAGGCGCAGCTGGCCGCCGAATGCACCAAGGCGGCCGCAGGGAAGTACTCGATCAAGATCCAACTGCTGCCCAACAGTGCCAGCGATCAGCGACAACAGCTGTTGCGCCGGCTCGCCGCCGCCGACCCCGGGATGGACATCATGTCCATGGACCCGGTATTCGTGGCCGAGTTCGCGGAGCCGGGGTATCTGGACCCGGTTCCGGCAGACCGCCAGGCGGCGCTCATGGAGGACGCCGTCAAGCCGATCGTCGACTCGGCGAAGTGGAAGGATCGGTTCGTCGCGGCGCCCATGTGGGCCAACACCCAGCTGCTGTGGTACCGCAAGTCGGTGGCCAAGGCCGCCGGGCTGGACATGTCCAAACCGGTCACCTGGGACCAGTTGATCGCAGCGGCGCAGTCGCAGAAGAAGGCGATCGGGGTCCAGGCCCGGCTCTACGAGGGCTACACCGTCTGGATCAACGCCCTGATCGAGGGCGCGGGCGGCTCCATCATCGAGTCGGGTGCCGACAACGCCGACGCCATGAAACTCGGCCTGGAGTCGCCGGCCGGCAAGGCGGCGGCCGGCGTCATTCGCAAGGTGAGCGACACGGGCGTGGGCGGACCGGCCATGGGGTCCACCAACGAGACCACCTCGTTGGACACCTTCATGGCGGAGTCGACCTCCGGGTTCATGCTGAATTGGCCGTATGTCTGGGCCAGCATCGGGGGGACCAGCAAGGAACTCCTTGCTGACGTGGGGTACGCGCGGTATCCGCAGACCGTGGCGGGTCAGGACTCCAGGCCGCCGTTCGGTGGCATCGAGTTGGGCGTGAACGCCGCGAGCACCAAGAAAGCCAACGCCTGGGCCGCGATCGAGTGCATCACCTCGGCGGAACACCAGAAGCTCTACATGCTCAAGACCGGTAACCCGGCCGCGCGCAAGAGCGTCTACTCCGACCCTGAGGTGCTCAAGGTATTCCCGATGGCACAACTCATCCGTGATTCACTCGACGGCGGTGCTCCGCGGCCGTTGACCCAGTACTACGGTGACGTTTCGACGGCGCTGCAGAAGGAATTCAGCCCGCCCAGCTCAGTCGATCCCAACTCGACCCCGGCGCAGGCCACGCAACTCATCAAGGCCGTGTTGAAGGGAGAGGCGTTGCTGTGAGTACCGTCGATACCACCCCCAAGTCCGCTCCTGGCCAGCCTGCCAGCGCGAAGGCTCGGCTCTCGGACCGGGCTCTGGCCGAGCGTCGGCTCGGCTGGAAGCTCGCCGGGCCGGCATTCGTCATCATGCTGGCCGTCACGGCGTACCCGATTCTGCAGGCGACCTGGACGTCGCTATACAAGTACCGGCTCACCGACCCGGCCAACCGGGAGTTCGTCTTTCTCGGGAACTACCTGACCGCTCTGCGCGACGCCGTCTTCTGGCAGGCCGTCGGGGTGACGGTGCTCATCACCGTGATCACGGTCGTCGTGGAGCTCATCCTCGGGTTTGTGATCGCGATGGTCATGCACCGCATCGTGATTCCCCGCAAGACGCTACGCACGATCGTGCTCATTCCCTACTCGATCATCACGGTCGTCTCGGCGTTCTCCTGGTTCTTCGGCTTCCAGGTGACCACGGGATACGCCAACCATTGGTTGCACGCTCTGACCTTCGGGGCCTGGGACGCAAACTTCGACTGGTACGGCTCGTTCTGGCCTTCGATCATCATCATCTGCCTGTCGGAGATCTGGAAAACCACACCCTTCATGTCGTTGCTGCTGCTCTCGGGTCTTGCCCAGGTGGACAGCGTGATGGAAGAGGCAGCCAAGGTCGACGGGGCCACGTTCGGCCAGATCCTGACCCGGGTCATCCTGCCCAACATGAAGCCGGCCATCATGGTCGCGCTGCTGTTCCGGACGCTGGACGCCTTCCGGATCTTCGACAACATCTTCATCATGACCGGTGGTGCCAACAACACGTCGTCGTTCTCGTTGCTGGCGTACAACCAGACGATCAGCCGGGTCGAGGTCGGGATGGGCTCGGCTCTGTCCGTGCTGCTCTTCCTGGCCGTGGTCGGTATCGCCTTCGTCTTCATCAAGGGCTTCAAGGTCGACCTGGCCGAGGGAAGGGGCTGAACCGTGGACACCAACGTTTCCAGCAAGACCAAGTGGCTGCTCTTCGCCCTCGCTATTCCCATCATGATCTGGACCATCGTTCCGCTGCTGTGGACGGTGGCCCTCTCCGGTAAGAAGGCGGCCGATCTGGCCGACCCGAATGCCAGCATGTTCGGGAACTTCTGGCCCAAGGACTGGACCTGGGAGAACTACGACCTCATCTTCAACGGTGGTGCTCGCGATCTCTTCATGCCGGCGCTGCGGAACTCACTGGTGGTCTGCCTGACGGCCACGCTCATCTCGGTGGTGCTCGCGATGTTCTGCGCCTACGCGATCTCCCGCTTGGATTTCCCGGGCAAGAAGTTGATCCTGTCGACCGCGTTGGCCGTCTCGTTCTTCCCAGTCATCTCCATGGTGACGCCGCTGTACGACCTGTGGCGCAATGTCGGGCTGTTCGACACCATCCCCGGGTTGATCCTGCCATACCTGTCGCTGACGCTGCCGCTGTCGATCTGGATCATGACCGCGTTCTTCCGCCAGATCCCCTGGGAGATGGAACAGGCGGCCCAGGTGGACGGCGCCACCAGCTGGGAAGCCTTCCGCAAGGTCATCGTGCCGTTGGCCACCCCCGGGGTCTTCACCACGGCAATCATCACGTTCTTCACGGCGTGGAACGACTTCGTCTTCGCCATCTCCCTGACCTCGGACAAGGCCCGGACCGTCCCGGCGGCTCTGGCGTTCTTCACGGGTGCCTCGCAATTCGAGCAGCCCACCGGGGCGATCATGGCGGCCGCGGTCGTCGTGACCATCCCCGTCGTCATCTTGGTGCTGCTCTTCCAGCAGCGCATCGTCGCCGGCCTCACCTCGGGTGCGGTCAAAGGCTGACCCGGCACCCACGATTAGGAGATCTGTTTCATGTCCCAGATCACGATGACGAATATCGTCAAGAAGTACGGCGACGGTTTCCCGGCCGTCAACGACGTGTCGCTCGACATCGCCGACGGCGAATTCATGATTCTCGTGGGCCCGTCCGGGTGCGGGAAGTCAACGTTGTTGCGCATGGTGGTCGGCCTGGAGGACATCACCTCCGGGGATCTGTCGATCAACGGCAAGCGCGTCAACGAGCTCGCCCCCCGGGACCGCAACCTGGCCATGGTGTTCCAGAACTACGCGCTGTACCCGCACCTGACGGTGTTCGAGAACATTGCCTTCCCGCTGCGCCTGGCCAAGGGCGCAGCCAACGAGGACGAGATCCAGCGCAAGGTCCGCGACGCGGCGGCCATGTTGGAGCTCAACGACCACCTGGAACGCAAACCCGGCAATCTCTCGGGTGGGCAGCGTCAGCGAGTCGCGATGGGTCGGGCCATCGTCCGGGACGCCGACGCGTTCCTGTTCGACGAGCCCTTGTCCAACCTCGATGCCAAGCTTCGTGGGCAGATGCGCACGGAGATCTCGCGGATGCAGCGACGCATGGGGATCACGACCATTTACGTGACCCACGACCAAACCGAGGCGATGACCTTGGGCGACCGGGTCGCCGTACTGAAGAAGGGCATCCTGCAGCAGTGCGCCAGCCCGCGTGAGTTGTACGAGCAGCCGGTCAACCTGTTCGTCGCCGGATTCATCGGATCCCCGCCGATGAACTTCCTCCCCGCCCGGGTCGAGGGCGATTCACTGAAGCTGCCCTTCGTCGACGTACCGGTGGGACCCGACCTGGCCGCGAAACTGGCCGGGAAGTCTCTGGTCATCGTCGGTATTCGCCCGGAGCACCTCAAGGATGCCAAGCTCGGTGATGCCATGCCGGAAGGGGCAGTGTCGTTCACCGCCCCGATCGATGTGACCGAATGGCTGGGCAATGAGCAGTACGCCTATGTTCCGTACGAGTCCGACCCCGACGTTCAGGCCAAGCTGGACGAACTGGATCGGGAACTGGACGGCGAAGGCATGCGCACCCAGATGGTCGTGAACCTGGATTCGCGGTCCCGGGTGCGCGAAGGGGAGGATGCCGAGCTGATCTTCGACCCCGCCCTGATGCACGTCTTCGACCCGGAATCGGGAGACAACCTCACTCGGGACGAGGCGAAGGCCGCGCAGATCGCTCAGGACAGCGAAGAAGACCGCAAGCGGGCTCTGGAGCGGGCCAAGCAGCGCGAGGGCGCTAACGCCTGAGCGCGCGGCATCGGGTGGCGTGCGAGCGCCCGACGATCGAAACACATCCGGCGGGGCGGCCCAAGCGGGCCGCCCCGCCGTCGGCATGGGGGAGGATCGGGGCATGGCCACCACCCCACCCTCATCGGCCCCGGAGGCGGACGCCGGCGCGGTCCCCAGCGCTGCCCCGCCGAGGCGCTCGATGGGCACCTGGCGCAACCTTCTCCTGTCGATGGCCGCTCTCGGCGCGGTCGTGGCGCTCTGGCTCGCGATGGTCCCCCGGGTGGAACGCGTCGACCAGCCGGCGATCGACGTCGGGGCGACCACGAGGCAGCTGGCGCGGGACACGGGTACGCCGCTGCAGCTGCCGGCCCTCTCGGGAGACTGGAAGTGCACCAGCGTTCGAGTCGAGGAGCCCGCGTCCGGACTGAGGGTCCTGCAAGCGGGCTACCACCGGCAGCCGGATGCCCAGGAGTACATCGCGGTCTTCCAGACGCTCCGACCGGCCACGACGGCTACTGTCCAGGCGTGGCTGGGCTCGCAGTTCCGGGTAGAGGGCCCACGCCTGCAGTCGGGGGGCACCACCTGGACGCCTGCGTCTACCGTCAATCCGGCCAGGCGAGTGCTGATCGGCCCGGTGAGCGGCAATCCGGTGGTCGTGCTCGTGGGCACGGGCAGCCACGAGGACCTGGCTCGGTTTGCGGCCGAGCTGCGTCCGGTGGGGACGCCTTAGGACGGGTCCTCGGCCGTCGAGGATTCGCTGTCGTCGGGCGTGGCGGATGGGTTACGTGGGGATTCCTCCCCGCGGCTCTCGTGGGCGATCAATCGGGCCTGCGCCCCGTCCAACCACCGGGTGCAATGCTCGGCGAGCTGCTCTCCGCGTTCCCACAATTGCATGGACTCTTCCAGGTCGGCCTGACCACCCTCCAGGCGCGCGACGATGCCCACCAGCTCGTCTCGGGCTTGCTCATAGGACATGGCGGCGATCTCGGCGTGGGCGGTTTCGGCGGATTTCATGGGCGGCACTGTACGCCGTGCGCCGCGGTGCGCAGAGGCGGCGCAGCTGATTCGCGACAGCCGGTTCGACTGCCTCCGGTCATGGGTGGGGACAGCCGCACGATGCGCGCAGGACCAGGGTGTGGGGCAGCACGATCGGGTGATCGAGTGGCGGGCCACTCCTGATGCGGTCCTGGAGCCTGCCAGCTGCCGTGCGGCCGAGTTCGGCGAAGGGCGGCCGTACTGTCGTCAGACTCGGCCAGCTGTGTTGCGACATCGGTACATCTGCCCAGCCGATGACCGAGATGTCGGCGGGTACGGCCATCCCCCTCCGGCGGAGCTCAGCCAAGAGCGCCACGGCGCTCAGGTCGTCGGCACAGATGAAGCCGTCGGCCTCCGCGACGTCGTCGATCCAGTCCGAGGCGTCGCTGCCGGGGGCGAGCGGCGGCAGCAGGCAAGCGCCGGTCCGCCGTACCTCGCGCGAAACCCCCCGGTAGCGCTCGGGCCGCGTTGTCGGTGTCCCCAGGACCGGTGACGAACACCAGGTGCTGCGGCCGTGGTGAGCAGGTGCTGGGCCACCTCAGCGGCCATCTCTGCCTCGTTCGCCAGCACCGCCTCGGCGCCGGGGGCGGGCTGCCGGGCCACCGTCACCACCGGGCGCGTGCTGGCCAATGCGGTGACTAGATCGGTGGGCAGGTCGGGTTCGGCGACGATGGCCAGACCATCAACGCGGCGCGCCAGGCGGGTGACCATGGTGGTGTCGACCACAAGGCCGAGCGCTGCGTGACGCTTGCTTGCCAGGCTGCGGGCGCTCGCCAGGGGCGCGTAGTTCAACCGTGCGGCGGCTTCCTCCACACGCCGCCGGGTCCCTGGAGCCACTCGACCTTGGGTGCCCAGGACTCTGCTGACGGTGGCGATGGAGACTCCGGCTTCGCGCGCCACCGTGTAGATGGTGGCCGGTTTCCCTGCCGACACGGTCCCCCCGGGATGACATGGCGGGGAGCTGACTCGCCACGACCCCCGTGGTAAGCGCTTACCCCTGACGGTGAAGGATAGTGGGCCAGGCGTAGCCCAACAACGGTCTCGCATTCCCGTGGGTCAGGAGACGGGACGAACCCCGAAGTCGCCGCCTCGAACCCGGACCCGCAGCAGTTCGCCCGCCTCGACGTCGAGCCGGTCGCGGACGACGGTGCCGTCGATCTTGGAGACGATCGCATACCCCCGCTCCAGGGTGCCCGCGGGTGAGAGGGCCCGCAGCCGGGCCCGCAGGTGACCAGAATCGGCGGTCTCGGCCCGCAGTCGGGCGGTCGTCGCCTGGCGCACCCGGCGAGTGGCCTCGTGGATCGCGGCCCGGTGGGGGATCAGGACCGCTTCCGGCCGCGCGAGCACAGGCCGCTGTTGGAGTGCTTGCAGCCTGCTCCCGGCGTCGTTGAGACGAGCCTGCGTGGCTGCCCCGACGCGCCGCCTGGACCGCGCCACGCTCGCGACGGCGCCAGCGAGCCTCCTGGTCTGGGCGGCGGTCATGCGAGCACGGGCCTGGGCGAGGGCGGCGTGCTCGGCCGCCACGTCCGGGACGATGAGCTTGGCGGCGTCCGTGGGCGTCGAAGCTCGGACGTCTGCTGCGAAGTCCACCAACGGCGTGTCCACATCGTGGCCGATGGCGGTCACCACCGGCGTGATGGTGCTCGCAACCGCCCTGATCATCGCCTCGTTGCTGAACGGAAGAAGGTCCTCGAAGGACCCTCCGCCGCGCGCGAGGACGATCACGTCCACGCCGGCGTCCGCGTCAAGATCGGCCAGCGCCGCGCACACGGCGGTCACCGCGTCGTTGCCCTGCACGGGAACCTGCCGGATGGTGAATCGGACGCCGGGCCATCGGCGTTTGGCGTTCTCGACCACGTCCTGTTCGGCCGCGCTCGCCCGCCCGCAGATGAGTCCCACTCCCCGCGGAAGGAACGGGAGACGCCGCTTTCGTTCCGGGGCAAACAGGCCTTCCGCAGCAAGGAGCTGCTTGAGGTGCTCGATGCGAGCCAGGAGCTCCCCCTGACCCACCGGCCGGATTTGGCGTCCGTCCAGGTGCAAGCTTCCTCGGCGGGCCCAGAAGACCGGTTTGGCTTGGATGACCACCCGGGCGCCGTCCCGGAGGGGGATCGGCAGGGCGTCCAGGGCGTAGCTGCTGATGGTGACCGACAACGACATGTCCACGTCGGCGTCACGCAGGGTGAGGTAGCACGTGGTGCTGCCCGGACGCCTGGTCAGCTGGACCACTTGCCCTTCAACCCACAGCTGGGGCATCCGCTCGACGTACTCCCCGATCTTGTACGACAGCAACCGGACCGGCCAGGGGTTCTCCGCGGTCGTGTCGCCCGCGCGCTCGGGAACGGAGTCCGCCACGCCCGCCCTCCTTGCCCTTCGGTGTCTTGCCCTGGGGGTGACATGCCCTCGGTGTTGTGCCTGGCAGTTCCAGGGGATCGCCGTCCCTGCACGGTAGCGGCCGTCGGGAAGGCACGCGTCCCCGGCGCCGGGGGCGGGGGCCCCCCCCCCCGGCCCCGGGCCGGGGGGGGCCCCCCCCGGGGGCCGACTCGGGTCGGCGTCGAGCCGGTGCCCTTCGTACGATGGGTGGGTGACGGGTGCGAAGAGGGTGCTGCTGGCTGCTCCGCGTGGATACTGCGCGGGGGTGGACCGGGCCGTGGTGACCGTGGAGAAGGCGGTGGAGCTCTATCCGGCCCCGGTGTATGTGCGCAAACAGATCGTGCACAACCGCCATGTGGTGGCCACCCTGGAAGAGCGTGGTGCGATCTTCGTCGACGAACTGGACGAGGTTCCCGACGGTGCCACCGTCGTGCTGTCCGCCCACGGGGTCGCTCCGCAGGTGCACGCCGAAGGCCGCCAACGGGGATTGAAACTGATCGACGCCACCTGCCCGCTGGTCACCAAGGTGCACCGTGAAGCCATCCGGTTCGCCAACGAGGGCTACGACATTCTCCTGATCGGTCACGAAGGGCATGAGGAGGTGGTCGGCACGGCAGGGGAAGCGCCCGAGCGGGTCACTCTGGTCGACGGTCCTGACGCTGCTGACACCGTCGCCGTGGCCAACCCGGACCGGGTGGCGTGGCTCTCCCAGACCACGTTGTCGGTGGACGAGGCACAAGAGACCGTTCGACGCCTGCGCCACCGGTTCCCGGCGTTGGCCGACCCGCCCAGTGACGACATCTGCTACGCGACCCAGAACCGCCAGCTGGCGGTGCGGCAGATGGCGGCCGACTGTGAGCTGGTGCTGGTCGTCGGGTCGACGAACTCCTCCAACTCCGTGCGACTGGTCGAAGTCGCGCTGGAGCACGGCGCGGCCGCCGCCTACCTCATCGACTACGCCGACCAGATCGATCCCCAGTGGCTCGCCAACGTGGCGACCGTGGGGGTGACCAGTGGGGCATCGGTGCCCGAGGTGCTGGTCGCCGACGTCCTGTCCACGTTGGCGAGCCACGGTTTCAGCGATGTCGAGACCGTGGTCGCCGCGCACGAGTCGCTGACCTTCGCGCTCCCGAAGGAGCTGCGCCAGGACATGGCCGCAGCCGGTCATGAGCCGCGCGAGGTCCGCCACGACGCAGCCGATCATTTGCGCTGACGGTCTCGGCCGGCGCTGGGCGTGCCTGGAGGGGCCTGGAGGAGGTCGCTGGGGTGATGCCCGGTGCGCTCTCATGCCGGACGCGCCTCGGAATCCTGAGCATGCTCGGGAAGCGGCAGGAGCAGTTCGGGTCGTCGGCCGTCGTCCATGGCGTCGATCAGCTCGGCGGCGCTGAGGGGCCGCGGCGCAAGGTCCAACGCCGCGACCTGAATGCTCTGCCGCTCGGCCAACCCCAAGTCCTCCAGCCGCCTGCTGGTCACCAGCACGCGGGATTCCAGCGTTCCCACGAGGGCGTTGTACGACTCGACCGTGCGGCGTAGGGAGCTTCCCATGCGGCTGAGGTGGGTGCTGGTGGTGGTCAAGCGGGAGTACAGCTCGCGTGAGAGCGACAGCACCTGCTGAGCGTTTTCGGCCGCCGCGTTCTGATGCCAGGTGAAAGCCACGGTGCGCAGGAGGGCCATCAAGGTGCCCGGTGACGCCAGCACGACACGCCGAGAGAGCGTGTCGTCGTAGAGGCATGGATCCGCGGCAAGGGCGGCCGACAGCACGGCGTCCGACGGCACAAAACACACCACCATCTGCGGCGTGCGCGCGAAGGCCGACCAGTACGACTTGGCAGCCAGGGTCTCGCATGTGAGCACGCAAGGCGCCGGCGTGCCGTTGCAGCTGATCCTGCCTCGCCGACGGTTCCAGGTCGGGACGCTGGGCGGCCAAGAAGGCGGACATCGGGCACTTGGCGTCGATGACCAGGACTCGCTCGCCGGGGAGCCGCACGATGACGTCCGGTCGGACCCGGGCCCCGTGTGCGGAGACCGCGCTGACCTGCTCATCGAAATCGCACCGGGCCAGCATCCCGGAGTGCTCCAGGACCCGTCGCAGCTGGAGTTCCCCCCAGCTGCCCCGGATCGTGGAGGCGTTCAGGGCCCCTGCCAGCGACGATGTCTGAGCACCCAGGGCCGTGGTCGACGCGCTGACCTCCGCTAGGCGCTCACCGAGCAGGCCGAACTGTTCCATTCGATCGCGCTCGAGCAGGCTCACCTGGTGTTCCATGCGGGTGAGGGCCTGCTGGACAGGAGCCAGCAGCGCCGCGGTCGCCTGCAGCTCGGCCGCGCGACCGGTCAGCTCGGTGACGCGGGTGGCCTGGGCGTCGCGTTCGGATTCGGCGACCGCCAGCGCCACCGAAGCGCGCGTGCGGGCCCACGCCGTGGCCACGACGGCGACGACGATGCTGACGATCACGAGCACCACGATTTCGGTAACGGTGGGGGTGAACTGGAGTCCCATGAAGGAACTGTGACACCCAGCACCGACAAGCATGCTGAACTGCGGGAACGTGTCACGAGCAGGCCTGCGGCCCGGCACGGGATGGGGGTCAGCGCCCGTCGTCGACCGCAGGTGGTGCCCCGCCCTCCCGCTCGTCGCGGTCCGCCCACTCCAGGAGCGAGGACACGTCGTACACCGCCTCGTCCATCCCGGCGTGCAGATCCCCGACCGCGGCGAAGCGTTCCGGCACCGTGGCGATGGTCCAGTCCGCGGGGTCGACACTGGGCAGCTCGTCCCAGGTGATCGGGGTGGAGACGGTGCCTGCGGGGTTGCCCCGGACCGAGTAGGCGCTGGCGATCGTGTGATCCCGGGCATTCTGGTTGTAGTCGACGAACACGGCGCGTGGATCCCGGTCCTTGCGCCACCAGGCTGTCGTTACCAGATCAGGCGCCCGCCGCTCGACCTCGCGGGCGAAGGCGAGGGCGGCGCGCCGTACCTGGGCAAACTCGTGGACCGGGCGAATCCGGACATAGATGTGCAGGCCGCGGCCACCGGAGGTCTTGGGCCACCCGACCGCGCCGAGCTCGGCGAGCACCTCGGCAACGATGGCGCCCACCCGCCGTACCGTCTCGAAGGAACACTCCGGCATCGGGTCCAGGTCGATGCGCCATTCGTCGGGCTGCTCGACGACGGCTCGACGGCTGTTCCAGGGGTGGAACTCGACCGTCGACATTTGTACCGCCCAGATGATTTGTGCTAGCTCGGTAACACACAATTCGTCGGCGGTGCGCTGGTAGCGCGGGAAGTAGACCTGGGTGGTCTCCACCCATGCTGGGGCGCCCCGCGGGATGCGCTTCTGGTGCACCTTCTCCCCGTCGACCCCCTCAGGGAAGCGGTGCAGCATGCACGGTCGGTCACGCAGGGCGTTCACGATGCCGTCACCCACGGACAGGTAGTACTGGACCAGGTCGAGCTTGGTTTCGCCGCGTTCGGGGAAGTAGACCCGGTCGGGGTTGGAGATGCGCACGGTCCGCTCCCCGACCTGCACCTCCACGGCGGGCGAGGCTGCCGGATCGGTCGCGGGTCCGCGGGGCATGGCGCCACGGTACGGCGGATTGGAGCGGTCTGCGAGGCCACTAGACTCTTGACCCCGTGGCCCTCACTCTCGGCATCGTCGGACTGCCCAACGTCGGCAAGTCCACCCTCTTCAACGCGTTGACGAAGAACAACGTGCTCGCGGCGAACTATCCGTTCGCCACCATCGAACCGAACGTCGGGGTCGTGCCGCTGCCCGACCCGCGGCTGCGCGTGCTTGCCAGCATCTTCGGCAGCGAGAAGCTCATCCCCGCGACCGTCTCCTTCGTCGACATCGCCGGGATCGTCCGGGGAGCCAGCGAGGGTGAGGGTCTGGGCAACAAGTTCCTGGCCAACATCCGCGAGGCCGACGCGATCTGCCAGGTCATCCGAGCATTCGCCGATGACGATGTGGTGCACGTCGAGGGCAAGGTGAGCCCCGCCGGCGACATCGAAACCATCAACACCGAGCTGATCCTCGCCGACCTGCAGACCCTCGAGCGGGCCATTCCCCGGCTCGACAAGGAGGTCAAGGGGAAGAAGACCGACAAGGCCGTGCTGGACGCGGCGATCGCTGCCCAGCGTGTCCTGGAAGCCGGAGACACCCTGTTCGCCGCCGGTGCCGCCGCGGGAATCAACGCGGAGTTGCTGCGGGAGCTCGGCCTCATGACCGTCAAGCCCTTCGTGTATGTGTTCAATGTGGACGAAGACCAGCTCGCCGACCCCGCCCTGCACGCCGAGCTGGCCGCGATGGTGGCCCCCGCCGATGCCATCGTGCTGAACGCCAAGGTCGAGGCCGACCTCGCCGACCTCGACGCCGAGGAAGCGGCCGAGTTGCTGGAATCGGTGGGCGTGACCGAATCGGGGTTGGACCAGCTCGCGCGGACCGGGTTCCACACCCTGGGCCTGCAGACCTACCTGACGGCCGGGCCCAAGGAGTCGCGGGCCTGGACCATTCGGCAAGGATGGACCGCTCCCCAGGCCGCGGGCGTGATCCACACCGACTTCCAGCGCGGCTTCATCAAGGCCGAAGTGGTGTCGTACGACGACCTGGTCGCGGCCGGATCGATGGCGCAGGCCAAGGCGGCCGGCAAAGTGCGCATGGAGGGCAAGGACTACGTGATGGCCGACGGCGACGTCGTCGAGTTCAGGTTTAACGTCTGAGTTGGTGCGCTTATGCAGCTCAGCTTGTGCAGTCTCCAGGTTGCAGGAAGTCCGCAAGAATCTTGACGTTGGAGGCGTTAGAGTCCCACCGGTGGGTCGAAGCGAGGGCCGAGAGCCGAGTTGTCGGTGGGGGGTGTACTGAGGAATGAACAGCGAACCCCGAGTACGCGTCCCCGACGAGGACAGCCGCGCCTTTACTGAGATCGCGATTGGCGTCCGCGCGAGCTTGGGCGTTTCCAACCGTGTTCGATGCCGCCCGTCGATCAGCCCCTCGTCGTAGTCCGACTCGACCACTGCCAACCGGTGGTCCAGTGCTGCACGCTCCGCACGTAGTGCCTGGAGAGCTGCCTCATCGGCAGGCTTCACTGAGCCGCCGGAAGGGGCTGGCTCTTCTTCCTCACGAGGCGACACGCGCGGCGTATCTCTGCCTGGCGGCTTCGCCGGAGGTGCCGAGAAACGCGCCGATGGCCGCCCAGGACATCCCGGTCTGGCGTGCCAGCCCCACCGCTTCGACGATGTGTCGCTCGGCTGCGGACTGTTCGGCGACCGCCGCGCGGAGGGCATGGATAGCCGGCATGTCGAGTTCGTCGCCGGGGGTGGGTTCGTAGTCTTCGAACCTTGCAGCGAGTTCGTCAGCGTGGGCGAGGATTTCCTCGACAGTGCGCGGCATGGGCTTCACCTCAGGAACTTCTCGCGGGCACGCACCGCGTGAACTATGACGATGGCGGTGGCCTGAGATGCGGCCTCGATGGGCGCCTGGCTTCCAGCATGGTGACCTGTCTCCCAGGTCCCGGGTGGGGTGCGGTGTCGTGCAGGATCTCGCCTTCGGCAGCCCGGTTTCAGCGCTGCCGGGCGATGATCGGTTGACGCTTCAAGTTACCGTGCCTCGTGGTGGGTCGCTGCTCTGGCGCACTGGTGAAAGCGGGTGCACTTGGCGCGAAGGGGTTCCCCTGTGCTCTGCATTGTTACGGATGCCGGGCCAGCAGCGAGGTCGTCGCGGTAGCGATGGCGTCCCGTACGTCGTCGGACCGGTAGACGTACCTACCCCGCGGGCGCGGTCGGTCGGCACATACGATCCGGCCATGCTCACCAACCTTCACACCCAAGGGTGTCCCGACGATCCAGGCTGTACCGATGACCTCAGCTGACGCGGCGTGGGACCGCGCCGCGGCCGTCGCCTCCGACCTCAAGCACGGCACCTGGGAGGCCGTGGAGACCCTGGCGCTGCTGGCTCTCGCGGCTCGCGACCGGCCCAAGGATGCGGCGCTCTGGTGCCAGACGGCCCAAGAGACTGCTGCCCGGCTGAAGCCCGGAGGGTGGGCCAGCGTGAGGGCCTTGGCCCTGCTGTCAATGGCGACCCGAGCGACGCCCGGCTGAACCGTCGTCGAGGCCTTCCCCGACACGACGATTGGCCGGCCACCGGGTGTCGGTGGCCGGCCGAGGGGGCGGGAGCGCTCAGGGCGAGGCGGGCGCCGCCGGCTGATCCGCGCCCGCGGTGCCGCGTCCGGGCGTGTCGACGGGCGCGCCGGGGTCGGCTGGTGCGGTGTCAAGCGACGGTGTCGCCTCCGGCGAGGTCGGCGTACCGGTGGCCTCCGGAGACCTGCCCGACGGCACCGAGCCCGGCTGCTCAACTGACGGCGTGGCCGGGTCACTGGGCCCGGTGGTCGGCACGGGGCTCGGCGCCGGTGCCTGCGGGCCGCTGTCGACGACCGCGCCGATGCTGGTGCTGCCCTGCCGGTCCTGCGTGGACACCGGGTGCCCGAGGCCGAGCTCGATTGCCGTGATGACACCGATGGCGAATACGAACATGACCACCGTGCCGGCGATGCCGCGCTTGAAGCGGCGGTTGCGGGCGGTGCGGCCGGCGGTCACCACCACGGGGCCGCTGTCGAGCGCATCCGATGGGCCGCTGCGCTCGGCTCCCGCCAAGGTGTCCCGTCGGACGAGCGCCCGCGCTGGGAGCCGGCCGCGTGCGGTCGTGGCCCAGTTCGTGTACAGCGCCGCACTTACGGTGGAGACCACCGATCCGACGGCCGCGCCGATCAGTGTTCCCGCAACCCCCAAGAACGAGGCCACCACCGCCGAACTGACCGCCGCCCCGGCGCCGCCGAGCAGCTGAGTGAGGCTGAGCCCCAGGTAACGGTTGCTCGGCGCGTCCTGGTCGAGCGGATCGTCGTGCCCTGACTGTGGCGGTGGGCTAGATTGCTGGCGAGCGTGCTGGTCTTTCTCGATGACGTGCTGAGTCATCGTCCTCCCCGGGTTGTGGCATGAGCGTGCATATGGACATCAATAGCGACGTCGCTGTTCGCCATGTCATCGGCATGACAAGAGCCGCCACGCAGGACAGGAGATGTGCTGTGGGCGGTCTCTACAAGCTCAACGCTCGAGGCGGGCCGATCCGTTCCCCCGTCCGGTGGTTCTCGGCCCTGTGGTTGCGCAACGGGAGGCCAGCAGCGCCGCAGGACATCGGTGCCACCACGTAGTGCCGCCGTGGCGATCACGGGCTACCGTGGCATATCGCGCGACCATCGAACGCGGGAGCTGCCCATGAAGCTGCGAGCCTGGATGAAGGCATGGCCGGTGCTTCGGCAGGTGCACAGCGGCGATCTCTTGGGCCGCGGGCCGTCTGTCACCTCACCGATCACGGAGCGCCTTACCGCCCGTACCGTCACTGCAGATCGGGTCGTGCCATCGGTCTGCCCCTATTGTGCCGTCGGTTGCGGACAACGAATCTTCGTCCAGGACGAGCGCGTGACCCAGGTCGAAGGAGACCCCGACTCGCCGGTCAGCCGCGGACGGCTGTGTCCCAAAGGCAGCGCCACCCTGGACCTGGTCACTTCGCCGACCCGGCAGACCACCGTCCTGTACCGGGCGCCGTACAGCCGGGACTGGCAGCCCTTGGGTTTGAACGAGGCCACCGACATGATCGCCGAGCGGGTGCTGGCGACGCGGCGGCGTACCTGGCAGGACACCGATGAGCACGGCCGGCCGCTGCGACGCACCATGGGCATCGCGATGCTCGGCGGGGCCACCCTGGACAACGAAGAGAACTACCTGATCAAGAAGCTCTTCACGGCTCTCGGGGCGATCCAGATCGAGAACCAGGCGCGGATATGACACTCCGCCACGGTCCCCGGTCTGGGGGCCTCGTTCGGGCGTGGAGGCGCCACGCAGCCGGTGCACGACCTGGCCAACAGTGACTGCATCGTCATCCAGGGTTCCAACATGGCCGAGTGCCACCCGGTGGCCTATCAATGGGTGACCGAGGCCAAGGCGGCCGGCGCGCGGGTCATCCACGTCGACCCGCGGTTCACCCGGACCTCGGCCGTCGCGGACCGGCACATCCCGATACGGGCCGGCAGCGACGTCGTACTGCTGGGGGCCCTGATCCGGGAGGTGCTGCGGCGCGAGGCGTACTTCCGGGAGTACGTCGTCGCGTACACCAACGCCGCGACGCTGGTCAGCGAGGACTTCGAGGACGTCGACGACCTGGGCGGAGTGTTCTCCGGGTACGACGCCGCCACCGGCACCTATGACATGACCTCGTGGGCCTATCAGCACGTGTCCGGCCAAGGCACTGACCCCGATACCGATACCGAAGCCGAGGTGCCGCCCGAGGGTCATGGGGCGGCCGGGCCACCCATCGACGGAAGCCAACCCGACCGGGACGAAACCCTGCAGCACCCGCGGTGCGTCTTCCAGGTGCTCGCCCGCCACTTCGCCCGATACACCCCCGAGATGGTCACCCGGATGTGCGGCATCAGTGTGGCCGACTTCGAGTACCTCCTGGAGTCGATCATCGCCAACTCCGGCCGCGAGCGCACCACGAGCTTCGTGTACGCCGTCGGCTGGACCCAGCACACGCTGGGGGCGCAGTTCATCCGCGCCGCGGCCATCTTGCAGCTGTTGCTGGGCAACGTCGGCCGACCCGGCGGCGGCATCATGGCGCTGCGCGGGCACGCCAGCATCCAGGGCTCGACCGACATTCCTACGTTGTTCAACCTGCTGCCGGGCTACCTCCCGATGCCGGTCGCCGGCACCCACGACACGCTGCAGGACTACCTGCGCGCCGTCGTCGTGCCCGGCCAGGTCGGCTACGGGGCCAATGCCGACGCCTACACGGTCAGCCTGCTCAAGGCCTGGTGGGGGGACGCTGCCCGGGCGGACAACGACTGGGCCTATGGTTACCTGCCGCGCCTGACCGGCTCGCACAGCACCTATGACTCGGTCATGGGGATGATCGACGGGTCGGTCCACGGGTATTTCCTGCTCGGCCAGAACCCGGCGGTCGGCTCCTCGCACGGCCGGCTCCAACGCCAGGGGATGGCCGCCCTGCAGTGGCTCGTCGTCCGGGACCTGCAGCTCATCGAGTCGGCGACCTTCTGGAAAGACGGACCTGAGATTGCCAGCGGGCAATGGCGCACGGAAGACATCGGTACCGAAGTGTTCTTCCTACCCGCCGCATCACACGCGGAGAAGGACGGTTCGTTCACCCAGACCCACCGGATGCTGCAGTGGCATCACGCGGCGGTTGCTCCCCCCGGGGACGCTCGCAGCGAGCTGCAGTTCTTCTATGACCTCGGCCAACGGTTGCGCGCCAAGCTCGCCGACTCCACCGATTCGCGGGACCGGCCGCTGCTCGACCTGACCTGGGATTACCCGGTCGATGCCCACGGTGAGCCGGCTGCCGAGGCCGTGCTGAAAGAGATCAACGGCCGCTATCTCACCGGCCCCCGGGCGGGCCAGCCGTTGCCGTCGTTCACCGAACTGCGTGCGGACGGGTCCACCGCGTCGGGCTGCTGGATCTACAGCGGGGTGTACGCCGATGGCGTGAACCGTGCGGCCAAGCGGACGCCGTGGCGGGACCAGCCCCCCGCGGCCCCCGACTGGGGCTGGGCCTGGCCCGCCAATCGCCGCATCCTCTACAACCGTGCCTCCGCCGACCCCCAGGGACGGCCGTGGAGCGAACGCAAGCGTTACCTCTGGTGGGACGCGGGCGCCGGCGAATCCGGCGAGTGGACCGGGTACGACGTCCCCGACTTCCCGCTGAGCACGCCGCCGTCGTACCGGCCGGCGCAGGGCGCGGTCGGGGTTGCGGGACTATCGGGTACGGACGCCTTCGTCATGCAGGCCGACGGCGTGGGATGGCTCTTTGCGCCCCGGGGCGTCGTCGACGGGCCGATCCCCACGCACTACGAGGCGCAGGAGTCGCCGGTGGCCAACCGGCTCAACGACCAGCAGCGCAACCCCGCGCGACGGGTGTATCCCCGGCCCGACAACCCGAGCGCACCGTCGGCAGGCGAACCTGGCTCGCAGGTGTACCCGTTCGTGTTCACCACCTACCGGCTCACCGAGCACCACACCGCAGGCGGGATGAGCCGGTGGCTTCCGCACCTCGCCGAACTGCAGCCGGAGTTCTTCTGTGAGGTCTCGCCCGAGCTGGCGGCCTTGCGCGGACTGGTCCACGGGGGGTGGGCGACCATCGTCTCGCCCCGCGCGGCGATCGAGGCTCGCGTGCTGGTCACCTCGCGGATGACCCCGTTGTCCATCGACGGTGACACCGTTCACCAGATCGGGCTGCCCTATCACTGGGGCGTCGGGGACGCCGCCGTCGTCTCCGGTGACAGCGCCAACGACCTGCTGGGGGTCACCTTGGATCCCAACGTCTTCATCCAGGAGTCCAAGGTCGCTTCGTGCGACATCGTTGCCGGGCGCCGACCCCGCGGCCTGGAGCTGGACGTCCTCGTGCGCAGCTACCGGGAGCGGGCAGGAATTCAGGTGATGACGGGGAACCGGCATCGCAACGAGCCGCCGCCGGACGGCGTACCGGAACGGCCAGGATGGGGGGCCCAGGAATGAGCATCTGGGGCAATCAACTCTCCGGACCCACCGATCCGGCGGCGGATGCGCGCTGGCCCGACGCCGCGCCCCGGGTCGGCTTCTTCACCGACACCTCGATCTGCATCGGCTGCAAGGCGTGCGAGGTGGCCTGCAAGACGTGGAACGCGCTGCCGGCGGACGGCCTGGCGTTCAGCGGTCACAGCTATGACAACTCGTTGTCACTCGGTGCGACCACCTGGCGACATGTCGCCTTCATCGAACAGGTCCGGCCAGAGGTCGAGCCAGTCGACGACGGGGAACCAGCGCAGCCGCCGGGGGCGGCTCCGGTGCGCTGGCTGATGTCATCCGACGTCTGCAAACACTGCACCCATGCCGGATGCCTGGATGTCTGCCCCACCGGAGCTCTGTTCCGCACCGAATACGGCACGGTAGTGGTACAAAACGACGTCTGCAACGGCTGCGGCTACTGTGTCCCCGCTTGCCCGTTCGGGGTCATCGACAAGCGGCGACCCGATGAGCATCCGGCGCGGGACGAGGACCCCCGGGTCGGCATCGCCCAGAAGTGCACCCTGTGCTACGACCGGCTGCGGGCCGATCAGACACCGGCCTGCGCACAGGCGTGTCCGACCACATCCATCACCTTCGGCCCGCTGGATGAGCTGCGACAGCAGGCGGCTGAACGGGTCGCCACCCTGCACGGTCGCGGCGTCAGCGAGGCCCAGCTGTACGGCGCGGATGAGCTGGACGGCGTGGGTGGCACCGGGTCGATCTTCCTGCTCCTGGACGAGCCGGAGGTGTACGGGTTGCCCCCCGACCCGATCGTGCCCACCGCAGACCTGCCCGACATCTTCCGCCGAGCGGGGCAGGCCGGCCTGGCCATGCTCGGTGCGGTCGCCCTGGCCTTCCTCACCGATCGGCGACGGCCATGAGCGGCCCGGACCTGGATGGCGTCCCAGGCGCCTGGATCAACTCACCAGAACAAGCGGTACGACGGCCACACCGACGTAGAGCCGACGACGTCATGGTCCCGGAGGCGGCTTTCACGTCGTACTACGGCCGGCCCGTGGTCAAGCCCGCTCCGTGGAAGCACGAGATCCCCGCCTACCTCTTCCTCGGCGGCTTGGCGGCCGGGTCAGCGTTGATCGCCTCGGGTGCCGAGCTGACCGGCCGGGTCACCCTGCAACGCAACGCCCGGCTGGTCGCGCTCGCCGCGCTCTCCGGGTCCGGCGCCGTCCTGGTCGCCGACCTAGGCAAGCCGAGCAGGTTCCTCAACATGATGCGGACCGTGAAGTTGACCTCGCCGATGTCTGTCGGTTCGTGGATCCTGGCTGGTCAGGGCACCTTCACCAGCGCCGCTGCGGCCTGTGAGGTGGCGCGCTTCGTGGTGCCCGAGGGGGCCGCTTGGCCACGTGGCTCCCGGTGGCCGACCGCGTCGCGAGCGTGGGAGCGGCCTTGTTCGCGCCCCCGTTGGCGGCGTACACGGCGGTGCTGCTCTCGGACACCGCGACCCCGACCTGGCACGAGGCGTACCACGAGTTGCCGTACGTGTTCGTGGCCAGCGGCCTGGCCGCGGGGGCCGGTGCCGCGCTGGTGACGACGCCACCGGCGGAATGTGGGCCCGTGCGTCGGCTTGCCGTCGGGGCCATCGCGGCCGAGCTGTTCGCGCTGCACCGGATGGAGCGCCGGATGGGGCTCGTGGCCGAGCCTCTGGGCCAAGGGCGCGCGGGCGCCTGGATGCGCGCCTCGACCGTCGCGTCGGTGGCGGGGGCGGTGTTGACGGCAGTCGCCGGACGGCGCCGGCCCGCCGCGATCGCAGGGGGGCTGGCGTTGCTGGCCGGTTCGGTGGCGACCCGCTTCGGGGTGTTTGAAGCGGGCCTGGCGAGCGCGCGCGACCCCAAGTACACCGTGGTGCCCCAGCGGGCTCGCGCGAACGCCCGGGCTCGTGCGGCCGCGGGGGAGCCGGTACGGCGGCCCGGTATCAGCGGACTGTGATCACCGGATCGTGATCACGGGGCCGGCGTCCGGCCGGCCGTCGCCTGGGCGCGCCACGAGTTGGCCGATGACCTGTCCCCCGGGGATCTCCCCAGCCACCAGGAGGCCTCCGGAGGTTTGCGCGTCGGCCAACAGCACCAGTTCGTCCCGGTCCACCCCGTCGGCCACGGCGAGCCAACGGCGTACCCATTCCAGATTGCGCAGCGAACCGCCAGGCACGTAGCCGGCGGCCAGTGAGGGCCGGGTATCCGCCAGGTAGGGCACCGTGCGGTGATCGATGACCGCGTCGACACCGGAGGCCCGGCACATCTTCGCCAGGTGCCCCAGCAGGCCGAACCCGGTGACGTCGGTCGCTGCGGTGAGCCCAGCGGCCACTGCCTGACGTGCCGCTGTGTCGTTGAGCTCGCACATCAAGGCCACGGCCTCAGGGAACCACTGGCCGGTCTGCTTGTGTCGGTTGTTGAGTACGCCGAGCCCGAGCGGTTTGGTCAGCGTCAGCGGAAGTCCGGGGCGCGCGGCATTGTTGCGCAGCATCCGCGCCGGGTTCACCAGGCCGGTGACGGCCAGCCCGAAGACAGGTTCGGGGGCGGCGATGCTGTGACCGCCGCCGAGCGGGCAGCCCGCGCGATCAGCGATCTCGGCAGCCCCGGCCAACGTCTCCTCCAGGAGAGACAGCGGCAGTACGTCGGTCGGCCAGCCCACGAGGTTCAGGGCGACCAGCGGGGTGCCGCCCATGGCGTACACATCCGAGAGCGCATTGGCGGCGGCGATCCGCCCCCAATCCCGCGCCCGGTCCACCACGGGCGTGAAGAAGTCGGTGGTGCTGACGACCGCCAGGCCAGGCTGGCCCGGAAGCGTCATCACCGCCGCGTCGTCCCCGTCGTCCAGGCCGATGAGCAGGCCCGGGTGCGTCGCCGACTGACCCCGCAACCCGTTGGTGAGCTCTTCCAGCACCCCGGGCCCAAGCTTGCAGGCGCACCCGCCGCCCGCGGCGTACTGGGTCAGCCGAATGTCTCCACTCACGCCGCCAGGGTAGGTCGGGATACGGTGGCCCTGCCGCCCGGGGCGCCCCCTGGCGGGGAGGCGTCTGGGCACCTGGTGGGCCCCTCGGTCTTCAAAACCGATGTGCGGCGGGATCCGTCGCAGGCGGGTTCGATTCCCGTCCGCCTCCGCCACGGTCGGCGGCGATGCCTGCGTCGGACTGCCGGGAGGAGCTGGGTTTGCCGCAGGATTCGCGCCGGGACATCCCCCGCACCGACCGGCTGCTCGCCGATCCCGCGCTGGCGGGCGCGCTCCTCGAGTTCGGCCGGGATGCCGTCAAATGTGCCATCCATGGAGCGCAAGAGCGTGCCCGCGCCGGGGAGCTGGCTCCGGCTGAGGTCCGAGAGCACGTGCTCGCCCAGCTCGATCTCGGGCCCATGACCGGGACTCAATCCGGCCAAGACCGCTACCCGGCCGGGCTGCAGCCGGTGCTCAACGCGACGGGCATCGTCGTCCACACCAATCTCGGGCGGGCGCCGCTGTCCTCGGCCGCTCGAGCCGCGCTGGCTGCCGCCGCAGGCTATTGCGACCTGGAGTACGACCTGGCCGACGGTGCGCGCGGCCCGCGGGGAGGGCCGGCGCGGGAGGCCCTCGTGCAGGCCGTGCCGACCGCGGCCTCGGCGCTGGTCGTCAACAACGGCGCTGCCGCGTTGTTGCTCGCCACCGCTGCCCTCGCCGCCGGCCGTCGGCTGCTGGTCAGCCGCGGTGAAGTCGTGGAGATCGGTGACGGGTTCCGGCTGCTGGACTTGGTCGCGACCGCGGGCGTCGAGATCGTCGAGGTCGGTACGACCAATCGCACGCACCTGGGGGATTACGCGGACCGCTGTGACGTCGGTACGGCGGCGATCCTGAAGGTGCACCCCAGCAATTTCCAGGTCAGCGGGTTCACATCGGCAGTCGGGATCGCCCAGCTGTCGGGGCTCGGGGTGCCCGTGATCGTCGACATCGGCAGCGGCCTGCTGGTCCCGGATCCCGCACTGCCGGAGGAACCCGATGTGACCTCGGCGTTGGCCTCCGGCGCGACCGTGGTGACGTGCAGCGGGGACAAGCTCTTGGGCGGGCCGCAGGCCGGTCTCATCATTGGTGCCGATGAGGTCGTTACGCGGTGCCGGCGGCATCCGTTGGCTCGTGCGGTACGCGCGGACAAGCTCACCTTGGCGGCCTTGGCGGCCACCCTGCGCGGGCCGCTGCCCCCGGTGCGACGGTTTCTGCACGCGGACCCCGCCGTGCTGCATCGGCGGTGCCAGGCGGTGGCCGAAACCGTGGCGATGGCGCGGCCGGGGCTGCCTGTCCAGGTGGTGCCCGCCGAGGGTGCCGTTGGCGGCGGCGGCGCCCCCGGGGTGAGTCTGCCCGGCTGGGCGATCGCCGTACCCGCTGAGCTGGCCGCGCCGCTGCGTCTGGGCCGTCCGGCTGTGGTCGCCCGCGTCGCCAGGGATCGCTGCCTGATCGACCTGCGGTGCATCGAACCGGACGACGATGCCCGGGTGGCCTTGGCCGTCATCGCCGCGAACGGTTAACCCGATGTACGTCGTCGCCACCGCGGGCCATGTCGATCACGGCAAGTCGACCCTCGTGCGGGCACTGACGGGAATGGAGCCCGACCGCTGGGCGGTGGAGAGACGTCGTGGGATGACCATCGACCTTGGTTTCGTCTGGACCACGTTGCCGTCGGGGGCCGAGCTGGCGATCGTCGACGTGCCGGGTCACCGACGGTTCATCGGGAACATGTTGTCAGGAATAGGGCCTGTGCCCGGCGTCCTCTTCGTCGTGGCGGCGGATGAAGGATGGCGTGAACAGTCCGCCGAGCACCTGCGCGCGGTGCAGGCTCTCGGCGTACGCCATGGCGTCCTGGCCATCACGCGAGCCGACCGCGCCGATCCTGGGCCGGCCCTGCTGGCGGCCCGCGCTGAACTGCAGCGGGCCGGTCTTGAACCGGTACCGGCCGTCGCCGTCTGCGCAGTCACCGGCTACGGATTGGCCGACCTGGTGACTGCCTTGGACGCGATGACCCTGCGGATGACGGCCCCCGACCCCGTCCAACGCGTGCGGCTGTGGATCGACCGTTCCTTCACCATCCAGGGCAGCGGAACGGTCATCACCGGGACCCTTTCCTCCGGCGCCGTGGGAACGGGGGACTCCCTCGACGTCTGCGGGGTGGGAGCGCTGGAATCGGTCACCGTCCGCGCCGTGGAGGCACTCGGGGTCGCCCGCGACCGGGTGAGCGCCCCGGCGCGGATCGCCCTCAACCTTCGCCGGGTGGCCCCGGGTCGCCTGCGCCGTGGCGACACTCTGCTCACGCCGCAGGCCTGGCACCTCGCCGACGTGGTGGACGTCCGCTCGCATGCGTTCGAGGAACGTCTGCCGCTGCGGCTGACGCTGCATGTCGGTACGGCGGCCGTGCGCGTCCGGGCCCGTCCGCTGGCACCCGGGGCGCTGCGCCTGACCCTGGAGCGGGCCCTGCCGCTGCAGCCGGGCGATCGGGCCATCCTGCGCGACCCCGGCGGGCGCGGTGTCATCGCCGGGGTGGTGATCCTGGACGCCGATCCGCCGCCCTTGCGCCGTCGCGGCGCCGCCGCCCTCCGGGCCGCACAGCTGGCCGATACCCCCGAGCGTCCCGACCTGGCCAGCGCCGTGCGCAGGCGCGGCTCGCTCGCGGTGGAAGCAGCGCAACGCCTGGGCATCCCGACGCAGAAGCCGCCGCCGGAGGGAGTGCTCCGCATCGGGTCGTGGTATGTCGAGGAGAGCACCTGGCGCGCATGGACCGCTGGGCTGTCGGCGGCCGTGACCGCCCACCGGCGGGCGCACCCCCTCCAGCCGGGGATGCCGACCGCGGCCGCAGTGGCAACGGTCGACCTACCGGACCCGGCTCTCCTGGAGGCATTGGTGACCGAGGCGGGGCTGATGAGCTCCGATGGTCGGGTGAGCGAGCCTGCGGCTGCACCCGACCTGGGACCCGCCGAGGCCGCCCTGAGCGCGTTCGAAGAAACCCTGGCCCGCCACCCGTTCGCGGCGCCGGAGCGCGGCGAGCTGCAGGCCGCCGGCCTGACGGCACGGCACCTCGCGGCCGCCGCCAGCGCCGGACGCATCATCGTGCTGGCCGACGACGTCGTGCTCCTGCCCACCGCACCCGCCCTGGCGATGGGCACGCTCAGCGTGCTGCCGCAGCCGTTCACCGCCAGCCAGGCACGGCAGGCACTGGGAACCACCCGCCGGGTGATGATCCCGCTGCTGGAGCATCTGGACCGCCGCGGGTGGACCCGGCGAGTCGACTCCGGACTCCGCGAGGTGGCGGACTGACCGGATGCCAGCAGCCCTCAGTCCACGATGCGATGGACGTGGGTGTAGGCGGTGAAGCGGCCCTGCCGGGTGAACGCCACCAGGGTCAGGCCCGCCGCGTCGGCCAGGTCGACCGCCAGTGATGACGGCGCCGACACCGCCACCAGGACGGGGATCCCTGCGCGGACCGCCTTCTGCACCAGCTCGTACGACGCCCGCCCGGACACCGCGAGCACCCGCCCACGGCCGGGCAGGTGCCCCTGCAGCAGCGCCCACCCGATCACCTTGTCCACCGCGTTGTGTCGTCCGACGTCCTCGCGGACCAGCTCGGGGTGACCCCGTGGGGTACACCAGGCGGCTGCGTGCACCCCGCCGGTCAGCCCGAACACCTTCTGCGACGCGCGCAGCCGCTCGGGTAGTGCCGCCACCGACGCAGCCGACACGGTGACCGGATCGTCGTGAAGATCGGGCAGTTCCGCCGCCACCAGGTCGGCGATGGCGGGGGTGCCACACACCCCGCAGGCACTGGTGGTCAGCACAGCCCGCGCGCGGCGGGAGAGCCGGACTCCCTCGGACAGGTCCAGGTCGAGGACGTTGTAGCTGTTGGCGGACGTGCTGGGCTTGCCGCCGGCGGCCAGATCGGGCACGGCTCCGGGGCAGTACCGCATGCGTGCGACGTCCGCCGCCGCTGCGATCACGCCCTCGGCGTACAACAAGCCGTGCACCAACTCGAAGTCGTGACCTGGAGAACGCATGGTCACGGTCAGGCTCACCCCGCCGATCCGCACCTCCAACGGCTCCTCCACGGCCACCACGTCCACGGCGTCCGTCCAGATGGCACCAGCTGCGCCGTCGGTGACCGCCCGTCGTACCCTGCGTCGCGCCGTGAGCCGTCCCATGCGGCGACTATCGCACGACGCATCACGACCAGCGCAGCGCAGATCACGGGTCACCAACGGCACCCGCGGCGTAACCCGCCCGTACTCTCGATGCCGTGCCCGACGTCGGGATGGCGTCGGTCGCGGACCAGTACCCGCAGGAGAGCGCTGATGCCAACCCCCCAGCCCGCCCGTAGCACAGCCCGCAGCACCGTCCTGGTGGTGCATCTCGCCGCTGCGTTCACCTACTGCACGGTCGCGCTGGGTTCAATGGTCTGCGCGACGGATTCCAGCTCGACGTGTCCGGCCTGGCCGGTCTGCTACGCCGACCAGGTCGGACCGAACCTGCAAGCCTCCCTGGGCGAGAATCCGATCCTGGAGTTCGTCCACCGGGTGATCGCGTTCGGCGCATTATGCCTGCTGGCGGCGTCGGCCTACCGGCTGCGCGGCCACCGCGACCGCCGGCTGGGTCTGCTGCCGTGGGTGGCGCTGGCCGGGGCGCTCGGATCGGCCGTGTTCGGAATGATGATCATCCTCTTCCACCTGCCGCTGCTGCTGGGCCTGCTGGACCTGTTCGGCGCCCTGCTCGCGATGACCCTGATCACGATCGCCGCGCAGGCGGTCAGCGGTCGAGGCAGCGCGCAGGGGAATCCGCCGGTACGGCGGGTCGCCTGGGCGGCGCTGTCCACGGTGGTGGTCATGCATCTGGCCGGCCTGATCGTGGCCGGCAAAACCCAGACCGGGGACTTCATGTCCTACACCCGCTGCGTGGGTTGGCCGGTCTGGCAGCTCCTGGAGGTCGATCGGTACGCCGGCCTGCAGGGTGCCCGCATCGCCATGGCGGCGCTGGCCGCCGTACTCATCGTGGTCACGGTGGCGCGTGGCTGGCGCGATCCGCGGCTGCGCCGACTGTCCGGGGTGCTCGCCGGGCTGTTCCTGATCGAGCTCGCCCTCGGCCTGGTGATCCGCGCCCAAGGGCTCGGCGTGACCCAGACCAACGGGGTGGACCAGGGGCTGGCCGTGCTCTACTCGGTCGTGGCCGTGTCGCTGCTCTGGACGCTGGGCTACCTGATCGGTCGGTCCTACCCCCGGGCCGACGTGGTCGACGTACCGGCCTCGGACAGCGCCGGCGACCGGCTCACGGTGGGCTGAGCGACCGTTCTGGTCAGCGTTTGCGTCGGATCCTGGTCAGGAAGCGGTCGATCCGGTCGACGGCGTCTTCGAGGTCCTCCACCCGCGGCAGCGTCACCATCCGGAAATGGTCGGGGCGCGGCCAGTTGAAGCCGCTGCCCGGCACGATGAGCAACTTCTCCTGGCGCACCAGCTCCAGGGCGAACTGTTCGTCGTCCTCGATGGGGTACATCGTCGGGTCCAGGCGGGGGAACAGATACAGGGCGCCCTGGGGCTTGACGGCGCTCACCCCCGGAATCTGGTTGATCAGCTCGTACGCCGCGTCCCGCTGAGCCAACAACCGGCCGCCGGGCAAGATGAGGTCATTGATGCTCTGGTGGCCGCCGAGGGCGGTGGCGATGGTGTGCTGAGCCGGGTGGTTGGCGCACAGCCGCATGTTGGCCATGAGCTCCAAGCCCTCCAGGTAACTGCGGGCGTGGTCCTTCGGCCCGGACAGCGCCAGCCAGCCGGCCCGAAAGCCCGCCACCCGGTACGCCTTGGAGAGCCCGTTGAACGTCAGGCAGAGGAGGTCGGGGGCCAGGCTGGCGGTGGAGATGTGCTTGGCGTCGTCGTAGAGGATCTTGTCGTAGATCTCGTCGGAAAACACCAGGAGCTGGTGCTGACGCGCCAGCTCCACGATCTGGTCCAACACCTCCAAGGAGTAGACCGCGCCCGTCGGGTTGTTCGGGTTGATGACCACGATCGCCTTGGTGCGGTCGGTGATCTTGGCGCGGATATCGTCGACGTCGGGGTTCCAGTCGGCCTGCTCATCGCACAGGTAGTGCACGGGGGTGCCCCCGCACAACGACACCGCGGCGGTCCACAGCGGGTAGTCCGGGGCCGGGACCAGCACCTCGTCCCCGTTGTTGAGCAGTGCCTGCAGGGCCATCACGATCAGTTCGCTGACACCGTTGCCGAGGAAGATGTCCTCGACGTCGATGATCGGTACGCCCTTGGTCTGGTAATACTGCGCGACGGCGCGGCGGGCGGGCACGATCCCCTTGGAATCGGAGTATCCGTGCGCGCTGGAAAGCATCCGGGTGTAGTCGACCAGGATCTCCTCGGGCGCCTCGAACCCGAACGGCGCCGGATTGCCGATGTTCAGCTTGAGGATCCGGTGGCCTTCGTCCTCCAGCCGCTTGGCCTCGGCCAGGACCGGGCCCCTGATGTCGTAGCAGACATCGGACAGCTTGGCGGACTGAAGAAGCGGACGCATGGGGACATTCTCTCACCGTCCGGCCATCGGTTTTCTCCGCCGCCGCCCGGCCTCCCGGGCCGACTCGCCATACTGGCGGCGTGAACGGGCAGTTGCGCCGTGTCCTGCGGCTGCGGGACGCCGTGGTCGTCGGCCTGGGTTCGATGATCGGCGCTGGGGTGTTCGTGGCGCTGTCCCCAGCGGCTGCCGCGGCCGGCTCGGGCCTACCGCTCGCGCTGGCGCTGGCCGGCCTGGTCGCCTACCTGAACGCCAGCTCCACGGCCCGGCTGGCCGCCTGCCACCCGCAGGCCGGAGGTGCCTACGTGTACGGCCGGGACCGGCTCGGTCCGTGGTGGGGGTTTCTGGCCGGGTGGTCCTTCGTCGCCGGCAAGTCGGCCTCGTGTGCCGCGATGGCGCTCACCGTGGGGGCGTACGCGTGGCCGGACGACGCGCACCGGGTCGCCGTGCTCGCCGTGCTCGCCCTCACCGGCCTCAACGTCCTGGGCGTGCAGAAATCGGTCGTCGTCGCACGGCTGATCCTCGGGATCGTGATCGCCGTCCTCCTCGCCGTCGTGGCCCTGACGTTGCCGGAGCTGGTGCGCTCGTGGCCCGCGATGGCCTACGGCTGGGAACCCAGGGGCGACATCGTCGCCGGCCTGGGGGGTGTGGTGCAGGGCGCCGGGCTGTTGTTCTTCGCCTTCGCCGGGTACGCCCGGATCGCGACCCTGGGGGAGGAGGTGATCGACCCGGCCCGCACCATCCCGCGAGCGATCGGTCAGGCCCTGGCGCTCGCACTGATCCTGTACGTCGTCGTGGCGGTCGCGGTGTCCGGCACCTTGGGCATCGCGGGACTGGCGGCCACGCCGGCGTACCTGAGCCAGACCGCGGTCCGTAGCGGTCAGGCGTGGCTGGTGACCGCGGTGGCGGTCGCTGCCGTGCTGGCAGCCGTGGGATCGCTGCTGTCCCTGATCCTGGGGGTGTCCCGCACCGCGCTGGCCATGGCCCGCGATGGTCATCTGCCCCGGGTACTGGCTGCCGTCAACCCCCAGTCAGGGGTGCCGGTCCGGGCGGAGCTGGCGGTGGGTCTGGTGGTGGCCGCGGTCGCGGCGACGGTGGACTTGCGGGACTCGATCGGCTTTTCGTCGTTCGCGGTGCTGCTCTATTACGCGGTGGCCCACGCCAGCGCGTCGAGGCTGACCCTCGCGCAGCGGCGTCCGCCGCGGGTGGTCTGGGTGAGCGGCCTCGTGGGCTGTCTGGTGCTGGCCGCGGGCCTGCCCCGGACGTCGGTGTACGGCGGGCTGGTCATCACCGCGATCGGCGCTGCGGCGTACGCGATCACCGGGTGGCGTCGAAGCCGCAGGCACCTGCCGCCGGCTCACCGGTGAGGAACCGCAAGAAAAACCTTGGTAATCCCGAGCCGACGTCGATGAGAGGTGCGGAGCGTGGCGGACGGCGGAGGAGGGGCCGCCGTCCGCCACGCGACCACAGCTCACCGGCCGCTGAGGCGACCCCCGGGACCCTCACGGTGGCGGTGCTCAGCGCGCACACCACGCGACTCGAACGGCTCGGACCCGACCGGTCCGAGCCGTTCTGCGTGCCGCGGGCCGATCACTGCTTGATGTAGCTCTCCAGGTGGTCGCGTTCGCTCTGCAGCATCGAGATCCGATGCTTGACGATGTCACCGATGCTGACCAGGCCGACCAGGACATCACCCTCCACCACCGGGACGTGACGGAAACGCTGCTGGGTCATCTCCTCGGCCAGGACGACGACCTCGGTCTCCGCGGTGCAGGTGTGCACGTCGCTGGTCATGATCGTCGAGATGGCCGCATCGATCAGCTCACGGTTGGCGCCCATGTGGCGGACCACGTCCCGCTCACTGATGATGCCGTCGATCTTCTTGCCGTCCTCAGTCACCACGACGGCCCCGATGTTGTACTGAGCCAGTACATTCAGCAGGTGTGCGACGGTGTCGCCAGGCTTGACCGTGACGATGGCCTGGCTGGACTTGCCGCGCATGACGTCCTTGATTCGCATGGGCGCACGGTACGTTCGGTCCCGGCCCGCGACCAGAGCCGTATCACTACGCGAAATGGCAGCCGCCCCCACCGTCCAGGGGTCGCCGCTCGCCGATCTCGGGCCGCGCGCTGGCAACCTGCTCGCGAGGATCCGGCTCCCGGGCACAATGGTGGCCCATGGAGCAGACCCGGCGCAGGCACCACGTGGACGTCGTCGCGGCTGCGCTCGTCGACGACCTGTCACAACCGACGCGGATCCTGGCGGGCCGACGCCGGGACCGCCCACCCGGCCAGGGGTGGGAACTGCCCGGCGGAAAGCTGGAACCGGGGGAGACCATGCACGGCGCCCTGCACCGCGAGCTGGCTGAGGAACTCGGCGTCACCGTGGCGCTGGGGGCCCAGCTGGCCGGGCCTCTGCCGGACGGGAGGTGGCGGTTGTCCCGTCGGCACGTCATGGGGGTGTGGTTCGCCCGGGTCACCTCGGGGGAGCCGGCAGCGCTGGAGGCCCACGATGAGCTGCGGTGGCTGCGGCGGCACGAGTTGCGCGACGTGGTCTGGTTACCCGGGGACTACCCGATCGTCGACGCGCTGTCCGCCGTTCTCCGCGACGCACCCTGAATCGGGCGCCGGTTGGCGTCGCGGACGCCGATGCCCCGTCGCCGTCCGCTCGGCGCGGCCCCTGATGGTCACGAGCCTCGTCCTCACCTGAGACACTGAGGGACGTGCCTAAACAGACCCGCGGTGACATCCGCAACGTCGCGATCATCGCCCACGTCGACCACGGCAAGACCACCCTGGTGGACAAGATGTTGTGGCAGGGAGGTGCCTTCGGCGCGCACGATCACGTCGCCGAACGCGCGATGGACTCCGGTGACCTGGAGCGTGAGAAAGGCATCACGATCCTGGCCAAGAACACCGCGATCCACTACAACGGCCCCTCGGCACGCGAAGCCGGCTACCCCGAGGGCATCACCATCAACATCATCGATACCCCCGGCCACGCCGACTTCGGCGGCGAGGTGGAGCGTGGCCTGTCGATGGTCGACGGGGTGGTCCTGCTCGTCGACGCGTCCGAGGGCCCGCTGCCGCAGACCCGGTTCGTGCTCCGCAAAGCACTCGCCGCGCAGCTGCCCGTCGTCCTCTGCATCAACAAGGTGGATCGTCCGGACAGCCGGATCGCCGAGGTCGAAGACGAGGTCTACGAACTCTTCATGGACCTCATCGAGGACTCCCAGCACCACCACGACCAGCTGGAGTTCCCGATCGTCTACGCCAGCGCCAAGTCCGGGCGTGCCAGCCTGACCCGGCCGGCCGACGGCGGCCAACCCGACAGCGCCGATCTGGAGCCGCTGTTCAGCACCATCATGACCACGGTGCCGGCACCGACGTACGACGAAGGCGCACCCCTGCAGGCGCACGTCACCAACCTGGATTCCTCCAGCTACCTGGGCCGGCTCGCCCTGCTGCGGGTGTACAACGGCACCATCCGGCGCGGCCAACAGGTGGCTTGGTGCAAGCGGGATGGGTCGGTGGACAAGGTCAAGGTCACCGAGCTGTTGATGACGCAGGGGCTGGAGCGCAAGCCGTTGGAGGTCGACCGCAGCGCCGGCCCCGGCGACATCATCGCCATCGCGGGCATCGACGAGATCATGATCGGGGAGACGCTGGCCGACCCGGAGGATCCTCGTCCGCTGCCGTTGATCACCGTTGACGAGCCGGCGATCTCGATGACGATCGGCACCAACAACTCGCCCATGGCCGGCCGGGTCCGGGGGGCGAAGGTCACCGCGCGGCTGGTCAAGGACCGCTTGGAGCGCGAGCTTATCGGCAACGTCTCGCTGAAGGTGCTGCCCACGGAGCGGCCGGACACCTGGGAGGTGCAGGGCCGGGGTGAGCTCGCACTAGCCATCCTGGTCGAGCAGATGCGCCGCGAGGGGTACGAGCTGACCGTCGGCAAGCCGCAGGTGGTGACCCGGATGGTCGACGGCAAACTGCATGAACCTGTCGAGAACCTGACCATCGACACCCCGGAGGAGTTCCTCGGGACGGTCACCCAGCTGATGGCCGCCCGTAAAGGGCGGATGGCCCAGATGAGCAACCACGGCACCGGCTGGGTCCGGATGGAGTTCGTGGTGCCCTCGCGGGGGCTCATCGGGTTCCGCACGGAGTTCCTCACCGAGACCCGGGGGACCGGGATCGCCCACCACGTTTTTGCCGGGTACGAACCGTGGGGCGGGCCGATCAGCACCCGGGTCACCGGCTCACTGGTGGCCGACCGCTCGGGGGCGGCGACGACGTACGCGATGTTCAACCTGCAGGAGCGGGGCACGCTCTTCGTCGAGCCGACGACCCAGGTCTACGAGGGCATGATCGTGGGGGAGAACTCCCGCGCAGAAGACATGGACGTCAACATCACCAAGGAGAAGAAGCTGACCAACGTGCGGTCCTCGACCGCCGACGTCCTGGAACGGCTGATCCCCCCGCGCCGGTTGTCGCTGGAGCAGAGCCTGGAGTTCTGCCGCGAGGACGAGTGCGTCGAGGTCACCCCCGAGGCGGTGCGGATCCGCAAGGTCGAACTCGATCAGGTGGTGCGCAGTCGTACGGCGGCCCGCTCCCGCAACGAGGCCAAGAACTGAGCGGCGCCCCCCGATGGCGGGAGGCGCCGCAGTTGGCAGTCCAGCTCAGCGGGCGATCTCATCCAGGCCGCGCATCACGATCCTGGAGTCGGCGGGAAACACCACGTCCGGGTCCTTGCCGTCGTAGTCGAACTTGCTCAGGAAGTACCGCATCGCGTTGACGCGGGCGCGCTTCTTGTCATTGGACTTGATGGTCATCCATGGGGCCTCGTCGGTGTCGGTCACCTGGAACATCCGCTCCTTGGCGGCGGTGTACAGGTGCCACTTGTCCAGCGACTCCAGGTCCATCGGGGAGAGCTTCCATTGGCGGACCGGGTCGATCTGACGGATCGCGAACCGCGTCCGCTGCTCACCGGGAGTCACCGAGAACCACAGTTTGGTCAACGAGATCCCCGAGTTGATCAGCATCTTCTCGAACAGCGGCGCCTGCAGCATGAAGCGCTCGTACTCGTCGTCGGTGCAGAAGCCCATGACCCGCTCCACCCCGGCCCGGTTGTACCAGGACCGGTCGAACAACACGATCTCCCCAGAGGTCGGCAGATGCTGCACGTAGCGCTGCATGTACCACTGACCCGCCTCCGTGGTGGTGGGTTTGTTGAGCGCGACCACCCGGCAGAACCGCGGGTTCAGGTGCTCGGTGAACCGTTTGATGGTGCCGCCCTTACCGGCGGCGTCCCGGCCCTCGAACAGCACCACATGGCGCAGATTGTTGTCCTGGGTCCAGTACTGGAACTTCAGGAGCTCGATCTGCAGCAGGTACTTCTGGACGTCGTACTCCTGTCGGGTCATCCGCTCCTGGTAGGGGTAGTCCTCCCGCCAGGTCTCGATCGGCGAACCGCCGGGATCGATCAGGTCCGGGTCCGAGCCCCCGTCGTCGCGGACGGTGTACCCCTCACGCAGCAGCCGGTCGAGGTACTCACGGAAGTTCTGCATGGTCACATCGCTTTCTCGCCCAGGTGTGTCGGCAGTCAATCACGCCCCGGGACCCCGCCGCTGCCCCCTGCGCGATCCGCTGCCTCCGGGATACCGCATGGGTGCCGTGCCGGGATGACCCCGGCGTGTCGGGGGGATGAAGCCAGGGCGTCGGTGGGACCGGTGCCCACCCGATAGGTTGACGACGTGGTACGTCTTGCCCCCACCCTGCCCGGCCGCTTCGGACCCCGCGGATGAGTCAGAGCATCCCCTCGGCCCCCGATTGGCTCGAGCTGACGGTCGACGGACCGAACTTCCGGCAGGTGATGGGTCGGTACCCGACCGGGGTGACCGTCCTGACGACGATCCGCGCCGGTCAGCCCGTGGCGATGACGGCCAATTCGATCATGTCGGTTTCGGTGGACCCGCTGCTGATGCTGGCGTGCGTCGAACGCGCGGCCCGCTTTCACGAGGCCGTGCTCGCCGCCGGGGTCTGGGGGGTCAGCATCCTGCCGGCCAGGGCCCAGCCGTCGGCGGCCTGGCTGGCCACCCGGGGGCGCCCCACCAGCGGCATGCTGGACGACGTACCGCACCGGATCGCTCCCCTGACGGGTGTGGCGCTGCTCGACGAATCGCTGGGCGCCATGGAGTGTCGCACGGCCGCGGTGTACCCGGGCGGGGACCATAGCATCATCGTCGCCGACGTCCTGTCGCTCCACCTGGCCCAGGACGAGGAGCCGGCGTTGCTCTACCACCGTGGCAGGTACGGCGTGGCGCCCTGATCCTTCCTGGATCGCGGTGCACCCCGCCGGGGCCACCAGGACGTGAGGGGAGGCGACCGTGCTGATGCGGACAGCGTCCCCCGCGACGGCTCCCGACGGCGGACTGCGGACCACCGGGTGGCCCGTGTTCGTCCGCCTGGTGCTGTCCACGCTGGTCTTGGCCCTGCTGTACCTGGCGTTGTGTTGGTACGCCGGCCGGTCCATTCCCCCGGGGACCGAGGTCGCCGGCGTCTCCGTGGGAGGGTTGACCCAGGAGCAGGCGGCGGCCCGGGTGGCCGATCAACTGACCCAGGTCCGGCGGACGCCGGTCCGGGTGAGCTGGCCGGGCGGACTCAAGCGCGTCGAACCGGCGGTGCTGGGGCTGTCCGTGGACGCCCCCGCGAGCGTGGCCGGGTTGGCGGAGTTCACCCTCGATCCGCGGCGGGTCTGGGACCGGCTGACCCAGGCGACGCACCGGCCGGGGGTGGTGGTCCTCGACACCGCCACGGCCGATGCCGTGCTGGCCGCGTGGGCGCGCGAGATCGATCGCGCCCCGGTGCAGGCCGCCATCGTGTTCTCCGGGGGGACTGTGCAGGCGACGGCGCCGCAGGAAGGCCGCACCCTGGACGTGCCGGCCACCCGGGAGGCGTTGGTCGCCAGCTGGCCGGGCGATGGCGACGTTCCGGCCGTGCTGCGCGTCGTCGCGCCGGCGGTGCCGCCGGTTCGCTACCAGGAGGCGCTGGACACGGTCGCTACGCCGGCCGTCGCGGGGCCGTTGACGGTCCGCTCCGGTGGGGCCAGCGCGGTGCTGCCACCCGAGGTGTTCGCGCCCGCACTGCGGATGCAGACCCAGGGGGACACTCTCGTCCTCCAGGTCGACACGGCGCAGTTCCTGGCAGCGGCACGACAGGTCATGCCGAACGTTGAGGCTGCGCCGGTGGACGCCAGCGTGCGCATACCTGCCGGGCAGGCACCGACACCGGCCGTGCAACCGGCTGTGCCGGGCTGGCGGGTCCAGACCGCCGGGGTGGCCGAGGTGGTTCGGGTGGCCCTGGTGGCATCCGAGCGCACGGCGCTGCTGCCCGTCTCGAGCCTCGCTCCCGCCGTACCCACCGAGCAGGTCGCCGCCTGGGAGATCCGGGAGAGGCTGGCCGAGTCCCCGGTGCCCGTCGACCCGGTGGGCCTGCCCGACCAGGTCGTGGTCGCACCGGGCCAGGGGTACACCTGGAGTGCGCCTGCCCATGAGTCGATCGAGGCGGTCTCGTCGGTGGCCACCGCCGCCGGTCTGAGCGTGACCCGCGATCTGGGCGCCGACACGGTGACGATCACCAATCCGGGTGCCCGGGGCGTCCTCCTGCAGGTCGACCGGAGCGTGGTCCCCGCCCGATTCGCGGTCTGGGGTCGGGCCGCCGCCGACTGAGCCGACGCATACCCCGGCCGCGCGCCCGCGGACCATCGGCCCGTGAGAGGCTAGGGGTGTCCGCACCCTTGCCAGGAGGATCGCCCCCATGACGTACGTCATCACCCAGCCGTGTGTTGACCTGAAGGACAAGGCATGCATCGAGGAATGCCCGGTCGACTGCATCTACGAGGGTGAACGCATGCTCTACATCCACCCCGACGAGTGCGTGGACTGCGGGGCCTGCGAGCCTGTCTGCCCCGTCGAGGCGATCTACTACGAGGACGACGTCCCGCAGCAGTGGAATGAGTACACCAAGGCCAACGCCGAGTTCTTCGACGACCTGGGCAGCCCCGGCGGCGCCACTAAGCTCGGTCTGATCGCCAAGGACCACGCCATCCCGGCCGCCCTGCCGCCGCAGCAGCACGACTGACCGCGCGGTGGTCCTGCCGCCCCCGGTCGCCCTCCCCGACTTCCCCTGGGACACTCTGGCTCCCTACGCCGACAAGGCCAGGGTCCACCCCGGGGGCCTGATCGACCTGTCGGTCGGTACGCCGGTCGACCCCACCCCCGCGGTGGTTCAGGTGACCCTGGCGGCCGCGGCGGAGGCGCCCGGGTATCCGATGACCTGGGGCACGGCCGTGCTGCGGGAGACGATCGCCGCGTGGTTCGCCCGGCGCCGGGGCGTGCCCGGGATCGACCCCGACGGGGTGCTGCCAACCATCGGGTCCAAGGAACTGGTGGCCTGGCTGCCCACGCTGCTGGGGTTGGGACCCGGTGACCGCGTCGCCTACCCGGCGCTGTCCTACCCGACGTACGAGGTGGGCGTTCGGTTGGCCCGCGCCACGCCCGTGCCGTTCACCGGGATCACGGAATTGGGTCCGGTCACTCCGGCGACCGCGCCCAAGCTGGTCTGGGTCAACAGCCCGGCCAACCCCACCGGGCAGGTTCTGGGCGTCGACCACCTGGCCAAAGTGGTCCGCTGGGCGCGTCGGATCGGAGCGGTGGTGGCCTCCGATGAGTGTTACGCCGAGCTGGACTGGCGGGACCCCTCCGAGGGCGGCGCGCGGGGACCGGGGGAGCCCACCGGGGTCCCGAGCATCCTCGACCGTCGGGTGTGCCAGGGAGATCCCCAGGGCCTGCTGGTGGTCTATTCGCTGTCCAAGCAGTCCAACCTCGCCGGCTATCGGGCGGCGTTCGTGGCCGGTGACACCGAGCTGGTCAGCCGGATCCTGCAGGTCCGCAAACACGCCGGGATGATGATGCCCACCCCGGTGCAGCGGGCGATGCAGGCCGCCCTGACCGACGACGCGCACGTGGTCGAGCAACGCAGCCGGTACGCGCGGCGCCGCGACGTGCTGACGGCGGCATTCACCGCTGCTGGATACACCGTCGAGCACTCCGAGGCCGGTCTGTACCTGTGGCTGACCCGCGGCCAGGACTGCTGGGAGGCCGTGGACGGGCTGGCGGCGCGGGGCATTCTCGTGGCACCCGGGTCCTTCTACGGGTCGCTGGGGGCCCGGCACATCCGGGTCGCGCTCACGGCCCCCGACGAGCGGGTCGAGCAGGTGGCGGGACGGCTGCTCGGCGAGCCCGGGAACTGAGACGACAGGGGATCTGGCTGCACTCCCCAGGAGAGGCAAGGCCGCCTGGGGTAGCGTCGTGCCGACAGGATGCAGGGTCGTCAGAAAGGAATCGGGTGCCATGTCGAACGACGTGACGCTGAACAGCGGCGGCCGGGAGGTCTCGCTTCCCTACGTGCAAGCCACGGAGGGAAATAACGGATATGACATCTCCGCACTGCTGAAGGAGACGGGCGACACCACCTTCGACATCGGCTTCGCCAACACCGCCGTCTGCAAGTCCACGATCACCTTCATCGACGGTGACGAAGGGATCCTGCGCTACCGGGGTTACCCCATCGAGGAGTTGGCCGAACACTCGACGTTCCTGGAGACGGCCTACCTGATCTTCTACGGCGAGCTGCCGTCCAAGGAACGCCTGGAGCTCTTCCAGCACGTCATGAAGCGCTCGTCCCTGATCGACGAGCGGATGCGCGACCTGTTCCGGTGCTTCCCGCGCCGGTCCCACCCGATGCCCGTGCTGGCAGCGGGTGTCATCGCGTTGTCCACCTTCCACATGGACACCATGAGCATCACCGACCCGGCCGCCATCGAGGGCGCCGCGATCCGGCTGATGGCCAAGCTGCCCACGCTGGCGGCGTACGGTTACAAGAACTCCCTCGGTCACCCGTTCATGTACCCGGACAACTCCCTGGGGTACGTGGAGAACTTCCTGCGGATGAGTTTCGGGTACCCCACCGAGCCGTACGAAGTCGATCCCAAGTACGTCCGGGCCATGGAGGTGCTGCTCATCCTGCACGCCGACCACGAGCAGAACTGCTCGACGTCGACGGTGCGCCTGGTCGGGTCGGCGCAGGCCAACATGTACGTCTCGGTGTCGGCCGGCATCAATGCGCTATCGGGTCCGCTGCACGGCGGCGCCAACCAGCAGGTTGTCGAGATGCTGCAGAAGATCCGTGACGAGGGGGGCGACGTCGACAAGTTCGTCTCCAACATCAAGGACGGCAAGGGCGGCCACCGTCTGATGGGCTTCGGGCACCGGGTCTACAAGAACTACGACCCCCGCGCGGCGATCATCAAGCGGCACGCCGACGAGATCCTCGCCGAGCACGAGCAGCAGGACGAACTGCTCGACATCGCGCTCAAGCTGGAGGAGATCGCCCTGTCCGACGACTACTTCAGGGAGCGCAAGCTCTACCCGAACGTGGACTTCTACACGGGGCTGATCTACGAGGCCATGGGCTTCCCGGTGAACGCCTTCACGGTGTTGTTCGCGCTCGGCAGGCTACCGGGCTGGATCTCCCAGTGGGTGGAGATGATCACCGACCCGACGACCAAGATCGGCCGCCCGCGCCAGATCTACGTCGGCGAACCGATGCGCCACTACGTGCCCATCGAAGACCGCTGAGGTTTGTTGCCTGGTCCGACGGCGGCGTCCCCGGTGACCGGGGGCGCCGTCGCGTTGTGCCCGGCGTTCAGCGCGTCACGTCGATGCGGACCGTGGTGGCCGGCAGCGGCTCGGCTGCCGGCGCCCACCGGGAAGCGTCCTCGGCCATGCTGCGGGTCCACGTCCGATCGCCCACGCTGACCCGGAGGGTCCCGTGGCGTTGGGCGTGGGCAAGCGCCCACGAACCCAGCATCCACGCACTACGGGTGTCCGGCGCTGTCCACTCGACGCCGCGAGGCGTGTCCCGACCCGACAGGCCGGTCTCCCGGGCCGCGTGTTCGCGCACCCGACGACGGCTCCACGTGCTCTCCGGCTCCTCCAACCGGCAGGTCGCTGCGGCCGGGCGGTCGCCGGTGAGCGCCAAGGCCAGCGCACTCGCCTCCGCCTCGTGCTTGGCGTAGGCATCGGGGAAGCCGCTGCGCTGCACCGCCTGCGCCACCTCGGTCAGGGGACGGCGATCCCATCCGGGCACGCGGACCAGATGGTCGTAGAACGCGGACGTGGCGTACACCGGGTCGAGGATCTGGGCGACCGTCCCCCACCCCTGGCTGGGCCGTTGCTGGAACAACCCGACCGAGTCGCGGTCCCCGTGCTCCAGGTTGCGCAGTTTCGACTCCTGCAGCGCCGTGGCCGTCGCGATGACGGCGGCCCGGGTCGGCAGGTCGCGCTTGACGGCCAGCGCGGCGACGGTGGCGGCGTTGGCGAACTTGTCGGGGGGATAACCGAACGGGCCGCCGCGGGCCTGGCTCACCTCGCACGAGCTGGGCAGCAGGATCGGATGTAGGCGATCCCAGACAGCCCGGGCGCCGAACCACAGCCCGACCAGCAGGACCAGCATTGTGGCGCTCAGCCGGAGGCGTCGCACGCGGGCGCGTCGACGCCGGGCCCGGGCCTGCGGGCTGCCGGCTCGCGGTTGGGGGAACAGGCCGCCGAGGCGGTGCCGGTCAGGTGTTGTCATGCAGGGCCGAGTTGAGCTCGATCCCCGTGCCGGACCGGGATCGAGCCCGGACCCGGCCGTCGACGGAGTCGCGGATGAACAACAGGCCGCTCTGTCCGGACAGCTCGCGCGCCTTGACCACGCGCCCGTCGTCCAGGGTGACCTTGGTGCCTGCGGTGACGTACAGCCCCGCCTCGATGACGCAGTCGTCCCCGAGGGCGATCCCGCAGCCCGCTTCGGCCCCCACCAGGCAGCGGCGACCGATCCGGACCCGCTGCGAGCCGCCACCGGACAAGGTGCCCATCGTGGAGGCGCCGCCGCCGATGTCGGAGCCGTCGCCAACGACGACTCCCTGGGAGATGCGCCCCTCGATCATCGAGGAGCCGAGTGTCCCCGCGTTGAAGTTGACGAAGCCCTCATGCATCACCGTGGTGCCGCTGGCCAGGTGTGCTCCTAGCCGGACCCGGTCGGCGTCGGCGATCCGCACCCCAGTCGGGAGAACGTAGTCGACCATCCGCGGGAACTTGTCGACGCCGTACACGGTCACCGGTCCGTCGGCGCGCAACCGGGCGCGGGTGGTTTCGAAATCCTCCGTGGAGCAGGGGCCGTGGTTCGTCCACACGACATTCGGGAGGACGCCGAAGAGGCCGTCGAGGTTGATCGTGTTGGGCTCAGCCAACCGGGCGGACAGGACGTGCAGGCGCAGGTAGGCGTCCGGCGGCGAGGCCGGCGCGGCATCCAGGTCGACCACCGTGAGGATCACCGTGGTCCGGACCCCGCGGCGGGGATCCTGGCCGACGAGGGCGGACAATTCCACGGGAGCGGCGTAGGGGTCCTCATCGGGAGCTTTACCCAGCTGCGGGTGGGGATACCAGGTGTCCAAGCTCTGCCCGCCGTCGGTGGTCGTGGTCAGGCCCCATCCCCAGGCCGTGCGCCCGTGCGTCATGGGCCCAGCCTAGGCGAGTACGGCGGCCTTCGAACTCGCCGGTGCGCCCACCCCGGCGTGGCCCGGTGTCGCGCCGGTGTCGCGCCGGTGTCGCGCCCGGTGTCGCCCGGTGTCGCTCACCGAACCCACGTCCCGCTGCCAGACCCACCAAGCTTCGTGGGTTCGGAAGGCCCACGTGGGTTCGGGCTCAGCCGATTGCCCCGCAGCGGGCCGGGCGCCTCCAGCGGGCTGGACGCTTCTACCGGGCCGGGCGCCTCCAGCGCGCGCGACGTGGCTCAACCCGAGCGTCCACGGCGTACCCGGCCCGCGTGGACGGAACAGCTAGCCTGCCGTGCATGAGCAGTCACGCCTCGCCCACCGACCGGTCCCTGCCCCCGGTGACCTCGTTGAACCTGGACCACGACGTCGTCACCCTGACCCAGGCGATTTGCGACGTCGGTTCCGTCAGTGGCCGTGAGGGGCCCTTGGCGGATGCCGTGCAGGCGGCGCTGGCGGGCCGGGACCACCTCGAGGTGGTGCGGGACGGTGACGCCGTCCTGGCGCGAACCCGCCTGGGTCGGTCCGAGCGGGTGGTGCTCGCCGGGCACCTGGACACGGTTCCGCTCGCAGACCCCGCCAACCTGCCCACCCGGCGGCTGGACGGCGTCGGAGCCGGCGGCGGGGAGGTCCTGTGGGGGCGGGGGACGGTGGACATGCTCGGCGGAGTGGCGGTCCAGCTCCGGCTCGCTGGGCAGCTCACGTCCCCGAGTCGCGATGTCACGTACGTCTGGTACGACTGCGAGGAGGTCGACGCCGCCCGCAACGGCCTGGCCCGGCTGGCTGCCACTCGCCCCGATTGGCTGACGGGGGACTTTGCGGTCCTCCTGGAGCCGACCCGGGGTGAGGTCGAAGGCGGCTGCAACGGCACCCTGCGCGTCGACGTCACGGTTGCCGGGGTGGCCGGCCATTCCGCGCGGCCGTGGACGGCCGACAACGCCGTCCACAAGACGGGAGAACTTCTGGTGAGGTTGGCGTCGTACCAGGCGCGGGAGGTCGAAGTCGACGGGCTGGTGTACCGGGAGGCGCTGCAGGCCGTCGGTATCCGCGCAGGGGTGGCGGGCAACGTGATCCCCGACGAATGCGTGCTCACCGTCAACCATCGGTTCGCGCCGAGTCGCAGCGCACCGGAGGCGGTGGCTTTCGTCCGGGAGTTCTTCAGCGGGTACGACGTCCGGGTCACCGATGTGGCCGCGGGGGCGCGTCCGGGTCTGCACCGACCTGCCGCGCGAGACTTCGTGGCGGCGCTGGGCCTCCCGGTCACGGCGAAGGTGGGTTGGACCGATGTGGCCAGGTTCGATGCCCTGGGGGTGCCCGCGGTGAACTTCGGACCGGGTGATCCGGCGCTGGCGCACGCGGACGACGAACACTGCCCGGTCCAGCAGTACCGCGATGTCGAGGCGGCGTTGCTGAGGTGGCTGTCATGATCGCCGGCCCCGCCCCACACGACCCCGCGCTGTCCTCCGGGCCGGGGTACCTGCGCGGGCCCGTCGTGTGGCGCGGCCCGGGCGCGCCCACCTCGACCCATGACGAGCGGTTGCTCGACACCTCCCAGCAGACCGACTGGCTGCACACCGACCCCTGGCGGGTGATGCGGATCCAGGCCGAGTTCGTCGAGGGGTTCGGGGCGTTGGCCGAGGTCGGCCCGGCGATCAGCGTGTTCGGTTCCGCCCGGGTGCCCCGGGACAGTCGCTGGTACACGATGGGCGAAGCCCTGGGGGCCGCGCTCGCGCGGCGGGGCTATGCCGTCATCACCGGCGGTGGACCGGGCACGATGGAAGCGGTCAACAAGGGCGCCACCGAGGCGGGCGGTACGAGCGTCGGACTCGGCATCGAGCTGCCCTTCGAGCAGGGCCTGAATCCCTACGTCCAACTCGGCATCAACTTCCGGTACTTCTTCGTCCGCAAGACCATGTTCTTGAAGTACGCCGAGGGGTTCGTCGTGCTCCCCGGTGGGTTCGGCACGCTGGACGAACTGTTCGAGGCGCTCACCCTGGTCCAGACGCACAAGGTCAACTCGTTCCCGATCGTGCTGCTGGATCGCGGCTACTGGGCGGGCCTGCTGGACTGGATCGGTCACACCATGACGACCGCCGACACGATCTCGCCCGTCGACGCCGCTCTCCTTCGGGTCACCGACGACGTCGAGGAGGCGGTCGAATGGGTGAGTGCGGGCGTTCCCCAGGCGCCGGCGAGTTCTCCCGAATGAGGCGCACCCAGAGGGCCGACCAACGCGGACGCTGCGCTAAGGCAGACCCGCGACGGGCTGGCGACCTCGCGGGCGCCGTGACCGTGACACCATGACCGCGTGATCGTCTTCCTGCTCGTCCTGGTGCTGCTCGTGATCGGCGCGGTGGCTGCGGTGGTGGCCGGACGGACCGGGCGACTCAGCGTCGAGTTGGCCGAGCCTGCGCGACCGCTTGCGGCCCTGCACCTGCCGGATCTGCCGCTGGGGCCCGATGACCTGGCCACCGTGCGACTGGACCGGGCGATCCGTGGGTACCGCATGGATCAGGTCGACGACCTCCTGGATCGCTTACGACGGGAGATGACCGCCGAGACCTCCACCGCTGACCCGGCGCACCGACCGACCGACCGCGAGGATGTTCGATGAGCCCTTTTGTCGTCCGCCGGATCGTGCAGACCCCGGCCGAGCGGGTCTGGGCCGTGCTCAGCGACTTCTCCAGCCACGGTCGCTGGGTTCCGCTGACGCGCATCCGCTCGGACCCGGGTCAGCCGCGGGTGGGCTGGTCCTTTACGGCGATCACCGGCGTCGGGCCGGGAGTGCTGCGTGACCGGATGACCGTGGAGCTCTGGGAACCGCCCAACCGGGCCCGGCCGCAGCGGGCCGCACGTTTCCGGATCACCAAACACGGGCCGGTGTTGCGAGGCTGGGTCAACGTTCAGGTGACGCCGGTCAGCGGCACCCTGGGTGCGCGCACCACCGAGGTGATCTGGACGGAGAGCCTGCGCTTGCGGTTGCCCTTCCTGGGCGCCCTGCTGGCCCCCGTCCTGGCCCCGATCAGCAAATCGGCGTACGAGGTCGTGATCGACCGGATGCTGGCGGCTGCCGCCAAAGCTCCCCAATGAGTCGAGGCCGGCTCGGGCGACGGGCCGGCGCTGCACCCCTGATGTGGCTGCTGGTCTGGTTCGTGCTGACCCGACTCGGCGTCGGGTGGCTGTTGTCGAGTCCGGCCGGCGAGCGCCAGCGTCGGCTGGGAGGGCTCGGCAACGCCGAGTTCAGTCAGCTGGTGACCATGTGGGACGGCCAGTGGTACGCGCGGATCGCCAGCTACGGGTACCCGCTACCGCTCCCGCTGGACGAGTTCGGGGCGGTCGAGCAGAGCGAATGGGCGTTTTTTCCGCTGTTTCCGCTTCTCGTGCGGGTGGTGATGGCGTTCGGTCTGCCCTTCTGGGTGGCGGCGTTGACGGTGAACCTCGCCGCCTCAGCGACGGCTGCCTGGCTGGCATACCGGTTGTTCGCGGCCCGAGGCGGCGCGTCGGCATCTGATCGGGACCGGGACGACCGGCACGATCGCGACCGGGCGGGGCGGCACCGGAAGGCGGCCGCCGTCGCCGTGGGCCTGTGGCTGCTGTACCCGGCCAGCACGGTGCTGCAGATCGCGTACACCGAGGCGTTGGCGCTGGTGCTGGTGCTGGCGGCGCTCACCATGATCCACCGGCAGCGCTACGGGATCGCGGTGGTGCTGGTGCTGGTGTTGGGTTTCGCGCGAGCGGTCGCCGCCCCGCTGGCTTTCGTCGTCGTGGTCCATCTGGTGATCCGGTGGCGGCGCGAGCGACGCGAACCGACCGAGGGCCACCCGGCCGGGCACGCCCGGGCGTGGTGGTTCTCCGGGTTGGCCCTCCTGGGGGCCAGCGTCGTCGCCGGTGCCGCCTGGCCGGTCCTGGTGGGGTGGCTCACCGGACGCCCGGACGCCTTCCTGGCCGTCCAGGCCACCTGGGGGCAACGGCCGGACCGGGGACCGTTCCTGCCGTGGTGGGGGTGGCTGTCGTGGGAGTACGGGACGCCGGTGGCCCTGGCCTGGGCCGTAGGGCTGGTGGTGGTGTGCGCCTCGATGCTGACCAGGTACGCCGCGTGGATGCCTCTGGAGCTGCGCGCCTGGGGGCTGGTCTACCCCCTGTACCTGTTCGCGGTGACCGCGCCGAGCACCAGCATGATCAGGTTTCTGCTCTTGGATGTTCCGGTGTTCGGGGTGCTGACCGCGGTGCTGATCGGCGATCCGCGACGGGGGCGTCTGCGGCGGTGGTGGCCGGTCGGGCCGGTGCTGTGCCTGCCGGTGCTGGCCGCGACGGTGTACTGGTGGACCACCGTGGTGCTGGTGTTCTCGCCGCCGATGGACTGGCCGCCGTAGCGGCCAGACCATCGGCGGCCGCCGCCTCAGCGGCCTTGGAAGACCGGCCTCTCCTTGGCGATGAAGGCGTCCACGGCCCCGGAGTGGTCCGCGCTGGAACCCGTGGTCTGCATGAACTCGCCCTCCTTGGCCAGGCTGGAGGATAGGTCGTGGCCGGCGGAGTAGGCGATCGCCTGTCGCATCGCGCCGTAGGACAGGGTGGGACCGGCGGCGAGGGTGCGGGCCAGGTCCATCACCACGGTGTCCAACTCCTCGGCGGGAACGACCTGATTGACCATGCCCAGCTCCAGGCACTCTGCCGACTTCACCGTCCGCGGGAAGAACAGCAGGTCCTTGGCCTTGGCGATGCCGATGAGACGCGGCAAAGACCAGGACGATCCGGAGTCACAGGACAGGCCTATCCCGCTGAAGGCGAGGTTCACGCCCGCGCCCTGCGCCATCACTCGGATGTCGGCCGCGAACGCGAAGGCGGCTCCCGCTCCGGCCGCCACTCCGTTGATCGCCGCGATCACCGGCTTGTTCATCGTGGCGATCAGCTCCACGATCGGGTTGTAGTGCCGGACCACCGTCTCCCACAACCGCTCGTCTCCGTTCTGGAGCAGGGTGATGTGTTCCTTGAGGTCCTGCCCGACACAAAACGCCTTGCCCGTTCCGCGCAGCACCACGCAGCGGGCGCCGGGGTCCGCAGCCACCCGCTCCAGGACGGTCAGCAGTGCCTCCTTGGTGGCGACGTCCAGGGAGTTCATGGCGTCCGGCCGGTTGAGGGTGACGACGGCGACGCCGTCGGTGACGTCGAGCAGGACAGGCGCCTGCTCGGCCTCGGCGTGATCGGGCGTGCTCTGCGTGCTGGTCACGAGGGAACTACTCCTTGGCTGTGGTGATTCAGAGGTGCCCCGGACCGGCTGGCCGGGGCCGCGTGAGGGTGGCGCGGTGGGGGTGATGAGTGCGGGTGCGGAGCCAGGCATTCCTCGAGGAACACCTCGGCTGGGCGTCGCAGGTGGGCGGCAGTCTCTGCGAAACGGTGCGCCGCCTCCTCACCCGGCCAGTCTGCCGGAAGCACCGCCGCCGGCAGCCCAGGATCGAGGAACAGAAACTTGCGCCACTGGTGGACGGTCCGGCTGCGCATGACGAAGGCCTCCTGAGCGCTCACTCCCGCCTCGAGGAGTTCCCGGTCCGCGGCCAACCGGCCGGTGAAGGCCCGGTACTGGTCGGCGAGGCTCTCCAGGTCCCAGAGCCTGGCCGCCAGATCGTGGTCGACTCCGTCGAAGGTGCCCGTGAACGCATGCCATTGCGCATGCTCGGCGCCCAGGCGTTCGGCCAGCTCGGCGCTGCGCCGGGGGGCAACCCAAACGCCGGGGGCCAACGCGGCGTACCCGAGGTATCCCAACGAGGCCACCAGCCGGTTGCGGGAGGCACGGCTGCCGTGGTGGCTGATCGTGACCACGTCCCACGTCCCATCCCACTGCGCCCGTTGGCTGCGGTAAATCCGCCGGTGCGCCTCCTGGAGGTGGCGCCGCGCGACCGCCGTGGCGCTGTAACCACGCTGACCGCCGAGTTCGACGGGCTCCAACCAGCCCTCGCGAGCCATCCGGCTGACCGCGGTCCGAGTGGCCGGCGGGGCGATACCGAGCGCCGACAGGGCCTTGACCAGGCCCGCCACCGGAGCCCAGCCACCTGCTCGGGTGACGTGGTCACCGTAGACGTCGAAGAGCGCGGATCGGGCCTGCATGGAGGCTAGTCTCGTGCATTCGATTTCCAGATGTGGACAACAAGGGCGATACTTGGAGAAGACAGTTCTGCAGTGTGTGATCCGCTCTGGCTCGGGCTTGTGCGACGGTGTACGTTTCGCCCCCGGGGATGATGGTCTGGCCCTCAGCGTGCTGAGCTGGCCGACTCGAGAAGGAAGGGTTCTTCATGGCCGCGATGAAGCCACGGACCGGCGACGGACCGTTGGAGGTCACCAAGGAAGGCCGTGGCATCGTCCTGCGTATGCCGATCGAAGGCGGTGGCCGTCTGGTGGTGGAAATGACTCCCGACGAGGCAGCTGACCTGGGTCGAGCGATCCAAGGGTGCGAGGCCGTCCCGAACTGAACCACCACGTTTGACCGACATCACAGCCACGATCGGTCGGCCCCAGACTCCCGGGGCCGACCGATCTGCGATGACGGCCTAGGCCGCCTCCGAGGATGGTTAGCGCCGCACGGCGACGAGCAGACCGTCACCCACCGGCAACATGGTGGTGAACAGGCGTTCGTCGTCCCGCAACTGCTTACCGAGGTTGCGCAGCAGGCCGGTGACCTGGTCCCGAGCGGCCGGGTCGGCCACCTTGTCCTTCCAGAGCATGTTGTCCAGCGCCAGCACCCCGCCGGGGCTCAGCAACCGGATGGCCTGCTCGGCGTACTCCGGGTAGCGCTCCTTGTCGGCGTCGATGTGCACCATGTCGTAGGCGCCGTCCGTCAGGCGCGGGAGCACGTCCATGGCATCGCCCACGATGCATCGGGTGCGCTGGGTGGGAATCCCAGCCTCCGCGAACGCGCTTCGGGCGGTCTTGGAATGGGCCGCTTCGATGTCGATGGTGGTGAGTACGCCGTCCGCGGGCATCCCTTCCAGGAGCCAGAGCCCGGAGACCCCGGCGCCAGTGCCGACCTCCACGACGGTCTTGGCCGCTTTGGTGGCGGCCAGGAGCCGCAGGGCCGCGCCCGTCGACGTCGGGACGGGCGGGGCACCGAGCGCCTCCCCCCGGCGGCGCGCGGCTTCGACCACCAGGGGATCGACGAGGAACTCCTCGGTGTAAGCCCATGTGGCGGGTTTCTGAATTGCCATGTCGCTCAGCGTAGTGGTCCCCGGGCGCCAGACGGGTGAGCGCGGGAACCGCCCACGGTCATGGGCGGGTGGCCACCCGGGGGGGAGGCCGATGCTGGGCTGGTCTGCATCCACTTCCCAGAGCATCATCAGGTTCGGCCAGGAGGATGATGGCGTGTCTTCCGACGCCGTCCTCAACCAGCCAGTGCCGACCATGCCCGCCATACCCGCCATGCCGGCCGCCTCGACCACCCCGCGTTACGCCACCCTCGAACAGCGCAGCGCGCCCCCGTGGGACCCGCCGAGCTGGGAGGATGTCGTCAACGAGCACTCCGCGCGGGTGTATCGCCTGGCCTACCGGTTGACCGGCAACAGCTACGACGCCGAGGACCTCACCCACGACGTATTCCTCAGGGTGTTCCGCTCGTTGAACAGCTACCGGCCGGGCACATTCGAGGGCTGGCTGCACAGGATCACGACGAATCTCTTCCTGGACCGCATGCGCCGCAAACAGCGGATCCGCTTCGACGCGCTCTCCGATGAGGCGGCCGCCCGGCTCCCCAGCCGGATTCCCTCGCCCGAGCAGTCCTACGCCGACAGCCACTTCGACGACGATGTCCAGCGGGCCCTGGATGCGCTGGCCCCGGACTACCGGGCCGCGGTGGTGCTGTGCGATATCGAGGGCCTCTCCTACGAGGAGATCGCCGCCACGCTGGGCGTCAAACTGGGGACGGTGCGTTCCCGGATTCACCGCGGCCGCTCCCAGCTGCGTGACGCCTTGGCGCACCGGGCCCCCACCAGCCAGCGTTCCCGGGCCACCCGGATGCCCGGCCTAGTCATGCCCCGCGCGATGCCCAGCTGCTAACTGGATGGTCACCGGCGGCAGGTAGGCTCCACCATGCCACCGCGGTAGCGGCTCGGCGCCGTCGTACCGTGAGGGTCGGGCATGTTCTTCGACGTCAATGCGTGGGAAGCCGTGATCATCATCGTGCTCGGCTTCGTGTTGATCGGTCCCGACCGGCTGCCCGAGTACGCCGCAAAGCTGGGCCGGGCGGTCCGCCAACTCAAGCAGGTCGCCGAGGGCGCCAAGGGCCAGCTGCGCGAACAGATGGGCCCCGAGTTCGACGACATCGACTGGGCCGCCTACGACCCCCGCCAGTACGACCCCCGCCGCATCGTCCGGGACGCGCTGGCCACGGACGACACCGACGGATCGCGGGTCACCGCCGCGGTCGACGGCGACGAGAGCGGGTACGTCGCACCGGTGGGCTTCGATCCGAGCCGTCCCACGCCGTACGACCCGGACGCCACCTGAGGACCGTCATCGCAGGGGTTCCTCTCCCCCAAGACAACCTGGGGGAGAGGAACCCCTGCCTCAGTTCCGTTGCGGCTTGAGCCCCAGCGAACGTCCGGCCAGGCCGCGTTGGCGCCCGGCCAGGCCGGCAGCGATCGCCGACAGCGCGGCGCCCGCGGGGCCGTCCGGGTTCGACAACACGACGGGGCTGCCCTGATCGGCGCCCTCACGCAACGTGGGATCGATGGGGATCTGGCCGAGCAGCGGGATGGTGGTGCCCAGCAAACGGGTGAGGGAGTCGGCGACCTGCTGGCCACCGCCGGCCCCGAACAGTTCGTGTCGCGAGCCGTCCGGCATGGTCATCCACGACATGTTCTCCACGACCCCGACGACCCGCTGGTGGGTCTGGACCGAGATGGCGCCCGCCCGCTCGGCCACCTCGGCGGCCGCCTGCTGCGGCGTCGTGACCACCAGGATCTCAGCGGTCGGGATCAGCTGAGCCACCGAGATGGCGACGTCCCCGGTGCCCGGGGGTAGGTCGAGCAGCAGGACGTCCAGATCGCCCCAGTACACATCGGCCAGGAACTGCTGCAGTGCGCGGTGCAGCATCGGGCCGCGCCAGACGACCGGCTGGTTGTTCGGGACGAACATGCCGACCGAGATGACCTTGACCCCGCGCACCTCGGGAGGCATGAGCATGTCGTCCACCTGCGTCGGCGGACGCTCGACACCCAGCATGCGCGGGATCGAGAAGCCGTAGATGTCGGCATCGACCACGCCGACCTTGAGGCCCTGGGCAGCCAGGGCGGCCGCCAGGTTCGCGGTGATCGAGGACTTGCCGACCCCGCCCTTACCGGAGGCGACGGCGTACACCCGGGTCAGCGACTCGGGACGGGCGAACACGATCTCGCGATCCGGGGTGCCGCCGCGCAGCTTGCCCTTGAGAGCCGCCCGCTGCTCGTCGTTCATGACGCCGAGCGTGAGGTCGACCGAGGTGACCCCCTCCACAGCGCTGAGGGCAGCGTTGACGTCATGGGTGATCTTGTCGCGCAGCGGGCAGCCGGACACCGTGAGCAGCACGGTCACGCTGACCCGGCCGGCCTCGTCGGCGGACAGCTCCGCCACCATGCCGAGTTCGGTGATCGGTTTATGGATCTCGGGATCCTGCACCGTCGACAGCGCGGTCAGCAGGGCATCGTGGTTGGGGGCAGCCATGCGCCCACTCTAGTCAGACGTCCGGGGAGCCTTCTGCTCAGGTTCTACGGGGGGCGCGGGCTTGTCCGGACGGCTCGCACCGGATCCGCCGCTGCGCTGCTTGGCCTGCTTGGACTTGCCCTTCTTCGGCGGTACCGGCGGGCCGACGGCCCCCCGTTGTTCCAACTCGGTGAGCAGATCGCGTAGTTCCGAGCGCAGGTAGTCGCGAGTCACCGCCTCCCGCATCGCGATCCGCAGAGCGGCCACTTCACGGGTCAGGTACTCGGTGTCGGCCAGGTTCCGCTCGTCCCTGGATCGGTCCTGCTCGAAGGACACCCGGTCACGGTCGGCCTGGCGGTTCTGGGCCAGCAGGATCAGTGGGGCGGCGTACGAGGCCTGGAGGCTGAGCATCAGGGTGAGGAAGATGAACGGGTACTCATCGAAGGCGAGCCCGTCCGACGCCAGATTCCAGATGACCCACAGGGCTACGAAGCCGGTCATGTACATCAGGAACTTGGCGGTCCCCATGAACCGGGCGATCCGCTCGCTGAACCGGCCGAAGGTCTCAGGGTCCACCGACGGTCGGCGTAGCCTCCCGCGGTCGGTCACCGGCTGGTCCAGCCGGGGCCCCCGGTCCGAGCGCGCCGACCAGCCCTCTGGGCGGCCGTCGTGGCGTGGCTCAGCCATCGGTCACCTCGTGGCGTTCCTCACGCCAATCCTCGGGGAGGAGATGATCGAGTACGTCGTCCACGGTCACCGCGCCCAAGAGGCGGTTGTCCTGGTCCACGATGGGCACCGACACGCTGTTGTAGGTCGCCAACTCGCGGGTGACCCGGCCGATCGAGGCCTCCGGCCCCAGTGGTTCCACCTCTTTGTCCAATACGGTGCCGATGGCCTCGTGCGGCGGCTCGCGCAGCAGTCGCTGGATGTGGACGACCCCGAGGAATCGGCCGGTCGGGGTCTCCAACGGGGATCGGCAACAGAACACCGTCGCGGCCATGGCGGGGGAGATCTCGGCCCGGCGGACCACCGCAAGGGCCTCGGCGATGGTGGCCTCCGGCGGCAGGATCACCGGCTCGGTGGTCATCATCCCGCCCGCGGTGTCGTCGTCGTAGGTCAGCAGTCGGCGAAGGTCAGCGGCCTCGTCCGGCTCCATGAGCAGCAGATAGCGCTCCTGGGCCTCCGGAGGAAGCTCCGAGAGCAGGTCGGCGGCGTCATCGGGCTGCATGGCCTCCAGGACGTCGGCCGCTCGGTTGCCTTCGAGGGCCGCCAGGATCTCCACCTGGTCGTCCTCGGGCAGTTCCTCCAGGACATCCGCCAGCAGCTCATCCGGGAGCGCCGCGGCCACCTGGAGCCGACGTGCCGGTGGCAGGTCGTGGACGAGCTCGGCGAGATCGGCGGGTTTGAGGTCCTGGTAGGACTGCAGCAGCCGCTCGGCACCCTGGGCGTCGTCGGCGACCAGCAACCCGGAGACGTCGTCGACGGACACCAGCTGGGTCTCGCCGCGGCGCCGGGACAGACCGGTGAACGCCGGAAGACTGCCGAACGCCTTTCGTTGCCCGGCCGGTGGGATCCGAACGAAGACCTTGGTGATCGACCAGTCCCGGGTCCGGTCCTGCTCGATCGCGACGTCCTCGACCGTCGCGTCGACCTCGCCTTCGGCGGCGCGCACCGTCACCGTCCGGTCGAGCATCTCGGCGAGCACCAGGGTCTCGTTGGCCCGCTGTTCGAAGCGCCGCATGTTGACCAGCCCGGTCGTGATCACCTGACCGCCGTCGATCGAGGTCACCCGAGTCATGGGCAGGAACACCCGACGGCGGCCCGGCACTTCGACGGTGAGCCCGATGGCCCGCAGGCGGCGCCGGCTGGCGGCATGGCTGACCACGACATCGCGAACCCGCCCCACCTGGTCCCCGAGTGGGTCGAAGACGCTCAGGCTGGCCAGCCGAGCCACGAACACCCGCCCCGAGGTCATACCGGCAGGCTACCCTCCCCGGCTGAACCGGCAGGTGAGCGGCATCCTCACCAAGGACGTTTCCCCGGGACCGAACTCACTGGTCGTTGCCGGACAACGGTGCTGGTCACGCTGGTAATGTCCGCCGGGATGGACCCCCGTCGTTCGATGTCGTGTAGGAGGAATGCGGATGCGCAGCGCCAAGGACTTCTTCACCCCGCTCGCTGTGGGTGCACCGATGCCGGTTCGCGAGATCCCGGCCCGCCCCTCCCGGGCCATCCACTTCTTCGACCCCTCGAACGCGAAGATGGCGGCGAAGGTACCCGCGATGGTGGGCACGGTCGACGTACTGCTGGGCAACCTGGAGGACGCCGTCAAGGCGGACAACAAGATCGCCGCCCGCGAGGGGCTGGTGAAGATCGGGCAAGAGACCGACTTCGGCGCGAACACGCAGTTGTGGACCCGGATCAACGCGTTGGATTCGCCCTGGTGCCTCGATGACCTGACCGCTCTTGTGCCGGCCATCGGTCACAAGCTGGACGTCATCATGGTCCCCAAGGTGCAGGGTGCCGAGGACATCCAGTACATGGATCGGCTGTTGGCGCAGCTGGAGGCCAAGGCCGGCCTGGAGCGGCCGATCCTGCTGCACGCGATTCTGGAGACCGCCCGGGGGATGGTCAACATCGAGGAGATCTGCGGCGCCTCCCCGCGGATGCAGGGTTTGTCCCTCGGCCCGGCCGACCTGGCCGCCGACCGCCGGATGAAGACCACCCGAGTCGGCGGTGGCCACCCCGGGTACAAGGTGCGCTCGGACGCGGTGAAGAAGGACGACGGCAGTTACGACTTCTTCGGCGAGAGCGCTCAGCGCACGGTCTTCCAACAGGACCTGTGGCACTACACCATCGCGCGGATGGTCGACGCCTGCGCGATGCACGGGATCTACCCGTACTACGGCCCCTTCGGGGACATCGCCGACGTCGTCGCCTGCGAGGACCAGTTCCGCAACGCCTTCCTGCTGGGCTGCGTCGGCACCTGGACCTTGCACCCCAAGCAGGTCGAGATCGCCAAGAAGGTGTTCAGCCCCTCGGCCGCCGACGTCGCGCACGCCCGCAGGGTGGTGGAGGCGATGGGCGACGGTACGGGTGCGGTGATGCTGGACGGGAAGATGGAGGACGACGCCTCCCTCAAGCAGTGCATGGTCATGGTCCGGCTGGCCGAACAGCTCGCGGCCAACGACCCCGAGCTGGCCGCGATGTACGCCGACGCGCAGGAGAAGTGATGTCCGAGCACCACTACCGGCCCCGCCGGTCGATCCTCTACATGCCCAGCTCCAACGAGCGTGCGCTGGAGAAGGCCAAGGCCATCCCCTGCGACGGGATCATCTTCGACCTCGAGGACGCGGTCGCCCCCGATGCCAAGGTCGAGGCGCGCGGCAAGGCGGCCGCGGCCGTTGCCGACGCCTCGTACGGCAGGCGTGAACGCATCCTGCGCGTCAACGGCATGGACACCCAGTGGCACGAGGAAGACATGGCGGCCGCCGCGCAGGCCGGACCGGACGCCATCCTGGTGCCCAAAGTCTCCAGCGCCGAGGAGGTCCGGCAGCTGGTCGCCACCATGGAGAAGTACGGTGCTCCGGAGCGGACCACGCTCTGGGCGATGGTCGAGACGCCGGTGGCCATGCTGCACTGCGAGGAGATCGCCCGCGCCTCCGACCGTCTTGACTGCCTCGTGATGGGGACGAACGACCTCGCCAAGGAGCTGTTCGCCGAGCACGTCCCCGGCCGCGCCCCGCTGATGACCGGGCTGTCCTTGTGCCTGCTCGCGGCCCGGGCGGCCGGGGTGTCGATCATCGACGGGGTCTACAACAACGTCAAGGACGCCGAGGGCTTCGAGGCCGAATGCCGCCAGGGCAGGCAGATGGGCTTCGACGGCAAGACCCTCATCCACCCTGGCCAGGTCGGTCCCTGCAACGAGGCGTTCGCGCCGAGCGAAGCGGCCGTCGAGGAGGCCAGAGCGATCCTGGCCGCCTGGGACGAGGCGATCGCCGAAGGCAAGGGGGTCGTCACGGTCAACGGGCGGATGATCGAGAACCTGCACGTCGAGACGGCCAAGCGGAACCTCGAGATGCATGAGGCGATCAGGGCGCTGGAGGCCGAGGCCGCCTCCTGAGGCTCCCCGCGTGGCAAGCCCCCGAGCATCGGTTTCGCTCGGGGGCTTGACCTTTGGGGGGTTCAGCCGATGTGGGCGGCATGAACATCGTGCGGCGCACCGTGATGCGCTTCGCCGCGGCCGCCGTCGCGGTGGACGCCATCGCCTGGACCGCCGGGGCGACGTCGTCCACGTCCGCTGCGGGGATCCCGCACCCCGATCGGCCCAGGCGGACCGGGCGCACCCCCGGTGCTGGACAGCCGTTGGGCCCCGGTGATTCCGGGGATGACGTCATCGCGCTGCAGCAGGCGCTGAACGCCCTCGGCTACTGGTGTGGCGCGGAGACCGGTTCGTACGCACTGACGACCGTGCAGGCCGTCACCGCGGTCCAGAAGGTGGCCGGTCTGCCGCGGCGGGGTGTCTGCGACGACGCCACCTGGGCTGCACTGACGGCCGGCCGGGTCCCCACGCCCCGGAGCCGTTCCGGGCGGGTGGTCGAGATCGACAAGTCGCGCCAGGTCTTGAGCGTGGTCTCCTCGGGTCGGGTGGTGCTGATCATCAACACCAGCACCGGCAAGGTGCCCACGATGACCACCCCGTCGGGGCGCTGGCGGTTTCAGCGCGCGGCGCAGGGGTGGGAGACCCCGATGATGTACCGCTCGCGTTACTTCCACCGGGGGTACGCCGTCCACGGCTCGCCGTCGGTGCCGCCGCAGCCGGCCTCGCATGGCTGCGCCCGGGTCACCCCCGCCGCCATGGACCGGTTGTGCCAACCGGATGGGATCCGCCTGGGCGACGAGGTCATCGTCTTCTAAGGAGCGAGCCTCGGCTCGACATCGAGCCGAGGCTCGCACTTAGGTGCTCCATCCGGTGGGGGAGCGAGGCGTTCAGGCCCCGGGAGCGAACGTGGCCAGCCAGTCCAGGGCCGGACCCAGCGTCGCCGACCAATAGTCGCCGTCGTGCCCACCGGCACCGAAGACGCGTTTAGCTTGAGGCAGCCGGGCGGCCAACGCGCGGTTACCCCCGATGAAGGGATCGGCAGTGCCGCACCACAGCCCCACGGGGAGCGCGCGCAGGGCGGCTGTCCGGGCGAAGACGTCGTGGCGCAGGAAGTCCTCGCGATCATCGAACGCTCCGGGGGCGCTGTCGCCCGGCCGGGTCCACAGCGCCGAACTCATCGCCGCTACCCCGTAGCACCGAGCCCGGCCCACCTCACTGGCCAGCAGCAACGCGCCGTACCCGCCCATCGACAAGCCGGTGAAGCCGACCTTCTTGGTGGGCAGGCCCCGATCGGTGAGCAGCGGCAGGAAGTCGCGCACCACCATCGCGCCGGTGTCGTCACCGGCGCGGCGGCGATGCCAGTAGCGGTCTCCTCCGTCGATGGCGGCCACCGCGAGTCCGGTGCGGGCCGCGTGACCGGGGGCGTCCAGACCGTCGAACCAGTCGGCGGCGCTGCCGCCCCGACCGTGGAGAGCGATGACCGTGCCGCGAGCAGCCGTCGGCACGGCTGCGGCCCAGCGAGCCGGACGCCCCGGCCAGTGCCGAGACTCCAGCGTGCCGTCCAGAATCTCCACCTCGCGGCCTGCGCCGTCCACGCCAGCGCGGGGCGGCGTACCCGGCGGTGACGTGCTCGTGTGCGGAGCGCAGCCACTGGTCAGCGCGGCGCCGAACGCTGCTGCTGACCCGGCCAACACGGTCCGCCTCGGGATGGGGTTGCCCGGCATGCGCACGGACTGAGCGTACGGCGCCGGGGCCACCGATCCCGGGCGGCGCGCTCGAGCCGGTAGCGTCCCACCGGTAGCACCGCTGCGCCATACTCACCCGCTCAGCCCGACCCCGTTCCTCAGCCCGACCCCGCCCCTGGAGGGCAGATGCTCAGCGACATCGCCATCGACATCGCCATCGATCACGCCGGCCCGGTCGCGCCGTACGAGCAGATCCGCGACCAGGTCGTCGCGGCGATCACGGCGGGCCGGTTGCCGACGGGGGCGCGGCTGCCGACGGTACGCCGGCTGGCGGCCGATCTAGGGCTGGCGGTGAACACCGTGGCCAAGGCGTACCGGGCGCTGGAGACCGAGGGTCACGTGGTGACTCAGGGTCGTAACGGTACGGTGGTGCAGGCCGGGCACGCCCACCAGGGGGACCCGGTCGGCGCGGCGGCGGCGGCGTTGGTGGCGGCCGCGCGTACCGCCGGGCTCGACCTTCCGGAAGCGATCGGAATCCTTCGTCGTACCTGGTAATCAGGCATCCCCGCGGTCGTAGGCTGAAGACCTGCATGGCGTGCCCGGCCTCACAAGGTCTTTCCGCGAGGGGTTCTGGACGGCTCGGCATACTCGCAGCTAGGACCGCAGGTGAGGGTCACCCCGCACCAGGGGACCGCCAGACGATAGCCAGATGACACGGAAGGGCGACTCGATGTCCCGACTGCAGCAGACCGAAGGCCTCAACGACGAGCAGCGCGAACTGCTCAAGCTGGTCCGCGAGTTCGTGAACGACCAGATCATCCCCGTCGCCACCGAACTGGAGCACAAGGACGAGTACCCCCAGGCCATCGTCGACGGCATGAAGGAGATGGGCATCTTCGGGTTGATGATCCCCGAGGAGTACGGCGGCCTGGGCGAGTCGCTGCTCACCTACGCCCTGTGCGTGGAGGAGATCGCGCGCGGCTGGATGAGCGTCTCCGGCATCATCAACACCCACTTCATCGTGGCGTACATGCTGCTCCAGCACGGCACCCAGGAGCAGAAGGACAAGTACCTGCCCAAGATGGCGGTCGGGGAGACCCGCGGGTCGTTCTCCATGAGCGAGCCGGGCTGCGGCTCCGACGTGGCCGGCATCAAGTCCAAGGCCGTCAACACCGGTGGCGATGAGTGGACCGTCAACGCCCAGAAGATGTGGCTGACCAACGGCGGCTCGTCGAACCTGACGGCAGTGCTGGTCAAGACGGACACCGGCGCGGAGAGCGTCTACAAGAACATGTCGACCTTCTTGGTGGAGAAGGAATCCGGCTTCGGGAACACCGCGCCCGGGGTCACCGTGCCCGGCAAGATCGAGAAGATGGGCTACAAGGGCGTCGACACCACCGAGCTCGTGCTGGAGAACTACCAGACGACGTCCGCCCAGATCCTCGGCGGGGAGCCCGGCAAGGGCTTCTACCAGATGATGGACGGCGTCGAGGTCGGCCGGGTGAACGTGGCGGCGCGGGCCTGCGGTGTGGCGCGGCGGGCGTTCGAGCTGGGGATCTCCTACGCCCAGCAGCGCGAGACCTTCGGCAAGAAGCTGATCGACCACCAGGCGATCCTGTTCCGGATCGGCGACATGGCCTCCAAGGTCGAGGCGGCGCACCAGATGATGGTGATGGCGGCCAAGCTCAAGGACAGCGGCAAGCGCAACGACGTCGAGGCCGGGATGGCCAAGTACCTGGCGGCCGAATACTGCGCGGACGTGGTCGAGCAGGCGTTCCGGATTCACGGTGGCTACGGCTACTCCAAGGAGTACGAGATCGAGCGGCTCTACCGCGAGGCCCCGATGCTGCTGATCGGTGAGGGCACCGCGGAGATCCAGAAGATGATCATCGGGCGTTCGCTGCTCAAGGACTACAAGCTGCGCTGAGCGCGGCTCGCAGAGCACGGGGCGCCGGGGGCGCGGGGCCGGAATGATCCGGCCCCGCGCCGTCGGCGCCCTTGCGTGATCAGCGATCGTTCAGCACGTGTCCAGTGTGATGGCCCAGAATGGCGGTATGACGACCCAGCCACGTGTCCCCATGGCTCGCCTGGCGCTGCAGTTCCCGATGAGCCTGGCGATCTATCCCGACTACGAGCAGGCCCAGCGTGCCGTCGACTATCTGTCCGACCACGAGTTCCCGGTGCAGAACTGCATGATCGTCGGAACCGACCTCAAGCAGGTCGAGCGGGTCACGGGCCGATTGACCCGGGGCAAGGTCGCGATGGGGGGAGCCGCGTCGGGGATGTGGTTCGGGGCGCTGATCGGGTTCCTGATGACCACGTTCACCCCCGGCGCGACTTGGTCGATGTTCCTCACCGCGGTGCTCTTGGGCGCCTTTTTCGGGATCGTCTGGGCGGGGATGGGCTACGCGCTGACCCGCGGCCGGCGGGATTTCACCTCCGTGAGTCAGGTCGTGGCCACCCGCTATGAAGTCCTGGTGGAGCACGCGCAGTTGACCGCAGCCAAGGAACTGCTCACCTCCGCTGGCAGCGCCGAGCGGGCCGGGGTGTTCGCTGCGGCAGGTCAGCAGGGCCCGGTCTCCTTCGCCGGGAGCCCGCAGGGGCCGGCTGGCCCAGGCCACGGTTGGCCGCCACCTGCGGCCGCGCAGAGTGCCGGCGGGCATGAGACGGGCGGGGCGGGTCACCCGCAGCCCGCTCCTCCGACGCCGTCGGTGACGGCGTCGGCCCCTTCGCCAGGGCCGGCGGAACCGGCGGGCGCCCCGGACCAGCCGAGCACCGCCGCGGCGCCGTACCGGACCTACGGCGAGGCCATGGACGCCCAGAAACGAGCCGAGGAGCAGCGCCGCCAGTAGTCCTGATCCTGCCCCGGCCTGGGCGCCAGCTCAGGGCGTGACGGTCAGGCTCTCCATGACGGCCTGAACCTGGGGCTTGACGCTCGCCCAGGCGGCCTGGGGAGCACGCCCGACCAGCTGGACCAGGACCGCGGTGCCCTCGTGGTCCTCGGCGGTGAAGACGACGTTCAGCTCGTGCACCCGCAACCCACTGCTGATCGTGTACTCAGCGTCGGACACGCAACTTTGCACACCGCGGAAGTCCTCCAGCCGGTGACCCAGAACGGTCACCCGGGTGACGCCGGGAAAGGCGGTGGGTTGCTGACACATCACCGGCTTCCCCGCGAGGTCACGGTAGGCCTGGTCCGTGATCAGAGCCGATGCCAGCACATTGGGTTGGTAGCCCTCGGTCTTCAACGCCGTGGATCGTACGCCGACCCAGGCCTGACCGAGTTGAGCCGCGGTCATCTGCTGCCACCCGCCCGGGGGGGCCAGGCTCAGGACGGGCCGACGTCGTGAGGCGACGATGGCGCTCGAGGTGGCTGGGCTCGCCGTCGGACTGGACGAGGTCGATGCCTGCCCTGGGTCTGTCGCGCCTGGCGTCGGTGCGCCTGTGACGGTGAGCCGCGTCGTACTCACCGGGGCTGGCGAGCAGCCGACGGCCCCCACCACCAGCAGGCCCACGATCGCGGTACCCCCGCGAACCGATGGCATGGCGCTCCTTCGACGAATGATCCCTTGCTGCTGATCCCTTGTGCCCACCCTAGGCGGTTGATTCTCTTCCAGGACAAAGGATCTCGCTGACCGGTTGGGCCGGGGCGCTGGTCGGGCAACAATGGGGGCGGACCGGGTGACCGGAACCGCGGCGCGAGTCAATCGGGGGACGCATGGCCGACGGGCAGCACGACGGAGAACGCCCGCAGGAGGACACCACCGCGGCGGGTCGCGAGGGGGGCACCGACCCGGTGCTGCGCGCGGAGAACGAGCCGCCCCCGACGAATCAACGGATACTCGGGGCGGAACCTGCCGGCTACCTCCAGGAGCCGGGGCAGCGGCCGCCGGCAGATCGCGCGGGATCGATCGCCCGGCGGATCGACGAGGGTCCGATCCCACGGCTGCTCGTCGTGGCGCTGGGGATGGCCGCGTTGGCGTACTCCGTGATGTTCCTGCAGGGACTGGCCGGCGTCATCGGCCCGGTCTTCCTCGCGTTGAACTTCATGATCGCCGCCCACCCGCTGCACACCTGGCTCGTGGCTCGCCGCGTCCACCGTTTCGTCGCGGCCACGGTGACCGGGTCGCTGGTGCTGATGGTCCTGGGGGCCTTCTTCTTCTCGATCGGCTGGTCGATCAGCCAACTGGTGACCACGCTGCCGGACTACGCCGATCAGTTCAACGAGCTCTATCAGTCGGTGTTCGTCCAGCTCAACAAGGCCGGCGTGACCGAAACGGCGATCCTGGAACAGCTGCGCTCCATCTCTCCGGCCAACGTGCTCAACTACGTGACCCCGATCGTGTCCAATGTGGGAGGCCTGGCCTCCCTGGTGTTGGTCCTGGTCACGGTGGTCTTCTTCCTGACGATGGACTCGGTGACCATCAACGACCGGCTCGACCTGGCCCAGCGCTATCACCCGCGGTTCATCGGCGCGCTGCGCTCGTTCGCGGTGGGGGTCCGCCGGTACTGGGTGGTCTCGTCGGTGTTCGGTCTCATCGTGGCCGTGCTGGATGTGGTCGCGCTGTGGATCATCGGGGTTCCGTTGGCGCTGGTCTGGGGAATCCTGTCATTCTTGACGAATTACATTCCCAACGTCGGGTTCGTCATCGGGCTCGTTCCGCCGGCCTTGCTGGCGCTACTGGCTCAGGGGCCGGCCGCAGCCCTGGCGGTGGTCGTGGCCTACAGCGTCCTGAACTTCGTCATCCAGTCGATCATCATGCCGCGCTACACCGGGCAGGCCGTCGGGATCACCGCGACGCTGACGTTCTTCTCGCTGCTGTTCTGGGCTTGGGTGCTGGGCGTCCTGGGAGCGCTGCTCGCGGTGCCGCTGACCCTGCTGGCCAAGGCGCTCCTGGTGGACGCCGATCCGCAGGCGCGGTGGGCGAACGCGCTGATCGCCAGCGACCCGCAGACCGCCACATCGCAGGACGACACGCCCGAGCCGATCCTGCGCCGCCCGCTGCCTCGCCCCCGGTTGCAGCCTCGCCCAGCGCTGCGTGGCCGAGCCCCGAGGCTCCGGCGCCGGCCGTGACCGGTACGGCCCCCCGCTACGGCGCGAGCAGTCCCGCCATCCACGCCTCGACGTCTAGGGAAGACCGCGGCAGCGCTGCCGACAGCACCTCGGCGCCGGTGTCGGTGATCAGCACGTCATCCTCGATCCGGACGCCGATGCCGCGCAGTTCCTGCGGAACGAGCAGGTCATCGGCTTTGAAGTACAGGCCGGGTTCCACGGTGATCACCATGCCCGGGGCCAGGGTGCCCTCCAGGTAGTCCTCCCGCAGCGCGAGCTGGCAATCGTGGACGTCCAAGCCGAGGTGGTGCGAGGTGCCGTGGACCATCCACCGCCGGTGCCACTGACCGTGCTCGGCGTCCAGAGTCCGCTCCACATCCACGCCCTCGGGCAGCAGCCCCCAGTCGAACAGGGTCCGGGCAATCACCTCGATGGCTGCGGAGTGCACGTCCTTGAACGTGTTCCCCGGACGGCAGGCGGCGATTCCGGCGGACTGGGCGGCGTACACGGCGTCGTAGACCCGGCGTTGAATGTCGCTGAAGCGACCGGACACCGGCAGGGTGCGAGTGATGTCGGCGGTGTAGAGGGAATCGACCTCGATCCCGGCGTCGATCAGGACCAGCTCGGACTCGCGCAGATCGCCGGTGTTCTTGATCCAGTGCAGGGTATTGGCGTGGTCGCCCGCCGCGCAGATCGAGGCGTACCCGACGCCGTTGCCGTGGTGCCGCGCGTGCAGCCCGAACACCCCCTCGATCCAGCGTTCGCCGCGGCCTCGGCGGACGGCCTCGGGGAATTGCCGGACGACGCCCTCGAAGGCCACCGCGGTTCCGGCGCACGCCGACCGCAGCTGATCGGCCTCCCACGCGTCCTTGACCATCCGCACCGTCGACAGGTATCGGGCCAACTCGGCGTCCGCCTCGACCTGGGCCGTGTCGGCCTCGGCGGCCTGATCGCCGGAGGTCGCGACGGTCGCCCTGGCCGTGTCGACGAGGCCGGTCACCTGCGGGTCGGCGTCGCGGACGACGCGCAAGGCCACCACTCCGAGGTCCTTGGACAGGGCCGCGTCCAACTCGCTGATGTGGGCCGTGGCCAGG
>JADJTI010000003.1 GCA_016711265.1 Austwickia sp. | reverse complement strand
CTTCGACTCCTCCGCGCAGGCCTGGACGGACGCGCCCGAGCGTTACCGGCAATTCTTCCGCCAACAGCTGCGCTGGAAGAAGTCGTGGAGCCGGGAGGGGCCGCTGTTGCTCAGCCACATCTGGCGCTCGCGGTTCCGGGCGTTCCCGTTCGTCCTGATGGGCACGCTGTCAGCGCTGCTGAGCCCCTTCGTGCTGCTGCTCAACCTCGCCCAACCGGCGATCAGCGGTCAGCTGCCCGTGGTCTACCTGCTCGGCTTGTTCCTGGTGAGCATGGCCTACGCGCTCTTCTATCGGGCGCTGCGCAACGACGGGCTGTGGACCTACGCCTGCCTGGGTACGTACTTCTACATCGCCACCTCGCCGCAGCTGTGGTGGGCGATGCTGCGCATCCGGGACGGCTCCTGGGGCACCCGCCCGTCCCTGGTAGGCAGTTCCGCCGCCCGGACGCCGTCTCGTCCCTCGATGACCGAGGCGAACTCCCGCGACACCTCCGGAGAGACGGCATGACGAGCAATGCGTACGACGCCCCACCGACGGTCCCGCAGGGGGTGCCGGGATACCGGGCAGGAGGCGTTTCCCGGATCCTGGGCATCCTCCTGGTGCTGGCGGTGTTCGTCGCCAGCGCGGCCTGGATGAGCCGGATCTTCGCCGCCAAGCCGGTCAAGGCCGTCCGGACCTGGGCCGAGCCGGTGCCGTCGATCACCCTGACCCCTGCCGAGCAGGCTGCCGCCGCGGCGATGCCGGCGCATCCGGGAGCCGTCGTCGTACTCACGTATCACGAAGTATCCAGCCGAAGCGAGGCCGACGGCGCGGGGACGTACACCCTGGCCACCGAGGCATTCGCCCGGCAGATGGCCGCGCTCAAGCACGCCGGGTATCGGACGGTCACCACCGCTGACGTCCTGGCGTTCGTGCGCGGCAAGCGCGCGCTGCCAGACCGTTCGGTGTTGCTCACGTTCGACGACGGGCACGCCACCGACCTGGGCGTGGCGGATGCGATCCTGGCGCAGCACGGATTCCGCGCGGCCTCCTTCGTCATCACGGGGACTGTCAAGCCGGGGGGCGCGGCGACGTACCACCTCAACGCCGAGCAGATCCGGACCATGGCCGCCTCAGGGCGATGGGAGATCGGCAGCCACACCCACGCCTCGCACTACCGTCGCGCGGCCGGGCCGTTGCCGGTGGCCACCGCCTTGGACCACCGGTTGACGCTGCCCAGCGGCGCCCAGGAGACGATGGCTCAGTGGCGCGCCCGGGTCGATGCCGACCTGGCCGCTTCTCAGCGCTTCCTGACCTCGGTACTCGGGCACCCCGCGACCGCGTTCGCCTACCCCTACGGGGCATACTCCAGCGAGAACTCGCCGCCGGCGGAAATGGAGGCCATCCGCACCCAGCTGGCGGCGTTGCTGACCAAGAACGGCTTCTCGATGGCGCTGGCGGGGGCGATCACGGCCCCGGAGAAGGCCAATCTCGTCGGTGAGGACCCGCACCGGATCCGCCGCCTGAGTGTGCACCGTGGGGTCGATGCCCTGGGCCTGCTCAAGGCCATGCGGTCGGTGGTGCCCAGTCCGGTGGTCACCGACCCGTTGACGCTGCGCTGGTCCGGCAAGGGTTCGAACTGTGTGGTCGATCGCCGGACCGCGACGCTGACGGTGTCATCGCGCAGGTACGGCGTGGCCGAGTGCCGCCCGTTCGTCAACTCCTCCCAGTGGCGGGACTACACCACCACGTTCCGGGTCCGCGGTGTCACCGACGAGGCGTGGCCGATCGTGTCGGTCCGCGACGGGGCCCAGTGGGCGCAGGCGGGGCGGATCGAGGTCTCCGTGCGGCGCAACTACCTGTACGTCAAGGAGATCCGTGCTGCCGGCGGTCGCAAGCTCGGCGGGAAGCTGGCCCTGGGCCCGCCGCCGCCCGGCGGTCACCTGATCGGGGTCCGGGCGGTCGGGCGTGAGGTGTCGATCCTCATCAACGACAAGGTTGCCCTGACACGGACGACCCGCACCGCCGCCGCTGGCGGTATCACCGTGACCGTAGTGGCGCCTGCAGGGACTGCGTTGACCTTCGACCGGCTCGCGATCGCCGCCTGGAAGCCCGCGGCGGCGCGGGAGGGGACGGCCCGCTCAGGTGCGGCCGACTCCGCAGGCCGGGGGCCCGCTGCCCCGGTCTTCCGGTCACCGTCGCAACCCGCCCCGGAGCCCTTCGTTCGCTTGGGGTAAGCCACCGACGCCTCGTGGCCGGCCACCGTTCGTTCGGCGGCCGGCCATGCGCTACCGAAAAGAGTCCGCCCATAACGTTTTAGTTACCGACATAACTGCCGATAGGCGGGGGTTCGTCCCCCGAAAGGCGCAGTCATGTCCCCTCAGCTTTCGCGACGCCTTCGTCGTGCCCTGTCCACCCATCCCGGCCGTTCGAGCCGCCCCGGCCGTCCCAGGATCGCCACGCTGGCCGCGATGGGCGCGGTCTGCTCCCTCTGGGGAGCCGGTTCCCTCGTCATCTCCGGCCAGTCCGCAGCCGCCGCACCCAGCCTGCACACCTTTGACAGCGACAGCGACGGTAACGGCGTCGCCGACTGCTGGTTCGTCAACCGGTGGGGATCGCAGTCCAGTTCCTCCTGGGTGACCACCGGTCGCACCGGCCGCGCCCAAGTGTTGTCCGGCAGTTGGTTCAGTACCGGCGCCTCGCTCCGACTGGCCCAGGAAGGCCGGTGCACGCTGCCGGTCTCCGGCGGTGAACTGGTGCGCGCCGGCGCGTGGTACCAGGCCAGTGGGCCCGCCGAAGCCTGGGTGGAAGCTCGCACCAGCACCACGACGTGGCGCATGGTCGGCCGGGCGGTACTGGGTCGCACCTCCGGGTGGACCCGGCTCAACCCGCCGGCTGTGCCGATGCCCGCCGGAACGGTCGCCGCCCGGATCCAGTTCCGGTTGACTGGTCCCGGCCGATTGACCCTGGACGACCTCAGCGTCGAACGGGTGGTCAGTGCCGCCACCTCGCCGTCTCCGTCGCCCTCGCCATCTTCGTCGCCATCGACCTCGACGCCGCCGCCGGTCACCGTGGCTCCGGTGCTCACCACAGCACCGACGGCGCTCTTGGCACCGGCCTTCCCCGCGACCAACGCCCTGGTCACCAACGAGTACGCCTACTACAACCCCACGGCGACGAACGCCGTACGCTCACCCGACTGGCGGGTGACCAGCGGCTCTCTGTTCAGCCGCGACAGCACCGGGTGGAGCGGGATTCCCGACGACCGGGAGCCGAACGCCACCTCCAGCACCGGCACGAACTCCGCCATCTTCCGGGCGATCACCCCCAAGCTGAGCACCGCCGACGCGGTCGTGCGGACCCGGCTGCGGATCAATCGGATGACGTCGACCGCCTCGACGCCCCAGGTCGCCTGGGACGGGGTCCACCTGTTCCTGCGCTATCAGAGCGAGTACAGCTTGTACTACGCCAGTGTCGCCCGGCGGGATGGGCACGTGGTGCTCAAGAAGAAGTGCGTCGGCGGGTCCAGCAACGGCGGCACGTACTACACGCTGGCAGAACGCTCCGGTTTCGGGGTCCCGCTGGGAACCTGGATGGATGTCGGGGCCACCGTGAAGAACAACGCGGACGGCTCGGTGAACCTCACCCTCCAACGCGGCGGGCAGACCATCCTGAGTGCCGTGGACCGCGGCGTCGGTTGCTCGGCCATCCGGGGGGCCGGATCCCTGGGCCTGCGGGGCGACAACAGTGACTTCCAATTCGCCGGGTTCCAGGCCACCTCCAGCTGAACGTGGCACGACACGACGGTGGGGGCTCCATCCCAGGAGCCCCCACCGACGTACCGCGCGAAAAGCCCGGTCAGCGCTAGAAGTTGATCATGTGGCCGGCGATGCCGTGGACGGCCTCCTTGACCGCTTCACCCAGGGTCGGATGGGCGAAGACCGTCCGGGACAGCTCATCCGCCGTCAGGTCCCATTGCTTGGCCACGTTCAGAGCGGGCAGCAACTCGGTGACATCGGGACCGATCATGTGGCAGCCCAAGATCTCGTTGTACTTGGCGTCCGCCACAACTTTGACGAAGCCGACGGCGTCGCCCAGGCCCTGGGCCTTGCCGTTCGCCGAGAACGGGAAGGTCGCCGTCTTGACGTCGTACCCCTTGTCCTTGGCCTGCTTCTCCGAGTAGCCCATCGACCCGATCTGCGGCTGGCAGTACGTCGCCCGCGGGATGAAGTCGTAATCGATCGCCATGGTCTCGGCGCCGGCCAGGGTCTCGGCCGCCACGATGCCCATGGCCTCGGCCACGTGAGCCAGCATGAGTTTGGCGGTGGCATCGCCGATGGCGTACACGCCCTCGACGTTGGTCCGGCAGTATTCATCGACCTTGATGGCGCCGCGCTCGGTCAACTCGACACCGGTGCTCTCCAAGCCGTACCCCTCCACCCGGGGGGCGAAGCCGATCGCCGAGAGCAGCTTGTCCGCCTCCAGCGTCTGCCCATCGCCTCCGGCCGCCGGTGTGACGTGGACCCGGACCCCCGATCCGGTGTCCTCCACCGACTCAACCTTGGTGCCCAGGAGAACCTTGACGCCCAGCTTCTTGTAGTGCTTGAGCAGTTCTTTGCTGACGTCCTCGTCCTCGGTCGGCACCATGCGGTCGAGGAACTCCACGATCGTCACGTCGACGCCGAAGTTCTTCATGACGTAGGCGAACTCGACCCCGATGGCCCCGGAGCCGGCGATGATGATGGAGCCCGGCAGATTCTCATCCAGGATCTGCTCCTCGTAGGTCACCACATTGGTGCTCACCGCGACCCCCGGCAGCATCCGGGTGACCGCCCCCGGGGCCAGGATCAGGTGATCGAAGCTTAGATCGCGCTGGGCGCCATCGGAGGAGGTCACCTGCATCGCCTTCGGACCCTGCAACACTCCCCAGCCGTTGACCTCGGTGATCTTGTTCTTCTTCATCAGGAAGTGCACGCCCTTGACGATCCCGGCAGACACCTGGCGGCTGCGCCGATGCGTGGGACCGTAGGACATGCTCGCGTCGCCCTCGATGCCGTACTTCGCCTTCTCGTGCGTGAGCACGTGGGCCAGCTCGGCGTTCTTCAGCAGCGCTTTGGACGGGATGCAGCCCACATTCAGGCAGACACCGCCCCAGTACTTCTCCTCGACCACGGCCACCGTCTTACCCAGCTGGGCGGCACGGATCGCGGCGACGTACCCGCCGGGGCCGGCGCCGAGTACCACCACGTCAAAGTGTTCAGCCATGCGGTCAGCCTAGTCGGCAACGCGGGATCGGGTACCCCTAGGGCCGGTGGGTCCAGCCGCCGACCACATCGCGTGCCTTGCGCCGCGCGGCGTCCGCCGAGGCGTCGTCGGGCATCCGTTGGCTCTCGCGCTCGGCCATCACCCGCTCCGCGTACAGCTCGACCTCGTGCGCGGCGTGCTCGGGGGACCAGCCCAGGACGGCGGCCATGATGGCGGCAGCCCGGGGGGCCGCGCCGACGCCACGGTCCCAGGCCTCGATCGAGATCCTGGTACGCCGGCTGAGCACGTCGTCGAGGTGGATCGCGCCCTCCGCTGCGGCTGCATAGGCCACCTCGGCGCCGAGGTAGTCATCGGCGTGGGGCAGCGGATCGGCCAACGAGGGGTCCTCGGCGATCAGGTCGAGCACCTCGACCGCCAGCGACCCGTACCGCCCGAGGAGATGGTCCACCCGAGCCACGTGGACGCCGTACCGCTGGGCCAGATGCGAGCGCTGATTGCGGGTCGCGGCGTACCCCTGGGCCCCCAGCAGCGGTAGCGTGGCGGTTTCGCAGGCCGGCACCCGGCGCCCGAGCGCGAACACCGCGCGGTCCACCGCGTCCTGGGCCACCACCCGGTACGTCGTGTACTTTCCGCCTGCGACAACCACCAGCCCCGGGGCAGCATGTTTGACGATGTGTTCCCGGGACAGCCGCGACGTCTCCTCCGACTCCCCGGACAGCAACGGCCGCAACCCGGCGTACACCCCCTCGACATCGGCGTGGGTCAGGGGCGTGACCAGGAAGGTGTTGGCCCAGCCCAGGATGTAGTCGATGTCGGCGCTGGTGGCTGCGGGGTGAGCCTTGTCCAGGCGCCAGTCGGTGTCCGTGGTCCCCAGGATCCAGTGCCGCCCCCAGGGGATGATGAACAGCAGCGAGCGGTCAGTCTTCATCGCCATGCCGACCTCGGCGTGGATGCGGTCCCGCGGGATCACCAGGTGCACGCCCTTGGAGGCCCGCACGTTGAAGGAGGCGCGCTCGTCGAGCATCTGATGGATGTCCCCGGTCCACACCCCCGTCGCGCTGATCACCTGTTCGGCCTGAATCGTGAAGTCGCGGCTCGATTCCCGGTCATGAGCCCGGACGCCGACCACCCGTTCCCCTTGGCGCAGGAAACCGGTGACCTCGACGCGGTTGGCGACCAACGCGCCGTACGAGGCGGCGGACCGGACGATCTCCAGAACCAGGCGGGCATCGTCGACCTGGGCCTCGGAGAAGAGCAGGGCACCGGTGATCGCCGACCCCTTCAGGCTGGGGAAGATCTTGAGTGCTTGGCTCCGGGTCAGCTGACGCTGCAGCGGCAACCCGCCACCGGCGCCGCGGACGTTCGCCATCGCGTCGTACACCGCCACGCCGGCGCCGAAGTAGAGCCGCTGCCAGACCGGGGAGGTCAACGGCGTCAGGAAACGGACGGGGCGGACCAGGTGCGGGGCGATGTGGTCGATGAGCCGGCCGCGCTCCTGGAGGGCCTCGTAGACCAGGGTGAGGTCGAGCATCTCCAGGTACCGGATGCCGCCATGGATGAGCTTGCTGGAGCGTGAGCTGGTCCCGCTCGCGTAGTCACGGGTCTCCACCAGGCCGGTTCGCAGGCCGCGAGTGACCGCGTCGAGCGCGGCTCCGGCGCCGTTGATCCCGCCGCCCACGACGAGAACGTCCAGGGGTTTGCCGTGTTCGAGCTCGCGCAGCGTTCGGCTGCGGGCTTGCGGGGACAACGACGTTGGTTTCATGTTCCCTGTCCTCAGCCGACGTCGACCCAGTTCAGCGTGCGTTCGACGGCCTTGCGCCAGCCGGCGTATCCGCAGGCGCGTTGATCGGCTGTCCACGCGGGCTCCCAGCGCCGGTCCTCCTGCCAGTTTTCCAGCAGGTCGTCGGTGCTGGCCCAGAAGCCGGTGGCCAGCCCTGCGGCGTAGGCCGCACCCAGCGCGGTGGTCTCCACCACGACCGGCCGGGACACCGGTACCCCCAGGATGTCGGCCTGCAGCTGCATGCACAGGTTGTTCTGGGTGACCCCACCATCGACACGCAGGACATCGAGACCGACACCAGAATCGGCGCTCATGGCCTCGATGACGTCCCGCGTCTGGTAGCAGATGGCCTCCAGCGTGGCCCGGGCGAGGTGGGCCTTCGTGGTGTAGCGGGACAGCCCGACCATCGCGCCGCGCGCGTCGGAACGCCAGTACGGCGCGAACAGCCCGGAGAACGCCGGCACGAAGTAGATCCCGCCGTGATCGTCGACCTGCCCCGCCAGATGCTCGATGTCGGCCGCGGAGTCGATCAGACCCAGCTGGTCGCGCAACCACTGCACGGCGGATCCGGTGACGGCGATCGAACCCTCCAGGGCGTAGACGGGCGCGGCATTCCCCAGCTGATAGCACACCGTGGTCAGCAGCCCCGCCTCGCTGCGCACCAGGTTCTCGCCGGTGTTGAGCAGTAGGAAGTTGCCGGTGCCGTAGGTGTTCTTGCCGTGGCCGACCCCGAAACACACTTGGCCGACGGTGGCCGCCTGCTGGTCCCCGAGCGCGCCGGTCAGCGGCACCCCCGCCACCGCCTCCAAAGCCGTCACCTCGCCGTACCCGTCGGGGTCCGAGCTGGGCCGGATCTGCGGCAACATTGCGGCGGGAACGCCGAAGAGGCGCATCAGCTCCTCGTCCCAGGCCAGGGTGCTCAGGTCCATCAGCATGGTTCGGCTGGCATTGGTGACGTCGGTGATGTGGCGGCCACCCTCGGGGCCGCCGGTGAGATGCCAGATGAGCCACGAATCGGTGGTGCCGAACAGGGCGTCCCCGGCCTCGGCCCTGGCGCGCAGCCCCGGGACGTGCTCCAGCAGCCAGGCGAGCTTTCCGGCCGAGAAGTACGTCGCGATGGGGAGCCCGGTGCGCTCCCTGACCAGTGCTTCGTGACCGGCCCGGCGCCATTGGGAGCAGAGCTGATCGGTCCGGGTGTCCTGCCACACGATGGCGTTGGCCAGGGGGCGGCCGGTGTGGCGGTCCCACACCACGGTGGTCTCCCGCTGGTTGGTCACCCCCAGGGCGGCCAGATCGCGGGGCCGCAGGTCGAGCTGGGTCATCACCGTCTCCACCACGGTTCGGGTGCGGTCCCAGATCTCCTGCGCGTTGTGTTCCACCCACCCCGGGGCGGGCAGGATCTGCTGATGCTCGAGCTGATGCCGGCCCACCTCACGGCCGGCGTGGTCGAAGACCATGCAGCGGGTGGAGGTGGTGCCCTGGTCGATGGCTGCGACGTACCTGGCCATGTCCGCTCCTGTCGTCCGCCCGCGTGGCACCCTCGGACACCAGACTCGCAGACCGGGCGGGCTCGCCGGGGGAGCCCGAGGGCCCCGTGTCAGTGGCGGCGCCTAGGCTGTCGGACGTGCTCATCGACCTGCACACCCACAGCCGGGCCTCGGACGGCACGCAGACCCCCGCGGAGCTGGTGGCCGAGGCCGCCGGCCGGGGGCTGTCGGTGCTCGGCCTGACCGATCACGACACCACCGCAGGCTGGGCGGAGGCCGAAGTCGCAGCCCAGCGCGCCCGGATCATCCTGGTCCGGGGGATCGAAGTCTCCTGCCTGCACGACGGCATCAGCCTGCACGTGCTGTCCTACCTGCACGATCCCGACGATCCGCCGCTGCTCGCCGAACTGGAGCGAGCGCGAGCGAGTCGACAACAGCGGGCGCGGCTGATCGTCGACCGGCTTGCTGAAGACTTCCCGCTGGCGTACGACGACGTGCTGGCCCAGGTACACGGAGACGCAACGGTCGGGCGGCCGCACATCGCGGATGCGATGGTCGCCGCAGGCATCGTCTCGGATCGTGACGCGGCCTTCCGGGAATATCTTTACACCGGCTCTCCCTACTACGTCACGCACTACGCCCCCGACCCGGTGACTGCGGTGCGGCTGATCCGCGCAGCGGGTGGGGTGCCCGTGATGGCCCACCCGTTCGCGGCCGCGCGAGGGCGCATCGTGAGCGACGACGTGATCGCCTCGATGGCGCAGGCAGGCTTGGCCGGATTGGAGGCCCGCCACCCTGATCACACCCCCGACCAGGTGGCCCATGCTGCCGGGCTGGCTCGCGAACTCGGTCTGCTCGCGTCCGGGGCCAGCGACTATCACGGGGCGGGCAAGACGGTGCGCCTCGCGCAGGAGGTGACCCCGCCCCCCGTGTACGAAGCGATCCTCGCCCAGGCTCGGGGCGTCGCCCTGGTGGGCGGCGGCCGCGGCGATCAGGCCGGGCGCGGGTGACCGGTGGCCGGCTCCAGGAGTCCCGGCCCCGCGCAGGGCGAATTCCCCGGCATGCCCATGCCCCTGTACGCCGCGAGCGCCAGTCGGTTGCTGACCTGGCTGACCTGCCCGCGCCAATACCGGCTGCGGTACCTGGACCGTCCCGCCCCGCCGAGGCGGTCCCCGCGGGCCCACACCACCGTTGGGCTGGTGACGCACGCCGTACTGCGTGGCTTTTGGGAGCTGCCGCCGCCGCATCGACGGCCCGCGGACGTCGTCGAACTGGTGCGGTCCCACTGGAGTGACCAGGGCTTCCGAGACGACGAGCAGGCCAGACGCTGGCAGCGCCGGGTCACCCAGGAGGTGATCGAGTATCTGCGCGCCGCCGACCGTACTCTCGAGCCGCTCGGCCTCGAGCGCACCGTCGCCTTCCGCACCGATACGGCGGCCTTCGTCGGGCGGATCGACCGACTGGATGACCGCGACGGCGCCCTGGTGGTCGTCGACTACAAGACCGGCCGCGTGCCGTGCGTCGAGGAGGACGCGCGAACCTCGTTGCCGATGGCGCTCTACCTGATGGCCGTCCGACGGATCTGGCGACGCCCGGCGTCCCGCGTGGAGTTGCACCACGTGCCCACGGCAACGGTGGCCGGCCACGACCACGATGACGCGAGCCTGGACCGAAAGCTGGCCGAGGCTCATTCTCTGGTGGCGGACGTCCGCCGCGCGGATGCGGCATACCTGGCGGACGGCCCGGAGTCGGCCCGATTCGCCCCACGGATCAGCGCGCTCTGCGCTTGGTGCGACGTCCGATCCCATTGCCCCCCCGGACAGGCCTACGGGCCGGAGCGGGCGGATTGGGCCGGGTTGGAGGGGGAGGACTGGGGGTGAGGTGGTGTTGCCGGTCATCGCAGGCCCCGCCATGGTGCGTCCGGGGCCGGGGGGTGGCCCTGGACGCACCAGGTCATCAGCGTCGAGGGGCGACGCCTGGCGACCAGGCTCCGTCTCGCAGAGGGGTGGAGACGGCGCGCTGGAGATCGTCGCGCGGCACACCGGTACGCCGGCACAACGCGGTTGATCGCAGCTGGAGGATGTGGGTGGTGCGCTGATGTGAGCAGCCCGACATCAGGGCCCCCAGACCTGACGTCTTGGACGAGTGTATAAGAACGCGCTGACGAGCACCGGCGAACCCCGTTTTCCCGGCTGATCAGGACCCTGCTTGCGCGGGAAACCCCGGGACACTCGCCGCGGCCGAGGAGGAATCCCTCACTCGGAGGCGGCGGGTCCGCCCAGAGGCTTGCCGCCTCGCGTACGCCGGCGCTGCCGCGAGCGACGGTTCGTCCCGGGCTCGCCGCCACGGGGTTCGCCGTTCTCGGCAGCCGAGTCGGGACGGGCGCGACGGTTCCCGCCCGACCCGGATCGTCCCGTAGAGGTCCGCCCGGAGCCCGCCCGCGGGCCACGGGCGCCACGGCCCGTCTCGCCGAGGTCTTCCAGCTTCTCGGCCGCCAAGCCCGCCCGGGTGCGCCCTGCGCGGGGGAGTGTGCCGGTCACGCCTGGCTCGATGTCCAGATCGGTGTACAGGTGCGCCGATGAGGAGTAGGTCTCCTGGGGCTCGGGGATGCCCAGGTCCAGCCCCTTGTTGATGAGCCCCCACCGGGGCATGTCGTCCCAGTCCACGAGGGTGATGGCCACGCCCGTGTTGCCGGCGCGCCCGGTGCGGCCCGTGCGGTGCAGGTAGGTCTTCTCATCCTCGGGGCACTGGTAGTTGATGACGTGCGTGACGTTTTCGACGTCGATTCCGCGGGCGGCGACGTCGGTGGCGACGAGGATGTCCACCTTGCCGTTACGGAACGCGCGCAGCGCCTGCTCTCGGGCGCCCTGCCCCAGATCGCCGTGGATGGCGGCGGCCGCGAAACCACGGTCGACGAGGTCTTCGACGACGCGCGATGCGGTCCGCTTGGTGCGGCTGAAGATGATGGTCAGGCCGCGCTCGCGGGCCTGGAGGACACGCGAGAGCAGCTCGATCTTGTCCATGGCGTGCGCCCGGTAGACGAACTGCTCGATGGCTTTGACGGTTGCGCCCTCGTCGCCGACGGCCATCGCGCGGATGTGGGTCGGCTGCTGCATGTACCGGCGAGCCAGCGCAACGACGGCACCCGGCATGGTGGCCGAGAAGAGCATCATCTGGCGAGTCGGCGGCGTGAGAGCCATCAGCCGCTCCACGTCCGGCAGGAAGCCCAGGTCGAGCATCTCGTCGGCTTCGTCGAGCACCACGGTGTCCACCGAACCCAGCCGCAGGACTCCTTGCTGCGACAGATCAAGCATGCGACCCGGCGTACCAACCACCACTTCGACGCCCTCGGCCAACGCCTGCACCTGAGGTTCGAAAGCACGTCCACCGTAGATGGTGACCACTCGGCAACCACGGCCCCGACCCGCGCGCGCGAGGTCGGCGGACACCTGAACGGCCAGCTCACGAGTGGGTACCACGACCAGCGCCTGGGGGCGGCCGGGATGCTCGAGCTGATCGAAGCGGGGGTCGCTGGGTGGGATGACCTTGTCGACGATGGGCACCCCGAAGCCGAGGGTCTTCCCGGTGCCCGTCTTGGCTTGGCCGATAATGTCGTGTCCGGCGAGCGCCACCGGCAGTGTCATCGCCTGAATGGGGAACGGCGTGACGATACCGACCTGAGCTAGGGCTTCCACGATCGCCGGATGGATCGCGAAATCGGCGAAGGTTGGTGGTTCTTCGTCCGCGACGTCGTTGTCCAGATCGGTGATGTCGTCCATGTCGTCGTCGTCGAGATCGGTGGTGTCGTTGATGTTCTCGAGTTCGACGAGGCCCGCCGGCTGTTCGTCCACGGTCATAGCCTCCATGCCCTCACCGACCCGCGCCGTGCGGACGACGACAGGGGCGCGGTGGAGATCGGGTGGATCGGCTGTGGTTGAGGGTGTGCTGCGGGGCTCGCGTTGCACATTCGGTGACCCTCCTTGAGGGCGATCGATCGGGGCGGCGGCGCGTGCGAGGCGGCCCCCGTTACCCGATCTTGCCGCGCACCCTAGGGGTTTCGTCGACACGGTCGACCGGCGGATGACACCTGGTGCCTTCGTCTTGTCTGGGACAGTCTACCCGGGACCGCTAACGTCACCTGCCATGGACAAGCAGGCACCTCCCTGGCAGGCGGCGACAGAAATGATGGGTGTGGCCGCCTACACGCACTTCTCGACGTTCACGCGACTGGCCGCGTCCGTGGACATGACACCGGAGGTCGGCGCCAAAGGCACGCTTGCCCGGTTGGCGGTGGCCGAATACGCGCGGTACACGGCGCTGGAGCAGGCCGCGATCGGGTACGGGTTCGACCTGGCCGAGGCGATGGGTCCGTTCGTGCCTGTGATCGACGAGTATCACCGGCGTACCCGGGCAGCAGACTGGGTCGAAAGCCTGCTCAAGACGTACGTCGGCGACGGGCTGACCGCAGACCTGCATCGAATGCTGGCGGAGCGCATCGATCCCGATGTCGGCGCCCTGATCGTGTCGACCCTTGCGCACCAACAGGAGGAGGACTTCTCGCTGCGGGCTTTGCGGGAGGCATTGGCACGCCACCCCGATCGCGTCGGCCGGCTGACGCTGTACGCGCGCAAACTGCGGGGCGAGGCGATGACCAGGGCTCGGGCGGCCCTGCGCCGTGCGCAGTCGCTGGCCGACGTCACCGGCGCCGACCCGGGACCCCTCGGTGAGCCTCAGTTGGTGTTGGCCCGGTTGGGGCAGTTCCACGAAGGGCGGATGAACGTCCTCGGTTTGGCCACGTGAGCAGGCTCAGCAGGTCCTCGGTTGGCGGCGCCGCTCCCACCGCTGCTGGCTGTTCGTCCCCGACGGTGCCTGATCGCGGGCATGCCGACATGGGTGTGGGGGCCCCAGTCGGAGCCCCCACACCATGGTCAGGTCGTGCTGGTCAGCGCACTCCCGTGCCGGTGTTGCTGCGGCCGGTCATAGACCCGTAGGCAACGATCAGCAGAGCGGCCACGGCCACGCCGATGATCAGGGGGATCCATGCGATCCCTCCGCTGGAATTCCCGTACCCGAAGAACTGCACCGGAATCCAGGATCCGAGGAAGGCTCCGATGACGCCGAGCAGAATGGTCATGACGATCGAGATGTTCTGGCGGCCCGGCAGGACGAGGCGGGCCAGAGCGCCGATGATGAGACCGACGACGATGGTCGAAATGATAGTCCACATATGCACCTAGCTCCTGATTTCTCGAGGCGTGCGCCCCGTGTCTCGTGTGCGACCGCCGCGGCGATCACCCACTCATTACCCCGGGCCGCGCCGTTCACACGCTGGGCAATAGGAACGTTACCTACAGACTGCCGAAACCCACGCCACCGCGCCGCGCCGCGCCGATTTCGACGTATGCAAGATTCTCTGCAGGGACCAGAATTCGCGACCCTTTCACGTCGTCAAGGCGCAGGAATCCCTGAGTTCGCGCGGACGTCACCGCCTCTTCGATCGACTCAGGCGTGTCTTGGGATTCGAGCGTGAGCTCCCGGGTGCTGTGCAGCACGCCGATCTTGACCTCCACTGGTCCACCTCTCTGACGACGTCCATGCGTCGCCGGTTCCACCTCGACGGCTGATCGCTCAGCGCCCGGTCCCGCGGCGTGGGAAGGCGCCGATGCCTCGCCATGCCAGCGCCGCCACCAGGCGGGCTGCCTCGCCCAAGGGTATGGATCGACCCTGCGCAAGCCAAAACCTCGCCGACGTCTGAGCCATTCCCGTGACGCCCTGTGCGACCAGGAGTGCACGTTCGTCCGACAGGCCGGTGTCCTGCCAGATCAGCCTCGCGAGAGTCTCGGCAGTGTGCTTTTCTGCCTCCTTGACCCGCCCGGCAACCTGGGGATCGTTGATCAAATCCGACTCGAACACGAGCCGGTACGGCGCGCCTTCGCGCGAGACGAACTCGAAGTACGCCTCCATGGTGGCGAGCACGCGCTGCTTGTTGTCCTCGGTCGATGCCAAGGCTGCGGTGACGGCGTCCATCATTTGTTCATTCGCCTGATCCATGAGCGCCAGATACAGGTCGAGCTTGCCTGGGAAGTGTTGATACAGCACAGGCTTGGAGACGCTTGCGCGGTCAGCGATCTCGTCCATGCCGGCGGCGTGATAGCCCCGCTCCACGAATACCTGTTGGGCCGCTTCCAACAACTGGGCCCGCCGTTCGGAGCGGGGCAGCCGGACTCCTCGGCCCGTTCCGAGGGGCTCAACAGGCGGCGGGTGATTCGACACGATGATCTCCTGGCGTCCCCGGAGCGGGGTTGTGTGCGATCAGTATGCCGAGCCTACTCGGTGCGCCGGGCGGCCAGGACCCACCGCCGGCTCAGGAGACCGTCTGACTCCACGGCCGCCGGTTGGCCGGGAGGTTTCACTTCCGGATATCTGGCCTGGTCACAGCATTGTCGGTAGCGGGTGATCCGATGCGGGTGTGACCCTCCAGATGCCTGTCACCCGAACCGCTGCCGATGGCGGACCCGGCTGGTCCGCTGCGCCTCACCCCGTGGCCCCCGCGCGCCGCCTGGATCCAGCACAGCGCGCAGCCGTCGACTTCGATGGCCCCGCACTGCTGGTCCTCGGAGCCCCGGGTACCGGCAAGACCACGGTGGCGCAGGAGTGCGCTGCCCGGGTGGCCCGGACGCTGGGCCGCGCCGGAGGTTGCCTGGTCCTGACCGCCGCGCGGACGGCGTCGGAGTCTTTGCGCTCTCGACTTCTCCTGCGGACGGGGGCGACCACGAGCGAACCGCTGAGTCGGACCGTGGCGGGCTTGGCCGTCGCAATCCTTGCCGAGGATGCGACCCGCCATGGTGAGCCCGCTCCGCAGCTCATCAGCGGTGCGGAACAGGACGCCCTCCTCCGGGATCTCCTGGCCGGTCACCTAGAGGGCGTCGGGCGAACGCCGGACTGGCCCGACGATCTGTCGGCTGCCCGCACAACCGCGGGCTTTCGTGCCGAACTCCGTGACCTCTTGATGCGCGCGGTGGAGCATGACGTGGACGCCGCTCAGTTGCGGGCGCTGGGGGAGAGGACAGGTCGGCCGGCCTGGGGCGCGGCGGCCACCGTGCTCCAGGAGTACCAGGAGGTGCTGGCTCTGGCACGTCCGGGTTCGCTGGATCCGGCCGGGCTGTGCGGTCGCGCGGCGGAGGTGGTGGCCGGGGATGAGGTGTTGCAGGCTCGACTGCGCAAGCGTTGGCGCTGCCTGGTCGTCGACGATGCCCAAGAGCTCACAGCGCCGGCCATGCGATTGCTGGCGGTCCTCGCACAGGGAACAACTCGGCTGGTGGTCATTGCCGATCCGGACATCGCCACGGACTCCTTCCGAGGTGCCGATCCTCGTCACGCGCAGCGCTTGGTGGCCCTCATCGACGATGCGGCGCCGACGGTCGTGCTCGGCACGGCGTGGCGTCAACGGGGGGTGCTGCGGGCTGTGACGGGCGCCGTCGCGGCCCGGATCGGGGCCACGTGGGGGGGCGAGCACCGCAAGGCGGTTGCTCGAGATGCGTCAGCCCCGCCGGTCGGCCGGCCCAGTGCCGATCTACCGCCGAGGCCCTCCCGGGTGCAGGGCCGCATCGTGGCGTCGGCTCAGGCGCAGCTGGACGACCTGGCCAACACGCTACGCATCGACCACTTCATCGATGGCGTGGCATGGTCGGAACTGGCCGCGATCACCCGTACGGCGACCGCCGCCTCCGACGTGCGCGCTGCGCTGATCCGGAGGGGAATTCCCGTTGAGGTGGTAGGTGAGCGACCGCATCTGCCGGCCGAACCGGCGGTGGCGGCGTTGCTCACGATCCTGCGGATCGCCACCGACCGTGCTCGGGGATCGGACCAGCTGTGCCCGGAACGGGTTGAGGGACTGTTGCGTTCGCCCTTTGGGGTCGCAGACCCCCTGGCGTGGCGCCGGCTGAAGCGGACGGCGCGGGCCGTCGCGGGCGGCCAGAGGGTGCAGGGCTCTCGCTCTACCAACTCCGACGCCGACGTCGTCGCCGTCATCGCGGGATGGTTGACGGATCGACTGCCGCCGGAGATTCGGCGCAGCCATCCGGGCGTGGCCCGGATCGCGGCGATGATCGCTGCCGCGTCCACCGCCGCGGTGTGGGACGACCGGGCCCATCGGTGGGGACGTCACGTCAGCGCTGCGGGGGTGCTGTGGGCGGCGTGGTCGGCTTCCGGCGTTGCCGACCTCTGGCGTGACCGTGCGCTCGGACAGGGTGCGGTGGGGGCCCAGGCCGATCGCGATCTCGATGCCGTTCTCGCGCTGTTCGAGGCTGCCGACGGGTTCGACGAGTACGGTGCGGACTCCGGGCCGGACCGTTTTGCCGACCACCTGGAGCACCTGGAGTTCACCGCCGCGCCCCGCACGCCCGCTCTCGGTGGCGACTGCGTCGAGGTGATGACCGTGCACGCCGCGGTCGGCCGTTCGTGGCGACGGGTCACCGTCCTGCAGGTTCAGGAAGGCATCTGGCCCAACCTCCGCGCGCGCGGGTCGCTCCTGGGGGCTGAACAGCTGGTGGATGTGGTCTGTGGTGGTGACTTCGGGCCCCGGTCGAGGCATGCCGCCCTGCGCGCGGACGAGACCCGGCTCTTCCATGTCGCGGTGAGCCGGGCCAGTGAGGTGCTGCGCATCAGTGCCGTCGAGGGCGAGGACGACGTGCCCTCGTCGCTCTTCCACGTGGCCACCCGGGTGCCGGGAACCGAGGTCGACCGGTGTGACGACCGGCTCACCGACGAGCACAACCCCACCGCGGGTGAGTTCACGCTGAGCGGCGTGACCGCCACGCTCCGGCGCATGGCGGTGCTCGCCGAGGATCCCCGGATGCGCGCCGGGGCGGCCCGGCGATTGGCCGCCCTGGCGGCGGCAGGGGTCTGCGGCGCCGACCCCGATCAGTGGTGGGATCCCTCATGCGCCAGCGATGGTCGGCCCCTGGGTGGGGACGGCGGTCACGTGGGAGTGTCCCCCTCCGACTTGGACGATCTTGCCCACTGCCCATTGCGGTGGCTCGCACGGTCGGTCGGAGGGCAACGCCCTCGTCCGGCGGGAGGCGAGCGGGTGGGTGAGGTCGTTCACGCTGTCCTGGCCGAACGTCGCGGTGATGATCCGGACACGTTGCTCCGCGACCTGGATCGGGTGTGGCCGACGCTGGGGATTGCGCCGGGGTGGCTCGAACGGCGAGCTCGCGCCGATGCGGAGGGCATGGTGGTCCGGGCAGCCCGCTACCTGCACTGGGCTCGCGACAACGGCCTGCGAGAGACGGCTCGTGAGGTGTCGGTGACGGCCCACCTGCCCGGGTGCACCATCACGGCCCGGTGCGACCGCCTGGAGGAGGACGCCCAGGGCAGAACGCGGGTGGTCGACTACAAGACGGGGGCGACCAAGCCCACGTCGGCGCAGGTGCGCACCTCACCCCAACTCGCTGCCTACCAACTCGCGGTCGCCGCTGAGACTGGTCCGGACACGGTCTCGGGAGCGGCTCTGGTGCAGCTGGGTCGGGCCTCGAATCATCAGGTCACGATCCAGGAGCAGCCCGCGGTTGCGGCGGCGGAAGATCCCGGGTGGGCGCAGGCGATGATTCGCGCCAGCGCGCAGACCATGGCCGGAGCCCGATTCGAGGCTCGACCAGGATCGTGGTGTCGGTCCTGCGATGTGGCCGGTGCCTGCCCGGCCCCGCTACGCCGATGACGGCCACCGCACCCCCGGATGCCCAGGAGGCAGAAGCCCGCAGGAGGCCACCGTTGGGGCAGACCGCGATGGCGGGACCGGTGTCGGCGTCCACGCTGGCTGCTGCGCTGGGGCTGCCCTCGCCGACTCCCGAGCAGCGGGCGGTGATCGAGGCGCCGCTGCACTCAATGCTCGTGGTGGCCGGCGCCGGATCGGGGAAGACCGAGACGATGGCCTCGCGGGTGGTGTGGTTGGCGGTCAATGGGCTGGTGGAGCCCCAGGCCGTCCTGGGACTCACGTTCACCCGAAAGGCTGCCCGCGAACTCCGTGACCGCGTGGTGCGACGTCTGGGCGCCGTGCGCGCAACCGCGGGTGCGGTCGTCCCGCCCGAGGAGGCAGACCCGGAGCCGGACATCCAGACCTACCACGCTTACGCGGCGAGCCTGCTCGCCGAGTTCGGCATGCTCGCGGGCCTGGAACCCGGCGCCCGACTGCTGTCGGCGGCGGGATCGTGGCAGCTGGCCCACCACATCGTCACGGCGTACGACGGCCCGATGGACGATGTTGACGTTGCTGCTTCGAGCGTGACCCGCGCGGTGCTGTCACTGGGTGATGAGTTGTCGGAACAACTGTGCGACGTCGATCGCGCCCTCGCCTGGAGCGACGAATTCTCGACTCGTCTGACGACGCTGCCCGGCGGGCGTGTGCCGGTTCCGATCCGGCGGATGCGTGACCGTGCCCGTGCGCGACGGCAGATTCTGGGCGTCGTTCAGGACTACCGCCGGGCCAAGGAGCGGCTGGGGTGTCTGGATTTCTCGGACCAACTCGCGATGGCCGCCCGGCTCGTGCAAGAGCACCCATGGATCGCCGATCGTGAGCGCCAACGCCGTGGGCTGGTGCTCCTTGATGAGTTCCAGGACACCTCGGCCGCTCAACTCGAGCTGTTGAGGTGCCTTTTCGGTCCCCAGGCATCGGGCCAGGATCCGCCGATGCCGGTCGTGGCCGTCGGCGATCCTCATCAGTCGATCTACGGCTGGCGAGGCGCAGGCGCCGACACCTTGGGCCGTTTCGCGGGGGCATTTGCACCCGGAGGCGAGGACGGTCCTTCGGCTGGGGCGGGGCTGTCGTGCGTGCCGCTCTCGACGAGCTGGCGCAACGGCGTACAGATTCTCGCTGTGGCCAACCGCGTGGCCCAACCGCTGGCTGCGGCCGGCGTCGTGCCGGTGCGCCGGCTCGTGCCCGCCCCGGGGGCGCCGACCGGAAGGGTGGAGGTGGCGCGTTGTGCAGACGAAGCCGCCGAAGCCAGCATGGTCGCCGACTGGATAGTGGCTGCTCGTGCAGACGTCGCAGCAGCCGGCGGTGAGCGAGGTGACAGCGAGGACGTCAGCGCCGCGGTCCTGTGTCGACGTCACGAGCAGATTCCGGTGGTCGCCGCCGCCTTGCGGGCGCGAGGCGTCGAGGTCGAGGAGGTGGGCGTCGGCGGGCTGCTCACTACTCCAGAGGTGGAATACCTGGTCGCGGCCCTTACGGCCGCTCACGACCCTCGTCGCAACGACGCCACCCTCCAATTGCTGATGCGGGCCCCGGTGTTCTTGGGCGCTGCCGATCTGGATGCCGTCGGCGCCTGGGCCGCAGAAGTGTCCCGCCGGGCAACCCAGACCGATGGCACGGGGCGGCAACGATCGAGAGGAGCCTCCCTCGATCCGGACACCGACGAACCTTCGCTGGCCGAGGCCGTCACCCGACTGCCCCCGCGTGGTTGGCGCTCTGCGTCTGGTCAGCGGCTCAGCGACGGGGCTCGCCGCCGGCTGCGCATGCTCGGTGGGATGATCCTGCGCATCGCCTCCCTGCAGGGGCTTCCCCTCCCCGACGTTGTCTATGCCGCGGAGCGCATCCTGGGTCTGGACGTGGAGGTCGCATCGCGAGAGCCGCATGCGGCGGGTCTCGGAAGGCACCATCTGCGACGGTTCGCCGAGGTCATGGCCGACTATGCGGCCTCGACGCAGTCGAGGTCGATGACCGCAGCGATCGACTGGCTCGATGCGGCTCGTGTCGAGGAGGCCGGCCTGAAGGTTGACGCCCCACCTGCCCGGATCGGATCCGTTCAGGTGCTGACGGTTCATGCCGCCAAGGGGCTGGAGTGGGACGTCGTGGCGGTGCCCGGCCTGGTGGAGGGAGTCTTCCCGGCCGTGCGAGTGGGTGCCTCCCGATGGCGTGAGGGTGTGTGGTGGGCAGGCTCTGCCCGGGATCCCGGCTGGACCACCCAGGTCGGGGCGCTGCCCTACGACCTGCGGTCCGATCGTTCGGCCTTGCCCGCCCTCGCCTGGGATCGGGCCGAGGACGTCGACAGCCTGAAGCGTTCTCTGGAGACCTTCGAGGCCGCACAGGCAGAACACCGGCTCAACGAAGAGCGGCGCCTGATGTACGTCGCGGCAACACGGGCTCGGCGGTCACTCCTGATGACTGCCCATGTGTGGGGCGGGGGAGCGACCCCACGGGTGACCTCACGGTTCCTCGAGGAGATCCGCGAGTTCAGCCATCTCGAGGAGATCCGCGAGTTCAGCCATCTCGAGGTGGCGCCGTCCGGGTCGCCGCAGTCGGGGTTGCGCGAACCGGATGGAATCCGAGTCCTGCGCTGGGAGGGCATGCCGCAGCCTCCGGAAGACCCCGCTCATGAGCAGCCGGCGACCCACGTCCTGGCGGAGCCGTCGCATTCGCCGACCCCAGCCGGCAACGACGGCGTCGGTTCTGCCGACCCGGGCCCGCTGGCCGACCGCACGGCCGTGTGGCCTTCGCCGGTGCGGGGTGACCCTCGGTGGGCCCGCGCCGCGGAACATGTCAGGGGCTGGCAGAACCGTTCGGTACGCCGTGACGACGTGACCGTCGAGGACCGCGCCTTCGCCCCGATCGATCAGCATATCGCCGTGCTGATGGCCGAGCGGGACCGTGCGGTGCGTTCGCGCGGTTCGGCCCGCGCCAACGGCCCGGCGCTCACTCGGGGGACCAGGGGCGCGGACAACCAGGAGATCGGCGAACGGTTGCCGATTCCGACGCCGTTGACTGCCTCTGAATTGGTCCGGCGACGTCGGGACCCCCTCGCGGAGTCCCATGATGCCCGTCGGCCGATGCCGCGTCGCCCGCTGCCCGGCGGACCGGTCGGGCGGGCATGGCACCGGTGGGTCGAGGCCTATTACCGCCATGGCCAGCTCTTCGGCCTAGACCCGGCCGATCGGCTCAGGTCGAGCCACGGCCTTTCTGGGGAGGGCCCTGGGAGCGACGAGGGGGTGGAAGGCGTGGAGGCCGTGCTGGCGAGAATGCGTATCGCCGGTGTGGCGGTCAGCGACGAGTTGGTCACCTCGCACATGGCCGAGGCATTCATCACCGGCCCGTGGGCCACGCGTCGTCCCGTGGCCATCGAGTTACCGGTCGAAACCGTCGTGGGTGGAGTGCCGCTCCGCGGACGCATCGATGCGGTGTTCTCCGACGGCGAAGACCGCTATGTGGTCGTGGACTGGAAGACTGGCCGACCCCCGACCGGCACGGCAGGCCAGGCCCAGACAATGCAGCTGGCGATGTACCGCACGGCCTATGCCCGTCTGGTCGGAGTGCCCGTGGAGCACGTTCGAGCATGCTTCTACTACGTCGACTCGGGCGTCACCACCTTCCCGCCCCTGCCCGGCGAAGAGGCGTTCCTCGCCCTGGTCGAGTCAGTGAGCAGGTGGTGAGGATATGCCGATGGGACCAGGCTCACGGCGTTGGACGCTGTGGTGGCAGGGAGCGGTCCGGCCGGGCAGCAGCATCCGCGGCCTTCGGAATCGCCTCGGTTTCGTTCCCGGCGCCGGCATCACCGGGATCACCGGCCTGACGCGCGTCCAGCTGGACCGGTGGGGCGGGCGTGGGCGCGGCGTCGTGGCCGGCCACGACAGCGGCACCCGGCGCCACGGTCCCCGCGTGGTACAGGCCCTCGTCCACGGGTGGTGGCGAGAAGTCCACCGCCACGGTGGGGAACAACGGCTCCGGTGCCGCGCGCGAGGGTGGGTCCACGTCGCCGACTCGGTCGGCCAAGGCGGCGAGCTCCGCGCCGAGCCTGGCGCTGCTGGCCTGATCCTGTGCGGCGTCGGCCGCCAGGAACGCTGTCATCAACTGGAGTTCGGAGAGCAGACCGGCGCGGTCGTACAGCCGCGGATCCGCAGGCTCCGCACGCGCCATCGCGTAGGCCTCCATGACGGTGTCCGCCGTTTCGGGAGGGCAGCAGCGCACGATCTCGGTGAAGTCGCGGGCGGGGTCGCCTACGCAGGCGGCATCCCATCCCGTGAGCCCCACGACCTCCGCCGTGTCGATGTCCTCGGGATCAGCTGCGGCGATGAGGATCCGAGATCCGTCCAGCCGGCCATGAATGACCGTCGGAGCGAAACGCCAGAGGGTCACGTCGTCGAGCAATCGCTCCCATCGGGACAGCAGGCTGGTGGGGATCTTCCGGGTGGCGGCCCCCCGGTCGAAGTCGGCGATGTGCCGCCGTCGACAGTCCTGGGCCTCGTAGGACGGCAGCGCCACCTCGTCCACGATGCGCCGATCCACGTTGTGAACGGCGGCGAGCATCCTTCCCACCGCGGCCGTCAGCGTGCTGCGCGGGGGGAGCGCAGCCAGGTTGAGAGATTGGCCGGCCAGGAATGGGTAGACGATCGCGCCTCGCCCATCCCGCACCGCCATCCGCCCCGCGGGCGAGGGCACCTGCATCGGGAGCCGCCGGGCAACCAGACGCAGGAACGGCAGAACGCTGTCCTGGCGGGCGTCCGCCACCGCATCGGAGGGCAGTCTCACCACCCACCTGGCCCCCTGGGAATCGGTGACGACGCAGGTATGGAAGCGATCCACGCCCTGGCGATAGGGGCAGGACAGTTCGGTGACGCTCACCGGTGCCGTCCCGGGCACGGCTGCGCACGCGAGGGCAGCCAGGGTCAGGGAGCGAGGTGTCACGACGTCCACCGTATCGGCGCGCACCACAGGACGCCCGTAGGGTGGCCGTATGCCAGGAATCACGCCCCGTGGGCCAGGGGAGTCACCTGGGCCGGAACCCTTGGGCACCGGGCTGAGACGGAACAACGCCGATCGCGATCACCCCCATGCCATCGCCGAACTCCTGGCCGATCCGCGGGCCCGAGTGGTGGATCTGGCCGAGGGCGCCACCCCGGTGACCACCGATTCGGGGGAAAGCCGACCACAAGCCCGACTGAGCTGGCGTCCGCCGCGCCCCGACGACGCCGAGCACTTGGTGCTCTCGATCGGTCGAGACGGCGCGGCAGGACCGGTCCTCGCCGTGGTGCGGGACCGGGAGTTCGTCGCCCCAGCGGGGTCGACCTGGCGCGGACTGCGCGAGGTGGGTGCCGACCTTGACCCCTTCGACGCCGAGGTCTTCATGACCGCCGTTGCCTTGGCTCGCTGGCATGAGTCTCACCCGCGGTGCCCGCGGTGCGGCGCCGAGACGGTTTCCGAACGCGCCGGGTGGACTCGCCGTTGTCCCCAGGACGGCAGTGAGCACTTCCCCCGGACCGACCCAGCGGTAATCATGGCCGTCGTCGACGAGTTCGATCGGCTGCTGCTCGGGCGCAACGTGCTCTGGCCGACCGGCCGCTTCTCGGTGCTGGCCGGCTTCGTCGAGCCGGGTGAACGGCTGGAGGCGGCCGTCGTCCGCGAGGTGCACGAGGAGGTGGGGGTGAACGTCACAGACGTGCAGTACTTCGGCAGTCAGCCCTGGCCGTTCCCGGCCTCCCTGATGCTGGGATTCACCGCGAGGGCGGTCCAGCCGGATCTTCGGCCTGACGCGGATGAGATTGCCGAGGCGCGGTGGGTGAGCCGCGAGGAGGTGCGCCAGCTGGTCGAGAACGCCCAGTTGACCCTGCCCGGTCGCCTGTCCATTGCCCGTCGGCTGATCGAGGACTGGTACGGCGGCCGGCTGAGCCCGGCGCGAGAAGCCACCTGGGGTCGCCGATAAGCGTTCTGCTCGAACCGTGAACGCTCGCGTGGTCGGTCAGGACGCCGCGGTGGCGACCCGATCCGCCACGAGGCGGGCGTCCGGGTTCGTCGCCGTACTGCCGTCCGCGAAAACCACGGTCGGGACGACCCGATTGCCTCCGTTGACCTGCTCCACGAACCTCGCCGCGCCTTGGTCGGCCTCCACGTCGATGACGGTGAAGGGAATGCCCATCGAGGTTAAGGACGCGATGAGGCGGTGGCAGAACGGGCACCAGGACGTGGCGTACACGTCGACGCCACCCTGGGAAGGTCGCTGAGGTGGGGAGATCACGAGGACCATCCTGCCCTGAGGGCAATCCGAACGCTGTCCGGCTGCGCTCCGGAGTGGTCTCGGTGAGGTCCGGGGATCGGCTCTGCCAGGATCGGATGCGTGCAGACAACGGCGGCGGACGGCCACGAGCCTACGGAAGCCGAGGGACGGCTACCCGTGACAGCGCCCCAACCTGCGGCATTCGTGGATCCTGACGCCCTGCTGGAGGGGCTCGATCCCGAGCAGCGCCAGGTGGCCTGCGCGCCGGTGGGTGCGATGTGTGTGCTGGCCGGCGCCGGTACCGGCAAGACCCGGGCCATCACCCACCGGATCGCCTACGGCGTCCACTGCGGGGCCTACCAGCCCGGACACACCCTGGCGGTCACCTTCACCGCACGCGCCGCGGGACAGATGCGGACCAGGCTGCGGGACCTGGGAGTGCAGGGGGTCCAGGCCCGGACGTTTCACGCGGCCGCCCTGCGCCAGCTGCAGTACTTCTGGCCGCGGGCGATCGGCGGTGGGGTGCCGCCGATCGCCCCGCAGACCACGTCCCTGGTGGCCGAGGCCGCCGGGAGGCTGCGGCTGCGGGTGGACCGAGCGGTGCTGCGTGACCTGGGGGACGAGTTGCGCTGGACCAAGGTCAGCGGGCTGACCGCGCAGACCTACGTCGGCGCCGCGGGCGCCGCCCACCGCTCTGTCGCCGCCTTCGACCCGATCACGGTGGCGCGGTTCATCGAGACCTACGAGGAGGTCAAAACCGAGCGCGGCGTCATCGACTTCGAGGACGTCCTGCTGATCACCGTGGGCATCCTGGCCGAGCGTGACGACATCGCCGAGACGGTCCGGGCGCAGTACCGCCAGTTCGTCGTCGACGAGTACCAGGACGTGAACGTCATCCAGCAGCGGCTCCTGGACCTGTGGCTCGGGGACCGGCGGGACATCTGCGTCGTCGGCGATCCGGCCCAGACCATCTACACGTTCGCAGGCGCCACCCCGGACCATCTGCTCGGCTTCGCGCAGCGCCACCCCGACGCCCAGGTCGTCCGGCTGGTCCGCAACTACCGCAGTACGCCGCAGATCGTCGCCGTGGCCAACGCCGTGGTCGCCGCAACCAGCACCCGCAGCGGTACGGCGGCCGGTGCCGCCGAGCGCCCCGACGGATCCTCCCGATCGGCTCGCCTGGCGGTGAGCTCAGGCGGCCTACGACTCCTGGCACAGCGAGCGAATGGACCCTCGCCACGGGTGAGCACCTATCCCGACGACGAGGCCGAGGCCCACGGAATCGCTGCCGATGTCGCCGCGGCGATCGCGGCGGGCTGCCCGGCCGAGGAAATCGCCGTCCTCTACCGGGTCAACGCCCAGTCCGGGCTGTTGGAGCATGCCCTCGCCGAACGGGGGGTGTCCTACCTCCTGCACGGGGGTGAGCGCTTCTTCAACCGCCCCGAGATCCGCTCGGCCCTGGTCATGTTGCGGGGAGCGGCGCGCTCGGACGACGGGAGCACTCCATTGCCGGAACTGACCCGTGACGTGCTGGTCGGCACTGGCTGGTCGCCGCACCGGCCGTCGGGTTCCGGCGCGGTCCGCGAGCAGTGGGAATCCATCAACGCCCTCGCCGACCTCGCCCAGAACCTGGCTGCCTCCGACCCGCAGGCCAGGCTGCCCGACCTGGTCCGAGAGCTCGACGAGCGGGCGGCTTCGCAGCACGCACCCACGGTCGCGGGGGTCACCCTGGCGTCGCTGCACGCCGCCAAGGGTTTGGAATGGGACATCGTCTTCCTCGCCGGGTGCAGCGACGGGCTGCTCCCGTTGGCGATGGCTCAGGGCGCCGCGGCCGTCGACGAGGAGCGCCGGCTGGCCTACGTCGGGATCACCCGCGCCCGGCGTGAGCTGCGGATCTCCTGGGCCACCGCGCGTTCGGCCGGTGGCCGCGCCACCCGCAAGCCCAGCCGGTTCATCCTGCCTGCGGCCAGGCTCCTCGGCGACGCCGACCTCGTCGCGCACGCCGCCTCCCGTGGGGCGGCAGCACCCGGTCGTGGGAAGGCGACGGCGCGTCCGGCCCGAGCGCCCGCCCGCTGCCGCAGCTGCGCCGGCCCGCTGACAACCACCGCCGAGCGGAAAGTCGGTCGGTGCACGAACTGTCCCCCGACGTACGACGAGGCCACCTTCGAGGCCCTCCGCGCCTGGCGTCGGGACCAGGCGGCCAAGGCGTCGGTGCCGGCGTACGTGGTGTTCACCGACGCCACCCTCACGGCCATCGCCGAGCGCCGACCGCGCTCCAGCGCAGAACTTGCGCAGGTGCCGGGAGTGGGACCGACCAAGCTGGCCAGCTACGGGCCGGCGGTGCTGGACCTACTGGCTCAGGGCGGCACGGTTTCGTGAACCGTGGCGCCCGACGCGACCCGCGTAATTCGATTGCTCCGGGTCGTGGGCGTCCGTACCCTGAAGGGGCGCTCCTGCTGGGCGCACCCGGTGTCGAGTGTTGGAGACGAGAGGAGGCGATTGGCGTGGTGACCACAGATCTGTACCGCACCGCCCGACCCGGAATCGCTCTCCCCGCTGCCCACGCAGCTCACGGCGAGCCGTTCTTTGTGTCGCCTTGCGAGTACACGGCGCTGTCCGCTTCCCGAGTGGAGGCCGAGCGGCTCCAAGCAGTCTTCGCCACCTACCCCATCACGTTCACGGATGTCTCAGCTCCCGCCAACCCAGGACCACCGGTGTAACACCGGCGTTCGACCGGAGGCCGCGGGACCTGGACACCAGGGCTCGCGGCCTTTGTGCTTCTCCAGCCGGTCACGAGCCCATGACCGACGAAGGCAACATCGATGACCACCGTAATGACGAACCTCCGGACGGCCCACCGGCAGGAAGGTTCGACGGCCAGCGTTCGCACGCACCTCGTGGCCAAGAGCGCCCGGGTGACCAGGACCCTCCGGCCGGACGAACAGGACACCCCCAGCAGCGGTGTCGAGGTCCCGCGCCCAGACACCGAGGAACGCTCCGCAAGCCTGCGTGTCGTCGGTGCCGCCGAGTTTCCCTGCCGGGAGAACGACGCCGAGCTGTGGTTCGCCGAGAGCCCGGATGACGTCGAGTTCGCGAAGTCGCTCTGCGGCAACTGTCCGGCGCGGGAGGCCTGCCTGGAGGGCGCCCTGACCCGGCAAGAGCCCTGGGGGGTGTGGGGCGGGGAGTTGCTCGTGGCCGGCGTCGTCGTGCCGCGCAAACGGCCCCGCGGTCGCCCCCGCAAGGACGCCGTGGCCTGAGGGGACGGCGAGAAAGCTTGCCGCGCAATCGAGGTGGGGAACCCGTCGGGGGAGCACCCGGTCCGGCGGCCGGGGGTCCCTCGGCGGGGACCTCGCGGAGGCCGCAGCGAGCGCTGCGCCATGATGGACGGTCGTCCTGATTGTGTCAAGCGTCTGGAGCTAACACGCTGCGGAACAGCTTGCAGAATTCAGGCACTTTCTCTACCATAGGATGTAGATACGCCACGAGGGAGTGCTCCAGGTGGGCGCCGTGGCGACGTCCCTTCCACGTGTGTGTTGCGTCGTCGTGCCCTCTGTTGTTTCGCTCGGATAGCACGCTTACCCCACGGAAGGGAGCACATCATGAGCAACGTCAGCCCAACCAACGCGGTGGTCAGTCTCGACCGGTACCGTTTGGCAGTGACCCGGAACCGAGAGTCCGCGCGCCGTGCCGGTGCCGAGGATTTCTCCGGCAGCCAGCTGGACGCCGCGATCATGCGCGAGATCCACGCACAGCGCTGACCAGCCGCATCACCTGACGAGCCGCATCACCTGACCGGACGCCATACCAGCTCGCACTCACCGCCGGTGAGGCGACCTGCTGTCCGGGTCGTAGCCGGGTAGCCATTCGGCGACCAAGCGACGAGCGGGGATTGGCCCATGGAGTTGGCACAGAACGCCGATGCCACCCAGCCACACGCGATGGATCAACAGGTACCGGGGCGGCAACGACAGCTGGAGGCCCAGCTGGACCGTCTCCCGTCCCGGCTCCGAAAAGCGTCGGGTCACCGAGCGCAGCCATTGGCGCGTGAAGGTGAACTCCGGCGGATGCAGCGGCTCGGCGAAGGGCGCGATCAGGTCGAGTACATCCGCCGGCTCGCACCGGGCGTCGGGTCGGATGAAGCCCTCCCGGCGCAGGCAGGTCGCCAGTCCCTGCGCGTCCTCGGCCATCACCGTCGACAGGATCTCGCCCAGGACGCTCGGAAGGCCGTCGGGCAGCGGGTCCACCGCACCGAAATCCAGAACTCCCAAACGACCGTCCGGCATCAACCGGAAGTTCCCCGGGTGTGGGTCGGCGTGCAGCAGCCGGGCGCGCTGCGGTCCGGACAGCAGAAAGGTCAGGTAGGCAGCGGACGCCTGAGCCCGCCGATCCGGGTCGCCGGTGGCTGCGATCGAAGCCAACGATTCGCCGTCCAGCCACTCCGTGATCAGAACGTCACCGGCTTGGTGCACGACATGGGGTACGACGACCGCAGGGTCGCCGTCGAAGGCCTGGGCGAACTGCTCTTGGTGGCGCGCCTCGCGCGCGTAGTCCAATTCGTCCTCAACCCGGCCAATCAACTCCGTGAGCAGCGGGCGCAGATCGAGTCCGGGTAGCCATCCCCAGGACACCCTGGCCAGCAGCGCGAGCCTGCGGAAGTCACCCACGAGGGCCGGGCCGGCCCCCGGGTACTGCACTTTGACGGCGACCTCGCGACCATCGGACCACACCGCTCGATGGACCTGGCCGATCGACGCACAGGCGGCTGGCGCCGTGTCGAAAGAGCTGAACAGGTCCGGCCAGTCCGCCCCGAGTGAGTCGGTCAGCACCGCGTCCAGACTGGCCTGCGGCATCGGGGGCGCGGACTCCTGGAGCTTGGTGAGTGCCGCTCGGTACGGCTCGACCAGTTCCTCAGGGAGCGCGCCTTCGACCACCGACAAGGCCTGACCGACCTTCATCGCGCCGCCCTTGAGCTCCCCCAACGTGCTGAACAGCTGCTCTGCGGTGCGGCGCTGCAACTCCACCGTGATGGCCGACGCGGACTCGCCGCCGATCCTGCGGCCGGCGCCGATCGCCGCCCGCCCCGCGACCCCCAACGGCAGGCCTGCCAGTTTCACGGTGCGGTGCAAGGCCCGCCGAGGGATGTCGGTCATGAACTCATTGTGAGCGCACCCGTCGTACACGCGCAGCGAGGGTGTGGAACCCAGCGCCGCTGCATCAGGTAGGGAGCGCGGGGCTGGATGGCGTAGCCGACCCCCGGCGGGCAACGGTGAACATCCATGAAGTCCGTGACCAGCACAGCGGCGCACCCCGCGGCCAAAGCGGCCACGGCGCTGGCACATCGGGCTGGGGGAGGTTCTTGGGCCCGTGGTGCGGTCAGCTGCGCCAGGATCTGCGGCCACGCCGGGTCACGATCGGCCCGGTGCAGGTCCAGACAGTTCGCGCACGGGCCGGACCGGCCCAGGAGCGGCCCCACGTCGACGGTGCTCCCTTGGGTGATGACGGGGAGAACCGCGGGTCCCGCTGTCTGCCATTGATCCACCGCGCTCCTGTCGAGGGCGTGCGGGGCCACCACGATCACCAGGTCACGACGCCCGGGGCCACTCTCCTGCCCGGCGCGACGCCGGAAGTCGGCGATCGCACCCGCCCAGCTGCCTGCCTGCAGCCTGCGAAACCCCGCCTGCCGCAAGGTGGCCGCCACCGCGTCGGCCAGGTTGCCGTGGCCATCGATGAGAATGGCGCGCTCGGCGCGTTGGCGCACCAGTTCCGGTCCGTACGTCGGCATCCGATGGCGCATCCGCAGGGACTGCGCCTCGGCCATGACGGTCTCGTGCTCGATGGCCGTATGACGGTCTTGAGGAACCCGGTCAGCGTCCGCGCCGTCGTGGAGCAAGCCGCGCGCCGTGAGGGTCTCCAGCATTTCGTCGACACGGACGGGGTTGGTCCGGCTACGCAGCGCCCACCGTCGCAGGGTGGCGATGTCCCGCGAACCGTCGAGCATCGTCAGGAACGTGCGCTCCTGATCGGTCACCCCGGAGAGCACGATGCCCGTGTGCGGACACATGCCGATCTGGACCGTGTCCGGGGTACGGATCAGAAGGGCGGCGTGCGGCGCGAGAGCGGGTCGCATGAGCATGGGCACTCCAGGGCGTTGGTGGGCATAGGTCGTTTCGATTCCGGGCGTGGCCGGTTCCGGACGAGGCAGGGCCAGTCTCGGACGCGCGTACGTCGGTCGGTGCCGGCTTGTCCACAGGCCGGTGTCACCCCGCTGGCGTTTGCCCGACATAAGGTGCCTCAGGTGTCACATATGGGGCCGTTTCGGGCATCCACATCGAGCCGGGCGCCGTCCGTGGGGTGGCGCCACGCCGGGGTCCGCTGGTACGCCGCGCCCGTACGTGAGGTCCGCGGCGACGCGCCACACCTGACATAGGGTGACGAAGAACGCTGTCGAAAGCAGATTGCTAGTCCCGGAGGAGGACCTGAACATGGCAGACGCTGGTGAGACCTACAAGGGCGACTTCTATTGCGTCAAGTGCAAGGCGAAGCGCGAGGCCGAGGGACATGTCGTCCAGACCAACGGTCGGCGCATGGCCAAAGGCAGCTGCCCACAGTGCGGGACCAACCTCAACCGGATTCTCGGCAAAGCCTGAACCAGCCGGGCGGGCGGCGGGTCGACATCACGGTCGGCCCGCCGACGGCGTTCCAGCCCGCGGGGGAGGAGCGCCCGGCGCTTGATCGCCCGCACTACGATCGGCCCCATGACCGAAGCGTCCTGGTGGGAAGCGCCGTACCAACATCTGTGCGTCGAGCGACACGACGTGGGGCAGCGCCGCATCGCTCTGGTGCGGCTCGACCAGCCCGATAAACGCAACGCCATGAGCGATGAGATGACCGCGTCGTGGGCGCGCGCCATGGGACTGCTGCGGGTCGATCCCAGCCTCGCGGCCGTCGTCGTCACGGGCAACGGCAAGGCGTTCTGTTCGGGGGGCGACTTGTCCTGGATCGCCTCGGAGCCCGACGCCACCGCGGCGGACCTGCGGGTCCGGATGACGGCCTTCTACCGCACCTGGTTGACCGTGAAGTCGCTGGAGGTCCCGACCATCGCGGCCATCAACGGCGCCGCCATCGGAGCGGGCCTGGCGGTCGCCCTCGCCCACGACATCCGGTACGTCGCCGACAGCGCGATTCTCGGGGTGCCCTTCACAGCGCTGGGCCTGCATCCGGGGATGGCGACCACCTGGTCGCTGCCCGAGGTGGCCGGGCTGGCCGTGGCCCGCGACCTGCTCCTCACCGGTCGCATGATCACGGGCGAGGAGGCCGTGCCGTTAGGCATCGCCTCCCGCGCGGTACCTGCTGCGGACCTCCTGGAGGTGGCCATGGCAGCCGCGACCCGGGTCGCGCAGGCGGCCCCGGTGGCCACGAGACTGACCACCGTGGCACTGCGCAACGCCGGACACGCCAGTTTCGATGACGCGATCCGGTGGGAGGGGCTGGCCCAGGCGGTCACGATGACGACCGCCGACCTGCAGGAGGGCATCCGCGCCGCGGCGCAGCGTCGACCCGCGGTTTTCACCGGAGCCTAGAGCGCCGATGCCGGCACCGCGGGCCCAGGCCCCGACCACGATGGCACCCCAGCTGCCGGTGCGGATCCAGCGTTCGGCGCGCCGTCGTCGTACGGTCTCGGCCATCGAGCGGGACGGTGTGCTGGTGGTCATGCTGCCGGCGGGAATGTCGCCGGAGCAGGAGCGTTCCTGGGTGGCCCAGATGCAGGAGCGCTGGGCGCGGCGTCGGAAGACGGGCCGGGCCGCAGGTCGGCGCTCGGACCAGGATCTGCTGCAGCGGGCTCAGCTGCTCTCCGGGCAGTACCTGGGAGGGCAGGCCCGGCCCACCAGCGTGCGCTGGGTGGACAATCAGCAGCGCCGATGGGGCAGTTGTACGCCGGCCACGGGGGCCATCCGCCTGTCCACCGCGCTGCGGCCGATGCCGGCGTGGGTTCAGGACTACGTGCTGTTGCACGAGCTCGCCCACCTCGTGGTCCCCGGTCACGGACCCTCGTTCTGGCGGCTGCTGGTCGACTACCCCCGCACCGAACGGGCCCGCGGCTATCTGGAGGGGATCGCCGCCGCCCGCGGCCTGCCCCACCACGACGACACCGGCTGACCGGGCTGACCGGGCTGACCGGGCACACGTGGCCGGGGGCTCACTGCCAGCGGGCCACCAGAATCAGCAGCACCACGCAGGCGGCGATCTCGCCCAGGCCGACGTGCATGGGCCGGATCCGCCGCCCGGCCAGCGCCGCTGCCCTGGCCGTCAACACCGCGAAGAAGGCGGCCACCGGCCAACCCATGGCGCTGACCCCGGCCGAGACCGGCGCCGAGGGCAGCAGCGCCGCAGCGGTCCACAGCAGCGTCCAGGCGGCGTGGTAGCCGATGGAGGCCTGTCGGTACGCCGCCGAGGTGCGTTCTCGGATCAGCGTCTTGACGTACAACGCAGTGCCGAAGAAATACCCGAAACACAGCACCGCCACCGCCACCGCGTGATCGGCAGCGGGCCTGGACGACCACGCGGCGTCCGCGGACCCGAAGCCGGCCTGGTAGGTGACGAGGCAGAACAGGCAGGCCCCGAGCATCGTCACGGCATCGTTGGCCAAGGCGCGGTCACGGCGGCGGCTGGAGAACCACAGACTGGCCGCCGCCAGGACGGCGTACCCCGGAAGCCACACCACAAGGTGCGTGGACGTGGCCATGACCACGACACCCAGGACGGCGGCCAGCGCCGCGTATCCGATGAGCGGGGGGCGGTAGCGAGCCCTGCGCCGAGCTCGAACCCACACCCCGCCGGCGTAGAAGGCGAGGTAGCCGGCCAGCCAGAACAAGCCCAGGGGCACCTGCCGCCAGGATCCCCCGGTCAGGATGACCCCGGCCACGAAGGGTACGGCGAGCATCGCCCAGGCGCCGTGCTGCTTGGGGATCCAGTCGGCGCGCCGGGTGCCCGTGCTCATGGCGCCGCTGGCGGCTCGTCCCCGGTGGGTGGCGTCGGTGGTTGCTGCGCCGGGGGATCGTTGGCGACCGGGCCGCGCCGCTTGGGGGGCTCGGGGTAATTCGGCCACGGCCCGGCATCGGTGGGGCCTTCCTGCTCGGAGACGTCCCGAGCAGCTTCCGCCCGATCGGCCGCGGCGAAGATCTCCTCCAGTGCGGTGTCGATGTCGGTGCCGGTGGACGGGGTCGACATCCGGTCGACGTACCCCAGGGGGTCGTCCAGATCCGCAGCCGTCGGCGCCAGATCGGGGTGAGCCCACGCGCCGTCCCGGCCGGCCGCGCCGGAGGCGGCTTCCAGCGCCGCCCACAGGTTGGCGGCGTCCCGCAGTCGGCGAGGTCGGAGCTCCAGGCCGACCAGCTGGCTGAACAGCTGCTCCGCGGGCCCTCCGGAGGCCCGGCGCCGACGGACTGCCTCCCCGAGCGCCGCGGCCTGCGGCAGGTGCCCGGTGGTGGCCCGGTCCGTGGTCACGTCCACCCACCCCTCGACCAGCGCCAACAACGTCTCAAGCCGGGCCAGCGCCGCTTGCTGGGCCGCGCTCGGGGTGGGCGTGAACAGCGAACCGGTCAGAGCCCGCTGCGTGGCCTCCAGGTCGCTCGGATCCAGCTGCGCCACGGTGGCCTCGATGGCTTCGGTGTCGATGGTGATGTCCCGGGCGTACGCCTCGACGGTGGCCAGGAGCTGGGGGGCGAGCCAGGGGACGTCGGCGAACAGCCGAACCCGGGCGGACTCCCGAACCGCCAGGTACAGCCGTACCTGCGCGAGATCGATCCCCAGGCCCTCGGCGAACGCGGCGACGTTGGTCGGCAGCAGCACCACCGCCGCGTCGCCGACGATCGGCAGACCCACTTCGGTGCCGGTGAGCACCTCGCCCGCGAGATTGCCGACCGCCTGGCCGGTCTGGGCCCCGAACATCGAGCTGCTCATCGCGCCCATCATCGGTTGGAGCTGGCCCATCGCTGCGGACAGATCCAGGCCCGGCGGCAGCCCAGGGATCGCCGGCATCGGGGAATCTGCGGACTGGCTGCCCAACTGCTGCCCGAACTGCTCGATCTGCCGGCTCATGGCCTGCGAAATCGCGCCGTTCACCCCGAGCGCCACCGGCTCGACGAGCCGCTTCCAGGTGGCCATGGTCTCGGCCACCCACTCGCTGCGGCTCCAGGCGTGGGTGCGCATGGTCGGCGCGGAGAACTCGGTGACCCCGTCCAGCCACAGCGCAGCCACGGCGACGGCGTCGGCGACCTCACGACGCTGCCCCTCGGTGACCATGGCGTCGCCCCCGGCCAGCACGGTCTTGCGGGCGATGTCGGCGGCCAGGTCCTGGTTCAGCCCGCCGGTGGTGGGCGCGCCGGCGAACAACGACTGCACCTGCGCCTGGATCATCGCCATGGTCTGGGGGTTGGACGGGTCGATGCCGAGTTGGCGCAAGGCGTCGGTGATGGCGGGGTTGCCACCCCCGGCGAGCAGTTGTTCGATGAACGTGCTCAGATCGGGCTCGTCCGGGTCGGGGAACGGGCGGGGGGATTGGCTCACCGGGTCTCCTTGGCCACCTGAGAAGATGATGCTCCCATCACAACACGTGGAGGCCGTCGTGAGTTCCAGTTGGGCGGGGCCCGACGCGACCGGCTCGGCGCGGGGCGCCGGGCGCGTCGTCGTGGTCACCGGCCGGGCCGGGGCCATCCCCAGCGCCCTCCTGCGCTGCGCCGTCCTGCGCCTGCCCGATGCCCAGGTACGTCTCCTGCTGCACGACGAACGCGCTGGGGCGGGCACGGTGATGGTGACCTCCGACGCCGCCGACGAGGCGCTGACCCGACGGGTCGACCTGAGCTCCCCCGGTCTGGCGGCCCACCTGCAGGGCGCTCACATCGTGATTCACGTAGCGCTGGGAACCGACGTGGAGCGCGAGCAGGAGACCTCGCCCGCGCAGCGGCGGGCCGAGTCGGTGCGGTTCGCCCAGACCGTGCTGACCTCCGCGGTGGCCGTGGGGGCCCGCCATGTTGTGGTGATCACCTCAGCGAGGGTGTACGGCGCCCGCCCCGACAACCCGGTGCCGTTGACCGCGGCCGACGCGATCCGGCCGAGCCCGGACGCCGGCGTGGCGATGGATCTGGTCGCGGTCGAAGACGTCGTGGCTCGCGCCCGCACGACGTACCCCGGAGTGCGTTTCGTGCTGGTGCGGCCTGCTCCGGTGGTGGGCGAGGGCACCGACACCGCGGTGAGCCGGCATTTCGCCGCGCCGCGGTTGCTGACCATCCGGGACACCGAACCGTTATGGCAATTCATCCACGTCGACGATCTGGCCACCGCCGTGGCCACCGCCATCGAAGGCGACCTGGGACCCGTGGTCAACGTCGCCGCCCCCGGCTGGTTGACCCAGGAGGAGATCGAGACGATCACCGGGATGCGCCGGATCGAGGTGTCCCGCTCGATCGCGGTGGGCACTGCCCAACGGCTCCACCAGCTGGGGCTGCTGCGCTCGCCCGCCGCCGACCTCGACTTCGTGGCCCACCCCTGGGTGGTTGACGCCGAGCCGCTGCGGGCCGCGGGCTGGGCGCCGGCCCACGACAACGAGGACTGCCTGCGGATCCTGCTGGAGGGGGTCCACGCGTTCTCCATCGGCCTGCCCACGGTCCGCAAGGACGCGGCGCTCGGCGCGGCCAGCGCGGCGGTGGCCATGGTCGCCACCGCCGCCATCATGCGGCGTCGTCGCAGAAAGGGGACGCCATGAGCGGCCATCATGACCAAGACCCCGGTGTCGTGGCGCTGGTCGGACTCCGCGAGGAGGACCTTGACCCTGCGCAGGTCGCGGCGGCCGTGGAGCGGCCGGCCGCCGGCGGCGTGGTCGCTTTCACCGGGGTGGTGCGCGACCACGACGGGGGCCGGGCGGTGACTCGGCTCAGCTACACCGCCCACCCTCGCGCGGAGGCGCTCCTGACCCAGGTCGCGACGGAGGCCGCGGCCCTCAACGGGGTGCTCGCGGTCGCCGTCCTGCACCGGGTGGGCACCCTCGAAATCGGCGAGGCCGCGGTCGTCATGGCGGTCAGCGCCGCCCACCGCGGGCATGCGTTCCGCGCCTGCGCCTGGCTCATCGACGAGCTGAAGGCGCGGGTGCCGATCTGGAAGGAGCAGGTGTTCGCGGACGGAACCAGCCAGTGGGTCGGCCTGCCGTGAACGACGATCCGACCCCACGGCTGCCGACGCTGCGCACGGGCCGCGGCGCGCCGACGTACCAGGGCTGGCCCCGGGCCCCGTGGGAGCTGTCCGCCACCAGTCGGCGTTGGCTGCTGATGCTGGTCGCGGTGTTGCTGGTGGGTGCGGTGGGTTCGTTGGTGACCGTGCCGTACGTGGTGTACCGGCCGGGGTCGGCGTTCAACGCCCTGAGCACCGCGCCCGGGGGCCAGGACCCGATGATCTCCGTCACGGGCGCGACGACGTACCCCACCCAGGGAGCACTCGACGTGACCACGGTGGCCCTGTACGGCGGCCCCGGCTTCGAGCTGACCGTGTGGGATTGGGTGCGTTTCCGGATGCAGGGGGCGGAGTTCGTCGACCGCGACGTGGTGTACCCGCCCGAGGTCACCCGCGACCAGATCAGCGAGGTCAACAAGGCCGAGATGGTGGGGTCGCAGCAGGAGGCGATCGCCGTGGCGCTGCGGGCCACCGGACGCCGGGTAGCCGAGCAGGCGGTCATCGGCCAGGTGCACCCGGACGGCCCATCGGCCGGCAAACTCCGCGATGGTGACGTGTTGACCAGCGTGAACGGTACGCCCATCGAGATCGTGACCGACGTGTCCCGGCTCATCCAGCGGGCCCAACCCGGTACGCCGGTCACGCTGGGTGTGCTGCGGTCGGGGACGCGTCTGAGCGTGCCGGTCACTCCGGTCCAGGTGCAGGGTCGTCGGCTGCTGCGGGTCCAGCTGGGCAGCCGGTTCTCGTTCCCGGTCAACGTCACGATCAACGCCGGCGATGTCGGGGGGCCTTCAGCGGGCCTGATCTTCTCCCTCGCCGTCTTCGACAAGCTGACGCCCGGTTCGCTGACCGGAGGGCAGAAGATCGCCGGGACCGGGACCATCGGGTCTGACGGGGCCGTCGGCCCCATCGGCGGGATCGAACACAAGATGGCGGGCGCGGCGGAGGCCGGGGCGGGCTGGTTCCTGGCGCCGGTCGCCAACTGTACGGCGGTCACCGGGCAGGTGCCGCAGGGACTGCGGGTGGTCAAGGTCGCCACGTTCGAGGACGCCCGCAACGCCGTCGAGACGATCGCCGCGGGCGCCGGGGACGGCCTGCCTGGTTGTTGAGTCTGTTCGGCGTGAACCGCGCGGCTCAGTCGACCAGGAGCGACCGGGTGAGGGCCTCGATGAGCCCGGGGGCGATGTCGGCGCCGATGGCCACCTGGTCGTCGGCATCGTGGGCTCGCTGCCGGAGCAGGCAGGTGGCGCTGCCGTCCCGCAGCACCGCCGCGAGCAGCCGGACGTCGGCTCGGTCGGGATGCTCGGCCAGGATCGCCGCGGCCTGCTGCTCGTCGTCCGGCAACGTGGGCTCAACAGCCGCCATCGCTGCGGGCGGCAGCACGATACGCTCCACCGCCAGGGCCGCGCCGTCCACCTCCGGGGGCCAGGCCAGCTGGGCCAGGAAGGTCTCCAGCGGCTCATGGTGGGGCAGGTCCTCCTGCTCGATGGCACTGAGGGCCCCGGACTCCGGGGTGGCCTGGGAGTCGAGCTGGGCCGCCAGAGCGGGTTCGGCCTCCAGTAGTCGTACCGTCTCCACCAGGGCGAACAGGCGGACCGGTTGATCCCAGCCAGCCGCGGCCACGTGCCGTTCGGTGTCCAGGGCCACCTCGACCAGGGGCGGGTGGATGGTCTGAGGCTTACGCTGCTCGGTGCTCACGCCGGTATCCTGCCGCACCGCGGGGTCGGCTCGGCCATCACGGATGCGCTCGGCACGCGGACACGACGACGGTGGAACGAGTCGAGGGTGGTTACCGTTGAGCCAACAGGGCTGTGTCCAAGCCGCGACCGCCAGGCGATGAGGATCGAATAGTGAGCCACGACAACGACCGTGATCCGCTCGAGGGGCCCGACGGCCCACAGCCGCCGCGTCCTGGAGGTGGGCAGGGCAGCGGCCCGGGGGGAACCCCGGGCGGTGCCGGTGGCCCGGTAGGGCCCGGTGGGGCCGGTGGTGGACCGCGCCGACCAGGAGGCGGCGATCCGTTCTCCTTCGGCAGCTTGGGTGGCCTGTTCGGCGGCGGCGTCGGTGGTCCTGGCGGTCCGGGCGGTGGCGGGCCTGGCGGTGGCGGTCCGGGCGGTGGCGGACCCGGGGGACCGGGTGGACCGGGTGGGCCCGGCGGGGGCATGCCCGGGCGTCCCGGGATGCCGCCGATGAACTTCTCGGTCACCCCACGCAAGCCCGGCCCGTTGGGGATCACGGCCGCGGTCCTGGCGGCTGTCGTGATCGCGGCGATGGCCTTGGCCACCTGGATCACCGAGATCTGGTGGTACGAGAGCGTCGGCTTCAACCGGGTGTTCTGGACCCAACTCGGAACCCAGGCCGCCCTGTTCCTCATCGGTGCTGTGGTGGTCGGGGCCCTAGTGGCCTCGAGCCTGCTCATCGGGTACCGGACCCGGCCGGTGTACGCGCCGACGACGCAACGCCAGCAGGTGCTCGATCACTACCGCGCCATGATCGAACCGCTGCGGCGGGTGGCGATGTGGGCCGCTCCGGCAGTGCTGGGTGCGTTCGCCGGGATGGCGGCGGCCAGCCAATGGAAAACGATGCTGCTCTTCATGAACCGCCAGCCGTTCGGCGTCGAGGACCCGACGTTCAACCTCGACGTGGGCTTCTTCGTGTTCACGCTGCCGTGGCTGAAGTTCTTGGAGTCGTTTCTGACGATGGCGCTGGTGCTGGCGCTGATCGCGGCCGCGTTCACCCACTACGTGTACGGCGGCCTGCAGCTCGGCGACAAGGGCACACCGATGACCCGGGCGGCCCGGGTGCACCTGTCATTGCTGGCGGCGGCCTTCGTCATCGTGCGGGCGCTCGGCTACTGGCTCGACCGCTACCAGTTGTCGGTCAAGGACAGCCAGCGGATCACCGGTCTGACCTACACCGACGTCAACGCGGTGTTGCCCACCAAGGCGATCCTGACGGTCGCGGCGATCCTGTGTGCCGGCCTGTTCATCGCGACGATCTGGACGACGTCCTGGCGGCTGCCGATTATCTCGGTGGGGCTGCTGCTGGTCACCTCGCTGCTCTTCGGCGGGATCTACCCGTTGGCTGTGCAGGAGTTCAAGGTCAAGCCCTCGGAGCAGTCGCTGGAAGAGGAGTACATCGCCCACAACATCAAGGCGACGTTGGCGGCGTACGGGCTGGACAAGGTCGAACAGACGCAGTATCCGGACAAAAAGGCCCAGCAGAACGCCCAGCAGCAGATCCGAGAGGCCGCCGAGGCAATTCCCGGCATCCGGATCGTGGACCCGCTCATCGTGTCGGCGGCGTTCAAGCAGGGCCAGGCCCCCCGGCAGTATCACCAGTTGCCCGACGTGCTGGACGTGGACCGCTACACGGTCAACGGCAAGGTAGAGGACACCGTGATCGCCGTCCGCGAGCTGGCCCCGGGGCAGAACCCGCAGCCGAACTGGGTGAACAACTACACCGTGTACACCCACGGGTACGGCGTGATCGCGGCCTACGGGACCCGCAAGGCCGGGGACGGTCGTCCGGTGTTCTTCTCCGGCGGCATCCCGGCGCCAATGGACGGCCCGCTGGGGCGATACGAGCCGCGGATCTACTTCGGTGAGCTGTCGCGGGAGTACTCGATCGTGGGGGCCCCGGAAGGTACGCCGCCGCGCGAGTTGGACTACGAGTCCTCCGGTGAGGTGCGCAGCACCTACCAGGGCAGCGGTGGGGTGCCGATGGGCAACTTGCTGCAGCGGATGGCCTACGCGATCAAGTACCGCGAGGTGAACATCCTGCTCGCGGACCAGGTCAACGCCTCCAGCAAGATGCTCGACTACCGCACGCCCAAGGAGCGGGTCGAACGGGTGGCGCCTTGGCTCACCCTGGACGGCAATGCCTACCCGGCGGTGGTCAACGGGCGGGTGCTCTGGATCCTGGACGGGTACACCACCTCGGCGAACTACCCGTACAGCAAGCTGCAGCCGCTGGAGCAGTCCACCTCGGACTCGCTGACCCGGCGCACCTCGAACGTGACCGAGGTGTCGGGGCAGGTCAACTACATCCGCAACTCGGTCAAGGCGACCGTCGACGCCTACGACGGCTCGGTGACGCTGTACGCGTGGGACGAACAGGAACCCGTTCTCAAGGCCTGGACCGGCGCCTTCGGCAACACGGTCAAGCCGTTGAAGGAGATCAGCGGCCAGCTGATGTCGCATCTGCGCTACCCCGAGGACCTGTTCAAGGTGCAGCGCCAACTCCTGACGCGCTACCACGTGCAGTCCGCAGGCTCGTTCTTCGGTGCCGGTGACTACTGGAAGGTGCCCCTGGACCCGACGGTCGGCGCCGAAAGCCGCTCCAGCCAGCCGCCGTACTATCTGTCGATCGCGATGCCCGGCCAGGAGTCTCCCTCGTTCCAGCTGACCGGGACGTTCTCCCCGCTGGGCGGCGCTGGCAACTTGTTGTCAGGATTCTTGGCGGTGGATGCGGACGCGGGGGATCAGGCGGGGAAACCGCGGGCCGGCTACGGCAAGCTCCGGCTGCTCAAGATCCCCAACGAGGCGTTGATCGAGGAGCCGGGGCAGATCCAGAACAAGATCAACGCGGCGACCGCGGTGACCACCGACGATGCGCTGCGTGGTAGCGGAACGCTGAACAACTACCTGAACATCTCCAATCAGAACAACTCTCGAGTGGCGCGCGGCAACCTGCTGACCCTGCCGGTGTCCAACGGCGTCCTGAACATCCAGCCGATCTACGTCAGCGGCGCCCAGACCCAGTCCTACCCGTTGTTGCAGGTCGTGGTCGCTGTGTACGGTCCCCGGCTGGCCTGGGGTAGCGACCTGAAGTCGGCGATGGACCAGCTGTTCGGCGGAGACACCGGTACGTCGGCCCCCACCACCCCGACGCCTGCTCCGACGCCGGGGCAGAAGCCTCCGGCCCAGTCCGAGACCTTGCGGGCGACCTTGGCGCAGGCCCAGCGGTACTACCAGGAGGGCCGGACGGCCTTGGCCAAGGGTGACTTCGCGGCGTACGGCAAGGCGCAGGAGAACCTCAAGAAGGCGCTCGACCGTGCCATGGCGCTCTCCCCGTCCGGCGGGGCGGTGACCCTGACCCCGGCACCATCGCCGGCGCCTGCTCCGGCGCCTGCTCCGTCGCCGGCCGCCAGCGCCGCCGCGTCAGCCGCCGGGCTCGCGCCGCGACCCTAGGGGGAACCTCCGGGGGGACCTGCCGACCTGTGGCATCGCTGCAGGTCGGCAGGTCTCTTGGACGGCCGAGTTGGACCGCTCGGCGCAGACGAGTATGGTGGTGTCTACCGACGCGGGGTGGAGCAGCTCGGTAGCTCGCCGGGCTCATAACCCGGAGGTCGCAGGTTCAAATCCTGCCCCCGCTACAAAAGCTCAGGCTCGGTTCCCTCGGGATCCGAGCCTGAGTGTGTTTGGGGGGGTTTCTGCCTGGCGGACTCGCCGCCCGGGGCATGATCAGCGTCACCGGGCGCGTGAGATGTCACTTCGGCATCGTTAGCCGGCCCGAGATGTCAATCCTGCTGCGCAAACCCGTGGATGTCGCTACCGAAATGACTCTTCGCTGGCGGGAAGCGTGCGGAATCGACATGTCGCGGACGGTCGAGTCTGGGTTGGGTCGATGCCGGCGCCTGGGAGAGGCGTCACGAGGTGGCCGGGCCGCCGAACTTCTCCGTGAACAGGGCAGGTGGGGCGCTCACCGAGCCGGTGCCGTAATCGAAGTACACGAAACCCGACTTGGCGAGGGCGATGACGGCGTCGTCGCCCACCCGGGTGATCCGGGCGACCACGTCCGCGCCGTACCGGTTGACGTCGTGGACGCCCACCGCGAACTCCAGCACGTCCCCCAGGTGGGCTTCGGCGCGGTACAGCACCACGGTGTCGGCCACGATCATCCCCAGCCCGCCGGAGGGGTTGTCCGGATCCAGTTCGGGGACCTCGCTGGCAGCCCAGAACTCGGTGCGTACGTCGGAGAACATCCGCACGAGGGCGTCGTTGCCCAGGTGGTTGGCGGGGTTGAGGTCGGACATCCGGACCCGGAGCCGGGTCTGGAAGGTGAGCGCCTCGTGGGGGACATCGATCGTTACCCGTGTCATGGTGACCTCTGCTGTCCTGTGCTGTCGTCGAACGGTGTGAGCGGGGAGTCAGCGGTGTCGGTACGTCGGCCGGCCACCAGGACCCGGTAGGTCCACGGCGGCATGGTCAGCGACCAGCCCGGTCCGACGAGCACCGGGTGGCCGTCGTCGAGGTCGACGTAGCAGCCGTGGTGGGGACCACGCAGCGCCGTGCCGTCCTCGCCGGGGGAGTCGGCGAACGTGACCTCGCGGGTGTCGGGGGAGAAGTTGAACGCAGCGAACACCGCGTCCCCGGACGCATGCCGGCGTACGAAGGACAACACCCGATGGTGGTGGTCGTTGTCGACATCGACCATCGGGGCCCCGGCGGCACCGTTCCAGAGCGCCGTGTTGACGAGCTTGAGATGCACCAACCGGCGGTACATGGTGCCGTGCGGATGCTCTCGCCAGAGGATGGGGTCGCGCTCGAAGAAGGCCAGCCGGTGATCGTGCCCCGCTTCCTGACCGTTGTAGATCAGGGGCATCCCGTCCCCGATCGCGGACAGCACCATCGCTGCCTCCAGGCCGGGCCCGAACTGCTCGAACTGGGTGCCCTCCCAGGCGTTCTTGTCATGGTTGGAGACGAACATCAACCGGTATGCGTCCCGAGGCCAGGCCTTGTCCCGCCACGAGTAGTACCCGTACAGATCGTCGAGGTTCTCACCCCGGGTGCAGATCTGGTGCAGCCGCTCGTTCCAGCGCCAGGCGTACGTCGCGTCGAAAGCCGCCCGGTGCAGGTCGCGGTCCTCCCATTCGGCGAGCAGGAACACCGGCTTGATGGCCTCCAGGTCCGCTCGAGCGGTCTCCCAGAAGTCCACCGGCACGTAGCCGGCGACGTCGCAGCGAAACCCGTCGACATCGACCTCACGCACCCAGTGGCACATCGCCTCGCTCATGTACCGACGCAGTCCGGCGTGCGCGTAGTCCAGGTCGATGATGTCCTCCCAGGCACACCACGGTGTGGAGCAGAAGTCACCCTTCCAGTCTCGGGCGTACCACTGCGGGTGCTGCGTGGTCAGCACGTGATCCCAAGCGGTGTGATTGGCCACCCAGTCGAGGATCACGTACATCCCCAGGGCATGGGCGGCATCGACGAACGCCCGCAACGAGCCCAACGTGCCCAGCTCCGGATTGACGCTGTAATGATCGCGGACGGCGTACGGGCTGCCCAGGACGCCTTTGCGGTTGAGCACGCCGATCTCGTGCACGGGCATCAACCACAGGATCTTCACCCCGAGGTCGGCCAGCCGGGGAAGCTGTGCCGCCGCCGCGTCGAAGGTTCCCTCGGCGGAGAACTGGCGGACATTGATCTGGTACATGCTGGCGTTGACCGCCCAGTCCGGGTGCCGCAGCAGCACCCGCGGCGCGGCGTCGTACCGGCTCGGATCGCCCATGGTTCCTCACGTTGGTTCCCCGGCGACACCCCGCGCCGACAGCACTTCCGTTCAGGCTACGCGAGGCTTTGCGTGACGTGCCGCGCACCCTGGCCTGGGCGTGATTGGCTGGGTGGGAGTTGGGGTAACCCACCGGTAGGGGCGAGCCTCGCGCAGAGACGCAGGAGAGCCTGGGACCGTCACGGTTCGGGTTGCCAAGGATGACGACGCAGCGCTGACCAGGAGCGCCGCACGGAGGAGGAGCCATGCGGCTGCCGCTGCACAGGCCGAAGCGACACCACGTTGTGATCATCGGATCGGGTTTTGGCGGCTTGTTCGCCGCCAAGGCGCTGCGCGGCAAGCCCGTCGCGGTGACGGTGATCGCCCGCACCACCCACCACCTCTTCCAGCCGCTGCTCTACCAGGTGGCCACCGGCATCCTGTCCGAGGGGGAGATCGCGCCGGTCACCCGGGAGATCCTGCGCCGGCAACGCAACGCCCGGGTCATCCAGGCACTGGTCGAGGACATCGACGTGGACCGCCAGGTGGTCCGGGCGCGCAGCCAGGACCAGGAGCTGGAGGTGCCCTACGATTCGCTCATCGTGGCCGCCGGGGCGGGTCAGTCCTACTTCGGGAACGACGAGTTCGCCACCTTCGCACCCGGCATGAAGTCGCTGGACGACGCGCTGGAGCTGCGGGCCCGGATCTTCGGGGCCTTCGAGCTCGCCGAAATCGCCGCCGACGACCCCGCCGAAGTGAACCGACTGCTCACCTTCGTCGTGGTCGGGGCGGGACCGACCGGCGTGGAGATGGCCGGGCAGATCCGTGAGCTGTCCACCCACACGCTGCGCCGCGAGTTCCGGCACATCGACCCGGCGCAGGCCCGCGTGATCCTCCTGGACGGCGCCGACCGGCTGCTGCAGTCGTTCGGGGAGCAACTCGGCACCAAGGCCCAGCGCTGCATGGAGGACATGGGCATCGAGGTCCAGCTGGGAACGACGGTCACCGACGTCACTGATGAGGGCGTGAGCGTGCGTCGTCGGGACGGCAGCGAGGACTTCATCGCGTGTTACTGCAAGGTCTGGGCGGCCGGGGTTCAGGCCAGCCCGTTGGGCGAGACGCTGGCCGACCAGACGGGCGTCGAACTGGACCGCGCCGGCCGGGTCAAGGTGCTGCCCGACCTGACGCTTCCGGGTCACCCGGAGATCTTCGTCGTCGGCGACATGGCGTACGTCGAGGGAGTGCCGGGGGTGGCCCAAGGGGCCATCCAGGAGGCCCGGTACGCCGTGGATCGCATCCTGAGCCGGTTGCAGCCGCCGCACCGGCCCACCGCCGTCCAGACCTCGAAGGAGCGCGCCGGGTTGACCCCGGCCGACGGCGGGTACGACGTCGCCGCCGATCCGGCGGTGCCGGCGCCCGCGCCGTTCGCGTACTTCGACAAGGGCAGCATGGCCACGATTTCCCGGTTCAACGCGGTGGTCAGCGTCGGACCCATCCGAATCTCGGGGTTCATCGCGTGGCTGATGTGGCTTGGCCTGCACCTGCTGTACATCGCCGGCTTCAAGCAGCGGGTCAGCACCCTCGTGCGGTGGGGGCTCACGTTCGTGTCGAACGGCCGCTCCGAGCGGGTGTCCACCCGCCAGCAGTTGGCGGGACGGCTGGCTCTCGAACGGTTCGGCAGCGGCATCAGTGGACCGCTGCTGCGTGGGGAGGTGCCCCCGCCCCCGGCGGGGGTCCAGGACGTCACGGAGCAGACGCCGGACATGGACTCCTTGGGCGAGGAACGGCCGGGGCGAGTGACCTGACCGGCAGGAATCGATGCCGCCCGGCGGACACGGCCGGGCCGTGGCCCCCCTGCGCCACGGCCCGGTGACGAAGCCGTAGGGTGTCCGCATGCCTCTGGACTACGCGATCGTGGAGCGGGTCCTGCCCAACGGCCTACGGGTCATCGTCAGCGAGGACCGTCGGGTCCCGAACGTAGCTGTCAACCTCTGGGTCAATGTGGGGTCGCGGCACGAGGCCCCCGGCAAGACCGGGTTCGCTCACCTGTTCGAGCACCTGATGTTTCAGGGATCGCGCAATGTCGCCGGTGGCGAGCACTTCGCGGCCCTGATGGCCCACGGCGCCCGGCTCAACGCCACCACCTGGTTCGACCGCACCAACTACTTCGAGACGGTCCCCACCGGGGCCTACGAGCTGGCGCTGTGGATGGAAGCCGACCGGCATGGATACCTGCTGGACGCGGTCACGCAGGAGAACCTGGACAACCAGCGGGACGTGGTCAAGGAGGAGAAACGTCAGCGCTACGACAACATGCCCTACGGGCAGGCGATGACCGCCCTGTACGGCGCGGTGTTCCCGCCGGGGCACCCCTACCACCACCCGACGATCGGTTCGATGGAGGACCTGGACGCCGCGACGCTCGAAGACGTCCACGGCTTCTACACCGCGTACTACCGGCCGGGTAACACCGTGCTGAGCCTCGTCGGCGACCTGAGCCCCGAGGAGGGCTTCGCGGCCGCCGAACGCTACTTCGGGCCCATCGAGGCGGCCCCGGTTCAGCAGCCGGCGCCGACCCCACCGCTGGCGCCTCTGGAGCACCCGGTGCGGGTCGATCTTGATCAGGACGTCCCGGCGGAACGGTTGTACCTGGGGTTCCGGCTGCCGCCCAGTGACACCACGGAGTTCCTGGCGGCCTCGTGTGCGCTGGACGCGCTGGCGGGGCTGGCCAGCTCCCGGCTGGAACAACTGCTCACCCGCCGGACCGAGTGGTGCAACAGCGTCTCCAGCGGGGCCACCGGCCTGATCGACGGGGTCTCCCTCGGCACCATCGCCCTGGAGATGGCCGACGGGGTGGAACCGGACCGGGTCGAGGACCTGGTCTGTGCGCAGTTGGAGGAGTTCGCGGCCCAGGGGCCCCAGGAGGGTGAGCTGGAGGCCGTGATCGCCCAGTCCGAGCGCGCCTGGCTGTCGGCGCTGGCGGCGTTGGACGAGAGAGCGGACTACCTGAGCCAGTTCGCGACCCTGTACGGCGACCCCACGGGGGTGAACACCTGGCTGGACCGGGTGCAGAGCATCACCGTGGCCGACGTGGCCGCCGCCGCGTCGAGCTGGCTGAAGCCGTCGGCGCGCGCGGTGGTCGCCTACCCACAGGATGGAGCGGCCACGTGACGCAGACGTCAGCGCCCGCTGCTCCGGCGGGCCGGCCGCGGGTGCGCCAGCCCGGCCCGTGGGCGTTCCCGGTCCCCGAGGTCGGCGTGCTCGACAACGGCGTGAACGTGCTGGCCTACCACGCCCCCGGCCAGCTGGTCTGGTCGGTGCGACTCGGCGTCCTCGCCCCGCTGGCCAGCGAGCCCCGCGCCCAGGAGGGCGTGGGCACGCTGATGGCCCGCTGCTTGGACGAGGGCAGCCACCGCTACACCGCCCACCAGATGGCCGAGCTGCTCGAACGACGCGGGGGCGCGATGGGCGCCGGCGTCGGCGACCGCGGCCTGGTGATCGAGCTGGACGTGCCTGCCCGCAACGCCGACGCGGCGCTGGAGCTGATGCGGGAGGCCCTGCTGGAACCGGCGTTCCCCGAGCACGAAGTACGCCGGCACGTGCGGACCCGGCTCGCCGAGATCGAGCAGGAGCGGGCGCTGCCAAGCCAGCGCGCCGCCCTGGAGTTCGTGCGGACGTTTTACCACCACCAAGACCGCTTCTCCCGAGCGACCGCGGGGGAACCGCCGACGATCGCCGAACTCACCCGGGACGACGTCGCCCACCATCACCACCGGATTCTCGACCCGCGCAGCGCCACCCTGATCGTCGCGGGGGACGTGGCCGTCGTCGACCCGCTCGCGATGGCGGCCCGCTGGTTCGGTTCGTGGGAGCCGGGCAACGCCCCGTCCGCGCCCGCCGGGGACCCGCACGCGCCAACCACGCCGATCATGCCGACCATGCCGATCATGCCGATCATGCCGACCATGCCGACGTCTCAGACCCTGCCGCCGTGGCCGCCGGTCGGGGTGCGCGCCGACGATGCCACCCGCGTCGTGATCGTGGACCGGCCGGACAGCGTCCAGAGCGAGCTGTACCTGGGGTGCGCCGGGCCGGACCGGCAGGTGAGCGGCGGCTGGGCGCCGTACCCGGTCTTGAGCTTCATGGTCGGCGGCTCCCCCCAGGCCCGCATCGATACGGTACTGCGCGAGGAGCTGGGCTACACCTACGGCATCCGGTGCGTCTTCCGTCCCCGGATCGGCGGCGGCCTGTTCGTCGTCAGCGGATCGGTCCGCTCGGAGGTGACCGCCCCCGCTCTGGCGGAACTCCTGCAGATCCTGGATCGAGCCCGGGACGGGTTCGGGGAGGCGGAGGTTCGGGACAGCATCGACTTCGTCCGGCAGACGGCACCGGGGCGGTACGCCACTGCCGACGCGCTGGCCGATGAAGCCGCGGCGCGGGCATTGGAGGGCCTGAGCACCGAACACACCACGACCACGCTGCAGCAGATGGCCGACCTCACCCCTGAGCAGTTGACACAGGCCTACCGCCGGTACGTCGACGGCGCGTGGACGATCGTCGTGGTCGGCGACGCCGCGCTGATCGCCGACCCGATCCGTGCCCTCGGCGTCGTCGAGGTCAGCGTCGTCGAGGCGTGACCTGGTGGGGCCTGCCGGTGGGCAGGCCGCTCAGCCGCGACACACCCACCGGCCCTGCGCGGTCGGCCGGCCCGTCCGGTCCCGCACCTGGGTGACGATCTGGTCCTGCCCTGCGTCATCGATGCCGGGTTCGATGTACTCGGTCGACCGGGTCGCCGTGACCACCATCCCCTGGTGGTCGAAGAGCGGCGCGAGCAGGCGATAGTCGAAACTACCCGGTACGACGGCCCCACCCAGCAGTGATCGCGCCGCCTCCGCCATCGCGGTGGCCTGCAGCGGGCCGTGGACGAGCAGCCCCGGGTAGCCCTCCACGTTGCGGGTGAAATCGCGGTCGTAATGGATGCGGTGGCCGTTGTAGGTGAGCGCGGAGTACCGGGCCAGCAGCGTTGAGCTCGTCTCGATCACCCAGTCACCCGCGGCCACCGGGGCCTCCGGGGCCTCGTCCGACCCGCTGCCCGCCTGTCCATGCTGCTCGGGGTGCGGCTCGGGGTGCGGCTCGAGGTGCTGCTCGGGGGGAGGCGGCTGGCGATACACGATGTCCTGCTCGTCCACGACCGCCACCTGGTCGTCCTGGACGACTTCATGGCGGACCGTGACGAAGGTCATCGCGCCGGTCCGGCCCACCGTCTCGCGGGTGCCGGCGATCGTGCTGATCCGGCTCGCCGGACGGCCGGTCACCAGCGGCCGCAGCGTGCTGACCCGCCCGCCGGCCCACATCCGGCGCAGCCCGGGCCCCGGTGGCACCGGCAGCACTCCGCGCACCGGGTGACCGTCTCGACCCAGGTCGGCCTGGGCCGGCCGGTCCAGCAGGTACACCCAGTGCCAGAGCGCCGGCAAACCCTGCGTGGTCAGGGGCGGCAGCGGCACGCCCAATAACCCGGCCAACCCCTGCGCCGGTCCCTCGGCCAGCAGTTCGTGCCGTTCGTAGCGGTCGTCGTAGTGGTCGGAGCGGTCGTCGTAGCGGTCGTCGAGGTCATGGGTCATGGTGATCTCCGCAGTATCCGGTGGGCGCGTTCGATGATGGGCCGGTCGACCATGGCGCCGTCGACCGTCAGGGCCCCCGGCGCTCCCGACCCGACCGCCGCCACGACCCGTCGGGCCCAGTCCAGGTCGGCGGGCGAGGGCGCGAAGCCCGCGGCTGCAGCATGGACCTGTGCCGGGTGGATACACAGCTTCCCGGTGAATCCGAGGCTCCTGGCCGCCGCGACATCGCCAGCTAGGGCGGGCTCATCCCGGACGGCGGTGGTGACCCCGTCGATCGGGGCCGCGATCCCCGCCAGCCGGGAGGAGAGCACCAGGGTGCTGCGCGCGACCAGCAGCGCATCCCACGTGTGCTCGGCGCCGAGATCCGCCGCGAAGTCGATCGAGCCGAAGGCCAGCCGGTCCGCCGCAGCGGCCAGGTCAAGGCTGCGGTACAACCCCAGCGCGGACTCCACGAGGGCGACCACCCCGGCGCCGGGGAGCAGCCGCTCGCGCAGCTCTTGGAGCTCCTCGGCCTGCTCGGCCTTGGGCACCACGACGCCCGCCAGCCCCGGGAGGCCTCCCACGGCGGTGAGGTCGTCGTCGTACCAGGGGGTGGTGGAAGCGTTGATCCGGACCCAGCCGCGCCCGCCCTGGGCCAGCCACTGCGCCACGTGTCCCCGGGCGAGCTCCTTCGCCTCGGCGGCGACCGCGTCCTCCAGGTCGAGGATGACCGCGTCGGCACCGGCGGCCGCGGCGGTGGCGAACCGCTGCGGCCGGTCGCCGGGCACGAAAAGCCAGGTGACCGCGTGATCGGGCATCGAGGCGCTCCCTTCAGTCGATGGCCCGCTGATAAGCGGAGGTCTCCGGGCCGGCCACCACCCCCGCGTCGTGGAGGCGGCCGACCTCGCTGGAGTCCAATCCCACGATCTCCAGGAGGATCTCATCGGTGTGTTCGCCGAGCATCGGGGCCCGCCGGGCGACCTCCTGCGCCGCGCCGCCGAACGTCAACGGGAGCCCCGGCATCAGGTACTCGCCGATGCCGGGCTGGTCCACCATCGAGAACATCGGGTTGTCCTGCGAGCAGTCCGGGTCGTGATCGACCGTCTCGCGGACCGTGTGGTACGGCGCCCAGGTCACCCCTGACTGCTGGAACAGCAGGCGTACCTCGGCGAGCAGCTTGGTGGCGAACCACGGTTCCAGGATCCGGGCGATCTCACGCCGTGCCCGGAAGCGGTCCCCTTCCTTGGCGAAGTCCAAGCGTAGCCGGGCTGCCAACACATCGAGCTCGGGGCTCAGCCCGGTCACCGCCACCAGGCTCTTCCATTGGCCGGGGGTGAGCGCCACGACCATGAGTCGCTTGCCGTCCAGGGTCCCGAAGTCGCGCCCGAAGGCGCCGTACAAGTAGTTGCCGTCCTTGGGTCGGTCGGCGTCGTTCACCATGACCTCGGCGATCTTGCCCAGGTGACCGAGCATGGCGAAGGCGACATCCTTGAGTGCCAACCGGACCAACTGCCCCTGCCCGGTGCGCTGCCGGTGACGTTCGGCCGCCAGCAGCCCCACGACGGCCATCTGCCCGGCGATACAGTCCCAGGCGGGCAGCAGGTGGTTGACCGGTCGGTGGAAGTCGGTCGGCCCGGTGACGAAGGGCAGTCCGGTCTGCGGGTTCACCGTGTAATCGACCTCGGAACCCCCGCCGCGACGCCCCTGCAGGTGAACCATGATGAGGTCCTCGCGGTGGGCCCGGAGCGCGTCGTAGGCCAGCCACCCGGTGGCCGGGAAGTTCGTCATCACCATGCCGGCATCGGGTCCGGGTGCGGTGATCAGCGCCGTCAACAGCTCCTGACCGCGCGGGGAGCGCAGGTCGATGGCCATCGACCGCTTGCCCTTGTTGAATCCCGCCCAGAACAGGCTGTGCTGCCCGTCCAGGGTGATCGGCCAGCGGGTGTAGTCCAGGCCGCCCCCGATGGGATCGAACCTGATCACGTCTGCGCCCAGCTGTGCCAACGTCATCCCCGCGTACGGCATGGCCACGAAGGCCGAGCCCTCCACGATGCGTAGTCCCGACAGCATGCCCGTCATCGTCACGCTCCTTCGCCCGAACGAGGTGCCCCCCACAGTGGCCCGCCCGGCGGGCCAGCCACAAGAGGCTGCCGCGTGGGCAGCAGCACACGCCTATGGGGTTGCCAGCGGTGGGCAACCATGAACCGCCTGGACAGGTCAGTTCGACGCGGGCGTCAACGCCTCCAGGACGGCCTCGTGCAACAGGCCGTTCGTGGCGACGGCGTGACCGTGCCACGGGCCGTGCTCTCCGGACAGGCTGGTGAACCGGCCGCCGGCTTCGGTGACGATGGGCACCAACGCGGCCATGTCGTACAGCGCCAGCTCCGGCTCGCAGGCGATGTCGACCGCCCCCTCGGCCAGCAGCATGTAGGACCAGAAGTCCCCGTAGGCGCGGGTCCGCCAGCAGCGATCGAGCAACTGCAGGAACTGCTCGCGGCGCCCCAGGGTCGCCCACCCGGTCAGCGAGGCGTAGGACAGCGAGGCGTCGGCCACCCTCGAGATCCCCGACACGTGCATCCGGGTCGCACTCGACAGGCTCCGACCCGTCCAGGCGCCCGACCCCTTGGCCGCCCACCACCGTCGTCCCAGCGCCGGGGCCGCCACTAGACCGGTGACCACCTCGTCGCCGTCGACCAAGCCGATCAGGGTGGCCCACACCGGTACGCCGCGCACGAAGTTCTTCGTGCCGTCGATCGGGTCGAGCACCCAGCGTCGAGGCGAATGGCCGGTGACGCCGAACTCCTCGCCCTCGACAGCGTCCCGCGGCCGGACCCGTTTGAGTTGGCCGCGCAGCACTTCCTCGGCGTCCCGGTCAGCGTCGGTGACCGGCGTCAGATCCGGCTTGGTGTCCACCCTCAGGTCCGCGGCCTTGAAGCGGGCCAACGTGATGCGTTCGACCTGATCGGCGAGCACGTGGGCCAGCCTCAGATCGTCGTCGTACCGAGGGGCGCCGGCCCGCGCAGAGGCGTCGCTGTCACCGGTGCCCCGACCGCCAGAAGCCATCACGAGTTCCTCACCCGCCTCACCGTAGCCGCCTGGCGCCGTCGTTGTGCGGCGATGTCCGCCGTCGGTGAGGACCACACGTCGGCGCCTGGCCGTTGGGTGGACTGGCAGTTGGCCGCACTCGGGGCGGGCCCACGGTGTCCGCTGAGACCTGGCTCGGACCCACGCAATTCGCTGGGACCCACGAAGCTCGCTGGGACCCACGAAGCTCGCTGGGACCCACGTAGCTCGCTGGGACCCACGTAGCTCGCTGGGACCCACGTAACTCGCTGGGACCCACGAAGCTTCGTGGGTCCGGCGGTGGGAGGTGGGTCCGGCGGTGGGAGGTGGGTCCGGCGGTGGGAGGTGGGTCCGGCGGTGGGAGGTGGGTCCGGCGGTCGGAGCTGGTCGGGCGCGAGCGCAGGGATCACCAGCCGGTACGGCGAGTGGGCAGGTCAGTGTCGGTGCGGGATGCAAGGATTCGAGCATGGAGTTGAGCAGCAATTCGGGCATTCTAGACACGATCCTCGGTTTGCCGACCCACCCGCTGCTGGTGCACGGCGCCGTGGTGCTCTTGCCGCTGACCGCACTGCTGGCCGCGTGGGTGGCGTGGCGGCCGAGCGCCTGGGTCCGGGCATCGGCGCCGTTGACCGCGCTCACCGTGGCGTTGGCGGGGTTGGCGTTCGCCACCGCCCAGGCGGGGGAGAAGCTTGCCGCCCGGTTGGGTGATCCCGAACGCATTCACGCCCACGAGGAGATCGGCGAACGCGTGCCGCTGCTGGCGGTGCTGCTCGTGATCTGTGCGGCGGCGATGTGGGCGCTAAGCAGGCGCCAAACACAGCCTGGGACCGCCGAACGTGTCCTGGCGCTGGTCACCACGGTGGTGGCGCTGACGGTCATGGTATGGACCATCCGGGCAGGTCACACCGGCGCCGAATCGGTCTGGGGGCCGGTGGTCGGCAACCTCTAGCCGAGGGCGCGGGACCCCGGGACCCGGGACCCGGGACCCGGGACCCGGGGACCCGGGCCAGCGACTTGAGGCCAGCGACTTGGGACCAGGGACCAGGGGTTGAGGGCCCCGCCGACCGAGGTGACCCGCATCGGATGGACGACCCCGGGACCAGGGGCCAGGGGCGACTGATCAACCCTCGGGGTCGTCGTACCGGGAGACCTTTGCGCCCTTGTCCATCAGCTCCCCGGCGTAGTCCGGCACCTCGAACTGCAACTTGCGGTCGGTGCGTTGGTAGCCCGTCGAGTCCGGTCGCTTGGGGAGCTTGAGCTCGGGACGTTTCACGTGCTCGTAGGGGACGGACTCCAGCAGGTGCGCGATCATGTTGATCCGCGCCTTCTTCTTGTCCTCGGATTCCACCACGTTCCAGCGGGCCTCGGGGATGTCGGTGTGCACGAACATCTCGTCCTTGGCGCGGGAGTACTCCTCCCACTTGGTGAGGGATTCCAGGTCGGTGGGGGAGAGCTTCCAGCGCCGCATCGGGTCGGTGAGCCGGGACTTGAAGCGCTTCTCCTGCTCGGCGTCCGAGACCGAGAACCAGTATTTGCGCAGCATGATCCCGTCCTCCATGAGCATGCGCTCGAAGATCGGGCATTGCCGCAGGAACCGTCGGTGCTCCTCGGTGGTGCAGTAGCCCATGACCCGTTCGACCCCGGCCCGGTTGTACCAGGAGCGGTCGAACAATCGGATTTCCCCGGCAGCTGGGAGGTGTTCGATGTACCGCTGGAAGTACCACTGGGTGCGCTGACGCTCGGTCGGTGCCGGGAGCGCCACCACCTGAGCGACCCGAGGGCTGAGGTACTCGGTGACCCGCTTGATGGCGCCACCCTTGCCGGCCGCGTCGCGTCCCTCGAAGATCACCACCAGGCGCTTGTCCGTGGACTGGATCCAGGCCTGCATCTCGACCAGCTCGGCCTGCAACCGCAGCAGTTCGGCTTCGTACAGGTCTTTGGACATTTTGGATGACTTCGAGGACATGGAGTCATGGTGCCACCGGATGGGCGGCCGCGCCCGTCCCGGACGCGCCGGACCGCTACCGTCCTCACCGGGTCAGTCCGCCGGTGCGCTCCGGGCTCGCAACAGCCGGCGCACCGAATCCAATCGGGCGGCCGCGCCGGGACCGGCCTGCGCGGATTCAACCCAGGCATCCAGCCCGCACTCCGGTTCGTCGTGGGTGCACCCCCGAGGGCAGTCCTGCGTGCCCGGCTCCAGGTCGGGGAAGTGATCGACGATCCGGTTGATGTCCACGTGGGCCAGCCCGAAGGACCGCACCCCCGGGGTGTCGATGACCCAGCCCCCATCGGTCCCGGGCAACTCCAGCGCCACCACGGAGGTGGAGGTGTGCCGCCCCCGGCCGGTTACCTGGTTGACCCGGCCGGTGCTCCGCTCCGCCCCCGGCACCAGGGCGTTCACCAGCGTCGATTTGCCCACACCGGAATGGCCGACGAACACCGACACCTGCCCGCGGAGCCGTTCCGTCAGCCCGGCCAGTCCGGCGACGGTGCCGGTGCACGGTTGGAACGAGGTCACCACGGTGGGCACATCGAGCAATTCGTACGCCGTCAGCAGCGGGACTGGGTCGCTCAGGTCCGCCTTGGTGAGCACCAGCAGCGGGGTCAGACCTGCATCCAGGGCCGCCACCAGGCAGCGGTCGATCATCCGGGGCCGGGGCTGGGGGTCGGCCAAAGCGGTGACGATGACCAGTTGGTCGGCATTGGCGACGATGACCCGTTCGGTGGGGTCGGTGTCGTCGGCGGTCCGGCGCAGCACCGAGGTTCGGGGCACCTGGCGCACGATCCGCGCGAGCGCGTCGGGGCTGCCCGAGATGTCACCGACCAGCGCCACCAGGTCACCGACCACGATGGACTTGCGGCCGAGTTCGCGGGCCTTCATCGCGCTCACCCGGCGACGCTCGTGGCCGTCCACCCCGTCTGGCCCAGCATGGGCTGGCCCCGGTGGGTTGACCAGAACGGTGTAGCGTCCGCGGTCCACCCCCAGCACCCGCCCCAGCACCGCGTCGGCATGGGCCGGGCGGTCCTTCGTGCGTGGCCGGGAGCCCCGCCGATTGGGGCGTACCCGCACGTCGCGTTCGTCGTACTGCCTCCGGGGACGCTCACCGGGGGCGGGAGTCACCCGATCACCGGGGTCACCACGACGGCTCGGCGGCAGGCTGCCCGGCGACCATGGCCTCCCAGCGGCGGGTGAAGTCCGGCAACGTCTTGCCGGTGGTCTGGACATCCGCGACCGTCAGGCCGGGCACCACCAGTCCGAGCACGCTGGCGGCCATCGCCATCCGGTGGTCGGCGTAGGTGGCCACCTCGGTCCCGGTCAGCGGGCGTGGGCGGATGTGCAGTCCGTCCTGCAGGACCTCGACGCATCCGCCCAGCCGGGTGATCTCGGTGGCCAGAGCCGCGAGCCGGTCGGTTTCGTGGCCCCGCAGGTGCGCCACCCCGCGCAGCCAGGACGGTGAGTCGGCGACGGCGGCGACGGCGGCCACCACCGGGGTGAGCTCACCCACGTCGTGCAGGTCCACATCCAGCCCGTTGACCCGGTCCGGGCCGCGGACCGTCAGGCCTTCCCGGGACAGCACCACGTCGGCGCCCATCGCGTCGAAAATGTCCCGAATCGCATCGCCGGCCTGCGTGGTGTGCTGCGGCCACCCCGGGACGTGCACGCGGCCGCCGGTGACCATGGCGCCGGCCAAGAAGGCGGCCGCGTTGGACAGGTCCGGTTCGATCTGGACGTCGAGGGCGTGGACGCCACCGGGCTCCACGGTCCACCGGTTCGGCTCGGCGTCGTCGACCGGAACGCCGGCATCCCGAAGCACTTCGACGGTCATCGTGATGTGCGGCTGGCTGGGCACCGCCGGCCCGTCGTGGATGACCGTGACGCCTTCCTCGAAACGGGCCCCGGCCAACAGCAACGCCGACACGAACTGGGAGCTGGACGAGGCGTCGAGGGTGACCGTGCCGCCGCGGACCGAGCCGGTGCCGCGGACGGTGAACGGCAGAGCCGACCCGGGGTCGGGGTGATCCACGCCGACCCCGAGGGCCCGCAGCGCAGCCAGCCCCGGCCCCATCGGCCGGTTGCGAGCCTGAGGGTCGCCGTCGAAACGCACCGGCCCATCGGCCAGCGCCGCCACCGCGGGCAGGAAACGCATCACGGTGCCCGCCAGCCCGCAGTCGATGCCGACGCCGCCGGTCAGGGGCCTGGGGGTGATGATCCAATCCAGGTCCGGTGGTGGGTCTGCAGGGCGTTCGGGGTCGCTGCCCGAGTTCCGGGAATCCCGCGGATCACCGCTGTCGTCCGGGTTGTGGTCGGCGATGTCGGCGCCCAGCTGTGCCAAGGCCTGCGCCATGAGCACGGTGTCTCGCGAGCGCAGAGGTCGGCGCAGCCGAGACACGTCGTCGGCCAGCGCAGCCAACACCAGCAGACGATTGGTCAGCGACTTGCTCCCGGGAAGATCCACGACCGCGTCGATCGGGGCGGTGGCCAGCGGGGGCACCCAGGCGGGTGCGTAACTCACGGCGGGTCAGGGCAGGGTGAGCTTCACCGGACGCTTGACGAGCTGGACCAACGGCCGGGTGCGCTTGGCCTCCTTGCGCAGGGCCTTCGCCTCCAGCTTGGCGGTGCGGCTCGCCTCGCGGGCCGCCGCCCGGGTGCGCCACACCAACCCCGGCTTGCCCGCGGTGTCCACGCTCGCCAAGAGCACGGCACCGAGGAGTCCCACGTTCTTCTGGAACTGGATCTGCTCCTGACGGCGCACGTCTGGGTCGCCCTCGGTCCAGAACGGGTGACCGGCGTACGTCGTCGGCACCAGTGAGGCAGCCAAAAGGCCGCCCGCGACCCGCGGCATCTTGCCGGTGGCGAGCATGAGCCCGGCGATCGCCGCGGTGGCCCCGTTGGCCCGCACCATCAACTCGGCGTCGTTGGGCAGGCCGGTGACCCCCGCCACCGACTGCACGAGCGGGCGGGCCTTCTCGGCGCGCTTGCCCGGGTGTCGCAGTGCGTCCAGGCCGCCGGTGATGAACACGGTGGCCAGCATCGGTCGGGCGAGCAGACGAACCAGGGACATGAAGACTCCAGACTCGGCGGAGGGGGGACGGACGTGCTGCGTCAGTCCTACGGTAGTTGCTCCTACGCCTATCCGGCACGGCGAACCGGAGCCCCACCCCTACGCTGGGCGCATGTGCGGGCGGTACGCGGCGGGGCAGGACACCGACGACCTGGTGGAGACCCTGGAGATCGAGGCCGACCACACCGCAGTCCTCCCGCGGGGCCTGCTCCGCTCCCCTCAGGAGCCCCCGCCGGGCGGGCCCGACTACAACATGTCACCCAGCAAACTTGCCCGGGTCGTCCTCACTCGTCGACCCCGGGACCACTATCGCGACGTCCGGCAGCTGCGTCTGGTGACCTGGGGACTGGTGCCGTCGTGGGCGAAGGACACCGCCGGGGCGGCACGGATGATCAACGCGCGTCGGGAGTCCGTGTTCGACAGACCCGCCTTCCGGTCCGCCATCCTCTCTCGCAGGACGCTGATCCCGGCGTCGGGATGGTTCGAGTGGCAGGTCAGTCCCACCGCCACGGATGCCCGGGGCAAGCCCCTCAAGCAGCCCTTCTACCTGCGCCGGTCCGACGACCAGCCGCTGGTGTTCGCCGGGCTCTACGAGTTCTGGCGCGATCGGTCCGTGGATCCGCAGGACCCCGCGTCGTGGCTGACCACCTTCGCCATCCTCACCACCGGTGCCGAAGCCGGGCTGGACCGGATTCATGACCGTCAGCCCGTGGTGCTGGACCGGGACCACTGGGCCGCGTGGCTGGATCCTGGCCTCACCGTCGCCGCCGACGTACAGGACCTGCTGGACGCGTCGCGGCCTGGCCGTTTCGAGGCCTACCCGGTCGGTCGGGCGGTGGGGAACAGCCGGGCCAACGGCCCGGCCCTGCTGGAACCGGCCGACGGTTCGCAGTTGCGCGGCGTCGTGAATCCGGTGACCGGCGAGGTCCTCGACGGATGAGCGCGGTCAGCAGCACCGGCCGACCGGCGTACCCGATCCCGCCGCTGGTGGAACCCTCGCGGGTCGAGGTCATCCAGACCCCGGTCGGTACGGCGCGAGCGCACCGTTGGACGGCGGCGCCCGGAGCGGTGGCCCGGGGCCGACTCGTGCTCGGCCACGGAGCGGGGGGCCGTTCGTGGTCTCCGGACCTGCTGGCCCTGACCGCGCTGGCGGGCCAGGGCTGGGAGGTCGTCCTGGTCGAGCAGCCCTGGCGGGTGGCCGGGGGAAAGGTGGCCGCCCCGCCCGCCCGGCTCGACCAGGCATGGGTCGCCGTACTGTCTGCGCTGTCTGTGCTGCCTGCACTGTCTGCACCCGCTGAATCGCTGGCGCGGGATTGTCCTCCGGCGGCCGCCGGGTACGACCGGTCCCGGTCACGGCTGGTGGTCGGCGGCCGCAGTGCCGGCGCTCGGGTGGCTTGCCGGACCAGCGCCGCGGTGGCCGCCGATGCGGTGCTCGCCCTGGCGTTTCCGCTGCATCCGCCCGGCTCACCCGAGCGGACCCGAGGACCGGAACTGGCGGCCGTCACGGTCCCCGTCCTGGTCGTGCAGGGTCGGCGGGACCCGTTCGGTCGACCCGAGGAGTTCACCGGGCTGATCGTCGCGGACACGTCGCTGATCGAGATCGATGGCGGCCACGGCTTCGGCCGGGACCTCGCGCCGATGTACCACGCGGTGGGCGACTGGCTGGAGTGAGCATCGGTGCGGGTGCCGCCGGCGCCGCAGCGGGAACCGGGTGAGAACCGGGTGGGAACCGCGTGGGAATGTGTCTCCTCGCGGGCGTGTTCCATCCCCAGAGGTGACCTGGTGGGCTTGGCTGCGGGCGATCGCCCGCGGCGCGCGTCGCGCGGTCACGTGGGCGCTATTCGAGGGTGGTGCAGGTGTTTTTCGCCGATGTGGGGTCGCGCCACGACCCGGGATCGCCCTGGGGGTCGGGCAGTGCCGATCCCGCCGCGGCACTACGCTGGGGGGTGATGACTGACCATCCCGGAACCCAACCCGTCGCGCTGGCCGAGGACACCGTCGAGAACGGCCCGGCCGCGCAGTCCGTCGTGTCCACCGACGTCTCGGGCGCGGCCGCCGTACCTGACGCGGAGACGCCGGCCCAGCGGGCCGCCCGCTTCCAGGAGGAGGCGCTGCCCTTCCTGGACCAGCTCTACTCGGCCGCGCTGCGGACCACGCGCAATCCCGCCGACGCCGAAGACCTGGTGCAAGAGACCTACGCCAAGGCATTTGCTGCATTCCATCAGTACAAACCGGGGACGAACCTGAAGGCCTGGTTGTACCGCATCCTCACCAATACCTACATCAACACCTACCGGCGCAAGCAGCGTCAGCCGCAAGAGTCGGACGCTGCCGAAATCCAGGATTACCAACTGGCCCGGGCGGAGTCCCACTCCTCGCGAGGTCTGCGCTCGGCCGAGGTGGAGGCCCTGGACCACCTCCCCGACAGCGACGTCAAGCGCGCGTTGGCCCAGATCCCGGAGGACTTCCGGCTGGCCGTGTACCTGGCCGATGTCGAGGGTTTCGCGTATCGGGAGATCGCGGAAATCATGGACACCCCGATCGGGACCGTGATGTCCCGGCTCCATCGGGGCCGGCGGCAGCTGCGCGAACTGCTCACCGACTACGCCCGGGAGCGCGGTTTCACCACGGCCGACAACCCTCGGGGTGAGACGTCGTGAGCGGGGACCCCTACCGGGGGACCGACTGCTCGGAGGTCCTGCTGCGGGTCTTCGAGTACATCGACCACGAGATGACCACCCCCGACTGCGAGCGGTTCAAGGTCCACCTCGAGGAGTGCGGGGACTGCCTCAGCGAATACCACCGCGACGTGCTGCTGAAGACGATTGTGCGGCGATCATGCGGCCCGGAGCGGGCGCCCAAGGCGCTTCGCCTGCAGATCCTGGCCCAGATCACCCACGTCAGCGTGGATCTCGGCGAGGCCTGACGCCGTCCGGCACGCGGTGCCGGACCCGGACACCACGATGGGCGCCCGACGATGATCTTGTCGGACGCCCATCGGCGTCGTGAGGCCTGAACCCGTCGCGATCAGGCGTTGGGCTTCCGGCCGTGATTGGCGGCGTTGTTCTTGCGGGTACGGCGCTTGCGCGCACGCTTGCTCATGGGTCCTCCCAGATCGAATCGTTCACCGCAGTCTGTCACAGCCCGCGGGTGGGGTGATCACACCGGGAATCGGCCGGGCCCGGGCGCCTGCCAGACACACGGGTAGACCCACCCCCAGAGGGTCCATGACTTATGTCACGGAGTTGACATTCCAGTCCTGCCTTAGCCTCGATCCGTGGACGGTTAGCTGATCGTGGGGTTTGGTTCGGCGGGTCTGGACGTGAATGTGCCTTCTGGGCTTGAAGAATCGGGAGTGTCGAGTTCCTGATGCGTTCGAGCCGAGAAGGCACTGAGAGTGAAGCTACCTGATTCGTGGTCCAAGGCGTCGCCGCTGTTCGATGAGGACAATCTGGTGTCGTGCGCCGGGCTGGCGCCGGTGATGGGGCTGGCCGAACAGGCGGGGTTGTCGGAGTTGCTCACCGAACGGGTGCGGCTGGCCTGGACGCGGGTCGCCTCGGCTGGGGTGAACCCGGCGGGGAAGGTGGCCGCGATCATCGCCGGGATGGCCGCTGGCGCGGACAGCATCGATGACATGCAGGTGATCCGCTCCGGTGGGATGCCGCAGTTGTTCACCGGCGTGTATGCGCCGGCCACGCTGGGTCAGTTTCGCGCGAGTTCACCCACGGTCACGCGTCACAGTTGGCCTCGGTCGCGCGGGCGCATCTGGTCAACCTGGCCCGCCGGACCGACCTGCTGCCCGGTATCGAGCAGCAGGCGTACATCGATATCGACTCGCTGCTGCGCCCGGTCTATGGGCACGCCAAACAGGGCGCCAGCTACGGGCACACCAAGATCTCCGGGAAGCAGGTGCTACGTAAGGGCCTGTCCCCGTTGGCGACCACGATCAGCAGCCCGTCCGGCGCGCCAGTGGTGGCCGGGATCCGCTGCGGGCCGGGAAGGCCGGTTCGGGCCGGGGCGCGGACTCCATGGTGCGCCAGGCCATCGTGACTGCCCGGCGGCTGGCGCGACGGGCAAGATCCTGGTCCCGGCGACTGCGCCTACGGGGTCAGTCGGTGGCTGCCGCGTGCCTGAAGGCCGGCGTGCAGTTCTCGCTGGCACTGGCCAAGAACCCAGCCGTGGCCCGGGCCATCGCCGCGATTCCCCAAGACGCCTGGATCCCGGTGCACTACCCCGGGGCCGTGGTCGACCCCGACACTGGGGAGCTGATCTCCGACGCCGAGGTCGCCGAGACCAGGTTCACCGCGTTCGCCTCCACCCAACAGCCGGTGACCGCCCGGCTGGTGGTACGACGAGTCCGGGACCGGGCAAAGCTCGATGAGTTGTTCCCGATCTGGCGTCACCACCCGTTCCTGACCAACAGCGTCGAACCAGTCGCCGACGCCGACATCACCCACCGTCAGCACGCGATCATCGAGACCGTGTTTGCCGACCTGATCGACGGACCACTCGCGCACCTGCCCTCAGGCCGGTTCAGCGCCAACAGCGCCTGGGCGATCTGCGCGGCGATGACCCACAACCTGCTCCGCGCTGCCGGCACCTCCAGGGCCACAAACTCGCGGTGGCACGCGGCGCGACCCTGCGCCGTCAGATCGTCAACGTTCCCGCACGGATCGCCCGCCCCCAACGACGGCCGGTGCTCCACCCGCCCACCCACTGGCCCTGGGCCCAGCAGTGGCTGACCATCTGGAACAGCGTGTTCGCTCAGATCAAGGCGCCCCACAGCCGGCCTGACCCGTCCACCGCCGCACCGGCACAACCGGAGACCCCACAGTGGAAAGGCTGGACAGACCAGCACAACGCCCATGCCCTGACACGCCAAACCCAGCCCAAGCCGGTCCAGCCACCGCAACCCCTAACGCTCCACGGATCGAGGCTTAGGCATGCGGACGCCCGACTTATTCCGAAAACGTTACCGGCGCAGGGACTGTGGATTTAACGGTGTTTCCGGCCCGACGCGCCGACTGAGTCGGCGGGGAAGGTGCCGTGATGACTACGACACTGAGCGACATGACCGCCAAGACGAAGCCCGAGCCCTCCGCGGAGGAGCTGGCAGCTAAGGAGCTGGCAGCTAAGGAGCTGGTCCGGCTCGCGAAGGAGCAGGGCTTGTCCTTGACCGGACCGGATGGGCTGCTCAAGCAGTTCACCAGGAACGTGCTCGAGACGGCGTTGAACGAGGAGATGACCGAGCATCTGGGGCATGAGAAGAACCGGGTCGCCGAGGGTCGTGAGTCGACCAACGTCCGTAACGGAACACGATCCAAGACGGTGCTGACCCATGCCACCGGCCGGGTCGATCTTGAGGTCCCGCGAGATCGCGACGGCACGTTCGAGCCGGTGATCGTCAAGAAGCGACAGCGGCGCCTGGGTGAGGTCGACGAGATCGTGCTGTCGCTGTATGCCCGTGGCCTGACCACCGGGGAGATCTCGGCGCACTTCGCCCAGATCTACGGCGCCTCGGTGTCGAAGGAGACGATCAGCCGGATCACCGACAAGGTCATCGAGGAGATGCAGACCTGGCAGACCCGCCCCCTCGAGGAGGTCTACGCCGCGATCTTCATCGACGCGATCATGGTCAAGGTCCGTGACGGCCAAGTCGCGAACCGGCCGATCTACGCCGCCATCGGGGTCACCCTGTGCGGGGAGAAGGACATTCTGGGGCTCTGGGCGGGCACCGGCGGTGAGGGCGCCAAGTTCTGGATGAGCGTGCTCACCGACCTGCGCAACCGTGGCGTCAAGGACACCTTCTTCGTGGTCTGCGACGGACTCAAGGGCCTGCCGGAGGTGGTCGGGAACGTGTGGCCGCTGAGCACCGTGCAGACGTGCATCATCCACCTGGTTCGCAACACGTTCCGGCTGGCGTCGAGGAGGGACTGGGACGCCATCAAACGCGACGTCAAGCCGATCTACACCGCGGTCAACGCCGACGCCGCCAGGGCGGCTCTGGAGGAGCTCACCGAGAAGTGGAGCGCCAAGTACGGCGCGATCATCCGGCTGTGGAACAACGCCTGGGAAGAGTTCATCCCGTTCCTGGACTACGACGTGGAGATCCGCACCGTGATCTGCTCGACCAACGCGATCGAGAGCCTCAATGCTCGCTACCGGCGGGCCGTCAAGGCCCGGGGCCACTTCCCGACCGAGCAGGCCGCGATGAAGTGTCTGTACCTTGTCACCAGATCCCTCGACCCCACCGGACGGGGACGAGCACGATGGACGATGCGCTGGAAGCCGGCTCTCAACGCCTTCGCCATCACCTTCGCCGACCGCTGGCCGGCAGCCGAGACCTACTAATGAAAACCGCCGGAAACACCGTTAGCGAGACAGCCCCCCGGCGCATACGACTTGCTACGCGTACGGGTCAATAATGAGCACGAATGCGCAGCAATGGTAAATAGACTCTCAAAACTCGGTAAAGCTGGTGGGGTGGTAGGGTCAACAAGTGCCATGATTATGTCTCACGGGATGGGGGTGCCATTCCGTGGGTGGGATGGGGGTGCCATCCCGCTCCCTGGGTGCGGTTTGGGGAACCGAGCCTCGACGAAGGAGAACCATATGTCTGCCCTCGCATGGTTGACCGATCTACTTCAGGTGTGGTGGTGGACTCCGTAATACGGAGCTCCGCATAGCCATCAGCGTGAAGCACGGCGCGCATGCCTCTCGGTTTTCGAGGGGCATGCGCTTCTTGCGTTGACCTAATCTGATGTCATGCAGCGAGTTTCGGGCCCGGGTCGGCCCTGTGGCGGAGCCCGGTGAACGCTGGCCGCGCAGCCGAGACCGATGCCGAGCGCGCAGCATCGGGCCGGGAGCGCAACCCGCGGATCGCCGCCTACGTCGGTGCTGCGGTGACCATCGCGGTGCTGGTCGCCGCGGCCAGCGCGGTGACGCATCCGCTGATCGCCGACGAGATCCGACCCCTGCTCGTGCTCCTGGTCCTGGGCGGTCTCAGTGCCGCCACGCTGGACTATCACAACGAAGGCGTCGGATACTCCTTCACCGGATTCGTGCTGGCCTCATCGCTCCCGCTGACCGGCCCGACCGGAGCGGCCCTGGTGGGCGCGGTGATCCCGCTGTTCGAGCGGAGCAACCGCTGGACCATCGCCCACCTGTTCAACACCGCCCTGATGGTGCTGATGGGGGTGTTCAGCGGGATGGCCTACGTCTGGTGCCGCGGCCTGCTCCCGATCCCGGTGCACGACACCACGCCCGGGCAACTCCTGCAGCACGTTGGGCTGCCCCTGCTGATCGCCGACATCGTTGGCATGGTCGTCAACGCCCTTCTGCTGGCCGGGATGGTACGGCTCCAGGGTGAGCGCTTCCAGGACGTGTTGGCCGGCGCGATCCGCCAGACGGCCCCGCTGTACCTGGGCTACACGGTGCTGGCCTTCCTCTTCGTCGTGCTGTGGCGTCCTGGGCAGCTGTACGAGCTGAGCGCCGTACTGATCATGGCGCCGCTGCTGATCGCCCGTTGGGCCTACACCCAATACGGTGAGGAGTTCCGGGCGCATTCGCGGATCCTGGACACGCTGATCTCCGCCGGTGACGGCTGGGATCGCGGCGGCACTGGGCACGGCAAACGGGTAGGGCACTACACCCACTTGATGGTCGACGAACTCGGGTTGAGCTTCAACGAGCGTCGCGACCTGCGCTACGCCAGCATCCTGCACGACATCGGTGGCCTCGGTGTGCCCCGGGCCATTCTGGAGAAGCCCATCGAACTGCGCGACGTGGGCGACCGGCGCGAGATCGCCGCGCATCCCATCATGGCTGCCGAGATCGTCGGCGACATCGAGTTCCTGGCCGACGCAGCCAGGGCGATCCGGCACCACCATGAGCGGCCCGATGGGCGGGGCTATCCCGACGGGTTGCGCGCGGACGAGATCCCCCTGGTCGCCCGGCTGATCGCGGTCGCCGATGCCTTCGACGCCCTGACCAGCGGAGCCGGGTCGTTTCCCGCGTTGGAGCCGGATGCGGCCATCCAAGAGCTGCGCCGGAGAGCGGGCACCCAGTTCGATCCGCAGTGCGTCGAGGCGCTGGCCCGGGTGGCGGGGCGGGTGGACGAGATCGTCGCCGGGGTTCCCGAACAGCGCGGCGAGGGGCCGTGGCGCGACCACGACGATCCCCGGGTGAACGACATCCTGCTCACCGGCCGACCGCCAGAGCAGTCCGGCGCGCTCCCGGACCCCGTCACCGGCACCGGCCCACCGCCGGGCTCGCCATGAGCGCGCTGCGGAACACGCCCGTCGCCCGCTGGTTGCGGGCCATGGGGGGCCCCCACGTCGGCTTCGGCCTGGGCATGCTGGTCGGCCTGATCCTGCTCATCTTCCTGATCATGACGACTCAGTTGGGAAGCCGTGGCGGGGGTCTGGGCAGGAACATCCCGGTGCTGGCGATCTTCGCGGCGGCCATCCTGGTGGCCGAACAGCTGCGGATGCGCCTGCCCGGTCGGGTCGAAACGGCTCCCCTGGTCACTGCCCTCGGACTGGCCATGGCGTTTGCCGGCGAGCGACCCGGCGGCCCGATCACCTATACCGCCGGTGGCTGCATCCTCGGTGTCGGCCTGTCGCTGGCCATCGCGGTGCTGCCACGCCATCTGCGCCGGACCCACGCGGACACCCTGGTCAACGCCCTGGACACCGTGATCCGGCTCACTGGCGTGTCGCTGGCCGCGCTGCTGTGGCGCAGCGACTGGATCTGGCCCGACTCGGTGTCCATGCTCGAACGCAGCCGCGGCTGGGCCGACGTCCAGCAGGCCAGTGCGATGGTGGCCATCGGCCTGCTGGTCCTGCTCGGGGAGGCCCCCGCCCGCGCCGCCTGGCGGTCGGTGCAGGAGGGTATCCGATGGGTGCAGGCCACCCGCGACGAGGTCCGGGCGACCACTGGGCTCAGTGCCGGGGTCGCCGTCACCGGCACCATGATCGCCATCTGCCTGCCCGTCCTGGACCTCGCGGCGGTACCACTGATGATCCTGCCCATGGTGTTCACCCAGAACGCCGTCCGTCGCCAGTCCCTCATCCGGGAGACGTACCGGCAGACGGTGACCGCGCTGTCCAGGATGCCCGAAGTGGTCGGCATCACCCCCCGCGGGCACGCCCAGACCGTCGCCACCCTCTCGGTGGCCGTGGCCCGCAGAATGGGGATGAAGGAGCGGGAGGTCAACGACCTGGAGTTCGCGGCACTCCTGCATGACATCGGCCAGGTGACGCTGCGCTACCCGATCCCCGGAGGAGCCACTGTCCAGGCCGCACCCGTGGATCAGCAGCGGATCGCGGACGACGGGGCCGCGATCATCCGCGAGACCGGGGTGCTGGGCTCGGTCGCCGACATCGTGGCCACCCAGGCCGCACCCTACCGACGGGTCGTGGAGGGGCAGGAGAGGCTGCCGGTCAGCAGCCGGATCCTCAAGGTGACCAACGCGTACGCCGATTACTACGCCGCCCATTCCGCGAGCGGGGAAGCCCCCGCACACTGCCACGCGGCGGCGTTGGAGCGCATCTATCTGGGGCTGGGCTATCAGTTCGACCCGCTGGTGGTGACCGCTCTAGAGCAGACCCTGGAGCGCACCTGACCACGATTGACCACGACTGACGACCTCTGACCGGTGGCGAGGTGTGCGAAGCGGTGGGTGGGTGAGCACTTAGGATTTCGGGGGAAAAGCCGCCACAAGTAAAGGAACACGCGTGAACATCACCGTCGTCGGACTGGGCAAGATCGGTCTCCCGTTGGCCGTGCAGTACGCCGGCCTGGGGCACCACGTGCGGGGTGCGGACATCAACGCCGACCTGGTGGCGATGGTCAACGAGGGCCGCGAGCCGTTCCCGGGGGAGGCGTTCCTGGCCGAGCGGCTGGCCGACGCGGTGGCTGCCGGCCGCCTAGAGGCCACCACCTCGACTGCGGACGCTGTCGCCGCCTCCGACGCGGTGGTGGTCGTCGTACCCCTGTTCGTCGATGAGCAGGGCCAACCCGACTTCGGCTGGATGACCGCGGCCACGCGGGAGATCGGGCGGGGACTGAAGCCGGGGACCCTGATCTGCTACGAGACCACCCTGCCTGTCGGGACCACCCGGACCCGCTGGAAGCCACTGCTGGAGGAGGTCTCCGGCCTGACCGAGGGCGTCGACTTCCACCTGGCCTTCTCCCCGGAGCGGGTGCTCACCGGCCGGGTGTTCGCCGACCTGCGCAAGTACCCCAAACTCATCGGGGGACTCTCACCGGCCGGGGCCGCCGCGGCCAAGGACTTCTACGAGGCGGTGCTGGAGTTCGACGACCGCCCCGATCTGCCGCGGGGCAACGGCGTCTGGGACCTGGGCAGCGCCGAAGCCGCCGAGATGGCCAAGCTGGCCGAGACCACCTACCGGGACGTGAACATCGGCCTGGCCAACCAGTTCGGCGCGTTCGCCGCGGCGCACGGAATCGACGTCTACCAGGTCATCGAGGCCAGCAATTCCCAGCCGTACAGCCATATCCACCGGCCGGGCATCGCGGTCGGCGGCCACTGCATCCCGGTGTACCCGCGGTTGTACCTCTACAACGATCCGTCCGCGACCGTCGTCCGGGCCGCGCGCGAGGCGAACGCGGGGATGCCCGAATACACCGTCGGCCTGATCCGGGCCGAGTACGGCGACCTGACCGGTGCGCGGGTCGTCGTCCTGGGCGCGTCCTACCGCGGCGGGGTCAAGGAGACGGCCTTCTCCGGGGTGTTCCCGACCGTCGAGGCGCTGTCCGGGCACGGTGCGCAGGTGCTCGTGCACGACCCGATGTACGACGACGACGAGCTACGCGGGCTGGGCTTGACCCCGTACCGCCTCGGAGAACCCGTCGATGTCGCGGTGCTGCAGGCCGATCACGAGCAGTACCGGGGCCTCGACAAGGACGATCTGCCCGGGGTGCGCCTCGTCGTGGATGGCCGCAACGTTCTGGACGCGGACCGCTTCGACGGCGTGACCTTCCAGGTGGTGGGCCGGGCCTCGTAGCGCTCAGCGGCCCCAGGTGAGCAGGGCTGTCCGGACGGCGGCGGCGGCATGGCCGTCACCGTACGGGGTGCGCGGTGCCCCGGTGGGGGCGGCCCGTACGGCGATGTCCGGCAGGCGTGACACGTCGTTGTCCAGAATGTTCCACTCGTCCTCGAGCGTTTCCACCCACTCGGTCTCGGGGCGGATCGTGGTGCACGGCGTCCGCAACAGGAAGGCCTCCTTCTGCAGCCCCCCGGAGTCGGTCACCACGCCCGCCGCCGCCATCACCGCCCGCACCATCTGCGGGTAGGGCAGCGGGCGAGCCTGATGCAGATTGCCGCCGGTCAGCGCGATCCCGAAGGCGTCCGCCTTGGCCACCAGGCGGGGGTGCGCGAGCAGCACCACCGGCACCGGCAGGCTGCGCAGCGCCGCCACCACCGCGCGCAACCGCTGCTCCGTGTCGGTGTTGTCCGGCCGGTGGATCGTGGCCAGCAGGTACGGCGATGCCGGGTCCACACCGCCAGGCAACTCCACGGGACGGCACGCCACCGTGTCCCGCACGAGGTGGCAGACATCGGTCATCACGTCCCCGACCAGGACGCTGCGCCCGGCCAAGCCCTCGGTCGCCAGATGCGCCATGGCCACCTCCGTCGGCGCCAGCAGGAGGTCGGCGGCGTGGTCGGTGAGGACCCGGTTGTGCTCCTCGGGCATCCGGCGGTTGAACGAGCGCAGGCCGGCCTCGAGATGGGCGATCGGCAGGTGCATCTTCACCGCGGAGACGGCCGCTGCGAGCGTGGAGTTCGTGTCGCCGTACACCAGCACCCAGTCCGGCCGGTGCTCATCGAGCACCGCATCGAGCGCCGCCAGCATGGCACCGGTCTGGACGCCATGACTGCCGGACCCGACCCCCAGGTGAACGTCCGGCGCGGGGATCCCCAGGTCGGTGAAGAACACGTCGGACAGCCATGGGTCGTAGTGCTGACCGGTGTGCACGATCACGTGGTCGATCGGCTCGCCCGGCCTACCGGGCGACCCGCCGTCGTCGGCGCGGGATCGGGCGAATTCCTGTGCTACCGGGCCCAACTTGACGAACTGCGGCCGGGCACCCACGACACTCAGGACCTTCACGGGCTCACCTTTGCTCGGTTTCGACGGGGGTAGGCTTCCCCAGGGCGGGCGGAGCCATTCTCCCCCGACCGCGATGCTGGAAAGGGGCGCACCACGTGAACGACTTCATTCCGCCGGCCAAGCCGCTCATTGGCGACGAGGAGCGAGCTGCGGTGGATCGCGTGCTGCGCAGCGGCATGCTCGCCCAGGGGCCGGAGGTGGCGGCGTTCGAGGAGGAGTTCTCGGCGCACTTCGGCCTGCAACGCCCCTGCGTCGCGGTGAACTCCGGGACGTCTGGGCTGCACCTGGGTCTGCTGGCAGCCGGTATCGGCCCCGGCGATGAGGTCATCGTGCCCTCGTTCACCTTCGCCGCGACCGCCAACTCGGTGGCGCTGACCGGCGCCACCCCGGTGTTCGCCGACATCGACCCCGCCAGCTTCTGCCTCGAACCCGCCGCGGTGCAGGCGTGCGTGACCGAACGGACCCGGGCCATCATGCCGGTGCACCTCTACGGCCACCCCGCCGACATGCCCGCCCTGCAGCGCATCGCCGACGCTCATGGCCTCATGATCTTCGAGGACGCGGCGCAGGCTCACGGCGCCTCGCTGCACGGTACGCCGGTGGGTGCCTTCGGAACGTTCGGAATGTTCTCGCTGTACCCGACCAAGAACATGACCTCCGGTGAGGGTGGCATGGTTTCCTGCGGCACCGACGAGATCCGGACCCGGGTGCGCTTGTACCGCAACCAGGGCATGGAGCAGCAGTACCACAACGAGGTCGTCGGCCTGAACAACCGGATGACCGACGTCCATGCGGCCATCGGACGCGAGCAGCTCAAGAAGGTCGACGGCTGGACTCGTCGCCGCCAGGAGAACGCCGACTACCTCTCCGCGAACCTGGCCGGGGTCACCCCGCCGCCGCTGGCCGACGGCGCCGTCCACGTGTACCACCAGTACACGATCCGGGTCGCGGAGGACCGGGACGGCCTGGCCAAAGCGCTGCGTGAGGAGTACCAGGTCGGGTCGGGGATGTTCTACCCCGTGCCCAATCACCGGCTCAAGACGTTCCAGGTGGACAAGGACCTGCCGAACACCGAACGCGCCGCCCGGGAGTGTCTGTCCCTGCCGGTGCACCCTTCGCTGACTCAGGGCGATCTGGAGCGCATCGTGACGGCCGTGAACGCGCTGGCCAAGGCAGGTGCGTGATGGCCGACCTACGAGCCGGCCTGATCGGGCTGGGGATGATGGGGCGCCACCACGGCCGCGTGCTCGGGAGCCTTGAGGGCGTGCAACTCGTCGCCGTCGCCGATGCCTCTGGGCAGGACCCGCACGGCGTCGCTCCCGGGAACGTGGTGCTGCGGACGGTGCAGGACCTGATCGAGGCCCGCATCGACTATGCGATGGTCGCTGTACCGACGATCTACCACGAGGAGATCGGGCTGGCGCTGGCCGAGGCCGGGATCCACGCCATGATCGAGAAGCCGCTGGCCCAGGACACGCCCTCGGCGCAGCGCCTGGCCAAGGCGTTCGTCGATCGTGGCCTGATCGGAGCCGTCGGCCACATCGAGCGGTACAACCCGGCCCTGCAGCAGGTGCGCAGCCGTCTCGAGCACGGCGAGCTCGGCACGGTGTTCCAGGTGGTCACCCGCCGGCAGGGGCCCTTCCCGGCGCGGATCGCCGATGTCGGGGTCGTCAAGGACCTGGGGACCCACGACATCGACTTGACCGCGTGGGTGATCGGATCGCCGTACGCCACGATCTCGGCGCGCACGGCGTACCGTAGCGGCCGGCAGCATGAAGACCTGGTCGCCATCACCGGTTCCCTGGCCGACGGGACGGTGACCAACCACCTGGTCAACTGGCTGTCACCGTTCAAGGAGCGGGTGACCATCATCACCGGTGAGCGGGGGGCGTTCATCGCGGACACCCTGACCGCCGACCTCACCTTCCACGCCAACGGTTCGGTGGCCACCACCTGGTCCGATGTGGCGCGCTTCCGTGGGGTGTCCGAAGGCGACATGGTTCGCTACGCAATCAGCAAGCCGGAACCGCTGCGGCTGGAACACGAGGCCTTCCGCGACGCCGTCCTGGGCAAGGGTTCCGACATCGTGACGATGGCGCAAGGGCTGGACACGGTCCGGGTCGCCGAAGCCGCGATCGAGGCAGCACGCACCGGGACGACCATCACGCTCTGAGCTGGCCGACGCTGTGAGCCGGTCGACGCTTTGAACCGGCCGACGGTCCGGCTCCAAGCCCGGGGCACCGGTCAGCCGAACAGCCGGAATCGATTGGCGTCCGATGCGGCGGGGATGCCGGTGGCCCGGACCGCGGCCGTCAGGAACGACCACAGGCTTCCATCGGCCCTGCGCGCCACCAGGTCGCCCCGGCGATCGCCGTTGAGGTCACCGGGGCCGACCACCGCCGTGAACGGTTTCCAGCCCTGGCTCATGCCCCGGGCTCGCCCCAGGCGCCCCTGCGCGTCGGGGTAGTGCCCAAGCATGACTCCGTCCGTGCGGATGCCGACGATCTCGCCGCGGCCGTCCAGGTTCAGATCCCCGGGTGCCAGCATTGTGGCGTACACCCCAAAACCCACTCCGACCTGCGTCCGGGACCGCAGCCCGCGGCCCCCGGCGGCGAAGTCCCACCGGATGAGCCGGCCGAGGCGGTCCCGGGCCATCAGCTCGGGGACTCCGTCGCCGTCGGTGTCGCCGGGGGTCACGATGGCGTTCATGGAGCGCCAGCCGACGCCGATGGGCCGGGCCTGGCTGAACGAACCCATGCCGTGGCCGGCGTACAGCAACAGCACCCCGTCGTTGCGCCTGGCCAGCAGGTCCGGCCGGCGGTCGCCGGTGAGGTCCCCAGGCGATCCCAGCCAGGTCATCGAGTTCCACCCGTACCCGATCCGGAACGGCTTGCCCAAGGTGCCGTTACGTCGACCCGGCGTCGCCCAGAGCACGCCCGCAGTGTCGACGCCGACCAGATCGGAGATCCCGTCGCCGTCGAAGTCACCGCGAATCCCGGTGGCGGCCGGCGGTTCACAGAGGTAGACCTGCACGTCGTCCACCTCCAGGGTCGTGGTGCCCGTGATGGTCTGGGGGTAGTTCAGGAACCGCAGGTCCATCTCGCCGGGGGCTCGGTCGGCGCCCGGGGAGGCCAGCGCCGAGGAGACGTCGATGGTGACCTGTCCCCACTCGGGCGAGGGGGCGATCCAGCCGTTCCCGTCGTTCACCGCGATGTACGCCGTGTCGGCGCCGTAGTCGCCGCGAACCTTCAAACTCAGGACGGTCGTGGAGGTCGGGGAGGTGGTCAGCACGGGCAGGAACAGTGCGTGGTACTGCTTGTCCGGCGCGGGGGCAGTGGCGGAACTGAGGCTGGACTGGGCGAACCTGGTGCCCTCGGCGGCCAGGCCTTCGGCGACCGTGAACCCTGCCGTCAGGGTCGGTTCGGGCAGGTCCCCCTTCTCGAAGCCGTCCTGGTAGAGCGTCCGGCTCTGCCGCGTTCCGGCCGGACAGGTGTCGTCCAGCGAGGTGAAGGTCCCAGTGACCTTGGTCGCCGCCGGGGTGTGGCGCAGCCGCGCCGAGAGCGCCGGTCGCGGGGGCATCCGGCGGGCTGCGGACCCGGCGGTCACGCCACGGCGCGGCAGCGGCTCTGGTTCGGTGGTGAAGTATGTCGCCACCTGCGGATCGACCCGCATCGAGTCGGCCTGGGCTCCAGGACCAGCAGACCCGCCCACGACGGCGAGCCCAGCGGCCAGAGCCAGGCATCCGGCCCGAGCGGAGAACGTCATTCGCGACGCCTTTCGGTCGTGAGCGTGTCGCTACCAGTGCGGTACGCGGGAACGGGAATCAGGCGGGTTGGGCGAGCCGTCGCCCAGTCTCGCACTCGATCAGTCTAGGAAGGGAACTGGAGCACGGCGTTGAGCCGCGACATCGGCGGGTTGCACGAGATGACGTAACCTTCTGACCTCTCACGCCGATGTGCAGCGTGACCGCGGTGTCCGCCGGGGTTATTCGAGTGGGATGAACCGAATCTCGACACCCTCGGGGTTCACGGAGGCGCCGCAGGCGTCACAGAGGAGTGGTTGCGTGGGATCGACACAGCACGCGGATGCCCGCCGGTCGACGGCCGCCACCGCCCTCCGGCTCCGGCCGGGGATGGTGACTCGGGCCCTGGCCCCTGTCTCGTTGGCGGTTGCTGCCGTGATCGCTCCCGGCGCGATCGGCGCCGCTCCCGCTGCGGCGGCCGAGGTCGATGCCCGCCCCGATTCCGGGGCCGTGAGCATTGTCGGCCGCGGCTTCGGCCACGGTCGCGGCATGAGTCAATGGGGAGCCTATGGCGCCGCCACGAAGGGTCTGCAGTGGCCGGCCATCCTCAGCTTCTACTACCCCGGTACTCGACAGGTCAGGCTGCCTGCGACCGCCATGCGGGTCTGGATCTCCGGGGACAACGACGGCGTCACCACGGTGAAGCCGGACGTCGGGCTGAGCGTCAGCGCCGCGGGAGGCACCCAGGTGCTGCCCTCCGGAAACGGCTTCCGCGCTTGGCGCGCTCGCGGTACCGGCCCCACCCTGGAGTACCTGGACGCCTCCGGTGCGTGGCGCACCCACGCGTTGCCCTTCAACGCCTCCGGTGACCTGGCCTTCGCCACCTCCGGCGGGACCGTCAAGGTGATCCTGCCCGGCGGGCGGCTGCAGGAACTGCGTGGTGCGGTGCATGCCAGCGTCTCCGGGTCCCGGGTGCTCACGGTGCTGCACTCCACCATGGACTCCTACCTGCGCAGCGTCGTACCGAACGAAATGCCCTCCTCGTGGCACGTCCAGGCGTTGGCGGCTCAGTCCGTCGCCGCCCGCACGTACGCCGCGGCCTACCGGCAACGGCAACGCGCCAAGGGTTCGGTGTGGGACATCTGTGACACCGTCACCTGCCAGGTCTTCAAGGGCGTGGCCACCTACAACGCCAACGGCACCGGTCGCAGCGCCAAGGAGGACTCCCGGTCCTCGGCCGCGATCGCCATGACCAGTGACATCGTGCTGCGCACCGGGGCCAACAACAACAGCCCCCTGGCGTACACGGAGTTCTCGGCGAGCAACGGCGGGTACACGGTTTCGGGAGGCTCGTCGTACCTGCCGGCCAAGCCCGATCCTTACGACGGCGTGATGAAGAACCCCAACAGCTCCTGGTCCCGGACGATCGACGTAGGGACCCTGGAGCGGACCTGGCGCCTGGGACGGCTCGTGCGGATCCAGATCAACAGCCGGGACGGCCGGGGGGCGCTGGGGGGCCGGGTCCGCTCGTTGACCCTGGTCGGCACGTCGGCGGTGCGCACCATCACCGGGACTCAGTTGCGTTCGGCCCTGAAGCTGAAGTCCGACTGGTTCACCGTGGTCACCAAGGCCACGCTGCCGCGGGACTGGACCGGTGACGGCATCGCGGACGTGATGATGCGCCGGGCGGACGGCACTCTGGCGTTGTTGGCCGGCAAACGCAACACCCTCAACGCCCCGGTCACGGCCGGCAGCGGGTGGGGCGGCTACACCGCGCTGGTCGCGGCGGGCCAATGGGATCGCACCGGCGGTGAGGACCTCATCGCCCGGACGGCGCAGGGTGATCTGGTGTTGTTTCCGCGGACCTCCTCGGGGGCCTTCGGGCGGGCCAGGGTGATCGGCACGGGTGCGGCGCAGTATCGCTCGATCACCGGAGCCGGGGACTTCACCGGCGACGGCCGGGTGGACCTGGCGGCTGTCGACGCTCAGGGCCGCCTGCTGGTGTTGCCGCAGACCACCCAGCTCAGAATCGGCAAGCCGGTGCCGATCGCCTCGCTCGGTGGCTTGACCAAGGTCACCGCCGTCGGCGACTTCGACAACGATCGCCGGGCCGATCTGGCCGTCATCGACGCAGCCGGGACGATGTTGCTGGTGCGCGGCAACGGTCGCGGTGCCAGTCTCGGCACCCGTCAGTTCGGGCGAGGCTGGTCGTCGTTCCTGGACGTCTGGTCGCCGGGCGACCTGACGGGGGACGGGCGGGCCGACGTGCTGGCGCTGAAGTCCAACGGAGTGTTGTACCGGTACATCACCGGCGCTCGCACCAATCTTGGCTCAGGAAGAGCGATCAGCAGCGGCTGGACGGGAGTGATGCCGGTGCGCTGATCGGGGTTCGACAGCGGTGTCGACAGCGATGACAGACGGGCAGAGGGCGGGATCCGGGTGGATCCCGCCCTCTGTCGTACGTCGTCAGTCGAGGTCGACGGTGAATTCGGCCTCGGTCTTTTCCCGGACCTCCTCGACGGTGACTCCCTCGGCAAGCTCGCGAAGCACCAGGCCACCATCGGTGACGTCCATGACGCATAGATCGGTGATGATGCGGTGCACCACGTGCTTACCGGTCAGGGGGAGCCGGCATTCTTTGAGGATCTTCGGGTCGCCGCTGCGGGCGTTGTGTTCCATCAGGACGACGACCTTCTTGGCGCCGTGCACCAGGTCCATCGCGCCGCCCATGCCCTTGACCATCTTGCCCGGGATGATCCAGTTGGCGATGTCGCCGTTCTGGCTCACCTGCATGGCGCCCAGGATCGCCGCGTCGACCTTGCCGCCGCGGATCATCCCGAAGCTGGTGGCGGAGTCGAAGAACGAGGCGCCCTTGCGGACGGTCACCGTCTCCTTGCCGGCGTTGATCAGGTCGGGGTCGACATCGTCCTCGACCGGGTAGGCGCCCACACCGAGGATGCCGTTCTCCGACTGCAGCACCAGTTCGACGTCGTCATCGACGTAGTTCGGCACCAACGTGGGCAAGCCGATGCCGAGATTCACGTAGTCGCCGTCTTTGAGTTCGGCAGCGGCCCGTGCGGCCATCTGCTCGCGGGTCAGCGCCATCAGTCCTCACTCTCCAGGTCCTCGGAGCCAGCTCCGGCTCGTTGTGGGTTGGGACGGGTGGTGCGCTTCTCGATCCGCTTGTCTTTGACCTGGCGGTGGGTGAGCTCGACGACGCGCTGCACGTAGATGCCGGGCAGGTGCACCTCGTCGGGGTCAAGCTCACCGGGGTCGTAGAGATGCTCGACCTCGCAGATGGTGATGCGGCCGGCCATCGCGGCCAGCGGGTTGAAGTTGCGCGCCGAGGTACGGAAGACCATGTTTCCGTGGGAGTCGCCCTTCCAGGCGCGGATCAGCGCGAAGTCGGTGACGATCGAGGGCTCCAGGACGTACTCCTCGGTCTTGCCGTCCACGGTGAATTCGCGGGTCTCCTTCGGCTCGGAGGCCTTCACGATCTCGCCGCCGCCCGGGGCGTACCGCAGGGGCAGGCCCCCCTCGGCCACCTGGGTGCCGACCCCGGTCATGGTGTAGAACGCGGGGATGCCGGCACCGCCGGCCCGCAACTTCTCGGCCAGGCTCCCCTGGGGGGTGAGTTCGACCTCCAGTTCGCCCTGGAGGTACTGCCGTTCGAATTCCTTGTTCTCACCGACGTAGGACGCCTGGATGCGGCGGATGCGTTTGGAGGCCAGCAGGATTCCCAGCCCCCAGTCGTCGACTCCACAGTTGTTGGAGACCACGCTGAGGTCCTTGGTGCCCCGCGAGTGCAGCTCGCGGATCAGCACGCTGGGGATGCCACATAGCCCGAAGCCACCGACGGCGAGGGAGGCGCCGTCGGGAATGTCGGCGACCGCTTCGGCGGCGCTGAAGACGACTTTGTCCATGCCGGGAGCGTACCGGGCATCCGGGCCCCGGAGGGCGTGGAGCACGGGGTCGTTGACGTCGGCGTCAACCGGCTCTCGGGGCCCCCGCTGGCGGCACAGGGAGGCGCCACGCCGGCGAATTCGATGACGAATTCATCAAATTGACCCGCCAGGGGGCCTGTACGTGAGGTCGACAGTTATGGAACATTTGCTTGACGCACCGACACTTTGACCGATGAGTTCACCGGCAGTGTGACGCGGCTCGAGCGAGCCCCGACGATTGAGGACACCCCATTGGCTACCCCCCGCCGCTCCGCCGTCATCGTCGCGCTTACGGCGGGACCCCTGCTCGCAGGCGTCGGCCCGGCGGTCGGCCACGCCACGCCGGCTCCCACGAGCGCAACGGTTGCACTCGGACAGCCCGCCGTGGGCTCCCACGAGGACCCGAGCGCACTGGGCGATCCCGAGGGTCCGGTGCCCGTCCAGGTGAGCGGCCCGGTGGCACCCGGTCGCGCCCTGGCCCGGACGCCACGGCGCGGCGTCTCCGCCGCCGCGGCTGCGCGGCTCGCCCAGGTGCCGATGCCGTCGATCGCGCTGCCGCCGACCCTCGATGCCCAACCGGGGTACGCCGGCCAGACCTCCTGTGACCCGTACGCCAAGCCGGGCACCCGCGCGTACGCCGAACTGCTCCGGCAGACGTTCGGCATGGGCGCGTACGGGATCGAGCGCTCGTGTACGGCGGGCGGCACCAGCGAGCACAAGGAAGGCCGTGCGGTCGACTGGATGCTCAACGTCAACGACCCGGCACAGAAAGCCGTGGCCGATGCAGCCACCGCCTGGCTGACCGCGAACAACGGCGAGAACGCCCGGCGCTTGGGCGTGCTCTACCTGATCTGGAACAAGCAGATGTGGCGGGCGTACGCCCCGGAGAAGGGCTGGCAGCCCTACGTCGGATCCAGCCCCCACACCGACCACATTCACACCTCGCTGACCTGGGACGGCGCGATGGGCCGTACGTCGTGGTGGACCGGCGCCGCCGTGAGCAGCAGCGATGTCGGACCGTGCCGGGTGTACCGGGGCGAGTACGCCCCGCTCTACACCGGGCCCCAGTATCAACGGTGTACGACGGCCCTGCCGGCCGCGCCGTACTCGCCGTTCCCGGTCTACGTGCCCGGTCAGAAGGCGGCCAACATCGCGGTGGCCCAACGGGCCCTGGGGGTCGAGGCCGACGGGTCCTTCGGGTCGGCCACCCGCACCGCGCTGCTCTCCTGGCAGTCCGCGCGGGGCGTGCCGCGCACCGGGGTTCTGGACAAGGCCACCTGGGCGGCTCTGGTGCCGACCCCTGCGCCGTCCGTGACCCCGGTGAACGAGCCCGCAGCGGTGGTCCCGAGCTCGGCCAACCAGCCGGCCCAGGCTCCGCCCGCGCCCAGCGGGCCCGTGTCCTTCTCGGGGATGCCGCCGGCCCCCACGGTCGTGCTCGCCCTCCCCAAGGCCGTGACCACCCGGTTCACCCCGCTCAAGCGCCTGGCCCTGCGGGTCGGCTCCCGCGGGGCGCCGGTGCGCACCCTGCAGCGCGGCCTCGGGTTGAAGGCCGACGGCCGCTACAGCGCTAGCACCGCGACCGCCGTGCGGGCACTGCAGCGCGCTACCCGGCTCCCGGCGACCGGACGGACCGATCTCAAGACGTGGAACAGGATCGAACTGCGGGTCTTCCCCTGGTTGGGGTATGCCCAGAGGACCGTTGCTCAGGGCAGCTCCGGCGCTGCGGTGATCGCCCTCCAGCGCGCGCTGAGGGTGACTCCGGACGGGCAGTTCGGGCCGGTCACCGCACGAGCCGTCATGGTGGTGCAGCAACGGTATGGACTGGCACCGGACGGTGTCGTCAGCGGCGCCACCTGGCGGGCGGTGTTCGCCCAGGCTCCCCGCTGAGGGACTTCAGGGCCCAAGGTCCCCGGTGGGGCTACCCGCGGCCCCACCCACTGGGGTCAGTGATCTGCGCGCCCTCGATGTCGGCCAGTCGGTCCATCCCCGCTGGTGGGCAGATCACCACGGAACCGTCAGCGGCCCAGGCCGACAGGGCGGCGCGGAGCAGGGTTGCGGCCGGCGCCCCGTTGCTCAGGAGTAGCCGGGATCGATGACCGGCGTCGGCGAGCAGTTCGTCGAAGGTCCACCGGCCCACCGAGCTGCGCAGGGCTGTCGCACCGGGTTCTGGCCGCTGCCAGCAATCCAGCACATCGCCGTACGACGACAGCTCCTTGGCCTCGTCGATCTCGCCCACGTTCAGTGGGCGCGCCGCGCGCCGGGCCAGCGTCTCCAGGTTGACGGCGATGACCGCGGGTCCGGGTCGGCCTCCCGGCACGGTCAGGGGAGCGCCGGCGGTGACCAGAACGTCGGCGTCGAGATCGTGATGCTGTGGTCCCGGCACGTCGACGGTGGCCCCGATCGACCAGGCCGCCACCGACCAGTACAGTGCCCGCCAATGCCCGGCGGGCAGATCGAGTTGGACGATGGTGCCCGGGCCCGCCTCGAGTTCGTCCTGCAGGAGGTTGCCGGCTTTCGCTGCCCAGTTGTCCAGCACCCGGCCGGACAACTCGACGCGGTCACCGGGGGCGTCGCCGTACCAGGTCAGCCGCGGACGGGTGGGTTCGGTGGTCCGGAGAAGGGTGCGAACGTCGTCGGGCATGCGCATAATCGCTGAGCGTAACCGTACGGGGGGAGGCACTGTGGTCGGCGCCGTCGAACGCCGGATCGCGTTGCGCCAGCCTCTCGACCTCTACTCAACGTTGAGTGTTGTGCGGCGGGGGGCTGGCGACCCGACGTGGCTCGGCGCTCCCTCGGGTAGGAGCAGCGATGGCATCGTCAAAGGCTGGAACACGCCTGCGGGGCCGGTCACCGCGGTGCTGCGCCCCGAGCCCGGCACGGCCGCGTTGCACGCGACCGCTTGGGGGCCGGGCGCCGACTGGCTGCTCGAGCGCCTGGCCCGCGTCGTGGCCGACGAGGATGACGACGCCGGCTTCAGGATCCACCACGACGTGGTGCGTCAACTGCGACGCCGGTTCGCGCACTGGCGGGTCCCGGCGACCGGCCTGGTGATCGAATCGCTGGTCCCCTCGATCATCGAACAGCGGGTCACCGGCAAGGAGGCCTTCGGGTCCTACCGCGCGCTGGTCCGTGCGTACGGCGACCCGGCGCCCGGTCCGCTGGCCGAACGTGGCCTCATGGTGGCACCGACGGCCCGGCGGTGGGCGTCGATCCCATCGTGGGGGTGGACCACCGCGGGTGTCGACAGCGGGCGGGCCGCCACCGTGGTGCAGGCCTGCGCCCGCGCGGGACGCCTGGAGGAGGTCGCGGACGATCCCGCCGCGGCCCGCCGGCGGCTGGCGGCGCTGCCCGGGGTGGGTCGGTGGACGGTCGCCGAAGTGGCCCACACCGCGCTGGGGGACCCGGATGCGGTCAGCTTCGGCGACTACCATGTGGCCAAGAACATCGGCTGGGCGCTGACCGGCCGGCCGGTCGAGGACGCACAGCTGGCGGAGCTGCTGGAGCCGTACACCGGACACCGTTACCGGGTGCAGCGGCTCATCGAGCTCGGCGGACTGCGGCGCCCCCGTCGGGGGCCGCGCACGTCGCTGCCCACCCACCTGCCGGGCTGACGAAGCGCCTGACCGCGGCGATCAGCAGAACACCAGGAGCGCCCGGGCGCGCGGCGTGCCCCCCGGGGTCGGCCGGTCCTCCTGCTGGGCGAGGGCGACCGGGACGTCCTCCCCGGCCAGCGCGGTCATCAGGCGAGCCACGACCACCCCGAGCGTGAACGAGTCGGGTGCCTCCACCCGCACGCCGTACTGGATGACGTGCACCGCGGCGCCACCGAGGTCGACCTCGTGGGTGACCAGGTGGGCCCGCGGATGGGTCGGCGCCAACTCGCTCAGGCCCGCTGGGTGCACGGCGAGCGCGCAGGCCCGCGCAATGCGGGCTTCGCGGGTGTCGACCGCCGGGTCCACCGGGGCGATCCCGACCTCCAGGGCGCCCTGGGTGCCGGGTGTCACGCCGAGGGCCCCGCGAACCGCCTCGCGATGTCCGAGGGCGAACCAGTCCGTCTCATCGGTGCGCACCAGGGTCCCGGCACCGGTCGGAGACGCCACCACGAGATCGGCCAGCCCGTGGACGACGGCGACCGGGATGCGCCGGGTCTTGCTCTTGACCAGATCGGCCGCGCAAGCCACCTCATCGGCGACGGCGCGCATGGTCACCGCCAAGGCCAGGCCGTCGTCGTCACGTCGATCGCGATAGTCGACCGCGACGCGCAACCCCGCCGCGCCGAGCGCGAAGTCGACCTGCCCACGTCGCCAGGGGCGGCCTGCCGTGTCGCTGATGACCAGGCCCAGCCGGGGTGCCCGGCCCGATCGCCGGTCCAGTGCGTCCTCCAGGTCGGCGAGCAGGCGAGCCGCCGCCGCGTCCGGGTCGGGAGGCAGCAGCAGCACCGTGGCCTGCGGGGGGTCGCCGCCGTCGGGGGACTGCGGGGGGCCCACGTTGGAGGCATCGATGCCCGCCCCCGCCAGCACCGGGCCGGCGCGCGACTGGACGATACGGGTGATTCCCGCGGCGCTCTGGCGCTCGGCGACCACGCGCACCGACTGCTCCAGGACTGCCGCTGCCCGGCCACCGGCGGGCACCCGCAACCCGGCCGCCTTCGAGATGACCTTGCTCGTCACGACGAGGATGTCGCCGTCCACCAGGGTGGTTCCCTGGCGATCGAGCGCCTCGACGATGAGTGTTGCCAGGTCCGAACCGTGGCTGATCTCCGGCAGCCCGGCGACCGGCTGGACCTGCAGGCTCACGACCGGGGGCGGCGCGGCGCCAGTTCCCGGGCCAGGTCGAGGGTGGCGCCCGCGAGCTCGGCGGCTGCGGTGCGGTCACGCATGAGCAACGGCCGAGCCCGTACCTGGACCTGGTCCGGCCAGGGTCCGGCGCTCGCATCGGCCTCGTCCACCAACCAGCCGTCCAGCAGGTCGGCGTACAGTCCGGCGACCGCCGATGCCGTCGCCGGCAGGTCCAGGGCGGCCAGGCAGGCATCGGCGTACCCGCGCACGGGGGCGCCGTTGACCACGGGGGAGACCCCGACCACCGGGGCGGAGGTGGCGCGAAGGGCCTCGCGGAGGCCGGGTACGCCGAGGATCACCCCGATCGAGACCACCGGGTTCGAGGGCGGGAGCAGGACCACGTCGGCCTCGGCGATCGCCTCCAGCACCCCCGGCGCCGGGCGGGCGCGATCCATGCCGACCGCCACGAAACGTTGAGCCGGTACGGCGGCCCGCAAGCGGACCCACCACTCTTGGAAGTGCATGGCGAGGGGCCCATCGCCCTCGTCCACGACGACGTGGGTTTCGATCGGGTCATCGGACATCGGCAACAGCCGCACCCCGAGGTCCGGCAGCCCCCATCGGGCGGCCAGGCGCGCGGTGACCTCCGAGGGTGGCAACCCTTGACCCAACCATTGGCTGCGGACGACATGCGTGGCCAGGTCGAGGTCCCCGAGGGTGAACCACTGCGGCTGCGCGCCGTACGCCACGAGCTCGTCCTGCAGCCGGCGGCTCTCCCCGGCGCGGCCCCAGCCCTGTCCCTCGTCGATGACGCCGCCCAGGGTGTACATCAGGGTGTCCAGGTCCGGGCAGACCCGCAGGCCGTAGAGCGTGATGTCGTCGCCGGTGTTGCCGATCACGGTCAATCGAGCGGGCGAGGGCTGCGGGTCTGACGGATCGGGGTGACCGGCGGTCGGGCCGAGGTGATCGAGCAGGCCTCGCAGGAACCGAGCGCCGCCGACCCCGCCGGCCAGTGCGGTGATCTGCATGAGGGCAGTCTGTCAGGTCGGCCGGTCGCGCTTCGTCGCGGTCGGGTGCCGGCCATCTGCGCGGACCTGCAGGGAAGCGGGTTGCGTTGAGCGATAACCGGATCGGTTGAACCGGCGTATTGGACGGGAGACCGTGACCGCTAGCAGAACGCCGCTTGACTAACCGGGATGACACGCGTGTAATTCCAGTGTTGTTGCTTCGTTGCAAAGCATGTTTCGGTCATCCCCACCCGCGATCAACGCTCGTGCTCGCGAGGGGTCGCAGGTGCGCCGAACCGTGACCAGAGGCTGGCTGGTGTGCTGCGGGGCCGATCAGTGAAGGAGGGGCCATGATCGACCTGGTGCTAGTGGTGAACCACGAAGACCTTCCGGAAGAGGGTGAGCTGGGCTGGCAGGAACGGGCGCTGTGTGCGCAAACCGATCCCGAGGCCTTCTTCCCTGAGAAGGGAGGCTCCACGCGGGAAGCCAAGCGGGTGTGTGTGGGCTGCGACGTGCGGGCCGAATGCTTGGACTACGCCCTGGCTCACGATGAGCGCTTCGGCATCTGGGGTGGGCTCTCGGAGCGGGAGCGGCGTCGCCTCAAGCGGCGCGCGGTCTGAGGACCCCCGATTCCGAGGCTGGTCAGTCGTCCTCGCCGCGGTATTGCGGGTCGAGGACGACCGGCTCCACGCCGAGCGCGCCCGCGAGCTGCTCCACAACGATGTCGTTGATGAGAGCCGGGAGGTCGCGGGGGTCGTTCGCGCGGGTCTCGATGGGTCGGCGGTACAGCACCACGCGGGCGGGCAGGCCTTGATCGGCGGGGAAGAGTCGACTCAGCGGTACCTGCGCCGGCTCCCAGGGGGCCGGGTCGGAGGGTGGCACCAGTTCGACCGCCAACTCCACGCCTGACAGCCCGCCGGGTAGCCGGCGCTCCACCCGCTCCAACGCGTCGAGCACCAGCTCGTCGAACAGCTCGGAGCGGGTGCGCGCCCCGGGGGTCGGGGGCCAGCTCATCGGCCCCCGGTGCCCGCGACCATGACGGTCACGACCGCCCTGGTGTGCATGGTCGCGTGGTCGAGAGGTCGGCGAGCCGGTCATGGCCCCATGGTAGGTAGTTGCCGCGGCCCGCGGCTCGTCACCCCTGGTGCTCGCGTGGCGCCGTCCCGGGACGGCCCGGGATGTCACCGGATGTCACGGGATGTCACGGGATGTCACCGATGCGTGACCTGAGGACATGGGCGGTTCTGCTGTCGACTCCGGGCAGCCCCCGCTACAGTTCTGGCCGTGACCGTCATGCGCCGCTGTTCCCGCACCGCCTGCGGGCGTGCTGCGCTGGCCACGCTCACCTACGTGTACGCCGACCAGACGGCCGTGCTCGGTCCGCTGGCGACGTACGCCGAACCCCATACCTACGATCTGTGCGGCGCACACGCCGAACGGCTCACCGTCCCGCAGGGCTGGGACGTCGTCCGGTTGCTCGGCGACCTCGGGGATCTGGCGTACGCCGACGAGCCGGCGGATGACCTGCTGGCGGTGGCCGACGCCGTTCGCGAGCGTCCCGCCGCCCGGCGATCCCGGTCCGCGGGTGCGCCGGGGCCCACCTCAGGTGCCGACGCTGCGGACGGCGCCCGGCGGGGCGGCGCCGCGGCGGGGCGCTCGGGCAAGGCCGGCGGGACGGAGCGGGCCGACCAACGCGCCAACCGCCGCTCGCACCTACGGGTGCTCCGCGACACCTGAGCGGGGATTACGCTCACTGCTGTGAGCAACGTGCGGTTGTCCGACTTCATCAAGGCCTATGACGTCCGCGGGCTCGTGCCCGAGCAATTGTCTCCCGCGGTGGCCCGGGCGATCGGGATGGCGTTCGCGGACGTCGTGGTGGCCGAGCGTGGCGACCAGGCCGGGGTGGTGATCGGCTATGACATGCGCCCCTCCTCCCCGGAACTCGCCGACGCCTTCGCCCAGGGGGTCGCCTGCCGGGGTCACGACGTCACGGTGATCGGGCTCTGCTCCACTGACGGTTTGTACTACGCCAGTGGTGCGCTGGATCAGGCCGGCGCCATGTTCACGGCCTCGCACAACCCGGCCGAGTACAACGGCATCAAGCTCTGTCGGCCCGGGGCGGCCCCGGTCGGCCAGGACAGTGGGCTCGCGGAACTGACCACGGTGGCCCAGGGCCTGCTCGAGGACGGGCTGGCGCTTCCCGACGCAGGGCCGACGCCGCAGCGCGCGGCCGGGACGATCAGCCACCGACCGATGCTCGGTGAGTACGCGCAGTACCTCAACGGCCTGGTCGATCTGCGGACCAGCCGCCCGCTTCGCGTCGTGGTCGACGCCGGCAACGGCATGGCCGGGCTGACCGTACCGGCGGTACTCGGTGACCTGCCGCTGACGGTCATCCCGATGTACTTCGAGCTGGACGGCACCTTCCCCAACCATGAGGCCAACCCCCTCGACCCGGCGAACCTCGTCGACCTGCAGCGTGCCGTGGTAGAGCACCGGGCCGACCTGGGACTGGCCTTCGACGGGGACGCGGATCGCTGTTTCGTGGTGGACGAGCGCGGCCGGCCCGTCAGCCCGTCGGCGATCACCGCCCTGGTGGCCACCCGGGAGATCGCCAAGCACGTCGCGCAGGGCGGGGACCCGGGGCAGGTGAGCATCGTGTACAACGTCATCTCCAGTGCCGCCGTACCGCAGATCGTGGCCGAACACGGGGCTCGCGCCGTGCGCACGCGGGTGGGTCATTCGTTCATCAAGGCCCGGATGGCGCAGGAGCAGGCGGTGTTCGGTGGGGAACACTCCGCGCACTACTACTTCCGGGAGTTCTGGTACGCCGACACCGGCATGCTCGCGGCCCTGCACGTGCTGGCCGCCTTGGGGGAGCAGGACGGTTCGCTCTCGGAGCTGGTGGCCGCTTTCGCCCGGTTCGTGGCCTCGGGTGAGATCAACTCGCGGGTGGCCCACGTGGACCGCGCACTGACCGAGGTGCGGGCCTGGGCGCAGGCCGCGTCGGCCGACGTGGACGCGCTCGACGGACTCACCGTGACCGGCCGTGACGAGCCGATGTGGTGGTTCAACGTCCGGCCCTCCAATACCGAACCACTGCTGCGGCTCAACGTCGAGGCGGCCGATCAGGACACCATGGAGCGGATTCGCGACAGCGTTCTCGGGATCATCCGGGCTGGGCAGGCTGATCACCAGGGGGAGGCGGTGGAGCCGCCGATGGGAGCAGCGTTGCCGGACTGGCTGCGGGAGATTCTGGTCTGTCCGGCGGGACGGCACCCGCTCGCGGATGCCGTCGGCCCGGGCGGGGTGCCGGAACTGGTCTGTACCCAGGATTGTGGCGCTGCCGGCGTGCGACGCGGCTACCGGATCGAGGACGGAATCCCGATTCTGCTCCTGGACGAGGCGCGCCTGATCGAGCACCCCGAGAGCGAGTGATCATGCCGGTCATCGACGAGCGACTCCTGGACGACCTCGACCATCTGCGGGCCTGCGATTCCCGCGACACGCTACGGGCGCTGGCCACCGGCGGCGCCCAGTTGCGGGAGGCGGTGACGTTGGCCGGCGACGCCGGGATCGAGCGGGTGGCCGGCGGCGATCGGCCGCGCTCGGTGCTGGTCTCCTCGCTGGGGGGCTCGGCGGTGGTGGCCGACATCCTGGAGATCCTGGCCGAATTCGGCTCGCCCGTGCCGGTCGGGGTCCGCCGGAACGTGCCACTTCCCGGCTGGGTGGGAGCACTGGACCTGGTCGTCGCCGTGTCGCTGTCCGGCAAGGCGCCCGGGCCGCTGGCGGTCGCCACCGAAGCCGCCCGGCGCGGGGCTCACCTGCTGACCGTGGGCGCGGAGGATTCCCCTCTGGCGGCCGTCTGCGCCCACGCCCGAGGGGTGCACGTCGGGGTGGGAAGAGGCCGGATCTCCTCGCGTACCTCGCTCTGGTCCCAGGTCACGCCGTTGCTGATCGCTGCGGACGTGCTCGGGCTGGCCTCGATCTCCCGGGCGGCGCTGCTGGCGACCGCGGACCGTCTCGACGAAGTCGCCGAGGCCTGCCGGCCGTCCTCCGAGGCCTTCGTGAACCCGGCCAAGGTGATGGCGCTGCAGCTGTCCGAAACCGTGCCGGTGGTGCTGGGGGACAACGCCCTATCGGGGGTGGCGGCCACCCGCGCCGCCGCCATGATGTGCCGCACGGCCCGGATGCCCGCCACCCACGGCGAGCTGCCGGACGCCGCATCCCAGGTGGTGGCCACCTTCGACGGGCCGTTCACCGCAGGCGGCGGCGCCGGTGTCGGCTGGCCCGCCGCTCACCGCTCCGAGATCTTCGCCGACCCGTTCCTGGACGGTCCGGCCCAGATCGGGCTGGGCCTGCTGGTCATGCGTGACGCGTATCCCGTGCTGCCCTCGCCGGAGGAAATGGACCTGGCCGGATTGACCGAGGGGGTGGTGCAGACGGCGTACGACGCGGGCGTGAAGGTGGCGACCATCCAGGCCGAGGCCGGGCATCCCCTGACGCGGCTGGCCGAGATGATCGCCTACGCCGACTTCTTGGCCACCTACCTGGCGATCGGCTTCAGCATCGATCCCTCGGTGTCCCGGCACATCACCAACCTGCGGGACCGGACCCGGGCCTGATCGAGGTCCCGGGGTCACTGCCCGCTCGGCGCCGCTGACGGCTGCCTGACTAGGCTGGCGGGGTGGCGCACTACGACCTGGTCATCATCGGTAGCGGCTCGGGCAATTCTCTGGTCACCCCGGATTTCGACGGCCGCTCGGTGGCCATCATTGAGTCGGGGGCGTTCGGTGGCACCTGCCTGAACGTCGGCTGCATCCCGACGAAGATGTTCGTGTACGCCGCCGAGGTCGCCGCCACCGTGAATGACGGGCACCGGCTCGGTGTGCACGCGGCGGTGCAGTCGGTCGACTGGCCCGCGATCCGGGATCGCATCTTCGGCCGGATCGACCCCATCTCCGCGGGTGGGCGGGAGTACCGGCTCACCGGACCCAACACGACGGCGTACCAGGGCAGGGCCCGTTTCGTCGGGCCTCGCCGGTTGCGGGTGGCGCTCACGACCACCGGGCCCGAGCATGACATCGAGGTCAGCGGTGACCAGGTGGTCATCGCCACCGGATCGCATCCGATGGTCCCGCGGTGGGTCCGGGACAGCGGGGTGGCCTTTCACACCTCCGACACCGTGATGCGCCTGCCCAGCCTGCCCCCTCGGCTGCTCATCCTCGGGGGCGGCTACATCGCCTGCGAGTTCGCCCATGTCTTCGGCTCTCTCGGCAGCCACGTGACCATGGTGGTCCGCGGGAAGTCGTTGCTGCGCCAGCACGACCACGAGGTCAGCGAGCGGTTCACCGCGCAGGCCTGCCGCCAGTGGGATGTGCGCCTGGAGACCACCGTCACCGACCTCGCGCCGGTACCCGAGGAGGGTGGCCGGGTGCGGGCGGTGCTCAGCGACGGTTCGGTGGTCGAGGCGGACACGCTGCTCGTGGCGACCGGGCGCGACCCCTCGACCCAGGACCTGGGGTGCGCCGCGGCCGGGGTGGAACTGCACCCCGACGGCCGGGTCCGGGTGGACGCCTACGGGCGGACCACCGCCGAAGGCGTCTGGTCCCTGGGTGACGCCAGCTCGCCGTACCAGCTCAAACACGTCGCCAACCACGAGGCCCGGCAGGTGGCGCACAACCTCGTCCACCCCGATGATCTGCGGCCTTTCGATCACCGCCACGTGCCCTCTGCCGTGTTCACCCACCCCCAGATCGCGGCTGTCGGGGCCACCCAGCGGGAGCTGATCGAATCCGGGCGCCGGTACGCCGTGTACGTCCAGAGCTACGGCAGCACCGCGTACGGCTGGGCGATGGAGGACGAGGCGGGGATCGTGAAGGTGTTGGCCGATCCGGACACCGGCGAGCTCCTGGGGGCGCATCTGATGGGCGCGCACTCCTCGAGCCTGATCCAACCGATCGTGCAGGCGATGAGCTTCGGCCAACCCGCCCACGAGGTGGCTCGTGGGCAGTATTGGATCCACCCCGCGCTGTCCGAGGTCATCGAGAACGCGCTGCTCGGGCTGGAGCTCGGCGGCTGACGTCAGCTGACCGGGCAGCGTTCTACCCCAGCGATTTCCGTGGGAGCGGGTGCGTCGGAGACGATAGGTAGGGACACCCGGGTGGGTCGAGGCCGCCGATCGGCGGCCCATAGGGCGAGACCGGTCACACCGACGAAAGGGGCAGCATGCCCAGCTTTGACTTCCAGGTCGCCGATCTGTCGCTCGCGCAGGCCGGTCGGCACCAGATCCGGCTCGCCGAGCACGAGATGCCCGGCCTGATGGCGTTGCGCCGAGAGTATGCCGACGCGCAGCCGCTGGCGGGGGCCCGGATCGCGGGGTCATTGCACATGACTGTGCAGACGGCGGTCCTCATCGAAACCCTGGTCGCGCTGGGCGCCCAGGTGCGCTGGGCATCCTGCAACATCTACTCGACGCAGGACGAGGCGGCGGCGGCGGTGGTCGTGGGTCCGCACGGCAGCGCAGAGGACCCCCAGGGGGTGCCGGTGTTCGCCTGGAAGGGTGAGACGCTGCCGGAGTACTGGGCGTGCACCGAGAAGATCCTGAGCTGGCCGGCGAGCGAGGACGGGTCCTTGACCGGACCGAACATGATCCTCGACGACGGCGGCGACGCGACCCTGCTCGTTCACAAGTGCCGCGAATGGGAGCGGGCTGGGGTCGTGCCCACGGCCGAGCCCGAGGACTCCGAGGAATGGCGGGTGATCCTCGACGTCGCGCGGGCGAGCCTGGCGGCCCACCCTGGCAAGTACACCGCGATCGCCGAAGGGATCCTCGGGGTCACCGAGGAGACCACCACCGGAGTCCACCGGTTGTACCAGTTGGCTGAGGCAGGGGAGCTGCTCTTCCCGGCGATCAACGTCAACGATTCGGTCACCAAGAGCAAGTTCGACAACAAGTACGGCTGCCGGCACAGCTTGATCGACGGCCTCAACCGGGCCACCGACACCTTGATCGGCGGCAAGGTCGCCGTGGTCGCCGGGTTCGGTGACGTGGGCAAGGGATGCGCCCAGTCGCTGGCCGGGCAGGGAGCCCGGGTCATCGTCACCGAGGTCGACCCGATCTGCGCGCTGCAGGCAGCCATGGAGGGATTCCAGGTGGCTCGCATGGAGGAAGTGGCCCCGATCGCCGACCTCGTCATCACCGCCACCGGGTGCGTCGACGTACTCACGGTCGAACACCTCGCCGTCATGAAGGACAAGGCCATCGTCGGCAACATCGGCCACTTCGACAACGAAATCGACATGGCCGGTCTGGCCCGGGTACCCGGCGTGATCAAGACCGAGATCAAGCCACAGGTGCACGAGTGGACCTTCCCCGGTGGGATCGACGCTCACGGCGTGGACCGCCCCGCCCACAGCGTGATCGTGCTGTCCGAAGGCCGGTTGCTCAACTTGGGCAACGCCACCGGGCACCCCAGCTTCGTGATGAGCAACTCCTTCGCCAACCAGACCATCGCCCAGATCGAGTTGTTCACCAAGCGCTCGGAGTACGCCAACCAGGTTTATGTGCTACCCAAGGCCCTGGATGAGAAGGTGGCCAGGCTGCACCTGGATGCCCTCGGGGTGCACCTGTCCGAGCTGACCAAGCCGCAGGCGGAGTACCTGGGGGTGGATGTGGCCGGGCCGTACAAGCCGGACCACTATCGCTACTGACCGGCGCTCACGCCCCGTCAGGACTCGCCGCCGCCGGTGGAAAGCACTCCGGCGCGCGGTGAGTACGATCGCTGGAGATGACGGCGGGCAGAGGGAAGGAACGCCATGAAGGCTCGGGTCCTGGTGGTGGACGACGACCTCGCCCTCGCCGAAATGCTGGGCATCGTGCTGCGCAACGACGGGTTCGAGGTGGCGCACTGTCCGGACGGCTCGAGCGCCCTCGACCTGTTCCGGGAGACCCGGCCCGACCTCGTCCTGCTCGACGTGATGCTGCCCGGACTGGACGGCATCGAGGTGTGCCGCCGGATCCGCCGCGAGTCCGGGGTGCCGATCGTCATGCTGACCGCCCGCACCGACACGGTCGACGTGGTGGTGGGCCTGAACGCCGGGGCCGACGACTACATCCTCAAGCCGTTCAAGCCCCAGGAGCTGACGGCCAGGGTCAGGGCCCGGTTGCGACGCGGCGAAGAAGTGGAGCCCGAGCGCCTGACGATCGGTGACCTGGTCATCGACGTCGCTGGCCATTCCGTCAAACGCGCCGGTACGACGGTGCCGCTCACCCCGTTGGAGTTCGACCTCCTGGTGGCGTTGGCCCGCAAGCCCTGGCAGGTCTTCAGTCGCGAGGTGCTGCTGGAGCAGGTCTGGGGCTACCGGCACGCCGGCGACACCCGCCTGGTCAACGTCCATGTCCAGCGGTTGCGGAGCAAGGTGGAAAAGGACCCGGAGCACCCCGAGATCGTCGTCACCGTGCGTGGCGTCGGCTACAAGGCGGGTCCCGCGTAGCCGTGGCTTCGTGAGCCTCACCTCGCCCCCGCCCCCGGCTCCGCTGCAGGCGGCCTGGTGGCGCCGCCTCGTGCGCACCTGGGGTCGGGTGCTGGTCGCGCTGGCCACCCACGCGGGGCGCGGGCTCGGCCGGATCGGACGTCAGCTGGCCCTCTGGTGGCGCTCCAACCTTCAGTTCAGGGTCATCGTGTCGACGATGGCGCTGTGCCTCATTGTGATGGGCTTCCTCCTCGCTTTCATCTACCAGCAGATCGCCGAGGGGCTGGTAGAGGGCAAGACCGCGAGCGCGCGCCAAGAGGCCCTGTTCGGCACCCGGGACATCCAGCGAACCTTGGAGCAGGCCGACCGCACGGATCCGGAGAGCATCAACGACCTGATCGGGACGTTGTTGCGCCGCGCGCAGCAGCCGCGCAGTGACAGTTCCCGGGAACTCATCTTCACGCGGTCGCTGGCCAGCTCCCGGGGTCCCTCGCGGCTGAACACCATGTGGACGGCTGTCGACCTCAGCGTCGTACCGCGGGAGTTGCGCCAAGCTATCCACGACGACCCGAGTCGTCAGCAGGTGCAGACCGTCACCATCCTCTACTCCGGCAACCGGGTCCCGGCGTTGGTCATCGGCAGCCAGGTGAGTGTGCCCGGCGATGAGCCCCACGAGCTCTACTACGTCTTCCCGATGGAACGCGAGGCCACCACTCTGGACATGGTCCGTCGAACCTTCGTCGTGGGTTCCACGGTCTTCATGGTCCTCATCGGGTTGGTGGCCTACGTCGTGACGCGGTTCGTGGTGGACCCGGTGCGGGAGGCAGCGGTGGTCGCCGCCCGGCTCTCCTCGGGACATCTGAATGAGCGGATGCATGTCCGCGGCAAGGATGACCTGGCCAAGCTGGCCACGGCGTTCAACGACATGGCCGACCACCTACAGAATCAGATCGCGCAGCTGGAGGATCTGTCCCGGGTGCAGCAGCGCTTCGTCTCCGACGTCTCCCACGAACTGCGCACCCCGCTGACCACCATCCGGATGGCCGCCGAACTCCTGCACGCCGAGCGTTCCGACTTCGCGCCGGCAACCGCCCGGACCGCCGAACTCCTGCACACCGAGGTGGACCGCTTCGAATCCCTGCTCGCCGACCTGTTGGAGATCAGCAGGTTCGACGCCGGTGCCGCCGTCTTGGATCGCGAAGACAGTGATCTGATCGAGCTGGCCCGTCGGGCGATCGCCGGCGTGCAGCGATTGGCCGACCGGAGCCAGAGCACGATCACCTTGGTCGGGGCCCAGGGGGCCTTGCCGGTCCCGGTGGACCCGCGCCGCGTGGACCGTATCCTGCGCAACCTGTTGATCAACGCCATCGAGCACGGCGACGGCCAGCCCATTCTGGTGGAGTTGGCGGGCAACGAGACCGCGGTGGCGGTCGCCGTACGCGACCATGGAGTCGGGCTGCGTTCCGGGGAAGCCGATCTGGTGTTCAACCGGTTCTGGCGCGCCGATCCGGCCCGCCGCCGGACCATCGGGGGCACGGGCCTGGGCCTGGCCATTTCCATGGAGGACGCACGGTTGCACGACGGCTGGCTGCATGCGTGGGGCGAACCGGGCCGTGGCAGCCGGTTCCGCCTGACTCTGCCGCGCGTCCCGGATCGGCCGATCGGCCTGCCGCCCTTGCCGCTGGCCGACCCCGGGCCCGAGACCGCACCCGAAAGGCCGGTTCCCGCCCCCGAGAGCCAGGTTCCCGCCCCGGAGAACGGCCAGCCGGCGTCGGCGAGAACGGGCGGCAGCGCGTGAGCCGCCCCCGGGCCCTGGTTGTGGTGACCGGGCTGCTCGCGGGAGCCCTCGTTGGGTGTGCCGGGTTGCCGGGGGCCAGCCCGGTCCAGCACGGGCTGGAGATCGATCAGCCCGTCATGCCGCCGCTGCGGGTGCGTTTCGAACCCCCGCGCGCCGGCGCCACCCCGGTCGAGATCGTCCGCGGGTTCCTCGCGGCCGGGGTCGCCCTGGAGGACGATGCCGCGGCGCCGCGGGCGTTCCTGGCCGGTACGGCGTTGACGCAATGGAACCCCCGTGCCGGGGTGGTCATCTACGGTTCCACCGCGCCGACCATGACGGTGGTGAACCCCCGGACCGTGCGGCTGGAGGCGGAAGTCAGCGCGCTCATCGATGAGCACGGCCGGTACGTCGAGCAGCCCGCAGGGTCACGCCGAGTAGCGCTCATCGGCCTGGCTGCGTTGCCCGATGGTGAATGGCGCATCGAGGCGCTGCCGGATGATTTCGGGTTGTGGCTATCGGCGAGCTACGCGGAGCAGACGTTCGCACCGTTCCGGCTGCACTACCTGTCCGCGTCCTCGCGCACTCTGGTGCCCGACGTACGCTGGCTCCCGCTGGTCGGAGCAGGCGTGGCGACCACGCTGGCGCGGGCGCAGCTGGAGGATGTGCCTGCCTATCTGGTCGGCGCGGTCGGCACCGGCTTTCCCCGGCAGAGCGGCCTGGCCGTGGATTCGGTGGCGATCGAGTCGGGGGAGGCGGTCGTCGACCTGACTCCACGGCTGCTGGATGCCGGCTCCCAGGAGCAGCGGGGGGCGTGGGCGCAGCTGCTGGCAACCCTCGACCAGGCTCCCGGGGTCAACCGGGTCGCGGTGCTCGTCGACGGCAAGCCCTTGGAGCTGGCCGACACCCGATCACCGGTCCAATCGATCGCCGACCTGGGGTACGCCGGTCCGGGCGCCCCCCGGGGGCAGCGCCTGGTGACTCGGGCCGGGAACAAGCTGGCGGTGACCGACCGGGGCGCCTTGCGCGGATTCAGTGAACCTGCTCCTGCCAAACAACCGGGAAGCACGGTGGTCCTGCCGCTCATCCCGGCGGCGTGGACGCACCTGGCCGCGCCACCGGGGCTGACCGAGATCGCCGGCATCGATGCCACCCGCTCGGTCGTACGCCGGTGGTCGATCGCCGCGCCCGCGGCGTCGTCCAGCGCATCGCCGGGAACACCAGCGGAGCGGGGCCCCCATGCTGCGGCGGTGTTCGATCGGGAGGGAAGGGATTTCGCCCCCCCGGCGTACGACCGTTTCGGGGTGCTGTGGCTGGCAGGTACGGACACCGCGGGCCTCCCCGCAGTGTGGGTGGCCGGCGTGGGATCGACCTCCCTGACCCGGGTGGCCCTGCCCGGGCTGAACGGGTCTGCCGTGGCGGCCCTCCGGGTCTCCGGTGACGGTCAGCGGGTGGCTCTGATCCTGCGGGCGCGCAGTGGCCGCACCCGGTTGGCGCTGGCCGGGGTCACCCGCGACGCGCGGGGGATGCCGACGCGGGTGGGAGTACCCCTTCCGGTGGGTGGCGCGCTGGTGGATGTCCGGGACGTCACCTGGATGGACGACATCACCGTGGCGGTCCTTGGTCGCCGCTCGGTCGACCCGGCGGTCCGGGCCCTGGTGGTGCCCCTGGCGCGGCCCACCTGGGCGATGGCCGCCGTGTCGAATCCGACCAGGATCGTCTCCACCGGCGAGGGAGTCCGCGGGCTGCTGGTGATAACGCAGTCGGGCGCGGTCCTCGCGCCCTCGGGGGCGCTGGCAGGAGGTGGGCCGGTTGACCGGGGTGGTGGTCCCCGGCTCCTGAGCGTGGGACCGCGGTGGTGTCCGCCGATGAGGCGGGGGGTTGTCCACAGCGCTCAGCGTGCCTGGCCGCTGTCCCCACCGTGAACCGGCGGGCCATGCGGCTCTTTCGGGACTGGGCGAACCTGGCCTGATGGCTCAGAACATCACCGTGTCGTCCCTGCTCGCCGCGCTTGGCGATCTGGTGTGGCCGGCCCACTGCGGAGGCTGCGCACAACCCGGGGCGCGCTGGTGCCCGGACTGCGCCGCGGCGCTGGGTGGGGGTGCCTTCGCCGGAGGTCCGCGGGCCGTGCGCCCTTGTCCGTCCCCGCCCGGATTGCCCCCGGTGGTGGCGTGGGGGCCGTACGCCGATCCCGTCCGGTCGGTGATGGTGGCCTACAAGGATCGGCAGCGCCCGGACCTGGCCGCCGTCCTGGCTCCGCTCCTGGCCGACGTCCTGACCGCCGGCCTGTCGTGGGGGCCGGGGGCCTGGGAGAGCGGACCGCAGACCTGGTACGTCGTGCCCGTGCCGTCCAGTCCTGCCGCCGTACGTCGTCGCGGGGATCGACCGCTGGAACGCCTGGGGAAGGCGGCCACCCGGGCCGTGGCTGCCCGGCCCGGGAGCGCGCGGGTGGCCTGGGCACCCGCCCTGGCGACCACCCGGACGGTGGGCGACCAGGCGGGCTTGGGGCATGCGCAACGCGCGCACAACCTGGCCGGCGCCTTCGACGTCCTACCGCGGTGGGCTCCGGTGGTGGCGGGCGCTCACTGCGTGGTGATCGACGACGTCGTCACCACGGGGGCGACCCTGACTGATGCCGCCCGTGCCCTGCGGGTCGCCGGCGTGAGCGCCGTATGGTGTGCGACCGTGGCGGCCACGCAGCGGCGGGTCGGGTAGGCCGCCCGCAGCGCCGAAAGGGCCAGGTACGCCCCACGAGTGGGTGCGAACGATGCCGCACCTCAGATCGTCTCAGGCAGCTGGTCGTTGCCCACGTGCGCGCCGGGGGCCACTCTGCATTACGGTGCTGCTATGAGGTTGCCGAGGTGGCACATTCGGTGGCGCGGGGGGCCGACCGGGGTGCATACCAGAGCGCGGGCACCTCAGCGGTAAGCGGGATTGTTCGACGCATCGGGGACAAGGCGCCACCCGCTTCGGTTGTCAGGGGGTGATGATCGACATCCAGGCCGGGCCCGGCCTTCAGGGCCACTGTCATGCTCTCGAGGAGGAATTCGTGGAGATCACCGTCACCGGCCGTCACGTTCAGGTCACCGACCGCTTTCGCCTGCAGTTGCAGGAGAAGCTGGCCAAGGTGGAGCAGTACGCCCCGCGAACGCAGCGGGTGGACGTCGTGGTTCGTCACGAACGCAGTCGAAACTCCCGAGGCCGGCAATTCGTCGAGATCACCTGCCTGGCCAAGGGACCGGTGATCAGGGCCGAAGCGGCCGCGGACGACACCTATGCCGCGTTGGACCTGGCCCTGGAGAAGCTGACGGAACGGCTGCGCCGGGCTGGCGAACGCAAGCGGGTGCAGCGCCGCAAGGGGTCCCCCAACGTGCAGGGCGGGATGGCCGAGATGGCGCTGCCGGATGTCCTGCTGACGGTGGACGAGCCGACCCCGACGCCGACGGCCGAGGACCGGATCGACGCGGAAGGGGATTCGCCCGTCCACGTCCGCGAGAAGGTGCACGTCTCGCCTCCGATGACGCTCGACCATGCGGTGTCGGCCATGGAGTTGGTCGGCCACGACTTCTTTTTGTACTTTGACAAGGACACAAATAGGCCGAGTGTCGTGTACAAGCGCCGCGGCTGGGAGTACGGCGTCCTGCACTTGGAAGTCGTCGAGGACGACGCTGCAGGCTAGGCCTGGTACGCCACCGCCACCCGCGGGGGGCCAGGGCCTCAGCCCACGTCGGCCAGGGTCTGGTCGAGGGCGGCCTCCCACGGTGTGGCGATGAGGCCGAAGGTGTCCGTCGCCGCGGTGGCGTCGAGCAGGAACGGGTGCTCAAACTGGTGCCGGGTCTCATCCAGGGCACGAATGAGCGGCACCACGCGGGCCCATGCCATCACCAGCGGGGGGATCACCCGGACCGACGGGACGGGCACGCCGGTGGCCTCGGCCACCTCGGTGGCGACCTCGGTCATCGTCCGCGGGGGCGCGGTCGGGACGTGCCAGGGGTGGCCCCACGCCCGCTCGTCGGTGGCGAGAGTGGCGGCCAGCTCGCCGATGTCGGGCAGGTACGTCCAGGAGTGCGCGACGTCCGGGTTGCCCATCGGTACGCGGAGGGTGCGCCTGCCGGCAAGGGTGGGGCGGATGATGAAGTCCTGGACGAAGCTCATGCGCTTCCTGGCGCCCGGGCCGAAGTAGTCGCTGGCGCGAAGCTCCGTTGCGCGGATCCGGCCCGCCTCGTGTGCCTCCCGGGCGGCCCGCCACATCTCGGCGCGGACACGGCCCTTGATCCCGTGCGGGCGCAGCGGGGTCGACTCGGTCATCGGGGAGCTCACTGGTCCGTACCCGTAGAGATTGCTGACGGTGACCAGGGTGGCGCCGGTGTGCTCGGCGGCGGCGAGGATGGCCCGGGCCATCGGGGGCCAGTCCCGCTCCCACGTCGTGTAGCTGGCCGGGTTGACGGCGTTGACGATCGAGTCCGCCCCGGTGGCGGCCGGGCTGAGCGCCTCGACGTCGGCGGCGTTGAGGGCGATCGCCGTCACGCCGTCGATGCCGGGGTCGGTGCCGTGACGCGTCCCCATCCGGACGGTGTGTCCGCGGGCGACGAGGGACCGTGCGGTGGCCCGCCCGATGCCGCCGGCGCCGATCACGAGGTGCTGAGCCATTCATGCCTCCGGTTGCGAAACGAGATCAGTGCTCTCATTTCAGCGTGCCCAGGCGAGAAAAGCAAGAGCAGTGCTCTCGTTGTGTCAGACTGTGGGCATGGGTCCCAAGCCCGGCGTCCGCGCCGCGCATCGCGCACGCATGGAACGGGAGATCCTGGCGGTCGGTGAGCGGCACCTGGCCAGGGATGGCGCCGCCGCCCTCTCCCTGCGGGCCATCGCGCGTGAGCTCGGTGTCGCGTCCTCGGCCGTCTATCGCTATGTCGAGAGCCGGGATGAGTTACTCACTCGGCTGATCATCGCGGCGTACGACGCGCTCGGCGACGCTGTCGACGCAGCCCTGGCAGGCGTCGAGGACCCGCGCGAGCGGTTCGCAGTGATCGGGCGGACGCTGCGGGCCTGGGCGCGGGCGCATCCGGAGCAGTTCGCGCTGGTATACGGCTCGCCGGTGCCCGGCTATGCCGCGCCCGCCGAACGCACGAATGAGGCCGGCACACGCCTCACCCGACACCTCCTGGACGCGCTGCAGCGTATGCCCCACGTGCCCGGCCTCGACGTGGCGCGCCTCGACGTGCGGCCCGACACCTACGGCGAGCCCGCCGACCTGCCGGCGGATCTCCCGCTCCCGGCCCTGACGCTCGGGCTGGCGGCGTGGTCGATGGTGATGGGGTCGGTGACCGCTGAGGTGTTCGAGCAGTTCGGACCGCAGACGGTCATGGACTGGGAGGCACACTTCGAGGCGGTGCTCGTGGCCGCGCTCGCCCTGGTGTCCGGGTGACGCTGGGAGGATTCGGGCGCCGTGTCATCATGTCGGCATGACGGCCGCAGGATCCGATGCCGCCGGCGACCTGCCGCCCTCGGCCCAACCGACCATCCGGGTGCTCATTGTCGACGATCACGTGCTCTACCGTCGTGGCCTGGACATGGTCCTGGGCCTGGAGGCGGATCTGACCGTCGTCGGTGAGGCCGGCGACGGCCTGGAGGCGCTGGAACTCGTCGAGCGGCTCCAGCCCGACGTCGTGGTCATGGATGTACGCATGCCACGGTGCAACGGTATCGACGCCGCGGCCGCCATCCGGCAGGCAGCTCCCGCCACCCGGGTTCTCATGCTCACCACCTCTGACGACGAGCAGGATCTCTACGGGTCGATTCGGGCGGGAGTGAACGGCTACCTGCTCAAGGACGTACCGGCCGAGGAAGTGGTCGCCGGGATCCGGGCGGTCCACCGTGGCCAATCGCTGATCTCCCCGACCCTGGCCTCGGCGTTGCTGACCGAGTTCGCCGCTCTGTCCCGGCGCTCCGACCAAGCAGCCGACTCCAGTCCGTCCCGACTGACCGATCGGGAACTGGACGTGCTGCGGGGCGTCGCCCGCGGCCTGAGCAATCGGGACATTGCCCGGGAGCTCTTCATCGCCGAGAACACCGTCAAGAACCACGTGCGCAACATCCTGGAAAAGCTCGGCTTGCGCTCGCGCATCGAGGCCGCCATGTACGCCGTACGCCACCGCCTGGTCGATCACCAAACTCCATGACGCGACCCGTCCCTGCGGTCGCGGTGTCGGCCGTGGAGGCCCTCCATGGGATGTCCGAGGTGCCCCTGGCCGTCGCCCGTCGTATCGCATTGGCGGCACAAGGTTTCGGCGAGCCGCGACCGCGGGGACGGGTCCGCGTGGAGCACCTGCGCCACGTCCGCGAGCGCCTGGGCATCGTGCAGATCGACAGCGTCAACGTGGTCACCCGCAGCCACTACCTGCCCTGGTTCTCCCGGTTGGGGGCCTACGCCCCGGCCCTGCTGGATGGCCTGCGGGATGAGCCGGGTTCCGACGGGCTCGTGGAGTACTGGGCCCATGAGGCCAGCCTGATTTCGCCGCAGACGTGGCCGCTGTTCGCCTTCCGAATGCGCCGCGCGGCGCAGGAGTCCTGGCGGGGCATGCAGGAGGTGGCCAGGCGGCACCCCCAACTCTTGGCAGACGTGCTGGACGCCCTCGCCGAGCGGGGGCCGATGACGGCCCGCCAGCTGGAGTCGGCGCTGGCCGCCGCGCCGAGGGCCGATCGGACCCAGTGGGGATGGAACTGGTCCTGGGTCAAGAACGCCTGCGAGCACCTCTTCTGGTCCGGGCAGGTGACCAGCGCCGGCCGCACCCGCCAGTTCGAGCGGCGATACGCCCGGGCTGTGGATCGACTCCCTCGGCAGGTGTGGGAGCGGGGTCCGCACGGGGCTGACCCGATCGCGGACGAGGACGCTTTCGACGCCTTGGTGGAGATGGCGGCCCGCGGGCAGGGTGTGGCTACGCAGGCGTGCCTGCGGGACTACCCCCGGTTGCGTCTCGAGCAGGCCAAACCCGCGATCGAGAGGCTGGTCGGTCGCGGCGTCCTGGTTCCGGTCCGGGTGCAGAGCTGGCGGCACCCGGCCTACCTGCACCGTGATGCCGTTCTGCCGCCCCGGATTCGGGCGCGGGCCCTGCTCTCGCCGTTCGACTCGCTGATCTGGTTGCGGACGCGCACCTCCGCGCTGTTCGGCTTCGATTTCCGGTTGGAGATCTACACCCCCGCCGCGCGACGGGTTCACGGCTACTACGTGCTCCCCTTCCTGTACGGCGACCGGCTGGTGGCGCGGGTGGATCTCAAGGCCGACCGGACCCGCAGTGAGCTGGTGGCCCGCCGGGTGACCTGGGAGGCCGGCGTCGAACGTCACCGCGGCGCCCCGGCGGCGCTGGAGGCTGAATTGCGGGAGTTGGCGGCCTTCCTCGGACTCGCCGAGGTCCGGTCGTAGGCTGCCCGGGTGACCGGCCCGACTCGCAGCCCCCGATGGCACCGCGCCTGGACGGTGTCGGCCGTCACGCTGGGTGCGCTGGTCGCCGGTGCGGCCTTCCGGTCCTCCACCGGAGTCCTCCTGGAGCCGCTAGAACGGGAGTTCGGCTGGGACCGGGCGACCACCTCCGGTGCGGTCACGGTCAACCTCGTGCTCTACGGCCTGGTGGCCCCGTTCGCGGCGGCCCTGATGCAGCGCTGGGGAGTACGACCGGTAGTGGCGGCCGCGCTCACCCTGGTCGGCCTGGCCAGCGCGGCAACCACCCTGATGACCTCGGCCTGGCAGCTGTGGCTGCTCTGGGGTGTCGCGGTGGGCGTGGGCACCGGGTCGATGGCCTTGGTCTTCGGGGCGATCGTGGCCAACCGGTGGTTCGTGCGTCACCGCGGCCTGATCACCGGTCTGTTCTCGGCCGCCAACGCCACCGGGCAGTTGATCTTCCTGCCTCTGGTGGCGGCCGCCGCGTCGGGGCCCGGGTGGCGGTACGCCGCGGTCACCGTCGCCGTCCTGGCGTTGCTGCTGGTGCCGTTCGTGCTGGGGCTCCTGCACGACCACCCGCAGGACGTGGGCACCACGGCGTACGGCGCCCCGCCCGTGACCACCCAGGGCCCGGCATCGGCGACGGCGGGCCGGAGCGCGCCGCCACGGCGCGCGAACGCCGCCTCGGCGGCACGCGTGACCTGGGAGACGTTGCTGTTGGCGGGCCAGCACTGGGCGTTCTGGGCGCTGATGCTGACCTTCTTCGTCTGCGGCTGGTCGACCAACGGGCTGATCCAGACCCACTTCGTGCCCGCCGCCCACGACCACGGAATGCCGGTGGGGACCGCGGCGGGTCTGTTGGCCGTGGTCGGCCTTTTCGACATCGTGGGCACGATCGGTTCCGGCTGGCTCACCGACCGGGTCGATGCCCGCTACCTGCTCGGGATCTATTACAGCCTGCGCGGACTGTCGCTGCTCGTCCTGCCGGGGCTGCTGGGTCCCGACGTCGCGCCGAGCCTGTGGGTGTTCATCGTGTTCTACGGGCTGGACTGGGTGGCCACCGTACCGCCCACCGTGGCCCTGTGCCGGCGACACTTCGGCATCGACGACTCGGGGGTCGTGTTCGGTTGGGTGTTCGCCTCCCACATGGTCGGTGCCGGCGCCGGGGCCAGCGTCGCCGGGCTGGTGCGCCAGGGGTACGGCGACTACCGCTTGGCCTGGTTGGCCGCCGGTGGGCTGTGTCTGCTGGCCGCCGTGGCCGCGCTGGCGATCCCTGCGGCTGGTGCCGCCCCCCGCGGCCTGCGGGAAGCACCTCGACATCAGCAGGATCAGCAGGATCAGCCGGGGTATCGGTAGTGCCGGCGCGCGGGAGCCGCAGCGCCGGGTGGTTCCTCGCCCCAGGGCAGGAAGCCGCAGTTCACCAGAATGTGGTGGCTCGCGGAGTTGTCGGTGGTGGCGCTCGCGCGTAGCCACCGCAGCCCGAGGCCGCCCTGCTCGATCGCCCGGGTGGCCTGGTCCACGGCCAGCGATACCGCCCGGCCCATCAAGCCCTCGCCGCGAGCCGCTGCGCACAACCAGTAGCTCAGCTCGGCTTCGTCGGCGGTTGCGCCGCCCTGCGCCGAATCGATGCCGAAGAGCCGGACATAGCCCACCGGCCGACCCTCCACGACGACGGCCCACCGCAGGCCCGTCCCGGTGGCGGTTTCGGCGTCGGCTGCTCGGATCCAGTCGCGGGCCGCCTCCCAGCCGGCGTCCGGTGCCGACCCCGGCCCCATGTCCGGTTCCCGCAGCAGCCGCACCACGGCATCGGTGTCCGCGTCCTCGAAGGTCCGCAATGTCAGTCGCCGACCCACCTGCGGACGGAGGCTGAGCAGCGCGGTCCGGCGCGCCGACGCTGCGCCGCGCGCATCCGGGGGCAGCTGGCTCAGTCGCCGATACTCGGCCGCCAGCACCTCGTGGCCGATGATGTCCGCTTCTCGTCCATCGGGTGCCCGGCGCTCCCGGCGAGCCAGCCCGCTGGTGGTGAAGCCGCTGGCCGCCAGCACCCGCAGCGATGGCAGGTTCGTGACGTCGGACTCTGCCCGGATCCTGCGTAGCCCGAGCCCGCCGCTCTGCGCCGGGGCGAAGGCGTGGGCCAGGACCGCGCGGACGGCGGCCCGTCCCGACCCCCGGCCCCGCGCCTGCGGGTACAGCCACAGTCCGAGACGGGCCGATCCTGCCCGTCGAGGGCCGTCCAGGTCGTCCAGCCAGACCGCACCGAGGACGCTGTCGTGGGTGTCCACGATGCACCAGTCGATCGCCAGCCCTTGGGCCTGACGCTCTCGCCGGTCGGCCAGCCAGCGGGCGAATGTGGCGGTAGGGGGAACCACGTGGGGCAGGAAATGCCTGCTCGCGGGGTCCATCTGATCGGCCACCGCGTCGTCCTCGCGCCAGGGACGCAGCGTGATCGCCCGCGGCGCCGACGCCGAGACGAGGTGGGAGGTCAGGGTCGGCGCCAGCTCCCACGGGTGGGCCGGCGTGCGGGCGTCGGTGGCGGCCAGCGAGCCGATCCAACCCACCCGGGGGGCCTGCCCGGGGCGTGCGGGCAGCCCCGCCCGGACCCGGCCTTCGACGACGAAACCGCAGCGCCACGCCGTACGGCGGGAGGCCCAGTTTCCTTCGTAGGCTCGCCACACCAGGACGGCGATCCCGTGGTCGAAGGCGTAGTCGCACATCAGGCGCAGCGCCCGGGAGGCCAGCCCGCGCCCCCGGGCCCAGGGGTGCAGGGCATAGCCGACGGCCGCTGCGCCGTGCCCCTGTGGGCGGTAATCGCAGGTCCCGGCGTACCGGGGCACGCCGCGGTCGTCCGGGGTCTCGATGGCCCAGGCGCGCGGCGTACCGGGCTCACCGGCGGACCACGCCAGCGTGACCTCGTCCAGGAAGCCGATCCCGTTCTGCACGGTGTACGGCTGGGGGACGGAGGTGAACCGGGCGGTCTCAGGGTCCTGGCACTGCTCGACGATGGCGGCCAGATCGTGCGGTAGATGAGGTCGCAGGGTGATCAGGCCATCGGTCAACACCCTCGAATCTGTAGGGGATTCGCTGCTGACGCGGGGGAGGGTGCTGGTCATGGGTCCAGTACAAAGCACGCCGGGCAGCGAGGGCAACAAGACCCGCGGGTCGGGAGGCCCCGGGGGCTGCTGTACGGGTTCGGATGGGTGTGCGATGGTGGCCGCATGGGTGAGGTATCGGTGCGCAAGAACGAGCGAGAGGGCCGTTACGAGGCCTACGTCGGCGCTGACCTGGCCGGCTACTCCGAGTACGAGGTCGGCGGAGGGTATGTCACGTTCCCCCACACGGTCACCGAGCCGGAGCACGGCGGCAAGGGCGTGGCATCGGAGGTGGCCCGGCACTCGCTGGAGGACGTGCGCAGCCAAGGGCTGAAGGTGCGGCCCATCTGTTCCTTCTACGTGGACTATCTGCGGCGCCACCCCGAATACCAGGACTTGCTGTAGCGCGGCTGCTGGCGGCGCCGCCCGCGGGGCGTGAACGACGTAGTCCGTGGGAGCGACTAGCCTGGGGGCAGCCGTTCCTGCGTTCGTGTGCCCACCGGGCAGTGCCGAATCCGGCCCAGGCGCAGGTGAATCGATGGTGTGAGGGAGTTGGGGCGTGCCCAAGATCGTGGACCGGATCCTGCGGGCCGGGGAGGGCCGCACCCTGCGCCGGCTGCAGGGCATCGTCGCCCAGGTCAACGCCATCGAGGAGGACTTCGAGCGGCTGACCGACGCCGAGCTGCGGGCCGAAACCGACATCTTCAAGGAGCGCCTGGCCGACGGGGAGTCCCTGACCAAGCTCATGCCGGAGGCGTTCGCGGCAGTCCGCGAGGCGAGCAAGCGCACCCTCGGCAAGAGGCACTTCGACGTGCAGCTGGTCGGCGGCGCGGCGCTGCACGAGGGCAACGTGGCGGAGATGAAGACCGGTGAGGGCAAGACGCTGGTGGCCACCCTGCCCAGCTACCTCAACGCGTTGACCGGCAAGGGCGTGCACGTCATCACGGTCAACGACTACCTGGCCGGGTATCAGTCTGAGCTGATGGGCCGGATCCACCGCATGCTCGGCCTGGAGACCGGCTGCATCCTCGCGGCGATGACCCCCGCGCAGCGCCGGATCGAGTACGCCAAGGACATCACCTACGGCACGAACAACGAGTTCGGCTTCGACTACCTGCGCGACAACATGGCCTGGGAGATGGCCGAGTTGGTCCAGCGGGGTCACCACTTCGCCATTGTCGACGAGGTCGACTCGATCCTGATCGACGAGGCGCGGACGCCGTTGATCATTTCTGGCCCCGCCGACCAGGCCACCCGGTGGTATGGCGAATTCGCCAAGCTGGTCCTTCGGCTGGAACGGGGCAGCGACGGAGACCGGATGCGCGGCATCGAACCGACCGGCGATTACGCGGTCGATGAGAAGAAGCGCACCGTCGGCGTGCTCGAGCCGGGTATCGCCAAGGTGGAGGACTATCTGGGCATCGACAACCTGTACGAGTCGGTCAACACCCCCCTGATCGGGTATCTCAACAACGCGATCAAGGCCAAGGAGCTGTTCACACGCGACAAGGACTATGTCGTTCTCGACGGCGAGGTCCTGATCGTCGACGAGCACACCGGCCGGGTGTTGCCGGGCCGCCGGTACAACGAGGGAATGCACCAGGCGATCGAGGCCAAAGAAGGCGTCGACATCCAGAACGAGAACCAGACGTTGGCCACCATCACCTTGCAGAACTACTTCCGGCTCTACCAGAAGCTGGCGGGTATGACCGGCACGGCCCAGACCGAAGCGGCAGAACTGCACCAGATCTACAAACTCGGTGTCGTGGCCATCCCCACCAACAAGCCGATGATCCGAGCCGACCAGCCGGACCTGGTCTATCGCACAGAGGTCGCCAAGTTCGATGCGGTCGTGGAGGACATCGTCGCCAAACACGACGTGGGCCAGCCGGTGTTGGTCGGTACGACGTCCGTGGCCAAGAGCGAATACCTTTCCGAGCAGTTGCGCCGCCGCGGCGTACCCCACAACGTGCTGAACGCCAAGCAGCACGAGCGGGAGGCTGCTGTCGTCGCCGACGCCGGCCGCAAGGGTGCGGTCACCGTGGCCACGAACATGGCCGGCCGGGGCACCGACATCATGCTCGGCGGCAACTCGGAGTTTCGCGCCGTGGCAGCGCTGCGTGCCCGTGGGCTGGACCCCGTGGAGACGCCACAGGAGTACGAGGCGGCCTGGGACGAGGCGTTGGCGGCCGCCGAACGTGAGGCTGCTACCGAACATGACGAGGTCACCGCGCTGGGCGGGCTGTACGTCCTGGGCACCGAGCGCCACGAATCCCGCCGGATCGACAATCAGCTGCGGGGCCGTTCCGGGCGCCAGGGGGACCCGGGGGAGTCGCGGTTCTACCTGTCGCTGCAGGACGACCTGATGCGGATGTTCAACGCGGCCATGGTGGACCGCTTCATGGTCGCCGCGAAGATGGACGATGACGTCCCGATCGAGCACAAGATGGTGACCCGCTCGATCGCCTCCGCGCAGGGCCAGGTCGAGGGCCGCAACTTCGAGATCCGCAAGAACGTGCTCAAGTACGACGACGTGCTGAACACCCAGCGTTCCGTGATCTACGGCGAACGCCGCCGTGTCCTTGAGGGGGAGAATCTGGCCGAGCAGGTGCGGCTGTTCCTCAACGACGTGATCGAGGGCTACGTGAGCGCGGCGACCGCGGAGGGGTTCGCCGAGGACTGGGACCTGGACCAGTTGTGGACCGCCTGCAAGGTGCTGTTCCCGGTGTCCATCACCATCGAGGAGGTCGAGCAGGCCGCCGGTGGGCGGCAGGGCCTGACCGCCGACATCCTGCGTGACGAGCTGACCTCCGACGCCCATCACGCGTTGGATGAGCGCGAACGCCAGCTGGGGTCGCCCACGATGCGCGAGGTCGAGCGGCGCGTCGTGCTGTCGGTGCTGGACCGCAAATGGCGTGAGCACCTGTATGAGATGGACTACCTGCAGGAGGGCATCGGCCTGCGAGCGATGGCCCAGCGGGACCCCGTCGTGGAGTACAGCCGCGAGGGCTACAGCATGTTCACCGCGATGATGGACTCGATCAAGGAGGAGTCGATCGGGTTCCTGTTCAGCGTCGAGGTGGAAGCGGCGCCGCCGATGGAGCTCGGGGAGGGCATCGTCGTACCGCAGACGCCGGCTATCCAGGGGGTCGGTGAACGCCCCCAGCAACGGTTGCACTACTCGGCACCGACGGCCGAGGGCGATGTCGAGGAACGCGACGACGGTGATGCCTCGGCTCAGGCCACGGCGAGCGAGGGTTCGCGGCAGGAGCGACGGTCGGCCGCCCGCAAGGCCAAGCAGAACAAGCGTCGCCGCTGAGGCGGGTCAGCCGACCGTGAGCGCGTCGGCGACCCAGCGGTTGTCCACCGGAATGAAGCGCAGGGCGGCGGCGCGGGCGCGCGTGCCGTCGCTGAGCACCACGCTCGCTTCCACGATCGCGGGGGTCGGCTCGGACAGCACGACCTTGAGCACCCGCAGCGGCCGACGCGCCACTCGACCTCGGCGCACCGCCCGGTTGTGCCGTCGTACCAACGCTTCGTAGACCGGCGGGGACACCCAGCGCATCAGCTGTGGGGTGGGGCGACAGCCCGTGGCAGCCTCCAGCAGCGCCGGCACCAGCCGGATGACCCACGTCTCCAGCTCCGCCAGCTCGGTGGGCCGGACCAGGGGTTGGGGCTCCTCGTCCGGATCGTCCTCGTCCGACCACGGTCCACGTCGCGACCATGCCATGGCACGCCGGTACGTCGCCGTGGCCTGCAGGCCGATCCGCGGTACGCCGTGCGCCACCCGATCCCATCTGATGGCGAGTTGGCGATCGTCGGGTGGCGGCCCCTCATCCTCGGGAGGAATGACCGCCGGAACTGCGTGATCGGGGATGGGCAGGACGCGCAAGGGCACCCGGGTGACGGTCACGGGTTGGGCGCTCACCGCTGCCCCCAGGGCGTCGGGCTGACCAGCCGCTGGCCGGGCAGGATCAGATCCGGATCAGGGCCGACGGTGGCGCGATTGGCCGCGTACCAGCTGCGCCAGGCGCGGTCGATCGCGGCGTTCGTCGGCCGGCCCGGTAGCCGAGCTGCCGCCACGTCCCACAACGTGTCCCCCGGACGGACATGCGCATCCCCCACGGCCTCGCCCTGGGGGGCGACGCGCCAGCCGGGGTCGGGGAGCCCGTCGTCGGCCGCGGCGGGCCCGCGCGTCACGATGACCGGCCCCGCAGCGGCGGTCGGGGGCGGGGTTCGGTGACCTGCGGACGCTGCCATGGCATGACCGGGCAAGGCGCCGATCACGGTGCCGCCGAGGGCGGCGCAGGTCAGCCTCACAAGCAGCTGCGGCGCGACCCGGCTCTGCACCTGGCGTGCCATCCGCCCGAGCCCGCCGGGAAGCAGCGCCGCCACGGTCAGGGTGGCCCCGATCAACCAGCGCAAGGCCACCACCAGTGCGGTCCCGGCGCAGGCCAGCACGAGCAGATCCGCGGGCGTGGCGACCAGACTCGGCCAACCACGTCCGGTCAGCTCGGTGATGACCTCGACCAGCCAGTGACTCATCGCGGCGATGGGCACGGTCATGACCGCGCACCACCCGGCCAGCCCGGGTGTGGTGGGCGTTCCTTCGCAGGCGACCGGTCGGCGTACCGGGGTGACGTATGCAGGCATAGAGTGCAATTTAGTGCTGTTTGATGATGTTGGACCACGATCACCAACAAGCTGTGGATGATGAGGGAGGGCCCGGGCAGAATGGGGGGCGTGCGCTGGGACGAGCTGTTCGACGATCTGGAGGCGCTGGGGGCCGCGGTGCACCGGTCCGAGCTCGATGCCGAGGTGGCCGATCGGGTCCGGCGGGAGCGGGCTCTCATCCCGTTGCGGGCCCGTCTGGCGGGACTGGCCGCCACCCAGAGCCTGGACCCGGGCGGGTCGCCGGTCGGGTTTCGGCTGCTGGGCGGCCTCGCGCTGGAGGGCCGGGTCACCGATGTAGGCGCGGACTGGTGCGTTGTGGTCGACGGTGTCGGACGGTCCTGGCTGATCCCGCTGACCGCTCTGCAGCGCATCGATGGCATGGCCTGGGCAGCAACCTCAGGCCAGGAGATGGGGCGGCGTTTCCGCTTTGGGTTCGCGATCCGCGCCCTGGCCCGCGACCGGGCGGTGGTCCAGGTTCACGACATCACGGGTTGGCACGCCTCGGGGACCATCGACGCGGTCGGAGCCGACCATTTCGACATCAGTGAGCACCCCATCGACCTGCCGCGACGGGCCGCCAACGTGCGTTCGCGGCACGTCGTACCCTTCAGCGCGGTGGCCGCCATCGCCGACCACACCGCCAGCCTGGGAAGCGGCGCGGGCCCATCCTGGGGGTAGTGGCGGCTCGCTCAGTGGGGCAGGTCCCCCTCGCCCAGGGCGTCGGCGAAGGGGTGCTGCGCCACGAACGTCCGGGTCTGCTCGTACATGCGCTGAATGTACGACTCCAGCTCCGTGGTCTCGACCCGCCACTGACCGCGGCCCCCGATCTTGATGGCGGGCAGATCGCCGGAGCGCACCAACGCGTACGCCTGCGCAGAGGAGATGTTGAGGACTTCACACACCTCGCTGAGTTGCAGGAAACGCTGCGCCATGAGCCGCTCTTTCATCCGGGGTGGCGCGGTGACCGACCGGCGCGCCACCTCGTGTCTATCACAGCCGCTTTGGGGCAGCCGGCGGTTTTCCACACGCCCGCGATCCGCTGACCAGGCCCGTCGGCGTCCACGCGCGACGTCGCGGGCAGGTCGCGGGCTTCCTACGCGTTGCGTGGGCCGTGCGTGGGGCGTGCGTGGGGCGTTGTGGACAAACACCCGACTCGCCCCGCGCGCATCGGGGAGGATGCCCCCAGACAGGATCACCGGGCGATGACCACCGCCCGCGCAGGGGGATCGGAGAGCAGGCCGATGGCGGCACAGTTAGCGGAACGAGACGCCCATCGACTGCGCGCCCCCAGCTGGCGGGACCCCCGCCTGATCATCGGGATCCTGCTCGTCCTCGGGTCCGTGGTGGCTGGCGCCCGCTTGGTGAATTCCTTTGATGATCGCGCGCCGGTGTACGCCGCGGCGGTAGCGATCCGCGCCGGGCAGGTGATTCAGGAGCACCACCTCAGCAGGGTCGGCGTCGTGCTCGGGGACCGAGCCGAGCACTACCTCGATGCCGGCGCCGGACTGCCGGCCGGGACCGTCGCGGTCCGCGAGGTGCGGGCCGGTGAGCTGCTCCCTCGCAGCGCCATCGGCCGGGCCACCCACCCGGGCAAGCCGGTCATGGTGCCCGTCGATCAGGACGCTGCCCGGCTCATCACGGTGGGCGAGGCGGTCGATGTCTGGGTGAACACCCGACGGCCGGGCGCGGCCGGGGGGCAGGCCTACGGCCGACCGGTCAAGATGCTCAGCCAGGTGGCGGTCAGTCGGGTCCCCGAGGCTGCCGGTCGTGGGGGCGTCGGCGCGGGCACCGTCGGTGTTCACATCGTGGTGCCGGACGACCAGGTGGAACGCGTGATCGAGGCGGTCGATCAGCAGGCCCGGTTCACCCTCGTGCCGGTGGTCTCTGCGGTACCGCTGGGGTCGGGAACGACTCGGTGACCCGGCCGCTGATCGTCGCGGTGACCCGCGCGTGGGAAACGGAGCTGGTTACCACCCTGGGGGCCTCCCGGACCTGGGAGGTGGCCAGGCGATGCCCCGACCTGGCCGACCTGTTGGCAGCGGCCGCCGCGGGGCTCGCCGATGTCGCCGTGATCTCGGCGGATCTGCGCCTTTTGGACCGCAGCGCCCTATCAGACCTGGGCGCCTGCGGCGTGGGTTTGCTCGGCGTGCACGCTCCCGGGGACGACCCGGCCGAGCGTCGGCTGCGCCAGTGGGGCCTGCACGCGGTGATCAGCGCCGATGCCGGGCTGGATGACCTGGAGGAGGCGCTCCAGCTGGCCTTCGAACGGCGCAGTCAGGCCGGCCTGCCCGAGGTCGAGGGGCATCGCGGCATCGCCGACGGTCAGAGCCCCGATCTGGAGTCGGGTCCGGCCGCTCGCCAGGCCGTCCCCGGGGGGCCCGAGGAGCTGGATACAAACGGCCCCCCGGGAGCGGTGATCGCGGTGTGGGGGCCGACCGGATCCCCGGGCAGGAGCCTGCTGGCACGCTCGCTGGCCGCCGAGTACGCCACCGCCGGGTGGCCCACGCTCCTGATGGACGCCGACTCCTACGGCGGTACCCAGGCTCAGGCGTTGGCTCTGCTCAATGAGGCGCCGGGTGTGCTGGCCGCCGCTCGGGCGGCCGACCAGGGGTATCTGGACCTGACCGCGTTGGCGCGGCTGTCGCCGTACGTCTGCGACGAACTGCGCATCCTGACCGGCATCCCGAGCGCCCTGCGCTGGCCGGAACTGCGGGCCGCCCCACTGTTGCAGATCCTGGCGCTGGCCAGGTCACTGGCCCGGGTGATCGTGGTGGATGTGGGCTTCTGCCTCGAAGAGGACGAGGAACTCAGTTACGACACTCGGGCGCCGCGGCGGAACGCGGCCACCGTCACCTGTCTGCTCGCCGCCGATCACGTGGTCGTCGTCGGCGGCGCCGATCCGATCGGCCTTCAGCGGCTGGTGCGAGGGATCGGTGAGCTCACCGACGTCCTGCAGCTGCGACGCGGCGGACCAGCACCGGCGCAGCCCGCCCGGACCGTGGTCGTCAACCGGGTGCGCGAAGCCTCGGTCGGGGAGGGGCCGGGGGAGCGGATCCGTGCCGTCCTGGACCGCTTCGCCGGGGTGAGCGACGCGGTGCTGCTGCCCGATGATCCAGCGACCGTCGACGCGGCCCTGCTGGCCGGCCAGACACTGATCGAATGGGCGCCCGGCTCCGAGGTCCGTCGCGGGATCCGCGATCTGGCCGACCGGGTGGGGGCCGCCGTGGGGCTGGGGGACCTGGGGTCGGCGCGGGAGAGCGGATCACCGCACGACGCCGACGCGGTCGCCCCGGCCCGGCATCAGGTCGCAGCGGACGGCCCTCGGGCGGGTCGTCGGCAACGGCGGCGTCGCCTGCGGTGGATCCTGCGCTGAGCGGCATTGACCGGCGGGTGACCGAGATTGACCGCCGGGTGACCGGCATTGACCGGCAGCGTGCTCGCGCAGGCCCGTCGCTCCCGTCCCGGCCCTGGTCTGCCGCACGGGCGGATGGATTTCACGCGGCATCGGCCCCACCCTCCAGCTCGCGTGTGTGAGCATGAACGGGTGACCGACCGACTGAACCCGCTGGACGCGTCGTTCCTGTACCTGGAAGAACCGACCACGGCCATGCACGTGGGGTCCGTCATGATCTTCGAGCCGCCACCGGAGGGGCTGGAGTACGACGACCTGCTGGCTCTGCTGTCGGCGCGCATCGGCCAGGTCTCCCGTTACCGCCAGCGGATCAAGGAACTCCCCGGAAAGCTGGCCAACCCCGTCTGGGTCGATGACACCGATTTCGACCTCGCCTACCACGTCCGTCGTTCGGCGCTGCCGCGTCCGGGCAACCGGGAACAGCTCCAGGAGTTCGTCGCCCGGATCCAGTCACGCCCCCTGGACCGCGAGCACCCGCTCTGGGAGATCTACCTGGTCGAGGGCCTGGACAAGGACCGCTTCGCGTTGGTGACCAAGACCCACCAGGCGCTGGTCGACGGCGTCCATGCGGTCGACATCGCCCATTTGATCCTGGATGAGACGCCCGAGTACCGGCCGGCCACCGTGCCCGCGTGGACCCCGCGGCGCTCACCGTCGGACCTGGAACTGGTGGCCGAGGCCGCTCTGGAGTCGCTGACCAAGCCTTCGCAGCTGCTGGAGGCCGTGCGGGGGGGCGCCACCGAGATGCTCGTCCTGGGCAAGCGCGTCGCCGGCGTCGCCGGTGATGTGCTGGCGACCGTGGCGCGGACCGCTGCCCGGCCGGCCCCGACCAGCCCGCTGAACGTCCGCGTCGGAGCGACCCGGCGTTTCGTGATGGTCGGCTCCGACCTCGGCGACTACCGCAAGGTGCGCGAGAACCTGGACAGCAACGCCGAGATCACGGTCAACGACGTCGTCCTGGCCACCATCACCGGGGCGTTGCGCACCTGGTTGCAGGCCCGAGGGGAGCCCGTGCACGTGGGGAGCACGGTGCGCGCGATGGTGCCGCTGTCCATCTACGATCTCGGGGACAACATCGGCTTGGCCAATCGGGTGGCTCCGTGCTTCGTCGAACTCCCGGTGGGCGAGCCGAACGCCCGCCTCCGGTTGGAGCAGGTGGCCTATCAGATGCGGTCTCAGGTGGCTGGGGGAATCGGCGCCGATACCCTTGCCGGGCTCACCGGGTTCGCCCCGCCGACCCTGCACCACCTGGGGGCGCGGCTGGGCAGCGCCATGTCCCGCCGGCTGTTCAACCTGGTGATCACGAACGTCCCCGGGCCGCAGGATCCGAGGTACTGCGCCGGAGCCATGATGCTGGCCAGCTACCCGGTGATGCCCCTGGCCCTCGGCCAGGCCGTGGCCGTCGGGGTCACCTCCTACCACGGCACGATGTGCTTCGGGCTCAACGGTGACCGCACGGGCATGCACGACCTGGAGCTGCTCGGGCAGTGCCTCAAGGACAGCCTGAACGAGCTCATCGACGCCTCGTGAGCGGGAGACGGCGGGTCTTCCTCCCGCTGCCGCCGGCCGAGCTGAGCATCCTCGCCGCGGATACGGACCTCCCGACCGCCGGGCGTCAGGCGTACGCCGTCACGGCGGTGGTGCGTGCCGCCTACCCGGACCAGGACGAGGAGGAGTTGGAGTACGACGCGCTCTGCGTGGCCGCGCAATCGCTGGCTCCCTCCAGCGGCGCCTCGGCACCGGTCGTCCTGGCCGCCGACCTGCTGGAGCACCAGGTGGTGGATGTCGTGCCCTACCCGGGTCCGGCGCAGGACCAGCCCGTGGAGGCCGAGATCGGGTACGCCGTGCGGCTCACCGTCGCGCTGGCTGCTCAGCACGTGGTCTCGATCCACGTCGCCGAGGACGCCGACCCCGACGCGGAACTCCTCTGGTACGACGCGAGCGAGTTGCCCCATCTGGCGGATCGGCTGGCTTGAGCCGCCGGAGTGGGCGATCGGCCCGCTCTGTTTGACACTGAGGTTGGTCAACCCCCGCGTCGCCGGACCGCCCATCGAAGCCCGAACCTACGTCCCGCTGCCGGACCCACCACGCTTCGTGGGTCCGGAGGGCCAACGTGGGTTCGGGGCGAGCGGATCAACCGTCGGTCCGGCATCCGCCCTGCGTGGACGCAGCAACTAATCGGCGGCCCGTTCCGCCAGCCAGGTGACCCCGACGCGTTCCTCGGCGTTCACGGCGGCCTCCAGGGCGGGCATCGCTGCCCGTTCCAACTTGCTGCCCACGAGCGGTACCGACGCGTGCAGGGTGCCTCGGATGATCTCGTGCGTCCCGGCGGCGGTGGACGACAACCGAAGGGTACCTTTCAGCCAGATCGGCACGCCCTCCACGGTGACGTGAATGGTCCCGGTGCGAGTGCCGTCGGCGGAGGCGGCATGCCAGGTGTCCTGCTGCACGATCGTGATCGTCCGACCGACGATGGCCCGCGCGAAATCGGGGAACCGGTCCGTCGGGACGGCTCGCCGGGTGTCGATCACGGTGGAGCCGCCCCTGTCGTAGATCTTGACTTCGTGCCGGACGGCCTTGGTCTCGATGCACTTACGGGACTGGAACTCCTCGTCGGTCAGCATGGTGAACACGTCCTCGACAGAGGCCGCGTAGTCGATCGTGTCGTTCATGTCCATGAGCACACCGTAACGACCCGAATCACTGCGCGTGACCTCCTCGCGCACAGGCGCGCCCAGATTCGGTGCTCGCCCCCGACTCGGGTGCGCCCGTGGCCGTGACCAGTAGCCTGGGGCCAGACGACGACGACGTACGAGGGTGGGGAGATCGACGATGACGCAGACGCTGGAGGAGTCCCGGGCGGCGCTCTTGGAGGCGGCAGCGGCGTTGGCAGACCCGAGCCTGGTCGCGCAGAGCTCCCAGTTGCTTCACCAGTGCTACCGGCACACCGTCACCGAGGATCTGCTCAGCCGGCGTCCGGAGGACCTCTTGGGCGCCGCATTGTCGCTGCGATCGCTGGCGTCCCGGCGCAACCCGGGCACGCCCAGGGTGCGGGTCTTCACCCCGACCGTCGAGCACGACGGCTGGAGCTGCGGTCATTCCGTCGTTGAAGTGGTCACCGATGACATGCCCTTCCTGGTCGACTCCGTCACCGCCGAAATCGGCCGCCAGGGGCGCGCGGTGCACCTGATCGTGCACCCCCAAATGGTGGTACGTCGTGAACCGAGCGGTGAGCTGTCCGAGCTTGTCGACGCCGACGTCAACCAGCGTCCATCGGGAGAAGGGATCGCCGCCGAGTCCTGGATGCACATCCAGGTGGATCGAATGTCCGACCAGCAGGACCGGGCCCGGTTGGCGCAACGGCTGGAGCGGATCCTGGCTGACGTCCGGGTCGCCGTGCAGGACTGGCCGGCGATGACGGCTCGTGCCCGGGCTGTGGCCGACGAGCTCGAGCACACCCCTCCGGCCGGCATCGATGCCGCCGAGGTGGCGGATGCGACGTCCCTGTTGAGGTGGCTGGCGGACGGTCAGTTCACCTTCCTGGGCTACCGGCGCTATGACTTGCGGGACGACGACGTGCTGCAAGCCGAGCCGGAGACCGGCTTGGGACTGCTCCGGGACAGTGGGGAGGCTGCGGGGGACGCGGCGCCCCTGCCGCCCCGGGTGGCCCAGCGGGCTCGGGAACGCACGGTGTTGGTCGTGACCAAGGCGAATGCGGTGGCCACCGTGCATCGGCCCGTGTACCTGGACTACGTCAGCGTGCGCCGGTTCGACGCCGACGGCGAGGTGGTGGGCGAGGACCGCTTCCTCGGCCTGTTCACCGCCAGCGCCTACACCTGGTCGGTTCTGGATGTACCGTACGTCCGGTCCAAGGTCCGGGCCGTACTGGAACGCTCGGGGTTCGCGCCGGAGAGTCACCTGGCCAAGGATCTCCTGGGAGCCCTGGAGACCTACCCGCGGGACGAGTTGTTCCAGGCCGATGTCGACACGTTGCACGGGACCGCGCGGGCCGTCGTACACCAGCAGGAACGCCGCAAGGCGGCCATCTTCCTGCGACCCGACACGTACGGGCGCTACATGTCCTGTCTGGTGTACATCCCGCGCGACCGGTACACCACAGCAGTGCGCAAGCGGATCGAAGCGTTGCTGGTGGAGGCGTTCGACGGGGAGCGGGTCGAGTACACCACGTGGGTCTCGGACGCACCGCTGGCCCGGTTGCACTACGTGGTCCGGGTGGCCGACGGGCACTCCCTGCCGGAGGTGGATCAGAGCGAGCTCGATCGTCGCGTCGTCGACCTCACCCGGACGTGGGAGGAGGATCTGGCCGGCGCGGCCCGGGCCGAGTTCGGCGACGAACGCGCAGCCGCGGTGCTGACGGCGTACGGCCGGGGGATCCCCGAGGCGTACAAGGAGGACTACCACCCGCGGGTGGGGGTGGTGGACCTGCGGCACCTGGACGAACTCGGTGACCAGCGCGTGATGCGGCTGAACTTGTATCAGGTACCAGGGGCGCCGGGACAGGAACGACGGCTCAAGTTGTACCGGACTTCTGCGGTGTCGCTGACCCGTCTGCTCCCGGTGTTCACCGATATGGGCGTCGAGGTGATCGACGAACGCCCCTACGAGTTCCACATGGCCTCCGGCCAGACCCGCCATATCTACGACTTCGGCTTGCGGGCCCCCGACGAGGCCGCGTGGATGCGGGACGAGGAGGGTATCCGGGAGCGCTTCCAGGCCGCGTTCGAGGCCGTGTGGAGCGACCAGGCCGAAAGCGACGGGTTCAACGCGTTGGTGCTGCGAGCCGGGCTGACGTGGCGCGAGGTCGTGATCCTGCGCGCCGTGGCCCGGTACCTGCGCCAAACCGGGCTGCCCTTCAGCAACAGCTACCTGGAGAGCACCCTCGCGGCCAACCCGCAGATCGCCCGACGACTGGTCGAGCTGTTCGCCGCCCGGTTCGACCCCGACGCCTTCGGGGACGGCGAGGCGGACCGCAGTGCCAGAGACGAGGCCCAGGAAGCGATCGCCGCCTCGATCGAGACGTTGCTGGATGACGTCGCCAGCCTGGACATGGACCGCATCCTGCGCGCCTTCCTGGGGGTCATCCAGGCCGCGGTGCGCACGAACTACTACCAACGCGGCACCCGGATCGCCATCGATCCCGGCGAGGTCGCCGACGCCGCGGGCGAGGGACCCAAGCCCACCCTGTGCTTCAAGCTCGATCCCCAGCGCGTTCCGAACCTGCCGCAGCCTCGGCCGATGTTCGAGATCTGGGTCTACAGCCCCCGGGTGGAGGGTGTTCACCTGCGGTTCGGCAAGGTGGCGCGTGGCGGGCTGCGCTGGAGTGATCGCCGCGAAGACTTCCGGACCGAGAACCTGGGGCTGGTCAAGGCCCAGATGGCCAAGAACGCGGTCATCGTCCCCACCGGGAGCAAGGGGGCCTTCTTCCCCAAGCGGCTGCCACCGGTGGCCCTGGACCGCGACGCGTGGCTGGCCGAGGGGGTCGCGGCGTACAAGCTCTTCATCTCGGCGATGCTGGACGTGACCGACAACCGCCAGGGCGGCGCCGTGGTGCCGCCAGAGCGCGTGGTCCGACACGACGGCGATGACCCCTACCTCGTGGTGGCGGCCGACAAGGGCACGGCGACCTTCTCCGACATCGCCAACGCGGTCTCCCGGGCTTACGACTACTGGCTCGATGACGCGTTCGCCTCGGGTGGTTCGGCCGGCTACGACCACAAGGGGATGGGGATCACCGCGCGCGGGGCCTGGGAGTCGGTCAAGCGGCACTTCCGGGAGCTGGGCCGGGACACCCAGACCGAGGATTTCACCGTGGTCGGGATCGGTGACATGAGCGGTGACGTGTTCGGGAACGGCATGCTCTTGTCCCAGCACATCCGCCTAGTGGCCGCCTTCGACCACCGGCACGTCTTCCTCGACCCCGATCCCGACCCGCTGCGCTCCTACCAGGAGCGACGGCGGCTGTTCGACGTCCCCCGTTCGTCCTGGGCCGACTACGACGCCACGCTCATCAGTGACGGGGGCGGGGTGTACCCCCGGGACGCCAAGTCGGTGCGGATCACCGAACCGGTCGCCGCGCTGCTCGGTCTGGACGCCACGGTGACCACCATGACGCCCGCCGAACTGATCCATGCCATCTTGCTCGCCCCCGTCGACCTGATCTGGAACGGCGGCATCGGCACCTACATCAAGGCGACCACCGAAACCCACGCCGACATCGGCGATCGGGCCAACGACGCCATCCGGGTCAACGGGGGGGACCTGCGCGCCAAGGTGGTCGGTGAGGGAGGCAACCTCGGGGCCAGCCAGTTGGGTCGGATCGAGGCCGCCCTGGCCGGCGTCCGGGTCAACACCGACGCGATCGACAACTCCGCGGGGGTGGACACCTCCGACCACGAGGTCAACATCAAGATCCTGCTCAACGACGTGGTCCGGGAGGGGGACCTGACGATCAAGCAGCGCGACCGGGTGCTGGCTTCGATGACGGACGCGGTCGCGCACGCCGTGCTGCGGACCAACTACGAACAGAATGTGCTGCTCGGCAACGCCCGGCTCGCAGGCCTTGAGATGACCACCATGCATGAACGGTTGATGACGTGGTTGGAGGACCGTGGGGAGTTGGACCGGGCGCTGCTGTTCCTGCCCGACGAGGCGACCCTGGCCGCCCGCCTGACCCGGGGCCAGGGGCTGACATCGCCGGAGTTCGCCACCCTGATGCCGTACGCCAAGCTCTCGATCAAGAGCCAGCTGCGGGGAAGCGGCCTCACCGAGGACCCGTGGTTCGCGACGGCGCTGCGCGGCTACTTCCCCGAGCCGATTCGTGAGCAATTCGACGCCGCCATCGACGGGCACCCGCTGCGGGAGGACATCGTCATCAACGATGTCGCGAACTCCATGGTCAACCGGGGCGGTATCACGTTCGTCTACCGGGTCATGGAGGAGACCGGCGCGACCCCGGAACAGATCGCGAAGGCGTTCGTGATCTGTCGTGAGGTCTTCGGCATGCGGGAGTTCGTGGCTGCCGTGGAGGCCACCGACAACCTCGTCGACCCCGTGGTGCAGACCCGCATGTATCTGGACTTCCGCCGCCTCATGGACCGGTCCGTACGGTGGGTGTTGCAGAACCGCCCGCACACCCTGGACGTGGGCGCCGAGATCGCCCGGTTCTCCGGACCGGTGGCGGCGCACGCCGACGGCGTGGCCGACCTCGTCCGCGGTGCGGAGGCGCAGCGGCTGCAAACTCAGCAGGCTGAGCTGGTGGCGGCCGGCGTACCCCCGGAGCTGGCGCGCCGGGTGGCGGCCCTGCTGCACACGTTCGCCATCCTGGACATCATCGAGCTGGCACAAGAGAGCGGGGCCGACACCGAGTCGGTGGCGCCGCTGTACTTCGGTATCTCCGACGAGTTCGGGATCAACCGACTGTTGTCCCAGGTCTCCCTGCTGCCCCGGGAGGATCGCTGGGATGCACTCGCGCGCGCCGCGATGCGTGATGACGTGTACGACGTCCTGGAGTCACTGGTGCGGGTGGTAATGACGACCACGGACCGCGACGCCGATGCCGACCGGCGGATCGGGGCGTGGGTGGCTGAGAACCCCAGCGCCGCTCAGCGCGCCCGACAGGCCCGCGCGGGCCTGGAGGCTGTGGATCGGCCCACGCTGGCAGCGCTGTCGGTGGCCCTGCGGTCGCTGCGCAGCATTGTGCGATCGGGCAGCGCCAGCAGCTGAGCGGCGCTGTCGTAGGCTGCACCCGTGCCTGCGCTCGATGATGCCGTACGGCGGCTGCCGCATCTGCGGCCTGCCGATGTCGAGTGGCTGCACCTGCTCGTCGGTGACTGGCAACTGCTCGCCGACCTGGCTTTCGCCGATCTGGTCCTTTGGGTCCAGGGCGGGGAGGGTGAATCCGCCGCGTGGGTGGTGGTCGCGCACGCGCGCCCCAACACCGGGCCGCTGGTGTTCTACGACGACATCATCGGATCGGTGGCCGGCCCCTCGCGCAGAGCGTTGCTGGATGAGTGCGCGCGCCGGCGGCGGATCGTCAAGGACGTCGAGTCCCAGTGGCGTGAGCACATTCCGGTGCGCGAGGAGGCGGTGCCGGTGGTGCGCGCCGGGCGGGTCCTGGCTGTACTCACCATGCATAACAACCTGGCGACCATGCGGACCCCGAGCCGACTGGAGAAGACCTATCGATCCATCGCGGACACCCTGGCCACGATGATCGCCAATGGCGAGTTCCCCACCGTCGGCGTGCCCTCGGACTACCGGCGGGGCACGCCCAGGGTGGGGGATGGGGTCCTGGCCCTCGATGTCGAGGGGGTCGTCACCTATGCCACGCCCAACGCGATCTCGGCGCTGCACCGGTTGGGCCACCACGGCGACGTGTCCGGGGAGCTGCTGTCGCGGATCGTCACGGATCTGCTGCGCGACCCCAGCGTCGTCGACGAGTCTCTCGCGTTGGTGGTGACCGGCCGGGCGCCGTGGCGCAGCGAGGTGGAATCGCATGGCGCCAGCCTGTCGCTGCGGGCCATCCCCCTCACCGAAGGTGGCACCCGGATCGGCGCCGTGGTCCTGCTGCGGGACGTCTCGGAGCTGCGGCGCCGCGAGCGGGAGCTGATGACCAAGGATGCGACCATTCGCGAGATCCACCACCGCGTCAAGAACAATCTCCAGACCGTGGCCGCCTTGCTTCGCCTCCAGTCTCGCCGGGTGTCCGACCAGGTGGCCTTGGCGGCCCTGCAGGAAGCGGTACGCCGGGTGGCCACCATCGCGATGGTCCACGACACCCTGTCCAAGGCCTTCGACGAGGTGGTCGAGTTCGACCAGATCGCCGATCAGGTGGGTCGCGCGGCCGTGGAGGTGGCTTCATCCGACGTGCGCGTCGCCTGGGACCATCGAGGTGGGTTCGGCATGCTCTCGGCCGATGACGCCACCTCGGTGGCCATGATCATGACCGAGCTGGTCCACAACGCGGTGGAGCATGGTCTTCGGGAATCGGGTGGGACCGTCACGGTCGAGGCCCAGCGCTGGGAGGAGGACGATGAGGCAGTGCTGCTCGTCCGGGTCAGCGACGACGGTGCGGGGCTGTCCCGGGCGATCGAACCCGGCGGCTCCGGGCTGGGCACCCAGATCGTGACCGCGCTGGTGCAGGACCTGCGAGGGCGTATTCAGTGGGAGGCACGTTCCCCCCAGGGCACCCAGGTGGAGTTCCTGGCGCGCCTTCGGCACACCACCTCCCTGGTAGCGCCGCCGGACCCGCTCTCCCCGGGAGACTTCTGAGGGGATCGTCGCGGACGGCACACGCGATCGGGGCCGCTGCACCCTGGTGTCGGTGCGGCGGCCCCGACCGGTGAGCCGATGAGGCGTGGTGCGTGTTGCTGATGTGCTGAAGCTCTATGACCCAGTGCTATCACAGTTGATCAGGTGTGACGATGGTGGTGCGGTGTGCGTGGCGACCCCCCGCGTCGCTGAGTGTCGGCCCCCCCGCGGTCGTCTCCGACCGCGGCCGGCATGAGTGCTCAGCCAGCCCTACGGGCCCGTGCGTTTCGCCGCTTGAGCGCCCGGCGCTCGTCTTCCGACAATCCCCCCCAGACGCCGGCGTCCTGACCAGACTCCAGCGCCCACTTCAAGCAGGTCTCCTGAACCTCGCACCGACGGCAGACGGCTTTCGCCTCTTCGATCTGCAGCAGCGCGGGGCCGGTGTTGCCGATGGGGAAGAAGAGTTCGGGGTCCTCCTCCAGGCATGCAGCGCGATTGCGCCAATCCATTGTGGGTGTGCTCCTTGATTGTGTCATCCGACCGACCGGTCAACGCGTGGCCCCCGGTCTGCATTCCCTGGCCTTCGATGCGGTTGCGCGAAGGCAGGGCGGGACCCGCTCATGACCCATCGTCCCCAATAGGGGTTGAAGGGGCGGGAACGGGCGCATCGGCCAACACCAATGGTGGCCGCGCACGCCCAAGCCTCACAAAAGGTGATCCCTGAGGCAAGGGCTTTGGTCGAGTTTGCGCACAGAAGGGCGTGCGGTGCATCACAGGATGCCTGCGCGATACCTGGACTGAACGAATCCTGATTCTTTGCAAGCAAATTCATGAACGCATGGGCGCCCTGACGCGGGCCGATCCGTGGCAGCGTCGCACGCCCCCGCCAGCCCGGCCGGCCGACGTACCAATCAGCAGATCTGCCGTTGCCGCCCGTACACCGCACGTTCCGACACTGTTCGCGGGCTCTAGGCTGGCAAGCGTGTCGAGGCTCTCATCGCGCGTGTCCACCTCCCGCAGTGCCTGGTCCCGGACGATCGCCGGGCTGCTCGCCGGTCAGGTGCTGGTGATCGCCGGATTCATCGTCTTCTTCGTGGTCGAGGCCCTCCGGGGGGAGGCCGCGGAGCTGTCTGCCGTGTTCACCTCCGTCCTGATCTTCGCCCTGGGAGCCGGGGGCCTGGCCGCCCTGGCGCGGGCCTGGTGGGCCGGGCAGGCCTGGCCCCGGACGCCGAGCCTGGTCTGGCATGCGCTGCTGGTGCCGATCGGGTGGTCGCTGGCCCAGACCCGGCATGGGCTGATCGCCGCAGCGGTGCTCGTGGTCGCCGTGGTCGGCCTCGTGGGTGCCTACCGGGCGGGCGCCGACTCCCAGGAGTGATGCAGGAGTGAGGCCTGAGTGCCAGGAGTGCGGCCCGTGGTGCTAGCTGAACCGTCCCGGCGGCGCCCGAGCGCCCGAGCCGGGCATGCCTCACGTCGGCCGCGCCACCTGGACGGCCTGAGTGCGGCCACGGCGTACCAGCGCGGCGCGACCGGCCGGCCCCCCCGCGCCGGTCACCATGTCGATGCCCAACAGCTGCGCGTCATGCAGGGACGGTGACAGCACGAGCTGGTCCCCTCGCCGCAGCCGTCCGATCACGCCGGTGTACGCCGTAATGGCGAAGGCGCTGCGCACGGCAGCCACCAGGGGGACCGGTGGACCGGCTTCCTCCAGGGCCCGGCCCAACGACTCCAGGGCGACCGGATCCAGTTCGTCCAGATCGTCGATGATGGTCATCCCAGGGACATCGGTGGCGCCCGGGCTCTCTGGCGCCGCATGGCGCGACGCCCAAACCCTCGTGAGTTGCTCCACCGACACCTGGCGAACCCCACGGGGAAGCTGCGACCACGGCTGACCGGCACAGACCAGCAGGACCGGTACGCCGGCCCGGGAGAGGCCATCGGCGATCACCCGCAACGTGGTCGAGCGCCCGCTGGCCGGAGCGCCCGCGACCAGAAGCCCGGCATCGGTGCGCACCCAGGCGGCCTGACCGTCCTCGGCGACCCCGATCGCCACCCGGGTGGGGGGCTGCTCGCCCACATCGCCGATGTCGGGAACCTCATCCAGGCGCAGTTCACGCGGCAGCGGTCGCCACGGCGGGGGCGCCGGAGGGCACCGCCGATGTCGCTCACGGGCGCCGTGTGCCGCGGCGGACAGCTCGACCTGCGTCGACGCCCCCAGCTGAACGGCCCGGGCGCTGGGAAGGTGGACGCCGCGACCCGGGCCGCCGGCACCACCGCCGGGGGGCACCCGCACGCCGGCCATCAGCGCATCCCGGGCGTCCGCCAGGCGCAACACCACCTTGTGTTCGACGTGGCTGGCAACGGTGCCGGTGAGGAGGCCGCGATCGCCGGTCAGCAGTAGCCGGACCCCCGTGACGTCCCCGCGCAGTAGTTCCATCAGCCGACCCGATCCCCGCCCGTGATCGAGTTCGTCCAGCCCGGCACAAACCTGCTCCCAGCCGTGCACCACCAGAACGGTCAGCGCAGTCTGGCTGTGCGGGGGTGGTCCGGTCCGCAGCGCCTCGACCATCCGCCGTACCGCACCGACATCCCCGCGATCCACCAGACCCGCGCAGTGCGGCAGCTCGGCGACAGCATCGAGGCCGCCGATCGCGTCGATGACGTAGAGGTGGACGTCGGTGGGGCAGGCCTGGGCCAGGCCGACCAGCAGCGCCCGAACTGCGTCGGTGCGCCCGGTCCGTGCGGTGCCGACCAAGGCCAGGTGCCCGTCCGTCACCGGACGCCACGCCAGCGCGTCGACGCGGCGCCCATCCGGGTCATCCACCAGGGCCAGCGGCAACGCGAGGCCGCTGGCCGAAGCACCGGCGGGCGGGTGCGGCGCGGGCTCCGGCGCGGCCTCCGCGGCGGGATCCTCGGGATGGCGGCTCCGCTCCGGCCCGCCGTAGCGCACCTGGTAGCTGCTCGGCAGCGGCGGCGCCCACACCGGTGCCGGCCGGTGGTGACCGTTGCGTTGCCCCGCATCGCCGGCCGCGGCCACGATGACGTCAATCACCCGGACGGCTTCCGCACCGCCGCCACTGGACCCCGCCGTGGGCGCCTCGCCTGCGAGGGACTCCGGCCGGGGCGCTGGTCCGGGACTGGCAAGGCGCGTCAGCCGCAGCGTCGGCACCGAGTCCCGCGGCAGCGGCACCGCGGTGCGGACAGCCTGGAAGGCCATCGGGGCTCGCGACCCGACCCGCAGGTACCCGCGACCGGGCAGGTGTGGGTCGAGGGCCGCCGCTTCGCCCGATTCGATGACGTCGTGGGACTCGGTGACGTCCCGGACACGCAGGGCGATGCGTGCGTTGACGTTTGCGCGGATCTCCGCGGACACCACGCCGCCCGGGCGTTGGGTGGCGAGCACAAGGTGCAGCCCCAACGACCGACCGAGCGCCGCGATCCGAACCAGCGAGGACATCAGTGGCGCGTGGTCCTCGGCCAGGATCCGGTACTCGTCCACGATGACCACCAGGCGGGGCATCGGCTCGGCGTCCGGATGAGCGCGGGCGTAGGCCCGGTACGCCGTCGCGTCCGGTACGCCGGCGCCCGCCAGGACGGCTTCGCGGTGTCGTAACACGGCTCGCAGCGCGCGCAGGGCCCGCGCTGTCACCTCGGGATCGAGGTCGGTCAGGACGCCGACGGTGTGCGGCAGATCGGCGAACGGCGCGAATGCGCTGCCGCCCTTGTAGTCGAGCAGCACCAGCGCCAATTCTTGCGGGGGATGGTTCAGCACCAACCCGCAGACCAGGGTCGCCAGCAGCTCCGACTTCCCAGCTCCGGTCATGCCCGCCAGCAGCAGATGTGGTCCGTCCCGGTCCAGGTCGAGCTCGCAGGGGCCGGGCGTGCCTAGTCGGTCCCCGATCCGCACGCGTCCGGGGCGGTCGGCGTAGCACTGTTCGGCGGGCTCGGGGGACCAGCGCCGGACCAGCTCCTGCGACAACTCACGAGGTGTGGACGGGAGGCCCAGGCAGTCCAGGAGTCCCGCCGACCGGGGTCGTGGGCCCGGGTGGGCGCCGCGGGTGCGCAGGGGGGCCAGGGCTCGCGCAGCGGCGGCGGCCTGCTCGGCACCCAGCAGCTCGATGCGCCCCTGGATCAGGCGGTCGGTCGCGCCGGGTGCGTCCCGGTGTTCGATGGTGACCCCCTCGGGGCGGACGCGTACGACGGTGTCGCACCATTCGGGGGCGATCGCTGCGGGGTCGGCGATCAGCATCAGGAGCGCGCCGCCCACCCCTGGTTCGCCTGGTGCTCCTGGTTCTTCGGGGGCTCCGGGGGCTCCGGGGGCTCGGGTGAGGGAGTCCGCGGCGGCTGCGGTGACGACGCGCAGCTCACGCTCGCCCGGCGGGTGGTCCCCCGGTTTCAGGTGAGGGAGCCATTCCGGCCAGTCTGTTCCTACCAGCTGACGGGCTCCCAGGCTCAGCCGCAGACGCACGTCGTCGGGGGGGTGGTGGGTGGCCAGCTGGATCAGTACCGAGCGGACCAGCCCGGCGACATCGGCCGGGCCCCCGCAGCAGGCGACCGATCGGCCGTCCAGGTCCAGGGTCAGGGGGACATCCGCGACGCGGGGACGCCCGGAGCCCGGCGTGGGTGGTCCTCCATCGGAGTCGGGGTGCACGACGCGCACGGTGGAGTCCGCGATGCCGGAGCCGCACCGCACCCTCCACGGCAGCCCCGTTCGCTGCCACACCCCAGGCACGTGGCGGGTGGCCCGGGCCAGAATCACAGGCAGCGGGGGATGGCGGGCGTGGGCTGCGGCTCGCTCCTGCTCCAGCGCCTCGGCCAGCCGGCGGCGCGCCTCGGCGAGGGCGGCCTCGTACCGTCGTTGCCGGTCGGCCCGGTCGGATCGGCCACGCCGGCGTTCGAACCCGGCGTGGGCCAACATGCCGAGTGGCCCCATCAGCCCCAGCGCGAGGAACAGGACGTTCCGTAGCGCCACGGCCAGCACCGCCGCGGTGAGCAGCGGCAGTACGGCGAACAGCCAGGGGCTGGTCGACGCCCGGGCGGGAGGCGGTGGCGTCGGGAAGTGAATGGTCGGCGCGGGCGCCGGCGCGCAGGCCAGGGTCGGGGAGGTCGGCGCCGGTGGCGCCGGGACGTCGATGATGACGGCGCCATCGGCATGGGCATGAGCGGCGGGACGTCCACCCTGGGCACCTGGGGCGGGTGGGCCGCATACCCGCAGCACCGAACCGCCGGCCTGCAGGAGAGCGCCGGGAAGCAGCTCCACCGGCGCGGATCCGAGGGTCTCGCCCTCGACCCGGGTGCCGTTGACCGATCCCAGGTCGTGCACGTGGATCCGGTCCGGCCCCACGGCTAGCAAGGCGTGCCGTCGTGACAGCGCCGAGTCCAGGACGCGCAGATCGGCGTACGGCGACCGGCCCAGGACGTGCTCGCCCGCCGGCAACGGCAGCACTGTTCCCGCCTGGGGGCCACTGAGCACCGCCAAATGCGCGATCGTGGCCGGTGCCGGCCGGCAATGGGCACCTGGGTGTTCGGCGAGCAGCAGCATGCCGTCCACCAGGGGCTCGGCACCCAGGATCGCTGCGGGGTCGATCGGTCCGCAGGGGGTCTGCAGGACCAGAGCCGGGTCCAGACCCAGCTCGGCTCGCAGGAGCGGGTCGACCTCGGCCCACGTGGTCTGCCGGGGGGCCTCCACAAGGAGGTACCCCGGGCGGCGGGACACGCCGTGAATCTCGATCCGAACGCGCACAGGGTTAGGCTGGCCCGGTTCCGACTCGCGGTCATCCGCGGGTCCACAGGGGGCGGTTTCCGCACCGCGCAGATGCCCGTGGGGTGTGCATAACCTCAGGCTCGGCCGGGATGCCGTTCGTCTCGAATGCGTGTCGCGCGATTCACTTCCGGCGGACACCAGACAGGCTTGGGGATATGAGGGCAGGACCCACGCGGGGCAACGAGGTTCGCTACGTCGATGAGTCGGGCGCGGTGACGGTGACCACGAACGAGGCGATCGATCTACAGCGTGCCGTGCGGTCCACGCCCGGGAGCCGGCACCTGCCCCGCGAGGGGCATCGCCCGCAGCAGCGCCAGGACTACGCCCAGGCTCCCGGTGGCCACTGGTGGACCGCCCTGGCCGGGGCGCTGCCGCACGATCGCCACGTCGATGTCGACCGGCTCTGGGTCGCCGCGTTCGATCCGGTGGACCGCTGGATCATCGCCCGGCCGCTGCGCGGGCGCGGGGGTTCGAGCCGGTCGGCGGCACCGGCGGGGATGCTGGGGTGGCCCGACGGCGACCGCGGCGCTCCGCAGCAGCCAGCACGTGCCGGCGGCCACGGTGCCCAGGAGGGATCTGCGTGCCGTCCCGAGCTCGCCACCGTGGCCGACAGCGTGCGGGGTCATGCGCACACGATCGGGGTCGGCTGGGTCGGTTCGCTGGTCCACGCGGCCGCCGGGGGACTGGGTGCCGTGGGACGGCAGCTTCTCAAGCGCTCAGGGTTGGCCTGGTAGCGGGCGGTACGACGCCGTCCCCGACGTCCGGGGGGCGCCAGTCGGCCAGCGCGTCAATAGACGCCGCGGCGGCACGGGTCGGCGTCAGGCGTAGCAGGGCGTCCCGGCCGATCGCGAGCAGCGCCTGATCGGTGGAAGCGATGCGGCCCAGCTGCCGCGAGAGCCTGGCGATCCGCTGCGTGCGGGGGCGGCGCAGCTCGTCGTACCGGGCCAGGAGCTGCGCGAGCACCTGCCGGTCGGGGGCGCCGGCGGCGCTGCGAGTAAGCAGGCGGACCAGCGTCGCGGCATCCTCCAGGCCCTGGTTGCCGCCCTGGCCGAGGTTCGGCGTCATCGCATGGGCCGCATCGCCGACCAGGACGGACACTCCGCGGAACAGCGTCGTCAGCGGTCGAGCGAGTTCCTCAATCGGGGACCAGGTAATGGTGGCGGCGTCGGTGGACTCGACCACGCGGCGGATCGGGTCATGCCAGGTGCCGAAGAGGTCGAGCACTTCGCGGTGGGCGTCCTGGGCCGTAGCGGTGGGCGGACCGTTGCGCACCGCGAACCAGTACACCCGGTTGTCCGGCAGCGGCACGAGGCCGAAGCGCAGCCCACGCCCCCACGTTTCGCTGGGTTCCACGCCGGGTACCGCCGCGGGAGTGACCCCACGCCAGGCTCCGTAGCCGGCGTACCGGATCCCCGGGTCGGACCCGATCGCGGCGCGAGCCCGGGAACGCAACCCGTCAGCACACACGACCAGGTCGGCTCGCACCATCGGGTCCTCGTCCCCGCCCCCGGAAGGGTCGTCGTCGATGCCCGGCCCCTGGAGTTGGACCTGACCGGTCAGCGGATCGACGAGCGTCGCGCGGACTCCGAACCGGACGGTGCCGGGGACGAGCGCCTGCACCAGGACGGCGTGCAGTTCCGCCCGATGGACCACCCGCACGGAGCCGACCGCACGCGCGGGCAGGCGGTAGAGCCACCGGCCATCCGGGGTGCGCTGGCCGCCGCCGGCGGGGGAGTGACCCCGCGTGAGCTGCTCCAGCTGCGGTCCGAGCCCGAGGGCGTGCAGGGCCGTCAGGCCGTTGGGCATCAACGACAACCCGTTGCCTTGAGGCCGATCCGCGGGGGCCTGCTCCACCACCATCGTCCGGGCGCCCGACTGCTGGAATCCATGGGCCAGGCTCAGCCCGGCCAGCCCCGCGCCGATCACGACGACGTCCATGAGGTGCTCACCTTCTCTCGGCCTCTCGGCCTCTCGGCCTCTCGGCCGACGCTTCCACGGTGGTGGGCAAATCTACGCCGTAGAGCCGGGCCCGCCGGGGACCACCATTCACGGAGTCGGCAACGACCGGACCCACGGCAGGAAGGCTGTCCGGATGACGGGTTGTCTGCTGCCGGATCCCGTCGTGGCGGATACCGTCGGGGGGAGTCCGCTGGCGCGGTCGCAGTACGCCGCCGCGAGTCCGCGGGGCAGAGGAGGTCGATTCGTGTCCACCGCGTTCCCCGTCGTCATTCAGGGCGGGATGGGTGTGGGGGTGTCCTCGTGGCAGATGGCGCGGGAGGTCTCTGCTCAGGGTCAACTGGGTGTGGTCTCGGGTACCGCGCTCGACGCGGTTCTTGCGCGCAGGCTGCAGGATGGCGACCCGGGCGGACATCGGCGCCGGGCTTTGGAGCACTTCCCTTCACCGGCCATGGCTGAGCGCGTGCTGAAGACCTACTTCCGCGAGGGTGGTCGCGACGGCAAACCGTATCGACCGAACCCGACCCTGACGATCACCCCCACGCGCGAGGCCGTCGAGCTGTCGCTTGTCGGCAACTTCGTCGAGGTGTGGCTCGCCAAGGAGGGCCACGGCGGGGTGGTCGGGGTGAACTTCCTGGAGAAGATCCAGATGGCCACTCCCGCGGCCGCCTTGGGCGCGATGCTGGCGGGCGTTGACTACGTGCTGATGGGGGCGGGCATCCCCCGCGAAATCCCCAAGCTGCTGCGGGACTTCGCTGCGGGGCGCCCGGGGTCGGTGAACGTCGATGTGCACGGGGGGCAGCCGGCGCCCTGCGTCGTCGACCCGGTCGAGATGCTCGGTGCGGATTTGCCCTCTCAGCTGCATAAACCGAACTTCCTCGCCATTATCTCGTTGCACTCCCTTGCTACATATCTCTACCGCGACGAGGACATCCGCCCGGAGGGATTCGTCGTGGAGGGCCCGCGGGCCGGGGGGCACAGCGCTCCGCCGCGCGGGAAGATGCAGCTCGATGACGACGGTCAGCCGGTGTACGGCGACCGCGACCTGGCCGACATCGCCAAGGTCGCGGCCGTGGGTCTGCCGTTCTGGATGGCCGGCGGGTACTCGACGCCGGACAAGGTCCGCGAGGCCGTCGAGGCCGGTGCGGCCGGCGTCCAGTGCGGCACGATCTTCGCGCTCTCGCAGGCTTCCGGGCTGGAGCCGCGGGTCCGGACTCAGATGCTGGCGGACCTGCGCGCCGGGCAGCTCAGCGTCCGCAACGACCCGCGGGCCTCCCCGACCGGGTTCCCGTTCAAGGTCGCTCAGGTGCCGGGCACCCAGTCCGAGGACGCTCTCTACGAAGCCCGGCCCCGGCTCTGCGACCTGTCCTACCTCCGCCAGGCGTACCTGCGCGAGAACGGTACGGTCGGCTATCGCTGCGCCTCCGAACCCGTGCAGGCCTACCTCAAGAAGGGCGGTCTACCGGAGGACACCCTGGGCCGCAAGTGCCTGTGCAACGCGCTGATGGCCAACGTGGGTGTCGGTCAGGAGCGCAAGGACGGGTACGTCGAGTTGCCGGCGGTCACGCTGGGGCAGGACCTGGAGGGTGCTGCGGCGATGATCGCGGCGCACCCGGACGGCTGGACGCCGACCCAGGCCATCACGTGGCTGCTCAGCGAGCTGGGGGAACGGGGTGCCACCGGATGAGCGTCATCAAGATCAACGCCATCACCGTGCCGCAGGACAGCGGGGATGAGCTGGCTCGGCGGTTCGCCGGACGGGCCGGGGCAGTGGACGGGCAGCCCGGGTTCGAAGGGTTCGAGCTGCTGGCGCCGACCGACGGCCGCACCGTGTGGCTCGTCCTGACCCGGTGGGCCGACGAGGAGTCCTTCGAGGCATGGCGGGCCGGACGCGACACCCACCGCGGCTCGGGGAAGCCGCCGGTTGCGGTGTCCGCAGAACTCTGGAGCTATCGGGTCGCCGACCTCTGATCGATCGACCTCATCGACCATCGCCTCTTCGCATCCACGTCCTTCACCGAGGGCGGCGGTGAGAACTGACCTGGAAGGCCAGCACGGCAAGGCTGACCAGGACGGCCAGCGGTGAGCTCGTCAGGAGCAACGGGATGACACATAGAGCGACCAGCAACGTTCCGCTCGTCACGCGCTGAACCAACCCGACTGGGACCGCGCCCATCGGCGTACTGATGATGACCCCCAGATCGGCCGGTTTCACCTCGGCGCCGGCGTCCAACGTTGAGGCGATGCCGCAGGCCACGAAGGCCACGACGAAGATCAACGGCAAACCGGCCAGTGCCGTCCCGAGGGCCGTCCAGGCGGCCACACCCGCCGCGGGTAGCGCCAGCAGGGCGGGAGCGGCCCGATGCCCGGGGAGGCCGAGCATCCGCCGCAGGCCGGTCGACCGGGCCCAGGCAAGGTAGCCGGCGGCGGCTGAACGGGTCCACGCCGCGCTGGCCATCCCCAGGACGATCACGGCGGCCATCGAGTTGATCACCGCGGCCACCAGCATCGGCAGGGGAACCAGCAGCACCATCGCGGTGAGCACTCCGGGCCGTCGGAGCGCTCGCCGTATATCGGAACGCAGTAACGCCGCCGCACCGGTGCCGCCGACTGGGCGGGAACGAAACCGGCCGCGGGATTCGGCGCGGCGCGCGGCGACCATGATCGTCGCCGGGGTGGCGTCCAGAGCCAGGACCGCATCGCCGAACGCCCCGGTGAACCGCCCAGCCCGGTGCAACGTGGCCACGGACAGCGACGCCAGCATCCCGCGACCGCGGCGCGCGAGCACGACCGCGATGGCGACGGTGACAGTGGCCGGCAGCGCCGGCGCGCCGTCCGCCGAGAGCGCCGGAATCGCCGGCAGGGATAGCCCGAACGCGGCGACAACGGCGAGCAGCCCGCCGAGCGCCACGCCCGCTTGACCCAACCGGGTCAGCACGCCCGGACCGAGCGAGCCCGCGGCCTGAACCACGGTCCCGACCGCGACGACCACAACACCGCCTCCCGCGCCGGCCACGGCCGTCCACACCAGCGCCGTCACCGGCGCGCCCGCGGAGGGATCGATCGTGGCCAGCAGCGGGATGACGGCGAGCGTGGCGCCCATGGCGCCGGCGAGCACCAGGCTCACCCGGTAGCGGACCCGCAATAGGACGCCGCGATCGGCCGGCGAACCTAGAAGCCACGTCAATCGTTCCTGCGAGGCGCCGATCGGACCGGCGGCGCCGGTCAGCCAGAGACCGGCGCCCACGGCCAACAGAGCCCACGGCAGCGCGCTCGCCTGGGCCTGCTCAGCGAGGCGACAGACCCGTTCAACGCACTCCTGCGGCGCAGCCAGCCCGATGATCCCCGAGGCGAACATCGACGCGAACGTCACCACGCCGACCACGGCGACATAGGCGTTGGTGAACCGGTCCTGACCGAGGGGAGGAGTGCGTCCGCGGCGATAGAACCGCACGGCGAACAGGGCTTCGTGGGCCGCTTCTCTCGGGTCCACCGACGGGTCTGCGGGGCGCCTCATGCGCCCTCGCCGCCGTCGAGGCCCTCGCCATCGGGGTCCTCGCCACCGTCGAGACCCTCGAACTCACGCACCGGTACGACGCGCGCCCGCACCGACGCGATGAGCTCGTCGTCATGGCTGGCCATCAATACCGCGGCCCCGCCGTCGGCGACGCCCCGCAGGTACGTCGCCAGCCACGCCCGCCCGGACACATCGAGCCGTTGTTCGGGTTCATCGAGAACCAGAAGCTCATACGGCCGGACCAGTGCCATCGCCAAGGTCAGCCGCCGGCGTTGCCCGGAGCTGAGTGTCAACGGCACCTGGTCGGCGATGTGGGCGATCTTCAGGGCGTGCAGAGCGCCGTCCACCACGGCCTCGGGATCGGGATCGCCGTGCGCTCGGGCCAGGACATCCAGGTGTTCGAACGCGGTCAGGTCGGGAAACCAGCCCATGTCGTCCAGGACTGCCGCGATCCGGGCGCGGATCGCAGGGTCGCGTTCGTCGTACGGCGACCCATCGAAGATGACTCCGCCCGCGTCGGCCTCGTCCAGACCGAGTACACAGCGCAGGATCGTCGTCTTCCCGGCGCCGTTGGGGCCGCACAGGGCGACCACTTCGCCGACGGCGACGTCTACGTCCAGGCCGACCACGACCTGCCGGCCGCCGTAGGACTTCGTCAGCCCGACGATGCTCAGCAGCGGATGGGACACCGCGTCAGGCTACCTCGGCCTGCGAACCGCTCGCGGGTGAGCCAGGCTCGGATCAGCGCGCGGGTCTGCAGGCCGAGGTGGGCCTGAACGGGCTGCTTAACGGACCGTGACCACCGTGCTCTCCTGGCGCCCCAAGATGTAGGCGAGAACCAGCGCGATCAGGATTCCCTGCACCGGCGGGACCCCCCAGCCGCGTTCGTTGCTGATGTATGCGACGAGCGCGGCGACGCCGTACGCGACCATGCCCTGCCACCGGACCACCGGGCCGACGAAATCCCTCGGCGCGGGCCGGCCGACGGTCCACCGGGCGAGGTGATCGCCGAGGAGCACGCCGCCCACCGGCGGGATGAAGACCCCCAGCAGCACCAGGTAGCTGATGATGTGCTGGTGCACGCCCGTCAGGGCCAGGACGGTCCCGATGATGCCGCCACCGACGATGTACGGCAGCTTGGACGCTTTGTTGAACATTTCGGCACCGGCCACCCCGAAGGCGTAGGCGGCATCGGCGTTGGATTTCCAGTAGTTGCCGAACAAGAGGAACAACGCCCAGAAGATCAGGCCCATGTCGAGCAGCAGAACGATGAAGTCGGCCTGCTGGTAGCTGATCGCGCCGATGGCTCCGAAGAAGATCATCAAGCCGTTGCCGATGGCGAAACCGATGATCGCCGCGATGGCCGCCTGTGAACCGGAGCGGGCGAACCGGGTCCAGTTGGCCGCCTGCGTTCCGGCGGAGGCGAACGTGCCGACGATTGTGGTGATCGCCGCGCCGAGCCCCATCGCGGTGGCGGGCTGCACATTCCACAATCCGGAGATTCCGCCCGCGTGGTCCACCGCCCGGAAGCACACCCAGAACGCCAGGATCAGGATGAGCGGCGTGGAGATGAGCGAAACCCAATACATCCCCTCATAGCCGTACGCCGCGGTGACGATCATCAGCGCCGCGACGATGACCATGACGATCGCCCGCGGACCCCACCCGGACCAGCCGAAGGCCTGCGCCGTGAGTTCGCCGATGGAGCCGACGACCACGCCGAACCAGCCCACCTGGGTGCCGCCCAGCAGGAGCGAGGCGAGTTTGGCCCCGCCGGTCCCGAACGCGTACCGGTTCATGACCACGGAGGTCAGGCCGGTCTTGGCGCCCAGCCAACCGATCGCGGCGACGTACCCGCCGAGCACCGCCGACCCCAGCACCAGCACGACGAGGAAGTTAGGGAAGGAGAATGAGGGACCGATCGCGGCCCCGGCCATCATCGTCGGCACGAAGATGGTGAAGCCCAGCAGGACCACCGCGATGGAGAAGAACGAGCGGCGGTGCGACGGCGGCACCGGGTCGATCGGGAAGTCCAGGTCGATGGAGGCGCCGCCGTTCTCGTCGGCCGCCGTGGTCGTGGGACCCGTCGAACCCCGCGGGGTGGCGTTCACCGGGAGTCCTCAGCGGCATCGAGCTCGGATGCCTCGACGCCGATGTCCTCGCTCCACAGCTCGGGGTTGTTGGCGATGAGGGTGTCCATGAGTTCCTTGCATTCTGGGTCGTCGACGAGGACGAGCTCGACGCCCTTTTCGCGCAGCAAGGACTCGGACTGCTCGAACGTGCGGTTTTCGCCGATGACGATGCGGGGGATCTCGTACAACAGCGCGGTGCCGGCACACATGAAGCAGGGGCTCAGGGTGGTGTACAGGGTGCTGTTCCGGTAGACGGTGGCGGGCTGGCGACCGGCCCGCTCGATGGCGTCGGTCTCGCCGTGCAAGATGGCGGAGCCCTGCTGAACCCGCCGGTTGTGTCCGGCCGCCAGGACCTTGCCGTCGTGGACGATCGCGGCGCCGATCGGAATGCCGCCCTCGGACATCGATTTGCGGGCCTGCTCGATGGCCAGGTTCAGGAAGCGGCGGTCGTCGTCGGTGAAAGCCATGAGCATTCTCCCTCTACGTAGTTTCCGGAAGTCCCACATAACCAAGGAATGCTCGTCCTTGTTCGCATGAAACGCCACGAAAGAGGCCGGGCGGACTGGGCAGTTCCTGCCGTAGATTCACGCGATTCCCGGGAATCCTGGGAGACCCTGGGCTGCCGGACGCCGTGGCCGCTCACCCCAGCGGGATCGGATCCGTCCCGGGCGTGATCGTGACGCTCAGCTCGCCGAGTCGCTCGACGGCCAGGTTGACCACGTCACCGGGCTGGAGCCACGGGTAGTCCGCCGCACCCCGGGTGCTGGACAGCTCCAGGATGCAGCCGCTGCCGACCGTGCCGCTGCCGATCACGTCGCCGGGGCGCAGCGTCGTACCGCGGCTGGCGTAGGCCAACATCTGCCCGAACGACCAGTACAAGCTGGACCAGGTCCCGCGGCTGTACTCCCGGCCGTTGACCGTGGCCGTCATGGCCAGCTCGTACCCCTTGCCCGACCGGGCGTCGGCCAGCTCGTCGGGGGTCACCAGGCATGGCCCCAGCGTGGTCGCGCCGTCCTTGCCCTTGGCCGGTCCCAGCCCCACGCCCATCTCGACGCGCTGCAGGTCACGGGCACTCCAGTCGGCCAGGATGGTGTATCCGGCGATGTGCTCGTGGGCGCGCGCCGGGTCCAGGTCGCGGCCGGGGGTGCCGATGACTGCGGCGATCTCCAGCTCGTAGTCGAAGGCGATCGATCCCGGGCTGATGGGAACATCGTCACCGGGGCCGAGGATGCCTGCCGGGTTGGTGAAGTAGAACACCGGCTGCTGGTACCAGACCGGGTGCACGGTGGAGCCGATGCCTTTCATCGCGTTGACGACGTGCTCCTCGAATGCCATGAAGTCGCGCACCGAGGGCGGGGTGGGCGCCGGCGCCAGCAGCTCGGCGTCCGCCAGGGGCAGTCGTTCGAACGGTTCGGCCCGGGCGAGCTCTGCCGCGGCGGCCAGGTCGCTGCCGTGCCGCTGCAGCACCGAGAGCATCGGGTCCGCGAGCCCGATCACCGCCTCGTCGTCGAGCAGGCCGGCGTGGTCCCGGTCGTCCCGGGGGGAACGGTAACTGACCCAACGCATGAGGACGTGTCCCTTCTGGAGCCGGTGGCGGCGGTTCAGGCGTAGCAGCTCAGCGGCTGGCCGCCGTTGAACGCGATCATGTCGGCGATGGCCGCCTGCAGGTTGATCGGCCCGCCCGGCGGCAGCCCGTCGAGCTCGGCGTACGCGCGGTGCAGGTTGCCGACGATGCGTTCGGAATCCAGCAGGTCGGCGTACTCACCGAGGTCGACCTCGCGGGCCGTCTCCAGGGGGGTGAGTCCGGCGGCCCGGCCGCGGGCGGCGACGTCCTGGACGAACCGCACGTAACCCTCCAGCCGCTCGACGATGGCGGGGTCGGTGACAGGGCCGTGGCCGGGCACGATCACCTCGGGGTTGAGTTCCCGGATGCGGGCCAGGGCGACCAGCATGCCGCTGACCGATCCCTGCACCAGGAAGGGGGTGCCGCCGTTGAAGATGACGTCGCCGCTGAAGAGGACCCGGCGGTCGGGCACCCACAGCACGGAGTCGTTGGTGGTGTGCGCGGGCGTGCCGATGTACTGTACCTGTGTTTCAAGATCGTCGACGTACAGCTTGATGGTCTCGGTGAACGTGAGGAACGGCGGTTCCAGTTCGATGTCGCCCCAGTCCACCGGGGTCCACAGCGGCAGGTCGCGGGGGGCGCCCCAGGCGGCGATGCCCTCGCGGATGCCCTCGTAGCCGACGATCGTGGCGGTCGGGAAAAGGTAGTTGCCGAACGTGTGGTCGCCGTGGTGGTGGGTGTTCACCAGCGTCCGGACCGGCTGGTCGGTGACCGTCGCGATGGTGTCCAGGTAGGCCTGGGTACGCCGTTGGGTCGCGCACGCGTCGACGCTGATGACACCGCGGCGGCCGACCAGGAAGCCGGTGTTGTTGATCCACCAACTGCCGTCCGGCTGGATGTAGGCGTAGATGCCGTCGCTGACCTCGCGGGCCTGCCGGGGCGGCTCGAAGCTGCCGGGGGGATGCCGGTGGCTGCTCATCGACGCGACTCCTGTTCATGTGCGCTGCGTGCATTGTGCAGTGCATCGAACGTATGGCCGGGGCCCAGCGGCGGCAAGAGCGCTCTTGGGTAATGGCCTTGACGGGCTCGATGGAGCATCGTGGAGCCACGAACGCGCCCGCCGCCTCCCCCCGGCCGATGTACGCCGCGTGGAGCACTCTGGCGGATCCGTTGGTCGCCGAAGCGGTCGCCACCAGCGGGGTGGACGCGGTCGTCGTCGATCTCCAGCACGGCCACGCCGGGTGGGACGCGCTGCCGGGGCTGGTCCGCGCGATCCGTCGCGGCGGCGCGACGGCGATCGTGCCGATGATCGAGTCGGCCGAGCAGGCCGGCGCGGCGGCCCGGGCATGCCGCTACCCGCCGGCGGGGGAGCGCAGCTGGGGGCGCCTGCTGCTTCCCGGCGACGCGGGGGCCGCGCTCTCCGCGGCAGATGTCAACTCGCAGGTCACGTGCTTGGTGATGATCGAGACCCGCGCGGGCGTGGAAGCGCTGGAGGACATCCTGACCATCGAGGGCGTGGACGGGGTGTTCATCGGGCCGTTCGACCTGTCGTTGACGCACGGGTACGGCGGCCGCGGCTACCGGGACTGCGCCGAGCTGGAGGCGTTGATCGCGCACATCGTGCAGCGGTGCGCAGCGCACGGCAAAGAATCCGGGTTGTTTTGCACCGACCCGGCGATGGCCCGCGACTGGATCGCCCGTGGGGTGGGGCTGGTCACGGTGGGCATGGATCTGCGGCTGTTGTGGACGGCGTACCGAGCTTCGGTGGCGGATATCCGGGGCGCCGCCGGCGGCTGACCGCCGCTGACCAGGCCGCCGAGGGGACCTGTGGATAGCGCTCCGCGGAGGGTCGGCGGAGCCATAGGGTGGCCGCACTGTTGGACGGACGTCCAGATGCGCCCTCGGCTGTCGGGGCGCCGACGGTGCGAGGGGGTTGCCCATGGTGAGTACGGCGACACCGGTGCTGCCGCTGGCGCTGCCGACGCAGGCGTTGGCGGAGGTCGAGTCGGTGGTCCGGGATCAGGTGCGCACCCAGCGGATCGATCCGGTCCTGGATCGGGCGGCGCTGCGCGAGATCGTGGTGGCAGCCGTTCAGGAGTACGACGACCGGGCGCTGTCCGAGGGTCTGGAACCCCTCCCCGCGCGGGCCCCGGCCGTGGCGGCCGTGATGGACACGATAGGCGGGTTCGGGCCGTTGCAGCGCTACCTGGACGACCCGCTGGTGGAGGAAATCTGGATCAACTCTCCGGGCGAGGTATTCGTCGCCCGTCGCGGAGTGGCCGATCTGACGACCACCATTCTGACCGCCGACGGGGTGCGCGACCTCGTGGAACGGATGTTGAAGTCATCCGGGCGCCGGGTCGATCTGTCCTCCCCGTTCGTCGATGCGGCGCTGCCCGACGGGTCCCGACTGCATGTGGTGATTCCAGACATCAGCCGCCAACACTGGCTGGTGAACGTGCGCAAGTTCATCGTTGCCGCGGACAGCCTGGCCGACCTCGTCGCGTTGGGCACGGTGACCCCGCAGGCCGGGGCGTTCCTGGAGGCCGCGGTCGCCAGCGGCTTGAACATCCTGGTGGCCGGGGGCACCCAGTCGGGCAAGACCACCTTGCTGAACTGCCTCGCTTCCGCGATCCCTCCTCGGGAACGGGTTGTGACCTGCGAGGAGGTTTTCGAGCTGCGGCTGAGCCTGCGTGACGTGGCCAGCATGCAGTGTCGCCAGCCGAGTCTGGAGGGGACTGGTGAGATCCCCCTGCGTCGTCTGGTCCGCGAGGCGCTGCGGATGCGACCCTCGCGGATCGTGGTGGGGGAGGTCCGCGAAGCGGAGAGCTTGGACCTATTGATCGCGCTCAACAGTGGTCTGCCGGGGATGTGCACGGTTCACGCGAACTCGGCCCGGGAGGCCATCGTCAAGATGTGCACGCTGCCGTTGCTCGCCGGTGAGAACGTGGGTTCCCGCTTCGTGGTGCCCACGGTGGCCGCGGCGATCGATCTCGTCGTGCAGCTGGCCCTGGAGCGCGACGGGACGCGCCGGGTCCGCGAGATCGTGGCCGTCACCGGGCGCACCGAGGGGGAGGCCGTGGAAACCTGCGATGTGTTCATCGGCCGCGAGGGGCGCCTGACCCGGGGCGGCGGCTTCCCACCTTTCGACGATCGTTTCGCGCGAGCCGGGTACGACCTCGCGGCCCTACTGGCGGAGTGCTAGGCGATGGGTGGCGTCGCGGTCGGCCTGGCCCTCGGATCGGGGCTGTTCTGCGTGTGGTGGGCGTGTTGGGCAGGCTCGCCGGGAACGCTCGCGGGCGCGTCGCGCAGTCCCGGCCTCCGGCGCGCCGAGCCATCGGCGATGGCTGGGCGCCGTGGTGTGCTGGCGCGCCGGGCGGGCGCGTGGGCGGCGGCCCTGCGCGCGGACCTGATCATGGCCGGCTTCACCGGCTGGACCGCGTCGCGGTTCGTCATGGTCGGCGTCGTGGTCGCCCTCCTGGTCGGATGGTCGGTGTACGCCGTCAGCGCGTCCCCGGTGTTGGCGGTGACCTTCGCGATCTTGGCGGCCTACCTGCCGCGTGAGGTGGTGGCCTCACGCGCTGCGCGTCAGGCGCAGCGACGGCGGCAGGACTGGCCCGACGTGGTCGACAACATCGCCTCGGCGGTCCGCGCTGGGCTGGCGCTCCCGGAGGCGGTGGCGCAGGTCTGCGTCCGAGGTCCGGCCGCCCTGCGGCCGGCCTTCGCCGAGTTCGCCGCCGACTACCGGTTGACCGGACGCTTCGGCGACGGCCTGGACCTGCTCAAGGCCCGTCTGGCCGACCCGGTCGCCGACCGGCTGGTGGAGTCGCTGCGACTGGCACGCGACGTCGGCGGCTCGGACCTGGGACGGCTGCTGCGCACCCTGTCTGCCTTTCTGCGCGACGAGAGCCGAATCCGCGCGGAGCTGGAGGCGCGCCAAAGCTGGTCGGTCAACGCCGCCCGGCTGGCGGTGCTGGCGCCCTGGCTGGTGCTCGCCATGCTGGCCACCCGCGCGGAGTCCTTGCAGGCCTACAACACCCCCGCTGGTGCCACGGTGCTGGGTATCGGGCTGGCCGTCACCGCCGTCGCCTACCGGGTGATGCTGCGGATCGGCCGACTGCCCGCCGAAGAACGGGTGCTGCGATGAGTGCGGTCGCCGCTGGTCTCCTGACCCCTGCGGCCGGCGGATGGTCGCCGGCCGGGGCGCTGGTCGGACTGGCGTTCTCGGCCGGCCTGCTGCTGGTGTGGCGTCGTACCCCGGCTCGCCGACGTAACGGCCTGGAGGACCGGATCGGACCCTACGTGCGTGACCTGCCCGGAGTCGGTCCCAGCGTTGCCGTGGTGACGGCGCCCGGGCCCCGGGATGCGGTCAGCCTCGCCCGGGCAGCGGTGGCCCACGGTGGTGCTGTGCTCGATCGGCTGTTCGGCGGTTCGGCATCGGTGCAGCGGCGCCTGGTGCGCTCCGGGTCGGTGACCAGCAGCCAGGAGTACCGCGCCGAGCAGGTGGCCTGGGGGCTGGGGGGTGCCTTCGCCGGGCTGCTGCTGGGGACGGTGCTCTGGGTACGACGCGATGCCGCGCCGCTCCTGACGGCCCTGTTCCCGATCATCGGGGTGCTGGCCGGCATGGCCTGCCGCGACTGGTGGCTTACCCGCGCAGTGCAGCGCCGGGAGCAGCGGATCCTCGCGGAACTGCCGACGGTGGCCGACCTGCTGGCGTTGGCGCTGAACGCGGGCGAGGCGACGGGAGCCGCGTTGGAGCGCGTCTGCCGGCTGAGCCAGGGGGAGCTCAGCCGTGAGTTGGCAACGGCGGTGGCCGAAACGCGCGCCGGAACCCCGATCGCCACCGCACTGCAGCGGGTTGCCGATCGCACTGAGGTCACGGCTCTGGTGCGGTTCGTCGACGGGATGGTGATCGCCCTGGAGCGGGGAACTCCGTTGGCGGACGTCGTGCGGGAGCAGGCCAGGGATGTGCGTGCCGACTCGATCCGAGCGGTGATCGAATCCGCCGGGCGCAAGGAGATCGGCATGCTCGTACCCGTCGTCTTCCTCATCCTGCCGGTCACCGTGGTGTTCGCCCTCTTTCCCGGCTTTGCCAGCCTGTCGCTGACCTGGTGACGTGCTGGCCGGCAACCCCTTTCCTTCACCGTCCATCGATCGGAGGCAGACCGTGAAAACCCCATCCAGCCGCCCGCTGCAGGTACGCCGTAGCTCGCGTCCGCGGCGGGGCAGGTCGCAACTCACGTCCTGGGCGGCCGTGCCAACGGCGTTGAGGGCGGCCGTCCTGGTGAGCTGGGTGTGGTTGCTGACCTGGGCGACCATCCCGGGGGAGAGGTCAGCCAAGGGCGCCGGGGAGCGCGGCGACGTGCCGGGGTGGGTGATGATCACGCTGATGACCGCCGGTTTGGTGGCCGCACTGTGGATCCTGGCAGGCGACCGCTTCGAAGCCCTGTTCACCCAGGCCATGAACGCGGTGACCGGCAGGTTGTGAGACCCGTGCAGTCCGCAACCCAGCAGCTGGCAGCGGCGTCGCGCGGCCGGCGCCGACGTGGGGCCGGGGACAACGCCGAGGACGGTGCCGCGGTCGCCGACTTCGCCATGACCGCGGCCCTGACGGCCCTCCTCGTGCTCGTGGTCATCCAGGTCGGGCTGGCGTTGCACATCCGCAATACCCTCATCTGGTGCGCCGGTGAGGGAGCCCGGGTGGGCGCTCGGGTCGGCAGTCACCCCGACGCGGCCGCGGAGCGTGCCCGCGATCTCATCAGCCAAAGCCTGTCCGATCGGTTCGCCGGTGACGTCACCGCGTCCCACCAGCCGGTCGGCGACATGCTCGTCGTCCACGTCACGGTCAACGCTCCAGTGCCGGTGGTAGGCCTCTGGGGTCCTGGACGCACCATGAGCGTGCACGCCCGCGCCTACGCCCGCGAGGTCACCGGGTGACCCCCCGCGCGGCACCCCACCGGGTGAGTCCGTCGGATGCCGGTGCCAGCGGCGGCGCATCGGTCACAGCGCGGGAGTCGGGCAACGCCGTCGTGGAGTTTCTCGCCGTGACGCTCGTCGTTCTGGTGCCCCTGGTCTACCTGGTCCTGCTCTTGGCCAGGGTGCAGGCTGCCTCGTACGCCGTCTCGGTGGCCGCACGCGAGGCCGCCCGGGTGTACGTCTCCGGCCCGGCGAACGGGCAACCCCTGGCCCGCGCCGAAGCGGCCGCCCGGTTGGCCTTCGAGGATCACGGGTTCGCCACGCCGGGAAACCTGCAGGTGGAGTGCTCCGCTCAGCCCTGTCTCACGCCCGACGCCACGGTGCGCGTGCACGTCCGCTACGAGGTCGCGCTCCCGCTGGTCCCGGACGTGGTCGCGGACGCCCTCCCGCTCGCGGTGCCGGTTGAAGCCGGCTTCGTCGCGGCCGTCGAGGGGTTCGGCGGGTGAGCATCCAGCGCGCGGAAGGCAGCATCATCCCCCTGGTCGCGGGCTACGTCGCCGTACTCCTCGCCCTGGTTGTCCTCGTCGTCGATGTCACGGCGGTCCAGCTGGCCCGGGCCCGCGTGTATGACATCGCTGACACGTTGGCGCTCGACGCGGCCGACGCGCTGGCGCGCTCGTCGCTGTACGTCGACGGGCTGACCGGCACGGTCCCGCTCACCGACGAGACCGTCACCGGCGCGGCTCGCCGCCGCTTGGAGGCCGCACCCCTGCCCGCTCACGTCCTGTCCTGGTCCCTGACCGACGGCACCGGCGCCGACGTAGTCGGTGGCCGGTTGGGCGCCACCGTCGTCCTCACGGCCCGGATCGATGTCCCCCTGGCGGGGGGCCTGGTGGCCGCACTGGGCAATCCGGTGAGTGTCACCGCACACTCCCGGGCCGAGGCGGTGGTGCGGGTCACCCCGCCCGCGCAACCGGGTCCTTCGGGTCGAGCCACGCCGTCGCGGCCCGTTCAGTAGGGTGGTCAATCATGCCGATCTGGCGACGCGTTCGGACCCGGACTCTGGCCCGCAGCATCGGGTACGGTCTGGCGGCTAGCGCTGCCGTGCAGGTCGCCGCGATCGCGGGCGTGGTGACGGTGGACGAGGTGCGCAAACGACGTACCCCTCCCGGCACCGAATGGCCGCGGCTCGCCCCGGCACCCTTGGAGGTCGCGGGGAGCCGGGTCACGACGTACACCAATGGCGCCGACCTCTTCGCCGACATGCTGGCAGCCATCCGCTCGGCGACGACGGCCATCTACTTCGAGACCTACATCTGGAAGGCCGACAGCGTCGGGGAGGAATTCAAAGCCGCCCTGATTGCGGCGGCGCGTCGTGGCGTCGACGTGTACATCATCTACGACGCGTTCGCCAACCTCGTGGTCCGGCCATCCTTCTTCCGGTTCCCCGACAAGCCGGCCAGGCTGCACGTCCTCCGGTTCCCCGTGTTCCGGCCCGGGCTTCTCCACCTCGACCTGCGGCACACCGGCCGCGATCACCGCAAGATCCTGGTGGTCGACAGCACCGTGGGATTCGTTGGAGGGTTCAACATCGGCGGGTTCTACGTGGACCACTGGCGCGACACCCACCTGCGGGTTGAGGGGCCCAGCGTGTGGGAGGTCGAGAACGCCTTCGTCGACTTCTGGAACGAGTTCCGCGACCGCGATCTGCCCGAGCTCGCCGACCGGGGGGCCGCCGAATGGGAGGCCCGGATCCAGGCCGCCCGCAACGCGCCCTCGCGGATGCTCTTCCCGGTGCGCGGCCTGTACCTGCGGGCCATCGACCGGGCGGTGCACCGCGTCTTCATCACCCAGGCGTATTTCATCCCCGACAACGAGATCAAGCGGGCCCTGCTCGCTGCGGCCAGCCGGGGGGTCGACGTACGCATCCTGGTCCCCGAATACTCCAACCACATCCTCGCCGACTGGGTGGCTCGCGGGTACTACAGCGAGCTTCTCGAAGGCGGCGTCACCATCTGGCTGTACCGGAACGCCATGGTGCACGCCAAGACCGCCACCGTCGACGGCCGGTGGACGACCGTGGGGACCGCCAACATCGACCGGCTCAGCCTGCTCGGCAACTACGAGGTCAACCTCGAGCTCTACAGCGACGAGCACGCCCGGCTCATGGAACAGGTCTTCGAGGAGGATCTCACCAACTGCCGGCAGCTGACGGTCCAGGAGTGGCGTCAGCGTGGCCTGCTGGTCCGCATCACCGAGCGGATCTTGGCCCCGCTGCATCCCCTTCTCTGACCTGCGGATCGGGCCGTCAAACCCGCGCAGAGACGAACGTTTTCGAGCAAGGGCGCTCACATCACCGGTGATTCGGGCGATGGGGGGGTGAATTTCCGGGTCTGCGACCCGGCCCCGACCCGGCCTAAACCTGGCCACCAACGCGGGAGGTGTGAGCTGTCTACTGTGAACGCGTCCCTCACCGCGTGGGTGGGGCTCGCACGCCGCCACTGGGAGAGCAGCAAGCTCGCCCGGGCGGTGCTGTTGGCGCAGGCGTATCTACGGCGGCCCGGCCTCCGCAACCTCAAGTTCGTCCTGGTCTTCGTGGCGATGGCCTGGTTGGGTCGGATCACCACGCACCCAGGAACCCAGATGGCGCTGATCTGGCCGGCCGCCGGGGTCGCCGTGTTCTGGCTGCTGCCGCTGGTGAGCGACGGCCGGTGGCGCCGCGACCGCGCCGCGTGGCTGGCTATGGCGGCATTGACCGGCACCGCCGGCCTGGCGAACTTCGCCTTCGGCGCCACCTGGCAACGCAGCATCGGTTTCGGCGTCGCCAACCTGTTGCAGGCGCTGGTGACCTGTCTGATCCTGACCCGCGGACGCGACTATCACCGGGTGCTGCTCACCTCCCCCCAACGGCTGCACCGGCTGGTGGTGGCGGCGACGGCCGGCGCGCTCGTCAGCGCGCCCTTCGGCCCGGGGATCGGGGTGCTCGCAGGGGTCTCCTCGGCCTCGCTGTGGCAATACGTCGTCCGCAACGTCGTCAGCATCTTCCTCGTCGGCTTGCTCGCGCTGCTCCTGCTGCAACGCTTCCACACCCGCCTGATCGTGCCCTCCTACCACGCCCGCCTGGCTGGCATCCTGCTGACCTCGCTGTCGGTGGGCTGGATGGTGTTCGTCGTACCCGGGTCGATGCTCCTCTTCCTGTTGATCCCGCTCGGCGCCCTGGTCGCGTACGGCACGGAACCACGGACCACCGCCTGGCATACGCTGGGCGTCAGCGCGGCCCTGGTGGGCGCAGCCCTGGGTGACAACGGGCCGCTCAACCACGAGGACCTGACCGTCGAGGCCACCATGGTCCAGGCCATCGTGCTCGTGCTCTCCATCGTGTCGATGTCGCTGGTGCTCAACCGCGAGGAACACGCCCGGCTGCTGTCCGAAGTAGAGGCGTCCCGATTGGCCACGCTCTCGCAGGCCCAGCTCATGGAACGGCTCATCTTCTCCATCGGTGAGGGCGTGCTGCTCGTCGGCGGTGACGGCGAGGTGATCGTCAGCAACCCGGCCGCCCGCTCCATGCTGGCGATCAGCGAGACCTCGCACCCTGGCGAACTCGTGCGAGTCCCCGACGTCCTGCACCATCTCCCCGGTGCGGACGGCGAAGGCAGCGGCCCGATCCCGCGCGCGCTGGCAGGCTGCCCGGTGACCGCCATGGATGTCCTCACCGGGGACGACGACGATCGGGTCGTCCTGTCGGTAGCCGCCACTCCCGTGGACACCGTCGAAGGTACCCAAGCGGTGGTGCTCGTCCGGGACGTCACCCGAGAACGCGAGGAGACCGCCGAACTGACCCGGTTTGCCGGGGTTGTCGCGCACGACCTGCTCAACCCGTTGACCTCGATCCAGGCCTGGGCCGAGGTCGTGCGCGAAGAACTGCAGGACGCCGGTCAACCGGCCCTGGAATCGATGATGAGCCGGATCACCGGATCAGCGGGACGCATGCAGCAGATGATCGACGACCTCCTGGACTACAGCGTCACCCGCAAGGGGACCCTGGCCGTGGACCACGTGAACGTCGGGGAGCTGGTCGCCGAGATCGTCGAGGCCGCCTCGTACGGCGACGACGTGGACGCGACCGAGGAGTCTCCGTCAACATGCAGGCACCCCTGGCAGTGGAGGCCGACACCCGCGCGCTGCGTCAGGTGTTGACCAATCTGATCGGGAATGCCGTCAAGTACACCAAGCCCGGTCAGCGCCCGCACATCGAGGTACGCACGGAATCCGCCCCCTCGGGCATGGTGGCGATCATCGTCGCCGATCGGGGCATCGGGATCCCCGAAGGCCAGGAACGCGACATCTTCCGGGAGTTCCACCGGGCCGCTGAACACGCGACGGCCTACCCGGGCACCGGTCTGGGGCTGGCCATCTGCCGGCGGATCGTCGAACGCCACGGCGGCACCATCGCCGCGCGACGTCGCCCCGGCGGTGGCACGCTCGTCAGCCTCACCCTGCCGGGGACGCAGGCCTGCTGCTCCCAGGGCGCAGGGTCCGGGTGTGGGTGCGGGTGCGGAGAGAACGCTCCGGAGAGCCACTCCGCCGTCGCGTAATGTGGTGCCTCGTGGCCACCGACTTCCCCGCAGCACTCCGAGAACTCCGTCAGACGCTGGCTTCCGTCAGTGAGGTCACCGATCTGACCCGGTTGCGCGCCCACATCGACGAGCTGGAGCACGCGGCGTCCGTCCCCAACCTGTGGGATGACGTCGACAACGCCCAGAAGGTGACCTCGGCCCTGTCGCGCGCCAACTCCGAACTGGAACGGATCACCGGGATAGAGTCGCGCATCGACGACCTGCAGGCGCTGGTCGAGATGGGTATGGAGGAGCAGGGCGAGGACGCCCGTGAGGCCCTGGCCGAGGCAGAACGCGATCTGGTGGCGTTGCGGACGGCGATGGGCGAGCTTGAGGTCCGGACCCTGCTCAACGGGGAGTACGACCAGCGTGAGGCCGTCGTGACCATCCGCTCGGGTGCCGGCGGGGTCGACGCCGCCGACTTCGCGGAGATGCTCATGCGGATGTACTTGCGGTGGGCGGAGCGACACGGCTACCCGACGGCGGTCCTGGACACCTCCTACGCCGAGGAGGCCGGGCTGAAGTCCGCGACCTTCGAGGTCAAGGTGCCCTACGCCTACGGCAACCTCGCGGTGGAGGCGGGAACCCACCGGCTGGTCCGGATCAGCCCCTTCGACAACCAAGGCCGCCGGCAGACCTCCTTCGCCGCGGTGGAAGTCGTGCCGCTCATCGAGCAGACCGACCACATCGAGATCCCCGACAACGAGATCAAGGTGGATGTCTTCCGCTCCTCCGGCCCCGGCGGCCAGAGCGTGAACACGACCGACTCCGCCGTACGGCTGACCCACGTGCCCACCGGCATCGTGGTGTCGATGCAGAACGAGAAGTCCCAGATCCAGAACCGCGCTGCGGCGCTGCGGGTGCTGCAGTCCCGACTGCTGCTGCTCAAGCAGCAAGAGGAGGCGGCCGCGAAGAAGGAACTGGCGGGTGACGTCAAGGCATCGTGGGGTGACCAGATGCGCTCATACGTGCTGCACCCGTACCAGATGGTCAAGGATCTGCGAACGGAACACGAGGTCGGCAACACCGCGGGGGTGTTCGACGGCGACATCGACGGCTTCCTGGAGGCGGGGATCCGGTGGAAGCGCTCCGCGGAGCGCGGGGACGCCTAAGGGACGCTGACGCAGGAGGGGCCGGTCCGCGATGGACCGGCCCCTCCTGATGTCACCCGCGACCAGCGCGGGAGGCGATCACTCCCATTCCACCAATGTCTGACCACCGGCGACAGTGTCTCCGACGGCGATGTTGACGTCGGCGATCTTGCCATCTTGTGGGGCGGTGATCTCGGTTTCCATCTTCATGGCCTCCAGCACCACCACGGTGTCTCCGGCCTTCACCTCCGAGCCAGGTTCGACCAGGATCTTGACGACCGTGCCCGAGATCGGAGCCTTCAGCCCCGAGGAGGATCCGGCCGGTGCCTTGGCCGCAGTAGGGGTTACGCCGTACGCGGACGTGCTGCGAATGAGGACCGCCCCCAGCGTGGGTACGGGCTCCTCCTCGACTTCCACGTCAACGTCGTATGCCGTGCCGTTGACGGTCACTTTCAGCTTCATGTCATCCCTCGTCGTACTCGCGGAGCGGTGGTTGGCAAAGCGTCGATCAGAAGATGTTGTGCGAGGTGTGGATCGCCCGGCGACCCTGGGCGGCCCAGGCGCTGGTGCGGCGGTGGTGAACCTGCTTGATCACCGCTCGCTTGCCGAGGAACGCCGCGCACGCCGCCGAAATGGCCAGCATCACGTCGTCCGAGACCTCGCCGGGCGGGTGCGCCTCGAGCATCTTCGTCTCGAGCTCGTCAATCCGTTTCTGGAGTTGTTCCACCAATGTCTTGAGCTGGGCAACGTCGCTCGTCGCGTCAGTCATGTTGTTCTCTCTTCCTTCTGGCAGCGACGATTTACAGCGGGATCAGGCCGTGCTTCTTGGCAGGCCGCAGCTCGCGCTTCCCGCCGAGTACGTCCAGGGCCCGGGCGATGTAGAGCCGGGTCTCGGCCGGCTCGATCACCGCGTCGACCTGTCCACGCGAGGCGGCGACGTACGGGTTGGAGAAGGCATCCCGGTACAGGTTCACCAACTCGGTCCGCTTCGCCTCGGGGTCATCGGCCCCGCTGATCTCGCGACGGAACACGATGTTGGCGGCTCCCTCGGCCCCCATCACGGCGATCTCCGCGGTCGGCCAGGCGAACACCCGGTCGGCGCCCAGTTCGCGGCTGCACATGGCGATGTACCCGCCGCCGTAGGCCTTGCGCATCTCGATGGTGATCTTCGGGACTGTTGCCGCCGAGTACGCGAACAGCATCTTGGCGCCATGCCGGATGATCCCGGCGTGCTCCTGGGAGGACCCCGGGAGGAAGCCCGGCACGTCCACCATGGTGACCAGCGGGATGTTGAAGGCATTGCAGAACCGGATGAACCGCGCGCCCTTGTCGGAGGCGTTGATGTCGAGAACGCCAGAGAGGTGACTGGGCTGGTTGGCGATGAAGCCCACCACGACACCGGTGATCCGGCCGAAACCGATCACGATGTTCTTGGCGAAACCCTCCTTGAGCTCCAGGAAGTCGCCGAGGTCGACGATCGCCCGGATGGCGTCCCGGACATCGAACCCCTTGCGGGGGTCGTCCGGGACCACGGTGTTGAGGTATTCGTTGGGCTCCACGTCGTCGTTGCCCTCGACCCAGGGCGCCTCCTCGGAGTTGTTCGAGGGGAGGAAGCTCAAGAGCTTCTTGCAGATGAGCAGCGCCTCCTCGTCCGACTCGGCGATGAAGTCGATGACCCCGGAGGCGGCCATGTGGGCATCCGGACCGCCCAGGGCCTCTGCGCTGATGACTTCACCGGTCACCGAACGGATGACATCCGGCCCGGTGATGAACATCCGGGCGGCACGCGTCTGGATGATGAAGTCGGTCAGCGCGGGGGAGTAGACCGCACCACCGGCCGTCGGGCCCGCCACGATGGTCACCTGCGGGACAACCCCGGAGGCGTTGACGTTCTGGTAGAAGACCTTCCCGTAGCCGGTGAGCGAGTCGACGCCCTCTTGTACACGAGCCCCACCGGAATCGTTGATGCAGACGAACGGCGTTCCCGAGATCATCGCCTCGTGACAGGTGCTGGCCATCTTGGTCAGGTGCATCTCGCCCGCCGAACCACCGGCCACCGAGAAGTCCTGTGCCGCGACGTGCACGTTGCGGCCCAGGACGGCGCCGGTCCCGGTGATGCAGCCATCGGCCGGCAGGGTGGCCTTGTCCATCCCGAACATCGTCGTCCGGTGCTCGGCCATCAGGCCGATCTCCTCGAAGGTTCCGGGGTCCATGAGGAAATCGATGCGCTCACGAGCAGTCAGCTTGCCCTGCTCATGTTGCTTGTCGTGGCGTTCCTGCCCACCGCCCGCCTCGACCTTGGCCCGGCGCTCGCGCAATTCGGCGATGCGCTCGGCCATCGTCTTCGGTTGCGAAGTCACGTTGTGTCCTTCTCCTTGACTCAGGGCTTCAGGCGGGCTTGACCGCGACGCTGTGCGTCCGGCCGTTCACGGTGATCTCGTACTTGATCGGGCCTCGGACCGGGCCGGACTTGCCATCGCTGGCCGCTGCTGCGCGCTCGGCAGCCAACTCGTCGGGGTCCTTGCCCACGTTGACCGGGCCGTTTGCGCGAGCCTTGAAGAACGTCGGGGCGACCTTGGGGAACATCGCGTACGTCAGGACGTCCTCGTCGCTGCCGTCGTTGCCCTCCAGCGCCTCCGTCTCGGAGACCAGCGTGTCCCACTCCGGCGGGATCAGGTCGGCGGGGCGCTGCGTGATCGGCTCCTTGCCGGTCTGCTGGCGGGCCTTCTCGACCACCTCGGGGTCGTACTCGCCCAGGGTGTGCCCGTAGTAGCCCAGCATCAGGTCGGCGAACTCGGCAGTCAGCACCTTGTACTCGCCCATGAGGACATTGAAGACGGCCTGGGTGCCCACGATCTGGCTGGACGGAGTCACCAGGGGCGGGAAGCCGGAGGCCTGACGCACCCGCGGGACCTCTTCCATGACCTCGCGGGTCTTGTCGCCGGCGCCCTGCTGCTTGAGCTGAGACTCCATGTTCGAGAGCATGCCGCCCGGGATCTGGCTGTCGAAGATGTCGGTGTCGACGCTGTAGGCCGACATGAACTCGGCGTAGCGCGGCTTGATCTCGGCGAAGTGATCGCGGATCCTCGACAGCTTCGCCTTGTCGAGCTTGGCCTCGTACGGCGTGCCCTCGAACATCTCTACCACCGACTCGGTGGGGTTGTGACCAGGGCCCAGCGACATCGAGCTGATCGCGGTGTCGATGATGTCGGCGCCGGCCTCGACGGCCTTCATCAGGGACACCATGGTCACGCCCGTGGTCGAGTGGCAGTGGACGTGGATGAGCTTGTCCTCGCCGTACGTCTCCTTGATCCCTCGGATGATGTCGTACGCCGGCTGCGGCTTGAGCAGGGCCGCCATGTCCTTGAGGGCGATGGAGTCGGCGCCCATGTCGAGCAGGGTTCCGGCCATCTTCACGTAGCCCTCGACACTGTGCAGCGGGCTGATGGTGTAGCAGATGGTGCCCTCGGCGTGCTTGCCCACCTTCTTGACGGCCGCCATGGCGCGCTCGAGGTTACGCGGGTCGTTCAGGGCGTCGAAGACGCGGTAGACGTCCATGCCGTTCTCGGCCGACTTCTCGACGAACTTGTCGACGACCATGTCTTCGTAGTGGCGGTACCCCAGGAGGTTCTGACCACGCAGCAGCATCTGGAGGCGGCTGTTAGGCATGAGCTCGCGGAAGGTCCGCAGCCGCTTCCAGGGGTCCTCATTGAGGAACCGGATGCAGGCGTCGAACGTCGCGCCACCCCAGCACTCCACACTCCAGTACCCGGCGGAGTCGATGTCCGCACAAGCGTCGACCATGTCCTCGAGTGCCATGCGGGTGGCCATCAGGCTCTGGTGGGCGTCCCTCAGGGCAAGTTCTGTGATTCCTACCTCACGCGTCATGGGGCCTAGCCTTTCTGAATCGACCCCCCGCGCGCAACGGTCCAAGGGCCCCGACTTCGGCGAGTCTTGTCCGCCGGCCCTTGTTGTTGGTCCTGCATACATCCGACCCGTCCACCTCGGGCGTCCGTCTAGTGGCCCTCGGGCGCGCTCAGGATCGGTCGCGTCCAGCCAACACGTCGAGGAGAGAGCCCATTTGGCTCTGGAGCGCACCGACGACGTAGGCTCGGTTGGCCGGTTGAGCGCAGCGGGGGCCACCTCGGGTTGCCGCGAGCGCTGGCCGCTCGGGGAGGGGGAGCATGATCCGGTTCACGGGTGTCGGCAAGGTGTACGACGCGCGTCACCGCCCCGCGCTGCGCAACGTCGATCTGCACCTGGCCCCCGGCGAGTTCGCGTTCCTCGTGGGTGCCTCCGGGTCCGGCAAATCGACGGTGATGCGCCTCATCTTGCGGGAGGACCGGCCGACCAGCGGTGGCATCGAGGTGGCTGGGCGGGACCTGCAGCGGATCCGCCGCCGGCAGGTGCCCCGGCTGCGCCGCGAGATCGGGATGGTCTTCCAGGACTTCCGGCTGCTGCCCGACAAGACCGCTGCCCAGAACGTCGCCTACGTGATGCACGTGTTGGGCGCCAGTCCTAAGGCGGTGCGCACCGCCGTACCGGCGACTCTGGAGCTCGTGGGCCTGCAGGGGCTGGGCAAGCGGATGCCCCACGAGCTGTCCGGCGGGGAGCAGCAGCGCCTGGCGATCGCGCGCGCGGTGGTCAAGAATCCCCGGATCGTGTTGGCCGACGAGCCGACCGGCAACCTGGACCCGGCGACCAGCCTGGAGATCGTGACCCTGCTCAACGACATCAACAGCACCGGCACCACCGTGCTGATGGCGACCCATGACGACACGATCGTCGACGTCTTCCGCAAGCGGGTGATCGAGCTCGAGGAGGGCGAGATCGTCCGGGATCAGGCCGACGGCGGCTACGGCCGGGCCAGCGGTGGGTGGCCCGTCGATCCGCCCATCGACCCGGGCACCGACCCGGCGGTTGAGGGCTGAGGCATGCGACCGAGGTTCCTGCTGGGAGAGGTTTGGACCGGGCTGCGTCGCAGCGCGTCGATGGCCGTGTCGATCATCCTGGTCAGCGCGGTTTCCCTGTTCTTTCTCGGGGTCGGCCTGCTGGCCCAGCGCCAGGTGGAGGCGGCCAAGGGCTACTGGTACGACAAGGTGGAGGTGTCGGTCTTCCTGTGCACGGCCCGCTCGAGTGAGCCGGACTGCAAGGGCGGTGCGGTCACCCCAACCCAGCGACTGACCGTCGAAACCCTGCTGCAGTCGATGAAGCCGGTGGTCAAGGAGTTCTACTTCGAGGATCAGCAGACGGCGTACCAGCGCTTCCGGGAGCAGTTCCGCAACAATCCGGTGTTCGCCGACACCCCCGCCGACGCCATCCCGGCCGCGTTCCGGGTGCGGCTGAGCGATCCCAAGGACTACCAGCAGATCAGTACGGCGTTCAGCGGGATGCCCGGGGTCGGGGCCGTCAAAGACATCCGGCAGGTGCTGGAGCCGCTGTTCAAGGTGCTGGACTTCCTGCGCTACGCGGCGTGGGGGCTGGCCGCCTTGATGCTGCTGTGCACGGTGCTGCTGACCTCCACCACGATTCGCCAGGTGGCCTTCAGCCGCCGCCGGGAGACCGCGATCAAACGCGTGGTCGGGGCCAGCAAGGCGGCCATCCAGTTGCCGTTCATGGCGGAGACCCTGATCGCTGCCCTGTTCGGGGCCGGACTGGCGATCGCCAGCCTGTGGGCCAGTGTCGCGTACGGCGTGCGCTCGCTGTCCGAACGATTACGGGACTTCGCGTGGATCACGGTGGCGGATGTGTGGGCGGTCTCTCCGGTGATTGTCGGCGTGGCGGTGCTTGTCGCGCTGCTCGTGTCCTGGCTTACTTTGATCCGGTACGTTCGACTATGAACGGATGCCCGTCCCAATTCAGTTGAGGCGGGCGCTGATGCGCCCGCCCCGTGCGGGCATTGACACCTGTCGCGCGCAGCGCGCGGCGAGGCATGAGTGCGGCCGTTGTGTCGGTTGATGCACGCAAGCGCCGATATTGCCGGTCGTAACGGTGTGTTGCCAACTTCGATGTTATGTCAGGTCGTACGGTGGGTGACGTCGGCCACCCGGCCACCGATCGACGCAAGGGAGCGCAGGTGGGGATGAGCAAGCGGAAGGCGCCCGGGCACGACGCGCACCGTCGGCGCCGCCGCGTGGCCCTGGGGCTCGCCCTGGCCCTCCTGGCGCCCGTGGGAGCAGCCGCCTCCGGCGCAGCGCCTGCCTTCGCCGGGACCGACCCCGATGACCGCAAAGCCCGGATCGACCGCCAGCTGGCCCAAGCCAGGGAGAACCTCGGCGACCTCTCGGCCGACGCCAAGCAGGCCTACCTGGCTCTGCGCGCCACCCAGTTGGCGATCCCCGAGGCCAACCAGCGGCTCGTGGCCGCCCACGCCCGGGTGGCCGCCGCGCAGACCCACAAGCTGCGCCTGGACGCCGAACTGACCATCGCCCGCCAGGAGGTGGAGGCGAATGTGGCCGCTCTGGAGGCCAACGCCTACCAGATCGACCGGGCCCAGGATCGGCGCAACGAGCTGGCTCGCAAGGCCTACGAGGGCGGTGGGCTGGAGAGCTTCGCACAGCTGTCGTTGCTGATGGGACCCGGGAACGCCCAGGACCTCACCGACCGGCTCTACTTCGTGGAGAAGGCCAGCTCCCGCCAGCAGGCCGTCCTGGGGGAGTTGCACGACGCCCGGCAGGAGGCGCTGGAGGAGCAGGAGCGCCTGGAGAGCGCCCGCCGCCGGGTGGCCCAACTCAACCTCCAGGCCAAGGCGGCCCTGCTCGAAGCGGACGAGGCCAAGCACGCCGCTCGCCTGGCCCAAGCACATGTGGTGCACCTGGCCGCCGTACACAACGATCAGTTGGCCGCCGTGGCGCAGCGGCTGAACGCCGAGAAGCGTCGGGTGGACGAGCTCCAGGCGGCCTCGAACAAGCTGGCCGCCTTCCTGGCCGCCCGTGCCAAGGCGCGCCGGGAGGCCGCGGCCCGCCGGGAGGCCGCGCGCCGGGCGGCCCGCAACGCCCGCGTCTACCGGGCTCCCTCCCGGAACACCAGCAACGGCGCGCTCGCCTACCCGGTCAGCGCCCCGATCTCCTCCGAGTTCGGGATGCGCTTCCACCCCATCCTCAACTACTGGCGGCTGCACGCCGGGATCGACTTCAGCGCCGAGTGCGGTGCGCCGGTGTACGCCGCGGGAGCGGGCGAGGTCATTCAGGCCGGGTGGGCCGGCGGCTACGGCAACGCGATCGTGATCGCGCACAACGACAGCCTGGCCACGACGTACAACCACCTCAGCAGCATCGTCGTCGGCGGCGGCAGCGTGGCCCGCGGACAGCTCATCGGGTACGTCGGCACGACCGGTCTGTCGACCGGCTGCCACCTCCATTTCGAGACCCGGGTGGAGGGAAATCCGGTCAACCCGCGGGGGTATCTGTGAGCGCGTGCCGGACGGGCGGCTGACAGGCGCTCGGGTGCTCGGGAGGCGTTGTCAGGCCCGGCAGGTATTTTGTGGGTGCTGCCGGGGAACCTGGCGCTGCGCAGGCATCCCGGAGGAGGACCCCATGGTCAAGGAGAAGGGTGAGAAGGTCGTCGCCCGGAACCGGAAGGCGCGGCACGACTACATTATCGAGGACACCCTCGAGGCTGGGCTGGTGCTGATGGGCACCGAGGTCAAGTCTTTGCGGATGGGCCGGGCCTCGCTCGTCGACGGGTTCGCCACGATCAGCGGCGGTGAGGCGTGGCTTGAGGGGGTTCACATCCCTGAGTACTCCCAGGGCACCTGGACCAACCACGCCGCGCGCCGCAAGCGGAAACTGCTGCTGCACCACCGGGAGATCACCCAGTGGGCCGCCAAGACGCGCGAGTCCGGCCACACCATCGTGCCCCTGGCGTTGTACTTCAAGGACGGCCGGGCCAAGGTCGAGTTGGCGCTGGCCAAGGGAAAAAAGACGTACGACAAGCGGCAGGCGTTGCGCGAACGACAGGACCACCGCGAGGCCGCCCGAGCGTTGTCCCAACGCCTGGAGCGGTGACCAGGCGGGGACCGGCGGTGGTGAGCTGAATCACCCGCACAGGGTGCGCATACCTACCGGAAAACTCGGCTTCACCTGCTGAACTGTCCTTCCGAGGGCAGCGGCGTGCGTTGCGCACGCGGGCCGTGATGACGGGATGCGGGCTAGTACGGCGAACACGGACGCTGAGCACGGTGGGAGCAACGGTAGGGTGCAGCTGATTCCAGCAGGAGAGCGGCCAGTGGAATCGGCACCAAGGGTCGGCCTGGCGCGAGGAGTGGGATGATGAGCGGCGACATCATGCGTGACCTGTCCGAAGACGAGATCTGGCACCTGGTCGAAGCCAATGCCTTCGGCCGGCTGGCCTTCGCGGTCGCGGGCGCGCCCGACATCGTCCCCATCAACTACATCGCCCACGAACGCAAGCTGTACTTCCGCAGCTCCGAGGGCAGCAAGCTCCTCGGGGTGACCATCAACCAACAGATCGCCTTCGAGATCGACGAGGTTGAGGACGGGATCGCCCGCAGCGTCATCATGTACGGTTCAGCCCGGGAACTGACCACCAGCGAAGAGCTGGAGTGGGCCCAGACGCTGCCGTTGCGGCCCTGGGTGCCCACCTTGAAGTACCACTTCGTCGAGATCAGCATCGACGAGGCGAGCGGCCGCGAGTTCCGGCTGGGGCCGGACCCGCTGGCTCAGGGGTAGGCTCAGCGATCGCGGCCGAGTGGTCGCGGGGAATGCGACGTCCTCGTGGTGCGTTGTGCCCTTGCCGGACTCGGTGGGTCGACCGGGCCCGGCGCGGACGACGCGAGCACGACTCACGTCGTTTTGACAACTGCACAGCGGCGTACCCCCACGGGGGTGATCGGTTTCGACGTTGATTGTCCGAACAGGAGAAGCGGGTCGAGGATGCCGGGTTATCTCGTCAACGCTCCCGGCAAAACCATAGGTGCCAATTCCAAGCGCACCGACTTCGCCCTCGCCGCCTGAGCGAGCCTCGAAGTCCGTCAGCCTGAGTTCGCTGCCGACTCAGTTCCTGGCGTCGTCTAGGTAGCTTGCTGCGTCATCATGCCGAGGGATGACGCGGGACTCTTACTCGGCTGGGCCTGTCAGCGGACGTGTGCGCGCGAGCGCTGGGGCCGAGAAAATCCATAGCGCACTGCACCCGGAGAAGTCCTGTTCCGTCGTCAGCGGACGCGGGTTCGATTCCCGCCACCTCCACCCCTGGTACGCCGCTGTGCAGCTCAGCGGGGATGCTCTGCTCCCCGCGGTCGCGCTCTCAGGACCATCGCAGCTCAACTGCCCGCTGCGCCTGGTGCTCCGCCGTGGTCCCCGGCCGTCGTACCTTCCTGTGGCTGGCCTGACGCCCGTGACAACGGGGTAGCCCGCGCTGCCGCGACGTGCGCCCGCACCTCGTCCATGTCGAGAGCGCCCACCGCGTCGATCAGTTCGCTCAGCCCGGACTTCGGCATCGAACCTGGCTGGGAGTACACGCAGGTCCCCTCGCGGAAGGCCATCACGGTCGGTACCGACGCGATGTTCGCGGCGGCGGCCAGCTCCTGCTCCGCATCGGTGTTCACGGTGCCGAACACCACCCCCGGGTGCTCCCGCGAAGCCTCTTCGAAGATCGGGCCGAACGCTCGACAGGGTCCGCACCACGGGGCCCAGAAGTCCACCAACACCATGCTGTGAGTGCTGACGGTCTGTTCGAAGTTCGCCGCGGTCAGCGCAAAGGTTGCCACAACCGGGGGAACCGGCTCGGTTGGCTCGGCATTCCCGTTCCCGGCCTCATCTCGGGCCGCACGCGGGCGATACTGGCGGGGATGACCGACACCGACAACCCCACGACGCCGAGCCGCCGGTGGCTGCTGCTCGGGCTGGGGGTGCTGCTGATCCATGCTGCGGCGCTCTACCTGCCGGGATCACCGAACCCCGCCCAGCCCGCAGGGTGGGACAAGGCCGTCCATGTGGCGCTCTTCGGGGTTCCGTCGGCTCTGACAGTGATGCACGGCTCCTGGGTGCGGCGATGGGGACCACCGGCGCTGGTGGTGCATGCCGTCGTGAGCGAGGTCATCCAAGCAGCCTGGATCCCACATCGATCGGGGGATTCGCTCGATGCGCTCGCGGACATCGTCGGTGTCGCGCTCGGTTGGTACATCGGAGGGTGGCTGTCGGGTACGACGGTCGGTGCGGCCGTGGTGACCGGTTCGGCCAGGGACTCCGGCGAGGTCCCCCGCGGGTAGACTCGGCGAGTCCCCACGGGTGCCCAGCACCCGGGCTCGTTCCCCTGCGCCGGTTGGTGCCGGACGTGCCTGCCTTCGCCGGAACGGATCCTCATGACCTCCAAAACGCCTCGCCGTGCTGCGGGCAAGAAGCCCCGCTGGACTGCGGCGCAGAAGATGGCTCGAGCCAAGTCCGCCCGTGGCGTCGAGCGGGGGGCAGAGCGTCGCACGGGCGCCGGCTCGGAGCGGGAGCCCATCAGCGGGCGGGTCGCCCGTCCTGCCGGAAGCGCCGAACGGACCACCACCCGGTGGTCCCAGGCGGGCCCGCGACCGGACCGGCCGGCGTACCGCTCCAACCGTCCCGACGAGCGCACCCGATCCGATCGGCCGGAGCGTGGCGATCGGCCGGACCGGGGCTCGGGCTATGACCGGTACGAGCGACCGGAGCGTGGTTCCGTCGATCGACCGAATCGGGGTGCGGGCCACGACCGCAGCGATCGCCCGGAGCGCGGCGCCCGGGGTCCGCAGGACCGGGGTCTCCGAGGGGACCGCTACCAGCGTGAAGATCGTCCGGTGCGCCCGGACTGGCGCGACCGGCCGGACTGGCGGGACCGTCCGGACCGGCGCGAGCGGCCCGATGCGCGGGACAGTCGCCCCGAGACCCGGGATGCGCGCGGTTCCCGGGACGCCCGTGACGGTCAGCGTTTCGGCGGTCCTGCGCGCAGAGCGGGAGGGGCGTCGTCGTACCAGGACCGGACCGGTGGACAGCGGGAGTGGCGGCCGTCGCGGGAGGCCCGGGCCTCCGACGGTTTCCGTGACCGGGATGACCGTGGTCGGGAGTCTCGCGGCTGGGAGCCGCGGGAGCGCCAGGGGTGGGAACCCCGTGAACGCAGCCGCAACGGGGAGCCGCGGGAACGCACGAACCGCTGGGAGAGCCGCGAACGGAGCAACCGCGAAGGCCGGGACGGGCCAGCGCGGCGTCCGGACCACCACGCGCAGGCACTACTGCGCCGGGAGCGCCCGGCGCGACCGGAACGGGCCGCCTCCGAGGTGAGCGCCGCAGCGGGCGGGGCGCCCGGTCGGGCAGAACGTGCGGTACGCCGACCGGTCGTCACCCCCGATGCGGTGCCGGTCACTGCGGACAACCCGTTCCTGCTGGCGGGCCTGCCGATGCCGTTGGTGCAGCGTCTTGCCGTCGAGGGCATCGACACTCCCTTCCCGATCCAGGAGGCCACCCTCCCGGATGCACTGTCCGGCCGGGATGTCCTCGGTCGTGGGCAGACCGGGTCGGGCAAGACGTTGGCGTTCGGGTTGCCGATGATCGCCAGGCTGATGGAGGCCGACAAGGCGGCGGCCCGACGACCCCTGGCCATCGTGCTGGTGCCCACCCGCGAGCTCGCCATCCAGGTGAATCGCGCGCTGGAGCCGCTGGCGCGCTCCGCCGGACGGAAGATCCAGCTGGTCGCCGGCGGGTTGTCCTATCAGCCGCAGATCGCGGCCCTCGAGCGTGGCGTGGACGTGCTGATCGCCACTCCGGGGCGGCTCGTCGACCTCATGGAGAAGGGCGCGGCCGACCTGTCGGAGGTGCGGATCGCGGTGCTGGACGAGGCCGACCACATGGCCGAGATGGGCTTCGTCCCCGAGGTCACGGCCATCCTCGACGCGATCCCCTCCGGGGGGCAACGGCTGTTGTTCTCGGCCACCCTCGACCGCGGCATCGACCAGATCGTCGCGACGTACCTTCGTGATCCGGTGACCCACTCCACGGACGGGGTGACCGCCGCGGTCACCACCATGGAGCACCACATCCTGTGGGTGGAACCGCAGCACAAGAAGCAGATCACCGCGGAGGTGGCCAACCGCGGCGGGCGTACCCTCGTCTTCGCCCGCACCAAGCTCGGCGCCGAACGGGTGGCCGAACAGTTGCGGGGCCAAGGGGTGTTCGCCGCCGCGCTGCACGGTGGCCTCAACCAGGGGGTCCGCGGGCGCATCCTGACCGCCTTCACCGAAGGCACCCTGCCCGTGCTGGTGGCCACCGACGTCGCCGCTCGGGGGATCCATGTCGACGGCATCGGCCTGGTGCTGCAGATCGACCCGCCGGCCGACCATAAGGACTACCTGCACCGGGCGGGGCGTACCGCCCGCGCCGGCGATCGGGGAATCGTGGCCACCCTGGCCCTACCGCACCAACAGAAACTGATGGCCCGCCTGGCCCGGGACGCCGGGGTCGAGGCGGCGGGCGTCGCCGTGGCGCCCGGGGATCCCGTGCTGGTGGAACGCACCGGGGCGCGGCGGCCGCAGCAGCCACCGATCACCGCTGAACAGCTGCGCCGGATCGTCGAAGCCGACCGGCGCCGACCCGGCGTACGAGGGCAACGTCGACCGGCGCCACGGGGCCGTCCAACGCGCGGCTGAACCCGGTGGCAGCGCAGAATGGACCCGTGGACTCCATGGCCGGTCGGTTGCTGGTGGCCACGCCGGCCATCGAAGGCGAGATCTTCCGGCGCAGCGTGGTCCTGCTGATCCACCATGGCAACGACGGCGCCCACGGGCTCGTGCTCAACAAGCCGTTGCGGGTAGGGGTGGACCGCATCCTGCCCGGCTGGCAGGAGCACCTCACGGCGCCGGGGCGGCTGTTTCAGGGTGGACCGGTGGGGTTGGACACGGCGCTGGCGCTGGCGTCCGTGCCCGGGGCAGGCAAGGATCCCTTGGGGGTGCACCGGGTGTTCGGTTCGCTGGGGGTGGTCGACCTCGACGCACCACCGGTCCTCGTCATGCCCGAAGTGGGTGACCTGCGGATCTTCGCCGGATACTCCGGCTGGTCCGGAGGCCAGCTGGAAGCGGAGATCGCCGACGGAAGCTGGTACGTCGTCCCGCACGAGCCGCGCGATCCCTTCACCCCCGATCCGGATCGGCTGTGGCAGGCCGTTCTGCGACGGCAGCCTCGGCAGCTGTCCTGGGTCGCGCTCTACCCGGAGGACCCCACGCTGAACTGATCGTTGGCCGCGGCGACGGCGTGCGCCGCCCAACGGGGCTGACGGTGATGCTGGGACGACGGGATGCCCCCGGGTGCCGACCCGTCAATTCCACTGCGGTCCAAGCTGACGACCTGTCACTTCCGTTGCACACCAGGCCCCATGACGACCCTGGAGTGACATGTCGATTTCTGGCGCGACCAGGAATCGACATCTCGAGGCCGGCGGACCGCTCACCCAGCGGTGGGACGGCCGATCGGCGCAGTGGGGGACCGACCGGCCGTGGCAGTCCCCCTCTCTACACTGTCCGGCATGAGTTCCATGCCGCCGGGAGCCGATGACCCGTTCGCCCCGCAGCCCCTGCCGACCACGCCGGGTACGGCGACCAGCACCTTGGAGCGCGAACAGGTCGCCGACCAGCTGGCCGAGCCCGGAGATCACGAACGCTTCGCGCACTACGTGCGCAAGGAGAAGATCCTGGAGAGCGCGCTGTCGGGGGAGCCGGTGGTCGCGTTGTGCGGGAAGGTCTGGGTGCCCGGTCGCGACCCCAACCGATTCCCGGTGTGCCCGATGTGCAAGGAGATCTACGAAGGCCTGCGCGCCCCCGCGGACGGCGGCGACTGACCAGCGACCTGCACCAGCGGCGCGGTGCGCGCAGGGACGTGGGTGGCCAGGGCGATCTGGGTGGACGCTCGGATCACCAGGTCATGGTGCAGGATGGTGTCGAGGACCCGCTGGAGGTCCGCGTTGCTGCGGGCTACCGCCACGACCAGCAGGTCAAACTCGCCGGTCACCGTGTGCGCCTCGATGACCTCGGGGATCGCGCGCAGGTGGTCGGCCACCTCCGGGCCACCGAGGGTCTGGCGGATCTGGAGGCTGCAGAACGCGGTCACCGGGTAGCCCAGCGCCGCCGGGCTGACGGTGGGCGCGAACGAGGTGATCACTCCCCGCTCGGTCAGCCGATCCAGCCGCGCCTGGATCGTGCCGCGCGCGACGCCCAGTGTGCGGGAGGCGCCGAGCACGCCGATCGCCGGCCGGTCGGTGAACAGGGCGATGATGCGCGCGTCCAGGTCGTCGATTCCTGCGGGCATGTACTCACGGTAGCCGGGCCAGGCAGGGCCAAACCCCCGGCCAGCGGGGGAGAACCGGGACCAACCCAGGACTACCCTGCTGACTCGGCGATCTGCGGTCCGTGGGGGCGGCCGCTGAGTTCCACCCCTGCTTCTCGCAGTTGTGCCAGCGCCACCGTCGTGGTCTGCGGTGCCACCGCTGCGGTGAGGTCGAGGAGCACCCTGGTCCCCAGACCGGCGGCCGCGGCGTCCAGCGCGGTCGCGCGGACGCAATGGTCGGTGGCGATGCCCACCACGTCGACCTGGCCCACGCCGCACTCGGTGAGCCACTCGCCCAAGCCGATCTCGCGGTCGCCCTCGCGGGTGCTGCCCTCGAACCCGCTGTAGGCCGCGGTGTGCGCGCCCTTGCGGAAGACCGCGTCGGCCTGGGCGATGGTCGCCGCGATCGCGGGGTGGAACTGTGCCCCGTGGGTGTCGGCGACGCAGTGCGGCGGCCAGCTGTCCACGAAGTCGGGCTCCTCGGGGCTCTGGGCGAAATGGGCACCCGGGGACTCATGCCAATCCGCGGTGGCGACGATGGCGGCGTACCGATCGGGGTTCTCGGCGACGTAGGACGCAATGGCCGCCGCGACCGCGCCGCCCCCGGCGACGGCGAGCGAGCCACCTTCACAGAAGTCGTTCTGGACGTCGACGATGATCAGTGCGCGAGGTGGGCTGTCCATGGGGGCCTCCAAAAGACCGGTTCGATCCAGACGTGATCAGGCGGGGGCTGAGGGCGCTGCGTCGGGTCGCTCACGGCCGGCGGGGCTGGGTTTCGCGTCCTCGAGGTACTCGGTGGGGATGACCGGCTCACCGCGGGAAAGCCGTTTCGCTCCGGCGGGCAGCTCGGCCAGCGCGCGTTTGTGATGCGCGCGTGCTGCATCGGCGCTGGTGTCGACCACTGGTTCGCCCGCGGCCATCAGCTGCACCAGCAGCTCCCGATCGTTGCCGTCGTTGGCCGGGCGTTCCCCGATGCCGATGATCTCGGCCTCGGCGTCGCCGGAGTGATTCACCCGGCGCAACGCGTACTTGCGGCCGCCCACGGACTTCTTGTCCTTGCTGGCCTTGGCGACCCCCACCAGCTTGCCCGCGCCGTCCTCCCGCGCCACGAGCTTGTACACCAGCCCCGCGGTCGGTGCCCCCGACCCGGTGACCAGCGACGTACCGACACCATAGGCATCGACCGGCGCCGCGGCGAGGGCGGCGATGGCGTACTCGTCAAGGTCGGAGGTGACCACGATCCTGGTCCGGGTGTTGCCCAGGGAGTCCAGCAGCGCCCTGACCTCGTGGGCCTGGGTGACCAGGTCCCCGGAGTCCAGCCGCACCGCGCCCAGGTCTGGTCCGGCCAGCCGCACGGCGGTGTGCACGGCGGCGGTGACGTCGTAGGTGTCCACCAGCACAGTGGTGCCCTTGCCGAGGGCCGCGATCTGGGCCGCGAACGCCTCCTCCTCCGTGTCGTGCAGCAGCGTGAAGGAATGAGCGCTGGTGCCGGCCGTCGGGATGCCGTGCCGCCGACCGGCCTCCAGGTTCGAGGTGGTGCTGAAACCGCAAATGTACGCCGCCCGCGCGGCTGCGACGCCCGCCTCCTCATGGGTGCGCCGTGACCCCATTTCGATCAGCGGGCGCCCGCCGGCCGCCGTGGCCATCCGGCTGGCGGCGGCGGCGATGGCGCAGTCGTGGTTGTAGATCGACAGCACCAAGGTCTCCAACAGCACGGCCTCGGCGAACGTCCCCTCGACGATCAGCAGCGGCGAGCCGGGGAAGTAGACCTCCCCCTCGACGTACCCCCACATGTCGCCGGTGAAGCGGTAGTCACGCAGGTAGTCCAGCGTCCTCTGGTCGACGACCTTGCGGCGCGCCAGATCCGCGAGCTCATGCTCCCCGAAACGGAATTTCCCCAGCGCGTCGATCAGCCGCCCCACCCCGGCGACCACGCCGTACCGGCGACCGTCGGGCAGGCGCCGCCCGAACATCTCGAAGACACTGCGGCGCTGAGCTGCCCCACTGTGCAGGGAGGCCTGCAGCATGGTCAGCTCATAGTGATCCGTGAGAAGCGCGGTGGAGGTCACGGCGCTCAGCCTATTGTGGTGGGCGTGTCGATCGCGCCCGTTGAGCACCAGCTGGAGCAGGGGTCGGTCGACCACGCCCTCGATCAGCCCTGGTTGACGCTGGTGTGGAACGACCCGGTCAACCTCATGAGCTACGTGACCTACGTCTTCCAAACCTACTTCGGGTACACCCGCCCGCATGCCGAAAAGCTCATGATGCAAGTCCACCTGGAGGGCCGGGCGGTGGTCTCCCGCGGGCCCCGTGAGCTGATGGAGCAACACACCGAGGCGTTGCAGGCCTACGGGTTGTGGGCGACCTTCCAGAAGGACCAGTGATGGCCGGCGCCTTCCGGCGATCGGCGGGACGCTACGTCGCCAGGTTCCAGCCCGACGAGCTCGGCGTAGTCATCATGTTGTTGGAACAAACCCGCGAACTGCTGGACGTGCCGCAGGCATCCGCCGGGCCCACCGATGAGTTCGAGTTCCTGATGCGCTCGGCCGGGTGGGGCGAGCAGGCGCCGCCGAGCGAGCAAGGCGGCGACCCGGCGGTGGCGCGGCTCATCCCCGACCCCAACCCGACCGACCCGCAGGCCTCGGCCGAGTTCCGCCGGCTGACCGGCACGGGGCTCCGGGAGCGCAAGGCTGCCACGATCTCGGCTGCGGTCACCGCGCTGTCTCGGGCCGCCAGCACCGCGGACACCCTCGAGGGGGAGTCGGGCACGAGCGGGGGGCGGCGGCGGCGCCCGCCGCGCAGCACCCTGGTGTCCTTGAGCCAGGAGGAGGCGACGTCGGTGCTGGTGGCGCTGACCGACGTACGGCTGGTTCTCGGGGTGCGCTTGGGGCTGACCACCGACAGCGATCCCGAGGAAGCGCTGCACCGGCTGGAACGAAGCCTGGACACCCACGATCCCGCGGTGGCGATGGCCTTCGCCTACGACTTCCTCACCTGGCTGCAGGAGTCACTGACCCGGGCCTTGATGCGCTGACACCGGTGAGTCGCCGCGCAGCCGGCGGCGCTGATGGCCTCGCCAGAGCACGCACGCGTGGCAGACTGCCTCGGACGCAATTCCCTCCAGGAGGCCCCCGTGACGACCACGCGCACCCGCAACCCTGCCGCCCGCCGTGCCGAGGGCCGGGTCACCCCGGCCGGCCGTCCCCGCCGTGCCCTGACCGCGCTGGTCCTGACCGGCGGCGCCCTGGCGCTGGCCGGGTGCGCCAAGGACGCCCTGCCCGCTGCGACCACGGCTGCCACCAGCGCGGGGTCGACGGCTGCGGCGTCGGTCGGCGACGCGCGACTGGTACGCCCGGGGACGCTGCTCACCTGCACGCACACCGCCTTCAAGCCGTTCGAATACCCGGAGGGCGACAAGATCGTCGGGTTCGATATCGACATCGCGGACCTGGTCGCCACGAAGGTGAACGCCAAGGTCGAGGTGGTCGACATCCCGTTCGACCAGATCACCTCCGGAGCAGCCTTCGCGGCCAAGCGCTGTGACATCGGCGCCGCGGCGATCACGATGAACGACAAGCGCCGGACGGTGCTGGCCTTCTCCGACTCCTACTTCGAATCGACCCAGGCGCTGCTCGTCAAGCAGGGGGCGCCGTACCAGGACCTGGCGGCCCTCAAGGGCAAGAAGCTCGCCGTCCAGACCGACACGACCGGCCAGGAGTACGCCGAGAAGAACAAGTCCGCGAACGGGTACACCACGGTCGTCTTCGAGGACAGCACCTCGGTGTCGAACGCCGTGCTGTCCGGGGCCGTCGACGCCGCCCTGAACGACAACGCCGTCATGCTCTACTTCGCGAAGATGAACCCCACCACGCAGGTCGTCACCGAGATCAAGACCGAGGAGCAGTACGGGATCGCCGTCGCCAAGGACAACCCCGGTTTGCTGGCGGCGGTGAACGAGACGTTGACGGCCGCCAAGGCCGACGGCAGCTACGCCACCCTCTACCAGAAGTACTTCGGCGTCGCCCCGAAGAGCTGACGGGCTCCCGGTCTCGTCGAACCCAGGTCGACCGCAGGCCTGAGCCCGCACTGGTGAAGGAGTCCGGATGAGCGAGGTGAGCACCACCCCTGGCACGAGGGGGGCGGCCACGCGGCCTGCCCGCGCCCGCACGTCTCCCCGCAGGCGGGCACGTCGCCTGCGGATGATCCAGTACGCCGTCCTGGTGGCAGTGGTCGGCGGGGGCGTCATGACCGCCAACTGGCACCAGATCGGCCAGGCGTTCTTCCGGCTGGACATGATCGAACTGACCATCTCCAACGGCCTGGGCCGGGCGATGCTTAATACCATCGTCTACGCCCTCGGGGCGTTTGCCGGGGGAGCGGTGCTGGGCACGGTGCTGGCGCTGATGCGGCTCTCTCAGGTGGCGCCGTACCGCTGGTTGGCCACCATCTACATCGAGTTCTTCCGGGGACTGCCGGCCATCATCGTGTTGCTCGCTTTCAGTCTGATCGGGTTGGTCTTCCCGGGGTTGACGATCCCCGGTGGCCTGGTCGGCTCGGTGTCGCTCGGCCTGGGCATCGTGTCGGCGGCGTACCTGGCCGAGACCATCCGGGCTGGCATCCTCGCCGTACCCAAGGGCCAGGTCGAGGCGGCCCGGTCGTTGGGGATGCCCGCCGGGATGGCGATGCGCACGATCGTGTTGCCGCAGGCGTTCCGGATCATCCTGCCGCCGATGACCAACGAGCTGATCCTGCTCATCAAGGACTCCTCGCTGGTGTTCGTGATCGGGTTGACGCGGGAGGCGTACGAGCTGACCAAGTACGGCCGGGACTTCGCGGCGACGCACAGCAACCTGACCCCGCTGGTGTTCGCCGGCTTCTGTTACCTGCTGATCACGCTGCCGTTGACCTTTCTGGTACGCCGTCTCGAGGCCTCGTCGGCGAAGGCCCGGTGAGCTGATGGTCGACGAATCTGCGGCTCAGCGGCCGGCGCCGGCGGATGCCGCGCCGCGACACCGGTTGGGCGAGGTGGTGGTGCGGATCGCGGGGCTGCGCAAGTCGTTCGGCGCTGTGGAGGTGCTGCGTGGCATCGACGTCGAGGTGCGCGCCGGGGAGGTGTTGTGCGTCATCGGTGCGTCCGGGTCCGGCAAATCGACCCTCCTCCGGTGTGTCAACATGCTGGAACAACCGACTGGCGGCACGGTGCACATCGGCGAGGAGGAGGTGACTGATCCCGACTGCGACATCGACTGGGTGCGCAGCGGAGTCGGCATGGTCTTCCAGCAGTTCAACCTGTTTCCGCACCTGAGTGCGTTGCAGAACTGCGTGATCGCGCAGCAGAAGGTGCTCAAGAGGTCGCGCGCCGACGCCGAGCGGGTGGCCCGCGCCAACCTGGACAGAGTGGGCCTGGCCGACCGGGGCGATGCCCACCCGGCCCAGCTCTCCGGCGGACAGCAGCAGCGGGTCGCGATTGCTCGAGCCCTGTCGATGGATCCGATGCTGATGCTCTTCGACGAGCCCACCTCTGCGCTCGATCCCGAGCTGGTCGGCGACGTGCTGTCGGTGATGCGGCGGCTGGCCGCCGAAGGCATGACGATGATGGTCGTCACCCACGAGATGGCGTTCGCCCGTGACGTGGCCGACCGGGTCATCTTCATGGACGCGGGGGTGGTGGTCGAGGAGGGCCACCCCGACCGGGTCATCGGCGATCCCGCCCATGAACGCACCCGGACCTTCCTGCAACGAGTCCTGAACCCGACCCACGTGGATCCGGCCGACTCCAGTTCCGGTTGATCCGGGCAGGCCGCGCTGCCCGCTCACGCACCGGCAGCGGGTGCGCTCCGATCGGCGCCGGAGCCCCTCGCGGGTCCCCGTTTCGTGGCATGATGCGGCACGCGGATGACGAGAGCCGTCCATCGCTGTCCGCCACGTCCCCCTTGCGCGTGCGCTACCCGGTCGGGAGCCATGTCAGCCAGCAGGCAAGCCCCAGGAGGCCTTTGTGAAGAACCGCCCTGCGATCCGTCCATCGATCGTCGCCACCTGCGCCGGCTTGGCCGTGGTGGTCGCCGGATGCGGGTCGAGTTCGCTGTCCACGAACACTGCGGCCCCCGGCGCGGCAGCGTCGACGTCGCTGGCCGCGCCCACTAAGGACGACGCACTGGCCGCCAAGCTGCCCCCCAAGATCGCCCGGGCCGGGACGATCGTCGTGGGCATGGACACGAGCTACCCGCCGAACGAGTTCCTCGGCGGCGACGGCAAGACAGCCCAGGGCATGGACGTCGACCTTTTCAAGGCGGTGGCGGCCAAGTTCGGGGTGAAGGCGGACTTCCAGACCGCCACCTTCGACACGATCATCCTCGGCGTCGGCAGCGGCAAGTACGACGTGGGGGTCTCCAGCTTCACGATCAACCCGGACCGTAAGAAGAGCGTCAACATGGTCAGCTACTTCGATGCCGGCACGCTCTGGGCGACGGCGAAGGGCAACCCCAAGAAGGTCGATCCCGCCAACGCCTGCGGTCTGGCGATCGGGGTTCAGAAGGGCACGGTGCAGATCGATGACCTGACGGCGCGGTCGAAGAAGTGCACCGACGCCGGCAAGCCGGCCATCACGATGGTTGTCGACGATCTGCAGGTGAAGATCACCAACGCCCTCGTCAGCGGGAAGGTCGTCGCGATGGCGGCGGACTCCCCGATCACCAACTACGCGATCAAGCAGTCCGAGGGTGCGTTGGAGAAGTTGGGCGAGGTCTACGACTCGGCGCCCTACGGCATCGTCGTCCCGAAGGCGCAGACGGAATTCGCCGCTGCCATCGCCGAAGCGCTCAAGAAGCTCGAAGCCGACGGCAACTACGGCAAGATCCTGTCAAACTGGGGTCTCCAGGACGGTGCCGTCACGACGTTCGCCGTGAACCCGTGACCCGTCTCGCCAGCCTTCGATGACTCCTGACCCCGGGCCGACGACCGGCTCCCACTACCCGGCCGAGCGGCCCGGGGACATTCACGCGCGACCGGTACCCCACCCCGGACGGTGGGTGGGGGCGGGGGTCGTGCTGGTCCTGGCAGCCATGTTCGTGTCCTCGCTGCTCACCAACCCGCGGTGGGACCTTGGGCTTGCCGGGCAGATCATGATTCAGACCCCGGTGCTGGAGGGTCTGCTCAAAGGCACCATCATCGCCACGGTCGCATCGATGACGATCGGGGTGCTGCTAGGCACCCTGGTCGCGGTCCTGCGGCTGTCGACGAACCCGGTGATGCGTTATCTGTCCTTCCTTTACACCTGGTTCTTTCGGGCGATTCCGCGCTATGTGCTGCTGACCGGCATCGGTGCCGGCCTGGCCTACCTGTACCAACAGGTTGATGTTGGCGTCCCTTTCGGTCAGCAGCTCGCCGGCGCGCTAGGCCTGAGCCACGACCTGACGTTCTTCTCCGTCGACATGGTGACCGTGGCCAACGGTCTGGTCGGGGGGATCATCGGGCTGGGACTGTCGGAGGCGGCGTACATGGCCGAAATCGCCCGGGCCGGCATCCTTTCGGTCGACAAGGGGCAGAGTGAGGCCGCCGAGGCGCTGGGCATGAGTCGGGGTCAGGTGATGCGCCGGATCATCCTGCCGCAGGCGATGCGCGTGATCGTCCCACCGACCGGCAACGAGACCATCGCGATGGTCAAGGACACCTCGCTGCTGATCGCCATCCCGGTGATCAGCGAGCTGAACTTCCAGGCGATGGCGATCGGGAACCGGATGTTCAAGGTGATGGGTGGTCTGGTCGCCGCGACCGTCTGGTACCTGATCGTGTGCTCGGTGCTGATGGTGATCCAGGTGTACGTCGAGCGCTACTTCGGGCGTGGCTTCGGCGCCGAGCGGGTCGGTGCCCAACGTAACCGGCGGTACGCCCGGGCCGGCGGGATGGGTGGCGCCTGATGACCGGGACCGCCCCGCTGGTGCGCGCCGTCAACGTGCATAAGGCGTTCCACCACCAGGAGGTGCTCAAGGGCATCGACCTGGACGTCCACCGCGGCGAGGTGGTCTGCCTGCTGGGCCCCTCCGGGTCGGGCAAGACGACGTTCCTGCGCTGTATCAACCTCCTGGAACGCATCGACGGTGGCCGGATCTGGGTCGACGACGTGCTGATGGGCTACGCCGAGCGGGACGGGCGGCTGCACGAGCTGACCGACAAGCAGCTCGCCGCTCAGCGACGGGACATCGGCATGGTCTTCCAGCGATTCAACTTGTTCCCGCACCGCACCGCGCTAGAGAACATCATGGAGGCCCCGGTCCTGGTCAAGCGGGAACCGCGCGAGCAGGTCCGGGCCCGCGCCCAGGGGCTGCTGGACCGGGTGGGCCTGGCCGACCGCGGCGACGCCTATCCGGGTCAGCTCTCCGGGGGGCAGCAGCAGCGGGTGGCCATCGCCCGGGCCCTGGCGATGCAGCCCAAGCTGATGCTCTTCGACGAGCCCACCTCGGCCCTGGACCCGGAGCTGGTCGGGGACGTCCTGGCGGTGATGCGCGAACTGGCCGACGACGGGATGACCATGATCGTGGTGACCCACGAGATGACCTTTGCCCGGGACGTCGCGGATCGGGTGGTCTTCATGGACGGCGGTGTGGTCGTCGAGAGCGGACCGCCCCGCGAGGTGCTGCTCAACCCCACTCAGGAGCGGACCCGGACCTTCCTGCGTCGGATGGCGGAGGGCTGATCGCGGAGGCTGATCGCCGAGGCTGGCCAGGATCGGACATATTACCCGCCGGTAGCGTATGCGGTCTCACAGTGGTGCCTCTTCGAGGCGGGCGAGCGCCCACCTATATTCACCCTGTGGGCTTGGCACCGATCGGCATCTTCGACTCCGGGTACGGCGGGTTGACGGTTGCCCGGGCGGTTCTCGACCAGTTGCCCCATGAGTCCGTCACATACTTCGGCGACACGGCGCGGGCGCCGTACGGTCCACGTCCGATCGCGCAGACCCGCCGCTTCGCCCTGGAGTGCCTGGACCGGCTGGTCGACTCGGGCGTCAAGGCCCTCGTCATCGCCTGCAACACCGCCAGCGCGGCGGTCCTGCATGATGCACGCGAGCGGTACGACGTGCCGGTCGTCGAGGTGATCCGCCCGGCTGTACGGCGGGCCGCGGCGGCCACCGCGGTGAACCGGGTGGGTGTGATCTCCACGATGGGGACCCACCAGTCCCGCGCCTACCTCGACGCCTTCGCCGCGGCCCCGCATATCGCCGTGACCAGCCAGCCGTGTCCCCGCTTCGTGGAGTTCGTGGAGGCCGGCGTGACCGGTGGGCCCGAGCTCATCGCCGTCGCCCGGGAGTACCTGACGCCGCTGATCGACGTCGGAGTCGACACCCTGATCCTCGGGTGTACCCACTACCCGCTGCTCACGGGCGTGATCTCCTACGTGATGGGCGATCTGGTGACTCTGGTCTCCTCCGCTGAGGAGACGGCCAAGGATCTCTACCGGGTGCTCGCCGACCTCGATGCCCTGGCCGACGGCACGGGTGGAGATCCGGTGCATCGCTTCCGGACGACCGGGGACCCCCAGGAGTTCCGTCGCTTGGCCCGTCGCTTCCTGGGTCCCGAGGTGGACCGGGTGGACCTGGACGAGGCTGCTGCCAGTGCCACCGGCTCGCTGCCGCTGATCCCCGGGAGGAGCGCGTGAGAGTCACCGCGGTCGGATGTTCGGGGAGCTTCCCCGGGCCGGCGTCGTCGGCGTCCTGCTACCTGGTCCAGACCGAGGTTGCCGGCCGGACCTGGTCGGTCGCGCTGGACCTCGGCAACGGCGCCCTCGGACCGCTGCAGTGCCACCTGGATCCGCGCATCCTGGATGCCGTCATCCTGTCCCACCTGCACCCGGACCATTGCCTGGATCTGTGCGGGTTGCACGTCCTGTACAGCTACACCCCTCCTCCGAGGCGGGCGGGCCGATTGCCGGTGCATGCGCCCCCGGGGGCCGCCCAGCGCCTGGCGCGGGCGTACGGCGTCAACGCTCCGGAACCGATGGACGACTGGTTCGCGTTCACCGACCTGTCGGACGCGACGCCCTTCCAGGTGGGGCCGTTCACGATCACGCCGTACCGGGTGAACCACCCTGTCGAGGCCTATGGCCTGCGGGTGGAGGCCGACAGTGCGGTGCTCGCCTACACCGGAGACACCGATATTTGTGACAACTTGTCACCATTGTGTACGGGAGCCGACCTGATGCTGGCCGATTGCGCCTTTGTGGATGGCCGCGATGACATCCGGGACATCCACCTCAGCGGATCGCGGGCAGCCCAGGCCGCCGTCAACGCCGGCGGGGTGCGCCGGCTGATGCTGACCCACATGCCGTCCTGGAACGACCCGCAGGTGTGCCGGGCTCAGGCCGCCACGGTCTGGCCCGGCGAAGTGGAGCTCTGCCGGGTCGGGATGACGTACCCGTTGCCCTAGCGCTGGTGCCCTCGGGATGGAGCTGAGGGACGAGGGAGGACGCCTGCGGGGCGGCGTGGGCCTGTCGGGGGCTGCCGGTACGTTGGTGGCCATGACTTCACCCCCTCGTCACGACGGCCGCGCCGTCGATGCCCTCCGCGACGTCCGGATCACCCGCAACTGGTTGGATCACGCCGAGGGGTCGGTGCTGGTGGAGTTCGGGCGGACCAGGGTGTTGTGCGCGGCGTCGTTCACTGAAGGAGTCCCGCGCTGGCTCAAGGGCCGCGGCAAAGGATGGGTGAGTGCGGAATACGCGATGCTGCCGCGGGCGACCAACACCCGGGGGGACCGGGAGTCGGTCAAGGGGCGCATCGGCGGGCGGACCCACGAGATCTCCCGGCTCATCGGCCGGAGCCTGCGGGCCGTCGTGGACACCGCGGCGCTGGGGGAGAACACGGTGCTGCTCGACTGCGACGTGCTGCAGGCCGACGGCGGCACCCGTACGGCGGCGATCACCGGGGCCTTCGTGGCGCTGGCTGATGCTATCGCCACGGGTACGGCGGCCGGTGCGATCCGCGCGACCCGTTCGCCCTTGATCGGTTCGGTGGCGGCGGTGAGCGTCGGCATCGTCGGCGGCCGGCCGGTGCTCGACCTCGACTACGTCGAGGATGTCGACGCGCACACCGACATGAACGTCGTCATGACCGGGGAGGGTGCGTTCGTCGAGGTGCAGGGCACCGCCGAGGGAGCGCCCTTCGATCGCGCGCTGCTCGATGGGCTACTGGACCTGGCGACCGTGGGCTGCGCCGAGCTCACCCGGCTCCAGCAGGCCGCGCTGGCCGCGCCCGCCCGTGAGCGTGGCTGATGGGACCAGGTGGCAGCCGGGATGCCGGCGCAGCGCCCGGGCGCCGGGTGGTGCTGGCCACCCGAAACGAGCACAAGGTGGTCGAGCTCGCCGCCATTCTGGCCGAGGTGATGGCGGAGCTTGACTGCGAGATCGTCGGGGTGGGTACCTTCGGGGATGTTCCCGACGTCGTCGAGACCGGCGTGACGTTCGAGGAGAACGCCCTGCTCAAGGCGCGTTTCGTGGCCCAGGCCACCGGGTTGCCCGCGCTGGCCGACGACTCCGGCCTGGCCGTGGACGTGCTCGGCGGCTCCCCGGGGGTGTTCAGTGCCCGGTGGGCGGGCCGCCACGGTGATGACGAGGCGAACTTGAGGTTGCTGCTGAGCCAGCTGGCCGACGTACCCGAGGCGCACCGCGGGGCGGCGTTCGTGTGCGCGGCGGCGTTGGCGCTGCCTGACGGACGCACCCGGGTCCGGACCGGTCGGTTCGAGGGGAGCCTGGCGACCGGTCCGCGGGGCGAGCACGGATTCGGCTACGACCCCATCCTGGTCGTCGCCGGGGACACCCGCACGGCCGCCGAACTCTGCCCGGCCGAGAAGAACGCCAGGTCCCACCGCGGGATCGCGTTCCGGGCCCTGGGCGCGGACATCGTGGAGCTGCTGAGCGACGGCGCCGGGTAGGCGTGCTGCCGCGGCAGCCGTGGCATCAGGTATGGCGGTCGGCCGCCGATGGGACTCCGGGCGCGCCTTCGGCGAAGCGGACGGCGGGCGCGGCATCATAGCGGCAGTGACGTGCGTGGACGCTGGCGGGGAGGTTCCGAATGGGCCAAGGTATGACGGCGGAACTGGCGTTGCTGTGTGCCATGGACAAGGTCGCCGACCAGCTGCGAATGATCGGCTGGCCCGAGGACGAGCCGCCCGAGTGGTCCCTGACCTACGGGCGGTACAGCGTGTACGCGACCGCATCGCTGATGGATGACAACGGTCAACGACGCGCCGTCGTCGACGCCATCACCGGCTTCCTGCCCTGGACCCGCCGCGAGCTGCACCGGGTGATCGCGCTGGCCTGAGCCCCGGCGTGCCGTCGTGCAACGTTGTGCGGAAGATGGGACTCGAACCCACACACCCGAAGGCACAGGAACCTAAATCCTGCGTGTCTGCCAATTCCACCACTTCCGCGCGCTGTGAGCGTACCCGGCACGGCCCTCCAGCGGGAACTGAGCTGGTCGCAGCCTTTCCCAGGCTGCCGCGCGTCAGCCCAGGTCGACGCCCAGCGCCTTCGCCAGCGACGCTACGTGGCCCTTGGCGCGCACGTTGTACTTGGCCAGCCGGACGACGCCGTCCCCGCCGATGACGACGGTGCTCCGGATGACGCCGACGGTCTTCTTGCCGTACATCGTCTTCTCGCCGTAGGCGCCGTACGCGGCCAGCACCTGCTTGTCGGGGTCGGACAGCAGCGGGTAGCTGAGCTGCTCCTGCTCGATGAACCGGGTGAGCTTGGCCAGCGGGTCGGGGCTGATGCCGAGCACCGCGTACCCGGCGCTCTGCAGCGCAGCCAGGGCGTCCCGGAAGTCTTGGGCCTGCGTGGTGCACCCGGGAGTCATCGCCGCCGGGTAAAAGAACACGATCACCGACCGGCCGGCGTAGTCGGCCAGCTGGACGGGCTGGCTTGCCGCATCGGGCAGGGTGAAGGCCGGAGCCTGGTCGCCGGTGTCGAGTCGAGACATCGAACCTCCTGGTCTGCTGGTTACCGCGGTCCTGGGGGCGCGGTCCTGGCTGGTACGTTATCGTCGCTGAAGAGCCACATGCGGCCCGGAGGGGCCCATGACGTGCGCGGGCAGGTGAGTATCGGTCCGGCGTACCAGGGACGCGATGGCAGCGAAAGGATCGACATGGGTCAGCCCGAGAACCGCTCTGTTCGCCAGATCGAGGAGGAGATCGAGCAGACCCGGACCCAGCTCGCCTCGACCATCGACCAGCTGGTGTACCGGACCAAGCCGGCCACCATCGTGCAGCGTTCGAAGGACCAGGCGGTGGACACCCTCCGCGAGGCCACCTACACCCCCGACGGGCAGCTGCGCACCGAACGCGTGGCGATTGCGGCGGCGGTGGTGGTCGCACTGATCGGGCTGGCCATTTACCGCCGTACCCGTGGCTGACCGAAACCGGAACGCCGGAGCCAGCAGCGACGCCGACCTGCCCATCCGGAAGCTGCACGACCGGGTGCTGTTGAGCCAGGACGGCGAGACCGGGGAGCGTCAAACCGGCAACGGCCTGCTGATCCCCGCCACCGCGAGCCTGGGCAAACGGTTGCACTGGGCGACGGTCCGCGCGAGCGGGACCTGCACGCCGTCGACTCCCGGGGACCGCAGCCGGAGGAATCCGGGCTCTACACCTCGCCTGCGTGTCCAGTGCTGCCCCCTGGTTTGACGAGCCCGCCAACGACGAAGCCCCAGGTCGAAGACCTGGGGCTGTTCGTGCGCCATCAGGGACTCGAACCCCGAACCCAGTGATTAAGAGTCACTTGGCTCTGCCAATTGAGCTAATGGCGCGCAACGAGAACCGACCATACCGCCCAGCCCGGTGATTGGAAAATCTGCTGGTCAGAGGTCTATGTGCCGGGTTCGGGCGACACCTGAGGGCACGGGTACGCCGACCGGTCGCCGCTGCGCCAACCGTTCGCGACGCAGCACGATGGCCCCCAGGGTCATCAAGGCCGCTGCCGCCACGCCGGTGACCATGTACAGCCAGGGGGCCGGTGGTCCCGCAGGCCCAGCCATGCTGCTTTCACCCGGCAGCCCGCTGGCGGCCTGCTGGTCGCTGCTCCCGCCCCGGGGTCGAGTCCGAGCCGCTGGGAGCCGAGGTGCGCAAACCCCGGCGCGCCGTCAATCGTGAACGTCACCTTGCCGCTGATCGGGTGGGCGTCCTTGCTGGTCACCCGGTACAACACGACGACGGAGCCGGGGCTCAGGGGCGGGCAGGGCGGTGATCACCTTGGGGCCCTCCACGCGGGGAGCGTCGGTTGGGACCGTCGCGCCCGCATGGTTACGCACGATCACCTGGGCGAAGGCCGGGTTGATGTCTTCGTTGAACTCCAGCACCACCGAGGTCGGCGCGGATTCGACCACGCTGCCGTCAGCCGGGGTGGAGCGCAGCAGTTGAGCGTGCCCCTGGGCCGTGGCGGATAGCCCGACGCCGAGCGCGAGGACGCTCACCAGGGCCAGGACGGCACGGATCACCCAGGTGGGCGGGCTGCCGACGGCGCGGCGGCTTCGCGATCGGGTCGAGACAGGTGCGGGCTCGATGGACGCCATGGGTCCAGTCTCGCAGCAGCCGCGTCGCGAAACCGGAGACGACCGTCGCCCTGTTGCCGGGGCTGCCTCGGGACCACGGGCGATGCCAGTCACCTGGTGCGGGTTACCCGGACCGGGAGCGCCCTGCAGGCCGCCCCAGGTCCGGGTAACCCACACCAGGTGGCGCACTGTGAACCGTTTGGGGTGGATGACGGGACTTGAACCCGCGACCACCTGACCACAACCAGTGCTCTACCTGCTGAGCTACACCCACCAAGGCCGCTTCCGCCCGGGAGTCCCGCGTCGAGTTTGAGCTCGAATCGAGGCTCCGGAGGAGTCGGCGCCGCCCATCGTACCCTGCCCGGAGGGCACCCCGCGCACGCTTTCGCCGGGTAGTCAGGCGGTCGCCTCGGGCGGCGCCTGCTCCGCGAGCAACCGGGCCGCGGTCGCCTTGGCGGACTCGGTGGTCGGGCCGGGCTGGGCGACGAACACGGTCTGGCGGTAGTAGCGCAGTTCGGCGATGCTCTCCCCGGATGTCCGCCAGGACGATGGCCGCCCGCCTTGGCCGGGGCGTTGAAGTGCACCCGCGGGTACCACCGTCGCGCCAGTTCCTTGATGGACGACATCGATCACCCGATAGTGCAGGTGCGCCTCCAGCTCGGGCATGTCCCGCCAGGGAAGCCGCGGTCGGTCCCCACGGTGTTGCCGCCCAGGGCCGCCTTGCCGGGTTCGGGGACGTGGGTCCGCATCGTACGTCAGGACGGCCTCCTGCGCTTCGGCGAGCGCTGAGTCCGTCGGAAAGTTCACGGAGCAGGCCGCTGGTGGTGTGCATCTGCCGGACGAAGTCGTTCATCTGGGCCAGTGCGGCGTCATCGGGGCGGATCACCATCGACGCCGTCACCGAGTTGGTTCAGCTCGTAGTCGGTGACCAGGGCGCGACCTCGATGAGGGCGTCGTCGGTGAGGCTGAGCCGGTCATCTCGCAATCGATCCACACGATGCGGTCATGCAGGGAGCGCTCAGCGGGCGTGTGGTTCACGGTGGCCACCGTAGCCAGGCCGGTTTCACCCGCGCTCCCCGGCGCGTCCACGTCGTACCGTGTCCTGGACGGTCAACCGGGCGGCCCACCGCCGCGCCCGTGCGACCGTAGAAGGAGCTCACGATCCAGACCCCATTCGGCACCGGGCCGGCACCCGAGCCCGCCGCGGCTGGGCGGCACGGCGCTGCTTCGTCGGTGGCTGTGCTGATCGCGGCCGTCCTGGTGCTGTTCCTCATCAGCGGCCTGCTGCCGGCGC
>JADJTI010000002.1 GCA_016711265.1 Austwickia sp. | reverse complement strand
CCCTCGTCGTGGTCGGCCAAGACGTCTACACCGCGCGCGGGCTCCGGCAAGGTCGACACCGTCCGGACGGCGGCCTTCAGCGGACGGCACACCGCGCTCGCGGAGGTGGTCGCCGGCCAGGTGCTCTGGTACGCCCGGCCGGTCCGGTCCCGCGGTATGTTCGCGATCGAGGACTTCCCGGAATCGCTGCCGCTGGTGGAGCTGCTGGTCAGCCGGGCGGACCTGCTGACCGAGGTGGTGGCGGCCCTGGTGGCCGGCGGGCCCGTGGGATCGTCCACTCGGTCCGGCAGCGGCAACGTTCCGGCGGCGGTGGCGGCGGCGCTGGACCGGGCGCCTGGGCGGGGGTCGTGGTGGTCTGGAGCCAGCCGGGTTGCCGCCGGGCCGGTGTCCCGCAATGGTGCGGTGGATGACGACGCCCACGACTGGGTCGCCGCCGGTGACCTCTCGCCGTACCAGGCGCGGGTCCTCCTGGCGCTGGCCCTGACCCGGACCAGCCAGACCGGTCAGATTCAGCAGTACTTCGATACGCACTAAAGGAGCCCCGATGACCACGTCAGGACATGTGTTGATTGCCTGTGACAAGTTCAAGGGCTCCCTGACCGCCCGTGAGGTGATCGAACACATCGCCGCCGGGCTGGGTGAGAGCGCACCGTCGGTGCAGGTGCGCAGCATCATCGTCGCCGACGGCGGTGACGGCACCCTGGAGGCGGCGCTGGCCGCGGGGTTCGACCGGGTTCCGGTCCGCTGTGCCGGGCCCACCGGCGTACCGGTCGACACGGCGTACGCGGCCTCGGGCGATCCGGTCACCGGCCTGGCCCTGGTCGAGATGGCCGACGCGTGCGGACTGATCCGGCTGCCGGAGGGCCGGTTGAACGCCCTGGGGGCTCCAGCCGCGGCGTGGGCGAGGTGATCGCGGCCGCCCTCGACGCCGGGTACCGGCAGTGGTCCTGGGGATCGGCGGGAGCGCGAGCACCGACGCCGGCGCCGGAATGCTCGTCGCGCTCGGTGCTCGCTTCCTGGGCCCGGGGCTGTGGACCTGCCCGATGGTGGCGGCGCGCTGGCTCAGCTGGAGCGTCGACCTGTCCGGGCGCACCCGGCGATTGAGCAGACCACCTTTACGGTGGCCTGCGACGTGGACAACCCGCTGCTGGGCGAACGCGGCGCGGCGGCGATCTTCGGGCCCCAGAAAGGCGCCGCACCCGAGGATGTGAGGCTGTTGGACGGTGCCCTGGCGCGGGTGGCGGACCTGGTCAGCGCCCAGACGGGCCGGCCGATGGCAGGAGCCGCGGGCGCCGGGCGGCGGGTGGGGTCGGCTGGGCGGCCCTGGAAGTCCTGGGCGCCACCATGCGGCCCGGGATCGAGTTGGTGTTGGAGCTGTCGCGGTTCGCCGAGGCGGTCGATGGTGCGCGCCTGGTGATCACGGGTGAGGGATCGTTGGACCTGCAGACGCTGCTGGGCAAGACGCCGGCGGGGGTGGCGCGCGCGGCGCGCGCGGCCGGCGTACCGGTGGTGGCGGTCTGCGGGCGGGCCCTGTTGACCGATCAGGAGGCGCAGGGCGCCGGACTGGCCAGGTGTACCGGCTCACCGATCTGGAGCCGGACCCCGACGTGTGCATGCGTGAGGCCGGTCCCTTGCTGCGCCGGCTCTCGACCCGGATCGCTGCCGACCAGCTGGGCGCTGACGTGTCTTGAGTGCGACTGACGGCTCGATGTCGAGCCGCCAGTCGCACAGAACGGCGGGACCGGGACGCTACGGCGCTTGGAAACCGATCGCCGCGTGACTGCCGTCGCAGAACGGTTTGCGGGCCGACGCGCCACACCGGCACAAGGCCATCGTCGGACGTTGCCCCGGCACTGGCCGGCCGTCGACATCCACGATGTCCACCGGCCCCCGCACCAGGAGTGGCCCGTCCGGGCAAGGGGTGATGGTCGCCCGAAGCGAACTGGGTGAGGCGGACAGGTCGGGGGTGCTCACCGGACACTCCCCGCCGTGACCGGGGTGCGGGTCCATTCCCACCCGCTGAGCAGGTGGGCGGCGACGGCGGCATCGAGCACCAGGCAGGTGGCCGCGCCGAACAGCACGTCCGACACGAGATCGGGTTCGGCGGCGATCAACGGCGCGACCAGATCGTGCAGAGCCACCTGCTCATGGACGGCGTCCGCTTCGACGTGTTCGTCGAAGTACGCGCTGCCCGCCGTACCCAGTCCCAGCCGGGTGGCAGCCCGGGCGTATCGCTGCATGGGCAGCGCCGACGTCATCTCCAGGGCCGCCAGATGGCCCACCACGGCTCCCCGCAGCCGCCGGTGCAGCCCGAACATCACCGCCGCGTTGTCGGCCGCCAGCACCACCGCCGGTACGTCGTCCACCTGGCTGCCGAGGGTGTCGTCCAGCCCCACCGAGCGCATGGTCTGCGCGAACAGGGTCGAGTGCATCCGGGCGGGGATGCCGTTGCCGTACTCGTCGCCCTGAATCTCCACCAGTGCCGACTTGGCCCGCCCGCGCAGCCGGGGGATCGCCCAGGTGTGCGGGTCGGCTTCCTTGAGTTGGTACACGGAGCGCACCCGGACGAAGTCGACGAACTGGTCCCGGCTGGCCCGCCGAGCCAGATAGTGGGACAACGAGGGCCCCAGGTCCAGACGAGCCATCGAGGTCAGGCAGCCCAGCACGTCACCGACCTGGCCGGACGGTGACCCGCCCGGGCGCGTGACCAGTTCGGCCCGCTCAGTCCGGGAGGCCTGCGCGTCCTGGATGATCGCGTCGGCCGCGGCCCTGAGGGCGTCCTCGAACGCCGTTTCCAGGCTCGCTGTGGCGCTGGCCAACGCCGGGTGCCATTCCCAGCGATCATCCACGCCGGGCAACCCGTGCAGATGCAGGGCGTACCGGCAGTAGAGGGTCGCCTGCAGGTCGTCGTCGGTCAGCAGGTCGGCGCAGTGCGCCAGGGCACCCTCGATCAGTTCAGCAAGGGCGAGGCTCCGGTCGCAGCCGCCGGACGGCGTACCGGTGGGGGGTCCGGCCAACAGCCCCAGCAGGGCCGCGCTGACGGGACCGCGGGGGGAGGGCAGAGGCATCGCAGGATCCATCGGTCGTGGTGGCGAGGGGATGGGGTGGGCGGTGGCGAGGTGGGCTCACTGTAGGCCGCGGGCCACCGCGCCGCCCGCCGAGGGCAACCTTCCACACCCGCCACCCCGGCCCGGGTGGCGGGACATGGTTCATCGGAGGATTCTGCGAGGTCAGGTGTCCGCTGGCGCCGCTGTGCGATGATCACTGTGGCGTAGATCACCAGCGGGAGGCGACATGACGCTGAGTGCCTTCGACCTATTCACGGTTGGGATCGGCCCCTCCAGTTCGCACACGGTGGGACCCATGTTGGCGGCGTTGCGCTTCGCCCGGTCGTTGGACGCCGAGGGTCTGCTGGATCAGGTCACCCGGGTGCACGTCGAGCTGTACGGCTCGCTCGGTGCCACCGGCCACGGACACGGCAGCCCGAACGCCGTACTGCTGGGTTTAGCCGGTCACGACCCGCAGCGTTGTGACCCGGTGGCCGCCCGGGGCGAGGCGAACCACATGCGGGCCGAACGCGCCGTGCCGTTGCTGGGTCGGCGATCGGTGCCTTTCGACCTGGATCGCGACCTGGTCATGCACCGCCGGGCGACCTTGCCGGCGCATCCGAACGGGATGACCTTCGCGGCGTACGCGCAGGACACCCAGCTTGCGCACCGCACCTACTACTCCATCGGCGGGGGCTTCGTGCTGTCCGCCGAGGGCGGCGGGCCAGCTCGATTGGTGCCCGATCCCACGCCGGTGGCCCACCCGTTCCGCACCGGTGACGAGCTGTTGGCGATCTGCGCGACCGAGGGAAAGTCGATGGCGCGGATCATGCTGGAGAACGAGCTGTCCTGGCGGACCGAGGCGGAGGTCCGATCGGGGCTGATCGGCCTGTGGCGGGTGATGCGCGAGTGTGTGGCAGCCGGTATCGCCACCGAGGGGGTCCTTCCGGGTGGGTTGCGGGTACGGCGGCGCGCGCCAGAGTTGTCGATCAGGCTGCGGCAGGAGCGGGACAGCACCGATCCGCTGCGCGGACTCGACTGGATCACCCTCTACGCGCTGGCGGTCAACGAAGAGAACGCCGCCGGCGGCCGGGTCGTGACCGCCCCCACCAACGGCGCGGCGGGGGTGATTCCCGCGGTGTTGCATTATTACGTCGACTGGATGCCCGGGGCCGACGACGACGGGGTGGTCCGCTTCCTGCTGACGGCGGCGGCGCTGGGGTGATCATCAAGGAGACCGCCTCGATCAGCGGCGCCGAGGTGGGCTGCCAGGGTGAGGTGGGGTCGGCGTGCGCAATGGCCGCCGGGGGATGGCGGCCGTCATGGGCGGCACCCCGGCGCAGGTGGAGAACGCCGCCGAAATCGCCATGGAACACAATCTCGGGTTGACCTGTGACCCGGTCGGTGGTCTGGTCCAGATCCCCTGCATCGAACGGAACGCCGTCGCGGCGGTCAAAGCGATCACGGCGGCGCACACGGCGCTGCGCGGTGACGGCACGCACATCGTCTCCTGGACAAGGTGATCAAGACGATGCGGGACACCGGCCGTGACATGTCGTCCAAGTACAAGGAGACCGCCCGTGGCGGCTTGGCCGTCAACGTGACGGAGTGCTGAGCGCGGCGGGTGGCCAGGATGAGGCTTACAGGCAGCGCGGCGTTACCCACACGACGCCACCCTCGCAGGCTAATCACGCCGCCACCAGCGCGCCACTCACCCAGCGCAACCGCAACTCGGACAGCGCCCGTTGTGCAGCCTTGTAGCCTCTGTGGAGACGTAAGGTTCGCCACAGAGGCCACAAATATGGAGGGTCTACCTGCGACCGGGGGCCGATCGCCGAGCGACCACCCAAGGCATGCACAGGTACAGGGCGGCCAAGCACAAACCGTAGGTAGCGCCTCCGATCCAGTCACGACCGATCAGGCCGATGAGGCCCGACGAGACGCCAACGATCGCAGCGCCCACCATGATGTCACGCCATTGGTAGTCAAGAAATCGGGCTCTTCACCGATGAGTGTGGGGTGAGGGGTCGAGTCCGCCGCCGATGAGGAGCATTCGGAGGCGGTAGTTGTCTCTGTTGCGGAATCCGCGGGCGACGCGTCGGTGGAGTTCGATGAGCCCGTTCACTGCCTCAGTGCCACCGTTGCTCGCGCCGTTGGTGTCGAAGTAGCCGAGGTACTCGGTGCGCCACTGCTTCAGGGTGCGGCCCAGGCGGGCGACCTCGGGGATCGGGCACGAGGTGAAGGACTGCAGGATCTTCTCAGCGATCTTGCGTCCGGCGGCGGGGCTGTCCTGGTGGTAGGCGGAGCGGACCTGCTGGGCGCAGCGCCAGGCGAGCTCGACTTCGACGTGCCGCTCGTCGGCGGTCCACGCCGTGTCCAGCCGCGCTCGTTGCCGGTCGGTGAGGTGTTCTTCGCCGGCGCGCAGGATGTTCCGGATCCGGTACAGCGGGTCGTCACGGCGGCCGCGGTGGCCGTGGATGTCCTGCTGGACCCGTCGGCGGACCTCGTCGACGACACCGGTGGCGAGTTTGACGACGTGGAAGGCGTCCAGGACAGCGCGGGCGTCCTCGAGCTGGTCATCGATGGCGTTCTTGTACCCGCGGAACGGGTCCAGGGTGGCGATTTGCACCCCGGCCCGGAAGGCGTCGCCGCGCTCGGTGAGCCAGGTCTTGTAGGCCTGTCCGGAGCGTCCGGGGACCAGGTCCAGCAGGCGAGCCCTGGTGCGGCCGTGCGCATCTCGGGTCAGGTCGACCATCCCGGTCAGCTCCTTCGGCCCGCGCCCACCGGCCTCGAACGGCTTGGTCGACACGTGGTGCCACACGTGCTCATCGACCCCAGGATGGTCACGCCCTCGAAGCGGGCCGGGTCAGCGTCCATCGCCTGCAGCAGCGGCCGGATCGAGTCCCACACCGTGCGCCACCCGGTGCCGAGTTGGCGGCGGATCCCGTTCACCGAGGCGTGCTCGCGGCGTATCTGCTCGATCGCCCACCGGCACGCCCGCGTCGTCAACGACGACCGCGGCGCGGCGATGCGGTCGTCCTGCTCCACGAACGTCCCGACCGGGCAGCCAGGGTCGGGGCACACCCACCGCCGCTTACGCCAGAAGATCCGCACCGGGCGGCCCATCGCCGGAGCGTCGACAAGCCGCACGAGCACACGCCCATGACTGTGCGCGACAACCCCGCAGGCCGGGCAGCCCATCGGCGTCGGCTCGGACTCAACCTCGACAACGAGCCAGCCCCCGTCGTCGCGGTCGACCCCGATCACGTGCAGTCCTCTCCAACCCGACCAGCACGTCGCAACGCTCGCAGTAGCCACCGCGGACACGGCAGCACGACGTAGGCTCACTCATCGTCGAGGTCCTCGATTTCAGAAGAGGTAGAAGTCCTCTGATCCTCGGGGACCTCGACCCCCTCCCCAGCCTCAACCAGCCGCTCGGCGCGCCGTGCTCACCCCACACTCATCGGTGAAGAGCCAGAAATCGCCAGCCAGTATGTTGGTTGCGCAAGGTGACTGTTAGAAATGCGCTTGCCAAGAGCAGCGCGACGATGAGCGACATGGCCTCGGCCTTTCACCGAAAATGACTAGCGACAGTAGCCCTCAGAGTAGTGCGCGATGTAGCTGAATTGGTTGATGGCGACGCACTTGCCCTCGCTGTACGCGATGCCAGCTCGCGCAGCGAGAGCTGTGGCGTACACCGAAGACAATGCAATGAAAGGCGTTGAGTTAGTGACGGGCGACCCCACGCGGGCGAGGGGGGAAGCGCCAATGCGCGCGGTTCTTCGCGACCCAACAGTATATCAGGCGGGCCACTCGCAGCGTAGGCTCTGCGCACAGCAACCCGGCGCCACGACTCACGACACCCTTTCCGGACGCCGCCCACGCGAGAAAGGCATCCGCGCCGCCCAGCTGACTCCCGTCGATCAGGACCATGACGACCTCACGGGTCAAGCGCTCCCGAGAAACGCCTAGTCCAGCCGGATTCACCTCCTGGAACGGCCACGCGGGGACGGCCGGCGCGAGACGCCTGCGGACCCATTGGATCGACGCTGCACAAAAGGCACAGTCGCCATCGAACAGAAGTGCACCCCGAACGTCAGCACTCAATTGAAGCCATCCTCTTCTCGTTCAGCCCACATTCCTCAGGAACCGGCTCGAGGCGCCCCCGATAAGCACCAGATATCTGGCAGACGCCTGATGCATCCCCGAGCGCACGCCATGTCGTAGGCGCCGACCGATCCGAGGACGACCCGCGTCCCGTCGTCCGGACTCAGTGAGCATGGCAGGGCTTGCAGCGGTCGCTCCCGTGAACTGGGAAGATGTCGACAGTGAGGTCTCATCTGGTCGACTGAAGAGCGGCATCTCGTCAGTGAACCTCATCACATTGTCCACCGCAGTCGGACGCGGCGCCTCCCGCGAAGAAGGAGTCCCTCGATGAAGTTCGTGGCGAATAAGGTCGTGTTGATCGGCACTGGTGCCGTCGGGATGGCCTACGCCTACGCCGTCGTCAACCAGGGCATCTGCGATGAGCTCGTGCTCATCGACCTGGATGAGAACCGGCTGCGCGGGGAGATCATGGACCTCAACCACGGCATCGCCTGGGCGTCCTCGCCGATGAGCATCAATCTGGGCGAGTACGCCGACTGCTCCGATGCCGCGATGGTGGTGATCTGCGCCGGAGCGGCTCAGAAGCCCGGCCAGACCCGCCTGGAGCTGGTCGAGGTGAACGTGCGGATCTTCGAGGACGTCGTCGGCAAGGTGATGGCCAGTGGTTTCGACGGCATCATCCTGGTCGCCACGAACCCGGTGGACGTACTCACCTATTCGACGTGGCGGTTCTCCGGGCTGCCGTCTGCCCAGGTCATCGGCAGCGGCACGATGCTCGACACCGCACGCCTGCGGTTCAATCTGGCGGAGTACTTCGAGGTCGCCACCACCAACGTGCACGCCACGATCATCGGCGAGCACGGCGACTCCGAACTCCCGGTGTGGAGTTCGGCCTCGATCGCGGGGCGGTCGCTGACCAAGCGCCTGGCCGCCCGGCCGGAGATGCGCGCCGACATCGAGGACATCTTCGTGCGAACCCGCGACGCGGCGTACGACATCATCGACGCCAAGGGCTCCACCAGCTACGGCATCGGAATGGCGCTGGCCCGCATCACCCTCGCGGTGCTGGCCAACCAGAAGGTGACGCTGCCGGTGTCGGCACTGCTGGAGGGGGAGTTCGGCCACGAAGGGGTGTACATCGGCGTGCCGGTGTCGGTGGGTCGCCGCGGGATTCGCGAGATCCGGGAGCTGGACCTGGAACCGGAGGAGCAAGCCAAGTTCGACGCCTCCGTGGCCACGCTGCGGGCGGTGCAGGACCCGATCTGGGCGGCACGGGGATGACTGCGCCGGATGGGGCCGGTCGGCGAAGCCAGACCGAGGACGCTGACATCTTCGCGGGCCTGACGTTTGCGGAGGACTTCGCGGCGGAAGCCCTCAAGCTCCCTCGGCCGGCAGATCGGTCGGTCCCCGATGCCGATCGAGACGGCCAGAAGTGGCGGGGCCCGGACCCTCGGCTCCCCGATCAGGTCGCGGTGCGGTTGAACCGCCACCTGGCGCAGGGCCGGACCAGGGCGCGGGTCGCCGCCAAGCGCGGCGACGCCTCCGGTCTGGCGGCTGCCCAGCGTCGGATCGAGGTGGCCACGCGGGGACTGGGCCTGACCTCGGGCACCTGGTGGAGTCGTACGTCGTCCGAAGCCACCTCCCTGGCGCAGGACGCCCTGGCCGAACTCGACGCGGCGTGGGGCAGCGGCTGACCGACGATCCGGACTGCTGCGAACCGGTGGTGCACCCAGGCCAACGTAGGCCCACGTCGGCCTCGACCTGTGGCTTGGTACCTTTCATGTTATGTCGAAAGGGTGGGCGCTCTCGCGGCGCACCGTGCTCGCCGGGGCGGCGGGCGGGCTGGTGGCCACGGGCCTGGCCGGATGCACCGCAGGGCCGGGTGAGGGTGCCGCCCCCGGCGGACCCACGGCAGCCTTCACCCCCGTGGCCCTGACCGGCGACTGGTCCCCAGCGCCGGTGCGGGTCGCCGGACTCCAGTCGCTGGCCACCGCGAAGGGCACGACCCTGGCGCTGCACACCCGCGAGCGCGACGTCACCTTCTGGGCCGGGGTCAACGTCGGGAGCACCACCCCCGGACACAGCCCCGGCGAGCTGGCCGTGGACCGGGCGACGTACCGCCGGTGGTTCTCCTTGATGGCGCAGCTGGGCGTGCGGTTCCTGAGGATCTACACCATCCACTTCCCGCACTTCTACGAGGAGCTGGCGGCGTACAACCTGGCGCACCCGAGCGCGCCGTTGTACCTCATCCACGGCATATACCTGCCCGACGAGTCCTACATCGAGACCGGGAACCTGTACGCCGCCGAGCCCACTCGCGCGATGGTGGCCGAGGTCCGGGACGCCAGCGCCGCCGTCCACGGCACCCTGCGCCGGCCCGTCCGGCGGGGCGCAGCACACGGTACCTGGACGGCCGATGTGTCCCGCTGGACTGCCGCCTGGATCGTCGGGGTGGAGTGGGATCCGACGGCCACGCTGGCCTCCGACGCCGCGAATGCCGCCGCGCCGGCTCATCGTGGGAAGTACTTCCGGTCAGCGGCGAAGGCCACGCCCACCGAGCGGTGGATCGCGGCCCGGCTGGACGAACTGGCCGGCTACGAGGCGGCCCGAGGAGTGTCCGTGCCCATCGCGCACGCGAACTGGCCGACCGCTGACCCGCTGCGACACCCCGACGAGCCGCTGGACATGGAGGACATGGTCTCGGTCGACGCCAACCACATCCAGCCGACGGCGGCCTGGCCCGGCGGCACCTTCGCCTCCTACCACGCCTACCCCTACTACCCGGACTTCCAGGCGCTGCAGCCCTCCTACGCCCGCCCGATCGACGGGGTCGTCGACCCCTACCGGGCCTACCTGGCCGACCTGCAGCGTCATCACGGCGGCATGCCGGTCATGATCAGCGAGTTCGGGGTGCCGTCCTCGCTCGGTTCGGCGCACCGCGGCACCAACGGACGCGACCAGGGCCACCACACCGAAACCGAAGCGATGGCCATGGACGCGGCGATGCTGACGATGCTCAAGACGCAGGGGCTCGCCGGCGGGATGGTGTTCTCCTGGGCCGACGAGTGGTTCAAGTTCACCTGGAACACCGCCCCTCGGCATGCGGCCGTGCACTCCGAGCGGCGGGCGCTGTGGCACGACCCGCTCACCAACGAGCAGTTCTTCGGGGTGCTCGCCGTGGATCCGCGACGGGTCGGCCGGCGGGTGATCCACGAGGCGCGGGACGGGGTCCACGTGATCGGCCTCGATCACGACGCCTCATGGGTGTACCTGGACATCGACCTGGCGGCCACCCCGTCGGGGCCGGTCGTGCTGGGCTTCGACGTCATCCCGAGTCCCGGGCTGGCACTCCCGGGTGCGCCTGGAACGCCCGGAGCAAGCTCGTCGGAGGGCGTGGCGGCGCAGGAGGCGTGCTTCGACGTCGCGGTCACCGTGGACGTCGCAGCCGGTACGGCGCGCTGCCTGATCCGCGCGGACCTGGACCCGGTGCTCATGGACGGTCTCCCGCGCTCGGCCCTGCCGGCCGCCCAACCGGACGGTTGGACGTTGCAGCGGATGACCCTGAGCGCGCCACGGATCGTGCCGACGACGCGGCGGGCGACGCCGGTCCAGTTCCTCGACGTGGGGGTGTTGCGGCGGGGTCGCTGGGATCCGGGCAGCGGACGCGACTCGATGGCGACCTGGGACTTCACCCCAGGCAGCCAGGGGGGACCGGCCCAGTTGCTGTTCCGCCTGCCGTGGTCACTGCTGGCGATCAGTGATCCCTCCAGCCTGACGGCCCTGGTGCCCACGCCCGACCCGCAGGGGGGCACGGGCCCTCATGACTCGGTCCGACACCTCCCGACCGGGGTGGTCATCTCCGGCATCACGTTGCACGTTCAGGCCGCGGGGATGGCCCCGGTGCGGGCGCCGATCCGGTGGGAGGGCTGGAACCGCGTGGCGGGGGACGAGCGGCTCAAGGACGGGGTGCAGGTGCTGGCGGCGGCGATGGTCAGCACGTCGGGCTGAGGCGGGTATCGCCGTCCGCGTCGCGCAACCGTTCGGTCAGGGCGTGCAGGATCGGCACTTGACCAGCGACGACCTTGGTGGCCGCCACCTCGATCGGGAACCAGCGGGCCGCGTCGATCTCGGGGAACTGCTGCCGGCGCCCCGACCCGCGGGGCCACTCCATCTCGAAGGTGTTGCTGGCGACGAACGCGAGCGTGGCCGGCGCGTGCACGGCGTACGTGGTGACCCTCTTGCCGCTGGGCATCCAGAACACCCCGAGCTCCAGCCACGGGCCCGATGGGGCGGCTACCCCGATCTCCTCGGCGAACTCGGTCGCCGCCACCTGCTTCGGCTGCTGGGTGCCCGCGTCGTACTCGCCCTTGGCCAGTGACCAGCCGCCCGCATCGCGGCGGGCCCACAGCGGCCCACCCATGTGCGCGATGAACACCAGGAGGGTGCCGTCGTCGTCGAACCGGTAGGGCAGCAGGCCGGCGCTGGTACGAGCCATGGGTCCGTTGTACGCGATGATCCAGGCTCTGTCCTGGGCCATACGCGGCACTTATGTCCCCTCACAGGTTGGGCGCCGAATCTTCAGAGGACGGCGCAGATCGCCGGAGCAGCACCAGCCGGGGGATCCCGACGATCCCCATGAACCGACCCCCAGCCCGAAAAGGACACGCGATGCCCACGAAGAGGCCCCAGAACAATCGGATCGTCACCGCCGCCGCCGCGGTGGTCGCCGGCGGATCTTTGGCGATCGCCGGGTTCAGTCTGGCCAACGCCAACAGCGCCCAGCTCCCGACCACCCTGCCGACCACCGTGCAGGCCACCGGCGCCGACGGCGCCGCCGGCACCACGGAGGGTCCCCGCGGCTTCGGTCGTCACGCGCACACGGCGGTGACCGGGGATGAGGCGGCCAAGGTGACCGCGGCGGTGAAGGCCAAGGACGCCGCGGTGACGGTGGGCAAGGTGCTCAAGGATCCGGATGGGTCCTACGACGTGCTGGGCACCAAGGCGGGTGCGCCGGTGATGGTGGAGGTCAGTGCGGACTTGAAGACGCTCGAGGTGCGCACCGGCGGCCCCGGCCGCGGGATGCGCGGGCCCCCACGGTCCCGGTCGTCATGCGCACACGGCGGTGACCGGGGATGAGGCGGCCAAGGTGACCGCGGCGGTGAAGGCCAAGGACGCCGCGGTGACGGTGGGCAAGGTGCTCAGGGATCCGGATGGGTCCTACGACGTGCTGGGCACCAAGGCGGGTGCGCCGGTGATGGTGGAGGTCAGTTCCGACTTGAAGACCATCGAGGTGCGCACCGGCGGCGCCGGTCACGGGATGCGTGGCGGCAAGGACCGCCACTTCGGCGCCCAGGAGCCGGGGAGCGCGACGACGACCGCCCCGAGCACTCCAGGGCGCGGCCTACACCGCGTCGGTCTGAGACCTCCTCCGGACACGGGCGGGGCGAGCCGATACCCTCGGCGCGTGGACAGCTTCACGCGAGCCGGGTTCGTGTTCGATGTGCGCGATGGCGGGCCGGGTGACGGCGAGCCGGTGATCCTGCTGCACGGCTTCCCGCAGGACAACACCTGCTGGGACGCCGTCAGCCCGGTCCTGCATCGCGCGGGCCTGCGCACCCTGGCCCCAACCAGCGGGGGTACGCCGCCCAGGCCGACCCCCGCGGGCGGGCGGCGTACCGGATGCGCGAACTGGTCCGCGACGTGCTGGGCCTGCTGGAGGCCGCCGGCCTGGAAAAGGCGCACCTGGTCGGCCACGACTGGGGGGCCGCGGTGGCGTGGATGGCCGCAGCCAGCCATCCGGAGCGCTTCGACACCCTGACGGTGCTGTCCACCCCGCACCCTGCGGCCCTGGCCTGGGCGATGACGCACAGCGACCAAATGCTGCGCAGTTGGTACATGACGGCGTTTCAGCTGCCGCTGCTCCCGGAGCGCCTGCTCGCCCCCGGATCGGGGAGGTGCTGCGGCGTACCGGACTTCCCGACGAGCACGCCGACCGGTACGCCGCCCGGTTCGCCCGGTCGGAATCGCTGGCGGGGCCGATCGACTGGTACCGCGCGATGCCCCCGCCGACCATCGGCCTGCGCAAGAACCTGCGGCGGGTCATCTCCGGGTTTGCTGGGGTGGTGCCCGTCGTGGCCGACGCGCGGCGGGAACCCGCGCCCACCTGGTGAGGGTGCCCACCACGTCGTGTGGGGCCGCGACGACGTCGCGCTGGGACGGGTGGCGGCGACGCGCAGCGGCGACTATGTGCGGGCGGACTACCGGTTCGTGGAGGTGGCCGCGGGGCACTGGCTGCCCGAGACCGTGCCTCGCGGGTGGCGGCCGAGATCCTGACCGGGTCCGGCGCAGCCGGCGAGGGCGTAAGCGGTTAACCCACCAGCAGGGCCAGGCCGCGAGCGACAGTGAGCGTGGCCCCGATGCTCGCGACCGTCAGCGCCATCCGGCGTGCTCCGGCACTACTGACGTGTCGCGAGAGCCGGCCGCCGATGAGCACTCCAGCGAGCACGGAACCGACCACGACCGGGGCGAACCAGAGCGGCGGTGGACCAGCCGGCCCGACGGAACCCAGGGGCCGTCTTCGTGGTCACCGACAACGCGCCCATGGTCATGAAGATCGGCTGCGGGGTCGCGGCAAGGACCGCTGCTCCCAACGGGCCATCCTGCTGGAATCACCATGGCCGGGGCCGCGACGCCGGCGGTGGTGTTGAAGAAGCCGCCGAACGTCCCGGCGACGACCAAGGCGGCTCGGCCGCGGACTTCGGGCACCTGGGGAAGGCGACGGTGGTCGCCAGGCCGAGAGCACGGTGACCCCGATGAGCACTTGGAGCCACCCGGCAGACAGCTCTCGACCAGCAAGGCGCCCCCGAACGCTCCCGGGATCGCGGCGAGGCACACGATCGCCGCCCGCCGCCAGTCCACGTCGCGACGGACCGCCAGCATGATCATCAAGCCGGAGACCATGGAAGCGCCGTTGGTGACGAGCACCCCTTCAGCAGGGCCCAACACCAGGGCCAGCGTCGGCGCCACCACCATCCCGACCCCGGCGCCGCACAGCCGTTGCAGGGTGGCGCCGATGACGATGGCGATCGCGCCGGACAGCAGCAGCGTCATCGGCCCTCCAGACGATCGCGATGAGCGTGCCGAGAATCATGAACGGCCCGAACGCGATCCGGTCCAGGCCCCGGGCGCGTCGAGTCACCAGGAGCAGGCAGGCCCAGGCGCCGCCCCCGACGAAGGCCAGCAGCGTGCCGGTGACCACGGGCCGACCAGGACACACCCAGCAGCAGCCCGAGGCGGGCGCGAGCTTTCTGACATCACCCGAAACCGATCCCGGCGCGTCCCGGGGACAGGAGGCGTAACACCAGGTACCCGACCCCTAGACCGGCGCCGGCTACGGTTGACCGCCCGAGGGCTGCGCTATCGCCCACGGCGGCCGAGGCCGTCAGCACCGCGACGGCGCAGCCGACCGTGAGTGCTCCGGTCAGCCGATCGGGCAGCCGGTGCACGTCGAGGTCGATGGCAGCCAGAGCCGCCAGGAGCGGCAGCATCGCGCAGTAGGCCGTGCCCACCAGCGCCGCCGCGAAGCCCGCAGTCACCGATCCGGCGCCGCCCGCGCCGACGGTCCACCAGCGGGCGGCCGGCCAGCCCCGCGACTGGCAGGGCGACCACCAGCCAGCGGTGCGATCGTGGCGGCAGGGCCCGCTCGTCGTCGTACCGGTAGGGATGCTGCGCCAGCGCGGTGCGCAACGGTACGGCGACCAGCGGACTCACGGCCGCCACCGTCACCGGGGCATCCAGGTGTGCAGTTGCCTCACCTCCTGCCCGGTAGCGCGGTCGACGGCGGGGAATGCGGCCCGGCTCAGCGACGAGACTACTGGCCGGTCGCCGGCCGACCAGCAGCGCGTCCCCAGGTACGGCGTTGGTCACGGGACGAGGACGGAAGGCCCCGGGTCCGTGGACGACCTGCGGCGATAGGCGCGAGCTATGCCGCAGTTACACGCCAACGATTGATGCCTTTACAAGAAGACCTCGGTTTGATATACGTTAGATATCGAAAGATCCAGCTCAGACACCCCCCCAGCGAGAGGTCACAGATCATGGCTCTGATCAACACGCAGGTCCTCCCCTTCACCGCCCAGGCCTTCAAGAACGGCGAGTTCGTCGAGGTCAGCGGGAAGGATCTGCAGGGCACGTGGTCGGTCGTGTTTCTTCTACCCCGCGGACTTCACCTTCGTGGCCCCACCGAGCTGGGGACATGGCCGACAAGTACGACGAACTGCGCAAGCTCGGCGGAGGTGTTCTCCGTCTCGACCGACACCCACTTCGTCCACAAGGCCTGGCACGACGCCTCGGACACGATCCGCAAGATCACCTACTACTGGTGGGCGACCCCCTCGGGCGTCATCCACCAACTTCCAGGTGATGCGCGAGGGCATGGGCCTGGCGACCCGCGCCACCTTCCTGGTGGACCCCGATGGCATCATCCAGTACATGGAGGTCACCCCGAGGGTGTCGGCCGTAACGCCAGCGAGCTGCTCCGCAAGATCAAGGCCGCCAGTACGTCCGCTCACCCGGGCGAGGTCTGCCCCGCCAAGTGGGAAGAGGGCGAAGGCACCCTGGCTCCGTCGCTGGACCTGGTCGGCAAGATCTGATTCGGCGCTCCAACCCCAGCAGACCTGGCAGAACGCGGTTCGGCGCGCGGTCAGATGACCGCGCCGAACGCGCCGACTGTGCGCGAGGAGCGCGCTGTGCTCGACAGCAATCTGACCGCCCAGTTGACGACGTACCTGGAGCGGGTGATGACCCCCATCCAGTGATCGCCAGCCTGGACGACGGGCCGAAATCCGTGCAGTCTGGCCGAGCTGCTGCAGCAGATCGCGGGCCTGTCCGATCAGGTCAGCGGCGAAAGCGCCGGGACGATGACGCCCGGCGGCCCTCCTTCACCGTCCGGGCCGGCTCCGACGTCGAGGTCCGCTTCGCCGGGATTCCCTGGGGCATGAGTTCACCTCGTTGGTGCTGGCGCTGCTCCAGGTTGGTGGGGTCGCCCCCAAGATCTCCGACACTCTCGCCGACCAGATCCGCGCCATCGAGGGCGAGCATGTCTTCGAGACC
>JADJTI010000001.1 GCA_016711265.1 Austwickia sp. | reverse complement strand
CCGTCGGCCGCCGCGACTGAGCCCGAGCGAGCGAGTTTGGCCTGATGGAAGCTGCCCCTCGCCTTGACCATGGCCACGGCGAAGTTGGGTATCGACGTATGGAACGGGACTACCCAGTGGCCCGCCAACTCGCGAACGGTCCACTTTGCTTAACAGGCTCGGCGTCTGCCACTGTGTTTCTCTCGGTCAGCTCTCCGGTCATTCCTCGGCGATTCAAACCGCCCAGTGGCGATGTCGTCCCAGATGGTCATGCTCGCAGCCCACGGTTCCTTGGTCAGTTTCGGGCCGCGGATCGCGCGGACGCGCGCCAGGTGCCGCCTCGCAGACTCGTCTGCCGTGCCCCGAACCGCCGTTGCCGGCGCCCGTCGCCTCGCGGGTCAGGTCGGGTCCAGCTCGGCCGACCACTCCCGTGGGGGTCTTGACCCCAACCGCCTGCTCGCCCTCGTCGATGCCTCGCTGAACGCTACAGGCGAGACACCCAGCTCGTCCTGCGTCTCCTCGGGAGCCATTGCCGCGGGAAATGGGCCTCCCGTTGTGGCTGGCCCGACGTCCCCGTGATCTGGCGACCCAGCAGGTGGCAGCCAGCGTGTGGGGAGCGCGTATCGCGGCGCTACAGCAGGCGTCTCGGTGCCCAGCACGATCACGGTCGGTCAGGAAGGTGCTACCATCGATGACGGGACGACGCACCCATTACTCCTCAACGCGCGGCGCACGCTGAGTGGCTGCTGACCTGCGGGTCCTGCCGGTCGTCAGAATGAGAACGATACTGTGGCCACCCACGAGATCCGCTTTCGGCGATAGAACGACCGGCTTGCCGCCCCTTGTCGCCCTCCTGCTCGGGTTCCAGGCCGACGCGCTTGTCCTGCTTTCGACGTCGACGCTTTCTACGGGACGGACCACCGGAGTTAGCCGCGCGCAACGGATTCCGATCGGTCCGAGGGGCCCATCGACCGCTGCTGCGATGTCGTCGTCGCCGTGGCGCCGCCGCAGCCGTGGTGGGCACCGTGGGGTGTAGGCAACCAAGGTGGAGGGCTGCGGCGATCGCCAACGCGGGCCGGCATACTGACTCGCCCACGGCGACCGACCGGGTGTCCGATTGCGCCAGCGCGTGCGATGTCGGGACGGTATCCCTGCTGGATCACGCAGGCCACCGTCGCGGGTGCTCGTTGTCGCATGCGGACCGCTCCTATGGCCAGCCTTGTTTTTTTGACGACGGCGCCGTCCACGCGGTTGTCACCCGCCGCAAGTCGTTGCTCCCAGCCGGTATTGTCCGGTCGAGGGGACCTTCTTCGTCTATGGCGGAATCTTGTCTGATATCCAGGGACTTCAGGGGCGCGGCGCGCGGTCGCGCGCGGTATCGTCACCCACTACGGCTTCGGACGAGCCGCCTGCGCTGAAGGCCGCTCGACCAGTGACCTGCCCGCGAACTCGGCCCGTGAGATTATCAGCGCGCGAGGTCGGCCACCGCGACGCCCTCGTCGTCCTTCTTAACTCGACGCCAACGTCCTGATGCGCCGCCGTCCGGGCGCATTGGATCAGCAGCGCCGCCTGGCCACCATTGACGAAGCCAGCCACCGCCGACCAGCTGAGAGGAGCTGCCGATGACGAGGGTGCTGAGCAGGACGGACACGATCGGGACGAGATAGGTGATCGTTAGCCGACCACCGGCCCGGCCGCTCGCACCAGTCTCACGGGAATACGGAAGGCTAGCCTAGTCCCTGGGGTGCCGAGAGCGCGATGAGGCCAGCAGTGTCAGCCAGGCCCGGAACCCATCGGCCGTCCCGTGAGTCGCCCAGGGAGTCGCCTGGTGCCCTCGGTCGAGCTACTGACCACCAGCGACGCCGGGATGTGAACCTGGCGCTCCGGACCACCAGCACCGCAGCAGGGCTGCGACAACCCGCCCAGGGTCGGTGCTGAGAGGAAACCGGTGGTAGTAGGTCCAGCCGACGCCGTAGGACGCACCTCCGATGACCGCCATCGCGAAGCCGACGAGGTCAGGGCGCTCCGCAACCGTCCACGGCTGAGCGATGAGGATGACCCCGACGAAACCGATGAGGACCGCGCCGATGCCGGGCCAGCGCCGAGGGACCCGGGTCCGGACATCGCGAAAGCGTGAACGGGAACGCCGACAGGGAAGAACCCGATGACAATCGCGTGCCGCCACACGTGCCAGGTGGTCGGCAGCCGCCCGCCGGTCATGGCCAGCAGCGGCGTGACCACCACCATTCCGGTGAGCAGGCGCATGGTGGCGATCTGGATCGAGTCACGCCTTGAGCCCGACCTTTCATGAACAGGGAAGCTCGACCCCAGATGAGGATGAGGACTCGAACTTGACCCGCCACGCCACCCGAGGTGCGGGAACCCCAGGGTATGCCGCGTGGTCGCCTCGTCGTCACCGAGACAGTGTGAGCTTTACCGGGACAACGCTGCACTCCCGTCCGAGTGCGGTCTGGCGGGCTGGGCGTGGGCGAACCGGGCGGCATACCCTTGGGGGATGGTTGACCGCACTGCGCCGGACCCCGCCGTGACCGCTCTCGTCGCCGAGTTGGCCGGGCGCGCCAAGACGGCGTCACGCCGCCTTGCGTTGTTGTCGCGCGCCGACAAGGACGCCGCGCTGCACGCCATCGCAGACGCCCTCGACGACGCGATCCCGGCGATCGTCCAGGCCAACGCCGACGACCTGACCCAGGGCGGGCGCGGGCATGGCCGAAGGGCTGCTGGACCGCCTCATGCTCAACGAAGCCCGGATCGGCGCCATCGCCGAAGCCGTCCGCGAGGTCGCGGCCCTGCCCGACCCGGTCGGTGAGGTGGTCCGCGGGTCGACCCTGGCCAACGGCCTGCAGATCCGCCGGTGCGGGTGCCGATGGGGAGTCGTGGGGATGATCTACGAGGCGCGCCCAACGTCACGGTCGACGCCGCCGCGCTTGGGCCTGTCGGGCAACGCCGTCATCCTGCGCGGGGGTGGGCTCGGCGGGCGCCGGGAGCAACCGGGCGCTCTGTCGCCGTCATCCGCCAGACCCCGGCCGCGAGCGGCCTCCCGAGGACGCCGTCACCCTGCTTGACGAAGGCGGCCACGACGCCGCGGGCCGATGACCGCCCGCGGACTGGTCGACCTGGTCATCCGCGCGCGGCGCCGACCTTATCCGCACTGTCGCTGGAGTCGACCGTCCCCGTCGTTGAGACCGGATCGGCGTCAACCGACGCCCGCGTCGACGCGGCCGCCGACCTGACATGGCGCTCGCGCTGGTGATGAACCTGCGCGACCCACCGGCCCAGCGTCTGGAACGCCGCTGAGTCCCCGCGGTCCACGAGCCGGTGGCGTGACGAGTTCGCCCAAGGCCCCACTGCGCCCGCGGGCGCCTGGGTGGTCCCGCACGTCGCGCCCGGAGGTGAGCCGACAGCGGAGGCGGCGGGGGCGGCATACCAACTGGCGTCTGAAACGGACTACGCGACCGAGTGGCACCGGCTGGAAATGAACGTGCGCACCGTGGCGGACCTGGACGAGGCGCTGGAGCACATCCGGGTCAACGGCTCGATGCACACCGAGGTGATTGTTCAGGGGCAAGGCGGTTCGTCGCCGAGGTTGACGCAGCCGTGGTGATGGTCAACGCGTCGAGCCGCTTCACCGACGGCGGGTAGTTCGGGGATGGGTGCTGAGATCGGCATCCCGACCCAGAAACTCCACGCCTGCAGGTCCGATGGCTCTGCTCTGAGCTCACGACGACCAAGTGGATCGTCGACGGCGACGGCCAGTCCGCGCGTAGCGGTCGTCGGCGCCGGAGCGCTCAGTCGGCGCCCGAGTCAGAGGCGATGAGTATGCCGGTCGCCCCTGCAGGTGGGTATACATCCGTCCGACGTACTCACCGAGCAGACCCAGACAGAACAGTTGGAACCGCGCCGACTCCCGCAACGATGACGACGGTCGAGGTCCAACTGGGGATGGCGTCGTGCCTGGTGTCCGCGACGCGACGACCGGACGATCGAGGCGACGAGAGCACGCCGCCGATCAACCCGAGATAGGTCGCGAGGCGCAGCGGGAAAAGGGAGAAGCCGGTCACCGAGTCGATCGACAGGGTGAGCATCTTGAGGAACGGGCTTCGGACGCCCGCGGCCCGCCCCTCGCGTCGATAGGGTGACCGCCGCCGACGGGAAACCCAGAGCGCCGGCACCACGATAAACCGCAGCACCCGGTTGGGTGTCGGGGAAGGCTGTTGATGGCCTGACCGTGGCCCCGCGACATGAGGCGGAAGTCGCCCGCGTCGGACTGCGCTGTCGTGCCCGGAGATCCGCCGGATGAAGGAGTAGAACATCCGCGCCGTCGTCCGCTTTGAAGACCGAGTCGGGAGGAGCGGGTCCGAACGCACGCCGTAGACGACGTCGACTCTTGCCGCGCCGGGCGGTCTGGAGCATCTCGGCGATCACTTCCAGGTCCTGCAGGCTCCGGCGTCGATCGTCACGACGTAGTCGCCGCGCGCGCTCGCGCCGCCAGCCCCGCCGAGATCGCCGCCTGCGCCCAGCGCTGGCGCGCAGCCGGATCACCCGCACCTGGGTCCACTTCGCGGGACAGCCTTGTGCAGCAGGGCCGGCGTGAGGTCGCTGCTGCCGTCATCGACGCAGACGACCTCGTAGCGACGGTGAGCCCGTCGAGCACCGGTCGGAGACACTCCGCGGAGCAGCGGCAGCACTTCCCGCTCGTTGAATCACTGGGGATGACCACCGAGAGTTCGGGGCGCTCGGTGCTCGGTCTCCGCGGTCATGGTGCCAAGGGTACGGGGCCGGCCCGCTCACCTGCGAGGCCGCTGTGCAGGCCCCATTCAGAAGAGCAGTCCGCGGGCGCGGGACGGGGCGGCGGCATACCTCACGCGTGGTGACAGCCAAGAGGGGGCATGCCGCGCGCAGGGGAGGGGGGTCACCCGCCAGGCATGTGGCCATGTCCGCGAGCGCGCTTCCTGCCCCCTTGTCCGGGTGCGAGGGCGAGGTCCACCGCCAGTTGCCGATGCCGGCAGAGATGTACGGCGTCGTCGCCCTGGTGCTATCGTGCCCCGCTCGCGCTGTTGTGGTCCTTCCGCGGCACCGCCTACAAGGTGCGCGACCGCCACCCGGAGCACCGGCGGGGCCACCACTGATCCAGCGGATCAGGTGATGGGCGGACGTTCGATCCCGTTCACCACGGTCACCTGGTTGCTGCGAGTGAGGTCCTGTGCCCTGCTGAGCCTCGACGAAGTCGTCTTCGTCCCACGGGTCAGCCGTGGCAGAAGGACGGGTCGGCGGTGTCGCCGGCTGAACATCGCTATCTCATGACGGTCATCGCGACCGCCTCGAACCCGAAGTTCACCGTGAGCCGGGCTGATCTGGACCGGGACGGTCTGACCTACACGATCGACACCCTGCGCGATCTGCGCGCCCAACGGCCCGATGCCGAGCTGTTCTTCATCACCGGCGCCGACGCCCCGCCCAGATCCTCACGTGGAAGCGACGTCGACGAGCTTTGGTCGTCGCCCATTTCGTCGGGGTCACCCGGCCGGGGCACGTGCTCAGCGATAACGGCCTGCCGACCGACAAAGTCACCCTGTTGGAGGTGCCGGCCATGGCCATCTCGTCCACCGACTGCCGCAACCGGGTCGGCCGCGGCGAGCCCGTGTGGTACCGTGCCTGATGGCGGGTCCAATACATCGGGAAGCACCGCCTCTACCAACTTAGGAACCCGTGAGCGCCACCCCGAGCCATGACCTCGCCCGAGCCGCAGCAGTCTGCGCGTCCGGAGAAGAAGGCCGAGAACATCATCGCTATCGACGTCTCCAGTCAGCTGGCCCTCACCGGACATTCGTCATCGCCTCGGCGACCAACGAACGCCGTGTCGGTGCGATCGTCGACGAGGTCGAGGAGCGCGTGCGGCTGGCTGGCGCTGCCGCTGCGCCGCGAGGGCGGGCGTGACGACCGCCGGGTCCTCATCGACTCCGGCGACGTTGTCGTGCACATCCAGCACCAGGAGGAGCGTGCCTTCTACCAACTCGAGCGGCTGTGGCGGGACTGCCTGACCGTGGAGCTGGGGCCCGACGAGCCGGTCTCGGCGCCTGCGGGCGTTCGAGCGGCGACGCTGCTGACTGACTGGCTGTGCCGACCCGGATGAGCGGGTTCCCGTCGGGGGACACGCGCAAACTTGCGCTGGTGCGCCACGGCCGACCGACTGAACCTCGCCAAGCGTGCCTAGGGCCATACCGATATCCCTCGACGAGGCCGGGTACGCGCAGGCGCAGGCGATGGCACCGTTCGTCGCGGCCCTGCGCCCCAACCGGATCTGGTCTCGGACCTCGCGCGCGAGTCAGACCGCGGTATACGTGGCGGCGCTGACCGGGGTGACTGCGGAGGTGGACGCGCGACTGCGGAGTATTTCCGTGGGGAGCGCCCGGGTTGACGCGCGCCGAGTTCCGGGGAGCGGTTCCCGCGGGAGGATGCCGCGTGGCTGGCTGAGGACGAGACCTGTTTGGTCCCGGGGCCGAGTCCACCGCCGACGTGCTGGCCCGGATGGTGCCTGCGCTGCGGTCGTTCTTGGCGGCGTTGTGGCCTGGTGAGGTCGGTGTGGTCGTCACACACGGGGCGCGCCTGCGAGCGGCGATGCTGGAGCTCATCGGGTTGCCGTTGAGCGCCGATGCGGCGTTCGCGACGATGGGCACCGCACGTGGAGCACGCTGCAGGAGAAGCCGAGTTCGGCGGCCGGGCTGCGGGTCGCGGCCTACAACGAGGGCGCCGGCACACGATTTCGCGTCCGGCGACGAGGTTGGAGGATTCACGGGTTGCCCGGTGGAGCCGGGGAGCGGGGCCGTAGCGCAGTTGGTAGCGCACCTCCATGGCATGGAGGGGGTCAGGGTTCGAATCCCCTCAGCTCCACCTCACGCACAAGGCTCGAACCCCTTGCCAACGGAAATGTTGGTCGAGGTTCGGGCCTTGTTCGCGTCTGCGGCCCAGGTCAGAGCGTTGGCGTTGACCTGCGGATCAAGGAGCGTCTCAAAGGGCGGTTGTGCTCGACGCGCAGCCTGTTGTCCCCGTCGATGTTGACCTTGGTGAAGAACGCCTGGTTGCACAGCCGCCGGTTGGTGTCGTCGCAGCGGGTGTAGATGTCGGCGCAGTTGGCGAGCAGGCCGAGGGCGTCGTCGAGGTGGGCGCGGGCGTCGGCGTAGTCGCCGAAGTGGGCGTCGATGCGGCGGGTCACCTGGTCGAGTTCGGCGACGATGCGGTCCTGTTCGCGCTTGAGCACTGAGAGCGGGATCGCGTCGGCGTAGTGCGCCTGCATGAGGCGGTCCTGCTCGCCTTCGAGCCGGTCGCGGTTGGTGGTGAGGCGCTCCAGTTCCTCGGTTTCGGCGGCCATGAGTCGGTCGAACTCGTGGTGCAGCATCCCCGCGAGCGCGTCCTGCTGGGCGGGCGTGATCTGGACGCGGGTGTAGTAGTCCTCGACGAGCTTCTCGACGTCCTCGATGAGCATCGCCTGGCGCGTGCAGTCGGTGCGCTTGGAGTGCCTTCCGGAGCACACGAAGTAGCAGTAGACGTTCCCGTGGCGGTTCTTCGCGTTGGAGACGATGAGCCGCGAGCCGCACTGCCCGCAGTGGATGGTGCCCTTGAGGTAGTGGCCGTGGACTTGGGTTGCCTCTACGGCGCACTGGTGCGCGGTGAGCACGGACTGGACCTGGTACCAAACCTCGGCGGGCACGAGCGCCGGGTGGTTGCCTTTGGAAGCGGGTGCCCTGGTAGATGACATCGCCCTTGTAGTACGGGTTGGTCAGGAGCCGGTGGATGGTGGACGCCGCCAGCGGCTTCGCCGGCCGCTTCGGCGTGGGCAGGCTGCGCAGCCCGCGCGAAGTGAGTTCGTCGTGGAGCTGACTGACGCTCCAGTTGCCCGAGGCGTACGCCTTGAACGCCCACTCGATCATCGGTGCCCGTTCAGGATCGAGCTCGATAGTGCGAACCTCGCGGCCGAGTTCGTCGCGCTTGCGGACATTCAGATACCCGATGGGCGCGCGCCCGTTCGTACCGCCACCGATGGCCTTCTGGTTCATACCCTTGGCGACCTCGGTGGCGAGGTTGCGGGAGTAGAACTCGGCGATCGTGGACATGATGCCGTGCAGTAGCATCCCCGAGGGGGTCTCATCGATGTTCTCCGACGCCGACACGAGCATGACCCCACACTGCTGGAGTGCGAGGTGGATGCTCACGTCGTCGGCGCGGTTCCTAGCGAGCCGGTCGACCTTGTGAACGATGCAGTACGCAACCTTGTTGGCCTTGACGTACTGGATCATCCGCATCAGCTCGGGCCGGTCGGACGACTTGGCTGAGGCTCCCGCGTCGACGAACTCCTCGACGATGCCGGCGCCGAGCTGTTCGGCCTTGCGCCGAGTCGCCTCGCTCTGTGCCGGGATCGAGAAGCCTCGTCCGTGCCGCCCTTCTCAGCCTGCTCTCGGTCGACACCCGCAGGTACGACACGGCAGTAGCCGCAGTCTTGGGCGGGTCGATGAGGCTGGCTGCCGGATCGTCGGCAATGGTGGTCATCAGGGCTCACTCTCACGCGGTTCGACCCTCGCGCTCCCAACTGTTCGTGGGCGGGGTGTTGATCGTGAGAGCAGCCGGTGAAGGCTGTAGGGCGAGACCCGATGGTCTCGGTGCGTGTTGCCCGCCGATCGGCGAGGTTTAGGCCACAACACCCCGCATCGCGAGGCTTGCACGGTTCATTCTACCGGGCGGCTTCAGAAGCGGCCAGGCCATCCGGTGCCGCCCGGTAGGTGTCGGGCACCCGCACGGCCGCGCGGGCCGCGCGGCTCTCGCCGGTCTCCTGCAACGTCAGCCGGATGAGAACCTCGGCGAGCTTGTGCAGGTCGGCGCGTTCGCGGTGGACGGCCCGGACGGAGAACGACCGCTCCTCGTACGGGCGACGATCCGTCTTCTTCGTGTAGCGGCTCATCGGTCTACGGAGCCTCGTCGTCGGCCAGGTTGGCGTAGAACTCGTCTTCGGCCTCCTGGCGCTTGCGGACTTGCGCGATGACGAACTCGACGAACTCCGGTGTCCCGGTCAGTGAAGGTGAAGTCCTGGATCGTGGGCGCCGGGTCCTCACCGGGCCAAGCAGCTTGCCGGGTCGGTCGGTCGCGGTCCCCACGGGTGCCGCAGGCGGTGACCCAGTAGCGAAGACGCTCTCGCGCGTCGGCGAAGTCGCGGTGCCAGCCGAGTGGCGCGGAGGCGTTCTGCTCGGGGTCGTAGGCCCCAAGCCAATGCAGGTGCAGTGCCGACAGCTCCCAGACCATCTCCGGGTGGTGATGCCAGAACGGCGGCACCACCGCGACGGTGAGGCCGTAGGTGCGTCGCAGCCAGTCAACCCAGCGGTTCAGTGAGAGCCATTCCTGTTCCAGCTCGTGCGCTGTCAGCAGGTTCCAGTTCACGGGGTGAGGCGGTTCGGGTATGTCCGAATTGGTGACGCGGGGCGGTCCGTCGAAGACGTCCGGCTCATCCATCTCATGCTGATCGTTCATGGTGCTGTGGCTCCCGAACTCACATGCTGACCGGGGAGGCTTGCGGCGCAGCAGCCGCGGCTCGTTGCGCGGGGTCGTACGCCGCTGCTTCCCGGCCGACTCCGCTGCGCGGCGTGCGGTCCACCTCGTAGCGGGTTCGCGCGGCGTCGTGGCCGATCTTCTTGGCGACGAACTCTTCGCCCTCGATCGCCTGACCGTTGCGCTCGTAGTTGACCGGTCGCGTGTAGCCCTCGGCGACGAAGTTGTCGCCCTGGGTGAAGTTCGCGTGCGCGTGCTCGGCGGAACGTCCGAACATCACCAGGTGGTGGTAGGTCGTCTCGGTCTGCGTGAACGAGCCGTCGTCCTCGCGGCGGAAGTGTTCCTTGCCGATACGGGCGAAGAACCTCGCGTCGCCCCTGGCCGTCTCGGTGAGCAACGGCTCCGACGCGATGAAGCCCGACAGCGACTCCTGCGTGAATGGCCATGATGGCCTCCTCCTGAACTCGGGCGACCAACTGCGTGTGGTCGCTCTGTCAGGCAGGTGCGCCCGGGTCTCCCAAGCGTCGTCAGGAGGCGGGACGGCGACGCAGCAGTGCTTCGAGTTCGGCGCGGTCACCGCGGAGTTGCGCGGCATCCTGTCGGGTGGGCCAGGCTCGTAGGTCGGTGACGATGGGCGGCGCGGAGCGCAGCATCGTGATGCCGGTACCGAATGGCAGTGTTCGGATGCGGTCTGGCGGCAGGATCGCGACGCGGCGGATCGAGCGTTGGTTGGAGCGGGTGCCGCGGTCTCCGAGGGTCACGCTGTCGGTGTACTCGTCTCGCTCGCCGATGAGCGTGGAGAGGTCTTGGAGGTCGCGGCTGTTCGATGCGCCACCGAGGATGATCTTGACGATGCTGGCGTCCCAGATCGCGCCGGCCTGGTGCTCGCTCCACCTGTCGCGAGCTTGGGCGAGGGACTGCAAGACCGGCATCGTCGTGATCCCCGTGCCACCGCCTTCGGCCATGAGCATCGGCAGTGACGGCAGAGGCGCGAGGTTCCCGATCTCGTCGAGCGCGAGCAGCAGCGGCGGATCGAGCCGGGCTCCCGGTGAACGTGCAGCGAGCCGCCGAGCAGTCTCGATGAGGTCTTCGACGAATGCCGCGACCAGCGACGCGGAGGCTCCTGCTCCCGCTCCGGTGGCGAGCAGGTAGAGGGTGCCTTGCTCGGTGAGGAAGGTCTCGGGGTCGAAGTGCTCGTGCGGGCCTGGCGTGACGGCATCGAGTACGCGCGGGTCGGCGAGGGCGGCGAGGGCGAGGGAGACGCCTTGCCAGATGCTGTCGCGGGTCTTGGGGTCGGCGTCGATCATCGCGGCCAGGAGTCGTCCCAGCCCATCGCCGCGTTCGGGTGTGAGTTGAGGATGGCGACGGCCTCGGACGCGGCGCTGGGGTCGAGGGTCCACCTGAACAACTCAGCCGGTTGGCGGCCGTCGAGCGCGGCGGCGTGCAGCAACGACTGGAGCGCGGTGCGGGTCTTGCCCTCCCAGAACCCACCGGACTCAACCCCGCCAGCGGACAGCCCGGTCGCGGCGGCGAGGCCGTTGGCGCGGATCATCGCGGTCAGTGGATCGTCACAGCCGCGCACGGGCGACCAGCGCAGCCCGGCAGGGACGCCCTCGGCCAGTCGTTGCGGGTCAAACACCGCGACCGGCCCGCCGCGACGGCGACGGGCGCGGAGGGTCGCGGTGAGGTTGTCTGGCCTCGTGCTGGTCGTGACCACAGCGCCGGGGGCGTCGAGGATCGCGTTGATGACAACGTGCAGGCCCTTGCCTGAGCGGGGCGGGCCGATCAGCAGGATCGAGTCCTCGACCGATGCCCACACCTTCGTGCCGCGACTGGCCCCCAGGAGGTAGCCGACATCCTGCGGGGCTGGTGACTCCAAGGAGGGCCGTAGCGTGGCCGCGCGGTGAAGCAGCGCCTTGGCGGATGCTGCGGTCTTGACCTCGTGGCTGGTCGCGATCCCGGCGAGGCGGTGCGGGTCGGTCTCAGTCTTCCGCGTGTGTCGGCGCAGCACCATCCACGCCCAGACGATCCCGGCGGCGAGTCCGCCGAGCAGTGCCGCGCTCACGAGCCAGTAGATGACCGGGTTGAGTCCGTCGGCACCGAGCGCGGTCGCAGGGTCGCCGGGGTTGAACAGTACGGCGAGCCCCGCCGCTGCGCCGGCGTCGGGCTGCGGCGTGCCGGCGAGGAACGCGGCGACGCTGCCAGCGGCGCGGAGGATGAGCGCGATCCCGAACATGCCGATCAGGCCAATGAGGGCGGCGTTGGTGAGTTCGTCGCCCATTCCCCCGGCCTGCCGCTGGTTCATGTCAGCCGCCGCACCGCGAGAGTGCCCGAGATGCGCCCGCGCAGGATCACCTCGTGTGTGCCGTCCGGTAGGTCGTCGAGGTCGATGAGCACGCGCGCTTCGCCGGTCCCGGTGGCGTCGGTGTGGGAGACGATCGTCGCGACGGCGACATCCTCGCCGGGAACGAACCCTTCCGCGGTGACCTCAGACAAGCGCGGCACCCGGCGGGCGTGGCGACTCCGACGAGTCTCCGGCACAGGGGTCTCGGACGGGGCCACGGCGCGTCGGGGCTTGCGGGTGCGGAGGATGTCGGTGAACACTCTGCCGTTGCTCTCGCGCACCTCGACCCGGACCGCGATGGCGCGATCCTTGGTGATCGCATCCATGAGCGGCCCGAACGTCGTCCGCGTCCACGCGGTCGTCTCGTGTGCCTCGAATGGTGTTCCATCGACCGTGACGGTAAGGGTGCCGTCTTCGGCGACGGTGACGAGGACGTGCGGCAGCTCGACGGGAGCGGTCGCATCTTCGTCGGTTGGGGTGGATCGGCGCGGGCCGGTGAAGTTCATCGGTGGCCTCCCGCGGCGCGGCTGCTGGTGTCGAACAGCGCGAGTTCGTCGGGGTGGAGCTGGTGTTGGCAGACGAAGCTCCTAGCCTTGATCCGCCACAGGCCTTGGCCGACGCCAAGGTTCGGCAAGAGCTGCTGCTCGGTGCCAGTTAGGCCGAGCGCGCTCGCGGTCGGCCCGAGCTGGTCGGACTCCTGCCGGTACACGATCCGCGTCTCGGCGTTCGCGAGCAGTGAGTTGGCCAGGGAGCGCATGGCGGAGCCTTGGTCGCCTACGTTGTCGAGGTCGGTGAGCTTGTGGAAGATCAGCATGTTCGCGATCCCGTAGTGCCTGGCGAGTCGCCAGTGCGCATCCATCCGCCGCAGCAGAGCCGGGTGGGACATGAGTCGCCAAGCCTCGTCATAGATCACCCACCGCTGCCCGCCGTCCGGGTCGAGCAGCGCGGACTCCATCCACGCCGACGAGCACGTCATCAACACCGAGATCAGCGTCGAGTTCTCCGTGACACGGGAAAGGTCGAGGGAGATCATCGGCAACGACGGATCGAACCTGACGGTGGAAGGCCCATCGAACAGCCCGGCCAGGTCACCTGCGACGAGACGGCGCAGCGCGTGACCAACCAGACGCCCATCCTCTGTCAGCCTTCCGTCGGCATCCGAGCTGGGGGCAAGGATGCGTTCGACGACCATCGGCAGGATCGGCACGTCGTTCTCCCGCACGGTCTGGGTCAGGGCGATGTCGATCGCGGTGTGCTCCAACGGCGACAGCCCTCGTGCGAGCACGGTCTCGGCGAGCGCACCGATCAGGTCACGACGCCGGGCCGCGACCGTGCTGGTCCACTGCTCGTCGGAGAGCCCGGCGGGCCGGTGGCCCTCGTCGAGCGGATTCAGGCGAGTGTTGAGGCCGTGCCCGAGCACGATGGCGCGCCCGCCGATGGCATTCGCGACCGCGGTGTGTTCGCCCTTCGGGTCCCCAGGCACGTACACGCGCCGCCCGAACGGCAGCGACCGCGTGTAGAGAGACTTGGCCAGCGAGGACTTGCCTGAGCCGACGATCCCGGCTAGCACCACGTTGGGTGCGGTGATGATCCCGCGCGCGTAGAGCACCCACGGGTCGTAGACGAAGCTCCCACCCGAGTACAGGTCTTGGCCGACAAACACACCGTCGGCACCGAGCCCACCTTCGGCGACGAACGGGTACGCGCCCGCCAGCGTCGCTGAGGTGTCTTGGTGTCGCGTCAGATGGAACCGGCCCGGTGTGCGCAGCCGTGCAGCGCCCGGCTCGCCGGCCTTCGGCAAGTAGATCGTCGTGCGTCGCTCGGCACGCTCCTCCTCGGCCTTCGCTTTCGCTGCGGCGAGCGTGGTCCTTCGCTGCTCGGCGTGGAGCCGGGCCTCTGCCTTGCGGCGCTGCTTGCGGAGCTTGCGTCGCTCTTTCGACGGTGCCACCAGAACGGCGGTGTGCAGCCGTTCGCGATCCTGGGTCACAGCGTCAGCCCCCGCGCCTGCTTGACCGCCGTGATCTTGGCCGGCTCGAACCACGACCCATCCCGCTTCGCCGTCGGCACGTCGGCTCGCTCCGACGCGCCCGGCGACGAGTACGACACCAACAGCTCCGGCCCACCCTGCACCGGCTCAGGTTCGATCGGTTCGGCGTCCCTGGCCTCTGCCTCCGGTTCGGTGTCGCGGCGCAGCAGCGAGACGTAGCCGACGTGCGGGTTCACGACCAGCGCGTAGTCGCCCGACATAGCTACCCGGTCGTTCGTGCCCTCGCCAGGCTCGTCGTACACGTAGCCGTTCTCCAGCGCGGCCTGGGTGGTCTCGTCGCCGTAGTCCCATTGCGCGAGGTAGTCCACTGCATCGACATGCCCCAGCTCGCCGAGGATGCGCAACGGCCGGTCGGCCTCCTCTCCCTGGAGGAACACCACGTTGACCCACCGCGACGGGGCGGCTTCCTCCGTGGCGGGCTTGGGGTGCCAGGCGATCCGCCCGGCCGCGATGAACCCTTCCGCGAGCCGGTCATACGCCCGGTCGACGAGGTTCGCCGCCTGACGCAACTCTTCCGCAGTGGCGAGCGCGTCCCGCACTCCTGCCTCGTGGTCGCCATCGTCGTGGAACGCATGAGCGGCCTTGCGCTCGTGAACATCGGCGATCTGGTCCAGTGATTGCCGCAGCGACCGGATGCCCGAGGACAGATCACCGATCACCCCGTACATCTCGGCGGGCTGATCGAAACCCCGGCTCGCGTGGGCCAACCCCCGCAGCGCCTCGGGACGCCTCAGCGGCGTCGGCAGTCGAATCGAAGAACGTGGGCATGGTGACCTCCTGGTGCCGTGTGACGAGGAGGTGCGCACCATCGGCCGGAAAATGTCGGTGGTGCGGCCTAGCGTTGTAGATGTCACGAGAGCAACCGAAGCAGGAGCACGACAGAGTGAGCGCAAGTCAGTACCGAGGACAGCTTGACCGCAAGCGCAAGCAGCGGATCGACGCGGATAAGAAGGCGGGTGAGTTCCGGTCGAAGGAGTCCTCGAAGCGTGCCGATGCCACCAAGGCACGACAGGCTGCCGCAAAGACGACGAGCAGTTCCACCCGCAGCAGCAAGCTGCGAGATGCCGAGCGCCGTGAGAAGGAAGCGAAGACTGCGGGCAAGGAGGCCAGCCGCTGGCAGACCCGGGCAGCCGGCTACGCGAAGGACGAGGCCGGGCTACAGACCAAGCTCGCCCGCGCTGAACAGTCGGAGGCCGATGCCGCCGAGCGACGTCGAAAGAGCGAGCAGCAGCGCGCCGACCGGCGGGCGGCGGCTGAACGTGCCCAGCTTGAATCGCGGATCAGCGGTGCCGAGGTAGCCGTCAGTCACGCGCTGCGTCAGCTCCCAGCGCCCAAGCCGGAGAAGCTCCGAGTGCTCATGCTGGGTGCTTCGGCCGAAGGTGACCTCCGCGTTGGAAGGGAGCAGAAGCGCATCCGGGCAGCGGTCGAGTCGGCTTTGCACCGTGACCAGATCGAACTCGATGTGCGGCCAGCAGCAACTACGGCTGACCTTCTGGACGGCATCACGAAGTTCCGCCCTCACGTAGTCCACTTCTCGGGCCACAGCAACGACGACCTGATCGTCTTTGAGGATGAAGCAGACGAGCCCCACGAGGGAGTGATCGTAACGGCGCGGGCATTCGCTCGGGCGATCAGCGCAACCGACGATCCTCCGCTCCTCGTCCTGCTGAACTCCTGCCGCTCCGCAGCCCAGATCGACGGCCTGGTAGCCCAAGTCGTGCCGTTCGCTATCGGGATAGCCGACAGCATCGAAGACGCCGATGCGATCAACTACGCCGCACAGTTCTACGCGGCAGTCGCGAACGGGCAGTCCATCAACTCTTCGCATCTGTCGGGACAAGCTGCGCTCGAACTCGCGGGACTGGGAAGCGCCGACCTGCCGACCCTCGCCTGGGCACCCGACGTCGATCCGTCAACGACGATCCTCGTCAGCCCCGAAGCCTGATCTCAAACCCTGCGGCAGAGCGGGAGTGCGGCGGCGGTGAACGCGGCGGCTTGCTGGCCGACGAGGAGCCGGGTCTCGCACGACGCTTGGATCGCGGCTTGCTCGATGGCGGCGACGGCGGCGTCGAGTTCTTCGACGGTGGGTGCGGAGACGGCGATGAGGCCGGTGTAGCGGAGGATGCCGTGGCCGGCGGTGAGGTCGGCTTCTTGCTGGAGCACGTCGTGGTACTCGGCGGTCTGCGAGGCGTCCTCGATCTGGCCGATCTTCGCGCGCTGGGCCTGGTCGGAGATGTGCTCGACCTTCTTCTTGCGGATGTCGCGAGCAGCGGCATCGGAGCGCATCGGGGTGCAGATCAGCGAGAACGACCGCTGGATGCCGGTGGACAGCAGCACCGGCGACAGGAACCCCGGATAGACGAGCGACCGCGGCCACTCGCTGACCCAGAGCACCGCGTGGTGAGCGGAGTCGGTGCGCAGCCTGCCCCAGGTCTCGGTGACGGCAACCGGCCCGGCCGTGGCGAGCGATTGTCCGAGTCTGCCGTGGCGTTCCAGCGTGGCGGCGATAGCGGGGTCATAGGCGGAGCGCAGGATCACGGCGATCTGCCCTGGTGTCAGCCATCCCGACGGCGAGAGGTCGGCGGAGCGGAGCGCGGCGACGAGGGTGTTCATCTCTTGCCGCAGCACGGCAGCGGCCCCGCGAATCCCGCCGCCAGCGGTCCTGATCTGCCGAGCACTGGTCTTCATGTCCAGTGACAGCGAGAGCGTGGTGGCGTGGCGTTCACCGGCTGGCCCAGCGCGGTCGATGAGTTCGGCGTACGTGTCGGCGGCCCATGAGCCATCCGGGGTGCCGTGGGTGGCCCACCATTCGGCCAGTCCGGTGCCGGAGTCTGGGAGGGTGCGTTCGAGGACTTGCAGCGTCGCGATCCGCCCGGAGCGGCAGACGGTCGCCAGGACGCGGCCCCAGGAGCTGACGCGGCGTTCCTGTTCGCCGGGATCGAGGAGCACGAATGCGGGATGGGTGACCTCGCACACCACGGTCAAGGTGGCGGCGTGGGGGTCGTGGATCATCCCAGCTCCGGTGTCGGGGTCGGTGTACTCGCGCAGTCGCGCCATGTCGCCGGGCAGCGCGAGGGTGCCGACGGGGCGCGGGACGACGATCCTGCGCCGGTACAGCAGTTGCCCTCCGGTGGTGCGCCACAGCCACCAGCAGGCGATGGGCAGCCACTCCACGATGGGCCGGCCTGCGATGGGTATCCAGGTCAGCGCGGCGGCGAGTACCCAGATGGGGGCGGTGTAGGCGAGCAGCATCCCGCCGCCGGCGTAGAACGCGCCGATGAGTGTGGCTCCGCCGATGGCGAGCGTGATGAGCTGGGTCAGCGACAGGCCGAGGAGGACACCGCGGCGGGTGAGGCGGGAGAACTTCACCGGCACGAGTTCGCCCGCGGTGGGACGGTCGTGGTTCGTGCTGCTCATCGTCTACTCCTTCGGTGGGCGTGGCGCGGGCGGCGGGGGCTGCTTCGGCGGCGGTGACGGGTCGGTGCTCGGCGGGCGCGGTGCCGGGCTCGACGGCGGTGCCGCAGGCGATGCTGCGGGCGGTGGCGGTGTCTGCGCGGCTGCGTCGGCGGCGTGCTCGCCCTGGGCTCCCAGCGCGGTTCCGGCCTTCGGCCCGGCGGTCGCGGCGACCTTGGCGACACTCGCGCCGATCACGACCCCGGCGGCCACGGGACCGGCTGCGGCTGCACTGCCTCCGCTTGCTGCGGCTCCTCTACCAGCGGCGGCTCCTCCTCCGCTGCTGGCGGCGGGTGCCGGTGCTGGGGTCTTCGGCGGTGGCGGTGCGCTGCTTCCACCGGCTGAGCCGCCGCCCGTGTTCCCGCCGCTGCTGCTGGTTCCGTCGAGTACCTTCTTCGGGTCGCCGCCGCCTTGCGGCTTGGTCGGGACGGGGATCGGGCGGTTGAGTGCGCTCTTGGCGTCTTGCTCGGAGCCGATCGCGTGGTACATGTCGAACCCGACGAACGCGATGAACTTGTAGGTGAGGTACGGGGCGAACGCGGCCATCGCCATCAGCACGATTCCCGCGATGGGGTCGCTGACCGAGGCGAGGTCGGCGTCGATGGGTGCGGAGAGCTGGGTGATCGCGACGAGGAACATCACGACGAGCACGAGCTTGGAGCAGATCAGCGCGACGACGAACATCGCCCACTTCCCGATCCACCCCCGCGAGGCGTCCCACGAGGCACCAGAGAAGGCAAGCGGCGCGAACACGACCGCGACCAGCAGCAGCGCCTTCCTGACGAGCAGGGAGAGCCACACGATGGCGGCGGCGGTGATGGCGAGGCCGGCCATGAAGATGGTGATGATCGCTCCGACGCCGGGGGCGGCGATGTTGATGCCGACCAGTCCGGCGGCGAGGAGGGCGATCTTGTCGCCCATCGACTCGGTGGTCTCCCCGGCGGCCTGCACGATCCCGATGCACAGCTGATCGACGACTTCCAGCAACAGCGCCGTGAGCGTGATGACCACGAACGATCCGAGGACGGACTTCGCCAGACCCAGTGCTGCGCGGGTGAGCGCGGTGGGGTCGCGGCGGATCAGGCCGGTGATGAGTTGGAGGCAGAAGAAGATCAGCATCACGAAGACCGCGATGCCGAACAGCAGGTTGTAGACGGCGACGTAGCCGGGCTTGGTGACATCTACCAGGGTGGTGGTGTCGAACACCGACCAGACCGCCTCAAACAGCCACCCGGCGGCGGCACCCATTGCCTGGGCGAGCCAATCGAACGGGGCCGCGACCAGCGAGGCGGCTCCTTCGCCGACGGCATCGCAGACAGAGGAGATCACGGGAACGTCGCACACGCCCATCTCGAACACCAGCACTCTCGACGACGGGGCGGGTCAGACGGACTGGCCGACGTTCCAGAAGAAGTTGATGAGCGTCACCGACGCACCGCAGATCACCGCAGCGCCGCAGGAGACGAGCACGCCGATCTTCCCGCGCGAGGCGAGGTGCGGGTTCGACGAGTTCGCGCCGAAGCCCCACACGATCGCGGAGACGATCAGCGCGAGGACGCTGAGGATCAGGCCGATTGTCATCACCGCGCCGACGATGGTGCGCAGCTGGTTGATCCCCGGCAAACCATTGGTGTTGGGGTCGATGTTGATGTCCATCGGCACCAGCAGCGGCGCGGACATGACGTTGACGAGCAGATCGAACACGGTAGGTCTCCTTGGCGACGGGCGGCCCGCCCACGAACTCGCAGACGGGTACACGCCACAGGTGCACCCGCCAAACCCTGTTCCGCAGGCCAGCGGAGACCACAGCCAGCGAACCTGACCTACGGGTTGCTAACAACGCCCGCCAGTAGCACGCTTTACGGGGCCACTAAGTCGGCGCATTGTCGGCTGCTTTCAGTCACGGGGCACGGGTGGCCCCAGCCAGAGCAGGGTGATGAAGAGCGTCGTCACGAGCAGGATCAGCAGGATGATCGACAGGAGTACATGTCGTAGTACCCAGGCCTGGACATGCTCGACGAACCCGTGCGGTACCTCACCTCCGGGCGCGAGCCGCCAATCGCCGGTCAGCAGCCCTTTGCGATCGGCGACGATCTCGAACGGCACCGTGGCGAAAGGGACGATCGCGAGCAGCAGCCCGGTGAAGCCGAGTCGGAGAGGCCATCTCTGGTTCACCCATACGAAGATCGTGGTCGCGGAGTAGCACAGGAAGACGAATCCGTGGATGCCTCCGGCGATCGGGACGAGGTTGGCGACATCGAACGCGCGGAGAATGAGTGCCGTGATGAGACCGGCCCAGGTGAACATCTCGGCGACGGCGAAGCTCCGGAAGAGCAAGCGCGGGCTGAGGGTCCGGGGCTTCTCTGTCGTGGTCATGAAGAATGAGCCTCTTGTGCTGACGGGTTGATGGGAGTCGAAACCGATGCCTGGCGCAGGCGCAGGGCGCCGATGAATCCGAGGGCGAGGAACACGGTGGCGATCAGGAGCGCCCAGCGGGTCGCATCGGTGAAGCCGCTCGTGAGGGCGTCGATGGCTGTCGCGGTCTGATCGCCGAGACTGCTGTGGGTTCCCTGTTCGCGGAGCTGCATGATCGTGGTGCCCGCGGACTGGCGTGTGGCGTCCGCAAGCGAGTCCGCCTCCGGGCCGGTGAGTCCCGCGCGGCCGAGGGCGGTGGGGAGGGTGAGCGCAAGGGAGATCGAGAGCGTCGCTCCGGCGAATGCGGTGCCGAGGGCGGAGCCGATCTGCCGGACGGTGCTCTGGGTGGCCGATCCCTGTCCGGAGACGTCGACGGGGATGTCCCGAAGGACGGTGCCGGTGAGCTGCGCGGAGGCGAGGCCGAGGCCGAGACCGTAGACGACCAGAGGGATCGCGATGAGCCAGCCCGGGATCGCAGGCACGAGGATGAGGGCGAGGACGAGGACGCCTGCGGCTTCGAGGCCTAAACCGATGAGCACGGTTCCGGGTGCGCCGAACTTCGCGGCGAGATGTCGGGCCGCGGCACCGGAGAGGAACGCGCCGACGGCCATTGCGGCGAGCACGAGGCCGGCGCCCATGACGTCGAGGCCGAGGGCGTTGATGAGGTAGAGCGGGAGGACGAAAATGATCGCGAACTCGCCGACGGCGACCATCGCGGCGGTGAGGTTCCCCCACGAGAACGTGGAGAACGAGAACAGGCCGAGGTCGAGGAGCGCGGCGCGCTGCACCTTCTCGCGGTGTCGTTCCCAGATCACGAACAAGACCAGCGCGACCACGGCGATCCCGAAGGCGACGGGCACGGCAGAGATCGCTGCATCTTTCGGCCATACCCATCCGAAGACGGTGAGGTCGTTCTTCGGGGTCCACCAGCCGAGGTCGGGGCCTTCGATGACGGCGAACACGAGTGCCCCGAATCCGATGGCGCTGAGCAGTGCGCCGTCGACATCGACGCCGGGGCGTTTCTTCTCACCGCGGGTCTCGGGCACGGTGAAGAGCGCGGCGACGAACACCAGCACGCCGAGTGGGAGGTTCACCAGGAAGATCCAGTGCCACGAGGCCCACTGGGTGAGCGCACCACCGGCGAGTGGGCCGACGGCGGCAGCGCCGGAGATCACGGCGCCCCATACCCCGAACGCCGCGGCACGATACTTACCCCGGAACACGGCGTTCACGGTGGAGAGGGTGGAGGGCATGATGAACGCCGCCCCGACCGCTTGCACCGCACGCGCCCCGATCAGTACCCCCGGGGTCGACGCGGCGGCGGCGAGCAGGCTGCCGGCGACGAACACGATGAGACCTGCGAGGAAGAGCCGCTTGCGCCCCCACCGGTCCGCGAGATTCCCGGTGGAGAGCAGGAGGGCGGCGAGTAGCACGGCGTAGAGGCTGTTCACCCATTGCGCGTCGGTGAGGTCGAGGTGCAGGTCGCCGATGATGGCGGGCAGCGCGACACCGACGATCGTGCCGTCGAGCACGATGAGGCCGAGCCCGATGGACAGGACGGCGAGGCCGAGCCACTCCCGCCGGGTCGGCGCGCTCTCCTGGGCGGTCGGTGCGGTGGTCATGGTCAGGGTCAGGCCGCTGCGGCTTCGGCGGGCACGGGCGTGCGGCCGGTGACGGCGCGGCGGAGTGTGACGAAGAAGACGATCATGCCTGCCGTGATCGCGATGTGCCCCAGTCCTGCGATCCCCGCGATCATCGCGTTCGATTCCCGGCCGAGGACGGTGAGGGTGCCGTGCCAGATGAGCATCGCGGAGGTGAGGATCACGCCGGTGTTGTAGAGCCAGAAGAACCAGGCAAACAGTTTCGGGCTGCGGGAGATCGTGAAGACCTTCTCGATGACGAGCACGATCAGCAACACGATGAACCCGAGCGTGAGCAGGTGCGTGTGGGCGAGGCCGAGCTGCGTGAACTGGCCCTCGGGGAAGTCGTTGAGCTTGGTGAACTCGCGGTAGAACAGGCCGGAGGCGACACCGGCGAGCATGTAGATGAACGAGGCGTTGAGCAGTTTCTTCACGGGTCAGGGGTTCCTTTCGATGGGCGGATGTCTGGTCGCGGTCAGATCAGGCCGGTCTCCTGCGCGACGTGGATCGCGCGGGAGCGGCTGTCAACTCCGAGCTTGGTAAAGATGTGGACGAGGTGGCTCTTGACGGTGGCCTCGGTGACGAAGAGGGCACGGGCGATCTCCTTGTTCGCCGATCCGGTTGCGAGGAGACGGAGCACGTCGATCTCGCGGTCGGTGAGACGTGGGAGTGGGCTGCGCATGCCCTTGAGCACGCGGGAGGCGAGATCGGGGGCGAGTACCGTGTCGCCGGCTGCGGCACGCTGGATGCCGTCGATGATGACGTCGGGGTCGACTTCTTTGAGGAGGTAGCCCGCTGCGCCTGCTTCGATTGCCCCGAGGATTTCGGCGTCGCGATCGAAGGTGGTCAGGATGAGCACCGCAGGGGCGGGGTCGAGGGCGCGGAGCGCGGTCGTGGTCTGGATGCCGTCGATGCCGTTGCCGAGGCGCAAGTCGCAGAGCACCACATCGGGGCGCAGATGTGCTGCCAGGGCGAGTGCCTCCTCGCCGGTGGCGGCTTCCCCGACGATCTGCAGAGTCTCCGCCGCATCGAGTACCGCACGGAGCCCGCTGCGCACGACCGGGTGATCGTCGACCAGGAGCACGGTGGTGGTCATGGCATCTCCTCTGTGGTGGGGTCGGCAACGGTGGCCGAGGCTTGGCCCGGACGGATCGGGAGGTGGATGGAGAGGGCGGTGCCCTCACCGGGGGTGCTCTCGATGTCGAGGCCGCCGCCGAGTTCGCGGAGGCGGGCTCGCATGAAACGCAGGCCGTAGCTCGATCCGGCGTCGGCGTCCTGTTCCCAGGCGGGCTGGTCGAAGCCGGTGCCGTCGTCGAGGATGTCGAGCCGCACGGTGTCGTCGGTGTCGATGAGGCTCATGACGACACGGGATGCTCTGGCGTGGAGGCGCACGTTCGCGAGGGCCGACTGTGCGGTGCGTAGGAGTGCGACTTCGACCTCGGTCGGCAGGATCGGCATCGAGTCGTCCACATGCAGCTCACCTTGGAGCCCGGTTTCGTCGCGGATACGGTCGAGCATGCGTTGCAGCGCGGAGGCGAGGGCGTCGTCTTCGAGTTCCGCGGGGGCGAGCGCGGCGACGATGCGGCGCACATCGGCGAGGCTGTCACCGGCGAGGGTCTCGACCTGTTCGAGGGTGCGCGCTGCGTCTGGGTCCTCGGTGCGGCCGGCTCCGGCGTGGGCGAGGAGTCGGATCGAGGAGAGTGCCTGGGCGATGGTGTCGTGTATGTCGCGGGAGATGCGGGTGCGTTCGGCGATGGCACCCGAGTGGCGTTGGGCGAGCGCGAGTTCGTCTTGCAGCTCGGCGGTCTCGGCCTGGGCTCGGGTAAGCGAGGTGACGAGACGTTCGCGTTCGGCGGCGTCGCGGAGGAGTTGCAGGTAGCCGCGTGAGATGCCGAAGGCGAAGATGCCGCCGATGAGCGGCCCGAAGATGTTGGCGTAGCTTGTAGTGCCGTGGTGCAGGATCGGCGCGACGATCACGACCGCGAGCACGAAGCCCGAGAACAGCAGCCCCCAGCGGAGCGACAGCAGGTGCCCGGCGAGCAGCCAGAGCAGGAACGCGAGCCAGACGAACTCGGCGGAGACCGCGACCGCGGCGATCCAGATCGCCGCGAACCCGAGCAGCCACCACGCCGCCAGACTGCGTGAGTGGGTCTTTGACGGCAGGATCGTGCCGGCGGTGTGCCAGCCGAGGATCGCGACACCCGAGATGATCGCCGTAGGCATCCCTACCCCGTCGCCGATCGCGCGGATGACCCCGATGGCGGTCAGTACGACCGCCATGAGGTGCTGACCGATCGTCATCGCCCGCACCGTCGTCCCCGCGACGGCCGGGCCGGGCGGGTCAGTGGACGTCAATGGAAGGTGTACGAGACTCATGAGTCGATTCTCCCTGGCGGGCATGCAGCTTTCCTGGCCACCAGATGCGATCCCCTGCGAGGCTGAAGATCGCGGGCACGATCACGGTGCGCACCACGAGGGTGTCCACCAGCACGCCGATGCCGACGATCAGGCCGAGCTGTCCGAGGGTGACCAGCGGCAGGACACCGAGCGCGGCGAACACCGCGGCGAGCACGATGCCGGCGCTCGTGATGACGCTGCCGGTGTGAGCGACGGCTTCGACCATGCCCGCACGCGTCCCCAGCCGCGTGGCCTCGGTGCGTGCCCGATGGACGAGGAAGATCGTGTAGTCGATGCCGAGGGCAACGAGGAACAGGAACGCCAGGATGGGCACCTGGAGGTCGAGGGCCTGTTGACCGAACAGCACCCGGCTCAGCCAGGCACCCGCCCCGATCGCGGCGACCGCGCTGGCGAGGTTCACCAGGAGCAGCAGCACCGGCGCGACCAGCGAGCGCAGCAAGAACAGCAGCACGAGGAAGCTCACCGCGAGCACCAGCGGCGCGATCAGCAGCAGGTCGTGCTCGTTGCCGGCCCGCGCGTCCAACTCCGTCGCGACCGCGCCGCCCACCAGCGCTTCCGCGCCACTGATCGGGTGCACCGCGTCTCGCAGCTCAGTGATCTGAGCGAGGCTCTGCTCGGTGCCAGGCGAGTACTCGCCGGTCACCATCACCTTCGTCAACGAGCCGTCATCTGTGGTGCCGGCGGGGTGGGCGCGCACGACGCCCTCGACCTCGCTTGCAGCGGACGCCACCTCGCCCGCAGCCTCGCTGTCGGTGATGATCCAGATCGGCTGCGCCTCACCCGGCGGGAAATGCGCCGACAACATCTCCAAACCCGTCGCCGACTCCGACTGCACACGGAACTTCTCCAACTGGTCCAGGCCTACCGAGGTGCCGAACAGTCCAGTCGCCATGACCGCGAGCAGCGCGAGCCCAGCCAGCAGACTCGCCACGGGTCGCTCCGACACGTGGGAGGCGACCGCGCGCCAGGCCCGCCCCTGATTGGCTTCTTGTCCCGGTCGCGGGATGAACGGCCAGAACACTCGGCGTCCGCACACCGCGAGGAACGGCGGCAACACGAACAGCACCGCGACCAGCGCGATCAGCAGCCCGAGCGCGGCCGGAACACCCAGCCCGCGCGTCATCGGGATCGTCGCGAACAGCAGCGTGAGCAGTGCGAGCACCACCGTGAAGTTCGAGGCGAGGATCGCGGGCACCGTCTTGCGCCACGCCGTGCTGAGCGCCACTCGATCATCCTCGGTGCGCTGCAGTTCCTCCCGATACCGGGAGATCAGCAGCAGGGCGTAGTTCGTGCCCGCGCCGAACACGAGCACGCTCACGATGCCAGCGTCGAACTCCAGATTCCAGAACGACCCCGCCGCCGCAGTGACCCGGCCCGCGAGCCCATCGGCGAGGGCGACCACGATCAGCGGGAGCAGCCACAGCACCGGCGAACGGTAGGTGACGATCAACAGGATCGCCACGATCAGGATCGTCACCAGCAGCAACGTGAAGTCCGCGCCCTCGAACGCCGCCGCAACATCCGCGCCGAACGCCGGGCCACCCGTCACGTGCAGCACCAGTCCGGCCGGGGCGTTCGCGCTGACCTCGCCGCGGAGTTCCTTGATGACCTCCGCAGTCTCGGTATTGTCCGCACCGACGGTGATCGGAGTGACGAGCACCGCAGCCCGCCCGTCCTCGCTGACCATCGGCCCCGATGACTCACCTGCCGACTGCGCGTCGAGCACCGGAAGCAGACCCGTGAGGGCTTGAACATCCGCGTCGGAGAGCTCCGCTCCATCCTCGCGGGAGGCCACCACGAGCACCGACTGGCGATCCGCGTTCGGGAACTGCTCCATCAGCTCGCTCACCTGCATCGACTCCGACCCCACCGGAGCCTGCCCCGTGCGCGCCGGTGCGTGCGCGCCGCCGAAGACGCCGAACAACACCACCATCACGAGCACAGCGACACCGAGAGCGATCCACGCGCCTCTACGCGAGGTCAACCGATCAGAGAAGCGCGAACGAGCCAGAGAACCTGCCATGCCATCAACTTCACCAGGCACGGCGATTCTGAACATCGCGGAAGAGGCTGAAACAAAGATCAACCAAAAGATTGATACGGCCTTCGCGTGACTCACTCTGTGTCGATGCCACAGCGACGGCTCCGCGGGGTCTGGAGACCTAGAGTTGCTGGCCGAGGTTGAGGAGCCAGTTCATCCAGGTGACGCCGGCTCCGGCGAGGACGGCGGCACCGAGGGATACGAGGACTCCGGTTCGGCCTTTGCTGGCGGTGGCGTAGTTGCCGTGGGCGGTCGCGATGGCCCAGATGATCGCGGAGACGATCAGCATGAGGACGGCGACGATGAGGACGAAGGTCAGGAGCGCTCCGACGACGGCGCGGAGGTCTCCGATGCCGCCCAGGCCGTCGAAGTCGGGGAAGACGCCCATCACGCACCCACTTTCACTGTGACGTGGAGGTGGTCGTAGTGGCCGCCGGTGATGGAGGCGGGGTCGTGCATGCCGCCGCCGTTGTAGGGTCGCCAGCCGTCGGCGTCGCGGGCGAGGGACCAGATTTGGCCTTGCCAGATGAGGTACTGGACGCCGAGTACGTCGGCGTTGTCTTTCATCCAGTTCGTCACTCGCCACCCAGCTTCGAGTTGCGCGGGGTTGGGGCGTTGGCCGATCTGGTTGCCGAAGGTGATGTCGCAGGCGCGTCCGAGGGGATGCTCGGACTTGGTGCCGGGGCGGGGTGAGTAGCAGCCCCAGCCGGTGTCGGGGGACGCGGCGAGGGTCTGCTGGTAGAGGTGCAGCATCCGTGCGGTGATCTGCCCGCTGGTGGTGGGATCGTCGACGAGCCGGTCGGGGTCTCCGTCGACACCGCCCGGTGCGCCGGGCGTGCCGGCGGTGTTGCAGGCGGCTGGTGATCCGCTGGTCGCGGTGGGGAGGTTCGCGGCTCCGTGCTGGTTGAGCCAGGCGGCGGCGTCGATGGCTTCGCCATTGGTGCCGCCGGGGCGGAGCTCGAAGTGCAGATGGGCTCCGGTGCTCATGCCCGAGGAGCCGACATCACCGATGTGCTGCCCCGCTGTCACGTGGTTTCCGGCGTGGACGTGGATGCCGTGTTGCCACATGTGCGCGTAGGCGGTCGCAACTTTGTGGCCGTCGATGGTGTGCTTGATGACGATGAGTCCGCCGTAGCCGCCGGAGAACTCCGCGACGGTGACCAGACCGTCGGCGGCGGCGAGGATCGGGGTGCCGTCGGGTGCGGCGAAGTCGGTGCCGGTGTGCAGTTTCTGTTCCCCGGTGATCGGGTGCGTCCGCATCCCGAACGGGGAGGTCAGCACCCAGGTGCCTTCCGGCAGTGGGAACACCACCCGCGACGACACCACTGCGGGTCCACCTGCTCCGAGCCCAGGCCGACTGCTGCTGGTGAGGGCGGTGAGGATGCTCTCGGCGACGGGTTCGTAGTTGCGGTAGCGGTCGGGGTAGGCGGAGACCTCGACGGCTTGAGCTGCGGAGCCTGGGTCCATCTGCTGCCAGCCGGGGATGTCGAGCAGGCCGCGCGGTGAGGGGTAGTTCGGGCCGGTCGGTCCGCCGAAGAACGCGCGGGCTTGGTAGGTGGGGTCCATGAGTTCGGCGACGGTGCCCCAGCCGGATTGGGGGCGCATCTGGAACAGGCCGAGGCTGTCGTGATCGGAGCCGTTGCCGTCGTTGGGATAGTTCGCCGACTCGGGGTAGGTGTCGGTGTTGGTGAGCATCCGCAGTGTGGACTCGGTGAGCGCGGCCATGAGCGCGATCTTGATTCCGGGCCGCCCTACGTTGCCTTGGCTGTTGCCGATGGCGATGATCGTGGCCGCGTGGGTGAGCTGCTGACGGTTCAGGGTGAAAGTCTCCCCGTTCGCGGTGGTCACGGTGAGCGAGTCCGGGACGGGTCCAAGGTTCACGGCCCCGGCGGGGGCGGCGCAGTGGGCGGCGGCGGGGTTCATCAGGACACCGATGCCGAGCAGTGCTACCGCGGGCGCGAAGAACATGAGCGCGAGGGCCGCGACGGCGAGCTTGCGGAACACGACGACATCTCTCAGCGCAGCGGGTTGTCGAGCTGCGACAACCGCAACAGGCGGCAGGTCGAATAGGTCGGTGCGCAGACGACGAACACGGTGAACGCCACCTCGTGCTGCGAGGTGACCGGCTGCCCGTTCCAGACGCCTTCACGGTGGCGGGTGCCCTCGATCGTGACCGCGACCGTCCCAGGGGCGAGCTGTCCTGGCTGTGCCTGCTCGACGGCATCGGCCCACGCGCCCGGCACGAATGCCCGGTCGATGGTGAGGTGCTGGCTGGTGGCGTACTGGCGCAGCTCGATCCAGGCGTCCCGGTTCGGCAGGTATGCGGCCACGTCGGAGGCGAGCCCGGCCTGTTCGTCACCGGAGGGGTCTCCGACCGCGAGGATCGCCGAGGTGTAGTCCAGCGGCCACAACCCTGATGCGGTATCCCAGGCGAACAGGGTGGACGCGACACCTTGGGCGAACGTCGCCGGATCGGCGGAACGCGGCACCGCTGGCACTCGCGGAGCTCGGGGCGTGCTCGGCGGCACTGTCGGCGGTTCCGTGGTGGCGGACGGGCCAGGTTTCGGATCGTCGGTGCTCGTGGACGTGGTGCGGGGGCCGGTGAGGAGTCCGTAGATGCCGACGCTGGCCAGGAGCAGCAGGACGATGCCGGCGGCGATGAGGGCGACGAGTCGGCGGCGATGCGAGGGGTCAGTGGGTGCAGGGCTCATGCCGAGCAGGTGCGCACCCGCCGCCCGTGCCGGTGGTCAGAGGGCGCGCAGGCGTGGCCGCACAGCGATGTCTTCGCGGGCGGCGTGGAGGGTCTCGGCGAAGCGGGTGGTGCCTTCGACTGTGGCGAGGAAGTTGTCGAACTGCTCGTCGGTCAGCTCGGCGGCGAGGGTGTCGGCGTCGTAGTGGGTCCACCAGTTGGCCAGTTCGCCCCAGGTCTGGACGAACGCGCGCAGCGGGTAGCGCACCGGCTGCCCATCGTCAGAAACGACGGGCAGAGGGCGTGGTGTGGTGCGCTTGCCTTTCTTGAGTGACTTCGCGTGGGCGACGGCTGCTTCGGCGCGGGCGTGCAGCTCGGCCTCGCGCCGTTCTCGCGTCACCGCGTCGGCGTCGCGGATCGCTTGGTAGATCGGGTGGACGGCCTCTCCGGCCTCGATCCGTTCCAGCCCGGCTGTGGCTTCGGCACGAAGGGTCTCGGGTTGCGCGGTGTCGTTGGCGAGCTGTTGTAGGTAGTTGATCTTCTCCAGCGTGGTGTGCGAGGCCCCGCCGGGGATCATCGCCGCTGCCTGCGCGCGTGCCTCGCCGAGCGTGCCTGACGGTCCCGCAAAATTTGCGGGACCGTCGTTTCCTGGCTGGTTCTCGCTGCTGAACTGGGTTGCGGCCTTGCGGCGTGCGGCGTCTTCGGCCATGACCTGCTTGATCTCTCGGTAGAGACCGGCGGCTTCGAGCTGGGTGTAGGGCTTGTGGAGCATGTTGTCGTCCTGCTCGGCGAGGAGCTGCCCGAGCCGGTCCGAGAGGCCGCTTCGCACCCACACGTTGACGGTGCGCCAGCCGAGCCGTTTGATGGCGGCGAGGCGGCGGGCGCCGCAGACGAGTACACCGTCGATGGTGATGGTCAGCGGTTGCAGGAGTCCGTCGCGTTCGATGGACGCGGCAAGGGCGTCGATGTCGCCCAGGTCGGCGCGGTGCCGTGTGCCAACGATCAGGGAATCGACGGCGCGGTCGAGCTGGATGCTCCCCGTCTGCGGTTCGGTCACGACGGTTCACCGCCTCGACCGTTCGGTGCGGCCAGTGCGAGCGCGAGGATCAGGTCGTCGTCGCGCAGCAGTAGATCGAGGGTCTCGCCGAGCAGCAGCCGCAGCAGGACACCGCGCCCGGTCGTGGTGGCCGCATAGGCGGGGTGCGGGTTCCCGAGCAGCGCTTTGAGGAGGGCGGTCCAGGATCGGCGCGGCAGGTCGAGCAGTGCCCGGGCGTGGCGGTCGCGGCGGAGTGCCTCGTATGCGGACTGGCGGGTGCCGGCCTTCATCAACGCGCCACAGACGTGCCCTACCGAGGCGCGGGCGGTGTCGGCGGGCCAGTCGAGCAGGCACAAGATCGCGATGGCATCCTCGGCGGCCGATCCGGCGGACATGCACGCCTGCGCCGACCCGAGACTCTCGCGGGGTTCGGTGTCGATGTCGGAGGGGTGGGTGTCGGTGGTGTGGAACGCGGGATGGTAGTCGGCCAGCGCGGTGTCGCGGTCGGAGAATCGTTCGGGGTCGTGGAACGCGGAGACGTGCGCGCGGCGGGCCTGGTGCACCGAGCAGAGCAGGCCCTGGGCGCGTTCCTCGTAGACGCAGGTGATCCGCACGGCGTGGGTGATGATCGCCCACGGGTCGTTGGCCTCCCGGGTCGAGCGGTACTGCATCGCGTCGAACGCCGCCGCGACGGCCTCCCAGGTGTCGAGTTTGTGCTTCCTCGCGAGGGCTCGGTACTTGTCGGCGGCGAACTCCATCAGGTCGCGGGCCACCGGGTCGTGAACCCAGGCATCCTCGCCGCCCTCATGGAGCCGGATCAGCAGCGCGCGTAGCCCTTCGCTGGTCGAGAAGTCCTCAGCCGGTTCTGGAAAGCCGGTGGTGGTTGTGGTCATGGTGTCGGCACCTCCTGGCAGGCAGGTGCGCACTCGCTCCCACGAGCGCGTCCTCCTGCCGATGCCGTCGGGTTCATGGCCTGTCACCACGCTCAGCTCATCGAGACTCCGGACCGGGACACCTGCTGCGCCTGCGGGGCGTGGCTGCGGCCGAACGCGGAGATCGGCGGCAGCCGCCGGGCACGGTGCCCGAGGCGACGGACACCGGCACCGATCGGGGTGCGGGTGCGGCGGGCCAGCTCGGCCTGGAAGTCCAGACCACGCCCAGCGGCGTGTGCGGAGTGGCGGGCGATCAGGTCGGTCGGGCGCACCCACTCCACGCCCCGACCGCGAACGATCGCGTGCTGCTTGTCCTCGCGGGCGATCTGCGCAGCGCGCACCGCCTCCGGCACGGTCGTCGCTTCGACTGGCTCGGGATGCTTGCGCGGTTCGTTGGGCACCGAGCGTGCCGGATCGGTGCCGTTCAGGTCGTGGCGCTGCTGGGGGTTGTCGGTGGTGTTCATGGGGTCGTCTCCTCCCGCTCGTCGGCGGTGTCGGTGGTGTCGGTCAGGTGCGCGACGGCGAACCAGCGGCCCACTGTCGAGGGATGCACGCCCAGCTCGCGGGCAATCCGCTTGTTCGACCAGCCCGCCTCCCGCAGCTCCCGCCCCCGAGCCCGCCGATCCACCACTGCCGCAGTGTCGTTGCCGTGTGCGCTCAGGTCCGGGTCGCCCGATGGCAGCGCGGGCATGGCCTCGCCTGCGACCGCCTGGAACGCAGCGAGAGGCGAAGCCTTCGCGTTGGCTTCCGGGGTGCGGGTGAGGATGACGGTGAGATGGGTGATCGCGAGCAGCACGACCGGCGGGACGGCGGCGACGGATGCGGCGAGGATGCGGGGCACGTCGGCATCAGCCGCGACAACGGCATGGATCGCGTTCGCCGTCACCGAGACGAGCGCGCCGCCGACCAGCAGCGCCCACGGGTACCAGGCCGAACGCTGACCTGCGAGCGCGACGACGGCGACGGTGGCGACGACGATGATGCCGTCCACGATCAGCGGCCAGGCCCACGCCTGCCCAGCCCCAATCCCGGAGCGCGCGGCGAGATCGGCGAGCGAGGTGAAGGACAGCCAGAACGCGCCAGCGGCGATGAACACCGTCCCGGCGACGGCCGTCATCGCGGCCCAGCGTCGCGCCTCGATCTCACGCATCACAACGCCCACCTCGCCGACGCGACGGACGGTGGACCCTCAGAGCGGCTGCACCACCGACCCTCGTCCCGAGTCTGGCCGTGTGGCTGGGCTTCGGACGGCGGCTGGGTGGCTCGGTAGGCAGAGCGCACAGTCGTGGTGATCTCGCGATCGCTCAGGCCCGCCGACTGCGCCGCAGCACCCAGGGCATCGAGTGCGTCACCTGGTGAGGTGCCATTCTCGGCGAGGCGGCAGGCGGCCCAGAACAGGCTCCGGTTCCGCTCGCCCTCACCGCGCCCGGAGACCCACGCGGCGAGCCGCTCAGCATCCGCGGCCACCTCGCCGCCGCTGGGACGTGCGGGGGCGGCGGGGCGTGGGTCGAGAAGGTCCCGCAGCCGGGCCGCGTCCACGGGGCCGGCCGAGTGTGCGGCGATGTCGGCGACCCGGTAGCGCTTCGTCCTGCCGTCGATGGTCCGTTGGGAGGGCGGGGCGATGATGTAGCCGCCGTCGCCCCGGAAATCGACCCCGGCAGCGGCGGCCTGCCACGACCGCTGCTCCCTGCCCGGCGTGGCCGGGAAGTAGGCATGCATACCGCCGGTGGGTGTGCGCACCAGCAGATCCGCTCCGCTGACGAGCCCCGCGTCGGCGGCGCGCTTCCACGCGACGCGGCCATCGGTCGGGCCGTGGACATCGACATCCACCACGACGACACCAGATGCTCCGCCGGTCGGGATGCCGATGTTCGCGTTCGGCGTGCGCGACCACCACGCCGCGACCTGCGCGGCGTCGCTGCTCGCGTCGAGGAACCCGCGCCGGGTCAGCGGACGCTTCCCCTCTACCTGGCACGGGAACACGGGCACGCCCGCCGAGGCGAGGCTGCGCGCCGCCACCGCGAGGGTCGGTGAGCCATCCGCGCGAATCAGCGCCGCAAGGACATCGAATGGATCGGGCATCACAGCCCCCGCCCCGCCAGCACCGGCACACCAGAAGCACGCTCCCGCTCCACCGACTGCGCGGGAGCAGCCGCCGGCTTCACGGCGGCCGAGGCACGCGCGGGGGTGTCACGTTCGATGCCGGGCGGGGTGCCGTCACCGACCTGGAGCGTGTCGAGCTGGTCGAGGATCGCCAGCGCGGTCTTGCGGACTCGTTCACCGGTGGCCTGCACCACCTGGGCGGCCTCCTGGCCGTCCACGCGGGCGGCCCAGGTCGAGACGTACGGGATCGTGTACCCGGCGGTGTCCATGCCGTGCGCGGCACCGATCATCAGCGCGACGCTCTCGGCTTCGACCTCGCGGATACCGCGATGCTGCCGGACTTCCTCGTCGTCGGGATCGTGCATCAGTACATGCGCGAGCTCGTGCGCCAGGGTCTTGACCTGGGCGGCAGGGTCCATGTTCTCCCGGACCGCGACCGTGCGTGCCTCGTAGTCGGTGACGCCGTTCGCGCCGAAGATCATGCCCTCGTGCTCCACGCGCAGCACCTCGAAACCGGCAACGCGAATCTGCCCGGCCAACCCCTCCCACAACCCAGACGGCGCTTCACCTTCCAGCAGCGACGGAGTAGGCGTGACCGGGAGTGGTTCGCCGTCGGTCTGGGAGGCATCCCACACATAGGCGGGGCGTGCGCCGACCATCCGGGAGCGCACCACCTCGCCGGCCTTCGGCTTCTCCCGCGGCCCCAGCCGCCGCCACGAGCCCGCATCGGCAGGCGTCGCCGTGGCGAACCGGCCCGTGACGGGCGCGAAGATCATGTACCCGGCCTGACCCTTCATCACCTGCCGGCCCAAGCCCTGCCACTGCCGGTACCCGGCCACCAGCGTCGGGAACGGCTCCGGCACCCGGCCCGCCTCGAACGCCGCCTCGTGCTGCACCCAGATCAACATCGTGTTGTTGAACGAGCGGCTACGGGACCGGGCAGCGAACGCCAGCGCCTGCCGCCAGTCCTCGCCCGAGACCAGTGACTCGACCGCACCGGTCAGCTTCTCGTGCAGCTCGTCGAGCTTCGCCTCCCGCGCCGCCCGGGCGTCCTCGTTCGATGCCATGCTCCGGCCTCCTCTTCGGTGAGCCGCGACGAGAGTGCGCGCGGCGGTACACCTTCCAGGTGGGCGAGAACACCCGCCGCCATGCCGTGAACCAGACATCGTTCACCTCCTTGAGGCAGACCAGGCGAAGACCACACCCAAGCGTTGAGCATGCTCAAAATGTCCTGGAGTCCTGTTCTAACATCGACCGTTGAGCATGCGCAAGCCTTGATTTGTGCATGCTCAACGAGTAGGTTTGAGCATGCACAACCACCCTCCGGGTGGACTACATCGATGCCTTGCCCGTCGCGAAGGGAAGGGGGTCAGCCACCATGACCGAAGACGAGAGCCAGGCTGCGGCCGAAGACCTCGCCAAACGTCTGCGGCTCCTGATGGATGTCGCCGTCGCCGAGTCCGGCACGGAGCCGACCTACTCGCAGATCGCCGGCTACCTCCAAGAACGAGGCACCAACCTGTCGCGGTCGCGCTGGACGTACATGGTCAACGGCCACCGCTACGTCCAAGACCCCGCCGTCTTCGAGGGGCTGGCCGCGTTCTTCGACGTGGACGCCGCGTTCCTGCTCGGCGAGGACGGTGCCGCTACCCCCGAGAAGGTCTCCGCGCAGCTCGACCTCGTCCGGTCCATGCGGGCAGCGAAGGTGAAGTCCTACGCCGCCCGCACCCTCGGCGATATCTCGCCGAAAGCACTCCACGCCATCACCAAGTTCCTGGACGAGGAAATGACACATATGCCCGAGCACTGACGGGTATCGCGCGACGGAGCCGATACCGGTCCCTGCTCCCCCACAGAGAGGGGCGAACCGTGAACATCGAACAGACCGTATCGGCGGCCGTCGCGGGCCTTGAGCTCGGCAACACCTTCGCCCTCGACGATCTCCTCCGCACGGTCCAAGACCGGCGGCACCGGCGGCTGCGCGTCGTCGAACTCGCAGACCTCAACGCCCACGACGGCCTCTGCGCGGCATTGCTCTCCACCGACGCCGAAGACTTCGTGCTCCACGCGCCCAGCGACTCCGCGCTGCACCGCCAGCAGTTCGTGCTCCACGAGCTTGCCCACATGATCCTCGGGCACTGCGACGGCGACGACTGCGCTGTCGAGGAGGTCTTGCTGCCGAACATCCCGCCGTACACCCGCGCGCGCCTGCTCACTCGGCAAGACCTCGACAGCGAAACCGAGATCGCCGCCGAGTCCCTCGCCGACCGGCTCGCCGCCGGCATCCGAGGATCGGTGTTCGCCGAGTCGGCCTTCTCGGAGATATTCGGATGATCCAGACGCTTGTCGCGACGCTCATGTGGGCGCTTGTGGCGAGCCTGCTCATCTTCCGCCGCAAACGCTCCGACCGAACAATCACCTACGCCGCACTCAGCATCGCCGCCGCGATGACGCTGAACGTCGATGCGATCTACGGCGTCGTCGATCCGCTGCTCGGTGGAACGAACATCGCCACCCTGATCGCCGACACTCTGCTGATGACCGGGCTGTTCTTCCTCGGCCGAGGAGTCATGCACGCGGGCGAGTACCGGCCCCGGCTCGTGCGTGCAGCCGTCAGCCCCCCCGTCCTGCTCGTCGCGCTGCTCGCGATCACCGCGACGTTCCTGCTGATCGAGCGTGACGCGACCACGACCCACTTCATGAGCGACCTCGGCGCACAACCCGCAGCTGCGGCCTACTCGATCATCAACTTCGCCTACTGCGGTCTCGTCATCGCCACGATGCTCGTCCTCGCCGCCAGGCAGTCCCGGCACAGCACCGGCATCCAGCACCTCCCCGCGGCACTGTTGAGCCTGGGCTCGGCGTTCGGCGTCGCGCTCTGCCTCGCCGTGATCGTCATGGACATTGCCCACGCCACCGGCCACCTCGACCTCAGGCACACGATCCAGTCCGCCTACGATCCGCTCTCCGCTCCTCACCTTCGTGTTCCTCTGCGCCGGCTTCGCGATCCAGCCCGCCGTCCGCCGCGCTCAGCACCACGCCCGGCACAGGCAGACCGTCGCCCTCGCCGCGCAGCTGGAGCCGCTCTGGCACCAAGCGACGCGCGCACGGCCCGGGCTGAGCCAGGCCGACCCCCTCGCCGCCAGTAGCGAAGACCCCGAAGGACACCTCCACCGAGAGATCGTCGAAATCCGCGACGCGATGATCGACCCCAGAGTCACCTTCGACACCAGCCGAGCCGAACGCGCACTGCTCGAACGCGCCGAGAACCACCTTCTCGGACACGACAGCACCGCAGCGCCACGGAACCCAGAGGCGGACGGCTCATGATCCGCAGCCTGGCATTGGGAGCAGGGGTCGTGGCGGCAGCTGCCGCTGCGGCCGCGGGTGGGCCATCGCGCGCCGACTCACCGCACCCGTTGGCCCACGAACGTTCGACCTCACCATCCGAGGAGTCGAGCAAGACGAAGACGGCGACCTGATCGTGCTCGACCGCACCGAGCAGACCACCGCACCCGGCATCTACAACCTCTGGTTCGAGCACGGCGGCTGGGCACAGCTCTCCACCGAGATCGACGATCGCGGACCCACCCGCGTCGCCCGCAGGATCACGGGTACTGCGCCCGGCTTCATCCCGCAGGTCGGTGATCGCACCTCGTGGAGCGGCATCTACTACGCCACCCCGTCCGACGCAGGAATCGACGCACGCGACATCACCATCGCGACCCCTGCCGGACCATGCCCGGCCTGGCGCATCGACGGCGCCCCCGCGACCTGGGCGATCCACATCCACGGCCTCGGCAGCACCCGTGCCGGCACCCTCCGTGGCGTCCGCGTCGCGACCGAGCTCGGCTACACCTCCCTCGTCGTCAGCTACCGCAACACCGCAGAAGTGCCACGCGTCGGCACCGGCCGCTCAACGCTCGGCCACACCGAGACGGCAGACGTTGACGAGGCCATCGGATACGCAGTCCGACGAGGTGCCCGGCAGATCGTGCTCTTCGGCTGGTCAATGGGTGCCGCCATCGCCCTCCAACTCGCCGACCGACCTCGACACCACGGGCTGATCGCCGCGCTCGTACTCGACTCACCAGTCCTCGACTGGACCGAGGTCATCAAGGCCAACTCCGTCCGCAGCGGACTGCCCGCAGCAGCCGCGTACCTCGCGGCGCAGTGGCTCACCATCGGCCCACTGGCTCGCACCGTGGGGTTGCCGGGCCGCATCCCACTTCGCTGCTTCGACTGGGCCGCGCGAGCCGCAGACTTCACCACGCCGACCCTGATCCTCCACGGCACCCGAGACGACTCCGTGCCGATCCGGCTCTCACAAGCACTCCGAGACGCGCGCCCGGACCTCGTCGAGTTGGAGACCTTCGACGCCGGCCACACCCTCTCGTGGAACTCCGACCCCGACCGGTGGCAGTCCGCCGTCACGACCTGGCTCGCCGAGCGCATCCCGCGCTGACAGTCGTCCCGCACAGACCACCTCGGCACCCATCTCGTTCGGCCACGCCCGGAGAAACCCAACTCAAGCCGTACCTCCGCCGGTATCATCGTGAGTGTTGGCCTGCCTGGGCCATAGAGCGAGGGAGGACCAACGTGGCTGAGCCGTGGCTGTCCGCAGACGACATCGCCGCCCACCTCGGGGTCACCAAAGACACCGTCTACACCTGGATCGCCGAGAAGGCCATGCCCGCCCACAAGGTCGGACGCCTCTGGAAGTTCCAAGCCAGTGAGATCGACGACTGGGTACGACGAGGCGGCGCAGCCGCTGACTCCGACCCCTCCCCGTCAGGGTGAGCATCTCGCTCATCTTGAGCCGCCACTGACGCTTTGTCGGTGGTACCCCATATCCTGATCCACTGCCCAAAACTGGAAGGAGGCCCCGTGACAGATGCGACGACCGAGACGACGTTGACCCTCGCGACGCTCCGTGCGGGACAGCGCCTGCCGTGGCCTGGTGCCGGGGCAGACCGTCACCTTGATTGCCATCGACCCGATCGACGCTGGCTTGTTCGAGGTCTTCTACCGAGACGACTCCGGTCGCAGCGGCGCCCGCGCGATCACCGAGGCCGACGTGGCGCGGTTCGAGGTCGCCGGTGACTTCGATTCAGCTCCCGCCTACGATGCGGACCCGGACGAGTTCCGCCTCGCGGCCGAGGCACTGCGGATCAAGTACGCGGCGCTGTACGACCCGATGGTCGCGGTCAACAGCTCGGACGTTGACCCACTTCCGCACCAGATTCGCGCCGTCTACGAGGAACTGCTGCCGCGTATCCCGCTGCGCTTCCTGCTGGCCGACGATCCCGGCGCGGGCAAGACGATCATGGCCGGCCTGTACCTGAAGGAACTGATCCTGCGTTCGGACTGCGAGCGGGCAATCGTCGTCGCTCCCGGCGGTCTGGTTGAGCAGTGGCGCGAGGAACTCAGCCAGAAGTTCGACCTGCGCTTTGAGGTCTTCAGCCGTCAGATGGTCGACGACGCTCAGGGCCACAATGTCTTCGCTGAGCACCCGTTCCTGATCGCCCGCATGGACCAGCTCTCCCGCAGCGAAGACCTGATCGAGCAGCTCGGTGAGGTCACCTGGGATGTCGTGGTCGTTGACGAAGCGCATCGCATGTCGGCTCACTACTCGTCCTGGGCCGGTGAGGTCGATGAGACGAAGCGCTTCAAGCTCGGACGCCTGCTGTCGGAGACCGCGCACAACTTCCTGCTGATGACCGCGACCCCGCACGCGGGCAAGGAAGAGGACTTCCAGCTGTTCATGTCGCTGCTGGATCGCGACCGCTTCGAGGGCCAGTACCGGCAAGGCGTGCACCGCACCGACACCGACGGCCTGATGCGCCGCATGGTGAAGGAAGACCTGCTCACCTTCGAGGGCAAGCCTCTGTTCCCCGAACGCAAGGCGTACACCGTCGAGTACGAGCTGAGCCCGGCCGAGCGCGACCTCTACGAGCTGGTCACCGACTACGTCCGCACCGAGATGGGCAGGGCCGAGCGGATCGCCCAGGCCGGCGACAAGAAGCGTGGCAACAACGTCGGCTTCGCGCTCACCGTGCTGCAACGCCGCCTGGCCTCCAGCCCCGAAGCGATCCTGCGGTCCCTGGAACGACGCCAACAGCGCCTCGACTCGCGGCTGCGCGACATGCAACGCGCCACCGAAACCGCACGCCTCACCGGGGCAAGCATCGCCGTGCCGGTGGACGACGCCGAGCTCCCAGCGTTCTCGGTAGAGGACTTCGAGGACTTCGACGAAGAGACCACCGACGACGAGCGCGCCCAGTTCGAGGCGCAGGCCGACCAGGTCGTCGATCTCGCCACCGCGGCGCAGACCATCCCCGAGTTGCGGGCTGAGATCGCGATCCTTGAGGACCTCATCAAGGCAGCCCGCCGGGTCCGGCTCACCGATGACGACAAGAAGTGGGTGCAGCTGCGCACCATTCTCGACGAGCAGCTTCTGACTCACGACGGCTCGGGCGACGCGCGCAAGATCATCATCTTCACCGAGCACCGCGACACGCTCGACTACCTGCAAGCGAAGATCACGGCACAGTTCGGGCGCGCGGACTCGGTCATCACGATCCACGGCGGCACCCGCCGAGAGGATCGCAAGCTCGCCCGCGAGCGCTTAACCCACAACCCCGACACCGTGGTTCTCCTGGCCACGGACGCGGCCGGTGAGGGCCTGAACCTTCAGCGGGCGCACCTGATGGTGAACTACGACCTGCCGTGGAACCCGAACCGGATCGAGCAGCGCTTCGGCCGCATCCACCGCATCGGCCAGCGCGAGGTCTGCCACCTGTGGAACATGGTCGCCAAAGACACCCGCGAGGGCGACGTGTTCACCCGGTTGCTGTCAAAGATCGACCAGATGTCGATCGCGTACAACGGCAACCTGTTCAACGTGCTCGGCGACGCCGACGCGTTCCACGAGCGCTCCCTGCGTGACCTACTGATCGAGGCCATCCGCTACGGCGATCAACCCCAGGTCAAGGCCAAGCTCGACCGCATCATCGACGCCGGCGTCTCCCACGGGCTCGATGAGATGCTCGCCGAACGTGCGCTCCACCCCGAGATGTTCAGCGCACTCAACCTCGACGAGGTCCGCGCAAGGATGGAGAAGGCGCGCGAACGCCGCCTCCAGCCCGGCTACATCGCCGCCTTCTTCATCCCCGCGTTCGAGCGACTCGGCGGACGCATCCGCAAGCGCGAGAAGGGACGCTACGAGATCACCCGCGTCCCGACCCGCGTGATCGACGCCGCGCGTCGCCTCAACCGGTGGGCACCCGTCGCAGAGCAGTACGAACGCATCACCTTCGAACTCGCGCGTATGCACCCCGACGGGCTCGCCGACGCCTCCCTCATCGCGCCAGGACACCCTCTGCTGCACGCCGTCATCGAAGCCACCATCGACGACCTCGGCCCCACGCTGAAGCAAGGCACCGTGCTGGTCGATCGCCGCACCAAGCAGAGTGCTGCACCGATGCTGATGTTCAGCGTCGAGCAGCGCATCGAGAACACCGCCACGGAAGTCGACACCGTCTCTCACCACTTCGACTACCCGCTCCTCGAACAGGACGGCACCGTGACAGTCTCCGCAGCACCGCCGTACCTCGACTACGACCGGCCCGAACCGGGTGAGGCTGAAGCGATCACCGAGATCACCGGCAGCGACTGGGCACGGCAGAACCACGAGAAGCTCGTGCGCGCCTGGGCCTACCGCGAAGGGCTCCAGCCCCGCATGGACGAGATCAAGACACGCCTCGACATCGAGACCGCGCGGACTCGGGCGCAGGTGAAGGATCGGCTGCTGGCCGAGATCAACCACTGGGATCGCGAACACAACCGACTCGAAGCACTCGAACGCGCAGGAACCGTCGGCAGGCTCCGCGCCGAGACCGCGCTCATCCGTGCCCGCCAACTCGACGACCGGCTGAGCCAACGGCTCGAACAGCTCGACGAGGCCACCAATCTTGTCGCCGTGCCCGCTGTGATTCGGGGTGCCGCGCTCGTCATCCCCAGCGAGCTCCTCGCGACCGAAGATGTTCCTGAAGCTCAGATGTTCGCCCGTCAGACCGAGGAAGTCGAGCGCCGAGCCGTTGAGGCCGTACTCGCTGCCGAGCGAGCCCTCGGGCGCGAACCGGTCGAGATGCCGCGCAACAACCCCGGCTACGACATCCAGTCCACCGATCAGAACGGCTTCGTCCACTACATCGAGGTCAAGGGCCGCATCGAGGGCTCCGACACCTTCACCATCACCACGAACGAGATCACCTTCGCCCAGACCCAAGGCGACCGGCACCGGCTCGCCCTGGTCGAGGTCTCGACCAACGGTGCCGCCAACGACCAGTTGCGCTACGTGAGCGACGCCTTCACCCACCTAGAGCCATCCGCGACCACCCGCTCCTACAACGAGGTCTGGCGTGACTACTGGGAACGCGGAGGACCACCGCGATGACCCTGACCACAAGTGACCAGCCCGACGCCAGCGAGAGAAGTACCGTGACCACTGCACCCAAGAAGAAGCTCATCGAAGTTTCGCTGCCGCTTGAAGCGATCAACGCTGAGTCCTCGCGGGAGAAATCGATTCGGCAGGGACACCCGTCGACGTTGCACCTCTGGTGGTCCCGTAAGCCGCTGGCAACTGCTCGCGCAGTGTTGTTCGCTCAGCTGGTGGATGACCCATCATCTCGGCCTGAGGAGTTTCCGACAGTCGCAGAACAGGACGCGGAGCGCGCTCGACTGCATGCCCTCATGGAGCAGCTCGTGATGTGGAAGAACAGCAACGACGAGCGACTCCTGCGGCAGGCGCGCAAAGAGATTCGCAAGAGCAACGAAGGTGAGCTACCTGCTGCACTCGATCCTTTCGCGGGCGGCGGATCAATTCCTCTAGAGGCACAGCGGCTCGGCCTTGAGGCTCACGCCAGCGACCTCAATCCATTGGCTGTGCTCATAAACAAAGCGCTCATCGAGATCCCGCCAAGATTTGCCACTCTGCCGCCTGTGTTTCCTGGCGTCGCCGGGGTGCGCAACGGTTGGTCGCGCGCTGAAGGCCTGGCCAAGGATGTTCGCCATTACGGCGAATGGATGCGTGACGAGGCTCATCGTCGTGTCGGTCATCTCTATCCTGAGGTTGCGAGCTCCAACGGGACAAAGCACACGGTCATCGCGTGGATATGGGCGCGCACGGTTAGGAGCCCCAATCCCGCGAATCCCATCGAAGTGCCATTGGTCAGTTCATGGTGGTTGGGTAAGAAGAAGGGCAAGGAAGCTTGGATCGACGCCAAAGTCGTCGACGGTCAAGTTCGCTACGAGGTTCGGCACGATCCGAACGGGCCGATGGGGGACGATGACGGCACCATTGGTCGAAAGGGTGGACGCGCCGTCGGGGACGGGACGCCACTGTCCCTCGACTACGTTCGTTCCGAAGGGCGTGCCGGACGCCTCGGTTCCCGGCTGATTGCGGTAGTTGCCGAAGGTGCCCGAGGGCGTTTGTACGTGTCGCCGACTGAGTCTCAGGAACGCGCCGCAGACATTGAGCGTCCGATCAACGTTCCGGAGGGTGACCTCCCCAAGAACCCTCGCGACTTCAAGACACCAAACTACGGCATCTCCAGATGGGCAGACCTGTTTTCGAATCGACAACTCATGGCCTTGACCACGCTGAGCGATCTTGTTGGTGAAGCCCGCGAGCGGGCGCTCCACGACGCGCTTGCCGCGGGGATGGACTCCGGCGCTCGACTCGACGGCGGTGGCACTGGCGCTGAAGCTTATGCCGACGCAATCGCTACCTACCTTGCTTTTGCGATAAGCCGCACCTCCAACAAGTCCTCCTCAATCTGTTCATGGGACAGCAGCACAAAGATGGAGGCTGTACGCGGCGTCTTTGCCCGTCAAGCTATCCCTATGACCTGGAGCTATGCGGAGGCCAACCCATTTGCGGATTCGTCTGGCAGCTTCCTTAATGATATTGACTGGGTCGCAAAGGCACTTGAGGCCGCTCCTGCGAGTGCGGATGCCGCGGTCACACAGGCGGGCGCATCGACACGAGATTGCGATGGCTTCGTAATCTCGACCGACCCTCCGTATTACGACATGATCGGATACTCCGACTTGTCGGACTACTTCTACGTCTGGCTCCGCCGGTCGCTCGCTGGAGTCCATCCGGCGATTTTGGGGACAATGCTGACGCCGAAAGCGGAGGAGCTGGTTGCTAACCCGTATCGACACGATGGCAAGGCTGGGGCCGAACGATTCTTCATTGACAGCTTCAATGCCGTCTTCGCACGCATTCGTCGTGGTGCCAATCCGGCCGTGCCATTGACGGTCTACTATGCGTATAAGCAACAGGACGTGGACTCGACTGGAACGACGGCGACCGGGTGGCACACTCTTCTTGACGGTCTGATCACATCTGGCTGGGTGATCACCGCTACTTGGCCGATTACGACTGAGCTGAAGAATCGAACCAAAGCGCAGTCCACTAACTCGTTAGCTTCGTCGATTGTCCTTGCATGCCGTTCACGCCCGAACGAAGCGCCCGCAACGACTCGGCGTGCGCTCGTCGCCGCGTTGAAGGCTGAACTCCCCGAGGCGCTGCGCACTCTCATCCAGGGGTCGATTGCGCCGGTCGACCTCGCGCAGGCCGCTATCGGCCCCGGAATCTCGGTGTTCTCGCGTTACTCGCGTGTACGCGAGGCTGACGGCTCGGACATGACCGTAAAGGACGCGCTTCTCCTGATCAACTCGACATTGGACGAGGTGATCGGTGAGCAGGAGTCCGACTTCGACCCAGACACGCGGTTCGCTGTGAAATGGTATCGCCAGTTTGGCTGGAGTCAGGAGAACTCTGGGATTGCGGATCAGCTTGCGCGATCTTCCGACACCTCGGTTCCCACCCTGGAGCGTGGCGGCATCTTTGAAGCGAAGGGTGGGAAAGCTCGTCTGCTGTCACCGTCCCAACTGGAGGGTGAGTGGGACGCAGCCGCCGACGAGCGAGTCAGCGTCTGGGAGGCCACCGTTCGTCTTGCCGCGGTGATGGCGAAGGACGGCGCCGACAAGGTGGCGGAACTGCTGCCGTCAGTGCAGACGCGCGTGAACCTGGATGCGGTGAAGGAGTTGGGCTTCCTTCTGTTCCATGAGGCTGAGAAGAAGAAGGACACGAAGGACGCGATCCTCTTCAACGGCCTGGTGAGCGCTTGGGGTGACGTGAATGAGCAGGCGCGCAGGTACGCGTCGGTGCCGCGCTCATCACAGCAGGAGTTCGACTTCGACGAGGACAAGGATTAGGCCATGCCTGGCAGCCGAGATCAAAACCGGAGCGGTGGCGCAGCAGCGCGTCACCCTGGCGCTGACCTGACTCCGTTCCGGGCCATCGCGGAGTCGGTCAGCGCCGATGGTGGCGAGCTTGTGGAGCAGGTGTCGGCTCTGATCGATCAGACGCAGGCCTTCGCAGCGGCGCAGGTGAACGCGGCCCTGACTCTGCGGAACTGGTACATCGGTCGGATGATCGACGTCGAGGTGCTCAAGGAAGGGCGCGCAGGCTACGACCAGGAGATTGTGGCGACGCTGTCGCCAAAATTGACGAAGCGCTTCGGCCGCGGCTTCAACCAGTCGAGCCTGTACCGGATGGTCAAGTTCTCCCAGACGTTTCCTGACATCGAGATTGTGGCGACGCTGTCGCCAAAATTGAGCTGGTCTCACTTCAGAGAGATCGTCGCGCTCCCGCACGCCGAAGCACGATCCTTCTACGCCACCGAAGCTGCCGCACGGAACCTCAGCGTCCGCGACCTGCGCTACGCCGTCTCCCGCAAGGCGTTCGAGCGTCGTGAGATCGCCGACTCCCAGATTCCCGAGGGCTCGGCGGTCCCGCTGGATGCCTTCCGCGACCCGGTGCTGCTGGACATGCTGGGGCTGGCCGACACCTTCTTGGAGCGCGACCTCGAAGCGGCTCTGCGCCATGACATGGAGGCGTTCCTGTTGGAGGTCGGTCGCGGGTGGGCGTTCGTCGAACGCCAGAAGCGCATGACGTTCGACGGAGACGACTACTACCTCGACCTGCTGTTCTACTCCCGGCCACTGCGCCGGCTGATTGCCGTGGAGCTGAAGGTGGGGAAGTTCAAGCCGAGCTACCAGGGGCAGATGAACTTCTACTTGAAGTGGCTGGACCGGCACGAACGCCAGACGGATGAGAACCCGCCCATCGGCCTCATCTTGTGTACCACGGCCAGCCGCGACCAGATCGAGCTGCTCGAACTGCACAAGGACGGGATCGTCGTCGCAGAGTACTGGACGACGCTCCCACCCAAGGCAGAGCTCCAGGCCCGCATCCAAGCGATCTACCGCGAGGCGCAGGAGCGGATCGCCCGGCGGCAGCTCACCGCGGCGGACGAGGAAGACATCGATGAGTGACAGCAGGGATTGGGAGGCGCTGAACGCAGCCTCACCGGCAGCAAGTAGTGGGTTCTAGGAGACAGCGATGGCGATGAACAACCGAGATCGAGTGGGCAAGGCGTTCGACCTGCTCTCCGAAGGGCTCCTGGACGAGGTCGATGAGGTCATGACGCGGGCCTACAAGTCCGCCGACTGGCCTGAGGCGTGGGCAAAGGAAGACGCCCAGCGTCGGGGCGGGCCGCTACGCACGCTGACGAAGCACGACGTGCAGGTCCAGCTTCGCGCGATCACCGAGCAGGGCTACCACTTCAAGGACGTGCTCTCCCGTGCCCAGCAGGGCTTCGCGTCCGAGCTGCGCGAGACCCGGAACCTGTGGGCCCACAACGAGCCCTTCAGCTCTGACGACGCGGCCCGTGCCCTGGACACGATTGAACGGCTGCTCCACGCTGTCGGCGCGGTCGATTCCGCCGAGGACGTGCGGAAGCTACGCGTTGATCTCCAGCGCACAGTGTTCGAGGACCAGACCCGCAAGCAGGTCAAGCGTACGAAGGTGTCGCTCGAACCTGGCTCCGGTCTGCGTCCGTGGCGTGAGGTGATCCGCCCCCACGATGACGTGGCCCGCGGCGCGTTCACCGCGTCGGAATTCGCGGCCGACCTGCATCTGGTCCGCACCGGGCAGGCCACGAGCCCCGAGTACGGCGATCCGGTGGAGTTCTTCACCCGCACCTATCTCACCGAGGGTTTGCGTGATCTGCTGTCGCGTGCGCTGCGACGCTTGAACGGTGAAGCAGGGGCAAGCCCGGTGGTAAACCTTCAGACCAACTTCGGTGGCGGCAAGACCCACTCGATGCTGGCGCTGTATCACCTGTTCAGCGGCACTCCGGTCAAGGACTTTCCGCAGGAACTCCAGGAACTCATCGCCGCGAACGGCAACCCCGACCTCGGCGCACTCGGCGTTCGCCGGGTCGCGCTCGTCGGCACCTACCTGAAGGCTGGATCGCCGATCATCAAGGACGACGGCACCGAAGTCCGCACGCTGTGGGGCGAACTGGCCTGGCAGTTGGGCGGGCGCGGAGCCTACGACCTGATCGCCGAGGACGACCGCGCCGGCACCAACCCGGGTGAGGCGTTGCGTACCCTGATCGTTCGCTACTCGCCCGCACTGATCTTGATTGATGAGTGGGTGGCCTACGCGCGTCAGCTCGTCACGGACAAGGAACTGCCGTCCGGTTCGTTCGAGACCCAGTTCACCTTCGCCCAGTCGTTGACCGAGGTCGTGCGTTCCGTGCCGGGCGTGATGCTCGTGGTATCGATCCCGGCATCCGATACCGGCACCGAGGGCCGCGGCAGCGACATCGAGATCGGTGGCGCAAACGGTCAACTCGCGCTGGAGCGCCTACAGAACGTGATCCGTCGCGTCGCGGACCAGTGGCGCCCGTCGAGCAAGGACGAGTCGTTCGAGATCGTGCGCCGTCGCCTGTTCCAGGCGCCGAACGCCGAAGGGCTTACGACCATCTCGGCTGTAGAGCGCAGCTTCACGAACCTGTACCGGAACAACACTGCGCTGTTCCCGCGCGATGCGGCTAACCCGAACGATGACTATGAGAAGCGCATCCGCGCCTCCTACCCGCTGCACCCCGAGCTGCTCGATCGGCTGTATGAGGACTGGTCAACGCTGGAGCGGTTCCAGCGCACCCGTGGCGTGCTGAAGCTTGTCTCGTCGATCGTGCATGAGCTGTGGGCATCCAACGACACCTCGCCGCTGATCCTGCCGGGCAACGTGCCGCTGGATGCGACGACCGTGAACACGGACCTGACGCAGTACCTCGAAGATCAGTGGAAGCCGATCATCGACTCTGACATTGACGGGCCTGGATCGACTGCGCAGCAGATCGACCTCGACCGGCCGAACCTCGGGCAGCGGTTCGTCACCCAGCGCATCGCGCGCACGATCTTCATGGGCGCCGCCCCCCGGATCAAGAGCAGCCGCAAGGGGCTGGACAAGCAGTACCTGTGGCTCGGCACCGCGATCCCCGGTGACACGCTCGGGAACTTCGGCAGTGCCGTCGAGCTGCTCGCCCAGCGCTCCACATACTTCTACGAGGAGCAGGGCCACTACTGGTTCGACACCCAGCCATCGGTCACCAAGACCGCAAACGACTACGCCGAGCGACTCCGCGAAGACGTAGAAACGGTATGGAACGAGATCAGCCGACGACTCCAAGGCGAAGAACGCGCACGCGGCGTGTTCGACCGAGTGCACGTCGCCCCATCGTCCTCCGCCGACATTCCCGACCTGGAAGACACCCGCCTGGTCATCGCGCACCCGCGCCACGCTCGCCGTAAGCAGGACGGCGCCGACTCGGCGCCGCACCAGTGGGTGCGCGACGCGATCGAGAGCAAAGGCGCAAGCCAGCGCATCCACCGCAACACGCTGATCTTCCTGATGGCCGACAAGAGCGAGCTGGAGAGCCTCGAAGCCGCCACCCGCAGCTACCTCGGCTGGAAGCGGGTCCAGGCCACCAGCGACAGCCTCAACCTGTCCGCGCAGCAGCGCAAGCAGACCGACGACTGGGTGTCCCGGCTCGATCAGACCGTCTCCGACCGCATCCGCGACACCTTCGTCTGGGCGCTCTACCCGGAACAGTTCGACCCCACTAAGCCGTTCGAGCTGGTAGCCGACAAGGTTCCCGACTCCGGCGGACGCTCTCTCGCGGAGCGCGTCAGCGCCAAGCTTGGTCGAGAAGACCAGCTCGTCACCGACTTCGGCGCACCGATCCTCGGTGCCACCCTGCACCAGGAACTCGGCGCGCTCTGGCGTGACGCGGGCGAGATCACCGTGGGTGAGCTGTGGGGCTACTTCACCCGCTACACCTACCTGCCGCGTCTCGTCCGACGGGAGGTGCTCGACAGCGCCATCGAGCAGTCGCTCTCGGCTGTGCTCGTTGACAACGAGCGGTTCGCTATCGCATCTGGCAAGGACGCCGAGACTGGCCTCTATCGCAGCCTGCTCGTGGCGCCGAACCCGAACACCAGGATTCAGGTCACGGACAGCACACTGCTCATCGAGACCGAGCGCGCACAGAAGCAGGCTGAGGCCGACCGGATCGCGGCCATACGTGAGGCCGCAATGAACGCAGCCACGACCGACAGTGACTCCGCTGCCGTTGGGCCGGTTGACTTCGTGTGGACGGGCAGTTCGTCCACCGAGGGCGATGATCCCTCCGAGGCCGAGGCCGAGGCCGAGGCCGAGTCCGCGTTGGAAGCAGTGCTCGCCCGGTTCTTCGGATCGGTGAAGATCGACTCTGACCGCTACGCCCGCGACATCGGCAACGTCACCCGTGAGGTGATCGACCGCCTCGCCGGAGCAGGGGCGAGGCTCGACATCACCATCGACATCCAAGCCAGTAAGCCGGAGGGCTTCGACGAGTCCGAGGTTCGCACCATCGGCGAGAACGCCCGCGTCCTCAAGTTCGACCCCAGCTCCGGCTTCGAGAAGAGCTGAGGGTAGCGGTGGCTCGATTCGGAAACGATCAGACGAACATCGGTCGCCTCGACATCCGTACGGCAGCCGAGGGTGGTCAGGTCGACGCCTACTTCATCCCGACCGAGCTGCCCGACAAAGAGTCCTCGGCTCACCAACGTTTGGCGCAAGGGGTAAAGCTCGTGGAGTTCGACTCCGAGTCGGGCGTCGTGAAGATACATCCCATCAACACGCTCTCGACCCACAGCGATTACCTCGGGCCGAAGTACGAGCAAGTTCGCACACTCACCTTGGAAACACCGCTACTGGAGGACTACTACGAGGGCTCCGACTTGGAGTCAGTTCTTGAGACACTGCCCGCGGGATTCGTGAAGGACTTTGCTTACGGCCTGGGGCTGCTCAAGGACTGCAACCGACTCATCCGGTTGATCGAAGCCGAAACTCCATGCGACGAGATCGTCTTCACCGATGGCAACGATGCCACCATCGACGGCAAGAGCCTCAACCTCGGCCTCTCGCGATTCGCCGCAATCTGGGCCGAGATCGGTCGGATCAACGACCGGGGCAACCGAGCTGCGGGCCGAGTTAAGGACGTCTTCGTTCACAACAACCTCGCCGCGACGCTTGGCCTCTCCATCGCAGAGTTCTCGCTCGGGCGGCATCCAGACTCGCGTGTGATTGCGAGGGCAGCCGACGGCATCGAGGAGTTGAGCGAGATCGAGCGCGACGCTCTGGTTGATGCGGTTGCTTCCGAGTCGGCAGCGATTGCGGCGAGCGCGCCTGAGAAGTTCCAGCAGCTCAAACGTGACATCGAGCTCGTCGGCCTTGATCGCCTCATCGAGGCATACGCAGACTCCTTGGAAGACGGCAAGACCGAACGTCACTGGCAGACCTTCTTCGACGACAACGCATTCGCGTTGCAGCAGGTCTTTGGGGCACCGATGGTCAGTGTTCACTCCGGAGCAAGCGTGGGCGGTCGCGGGTTGTCAGGAAGCGGTGACAAGATCGCGGACTACCTGTTCAAGAACTCACTCACGAACAACGTGGCGCTGGTAGAAATCAAGAAGCCGACTACTCAACTACTTGATTCCCGCGAGTACCGACAGGGTGTGTTCGGTCCATCGAAGGAGCTGAACGGTGCCGTCACTCAAGTGCTCGATCAGGCGTACAACCTGACGAAGAACCTCACCGGTCTGAAAGAATGCTCGCGCCAATGGGACCTGGAGTCCTACGCGGTTTCGTGCTTCGTGGTTGCTGGGCGCACGCCCTCAGCCAGCGATCCCGCAAGACAGAAGTCGTTCGAGCTGTACCGCGCGAACTCGCGCAGCGTGACCATCGTGACCTACGACGAGATTCTTGAGCGACTGGGACTCCTCCGTGATTTCCTCGCTCCGGCTCCGGCTCCGGCTCCGGCTCCGGCTCCGGCTCCGGCTCCGGCTCCGGCTCCAGCTCCGGCTCCGGCAGAGGAGTCTGACTGAAATGGCTCGTCCGCCCGCATGGAGACACACACTGGATGAGGCTCGGCGACAGGCTCTCGTGGCGATCGACTTCTACAACCGTCCCGGTGATCGGCGAAGCTTCAGCGACTTCATCGTCCACATCCACCTGGCTTGGCAGAACCTGCTACACGCTGACCGTATGCGCCGCAAGGCCGAAATCTTCTACCGTGAGTCGGGCGGTCGGCGCCTCTTCAAACGAAACCCCGACGGCTCGAAGAAGACCTGGGACCTGAGCCAGTGCCTCAGGCACGAGTTCAAGGACAACGACCCGATCAGGGCCAACGTTGAGTTCTTCGTCGGGCTGCGGAATCACGTCGAGCACCGATTCCAGGACTCAGTCTTGGTTGCTACGGCCGCCGAGGCGCACGCTTGCATCATCAACTTCGAGGCGGAACTTGTGCGCCGGTTCGGCTCCCGCGAGACGCTGGGTTCAGAGCTGAAGTTCCCGGTCTTCGTGCAGTCGCTCAGCCCTTCGAGGTACGAGGAACAACGCAACCTCCGACGCGGACTGCCGGCGACGGTTTCTACCTTCATCACGGAGTTCCAAGTCGGCCTACCCGACGAGGTGCGCAGCGACGAGCGATTCGCCTATCGACTCCTGCTGCTTCCGATGAAGGGACCAAAGACGGAGGCAGACCTCGCACTCAACTTCGTGCGACAGGAAGACCTCAGCGAAGAGGAGCTCCAGGCGCTCCTCGGGAACGATGGCAGCGTGATTGTCGCGGAGAAGTACCGCGAAGCGGTGCACGGCGATGAGATGCTGCCCAAGGCCGCCGCGGCTACGGTGGAGAAGCGCATTTCATTCAAGTTCAGGGTCAACGACTTCACGGCCATCCGAAAAGCGTGGCAGATCGGGCCGGCCAAAAGTGGTGACAAGGAGCAGTTGCCGAAGTCAGATGGCTACTGCGTCTACTCGCCCGCGTTCAAGCAGTTCGTCTACCGGCCGAAACTCGTCGACCGGATAGTCGGAGCGGTCGATACTGCCGAGAAGTACCAAGCGCTACTTGGCCGCATACCGACCCTGAAGGCTTTGGACGGAAGCTGAGCGGGCACCCAGAAGATCGAGTGCCTGCGCAGCATGTAGCGGCAGGACTCCGTTGCCGAGCGCGGTGATCTGCTGGTTCTGCGACAGGTCGTCGACATCGGTGACCCAACCAGTTGGAAGACCCATGAGCCATTCGACGAATGCTGGTGCTGGGCGCGGGCCATCGGCATCATTCAGGAGCGCTGGCGCCGGCGCGGGCCGTCCGGCCTGACTCGTGCCACCGGGGTGTGTCATTTCAGGGCGTTGATGATGGTGGTGGCGGTTGGGGGTAGTGGGTCGGCGGCGATGTGGTCGTGGCCTGCGATACGGACGGTGATGCGTTGCAGGGGTCGGAGGGTCTGGATGATCTTTCGGAGGCTGTGGCCGGTCGTGGATTGCAGGTAGCGGGCGATCGCGAGAGCGGCGAACACGATCGTGAGGTGGGCCTCGATCGCGTCGCGGGTGTGGTGGAAGATCGGCCTCGCGCGTAGGTCGGTCTTGCTCATCCGGAATGAGGCCTCGACGTGCCAGAGGTCGTGGTAGCTGGTGAGGACCTCGCTGGCGGGCATCTGCCTCGCGGGGATGTTGGTGACGTAGCCCTTCAGTCCGGCCAGGCGTCGAGCACGGTTGAGGGAGGCCTCGTCCAGTGTCTGGGATCCGTTCTTCGTGGTGACGAACCGGGGTGTTCGGGGCGCGCGTTCGCCGGCGATGACTGCTCGGGCGCGGTTCTCCTGGAGCGTGAGGGTGTGCCCGTCGCGAGTGGCGCGCTTGCGGGAGTAGGACCAGACCGCTCGCCAGGACTTCGTGTGGACCGCTGGGTCCCAGACCGGTTCGATCTTCTTGCTCGCATCGTTGGCGGCGCGGGCCGCGGCTGTGTCGATGCGGGCGGTGATGGTGTCGATGATCTGCCCGTCGGTGAAAGCGTCACCGTGCCAGCGGAAGTGAGAGGCCAGATCTCCGGGTGCCTTGGTGCTCCGGGAGCCGACGATGAACCGCAGTCCTGCCTCATCCAGGTCCTTGAGGTTGGAGGCTGAGAGCATCCCGGCGTCGGCCACCACGACGATGTCGGCCAGCTGGTGGCGTTGGGTGAACTGACGGACCATCGGGATGATCGTGGAGGTCTCGGCCTTGTTGCCTTCGTAGCAGCCGATCTCCAGCGGGAACCCGCCTCTGTCGACCAGGAGACCGACCACGACCTGAGGATCGACACGGCGTTCCTTGGAGAAGCCGACCTTGCGCAGCTCGTCCTCGTTCTCGGCCTCGAAGTAGAGCGTCGTCACGTCGTACAGGCACAGCGAGACGTCTCCGCTGCTCAGGGCATGAGTGAAGCAGGCCGTGGCGATCGTGCCGCGGTAGTCGCGCTCCTCAGCACGCTGCAGCGAGCGGAACATCGTGCGAAGCGAGACGTGAGCGACCCCGAGATCGCCCAGCACCCGGACCGAGTCGGCCTTCGAGGTCGGCTCTACCAGTCGAGCCAGGACGAGTTGCTTGAACGCCTCATCAGCAACGACGTCGAACCCGAGGTGGGCGTACGCGTTCTCGAGCACGTTCCACAGGACGGCACTGGACTTGCTCGTGATCACGCCCGGACGCGACACGCTGCCCACGTCGGTCTCGGCGAGGAATCCCAACGCCTCCTGCCCCGGTCGTAGACGCCTCTCAGCTTCCGCGAGCAGCAGTGCGAGTTCAGCCTCGTCATGGGCGGTCCCGACGTGCTCGAGCACGACGTCCCGGCCACCGCGGCGCTCAGCGATCTGAACCTTGGTGCTACCGGAGCGCCCCGCTACCCGCCGCACGAACACCACAAGCCGAGACTACCGACCCCGGGGTGTGTCACCCACGACTACCGCAGGCCCCTGACCAGCACCGATACCCGCGCGATCCGACCACATCCCTCAAGTGGCACGAGTCGGGACCCAACCAGTTGGAAGACCCATGAGCCATTCGACGAATGCTGGTGCTGGGCGCGGGCCATCGGCATCATTCAGGAGCGCTGGCGCCGGCGCGGGCCGTCCGGTGATGTGCTCCCAACGGGTGATGGCGTCGGCGTAGCGTCCCCAACGCCGAACAGTCCATCGATCAGCGACCACAGCGCCTCCGACTCGGCTCTCCTGCTCGGTGAGCCAGCCGGTCCGTGGAGAGCGAAGTCGATGATCTGGTGCGACAGCGCGATCGTCCCTCGTCGTGCTCGCACCTGGTCGAGGGTGTCCCCGCCGCGCGATGAGTCCGTCGCCAGCGGGGTGCGGAACAGTGCGCCGGGCGAGGGCGAAGATGCGGAAGCGTTGGTGAGGAGCGCCGACAAGGGAAGCCGGTAGGCCGATCCATCGTGCATCCAGCCGCAGGTCGGCCAGATCGCCGAGAACTGCTCTTATGCGAACTTCCGCATAAGCGCCGTTATGTGGAGCGGGTGGTTATGCCGACCGGATCGCCGGAGCTCCGGGGCCTTTGGGTGAGCGACGATTCCGGGCGGCATAACCGTGGGGTCGTCAGCGGTCGGTGAGGAATGCGATGAGAGCGTCCGACGCCTGGTAACGGGCTGGTGGTCTGTCGCCGATCGCGGGGAGTCGGTCCAGGCTTCGGCGCTTGAGTTCCAGGTCGGCGTGGAGGTAGGCCTGGGTGGTCTGGATGGTGGCGTGGCCGAGCCAGAGCGCGATGCTGGCGGTGTCGATCCCGGCGTGCAGGAGCATCATCGCGCAGGTGTGCCGCAGGGTGTGCGGGGTGACGTTTTTCTCTCTCAGGCTCGGGCAGTGCTCGGACGCGACCTGGATGTGCCGGGCGATGAGCTTCGCGATCGCCGCCCGACTCAACGCCGTCCCGGTGCTGGTCGGGAGCAGCGGCGTCGCAGGGATGCCGTCGAGTTCGTTGAGCCAGGCGGTCAGCAGGCGGACGGTGGGTTTCTGGAGCGGGATCACCCGGTGTTTGCGTCCTTTTCCGAGGCAGCGGAGCTGGCTGTGCGGGCCGATCTCGATGTCCCCGACGCGCAGGCTCGTGAGTTCGCTGACGCGGAGCCCGGTCTGGATGCCCAGGTGCAGCAGGAGCCGGTCGCGCCTGCCGATCCAGGTGGTCGTGTCGGGGGCGGCGATGAGCGCTTCTGCTTCGGTGTGGGTGAGGAAGGACACGATGGTCGTCTTGGTCCGTTTCGCGGGGATCGCCAGCACCTGGCCGATCGTCGCGATCGCGTCCGGTGCCCGGTAGCTGGCATAGGTGAAGAACGACCGCAACGCCGCCCGCCTCGCGTTCCGAGTCGAAGCGGAGTTGCCGCGCTCGTCCTCCAGGTGCTGGAGGAACCCGCCGACCATGTCCGCGTTCAGGTCCGCCAGTCGCAACGCCGACGGGGCGGTGCCGGTGCGTTGCTGGGCGTAGAGGAGCAGGAGCCGGAAAGTGTCGGCGTAGGCGGCTTTGGTGTGGACGCTCGCGTTCATCTGCCCGTCGAGCTTGTCGGTGAAGAACCGTTGCAGCAGCGGCGCGAGATCACTCATCTTCAGCCCCGATCGCCGGGAGGCAGGCCCCGAGGGCGGCGGCCAGCTCGGGGGTGTTCTGCAGATACCAGTAGGTCGAGACAGGGCTGACGTGCCCGAGCCAGGCCGAGAGGACCGGCATCATCTGCTCGACGTCACCACCGGCGCCGATGTGCCCGATGAGGGTGTTCGTCGCGAACGAGTGCCGGAAGTCATGCAACCGTGCCGCTGCCTCGGTCGTAGTGCCGGTCATTCCCGCCAGAGTGCGGATCTGACGGAACGCCTGCCCGCAGGTCGAGGTCGCCAACCGGTCACCGCGCCGGGTGACGAACAACGCCTCGGTCCGCCTGATGGGGAAGCGCTTATCGCGCAGCCGCTGATACTCGCCGATCGCCCGCATCGTGGTGGCGTGAACCGGCACGATGCGGGACTTGCCGAACTTCGACTCCGTCACCCGCACCCATCCGCCATCACCATTCTGATCCGAGGTGATGTCAGCGTCATTGAGGCCGCGGACCTCGCTGATCCGCAGCCCGGTCACCGCCAGCAGCCCGAGCAGCGTCTGCCAGGTCACGGCGCGGATCGTCGGCGTCAACCGGCCCGCCGCGCGCAACAGGGTGTCGATCTGCTCCGACGTATAGATATGCGGCCGCGGGCGGTGGTTCACGTAGGGTCTCCCGTCGAGGATGGGGATCTCGGTGGCCGGGTCGAACGAGGCGATGTGCTCGGCGAACTGCCGGACCGTGTTCAACCGGGCGAGCACCGTGCCGCGGGAGAACCGCGCAGCCCATGAGACCGCGAGATCGTGACGGATCGTGGTCTCACCGGCATCGTCCATGAAGTCCACGAACTCACCCAGCACCCGACCCGGGACGGCGAGCGTGAACCCCAGCGCCCGCCTGGTCGTCAGATAGTCGTCCAGCCGGTCCCGCAGGGCGCTCATCGTCCCCACCTGCCCTCAGCCGCCGCCGGCCATTCCGGGACGAGTCGTGTCAGCCGTGCGCGGTCGACCTTGGTGTAGATCGCGGTGGTCCGCAGCTGCGCGTGCCGCAGCAGCCCTTGAACCTCTTGGAGCGTCGCGCCGGAGGCGAGCATCCCGGTCGCGAAAGTGTGCCGCAGTCGATGCGGCCCGAACTCGGTGATCCCGGCCCTGGCGCAGGCCATCCGCACGATCTTCCCGATCCCGTTCGGCGCGACCGGGCGCACCGGCTCGAACATCGTCAAGAACACCTCGTCATACCCGGCCCTGCCGCCCCGACCGTGAAGCACATACTCCTCCAACGCGCGACCCACCTCGTCCGGCAGCGGCAACTCATCGGCTCGGTCGCCCTTGCCTCGGACGCGGATCGTGCCGGTGCGCCAACCGATATCGCCAAGTCTCAGCGCAGCGATCTCTCCAGCGCGGAGCCCGAGGCCGGTGAGCAGCAGCAGAATCGCCCGATCCCTGAGTCCCTTGGGCGCCTGCAAGTCGAGGCTGTCCAGCAGCTCCTGGACCGTGCCCTCGGGCACCGGGTCCGGGATCGAAGACAACCGCCACCCCGCCGCGTTCGGAACGACCCCCGCCAGGTCCTGCCCAGCTCGGTCGGTGCGGTGACAGAAGCGCAGGAAGGAGCGCAGCATCACCAACTGCTTCCGCAGCGTCGACGGCTTCTGCCCTCGCTTCGCCGCGAGGTTCACCCACTCCATCACCGTCGCCGGCGTCAAAGCCCGCAGCGACTCCTCGACCGGTGCGGGCAACCATTCGAGGAACCCGACCACCCGATCCGCGTAGACCCGTGCTGTGCTCTCCTGCACGGACCGTTCCCGCAGCAGCCAGTCCTCGAACTCCTCCAACACCTGCTGAGCGTCGCCCCGGCGACGTTCCCGATACTTCGACATCGTGATCCTCCTCGATCAACGCCGGGCAGCCGGTGTGACTGCCCGGTCAGATCAAGCGAACCGTGTCGATGCGCGTCGCGGTTATGCGGAATCGAGTCCGTTCGAGGCCTTGCGCGGGTCCTTCACCCGTTCCCCCCAGATCACAACGATCATCGCGAAGTAGCCGACCATCCCAACTGCGCCGACCACGATCGCGATGATCGGGTGGAACCCCCAGAAGACCTCCTCGCCGCGCACCTGCCCGAACACGCCGATGATCAGAACGCATCCAAACAGGAACCCGGCGAGCCAGTTCACGATGTACCACGGCCAGCGGCGCGCAGGCGTTGTCTTCCCGGCGAAGCTCGCGGCATACTCACGCGCCGGACCGAACGCTGCGACCGGATCCTCACCCGTCTCGGCGATGTGGCTCTCGACCTGCGCGATCGCATCCCCGATCACCTCGCCCGGGACATCACGCAGCCGCAGCGCAAGCGTCAGCTGCTGCGTGTACTTCTCAATCGTTGCCATGACCAACTCCGTTCCCTTCGCCCCGCAGAAGCAACGACGTCCGCTCCGTGAACCTCTGCCACTGCGCGCGCTGTTGCTCGAATCGCTCGCGACCGGCCGCCGTGATCGTGTAGTACTTCCTGCCAGGCCCGCCCTCACCCTGACGCCACTGCGACGCCAGTGCGCCGTCTCTCTCAAGACGGTTCAAGACCGGGTAGAGCGTTCCACCCTTGATCGTCCCCATCCCAGCCTCAGCCAACCGCGCAGCAATGAGATACCCGTAGGTCTCACCCTCAGAGACCACAGCCAACGCCATCGTCTCCAGCACCCCGCGAAGCCAATCGCCAGGCCAGCTCTCATCCATACCTAGATAATTGCAGCGACTAGATGGTCTGTCAATCTAGACACGAGTCCGCATAACACCGAAGTCCACATAACGGCGCCGAGAGCCCGTAGAGGTCGAGTTGCGTCGTCTCACAGATGCCACGGGTCGGGCTCCACTCCGCGAAGGGTTGCGCCATCGGGGGTTGCATCGTCAGGGTTGCGGCGTTCATGGTCGTCTCCTTCTGCGGGTGGCCGAGTTGCTGGTGAGGACAGCAGCCCGCGGACGTTCTCGATGATGACCCACTCGGGCTGGAGCGCGTCGATGGCTGCGGCCATGTGCGCCCACAGACCCGAGCGCGTACCTGGAGCGATGCCAGCGCGCTTGCCGACGGTGGACACGTCCTGGCAGGGGAACCCGCCGATGAGGATGTCCACGGGTTCGACCTGACTCCAGTCGATGGTCGTGATGTCGCCGAGGTTCGGTGGGTCGGGCCAGTGGTGCGAGAAGACGCGGGCGACGGGCTCGTTGAGTTCGGAGAACCACGCGGTCTTGGCGTTGAAGACGTGCTCGACGGCGCGGTCGAGCCCGCCGTAGCCGCTGAAGAGCGATCCGATCCTGAGTTCTGAGCCGCCGCTCGTGTTGAGGTCGTGCATGAAGTCTTCTCCGGTGACGGTCGTCCCCGACATCGCCTCGTCACGAAGCTGATGCCGAGCTGGTCACCTGTCAGGTGCACGACTCCGCCACGCGCCCGCTGCCCCGGACCTAGCCACCCGAGCGACACCGCCCGACGCCTTCACCTCCGGCCTTCGCTTCGACCGCCATCCGAGGTCACACGCGTCTTGCAGGTCGAGGTCGTCAACCAACGTTGACAGTGTTCCGCTCGGTCAGCGTCGGCTCACCTGGCTGTCGAGAGGCGGTGCTCTGGTGACGGTTTCGATGCGGGTGATGAGTGCAGGTGATGGGTACAAGTACCTGCTCCGCACGGTCGCCGCGGCCGATGGCGACAGGTCGCTGTCGACGCCTCTGACGAGGTACTACGTGGACGCGGGAACCCCACCGGGCCAATGGCTGGGCTCAGGTGTCGCCTCGCTCGGCAAGGGGCAGCTCTTGGTCGGTGATCGGGTGTCGGAGGCCCAGCTCCAGCTCTTGATGGGGATGGGTCGCGACCCGATCACTGGCGACCCGCTCGGTCTGGCGTTCCCCGTCTACAAGTCGGTGTCCGAGCGGATCGATGCGCGGATCGCTGGCCTGGACGCGGGCCTGAGTCCGGGCGCGAAGGCGGCGGCGGTCGCGCAGATCGAGGCCGAGGAGAGCGCGCGTGGGACGCGGCGTGCTGTGGCGGGGTTCGATTTCACGTTCTCGATCCCGAAGTCCGCCTCCGCGCTGTGGGCGGTCGCCGACGCCGGGACGCAAGCGCAAATTGGTGAGGCGCATCATCGGGCGGTTGCGGATGTGGTTGCGTTCATGGAGCGAGAGGTTGCAGCCACCCGCACCGGTGCAACCGCCGGGGACGGGGCCGTTGCACAGGTCGATGTCACCGGGCTGGTGGCGACGGCGTTCGATCACTTCGACTCCCGCGCGGGCGACCCTCACCTGCATACCCACGTCGTCATCTCCAACAAGGTCCAGACAGTCTTGGACGGGAAGTGGCGGTCGCTGGATGGGCGGCCGATGCACGCCGCCGTGGTCGCGCTGTCGGAACTGCATGAGGCGGTGTTCGCCGATCACATGACGCGAACCTTCGGGGTGGAGTGGGAGGCACGGGACATGGGCCGGGACCGGAACCCGGCGTGGGCGATCACGAGCGTGCCGCAGGAGCTGGTGGCCGAGTTCTCCACCCGTGCCCGCCACATCGACGTCGAGAAGAACCGGCTGATCGACGAGTACGTCGCCCGGCACGGCCGCCAGCCGTCCACGGCGACGATCATCAAGCTCCGCGCCCAAGCGACCCTCGCCACCCGGCCGGACAAGGAGGTGCGGTCGCTGGCCAACCTCACCAGCGAGTGGCGCACCCGCGCCGCCGACGTGCTCGGTCGGGACGCCACCGGATGGGCCCAAGCCGTGACCGACAACGACCCGGTGCTGCTGTTGCGGGCCGATGATGTGCCGTTGGACGTGATCGCCGAACTCGGCGCCTCGGTCGTCGGGGTGGTGGGTGAGAAGCGGTCGACGTGGCGGCGCTGGAACCTGATGGCTGAGGCGTCGCGGCAGACGATGGGCTGGCGGTTCGCCTCGATGCGGGACCGGGAAGCGGTCGTCGGCATGGTGGCCGATGCTGCCGAAGGACTCTCGTTGCGGCTGACGCCGCCCGACCTCGCCAGGTCTGGGGGGGTGGGGGTGGGCGGGGGTTTCGGGGGGGGTTGGGGGGGGTTGGGGGGGTGGGGGGGGGCGGGGGGGCGGGCCGGGGGGGCCCGGGGGCCGGGGCCCGGGGGGGGTCCCCCGACGTCTTGGTTGTCCCCGGGGTTTGCCCCCGGGGCCCCCGCGGGCGGCGGCCCGCGCCGGGGACGCCGTCGGTCCCCGCTCTCTGGCGGGGACGCCGGGTCTGCTGTTCCCGCTTCCCCCTTCTCTCCCGGCCCCGGCCCCGCCCCGGGGCCCGGGGTGGCTTCGCCGCCCCGGGGGGGGGGGGCGGGCGGGGGGGGCGGGCCCCGGGGGCCCCCGGGCGACTCAACCCCCGCGGCCCCGCCCGGCCCGGGCCGGGCCGGGGGGCCCGGGGGGGCCCGGCCCGGGCCCCGGGTGTGCCCCCCGGGCCCGGGGCCCCCCCCCGGGGGCCCCCGCCGGGGGGCGGGGGCCGGTCCCCCCCGCCCGCCCCGCCCCCCCCCCGGGGGGCCCGTCCGGGCGGCCCCCCCCCCCGCCCCCCCGGGGGCGCCGGCCGCGGCGGGCGCCCCGCCCGCGGGCCCCCCCCCGCCCCCGGGCGGCGGGCCGGGGGGGGGGGCGGGGGGGGCGGGGCGGCCGGCCCCCCGGGCCCCGCCCGGCCCGGGGGGGCCGGGCCGGGGCCGGGCCCCCCGGGGGGGCGGGGGGGGGGGCGGGGGGGGGCCGGGGGGCGGCCCCCCGGCCCCCCCCGGGCCGCGGGGCCCGCCGCCGGCCGCCCCCCGCGCGCCCCCCCGGGCCCCCGCCCGCGGGGGGCGGGGGGGGGGGGGGGCGCCCCGGGCCGCCCGGGGACCCGGGCCCCCCCCCCCCCCGTCCCCGGCCCGCCCGGGGGCCCCCGGGGGGCCCGGGGCGGGGGCGGGGCCCGGCGGGGCGTCCCGCGCGGCCCTGCCCCGGCGCCTGGGGCCCGGTGCTGCCCCCCCCGGGCGGCCCCCCCCCGCTTTTGTCGGCCCCTGCTTTGGGGTTTCTCTTCCCGGTTTCCCCGTCCCTGTTTCCCCGCCCCCCGCCCCCCGCCGGGGCCTTCCCCCCCCCCGGCGGGCTTCCCCCCCCGGGGGGGCCGCGGGGGGTTCCCCCCCCCCCCCCCCCCCTTCCCTTCTTTCCTCCCCCCCCCCCCCCCCCCCCGCGCGGCCGGCCGGTTCGTTCCCCCCCCCCCCCCCCCCCCCGCGGGGCGGGGGCGGGCGCGGGCCTCCCTTTTTTCCCCCCCCCCCCCCCCCCTGGGGGGGCCCCCTTCTTCTCGGGGGGCCGCCGGCCGGGGGAACCCCCCCCCCCCAGCCCGGTGGAGTTCCGCCGGGCGGACGGCACCAGCGTGTTCCGGCCCAAGCATTCGACCGTGTTCTCCTCCGAGCTGTTGCTCGCCGCTGAGGACCGACTGCTGGATCGTTCCCGCACCATGACCGCACCGACAGTCCCGCTTCGCACGGTGGAGAAGATCACCGCCCGGCCAGATCATGAGGGGCGGATGCTCGGTGAGGATCAGGCCGACGCGCTGACGAAGATCGCCGTCTCCGGGCGCATGCTGGACGTGCTCGTTGGTCCGGCCGGTGCTGGGAAGACCACGGCCATGTCCGCGCTGCGGCGGGCATGGGAGAAGGAACACGGCGCCGGGTCCGTGGTCGGGCTGGCGCCGTCCGCGGTCGCGGCACAGGTACTTGCCGAGGACTTGGGGATCCCGACGGAGAACACGGCAAAGTGGTGGCAGAACCAACTCACCCGTGGCGAAACGTTCCAGTCCGGCCAGCTCGTCATCATCGATGAGGCATCTCTGGCCGGCACCCTTTCACTGGATCGCATCACGCACCTGGCCGAGTGGGCGGGAACGAAAGTGCTGCTGGTCGGGGACTTCGCCCAGCTCCAGTCCGTCGACGCCGGCGGCGCATTCGGACTGCTCGTGAACGACCGGGATGATGCGCCCGAACTGGTCGATGTCCACCGCTTCGTGAACACCTGGGAGAAGACGGCCTCACTCTCGTTGCGGCACGGGCGGACGCAGGTGATCGACACCTACCTCGACCACGGCCGCATCCGCGACGGTGACGCCGAGGCGATGACGGATGCTGCCTATGCCGCTTGGCGCGCCGACCGGAATGCGGGGTTGGTGTCGGTGCTGATCGCCGAGACCCGCGACGACGTCACCACCCTCAACCAGCGCGCCCGCGCGGACCTGATCCTCGACGGCACCTTTACACCGGGCCGGGAGGTGGAGCTGAACGGCGGCACCGCCGCCGGAGTCGGAGACACGATCATCACCCGCCGCAACGACCGCCGCCTCCGCAACAGCAAGGAGTGGGTACGCAACGGCGACACCTGGACCATCACCAACGTCCGCGACGACGGCTCGATCACCATCCGCAAGACCGGTCGCAGGTTCGGCGGCTCGATCCTCCTCCCGGCGTCCTATGTGGCCGAGCACGTCGATCTCGGGTACGCGGTCACCGCCCACCGCGCCCAGGGCGTCACCGTCGACACCGCCCACGTTCTGGTCGAGCCCACCACGACGCGGGAGAATTTCTACGTCGCGATGACAAGAGGCATGCGTTCCAACCGTGCGTATGTGATCCTCGACCGGATTGACGATGCTCACACGGAGTCGCATCCGGGCGAGAACCCGGATGCCACCGGCAGGAGCGTGCTGAACGGGGTGCTCCAGCACGTCGGCGCTGAGCTGTCCGCGCACGAGACCATCACCGCCGAACACGAGCAGTGGGGCTCCATCGCCCAACTCGCTGCGGAGTACGAGACGATCGCCGCCGCTGCGCAACGCGACCGCTGGGCGAGCCTGGTTCGTGCATCGGGGCTCACCGCCGAGCAAGTCGACACCGTGCTCGACTCGGAAACGTTCGGCGCACTCACCGCCGAGCTGCGAAGGGCCGAGGCGAATCACCACGACATGGACCGACTGCTCCCGCGCCTCGTCGCCGCGCGCGGGTTCGGTGATGCTGACGACATCGCTTCCGTCCTTCACCACCGCGTCGAACGCGCGACCGCACGGCCGGCAGGGTCGGGCCGCACCCGCAAGGCACCGCGGTTGATCGCCGGCCTCGTCCCGCACGCCGACGGCCCGATGTACACGGACATGCGCCGAGCACTTGATGAGCGGCGTGAACTGATCGAGGCCCGCACCGACGCGGTACTCGACGCCGCACGCGACGCCCGGGAAGCCTGGACGAAACCGCTCGGCGTGCCTCCTCGCGATTCGCGGAAGGCAACAGCATGGCGGCGACATGCCCGCACAGTCGCGGCCTACCGGGACCGGTATCGCATCACCGACGACACACCCCTCGGATCGCCCCCTCAGTCAACCGCCCAGAAGATCGACGCCGCCCGTGCCAGAACAGCACTCGACAAGGCAAGGGACATCTCTCGTGAACACACAGCGAATGTCGAGCGTTCGCCGGTCGAGCAAGTCTTTCTCGGCCCGAGCCTGTGATCTAGGCCTGCCCCACAGTGCCTTGCCGACACGTGTTGATTGGGGTGTGGAATGGACTCCGAGCGGGATAATAGTGTGCGCGCCTTCAAAGAGTTCGATCTGGTTGCGTATGCCCCTGATCGCGACGCTCCACGATGCACCTGGTGCCGGGCGGCATCGGGCATCCTCCCGAGGGCGACGCGCGTAAGCGTCGACGCAGCGCGCCACACGTGCACCGCTCACACCCGAGGTGCCTCAACCCGTACGTTGCGCACCGCCCCTCGCGATATCGCCGCCGTGATCGCCAGCTGAGGTGGCCACCCCTGCCGCACGCTGGAGCGCTTGTATCACGTTCCGGAGTTCGGGTACACCACGCAGCCCGACTGCGGTCGGGTAGAGCCGGCAGGCCAGAGCGGGCGCTGCTCCTTGACGGGCGAAGGGGTCGGCGCCGTTGATGAGGATTGTCGGTGACCCCGTGAATCCCCGTTGCTGGGCTTGCTCATCGCTGACGACGATGGAGCGGTGTACTCGCGCGTCTGTCCCGCACTGGCTCACGGCAGCCGTGATCAGCCGCACCGCGGCTGCCTCGCTGGTGCAGTCCGGGACGACGAGCAGCTCAACGTCGATCGTCTTCATCACCACCGATGGTTTGAGCGCGCAGTCGTAGGGCGTTGGCGATGACGCTGACGCTGGAGAGGGCCATGGCGGCGGCGGCGATGATGGGTGAGAGCAGGAGCCCGAAGACGGGGTAGAGGACGCCGGCGGCGATGGGGATGCCGAGGGCGTTGTAGACGAAGGCGAAGAACAGGTTCTGCCGGATGTTGGCCATGGTCTTCTCGGAGAGAAGACGTGCGCGCACGATCCCGGTGAGGTCGCCCTTGAGCAGGGTGATGCCGGCGCTTTCCATGGCGACGTCCGTGCCTGATCCCATGGCGATGCCGACGTCGGCGGAGGCCAGGGCTGGCGCGTCGTTCACGCCGTCGCCGGCCATCGCGACGACGTGACCTTCGCCGCGGAGCTTGGTGACGATGTCACTCTTGTGGTCGGGCAGCACTTCGGCCTCGACGTGATCGATGCCGAGCGTCTTGGCGACTGCCTGGGCGGTGACCCGGTTATCGCCGGTGAGCATGACGACGTCGATGCCGTCCGCGCGCAGAGCCTTCAGGGCGGCGGGGGTGGTTTCCTTGATGGGGTCGGCGATCGCGAACATACCAGCGGAGTGGTCGTCGATTCCGATGTGGATGACGGTCGCACCGTCGCCGCGGAGCTCGTCGGCGCGGGCGGCGAGCGGGCTCGTGTCGAGGCCCTCAGAGTTGAGGAACGTCGCGCTTCCGATGGTCACCCGGTGGCCGTCGACGGTCCCCAGGACGCCGCGCCCGACGGGTGAGTCGAAGTCGGTCACGTCTGGAATGTGCAGGCCTCGCTGGGTGGCGGCTTCGATGATGGCCATGGCGAGTGGGTGCTCGGAGGCGCGTTCGACGCCGGCGGCGATGCGCAGCAGCTCGTTGTCATCACGGTCGCTGCCGGTGGTGACGATGCCGGTGACGGTGGGTCGTCCTTCGGTGAGTGTGCCGGTCTTGTCAACGACCAGGGTGTCGACCTTCTCCATGCGTTCGAGGGCTTCGGCGTTCTTTATCAGGACGCCCAGGCCTGCGCCGCGACCGACACCGACCATGATCGACATGGGGGTGGCCAGCCCGAGCGCGCAGGGGCAGGCGATGATCAGGACCGCCACGGCGGCGATGAGGGCGTGGGCGAGCTTCGGGTCCGGGCCGACCAGTGCCCAGACGATGAACGCGACCACGGCGATGGTGATGACGGCGGGCACGAAGATGCCGGCCACCTTGTCGGCCATCCGCTGGATCGGGGCGCGGGAGCGTTGCGCGTCGGCGACCATGGCAACGATTCGGGCGAGCATGGTGTCGCGTCCGACCTTCTCGGCGCGCATGACCAGGGCGCCGCTGCCGTTGATGGTGCCGCCGATGACGGTGTCGCCGCTGTTCTTGGTGACCGGCATGGACTCACCAGTGACCAGGGACTCATCGACGGCGGAGCGGCCATCCTCCACGGTTCCGTCGACCGGTACCGCCTCGCCGGGGCGGACCCGGAGGCGGTCACCGAGCTGGACGGTGTCGAGGGGGATCTCTTCGTCGTCGCCGTCGGCGGTGATGCGGCGGGCGGTCTTGGGGCTGAGATCGAGCAGGGCTTTGATGGCGCCGGAGGTCTGCTCGCGGGCGCGCAGCTCCAGGACCTGCCCCAGCAGGACCAGGGTGGTGATGACGGCGGCGGCTTCGAAGTAGACGTCGACGGTGCCCGCGTCACCGCGGAAGGAGTCGGGGAAGACACCCGGCGTGAAGGTGGCGATCACGCTGAACAGCCACGCGATTCCGGTGCCCATCGCGATCAGGGTGAACATGTTGAGGTTGCGGGTGCGGACCGAGGCCCAGCCGCGGACGAAGAAGGGCCACCCGGCCCACAGCACGACGGGTGTGCCGAGCGCCAGCTGGAGCCACACCGAGGTACGGGCCGGGATGAGGTCGTGCAGCCACGGGATGAAGTGGCGTCCCATCTCAAGGACGACGGTGGGGATCGTCAGCGCGGTGGCGACCCAGAACCGGCGAGTCATGTCGGCTAGCTCGGGGCTGGGGCCGGTATCGGCGGTGACGGTCACCGGCTCCAGGGCCATCCCACAGATGGGGCAGGACCCGGGCCCGGGGCGGCGGATCTCTGGATGCATAGGGCAGGTCCACTCCGTCGCCTCGCCGCTGATGGGCGCATCGTGGCTGGCGGCGGGCATTGTTGCATGTTCGGCTGCGGGACCGATGAACGCGGCGGCGTCCGCGTGGAATCGGTCACGGCAATGCTCCGAGCAGAAGTGGTACTGCTGACCGTCGTGGTCGAGGACGGGTGCTGTCGAGGCGTTTACGTTCATGCCGCACACGGGATCTGTGAGCGGCTCCGTCGCGGTGGATTGGTCGTAGTGGTGCTCGTGGTTCATCACGGTTGGCTCTCCTGCGCGAGCGCGTCCATCGGTGTCCATGCCCGGGCGGCGAGCGTGGCGGCCAGCGCCCTGGGTGTCGCGAAGGTCATGCGGTGTCCTTCGTTCTGGCTGTCGACGCTGATGGGACCAGTTCGCCCGTCTGGGCCTCCACCTTGATGAGTGGACACCGGCCAACTGGGCGACATCCGCCTCGGACGGTTCCCTCGCAGTTGCCGCAGGTTCATGGCGGGCAGCCGAATATGTGTCTTTGTGGTGATCATCCGCTTCTTCCTGGACTCGGACCCCTGTCTGTCAAGGTGCAGTGGGACAGCCGGTGGGTCCGGTTGTGTGGTGGTTGACGGGGCGAGAGAGCAGATGGATCGGTGACGATGAGTCAGGCGGATCGGCCGGCGCGGTCTTCGCGGCGTAGGTTCACGGCGGCGTTTAAGGCGGCGGTGGTCCAGGAGTATGACGCGGCGGACGGTCCGGGGGCGCGGGGCGCGATTTTGCGTCGTGAGGGTTTGTATGACTCTCATGTGCAGAAGTGGCGCAAAGCGGTCGAGGAGGGCCGTTTGCGGGATACCCCGGTTGCGGGCCTGACCCCGAGCCGGGACCGTTCGCGGCAGGCCCAGTTAGAGGCCGAGAATGTGAGGTTGCAGGCCGAGTTGGACATGACGAAATCGATGTTGGAGGTCATGGGAAAAGCACACGCGCTCTTGGAGACGGTGTCCAAGAGCGCGCCGGGAAAGCAGCAGTGACCGCGGTGCTGTGGCCCGCGTTCGAGGCGATCGAGGCCCTGGCCGGGACCAGCGCTGCGTCGGCGTTGACCGGGATTGCCCGCTCGAGTGTGTATCGGTGGCGGGCCCGGGACAGGAAACCGTTCGGACCGTCTCGGGCGCCCAAACCCAAGGTGATGCCCTCGGCGTTGAGCCCCGCTGAGACGGCTGCTGTGCTGGAGGTCCTCAACAGCGACCGGTTCGCCGATAAGGCCCCCGCGCAGGTGTGGGCCACGCTGCTGGACGAGGGCCGGTACCTGTGCTCGGTATCCACGATGTACCGAATCCTGCGTGCTCACCAGCAAGTTCGTGAGCGGCGGGCGGTCGCTTCCCACCCCTCGCGGGTCAAGCCGCAGCTGCTGGCTACCGGCCCCGATCAGGTGTTCAGCTGGGACATCACCAAACTCAAGGGCCCGAGCAAGGGGGTGTACTACAGCGCGTACGTGATGATTGATATCTACTCCCGGAAAATCATTCACGTCGAAGTCCATACCCGTGAGGATAAGGTGTTGGCCCGCGACTTCATCGATGCCGCGATCCGCGCGAACCGCGGCGTCCTGCCTCGATACATTCATTCGGATAATGGCGGCCCGATGACCTCGGGCACCGTCGCGCAGCTCCTGTCGGCGCTGGATATCACCAGGTCGTTGTCGCGACCCAAGGTCAGTAACGACAATCCCTACTCCGAAGCGGCGTTTAAAACCCTCAAGTACTGTCCTGCCTTCCCCGACGACTTCGGGTCGCTGATCGACGCGCAAATATTCATGCGCGATTTCGCCGGCTACTACAACCAGCATCACCGGCATTGCGGGATCGGGCTGTACACCCCTTGTTCCGTCCATGACGGGACCTGGCGCGATCAACGCCGGACCCGTCAAGAGACCCTGGACGCGGCCTGGCGGGCCCGTCCCGACCGTTTCCCGGGCGGCCGCCCCCAGGCACCCAAGGTGCCGACCAAGGCCTGGATCAACCAGCCGCCAGCCAGCATCCAGACCAGCTCCGCTTCCCACACTTCCGAAGCGGCCTAAATGTCCCAAACACCTTGACACGTACCGGACCATTTAACACCATATACCCCGCCGGGGTATATGCACAGCAGCGGGTTGTTTTCTGTGTCGGGGCGCAGAGGCCGTGGCCTGGTGAGAACTAGGGCAAGGTCGGGTCGTGGGGGTCCGTCAGGATGGGTTTCCCCTGTTTCCGTGGTTCATCCACAGCATCATGGCGCCCATCATGGCGAGGCAGCCCAGGGCGTAGAGGAGGCCGCCGGCGCCGAGGCCGCCGGCGGCGATGAGCATTCCGATGACGACGAGCATGGGCACGCACATGAGCCACATCAGCCAGCCGTGACCGTGCCCGGGGCTGGGCGCCGGGGTCTCGGGTGTGGGTGTCTGGGTAGGTTGCGTGAACTGTGCGTAGTCGTTGGACGGTGAGTGCCGCGTGGCCATGGTGGGTCTCCTTCGTATGTTCGTCCCGGGCCGTTTGCCCTGTGTCTTCAGACTCGTCGCCCGATGTGGCGGTATGGCCTTGGGTTGATGAAGGGTGGGTCAAGATGTCGGCCGGGTCACTGGACGACGACTTCGGTGGTTGCTCCGGCATCGGTGGTGCGAAGGACCTTCCCGTCGACGACAACGATGATCTCGACCTTGCCGTCAGTGGTGCGCTCGGCGAACAGGGAATCGGCGGTGCCGATGGTGTCGGGGTGCAGGGTCCAGGTCGTGCCGGCGTCGTCACTTGTCGCCAAGCGTCCAGCGCTGGTGGTGGTGACGATGGTCTGCTCGTCTGCCCACGCGACCAGCACCGCGGTCTCCGGTGGCGTGAGCTTCTGCCAGGTCGCTGCGTCGTCAGTGCTGAGGAGCAGGCCTGCAGCGGTCGTGGCCAGGAGAGTCCCGGAGGTGGGTGAGGCGGCCAGTGCCCGGGGTGGGGCGGCGATGCTGCGGTCTGTCCAAGAGCGGCCGTCCGTGCTGGTGCGCAGGGTCCCGTCGAATCCGGTCACGCCCTTGGGTCCGACGGTGAGGGCATGGAAGTCGGATTCTCCACCTCGCGAGGTGACCTGCCAGCTGAGGCCGCCATCGGCGGAGGTGATGAGCCCGACCGGCTGAGGCAGATCGACCCCGATGCCCGGATGGCCGGAGGCGTAGAAGGTGCCGTTGGGCCCGACAGCGAAGCCCATCAGGTCGATGATCGGCCCGTTCTGGCTCAGCTCGCCCTTGACATGACGGAAGAGCCCTTCGTGGGTGGCCAGCAGTAGCTCGCCAGTCTCCGGGTCTCGCGCAACGGCGTGGATGTGAGTGATGGCGATCGGCGCGTTCGACTCATCCGCTTCCGATGGAGGGCTTGAAGCCGTCCCGGCAGGTCGGGAGCCGGATGCGTCCGGCGCGGTCGTAGCCACGCAGGCGGACAGACCACCGAAGGCGAGGACCAGGGCACCGGCTGACAGCGCCCGCAGCGCTGGCCCGTTCACTTGGCATACTCCAGGGCGATCATCATGCCAGCCTCGGCGTGGTAGATGTTGTGGCAGTGGATCATCCAGTCGCCCGCGTTGTCGGCATCGAGGTCGATCGCGAAGGACTGCATCGGCGCCATCAGGACGGTGTCCTTGCGCAGACCAGAGGGCAGCGCGAACGTGTGACCGTGCAGGTGCAGCGGGTGGGTCATCATCGTCATGTTGACGGCGTTGATCCGCAGCCGTTGCCCGGCCGTGACGGTGAGGGGTTCGTTCTTCCCGAACGGGGCCCCATTGATGCCCCACCGGTAGGGCTTCATCGAGCCCTGGAGATTCAGGTCGACGGTCGCATCCGGTGCCTTGGCGGGCAGCTTCGCGGACTCCGCCGGCTGCAACTGGGAACCGATCAGCACCTGCCCGGACAACTCGGGTGGGGTGACATCCGCACCGGGCGCGGCACCGCCCGCGGTGCGGACCAGGGCCATGGCCTGGCCGCCGCTGGTCTTGCCGAACGGCCTGGCCACCAGCGGGAAAGCCCCGTCCTTGAGGGTGACGACCGCGTCGTAGCGTTCGCCCATCCCGATGTAGAAGGCATCGACCTCGCTCGGCTGGACCGCATGCCCGTCGGTGTGCGTGATGGTCATCCGGTGCCCGCCCAAAGCGACGGTGAAGATCGTGTCGGAGGCAGCGTTGATGATCCGCAGCCGGACCTTCTGGCCGGGTTTGGCGGTCAGGACCTCGGGATCGGTGGGGGGTCTGCCGTTGACCAGGAAGAACGGGTATGTGACATCGCCGGCGTCGCCCCACGGCCCGGCACCCATCGACATCCCGCCCATCGAGCCGTGGTCCATCCCGCCCATGTCGCCGGAGGATGCGGTGCCGCCGTCGGCGATGAGCTTCTTGAGCACGGCGTCGGGGGTGGTGCCGGTCCCGTCGATCCAGTCATCGAGGACGACGATCCACTCGGCGTCATATCCGCCTTGTTCGTTGGGGTCGTCGATCACCATCGGTGCGTACAGGCCTCGGTCGAGCTGGACGCCGACATGCGGGTGGAAGAAGTAGGTGCCGGGGTCGGGGACGGTGAACTCGTACACGTACTGGGCGCCTGGCTTGACCGGGTCCTGGGTCAGGCCAGGGACCCCATCGGCGGCGTTGCGCAATCGGATGCCGTGCCAGTGGATGGTGGTGTCCGCGGGCAGCTGGTTGTCCAGCGTGAGCCGTAGGAAGTCACCCGCGGTCGCCCGGACCAAAGGCCCGGGGGCGACGTCTCCGTATGCCCAGGTCGACACCTGCCGTCCGCCCAGGTCGAGGGTGACCGGTTTCGCTGTGAGGGTCTTCTCGATCAGTTTCTGCCCCGGGGACGGCGGGATCGGGGTCGGCGTGCCGAACGTACGGGACGGCGTACCGGTAGACCCGGGCGATGATGTACAGGCGGCTAGGGCCGCGGTCGCGGCGACACCCAGGCCGCCGAGCAGGACGTTGCGGCGGGACAGTAGGGGCGAGGTCATGATGCCTTTCCGGGTCGGGGAGAGAGAGTCAGTGGCCGTCGGCGATCAGACGGCGACGCTGTTCGTACTCCTCGGGGGTGACCTCGCCACGGGCCAGGCCTTCCTTGAGCAGGGTCAGCGGGTCCGGGCGGTCAGCCCCGGCGGTCGTGCGATCGCGTCCGGGAAGCAGTGCCCGGATGACCAGGACGATGACGAGCCAGAACGCGAGAGTGCCGCTCCCCATGATCAACCACATCCACCACTCCATGCCGTAGCCCCACATCATGAGCGTGCTCCTTGCCATTGCCGTCGTCGTGAACCCAGTGGTGTCGACACGATCCATCCTGTGCGGTGTAGGTCGTGATCAGACTCTCGCTGAGTTGAGGTTTGACGAAGATCCGGGACGCGCTACCGACGAGGCGGCGTCGACAGCACGGGTGGGCGAGAACGGTGGGAGAGAATGTCGAGTGTGAGCACCACACACCCAACCCCCGGACCAAGTGTTCTCGTCATCGAGGATGAGAAGACTCTCGCCGGGATGATCGGCGCCTACCTGTCCCGCGCCGGGTACCAGGCTCGCGTCGTGCACACCGGACCGGAAGGGGTGCAGGCGGTGCGTGATCAGACGCCCGACGTGGTGATCCTCGACCTCGGGCTGCCCGGACTCGACGGCATCGAGGTGTGCCGCCAGATCCGCACTTTCACGGACTGCTACGTCATCGTCGTCACCGCCCGCAAGGATGAGATCGACACCCTCATCGGCCTGTCCGTCGGCGCCGACGACTACGTCACCAAACCGTTCAGTGTTCGCGAGCTCGTCGCGCGGGTTCAGACCGTCCTGCGCCGACCCCGCACCGGCACGTCCCGTGCCCATCGTCAGGAGCCGGTGTGGGTGTTCGGGGAACTTCACGTGGACTCGGTTGGCCAGCAGGTCCACCTCGCCGGTGATCCGGTGGCGCTCACCCCCACGGAAAGAGACCTGCTGATGACACTCGCCGAACGGCCCACCATGGCCTTCTCCCGCCGCCAGCTGATCGACGAGGTCTGGGGCGACGACTGGGTCGGTGATGAACACCTGGTCGATGTCCACATCGCCCACCTCCGCCGAAAGCTCGGCGATGACCCGGACACGGCCCGCTACATCAGCACCGTGCGCGGCATCGGCTACCGGATGGGCAAGGGATGAACACCTCACCCGGCGCCCATGCGTCCCACGGCCTCGCGTCCCGACTGCTGGCCGGGCAGTCGATCGTCCTCGTTGCCGGCGCCCTCACCGCCGGACTGGTCGCCACGATCATCGGCCCCCCGATCTTCCACGACCACCTCCTCCAAGCCGGCCACCCGTCGAACTCGCCCGAGCTGGCCCATATCGAGATGGCCTACCGGGACGCCTCACTCATCTCGGTCGGCGTGGGGCTGCTCATCTCCCTGCTGGCCGCCACCGCAGTGACTTGGTTCCTCACCCGGCGTCTGCGACGCCCCCTGGACCAAGTAACCCACGCCGCCCGAGAGCTCAGCAGAGGCCACTACGCCACGAGGGTCCCACTGGTCGGTTCCGGCACCGAGTTGGAGACCCTCGCAACCGCGTTCAACACCATGGCGGCCCGGCTCGAAGGGGTCGAGGACACCCGCCGGCGGATGCTCTCCGACCTCGCGCACGAGCTGCGGACCCCGATCGCCACCCTGAGCGCCTACCACGAGGGCCTGCACGACGGCATCGCCTCCCTCGGACCCGACTCCCGCGCCGCCCTGACCGAGCAGACCGAGCGACTCACTCGGTTGGCCGACGACATCGACGAGGTCTCCACAGCCGAAGAAGGCCGCCTCGACCTCGATCTGCACGACCACGCCGTTGCCGACCTGCTCTGGGCCGCCCACGAAGGAATGCGAGAGCGCTACGCCGCCCAGGGCGTCAGCCTCGTCATCGACCCCACGGCGGCAGCAGGCCTCGCCGTGAAGGTTGACCGGCACCGCATCGGGCAGGTCCTGACCAACCTCCTGACCAACGCCCTCCGGCACACGCCACCCGGGGCGACCGTCACCGTCGCCGCCCAACGCGACGGGGCGGAAGTCGGCATCAACGTCACCGACAACGGCGAAGGCATGACACCCGAGCAGCTAGAGCACGCCTTCGAACGGTTCTACCGCGGGGACTCGGCACGCACTCGCGACCGCACCGGCTCCGGCATCGGCCTCACCATCAGCAAAGCCATCGTCGACGCCCACGGCGGCAGCATCACCGCCGCAAGCGCAGGTTCCAGCCTCGGGACCACCTTCATAGTCAGCCTGCCCACGACGCTCAATGACCAGAGCCGTTGAGCAGTACAGCCTGGAGGCCGCCCGCGAGAACGTCGAAGACCTGGCAGGCTGATCGTACTCGGTCCGCGACATTGCAGCCTGCGCTGAAGGATCAAATCGCCAGCAACCAAACGCAGACAAGCCCCCTGTACCCCATGATCGGGAGTATAGTAGAGCGTGAGGCAGGTTCTTCTCATCTGCGGGTCCTCCGGGACGGCCCACCACGGGCGCTCATACACGTACTGCCTTCTCGACGGAGAGCACGTGTGACGAGAGGCCCGCCATGTTCCGCCTTTTCTGGACGATCAGTGTCCACAGCCGCTACTACCTGCGCCGTTACATGCCGAGCAACCGGCTGCTCGACGCGATCCGCAGGCGACGCGGTCTCAGATGGGGCATCCCGGCAATGCTGATCGCCGCGCCCTACCTCCTGATCGCGAGCATTTGCACCCGCCTCATCGATGATGGCGGCCCCGGCTGGCTTCACCTCGTCGTATTTTGGGCGATCTGGAACGCGATGAAGTTCGTCATCATGGGACCGGTCAGCCTCGCCCTCCTGGTCCGTGCCCGGACCCAGGAAGCAGTCGCGCGGCGCCGCGCACGCGCTGAGCAGGTCACCCACGACCACTCGATGAATCAGGAACCCGTATCGGCGGGAGCACTCCGATAATTGCGGCGACTAGTTGCGGCGACCTACAGCCTGGACCGGCTCAGCCGGGTCGTTCCGCAGATCATGGCGGACCTCCACGACGCCGGCGTGATCATCTACACCGCCGACCGAGAACCGCAGCCCCTCGGCGACACGACCACGCTGCTCGATATCCAGATCGCCACGATCCACGCATCTTCCTCCCGGGTCAGGCGCATCAAGCACTGACCCGAGCGCGCCGGCCGCCCGGACGGATCGTGACTCCTTCCACGTCGAGCGCGCGCCGGACCGCCTGTTGACTCACCCCGAACCGCAAGCCGACCTCTATCAGCGTCGAACCACCCTCGTAGAGTTCGACCGCCTCAGTCACGTCGGACTCATCGAGGCCGCGCCTGCGGATCGGGATCGACCGGCGGACAAGATGGGCAGCCACTGTGCGGCGGTGAACACTGAACCGCTCGCCCAACTCAACGAGGGTCGCGCCTTCCCGATACAGGGCCACCAGCTCGTCGACCTGCGCCGGGCGCAGAAAGGTTTGAGCTATCCCAACTGCACGCACCATCCGACCCCGCGAGTCCACAACCGACGGCTCCAAAGGCCGCCAAGAACGCTTGTATACGCCACGCGACCTGCGGGACACCACCGTTTTCAATGCCGAGTAGGGGTTCTCAAACTCTCTACCGAGGTCCACGGAGAGCTCGGCATCGGCCAGGCTCTTGATGGTTTCGCAGGCATGGCGAAGCCGGGTGGCGCATCCCGGTCGATACTGGGTCCAGCGGTCATCGCGTTGTGGCCTAGTTCGAGTCGGTCCTTAGAGATCACTCGAAGGATCCACCCGGTCGCCCGCGCCCACGTGGGAGGCACGCGCTCACTCAAGTCGTCGTACACCACTGTGCTGGACTCCACTTTGAATCTGTGAGCATTGGGATCACGACTAACCGGCGGGCCCGCCTTGCCAGGGCCAGTCCAGGGTCCTTCCAGTTCGGGCGAAGTTGAGAAGCGTCCAGACCTGACGTCCTATTGCGAGGCGTTGAATGCCAAGGCTTTCCATGCAGGGGTATTGCCCTGGTATCGGCGGGCAACGCCAAGGCAAGTAGGTTAAAGTTCCCGCAAATAGGCGACGCGCAGTCGTATGAGGCCCGGGGGGGGTAGCATCGGCGTTACGCATCTCGGTTCAATTTTGATGGTGCTCATTCGTGAAATATCACACGGGGGTGGTGCGCAATGGGTCGGAATTTACTGCGCGCGGCGGTCGCCGCAGCAACCACGATCGCATCGATTGTTGCTTCGGGCGGCGCGGCGAGCGCTGAAGACCCAATCGGAGACTGGAAAAGGGCCCACGACTCTGATCCGCACGTGCGGCTGACTGGGCAAGACATTCTGGCGCTCCAGGCGAAGCAGGACGCTGCCAAGGTGCGATCGCTGAAGCGCATGCAGAATGCTCGAACTGCGGGTGCCGAATACTTGCACAATAATTTGTCCGCAATCCATCAAGCGCAGCAAACGAGCTACTGGTGCGGTCCGGCTGCGCTCGTGATCAGCCTTCTGAACAGGAATATATCAATGACGCAGGCAACGGCTGCGACGTTGATGAAGACGACACAAAGTGCCGGTACGGCATGGTCTGGAGTGAATGCGACTGTTCCGAGTCCGACCGGCTACCCTATGCGTGACGTGTACAATTACAAACTTGGGTACACGGAGTACTTCCCTCTAGCCTTGCCGTACTCGCCAACGAGTGCTGATGTCACGTCCTTCAAGTACAACTTGATGGACGACATCGACAGAGGCTTTCCGGTTATGGGGAATGCCTACGAAATCGTCGGAGGTCCCCATCTCCCGGGTCATCCCAATATGCTCATATTCCACTGGGTAAACATACGGGGCTACTCCTACTCGGCGACGCAAACCAACATTTCCGATCCTGCCGCGTCACCGCATGTGAGTTGGGGTGCGAACGTCCCGAAGTTCAGCTCGGTCGACACCGCCAAGATGGTACGGGTAATGGGTGGACGAGGATACGTATTCTGATGCATCAACGCATCCTTGTTGCGGCGGCCCTCGTGATCGCGGTCGCCGCAACCGGCTGCAACGGGACGGGTTCGGGGCCGAGCCCAGAGATGTCGGGAGGCGCCCCCGATCTCATCACGGGAGGTGCGCCAGCGCCCCTCCCGTCAGCGGTGGCAACACCGCTTTGCCATAGAGTTCCGGAATCCTGGGCACGGGGCGTCATGGGCTGGCCGAGAGCCACCGTCGATATGAACGTGTACCCTACCAATTCCGGGAGCGCCAGCTCCCTATTTATCGCACAGGTGAAGTCGCCCAGCTTCTCCGGGATTGCGCTCGTTACGCCGCACGGAGCGTTGCGGAGAGTTTTACGATTTGAAGACCCCCGTCAGGATCAACTCTTGAGCGCATCCTCAGATGGGCGGTTCTACGTCTTTTCAATAACCCATTCGCTCAATGGCTGGGACGACTGGACGCTGCACTCGTACGACAGCATCCAAGGCAGACTAGTTACTTTGGACGCCGTTAGGAAGGTGCGGGGAATTGCTTTATCGGGACCGATCCAGAGGCCGTCAGTGTCATCGGGTAGAGTGGCGTGGGCGGCCCCGAAAGATAACGGTGAAACGAGCCTGAAAGTCCGTGACCTGGCAAGCGGCAAAACCTGGTCGATCGCTTCTAGGCACGGCATTTCACCGGTCTATTTTGGGTCCATGCTGTTGTGGTCGGAATCTTCCGCTCCTGGGCGTTTGACCGAGCTGCGCGCGGTCAATGCCCGCTCGCTGAGACCACAGCGGGTGCCTGGTCCTCTTCAGGCGCTGCGTGGCGTGGTTGATCTGAGCGCAACTGGGTCCAGGTTAGTGTGGTCTAGGGACTTCGTATCCCTGTGGACATGGCGTGTCGGTGACCGTAAGGAAACGGAACTGGCAAACACCGGCGTTGATTTTGTTAATGAGCCGAAGATCGTCGGAAATATCGTGGTTTGGCGTGGCATGGACACCATATCTGCTCTTGACCTGCGTACAAGAAGGATCACTCGGCTGACTGACGGACCAGGCGGCGTTGCAGTCGCGGGAGACTATGTCGCTGTCATGAAGAGATTGTCGCAACGAAAAGACACTCCAGACCTGCCAAGTACAGTTGAAGTGCTCCAGGCGTCAAGATTGTCGCCTCTCGAAGAGTGCGGTGAGTGAACGTTTGGGCCAGCACATGCGCAGCAGTCAACCAATTCGACGAGACCGCGCACTACTCTGGGGGCTACAGTCGCTCGTCCTCAGTGAAGGGATCCAGGCCGTGGCTCTGCCGTTGGGAAGCCCCTTCATCATGGTTACCCGCGCAACAAACGCAATGGCTGGCGATTGCGGGAGTATGCATGACTGGTCTGGCCCCCTGAGATCGGTCCAGGGCGAGTGAGAGTCTTGATGCCCACGCTGGTGGGCAGAAAGGCTCTGCATCATGGCTGGACGGAAACGGCACACGCCGGAGCAGGTGGTCCGCAAACTGACCGAGGCCGACCGGCTGCTGGCCGGCGGCGACGACGTCGCTGCCGTCTGCCGGGCGTTGAGCTGAGCCTCAGTGAGCAGACGTACTACCGGTGGCGCAATCAGTTCGGCGGCCTGAAAGCCCAGGACGCTAAACGGTTGCGGGAGCTGGAGGCCGAGAACGCTCGGCTCAAGCGGCTGCTGTCCGAGGCGGACCTGGAGAAGGACGTGCTGCGGGAGATCGCCAAGGGGGAATTCTGAGCCTGACCCGCAGGCGTGCTGCCGTTCGTCACCTGCGCCGCGTCTTTGCGGTCAGTGAACGGGCAGCATGTCGCCTGGTCGGGCAGCCCCGATCGACCCAACGCCGCACCCCGCCCGCGCCCACTCCGGCCGACCCCGACGCCGGGCTGCGGTTCTGGCTACGAGAGTTCGCCGCCGGCCATCCCCGGTGGGGACACCGCCGCGCCTACTGGGGCGCCCGGGCGGCGGGCTGGACCGTCAACCACAAGAAGGTCCAACGCCTCTGGCGCGAGGAAGGCCAACGAGTGCCCGTACGACGACACCGCAAAACGCCGGCACCTCAACCGTTGCTGCGGGGACGCTACCCTTCGCGGACGCCCCGAACGTGGTGTGGGCCCTCGACTTCCAGTACGACGCAACCACCGACGGGCGCCCGATCACGCTCCTGAACACCGTCGACGAACACACCCGCGAAGCCCTGGCCAAGCTGATCGAGCCGAACCTCACCGCCGAACACCTCGCCGCCGTCCTGGACGCCCTAGTCGCCGCGCGCGGGGTCGCGCCGCTGCTGCTGCGGCTGGACAACGGGCCAGAACTGATCGCCGCCACGCTGTCGGACTGGTGCACCGGACGTACCGGGATCATGTTCATCCCGCCCGGGAAGCCGTGGAAGAACCCCTACATCGAATCGTTCAACGCCAGGCTGCGCGACGAATGCCTCAACCTGCACGAATTCTGGTCACTGACCCACGCCCGCGTCATCAGTGACTGGCTCACCGAATACAACCACGACCGGCCACACTCCGCCCTGGGCTACCTCACCCCAGCGGCGTACGCTGCCGGCATCACCACAACCCGATGACTCTCACCCGACCTGGACCCATTCATGGGGTCTTTCCATGACGTGACCTCAGGGGGCCAGATCATCCTGACGGCGCCGCCGTCACCACCCCAACCTCGGTAAGGTGCGGAGTTCGGCTCGACATCGAGCCGTTCGACGCGCCTAAGGACCCGAAACGGGTGGGCTCGGTAGCCGCTCAGCCCTGCGCGGCGGGGGCGGACAGAACCGGAGTTGTATCACGCCCCCGATCGGCTCGCCCACCGGCGCAGAGATCGGTAGCGTTTGGGTCCAGCGCTGCGGCGCGGGGGCAGGACGCGGTACCCGGGAGGTTGCATGGAGTTGAAGGCATGGCCGGATGCGACGTCCGCCAAGCTCTCGGTCCACGAACTACCGCAGGTGTGGGCGCCCATTCCACCCGAAGGCGGCATCCTTGTCTTCGAGGCAGGCCGGTTCGCCCGGATACTGGACGGTGAGCCGTTCCAATATCTGGCCTACCTGGAGTACCTGCCCGGTCAAACCCGTGGCAACCATTACCACCGGATCAAGCAGGAGCTGCTCTACATCACCAGCGGGCGGCTGCTGGCCTACTACGTGGACGTCGACACGGGCCGCAGTCTCGAACTGACGATCGGTGAGGGGCATGTGATCCGCACCGGCCCTCGGCTGGCGCACGCTTACCGTGCCCAAGATGCGGCCTACGCGATCGAGATCGCGGCCCAACGGTTGGACGCCACCGACATCGTCCCGTACGACGTGTACCCGATCAGCGACGACCCGCGCACCGGCCGCGAGGCCACCGAATTGGCCCGCGAACTGCAATTGCGGGACCGGATCGACGCCAGTCATCGCCGGGCACCCCTGGCCTCCGGTGGCACCGGGAGGGCGGGACGGCCCTCCCGCGACGTCACCGAGGACGCGGACGCTCGGCGGGATCCGATGATGCAGGCGTGCGGTACATCCGAGGCGAATCCGCCGAAGTCAGCGGCGGGACCGACGGGGCCGATGGACCCGGACGAGCGCCGATCCGCAGCCGACGACGTAGCGTCGTGACGGCGTAGCTCGGCCACCACCAGGCACGCGCCCGCTGCCACCAGGGACGCAGCTCGCTCGCCGCGCGGCGTACGGCATCTGCCTGCGCGCCGATGTCCGGCAGCGACGTCCCCGGCGGGGCGTACCGTGCGCGTTCCAGGGTCTGGGTCACCGTGCGGAGCGATTGCTGCTGCTCAGGGTCCAGGACCGCTGCGTGCCGGTAGAACTCCTGCTGCTCGGTGAGGGTCCGCTGACCTTCCGGTCGCAGACCGAGGTCGGCCAGCGTACTGGTCAGGTAGTCCCATTCAATTTCGGCGCGCCCGGCGGCATCCGCGGCTGCCGCCAGCGAGCGGCGTCGGGCCGCCCGGGCCGCCACCGGCATGACCAAGGAGGCCATGCCCAGGCCGAGCATCGCCAACGGCAGCGGCCACCACCACGGGCCCTGCGCCTGGGCGTCCTGCTCCTCCAGGCCCAACGCCCCCTCGCGGTCCCGCTGCGCCGACGCGGTGCTCGCCGCGTCGGTGGGCGAGGCCTCCGCGCTGGTCGTGGCTCCCTCTGACGGCAGTGTGGGCCCCGTCGTGGCGCCGTAGCGGCCCGGTGCCCACGCCGGGGGAACGCCGCTGCGCTGGGACGGGGTGGGCTCGAACCGAAGCCACCCGATCGCGGGGAAGTAGAGCTCCGGCCAGGCGTGGGCGTCCGACTGGCGCACCTCGTAGCCCTCGCCAACCCGGGTCCCGGGCAGGAAACCGTACGCCATCCGAGCCGGAATTCCCCGTGCCCGGGCCGCCAACACCATCGTGGTCGCGAAGTGCGTGCAGTACCCGCGCTTGCTCTGCAGGAACCGGGCCAGCAGGCTCGGCTGACCCGGTGCGCGAGTGCTCCCGGAGGGCTGCGGCTCGGGGACGCCGTCCAGGCTGTAGGTGAATGCGGGGGAGCGCAGCCAGTCCTGAATCCGCACCGCCGCCTGGTAGGGCGTCGCCCTGTCGGGGACCACCCCGATCAGCGCGTTCTCGATCAAGGCCTCGTCCTGCTGGTCGATGGACAGGCTCGCGCGCTCCCGGTCCCACCGGGCCAAGGGAGTGTCGGCTTCCTGCAATTGCGCGGGGGTGGGGTCGGGCACCACGTATTCCAGCTGGTACGACGTCGGAGTCCGGTCGACGACGATAACGCCGGTCCGTCGGTCGATGGCCCACTGCGCATCGGTCATCGACCCCTTGGTCAGGCCGAACGGTGCTGCCGCGTGCGGGGAGTCCAGGTCGGTGCGCTCGACGCTCAGGCTCCGCACGAGGGTCGGCACGCGATCCTCGAAACCTGACGGCGGCATCGTCGGCCTCGTCGTCGGGGTGGCATCCGGTGGCTGATGCTCCCAGCCGTCGCCGGTGAACCGATCCGAAACCAGCACCCGCAGTGGCCCCGGCGACGGATCGTCGGTGCGGTACCGCAGCACCGCCGACTGGTCGGACGCTCGCAGGCTGGTGCGCAGGTCCAAGGAGGTGGAAAAGCCCACCCGGCCACCGCCACCCAGACCCCCGCGGCCCAACCCCTCGGCCAGGTAGCGAACCGGCAGCTGCGGCAGCAGCTGGGCCGCCAGAATCGCCACGACCAGGGCGCTGCCGCCGACCGCTGCCGCTGCCGACCACCGAGATGCGCCGATCCGACCCGTGGCCCCGCCAGACGGGTCACTGGCACCCGGCGGGGTGGGTGGCGGGTCGGGTCGGGCCTGCCACCGGGACAAGAGCACCCGGTCGGCCTCGACCAGGACCAGCAGCCAGCCCAGCGCGGCGGCGACGAAGTACCCCCACGGGAGCGCGCCGTTGCTGTTGGCGACAGCGGTCAGGTACGGCGCGAGCATGGGCAGCCCCGCCAGCGCCGGCAAGGCCAGGCTCACCCCGATCACGTCTGCGGCCAACGCCAGCAGGCCGATCGACACCGATAGCAGGAAGACGATGCCGGGCGTGACCGGCACCGGCGAGGTGGAACTGCGTAACACCGCCGCGGCGTCGAGGATCAGCTCACCCCAGGCGCCCACGGTCGCCGGGGAGGGCAGCCCGAACCACAGCGTGTCCGCCTCGCTCGCGATCCGGGCCGACAGCGGCTGGTGGAACAGCCATCCGGTCACCAGCACCACAGACGCTGTCTGGACAGCCACCACCGGCCAACGCCGGGTGAACCAGCTGCGCGCCAGCACGCCGCTGACCAGCACCGTGAGGATCAGCACTGCGGCGGTCGGGACCCAGAGGGTCTCGCGGAAGAGCGGGGTCAGCGCCCAGCCGGAGGTCATCGTGCCCAGGGCCGTCAGGACCGCGGCGGGCCAGCGCGTTGCCGCGATCCATGGGGTGGCCGTGGTCATCGCCGAACCCCCGAACCCCGGGAAGCGCCCAGCTCGGTCCAGGCGGCGGCCACCGAATCACCGCGGCGCACCACGGCGACCCGCCAGCCGCCTGAGCGGGCCAACCCCGCCAGCTCCTGCGAGCGGCCCGCGCGCGATCCAGCCGGGGACGGCGCGAACGAGGCGACGTCCACGACGAACAGGAGACCGGGCGTCGTACCGGACTTGAGGGAGAGCACTTCATGCGCCATCGGCTCGTCGTGATCCCCGATCGCGGTCACCACGACGCCGCCCTGCCCGGCCAGCTCACGGGCGGCGGCCATCAGCGGTGCGCGCGGCGGGTCGGCCCCCGTCGCCGGGGCTACCACCGCGAGCGCACGCAACGCCTGAGCCGGAGTCAGCCGGAGTACGGCGGTCGCCGCCTCCAGCGTGTCGGGGGTCAGGACGTGCAGCGCGTACCCCTGGCCGGCCAGGTGCACGGCCACCGACCCGAGCGCCTCGACCATCCAATCCAGGCTGGGGCAATCGTCGCTGCTGCTCGGCGCGGCATACCCGCCGAGGACGATGACGGCCCGGCGCAGCGTCGGCTGCCCCTCGTGGCGGACCATCAGCTCGCCGCGGTGCGCCGTCACCGGCCAGTGGATCCGGCGCAGGTCATCGCCCTGCTGATACCCGCGCAACGAGGCATCGTCCTGCCCGTGCAGGGCGACCAGGGTTGGCCGGGTGCCCTCGGTCCCGGTCCCCGCGGTCGGGGAGGCCCCCTCCAGCGGATGCACCGGTGGCAACACGATGATCTCCGCGGCCTCGGGGAGCACGGTCGTGGCCGTGACCAGCCCGAAGACGTCTCGACGATGCAGGTGCAGCGGACCGAGCAGGTGAGCGCCACGGCGAACCGGCAGGATCGGGTACCCGAAGCTCCACCGCGCTTCGGCGCCGAGGACGGGAACCAGCGCGCGCGCCGGCGCGCCGAGCCGGGCGCCCACCTGCTCGTAGGCCAGCAGGACCGGGGTGGCGCGGGAGCCGCGATGGTGCAGGGTGACCTCCACCGTGGCGGAACAACCGACCGCGATCACCGGCGGGTGGCAGGTCCGGAACACGCTGAGGGTGACCCGTTGACGCCGACAGATCAGCAAGCTGAGCAGCGGAAGGGCCATGGCGAGGGCGCCGATCCGGACGAGATCATCGAAGCCGAGACCGGCGCCGGACACCGTCAGGGTCATGCCGGCGGCGAGCATGGCCCGGCCTCGGTCGGTGAACGCGGCGCGACCCGGGGGGGTCGGCGCCCGTGGCGCCGGCATCGGCTAGCCCGCGCGACTGGGCACCGGTACGGTCCCCAGCAGCTCGGCGAGCACGGTGGCGGGAGTCTGCCGGGCGAGCTGGCTCTCCGCGGACAACAGCACCCGGTGCTCCACGACCGCCAGGAAAAGCCGTTGTACGTCCTCGGGCAGGACGTGGTCCCGCTCGGCGATCGCTGCGCGGGCGCGGGCCGCGCGCAGCAGCTGCAGCGAGGCCCGCGGCGAGGCGCCGAGCCGCAGCGCCGGTGTTCGGCGCGAGGCGCCCACCAGGTCGACGATGTACTGCTTGAGCGCCGGGCTGGCGTACACCCCCTGAGCCACCCGGATCAGCCGAGACACCGTCGCGGCGTCCGTGACCGGCGACAGGTCGCTCAACGGATCGGTGCTGCCGTGCTGGTCGAGCATCGCGATCTCGGCCGGCCCGGCGGGGTAACCCATGGACACCCTCGCCATGAACCGGTCCCGCTGGGCCTCGGGGAGGGGGTAGGTACCCTCCATCTCCAGCGGATTCTGGGTCGCCACCACCAGGAACGGACGGCCCAACGGGTACGTCGTCCGGTCGACCGTGACCTGGGCCTCCTCCATCGACTCCAAGACCGCCGATTGGGTCTTGGGGGAGGCGCGGTTGATCTCGTCGCAGACCACGATGTTGGCGAAGATCGCCCCCGGCCGGAAGTCGAAGTCTCGGGTCTCGGGGTTGAACACGCTGATGCCGGTGATGTCCGAGGGCAGCAGGTCCGGGGTGAACTGGATCCGGGTCATCGGGCAGTCGACGGCTTTGGCCAATGCCTTGGCCAGCATCGTCTTACCGACCCCGGGGACGTCCTCCAACAGCAGGTGCCCGCCGGCCAGGAGGACGGTGACCGCGGTGGTGACGACCTCCGGTTTGCCCTGAATGACCGTGCCGACCGCGTGACTGATGGCGTGGGCGGTGCCCGTCAGCTGCGCCAGCTCGTGCGGCTCCGGTAGCGGCGCGGCATGGGAGGCAGCGTGTCGGTCGGTCACGCCGATGTCGGTCCGCTGCTCCACGATCCCTCCCCACTTTCCTCCACGGTCCGGGCCGGCTGACACCTGGCCATCTCAGGGGAACCCTGCAGCCCACCGCATGTGGGGGCACCCTACCTGCCGCGGATGACAACGCTTCGCCGCGCCTGTCCGGTTCCGTGCTCGACGCCCCTTTTCCAGTCCTGAACCCCGCCGGAGCCCTTCAGTGGTGGGCCATCCGCGGGCTCGGCCCACCACTTTCCTCCAACGGCGATGATCTGCGCTTTTGTGCCCAAGAGGCCCGCGTGGCACGGTCTCCGGGGATTGACGGTGGAATGAAGTGGGGTAAAGTGGAGCAGGGCGGAGCGTTGAGGGGGAGGAGGGGATGCCATGTTTCTCGGCACCCACTACCCGCGCCTGGACGACAAGGGGCGGCTCATCCTTCCGGCCAAGTACCGCGGCGCACTGGCCCAGGGCCTGGTCGTCACCCGAGGCCAAGAACGCTGTCTGTACGTCTTCCCGGAGGAGGCCTTCACGTCGTACGCGAACCAGGTCATCTCCGCGCCGATGACCAGCAAGACCGCCCGGGACTTCCGCCGCATGCTGCTCTCCGGAGCCCACGACGAGGTGCCCGACAAGCAGGGGCGGATCACCATCCCCGCGCACCTGCGGGAGTACGCCGGTCTGGACCGCGACGTGGCGGTCATCGGCAACGGAGACAACCTCGAGATCTGGGACAGCCAGGCCTGGGACGGCTACCGGGCCGAATCCGAACCCGTGTACGCCAACCAGTCCGAGGAGGTGGTGCCCGGACGCCTGTGAGCCCGTCGGTCCGGCCGCCCACCCGGGCACTCCTGCCGCCAGGTCTCCACCCGCTCGACACGCCGCTCCCGAGACACTTCCCCGGTCTCGGGCACGACGAACGTCCCGGAGCACTTCCCCGGTTCCGGGCCGGCGCGGTTGGAGACCTGACGACAGAAGTCCCGCACCCGTCATGCCGGCCGACATACCCGCTCTGGTCTGCACCGATCTCACAATCCCATCCCCGATAGCCCCCTCGATGTCGAGCTAAGGGTGAGGCTTCCGACCCGAACGGATCGCTGCGATGACCGATCCCCGCACCACCCCGCCACCGGCCGCGCCGGATCGTCATGTCCCGGTCCTGCGGGAGCGGGTCGTTGAGTTGCTCGCCCCGGCGCTGACCGACCCGGGCAACATCGCCGTCGACATGACGCTGGGGCTGGGCGGACACACCCTGGCGCTGCTGCAGGCCTGCCCGAACGCCCAGGTCATCGGGATCGACCGCGACCCCCAGGCCCTGCATCTGGCCACCGAGCGCCTGGCACCGTACGCCGACCGGTTCCGCGCCGTACCGGCCCGGTATGACGAGCTGCCCACCGTGCTGGCCGACCTCGGGGTGCGCGAGGTGCACGCCATCCTCTTCGACCTCGGGGTGTCCTCACTGCAACTGGATGAACCGGAGCGCGGCTTCGCCTACCGGCTGGATGCGCCGCTGGACATGCGGATGGACGGTACGGGGTCGGGCCCTCGGGCCGCTGACGTGCTCAATGACTACCCGGTTGCCGAACTCGAACGGATCCTGCGCGAGTACGGCGAGGAGCGCTACGCCCGCCGGATCGCCCGCGCCATCGACCGGGCCCGGGCGGAAGCGCCGTTGGAGACCTCGGCCCGCTTAGTGGACCTCATCCGAGCCGCCGTCCCGGCCGCGTCGCAGCGCACCGGAGGGCACCCCGCCAAGCGGACCTTCCAGGCGCTGCGGATCGAAGTCAACGGCGAACTCGCCGCCCTGGAGGCCGCGTTACCGGTGGCGATTGACGCTCTTTCGTTATCAGGGCGTGTCGTTGTCGTGAGTTACCACTCCCTCGAGGACAGGATGGCCAAGAGAGCCCTGGGGGCGGGGGCGCGTAGCAGCACCCCGGCCGGCCTGCCCGTCGAACTCCCTGGTCACGAACCGTATGTGCGGCTGCTGACCAGGGGAGCCGAAGAGCCGTCACCGGAAGAGATCGCCATCAACCCCCGCGCAGCCTCGGCGAGGCTGCGCGCCGCCATCAGGACTCGAGTCACGAAGGGACCGCGCCCATGAGTCAGACCACCGCCACCGTCCGGTCCGGCCTGCGCACGGGACAGCTCCCTGCCTCCGGACGCCGGCCGAGCCTGCGCGTCATCTCCGCCGAACCACGGGCCCCCAAGCAGCTGCCGTTCCTGCTGTTCTGCTCGGGACTGCTGGCCCTGGGGCTGCTCGCGCTGCTGCTGCTCAACACCGAACTGGCCCAGGGCGCCTACCTGATGCACAAGCAGCAGACGACCTCGACCCGGCTGGCCGAGGACGAGATGATGCTGCGCGAGGAACTGGGCACCGTCGAGTCGGCGCAATCGCTGGCCGCTGCGGCCTACAAGCTGGGCATGGTCCCCCTGGGCCAGCCGCCACTGACCCTGGAACTGTCCACCGGCGCGGTGCGGGGCCTGACCCGCGAACAGGCACCGGCCGGAGAGGACGCCTTCTCGGTGGTCACCACGCCGGTGTACCAGGCGCCCGCCAGCGAAAAGCCGAGCAGCAAGCCCACCCAGAAGCCGAGCGAGCAGAAGAAGACCGACAAGCCGGGGACCCAGCAGGCCGCGCCCGGCGTGAAGCCCAAGCCCAAGCCCAAGCCCGCCACCGGTCAGGGATGAGGATTCGATGACGCCCACGCCGAACCCGTCAGCCCCGCCGCGGCGTCCACCGGCCCGGTTGCCGGCAGGCTCGCTGGCCAACGGTCGGCGCCGGGTCCGCACCTTGTTCATCGTGGTGCTGTTCGTGTTCAGCTTGTTCGTGGCCCAGCTGCTGCGACTACAGGGTTTTGACGCCCAGGAGATCGCCGCCAAGGGCATCGCGATCCGATTGGTGCCCACCCCGCTCCCCGCGCCCCGTGGGAACATCGTCGATCGCTTCCAGCTCCCGCTGGCCACCAGCATGGAACGGCGGACCGTCATCGCCGACCCCTGGACGCTGCGGGACTACGCCCGCTTCCTACCCGGCAAGAAGGTTCGCTCCCTCACCAAGGTCGGGGTCCGGGGAGCGGCCGAAGACCTCGCGCCGCTGCTCGGCAAGGACGTCGACGAGCTCGAGCGGCTGATGACGCCCAAGCAGATGCCCGAGGGCACCCCGGACAAGAAGCAAGACCGCTACCGGGTGGTCGCCAAGGGGCTGGACCCCAACCAATGGCGGGTCGTGCGCGAGGCGGCCATCCCCGGCATCTCGAGTGAGATCACCTCCCAACGCGCCTACCCCGCTGGTGCCCCGACCGCGGCGCTGTTGGGCAACGTCGGGTCGAGCGGCAAAGCCGCCGGAGCTGGCGGCTGGGGCCTGGAGGCGCAGTACGACAAGCTTCTCGTCGGCACACCGGGCAAAGTGCAGCGCGAACTGTCCGGGGATGGGCGCACGATCCCCCTCGGGGACAACCGGCTGGTCGAGCCGGTGCCTGGGCGCGACCTCAGCCTGACCATCGACCGCGACCTGACCTGGTTCGCCTACAACGCGATCGCCGCGCAGGTCCGCAAGTACAAGGCGCTCAACGGGACCGTGGTGATCATGGATCGGCAGGGACGCGTGCTGACCATGGCCCAGTACCCGACGTTCGATCCCGCCGACCTGTCGATCAAGGGCAGCGTGCTGCGCAATCTCTCGGTGGAGGACATCTTCGAACCGGGTTCGACCGCCAAGGTGATGTCGATCGGCGCTGCGCTCGCCGAGGGCGTGATCACGCCGACCTCGCCGTTCACCGTCCCGGACAAGCTCGGGCGCGGCGGCAAGGTGCTGCACGACTCGCACTCCCACCCGACCGAGCAGCTCACCGCCGCCGGGATCCTGGCTCAGTCCAGCAACGTCGGGACCATGTTGATCGCCGAACAGCTCGCCAGCCAGAAGCTGGAGGACTACTTCCGCGCGTTCGGGGCGGGGTCCACCTCGGGACTGAAGTTCCCCAGCGAAAGCGCCGGCATCCTGGCGCCCTCGCAGAAGTGGAGCTCCTCGCAGCGGTTCACCGTCATGTACGGCCAGGGGATGGCGATGACCGCCATCCAGACGGCCAGCGTGTTCCAGACCATCGCCAACGGCGGGGTACGGATCCCGCCGACCGTGGTGGCCGGCTGGACCCGCCAGGATGGGTCGTTCGAAGAGCAGCCAAAGCCAGAGGGCATCCGGGTGATCCCCGCCAAGACCGCGGGTGAGCTCACGGTGATGCTGGAGGCCGTCGTCGGTGAGGGTGGTACCGCGAAGAACGCGATGATCCCGGGTTACCGGGTGGCGGGTAAAACCGGCACCTCGCAGCGGTATGAGAAGAGTGGCGGCTACACCGCGTCGTTCATCGGGTTCGCTCCGGCCGAGAACCCGCAGTACATCGTCGCGGTCACCGTGCAGCGGCCGCAGGGGGCCATCTACGGTGGCGTGGTGGCCGGACCGGTGTTCCGCCAGATCATGGCGTACGCGCTGGCCAAAGGCGGGGTCGCGCCGTCGGAGAAGCTGCCCAAGCTCTATCCGCTGGCCGTCGGCAAGGATGCCCCCACGGTGGCCTGGGCCCGTGACTGGGAAGAGGCTCAGGCCGAGAACCGCCGCAACCAGGTGCGTACCGACGATCCGGCCCGCAGCGCCGCGGCCGCGCCGCAGGCCGACATCTGGGGGATGCCGATCGACCCGGCCACGCTCGACCCGAGCGCGTTCGAGCCCGGCCCGGACGACGCCGAGACGTTCGACGACCCCGACTCCCAGCCCACGTCGCCGTCGGCGCGGCCCTCCACCCCGGCCAAGCCGTCAGCGACCGCCAAGCCGTCCAGTCGGCCATCGGCGACGGCCACTCGATAGCCTCGCCGTCGTGAGTCCAACCCCGCGGCCGGATCGTCCGCCGCGTACGCCGCTGCGGCACCTCATCGAGCGTGCGAGAGCGGCAGCGCTCGGCACGGTCCTCCCGCAGCTGCACGGACCCGATTCCGGCGACGTGGTCGTCACCGGGGTGACCCTGGACAGCCGCGCAGTCCTGCCCGGGGACCTGTACGCCGCCCTGCCGGGCGCTCGGGTGCACGGCGCGCAGTTCGCCGAGGCCGCCATCGGGGCCGGCGCGGTCGCCGTACTCACCGATCCTGACGGGCTGGAACTGATCGGGCAGCCGGGGGTGCCGGTGGTCACCGTCGCCGATCCCCGGGCGTTCCTGGGGTACGTCGCTGGGCAGGCGTACCAGAGCGTGCCCGCCGGGCTGCGGGTGGTCGGGATCACCGGCACGAACGGCAAGACGACCACGGCGTACCTGCTTGATGCCGCGTTGGGTTCCCAGGGGGTGAACACCGGCCTGATCGGCACCATCGAAACCCGGATCGGTCCGCAACGGCTGGCCAGCGAGCGGACCACCCCCGAGTCGCCGGAGCTGCACGCGCTCTTCGCGCTGATGGCCCAGCGCGGGGTGGCGGTGGCGACCATGGAGGTGTCCAGCCACGCCCTTGCGCTGCACCGGGTCGACGGAGCCTTCTACGACGTCGCCGCGTTCACCAACCTGTCGCAAGATCACCTGGACTTTCATCCCGACATGGAGGACTACTTCGCGGCCAAGGCGGCCCTGTTCACCCCCGACCGGTGCGCCCAGGCCGTGGTGGTGACCGAAGACGTGTGGGGCACGCGGCTCGCCCGGCAGGCCCGGGCCGGTGGGCTTCCCGTGGTGACCCTCGCCGGGGGAGACGTCGGGCCGGGCGGGCCGGCCGGAGATCCACCGGACTGGCTCTTCGCCCCCCGCGCGGACGATCCGCGGGCCTTCACCCTCACCGGGCCGACCGGTGACCTGGTCCTGCGCAGCGGACTGCCGGGCCGGCACAACCTGCTGAACTCGGCGGTCGCGGCGCTGATCATGCTGGCTCTGGGCCACGACGAGGCCGCGGTCCAGCAGGCGATCGGGCAGGATCCGCACGTTCCGGGCCGCCTCGAAACCGTCGACCTGGGGGCCGGAGCACCGCGCGCCGTGGTCGACTTCGCCCACACCCCGGACGCCATCAGTGCAGCCCTGCGCGCGTTGCGCACCGACGTCCCGCCGACGGGGCGCCTGGTCGCCGTCATCGGGGCCGGCGGCGGGCGTGATCGCGCCAAACGGCCGCTGATGGGGGCCGCAGCCGCTCGGCTGGCCGACGCCGTCATTGTCACCGACGACAACCCCCGCGACGAGGAACCCGGTGCCATCCGGGCGGCCCTGCTGGCCGGTGCCCGGGAGGTGCACACCGCCGTCGAGGAGGTCCCCGACCGCACGCAGGCCCTGGCCCGGGCGTTGGAGCTGGCCGGGCCCACGGGCACCGTGGCCGCGCTGGGCAAGGGGCACGAACAGGGCCAGGAGATCGCCGGGACGATCCACCCGTACGACGACCGGCTGGCCCTCGCGGCGGCGCGGGCGCTGGTGGAGGGCAGGGAGGTGCCATGATCCCGATCAGCATCGGCGACCTGGTCGAGGTGACCGGCGCCCGGTTGGTCCCCGACACGTCGCAGACCCGGTCCCTGATCGTCGAGGGTCCCGTGGTGACCGACTCCCGCGAAGCCGCCCCCGGCTCGCTGTACGTCGCCCGGATCGGTGAGCGACTCGACGGGCACGACTTCGTCCGCCCGGCCGCCGCCGCGGGGGCCGTGGCCGCCCTCACCAGCCGCGAGGTCGACGTACCCGCGATCGCCCAGCTCATCGTCGACGACGTCCAGGAGGCGTTCGTCGCGCTTGCCCGGGAGGTGCTGCGGCGGGCCCGGGCGGCCGCCGGCCTGACGGTCATCGGGATCACCGGCTCCTCGGGCAAGACCAGCACCAAGGACCTGCTGGCCCACGTCCTGGCCACTCACGCACCCACCGTCGCCAACGTCGGCTCCCTGAACTCCGAGGTCGGCGTACCGCTGACGGTGTGCCGAACCATGCCCGACACGGCCTTCCTGATCCTGGAGATGGGGGCCCGGGGTCCTGGGCACATCCGCTACCTGACCAACATGACTGACCCCGAGGTCGGGGTCGTGCTCAACGTGGGCTCGGCGCACCTGGGCGTGTTCGGCTCGCAACGCACCATCGCCGACGCCAAGGCCGAACTGGTACAGGCGCTCGAGGAGGACGGGTTGGCCGTCCTGAACGAGGACGATCCCCAGGTGGCGGCCATGGCGGGCCGCACCCGCGCCGGGGTGATCCGGGTCGCTCGGGCCGATCGGGCCGAGCGGGCTGGTCGGGTCGTGGCGGTGGGCGCAGCGCCACCCCGAGCCCAGGTGTGGGCCGACGAGGTCCGGCTCGACCCGGCCCGTGGCACGCCGTCGTTTACGCTGCACGCCGTGGGCGGCAGCGCGCGCGTCGAGCTCGGCCTCCTGGGGGAACACCACGTCGACAACGCCCTGGCGGTCGCCGCGGTGGCGCTGTACCTGGGGATGGGCCTGACCGAGGTGGCCGCGGCGCTGGGCACCGCGACTCCCGCGAGTCGGTGGCGGATGGAATGCCACGACCGCCCCGACGGCCTGCGGGTGATCAACGACGCGTACAACGCCAACCCCGAGTCGATGGCCGCCGCCCTGCGCACCCTGGCCGTGATGACGCCTCCGGGACCGGGCGGGCGTCGGTGGGTGGCCGTGGGGGAGATGTTGGAACTCGGTGAGGACTCGGCGCAGCGGCACGCCGCCATCGGCGAGCTAGCTGCCCGGCTCGGCATCGACAAGGTGCTGGCCGTAGGACCCGGCGCGGCGGCCGTGGCCGAGGGAGCCCTCGCGGCCGGGATGCCGCCTGACCAGGTGGAGTGCGTTGCCGATGTGGACGCGGCGTACGCTGCGCTGGGCGCGCAGCTGAGCCCCGCCGATCTGGTGCTCGTCAAGTCCAGTCGGGACAGCGGGTTGCGGATCCTGGGGGAGCGGCTGAGCGTCGGGGATCAGGTCGAGAGGGAGAGCGGGGAGGGCCGCGAGTGAAGTCCATCCTGTTCGCGTCGGCGGTGTCGCTGGTGGTGGCCCTGATGGGGACGCCGTTGTTCATCCGGTTCCTGGTCAAGCGCGGGTACGGGCAGTTCATCCGGGACGACGGGCCGACCAGCCACCACACCAAGCGGGGCACCCCGACGATGGGTGGCACCGTGATCATCGGTGCCACGCTGATCGGCTACTTCGTCTCCCACATCGGATCCCTGACCCGGATCTCCACCAGCGCGCTGCTGGTGCTCTTCCTGATGTGCGGGCTGGGCCTGGTCGGGTGGCTCGACGACTACATCAAGATCAGTAAACAGCGCAGCCTCGGGTTGCGTTCGGCCCAGAAGCTGTTCGGCCAGCTCCTGGTCGGCACCGTGTTCGCCGTGCTGGCGGTCCGGCTCACCGACGAGACCGGTCGGACCCCCGGGTCGGCGGCCATCTCCTTCGTCCGGGACACCAGTGTCGATCTGTTCGTGTTCGGCCCGATCATCGGGACCCTGCTGTTCGTGCTCTGGGCCAACGTCATGGTGGCCGGGACCAGCAACGGGGTGAACCTCACCGACGGGCTGGACGGCCTGGCCACCGGCGCCTCGATGATGGTCTTCGCGGCGTACGTGCTGATCGGTGTCTGGCAGAACAACCAGTCCTGCTTCGGCACCACGGTCACGACCAAGTGCTACAACACCCCGCACCCGATGGACCTGGCCATTCTCGCCGCCGCGCTGATGGGCTCGGTGATCGGGTTCCTGTGGTGGAACGCCTCGCCCGCCAAGATCTTCATGGGCGACACCGGCTCGCTGGCCCTCGGTGGCGCGCTGTCCGGGCTGGCCATCACCACCCGCACCGAGCTACTCGTGGTCTTCCTCGGAGGGCTGTTCGTGGTGATCACCCTGTCGGTGATCATCCAGGTCGCCTCCTTCAAGTCGACCGGTAAACGGGTCTTCCGGATGGCCCCGCTGCAGCACCATTTCGAGCTCGTCGGCTGGAACGAAGTGACCATCGTGATCCGCTTCTGGATCGTGCAGATGCTCTTCGTCGGGTTCGGGCTGGGCCTGTTCTATGCCGAATGGCTCACCGAAGGGGTCACGTGAGCACCGAGCCTGGGCTGCCGCCGGACCCCCGCCTCGGGCTGACCCATCGCGAGGGCCCTTGGGCCGGTTTGCGGGTGCTGGTCGGGGGCCTGGGACGCAGCGGTTTCGCCGCCGCCGACGCTCTCCTGCAGTGCGGGGCCCAGGTCAGCGTCGTGGATGCCGGGTCCTCCGACGCCGTCGCCGAACGCGCCCAGATCCTGTCGATCCTGGAAGCCACCGTGCTCACCGGCACCGACGGTGCCGCAGCGCTGGCCGACCCGGTCGCCGCCGCGGGGCTGCTCGGCGCGGTCGACCTGGTGGTCATCTCACCCGGCTGGTGGCCGACGCACCCGCTGCCCACCGCCGCGGCGGCGGCGGGCATCCCCGTCTGGGGCGAGGTGGAGCTGGCGTGGCGGATGCGGTCCCGGGAGGGCGCCGCCGAATGGCTGACGCTGACCGGCACCAACGGCAAGACCACCACGGTCACCATGACCAGCTCGATCCTGCGCGCCGGGGGGCTGCGGGCCACCAGCGCCGGCAACGTGGGTACGCCGATCATCGAGGCTGTGCTGGATCCGCAGCCGTACGACGTCATTGCGGTCGAGCTGTCCAGCTTCCAGTTGCACTGGGCCCATTCGCTGTCGCCGTTGGCCTCGGCCTGCCTGAACATCGCGCCCGATCACCTCGACTGGCACGGCTCCTTGGCCGCCTACACCGCGGCCAAAGGCACGGTCTATGAGCGCACCCAGCGGGCCTGCGTCTACAACGTGCAGGACGAGCTCACCGAGGACCTGGTCCGTCAGGCCGACGTGGTCGAGGGAGCCCGGGCGATCGGCTTCACCCTGGGGGTGCCGGGACTGTCGATGATCGGCGTGGTCGACGACGTCCTGGCCGACCGAGCTTTCGTGCCGAACCGGCACACCCACGCCGCCGAATTGGCCACCCTGGCGGATGTGGCGCGCGGTGGCCGGCCGGCGCCCGCGCACACCGTGGCCAACGCGCTCGCCGCGGCCGCGTTGGCCCGGGCCGCGGGGGTGACGCCGGCCGCCGTACGCGACGGTTTACGGGACTACGTGCCGCAACCGCACCGTATCGCCGAGGTTGCCACCGTCGAGGGCGTGCGGTACGTCAACGACTCCAAGGCCACCAATCCGCACGCCGCGGCCGCCTCCCTGGCCGCCTACGAGCAGGTCGTGTGGGTGGCCGGCGGCCTCCTCAAAGGCGCCGACGTCGACGCCCTGGTGGCCGAGCACGCCGGCCGGTTCCGCGGTGTCGTGGTGCTCGGTGCCGATCGCGCCGACATCGTGCAAGCCCTCACCCGACACGCGCCGCAGGTGCCGGTCATCGACGTGGGAACCGCCCAGACTGGAGCCATGGACCGCGTCGTGGCCGAGGCGGCCACGCTGGCTCGGCCGGGCGATGTCGTCCTGCTGGCTCCGGCCGCGGCGTCGATGGACATGTTCGCCAACTACGGGGCGCGCGGTGACGCCTTCGCCGATGCGGTGCTGCGGCGCGCACGGGACGCAGGTCAGGACGGGACGTCGTACCGCACCGACGACGGGGGGGAGATCAGGCCATGAGCACACCGACCAAGAGCGCCGCGAGCTGGCCGACCTGGTTTCGGCTGCCCACGTCCGTGCTGGCCCGTGGCGGGTCGGGGACCCGCGGCGCAGGCGGGGAGTCGGCACGACCGGGCGGGTCGACGCCCTCGGGCCGACCGGCGCCCGCAGGCGGGCGTCCGCCCGAGCCGCACCCGGTGTGGTCCCGGCTCGACTCGCCGCTGAGCACGTACTACCTGCTGATCGGCTCCGCCGGGATGCTGCTGGTCATCGGACTGGTGATGGTGTTGTCCGCCTCCTCGGTGGGCGCCATGAGCAAGCAGGGTGACCCCTACGCTGTGTTCGCGAACCAGGCCCGGTACGCGGTGGTCGGGCTGGGGTTCGCCTGGATTGCCGCCCGGATCCCGGTGGAGCTATGGAAGCGCGCGGCCGTGCCGTTGCTCCTGGGCGCCACGACCCTGCAACTCCTGGTTTTCACCCCGCTGGGGTTCGAAGTCAACGGCAACCGCAACTGGCTCCGGCTCGGTATCCAGCTCCAGCCCTCCGAGTTGGGCAAACTCGGCATCATCCTGTTCGCGGCCACGGTGTTCTCGGCCAAACGCAGGTTGCTCCACGACTGGAAGCACGCCGTCATCCCGGTCGTCGCCCCGTGCGGAATCCTGCTGGTCGGACTGGTGATGGCGGGGCGGGACCTGGGCACCGCGCTGATCCTGCTGCTGATCCTGTTCGGGGTGCTGTGGGCGGCCGGGGTGACCTGGCGGGTCTTCGCCGTCGCAGGCGTCGCGGCCGCGGGAGTGGTCGCCCTTCTCGTGGTCACCAGCAACAACCGGATGTCCCGGCTGGCGTCATTCCTGAACTGCGAGGACGTCAAGAACCAGTGCTGGCAGGCCGCGCACGGCAGCTATGCGCTGGCCGACGGCGGGCTGCTGGGCCGCGGGTTGGGTGCCAGCCGCGAGAAGTGGAACTGGTTGCCCGAGCCACACAACGACTTCATCTTCCCGATCATCGGGGAGGAACTCGGCCTCGGCGGCACCCTGATCGTGCTCCTGCTGTTCGCGTGCCTGGCGCTGGCCTGCTACCGGATCGTGATGCACACCCACGACCTGTTCATTCGGGTGGCGACGGCCGGGGTGATGGTCTGGATCCTCGGTCAGGCGATCATCAACATCGGCGCGGCGATCGGCGTGCTGCCGGTCATCGGCGTGCCCTTGCCGCTGGTCTCCTCGGGTGGGTCGGCGTTGATGACGGTGCTGACCGGACTGGGAATGGTGGTCTCGTTCGCCCGCAGCGAACCACGCTGCCGCAAGGCGTTGGCCACCCGAGCCCGGGTGCTACCTCGCACGTTGTCGGTGCTGTCGGCCTCCCGCCCCCGGTGGGCGGACGCCCGGCAGCGCCGGTCCGGGAACCGCTGATGGCTCCAGATCCCTCCGGTACGTCGGCCGCGCCGGCTCCGGAGGCGGCTGCGGTTCGGTCGGTGCTGCTGGCCGGGGGAGGCTCCGCCGGGCACGTGTCGCCGCTGCTGGCGCTGGCCGACTGTCTGCGCCGCCGGGACCCGGCCGTCCAGATCACCGCGCTGGGTACGGCGACCGGGCTGGAAGCCCAGCTGGTGCCGGCCCGCGGCTACCCCCTGAGCACCATCGAGAAGGTCGCGTTCCCGCGCCGGCCGGGGCCGGCGGCGTGGGCGTTCCCTCGGTCGTTGGCTCGGGCCGTGCAGGGCGCGGCAGACGCGTTGGAGCGCGCCGACGCCCAGGTGGTGGTCGGCTTCGGGGGGTACGTGTCGACCCCGGCCTACCTGGCGGCCCGCCGCCGCGGGGTCCCGATCGTCATCCACGAGGGCAACGCCCGGCCGGGGCTGGCCAACCGGCTCGGGGCCAGGCTCACCCGGTACGTCGCGACCACGTTCCCGATGACCCGGCTGCCGCACGCCCGGGTCATCGGGATGCCCCTGCGGCGGGAGGTGACCACCCTGGATCGCGCGCGGCTGCGGCCGGAGGCGCTGCAGGCCTTCGGGCTGCGCGATGACGCGCCGACCGTCCTGGTCACCGGCGGATCGCTGGGTGCCCAACGGCTCAACGAGGCGTTCGCCGGTGCCGCGGGCGACCTGCGCGCCGCAGGGATCCAGGTGCTGCACCTGACCGGTGCCGGCAAGGGTTTCGACCCGTTCAGTCCGCCGGGCTCGCCGGACTCGCCGGGATCGGCGTACCCGCCATACCCGCCATACCCGCCATACGTGGTCCGTGAATACGCCGACCGGATGGACCTGGCCTACGCCGCCGCGGACCTGGTGGTCTGCCGGGCCGGGGCGAACACAGTGTGTGAGGTCAGCGCCCTGGGTCTGCCCGCGCTCTACAGCCCCCTGCCGATCGGCAACGGCGAGCAGCGGTTCAACGTCGCCGACGTGGTCGCCGCCAGGGGAGCCGAGGTCGTCGACAACGATCAGCTGACCGCCGACTGGGTCCGGCAGGTGGTGATCCCGCTGATTGGGGATCCGCGCCGGTTGTCCTCGATGGCGAGCGCCGCAGCGGCCACCGGCCAGCGGGACGCCGATGAACGCCTGGCCGATCTGGTGGCCCTCGCGGTGGCGGAGGCCGGCCGATGATCGGCCTGCGAGGACTGCGCTTCGATGTCGATGAGTGCGTTCCACCCGTTGCCGAGCTGGGCCGGGTGCACGTCCTGGCCGTCGGTGGCGCCGGGATGTCGGCGGTGGCGCGGCTCGTCAAGGCGGCCGGGCAGCCCGTGTCCGGGTCGGACGCCAAGGCCTCGGCGCTGCTGACCGTGTTGGCCGCCGAAGGGGTCCCGGTCGTCGTCGGCCACGACCCCGAGCAGGTGCGGGACGTGGACACCGTGGTCTTCTCCTCGGCGATCCGCGAGGACAATCCGGAGCTGGCCCGTGCTCGCCGCGACGGCCGGCGGGTGCTGCACCGCGCCCAGGCGCTGACGGCCGTGATGCAGGGCCGGACGGTGCTGGCTGTGGCCGGGGCGAACGGCAAGACCACGACCACGTCGATGCTGGTGGAGCTGCTGCTCGGGGCGGGGATGGACCCCGGGTACGCGATCGGGGGGGAACTGACCGGGCGGGGCACGAACGCCGCGCTCGGGGGCGGATCGTCCTTCGTCGTCGAGGCGGACGAGAGCGATGGGTCGTTTCTGGTCTACCGGCCGCAGGTGGCCGTGGTGACCAACGTCCAGGCCGACCACCTGGACTTCTACGGGACCTTCGAAGCCGTCCGGGCGGCGTACCGGGCTTTTGCCGACACCATCGCACCCCAGGGGTTGCTGGTGGCCTGTGCCGACGACCCGGGGTCGGCCGATCTGGCCGACTACCAGCGGGGCCGTGGCGGCCGGGTGCTGACCTACGGCACCGACCCCGGCGCGGACGTCGTGATCGCCGAGCCCGTGCTGCAGGGACTGACCGCCGGCGCCGTGCTGCGGGCCGCCGGAAGCGCCGGAAGTGCCGGAAGTGCCGACGTGGCGCTGGGGCTTGAGGTGCCGGGGCTGCACAACCTCCGCAACGCGACGGGCGCCTACCTGGCCGCCACGGCCGGTCTGGGAGTGAGCCCCGAGGCGGCCCGCGCGGGACTGACCGGATTCTCCGGGGTACGGCGCCGGTTCGAGGCGCGGGGGCACGCCGGCGGGGTGCGGGTGGTCGACGACTACGCGCACAACCCCGCGAAGGTCGCGGCGGTCGTCTCCACGGCGGCGGGCCTGATCGGCGACGGCCGGTTGGTCGCGGTTTTCCAGCCGCATCTGTACTCACGGACCCGGGATTTCGCGGATGCCTTCGGGCAGGCGTTGGCCGCGGCGGATGTCGTTGTGGTGTTGCCGGTGTACGCCGCCCGCGAGGACCCGGTGCCAGGGGTCACTGGGGCGCTGGTCGCCCGGGCTGCCCTGGCTGCCGGGGCGCCGTCGGTGGTCGACCTGTCCGAGGCGCCCTCCGGCGAGGCGGGTGCACTGGCGGAGATCGCCGAGCGGGTGGCGGCGTTGACCCGCCCAGGAGACCTCGTGGTGACCATCGGGGCCGGCGACGTCACCGAGGTCGGGCCGCTGCTGCTGGAGGCGCTGGAGCGCCCGCAGAGGCGCGGGTGAGGCCCGTGCGTCCTGCTGCCCCCACCGCTGCGCGGCGGTGGTTGCCGCCCCTGCGTCGGCCCGGCGACTTCTTTCGCGACCCTCGGCGCCCCGACCGCGAACGCCGCTGGCGGGTCCGCTGGCCGGCGGTGATCGCGGTGCTGGTCCTGCTGCTGGGGCTGGCGTGGGCGCTGGTGTGGAGCCCGCTGGTGGGGGTGCGGGAGGTCGCCGTCGCGGGGGTGTCAGGAGAGGACCGGGAGCGGATCATCCAGATCGGCGCGGTGGCTAAGGGTCTACCTCTGGTAAAGGTAGATACTGACCGCATCGCCGACGACGTGATTTCCCTCGGCACCGTTTCCCGGGTCGACGTCGAACGGCATTGGCCCGCCACGATTGTGATTCGTGTCAAACCCCGCGCGGCCGCGTTCGCCATGGGTAACGCTCAAGGTGGAGTCCAGGTGGTCGACGCCGAAGGCCTTCCGTTCTGGATGACCGACCGACCGCCGCCGGGGGTCCCGTTGGCCAGCCTGGAGGACAGCGAGGACCCGGCCCAGCGGGTGGCGGCGGCGACCGTCGTACGGGCCCTTTCTGCTGCTCAGCGCGCGCGGGTCCGCGATCTGCGCGTGGCGGCGCCGGACCGGATCACGGTGAACATCGGCGATGTGGTGGTCACCTGGGGCAGCGCCGAGCGCAGCGACGTCAAGGCCAAGATCGTCGAGGTGCTCGCGCGGCGCCAAGGGGTGACGACGATCAATGTCGTGGTACCGGAGTCGCCCGTGACCGGGGGACGCGCCGGTTCGGCAACGAAACCCTGAATCTCCACTGAAGATCTCGGGATGAATTCGGGGTCCTGGGGCGTGTAACCTCGGCCGCGTCGGCGTCGTACGATGCTTCTGTCGCTTCGCAGCGCGAAGCTCTCGGCGGCTCCCGACCTTTGCGAACCATTGCCGCTTCGCGGGGTACTCACGGGGTAGCGGCCTGCCGGCCGCAGGCCCGAACCCGTCAAGCACCGCCCCGAACTCGTTCGTCCAGGAAGGGCTCCCCCCGTGGCAGCACCGCAGAACTACTTGGCCGTGATCAAGGTCGTCGGCATCGGTGGCGGTGGCGTGAACGCCATCAACCGCATGATCGAGGTCGGCCTCAAGGGCGTCGAGTTCATCGCGATCAACACCGACGCGCAGGCGCTCCTGATGAGCGACGCCGACCTCAAGCTGGACGTCGGTCGTGAGCTGACCCGCGGGCTGGGAGCGGGCGCCGATCCTGAGGTGGGTCGCCGCGCGGCCGAGGACCACTCGGAGGAGATCGAGGAGGCCCTCAAGGGCGCCGACATGGTCTTCGTGACGGCCGGCGAGGGCGGCGGCACGGGCACGGGCGGTGCTCCCGTGGTCGCCCGGATTGCCAAGGGCTTGGGCGCGCTGACCATCGGCGTGGTCACCCGCCCGTTCACCTTCGAGGGTCGGCGGCGCGCCAACCAGGCGGAGTCCGGCATCGGTTCGCTGCGCGAAGAAGTCGACACCCTGATCGTCATCCCCAACGACCGGCTGCTGTCCATCAGCGATCGCACGGTCAGCATGCTGGACGCCTTCCGCAGTGCCGACCAGGTGCTGCTCTCCGGTGTCCAGGGGATCACCGACCTGATCACCACCCCCGGACTCATCAACCTGGACTTCGCCGACGTCAAGTCGGTCATGCAGGGGGCCGGATCCGCGCTCATGGGGATCGGGTCGGCCCGCGGCGAGGACCGCGCGGTCCAGGCCGCCGAGCTCGCCATCTCCAGCCCGCTGCTGGAAGCCAGCATCGACGGTGCGCACGGTGTGCTGCTGTCCATCCAGGGTGGCTCCGACCTCGGGCTGTTCGAGATCAACGAGGCCGCTCGACTGGTTCAGGAGGCCGCCCACCCCGAGGCGAACATCATCTTCGGTGCCGTCATCGACGACGCCCTGGGCGACGAGGTCCGGGTGACCGTGATCGCCGCCGGCTTCGATGCCGGCGGGCCCACACGAGGCGAGAAGGAACGGGCCCTCGGCCAGGTGAGCGCGCCCGCCCCCGGACGCCAGGCGCCCCGGGTGCCGCACATGCCCACCGAATCCGTCCGGCCCGCGTCCTCGGCTCCGGTCCCGCCGCGCACCCCCGCGCCGCCGGAGCGGATCGAGCGTCCGGCCGAACGTCGCATCGAGTTCGACAACGAACCGGCACCGACCGCGCCGGTCCGTCCCGAACCCGTTCGGGTGCCCGCCAGCGCGCCGGTGCCGGCGCCCCGGCCCCCCCGATCGGTGTCCTTCGAGGACGACGATCTGGACGTTCCGGACTTCTTGAAGTAGTCCCACGCTGACCGCTGGGGAGATGGCGCCGCTTTCACGGCGCGGATCCCCCACTGCGCCGCGCCGCGTGGGCCGGGCCTGCCGTACCCTGGCGCCATGTTCCACTGGCGCGAGCAGCGAGACGGACCGGTGCAGGCACCCTCAGGCGCTGCCGGGAGCCCGGCCACTGCGGGAACCCCGGGCAAGGCACGCACGACAGGGATCGTGGACTGGGGGTTCACCGCCGCGTCCGCGCCCGCGACCTCCGCTGGCCGGGCCGGGGCCAAGGGGTCGACCACCGGAGCCTCGCCGACCGGCGCCAGCCGAGGGGACTTCGCTGGCCTGAACCTCGGCGCTCACGTGGGCGATGACCCCGCCGCCGTCGAGGTGAATCGCCGCCAGCTCGCCGAAGCACTCGATGTGCCGCGGTCCCACCTGGTGTTCCTGCAGCAGGAGCATGGCAACACCGTCGTCGTGGCCGGCGAGGATGCCCCATGGCCCAGTCCGCCGGTCGCCGACGCGGTGGTCACCCGTCGCGCGGACCTGGCGCTGGTCGTCCTCGTCGCGGACTGTACGCCGGTGCTGCTGGCCGATCGCGCCGCCGGGGTGGTCGGCGCCGTCCACGCCGGGCGCCCGGGGCTCGTCTCGGGAGTCATCCCCGCGACCCTGGCCGTGATGCGCGAGCAGGGTGCCGAGGTCATCGAGGCCGTCGTCGGCCCGTCGGTGTGCCCCCGGTGCTACGAGGTGCCGCTGGCCATGCGTGACGACGCTGCGGCGACCAGCCCGGTCAGCGCCAGCGTCACCTGGTCGGGTACGCCCTCGATCGACATCTCGGCCGGCATCGTCGATCAGCTCGCCCACGAGGACGTCTTGGTGACCTGGTTGCCCGGATGCACCCGGGAATCCGACCACCTGTACTCCTACCGCCGCAGTCAGCGCACCGGCCGCTTCGCCGGCGTGGTCCGGCTGTGGTCGTGACCAGCGGTGCCGATCCCAGGTGCTGAGCACCCGCGTCGCGCGCAGCTGGCCCGCAACCTCGCGGCCGTGCACGCCCGGATCGCCGCGGCCTGTGCGGCCGCCGACCGGGATCCGGCGCAGGTGTGCCTGATCGCGGTCACCAAGTTCTTCCCCGCCACCGACCTGGCTCACCTCGCCCACCTGGCACCCGCTGCCCCCGCTGCACATGCCCCTGCTGCACACGCCGCCCGTCGGGGCGTCGCGCACGTCGGGGAGAGCCGCGACCGTGACGCCGCCACGAAGCTGGCGGAGCTCGCCGTCCAGGACCCCGCAGCCCGAGCCGCCCTGCGGGTCCACTTCGTCGGCCAGGTCCAAACCAACAAGGTCGCCTCGATCGCCCGGTACGCCGACGTCATCCACTCGGTGGACCGGCCACGGCTGGTGGCCGCCCTGGCCGGTGCCGCGCAGCGACTTCAGCGGCCCATCGACGTACTGCTGCAGGTCGACCTCGAAGAGGGTGCCGCGGCCGGGCGCGGGGGCGCCGCACCCGCAGACCTGGGCGCGTTGGCCGACGCAGTCGCCGGGGCGGCCTTCTTGCGGCTGGCCGGGGTGATGGCCGTGGCGCCGCTCGGCAGCGAACCCGACCGGGCGTTCGGGCGGCTCCAGGGGATCCACTCCCGGCTCCTGGCGGACCACCCCGACGCGCGGTGGATGTCGGCGGGGATGAGCACCGACCTGGAGTCGGCGATCGCCCACGGAGCGACACACCTGCGTGTCGGTACCGCAATCCTCGGTTCGCGTCCGGTGGCCCGGTAGCGTCGAAACGTGACCTGATCTTGATCGGTTCGGTCAGCCGATCCGCCCGATCCTGAGCACGACCGGCGGCGTTTTCGAGCGGTCGCTCGAGCGCGTACGCTCTGCACGCAGAACGACTCTCGGTGACCAATCGTCGCCGTAGACACAGCCATCCGAGCGCCAGCGAGAAACACGGCAAGGAGTCCACCATGGCAGGGGCGATGCGCAAGGCGATGGTCTACCTCGGGCTCGCCGAAGACGATTCCCGGTACGACGGGTACGGCGAGTACGACGAGCCGGAGCCGGAGCGCCCCGTGCGCAGTACACCCCACCTGGCGCAGGTGGACGCCGACCAGAGCGACCGGACGGGCGAGCGTCCCGAGCGTGAGCACCGCGCGGAGGTCACCCAGCTCCCGCGGCGCGTGCCGATGTCCCAGGTGGTCAGTGATGTGGAAGGCAGCGGAGTGAATCGAATCACGACAATCCACCCGCGGACGTACAACGAGGCCAAGAACATCGGTGAGGCCTTCCGGTCCGGAACGCCGGTGATCATGAACTTGACCGACCTTGACGACTCCGACGCCAAGCGGCTGGTGGACTTCGCTGCCGGGCTGGTCTTCGGCCTGCAGGGCACGATCGAGCGGGTGACCAACAAGGTCTTCCTGCTCTCGCCCGCCGACGTGGAGGTCACCTCCCAGGACGGCGAGCCCACCAAGAACCACAAGAAGCTCTTCAACCAGAGCTGACCTCGCCGCGACCCTCACCCTGACCCTGCCACCGGCGTCGGCGGGTCAGGGGGCCGACTGGCATTGACCGGACGAGTGCCGTTGGTACGGCGGGCTGCCGCGTCCTGGTGGGCTACGGCAGGTCGCCTTCGTGTCCGGACCGGGCGTCGCTCATACTGGCTGACATGCGAACAGTGTTCGACGTGCTGCGGCTCGTCCTCTACTGCTATTTCCTCATCCTCATGGGACGGCTGATCGTCGACTGGATCCAGGCCTTTGCGCGCGACTGGCGCCCCAAGGGCCCCCTGCTGGTGGTCCTAGAGGCCATCTACTCGGTCACGGATCCTCCGATCAAGGCGTTGCGCCGGGTGATCCCACCCCTGCGACTGGGGGGTGTGGCCCTGGACCTGTCCTTCATGGTCCTGCTGTTCGGCATCTGGCTCCTGATGGCGCTGCTGCCGTGAACCCGTCGTCCGGGATCTCGTCCCGGACCCCGCCCGACGCGCGTCATCCCTTGTCTGGCAAGGGTTTTCGCTATTCTTACCGTTGACACACCGACCTAGGTCAAGGGGACACCATGGCCCTCACGCCCGAAGACGTACTCAATAAGAACTTCACGGCGACACAGTTCCGACGGGGGTACGACGAGCAGGAGGTCGACGACTTCCTCGACGAGGTGGTCGTCGAGCTTCGGCGACTCATCGCCGAGAACGCCGAGCTCCGCCAACGACTCGAGGCGACCGGGGGGGACACCTCCAATCTGCCGGCACCCGTCGTGCCGGACACCAGCCAGGAGGATCTGGCGCAGGTGCGCGCCCAAGCCGATGCGGCTGCCCTGGAGGCCCAGGAGCGGATCGTCAAGGCGAAGGCCGAGGCGGAGCAGGCCGAGCGCGAGGCGCAGGAGCGGGTCGCGGCCGCGTCGGCACAGGCCGAGCAGGCCGAGGCGGAGGCCGCCGCCCGGGTCGAGCAGGCCCGGAACGCCGCTGCCGAGGGAGCCCCTGCCGCCCCCGTCGCGGCCGCCGCCCCCCAGCCGACCGAGGCGCCCGCCGATGCGGCCGGCGTGATTGCCCTGGCCCAGCGCCTGCATGACGAATACGTCAGCCAGGGTCGCGCCGAGCACGACCGGATGCTCAGCGAGGCGACCGCCCAGCGCGATCAGATGCTGGGCGAAGCGCAGGCCCGCCACGACGAGCTCCTCTCCACCGGGGAGAGCAGGCACGCTGAACTCGTGAGCTCGGCGCAGGAGCAGCACGACCGGTTGGTGGCCGAGGCCCGCAGCACCCACGAGCGGATGATCACCGAGGCCCGTGAGCGCTCGACCGGCATGCTCGCCGAAGCCCAGCAGAAGCGCCAGAGCGTCCTGGACGAGCTGGACCGGGAGCGGAGCGGGATCAGTTCCGAGATCCAGCGGCTGCGCACGTTCGAGCAGGAGTACCGCGGTCGGTTGCGCGGGTTCTTGGAGGGTCAGCTCAACCAGCTGGAAACGGCGGCGCCGATGCAGCCGGGGGAGCTGCCGGTGCTCTCCGAGGGGGTCACTGGCGGCACCGATCAGTCGGACCAGTCCGACCAGGGGCCTGACGCAGAGTCCGAGCAGGAGCAGCAGCGCGAGCCAGAGCCCGCGACCGTAGGAGCCGAGCAGTCCGAGGGGACCTGAGACTGAGCGTGGCAGCGGGAGGGTGGGTGCGCGGTCGGGTCACCCCGGCCGCGCACCGGCATGACCGGGGACGCAATCGGGCGGGAGCCGGGCAGCGACAAGCGCCGGGGGAACCGCTCTGGCTGATGGGCCACGGTGGTACATTGAACCCTTCTCGCGGGGCCGCAAAGGTCCGACCAAGCACATCCACATGTTGACCGAGGGGGCACCGTAGTCCCCTCGCCTAGAGAAACGACACAAGGAACCGCATGTCCGCTTCGAAGCAGGCCGCAGCCGGTGACGCGCACAACGACACGTCGCCCGCGGCGCCCGGTACTCTCCCGGTGCGCGACGGCGAGGACCCCTGGACGCAGCAGGAGGCTGCGGAGGTCCGCACCGAACTCGAGGAGGAGATCGCGCGGCTGCGGGACGAGCTGCGGGCCAGTGAGGTCGACTTGGCGGGGCTGATGCGCGACTACGGCGGCGGCGCGGGCGATGACTCGGCCGACACCGGTGGCAAGGTCTTGGAGCGGGAGCAGGAACTGACGCTGACGCACAACTCCCAGATGCTGCTCGCCCAGTGCGAGCGCGCGCTGGAGCGGCTGGCCAACGGCTCCTATGGGCGCTGCGAGAACTGCGACCAGCCGATCGGTAAGCTGCGGCTGCAAGCCTTCCCCCGCGCCACGCTGTGCGTCACGTGCAAACAGAAGCAGGAGCGTCGCTGACTTCTCAGGTCCCTGAACCGGACAAGGCCGAGCCTCCCCGGCCGGTGCGTCGTGTCGGCGCCCTCTTCGGGGTGGTCCTCGGCGTCGGCGGGCTGGTCTACCTGGCGGATCGCCTCACCAAGACCTGGGCGCTGGCGGCACTGACCGAGAACGAGCCGCGCGAGTTCATCGGTTCGCTGCTGCGGCTGCGGCTGATCTTCAACCCCGGGGCGGCGTTCTCCCTCGGCACGCAGGTCACGCCGCTCTTCACGGTGATCCAGGCGGTGGTCAGCGTGATCGTGCTGTACGCCGCTCTGCGGGTCCGTTCGTGGCCGTGGGCGCTGGCCTTGGGGCTGGTGTTGGGCGGGGCGGCCGGCAACCTCACCGACCGGTTGACCCGCCCGCCGGGGTTCGGCCTCGGGCACGTGGTGGATTTCCTGGAGTTGCCCAACTTCCCCGTCTTCAACATCGCCGACTCCGCCATCGTGGCGGCCGCAGCGCTGGTGGCCTTGCTGTCGGTCCGCAACGTGCCGTTTCGTGGGGGACCTGGTCATGGCTGACGTGCGCATGGTGGAGGTCCCTGAGGGCCTGGACGGCGAGCGGGTCGACGCGGCCCTGGCCCGGCTCTTCGGGTTGTCGCGGACCAAGGCCGCGGATCTGGCGTCCGCAGGGGCGGCGTTGCTCGACGGCCGCACGGTCGGCAAGGCCGATCGGGTCCGGTCCGGTGCGCTGCTGGAGGTGGGTTTGCCCGACGTGGCGGCCCCTGCAGGGATCGAGGTCATCGCCGAGCCGGTGCCGGGCATGAGCGTGGTGTACGACGACTCCGACATTGTCGTGGTCGACAAGCCGGTCGGGGTGGCTGCCCATCCCAGTGTGGGCTGGAGCGGTCCGACCGTCGTCGGCGGGCTCGCGGCGGCCGGCTACCGGATCTCCACCTCGGGGCCGGGCGAGCGCCGGGGCATCGTGTCCCGGCTGGATGTGGGGACCTCCGGGCTGATGGTGGTCTGCAAGAGCGAGCGGGCCTACGGCCTGCTCAAGCGGTCCTTCCAGCGGCGGGAGGTCGACAAGACCTACCACGCGCTGGTGCAGGGCATGCCCGACCCCCTCGTGGGCACCATCGACGCGCCCATCGGCCGGCGGCCGGGCGCCGAGTTCAAGTTCGCCGTGATGACCACCGGCAAGCCCGCGGTGACGCACTACGAGATGACCGAGGCGTTCGGCGGGGCCAGCCTGCTGCAGGTCACCCTGGAGACCGGGCGGACCCACCAGATCCGGGTGCACATGGCCGCCGTACGGCATCCCTGCGTGGGTGACACGATGTACGGCGCCGACCCCACCCTGGCCGGCCGGCTGGGTCTGGAGCGGCAGTGGCTGCACGCCACTCACCTGGGGTTCGAGCACCCCGGCAGCGGGCAGTACGTCGAGTTCAGCAGCGACTACCCGCAGGATCTGCGGGTGGCGCTGGAGCGGCTGCGCCGCAACTGAACGTCGCCCTCCCCGCGGCGGGGGTGTCACCGGCGGGGGTGTCGGCGGGTCGGCTTAGACTGCCTGCGATGTCCAGCCAGCCCGCCTCCGGCCAGCGCCCGTCGACCCCGGTGTCCCCGGGGGCCGCGGCGACCTTCGTCCACCTGCACAATCACACCGAGTACTCGATGCTCGACGGGGCCGCGCGGATCGATGAGATGTTCGAGTACGCCGCGGCGCAGGGCATGCCCGCGGTGGGCAGCACCGACCACGGCTACGTCTTCGGGGTGTACGAGTTCTGGAAGAAGGCCCGAAAGTACGGCGTCAAACCGGTCATCGGCGTTGAGGCGTACCTGACTCCGGGGACCCACCGCAGCGACCGTTCGCGGGTGAAGTTCGGGGACGGCACGAACTCCCGCGACGACGTCTCCGGAGCCGGTGCCTACACCCACATGACGATGTGGGCGCGCGACACCGCGGGGATGCACAACCTGTTCCGGATGAGTTCGCTGGCCTCCCTGGAGGGGTACTACTTCAAACCGCGGATGGACCGGGAGTTGCTCTCGACGTACGCCACAGGCCTGATCGCCACCACCGGCTGCCCTTCGGGGGAGGTCCAGACCCGGCTGCGGCTGGGGCAGTACCGCCAGGCGGTCGAGGCGGCGGCGGAGTTCCGCGACATCTTCGGGGCGGACAACTTCTACTGCGAGTTCATGGACCACGGCCTAGCCATCGAACGGCAGGTCACCACGGACCTGTTGCGGCTGGCCAAGGAGCTGAACCTGCCGTTGTTGGCCACCAACGACTGCCACTACACCAAGGAGGAGGACGCGCAGGCGCACGCGGCACTGCTGTGTGTGCAGTCCGGGTCCACCCTGATGGATCCAAACCGGTTCAAGTTCGACGCGGAGTCGTTCTACCTGCGCACCGCCGCCGACATGCGCACGACGTTCGCCGAGTTCCCCGGCGCATGTGACAACACCTTGTCCATTGCGGAGGCGTGCGAGGTGTCCTTCACCGAGCAGGAGGGGCGCTACATGCCGCGCTTCCCGTGCCCCGAGGGTGAGGACGAGACCAGTTGGTTCATCAAGGAGGTCGAGCGGGGGCTGCGCGCGCGGTTCCCGGCCGGCGTACCGGACTATGCCCGTAAACAGGCGGCTTTCGAGCAGGAGGTGATCATCTCCAAGGGGTACCCCGGGTACTTCCTGGTGGTCGCCGACTTCATCAACTGGGCCAAGTCCCAGGGCATTCGGGTGGGGCCGGGGCGTGGCTCGGGGGCGGGGTCGATGTGCGCGTACGCCATGCGGATCACCGACCTGGACCCGATTCCGCACGGGCTGATCTTCGAGCGCTTCCTGAACCCCGAACGCCCGTCGCTGCCGGACTTCGACGTCGACTTCGACGAGCGCCGCCGCGGTGAGGTGATCAAGTACGTCAGCGACAAGTACGGCGAGGAGCGGGTCGCCCAGATCGTCACCTACGGCACCATCAAGGCCAAGCAGGCCCTCAAGGATGCCTCCCGGGTGATGGGCTTCCCGTTCGCGATGGGGGAGAAGCTCACCAAGGCGATGCCGGCCGACGTCATGGGCAAGGGCATCCCGCTCAGCGGTGTGTACGACCCCCAGCACAAGCGGTACGGCGAGGCCGCCGAGTTTCGCGCGCTGGTCGAATCAGAGCCCCAGGCCAAGGAGATCGTCGACGTCGCGATGGGGCTGGAGGGGCTCAAGCGGCAGTGGGGCGTGCACGCCGCCGGCGTCATCATGTCCAGCGAACCCTTGATCGACCTGATCCCGATCATGCGGCGCGAGCAGGACGGGCAGATCATCACCCAGTTCGACTACCCCAGCTGCGAAGCGTTGGGGCTGGTCAAGATGGACTTCCTGGGCCTGCGGAACCTGACCATCCTCGATGATGCGCTGGCCAACGTCGAAGCCAACCGGGGCGAGCAGATCGACCTGGAGGAACTGAGCAAGGACACCAGCAACGCCGCCGCCTACGAGCTGCTGGCCCGCGGGGACACCCTCGGGGTGTTCCAGCTCGACGGCGGCGGGATGCGGACCCTGCTGCGGCAGATGCAGCCGGACAACTTCGAGGACATCTCGGCGGCGTTGGCGCTGTACCGCCCCGGGCCGATGGGCGCCAATTCGCACACCAACTACGCGTACCGCAAAACCGGCCGGCAGCCGATCACCCCCATCCACCCCGAGCTGGCCGAGCCGCTCGCGGAAATCCTCGACACGACGCACGGCCTGATCGTCTATCAGGAACAGGTCATGGCGATCGCGCAGAAGCTGGCCGGGTACACCCTGGGCAAAGCGGATCTGTTGCGCCGGGCGATGGGTAAGAAGAAGCGCGAGGTGCTGGACGCCGAATTCGTCGGATTCCGCCAGGGGATGCTGGACAACGGGTATTCCGACGCAGCGATCACCACGCTGTGGGACATTCTCGTGCCCTTCAGCGACTACGCCTTCAACAAGGCGCACACCGCGGCGTACGGCATGGTGTCCTACTGGACCGCGTACCTGAAGGCGAACTATCCGGCCGAATACATGGCCGCCCTGCTCACGAGTGTGCGCGACGACAAGGACAAGTCGGCGCTGTACCTGGGCGAGTGTCGGCGCATGCACATCCGGGTGCTGCCGCCGGACGTCAACGCCTCGACCGCCAACTTCGCCGCGGTCGGTGAGGACATCCGGTTCGGTTTGGCCGCCATCCGCAACGTCGGCACCAACGTGGTCGAGGCCATCGTGCGGGCCCGCACCGAGCAGGGGGCCTTCACCAGCTTCCGGGATTTCCTGCACAAGGTGCCCTCGGTGGTCTGCAACAAACGCACCATCGAATCGCTCATCAAGGCCGGCGCGTTCGATTCACTCGGTCACCCGCGGCACGGCCTGCTGAGCATTCACGAGGTGTACGTCGACCATTTCGTCCACGAGAAACGGGAAACTGACAAAGGGCAGTTCTCGCTGTGGGACGACATGTTCGGGGCCGATGACGCGCCGGCAGGTGACGGCCAAAGCGGTGGGGGGGCACTGTTCGACGGGCTTGACCCGGTGCCGGATCGGGAGTGGGACAAGCGCACTTTGCTGGCCTTCGAGCGGGAAATGCTCGGGCTGTATGTCTCCGACCACCCGCTGCTCGGCCTGGAGCATGTGCTCTCCCAGCACGCCGACACCTCGATCGTGTCGCTGGCCGCGGAGGAGGGCTCAGCAGGTCACCGCGGTGACAGCGCGAACGTGACGATCGCGGGGCTGATCACCGGGCTTCAGCTGAAACGGACCAAGAAGGGCGACCTCTGGGCCATCGTCACCGTCGAGGACCTCGACGGCGCGGTGGAATGCCTGTTCTTCCCTAGCTCGTACCAAACCGTTGCCTCAATGTTGTCCACCGACGTGGTGTGCGTGGTGCGCGGCCGGGTCAGTCGGCGCGACGATCAAGTCTCGATCTACGCCCAGGAGTTGACGCTCCCGGACGTCAGCGAAGGCCCACGCGGACCGGTGGTGGTGCACCTGCCGCTCGCGCGGGCCACGAACGGGGTCGCCATGCAGCTCAAGGGCGTACTGGGGGACCACCCGGGGATGACCGAGGTGCACGTGCGGCTGACCCAGCCGGGCCGGACCGTGCTGATGCGGCTGGACGACTCGCTGCGGGTGACGGCCTCCCCGGACCTGTTCGGGGACCTGAAGGCACTGCTCGGGCCCGCCTGCCTGTCCGGCTGATGCCGCGGCAGACGATCCTGGTAGGTTGAGAATGAAAATGCTTCTCAACTACAGCCCGGGAGTGTCCGTGCTTCTCGTCGCGTCTGCGGTCCCGGCACGCTGACGCAACCCACGCAGGTCTTCCTCGCCGGGGAGTTCCTCGACGGTGCCGACAACTCCCGCGGGCCCCACGGCCAGCAACGCCGGCCGATAGAAGTCGACCAGCTGCAACACGCTCACGCCGCTGAACTGCGCTTTCCCGGCATTCGCAGCGGCAGCGGCAGGGACCAGGTGCGGCGATTGTCCAGCCCGCCCGGGTCATAAGAGGTTGCGCTCGTAGGCAATTGCCACGGCCGCCGCTCGGTCACGCACGCCCAATTTGTCGTAGATGTGCAGCAGGTGCGTCTTCACGGTTGCCTCACTGACGAGGAGGCGAGCCGCCGCCGACCGGTTCGTTCCGCCCGCGGCGATCACCCGCAAGACCTCAATCTCCCGCTCCGTCAACGAGTTCTCGTGGTGCTGCCCGGTCAGCGCGGCCAGCGCCCGTGCGGACAGCACCGGCCGCCCGCCCGCGACGTCGCGCACCGCGCGGACCAGGTCGGCCCGTCGTACATCTTTGAGCAGGAAGCCGTCGGCCCCGGCACTCAGCGCCGCCCGGACGTCGCGATCGGTGTCGTACGTCGTGAGCACGAGGACGGCAGGCCGGTTCCGGTCGTCGACTCGCACTCGTCGAATGGCCTCGATGCCGTCCATGCCGGGCATCCGCAGGTCCATGAGAACCACGTCGGGGCCGTCGCTGGCGGGCCCCCCCAGGGCCTTGATGACGGCCAGGGCTTCGTGCCCGTCGCCCGCTTCGGCGATCACCTCGATGCCGGGTTCGTGCTCGAGCATGCCCCGCAGACCGTCCCGGACCACCGGGTGGTCGTCGACGATCATCACCCGCAGGGCAGGGTCCGTGCTCATCGCGGCACCGCGGCGCTGACGGTGCACCCCGATCCGGGGGCGGTCTCGACATGCAGCTCGCCGCCGACTCCGACGATCCGCGACCGCATGCCGGTGAGCCCGGTCCCGGCGGCCACCTGAGTTGGGTCGAACCCGCGGCCGTCGTCGCGCACGTCCAGGCGGACCTCCCGGTCGTCGTACGTGAGGGTGATCGCCGCCCGTGACGCCCCGCTGTGGCGGGCGATGTTCGCCATCGCCTCCTGCGCCACGCGCAGCAGCGCCTCGTCATGCCGGCCGGGGCCGGCCGTTCCGTCCACGTGCATCAGAGCCTCGACGTCGCAGGCCTGGGCCCATCGGCGTACGGCGTGCTCCAGCGCCACGGGCAGGCTGTCCTCCGCCAAGGCGGGTGAGCCCAGCGCGTGGATCGCTCTCCGGGCTTCGGCGAGGCTATCCCGCGCCACCTCGCAGGCCCGGGCCACCCGCGGCCGCCAGCCGGCCGGGTCATCGCCGGGGTCGATCGCCTCCAGTTGGGTGATGATGCCGATCAGCCCCTGCGCGACGGTGTCGTGGATTTCCCGGGAGAGCCGCTGCCGTTCATCGATCACGCCTGCCTCGCGCGCTTGATCCAGCAGCTGCGCCTGGAGCGCCGCACTACGGCGTTGCTCGTCTCCCAGGGCGCGGACCGCCTCCTCACGGCGCGCGATGTCCGCCTCCCGGCGCTCCTCCAGGTAGGCCATGAGCGGGCCGAGCCCGGCGTTGACGAAGAACAGCACGACGTACAACCAGGGGTTGGCCCGAACTCCCGCGAGCGAGCCGGACTGACCGAGCGCGACCACGGCGGCCACCCCGACGGTCGCCGGTGTCCGCGCGCGTCGGGGCAGCGTGCGGGCGGCGTCGAAGTACCCGCAGAAGGCGTAGATACAGAACAGCGGGGCCAGCACCACGAGGCCGGCGGACAGCAGGGCCTGCACGACGTACCACGCGGCCCGGGCGAGCGGCGTACCTGGGCGTCGGTCGCCCCACCAGCGATGGATGCCCGCCGCCACCGCCAGCGCCGCGATCGGGGCGAGCCCGGTCGTCGTACCCCACGCGCCGGCTGCGGCCGTGGCGATCAGCGAGACGAGCAGCAGAGGGTAGGGGATCACGACGAACGCACGACCGAAGGCGTCTCCCGGCTCGCCCGGGGCCGCCCGCACCGTCGCGCTGATCACCCCTGGCGCCTGTCGCACGAGGTCATGGTCCACCGGATGGGCCCGCGGGGTCACGTCGTGCCCACGGTCTTACTCCCACCGGAACCAGCGCGCGGCCAGCACGCCACAACACACGGCCCAGGTAGCGATGACCACCAGTTGGCCGAGCGAGGGCCACTGGTCGAACATCGCGAGCTGCATTGCCCGCCCCGCCGCGCCGCTCGGGATCAACTCGCACACCCGGGCGAGCCAGCCGGGCATCGCCCCGATCGGAACCCACATGCCCGAGGCGAACCACAACACCGGGGTAACACATGCGCCGATACCCGCGGCGAGGCGCGCGGTGGGTGCGACCGCCGTGATCAACGCCCCGATCGCCACGAACGCCACCAGAGCCAACGCCGCCGCCAGCGCGAACGGGACCGGATTGCCCGGCAGGCCGACTCCGGTGAGCGCCGGGGTAGCCATGATGACGGCCGTCACCAGCAACCCCACGGCCGACAGCACGAGGCAAACCGCGCCCAGGAGCACGGCGGCCGACGCAGGCGTGGTCCGCAGCCGGCGCAGGATGCCGTCCTGCCGGTAGGTCCCGAGGGTCGTGGGCAGCAGTTGCACGGCCACGATCGACAGCGTGAACAGTGCGATGGTCGGGGCGTAGAGCTGGCTCCAGGACAGTCCGTCCAGGACCTCCTGGGGTTGGCGGGTGCCGGGGATCAGGTTCAGCATGAGATTGGCCAGGACCGGTACGGCGACGCCCCAGGCGATCAGCGCCGGCTCGCGGCTCAACAGCCGGGCCTCGGTGCGGGTCATCGCCGCGAGCGGGCCGCTCATCGCGTGGCTCCTTTCGGGGCGGTGGCGGGTGTGTCGTCGCTGTGGGTCAACGCCAGGTAGGCGTCGTTCAGGTCGGGAGTGTCCAGGCGCAGTTCGTGGGCGGTGATGCCACGGCCGCCCAGGTAGGCGAGTACGGTGCCGGGTGCGTCGGCGTCACCGGTGACGACGATGCGTACGCCGTCCGCCGCGGCGTGTCGGACACCGACCAGGGCTGTCAGCTCGGCCGGGTCGACGGGCGCCGACGGCACAAACGTCAGGGTGTGTTCGGCGGCGGTTCGGCGCGCGAGCCCTGCCGGGGTGTCGTCGGCGGCAACGCGACCCTCACGGAGCACGATCACCCGGTCGCAGAGGTACTCGGCCTCCTCCATGACGTGCGTGACCAGGAGCATCGTCAGGCCGTCGGTGCGGAGCTCGGCAAGGTAGGACCAGATTTCGCGGCGCGCGGCCGGATCCAGACCCGGGGTCAACTCGTCCAGGAAGGCGATCCGCGGGCGGCCGACGAGCGCCAGGGCCACGGACAAGCGCTGCTGCTGGCCGCCGGACAGCTGCTCGAACCGGGTAGCACGCTGGGTGCCCAGGCCGAACCGCTCGATCAACTCGGCGGCCGACCGGGGGTGTGGGTAGAACGAGCGGTACAGGTCCAGGGCCTCGGTGACGGTGATCTTTGCCGGGAGTCGGCACTCTTGGAGTTGCATGCCGAGTTCCTGCCGCAGCCGGGGCGGTTCGTCGGCCGGGTCCATTCCGTCGATGCGGACTCGGCCGCTGTCGCGAATGCGCAGCCCGGCCAGGCACTCGATCGTGGTGGTCTTGCCCGAGCCGTTCGGTCCGAGGATCCCCACGCTCTGGCCCTGCTCTATCGCGAAGGTGACGTTGCGTACGGCGTCGCGGCCGCCGTACGACTTGGTCAGGTCCTCGACCTCGACGAAACTCATGTGTCCAGGCTTCCTGTGCGAACACCTCGACACATCAACCGCTCGGTCCGAAACGACATCCACCGATTGGTGGAGACCGGTCTACGCTCACCGCGTCAGGAGCACGACGAGCCCCTAACAGGAGGCGCAGCCATGCAACACGCGGCCGAGGATGCCGAACGCCTCGTCCTGGATGGTCGTATCGAGGATGCCGTGTCGCTCACTGCTCAGCGCGGCGCCGGGTCAGTCGCCGAGGTGTTCTCGACGACGGATGGGTTCCTGGAGGATCGGTACGACGCGCACCGCGCCCAGGTGCTCGAGTTCTTGCGCCGCTGGCTTCCCTTGGTGCCCGCAGATGCGCTGGACAGTGTGGCCGAGGAGGTGTTCGGAGCGTGCACGCTGGGACTGGCGTCGGAGCCAGGAGCGCAACAGGTCGCGGCGGCGTACTTGAACCATGCCGTGCGCGGCGGTCGCGGTGACCGCGGGCGGCTGACGGCGATGCTGGCCGACGTGACGAGGCATCCAGACTACGATGCGCACCAAGACTCCGCAGACACGGCGTAGGACCCGCCGAAAACGGGCCCGCCCCACGGATAGGTGACATCTTGACCTGTCACCTATCCGTGGAGCAGTCCAACGGCCACATTCTGCTGGGTGAAGGGCATGGGTAGGGAACTGCGACGCGGAACCCCACCAAGCGACAGTCGCGGGGGCTGCAGTGTTTCACGGCACCACGACCGCCCAGCTACACGGTCCACGCCGAAATTGACTTGTCCCACGCCGGGACGTCCCCCCGATCCCCGGGGCGAACGGTCTGGCTAAATCGCTATTCCTACTAATGTCGTGAGGCGTTAATTCGTTTATTGTTAGGTAGGATGGGGTCATGTCGGGCCCTATCGCGAAACTGATCTGGTGGGCTTTGAGTGGACAGTGATTTCGACTGGTTCATGCGGCGATTGACGGATTGTTACGGTACTGGTGGGCGACTTCGACGGGGGTTCGGTAGCCCAATCCGGAGTGGAGTCGCTGACGATTATAGAAGACCTCGATGTATTCCGCAATAGCCGAACGGGCCGCCGCCCGAGTCGGGAACACCACCCGGTACACGAGCTCATTCTTTAACGCCGCGAAGAATGATTCTGCTAACGCGTTATCCCAACATGTCCCGGTCCTGCCCATGGACCCGGTGATCTTGTAACGCCGCAAATGAGTTGCGAACTGGGCGCTCGTGTACTGGCTACCCCGGTCCGAATGAAACACAACATCCTCGGCCATCTCGGTCCGGGCAGCGGCCATGGTGATCGCATCACAGATCAGATCGGTCCGCATGTGATCGGCCATCGACCAGCCGATCACCGCCTTGGTGCAACAGTCGATCACTGTGGCCAGGTACACCCACCCGGCCCAGGTCCGCACGTACGTGATGTCCTCGACCAGCCGCCGCCCAGGGGCGTCGGCAGTGAAGTCGCCCTGCACGTGGTCAGCCACCCCGACAACGTCTGCGCCGGGCATCGTGGTCCTGCGGTAGGAACGAGGCTGGCAGGCCACCAGGCCCAGCTCGGGCATAATGTCCCGGACCAGGTCAAGGCCCGCCGAGGCAACCCGGTGGTCGGCCGAACGGGTCAGGACGGCGTGGACCCGGCGTGCCCCGTACGTCCCTCGACCGGCCTCGAACGCCGCCTGCACGTGCACCATGATCACCGCGCGCCGCTGCCCACGGGTCGAGGGTGGCGCGCAGCGCCACTGGTAGAACCCTGAGCGGGATACCCCCAGTACCTGGCACATCGATTGCACGCTCACTGGCCACTGGTCGGGGTCGGCGACCGGCTGGGAGTCCTGATCGGCCAACTCCGCGGCAATGAGCTGGTACTTGTCGCTCACTGCTGCTCCCGCGCGAAGTAGGCCGCTGCTTTTTTAGCGTTCCAAAGCACGCAGTCGTGTCCGGTCTTCAACACCGAGTTCTTCGCTGACCGGATGTTCCCTACGGTAGGTGGCCACCCAGTTCCCCAGAGTTCCTTCATTGATACCCAGATCCCTGGCCACCCTCGCGATCGGCCGGGTCGATTCGATCACCATCCGTACCGCCTCCTGGCGGTATTCAGGCGTGAACCTACGATATTTCGACATCCACAACCCTTCCTGACTGAGAACATCTTCTCAATAGGGTCACTGTCCGTCGAGAGCCCCACACCCCACAACCTCGTTGAACGCTGGTTCGCCGAACTGACCCGCCGTAAACTGCAACGCTCGACCCACCGCTCCGTGATCGAACTCGAACGCGACATCGTGAACTGGACCCAGAACTGGAACAAAGACCCCAAGCCGTTTGTATGGACCAAGACCGCGGACCAGATCCTCGACACCCTAGCAGGGTACTGCCAACGAATTAACGCCTCACGACACTAGGAGATTGTGTGTGGTAACCCAATTCTCTCTAGTGGCGGCTCGCTGTTTAAGTGGGGCACGCTTTTGGGAAGATCACAGCTCAATCACGAAATCAAGGCGCTGAATAACCCTCAAGGGGTCGCTGCACGTGTAGTCTTCCACCCACTACCCATCCCCACCGGCAGAGGCGACCGCGACGGCAAGAGCGCCGACCCCTGAGCTGATCAAGGTCGCCCTGCCGTCGCCGACCGCTTGATAACTGGCTCTTCACCGATGAGTGTGGGGTGAGGGGTCGAGTCCGCCGCCGATGAGGAGCATTCGGAGGCGGTAGTTGTCTCTGTTGCGGAATCCGCGGGCGACGCGTCGGTGGAGTTCGATGAGCCCGTTCACTGCCTCAGTGCCACCGTTGCTCGCGCCGTTGGTGTCGAAGTAGCCGAGGTACTCGGTGCGCCACTGCTTCAGGGTGCGGCCCAGGCGGGCGACCTCGGGGATCGGGCACGAGGTGAAGGACTGCAGGATCTTCTCAGCGATCTTGCGTCCGGCGGCGGGGCTGTCCTGGTGGTAGGCGGAGCGGACCTGCTGGGCGCAGCGCCAGGCGAGCTCGACTTCGACGTGCCGCTCGTCGGCGGTCCACGCCGTGTCCAGCCGCGCTCGTTGCCGGTCGGTGAGGTGTTGTTCGCCGGCGCGCAGGATGTTCCGGATCCGGTACAGCGGGTCGTCACGGCGGCCGCGGTGGCCGTGGATGTCCTGCTGGACCCGTCGGCGGACCTCGTCGATGACACCGGTGGCGAGTTTGACGACGTGGAAGGCGTCCAGGACAGCGCGGGCGTCCTCGAGCTGGTCATCGATGGCGTTCTTGTACCCGCGGAACGGGTCCAGGGTGGCGATTTGCACCCCGGCCCCGAAGGCGTCGCCGCGCTCGGTGAGCCAGGTCTTGAAGGCCTGTCCGGAGCGTCCGGGGACCAGGTCCAGCAGGCGAGCCCTGGTGCGGCCGTGCGCATCTCGGGTCAGGTCGACCATCCCGGTCAGCTCCTTCGGCCCGCGCCCACCGGCCTCGAACGGCTTGGTCGACACGTGGTGCCACACGTGCTCATCAACCCCCAGGATGGTCACGCCCTCGAAGCGGGCCGGGTCAGCGTCCATCGCCTGCAGCAGCGGCCGGATCGAGTCCCACACCGTGCGCCACCCGGTGCCGAGCTGGCGGCGGATCCCGTTCACCGAGGCGTGCTCGCGGCGTATCTGCTCGATCGCCCACCGGCACGCCCGCGTCGTCAACGACGACCGCGGCGCGGCGATGCGGTCGTCCTGCTCCACGAACGTCCCGACCGGGCAGCCAGGGTCGGGGCACACCCACCGCCGCTTACGCCAGAAGATCCGCACCGGGCGGCCCATCGCCGGAGCGTCGACAAGCCGCACGAGCACACGCCCATGACTGTGCGCGACAACCCCGCAGGCCGGGCAGCCCATCGGCGTCGGCTCGGACTCAACCTCGACAACGAGCCAGCCCCCGTCGTCGCGGTCGACCCCGATCACGTGCAGTCCCTCCAACCCGACCAGCACGTCGCAACGCTCGCAGTAGCCACCGCGGACACGGCAGCACGACGTAGGCTCACTCATCGTCGAGGTCCTCGATTTCAGAAGAGGTAGAAGTCCTCTGATCCTCGGGGACCTCGACCCCCTCCCCAGCCTCAACCAGCCGCTCGGCGCGCCGTGCTCACCCCACACTCATCGGTGAAGAGCCTGATAACTGAAGAACGATACCGCGTCATAGATGGGGTATCTTGGCACTTATTGGTTGATCAAAGCCACCGCTTGTGCCTCCGGAATGTTGCGGGGAATCGTTGAGCGGGGGTCGTGCTCCTTCACGGTCAATTCGAACCTGTCCCCAAGCTTGACGTAGGAACCCATTCCACCGGTGATGACGTAAGCATCTCCGCTCGTTGCCCTCATTAGGAAGACAAGGTAGGTTCGGCCTTGCTGCAGGGGGGGGGCCTCACTATCAGATCCGGAGTCCCCGAGCTGAACGATATTTACCGTCTTCCCCGTCAGGCTCCCACGCAATGTCTTGACGACAGTGGCTTCGGTGACTATTTCGGCGAAGGTGAGACCATCTCCTCCCACGACCGGTTGAGTCTTTGCGGAGTTGGCTTTAACGATGGCCACGGCGGCACTATCGTTCCGTAGCTCAATCGTTGAGATGTATCTTTTCCGCAAGACATCAGACTGGCCTGTGGACATCTGCGGCGGAGCGCCATTCTGGACTGCTGAGTTCGCGGACGCGGTGGGGGCGTCACCAGTCGACGCCGAAGAGCAACCGGCGGCTGCTAGCATGACCAGGGCCGGGGTCAGGAGGGCCGCCAGCCGAGAACCATAGAGATACACTGCAAGATCCTTTCTCACTGGCTGTAGATCCGGGTAATTCCTCTGAGGTCTTCCGAGCCTGGGCTTTGACGTCCGCAAGGAATCACTATATTGGCGTCGGCCTGCATGATGCTGATGGTACAACCGCTTTCATAGTCATGGCCTAAGCCAAGCACGTGTCCCATCTCGTGCACGCCCGTGGTTTGACGTATAGAAGTGCTCTGTGCGTCGAGGACGCCTCGGTTGAACCACATCGTTGGTCCGTAGGAGTAGTGACCGCCGGCACAGGTCCCTTGGTTACCATACTGGGTAATTCCGTAAAGACCTGGATCTGAGAATACGCCATCGGTGATCGTGAAGTTGGCGCCCGAAGTAACCTTGGTGAAAGAGAAGCTGGTTGAATTGTCCCAGCTTGAGACAGAAAATGCCGCCGGACCACCATAGCTAGCGCGAGTCGTCGCGTCTCGCCACTTAAGGTTCGTGACCGCGAAATGGCATGCCACGGCGTTAAGGGTGTATGATGTTGGGACAGCTGACACCGTTGATACAGCACCCGCTGGGGCACCGAGTGCTCCGGCGGACAGCCCCAGACTAAGACACGCGGCAAGAACGGAGTGACGCATCGCAACCTCCTTCAGGCGGGCATGGCGATCGAACTCTAATCAAAGCTCCGTCGATAAATGGTAAAGGTGCCGTCTGCTTGCTCTTTTTTTTTTAGGCATGAGTCTACTGAGATGGGTAAAATTCAGGGTTGGCGCATCGGAGGTGATCGCCAACGCGGTCTGGATGGCGTTGACCCCCGATGAGCGATCGGGCGCTTCGATCGCGCGGGGCGCAGCCCGGTACGAGCGCGCTCGCCCCCCGTCAATAGGCGCAACAGCATTTGCTCGTCTCTCAGGTATTCATATCTCTGTCGTGTTGCCGTCACACGCAGGGGTTCAGCGTTTGGTTCCCCGGATCGTCCGCATCATTGGTGGCAGCTGGGCGGATCAAGAACCCAGCGTCAACTCGCCGAGCCAGCCCGGTGACATCGACAAGGCTTTCAGGACAAGATCAGTGGCCGAGCCCGGTCCCCGCGCGGACCGGCCTGACCGTTGGTGTAGAACGACACCGGCCCGGTCTCGGGCCGCACCGAACGTTGGTTGGCATTGGTGGCTGCACTCGCAAGCGTCATCGTTAGACTTCTGCTATTGATGCGGCTCAGCTCACAACCCACGAATCAGCGTCGGTGGATTCTCAATGAGTTTGTCAAGCTGTTCGAGTCATCTGTTGCCGTGCTGGTGGGGCGACCTCGAAGGGCCGATTGTCGCGAAGTAACGCCCACAGGACGTCGACACGGCGCCGGGCCAAGGCGATCAGCGCCTGGACGTGGCCATGGCCCTGTCCGCGCTTCTTGAGGTAGTAGTCGCGGTTGGGTCCTTCGCGCATCATGGCTGACGATGCGGATAGGTAGAACACCCTGCGCAGCTTGCGTGAGTACCGCATCGGCCGATGCAGGTTCCCGGTGCGCCTGCCGGAGTCTCGCGGGACAGGCACCAGGCCCGCGGCCGAGGCGAGCCGGCCGGCGTTCACGTAGCCGTTCAAGTCCCCTGCTGCGGCGATCAGCTCGGCTCCCAGGATGGGGCCCATGGCAGGTAGGGACTCGATGATCTCAGCCTGGGGGTGGGACCCGAAGGTGGAGGTGATCCGGGCATCGAGCTCGGAGATTCGCGAACCGATCGTCAGGAGCTGGGTGGCTAGGTCGGCCACGATGCTTGCCGCAACCTTCTGCCCGGGCACGACGGTCTCTTGGGCCTTGGCCGCGATGAGGTTCCCCCCGGAGCGTAGAGGCATCGACAATGAGGATCGAGATGCCAGAGACGCGGAAGAAGTACGACCGGGAGTTCCGTGAGGGAGCTGTCTGGATCGTCGAAGAGACCGGGAAACCGATCGCGCAGATCGCGCGCGACCTTGGCGTGAACGAGGGCACCTTGGGCAACTGGGTGAACCGGGCACGGGCCGGCCGGGACGGCTCGTGGAGTTTGTCCTCGGGCGACTACGACGAGCTCAAGCGGTTGCGCGCCGAGAACGCTGAGCTGCGGATGGAGCGTGATGTCCTCAAGCGATCCGTGGTCCTGTGGGTGAAGGTGGCGACGAAGTGAGCGTGGCCCGCTTCATCGCTGACCAGAGGACCAACTACCGGGTGCCACACACGATCTGCTGCGCGCTGCTCGGGGTCAGCCTGGCCTGGTTCTACGAGTGGAGGCGCCGCGCCAGCGGCCCGGCAGCGGCAAGCGGCCTGCACACCTGCCAGGCGCGCCGTCGCGAGGTCATCGATCGGGCCGTGCAGGTGATGTTCACCCGACGCCGTGGGCTGCACGGCTCGCCCCGGTTGCACGCCGACCTGCGCGGCGATGGCTGGCAGATCAGCCAGAAGACGGTGGCGGACTCGATGCGCCGCCAGGGCCTGGTCGCTCGCCAGATCCAACGCCGAGGCGGCCTGACCCGCCAGGACAAGACCGCACCGACGTTCCCCGACCTGCTCAAGAGGAACTTCACCGCCGATCGGCCGAACGCCCGCTGGGTCGGCGACATCACCGAGATCCCCACGCTCGAGGAGTGCGGCCGTCCGGGCTCGAAGCTGTACCTGGCCACCGTGATCGACCTGTTTTCCCGGCGTTTGCTCGGCGCCGCGACCGGGGCCCACCCCGATGCCGAGCTGGCCGGCGCGGCGCTGAAGATGGCCGTCGCGGCCCGTGGGGGTTCTGATGCGGTCAACGGGCCGAACTGGTGCCTCGACACGTCTGCACGCGTCATCTTTCACACCGATCGCGGATCGACCTACACGGCCAAGGCGTTCACGCGGTTGTGCCGCAAGCTCGGGGTCCGTCAGTCGATGGGCCGGGTCGGGTCGTGCTTCGATAACGCCGCCGCCGAGGCGTTCTTCAGCTCGCTGGAATGGGAAGTTCTGTCCCGCCACGAGTTCACCAGCACCCGTGCCGCCCAAGCTGTCGTGCTTGACTGGTGCTACGGGTTCTACAACCACGAACGACGTCACAGCTCCGCAGACATGATGAGCCCCATCAACTACGAGAACGCCACGGCTCCCGACCGGGAAGCCACATAGCCAAGCCCTCCACGATCCGGGGGGAACCACAATGTCACGATGACCGCTTTTCGTAGACCCAACGAGGAAGGGACATTCGCGGGATGCTCGCTATTCTTCAGCTCCATGATCAAGATGATGAGCCGGTCGATCTGCGCCCTCGTGAAGCCAGTGGTAGAGTACACGTGCAGCGACCCGTTCTAGGAGATTGTGTGTGGTAACCCAATTCTCTCTAGTGGCGGGTCGCTGTTTAAGTGGGGCACGCTTTTGGGAAGATCGAAGGTTATTCACCAGCTGCGTCTAAGGAATTCCAGGCCGATGACGGTTGTGATGACTTGATGGAAGGTCGCGTAGGGGCGGCGGTAGTCAGCGTGGAGGATTCGCCAGGTTTTTAGATGGGCGATTGTTCGTTCGACGACGTAGCGGATTCTGTTTATCTCGGTGTTGAAGTTCTTTCGGTTTTGCGATAGCTCGCGACCGGGTGGGTGTTTGATCGGGGTGATCATTCCGGTGCCGACGTAGCCTTTGTCGGCGATGAGGTTGGCTGGTGGTAGTTCCTCAAAGGAGACCGCTGTTGCGGATGGCGGTGGTGTCGTGGGTGGCTCCCGGGTTGGGTCGGAGACCCAGGCAAGGTGGCCATCCAGCGTGGCGGCGACCTGAACGTTGAGGCCGGTGGTGTGGTGCTTGCCGGAGTACAGCTCGGGGTGAGCAGCCCAGGACCAGCAGGGCAGGAGGGTTCCATCAATGACGTAGAGGACGTCATCGTGGAGATGCTCCACTGCGGGTACCCAGTCGGCGGTGACTGACTGGAGCAGAGGAACGACAGCTGAGATGGCCCGCGAGATGGTCGGTTGTGAAGTGTCGAATGCTTCGGCCAAGTCGGCCTGTGCCCGGTTGCGGCGGAGGTAGGTCAATGTCACGATGACCGCTTTTCGTAGACCCAACGAGGAAGGGACATTCACGGGATGCCCGCTATTCTTCAGCTCCATGATCAAGATGATGAGCCGGTCGATCTGCGCCCTCGTGAAGCCAGTGGTAGAGTCGCGTGCAGCGACCCGTTCTAGGAGATTGTGTGTGGTAACCCAATTCTCTCTAGTGGCGGGTCGCTGTTTAAGTGGGGCACGCTTTTGGGAAGATCACAGCTCAATCACAAAATCAAGCCGCTGAATAACCCTCATCCTTCCAGGCTGCCCCGCAGGGTAAGCCAACTCAGATGTTACCTGTCCGTGCAGCAGCCTCAAGCGTTCAAATGAAATAGGCGGCTTCATTGATTTAGGGCATTTTCCAGGTGATGCAGCTGTGGGGATTCGGACGCCTCTTAGCCTCGATCCGTGGAGCGTTAGGGGTTGCGGTGGCTGGACCGGCTTGGGCTGGGTTTGGCGTGTCAGGGCATGGGCGTTGTGCTGGTCTGTCCAGCCTTTCCACTGTGGGGTCTCCGGTTGTGCCGGTGCGGCGGTGGACGGGTCAGGCCGGCTGTGGGGGGCGCCTTGATCTGAGCGAACACGCTGTTCCAGATGGTCAGCCACTGCTGGGCCCAGGGCCAGTGGGTGGGCAGGTGGAGCACCGGCCGTCGTTGGGGGCGGGCGATCCGTGCGGGAACGTTGACGATCTGACGGCGCAGGGTCGCGCCGCGTGCCACCCAGTTTGTGGCCCTGGAGGGTCCGGCAGCGCGGAGCAGGTTGTGGGTCATCGCCGCGCAGATCGCCCAGGCGCTGTTGGCGCTGAACCGGCCTGAGGGCAGGTGCGCGAGTGGTCCGTCGATCAGGTCGGCAAACACGGTCTCGATGATCGCGTGCTGACGGTGGGTGATGTCGGCGTCGGCGACTGGTTCGACGCTGTTGGTCAGGAACGGGTGGTGACGCCAGATCGGGAACAACTCATCGAGCTTTGCCCGGTCCCGGACTCGTCGTACCACCAGCCGGGCGGTCACCGGCTGTTGGGTGGAGGCGAACGCGGTGAACCTGGTCTCGGCGACCTCGGCGTCGGAGATCAGGTCCCCAGTGTCGGGGTCGACCACGGCCCCGGGGTAGTGCACCGGGATCCAGGCGTCTTGGGGAATCGCGGCGATGGCCCGGGCCACGGCTGGGTTCTTGGCCAGTGCCAGCGAGAACTGCACGAGCTTGTCAAGTCTTTTGTGTAAGTGATTCGGGTCTCATTCGGGTGTTAAATGTAGGCGTTGATTCTGTCTGGGTAGATCAGGAAAGCTCACCGAGGGCGGCTCTCCAGCCGGTGACTACAGCACCTTCAACAAGGCGTGGCACGGATTGGCGATCTTTCCCCTTACCGGCTTGCTTAGCGCGTTCTCTCGCTCTCTTGTCTTCAATATTGCGGATCGCCAGCCACAACAGCTTCACCGCTGCCGCGTCGTTCGGGAAATGGCCACGATTCTTGATGATCTTCCGGAGCTGATAGTTCAGTGATTCGATCGAGTTCGTCGTATAGATCACTTTCCGTAGCGCCGGCCCGAACGCCAGGAACGGCGTGAATCGGTCCCAGGCGTTCTCCCAGGACGCCACCTCCGGGATACTTCTTCCCCAGCGCGGACTCGGCGAAATCAGCCAACGCGACCAGCGCGGCGTCCTCATTCGGTGCGGTGTAGATCGGCGAGCATCGCGGCGACCCCTTACGGTCCCCGTAGGACACGAACCGCATGCTGGCTCGGATCAGATGCACCGTGCAGGTCTGCACGATGGCGTCCTTCCAGGTCGCTTCGATCCTTCGGGAAGCCGGTCAGCCCATCACAACAGACGATCAGGACGTCCTTGACCCCGGTGGCCAACCTGCACAGACCCCAGCCCAGAACTTGGCACCCTCACTGGCTTGCACCCAGATGCCCAGGACGTGCTTGATTCCATCCATGTCGACCCCGACCGCCAGGTGCGCCGACCGGTTGGTCACATGCGCCCCATCGCGGACCTTCACCACCAGGGCGTCCATGTACAGCACCGGGTAAAAGGCCTCCAACGGCCGGTGCTGCCACGCCAGGACTTCGTCGGCGACGGCCTCCGTGACCTTACTGATTGTCTCGTGCGACAACTCAGTCCCCAAAGTAGCGGCCAGGTGATGCTGAATATCCCGGATGGTCATCCCGCCGGCATACAACGAGATGATCATGTCCTCCAGCCCCCGAGCCGACGGGCCCCTTGGCACCAACGCCGACGCGAACGTCGAATTACGATCCCGGGGCTGATCCAGCGCAACATCACCAACCTCGGTCGCCACCGTTTTCGGAGTGGTACCGTTCCGAGAATTCCCACTCCCGTGCCCGGCCCGGTCGCCCTTCTCATACCCCAAATGATCAGACAGTTCCACGCTCATCCCACGCTCCAGGACCGCCTTAATCATCTCCGGTAAAAAACCTCCCTCACCAGTCAACGACACGCCCCGTTCATCGGTAGCAGCCATCAACCTATCCAGCGCATCATCACCGAGAAACTCACGACGCAGCTTCCGAGCCTCCGGCTCCCCCTCAACGTCCCTCTTCTTCGTCATGGCCACAGTCAAGCTCCTTCTCCAGAACCCCTCCACTTACACAGACCAGTTGACACGTCCAACTGCACGCCGGCCTTCAGGCACGCGGCAGCCACCGGACTGACCCCGTAGGCGCAGTCGCCGCGGACCAGGATCTTGCCCGTCGCGCCAGCCGCCCGGGCAGTCACGATGGCCTGGCGCACCATGGAGTCCGCGCCCCGGCCCGAACCGGCCTTCCCGGCCCGCAGCCGGATCCCGGCCACCACTGGCGCGCCGGACGGGCTGCTGATCGTGGTCGCCAACGGGGACAGGCCCTTACGTAGCACCTGCTTCCCGGAGATCTTGGTGTGCCCGTAGCTGGCGCCCTGTTTGGCGTGCCCATAGACCGGCGCAGCAGCGAGTCGATATCGATGTACGCCTGCTGCTCGATACCGGGCAGCAGGTCGGTCCGGCGGGCCAGGTTGACCAGATGCGCCCGCGCGACCGAGGCCAACTGTGACGCGTGACCGTGGGTGAACCGCGCAGAAACTGACCCAGCGTGGCCGGCGCATACACGCCGGTGAACAACTGCGGCATCCCACCGGAGCGGATCACCTGCATGTCATCGATGCTGTCCGCGCCAGCGGCCATCCCGGCGATGATCGCGGCCACCTTCCCCGCCGGGTTCACCCCAGCCGAGGCGACCCCGTCCAGGCCAGCCGCACCCGTTCGGTGAGCAACTCCGACAACCCCGCCTGTTCGGCCAGCCCCATCACCGGCGCCAGCCCGGCGCACGACACCAGATTGTCCTCATCGAACAGCGGCGACGCCTTGGACCACGAATCAGGTAGCTTCACTCTCAGTGCCTTCTCGGCTCGAACGCATCAGGAACTCGACACTCCCGATTCTTCAAGCCCAGAAGGCACATTCACGTCCAGACCCGCCGAACCAAACCCCACGATCAGCTAACCGTCCACGGATCGAGGCTTAGGACTGGCACATGCGGTCGGTGACTGGAGCCGGCCCGGCGCTGTCGGTGGCCGCACATAGGCTGACACCATGTCCGACTCTCAGCCCGAGACGCCGTCACACCAGCTGGCGCCCCCGGTGGCGCCCACCCGCCCGTACATCCGAACCCATCACGGCGACGCTGTGCAGGACCCGTACGCCTGGATGCGCGACGTGGAGGACCCGGAGCTGCTGGGCTACCTGCGTGCGGAGAACGCCTACGCCGATGCGATGACCGCGCATCTTGGCGACCTGCGCGAGAGGCTGTTCACCGAGATCAAGGACCGCACCCAGGAGAGCGATCTCGGCGTCCCCGTCTCCTATCGCGGTTGGTGGTACTACGGGCGCACCCGGGAGGGGCTGCAATACCCGCTGCAGTGCCGGGTCCCGATGGTCGAGGGTGCCCCCCGCCCGACCCCGTCTCCCGACGCGGCCCTGGAGGGCGAGCAGGTCGTCGTCGACATGAACGCCGAGGCGGACGGGCAGCAGTTCTGCGCACTCGGCGCCAGCGAGGTCAACCTCACCGGCGATCGGGTGGCCTATAGCGTGGACGTCGTCGGGGACGAGCGCTTTGTGTTGCGGGTGCGCGACATCGCCAGCGGCCAGTTGATCGACGACACCGTCACCGGCATGGGCTACGGCCTGGCGTGGTCGGCTGACTCGGCGTACCTGTTCTATCTGCGCGTGGACGACGCGTGGCGGCCGTACCAGGTGTGGCGGCACCGGGTGGGCGCCGCGGCCGCGACCGATGAGCTGGTGTATGAGGAACCGGACGAGCGGTTCTGGCTGGGCATCGGGACCTCCCGTGACGACCGGTGGCTGCAGATCGCCATCGGATCGAAGAACACCTCCGAGCACCATCTGCTCGATCTGGCGGAGCCGACCGGTTCGCCCCGGATCGTCTGTGCACGCCGCGACGGGGTCGAGTACGACGTCGAGGTCGCCGGCGACCGGCTCCTGATCGTGCACAACGCGCACCGCGTGGACTTCGAGATCGCGTACGCACCGCTGGACGCCGCCGACGCGAGCACCTGGCGTCCCTGGTTCCGGCCGGAGGCTGACGGCGACCGGGTGACCGGCGTCGACGCCTTTGCCACCCACGCCGCCGTCTCCCTACGCCGGGCCGGTCAGACGGCGGTGGCGCTCGCGCGGCGGGATCCCGATGCCGAGGCGGGGTTCGCGCAGCCGGTTGACCTGGCCTTCGATGAACCGGTACGGAGCGTCGGACTGGGCTCGAACCCTTCCTGGGAGACCGCGGCACTTCAATTGGGCTACCAGTCCCTGGTCACGCCCAAGACTGTCCTGGAAGTGGATCTGGCCACCGGGGAACGGGCGATCCTCAAGACCCAGCCGGTCCTGGGCGGCTTCGACCCGTCGGCGTACGTGCAGCACCGGGTGTGGGCCACCGCCGAGGACGGCACCGCGATCCCGATGTCCCTGGTGGCGCGCGCGGACGTCCCCCGCGATGGCTCGGCACCCGGCTTGCTGTACGGGTACGGCGCGTACGAAATCTCGCTCGACCCCTGGTTCTCGATTCCGCGTCTGTCGTTGCTCGACCGTGGCGTGGTGGTGGCGATCGCGCATGTGCGTGGCGGCGGTGAACTCGGCCGCGCCTGGTACGACGGAGGTCGGCTGGCGCACAAAGAGCACTCCTTCACCGATCTGGTGGCGTGCGCCCGCACGCTCGGCGACGGCGACTGGGTGGACCCGCGGCGGCTGGCGTTGCAGGGCGGGTCGGCCGGGGGCCTGCTCGTCGGCGCCGCGATGAACCTGGCCCCGGAGCTCTTCGCGGTGGTCCAGGCGGACGTACCGTTCGTCGACCCGCTCACGACGATCCTGGACCCCTCACTGCCGCTGACCGTCACCGAGTGGGAGGAGTGGGGCAACCCGCTGGCGGACGCAGAGGTGTATGCGCTGATGAAGCGCTACTCGCCGTATGAGAACGTGCGTGCGACGACCTACCCTGCCGTCCTGGTCACCACCAGCCTCAACGACACCCGGGTCAGCGTGACCGAGCCGGCGAAGTGGATCGCCCGGCTGCGCGCGGTGGCCACGCGCGACCCGGCGACCCGCCCGCTCCTGCTGCGCACCGAGATGAGCGCCGGGCACGGCGGGCGCAGCGGCCGGTACGACGCGTGGCGCGAGCTCGCCTGGGAACAGGCGGTGGTGCTGGATCGGCTCGGCTTGGCGTGAAAACCGCCCGCGCGCGGCGATAAAGTGATATCACTTAGATGTCAGATTTAACCGCCCTCGGGGGAGGACACCATGCCGAACGAACGCCCACAGACCTCGACCACCAGCGACCACGAGGTCACCCTTGACCCCGCCGCCGCACCGGTCGCCGACCGGCCGGTCGGCCACTCCGGGGCCCGGGTCGAGATCAACGAGACCCGAGCCTTCGCCGCCAACGGCTTCGGCGCGCTGATCGGCGGGCTCGTCGTGATCGGCCTCGGCATCTGGGCGGTGCTGTCCTCGGTGTCGCGATCGGGATCGCTGAGCGCGCCCGAGGCGCCGACGCCGATGTCCGTCATCGTGCTGACACTGTCCCTGCTGGTGGCCAGCCTGCTGTTCGCGTGCATCGTGGTGGTCCAGCCCGGCCAAAGCAAGGTCGTGCAGTTCTTCGGACGGTACGTCGGCACCGCTCGCCGGACCGGCCTGACGATGGTCCTGCCGCTGACCACCCGGCGTACCGTCTCGCTGCGGGTCAACAACTTCGAAACCAACGCCCTGAAGGTCAACGACGCCGAAGGCAACCCCGTCGAGATCGCCGCGATCGTCGTCTGGCAGGTGGCCGACACCGCCCGCGCGACGTTCTCGGTCGAGGACTACCAGAGCTTCGTGCGGGTGCAGTCCGAGGCCGCGCTGCGGCACGTCGCCGTCAGCCACCCCTACGACGAGCAGGAAGGCGCCACCACCTCACTGCGTGGCTCCACGGACGTGGTGTCCGCGGAACTGGCCAAAGAGGTCGCGCAGCGGGTCGTCGTCGCCGGCGTTGAAATCATCGAGGTCCGGATCTCGCACCTGGCCTACGCCCCCGAGATCGCCCAGGCGATGCTTCAGCGTCAGCAGGCCAGCGCCATCGTGGCCGCCCGCTCCCGGATCGTCGAGGGCGCCGTGGGCATGGTCGACATGGCCCTGGCCAAGCTGGAGGCCACCGACCTGGTCCACCTGGACGATGAGCGCAAGGCCACCATGGTGTCGAACCTGCTGGTGGTGCTCTGCGGCGAACAGAAGGTGTCGCCGGTCATCAACACGGGCAGCCTGTACACCTGATCGCGATGCGCTCCGGCGCCGCGACCAGCGACGACAGCGACGACCCGCGACCATGGCCGAACGCAAGCAGATCCTGCTCCGGCTCGACCCGGCGGTCCACGAGGCCCTCAGCCGGTGGGCCGCCGACGAGCTGCGCAGCGTCAACGCGCAGATCGAGATCGTGCTGCGGCGCGCGCTGAGCGAGGCCGGCCGTGCACCCACGTCCGCCCGGCCGCTGCCCCGGCGAGGCCGCCCGCCCAAGGACCCCGGCTGACCTGGATTCCCCACCGGGCACGCGGCACAGTGGGCCCATGCAGCCCACCGTGCAGCCACCCGTGCGACCGCTGACCGGCATCCGGGTCATCGAGCTCGGCAACTTCATCGCCGCACCCACCGCGGGGCGGCTGCTGGCCGACTTCGGGGCCGAGGTCATCAAGATCGAACGCCCGCGCACGGGGGACGAGATCCGCCGGTGGCGGCTGTACGACGGCCAAACCTCCATGCTGTACCGCACGGTCAACCGCAACAAGCTCTCCGTGGAGCTCGACCTGCGCACTGACGCCGGCCGGCAGGCAGTGCTGGATCTGCTCTCCCACTCCGACGTGCTCATCGAGAACTTCCGCCCGGGCACGCTGGACCGCTGGGGCTTGGACGCCGAGGCGCTGACCGCCGCCAACCCCGAGCTGGTTGTGGCGCGGATCTCGGCGTTCGGGCAGACCGGACCGATGGCCGCGCGGCCGGGGTTCGCCGCCGTGGCCGAAGGGTTCGGCGGTTTGCGGGCGCTCATCGGTGAACCAGATCGTCCGCCGGCCCGTACCGGGGTGTCCCTCGGCGATTCGGTGGCCGGGGTGTACGCGGCGTTCGGGGTGGTGATGGCCCTCTACCAGGGCGAACGGCTGCGCAGCCAGGGCCGGCCCACCCCGACCCCGGCGCAGCAGCACATCGACGTCGCCCTGCATGAGGCGGTCTTCTCCCTGATGGAGTCGCTGGTGCCCGAGTACTCCGCCCACGGGGTGGTACGCCGGCGCACCGGCGGCCGGATGGAAGGCATCGCACCGTCCAATGCCTATGTCTGCGGCGACGGCTCCAGCGTCGTCATCGGCGGCAACGGGGACGCGATCTTCGGGCGCTTCATGACCGTCATCGGCCGACCTGACCTGCGCGACGACCCCGCGATGGCGGACAACCCCGGGCGGTGGGCGGCGCGTGAGCGGCTCGATGAAGCCATCGGGGCCTGGACCGGGACGCTGCCGCGGGAGGAGGTGCTGGCGCAGCTGGAGGCGGCCGACGTACCAGCCGGTCCGATCTACGAGGCGGCGGACATCATCGCCGACCCGCAGTACGCCGCCCGCGCCATGGTGCAGCACCTTCCCGTCGAGATCGGCGGCCAGATCCGCGAGGTCGCCTTCCCGGGCATCGTCCCGCTGCTCGGACCTGCCTCGCTCCCTGTCCACCACGTCGGCCCTGACCTGGGGGAACACACTCAGGAGGTGTTCGAGCGGGTGCTCGGTCGCGCGGCGCCGCAGCCCTGAACCGGCGCCGCGGGCACCCTCCCGGGTTTCGCCCGCGGTTCGCGTTATGACCTGGCCGCGGCGGCGCCCCTAGACTGGCCCGGTGGTCTGCCCGGTGATCTCGCGAATCGACCTGCGTGGTCATTCCCTCGACCCACGGTCCCTGCGCGAGGCTCTGCCGCGCGCCGAGACCGACGTCGCCACGGCGATGGACGCCGTACGCCCGATCTGTGACCAGGTACGCCGCGAGGGTGCGGCCGCCCTGCGGGAGTTCGGTGAGCGTTTTGACGGGGTCGTGCCGCCACACCTGAGGGTTCCGCCTGGGGTCCTGGCTGCCGCCCTGGAGACGCTGGACCGGGCGGTCCGCGCGGCCCTGACCGAATCCATCCGCCGAGCGCGGATCGTTCACGAAGCACAACGGCCGACGGAACACACCGTCCACGTGGTGCCGGGGGGCCGGGTCACCCACCGCTGGATCCCCGTGCAGCGGGTCGGCCTCTACGTGCCCGGGGGCCTGGCGGTCTACCCCAGCAGCGTGGTGATGAACGTCGTACCTGCGCAGGCAGCCGGGGTGACCTCGCTTGCGGTGGCCAGCCCCCCGCAACGCGACAACACCGGCGTGTTCACGGGTCTGCCGCACCCCACGATCCTGGCGGCGTGCGCGCTGCTCGGGGTGCAGGAGGTGTACGCCGTCGGCGGCGCCCAGGCGATCGCGATGTTCGCCTACGGGGCCGCCGAAGCCGACGGCACCCTCGTGTGCGCGCCCGCGAACCTGGTGACCGGCCCCGGCAACATCTACGTCGCCTCCGCCAAGAGGCTCCTCAAGGGAATCATCGGCATCGACGCCGAGGCCGGTCCCACCGAGATCGCCGTGCTGGCCGACGCTGCCGCAGACCCCGAGCCGATCGCCGCCGACCTCATCAGCCAGGCCGAACACGACCCGCTGGCCGCCTCGGTGCTGGTCACCGACTCCGTGGACCTCGCCGAGCGAGTGGAAGAGGCTCTCGAGCGCCAGGTCGCCGCCACCAAACACCACGAACGGGTCACCACCGCGCTCGCCGGACGGCAGAGCGCCATCGTGGTGGCTGATGACCTCGAGGCCGGCCTGGCGATCGTGAACGCCTACGGCGCCGAGCACCTGGAACTGCACTGCCGCGACGCTGGCGCGCTGGCCGAGCGGGTGGTCAATGCCGGGGCGATCTTCGTCGGCGCGCACACCCCGGTCAGCCTCGGCGACTACTGCGCCGGTTCGAACCACGTGCTGCCCACCGGAGGCACCGCGGCCCACGCGAGCGGGCTGTCGACGTACTCCTTCCTGCGTGCCGTCCAGGTCATCGAGTACACGCCACCGGCCCTGGCCGAGGTCGCCGGTCACGTGGTGGCGCTGGCTCGCGCCGAGGACCTGCCCGGACACGCGGACGCGATCCTGGCTCGGGCGGAGGTGGACGGGTGAGCGACCGTGAACTCGCCGCGCTGCTGCGGGATGACCTGCGCGGGTGGACCGCGTACGGCGCGCCGCAACTCGACGTACCCGTCCAGCTCAACACCAACGAAAACTCCTACCCCGTGCCCGCCGTGGTGGTGGATGCGATGGCCGCCGCGCTGGCACAGGCCGCTCCCGACCTCAACCGCTACCCGGACCGGGAGTTCGTCGCGGTGCGGGCCGACCTCGCGGCCTACCTCAACCGCACCGACCCCGGCCTGGGCATCACCGTTGAGCAGGTGTGGGCCGGCAACGGGTCGAACGAGGTGCTGCAGCACCTGGTCCAGGCCTTCGGCGGGCCTGGGCGGACGGCGCTGGGGTTCACCCCGGCGTACTCGATGCACCCGATCATCGCCCGGACCGGCGGGACCACCTGGGTAGACGGCACCCGGGACGAGCACTACGACCTGAGCGTGGCGGACGCGGTCGACCAGGCCGCGCAGCACGACCCGCACCTGGTCTTCCTCTGCTCGCCCAACAACCCCACCGGGACTGCCCTGGCGCTGGAGGTGATCACCGCCGTCCACGACGCCGCTCGCCGCGCGATCGTCGTCGTCGACGAGGCGTACGCGGAGTTCGCCCGCGCCGGGACGCCGAGCGCGCTGACGCTGCTGCCCGGCCGGCCCCGGCTGGTGGTCACCCGGACGATGAGCAAGGCGTTCGCGCTGGCCGGAGGCCGCCTGGGCTATCTGGCGGCCGATCCGGCCCTGGTCGATCTGCTCCGGCTGGTCCGGCTGCCCTACCACCTGTCGACACCCACCCAGGTGGTGGCTCGCGCGGCGCTGGCGCACGCCGACGTGCTGCTGGCCGAGGTCGAGGCCATCAAAGAACAGCGGGACCGGATCGTCGCGACGCTGACGCGCCTGGGCTTGGTGCCGGTGCCCAGCGACGCCAACTTCGTGCTCTTCGGGGGGCTCGCCGATGCGCCGGCCACCTGGGCGGCCCTGCTGGCCGAGGGGGTGCTCGTACGCGATGTTGGCCTGCCCGGACACCTGCGGGTGACGGCCGGCACCGAGCCGGAGACCAGCGCCTTCCTCGAGGCGCTGGCTGCCCTGATGCCCGAACACGGGGCCGGGCCAGCGCCGGGAACCCGGCGGGATCGTGCGGACCACCAGGAGGCGACATGAGCCACGGCAGCGTAGCCGCCGGCGAGCCGGGCAACGGCGGACGGCGGGTCCAGCTGACCCGCTCCACCAGCGAGAGCAGCATCGAGCTGAGCGTGGACCTGGACGGCACCGGGCTCGCCGAGGTGAGCACCGGCGTCCGGTTCTACGACCACATGCTGGAGTCGCTGGCCAAGCACTCGCTCATCGATCTGACCGTGCGGGCCACCGGTGACGTCGACGTCGACGCCCACCACACCGTCGAAGACGTGGCGATCGTCCTGGGTGACGCGGTCGGCCAGGCGCTGGGGGACAAGCGCGGGATCCGGCGCTTCGGTGAGGCAACGGTTCCCCTGGACGAAGCGCTGGCCCAGGCCGTCGTCGACGTCAGCGGTCGGCCCTACGTGCTGCACACCGGCGAGCCTGCTGGCCAGGAACACGTGGTCATCGGGGGCAATTACGTCGGCTCCCTGACCCGGCACGTGCTGGAGACCTTCGGCCAGCACGCCCGGATCGCCCTGCACATGCGGGTGCTGGCCGGCCGGGACCCCCACCATGTGGTGGAGGCTCAGTACAAGGCGTTGGCCCGCGCGCTGCGAGCTGCCATCGAACCCGACCCTCGGGTCACCGGAGTGCCCAGTGCCAAGGGCAGCCTCTAGACGCGGCCGGGCCGTCGACGGTGGCAGCAGCGCGCCGCCTCCCGACGGCCGGGCCGCCCCCGGGGGCACGCCGGCGCAGGATGCGCGCAGCGCGGGCGAGCGCTCCGGCACTGCTGGCGCCGGACCGGTGACCTCGCGGGGCCTCCTGCTCTCGGCCGGCCGAACCGAGTGGGCGCTGGCGTGGGCCAAACGCGGGCTGGCACCGCTGGTCGTGGCCGCCGTCGAGGGGTGGACCCTGGTGGTCCCGGCGGGAGCGCCGATGGCGCGGCCGCCGTACGACGACCCGGTCCGTACGCTCGCCGGGCGCCCGGTGGGGATGGGGATGCGACCGGCGATCGGGTTGTTCCAGGTGGGGCGGCAGGCGGTGGTCACTGTCCATGACGGACGGTGGCGCGCGGTGCACCGATGGGCCATCTGGACCCGGCACGACGCCCTCGTCGACACTCCCGACCTGACCCCGGCCCGAACCGCCGACATGGTCGCCGTCGCCGGTTCCGTGGGCGGAGCGCAGTTGGTCGGCGCGGAGCCGGCGCTGCGCCAGATCTGGCACGATGGGTCACTGCAGCCTGCGCAGGTCGTGGAGGCCACCTTCCGCCTGCTGGGGCTGCCGGGCCACGACGTCCTGACCGGTGAGCGCAGGGGAGCGGACCTGCCCGGGGCCCGGACGATCCACCCGCACCCCCGGCACGCCAGGGCGTTCGACCGGCTGCTGGAGGAACAGGCCCGCGACCGCGAAGATCAGGAGTCCCGGTGAGCGCCCCCACGGTGGTCGTCCTCGACTACGGCTGCGGCAATGTGCGCTCGGCCGTGCGGATGCTGGAGCGACTCGGCGCGCAGGTGAGCCTGACCGCCGACCCGCAGGCGGTGCTCAACGCCGATGGACTGTTCGTGCCCGGCGTCGGTAACTTCCACGCCTGCGTGCGCGCCCTGGAGGCGGTCGAGGGACCCAAGCTGATCGACGTACGGCTGGCCGGTGCCCGCCCGGTCCTGGGGGTGTGCGTCGGTATGCAGGTGATGTTCGACGGCTCCGCCGAGGAGGCGGCCGGTCCGGCTCAGCGCCGCGACGGTCTGGGCCAGTGGCCCGGGATGGTACGCCGCTTGGCGGCGGACGTGGTGCCGCACATGGGTTGGAACACCGTCGCGCCCCCCGAGGGGTCCGTCCTCTTCGCAGGGGTCGCTGACCAGCGTTTCTACTTCGTCCACAGTTACGCGGCCCAGGACTGGACCCTGCATCCGCAGGGCGCGTTCGCCGCGGTCGCGCCGGTCGTCACCTGGGGTGAGCACGGGGGCCCCTTCGTTGCCGCCGTCGAGAACGGGCCGCTGTCGGCGACCCAGTTCCACCCGGAGAAGTCAGGGGACGCGGGGGCCCACCTATTAGGTAACTGGTTGTCACAATGCCGATCGTGAGAGGAGCCGACATGCCCGGCGCCAGCCCGGACTCCGCCCCGCCCCTGACCCTGCTACCCGCGGTCGACATCGTCGAAGGCGAGGCGGTGCAATTGCAGCAGGGCGTCGCCGGAAGCGGGTGGCAGTACGGCGACCCGTGGTCGGCGGCCAAGAACTGGCAGGATGCCGGCGCGAGCTGGCTCCACCTGGTCGACTTGGATGCGGCCTTCGGCCGTGGCTCGAATTACGAGGTCATCTACGACATCGTGCAGCGCCTGGAGCTGTCCGTGGAGCTGTCCGGCGGCATCCGGGACGAGGACAGCCTGGTCCGGGCACTGGACACAGGCTGTCGCCGGGTCAACATCGGCACCGCCGCGTTGGAGGACCCGGCGTGGACGGCCAGCGCGATCGCCCGGTACGGCGACCGCGTCGCCATCGGCCTGGACGTGAAGGGCACGACGCTGGCCGCCCGAGGCTGGACCAGCACCGGTGGCGATCTGTGGGAGACGCTGGCGCGCCTGGATGCCGACGGCTGCAGCCGGTACGTCGTCACCGACGTCGCCAAGGACGGGATGCTCAAGGGCCCGAACGTGGAACTACTGCGCCACGTGTGTGAGCGTACGCAGGCGCCGGTGATCGCCTCCGGCGGGGTGTCGACCTTGGAGGACGTGGCGGCCCTGCGGGAACTCGTTCCCCTGGGCGTCGAGGGGGCGATCATCGGTTCCGCCCTGTATCAGGGGAACTTCACCTTGGTGGATGCCCTCGAGGTCGCCGGGGACACCGGCGGCGCGGCCGGGTGAGCGGCTTCGGCGCCGACACCGGTCAGGCCGACCCTGCCGTCGTCGCGGCCCTGGAGGCCGTGGCCGACGCGAACGGACACGAGCGCGCCGAGATGGCCCTCGCCGAGCTGTTGTCCACGGCGCGCTTCCTGCTGCCCGTGGTAGCCGCGCCCCCCGCGGTCGCGCAGGCTTGGGCGCACGAGGGACACGCTCACGGCGACCACGACCACGAACATGAGGACCACGAGCACCCCCCGGGCGACACCCACGACGACGCGGACCATACCGGGGCGTCAGCGATGGCCGCGGTCCGGCTGGTGGCCCCCGACGGACGCCAGGGGCTGCCCGTTTTTACCAGCCTGGAGGCCCTGACGAGCTGGGACCCGAGTGCGCGACCCCTACCGATGGCGGCCCCCGACGTGGCTCGGATGGCCCTGGAAGAGGGCTGCGACGTCCTGTTGGTCGACCTGACAGCCGCCCACGGGTACGTCGTCCGGTCCTCTCAGGTGTGGGCCCTGGCGGAGGAGCGGCCCTGGCTCCCGGCCCACCGTGACGCGCTGGTGGGCGCCGCCGTGCAGGCGGCAGGGGTCGGCGTCGACCGGGTGGTCGGCGCAGTGGCTCAGCCGGCGGCGGCCGAAGAGCCCGGCACCCTGGTGGTGGAGCTGACGCTGGAGGCCGGTTTGACGGCGGAGGAGATCCAGGCCGTGGTGGCCGAGGTCGGCGAGCGGCTTGCGGGCGACCCGCTGGTCCGCTGCCGACTCGATGCGGTGCGGTTCGCGTTACGCCCCGCTGCTCAGGCCTGAAGCGCGCCTGGGCCTCTCGGAGGCGTCCAGACGTTCCGGGGCCGGGTTCGGGGGCGCCGGGTTCGGGGTTCCGGGGCGATCATCACGCCGATCGGGCGACACAGCACTACCCCTCACTGCGTTTGACATCATGCGTCGAGGCTGTGAACTGCAACAATGTGACCCGGCGGCCGGCCTCTCGGTCGTATGGGGTAGCCGTGTGTTCGCCGTCCACCGCTCAGCACCACCGGAACCCCACGCCCCTCGCCAGGACGCACCTCCCTCGCCGGGACCCATCTCCCTCGCTCGAACCCACGTCCCTCGCCGGGACCCACGTCCCTCGCCGGGACCCCCCTCGTGGGTCCCGGCGAGGGACGTGGGTTCGAAGGGGCTGAATCTCGCCCACACGCCGCCGAGGGCGCCCCGGCACCGCCGTCGAGCGCGCCCCGGAACCGCCGCCGAGGGCGCCCCCGGGCAGCCCGAGGCCCGGCGGCACTCAGATGCGCGGCAGGCGCTTCAGGGCGGGGACGATCGTGCCGGACTGTGCGAACAGATTCTCGACCGCGGCATGCAGCCAGGACGTGCCGCGGCTGGCCACCTCGGGCGGTAAGGCTCGTACCGCCTCGACATAGCCGGCGCCAGAGGCCGCTGCCTGTGTCATCGCCGACAGCAGGTCCTGCGGGGCTTCCCCTGCCGTGGTCATGGTGTTCGCGGGGTCGAAGATCGCGCTCAACGCGTCGATCGAGTCCTTCAGGGACGCCCGCTCGGCGTCGTCGGGGCGGACCTTGGCGATCATGGCGCGCAGTCGGCTGAGCCGTTCAGCGCGGGCGACGGCCAGCATTTCCAGGGCGCCCTCGTACACCAGCGCCCCGAACTCCTGACGCTCGAAGAAGGGGCGCCGGATGTGTTCGTACCACGATTGCAGGGCCACCAGGTGGGCGACGTACAGCAGGTTCTTCCCGACCAGCCGGTTCAGGCCGCGGTAGTCGTCAGCCACGAACGGGGCCTGCATGGTCGGGGGAGGGCCGACCACGATGAGCTGATCGGGTTTGGGTACGTCGCTGCGCAGGATCGATCCGGCGCCGACGACCGTGCCGTAGGCCACCTGTACCGGACCGACGGTTCCGCCCTGCCCGCCGAGGAAGATCGGGGCCTGATCGAGCATGACTCCCCGCGGTACGTCGCCGAACAACGACGGCGTGGTCTTGTCTCCGCTGGGAGTGAAGTTGAAGTGGATGTAGCTGGAGCCGACCTCGGAATGTTCCTTGCGGCTGCGGCCCCCGGCCATCAACACGTCACAGAAATTGATCAGGCTGCCCAGGGTCACGAACGGGAACAGGATGGTCTGCTTCAGGCCGACGCAGTGGGCCCCACCGGATTCCTCTTCGAGCAGACACCCCTCGCGTACGTGGTGCCCCAAGCCCATGCTGGACGTGTCCAGGAAGACCGCGTTGGCGGCGTACCCTCCCTTGAGCTCCACGCGCGGTCCGAGTCGGCAGTTGGCGACCGTGACCGGCCCCTCTGCACCGAGTACGCAGCCGGCCGAGATCACCGTTTTCCCGCCGCTGAGCCGGGTGCCCTGGTGCAGGACGACGCCGTCGCCGCTGATGCGGTCCGGATCGACGTCGTCGGCGATATCGACGGCGTACGGATTGGGGATGCTGACGCCCCGGTCGAGCAGAGCCTGAACCTTCGCAGCGCCACGCGGTTCGATCATGGTGGGGTCGGCTCCTTGCCGTGTGCGGTCTGTCCGGAGTCTGACCGGCATGGTATCCCGTGCTGTTCTCTTCAGGTCGACGCCGTTGGTGCCGATGGGTATTCATCGATCCGGCAACGGGGCCGGATCGTCACGCAAGGAAGATGCCATGAACGCGACCGCTCAACCCACCCTCGTGGAGACACTGGAAGGTCAGATCGAGCAGGCCGGTCATCGACTGCTGATGGCGGGTGGGGCACTGGTGCCGCTGCTCGTGGGGCTCGTGCGAGCGGTTGTCGACAACGACGTGGACACCCGCTCCTATCCCACGTACGGGCCGTACTGGTGACCTGACCAGCCCTCGGCAGCCCTGGACGAGGGGCCCCCCCCCCCCCCCCCCCCCCCCCCCCCCCCCCCCCCCCCCCCCCCCCCCCCCCCCCCCCCCCCCCCCCCCCCCCCCCCCCCCCCCCCCCCCCCCCCACCCCCCCCCCCCCCCCCCCCCCCCCAACCCCCCCCCCACCAAACCCCAAACACCCCCCCCCCCCCCCCCCCCCCCCCCCCCCCCCCCCCCCCCCCCCCCCCCCCCCCCCCCCCCCCCCCCCCCCCCCCCCCCCCCCCCCCCCCCCCCCCCCCCCCCCCCCCCCCCCCCCCCCCCCCCCCCCCCCCCCCCCCCCCCCCCCCCCCCCAACCCCCCCCCCCCCCCCCCCCCCCCCCACCCACCCCCCCCCCCCCCCCCCCCCCCCCCCCCCCCCCCCCCCCCCCCCCCCCCCCCCCCCCCCCCCCCCCCCCCCCCCCCCCCCCCCCCCCCCCCCCCCCCCCCCCCCCCCCCCCCCCCCCCCCCACCCCCCCCCCCCCCCCCCCCCCCCCCCCCCCCCCCCCCCCCCCCCCCCCCCCCCCCCCCCCCCCCCCCCCCCCCCCCCCCCCCCCCCCCCCCCCCCCCCCCCCCCCCCCCCCCCCCCCCCCCCCCCCCCCCCCCCCCCCCCCCCCCCCCCCCCCCCCCCCCCCCCCCCCCCCCCCCCCCCCCCCCCCCCCCCCCCCCCCCCCCCCCCCCCCCCCCCCCCCCCCCCCCCCCCCCCCCCCCCCCCCCCCCCCCCCCCCCCCCCCCCCCCCCCCCCCCCCCCCCCCCCCCCCCCCCCCCCCCCCCCCCCCCCCCCCCCCCCCCCCCCCCCCCCCCCCCCCCCCCCCCCCCCCCCCCCCCCCCCCCCCCCCCCCCCCCCCCCCCCCCCCCCCCCCCCCCCCCCCCCCCCCCCCCCCCCCCCCCCCCCCCCCCCCCCCCCCCCCCCCCCCCCCCCCCCCATATTCAGTCGAGGGTTGTCGGTGGTGCGTGAGAATCTGACGCGGTGACGCTGACCCCCTATCGTCGAATCCTGGCGGTGCCGCAGGTGCGGACCGCCGTGCTGCTGGGGGTCGCCTCCCGGATGCCCATGTTCGCCGGTGGCGTGCTCATCACCCTGCACGTGGTGACCGGGCTGGGCCGGGGGTACGCCCAGGCCGGGGTGGTCACGATGGCCTACACCACAGCGGTGGCGGTCGCCGGACCGTGGCGCGGCCGAGTGCTGGATCGCCGGGGTCTGCGCCGGGCGGTGCTGCCGTCGCTGATCTTGATGACGCTGTGTTGGAGCGTCGCGCCGTTCGTCGAGTACGCCGCGCTGCTGGCGTTGGCGATCGTCGCCGGCCTGGTCAACCCTCCGGTGTTCGCGATCGTCCGGCAGGCGATGATGACCGCCGCCTCGCCGGAGGATCGCCGGACGGCGCTGTCGCTGGACGCGGTCGCCGTCGAGGTGTCGTTCATGATCGGCCCGTTGCTCGCGGTGTGGGCCGCGACCACGTTCCCGACCAGTTGGTCGCTGTACGTCGTCCAGATGCTTGCGGTGGCTGCCGCCGCGGCGCTCTGGGTCGCCGACCCGCCGTTGACCCGGGGCGATGAGCCTGCGTTGCCGCAGGCTCGCGCCCCTGCGCGTTCCTGGGCCGGTCCCTCGTTCTGGGCCACGTGCCTGTTGGCGGGGACCTCGACGGTGGTCCTGACCGGGACCGATCTTGGGTTGATCGCCGGGCTGCGGGAGATCGAGCAAACGCCGATGCTGGGTCCGGTCCTGTCGGTGTGGGGGTTGGGCTCCGCGGTGGGTGGGCTGCTGTACGGCGGGCTCCGCCGACCGGTGCCGGCACCGGTCCTCCTGGTCGGGTTGGGTGCGGTCACCCTGCCGCTGGCGTGGGCCCAGACGGTCCCAGCGGTCTTCCTGCTGGCCGGGGTGGCCGGCCTGCTCTGCGCCCCGGTGATCACCGCGACCGTGGACGAACTGACGGCTGGGGTGCCCGAGTCCGCTCACGGTGAGGCGATCGGGTGGCACGGGTCGTTCTTGACCGGCGGTTCGGCCGTGGGCGCCCCGGTGACCGGCCTGGCGATCGACGCGGGCGGGGCGTACGGCGGGTTCGTGCTGATCGGGGCGATCGGGATGGGCATCGGTGGCATCGCGGTGCTGCTTCGGTACGTCCGAGGCTGCCCCTGGCCAGGGGCGGGTGGACGCTCCCGTACTGCGCGCAGCGGCGGGTTCGCCCGACCTGGGTCGCCCTGCAGGCCGCCCCAGGTCGGGCGAACCCGCACCAAGTAGCCCCGAGTCCACGCGGAGATTGGGCGGCCAGGTGTCCTCGCTGATAAGGTGGTCGCGACCCATCGGGCCCACGTGTCAGGCTGCCGTCTCGTCGACAGCGACCATCGGACTCGATGACCAAGAGAAGCTGTTCACCCACGCTTCCACCCGCGTTGACCACTCGGTCGCCGGGTCCGGGTCGCCTGAGGTGCCGAGCGTATCGGCGTCTCGGCGTCGTCGATGCAGGCGGACACGCCGGTCGGCACAGCGATTCGCGGTGAACAGGCTTCTCGTGCAACAGCACGAGGAGCCTTTCTCATGCTGGTCGCCATCGTTGACGCCGGTGGTGGCGGCAGGTCCCACCCGGCGTCACGACGTATGAAGGAGCGCAACCATCAGCGAACCGCGCATCAACGATCGCATTCGGGTACCCGAGGTGCGATTGGTCGGTCCCAATGGCGAGCAGGTCGGCATCGTGCGCGTCGAGGACGCGTTGCGGCTGGCGGCCGAGGCGGATCTCGACCTCGTCGAGGTGGCCCCGATGGCCAAGCCTCCGGTGGCCAAGCTCATGGACTTCGGCAAGTTCAAGTACGAGGCTGCCCTCAAAGCCCGTGAGGCGCGCAAGAACCAGGTCAACACGGTCATCAAGGAGATCAAGCTCCGGCCGAAGATCGACCCGCACGACTACGGCACCAAGAAGGGTCACGTCGAGCGCTTCCTGAGTGCCGGCGACAAGGTCAAGGTGACCATCATGTTCCGGGGTCGCGAGCAGTCGCGGCCGGAGCTGGGTTTCCGGCTGCTCCAGCGGCTGGCTCAGGACGTCCTCGAGCTCGGGTTCGTCGAAAGCGCCCCGAAGCAGGACGGGCGGAACATGATCATGGTCCTCGGCCCGACCCGCAAGAAGGCCGAGGCGAAGGCTGAACAGCGCCGGAAGGCCAGTGAGTCGCGCGCCGACAGCCGCGGCCCGCACCCGGGCGAGGCAGCCGTGGCCGCACCGCAGGACGACGCTGACGAGTTCGCCACCCTGGAGGCGCTCGAAGCGCTGCAGATCGAGCAAGCCCTCACCGAGGCTCCCGAACCCGCGGTCACCGATCCAGCCCAGGAGTCATCGGCGCCGGAGCCAGCGGCTCCCGAGGTGGCTCCGGAACCCCCGGCCGCCCAGACCGAACCGACCGAACAGGTCGAACAGGTCGAGCTACCAGCGGCGCCCGAACAGGCGGTTGCCCCGGCGGAACCCGCCGAAGCCGCCGAACCCGCCGAAGCGGCACCCGCTCCGGCCCCGGCGCGCCCTGCCGCCCGACCGGCGCCCGTGACCAAACCCCCGGCGGCGCCCAAGCCGGCGTCCGCGCCCAAGCCGGCTGCAGCCGCCAAGCCCGCGCCCCCGACACCACGCCCGGGCCCCCGGGGGACGGCGCCGGTGCCGACCCCGAGGCCACCCGCACCGCGAGCCCCGGTACCGGGCCCGCCGCCAAGGCCATCCAGCACCGGCACCGGCGGCTGAACCCGAGGGCCTGCCCGCAGGACCAGAACCACCCATCGACCGACCGGCCGGCGCCGCTCGGCCACGACAAGGAGATCGGCTGATGCCGAAGAACAAGACCCACAGCGGGGCGAAGAAGCGTTTCCGGCTGACCGGGACCGGCAAGGTCATGCGTGAGCAGACCGGCGGCCGTCACCTGTTGGAGCACAAGTCCAGCAAGTTCATGCGCTCGATCGCCAACGACGTCGAGGTCGCCAAGTCCGACGTTAAGAAGGTCAAGCGGCTGCTCGGTAAGTAAGGCCCCCCGCGAACCACCCCGTCCTGCGTTCGGCGTAACCCGTTGGCGCAGAGCTGAACGACATAAGGAGTACTCACGTGGCACGCGTGAAGAGGGCCGTCAATGCCCACAAGAAGCGTCGCGTCGTCCTGGAACGGGCGAGCGGCTACCGTGGTCAACGCTCGCGGCTGTACCGCAAGGCCAAGGAGCAGGTCACCCATTCGCTCGGGTACGCCTACCGTGACCGGCGCGCCCGCAAGGGCGACTTCCGTCGGCTGTGGATCCAGCGGATCAACGCCGCGGCGCGCGCGGAGGGCATGACCTACAACCGCTTCATCCAGGGCCTCAAGGCTGCGGAGATCGAGGTGGACCGCCGCATGCTGGCCGAGCTCGCGGTCAACGACCCGGCGGCGTTCTCGGCGCTGGTGACCATCGCCCGCGCGAACGTCCCCGCCCAGACCAGCGAGCAGGCCGCCGGAGACGCGGCCTGAGCTTGCCCTGCACGACGTCCGGAGCGTCGAGACCCCGTGGTACTACTGACCAACCCCCGCGCTGAACGGGTCAAGTCGGTGGCCGCGTTGGTCCGGCGCTCTGTGCGTTCCCGGCGCGGGCGGTTCGTGGCCGAGGGGCCGCAGGCGGTGCGGGAGGCCGTCCTGCACCGCCCCGAGTCGGTCATCGACCTGTACGTCGACCACGAGGCCCGTGCGCTGAACCCGGCGGTCGCGCTGATCGCCGCCGATGCCGAGGCGGCGGGGTGTCCGGTGACGTCGGTGGCGCCGCCGGTGATGGCGGCGATGGCCGACACCCCGACCCCGCAGGGCGTCCTGGCGGTGTGTTCCGTCCCCGGAGGCGACCCGGCCGAACGGCTCGCAGACCTGTTGAGCGCGCGGCCGAGACCGAGGCTGCTGGTGATCCTGGCCGCCGTGCGGGACCCCGGCAACGTTGGCACGATCATCCGCAGCGCGGACGCCGCGGGCGCGGACGGCGTACTGATCAGCACCGATAGCGTCGATCCGTATCACCCCAAGTGTGTCCGGGCCACGGCGGGCTCGGTGTTTCACCTCCCGATCCTCACCGGACTGCCGATGGATCACCTGGTGGATCGACTGCACGAAGGGGGTCTTCGGCTGTTGGCTGCCGACGGCAGCGCGCCGCGCTCACTTCAGGAGGTGGACCTGGTGACCCCTCATGCCTGGGTCTTGGGCAACGAGGCCTGGGGTCTGCCCGAGTCCGTGCGGGAACAGTGCGACGACATCGTGTCCGTGCCCATCTACGGGCACGCCGAATCCCTGAATGTCGCCACCGCAGCCACCCTCTGCCTCTACGGTTCCGCCACTGCCCAGCGCGGACCCCACCCAGGTCGCCGGTGATGCGGCGTCGCGGCGACGACCAGTCGGCGGGTTCCGGGTCGGCGCTGACCACCGCAGCCATCTCCGGGGCCTGGGCCGAGCTGATGGACGAGCTCCCCGATGGTCTGGTCCTCGTCGACGCCGACGGTGTCGTGCGCCTGGTCAATACGCGCGCGGAACGCCTGCTGGGGCGGCCACGCGGGCTCTTGCTGGGGGGTGCGGTCACCGACGTACTGCCGCTGACCGACCACGCGGGCCGGTCGTGGTGGGACGTGGCCAGCCCCTGGGTGGGCCTGCCCACCCGCAGCGGGCACCGGGAGCGAGTGCTGACGGTGCCCGGCGCGGGTTCTCTTGTCGTGTCGATGCGGTACGTCCGACCGGTGCGGTCCGGGCCGGTCGAACGGGTGGTGATCAGCCTCCGGGAAGTGCGGGGTCGACGCCGGGCCGAGACCGCCGTGGCCGAGGTGATCGCGGTGGCCGGGCATGAGCTCCGCGGGCCGCTCTCGAGCGTCCGGGGGTTCTCCTCGACGTTGCTGCGCCAATGGGATCGGTTCACCGACGCGCAGCGTCGCACGATGGTGGCAACCATCGAGGCCGACGCCGACCACCTGAGCAGGCTGCTGCTGGAGCTGATGGACGTCGCCCGGCTCGGTACGTCCCGGCTGCCGTTGCACGAGTCGGTGTTCGACCTGCAGGAGCTCGCGCGGGAGCAGCTGAACCGGCTGATCGTGGCCGGCGCTGCGGGCGAACGATTCGCTCCGATCGAGGGCGGTGCCCCGACGGGAACCTGGGTGAGGGCCGACCGGGAACGGGTCACCCAGATCATCGGCAACCTGATCGACAACGCCCTGCGTCACGGCGAGGGGTTGATCACGCTCTCACTGGACGTCGACGAGCCGGGCATGGTCGGCGTGCGGGTCTGCGATGAAGGCCCGGGGGTCGACCCCGGGCACTACCACGACGTGTTCCGAAAGTTCTGGCACGGATCGCGCCCGGACAGCACCGGCCTCGGCCTGCACCTGGTCAAGGGCCTGGTGGAAGCCCACGGGGGTACGGTCAGCGTCGGCCCCGCGGATGTCGGCCCTCGCCCCGGGGCCCGCTTCCGGATCACCCTGCCCGCGGCCGACGTACCGGAGCGCCAGGTCTCCCAGCAGTGACCATCCGGCGCCTGCGTACCGCGCCGGGTGGGTCGTGCGACGGCGGTGCCACTGCCACCTTGGGCCGACACGCCGAGCGGTCAGCCCCGGCCCCGTGGCGGTCCGCCCGGACCCACGTCCCTCGCCGGGACCCACGTCCCTCGCCGGGACCCACGATGCTTCGTGGGTCCGACAGCCGGGCGTGGGTTCGGGTGCGCAGGTTCGCGTCAGAGGGACTGCCTTGGGGCCTGCTGGTGGGCGCAGCGCGTCTCGTGCGGCGCCGGCGCCACGCCGGGGCGCGCGGCGTGCCTTGAGCCGTGTCGGCGGTCGGCGCCAAGATGGGGCGCGGTGGTCGCCCGGACCACCTCCCGGTACGGCGACGGCTTCCGTCCGGATGAAGGGAGCCCCCGATGACGGCGATGCTGGACGGCAAGCGGGTGCTGATCACCCAGGCGGACGCGTTCATGGGGCCGCCCTTGTGCGAGACCTTCTCCGCCCACGGCGCCCTGGTCGTCGCCGACTCCGCACTGCTGGCTGAGCCGGGTACCGCGGAATCGGTCGTCGGTGCGGCGGGGGAGGTGGACGTGCTCGTCGCCAACTTGGCGATCCCGGCGCCGACCACGCCTGCGCCGCAGGTCAGCGACGAGGAGTTCCGGCAGGTGTTCGCCCACCTCGTGGATCCGCTACCGCGGCTGGTGCGGGCCGTCGTACCGCAGATGATGGAGCGCGGGCACGGCGTCATCCTGGTGATGGGCAGCGCTGCGGCGCTGCGGGGGATGCGACGCGCCTCCACCTACTCCGCTGCCCGTGGGGCCCAACTCGCCTACGTGCAAGCCGTGGGGGTGGAGCTGGCCAGCCACGGCATCCGGGTCAACGCCATCGCCCAGAACTTCGTCGACAACCCGACGTACTTTCCCCCGCGCGTCCAGCACGACCCCCGCTTCCAGGACCGGCTGCGACGCGAGGTGCCGCTCGGGCGCCTGGTCTCGGCGCGCGAGGACGCCGAGTTTGCTGCTTACCTGTGCAGCGATGCGGCGGCGTGCTTCGTCGGGCAGGTGTTCCCGGTCAGCGGCGGGTGGGCGGTGCGCTGACCGGGCCTGACCACATTCGCCTCGGTGACCGCCTCCCACCAGGCCGGCGTGCCCGGCGTACAGATGGCGGCCTTGCGCATCGCGACACGGATCGGGTGGTGATCCTTCAATGGCGGTCCCCGGCCTCGGCGTGCACTTCCAACACGATGGCCAGGTGCTGACCGAGCTCGGGCAGGTCTACCGAAGTCCCACGCCGGTGACCCAGCTACGACGGTGCCACCAGCCGAAATGGGTGCGCGGGGTGACCGCAGCGCCAACTAGCATCGGTCAACGTGTCAGGACCGAATAAGCAGTATGACCCCGTGCAGGTCAGCGCGCTCGCCCCCGAGGCCGTCGACGCCGCCGTCGCGGCCGCGCTGGAGGCCTTCGCGGCAGCGAGTGATCTGTCCGAGTTGAAGGACGCCCGGCTGGCGCACCAGGGCGAGAAGTCCCCCCTGGCGCTGGCGAACCGCGAGATCGGCGCGCTGCCCCCATCGGCCAAGGCCGAGGCCGGTAAGCGAGTGGGCGCAGCACGGGCCCGGGTCGGTCAGGCGCTGGCGCAGCGCCAGAGCGAATTGGAGGCCGACCGGGACGCCCGCATCCTGGCCGAAGAGACCATCGACGTCACCCTCCCCACGCCGTACCGCACCTTGGGGGCCCGGCACCCGCTCAGCCTCATGATCGAACGAGTGCAGGACATCTTCACCGGTATGGGATGGGAGATCGCCGAAGGGCCCGAGATCGAGGCGGAGTGGTACAACTTCGACGCCCTCAACCTGGCCCCGGACCATCCGGCCCGGCAGATGCAGGACACCTTCTTCGTCGACCCGCCCAAGGCCGGCCTCGTGCTGCGTACCCACACCTCCCCGGTGCAGGTGCGCACGCTGCTCCAGCGCGACGCCTCCGGCTTGCGGCGTGAGCTGCCGGTCTACGTGGCCGTGCCCGGCCGGGTCTTCCGCACAGACGAACTCGACGCCACGCACACCCCGGTGTTCCACCAGGTCGAAGGCCTGGCCGTGGACCGCGGGCTGACCATGGCGCACCTCAAGGGCACCCTGGACCACCTGGCGGCGGCGCTCTTCGGTGAGGGAACCGTCACCCGGTTGCGGCCGTCGTACTTCCCGTTCACCGAACCCAGTGCGGAGATGGACTTCCTCTGCTTCGCCTGCCACGGCGAGGCGACCGCGGCCGCGACCTGCCGCACCTGCGGCGGAACCCGGTGGATCGAGTGGGGCGGCTGCGGCATGGTCAACCACGCCGTGCTGCGCGCCGCCGGGGTCGACCCGCAGGAATACAGCGGGTTCGCCTTCGGCATGGGACTGGAACGGGCCATCATGCTGCGCCACGGGGTGGCGGACATGCACGACATCGTCGAGGGAGACGTGCGGTTCTCCGCACAGTTCGGGATGGGGTTGTAGACATGCGGGTACCGACCTCGTGGTTGACCGAGCTGGTCGACGTCCCGGCCGGCGTCGACGGCGCGCAGATCGCCGCCGACCTGGTGGGCGTGGGTCTGGAGGAGGAAGGCCTGTACGGCGGTGAGCTCACCGGCCCGCTGGTGGTCGGGCGGGTGCTGGACAAGACCGATGAGCCGCAGAAGAACGGCAAGACCATCCACTTCTGTCACGTCGACGTCGGCCCGCACGGGCAACGGCTCACTGACGGCGTGCCCCAGGAGATCGTCTGCGGGGCACACAACTTCGAGGCGGGCGACTGGGTGGTCGTGGTGCTTCCGGGGGCGGTGCTGCCCGGCGGTTTCACGATCACCGCGCGCAAGACGTACGGGCACCCCAGCAACGGCATGATCGTCTCCGAGGCCGAACTCGGGATGTCCGACAACCACGACGGCATCATCGTGCTCACCGAGCTGCTGGCCGACCAGCCCGAGGTGCTGGCGGGCCTGGAGCCGGGCCAGGATGCGATCGCCCTGCTCGGGCTGAACGAGCAGGTCGTCGAGGTCAACGTGACCCCCGACCGGGGCTACTGCTTCAGCATCCGCGGCATCGCCCGCGAGTACGCCCTGGCCACGCGGCGTCCGGACGCGCTCCGGGATCCGGTGGCGATCGACGTGCCCGACGGCCCGCCTGGATACCCGGTGCGGCTGATCGATGAGCGCCCCATCGACGGGGTGCTGGGATGCGATCGGTACGTCGCCCGCGTGGTTCGCGGGGTCGACGTCCAGGCGGCGACCCCACGGTGGATGGCCCGGCGGCTCAGCCAGTGCGGGATGCGGCCGATCTCGCTGGCGGTCGACGTCACCAACTACCTGATGTTGTTGACCGGGCAGCCCCTGCACGCCTTCGATCTGGACAAGCTGTCGGGGGCGATCGAGGTCCGGCGGGCCCGGCCAGGCGAACGGCTGACCACGCTCGATGACGTCGACCGCGCCCTGGACCCCGAAGACCTGCTGATCACCGACGGTGGGCACACGCCGCTGGTGATCGCCGGGGTGATGGGCGGCGCCAACTGCGAGGTGGACGCCGCCACGACGAACGTGCTGATTGAGGCCGCACACTTTGACCCGATCAGCATCGCCCGGTCCTCCCGGCGGCACCGCCTGGTCAGCGAGGCGAGCAAACGTTTCGAGCGAGGAGTGGACCCGGCCATCACCGCTGCGGTCGCCGAGCTCGCGGTCAACATGCTGGTCGAGTTCGGCGGTGGCAGGTCGGACCCCCAGGTCACCGACCAGCGGCCGGATGACTGGCAGCAGCCTGCGCCGGTCGAGATCGCCTTCCGCACGGCATCGGCGTGGGAGGGTATCCAGCCGGCGGCCGTCACCGACGGGGCGGTGCCCCACGGGCTTGACCACGCCAGCGTCGTCCGCAGCCTGGGTGACCTCGGGTGCGAGGTGACCGAGGCCGACGTACCCGGCATGGTCGTGGTCCGCCCGCCGTCCTGGCGGCCGGACCTGCGCAACGGCCCGGACCTGGTTGAGGAGGTGGCTCGGCTGCGGGGGTATGAGCTGATTCCCTCGGTCCTGCCGACCGCCCCCGGCGGCCGCGGTTTGACGCGGCGGCAGCGGTCGACGGCTCGCGTGTCAGCCATGCTGGCCGATGCCGGCCTGGTCGAAGTGTTGTCCTATCCGTTTGTGTCAACGAAGGTGTTCGACCAGCTCGGGTACCCCCACGATGACCCGCGCCGCGACGCCGTACGGCTGGCCAATCCGCTGTCCGACGAACGCCCGCTGATGCACACGACCGTGCTGTCGACGCTGCTGGACACCCTGCGCCTCAACGTGAACCGCGGGTTCGCCGACTGCGGACTCTACGAGATCGGGCTGGTGTACCGGCCTAGGGCCGACGCGCCGCCCGCGCCGGAACTGCCGGTGCGGCACCGCCCAGACGACGATCAGCTGGACCTTTTACAGGCCGGGGTTCCGGCCCAGCCGCGGCACGTCGCGCTGGCCCTGGCCGGGAACGCGGTCCCCGCAGGTCCCTGGGCGCCCGCACGGCCGTACGACGCTCACGACGCGATCGCGCTGGCGGTGGCGATCGGCACGACGCTGGGTGTCACGCTGAGCCCCGCCGCAGCCCAGGTCGCGCCCTGGCACCCGGGCCGGTGCGCGGCCCTGCTCCTGCCCAACGGCGCCGGCCACGCTGTGATCGGGCACGCCGGTCAGCTGCACCCGAAGGCGGCGGCGGCGTTGTCCCTGCCGGCCGGGACCTGTGCGGCCGAACTCGACCTTGACGCGTTGATCGCGGCGGCCGGTGACCCGGTGCAGGCGCGGCCGTTGTCGACCTTCCCGGTGGCCACCAGCGACGTGGCTCTGGAGGTGACCGAGGATGTGCCGGTGGCTGCGCTGGCGGAGGCGTTGCGTGAGGGTGCGGGTCCGCTGGTGGAGTCGCTGACGCTGTTCGATGTCTATCGGGGCGATCAGGTCGGCGCGGGTTCCAAGTCGGTGGCGTTCCGTCTCGGGTGGCGGGCGCCGGATCGGACGTTGACGACGGCGGAGGTGAGCGCCGCCCGGGACGCCGCCGTCGCGGTCGCGGTGGCCCGGTTCGGGGCGGTTCAGCGGTGAGCCCGGAGGGCGGCGGGCCGAGGGACGGCGCGCGGGTCGTGGTGATCACGGGCGCCTCTCGCGGTATCGGCGAGCACCTGGCGCGGGCGTTCGCCGGTGCCGGCTACCAGGTGGAGGCCAGTTCGCGCCGGGGTGGGCCGGGGGTCGCCGAACTCGACGTCACCGACGGTGCTGCCGTGCGCAGCTACGTCGCCGACCTGCTCGCCCGGCACGGCCGCATCGACGTGGTGATCAACAACGCCGGGGTGATCGACGACGAGGTCGACCTCGCCGCCTCCGACCCCGACCAGTGGTGGTCGGTCCAGGAGATCAACGTGCGCGGCCCATACCTGATGACCCGCCACGTGCTGCCGGCCATGCTCGAGGCGGGGTCGGGGCGGATCATCAACATGAACTCGGGAGCCGGAACCCGCGCCGGTGAGGTCGCCTCGGCGTACAACGTCTCCAAGACGGCCCTCGCGCGGATCACCGGGTCGACACATCTGGCCGGCCGCGGTCGGGGCGTGTACGCCTTCGACCTGGCCCCGGGGGTGGTGCGGACCGACATGACGACGGCTATGCGCGCCCACGACGACCGCACCGAGTGGACCGACCCGGCGGACGTCTGCGAGCTGGCCCTGGCGCTGGCCGGCGGCGAACTGGACGCCTGGAGTGGGCGGATGGTTCGCGCCGGAGCCGATCAGCCGCACCGGCTGCGCGCCGCGGCCGGCCGCGGATTGGGTCCGGACGCTCGCCGGATCGTGCTCGAGCCGTACGGCGACGACGATCCGCTGGCGACGTAGCGGGGAAGCCGTGGGGAAGCAGTGGGGAAGCAGTGGGGAATCCGCGCCGCTTTAGCGACGCGGATTCCCCACTGGTCACCCTTACTGCACGAGCGTTCGCGACCCCGCGGCGACGTTGTCCGCCGCGGCCTGCGTGCGGATCCAGCCGTACACGCACACGTCGTCACCGACGAAGGCTTCCCGCCACACGTACCCGGGACGGCAGGTGTGCGGCCCGTACGGCCCGACCACCCAGCGCGCCGCCGCTGCGGCGTTGTCTGCCCGGGTCTGGGTCCGGGTGCTGCCCGGCACGCACACGACGTCCGAGGCGTCGGCTTCGCGCCACACGTACCCTGGCTTGCAGGCGTTCGGCCCGTAGGCGAACCGGGCGGGGTTGCGCCGGGTGGGCGCCGCCGCGTTGTCGACGGCGGCCTGGGTCCGCTGGCTGCCGGTGACGCACACGTCGTCGCCGGGGAAGGCTTCGCGCCAGACGTACCCCTGCACGCAGGTGTGCGGTCCGTACGGCCCCACCACCCACCGAGAGGTGGCCACGGCGTTGTCGGCGCGCACCTGGGTGCGGGTGGCCGGGGTCACGCACACCTGGTCGCCCGCCCGGGCCTCGCGCCAGACGTACCCCGTCAGGCAGCGCGTGGGCATCGGGGTGGAGACCGAGACCAGGGCGTCGGTCGTGCCGGTCGAGAGCACCCGCACGCGGATACCGTTCCGGTCCAGGGACTGGACCGGGGTCCGGGTTCCGGGGGTGCGCAGCAGGTACGGCGTGCCGTTCTTGATCTCGTGGATGAGGACTTGGTTGGTCGGGATCCCCGCGCTCCAGCCGGTCTTGCGCCGGAACTCGACGGTGTAGGCCTTCTGCAGGTCGCCCGGGTCGAAGGGGATCCGCAGCACCTGGGGTCCGGCGGCGGCGCCGTCCTCCAGCGCGGTCAACCGCACGGTGCGGTCGGTGACGCCGTCCGCGCCGACGACCACGGTACGCCGGGCATCGAGCCAGCCCAGCTTGTCCCGGAAGTACCCGTTGAGGCCGACGGCGCTGGTCCCGAAGCGTGCGGTCGCGAAAGCGAAGATGTTCATCGCGCTCATCTGGTCCCACGGGTCGTCGTACTCACCCGGGGCCGACCACGACGCGTTCCGGTACGTGGTGTCGTCGGAGAAGCTGTGCCCGAGGGCGTAGCCGTGCAGCATTTCGTGGGCCGCGAAGCCGACGTTCCAGGCGCCCGGGTCGAGCAGCACCCGGCCGCCGGCTGCTCCGGAGTCGACCTGGCCGTTGATGATGGCGACGACGCGGTGCCCGGAAGGCACGGTGTAACCACCGGCGGCGGCAGCCGCGACGCAGTCCTGGATCCGCTGCCAGCGGCTGATGGACCCGGACTCGGCCAGGCTGCGGCTCATGGTGTACCAGCCGCGCACGGCACTGCCACGCAGGTCGAGCCGGCCGCGGGATTGATCGGCGAGGTAGTCGGCGACGCCGCCGGTACCCCGGTTGATCAGGAAGTCCGCGAACCAGGACGCGGGCCGTTGTTCGGTGCTCAACCCGCGGAACTTGCACAGCAGCACCGACCAGGGGGTGTGCCCCTGCACGGGAACGGCCTGGGCGGGCGCGGCCAGACCCGCGGTGATGAGCACGGCGCTGATCGCCACGGCGAGGTGGCGCCAGCCGCGAGTGAAGCGGAGATGCGGCAGTCTGAACCGGAAAGAAGGCATCGTCCCTCCTGGGGAGCGTGGTCGTTCATGGTTCGGGGAGTCGAGCTCCGGGCGGGCCGATCGCACGCTGACGTGACTCGCGAAACGGATTGCTGGGCAGTGCTGCTGGTCCTTGGAGGGGTTGCCGGGCTCGCGTGATACGTGAACACCCTCGTGCATACTTTTGCGAGCTCCTGTATGTTCATGCCATGACGAGTATTGCCGTGGCGGGCGCCAGCGGATACGCCGGAGGGGAACTGTTGCGGTTGGCGCTCGGCCATCCGCACCTGGAGATCGGGGCGCTCACCGCGGCGGGCAACGCGGGAGTCCGCCTGGGCGAGCTGCACCCCCACCTGCTGCCGCTGGCGGACCGGGTGCTGACCGCCACCACGCCCGATGCGCTGGCCGGCCACGATGTCGTCTTCCTGGCGCTGCCGCACGGCGCGTCAGCCCCGCTGGTGGCCGACCTGACCGCCCGGGACCCCGACGTCGTCGTGATCGACTGCGGGGCCGATTTTCGGCTCGCGGACCCGGACGCCTGGACCCGCTTCTACGACACCGGGTACGCCGGGAACTGGCCCTACGGGCTGCCCGAGCTGCCGTTGTCCGGGGGCGGCAAGGCCCGGGACACCCTGGCCGGCGCCACCCGGATCGCGGTACCCGGGTGTTACCCGACGGGCATCAGCCTGGCGCTGGCGCCCGGATTCGTCGCGGGCCTGCTGGATCCCCAGGACGTCGTGGTCGTTGCCGCGAGCGGTACGTCGGGGGCCGGCAAGGCGCTCAAGCCGCACCTGCTCGGGGCTGAGGTGATGGGCTCCATGAGCCCCTACGCGGTCGGCGGATCGCACCGGCACACTCCCGAGATCGAGCAGAACCTGAGCGCGGCCGCCGGGCTGCCCGTCACCGTGTCCTTCACCCCGACGCTGGCGCCCATGCCCCGCGGCATCCTCGCGACCTGCACGGCCCGGCTCCGGCAGGGCGTCGATCCGGGGCAGGTGCGCCAGGCGTGGTCGCAGGTGTACGCCGACGAACCGTGCGTTCAGCTGCTGCCGCCCGGGCAGTGGCCCTCGACCGCGGCGGTGCTCGGCGCCAACGTGGTCCAGCTCCAGCTGGCCTACGACGAACACGCCGGCCGGGTGGTCGTCGTCAGTGCCGTCGACAACCTCTGTAAGGGCACTGCGGGCGCCGCGATCCAGTGCGCCAACCTCGCCCTCGGGCTCCCGGAGACCACCGGGCTGCCGCTGGCGGGGGTTGCGCCGTGATCCACCCCGTCCACCGAGCCGTCCAGATCAATCCTGCGCGGAAGGACCCATCATGAGCGTCACCGGGCCGGCGGGTTTCCGGGCCGCCGGGGTCACCGCCGGCCTCAAGGCCAGCGGTCGTCCCGATCTCGCGCTGGTCGTCAACGACGGCCCGGACCACCACGGCGCGGCCGTGTTCACCGGCAACCGCGTCGAGGCGGCACCGGTGACCTGGAGCCGCCAGGTGGTCGGCGACGGTCGCGTGGACGCCGTGGTGCTCAACTCCGGCGGGGCGAACGCCTGCACCGGGGTCGAGGGTTTCGCCGACACCCACCGCACCGCCGAGCACGTCGCGCAGGTTCTCGGCTGCTCGGCGGGCGATGTGGTGGTGTGCTCCACCGGCCTGATCGGTGAGCGCCTCGACATGCCGGTGTTGCTGGCCGGGGTGGACGCCGCGGCCGGCGTCCTGGCGGGGGACGGCGGTCCGGCGGCCGCCGAGGCGATCATGACCACCGACACGGTGGCCAAGCAGGCCGTCGCGGGCGGGCCAGGCTGGTCGGTCGGCGGCATGGCCAAGGGTGCGGGGATGTTGGCGCCCGCTCTGGCGACCATGCTCGTCGTACTCACCACCGATGCGGTCACCTCACCGGAGGCGCTGGCCGCGGCGCTCCGGTCTGCGACCGGCCAGACCTTCGATCGGATCGACTCCGACGGGTGCATGTCCACCAACGACACCGTGGTGCTCTTGGCCTCGGGAGCCTCCGGCGTACCGGCCACTGAGCAGGATCTGACCGCCGCAGTCACGCAGGTCTGCGCCGGCCTGGCCCGCCGGCTCATCGGCGACGCCGAGGGAGCCGCCCATGACATCGCCGTCCGGGTGTCCGGTGCGGCCACGGAGGAGGACGCGCTAGAGGTCGCCCGCGCGGTGGCCCGCAGCAACCTGCTCAAGTGCGCGATCTTCGGCAACGACCCCAACTGGGGGCGCATCCTGGCGGCGGTCGGCACCACGGCGGCCGCGTTCGACCCGCACCACCTCGACGTCAGCATCAACGGGGTCCAGGTGTGCCGGGACTCCGGCGTCGGCGACGACCGCAGCGGCGTCGACCTGTCCGGCCGGGAGGTCGACATCCTCATCGAGCTGCACGCCGGTGAGGCCACCGCCACGGTATGGACCAACGACCTGACCCACGACTACGTCCACGAGAACTCGGCTTACTCCACATGAGCACCCCACCCGGGCCCCAGGCCCCCCTCGATCCGAGAGTTCACGCGATGAATCGCCACCTGCGTACCCTGCGCGACCAGACATCCCTGGCCAGCGCCGCCGGGAAGGCGCAATCCCTGGTGGAGGCGCTGCCGTGGTTGGAGCGTTTCCGGGACGCGCTGGTCGTCGTGAAATACGGCGGGAACGCCATGGTCGACGACGCGCTCAAGCAGGCGTTCGCCCAAGATGTGGCGTTCCTGCGGTACGCCGGACTGCGGCCGGTCGTGGTCCACGGCGGTGGTCCCCAGATCGCCGCCATGCTCGCGCGGCTGCAGCTGCCCAGTGAGTTCAAGGGCGGGTTGCGGGTGACCACCCCGGAGGTGATGGAGGTGGTCCGGATGGTGCTGACCGGTCAGGTGGGCCGGGAGCTCGTCGGGCTGCTCAACCAGCACGGCCCGATCGCGGTGGGGTTGTCCGGGGAGGACGCCCAGCTGTTCGGCGCGGTCCGGCGGGGTGCGGTCGTGGACGGCCAGAGCGTGGACATCGGCCTGGTCGGCGACGTGGTGACCGTCAACCCCTCGGCCGTGCTGGACATCCTCGGTGCCGGGCGGATCCCCGTGGTCTCCACCATCGCACCCGAACTCGCGGCCGACGGCTCGACGGCGTACGGCGGTCAGGTCCTCAACGTCAACGCGGACACCGCGGCCTCGGCGTTGGCGGTCGCGCTCGGGGCCCGCAAACTGGTCGTCCTCACCGACGTCGAAGGGGTGTACGCCGACTGGCCGGACCGGGACTCCCTGATGTCCCAGCTGTCGGTCGACGCCGCCGAGGAGCTGATGCACAGCGTCGATGCCGGGATGGTGCCCAAGCTGGAGGCCTGCGTCCGGGCGGTGCGCGGCGGCGTCCCCGCAGCCCACGTGATCGACGGGCGCACCGCGCACTCCCTGCTCCTGGAAGTCTTCACCAGCGAGGGGATCGGGACCATGATCCTGCCCGAGGCCGACTCCGACCCGGCCGAGGAGGTGCCATCGTGACCGGGCCGACCGAGTTCACGGCGCAGCTCACCGAGAGTGCCTGGCTGGACCGGTACGCCGGGGCGCTGCTCCCGGTGTTCGGTCGCCCTCAGCGAGTGCTCTCCCACGGTGCCGGGGCGCACGTCTGGGACGTCGAGGGCAACCGCTACCTGGACCTGCTGGCCGGGATCGCGGTGAACGCCCTGGGGCATGCCCACCCCGACCTGGTGGCCGCCATCACCGCCCAGGCCGGCCGGGCGCTGCACTACTCGAACTTCTTCACCAGCCTGCCGCAGATCGAGCTGGCCGAGCGGCTGCTCCGGCTGGCCGACGCGCCGCCGGGGTCGGCGGTCTTCTTCACCAACTCCGGCACCGAGGCGCTGGAAGCGGCGATCAAGCTGACCCGGCGTACCGACCGGGTCCGGATGCTCGCCGTCGAAGGGGCCTTCCATGGCCGGAGCACGGGCGCGGTAGCGCTGACCCACAAGGAGGCCTACCGCGCGCCGTTCGCCCCGCTGATCCCGGGGGTCGCGCATCTACCGTTCAACGACGAGGCGGCCCTCAGACAGGCCTTCGCCGCCGACACCGATCACCAGATCGCGGCGTTGTTCTTGGAGCCGGTGCAGGGCGAGGCCGGGGTGCTTGCGGTGGATCCGGGCTACCTGCGGTTGGCCCGCGACCTGACCCGGGAGCACGGCGCCCTGCTGATCCTGGACGAGGTCCAGACGGGCGTCGCGCGCACCGGCGACTGGTTCGCCTTCCAGCGGGACGGCGTGCTGCCCGACGCGTTCACGCTGGCCAAAGGCCTGGCCGGAGGGGTGCCGATCGGGGCTCTGGTGACCATCGGATCCCCGGTGACCGCGCTGCTGAGCGCCGGCCAGCACGGCTCGACGTTCGGCGGCAACCCGCTGGCGTGTGCCGCCGCCCTGACCGTCCTGAACGTCATCGAACGTGATGACCTGATGACACAAGCCCGTGTGCTGGGAGAGCACCTGAAGGCCGCGATCGCCGGCCTGGGTCACCCCGACCTCGGGCCGATCCGTGGTCGCGGGCTGCTGCTCGGGATACCGCTACGACGACCCGTCGCCGCCGAACTGGCCACCGCGGCGCTGGCCGCCGGGTTCATCGTGAACGCCCCGAACCCGCACACCGTGCGCCTGGCACCACCCCTGATCTTGACCACGCAGGAGGCCGACAGTTTCGTCGCGGCCCTGCCCGGCCTCCTGGAGGAGTTGCAGCCATGACCCCTACGCAGATCCGTCACTTTCTCAGGGACGACGACCTCAGCCACGCCGAACAGCGGCACGTCCTGGACCTGGCGGCGGCCCTGAAGATGGACCGGTACGCCGACCGGAGCCTGGCCGGGCCGCAGGCGGTGGCCGTCATCTTCGACAAGCCGACGCTGCGCACCCAGGTCTCGTTCACCACCGGGGTTGCCGAGCTCGGCGGCTACCCGCTGATGGTCGATGGCTCCCTGGCCCAGATCGGCGAGCGTGAGTCGGTCGCCGACACCGCGCGCATCCTCGGGCGGCAGGTCAGCGCCATCGTCTGGCGGACGTACGCGCAGTCCCGGCTGACCGAGATGGCCGAGGCCGCCGGGGTGCCCGTGGTGAACGCGCTGACCGACGACTTCCATCCGTGCCAGATCCTGGCGGACCTGTTGACCATCGCCGAACACCGCGGTGACCTGCCGGGCCGGACGCTGGCCTACCTCGGCGATGGTGGCAACAACATGGCACATTCGTACCTGCTCGGCGGGGCGGTCGCGGGGTTGCATGTGCGGGTCGCGGCGCCGAAGGGCCACCAGCCGTCGGCGGCCGTGCTCGCCGACGCGGACGCCCTGGCCCGCGCCCACGGGGGTTCGGTGACGGTGACCGATTCCCCGCAGGACGCCGTGGCCGGGGCCGATGCGGTGGCCACCGACACCTGGGTGTCCATGGGCATGGAGGCCGAGAAGGCGACTCGCCGCGGTGACCAGTCGCCGTTCGCGCCGTACCAGGTCACCCAGGCGCTGATGGACCTGGCCGACCCGGAGGCGATCTTCCTGCACTGCCTGCCGGCCTACCGCGGCCACGAGGTCACCGCCGAGGTGATCGACGGTCCTCGATCGGTGGTCTGGGATGAGGCGGAGAACCGGCTGCACGTGCAGAAGGCGCTGCTGTCCTTCCTCCTTGATCAGGCGGGTCGGGCCCGCGCGGGCGGGCCCGGACGGGGATGACGGTCGCGCACTCCCGGACCGCGCGTCACCAGCGGATCAAGGACATCCTGTCTCACCGGGTGATCCGCTCCCAGGGCGAACTCCTGGCCGAACTGGCCGCCGACGGGCACGCCGTCACCCAGGCGACGCTGTCCCGGGATCTGGTGGAGTTGGGCGCGGTGAAGGTACGCCGCGGACGCACCCTGGTGTACGCCGTACCGGCCGAGGGTGGCGACCCGACGCCGCGGCCCGCCGAGCATGTCGACACGGTCGACGCCCGGCTCCGGCGCCTGTGCGAGGACCTGCTGGTCACCGCGCAGGCGTCCGCGAACCTCGTGGTGCTGCGGACGCCGCCGGGAGCGGCCAACTACCTGGCCTCGGCCATCGACCGGTCCGCGGTGTTCGGCGGTGACATCATCGGTACCCTGGCCGGCGATGACACTGTGCTGGTGATCACCGCCGGACCCCATGACGGCGAGGCGGTGGCGGACCGGCTCCTGGCCCTGGCGGCGGGGGAGCCCTCCGCGGGAGATACCTGAACCCGGGTGAAGCATGCCCGGTCACGCGTCGACGAAGGAGCCGGAAGTGAGCGCAGCGAGTCGAGCCGACGCCGGGGGCGAGGGCGCCGAGGGAGGACAGCTGTGGGGTGGGCGGTTCAGCTCGGGCCCCGCCGACGCCCTGGCAGCGCTCTCCAAGAGCACCCACTTCGACTGGCGCCTGGCGGTCTACGACCTGGCCGGATCCCGCGCCCACGCCCGGGTGCTGCACCAGGCGGGGCTGCTGACCGCCGATGACCTCGGTGTCCTGCTGGAGGGGTTGACCAGGCTGACCGACGACGTCCGGTCGGGGGCGTTCGCGCCTGCCGAGGCCGATGAAGACGTGCACAGCGCCTTGGAACGAGGTCTCATCGAGCGCATCGGCCCTGAGGTCGGGGGCCGGCTGCGGGCTGGGCGCAGCCGCAACGACCAGGTGGCCACGCTCTTCCGAATGTACCTTCGGGATAATGCAAGAGTGCTCTCTGGCCTGGTATTGGACCTGGTGGAGGCCCTAATCGAGCAGTCCCGTCGGCACCTGGGCACCGCCATGCCGGGGCGCACCCACCTGCAGCACGCCCAGCCGGTGCTGCTGGCCCACCACCTGCTGGCGCACGCCTGGGCGCTGCTGCGCGACGTGGAGCGCTGGCGCGACTGGGACCGCCGGGCCGCCCTCTCGCCGTACGGATCGGGCGCCCTGGCCGGGAGTTCGCTGGGGCTCGATCCCGTGGCGGTGGCCACCGAACTGGGGTTCCAGGGGTCGGTGCCGAACTCGATCGACGGTACGGCGGCCCGCGACTTCGTGGCCGAGTTCGCCTTTGTGGCTGCCATGGCTGCCGTCGATATCTCGCGGATCGCCGAAGAGGTGGTGCTGTGGGCGACCGCGGAGTTCGGGTACATCCGGCTGGACGACGCCTATTCGACGGGGTCGAGCATCATGCCCCAGAAGAAGAACCCCGACATCGCCGAGCTGGCGCGCGGCAAGGCTGGCCGCCTGGTGGGCGACCTGGCCGGGTTGTTGACGACCCTCAAAGGGCTGCCGCTGGCGTACAACCGGGACCTCCAGGAGGACAAGGAACCGGTCTTCGACGGGGTGGACACCCTGGCGGTGCTGTTGCCCGCCTTCACCGGCATGATCGCCACCCTGACCTTCGATGAGCAACGGTTGGCCTCGCTGGCCCCGCAGGGATTCTCGTTGGCCACCGACGTCGCCGAATGGCTGGTCCGGGCGGGGGTGCCGTTCCGGGTCGCGCACGAGGTGGCTGGCGGCTGCGTCCGCGCCTGCGAGGCTCGTGGCTGCGAGCTGTGGGAACTCAGCGATGCGGATCTGGCCGAGGTGTCGGAGTTGCTGACCCCCGATGTCCGAGAGGTACTCACCGTGCCCGGATCGTTGGCGTCCCGCAGCGCCCGGGGCGGCACCGCCCCGGCGCGGGTCGCCGAGCAACTCCAGGAGATCGCCGAGGCCGTGGCATCACTGCGCTCGTGGGCCAGGCGCTTCCCGGGGGTCGTCGGCGAGACACCCCCCGCGTGAGCCCGGCCGCCACCCCCGCGTTCTTCGACCGCCCGGTGCTGGAGGTGGCTCCCGACCTGCTCGGCGCGGTGCTCACCGCCACGTTCGACCCAGGTCCGGTGTCCGTGCGGCTCACCGAGGTTGAGGCGTACGACGGCGCTGAGGACCCGGGATCGCATGCCTTCCGCGGACGCACCCCCCGCAACAGCACGATGTTCGGGCCCCCAGGGTCGGTGTACGTCTACTTCACCTACGGGATGCACTACTGCGCCAACCTGGTCTGCGGCCCGCCGGGGGTGGCGCGGGCCGTACTGTTGCGCGCCGGGGAGATCGTGGACGGCGACCCGATCGCCCGGGCCCGGCGCTTTCACGCCCGCCCTCCGGGGGTAGGGAAGGCCCCGACGCCGGATCGCCTGCTGGCCCGCGGGCCGGCCAACCTGGCCAAAGCGCTGGGGTTGACCGGCGTCGCCAACGGGTTGGATGTCACCGCGGCCGATTCGGCGCTGCGTCTGGTGGTGTCGCCAGGGCCGATCGAGTCCGTCCGCACCGGCCCGCGGGTGGGGGTGGCCGGCCCCGGTGGCGATGCGATCCGCTATCCGTGGCGTTTCTGGCTGGCGGACGAGGCGAGCGTGTCGTCGTACCGGCCGGCGGTGAAACGCGTTCGCCGACCGAGGACTCCCTGAGGCACGCTGGCCCCGGGCGCCGTGGGCGGCGACCATTCGTGGACGAGGGAGGACCGCGCGTGACCGGCGTGTACGAGGAGTTGGTGTGGCGCGGGTTGGTGGCCCAAACCACCGACGAGGCCGCTTTGCGGGCAGCTCTGGAGGCGGGGCCCATCACGGTGTACTGCGGGTTCGACCCCACCGCGCCCAGCCTGCACTTCGGGAATCTGGTGCAACTGATTCTGCTGCGGCACCTGCAGCGCGCGGGGCACCGGGTGATCGGGCTGGTCGGGGGCTCGACGGGCCTCATCGGCGATCCGCGACCCACCAGCGAACGGGTCCTGAAGACCAAGGAGCAGACCGCCGCCGACGTAGAACGGATCGCCGTCCAGGTCGCCCGCATCCTCGATGTCGACCCGGACAACCCGCCCGTGTTCGTCAACAACCTGGACTGGACCGCACCGATCAGCGCGATCGACTTCCTGCGGGACTACGGCAAGCACTTCCGGGTCAACCAGATGATCCGCAAGGACGCCGTGGCCGCCAGGCTGGAGTCCGAACAGGGGATCAGCTACACCGAATTCAGCTATCAGATCCTCCAAGCCCTGGACTACCTGCACCTGTACCGCGAATACGGCTGCACCCTACAGACCGGTGCCCAGGACCAGTGGGGCAACATCACGGCTGGCACGGACCTGATCCACCGGGCCACCGGAGGGTCGGCGCACGCCCTGACCACGCCGCTGATCACGGACTCCTCCGGGCGCAAGTTCGGCAAGTCCGAGGGCAACGCGGTCTGGCTGGATCCGGCCATGACCAGCCCGTACGCCTTCTACCAGTACTGGCTCAACGTCGAGGACGCCTCGGTGGTGACGCTGCTCAAGGTGTTCACCGACCGGGGGGCCGACGAGATCGAGGACCTGGCCCGCCAGGTGCGCGACGAACCGTTCCGCCGCGCGGCGCAACGGACCCTCGCCGCCGACGTGACGACCCTGGTCCACGGCGCGCAGGCCACGGAGGCGGTGGTCAACGCCTCGGCCGCCCTCTTCGGCTCCGGATCGTTGAGCGTGCTGGACCAAGGGACCCTGCTGGATGCCACCCGTGAGCTGCCGGGGACCCCCGGTGAACCGGGAATGGGCCTGGTGGACGCGATGGTGGCGGCGGGGCTGGTGGACTCCCGCAATGCCGGCCGACGGGTGATCGCCGACGGTGGGGTCTCGGTCAACAACATCAAGGTGGCCGACGGCGAGGCCGTGCTGGGCGATGCCGACTTCCTGCACGGTGAGGTGTGCCTGCTCAAGCGCGGGCGCAAGTCGCTGGCCGTCGTACGCCGTCGCTGAGCGCCACCGGTCCCGCGCCACCTGTCCTGCCTGCCGGGTGTCTGCGCCCCTGGGGGTGTGCCGCCGGCCGAGCGTCGGCCGAGCGTGCCTGCTCGCTCGGCCCACAACGCCCTGAGCTGCCGGTTTGTGTTTATCGAACGACTTACCTAATGTTGTGCGAGCACCCGAACGGGAGGAACGGACACCACCGGAGCGTCGCGAAGCGGCACTCCAAGGCAGGCCCGTCCCGCGGGTAGCCCTCACCCAGGCAACGTGCCCAGTCCAGTTGGACTTAGCCGAATGCACCTGGTACTGTAGAGGGCCGGTCAACCGCCACGCGTGGTGAGGTTGACCAAATCCACGCCTCGACGGGCGGCCACTTGCGTGGTCCGGACGGCGATGTGCAGGTGATGTTTGAGAACTCAACAGCGTGCCAAAAATCGATGCCAATTGTTTGTTGGTTGAGGTCAATTCATTGCTCTGTCCTGTTGTGGGGTGGGGTGTTTGGTTGGTTTTTGCCGGGTTTGGATTTTCTTGCTGGCTGCTTGTGCCTTTTGGGTGTGGGTGGTTGGTTGTGTTTGTTGATGGAGAGTTTGATCCTGGCTCAGGACGAACGCTGGCGGCGTGCTTAACACATGCAAGTCGAACGATGATGCCATTTCGGTGGTTGATTAGTGGCGAACGGGTGAGTAACACGTGAGTAACCTGCCCCCCTCTTTGGGATAACGTTCGGAAACGGACGCTAATACTGGATATGACTGCGCTTCGCATGGGGTGTGGTGGAAAGTTTTTCGGTGGGGGATGGGCTCGCGGCCTATCAGCTTGTTGGTGGGGTGATGGCCTACCAAGGCGACGACGGGTAGCCGGCCTGAGAGGGTGTCCGGCCACACTGGGACTGAGACACGGCCCAGACTCCTACGGGAGGCAGCAGTGGGGAATATTGCACAATGGGCGAAAGCCTGATCCAGCAACGCCGCGTGAGGGATGACGGCCTTCGGGTTGTAAACCTCTTTCATCACAGACGAAGCCTTTGGGTGACGGTACCTGGAGAAGAAGCACCGGCTAACTACGTGCCAGCAGCCGCGGTAATACGTAGGGTGCGAGCGTTGTCCGGAATTATTGGGCGTAAAGAGCTTGTAGGCGGTTTGTCGCGTCTGCGGTGAAAACTCGGGGCTTAACCCTGGGCGTGCCGTGGGTACGGGCAGGCTAGAGTGTGGTAGGGGAGACTGGAATTCCTGGTGTAGCGGTGAAATGCGCAGATATCAGGAGGAACACCGATGGCGAAGGCAGGTCACTGGGCCATTACTGACGCTGAGGAGCGAAAGCATGGGGAGCGAACAGGATTAGATACCCTGGTAGTCCATGCCGTAAACGTTGGGCGCTAGGTGTGGGGCTCATTCCACGAGTTCTGCGCCGCAGCTAACGCATTAAGCGCCCCGCCTGGGGAGTACGGCCGCAAGGCTAAAACTCAAAGGAATTGACGGGGGCCCGCACAAGCGGCGGAGCATGCGGATTAATTCGATGCAACGCGAAGAACCTTACCAAGGCTTGACATACACCGGAAGCATGCAGAGATGTGTGCCCCTGTAAGGTCGGTGTACAGGTGGTGCATGGTTGTCGTCAGCTCGTGTCGTGAGATGTTGGGTTAAGTCCCGCAACGAGCGCAACCCTCGTTCCATGTTGCCAGCACGTGATGGTGGGGACTCATGGGAGACTGCCGGGGTCAACTCGGAGGAAGGTGGGGATGAGGTCAAATCATCATGCCCCTTATGTCTTGGGCTTCACGCATGCTACAATGGCCAGTACAAAGGGCTGCGATGCCGTAAGGTGGAGCGAATCCCAAAAAACTGGTCTCAGTTCGGATTGGGGTCTGCAACTCGACCCCATGAAGTCGGAGTCGCTAGTAATCGCAGATCAGCAACGCTGCGGTGAATACGTTCCCGGGCCTTGTACACACCGCCCGTCAAGTCACGAAAGTTGGTAACACCCGAAGCCGGTGGCCTAACCCCTTGTGGGGGGGAGCCGTCTAAGGTGGGACTGGCGATTGGGACTAAGTCGTAACAAGGTAGCCGTACCGGAAGGTGCGGCTGGATCACCTCCTTTCTAAGGAGCATGTGCCTGCCTGCGTTGTGTGGGTGGGTGTGCTGTGGGTGGAACATCGATTAGTTGGCGCTGCTGGTGCTGGTGTTGGTGAGTACGTTCTGCTGGTTGCTGTTGTCTGTCTCCTGTTGTGGGGGTGGGTGGTGGTGGTTGGTGGGGTTGGGTGCTGATGCTGGTGGTGGTGGTGTTTGGCGCGTTGTTGGGTTCTGAGGCATGGCCTGCTGTGTGTGGGTGTGTGTCTTGTGTGTGGCTTGTCTGTGCTGCTGGGGTACTGGGTTCCTGCCGTGTGGGTGGGGGTGTGGGTCTTGGTGGTGGGTGGGCTGGTGGTGTTTTGAGAACTGGATAGTGGACGCGAGCATCTTTGTCTTTGTGTAAGTTGTGTAAGTTTTTAAGGGCATACGGTGGATGCCTTGGCACCAGGAGCCGATGAAGGACGTGGGAATCTGCGATAAGCCTCGGGGAGTTGGTAACCGTGCTGTGATCCGAGGATTTCCGAATGGGGTAACCCGGCTGGAGGCAAGTCCAGTCACCTGCACCTGAATATATAGGGTGTGTGGAGGGAACGTGGGGAAGTGAAACATCTCAGTACCCACAGGAAGAGAAAGCAACCGCGATTCCGTGAGTAGTGGCGAGCGAAAGCGGATCAGGCTAAACCGGGCGTGTGTGATAGTTGGTAGGCGTTGCACGTTCGGGGTTGTGGGGGTTGTCGTCACTGGGCTACCACCTGGTGGGGGAGTGAGAAATTCGTGTCATAGCCGAACGATCTTGAAGGGTCGGGCAGAGTGGGTGGTACCCCGTAGGCGAAATGGCATGGACTCCTGTATGACTTCCCGAGTAGCACGGGGCCCGAGAAATCCCGTGTGAATCTGGCGGGACCACCCGCTAAGCCTAAATATTCCCTGATGACCGATAGCGGACGAGTACCGTGAGGGAAAGGTGAAAAGTACCCCGGGAGGGGAGTGAAATAGTACCTGAAACCGTGTGCCTACAATCCGTCGGAGCCTCTGTGTGGGGTGACGGCGTGCCTTTTGAAGAATGAGCCTGCGAGTTAGTGCTCAGTGGCGAGGTTAACCCGTGTGGGGGAGCCGTAGCGAAAGCGAGTCCGAATAGGGCGTTTGAGTCGCTGGGTCTAGACCCGAAGCGGAGTGATCTACCCATGGCCAGGTTGAAGCGCGGGTAAGACCGTGTGGAGGACCGAACCCACTTAGGTTGAAAACTGAGGGGATGAGTTGTGGGTAGGGGTGAAAGGCCAATCAAACTCCGTGATAGCTGGTTCTCCCCGAAATGCATTTAGGTGCAGCGTTGCGTGTTTCTTGCCGGAGGTAGAGCTACTGGATGGCCGATGGGCCTTACCGGGTTACTGACGTCAGCCAAACTCCGAATGCCGGTAAGTGAAGCGTGGCAGTGAGACTGCGGGGGATAAGCTTCGTAGTCGAGAGGGAAACAGCCCAGATCACCAGCTAAGGTCCCTGAGCGTGTGCTAAGTGGGAAAGGATGTGGAGTTGCTGTGACAACCAGGAGGTTGGCTTAGAAGCAGCCACCCTTGAAAGAGTGCGTAATAGCTCACTGGTCAAGTGATTCCGCGCCGACAATGTAGCGGGGCTCAAGCACACCACCGAAGCTGTGGCATTGACATTTTTCTCTAGCCCTTTGGGGTTCAGGGGTGTTGATGGGTAGGGGAGCGTCGTGTGGCGGGTGAAGCGGCGAAGTGATTCAGTCGTGGACGCCACGCGAGTGAGAATGCAGGCATGAGTAGCGAAAGCAGAGTGAGAAACTCTGCCGCCGATTAACCAAGGGTTCCAGGGTCAGGTTAATCTGCCCTGGGTGAGTCGGGACCTAAGGCGAGGCCGACAGGCGTAGTCGATGGACAACGGGTTGATATTCCCGTACCGGCAAAGAACCGCCCATATCGAATCCAGTGATGCTAAGCTCCTGAAGCTAGTCGTGTACGCCCGCTTTCGGGTGGGTGGCGGCTGGTGGAGCGGGTGACCTGATCTGGTAGTAGGTAAGCGATGGAGTGACGCAGGAAGGTAGCCTCCGCGTGGCGATGGTTGTCCACGTCCAAGCATGCAGGGTGAGGCCTAGGTAAATCCGGGTCTTGTGAGCCTCAGATGTGATGGTGACCCCGTTGGGGGAAGTAGGGTGATCCTATGCTGCCAAGAAAAACTTCTAGCGAGGTTTGAGCCGCCCGTACCCTAAACCGACTCAGGTGGTTAGGTAGAGAATACCGAGGCGATCGAGTGAATCGTGGTTAAGGAATTCGGCAAAATGCCCCCGTAACTTCGGGAGAAGGGGGGCCCTGATCTTGAAACCCCTTGCGGGTTAGGGTGATGGGTCGCAGAGACCAGGGAGAAGCGACTGTTTACTAAAAACACAGGTCCGTGCGAAGAAGCAATTCGATGTATACGGACTGACGCCTGCCCGGTGCTGGAACGTTAAGGGGACCGGTTAGCTCCATTCGTGGGGCGAAGCTGAGAACTTAAGCGCCAGTAAACGGCGGTGGTAACTATAACCATCCTAAGGTAGCGAAATTCCTTGTCGGGTAAGTTCCGACCTGCACGAATGGCGTAACGACTTCTCCACTGTCTCAACCACGAACTCGGCGAAATTGCATTACGAGTAAAGATGCTCGTTACGCGCAGCAGGACGGAAAGACCCCGGGACCTTTACTATAGCTTGGTATTGGTGTTCGGTACGGCTTGTGTAGGATAGGTGGGAGACTGTGAAGCTGGCACGCCAGTGTCGGTGGAGTCAACGTTGAAATACCACTCTGGTTGTACTGGATGTCTAACTTCGGTCCGTGATCCGGATCAGGGACAGTGCCTGGTGGGTAGTTTAACTGGGGCGGTTGCCTCCTAAAAGGTAACGGAGGCGCCCAAAGGTTCCCTCAGCCTGGTTGGCAATCAGGTGTTGAGTGTAAGTGCACAAGGGAGCTTGACTGTGAGACAGACATGTCGAGCAGGGACGAAAGTCGGGACTAGTGATCCGGCCGTGGTTTGTGGAAACGCGGTCGCTCAACGGATAAAAGGTACCCCGGGGATAACAGGCTGATCTTGCCCAAGAGTCCATATCGACGGCATGGTTTGGCACCTCGATGTCGGCTCGTCGCATCCTGGGGCTGGAGTAGGTCCCAAGGGTTGGGCTGTTCGCCCATTAAAGCGGTACGCGAGCTGGGTTTAGAACGTCGTGAGACAGTTCGGTCCCTATCCGCTGCGCGCGTAGGAAACTTGAGGAGAGCTGTCCCTAGTACGAGAGGACCGGGATGGACGAACCACTGGTGTGTCAGTTGTTCCGCCAGGAGCATGGCTGATTAGCTACGTTCGGACGTGATAACCGCTGAAAGCATCTAAGCGGGAAGCACGCTTCAAGATGAGGTTTCCAAGGGCTTTGCCCGAGAGGCTCCCAGTAGACGACTGGGTTGATAGGCCAGATGTGGAAGTGCAGTAATGTGTGGAGCTGACTGGTACTAATAAGCCGATAACTTACCTACATCGCATCCTGACTTTTTGGGTGCGCGCGTCCACTATCTGGTTCCCAGAACATTGACCACCCCGTGTGAGTGTGTGGTGTGTTCTGAGAGTGTTACGGCGGTTATAGCGTTGGGGAAACGCCCGGTCCCATTCCGAACCCGGAAGCTAAGCCCTTCAGCGCCGATGGTACTGCACTGGTGACGGTGTGGGAGAGTAGGACGCCGCCGGACAATCTTTTGGGTGATGGCCTTGTGCGCAGTACCGCGCACAAGGCCATCACTGTTTTGTGTCTGGGCACCTTTGGCGGGGTAGCGGAGCCACGCCACGCGTGCGGATCACTGACTTGCCATGCCCGTACCGGTGGGGTCGACGGATTCGCCGATGAGCGTGCGAGAGCTTGGGGTGGCACGGTACTGCCGAAGTGGCAGGATCAACGTGAGCCCGATGCCGGGTGTCTCATTGATGTCTCATGACTGTGCGTGAAGGGAGTCCGCGGTGAACGACGTACCGAGTTCACGATGGTCGCGGGCTGGCGGCCGGCAGGATTCGAGCGCCACGCCCGTCGAAGGCGCGGATGCGGACAGCACTGCTTCGGCCGGTGCCGAGGTGACAACAGAGCGCCCCCCCGGTTCGTCGCTCCCACCGCGGGCGGGACGCGGCGCAGGGGGGAGAAGCGACGCGCGTGACCGCGACGGTGGACCGAGGCGGCCGAACGATCGGGGTATACGTCCGAAACGGGAGCCACGCGGGCGTGCCGCTACCCCGGGTGAGCCCGGTTCGTCCGCTGGTCCCCGGAGTGCGTGGCGAGAAGGACCGGATCAACGTAGGGGTGGACGCCCCGAGGGTGGCGGTCCGCGCACCGAGCGCCGTGGAGATGGCGGGCCGCAGCGAGACCCACGACCCGACCGGGGCGAACGTCCCGCGCGCACGGACCGGGAGGGGAGCGCACCCCGGCGACAGGGAGCGCCTCCAACCGGACGCAGCGGGCCTCGAAATGCCGGCCCACCCGGAGCCCGGCCACACCGGCGTGCCGACGACAGCCGGGGGCGCACCGGACGGTTCGAGGACTCGGGCGGCGAGCGTGGGCGCACCGGCACATCAGGTGATAGTCGCCCTGACCAGCGTGAACGGTGGTCGTCGAGGGCTCCGCGGCCTGTCGATCCTGAGGTGCCCGAGTCAGTCACGGGCGCTGAGCTGGATGCGGCGGTCCGCCGGGAACTGCGGACCCTGAGCAAGAATGATGCGGGTTTCGTCGGGCGTCACCTGGTGATGGTGGGACAGACGATGGACGCGGACCTGACGATCGCGAAGGCCCACGCCGAGGCAGCGGTACGGCGGGCCGGTCGGGTGGCCGCAGTCCGCGAAGCCCGCGGGTTGGTGGCCTACCGCGAGGGTGACTGGACGACCGCGCTGAGTGAATTCCGGACAGCGCGCCGGTTGTCCGGCAGCCACCATCTGCTGCCGCTCATGGTCGATGTCGAGCGTGCGCTCGGGCGACCCGAACGGGCCATCGAACTGGCCGGATCTCCAGAGGTCCGAACCCTCAGCGTCGCTGAGCAGGTCGAGCTCCGGGTGGTCGTGTCGGGGATCCGTCGCGACATGGGTCAGCCGGGTGCAGCCGTGGTGGCTCTCCAGATTCCACAGCTCGTGCCCGGTGGCACCCAGCCCTGGTCGGCCAGGTTGTACTACGCCTATGCCGAGGCGTTGCTGGCCACCGGGGAACGGGAAGGCGCCAGGGAGTGGTTCTCCCATGCGGTGTCCGCCGATCCGGATCTGACAACCGATGCCGCCGAACGACTCGACGAGATCGACGGTGTCGTCCTGGTAGATCTGCTCGAGGGGTCCGAGGAAGCCGAGGGGCCCGACAGCGCGGAGAAGTTCGAGAACGGCCAGAACGGCCAGAACGGCCAGAACGGCCAGAACGGCCAGAACGGCGAGGAGGTGAGTCCCGCGTGACGCAGGCCCTCGTCTCCAGCTTCCGCGGCATCGTGTGCGATCTGGACGGCGTCGTGTACCGATCGCACGAACCCATCCCGTACGCCGTGGAGGCGCTCGAGACCGCACGCGGCGACGGCGTGTCGATCGCCTACGCCACCAACAACGCGGGCCGCGAGCCGGCCGTGGTGGCCGCACAGTTGCGGGAGCTCGGGCTCGACGCGCCGACCGACAGTGTCGTCAACAGCTCGATGGCCGGGGCGGCGTACCTCGCGGACAGCCTGCCCGCGGACGCCACGGTCCTGGCCGTTGGCGGACCGGGGGTGTCGACCGCTCTGTCGGAAGTTGGCCTGCGCCCGGTGAGGGCAAGCGACGCCGATCGGTCGGCGGGCGAGAAGCCGCTGGCCGTCCTCCAGGGGTACGGACCGGAGGTGTCCTGGCGCGACCTGGCCGTCGCGGCCTTCGCGATCCAGGCCGGTGCGCAGTGGGTGGCCACGAACCTGGACGCCACGATCCCCACCAGTGACGGCATCGCCCCCGGCAACGGCTCCCTCGTCCAGGCCGTGCGGGCGGCGGTGTCGGTTGACCCGGTGGCGGTGGGCAAACCCGAGACCCCGCTGTACGAGCTGTGCGCGCGGCGGCTGGGCTGCCGCAACGACCAGATCCTGGCGATCGGCGATCGCCTCGACACCGACATCATCGGCGCCAACCGGGCGGGGATGCCCAGTCTGCTCGTCACCACCGGCGTCCACCAGGTCGAGGCGGTCTGCGCCGCCGACGACGAATCCCGCCCCCGCTACCTCGCGGTCGACCTGCGGGCCCTGCACGCGCCGTACACCGACCCGATCGTCGACAGCGACAGCGACGGCCACCGGTGGACCGGGCGATGCGGCGAGGCGACGGTGTCCCTGCGCGACGGCCAGGTGGTCCTCGGTGACTCCGGATGCCCCGAAACCCGCCTGCGGGCCCTCGTGGCGCTGGTGTGGGCCGCGCGCGACGCCCGCGACCGGGCGCCGGCCACGACCCTGGGCATCGACGACGAGACCTGGCGCCGGATCAGCGACTGGCTCGCTCCGGGAGACCCGCGATGAATGACGCGATTCCGTCGTCGCCGCTGGATGGCGACGTTATGCAGGAGGCCCTGCGGAGACTGCAGGAGCTCCCGCCCGAGGATCTCGACGGGCGCATCGTGGCGGGGGAACGGCTCGCCCAGGTGCTCACCGAACGGTTGAGCGACAGTGGCCGGGATGGCGGCTGACGGCGTACGGCGCGTGCGCCTGGACCGAGCCCTGGTCGACCGCGGCCTGGCCCGCTCGCGCGGGCAGGCGCGTGAACTCATCGAGGCCGGCGCCGTCCAGGTGGACGGGGTGGCCGCTCGCCGCGTCGCCGGCCTCGTCACCCCCGAGCAATCGCTGCGCCTGCAGCCCCACGCGGCATTGCCCCGACCCAACACCGCGGAGCCGGCCGACCCGGGTGACTCCTTCCACGAGGTGGGCCGCGGATATCGGAAACTGGCGCATGCCCTGCACACCTGGCCGGAGTTCGCCTCGGCCGTCGCAGGCGCGCACTGTCTTGATGCTGGCGCGTCCACCGGCGGGTTTACTCAGGCGCTTCTGCAGTGGGGAGCCGCGCAGGTCGACGCGGTGGACGTGGGGCACGCTCAGCTCGATGCCCGGCTGCGGGCCGACCCCCGGGTCCGCGAACGCTCCGGCACCAACGTGCGCAATCTTGGCGCCGCCGACGCGGCGGCCTACGACGTCGTCGTCGCCGACCTCAGCTTCATCTCCCTGTCCGTGGTCCTGGGCCCATTGCGTCAGGTATGCCGCCCCGTCGGCCAGGCGATATTCCTGGTGAAGCCGCAATTCGAGGTCGGCCGAGAACGGTTGCCCCGATCCGGGGTCGTGCGCTCCCCGCAGGATCGTGCCGGGGCCGTCCACCAGGTGGTCGATCAGGCCCAGGCCACCGGCTGGGGCCTGGCGGGACTGGCCGCCAGCCCGCTGCCCGGCGGCTCCGGGAACCGGGAGTTCTTGGTGTGGCTGTGCGACCCTGCGTCGACGCGGCTCTCGAGAGACGCCGTACGATCTGCGGTGTGGGCAGTGGTCGTGGGGGACAAACCGGTTCGCGAGCCGTGACAGGCGCCGACCGGCGCGTCCTGCTGCTGGCGCACAGCAGCCGCACCGACCTGCAGGAACACACCCGCGAGGTGGCCCACATGCTGGCCCGCGCCGGCATCCAGGTCGCCGTACCGCCCGACCAGGTCGCGCACTACGCCGACCTGGGGGCGGCGATCGTCCCCGCCGAAGGAGACCACCCGGCCCGCGGCTGCGAGCTGGTCTTCGTCCTGGGGGCGACGGCACGATCCTGCGCGGCGCCGAACTCTCCCGAGGGTGCGGCGTGCCCCTCCTGGGAGTCAATTTCGGCCACGTTGGCTTCCTCGCCGAAGCGGACCGCGCCGACCTGCCGGGCACCGTCGAACGCGTCGTGGCTGCCGACTACCTGGTCGAGGACCGGATGACCCTGGACGTCGTGGCCCGGCTCGGTGACCGCGACCTGGCCCGCAGTTGGGCGCTCAACGAAGTGACCGTGGAGAAGGCCGCCCGCGAGCGGATGATCGAGCTGAACCTGGAGATCGAGGGCCGCCCCCTGTCCACCTGGGGATGCGACGGGCTGATCGTGGCCACCCCGACCGGGTCAACGGCGTACGCCTTCTCCGCGGGCGGGCCGGTGATGTGGCCGGACGTGCAGGCGCTGCTCATCGTGCCGATCTCGGCTCACGCGCTGTTCGCCCGCCCGGTCGTGGTCGGCAAGGACTCCCACGTGGCGGTCGAACTCGTCCCGGGAGCCCAGGGCCGCGGCGTGATGTGGTGCGACGGTGCCCGACCCGTCGAACTGCCCGACGGCGCGAGGGTGGAGGTGGTCCGCAGCCAGATCCCGGTGCGCCTCGTGCGGTTGACGACCGAGCCGTTCACCGATCGCATCGTCGAGAAGTTCCACTTGCCCGTCGAGGGATGGCGGGGGGCCGCCCACCGCCGGATGCTGGGGTGAGCGGCCCGACGCCGGACCCGGTGGAGCGCCGCGGGGGGCTACGTGACCTGCGGATCCAACGGCTCGGGGTGATCGAGGACGCGTTCGTCGAACTCGCCGACGGGCTCAACGTGCTGACCGGGGAGACCGGCGCCGGCAAGACGATGGTGGTCAGCGGGCTGGGTCTGCTGCTGGGGGCGCGGGGAGACAGCTCACTGGTGCGGACCGGGGCCCGGGCGGTCGTGGTGGAGGGCTGTGTCGACGTACCGCAGGGTCATCCGGCGCTGGCCCGGGTGGCCGACGCCGGTGGTGAGTCCGAGGACGGCAGCGTCGTGCTCGTGCGAACCGTGGGAGCCGACGGCCGATCCAAAGCGTACGTCGGGGGCCGTCAGGCGCCGATCGCGGTGCTGGCCGCCCTCGGCCACCGGCTGGTGGCGGTCCACGGTCAGGCCGACCAGTGGCGGCTGCGCCGTCCCGACCAGCACCGCAGCCTGCTCGACGGGTACGGCGGCCCGGCCCTGGGCGCTGCCCTGGACGCCTACCGGCGCCGCTACGACGAGGTGTCCCGGCTGCGCGCCGAGCTCGCCGAGCTGGAAGAGCTCAACCGGGATCGGTTGGTCCAGGCCACCGTGCTGCAGACGCAGCTGGCAGCGATCGAGGAACTCAACCCGACGCCGGGGGAGGACCGCAGGCTGGCCGCTGAGGAGGAACGGCTGGCCCACGCCGACGCGCTGCGCGCGGCGGCGCTGCGGGCACACGCCCTGCTCGCGGGGGGTACCTCGGCCGACGGGGTCGGCGGGTTCGAAGGGTTCGGCGGGTTCGGCGGAGTGAATGGATCCGGGCAGGACGGCCCGGGAGCCGCCGATCTCCTGGCCCAGGCACGCGCCGCCTTGGCCCAGGCCGCGGCTCACGACGAACACCTGGCGGCCCTGGCAGACCGGGTTGCCGAGCTGACCTACCTGAGTGCGGACGTCGGCGCGGAACTGGCCGGCTACCTCGACGGACTCGAGGGTGACCCGAACCGGCTGGCCTGGGTCCAGCAGCGCCGGGCCGACCTGACCCGGCTCACCCGGGGTTACGGCGGAACCGTGGATGAGGCGCTGGCGTGGGCCGAGCAGGCTGCCCTGCGGGTGGCTCAGTTGGACTCGCTCACCGATCGGCTCACCCAGACGCGCGAGAGCCTGGACACCGTCACCGGGGAACTCCAGCGCGCCGCGGCAGCGCTCACCGAGCACCGGCGCCGCGAGGCCCTGGTCCTGGAGACGGCGATCAGCGTCGAACTCGAGCAGCTGGCCATGCCGCACGCCGTGGTCGAGGTCGATGTCAGCGCCGCCGGCGCGTTGGGTCCGCACGGCGGCGACGAGGTGGAGATCCGCCTCGCCGCCAACCCCGGCACCCCGCCGCGGACCGTGGCCAAGGCGGCCTCCGGTGGCGAACTGTCCAGAGTGATGCTCGCCATCGAAGTGGTGACCCACCAGCGGCGCACCACCCATGGGGCCCGGACCGCCGACCCCGGGCCGGCCGGGGACGAGCAGGCCGGGGACGAGCAGGCCGGGGACGAGGAGGGCGGGCTGACCACCTTGGTGTTCGACGAGGTCGACGCGGGAGTGGGGGGCGCCGCGGCTCTGGCCATCGGCGCCCGGCTGGCGGCCTTGGCCCAACACACCCAGGTGATCGTGGTGACGCACCTGGCGCAGGTGGCGGCGTACGCCGACCGGCACATCACCATTCACAAGTCCTCCCGCGACGGGGCCGAGGTGACCACGAGCGACGTGGTCGTCCTCGACGACGACGGTCGCCTGCGTGAACTGGCGCGGATGATGGCCGGGTCCGCCGACAGCGACGTCGCGATCGAACACGCCCGCGAACTGCTCGCGTCGGCCTTCGCGGACACGCGGGGCGGTCACCGAGGCCCGGTGGGCATGACGTAGAGTTAAAGCCCGTGGTGGGTACCAAGCACATCTTCGTGACCGGCGGCGTGGCCTCCTCACTCGGCAAAGGCCTGACCGCCTCCAGTCTGGGCTTCCTGCTCCGCGCGCGGGGGCTGCGCGTGACCATGCAGAAGCTCGATCCCTACATCAACGTCGACCCCGGCACGATGAACCCCTTCCAGCACGGCGAGGTCTTCGTCACCGACGACGGCGCCGAAACCGACCTGGACATCGGCCACTACGAGCGCTTCCTCGACGTGCCGTTGTCGGCGCAGGCCAATGTCACCACCGGGCAGATCTACAGCCAGGTGATCGCCAAGGAACGCCGCGGGGAGTACCTGGGCGACACGGTGCAGGTCATCCCGCACATCACGAACGAGATCAAGGAACGGATGCGGGAGCAGGCCCAGGCCAGCCCCGCCCCCCAGGTCATCATCACCGAGATCGGGGGAACCGTCGGTGACATCGAGTCGCTGCCGTTCCTGGAGGCCGCCCGTCAGGTCCGCCATGACCTGGGCCGGGACAACTGCTTCTTCCTGCACGTCTCGCTGGTGCCCTACCTGGCCCCCAGCGGTGAACTGAAGACCAAGCCCACCCAGCACTCGGTCGCGGCGCTGCGGCAGCTGGGCCTGCAACCCGACGCGATCGTGCTCCGAGCCGACCGTCCCATCCCCGACGCGCTCAAGCGCAAGATCGCCCTGGCCTGCGACGTGGAGGAAGACGGCACCGTCGCTTGTGTCGATGCACCGAGCATTTATGACATTCCCAAGGTCATCCACGCGGAGGGCCTGGACGCATTCGTCGTACGTCGACTGGCCCTGCCGTTCCGCGACGTCGAGTGGACCGAGTGGGACCGGCTGCTGCGCCGGATCCATCAGCCCGCGCACCAGGTGGAGATCGCCGTGGTCGGCAAGTACGTCGATCTGCCGGACGCGTACCTGTCGGTGACCGAGGCGCTGCGGGCTGCCGGGTTCCACCACGACGCGCGGATACTCATCCGATGGGTGGCCTCGGATGAGTGCGCCACCCCCGAGGGCGCCCGGCGGTCGCTGTCCGGGGTCGACGGCGTGCTGGTCCCGGGAGGATTCGGCATCCGCGGCATCGAAGGCAAACTGGGTGCCCTGACCTGGGCCCGCACCCACGGCGTACCCACCCTCGGGATTTGCCTGGGGTTGCAGTGCATGGTCATCGAGTACGCGCGGGAGGTCGCCGGGATCGCCGGCGCGTCCTCCTCGGAGTTCGACCCCGCCACCCCGCACCCGGTGGTGGCGACGATGGCCGAACAGCGGGACATCGTGGACGGCGGCGGGGACCTCGGCGGCACCATGCGCTTGGGTGCCTACCCGGCCACATTGACCAAGGATTCGGTCGTGGCCACGGCGTACGGCACGCAACGGGTCGAGGAACGCCACCGCCACCGGTACGAGGTCAACAACGCCTACCGCGGTCCCCTGGAGGAAGCCGGCCTGGTGTTCAGCGGCACCTCGCCCGACGGGACGCTGGTGGAATTCTGCGAGCTACCGGCGACGGTGCATCCGTACTACGTGGCCACTCAGGCGCACCCGGAGTTCCGTTCGCGGCCGGACCGCGCGCACCCCCTGTTCGCCGGGCTGATCGGCGCCGCGCTCCGGCACCAGCAGGCGGCGCGACAGGCCCCCCCCACCGCCGACGCCGGGGCTGAGGCCGGGGCTGAGGCCGGGGCTGAGGCCGGCGTCGCATGAGTCTGTCCGCCCCGGTCCTGACGGCGAGTGAGCTCGCCGACGAGGTCGGGTCCAAGCCCGTCCAGGGGCGTGAGATCCGCTACCACGGGTTGATCTGGGATGTGCACCGCGATGATGTCGAGCTCGGCGCCGCCGGTGTGGTCCGCCGGGAGTACATCGGGCACCCCGGCGCCGTGGTCGTCGTGGCCCTGCGTCCGGACCCCGCGTCGTCCGCCGACCGACCGCGTGACCAGGTGTTCCTGGTCAAGCAGTACCGCCACCCGGTGACCACGCTGGAGTGGGAACTGCCGGCCGGGCTGTTGGACGTCCAGAGCGAGCCGCCGTGGCAGGCCGCCGCCAGAGAACTCGCCGAAGAGGCCGACCTGGTCGCCGGCCGTTGGGACGTGCTGCTCGACTTCTACCCCTCACCGGGCGCCATGAGCGAGGCGATCCGGATCTTCGTGGCCCGGGAGCTGGCCGACGTACCCGCCGAACAGCGTCACGCCCGCACCGGCGAGGAACTGGGCATGGCAGGGGGGTGGGTCGACCTCGACGAGGCGCACACCGCCGCCCTCACCGGCCGACTCAACAACGCCTCCGCGATCATGGGCATCCTGGCCGCGCACGCCGGGCGGGCCCGCGGTTGGCAGACCTTGCGTAGTCACGACGCACCCTGGCCGCAGCACCCGTCGTACCGGCACCCGACCGGCACCTGACCGGCACCTGACCGGCACTGACCGGCACTGACCACCGGACCCGATCCTCGACGGGGCCGGACAGGATGCGGTGTAACCTGACCGCGCCGCCCGCCACCAGGCCCCGAGGGAGACGTCATGGCTGACATGTTGGACATCGAGGACCACCTCGGACCGGGGTACACCGCGCGGGAGATCCCGCTGTCGGGAAACCTCAGCGCCACGCTGGTCCGACACCGCGCGGCCACCAACACCCGCGGCGCCGTCCTGTACCTGCACGGCTGGATCGACTACTTCTTCCAGACCCACCTCGCCGAGCACTTCGCCGCCCTGGGATATGACTTCTATGCCCTGGACCTGCGGCACTATGGCCGATCGATCCGCCCGGAGGCGATGCCGTACTACACCCTCGATCTTCGGGAGTACTACGAGGAGTTGGACGCCGCCGTCGCGCTGATCCGCGGCGACGGTCACGATGGCCTCGTGGTGATGGGCCATTCCACGGGCGGGCTGCTGGCGCCGCTGTGGCTGGCCGACCGGCGCGACGCCGTACGCCCCCAGGCGCTCATCCTGAACAGCCCGTGGTTGGAGCTACAGGAACGGTGGCTGATGCGGACAGCGGGGACCTGGCTGATCCGGGGGGCCGGACGCGGGCTGCCCCAGGTGGTGCTGCCGCACACCGTCAGCCCCGCCTACGGTGAGTCGTTGCACGTCGACTATCGCGGCGAATGGAACTACAACCTGGCGTGGAAACCCGTGAAGGGCGCACCGGTGCACATGGGGTGGTTGGCGGCCATCCGCAAGGCTCAGGCCAGGGTGCACCGGGGGCTGCGGCTGAGCCTGCCCATCCTGATGCTGCACTCCGACGCCAGCCGGCTTGGGCTGACCAAGTGGGTGCCGGAGGCGATGAACACCGACACCGTGCTGGACGTGCAGCAGATGATGCAGTGGGCGCCCGCGCTCGGTTCGGACGTCACGACGGTCATGGTCGCCGGGGCGCTCCACGACGTCTTCCTGTCCGCCCCGCCGGTGCGCGGCCGGGCGTTCGCCCGCCTGGACGATTGGCTGCTGGGTCGGGTCGAGTACGGCGACGCCGACCGCCCGTAGAATCGGGTCGGCCGCTTCGGCGGACATGCCACGAGACAAAGGACGCATTGTGCTGAGAACTCACACCGCCGGAACACTGCGCAGCCGTGACATCGGCACCGCAGTCACCCTCACCGGCTGGGTTGCTCGGCGCCGCGATCACGGTGGGGTCGCCTTCCTGGACCTGCGGGACGCCAGCGGCGTCGTCCAGGTGGTGGCGCGCGATGAGGTGCTGGAGGAGGGTGGCGCCCACGAGCTGCGCAACGAATACTGCGTGCAGGTCAGCGGCGCCGTCCGGGAACGCCCCGACGGCAATGCCAACCCCGACCTGCCCACCGGCGACATCGAGGTGCTGGCGGACGCCATCGAGGTGCTCTCGGCCGCCCAGCCCCTCCCGTTCCAGATCGACGAACGGATCAGCGTCGGCGAAGAGGCGCGGCTGAAGTATCGCTACCTCGACCTGCGTCGCCCGGGCCCGCGGTCGTCCGGTCACGCGCTGCGGCTGCGCTCGGCGGTGAACGCCGCGGCCCGCGCGGTGCTCGGCGAGCGGGACTTCGTCGAGATCGAGACGCCAACCCTGACCCGGTCGACCCCCGAGGGCGCCCGCGACTTCCTGGTGCCCGCGCGTCTGGCCCCCGGTTCCTGGTACGCGCTGCCCCAGAGCCCCCAGCTGTTCAAGCAACTGCTCATGGTGGCCGGGATGGAGCGCTACTACCAGATCGCCCGGTGCTACCGCGATGAGGACTTCCGCGCCGACCGTCAGCCGGAGTTCACCCAGCTCGACATCGAGATGAGCTTCGTCACCGAGGACGACGTGATGGAGCTCGGAGAAGCCATCGTGGCCCGAATCTGGGAACTGATCGGGGTGCAGCTCACCACGCCGCTGCGCCGGATGACCTACACGGAGGCGATGACCCGGTTCGGCACCGACAAGCCGGACCTGCGCTTCGGCAACGAATTGGTCGAGTGCTCGCAGTTCTTCCAGGACACGCCGTTCAAGCTGTTCCAGCCCGCGAACGCGGCATACGTCGGTGCCGTCGTCATGCCCGGCGGAGCGGGGCAACCCCGCAAGCAGCTGGACGCCTGGCAGGACTGGGCCAAGCAGCGGGGCGCCAAGGGACTGGCGTACGTGCTGGTGGCCGAGGACGGCTCACTGGGCGGCCCGGTGGCCAAGAACTTGTCAGAATCGGAGAAGGCGGGGTTGGCTGCGCATGTCGGCGCCTCCCCGGGGGACTGCATCTTCTTCTCCGCGGGTCCGGCCAAGGCGTCGCGTGCGCTGCTCGGCGCGGCCAGGCTAGAGATCGGCCGACGCTGCGGGCTGATCGAGGAGAACGCCTGGGAATTCCTGTGGGTGAAGGACGCCCCGCTGTTCGAGCCCGCTTCCGAGGCGGTCGCCGCTGGTGACGTAGCCGTCGGGGCTGGCGCCTGGACCGCCGTACACCATGCCTTCACCTCACCCAAGGCCGAGTTCCTCGACACCTTCGACACCGACCCCGGCCCCGCCCTGGCCTACGCCTACGACATGGTGCTCAACGGCAACGAGATCGGCGGGGGGTCGATCCGTATCCACCGCCGCGACATCCAGGAGCGGGTGTTCGCGGTGATGGGCCTGAGCGAGAGTGAGGCGCGGGAGAAGTTCGGCTTCCTGCTCGACGCTTTCGCCTTCGGGGCGCCCCCGCATGGAGGGATCGCCTTCGGGTGGGACCGGATCGTGATGCTGCTGGGCGGGTACGACTCGATCCGGGACGTGATCGCGTTCCCCAAGTCCGGCGGCGGTTACGACCCGCTCACCGACGCCCCGGCGCCGATCACCCCCGAGCAGCGCAAGGAGGCCGGGGTCGACGCCAAGCCGACGGTCGCGGCTCCCGCCGCGGACGTCGAACGGGCCGGTGATTGGCCCAAGGCCGTCCGCTGAGTTCGCCGCCGACGCTGCGGCCGGCCGGATCGGAGGCCTCGGTGCGACGCTCGGGTCGATAGCCTGCACGGGTGAGCGACCTCTTCGATCCGGAGGCGGCCGCCGACCTCCCGCCGCGGCCGGCCGGTGGACCCTCGGATGCACCCTTGGCGGTCCGGATGCGCCCCCAGTCGCTGGCGCAGGTGCACGGCCAGTCAGCGGCGCTGCGCCCCGGCAGTCCGCTGCGGCGGCTGATCGAGGGTCCCTCCGGTGCCGGGCCGGCGGCCGGGGGGCCGGCAATCGGTCCGCAGTCCGCGATCCTGTGGGGACCCCCCGGCACGGGCAAGACCACGCTGGCGCACCTGGTGGCCGCCGCGGGCGGGCGCCGGTTCGTCGAACTGTCCGCGGTCACCGCGGGGGTCAAGGACGTCCGCACGGTCATCGAGGGTGCGGTCGCAGACCTGGGCCTATACCGCCGCGACACCGTTCTCTTCCTCGATGAGATCCACCGGTTCACCAAGGCCCAACAGGACGCGCTGCTCCCAGCGGTCGAAAACCGGACCATCATTCTGGTCGCGGCGACCACCGAGAATCCGTCGTTCTCCGTCATCGCCCCGCTGCTGTCCCGGTCGGTCCTGGTGCGACTGGAGTCCCTCGACGACGACGAGATCGGGGAGGTGATCGAGGCCGCGCTGGTCGAGGACCGCGGGTTGAGTGGGGCGTTCGCGCTCCAACCGCAGGCCCGGGACCACCTGATCCGGCTGGCGGGCGGAGACGCCCGGCGCGCGCTGACCTACCTGGAGGCCGCCGCCGGCGTCGCGGTGGACGCCGTGGACCCCGCAGACGCCGCGGACCCCGCAGACGCCGCGGACCCCGCGGACCCCGCGGGAGCACCGGGGCAGGGCCGCGTGATCACCCTGGACCAACTGGAACAGGCCGTCGAACACGCCGCGGTGCGCTATGACCGCACCGGCGACCAGCACTATGACGTCGCGAGCGCGCTGATCAAGTCGATGCGTGGCTCCGACGTCGATGCGGCGCTGCATTACCTGGCCCGGATGTTGGAGGCGGGGGAGGACCCGCGGTTCATCGCGCGCCGCATCGTGATCTGCGCCAGCGAGGACGTGGGCATGGCCGATCCGACGGCGCTGCAGACCGCGGTCGCGGCGATGCACGCGGTCGCCCAGATCGGGATGCCCGAAGCCCGGATCATCCTGGCCCAGGCGGTCGTGCACGTGACGTTGGCGCCCAAGTCCAACGCGTCGTACCTGGCCATCGGCGCGGCGCTCGACGACGTACGTGCCGGCAAGGGGGGCGCCGTACCGGTGCACCTGCGGGGGAGCGGGTACGCCGGGGCCACCCGGCTCGGTCACGGGAAGGGGTACCGCTACGCCCACGACGAGCCGGACGCCGTGGCCCAGCAGCAGTACCTGCCGGACGACCTGGCCTCAACCGCCGACTACTACCACCCGAGCGATCGCGGTTTCGAAGACCGGTTGGCCCCTCGCTGGCGGTGGCTGCGGGAACGCCTGGGTCGCCGGTAGCGAGTGCCCGGCGAGTGCCCGGCGAGTGCCCGGTACCCGGTAGCCGTGTCGGTGAGTTGCCGCTAGCCCGGGGTCCAGTGCCAGGGCTGCGATGTCGCCCTGATGGGTTGCGGCCGGACCCACCTCCCGCTGCCGGACCCACCTCCCGTTGCTGGACCCACGAAGCTTCGTGGGTTCGGAGGGCAGAGGTGGGTCCGGGTCGAGCGATTCGCCCAGCACGCCCGACTCACCAGCCTGCCCGACGGCGTGCCGGACCGTCGGCGTCGTGGCCAACCGTGGCCAGCACGTAGACGTGAACGCCGGAGGGGCCCCGGTAGCCGTGTCGGTGAGTCCCGCCTAGCCGGTGGGCTCCGGCCGCTGTGATACGTCGACCGTGTCCACCACCTTGGCCACTTCGGCGAAATGGCAGGCCGATTGGTGTGCACTCGCTCCGTCCGGGCGGTCGACCAGAGCCGGGTCGTCGGTGCTGCAGACCTCTTGGGCCTTCCAGCACCGGGTGTGGAACCGGCAGCCCGATGGCGGATTCGCGGGCGAGGGAACATCGCCGGTCAACACGATCTGGTTGCGGTGCCCGCGCAAGGTCGGGTCAGGCACCGGTACGGCGGACAGCAGCGCCTGCGTGTACGGGTGCGTCGGGTGCCCGTAGATCTGGTCCTCGGTGCCGAGCTCGACCATCTTGCCCAGGTACATCACGGCCACCCGGTCGGAGATGTGCCGGACCACCGACAGGTCGTGGGCGATGAACACGTAGGACAGGCCCAGTTCGCGCTGCAGCTTGCCCATCAGGTTGACCACCTGCGCCTGCACGGACACATCCAGAGCGGACACCGGTTCGTCGCAGATCAGCACCTTCGGGTTCAGGGCGATCCCGCGGGCGATCCCGATGCGCTGGCGCTGGCCACCGGAGAACTGGTGCGGGTATCGATTGATGTGCTCGGGGTTGAGTCCGACCAGGTCCAGCAGGTCCTGCACCGCCTTGCGGCGACCGCCCTTGGGCACCACGTCGGCGTGAATCTCGAAGGGCTCGCCCACGATGGCGCCGACGGTCATCCGGGGGTTGAGCGAGGTGTACGGGTCCTGGAAGACGATCTGGATGTCCCGGCGCAACCGGCGCATGGCGCTGCCCCGCTGGGCGTACATGTCGATTCCATCGAAGGTGACTTGACCGGAGGTGGGCTCCTCCAGGCGCATCAGCAGCCGGCCGAGGGTCGACTTCCCACACCCGGACTCACCGACCACCCCCAGGGTCTCCCCGCGGTGCAGGGTGAAACTGACGCCGTCGACGGCCTTGACATGCCCGACCGTACGCCGTAGCACGCCCCCCTTAATGGGGTAATGCTTGACCAGGTCTTTCGCCACCAGAATGGGCTCCCCGCCCCCGTGTCCCTTGGGAGCGTCCGCGGTGAGCGTCTGCGCTGAGCCCGACTCAGGCATGGAGCACCTCCTCAACGAAGTGGCAGGCGGCAAAGCGACCGGGCCGGACCTCGACCAGCTCTGGACGTTCCCGCCGGCAGATCTCCTGCGCGAATCGGCACCGCGGGTTGAACGCGCACCCCGGTGGGATGCGCATCAGGTTGGGCGGCAGCCCGCCGATCGCCCGCAGCGTTTGACCCTTCTGGTCCAGCCGGGGGATCGACTCCAGCAGGCCCCGGGTGTAGGCGTGCGCCGGCTGCCGGTAGATCTCGTACACATCCGCGGTCTCGACGATCCGGCCGGCGTACATCACTGCGATCCGGTCGGCGACGTCGGCGACCACGCCCAGGTCGTGGGTGATCAGGATGAGCCCCATCTTGCGCTCGTCCTGCAGATCGGCCAGCAACTGCATGATCTGCGCCTGCACGGTGACGTCCAGCGCGGTGGTCGGCTCATCGGCGATCAGGACGGCCGGGTCGAGGCTGATCGCCATCGCGATCATGATGCGCTGACGCATGCCTCCAGAGAACTGGTGCGGATAGGCCTTGACCCGTTGCTTCGCGCCCGGGATCGCCACCCTCTCCATCAGCCGGACCGCCTGGGCGTAGGAGTCCGCCTTGTTCATCCCGCGGTGCTGGCGGAACATCTCGGCGATCTGCCAGCCCACCGGGAAAACCGGGTTCAGCGAGGACAGCGCGTCCTGGAAGATCATCGATATCTGCGGCCCACGGGTCTTACGCCGCTCGTCCTCTGGCATGGTCAGGAGGTCGGCGCCACAGTAGAGGATGCGGCCCTGCGGGATCGCGGCCGGGGGCATGTCGAGGATGCCCATGATGGCCTGTGCGGTGACCGACTTGCCGGATCCGGACTCACCGAGGATGGCCAGGGTCTCGCCCTCGTCGAGGCTGAAGCTGACGCCGTTGATGGCCTTGGCGATCCCGTCGGCGGTGTGGAACTCGACGTGCAGGTCCTCCACCTCCAGGAGGCGGCCGTCGATCGGTCGGTACGGCGAGGTCATGGCAGCCTCATCTGCTCTTGGGGTCGAAGGCGTCGCGCACCGCGTCGCCGAGCATGATGAACCCCAGCACCGTCAGACACAGGAACAGGCTCGGGAACAGCAGGATGTGCTGGCTGGTCCGCAGCGTGACCAGGGCGTCGTTGATCATGACGCCCCAGGAGATCGTCGGCGGGGTCAGCCCGATGCCCAGGAACGACAGCGCGGCCTCCACCGTGATGAAGGCACCCAGGTTGATGGTGGAGACCACGATCACGGGGCTGATGGCATTCGGCAGGATGTGCGAGCGCACCACCCGCCAGGGGCTGGCGCCCAAGGCGCGCGCGGCCTGCACGTAATCCTGCGGTTTGACCTGGAGCACACTCGAGCGCATCAGACGGGCGATGCCCGGCCAGCCGAACAGGACCATGACCAGCACCACGCGAAGGACCACGGTGAGGTAGGACGCGCCGTCGCTGGGGAACGCCGAGAGCACCACGATGCCACCGAGCAGCAACGGGATGGCGAAGAAGATGTCGGCGAACCGGCTGATCAGGCTGTCTGCCCAGCCGCCGAGGTATCCGGAGAAGATGCCCAGCGCGGTCCCCGTGATCAGCGTGAACAGCGAGGCCAGGATGCCGACCATGATCGAGGCCCGGGCTCCGTAGATGCACCGGGCGTACAGGTCATACCCCTGGACGTCGGTCCCGAACCAGTGCTGCGAGCTCGGGGTCTGCCGAGAGTTGCGCAGGTCGGCGAACGTCGGGTCCTTGCTGGTGAACAGCTGCGGTACGACGGCCATCAGCACGAAGACCGTGATGAGCGCGATGGACACCCAGAACAGCGGGTTCTTGCGCAGCGCCCGCCAGGCGTCCGAGGCCAGCGACCGGCTCTCCTGCGGCCCCGCTTCCGGGATGGCCGTGAGCGCCTGGTCCTCGCTGAGCTGCTCTCTGGTCGCGTCAGTCATGGCTGATCCTTGGGTCCAGGACGCCGTACAAGAGGTCCACGAGGAGGTTCATCAGCAGATACACCAGGATCAGCGCGGTCACGGTCCCGACCACGGCGATCCCGTCACGGGAGCGGATGCTGGTGAAGATGTAGCCACCCACCCCCTGGATGTTGAAGATGCGTTCGGTGATGATCGCTCCGCCCATCAGCGCCCCCAGGTCGTACCCCATGAAGGTGACCACGGGGATCATCGAGTTGCGCAGGGCGTGTACGCCGACCGCTCGCCGTCGGGACAGCCCCTTGGCGATGGCGGTGCGCACGTAGTCGGCGCGCAGGTTGTCGACGAGGGAGTTGCGGGTGAGCCGGGCGATGTAGGCGATCGAGGTGGCACCGAGCACGAACGCCGGCATCAATAGCTCGTAGAAGGTCGCCTGCGAGGACACCGTGATCGGGAACCAGCCCAGCCGCATGCCGAACACGATCTGCAGCACCGAGCCCACCACCATCACGGGGATGGAGATCAGCATCAGCGAGCTGACCAGTACCAGCGAATCGATGAATCTGCCCTTGCGGATGCCCGCGACCACCCCCGCGGCGATCCCGATCAGGCCCTCGAAGGCCAGCGCCATGAGCGCCAGCTTCCCGGTGACCGTGTACCGCTTGCCCAGGTCCTCCGCGACCGGGATGCCGTAGTAGTTCGTCCCCAGATCGCCCTGGGCGAGCTTGCCCAGATACTTCCCGTACCGCACCAGCAGGGGATCATCCAGGTTGTGCTCGGCACGCAGCCTGGCGGCGACCGCTTCCGAACAGGGGCGCTCCCCACATTTCCCCGCAAGCGGGTCCCCGGGCAGGTAAAAAACCAGGGCAAAAATGAGGAAGGTCGCGCCGAGAAGGACGGGGATCATCTGGAGCAGACGCCTCACGACGTACTTGCCCATGACACCTCCTGGAGTGACGGTAGCCACCCGCGTGTGCCACCGGGACTAGACGCTACCGCCCCGTGCGACCGGCAGACACTCGACTCGGCGATGTCGGCCTGCACCTGTTGGGCGGAAGCTGACAACGGGTGGTGCCCGGACCCCCACGGCGTCCGGGCACCACCCGTCGAATCCGGCACGCTCCTGCGCACTACGCGCGGCGCAGGAGCGGCCGAAGGCTACTTGAGCGTGATATTCGCGTAGTCGATCTCGTTCTGCGCGGTGGCCTTGACGTTGTCCACCTTGTCCGACCAGCCGTAGTTGATCTTGTAGTACCACAACGGGATAGCCGGCATGGTCTCCTGCAGCATGACCTCAGCCTCCTGGTACAAGGCGTTCGCCTTCTCCAAGGTGTCCGCGGCCGCGGCTTCCTTGATCTTGGCGTCAAACTGCGGGCTGCTGTGCAGGCTGTCGTTGCTCGACGCGCCGGTGGCGTACAGCGGGGTCAGGAAGTTCTCGATCGAGGGGTAGTCCATGATCCAGCCGGACCGGAACGGGCCCTTCTGGGTCCGCGCGTTGACGGCTGCCCGCAGCGTGGAGAAGTCGGTCACCGGGGTGGCCACACACTCGGCGCCCAGGGCGTTCTTGATGGTGTTGCAGGTGGCCTCGACCCAGTCCTTGTGCGCGGCGTCCGCGTTGTAGGCGATGGTGATCTTGCCGCCGGGGACGCCGCCGGCCTCGGTGAAGAGCTGCTTGGCCTTGGCCGGGTCGTACTTGCAGTACTGGCCGCACTGGTCCTTCTTGTAGCCGTCCACGACCGGGGAAACCCAGCCGTCGGCAGGGGTGCGGGCGCCGTTGAAGATCTGCTTGGTGATCAGGTCCCGGTCGATCGCCATCGAGATCGCCTGGCGCAGCTTGGGGTTGGCGTAGTTGGGGTCGGCCTTGACCGGCGGGAAGGTCAGCGTCTGAATGCCGCCGGTCTCCCGCTCACCGGCGCGGCCCGGCAGATCCGTCTTGTACTTGTCGCCGATCATGGCGCTGGTCGGGATCTCGTCGGTGGCGTCGAGGTTGTTGGCGACCACCTCGTTGTACGCCGCGTCGGAGCTGGAGAAGATCTTGAAGGTGATGTTGTCGACCTTGCCGCCGAACTTGCCCGAGTAGCTCGGGTTCTTGGTCAGCTTGATGTCCTGGTTCTTGTTCCAGGCGGTGACCGTGTACGGCCCCGCGCCGATCGGCTTGTTACCGAAGGCTTTGGGGTCCTTGAAGAAGGCGTCGGGTAGCGGGGCGAACGGGTTGTAGCCCAGCCGGACCTTGAGGTTGGAGACCTTCTCGGTGGTCTTGATCTCGAAGGTGTGGTCGTCGATGACCTTCAGGCCCGACATCGTCTTGGACTTGGCCGGGGTCTTCTTGTCCGCCGAGGGCTTGGTGTCCTTGTAGCCCTGGATCGGCTCGAAGAAGTACTCGTTCTGCAGGGCGTTCGCCACCGAGTAGTTCCAGGCGTCCACGAAGTTCTTGGCCAGCACCGGGGTGCCGTCGGAGAACTTGTAGTCCTTCTTCAGCTTGACGGTGAAGGTCTGGTTGTCCGCAGACTCGATGGACTCGGCGATGTCCATCTCCGGCGCGGCGTTCTCGGGGTTGTACTTGATGAGCTTGGCGACCGAGAGGTCCAGGATGTTGCTACCGCAGCTCTCGTTGGTGTCCGCGGGGATCAACGGGTGCTCAGGGTTGCAGCCGCGGACCGTGATCGATCCGCCCGCCTTGCCGGCGGCGCTGCTGGCGGCAGAGGTGGCGGTGTTGGCACCGTTCCCGGTTCCGCTGCTGCAACTGGCGGCCAGCAGTGCCGTCGCCGACACGCCGGCGAATACTGCAGCTCGAGACTTACCACGCATGGGTGACCTCCTACAGGCGTCCGAGCCCGGTGGCCCTGTTCGACGCGACTGAACTGTCATGTGCCTTACCTACGTGCTTGCCGATCGTTGACCCGATCGTGGGGCGATCATGGGTCAACGCAACCGGCCCCCTGGCCCCAACATAGGGCGCCGGGCTGAAGGTGCCGAATTCCGAGACGTAATCGTGACCCGCGGTCGCTGAGCGCGCACCGCTGTCACCGCCGGGTTGCATACTGGTGACTGCCGCGCCGGCGCGGCCGCTGCGCAGGCCGCTCAGCCGTCGTACCGGCCTCGATCCGCCCTAGATCCGCCCTAGATCCGCCTTCGATCCACCGCCCGACAGGACCACACCATGGAAACCGCGCAGATCCGCCGGCGCTGGCTCAGCTACTTCGAGCGCAAGGGCCACCAGGTGGTGGCCAGCGCCCCGCTGCTGTACGACGACCCCAACCTCTTGTTCGTCAACGCCGGCATGGTGCCCTTCAAGCCGTACTTCCTGGGCCAGGAGACCCCGCCCTACCAGCGCGCCACCTCCGTGCAGAAGTGCGTGCGCACCCAGGACATCGACGAGGTCGGCAAGACCAGCCGGCACGGCACGTTCTTCCAGATGAACGGCAACTTCAGCTTCGGCGACTACTTCAAGGCCGGCGCCATCGAGTACGCCTGGGAGTTGCTGACCACCGCGCAGGCCGGCGGCGGGTACGGGCTGGACCCCGACAAGCTCTGGGTGACCGTGTATACCGACGACGACGAGGCGGCCGACCTGTGGGTCCAGCTGACCTCGATCACCGCCGACCGGGTGGTCCGCCGGGGGAAGACGGACAACTACTGGTCCATGGGGGTGCCCGGTCCGGGCGGGCCGTGCAGCGAGATCTACGTCGACCGCGGCCCGGAGTACGGCCCCGACGGCGGTCCGGCCGTCGACGAGGACCGGTTCATGGAGATCTGGAACCTGGTCTTCATGCAGCACGAGCTGTCCGCGGTGCGCAGTAAAGAGGACTACGACATCCGCGGGGACTTGCCGAACAAGAACATCGACACCGGCATGGGCCTGGAACGGATCGCCTCGATCCTGCAGGGCGTCGACAACATGTACGAGATCGACGAGGTGTACCCGGTGCTGGAGCGGGCCGCCGAGCTCGCGGGCAAGCGGTACGGCGCACACTCGGGTCAGGACGCCGGCTCCTCCCACCCCGACGACGTCCGGATGCGGGTGGTGGCCGACCACGTCCGCAGCGCGCTGATGCTGATCGGTGACGGGGTCACCCCGGGCAATGAGGGCCGTGGGTACGTGCTGCGCCGGATGCTGCGCCGCGCGGTCCGGTCCATGCGGCTACTCGGCGTCAACGATCCTGCGCTGCCGGAACTGCTGCCGGTGAGCATGGAGCGGATGAGCAAGTCCTACCCCGAACTGCGCCGGGACTGGCAGCGGATCAGTGAGATCGCGTACGCCGAGGAGGACGCTTTCCGTCGTACCCTCTCCGCGGGGACCACGATCCTGGACACCGCGGTGTCCCGCACCAAGTCCGCCGGGGCCGCGACGCTGGCCGGTGACGACGCGTTCATGCTGCACGACACCTACGGTTTCCCGATCGACCTCACCCTGGAAATGGCCGCCGAGCAGGGCCTGGCCGTCGACGAGGACGGGTTCCGGCGGCTGATGAAGGAGCAGCGTCAGCGCGCCAAGGCCGACGCGGCCGCCAAGAAGACCGGGCACACCGACACCCACGTGTACCGCGAGATCGCCGACGCCCTGGGCCGGGCGGTGGAGTTTACCGGGTACGACGAGGTGGTCAGCGAGGCGGTGGTGGCCGGCCTGCTCGTCGGGGGCGAAATGGTGCGCACCGCGTCCGCCGGCCAGGACGTCGAGGTGGTGCTGGACCGCACCCCGTTCTACGCCGAGGGCGGTGGGCAGCTCGCCGACGGCGGCGTCATCCGGCTGGCTGGCGGCGCGGTGATCGAGGTGCACGACGTCCAGAAGCCGATCAACGGGGTGGTCGTGCACCGGGCCACGGTCCGCGACGGTGAAGTCGGGGTCGGGGAGGCCGCCGAAGGGCTGGTCGACATCGCCCGGCGCCGGTCGATCTCCCGCGCCCACACCGCGACCCACATGGTGCACAAGGCCATCCGGGAGGCTCTCGGGGACACCGCGACCCAGGCGGGTTCGGAGAACGCGCCGGGACGGTTCCGGTTCGACTTCAACGCCACCTCCGCGCTGCCGCACAGCGTGCTGCGCGACGTCGAGGCCAAGGTCAACGTGATGCTGCTGGAGGACCTCGCGGTCAAGGCGGACGTGATGACCCAGGCAGAGGCCGTCGACTCCGGTGCCATGGCGCTCTTCGGGGAGAAGTACGGCGACCACGTGCGGGTGGTCTCGGTGGGGGACTGGGCGCGCGAACTGTGCGGCGGCACCCACGCCCAACGCACCGGGCAGCTCGGCGTGGTCAAGCTGCTTGGGGAGTCCTCGATCGGCTCCGGAGTACGCCGGGTGGAGGCCCTGGTGGGCACCGACGCCTACGACTTCCTGGCCCGTGAGGCCGCCATCGTGGGCCAGCTGACCGAAGCACTCAAGGTGCGTTCGGAGGAGTTGCCCGAGCGGATCGACGCCATCCTGACCAAACTGCGGGACGCGGAGAAGGAAATCGCGGCGGTGCGCCAGCAGCAGGTCCTCGCGGACGCGGGCCGGCTGGTCGAGACCGCCCGGGACGTCGACGGGATGAGCGTGCTGGTGCACCGCACCCCGGACGGGGTGGGCGGCGACGACATCCGCCGCCTGGTCGGTGACCTGCGGGGCCGCCTCGGCCAGGACCGCCCGAGCGTGGTCGCCGTCCTGAGCGTGGTCAAGGAGCGGCCGCTGGTCGTCATCGCCACCAACGAGCTGGCCCGCCAGCGCGGGATCAAGGCCGGTGAGCTGGTCCGGGTGGCGGCTGCGGCGCTGGGCGGCGGAGGCGGTGGCAAGGACGACATGGCCCAAGGCGGTGGCACCCAACCCGAGGCGATCCCCGAGGCCATGAGCCGTATCGAGGCCGCGGTCCGGGAACGCGCGGGAGCCGGCGGCTAGCGCGTGCGCATCGGGCGCCGGGTGGGGGTCGACGTGGGCAGCGCCCGCGTCGGTCTGGCCACCTGCGACCCCGAAGGCGTCCTGGCGACGCCCGTGGGCACCGTCGCCCGCTCCGATGCACGCTCGGACCTTGACGAGATCGCCGACACCGTCCGCAGATTGGCGGCCATCGAAGTCGTGGTCGGGCTGCCACGCTCGCTGTCGGGGAGCGAAGGGCCCGCGGCCGAGGCCGCCCGGGCGTACGCGATCTCGCTGGTCGGTCGCCTGGCAGGCGTCCCCGTGAGACTCTTGGACGAACGTCTCACTACGGTGGACGCCCAGCGTGCCCTGCGGGAGGCCGGACGGCCGGCTCGTCAGCAACGGTCGGTCATCGATCAGGTGTCCGCCGTACTGATCCTTCAGGCGGCGCTGGACCTGGAGCGTGCCAGCGGTCGCCCACCCGGGGAGGCGCTCGGGGGCCGCAAACCACGACATCGCGGCGAAAACGCCGGCCTGACGGGAGAAGGGCGACGCGGATGAGCAACCGTCTCGACGACTCGATTTTCGGAACCACGTCGCCCCCCTCCGACCCCGGCTCCCACCCGCCGCGGGCGGCGGCCACCCGCAGTTCCCGGCACGCGCGGGCCGGGCGAGCCGAGGCCGGCGACGGCGCGCAACGTCGTACCGGCGCAGGCGGGCGTCCCGGCGGGCGATCCGGTGGATCCGGGGGCGGCCGTGGCTCGCGCGGCCCGCGGTGGATCGTCATGGCCCTGGTGACGCTTCTGGTCATCGGTGGAGGTGGCTCCTTCGCGCTCACCCAGCTGCGGCCCGTGCTGGACTCGGTGTTCGGCGCGAAAGACTACGAGGGCCAGGGCACCGGATCGGTGCGGTTCGTCGTCAAACCGGGCGAGAGCGGCCGACAGATCGCCGACAACCTGGTCGCCGCCGGTGTGGTCAAGAGCGACGGGGCGTTCGAGTCCGCCCTGGAAGAGACCCCCGGTCCGCAGATCCAGCCGGGCACGTACGCGCTGCGTTCCGGGATGAGCGCGTCCGCGGCGCTAGGCCAGTTGCGCAGCACCACCGCCCGCCAGGTGATCAAGGTGACCGTGCCCGAAGGGACCCGGGCCACCCAGATCTATGCCCTGCTGGCCAAGGCATCCGGTCGCCCGGTCGCCGAGTACCAGAAGGCCGCCGCCAACCCCCGCGCCCTGGGCCTGCCGGCGCACGCGCGCGGTGCCGTCGAGGGCTATCTGTTCCCGGCGACGTACTCGTTCAACCCCGGCGAGGGCGCCGCCGGGCAGCTGGCCATCATGGTCGCCCGGATGCGTGCCGAACTCGACGAACTCAAGGTGCCGGCGGCTGACCAGCGGCGCGTGCTGATCATGGCCAGCCTCGTCGAGATGGAGGCGCGGCTCGCCGCGGACCGGCCCAAGGTCGCCCGGGTGCTGCTGAACCGCCTCGACCGGGGGATGGCGCTGCAACTGGACTCGACCGTGAAGTACCTGAACCCCACGGACGGCCTGGTCACCACGACCGATGCCCAGCGGGCGGCCAAGAACGGCTACAACACCTACGCGATGAAGGGCCTACCAGTGGGCCCGATCGCCAACCCCGGCAGGGCCTCGCTGGAGGCGGTGCTGCGCCCGGCAGCTGGGCCGTGGTTGTTCTTCGTCACCGTGAACCCGACGACCGGCGTGACCCGGTTCGCCACCACGTTGACCGAGCACGAGACCAACGTCAGGGCCTTCCAGGCCTGGTGTCGGGTCAACAGCGGGAAATGCTGACTCCAGGCGAGGCCCGTTCCCCGGGCCCGGCCCGGGAGATCCGCCGGGCCGGGGTCATCGGCTCGCCCATCGACCATTCGCTCTCGCCTGCGTTGCACCGGGCGGCGTACCGGGTGTTGGGTCTGACCGGGTGGGACTACGGTCGCCAGGCGGTGGGCGGGCCGGGGGAGCCCAGTGTCGCGGCGTTCCTGTCCGGGCTCGACCCGCAGTGGGTCGGGGTTTCGGCCACGATGCCGTGCAAGGAGGCCCTGTTGGCTGTGGCCGACTCGGTCTCGCCGCTGGCCGGTCAGGTCGGCGCGGCGAACACCCTGGTCCGCGCAGAACGCGGGTGGCACGCCGACAACACCGACGTCGCCGGTCTGTCCGGCGCGCTGGACGAGCTGGGCGCGCCCCGCAGCTCGAGCGCCACGCTGGTCGGGGCCGGGGCCACGGCGAGGGCGGCGCTGGCGGCGCTGGCCGGTCGAGGCGTGCGGACGATCACCGCGGTGGTGCGCGGTCGGGTCCGTCCGGACACCGCCGCCCTGGCCGAGGAGCTGGGTTTGCGGCTGATCGCGGTGCCGACGAGCGGGCTCCGGGAAGCCGTCCAGGACGCGGAGGTGACCGTCCTCGCCGTACCGGGGGGCACCGACCTGGGGTTGGCGCTGCCTCCGCCGAGGTCGCTGACCGGCCGTCTTGTCATGGACGTCGGGTACGCGAACTGGCCGACACCGCTGGCGCGCTGGGCGCAGGCGGGCGGCGCGCAGGTGGTTTCCGGGCTGCCGATGCTGGTCCACCAGGCCGCCGAGCAGGTGCGCCTGATGACGGCGGCCGCGCAGACGGCGACAGGCGCGGGTGTCACGAGCCAGGAGTGGGCCCAACGGCGATCCGCGGTGCTGGCGGCGATGTACGCCGCCGTAGGGCGTGAGGGGGGCGCCGGCCATCCCGGTTCCACGGGCCGGGCAACCGACTGAACCCGCTCCCGCGCGTGCCACGATACGGGCATGCTTCGGTGGTTGACGGCGGGTGAATCCCACGGCCCAGCGCTGGTGGCGATCCTGGAAGGGTTACCGGCGGGGGTGGCCGTGACCTCGGCAGACATCACCGCCGCGCTGGCCCGCCGACGCCTTGGGTACGGGCGGGGAGCGCGGCAGAAGTTCGAGCAGGACGAACTCAGCATCCTCGGCGGTGTTCGCCACGGACTGACCCTCGGCTCGCCGGTGGCCCTGCAGATCGGCAACTCCGAGTGGCCGAAGTGGCAGACGGTGATGAGCCCCGATCCGGTGGCGGCCGCCGACTTGGCGGCCGCGGACGACATCAACGCCCCCGCGGAGATCGCCCGGAACCGCCCGCTGACCCGGCCCCGACCGGGACACGCCGATCTGGCGGGGATGCAGAAGTACGGTTTCGATGAGGCCAGGCCGGTGCTCGAGCGGGCATCGGCCCGCGAGACCGCCGCCCGGGTCGCCCTCGGCGCCGTGGCCGCGGCGTTCCTCCGGCAGGCGTGCGGGGTCGCTCTGGTCTCCCATACGGCCGCCATCGGCCCCGTCGCGGTCCCGGCGCAGGCGTCCCCGCCGGGCGCCGACGACACCGCGACCCTGGACGCCGACCCGATGCGATGCCTGCACGCGCCGACCTCGCGGGCCATGGTCGAGGAGGTCGACGCGTGTCGCAAGGCCGGGGACACCCTCGGCGGCGTCGTGGAGGTGCTCGCCTACGGCCTGCCCCCGGGGCTGGGGTCCTACACGCATTGGGACAAGCGGTTGGATGCTCGGCTGGCCGCCGCGCTGATGGGGATCCAGGCCATCAAGGGCGTGGAGCTCGGCGATGGTTTCGTCACGGCCACCCGCCGCGGCTCGGCCGCCCACGACGAGATGGCTCGGGCCAGCGACGGGGCGATTCGTCGGCGTACCGGCCGAGCGGGGGGAACCGAGGGGGGCATGTCCACAGGGGAGGTGCTGCGGGTCCGCGCCGCAATGAAGCCGATCAGCACCGTGCCGCGGGCACTGGCCACGGTCGATGTCGCGACGGGCGAGGCCACCACCGCCATCCACCAGCGCTCCGACGTGTGCGCGGTACCGGCCGCCGGGGTCATCGCCGAGGCGATGGTCGCGCTGGTCCTGGCGGATGCGGTGCTGGAGAAGTTCGGCGGCGACCACGTCGCGGAGACCGCCCGCAACGTGACCGGGTACCGCGACAGCATGCCGGAAGGCATGAGGTCCTGGTGAGCCCGGCGTGAGCCACCCCGTTCGCGAACGGCGTCCCGGCGGCCCCCCCACGATCGTGTTGATCGGGCCGATGGGTTCGGGGAAGACCACTGTGGCCACCGAGCTCGGACGGCGCCTGGAGCTGCCGGTGGCGGACACCGACACCCTCGTCGAGGAGCGGGCCGGCTGCACTGTCGCGGACCTCTTCGCCGACCGCGGGGAGGGCGCCTTTCGCGAGCTGGAACACCGCACGCTGGTGGAGGCCCTCGACACCCACGCAGGCATCCTCGCCCTCGGCGGGGGCGCCGTCCTCGATCCGCGCAGCCGGCACGCCCTGCGCGGGCACCGGGTGGTGCTGCTGCAGGTGGACGCCGCGGAGGCCCTCCGGCGGCTCCCCGACGACGGGTCACGGCCCCTGCTGGCCGAGGCCGACCCCGGCGCGGCGTGGGTCGCGGTGGCCCGAGGACGCCGCCCCTTGTATGAAGCAATCGCAACATTCGCGGTCGACACCACGGGCCGCACGCCCGCCGAGGTCGCCGACCAGATCCTCGATCGACTCGACCGGGAGCACCATGACTGAAACCCAGCGGATCCAGGTCGGCGGCAGCACCGATGCGCACCGGTACCCGGTCATCATCGGCGCCGGCGTACTCCAGCAGGTCGCGGCAACCCTCGCGACCGCGGCCCCCGGGGCCGGCCAGGTCATGCTCATCCGGGCGCCCGGGGTGGACCGGTACGCCGACCCGGTGCGGTCCGCGCTCACCGGCGCCGGATACCAGCTGAGCGAGGCCGTGGTGCCCGATGCCGAGGCCGCCAAGACGGTCGAGGTGGCGGCCGACCTCTGGGCCCGGCTCGGCCAGGCCGGGTTCACCCGCGGCGATGCCGTCGTCACCCTCGGCGGGGGATCGGTGAGCGACCTGGGGGGTTTCGTGGCCGCCAGCTGGCTGCGCGGCGTACCGGTGGTGCACCTGCCGACCACCCTGCTGGGCATGGTCGACGCCGCCGTCGGGGGCAAGACCGGCATCAACACCGCCGAGGGCAAGAACCTCGTGGGGGCTTTCCACCCGCCGGCCGCAGTGCTGGCGGACCTGGCCACCCTGGCGACCCTGCCCGAACCCGACCTCCGGGCCGGCCTGGCCGAGGTGCTCAAGGCCGGCTTCATCGCCGACCCGGCGATCCTGGACCTCCTGCCCGGTCCGCTGCCTGCCTGGGACTGCCCGGAGCTCGCCGCCGCCGTGGCGGCCGCCGTTCGCGTCAAGGCCGACGTGGTCAGCGCCGACCTGCACGAGTCCTCGCTGCGGGAGATCCTCAACTACGGGCACACGTTCGGCCACGCCATCGAGCAGGTCCACGGGTACCGCTGGCGGCACGGGGACGCGGTCGCGGTGGGCCTGGTCTTCGCTGCCGAGCTGGGTGAACGGGCCGGCATCAGCCCGGCCGGGCTGGCCGACGGGCATCGCCGGGCGCTGGCCGCGGTGGGCCTGCCGACGACGTACCCACCACTGCCGGGCGGGGACGACTGGGAGGCGCTGCTGCTGGCCATGAGTCGGGACAAGAAGGCCCGCGGCGCCACCCTGCGATTCGTCGTGCTCCAAGAGGTGGGTCGCCCGACCCGGTTGGCCGACCCCGACCCGCGGTGGCTCCAGGCCGCCTACCGAGCGGTCAGGGCCTGCTGAGCTCGGTGTATACGGGCTGACCGAACACGTCGAACTTGAAGCCCTCGATGTCCTCCCCGAACCCGCCCGTGGCGTTGCGCGTCCACAACGGGATCACCGGCAGATCCTGCAGGAGCTGACGCTCGGCCTCCACGAACGGCGCCAAGGCGTCGCCCTCGGGCCGGGCGCCCAGCGCGATCAGCGCGTTCACCCGGGCGCCGGCATACCCGGTGTCGTTGAGCCGTGAACCGGCCGCGAACCGGGGGGTGATGAAACCGGCGAGGTTCGGGGTGCTCATGGACGTCGTGGCGACGAACGGGGTGGCCATGGTGCGGGCGGCGATCGCCGTCAGGTACTGCTGGTGGTCCGGGTAGGGCAGGGGTTGGCAGGCGATCCCCAGCGTCTCGCTCACCTGGGCGCACAGCGCCTCCACCCACGGGCCGTCATCCTCGGCGACGCTGTAGGCGATCTTCAGCGTCCCGGTGAACCCCCCGGCGGCGAGCAACGCCACCGCCGCCGGCCCGGGCTGGTGAGTGCACCAGTCCGCGCACATCCGGTCGGAGTACCCCTCGACCACCGGGGCCGCAAGGTCGGTGGCCCGCTGACGGGTCTGGGCGAAGAAGCGGGTGATCAGTTCGTTCCGGTCGATGCCCTGCGCGAGGGCTCGGCGCAGCAGCAGGCCCTGCGTGGAGTTCCACGGTGGCCGCGCGAGCGGGAAGGCCAGCGATTGGACGACCCCCACCGGTTGGTTGACGCCCTTGAGTTTGAGCTGGTCACGGTACGTCGGCAGGGAGCCGATCGGGATCGCGTCGATGACATCCAACGCGCCCGAGCGCAGCGCCGCGTAGCTGCCGCGTCGGTCGGTGAGGTAGCGGAAGATCAGTCCGTCGTTGCGTGCTGCATCATCCCCGCGGTACATGACGTTCTTGGCCAGTGACAGGTACGAGCGGCGGCGCCAGTCGCCCTCCAGTCGGTACGGGCCGTTGCCGACGGGATCGGCGGCATAGCGTTGCGGCTCGGCCAGGGCGAGCGCCGGCAGCGGGACCAGCGCCAGGTGAGCCAACCGTGAGCGAAAGTCGCGGGTCGGGCGGGTCAAGGTGATCCTCAGGGTGAGGGGATCCATCGCCTGGACACCGGTCAACACCACCGGTGAGGCGCCGGCGGGACGGGCTGCACGCACCCGCTCCCACCCGGCGATCGGCGCCAGCGCCTCGGCACTGGCCTGGCGGTTCGCCGGGTCGGCGACCCAGTTCCAGCTGGTCACGAATGTGGCGGCTGTGATCGGTTCACCGGTGGAGAACGCCTCGCCCTTGCGCAGCTTCACCACGAACACCTGATCGTCGTCGCTGTCGACGGACTCGGCGACCTCGGGCACGGCCTTGCCCTTGACGTCGTACCGCATCAGACCCCGGTGAATCAGGCCGGCCACCCGGGCCCCGTACTCGTCACGCACGTCGGTCGGCATGAGCGTGATCGGTTTGAGCGCCGTGACCGAGATCGGTGCTGTGGCGACGCTCGGCCGGATCGGATTCACCGGTACCTGCGGAACGCCGGACTCCGAGCACCCCGTCAGCACCGCCGCCACCACCAGGGTGGCCCCGATGCTGCGCGCGACGGCAACCGGACCGGCGGTGATCATCGAACCCCCTTGCTGGTGGAACTGAGCGCGCTGGGCGCGAGGTTCAAGCCTGTCATGACCCGGCGCCTCAGGGCGGTGTTCCTACGGCGACGATCGCGCCCGAACGGCCGGGTAGACTCAGCTCCGATCCCCGCCCGCACGCCGGGCCCGCGCGTGTCCACGGTTCGTGCGGGCCGCGCCACCGGGCCGGAAGCGAGGCCGCGGACACGCAGCGGCCGTCGCCGATCGACCAGGACCGCAGACGACAAGGACAACCTCGTGGCAACGACCAACGACCTCAAGAACGGCCTCGTGCTCAACCTCGATGGCCAGCTGTGGACCGTGGTGGAGTTTCAGCACGTCAAGCCCGGCAAGGGTGGGGCTTTCGTGCGCACCAAGCTGAAGAACGTGATGACCGGCAAGGTCGTGGACAAGACCTTCAACGCCGGGACCAAGGTGGAGACCAGCAACGTCGACAAGCGGACCATGCAGTACCTGTACAAGGACGGCGACGACTTCGTCTTCATGGACGGCAAGACCTACGACCAGCTGCACGTCTCGGCGACCGTGGTGGCGGACGCCGCGAAGTACCTCCTAGAGAACCAGGAGGCCATCGTCGCCACCCACGAGGGCGCGCCGCTGTTCGTGGAGCTGCCCGCATCGGTGGAACTCGTCATCACGTTCACCGAGCCCGGGCTGCAGGGCGACCGGTCCACCGGCGGCACCAAGCCGGCGACACTGGAGACCGGTGCCCAGATCCAGGTCCCGCTGTTCCTGGAGACCGGAACCCGGGTCAAGGTGGACACCCGGGACGGGTCCTACCTCGGCCGGGTCAACTGACGACGTGGGCGATCCCGAGGGTGGCCCGGCGGCGGAGTCGACGCGCAGCCGAGCCAAGCTGACCTCGTCCCGTTCCAAAGCCCGCCGCGCTGCGCTCGACCTGCTCTTCGAGGCCGAGCAGCGCGGTCTGGACCCGGGGGAGCTGCTCCAGCAGCGCCTGGCCACCCCCGCCGGGGAGGCGCCGCTGCGGCCCTACACCGCCAGCATCGTCGCCGGCGTGGTGGCTGAGCGCGACGCCATCGACGACGCCATCCGCGGCTACAGCCACGGGTGGCCGTTGGAGCGGATGCCCGCGGTCGACCGGGCGTTGGTGCGGGTCGCCGTCTGGGAGATCGTCTTCAACGACGACGTACCGGATGGGGTGGCCGTCTCCGAGGCCGTCGACCTGGCCGCTCTGCTGAGCACGGATGAGTCCCCGACCTTCGTCAACGGCCTGCTCAGCCGGATCACCGAGGTAAAGGCCACGCTGCGCTGACGGGGTCGGACCGGCCGGGGCATGTCACGCTCCTGCGTATGCGAACGATCCACACCACGATGATCGAGTTCGCCGGAGCCACCCGGGTCCAGGGCGTATCCGCGCGGCTGCGTGGTTACCTGGCTCGCCCGGACGACCCCGATGCGGCAGTGCCCGGCGTCGTCATGGTCCACGAGGCGTGGGGCCTGGACGACGTCTTGACCCGGCAGGCCGACCACCTCGCCGGACTCGGGTACGCCGTGCTGGCCCCGGACATGTACTCCTCGGGTGGACCCGCGCGTTGCCTCGTTCCCACCTTCCGGGCGTTGCGGACCGGGCGCGGCAGGGCGTTCGCCGACCTCGAAGCCTGCCGGCTGTGGCTGACGGAGCAACCCTGGTGCACCGGCAAGGTGGGCATCATCGGCTTCTGTATGGGCGGCGGGTTCGCCCTGCTGACCGCGCCCCGCGGGTTCGACGTCAGCGCCCCGTTCTACGGCATGTTGCCCCGCGACCCCCGCGATCTGCAGGGTAGCTGCCCGATAGTGGCCAGTTACGGGGGCCGCGACAGCGGCCTAGTGGGGGCGGCGGCGAAGCTGGAGCGGGCGTTGACCGAGCTGGGGGTCCCGCACGACGTCATGGAGTACCCGGCCGCGGGGCATTCGTTCATGAACGATGCCGCCAACGCGCCGGTACCCCTTCGGCCGTTGATGAAGGTCGCCAATATCGGGCCCGAACCGGGCTCCGCCGCCCACGCCTGGGGGCGGGTGGAGGCCTTCTTCGCCGAACACCTGGCCTGAGGGCTGCTCGGGCGTACACACCGCTACCCCTCACGACGGTTGACATCACATCGCACGCCTGTGACCTGCGATGATGTCACCGGTTCGTCGGTCCGGCGGCCGTGAGGGGTAGCGCTGTGGTTGCCGGTTGCCGGTTGCCGGTTGCCGCGGCGCCTACCGACGTCGTTCCAGGTAGTAGCGGATCAACCCCTGCGTCGAGGGGTCCTGCCGGGCCAACGCCTGCGCATCGCCGCCGACCGCGGGGGTGATCTCCTGGGCGAGCTTCTTGCCGAGCTCGACCCCCCACTGGTCGAAGCTGTCGATCCCCCAGACGATGCCCTGGACGAACGTGATGTGCTCGTACAACGCGATCAGTTGGCCCAGCACCGACGGGCTCAGGTCGGGCGCCATGATCGAGGTGGTGGGCCGGTTCCCGGAGAAGACCCGGGCCGGCACGATCTCCTCGGGCGTGCCTTCCGCGCGTACCTCATCCGCGGTCTTGCCGAACGCCAGAGCCGCGGTCTGGGCGAAGAAGTTCGCCAGGAACAACTCGTGCACGTCCTGGCCGCTGGGATCCACCGACGGATGCGCCGGGTTGGCGACCGCCAGGAAGTCCGCGGGGATCAGCTGCGTGCCCTGGTGGATCAGCTGGTAGAAGGCGTGCTGGCCATTGGTGCCCGGCTCTCCCCAGAACACCTCGCCGGTTGCACAGGTCACCGGGCTGCCGTCCCAACGCACCGACTTGCCGTTGGACTCCATCGTGAGCTGCTGCAGGTACGCCGCAAACCGGTGCAGGTACTGCGCGTAGGGCAGGACGGCGTGCGAGGACGCCCCCAGGAAGTTGACGTTCCACACGTTGAGCAGGCCCATCAGCACGGGAACGTTGCTCGGGTACGGCGTGCGCCGGAAGTGCTCATCCATGGCGTGGAACCCGGCCAGGAACGCCTGGAAGTTCTCCGGTCCGATCGCAATGGCCAGGGCAGTGCCCACGGCGGAGTCGACTGAGTACCGCCCGCCGACCCAGTCCCAGAAGCCGAAGGCGTTGGCCGGGTCGATCCCGAAGGCGGCCACCTTGTCCAACGCCGTCGACACCGCGACGAAGTGTTTGGCCACCGCCTCCTGCGCCCGCTCCGGCGAGCCGTCGATCGCGCCGCAGGCCTCCAACGCCCCCAGCAGCCAGGTACGCACCAGGGTGGCGTTGGTGATCGTCTCCAAGGTGGTGAACGTCTTGGAGGCGACGATCACCAGGGTCGTCTCCGGGTCCAGCCCGCGGACCTTCTCGGCGCTGTCGGCGGGGTCGATGTTGCTGATGAACCGGCAGCTCAGGCCGTCCTGCACGTACGGCTGCAGGGCCTCATACGCCATCACCGGGCCGAGGTCGGAGCCGCCGATGCCGACGTTGACCACCGTCTGGATCGGTTTGCCGGTGACGCCGGTCCACTGGCCGTTGCGGACCCGGTCGGCGAAGGCGTAGACCTTGTCCAGGACCGCATGGACATCGGCGTTGACGTCCTGACCGTCCACCTCCAGAGCGGCGCCACGGGGCGCCCGCAGCGCGGTGTGCAGCACCGCTCGATCCTCGGTGATGTTGATGTGCTCGCCGGTGAACATCGCCTCGGTGCGTTCGGGCAGTCCCACCTGGTCGGCCAACTCGACCAGCGCGCCGAGCACCTGGTCGGTGATCAGGTTCTTGGACAGGTCGACGTGCAGGTCGGCGGCGGTGAACGTCATCCGGTCCGCGCGGTCCGGATCGGCGGCGAACCACGCCCGCAAGTCGGGTCGCAGGTCCTGCTGGAGCCGGGTCAGTTCGGCCCAGGCGGGGGTCGTGGTGGGGTCAACCGGAGTACGCATGGCACCTGCCTGATCTTCAGTGCTGTGAGCCGGCCGGGCCGGCCCCGCGGTCGCCACAACCCTACTCGCGACGCACGTGGCGACGGCGATCCGGACGGCGCAGCCCTCAGCACGGCGCAGGCGTCAGCGCAGCTGGAAGCGCCCCAGCAGACCCTGAACGTGCTCGCTGATCTGCGTCGATTCGCCGCTGGCGGACAGCGCGCTCTCGACGCTGCCCAGCAGCTCCTCGCTGGCGGCGAGCAGCTCCGAGGATCCGGTGGAGATGACGTCCACGCCGTTCGCGGCCGAGGTGACGTTGCGGGTGATCTCCTGCGTTGTCGCCGACTGCTCTTCGACGGCCGAGGCGATGGTCGTCTGGTACTGGTTGACCTGGTTCATGATGCCCCGGATGCCCTCGATGGCGGTCACCGCGGCGGCCGAGGCGGCTTGGATCCCGCTGACCTGGGTGGTGATTTGCCCGGTGGCGGTGCCGGTCTGTTCGGCGAGTTCCTTGACCTCCCCGGCGACCACGGCGAAGCCCTTGCCCGCCTCGCCGGCTCGAGCGGCCTCGATGGTGGCGTTGAGCGCCAGCAGGTTGGTCTGCTCGGCGATCGAGGAGATCAGCTTGACTACCTCACCGATCTGCAGCGAGCTCTGCCCGAGGGAGGCGATCTGCTGGTTGGTCGCCTCGGTCTGCTCGACCGCCTGCTGGCCCACGCCCGCGGCCTCCGAGGCGCTCGTGGCGATCTCCCGGATGGAGGCGGACATTTCCTCCGAGCCGGAGGCGACGACATTGACGTTGCCCGCGACGGTCTCGGCGTCGGCGTGCATGGCGTGCGCGCGGTCGCGGTTCTTCTGCGCGGTCTCCCGGGTGGCCTGCGCCGCCGCACTCATGCTGTGCAGCGACTGATCCAGCTCCGCCGAGGAGGACAGGACGTCCCTGAGGGTGACCGAGAGCTGATCGAGGGTGATGTTGACCCGATCGGCCAGCCGCTGAACGGTGGCGTCGCCATTCAGGGGGGCCCGGACGGTGAAGTCGCCGCGGGCGACGTGGTCGAGGACATCGCTGACGTCATCGACCGGTTTGGTGACCGAGGCGGCGATCGTCCGGGACACCAGAGCGGCGGCGAGCAGACCGAGCAGCATGACCGCCAGGCCGCTGATCAGCCCGAGCCGGGTGCCGGCGTCCTGGGCCGCCACCACTGCGCTGCTGTCCTTGATCAAGGCCAGTACGGCGACGACGTCACCCTGGGTGTCCTTGATGGGCTCGTACACGATGTCATGCGGGGTGGCGCTCACCCGGCCGCTGGTCGTGGTGGCTTGGCCTTCATGGCAGCCGCGATGAGCGCGGCGTCGGGGGTGAAGTCCTTGGGGAGCTGGGAGGCGACCTGCTCGGCCGGAGTGCCGGCGGCGGCCTTCTCCGGCGGGGCGTACAGCGCTGCGGGGGCGTTCAGCGCGGCGGAGATCCGGGTGACATAGGCCTTGCCCAGGTTGAGGCCGAACTCGACCGTCCCGATGTGTTTGCCGTCGACCGTCACCGGGGCCACCGACCGGACACCGAGGCCGGCCACGCCGCCCTCGGTGCCGCCCGCGGCGGCCTTGTCGGCGTTCGCCTTGACCACGGTGTGCCGGAACGAGGACAGGTCGTCGCCGAACTTCTCCGGCTTGTGCAACCGCAGGAAGGACTTCGAAGCGGGGGTGTGGAACTGGAACTGCGCCACGCCGTAGCTCTTCTTCAGCTCGGCGAAGATCGGCTTGGTGAGGGCGAGCAGTCCGGGCCGGTCACCCGCGGCGAAGGCTGCCGTGATCGCGGCGTCCTGGCTGATGGTCATGGCCAGCATGGCGGCGGTGTTCTTCTGCTCGGCCAGATCCTGCTCGACCCAGTCCATCAGCGTTTCCGCGAGTTGCGCTCGCGAGGCCGTTGCCACGTCGCCGGCGACCGCCCGGTTGGTGGCGATCCCCACGCCCACGCAGAGCAGGACCAGCGCCACGCTGAACCCGAGGATTTTGACGAGTACGCCTTGACTGCGAAATGTGCTGACCACGGCGAGGCCCCTTCTGGGATTGGATGCCGGACGGCCTATCGGAATTCCGAATCGTCCGAAACTGCCGATGGGTTAACTGTTTTCGTGGAAACCGTCGCGGCACGACGATGACGCCCTGCCCCCGGGGTGGGGGTCAGGGCGTCACAGTGGTGCGTCGACGGCGAATAGCCGCGTCGGTTACAGCGTGAAGACCTGCACGCGGCGCTCCAGCTCCGCGCTCTGGTGGGCGAGGTCGACGAACTCCTCGGTCATCTTCGACGTCGTGTCCTTGGAGTTCTGTGCCGCCGTGGCGATGGTGCCGAGCATGTCGGCGATCGAGGCGCTGCCGGTGGCGGCCTGCTCGACGTTGCGGTTCATCTCATCGGTCGTCGCCGACTGCTCCTCCACTGCCGAGGCGATGGTGGTCTGGTAGTCGTTGATCGAGCCGATGATCCGCCCGATCTCGGCGATCGCGTCGACCGCGCCGTTGGAATCGCCCTGGATGGTCTCGATCCGGCGGGCGATGTCCTCGGTGGCCTTGCTGGTCTCCTGCGCCAGCTCCTTGACCTCGTTGGCGACCACGGCGAAGCCCTTGCCCGCCTCACCGGCCCGAGCGGCCTCGATGGTGGCGTTGAGCGCCAGCAGGTTGGTCTGCTCGGCGATGCTGGTGATGGTCTTGATGACCTCACCGATCTCCTGGGAACTGGTCCCCAGTTTTTGTACCGTGTCATTGGTACGGGCGGCCTTCTCTGTGGCCTCGAACGCGACCCGCGCGGCCTCGGCGGCGTTCTTGCTGATCGCCTGGATCGAGGCGCCCATCTCTTGCGAGCCCGCGGCGACGGTTTGGACGTTGTCCGAGAGCAGGCTGGCTTCCTGGGCGGTGGAGCCTGCGGCCTGGCTCGCTCCGGTGGCGTCCCGACCGATGGCGCTGCACGAATCCTGGAGCGAGGAGACCGCGGTGGTCACCCGCCCGGCCGTGTCCGAGACGTCCTCGATCAGCCGGTGGATGCTCTCCATCCCCTGGTCCAGGTCGGCCGAAACCTTGCCGAGTTCGTCGCCGCGGTTCAGCTCGGCCCGTTTGGACAGGTCGCCCTTGGCCAGCGCGCGGGACACCTCGCCGATCCGGTGCATCGCGCTGATCAGGTTGCGGGCGAGCATCCGGCTCGCGAGCAGGGTGATCAGGACGCCCAGCAGGGAGACCCCGCCGATGACCATCAGGACCAGCGATCGGGCCGCGTTGGCTTCCTCGGCGGCGATCTTGGCCTGCTCAGACTGCAGCTGAGCAAGACCACTGAGGTTGGCGTAGATTTTCTCACCCAGCGGAGCCAGCGTCGAGACGCGCATCGCCGTTGCCTCTTGGGGCTTGTTCTGCGCGAAGAGGGCCTCCACTTGGTGCAGCGGAGGCACGTACGCCTCGAGGGCTTCGCCGGCCTCCTTGGCCAAAACGATTTCCTTGTCGGTCAGGCCTGGTGTGGCCAAGAAGGTCTTCAGATCACTGCGGACCTTGTCGATGACGCCGTCACGCTGTTTGATGGTCGCCTTCGCCTTATCAGGTGAGGTCGCCAGGAGAATCGAACTGGCCGTCAAATACCTGATGTTCAGGTAGTCGTAGTTCATGGAATCGGCGGCAGCGATGTTCTGGACATTCCGCTGATACATCTGTTGGGTAGCGTCTGCCAGCTTCGACGCGCCCAGGACGGCGCTGCCGCCGACGATCAGGGTGGTCAGCGCGGCAGCGCCGACGGTTGCGGTGATCTTCGCCGCGATCCCGACCCTGCGGGCGCCGCGTGGGGTGTTCGGCTCTGGTGCCACTGTGGGAGTCCTCTGCTGGGTGCGATTCGCCCGTGCTTTGGGCGAGCTACTGTCGGGTTCTCATCGGCGATCGGCAAGCCCGTCTAAAGGATTCGCCGCTCTCGAAGCATCGTGGGGGGTCATCTGGCTGCTGGCGATGCGGCGCCTGCCGGCGTGGCCGACGCCACGCTTCCAGGCCGTGGACCCTGCCCGGTCCGGCTCGGTCGCGGCGGTAGGCTCCGAGCCGTTCGACGTCCTTTAACCACCGTCCGGTGAGGCGGGGAAGGAGTCTGGGGCATGCCGAGTGCAGGGGACCGCGCCGACACTCACCGCCGCGATCCGTCACTGGCTGACGGTGATTCGGGTACGACGGCCACAGCCCGGGTCGTCCTCGGTCCGGACGACATCGCTCGGGCCCTGCGCCGGATGGCGCACGAGGTGCTGGAGCGCAACAAGGGCGGCGACACCCTGATCGTGCTCGGGATCCCCACCAGGGGCGTCCCACTCGCGCACCGGCTCGGTGCCCTGATGAGCGAGGTCGAGGGCCAGGCCATTCCGGTCGGCACGCTCGACATCACGCTTTACCGCGATGACCTGCGCCGCCAGCCGACTCGCCGGATGGAGCCCACCTCGATCCCGCCCGGTGGCGTCGATGATGCGGTCGTCGTGCTAGTCGACGACGTGCTGTTCTCTGGGCGAACCATCCGGGCCGCCTTGGACGCCCTCAACGACATCGGCCGCCCACGCGCCGTACGACTGGCGGTTCTTGTGGACCGCGGTCACCGCGACCTGCCGATCCGCGCCGACCATGTGGGCAAGAACTTGCCCACGTCCTCCGCGGAACGGGTGCACGTCCGGATCGAGGAGTGTGACGGCGTCGACGAAGTGCTGATCTCGGGGGGACACCGATGAAACGCCACCTGCTCTCGATCGAGGACCTCGACCGGGACGACATCGAAGCGGTCCTGGAGACGGCCGTCGAGATGCACGACATCCAGCATCGAGATGTCAAAAAGTTGCCCACCTTGCGGGGCCGCACGATTATCAACCTGTTCTTCGAGGACTCCACGCGGACCCGTGGATCCTTCGAGGTCGCCGGCAAGTGGATGAGCGCCGACACCATCAACATCACGGGCAAGGGCTCCTCGACCTCCAAGGGGGAGTCGCTGCGGGACACCGTGATGACGATCGCGGCCATGGGTGCGGACTGCCTGATCGTCCGGCACTCGGCCTCGGGTGCGGCCCGCCAGGTCAGCCAGTGGGTCGATGCGGTGGTCATCAACGCCGGAGACGGCACCCACGAACATCCCACCCAGGCGCTGCTGGACGCGTACACGATGCGCGCCCGCCTCGGCGACCTCGCCGGCCGCAGGGTCGCCATCGTCGGGGACCTGCTGCACTCCCGGGTGGCCCGGTCCAACCTGCTCTGCCTGCGCACGCTCGGGGCGCAGGTCACCCTGGTCGGGCCCCCCACCCTGATGCCTGCGGGCATCGCGGCCTGGGCCGCCGCGGACGGGTTCGCCACGTCGTACGACCTCGATGAGGTGATCGCCTCCGGACCCGACGTCCTGATGATGCTGCGGGTCCAGCGGGAACGGATGAGCGGCGGCTTCTTTCCCAGCGAGCAGGAGTACGCCGCCACCTTCGGCCTGTCGCGGCGGCGGTTGGCCGCCCTGCTGGCGGCCAATAGGGAAGCCCTCGTCGCCCACCCCGGCCCGATGAACCGTGGTCTGGAGATCTCCTCTGACGCCGCCGATGCCGCACCGTCGGTGATCCTCGACCAGGTCAGCGCGGGGGTCGCGGTGCGGATGTCCGTGTTGTACCACCTGCTCGCCGGATCGGGAGCGGCGGCCGGGTCGGGGACTCCCGGCGGAACTCCGACCCGGGCGGGGGCGACCCGATGAGCACGCCGACGTTGATCCGCGGCGCCGACCTGCTCGGCCAGGGCCGGGCGGACCTGCTGCTGGAGGGGGGTCACATCACCGAGCTGGGCCGGCTCACTCCGCCCGCGGGAACCCAGGTGGTGGACGCCGAGGGGCTGATCGCCCTGCCGGGGCTGGTCGACCTGCACACTCATCTGCGGGAACCGGGGCGGGAGGATGCCGAGACCATCGCCACCGGTTCGGCGGCGGCCGCCGCGGGCGGGTTCACTGCGGTGTTCGCGATGGCCAACACCGATCCCGTCGCGGACTGTGCCGAAGTGGTCGAGCGCGTCTACGACATCGGGCGCCGGGTGGGCCTGGCCGACGTACAGCCCGTCGGTGCGGTGACCCGCGGGCTCGACGGCGTGGAACTGGCCGACCTCGGGCTGATGGCGCGGTCGCGGGCCCGGGTGCGGGTGTTCTCCGACGATGGCCGGTGCGTCGCCGACGCCCGCCTGATGCGCCGGGCGATGGACTACCTCAAGGCCTATGGCGGCGTGATCTCGCAGCATAGCCAGGACGTTTCGCTCGCCGACGGTTCCGCCTGCTGCCACGAGGGGGAGCTGTCCGGGCGACTGGGCCTTCCCGGGTGGCCCGGCGTCGCCGAAGAAGTGATCGTGGCGCGCGACGTCATGCTCGCGCGGCACACCGGCACTCGGGTGCACGTGGCGCACGTGTCGACCGCCGGGTCCATCGAGGTGATCCGCTGGGCCAAGGCCCAGGGCATCCAGGTGACCGCCGAGGTCACCCCGCACCACCTGGCCCTGACCACCGCCGAGTTGTCCGGCTACGACCCGCTGTACAAGGTCAACCCGCCGCTGCGGCCCCAGGAGGACGTCACCGCCCTGCGTGCTGCCCTGGCCGACGGGACCATCGACATCGTCGCCACCGACCACGCCCCGCATGCCCGCCACGACAAGGAACACGCCTTCGTGGTCGCCGCGTTCGGCATGCTCGGCCTGGAGACCGCCCTGAGCGTGATCAGCGAGCTGATGGTCACCACCGGCCGGCTGAGCTGGGCGGACATCGCCCGGGTGATGTCCACGGCCCCGGCCCGGATCGGCGGCCTGTTCGCCGAGCACGGCCGACCCCTGCGGGTCGGCGAGCCGGCGAACGTGACCCTGGTGGACCCCACGCGCGTGGTCACCGTGGACGCCGGGTCGTCGTACTCCTTGTCCCGCAACAATCCCTGGCACGGCCGACGCTTCACCGGAGCCGTGCACGCGACCTTCCTGCGCGGCCGGCCGACGTACCTCGACGGCACCGTGTACCCCCTGGAGGAGCTCCGATGACCCCTGCCCTGGACCCGGGACCAGCCGCCGTCGTCGACGTCGCGGCCGTCACCGCGCTGCTCGAACGGCCCCCGGCAGTGCTGGTCCTCGAAGACGGTCGGGTGTTCCGCGGGCAGGCGTACGGCGCCCTGGGCACCACCGTGGGCGAGGCCGTGTTCTCCACCGGCATGTCCGGCTACCAGGAGACGTTGACCGACCCCAGCTACCACCACCAGGTCGTGGTGATGACCGCGCCGCACATCGGCAACACCGGTGTCAATGACGAGGACCCGGAGTCGGGCCGCATCTGGGTCGCCGGGTACGTCGTGCGCGATCCCGCCATCCGTCCCTCCAACTGGCGGTCCCAGCGCACCCTTCAGGACGACCTCAGCGAGCAGGGCGTCGTCGGGATCAGCGGCATCGACACCCGCGCGCTGACCCGGCACCTGCGGGAGCTGGGCGCCATGCGGGTCGGCATTTTCTCCGGCGAGGCGGCCGCGGACTCCCCGGAGGCCATGCTGGAGACGGTCCGGGCCGCCCCGCGGATGGCCGGTTCGGCGCTGGCCGAGCAGGTGTCCACGGACCGCCCGTACGTCGTACCCGCTCACGGGAAGCGCCGGTACACCATCGCCGCCCTCGACCTGGGTATCAAGGAGATGACCCCGACCCTGATGGCCCGGCGCGGCCTCGAAGTCCACGTCCTGCCCGCCACCTCCACCTGGGAGGACCTGGTCGCCCTGCGCGAGGAGCACGGCCTGGACGGGGTGTTCTTCTCCAACGGCCCCGGCGACCCCGGCACCGCCGCGCCGCAGGTGGCGCTGCTGCAGCGGGTGTTGGCGGCCAAGCTGCCGTTCTTCGGGATCTGCTTCGGCAACCAACTGCTCGGCCGGGCGCTGGGCTTTCAGACGTACAAGCTGAAGTACGGCCACCGGGGGATCAACCAACCGGTGCTGGACCGGCGTACCGGTCGGGTCGAGATCACCTCGCACAACCACGGTTTCGCGATCGCCTGGCCGGGCGCGGCTGACGGGCAGGGGTTCGACGACGTGCGGACCATGTTCGGGCTGGTGCGGGTCTCCCATGTGTGCCTCAACGACCTGGTCGTCGAGGGCATCGAATGCCTGGACGTGCCGGCGTTCTCAGTGCAGTACCACCCGGAGGCGGCGGCCGGGCCGCACGACAGCGAGCACCTGTTCGACCGGTTCGTCGAGCTGATCGCCGGTTCGGCCGGGACGGGGGTGGCGTGATGCCGCGTCGGGAAGACCTGCACTCGGTGCTGGTGATCGGCTCCGGGCCGATCGTGATCGGGCAGGCCGCCGAGTTCGACTATTCCGGCACCCAAGCCTGCCGGGTGCTGCGTGAGGAGGGCCTGCGGGTCATCCTCGTCAACTCCAACCCGGCCACGATCATGACCGACCCCGAGATCGCCGACGCCACCTACGTCGAGCCCATCACCCCCGCGGTGGTGGAGGCCATCATCGCCCGCGAACGTCCGGACGCGGTGCTGGCGACCCTGGGTGGGCAGACCGCGCTCAACACCGCGATGGCGCTGCACGAGGGCGGAGTGCTGGAAGGGTACGGCTGCCCGCTGATCGGCGCGAACGTCGAGGCGATCCGACTCGGGGAGGACCGCCAGCTGTTCAAGGGCGTGGTGCAGCGCTGCGGCGCCGAGGTGGCCCGGTCGGCCATCTGCCACACCATGGACGAGGTCTGGGCGGCCGCCGCCGACCTCGGCTACCCCGTGGTGGTGCGCCCCTCGTTCACCATGGGCGGGCTCGGGTCGGGCTTCGCGTACGACACCACCGACCTCGAGCGGATCGCCGAGGCCGGGTTGCACGACTCGCCGGTCAGCGAGGTGCTGCTGGAGGAGTCCATCACCGGCTGGAAAGAGTTCGAGCTGGAGGTGATGCGCGACCGCGCCGACAACGTCGTGGTCGTCTGCTCCATCGAGAACCTCGACCCGATGGGGGTGCACACCGGGGACTCGATCACCGTGGCGCCCGCGTTGACGCTGACCGACCGCGAGTACCAGCGGCTGCGGGACATCGGCATCGCGGTGATTCGCGAGGTCGGGGTTGATACGGGCGGATGCAACATCCAGTTCGCCGTGAACCCGGTCGACGGCCGCATCATCGTCATCGAGATGAACCCGCGGGTGAGCCGCTCCAGCGCGCTGGCCAGCAAGGCGACCGGGTTCCCGATCGCCAAGATCGCCGCCAAGATGGCCATCGGCTACACCTTGGACGAGGTCCCCAACGACATCACCAAGGAGACCCCCGCTGCTTTCGAACCCACCCTCGACTACGTCGTGGTCAAGGTGCCGCGGTTCAACTTCGAGAAGTTCCCCAACGCAGACCCGACCCTGACCACGACGATGAAATCGGTCGGCGAGGCGATGGCGATCGGGCGCAACTTCACGGAGGCTCTGCAGAAGGCGCTGCGGTCGGTGGAACGTCGGGGCTCCAGTTTCCACTGGCGGGGCCCGGTGCCGACGGCGACGGAGGCGCGGCAGATCCTCCAGACCGCCGCCACGCCCACGGACGGCCGGCTGATCGCCGTACAGCAGGCCCTCCGCGGCGGTTGTGCCATCGACGAGGTGCATGAGGCGACCGGCATCGACCCATGGTTCCTGGACCAGATCCAGCTCATCAACACCATCGCCCAGGCCGTCTCGACGGCCGGTCGTTCGGCCCGGCACGTCAATCCCGATGTGCTCGCGCTCGCCAAACGGCACGGCTTCAGCGACGCCCAGCTCGCCGAGCTCACCGGGCTCACCGAGGCCGTGGTCCGCGGCGTCCGGCACGCGCTGGGAATCCGGCCGGTCTACAAGACGGTGGACACCTGCGCCGCAGAGTTCGCGGCCCGCACGCCGTACCACTACTCCAGCTACGACAGCGAGACCGAGGTCGCGGCCCGGGAGCGTCCGGCGGTGATCATCCTCGGGTCCGGACCGAACCGGATCGGCCAGGGCGTGGAATTCGACTACTCCTGCGTGCACGCCAGTTTCGCGCTGCGCGACGCCGGCTACGACACCGTGATGGTCAACTGCAACCCCGAGACGGTCTCCACCGACTACGACACCTCCTCCCGTTTGTACTTCGAGCCGCTCACGCTCGAAGACGTCCTGGAGGTCGTGCACGCCGAAATGGACGCCGGCCCGGTGGCCGGGGTCATCGTGCAACTCGGCGGGCAGACCCCGCTCGGGCTGGCCAAGGCGCTCGCCGCCGAGGGGGTCCCGCTGGTCGGGACGTCGCCCGAGGCCATCGACCGAGCCGAGGACCGCGGGCTCTTCGGACGAGTGCTGCACGAGGCCGGGCTGCCGGCCCCCCGACACGGAACGGCGTTGTCGGCGGCCGAGGCGGTCGAGATCGCCCGCGACATCGGTTACCCGGTGCTGGTGCGGCCGTCGTACGTGCTGGGTGGCGCGGGGATGCGGATCGTGTACGACGACGCCACCCTGCGCGAGTACGTCGAGGCGGCGACGGTGGCCAGCCCCGACCACCCGGTGTTGGTGGACCGGTTCCTGGACGACGCCATCGAGATCGACGTCGACGTGCTCTACGACGGGGTCGACATGTATCTCGGCGGGGTCATGGAACACATCGAGGAGGCCGGCATTCACTCCGGCGACTCGGCGTGCGTGCTGCCGCCGGTCACCCTAGGCCCGACCGAGCTGGACCGGGTGCGCGACTCCTGCCTGAAGCTGGCCCGCGGCCTGGGAGTGCGGGGTCTGATGAACGTGCAGTTCGCGCTGGCCCAGGACGTGCTGTACGTCCTGGAGGCCAACCCGCGCGCGAGCCGGACGGTGCCTTTCGTGGCCAAGGCGACCGGCGTACCGGTGGCCAAGGCGGCCGCCCGGGTCATGCTGGGCGCCTCGATCGCCCAGCTGCGCACCGAAGGCCTGCTGCCGGCCACCGGAGACGGCGGTGACCTGCCGATCGACGCCCCGGTCTCGGTCAAGGAAGCCATCCTGCCGTTCAAGCGGTTCCGAACCCGGGACGGCCGGGTGGTCGATTCGGTCCTCGGCCCGGAGATGCGATCCACCGGCGAGGTGATGGGCATCGACACCGAGTACGGCGCTGCTTTCGCCAAGACCCAGATGGGGTCGCTGTGGGGGTTGCCGACCGCGGGACGGATCTTCGTGTCGGTGGCCAACCGGGACAAGCGCGCCATGGTGTTCCCGATCAAGCGGCTCGCCGATCTGGGTTTCGAGCTGCTGGCCACCCAGGGCACCGCCGACGTGCTGCGTCGCAACGGCATCATCGCCGGCGTCGTCCGCAAGCACTCCGACGGTCCCGGGCCAAACGGGGAGCCGACGATCGTGCAGCGCATCACGGCCGGCGACATCGCCATGGTGGTCAACACCCCGGGGTCGGGGGCTTCGGGGCGATCCTCCCGCGCCGACGGGTACGCCATCCGGACGGCCACGACCAGCATGGATCGGCCGATCATCACCACGGTTCAGCAGCTGGGCGCCGCCGTGCACGGCATCGAGGCGATCTTGGCCGGCCCGCTGCGGGTGCACTCGCTCCAGGACCATGCGCGGGCGATGCGCGGGCAGAGTGCTCAGCCCACCGACGAGGCCATGCACGAGGGGTCGATGAGGACGAGGAGCCGATGAGCGGGCAGCACCACTGGACCACGGCCGATCGTGCCGAGGTGGCGCACTATCCGGCGCGGCTGCGTCGTACCCGGCGGGTCGGCGCCGAAACCGACCGCCGCGAGGGCGACTACCTGCAGATGACGTTCGAGCTGCCGGTGGAGGCCGGGTTCGCCGCCGTTGCCCGGCCGGGACAGTTCGTGGCCCTCTCGGTCGGCGACGCCACCTCCGCCCAGCTGCTGCGGCGGGCGTTCAGCATCCACGCGGTCACCGCCGGCGGGGACCAGGGGCCCGGGCAGGTGGACCCGTTCACCGGCCAGTCCGCCGCCCAGTACGACAGCGTCGACCTCGTGGTGGCGGCCGCGGGGGCGGGGACCCGGTGGCTGACCGGGCGCAGCGCCGGGCTGGAGGTCGACCTGGTCGGACCGTTGGGCCGGCCGTTTCCGTTGCCGACCCAGCCGGTGACCTGTGTGTTGGTCGGCGGCGGGTACGGCTCGGCGCCGCTGTTCTGGCTCGCCGACGTGCTGCGCTCCCGGGGTTGCCACGTGGAGATGGTGCTCGGTGCCGCGACCAGGCACCGGCTGTACGGCGTGGACCTGGCCCAGGTGCGCAGCGACGCCGTGGTGGTGACCACCGATGACGGCACCCTGGGGATCCGGGGGCGGGTCAGCGACGTGCTGGCTGAGGTGCTGACCGGGTGCCAGGCGGGTGCGGTGTACGCCTGCGGTCCGATGCCGATGCTGGAGGCGGTCTCGGCAATCGCCGCCGAACACGGCGCGGTCGCCCAGGTCGCCGTCGAGGAATCGATGGCCTGTGGGATCGGGGTCTGCATGACCTGTGTGTTGCCGGTGGAGGACAAAGGCGGAACGACCCGGATGGTGCGCTCGTGCGTGGAGGGACCGGTGTTCCGCGGGGACCGGGTTCGCTGGGACGCCTTCGAGCAGGGCTGGTGCACCGTCCCCGAGGACACCTGGGGGGCGTCGTGAGCCCCGCCGGGCCGGTCGCCGGGCATGGTGTCGGGCAGGTTGGCGGGCATGGTGTCGGGCATGGGTTCGACGCCGCCAGCCTGCGCTCCGGGCCACCGAGCTCCCTGAGCTCGGCGCCGCAGCCGAGGCCGCTGGAGAACCTCGCGGTCAACCTGGCCGGCATGGCGTTGCCAAACCCGGTGATGACGGCCTCCGGGTGCGCCGCCAACGGTCGGGAGTTGCATCGCTTCTTCGACGTCGGTGAGCTGGGGGCGTTCGTCACCAAGACGGTGATGGGCCTGCCGCGGGCCGGCCGGGGCACTCCACGGATGGCGGAGACCCCCAGCGGGATGCTCAACTCGATCGGGCTCCAGGGTCCGGGGATCGACGCCTTCGTGGATCACGACCTGCCGTGGTTGCGCTCGGTCGGGGCGCGGGTCCTGGTGTCCGTGGCCGGGGAGACTCCCGAAGAATTCGGCCTGGTCACCCGGGTGCTGCGGAACAGCGCGGCGTTCGACACCGTGGTCGGCGTCGAGATCAACATCTCCTGCCCCAATGTCGCCAACCGCGGCCTGGTGTTCGCCTGCGACCCCGATTCGACCGCCGCCGTGGTCGCCGAGGTACGCAAGGAACTGCCGCCGCAGCTGCCTGCGTTCGCCAAGCTCAGCCCGGATGTCACCGACATCGTGGCGATCGCCCGGGCCGCCGTGGACGCCGGTGCGAGCGGGCTCACCGCGATCAACACGACTCTGGGGGTGGCCATCGACGCCCTGCTGTTGCGTCCGGTGCTGGCCGGGATCACCGGCGGGATGTCGGGACCCGCCCTGTTGCCGGTCGCGGTGCGCGCGGTGTGGCAGCTCCGGGCCGCCATGCGGGCCGACCGGCTACCCGCCGTACCGATCATCGGGGTGGGCGGGGTGCGCAGCGGCGCCGACGCGTTGCAGCTGCTGGCTGCGGGTGCGGATGCCGTGCAGGTCGGCACGGCGATCTTCAACGACCCCGGTGCCCCGGTGCGGGTGCGCGAGGAACTGGCGCTGCTGCTGGGCACCCACGGGTTCTCCCGGATCGCGGACGTCGTGGGTATCGCCCACGATCGGACACCGCCGACACCGGGGCCGGCACCGAAGCCGAAGCCGAAGCCGAAGACGAAGCCAGAGCCGACGCACCAATCCGGGAGTGCCTCATGAACGGTTCAGCGGAAACCGCCGCGGTGCCCTCCACGGGCTGGGCGTCCTTCGGTGCCCGGCTGCAGGCCGCGGTCGCGGCGCACGGGCCACTGTGCGCGGGGATCGATCCGCACCCGGGGCTCCTCGCGGCCTGGGGGCTGCCCGAGACCGCCGCCGGGCTGGAGACCTTCTCGATGCGCTGTGTCGAGGCTTTCGGTGGGCGGGTGGCCCTGGTCAAACCCCAGTCGGCCTTCTTCGAGCGGTACGGCTCGGCCGGCATCGCCGTGCTGGAAAGGACCCTGGCCGGGCTCCGCGACGCGGGCACGCTGAGCCTGCTCGACGCCAAGCGCGGGGACATCGGGTCCACCATGGAGGGCTATGCCCAGGCCTACCTGAGCGACGACTCCCCGGTCCGCGCCGATGCTCTGACCACCAGCCCCTACCTGGGCTACGAGGCGCTCCGGCCGGTGTTGGACGTGGCCTGGGCGACCGGTCGGGGTGTGTTCGTGCTCACACTCACCTCGAATCCGGAGGGTCGCACAGTTCAGCACGCGGTCCTGGACGGCAGGAGCGTCGCGGCCTGCGTGGTGGACGGCGTACGCGCCGACAACGCCCGGCCCGCCCCCGCGCCCGCCGGGCTCTCCGGGGCTCCCGGGGCTCCCGGAGGTCCCGAGGACGAGCACACCGCCACCCTTTCTCAGACCCCTGGGTGGGGCAGCATCGGGATGGTGGTGGGCGCCACTGTGGGCGACGCCATCGACCGGTTGGGCCTGGATCTGGCGGGCGCGAACGCGCCGCTGCTGGCGCCTGGGCTGGGCGCCCAGGGGGCGACGGGCCAGGATGTACGCCGAACGTTCGGGCCCGCGGTGACCCGCGTGCTGGCCGCGAGCTCCCGGGACGTCCTATCGGCCGGACCTGCGGTTTCCTCCCTGCAGGCGCGGGCGGTGGAGGTCGCGGAGCGGTTGCGCGACACGCTGCGCCCCTAAGCTGGCGGCCATGTCGCAGTCCGTGCCCTCCGCCGTACCGTCGGTCCCCGAGCCCCCCGGTGCCATCCCGAGCCCGGCGGTGCTGAGCGAGCTGCGCGCGATCCGCGACAGCATCGACAACATCGACGCCGCGCTCGTGCACCTGCTTGCGGAGCGATTCAAATGTACTCAGCGAGTGGGTCGCCTCAAGGCCGACCACGGGTTGCCGGCCGCGGACCCCCAGCGCGAAACCGAACAGATCGCCCGGCTCCGGGGGCTGGCCGCTTCCGCTCACCTGGACCCGGCCTTCGCCGAGAAATTCCTGACCTTCGTCATCGACGAGGTGATCCGGCACCACCGCGCCATTGCCGGTGACCTGCAGGATGACCGTCCGTGATCAGGCTCCCCTCGTTGCGCACGGTCCGGCAAGTCGCTACGTTCAGTGCGGCGTACCTGCAACGACGCGGCGCCGACACCGGTTTCGCCGCTGCGCGGAACGGGTCGAGACATTTTGGCCGAGGCTTACCGGATGAGGAGACACCGTGGCTCTACCCCAGCTGACCCCGGAGCAGCGTGCAGAAGCACTGGAAAAAGCTGCTGCCGCACGGCGTGAACGCGCCGAGGTGAAGAACCGGCTCAAGCAGGCCCAGGCATCGCTGTCGGACGTCATCGACGAGGGCAAGTCCAGCGATGTCATCGGGAAGATGAAGGTTTCCTCGCTGCTGGAGTCCATGCCCGGCGTCGGCCGAGTCCGGGCTCGCCAGATCATGGAGGAGATCGGCATCTCCGAGACCCGCCGGGTCCGCGGCCTCGGGGCGCAGCAGATCGCCAAGCTTCTCGAACGGTTCAACCAGGGCTGACCCCTGCGTGCTTTCCCCACAACCTGACCCGACGACCGGTCCTGCGGTGGCCACCGGCAACGTAGCTGATGCCTCGACGCCGACCCGGCTGACGGTGTTGGCGGGACCGACGGCAGTCGGCAAGGGCACGGTGGCGGCGTACGTGCGGGCGCACTACCCGCAGGTGTGGCACTCGGTATCGGTGACGACCCGGCCACCCCGGCCGGGTGAACGGGACGGCGAGCATTACCACTTCGTGTCTGCGCAGGAGTTCGCGGCGATGGTCGATGCCGGAGAACTCCTCGAATGTGCAGTGGTGCACGGCCGCGCCAGTTACGGGACTCCCCGGGCGCCGGTGATTCGCGCGCTGGAGCAGGGGCGTCCGGCGCTGCTGGAGATCGATCTGCAGGGGGCCCGCCAGGTCAAGCGCGTGATGCCCGATGCGCTGTTCGTCTTTCTCGCGCCACCGAGCTGGGAAGAACTCGTGGCGCGTCTGGTGGGTCGGGGGACCGAGTCGCCGGCAGAGCGCGAGGCCAGGCTGGCCACCGCCCGGGTGGAGTTGGCGGCGGCGCAGGAGTTCGACGCGGTGGTCGTCAACCATGCCGTCGAGCAGGCCGCCGCCGACCTCGTATCATTGATGACAGCCCACGTTCCCGCACCGGCCCCCCACGAGGCCGGACAGGCCGTGCCACCAGAGCGAGCCCACCGTCGTTGACGGCTGGTTGCGCAGTTCACCGAAGTCCGCCCACAGTTTGGAGACGTGATCGTGTCAGGGACCCTGGCTCACCCCGAGGGCATCACCAACCCGCCGATCGATGACCTGCTGCAGGCCGCCGACTCCAAGTACGCCCTGGTGATCTACTCCGCCAAGCGCGCCCGGCAGATCAACGCCTACTACTCCCAGCTGTCCGAGGGGCTGCTGGAGTACGTCGGGCCACTGGTCGAGACCCAGATCCACGAGAAGCCGCTGTCGGTGGCGCTGCGGGAGATCAACGAGGGACTGCTGACTTCCACCCCGCACGAGGGCTGAGCGAGCCGATGGGCGGTTCCACCAGCGCGAACGTCGTGCTGGGCGTCGGCGGCGGCATCGCGGCGTACAAGGCGTGCCTGTTGCTGCGGCTGCTGACCGAAGCCGGCCACCAGGTCACCGTCGTGCCGACGGCCGCCGCGTTGCGCTTCGTCGGCGCCCCCACCTGGGAGGCGCTGTCCGGGCGGCCGGTGTCCGACAGTGTGTGGCAGGACGTGTACGACGTCCCGCACGTCCGGTTGGGTCAGCGCGCCGACCTCGTCGTGGTCGCCCCGGCAACGGCCGACCTGCTGGCCCGGGCCGCCAACGGCATCGCCGACGACCTGTTGACGACCACGCTGCTCACCGCGCGCTGCCCGGTGTTGATGGCCCCCGCGATGCACACCGAGATGTGGCTCCACCCGGCGACCCAGGCGAACGTGGCGACGCTGCGGGCCCGCGGGGTGCTCGTGCTCGATCCGGCCGAGGGCCGGCTCACCGGCGCCGACAGCGGTCCGGGCCGGCTACCCGAGCCCGAGCAGCTGTACGCCGCCTGCCTGCCCCACCTGCCCTCGTCGTCCCACCCCACGGCCGCGTCAGCCGTCAGCGAGCCCGGCGCGGTCGGCGTACCGGGCCCGCTGGCCGGCCGACGGGTGGTGGTGTCGGCCGGAGGCACCCGGGAGGCGCTGGACCCGGTGCGATTCCTGGGCAATCGTTCCTCGGGCAAACAGGGCTATGCCCTGGCCGAGGTCGCGGCGGCCCTGGGGGCCGAGGTCACCCTGGTGTCGGCGAACGTTTACCTGCCGGCGCCGACGGGGGTCGAACTCGTCAAGGTCGAGTCCGCCCTGCAGATGCTGGCGGCGATGACCGCGGCCAGCGAATCGGCCGATGTGGTCGTCATGGCGGCCGCGGTGGCCGACTTCCGCCCGGCGCGGTACGTGGACACCAAGATCAAGAAGACCCACGACCCGGACGACCCCGACGCCGCGCCCACGATCACGCTGGTCCGCAACCCGGACATCCTGGCCACCCTGGTCGCCGACCGAGCGAAGCGGGCGGCCGGGACGCTCAGCGGTTCCTCGATGACCCCGGCGACCCCGCTGATCGTCGGCTTCGCGGCCGAGACCGGCGACGCGAGCGGCGATGTGCTCGATCATGCCCGGGCGAAATTGACCCGCAAGGGGTGTGATCTGCTGGTGGCCAACCAGGTGGGTTCGGACCTGGTGTTCGGGCAGGACGTGACCACGGTGCACATTTTGGCCCCGGACGGCTCCGTGCAGCGGGGCGCCCCGGGCAGCAAGCACGACGCGGCCCGGCAGATCTGGGCGGCGGTGGCTCAGCGGTTGGGCGAGCGGCCCGGGCTCTAGCGGACTCCTGCGTACACTGCGGGCGACAGTTCTCGTGAGATTCGTTTCCCGACAGGAGCTTTGCGTGTCCCGACTGTTCACCTCCGAGTCCGTCACCGAGGGGCACCCGGACAAGATCTGCGATCAGATCTCGGACGCTCTCCTGGACGCGATGCTCAATCAGGACAGCCACGCCCGGGTGGCCGTCGAGACACTCGTGACGACAGGCCTGGTGCACGTGGCCGGCGAGGTGGCCACCACCGGGTACGTCGACATCCCCAGCCTCGTGCGCCGCACCATCGTGGGCATCGGCTACGACTCCTCCGTGAAGGGTTTCGACGGCCGGACCTGCGGCGTGGAAATCTCGATCGGCGAGCAGAGCACCGACATCGCGCAGGGCGTCGACACGGCGTACGAGTCGCGCACCGGCGGGGTCGACCCGATGGACAAACAGGGCGCCGGTGACCAGGGGCTGATGTTCGGGTACGCCTGCAACGACACCCCCGAACTGATGCCGCTGCCGATTCACCTGGCCCACCGGCTGGCCGAGCGGCTGACTGCGGTCCGCAACTCCGGGCAGATGGCTTACCTGCGCCCGGACGGCAAGACCCAGGTCACCATCGAGTACGACGGCCCGACCCCGGTCCGGCTCGACACCGTCGTGGTCTCCAGCCAGCACGCCGCGAACGTCAGCCTCGAAGCGTTGCTGCAGCCCGACATCGAGCAGTACGTCATCAAGCCGGTCCTGGAAGATCTGCGCCAGGCCGGCGTACCGCTGGACATGTCGAACTACCGCACGCTGGTCAACCCGACCGGCCGGTTCGAGATCGGCGGTCCGATGGGGGATGCCGGGCTGACCGGACGCAAGATCATCGTCGACACCTATGGCGGCATGGCCCGCCACGGCGGCGGCGCGTTCTCGGGCAAGGACCCCAGTAAGGTCGATCGGTCCGCGGCGTACGCCACCCGCTGGGTCGCCAAGAACCTGGTCGCTGCGGGCCTGGCCAGCCGGTGCGAGGTGCAGGTCGCCTACGCCATCGGCAAGGCCCAACCGGTCGGGCTGTACGTCGAGACCTTCGGCACCGAGACGGTTGCCCCCGAACGCCTCCAGGCTGCCATCGGGGAGGTCTTCGACCTGCGCCCGCGGGCCATCATCGAGGAACTCGACCTGCTGCGACCGATTTACCAGGTCACCGCCGCCTATGGGCACTTCGGGAGAACCACCGCCGCCGGGCTGGTCGACCCGTTCCCGTGGGAGAAGGTCAACCGCACCGAGGAGCTGCTCCGGGCGGCCCACGGCTGATCCAACGCGCTGCGTTGTCGGGGGCGTCGGGTAGAGGTAGGACGTGACGTCCGTACCGGATCCCATCGCCTCGGTGGTGGTCGACGTCGGCCTGGCTCACCTGGACCGGCTGTTCGAATACACCATCCCCCCGGAGCTGGACGACGCTGCCCAGCCGGGGGTGCGGGTCAAGGTGACCTTCGCCGGGCGCGTGGTCAGCGGATTCCTGGTGTCCCGGGCCGCCACCGCTACCCACCCGGGCCGGCTCGCGCCGCTGCGGACGGTGGTCTCGACCGAGGCGGTGCTCACCCCGACGCTGCTGGGGATCACCCGCCGGATCGCTCAGCGGTACGCCGGCACACTGCCGGATGTGCTGCGGCTGGCGGTGCCGCCACGGCATGCCGGCGCCGAGAAGGCCTTGCCCCGGGACGTGGCCGATCCCGTCGATCTGACGGACGTCGGCGGGCCTGCTGACCCGGCGATCGACGCTGGACCCTGGGCGGCGTACCCGGCGGGGCCGGCGTTCCTGCGACGGCTCCGGGACGGCCAGGCCCCGGCGGCCTCGTGGCTGGCGCTGCCGCAGGCCGGTGGCCCGGACGACTGGCCTTCGGCGTTCGCGGTGGCGGCGCAGGCGGCCCTGGCCGGGGGGCGCGGCTTCCTGCTCGTGGTGCCCGACTACCGCGACGTGGCCCGGCTGGAGCGGGCCCTCATCGAGCGCCTCGGGCCCCGGCGGTTCGTGCGGCTGACCGCCGATCAGGGTCCGCAGGCCCGGTACACGGCCTGGCTCAAGGTCTTGCGAGGTCACGTGGCTGGGGCGATCGGCACCCGTTCCGCGGCGTTCGCCCCGGTGCGCCGGCTTGGGCTGGTCGCCTGGTGGGACGACGGCGACGACCTGTACGAGGAGCCGCGGTCGCCGTACCCGCACGTGCGGGAGGTGCTGGCCGCGCAGGCCGAGGCGGCGGGTGCCGCGCTGCTCAGCGGGGGGTATACGAGGACGGTGACGATCGCGCAGTGGGTCGCTGACGGCCGGATGCGCGCGCTGAGCGCCGATCGGCACCGGATTCGGGAGGCGGCTCCGGCGGTGACCCTCGCGGGCGAGGGACGTGGGGGCGAGGCCGACGGGGCGGCGGCCCGCGCCCACCTGCCTCCCGCGGCATGGCGAGCTGCCCGGGCCGCGCTGGAGGAGGGACCGGTGCTGGTCCAGGTGCCGAGGCGGGGATACCTGCCGGCGCTGACCTGTCAGGACTGCCGGACCCCCGCCCGGTGCGGGCAGTGCGGGGGACCGTTGGCCCTGGATGCGGCCAGCGACCGGCCGTCGTGCCGATGGTGCGCCCGACCGGCAGCGCCGCAGGGTTGCCCCGCCTGCGGCAGCGCACGGTGGCGGTCCGCCGTCGTGGGCCATCGACGGACCGCTGAGGAGCTGGGCCGGGCGTTCCCGGGAGTCCCGGTGCTGACCTGCGGTTCCCGGGCCGAGGCGGCGGGGCAGCCGCCGCCGGTCGTGGACGAGCGTCCGCGGCTGGTCATCGCCACCCCGGGGGCCGAACCCGTTGCTGCCGGTGGGTACGCTGCGGCGCTGTTGCTCGATGCCTGGGCTTTCCTGGATCGGCCCGCCCTGGACGCCGCCCAGGAGGCCCTACGCCGTTGGACCGCCGCGGCGGCACTGGTCCGACCGGCGCGCGGCACCACTGGGCGGCAGGCCCGGGTGGTGCTGTGCGGCGCGCCCGACCACATGGCGATCCCGCCGGTCGAGGCGTTGGTCCGCTGGGCCCCGGACTGGTTGGCAGATCGGGAGCTGGCCGAGCGGCGCGAGCTGGGGCTCCCCCCGGCCGCGTGGATGGCCCAGCTGACCGGACCCCGCGCGGAACTGGACCGGCTGCGGCGTACCCTCCACTGGCCGGCGCAGGCCCTCCTGGGCGACCTCGCGGCCACGATGCCGGCCAGCACGCCAAGCAGCACACCGAGCAGCACGCCGAGCAGCATGCCGGCGACCGACGGTGAGGGCGCCGACCGCGGGTACCGGATGCTCGTGCGGGTGCCGCGGGAGCAGGCCGCCGCCCTCAACGAGCTGTTGGCGGGCGTGCGGGCCCACGGCAGCGCCCGGCGGGATCCGGCGACCCCCGCGCTCCGGGTGGGGCTCACTGATGTCGGGTGATGCTCAGTGTTGGTGGGTGATGCTCACTGCTGCCGGGCGTGGCTGCCCGCAACCGCCCGCCGTTCTTGACCCGCCACTGACCCGCGGTTTACCTCCGGCGCGCGGATTACCAGAGTTGTCGAATTCTTGTTCAAGACTCTGGCCGGCCCCCCGCGGCAGCCCCCGGACCGCCCTAGGGTCGACGTAGCCTCACCTAGTCGAGGCCCGACGAATCGGAGGTACGCGCATGATTCCTCACGGATCGCGCTGCGGCGTACCCCAACTGGTCACTGTTTCGCCCCCCGGCAGGATGCCCACGCGCGGTCTGCGCGGTGGCTGATGGGAGTGCGTGAGTCGCTCACGCCGCTGCGCTCCGCAGGGTTCCGGTGGTTCTTCGTGGGCCGGTCGATCTCCACGTTGGGGTCCGTGATGGCACCCGTGGCGTTGGCCTTCGCCGTACTGCACATCGACCCCTCGCCGATGGCCCTGGGGCAGGTTCTGGCCGCCCGCAGCGTCCCGTTGGTGCTGCTGCTCCTGCTCGGCGGCGTGGTCGCCGACCGACTCTCCCGAGGGTTGGTGCTCCAGGTCTCCCACCTGTTGTCCGGACTGACCCAGGGACTGGTCGCGGTCCTGGTGATCACCGGGAATGCCACCTTGGGGCAGTTGATCGTGCTGGAGGCGATCAATGGCATGGTCACCGCGTTCACGATGCCGGCGATCACCGGGATCGTGCCCCAGGTGGCCCCCCGGTCCCACCTCCAGCAGGCCAATGCCCTGCTCGCGTTCTCCCGCAGCGGTCTGGCGGTGATCGGCCCCGCGGTGGCCGGGATCATCGTGATCACCCACGGGCCGGGGTGGGCGTTGGCGGTCGATGCCCTGAGCTGGCTGGTCGCCGCCGCCTGCATGCTGCCGTTGTCGCTGCCCGCGTCGGCGCGGACCGGGGATGTACCCGGGAAGGGGCTGGGGAACCGGCGTCAGAGCGTGGTTCACGACCTGGCCAGCGGCTGGTCGCAGTTCCGGTCGATCCGCTGGCTCTGGGTCGTCGTCGCCGCCTTCGGCATCCTCAACCTCGTGCACGCCGGTGCCTGGCTGACGCTCGGCCCCGCCATGGCCGTGGAGGACGAGGGCGTGGGGGAGTTGGGCTGGGGGTACGCCGTCAGCGCCCAGGCGGTCGGGTTGCTGCTGCTCACGATCGTGATGCTGCGGCTCACCTTCCGTTACCCCCTGCGCGCCGGTCTGCTGGCCATGCTCGGGTTGGCTGCGCCGCTGCTCGTGCTCGGCATGTCGTGGCCGCTGATCGCCCTGCTGGCAGCCTCCTTCCTGGCCGGCGCCGGCATCGAGGTCTTCGGGATCTCCTGGCAGACCGCGATCCACGAGCACGTCCCCGAGGACCACCTGTCCCGAGTGGCGGCGTACGACTCGCTTGGCTCGTTCGTCGGGATCCCCATCGGGCAGCTCGCTTTCGGCCCGTTGGCGGCGACGTTCGGGACCCACCAGGTCGTGCTGTGGTCCGCGGCTGCGTTCGTCCTGGTCATCGGTACGACGTTGGCCGTCCCCGAGGTGCGCAACCTGGCCCGGGTGACCCCGTCGGCCGCGATCCCCACCGCCCCCCGGCGGCGGGTCCGCAAAGCCGGTCGGCGCTCACCGAAACCCTCGGGCGACGCGGCTGAACTGCGGCGGGCCCCCTAGACTGGCTCGGTGGCCGTGAAAGACATCCGCCTCTTCGGCGATCCCGTGTTGCGCACCCCCGCGGACGAGGTCGTGGACTTCGACAAAGAGCTCCGCCAGCTGGTCACGGACCTGACCGACACGATGCGCGAGGCGCCCGGGGCAGGGCTGGCGGCGCCCCAGATCGGCGTGGGGCTGCGGGTGTTCACCTACTGGGTGGACGACGTACTCGGCCATCTCATCAACCCGAACCTGGACCTGTCCGCCGACCTGCAGGACGGCGAGGAAGGCTGCCTGTCCTTCCCCGGTATCTATGTGGACACCCCGCGCGCGATGCGGGTCGTCGCCAAGGGTTTCAACCAGTACGGCGAGCCGGTGGTGCTCGAGGGTTCGGAGCTGCTGGCCCGGTGCATCCAGCACGAGACCGATCACCTGGACGGCATCCTGTTCATCGACCGGTTGAGCCGTGAGCAGCGCAAACAGGCCATGAAGGCGATCCGGGAGGCGGAGTGGGCCGGGGGCCCGACACCCGTGGTGAAGCTGAGCCCGCACAGCACCTTCGGCAAGGGCCTGTAAGGGCATGCGGCTGGTCTTCGCCGGCACCCCGACCACCGCGCTCCCGTCTCTCGATGCCCTGATCGCCAGCGACCACGACGTCGTCGCCGTGCTGACCAGGCCGGACGCCCCGGCCGGCCGGGGTCGGACGCTGCAACCCTCGCCCGTGGCGCAGCGCGCCCGCGACGCCGGGCTGGAGGTGCTGACCCCGACCCGGCCCGGTGCGCCCGAGGCGCTCGCCCGGTTGGCCGAGCTGGCCCCCGACGTGTGCCCGGTGGTCGCGTACGGCGCGTTGCTGCCGCCCGCGGCGCTGGCGATCCCCGCCCTTGGCTGGATCAACCTGCACTTCTCGTTGCTACCCTCCTGGCGCGGTGCCGCTCCCGTCCAGCACGCGCTGCTGGCCGGGGACGACGTGACCGGGGCCACCACCTTCCTCATCGAGGAGGGCCTGGACACCGGGCCGGTGCTGGGCCGGATGACGGAGCGGGTCCGTGCCGACGACACGGCCGGGAGCCTCCTGGACCGGTTGGCCCGCGCCGGCGCCGGACTGCTGGTGGCCACCATCGACGCGATGGCCGGCGGCGAGGCGGTCGCGGTCCCGCAGCCGGGTGAGGGGATCAGCCTGGCGCCCAAGCTGACCACCGACGACGCCCGGGTTCGCTGGACCGAGCCGGCCATGGCGGTTGATCGGCGCATCCGCGCGTGCACCCCCGCCCCGGGGGCCTGGGCAACCCTGGCCGGGCAGCGCCTGAAGATCGGGCCGGTGGCGTTGGTGGGACCGGAGACGATCCCCGCCGGTCCGCCGCTGCCACCCGGTCAGTTGGTGGTGTCGGGCTCGTCGGTGATGGTCGGTACGGCGACCCAGCCGGTGCGGTTGGGCACCGTACAACCCGGGGGCAAGCGCCCCATGCCCGCCGCTGATTGGGCCCGCGGCGCCCGACCGGCTCCCGATGCCCGATTCGAGCTGGACGAGCTGGACGAGGTGTCACCATGAACGATCCCGATGACCGGCCCTCACGACCCCGGGGCACCGGCCGGATCTCGCGCGGTGGCGCACCCCGCCGCGTCGACCCGTCCCGGCGCAGCGTGCAACGCCCCTCCGAACGGGCCCGCAGCGTCGATCCCGCGCGCAAGGCGGCCTGGGAGACGATGCGCGCCATCGACGACGGCGCCTACGCCAACCTCGAGCTCCCCAAACAGCTCCGCCGCGCCCGGCTGACCGGCCGGGACGCTGCCTTCGTCACCGAACTCGTCTACGGCGCCACCCGGATGCGCGGCCTGTACGACCCGATCCTGGCCACCTGTACCGATCGGCCGCTGGCCGACATCGACCCGGCGGTGCTGGCCGTGCTGCGGTTGGGAGCCCACCAACTGTTGGGGATGCGCGTGCCGGCGTACGGCGCGGTCAGCCAGCAGGTGGCGCTGACCCGTGAGCTGCTCGGCGCGGGCGCCTCGGGGTTCGTCAACGCGGTGTTGCGCCGGGTCAGCGAACACGACCTGGAGACCTGGCAACGGCAGGTGGCACCCCGCGGGGACGGCCGGGCCGGGGAGCTGGCGGTGCGCACCAGCCACCCCGCGTGGATCGTCCGGGCGTTCCGGGGAGCCTTGCTCGGTCATGGCGCCGCCCAAGAGGACACCGTCGACCGCGGGTTGCGGGAACTGCTGGAGGCGAACAACGCCGCCGCCAAGGTGATGCTGGTGGCCCGCCCGGGGCTGTGCGAGGTGGCGGAGCTGGAAGCGGCCGGTGGCAGGGCGACCGGACTGTCGCCGTACGGGGTGGAACTGGACGGTGGCGACCCGGGCAACCTGCCGGCGGTCCGTCAGGGTCGGGCGGCCGCGCAGGACGAGGGTTCCCAGCTGGTGGTGCTGGCGTTGCTCGCGGCCGAGCTGCGCGGCGACCCGCCGCACCAGGAGCGCTGGCTGGATCTGTGCGCCGGACCGGGAGGCAAGGCGGGGCTGCTGGCGGCGCTGGCAGGCTCGCGGGCCGTCCTGTTCGCCAACGAGATCAGCGATCACCGTGCCGACCTCACCCGGCGGGCGGTGGCCGCGGCGGTGGACGCCGGATCCGAGGTCATGGTGGGGGTGGGCGATGGGCGCACTCTGGGGGAGGAGGAGCCGGACACGTTCGACCGAGTGCTGGTCGACGCGCCCTGCTCCGGGTTGGGGTCGTTGCGCCGCCGCCCCGAGGCGCGGTGGCGCCGCCAGCCGCACGACGTGTCCGGGCTGGGCGAGTTGCAGCGCGCCCTGCTGCGCTCGGCGATCCAGGCCACCCGGCCCGGGGGCGTGATCGGGTACGCCACGTGCACGCCGCACCTGCCCGAGACCCGCTACGTGGTGGCCGACGTGCTGGCCGAACGCGACGACGTCGAGATCGAGGACGCGCAACCGCTGTTTGTTGACGCCTCCGGGGCGCAGATCCCGGACCTGGGGGAGCCGCCGTACGTGCAGTTGTGGCCGCACGTGCACGGCACCGACGCGATGTTCTTCGCGCTGCTGCGCCGCCGGGAGGCGACCTAAACTCGGGGCGTGCAGATCTCCCCGAGCATCCTGTCCGCCGACTTCTCCCGGCTCGCCGAGGAACTGCGGGCGATCGGCAACGCCGACTGGGCGCATGTCGACGTCATGGACAACCATTTCGTGCCCAACCTGACGCTCGGGCTGCCGGTGGTCGAGGCGCTGCTGCGGGTCAGCCCGGTGCCGATCGACTGCCACCTGATGATCGAAGACCCGTTGCGGTGGGCTCCGCCGTACGCGCAGGCGGGTGCCGGGAGCGTCACCTTCCACGTGGAGGCCGCCGAGGCCGCCGGGCAGGATCCGCTGGTGGTGGCCCGGGAGATCCGGGCGGCGGGGGCGCGGGCCGGGATGGCGCTGAAGCCGCGGACGGCATGGGCGCCGTACGAGGGGTTGCTGCCCGAGCTGGACATGGTGCTGGTGATGACCGTGGAACCGGGTTTCGGCGGGCAGGACTTCATGGCCGACCAGCTGCCGAAAGTGGCACAAGTCCGCGCGGCGATCAGCCGCCGGGGTGGGACCGGACAGATCTGGGTGCAGGTGGACGGCGGCGTCAGCGCCGACACCATCGAGGCGTGTGCCGAGGCGGGGGCCGACGTCTTCGTGGCGGGCTCGGCGGTGTACGGCGCGGAGTCGGCCGCGGCCGCCGTGGACCGGCTGCGCGCCTTGGTCGCCCGGCACGCGGGCGCCTGAGCAGGGCGTGGGTTGCGTGACCGGCCGGGTGGTGTGTGTCGGGTTCGCGGACCTGGACGTCATCCACCGGGTGGATGCGCCGCCGGTGTGGGGACGCAAAGGCGTCTGTACGTCGGTCGAGCTCGCCGCGGGCGGCCCGGCCACCAACGCGGCGGTGACCGCGGCGGCGCTGTTGGGTCCCTCCGGCGGGTCGGTCACGCTGGTCACGGCGCTGGGATCGGGGGCGGCGGCGGACCTGGTTCGCGCCGACCTGGCCGGTCATGGGGTGAGCGTGCTCGATTGCGCGCCCCCGGGGTGGGAGCTGCCGGTGGCGACAGCGATCGTCGGACCCGATGGGGAACGGACGGTGGTGTCGCCGAGCGGGCAGCTCTCGTCGTTCGGGCTGACCGGTACGGCGCGGGCGGCGGTCGCGGCGGCTGACGTGCTGCTGCTGGACGGGCATCACCCGGTCGCGGCGGAGCAGGCGTTGGCGGCGCGACGTACTGGCTGCCTGGCCGTGCTGGACGCGGGCAGCGTGAAGCCGCACGCGCAGACCTGGTTGCCGCAGTTGGACGTGGTGGCAGGGTCGGCCGACTACGCGGCGGGGTTGGGGGTCGACCTGGTGGCGGCGGTGCGGCAGGCGCTGGCGGCAGGTGCGGCGGCCGCGGTGATGACCGACGGGGCGAACCCGGTGTGCTGGGCGACCCGTGACGATCCGGAACTGGGGTGGGTTGTCCCGCCGCAGGTGGTGGCGGTCGACACGCTAGGGGCCGGCGACGCCTTCCACGGGGCGTTGGCCGCGCTGCTGGCCTCGGGCGCCGACCTGGCCGCCGGGGTGCTGGGGGCCTGCGAGGTGGCGGCCCTGCGGGTGTCCGTGGCGGGCGCTCGAGGCTGGCTGTCCGGCGTACCGGCGCTGTCAGCTCTGCTCCGCGCACCCTGAGATCCCGCTGGGGCCCGAGCCAGGCTCGGCCGCTCGCCCGGTTCATGCTGGCCGCCCGAACCCACCTTGGCCCCCCGAACCCACCAAGCTTCGTGGGTTCCACAGCGGGACGTGGGTTCAGGAGGCGGGCGTGGGTCCCTCCTCGATCGGAACCCCTGTCGAAACCCCTGTCGGGACCGCGATGTCTCGACCTAGGGTCGACACATGGGTGCTGAGGAGACGATGAAGGCGACCGCCGGGACGGACGCGGCCCTGATCGTGCGCAATGCGCGGCTGGTGGACGGATCGGTGGTCCGGTTGGTGATTGAGCAGGGCAGGTACGCCGCCGTCATCGATGAGGGGGACGACGCCGGGCTGCCCGAGCCGGACGGCGTACCGGTCATCGACGCGCAGGGCCACCTGGTCACGGAGTCCTTCGTCAACGGACACCTGCATCTGGACAAGGTGTACACGTTGCCGATGGCCGGAGACGCCGGGCTGGCGGCGTACACGGCAGGGTCCATGGGTGGCGCGATGACCTCGATCGAGCTCGCCTCAGCGGTGAAGCGCAGCTACGACCGGTCCTGGATCGAACCACATGTACGCCGCGCGCTGGAGGCGGCGGTCCGGCACGGGACGTTGCACGTGCAAGCGTTCGTGGACGTCGACACCACGGCCGGCCTGATCGGGATGGAAGCGGTGCTGGCGGTTCGGCACGAGTACCGGGACCTGGTGGACGTGCAGGTGGTGGCGTTTCCGCAGGATGGGCTGCTGCGGGATGACGGCGCGGCCGAGCTGTGCGAGGAGGCGTTGCGCCGCGGGGCCGACGTGGTGGGCGGGATCCCGTGGATCGAACACACCGACGCCGACGCCGAGGCGCACGTGGAGTGGGCGTGCGCGCTGGCGGCGCAGACCGGTCGACGGGTGGCGATGCTCGTGGACGACGCGGGGGACCCCTCGCTGCGGACCACGGCGATGCTCGCCGAAGCGATGTTGCGGCACGGGCTGGTTGGTCGCGGGGTGGCCTGTCACGCGCGGGCGCTGCAGTTGTATCCGCAGCCGACCTTGTTGCGCCTGATCGGGTTGGCGCGCCGGGCTGGGCTCGGTTTCGTGTCGGATCCGCACACCGGTCCGCTGCACCTGCCAGTGCGCGAGTTCCTGGAGGCGGGCCTGCCGGTGGCGTTGGGGCAGGACGACATCGAAGACGCCTATTACCCGTTCGGGCGGCACAACATGCTGGAGGTGGCGTTCCTGGCTGCCCACCTGTTGGGCTTTCTGTCGGGGCCGGAGCAGCGCTGGCTCCTGGAGTTGGTCACTTGCCGGGCGGCGGCGGTGCTGGGCCTCGACGGGCACCGGATCGCCGTCGGGAATCCCGCCAACCTGTGCATCCATCACGACGAACGCCTGGTGGACGTGCTGCGGGAGCATGCCGCGCCGCGGTACGTCGTGCGTGACGGCGTGGTGGTCGCGGCGTCGGAATCGGGTGGCTGGGTCAGGGGGGTACGAGACGGGTGTGGGCGGTGAGGATGTCGAGGCGGTGGCGGGTGCCGGTGATGGTGATGGTGTCGCCGATGGGTTGCCAGGGGCCGCCGTCGATGGCGTAGTCGCCGGTGTAGTCGGCGTCGATGCTGAGGGTGACGGTGCCGGGGGTGGGGTAGGTGTGGGTGATGTCGCCGTCGGGGTAGGGCCCGCCGGGTGAGGTGGTGGTCAGTGGGGGTGTGCCGTCGCCGAAGTGGTAGCGGTAGGTGGCCAGGCGGGGTCGGATCTGGACGCGGTGTCCGAGCAGGGTGACGGTGTGGATGTCGCCGGGTCCGTAGCCGGGTTCGGGGAAGACGGCCTGCAGGTAGGTGGGGACTCTGATGAGGGTGCGTCCGCCGGGGGGTTGGATGATGAGGGTGGGTTTGGTGAATGGGGTGCGTGACCAGGCGGCGCTGATCATGGCGTGGGTGGGGGCTGCTGGCGGATGGGGGTTGACCCGCGGGAAGCAGGTGGCGCCGTGCCGTGTCCAGGGGCCGGGGTTGGGGGTGAGGGTTCGCTGCCAGATGATGGCCAGGGGTCCGGCGTTGGGGCCGTGGTGGCGGCAGCCTGCTACGGCTGCGGGGCAGGTGAATGCGTCGCCGTTGGTGATGGTGTTGCCGGGGCAGGTGACGACGTAGCGGCGCTCGATGCGCTGAACCTGGGGCCGACCGGACTTGCCTGCCGACGGTGCTCGCGATGCATGCCGCCGCATAGCGTGGACGTCTATGCCGTCGGCGTCCACCCTGGTCTGGAACTTGGTACCTGTCGTGATCGGCGGCGGATCGGTGGCGCCGCCGAGGCGCCCGACGAGAGCGGCCAGCGCTATCAAGGTGATCATTCAACATCCCGGCGGATCCAGATCTTATTAACCCGCCAGCTATCGCGGCGCCAGACGAGGGTAAAGATGAGGTCGGTCATCGACCCTTTCGTCTCCTCGATTGGTTGTCCTCGGTCGTTGAGGATGCGGTTGCTGTGCTCTCTGATGCGCGCCAGCACGGGGTAGTCGGGGTCGCTTTCGGGGAGGCCGTCCATGCCGCCGACAAGGGTGAAGGTCAGGGGGGCCCGCTCGTAGTGGTTGCCCGCGCGAGCGTGTTTGCGGAGGTCGGTTTCGAGGGCTTGGCACGATTTGCAGGCGGTGGTGGACAGGGAGGGCAGGACGCCGGCGGTTCCGGTGGTGGCGCTGGTGTTGTAGCTGGCGATGAAGTGTCGGACGTGGGCCTCTGCTCCTGGGGCGGTTCGGCGACGGGCTGCCGCGGGCAGTGCCGGCGCGCTGGCTGTGGGTTGGGTGGGGGTGGCTGTCGTGGTCGGCGCCGGCGCCGCCGGCTGCGTTGCCGCTGAGGGGGATTCCGGTGATTCGGGCAGGATCGGGCCGGTAGTGGGCGCTGGCGTCGGGGGTGGGGTGTCTGCGGAGCAGGCGCTCAAAGCCATGGTGACCGTCAACGCGGTGGCCAGGCCGGTTGCGGTGGGTCGAATCCGGCGGTTCACCCGCGACACGCTAGCGACGCCCGCCCTGTGGCGGGAGGCCTACGGCCGGAGTCTGTGGACAACCTCGGCTCCCCCTGCTGCGCCGAGCTGGGTGCCCGCGTGAGCGGGCGTCGCGGCTGATAGGTCACGAGTACTGAAGGCCACGGCCGTGTGCCCCGCGTGCGCGGGGGTAGACGATGGACTCAAGATTCCGGCGAAGGCTTTGAGCCTCGTGTGTCCAGTTGTTCGGTATCGGACTCCTGAAGTTTGATTTGACACGCTGGGTGTGGCGGCACAGGCCGCGTGTGCGGGCCAGTAGATGCCGAATGCGCCTGCATCACCGGCTGACGCCCGCTGCGAACGGTGGCATACTGACCGGCACGTGCTCCGGGGTCGGTGTAAGTCCGAACCGGCGGTGACAGTCCGCGACCCGGTTGCGCACGCGACGTACCTTGTGGCGGGCGTGATCGGTTGACCTGGTGGAACTCCAGGACCGACGGTGAAAGTCCGGATGGAAGGCAGCACGAGGACGACAGCTTCGCCATGCTCGCGAGCTCACCACTCACACCGGTGCAGCCGCCGCAAGGTGAGGCGGCCGTCCGCGACGTCTGAACGGCGTCGGCGTCCCGCCCAGGCGGGGCCGTCGGCGTACCCGCTGTGCGGCTCAGACGTCACCGCAGGTCACCCCCGGAGCGCGCTGGACGCTACCGGAGAGGCAGATGACCGCGATCCACGCCCGCAGCACGAACCGCGACCACCGCCCTGGCCAGCACACGCACGGGCCGACCAGCGCCGCCGTACCCGCCAACCCTCCCACGACTCACCAGCTCAGTGACCACGCCCTCATGGGCCTCGCCCTGGACCTGGCTGCTCGGGGACCCTTGCCGGACCCCAATCCCCGGGTCGGGGCGGTCATCACCGACGCTCAGGGGCGGCTGATCGGCCAGGGGTACCACCGGGGTGCCGGCACCGCGCACGCCGAGACCGTTGCCTTGGCACAAGCCGGTACGGCGGCCCGCGGCGGCACGGCGTACGTCACCTTGGAGCCCTGCGCCCACCAGGGCCGGACGGGGGCCTGCGCACGCGCGCTCCTGGAGTCCGGGGTGGCCCGGGTGGTGTACGCCCAGGCCGACCCCAACCCGGTGGCCGCGGGCGGGCATCACCGGCTGGCCGGCGCCGGGGTGCTCGTCGAGGGCGGCCACCGGCGCGCCGAGGCGGTTGCGCTCAACCGCGTCTGGTCCCGTGCGATCGAGCTCGGGCGGCCCTACGTCACCTGGAAGTACGCCGCCACGCTCGACGGGTACTCGGCCGCCGCGGACGGGTCCAGCCAGTGGCTGACCGGGCCGGCCGCCCGCGCCGACGTGCACGATCGCCGCGCCGAATGCGATGCCATCTTGGTCGGCACCGGGACCGCGCTCGCCGACGACCCCCGGCTCACGGTGCGTCACCCGGATGGCACATTGCGGCCCCGGCAACCGTTGCGGGTGGTCATGGGGATGCGGGAACTGCCCGAACAGGCGCACCTGCACGACACCGACGCCGAGACGCTGCGGCTGACCCTGCGCGACCCCCACGAAGCCCTAGCCCAGCTGCACGACCGGCAGATCCGGCACCTCTGGCTGGAGGGCGGTCCTCGTCTGGCCGCCGCGTTCCTGCGGGCCGGTTTCGTCGACGAAGTCCTGGCCTACCTCGCGCCAACACTGCTCGGCGCCGGCCGTCCGGCGGTCGCTGACCTGGGAGTGAGCGCCCTGACCGAACGTCTGGACCTGGAGATCCACGACGTCACCATGATCGGCCCGGACCTGCGGATCACCGCACGTCCCCGAGGCGGCACACCGCAGGAGAGGCAGTGAGGTTCACCATGTTCACCGGAATCGTCGAAGAACTCGGAGAGGTCCTGGCGGTCGAGCCCGCCCAGGACAGCGCGGTGCTGCGCATCCGCGGACCCCGCGTGACCTCGGACGCGACCCACGGGGCCTCGATCGCCGTCAACGGGGTCTGCCTGACCGTGGTGAGCGTCGACCAGGACATGTTCACCGTCGATGTGATGGCCCAGACGCTGAACCTGACCTGCCTGGGCGGGTTGCGCCCCGGGGACCGCGTTAACCTCGAACGCGCCATGCCGGTGAACGGACGATTCGGCGGGCACATCGTGCAGGGACACGCGGACGCCACGGCCAGGATCCTCGCGCGCCACCCGGGCGAACGCTGGGAGGTGGTGACCCTCTCCCTCCCCGAGGCGCTCAGCCGGTACGTCGTGGCGCAAGGATCGATCACCGTCGACGGTGTCTCGCTGACGGTCAGCGCCCGGGACGCCTCGACCTTCCAGGTCAGCCTGATCCCAACGACCTTGGAGCTGACCACGCTCGGGCTCAAGGACGTCGGGTCGAGCGTCAACCTCGAAGTCGATGTGCTGGCCAAGTACGTCGAGCGGCTGCTGGCACCGGCGGGGGCGCAGGCATGAGCCCGGCGCTCACCGCGCTTCCGGCGCTCACCGCCCCCCCGGTGCCGGGACTGGCCACCATCACGGCCGCACTCTCCGCCTTGCGCGCCGGGCGACCTGTGCTGGTGCTGGACGACGACGACCGGGAGAACGAGGGGGATGTCGTCCTGGCCGGCCAAACCCTGACCGCGTCCTGGCTGGCCTGGACGATCCGGCACACCTCCGGTTACCTCTGCGCGCCGATGCCGAACGCCTGGGCCGACCGCCTCGAGCTGCCGCCCATGGTGAGCCGCAACCAGGACCCGCGCGCCACGGCGTACACCATCACCTGCGACGCGGCCGAGGGGATCACCACGGGGATCAGCGCGGCCGACCGTACCCGCACGATCCGGGTCCTCGCCGATCCCGCGAGCACGCCCGACCAGCTCATCCGGCCCGGGCACGTGGTCCCGCTGCGGGCCCGCGAGGGTGGCGTGCTGACCCGCCGCGGGCATACCGAGGCCTGCGTCGACCTGTGCACCCTGGCCGGGCTGGCCCCCGTGGGCGTGATCGGTGAACTCGTGCACGACGAGGGGGCGATGATGCGGACCCCGCAGGTGCTGGAGCTGGGCGCCCGGGAGGATCTGCCCGTGGTGACCATCGCGGCGCTGGTCGAGCACCGCCGCCGGGCTGCGGACGGCACCCCGTGAGCGGCCACGGTTCCCCGGCACTGACCATCGCCGGCGCCGGCAGGGGGTTGCGGGTCGCCGTGGTCGCCTCCAGCTGGCACGAGGTCATCATGGACGCACTGGTGGCCGGAGCACTGCGGGCATTGGCGGAGGCCGGCGTCGAGCAGCCGGCGGTGATCCGCGTACCCGGGAGCTTTGAGCTGCCCGTGGCCTGCGCGCGGCTAGCAGGCCGGTACGACGCGCTGGTCGCCCTGGGCGTGGTGATCCGGGGCGGTACGCCGCACTTCGAGTACGTCTGCCAGGCGGCCACCCTCGGGCTCACCGACGTCGCGGTGCGCACCGGCGTACCGATCGGTTTCGGCGTGCTCACCTGCGACAACGAGGCGCAGGCGATCGACCGGGCGGGGTTGGCCGGTTCGCGGGAGGACAAGGGCTACGAGGCGGCCGCCGCGGCGATCGCCACCGCCGCCCTGGTCCGGGGCATGGGGTGAGAGCGGGATAAGCTGGTCCCTCGTGAAGACGTTCGATGCCCTGTGGCAGGAATTGGCGCAGAAGGCCGCGACCAGGCCGGAGGGCTCGGGCACGGTGCAGGCCCTGGACGCCGGGGTCCACGCGATCGGCAAGAAGATCGTCGAAGAGGCCGCCGAGGTCTGGATGGCGGCCGAGCACGAAGACGCCGACCGAGCCGCCGAAGAGATCAGCCAACTGCTGTACCACCTTCAGGTCATGATGCTGGCCAAGGGCTTGACGCTAGACGACGTGTACCGACATCTGTGAGGCCGCGCGCCGTACACACGTCCTCCAGCCGGTCCCACTCCCGAAGGCAGCCACGCCATGATCCGCATCGCCGTCCCGAACAAGGGCTCCCTCGCCGAGGCCTCCGCCGCCATGCTCAAGGAAGCCGGGTACACCACCCGCCGTGACGCCAAGGAACTCGTCCTGGCCGACACCGAACACGGCGTGGAGTTCTTCTACCTTCGCCCCCGCGATATCGCCGTGTACGTCGGCTCCGGGACTTTGGACGCCGGGATCACCGGCCGTGACCTGCTCAAAGACTCCGGCAACGGGGCCGTCGAAGTCATGTCGCTGGGTTTCGCGGCCTCGACCTTCCGCTTCGCGGCCCGCCCGGGCACCGCCACCTGCGTAGCGGACCTAGCCGGTCAGCGGGTGGCGACCAGCTACGCCCGCCTGGTCCAGGACTACCTGGCGGCCCGCGACGTGCAGGCCACGGTGGTGCGGCTGGACGGCGCGGTGGAGACCGCGATCACCCTCGGCGTCGCCGACGTCATCGCCGACGTCGTGGAGACCGGGACGACGCTGCGGATGCAGGGGCTGGACGTGTTCGGCGAGCCGTTGCTGCGCAGCGAGGCGCTGCTGATCGCCCGGGCCGACACCGAGCGGACCGTGGAACTCGAACTCGTGACCCACAGGTTGCAGGGCGTCGTCACCGCACGGACGTACGTGATGATGGACTACGACGTACGTGCCGAACTCGTCGAGGAGGCGTGCACGATCACTCCCGGCCTGGAGTCGCCGACGGTCTCGCCGTTGCATCGCGAGGGGTGGGTGGCCGTCCGGGCCATGGTCCCTCGGAAAGGGATGAATGCCGTGATGGATCGTTTGTACTCTCTGGGTGCCCGGGGCATCCTCGTCACCGACATCGCTGCCTGTCGCCTCTGATGGCCGGCCGGCCTGACGGTTCCCCCACGGGAGCGCCCGCCACCAGCCCGTACGCGCCCTTCCGCCCCCGGTGGGGCCGCGGGGTGGCTCGCGTAGTGTCGATCGTGGTCCTGGTCTCGTTCGCCTTCGCCGCCATCACGGTTCCCGGCCAGGAGGGGCAGAAGGGCGACTGGACCATCGCCGACCGGCTGTTGATCTTCCTGTCCGGGGCGGCGATCGCCTACTTCCTGCACCGGTACGCCACGATCGTCGCCGTCCCCAGCAAGGACGGGCTCTACGTCCGCAACATCCTGCGGCAGCACACCCTCAGCTGGGAAGAAGTCGTGCGGGTGCAGTACGGCGGCGGGGCGCCGTGGGCCTCCATCGACCTGACCGACACCGACACCGTCGCCGTGATGGCCATCCAGAAGGTCGACGGCCAGCACGCGACCGCCATGGCCGGGCGCCTGGCCGCCCTCATCCAGGTCCACGGCGAGATCGGCGAGCCGGGCGCGCAGGCCTGACCGCGCGTTCGGGTGCTTCAGGCCTCGACGCCGACCTGAGCCAGGGCCTCCTCGTACGGCATTCCGATCACCATCAGCAGGTCCAGGATGATCGAGCGCACCTGCGCCCGGATCACTTCGGCCGACAACGACGTGCCGTCCACCCCGGTCCGGGTGGCTTGGGCCAACGCGACCAGCGGTTCACGCGACGCCTCGGGCAGCCGCCGTACCTGCAGGGACACCGCCATCTCGGTGGTGATGGTCGCCAGTTCCTCCAGCATCACGAGATATGAGGGGTCCAGGTGGGCGTCCTGGTGGACGACCGCGCGGGCTCGGCGTACCAGCACCCGCAGGTTGCGCACGGCGCGGTCGAGCGGCTCGATGAGGTCACTGATCGCCTGTACGGCGGGCAGATGCCCACGTCGAAACGGAGACGTCCGCACCACCGCCATCCCGTCCTCGGCGGCTTCGTAGAGTTCGTCCAGCTTGTGTTCGGATTCACGGGCCCGGGTGAGCGCGGCTTCGACGTCCGGTAGCGACCGGGTGCGCAGCGCCGCGACCGTGTCGGTGAGGATCTCCGACATCTCCGCGGCAACGGCGGCCGCCGACTGACGTGGTCGCCGCAGGGGAGCCGTCGGCGTCACCGTGGCGGCGGCCAGCGCGACCAGGCCCCCCACGATCGCATCCGTCCACCGCGAGAACGCCCCTCCCGGCGGTGGCGGCAGCATCGACACGAAGGTCGCTTGGACCCCGGCCTGCACGGTCATCAAGACCCCCGCCCCGAGCAGCGAGGAGGTCCCCATCGCCAGGATGACAATGATGCTCAGCTGCCAGTAACCGGCACCGAGGGTGTGCACCATGAGGTCGCCGAGGAAGACTCCGACGGCGACGCCGACCACAATCTCCACCACCCGCTCGATACGTTGCCCGAACGACTGACCGAGGGCCACGAGCGCGGCGATCGGGGCGAAGAACGGTTGCGCGTGCCCCAATACCGTGCCCGCGATGAACCAGGCCACCGACGCCGACACGGCGCACTGGAAGATGAAGAACGCCCGGCTGCGAAGCCGATGGGTACCGTCGCGGATGGTACGGCGGGACACCTTCGCGGCCCGGGGCGCCCACCGGGTTCCGGCGGCGATCCGTGGGTGGGCGGCCAGGAAGTCCCCGACGAAATCTCCGGGGTCGAACCGGGAGGGTCCCTGCGGTTCGCTGGTCATGGCACCGTCTCGGTGCGCATTAGCGGGAGCTCGCGCCCTGCGTCGGGGGATTGCGCGTCCATGGCGGTCATTCTGGCCGGTCTGGCGGGCGCGGGCGAAGCCGGCAGCGGGGGCTGCCAGACTGGCGGGCGTGAGTGTTGCGACGCGCGTGATTCCCTGTCTGGACGTGGATGCCGGTCGGGTCGTCAAAGGGGTGAACTTCCAGGGGTTGCGCGATGCCGGCGACCCGGTGGAATTGGCCGGCCGGTACGACGCGCAGGGCGCCGACGAGCTGACCTTTCTCGACGTCACCGCCAGCAGCGGCAACCGGGACACCATGGTGGACGTCGTCCGCCGGACCGCCGAGCAGGTCTTCATCCCCCTGACCGTCGGCGGGGGAGTGCGCACCGTCGAAGATGTGGACCGGCTGTTGCGCGCCGGAGCCGACAAGGTGGGCGTCAACACGGCGGCGATCGCGCGGCCGGCCCTGATCGCCGAGGTGGCCGATCGGTTCGGGGCCCAAGTCCTGGTGTTGTCGGCCGACGTCCGGCGACGACGCAACGACCAGGACCGGGGCACGGGCGACTTCGAGGTGACCACCCACGGCGGCCGGCAGGGCACCGGGCTGGACGCGGTGGCCTGGTGTGTCCAGGCCACCGGACTGGGCGCGGGGGAGATCCTGCTCAACTCGATGGACGCCGACGGTACTCGCGACGGGTTCGACGTGGAGTTGATCGCCCTGGTGCGAGCGGCGGTGAGCATCCCGGTGATTGCTTCGGGGGGCGCCGGGGCCCTGGAGCATTTCGCGCCCGCCGTACGCGCGGGAGCCGATGCCGTCCTTGCCGCAAGTGTCTTTCACTTCGGTCACTTGACCATCGGGGCGGTCAAAGATGCGCTGCGGGCGGAAGGTCTGGCGGTGCGTTGACCGTTGGCGCCCGCGCAGATCCGCGGAGACGTTCAAGGACGGGCGTGGGCAGAGCTGCGGAGGGATCGGTCAGGGGATCTTCGGTGACGTTACGCGTGCGTGGGGGCTTCTCGGGCTTCGGGGTTGCCGCTCGGACCCACGGTGCTCGCTGAAACCCACGAAGCTTCGTGGGTCCGGCAGCGGTTCGTGGGTCCGGCAGCGGGAGGTGGGTCCGGCAGCGGGAGGTGGGTCCGGCGCCCCAAGAACGCCCGGCGAATGCGGCGCGGCCCCGGTGGGGGGACCGGGGCCGCAGGCCTCGACCGGCCGGGGGGAGGCCGGGAGACTCTTCCTAATATACGTACCGGTCGCTCACCTGCTAGTACTCGAGAAGCGTTGGGCAAGTAAGTGTTTGGTAATGACTTCGTGCGCGGTGAGGGCTTTGAGTCGGGCGATGAATGCGGCCGCTTGCCGTGGTTAGCGCCCCATCGTTCGGCGAGAAGAGCGCACGGGGTAAAGGCGCGCTACCCGGCCAGGAAACTGAGCCGGACTTCGCGGTGCGGATTGTCGACGTTCAGATCCACCAGACAGATGCTTTGCCAGGTGCCCAGTGCGAGTTGCCCATCGATGACCGGGACGGTGGCGTACGGCGGGATCAGCGCAGGCATCACGTGGCTGCGTCCGTGGCCGGCGCTGCCGTGGCGGTGTCGCCAGCGATCGTCGGCGGGCAGGAGGTCGCGCAACGCCGCCAAGAGGTCGCTGTCGCTGCCAGAGCCCACCTCGAGGATGGCCAGGCCTGCGGTGGCATGGGGCACGAACACGTGCAGCAGCCCATCGCCGCGCCCGGACACGAATTTCTCGCACTGGGCCGTGATGTCCTGCACGACCTCGTCATTGCCGGTGCGCACGCTGACCCGCTGGAAGTCCATGGGCCCATCCTGCCGGAGGAGGCAGGGGCCTGCACCGAGAAGGGGGATGTGCCGGCTCTGGATGAGCCAGGGATCCGGGCGTGAGATGATCCCGACCACGGTCGTCCGAAGCGGAGGCGTGCATGTCGCTCAGTCAGCGGCTGGATCGGATCCAGCGCGACCATCCCGTGCTCGGCCTTCCCCTAGCGGTGCTCTACAAGTACGTCGACGACCAGGGCGCCTATCTGGCGGCGCTGATCACCTACTACGGTTTCATCGCCATCTTCCCGCTGTTTCTGGTGCTCTCCTCGGTGTTGGGTTTCGCGCTCCAGAATCGCCCTGAGCTGCGCGAACAGATCATGGGCTCGGCGATCCGGCAGATCCCGGTGGTGGGCGATCAGATTCAGTTCACCGGTTTGCAGGGCAGCGCCACGGCGGTCACCGTGGGGCTTCTCGGCGCGGTGTACGGCGCCATGGGGGTCGCCCAGGCCGTGCAGCACACCATGAATTTCACCTGGAACATCCCCCGGAACCGGCGGCCGAATCCCTTTCTCATGCGGGCCAAGTCCCTGCTGCTCCTGTTGACGTTAGGGGCCTTTCTCGTCGCCACCACGGCCCTGTCCCAGCTGACCGCAATTCTGGGTGCCTTCGGGACGACCTTGCCGGGTGCCCTGGACCTGGTCACGACGGCTGGGTCACTGGCCATTTCGGCCGGCCTCTATTTCGCGGTATCCCGCATCGGGATAGCCCAGTACGTCGGGAATCGCACCTTGCTGCCCGGCGCCCTGGTGTGGGCCGTCCTGTGGCAGGTACTGCAGGCCGTCGGCGGTTCGATGGTGCGGGGCTACGGGAGTTCCGGCATCGCCTCCACGTACGGGGTGTTCGCCGTTGTCCTGGGACTGTTGCTGTGGATCTATCTGGGCGCCGTGGTGTACGTGTTCTGCACCGAGGTGAACGTGGTGTTGGCCAAACGGTTGTATCCCCGTTCGCTGCTGACACCGATGACCGACGACGTCGACCTGACGTCGGCTGATCAGCGGGCCTACACCGGCATGGTCCGGGCCCAGCGCCTCAAGGGATTCCAGCGGGTGGACGTGACGTTCGACCACGACGGTCAGGTCGCTTCGGCGCGCCGTCGCGAGCAGGGCGAGTCGGCCACGGACACCGCCGAGGCCCCTGAGGCGTAGCGGGAAGGGCAACCACCCCCGGTCCCACGGGGCGAGGGGGACCAGTAGGTTCGGAGGCGATCGTGCCGCCGACCTCGCCTTCAGGAGCCTCCGCATGGACCTGCTGTCCCAGACCCTTGATGCCCTTCGCGCGGCAGACGCCGACGCCTACCAGGCAGCGCGAGAGCACCAGACCCGGCTGACCAAGCCGATGGGGTCCCTGGGAGCCTTGGAGGAGGTAGGAAACCGGCTCGCTGCGATGGCCGGGCAGTGCCCGCCGCCGCAACCGGAGCCGCACGCGGTGGTCCTGTTCGCCGGGGATCACGGCGTCCTGCAGCAGGGGGTCTCTCCCTGGCCGCAGGAGGTGACCGCCCAGATGATTGCGAACTTCCTCACCGGTGGAGCCGTGATCAGCGTGTTCGGCCGTCAGATGGGTTCGACGTTGCATGTCGTCGACGTCGGCGTGGCTACCACGATCCCCGACCTGCCGCTGGGCCCGGACGGTACGCCGGCGGGCGGAACACTGCACCGTCGCCGGGTCCAGCCGGGCACGGCCGACTTCACCGCGGGGCCTGCACTGAGCCGTGAGGCCGCCGTCCAGGCCGTCGAAACCGGGATCGACATCGCCGGTGAGCTCATCGACGGCGGCTGCCGGATGCTGGTGCCCGGCGACATGGGTATCGGCAACACCACGGCGTCGGCCGCACTGATCGCCGCGTTCACGGGATCGGATGCCCAGGCGGTCACCGGGCGCGGCACAGGGATCGACGATGCGGCGCTGCGCATCAAGGTGGACGTGGTGCGCCGCGGCCTGGAGTTGCACCGTCCCGACCCCCGTGACCCCGTGGGCGTGCTGGCCGCTTTCGGTGGACTTGAGCACGCGGCCATCGCGGGGCTCCTGCTCGGGGCCGCGGCCCGCCGTACGCCGGTCATCCTGGACGGCGTCATCGTCCAGTCGGCCGCGCTGGTGGCCGCGGCGCTGCGCCCCGAGGCGATGGACTACTGGATCGCCGGTCACCGGTCCGCCGAGCCTGGCTCCCAGGTGGCCCTGGGTCACATGGGTCTACGAGCTCTGCTGGACCTGGGGTTGCGTCTCGGGGAGGCCAGCGGTGGCGTCCTGGCCGTCCCGCTGGTGCAGGCAGCCGCGCGGGTCCTGCGCGAAGGAGCCACTTTCGAGTCGGCGGGGGTCAGCGAGGCGAGGTAACCGTTCTGGTCATCCCCGATCGCCACCGGCCGGGTGGCAACCGGCGATGCTGTCTAGGCTGTCCCCGTGAGCGATCAATGGGTGTGGACCTATCAGGGCGTGGGCGGGGCGGTGCCGGCCTCGGGGCCGACCATGAGTTCGGCGTTCCCCACCCAGGCGGACGCCGAAGCCTGGCTCGGTCAGGAATGGCAGGAGCTGGTGGCGGCGGGGTTGGAGTCGGTCAGCCTGGTCCACGGCGACCACCTGGTGTACGGCCCGATGCCACTGCGACCAGCCGACTGAAGGGCTGCCCGCCCGCTAACGGGGCGGTTGACCCCGCTTCACCTGAGGCTTGGGCACGCGGGTACGGCGCATCTGGATCGAGCGGGCAGCCACGGTCCACAGGGTGCCCTTGGGCGGCGGGCCACCGAAGCGGCCCTGGTACTTCTTTTTCAGCTGGAAGCTGGAGATCGCCAGGTCAACCATGGTGGCCAGCATTGCGCCGTACACCAGCACGATACCCATGGTGACGGTGGTCGCGTTCTGGATCATCGTCAACGGCAGCCCGAGGATCATGATCGGCAGCACGAACTCGCCGATGTTCCAGCGTCCGTCCACGTGATCGCGGATGTAGGCCTTCTGGGGTCCGCGATCCCGCGGTAACAGCGCCCATTCCTCGCCGTTCATCATGGCCTGGCGTTGCTTGGTGCGTGCCTCGCGCTCCTTCAGCTTGGCCGCCTTCGCGGCCGCTTTGCGATCGGTGGGGACGAGGGGTTGCCGACGGGCGGCCTCCGCCTCGCGCCGCGTCGGGGTGGGCCGGTTCTTGGCGCCCGGCTTGACCGGTGAGGTGGCTGCGGCGTCAGGGATGATCTCGTCCTGCTTCTTGCGTCCGAACACGAGCCTCACTGTAGGCCAGCGAGCCAACCGGCACATGTGCCTTCGGCGTTCCCGCCGGAGCGCCCCGTTGAACAGTGGGCGGACGCGGAGCGGCGGGGCCGATCTGCGATCATCGGGGGCCATGAGCTCCGCGCAAACCCCACCGACCGCGCCCCTGCGGGCGCTGACCCCGCAGGTCGTCGCCGCCTATCGCGAGCTGCTGGACGCCCAGTGGCCGCGCGTGCGCGCTGAACTGGAGGCGCTGGCGGCCATTCCCAGTGTGTCGCTGGCCGGCTACGACCCTGGCCCGGTCGAACGCAGTGCCCAACAGGTTGCCGAGCTGCTGGCTGACGCCGGCATGCAGGCCGAGGTGGTCCGGGCGGGGGGAGGGCACCCCGCCGTCATCGCCCGCATCCCGGCGCCGCCGGGCGCTCCCACCGTGTTGCTGTACGCCCACCACGATGTCCAACCCACCGGCGACCCGCAGGACTGGGTGAGTCCGCCGTTCGAGCCGACCGAGCGCGCGGGCCGGCTCTACGGTCGGGGCGTCGCCGACGACAAGGCGGGGGTGATGGCCCACGTCGCCGCGGTTCGAGCCCTGGTCAGCCGGTACGGCGACCGCCCGCCGCTGGGGGTCACCGTCTTCGTCGAGGGGGAGGAGGAGGTCGGCTCCGCGAGCCTTCCCGACCTGCTGGCGGCCCACCACGACGACCTCGACGCCGACCTCATCGTGCTGGCCGACTCCTCCAACTGGGCGATCGGCGTACCGTCGCTGACCCGGACCCTGCGCGGCAACGTCCGGGTGGTGGTGACCGTCCGGGCCCTCGAGCACGGCGTGCACTCGGGGGTGTACGGCGGGCCGGCCCCCGACGCGCTCACCGCGATGTGCCGCCTGCTGGCCACCCTGCACGAGCCGGACGGGCGCGTCGCAGTGGCCGGCCTGACCACGAGCGAAGTCGCCGACGTCGACTACCCGCCGGACCGGTTCCGCGCCGAGGCCGGGATGGCGCCGGACGCGCCGCTGCTGGGGCGCGGGTCGGTGGCCGCCCGGTTATGGGGGCAACCGGCCATCACCGTGATCGGCATCGACGCACCTCGCGTCGACGACAGCGCCAACCTGCTGGTGCCTCGCTGCCGGGCCAAGGTGTCGGTGCGCCTGGCACCAGATCAGCCCTGGCCGCAGGCCTACCAGGCGGTGCGGGAGCACCTGCTGAGCAACGCGCCGTGGGGCGTGGCGGTCGAGGTCGAGCTGGAGGACCACGGCGACGGTTTCGAGGCGTGCACCACCGGTCCGTACGCGCGGGCCGCGCACGCCGCCCTCGCCGCGGCCTGGGGCCGGGAGCCGGTGGACATCGGCCAGGGTGGCTCCATCCCGTTCGTCGCCGAGTTCGCCGAACGGTTCCCGCGCGCGGCGATCCTGATCACCGGCGTTGAGGACCCCGACACCCGGGCGCACGGCGCCAACGAGAGCCTGCACCTGGCGGAGTTCGCCAACGTGGTGCTCGCCGAGGCGCTCCTGTTGGAGCAACTTGCCTGCCCGCTCCCGGATTCCGGCCCCGTTCTGCCACGATGAACCCGTGCGTGTGCTGATCTGTCCGCAGGCGTTCGTCGGGACCCTGACCGCTGTCCAGGCCGCCGAGGCGATCGCCGCCGGGTGGCGGACCCGGGCGCCCGCCGACGAACTCACCCTGGCCCCGCTGTCCGCGGGCGGCCCGGGCTTCCTCGACGTGCTCGGGGCCGCGCTGGACGGCCTGCACCTCGGAGTGACGGTGAGTGACCCGCTGGGACGAGAGGTGCCCGCAGCGGTGCTCATCGTGCAGCACGCGGGTCGCCGGACGGCGTACATCGAGGCAGCCCAGTCCATCGGCCTCCACCACCTGGCCGCCCACGACCGCAACCCGCTGTTGACCAGCAGTTTCGGCGTCGGACAGCTGATCGCGGCCGCCGTGACCGAGGGCGCCGACCGGGTGGTGGTGTCGGTCGGTGGCGGGGCGACCAACGACGGCGGCGCCGGGCTGCTGGCGGCGCTGGGCGTGGGTGATCAGCGTTCCCTGGCCTGCGGCGCCGCAGGCCTGGCGGGCCTGGCCGACGATGCTCTCCTGGGGGTCCACGAGTTGGCCGCTCGGCTGCGGCCGGTGGAGCTCGTGCTGGCCACCGAGGACGACAGCCCGCTGCTCGGCGCGCGCGGCACCAGCGCCGAACACGCCCTGCGCAAAGGGGCTGCGCCGCACGACGTCCAGGCGTTGGAGAGCGGGCTGGGCCGGTTCACCGAAGTCTTGCGGCGGGCTCTGCCCCCGGGCAAGGATCTGCTCTCCGGCCTCGATCGACGCATCGACCGCGAACCCGGCTCCGGTGCCGGGGGAGGCATCGGGTACGCCCTGATGGCGTTGGGCGCCCGGCGCATCAGCGCCACCGACATCGTGCTGCAGGGCTGGGGCTTCGACGACCTGCTGTCCGGGTCCGACCTGGTCATCACCGGAGAAGGGTGTTTCGACTGGCGGTCCCTGACCGCAGGGACGGTGTACGCCGTCGCGAGCGCGGCGAGCCGTCGAGGGCTGCCGACCGTGGTGCTGGCCGGGCGGGTCGAGGTGGGCCGTCGCGAAACCATGGCCCTGGGGATCGCCGGCAGCTATGCCGTCGCGGAAGACCGGACCTCGGTGGCGGCCGCCATCGCCGACCCGGTGGGCACCCTGGCCGCCCGGGCAGCGCGACTGGCCGGCACGTGGAGTGTCCGCTGACGACGGCACGGCCCCGCACGCCGGGTCTGCGGGCGGCAGCCACGCGTGGGGAACAACCGGGCCGCTGCCGGAGTTGAACGAGGCCGAAGGTGTGACAATCCGACCTGACCAGGACGTCGGGGACAACCCGCGCAGAGACGACAGGACGACGAGGACGATGACGCTTCAGGACAACGCTGCTCCCACGCACGGTGTGGTGCTGACCGACGTGGCGGCGGGCAAGGTCAAGAGCCTGCTCAGCCAGGAAGGCCGCGATGACCTGCGGCTGCGGGTGGGCGTGCAACCTGGTGGTTGCTCGGGGCTCATCTACCAGCTCTACTTCGACGAGCGTTCGCTCGACGGGGACCAGGTGCGCGACTTCGGTGGTGTCGAAGTGGTGGTCGACCGGATGAGCGCCCCCTATCTGGAGGGCGCCACCATCGACTTCGCCGACACGATCGAGAAGCAGGGATTCACCATCGACAACCCCAACGCGGGCAGTTCCTGCGCCTGCGGCGACTCCTTCAGCTGATCTCCCGGCGGGCCACCGGCGAGCAGAACCACCTGACCGCTGGAGTCCGCAGCCGCCAGGTGGACTTCTGGCGGGCGTCCCGGGCGTGATCGACAGGGGTCAATGTCGTGCCGATTCAGATTTGGCCACCTCATCCGTCGGGACCGTGGTGGCTGGCGGTCAGCTGCGCCGAACCGTGGCAAGATCTTGTCGGTGTCGGGCTGAGTCTGGACCCGCCGCTGCTGCTGCGCGCTTACCGCGCTGGACTCTTCCCGATGGGGATGGGCCGAGATGGCGGCTCGCCGATGGGCTGGTGGTCCCCGGATCCCCGGGGCGTCCTGCTGCCGGGGATGCTGCGGGTCACCCGGTCGCTGCGCAAGTCGATGCGTGGCTTCGAGTACACGGTCGACGCGGCGTTCGACGACGTACTGCTGGCATGTTCGGACCCGCAGCGGCAGGGCCGTTGGATCACTCCCGCCATCGCCGAGGCGTACGGCGAGTTGCACCGCCAGGGATGGGCACATTCGGTCGAGGTGTGGCGGTCCGGGGAGCTGGTGGGTGGGCTGTACGGCGTCGCCATCGGCGGCCTGTTCGCTGGTGAGTCGATGTTCCACCGGGCCCGCGACGCTTCCAAGGCGGCCCTGGCCCACCTCGCGGAGCTGGCGTTCTCCGAAGACGACCCGCACCGCCTGATCGATGCCCAGTGGCGTACCGACCACCTTGCCACCCTGGGCGTGGTAGCGGTCCGGAGAGGGGACTACCTGCGCCGACTGCCGGCCGCGTTGGCCGCCCAACCGCTTTTTGGGCCGAACTGACCGTTCGGCGCGCCCGCGATCACCCGCCGTTCTCCCAGCCCGCGTTGCGGCCGAACTTGCGCCTATGCTGGGAACCACCAGCGTCGACACCTGTGTTCGCGCTGTCTGCAGTCGGCACGACACGGTTGCCCGATTGACGGAGTTCGTCCGAACTCACGTGGGGTGGGGCGCCTGGAGCATGTACGAGCGGTACGAGAAGCAAGTGGAAGGTGCACCTGTGCGTCGGCAAGATGACACTCCTGTACCGGCACGGCGGCGGCGACGGTTTGCCTTGGCTGCGACGGCCGTCGTGGCCACCCTCGGCCTGTCCGGCTGTGGCGAGGACCTCAAGCGCGGCTACCTGCCTCAAGGCGCCACCGAAGGCGCTCAGCGCGTCACCGACCTGTGGGTCGGCGGGTGGATCGCGGCCCTGGCGGTCGGCATCCTCGTGTGGGGGCTGACCATCTGGTGTGTCGTGGCCTACCGGCGCAAAAAAGACGAGACGGGTCTGCCCCCGCAGCTGCGGTACAACGTGCCCATCGAGATCCTCTACACGGTGTTGCCGATCATGATGATCGGGGTGCTCTTCTACTACACCGCGCGTGACGAGGCGATCCTGCTCGACACCAGCGCCAAGCCCGATGTCAAGGTCAACATCGTGGGCAAGCGCTGGAGCTGGGACTTCAACTACCTGGACCACAACGTCTACGAGTCCGGTGTGCAGGTGACCCTGACCGGCAAGGACACCGACCGCGACAGCGCACCGGTGCTGTACCTGCCGGTCAACAAGCGGGTCGAGTTCGTGCTGACCGCCCGCGACGTCATCCACTCCTTCTGGGTGCCCGCGTTCCAGCAGAAGCTCGACATGATCCCTGGCAAGGTCAACAAGTTCCAGGTGGTCCCGACCGTCAAGGGTGAATATGACGGCAAGTGCGCCGAGTTGTGCGGGTCCTACCACGCCTCGATGCTGTTCAAGGTCAAGGTCGTAGACGAGGCTGAGTACCTCAAGCACATGCAGGACCTCAAGGCCGCCGGCAAGACGGGCTTCCTCGACAACGGCTACAGCATGGCTCGCCTGGAGGACAACCAGGTGACGATTGAACCGAAGGTGGGTAAGTAATGGCGACGGTTGCACCGGCCCTCGACGCTCCTGCGTCAGCCCGCCCCAAGGGCGCCTCGTGGGTGAAGTGGTTGACCACGACCGACCACAAGGTCATCGGCAACCTGTATTTCATCACCACATTTGTGTTCTTCATGTTCGGCGGCATCCAGGCGCTGATCATCCGCGCCGAGCTCGCCCAGCCCGGCATTCAGGTGGTCGAGAACGCCGAGCAGTTCAACCAGATGTTCACCATGCACGGCTCGATCATGCTGCTGCTGTTCGCCACCCCCCTGTTCGCGGGTTTCGCCAACGCGTTGTTGCCGCTGCAGATCGGCGCGCCGGATGTGGCGTTCCCGCGGCTCAACATGCTGGCGTACTGGCTCTACCTGTTCGGCGGACTGATCGCCAGCGCGGGCTTCGTGGTCCCCGGCGGTGCCGCCTCCTTCGGCTGGTTCGCCTACCCGACGCTGTCGAACGCGACGTTCACCCCGAGCCTCGGCGGCGACCTGTGGATCCTCGGCTTCGGTCTCGGTGGCTTCGGCACGATCATGGGTGCCGTCAACTTCCTCACGACGATCATCTGCATGCGGGCGCCGGGCATGACCATGTTCCGGATGTCGGTGTTCTCCTGGACAGTGCTGGTCACCTCGATCCTGGTGCTGATGGTCTTCCCGGTGCTGACCGCCGCACTGCTCGGCTTGGCCGGCCAGCGGCTGTTCGACATTCACTTGTATGACCCTGAGAACAACGGCCCGATCCTGTATCAACACCTGTTCTGGTTCTTCGGCCATCCAGAGGTGTACATCATCGCCTTGCCCTTCTTCGGGATCATCAGCGAGATCATGCCGGTGTTCTCTCGGAAGCCGATCTTCGGTTACAAGGGGCTGATCTTCGCCACGATCGCCATCGCGGCACTGTCGATGACCGTGTGGGCACACCACATGTATGTCACCGGGCAGGTCCTCCTGCCGTTCTTCTCCGTCATGACCATGGCGATCGCCGTACCGACCGGCGTGAAGTTCTTCAACTGGATCGGCACCATGTGGCGCGGTTCGCTCACATTCGAAACGCCCATGTTGTGGGCGATCGGCTTCATCGTGACCTTCCTGTTCGGTGGATTGACCGGCGTCATGCTCGCGAGCCCGGCGCTTGACTTCCACCTCTCGGATTCCTACTTCATCGTCGCGCACTTCCACTACACGGTGTTCGGCACGGTGGTTTTCGCGATGTTCGCCGGCTACTACTTCTGGTGGCCCAAGCTGACCGGTCGAATGCTTGACGAACGCCTGGGCAAACTCCACTTCTGGATGCTGTTCATCGGTTTCCATGGGACCTTCCTGATCCAGCACTGGCTGGGCGTGCAGGGGATGGCCCGTCGGTACGCCGACTACTACAGCAACGAAGGCTTCACCACGATGAACATGATCTCCACCGGGTTCTCGTTCCTCCTGGGCGCGTCGATGCTGCCGTTCATGTACAACGCGTGGAAGACGTGGAAGCACGGCGAGAAGGTCACCACCGACGACCCGTGGGGTTACGGTTCGTCGTTGGAGTGGGCCACCAGCTGCCCGCCGCCGCGCCACAACTTCAACGCGATCCCCCGGATCCGCTCCGAGCGTCCTGCCTTCGATCTGCACCACCCGGATGTCGCGATGTACGAATCGCCCGCGCCCGACAAGAACGTGCTCACGCAGCTCTACGGTGAGGCTGACATCGATCACGCCGGCACCGGGGTGCAGGCCGGCAACAGCCGGCGCGGCGGAAAGGACACCAAGTAGCCATGAAGATCGAATCGGTACTCTTTTCCGCCGGTTTCTTCGCGTTCGCTCTGGTCGGGGTCATCTACGGCCTGCTGACCAAATGGCAGGAGCCGGTCGGGCCAGTGGCCCTGATCTTCCTGGCGTTCATGTGCGGGATGGTGGGCTTCTACCTCTACAACACCGGCCGCAAGCTCGACGCCCGGCCGGAAGAGGACCCCACCGCCACCCAGGACATGGCCGAAGGTGACTTCGGGTTCTTCAGCCCCTACAGCTGGTGGCCGCTGCCGTTGGCTGCTGGCGCCGCCGTGACGTTCGTCGGCCTGGCGGTAGGCTGGTGGCTGTTCTTCGTGGGCGTCGTCTTCTCGGTGCTGGCGCTCATCGGATGGTGCTTCGAATACTTCCGTGGCGAGGCCATCTGAGCTAGCGCGCACCGCGTGCAGACGGGCCGGACGACATGTCCGGCCCGTTCGGCATGAATCGGGTCTGTCATTCGTTGCAGCTCAGAGTGGCTCGCTGTGGCGGTGACGTGGTCCGCGCAGCGGGCATGGCATCCTGATTGTGACGTAAGTGACGCAAGTGACGTACCAAGTCGATGAGCGATGAGTGCAGCGCGGGACAGGCGGGGAATGTGCGTGGGGGATGCAGGTCAGTGAGCGGGGCTCGCTTGAGTGTGGTCGTGGTCGGGGTGACGATGACGGCGCTGGCCGTGAGCGGCTGTCAGGCGTCCGTGGGCGCCACACAACCGTCGGTCACGGAATCGTCGTCAACCAGCGGGCAGACACCTGCCGCGACCGCCACGAGCGGTCCCGTGCGGGTGGATGTGACGGTGAAGAACGACGCCAAGAACGTAGCGCCCAGCACCCCACTGAAGGTCACCGTCACCGACGGCCGGATCGACTCCGTCACGTTGACCACCGAGCGCGGGGCCGTCGTACCGGGCACGCAGCAGGACGGGACCTGGGTCCTGGGGCGCACCCTGGCCCCGGACACGGGGTACCTGCTGACCGTCATGGCCACCGGAACCGATGGCGGGTCCACCACCGTGACCCGCGCCTTCCGTACGCTCAAGCCCCGCGTCGAGGCCACCTACCGGGTGACCCCCGACGGCCAGACCGTGGGCGTGGGGATGCCCGTGTCGGTGGTCTTCGACTCGGCGGTGACCACACCCGAGCATCGCGCCGCCGTCGAGAAGGCGATTGGTCTGACGATCACGCCCGCCCAGACCGGGTCTTGGGGCTGGTCCTCCAACACCCATCTGTACTGGCGGCCGCGAACCTTCTGGAAGGCCGGCACCAAGGTCGTGGTGAAGGCGCCGCTGGCCGGGCTGCAGACCGGCGACAGCAAGTTCATCGGCGAGGACAAGTCCGCCACCTTCACCGTCGGGCCGGCCCGGATCAGCAAGGTCGACCTGAAGAAGCACCAGATGACGGTCGCGGAGAACGGCAAGCTGGTTGCCACGTACCCGATCAGCGGCGGACTGAACGTGCCCAAGTATGTGACGCGTTCGGGGGTGAAGGTCATCACCGAGAAACACGACACGCTGACGATGGATGCCGCCACCCTGGGAGTCAAGGAGGACGACCCGGACTACTACAAGCTGACGGTCAACTACGCCATGCGCGTGACCAACACCGGAGAGTTCCTGCATTCGGCCCCGTGGTCGGTGTGGGCTCAGGGGCGGTCCAACGTGTCGCACGGATGCGTCAACATGGGACCGCGCGATGCGAAGGCGATGTACGAGTCGAGCAAGATCGGCGACGTGGTGATCTTCGTGGGCAGCAACCGTCAGTTCAAGCCCGGTGAGGGCCTGGACGTCTGGACCTACGACTGGCCAGCGTGGCAGGCACGCAGCGCCCGTGTGGCCGCCAATCCCGCGGCGCCAGGCAAGACTGCCACCACCCCGGCCGCCACGCCTGGAGCGGACACCACATCCGCCACATCCACGACGGCCACCGCGCGCGCCTCCTAGCCTTCGCGGGGCAGTTTGGTCACTTCGGTCGGGCTCTTCCTGAGTGCTCGTGATCGGGGCAGTCGACCGCCACGGCGAGGGCGGAGCAGACTTGACGCATGCGCGTGTCGGCTAGGCGACCCACGCGTTCGACGAGGATCGCGGCAGAAACACATTCGACGGAGTCCAGATTGACCGCCGAGCGTCGTGGCACGGGATCTTCGCCTACCTCCAGCACGACCTCGCTGGGGATGCCGCGGATGGTCGTGGTACAGGGGGCGACGAGTGCGCGATGCATGCGGCTTATGGCAGCGTCGCGCGACAGGACCACGACCGGTCGTCGGCCGATCTCGGCCATCTCGCACCACCAGACCTCTCCACGAGCTGGTAGATCGGTCATGAGGCGGACGCTGCGCGGCGAAACGAGGCCAGGTCTCCCCACTCGTCCGGCTCATCGAGGGGGTGCGTATCGTACGCGGCGTAGCTGGCGTCCACCTCGGCGTCGCGGTGACGCGCCAGCAGTGCCGCAAGGGCGTCATCGACGAGCGCAGAATCGGGCTTCCCCGCGATCCTGCGGGCATTCTCCAGTAGGTCAGCGTCCACCGTGGTGCTCAACCGTATGCGACTCATGCTATTAGCATGCCACGTTTATGCCACTGCTATGACATCCTGGTTCACCCCCACCCGAGCTCGTGTAGCCGGTCCTCGTCCATGCCGTAGTAGTGCCCGAGTTCGTGCACCACGGTTACCAGGATCTCCTCGCGCACGTCGTCGCGGCTGGCGCAGACCTCGAGTGTCGGGTTCCGGAAGATGGTGATCCGGTCGGGCAGATGCGGTTCTCCCCACGCCGGGCGCTCGGTCGCGGGCACCCCGTCGTACACGCCCAGGCATCCGGCGAGGTCGGGGGGTGGGTCGTCCTCGACGAGGAACACGACGTTGTCGAGGGCGGTCATGAACTGCTCCGGTACGGCGTCGAGCGCCTCGCCGACGAGAGCCTCAAACTCGTGGGGGTCCATCGTGACCATGCCCCCACTGTGCCGCACGGATGAGGCCGTCGGCGCGCGCTCTCCGTTAGGCTGCGCGCTCATGCAGCGGCGACGCAGGAGGATGGGGGAGTGAACATCACGGTGCGCGTGCGTCCAGGCGCCTCCCGCACCCGCGTGGGTGGGCGTTATGAACCCGGCTCAGGACCGGTGCAGCTGGGGGTGGCGGTGACGGCCCGGGCCGTCGACGGGGCCGCTAATCGGGCGGTCATCGCGGCGGTCGCCGAGGCGTTCTGCGTACGTCCTCGCGAGGTGGAGCTCGTTTCGGGCGCTACCGCTCGGAGCAAGGTTCTGCGCATCGGCGGCGACGACAGCGACCTCGCCGATCGGCTGCGTGAGTTGTTGGGGTGATAAAACGCCGCGGGGCGAACACCCTGGTGGATGTTCGCCCCACAGTTGGTTCTGTGATCGGTCAGTGCTTATCCGGGTGACCGTAGGCGTGCTGGTCCCGAATCTCCTCCGCGCCGCCGTGCAGGTCGCCACCGAAGGACGTGGAGTGGGATGCCGCCACGGCCTGGGCCTCGAGCTCGTGCGCGTGGTCGCCACCGATCGCTTCGTGGTGGTCGCCGTCGTGGTGGTCGCCGTCGTGGTGAGCGGCCGCCAATTCGGCGGGCGTCACCGGCTGGAGCGCGTCGCCGAAGTAGAACCGTTGCCACTTCGCTCGGCGGTTGTCCCTCTTGGCCGTGGGCCGCTTGACGCCGTGGCTGTCGACACCCGAGGTGAGGGCCATGGGGCGCGGGGTCTCGTGCTGGACCAGGTTCCACCGGGTGTACGGGTCGAGCGGCTCGTGCGCCTCGAAGAAGCGACCCTCCGCCGTCCGGACGATCCGGCCCGTCTCGCGACCGTGCAGGACCTTCTCCCGATCGCGGTGCTGCAGCGAGATACAGATCCGCTTGGTGATCCAGAACGCCAGCACGGGACCCACGAAGAACAGCACCCGCAGCACGTTGGTGATGTCGTTGATCGACAGGCCCATCTTGATGGCCATCAGGTCGTTACCCGCAGCGACGAACATCACCAGGTACGCCGTGATGGCGGCCACGCCGATCGCGGTACGCACCGGGGCGTTGCGGGGCCGGTCGAGCAAGTTGTGCTCCCTCTTGTCGCCGGTCACCCAGGCCTCGAGGAACGGATAGGCGCCGGCGATGGTGAAGACGGCGGGCAGCAGCAGGATCGAGCCCAAGGCCAGGTTCAGGCTGATCGGATAGCCGGCGATATAGAACTCCAGCCAGCCCGGCAGCAGTCGCAGTGCCCCGTCGGCGAACCCCATGTACCAGTCAGGCTGGACACCGGCGGTCACCGGGGAGGGGTCGTACGGGCCGTACATCCACACCGGGTTGATCGCGACCAGGCCGCTGACCAGTGAGATAACGCCGAACACCATGAAGAAGAAGCCGCCGGCCTTGGCGGCGTACACCGGCATGACCGGGAAGCCGACGACGTTGTTGTTCGTCTTGCCGGGGCCGGGGTACTGGGTGTGCTTGTGCAGCGCCACCAGCACGATGTGGGCCGTGAACAGGCCGATGAGCAGCGCCGGGACGAGCAGGATATGCGCCATGTAGAGCCGGGCGATGATCAACTCACCCGGGAACGACCCACCGAAGAGCAAATACGACACGTACGGGCCGAGCACCGGGGTGGACTGGACGAAGCCCTCCATGACCCGCAGACCGGTGCCGGAGAGCAGGTCGTCCGGCAGTGAGTAGCCAGCGAAGCCCTCGATCATGGCCAGCAGCAGCAGGACGGTACCGATGACCCAGTTGATCTCGCGCGGCTTGCGGAACGCGCCGGTGAAGAACACCCGCGCCATGTGTGCGCCGACCGCGGCGACGAAGAACAGCGCCGACCAGTGGTGCAGCTGGCGGATGAGCAGGCCGCCCCGGACGTCAAAGGAGATGTTCAGGGTCGATTCATACGCCGCGCTCATGCCGATGCCCTGCAGCGGCACGTAGGACCCGTCGTACACCACGTGCTTCATGCTGGGGTCGAACCACAGCGTCAGGACCACACCCGTCAGCAGGGCGATGAGCATGGAGTACATCGCCACTTCGCCGAGCATGAACGACCAGTGGTCCGGGAAGACCTTCTTCATCATGTACCGCATCGGCCCCGCGGCGCCCGTGCGGTCGTCGAACCAGGTCGCCACCTTCCCCATCCGGGTCGTGGGCTCGGGGGACCCTACCGTTGTCGCGCTCATCAGTACTTCGTCCAATGGCTCGGGCCGACGGGCACGGTGAAGCCCTGCTCGGCGATCAGGTAACCCTCATCGTCCACGGTGATCTTGAGCTGCGGTAGCGGTCGCTTGGCAGGCCCGAAGATGACCTCGCAGTCCATGGTGACATCGAAGGTCGACTGGTGGCAGGGGCACAGCAGGTGGTGCGTCTGCTGCTCGTACAGTCCCACCGGGCACCCCGCGTGCGTGCAGATCTTGTTGTACGCCACGATCCCCTGGTAACCCCATTCGCGTACCTTGGCGACCTTGAAGTCCTCTTCCTTGAGGCGCATGACCAGGACTGCAGCCTTGGCCTTGCGGTCTAGGATGTGGAGCTCCTGGTCGTTGTGGTAGGGACCACCCTTGGGTGCGTACTTCTCCGGCAGCTTCTCCAGCGGCTCGTTGATGTGCTCGGGCAGAACGTGCATCACCGACCCCAGCGACAGGTCCGAGGCCCGGATCGGGGTGTTCTCTGGGTCGCGCATCAGGCGCATACCCGGCTGCCAGAAGGTCTCGCGCAGCTGGCCGGTCTTGCCGAGCGGGCCAAGGGCTCCGACGACCTGGACCAGCGGGGGAATGGCGAACAGTCCCAGTGCTGCGCCTCCGGCCATCTTGATGAGGGGACGACGCTTGATCTGTGCGTCGGCCGCGCCCTCGTGCAACGTCTCGACGAGCTCGCGGCGCGTCTGCGGGCTGGAGGCGAGAGAGTGGCGCTCTTCGATGCTCTCGGTGTCGGGCATCAGGGTCTTGGCCCAGTGCACCGCGCCGAGGCCGATGCCCAGCAGGCTCAGCCCCAGGCACAACCCGAAGAGGGTGTGCTGGATGTTGAGGTGCCCGAAGAACGGGATGAACACGTACTTGTTCTGCGGGAGCGTGAAGTAGATCGCCAGGAAGGCGAAGGAGGAGATCACCGAGACCAGGAACAGGGCGACGACTTGGCGTTCGGCCCGCTTGGCCGACTTCTTGTCGACGTCGGCCGCACGGTAGACGTGCGGGGGAAGGCCGGGGTTCTCGAAACGGTCCGGGACCCCGCCGGTACCGGCGACATGACCCTGATCCAGCGCGACCTCGTGACCGGTCGCGTACGGGTTCGCCGGACCACCGGGGGGCGGGGTGCCTTGTGCGTTCATCGTGGTGTCGATCCTGTCGTCACTGCGGGGAAACCGCCCGAAATCTGCACTGCCGTCGAGCTGCTCATCAGGCGGCCTTGCGGCCCAGCCAGACGGCGAGTCCGACCATCAGCGGCATGGCCAGGAGCCAGAGGAAGTAGCCGTCGGCCACCGGCCCCAGGTTTCCGAGGTTGTGCCCACCCTGGTTGTTGGACTGCTCGTAGTTCTTCAGGAAGGCGATGACGTCGCGCTTGCCCTCGGGCGAGAGGTTGGCGTCGCTGAACACCGGCATGCTCTGCGGTCCGGTGAGCATGGCCTCGTAAATGTGGATGGGCTCCACGCCCATCAGCGACGGGGCCTCCTTGCCGCGGGTCAAGGCACCGCCGGAGCCGGCGAAGTTGTGGCACATCGCGCAGTTGACCCGGTAGATGTTGCCGCCTCGGGCGATGTCTACGCCCTCGGCGTTGATGTCGAGCCATTCGGCGGCCGGCTTGCCGGGGCCGGGGCCCAGGCTGGCGACGTAGGCGGCCATCTGGTCACTTTGGGCCTGGCTGAACTGCACGTTGTTCCGCATGACCTGGATGCCGGGGGCCGCCATCGGCATGCGGCCGGTCATCACCTGGAAGTCCACCGCCGCCGCACCGACGCCCACGAGGCTCGGGCCAGCCGCCGTACCCTGCGCCTGCATGCCGTGGCACGTGGCGCAGTTGGCCTGGAACAGGCGAGTGCCCTCAGCGATGTCATCGGCACTGGCCAGGCTCGCCTGCGCCGGCTTGGGCGCCAGGACGGCGTACGCACCCCCGGTGATCAACAGGCCCACGAGGAGCAGGAGGATGATCGCTGCCGGGTGGCGGCGACGGGCGGCGAGAGTTCTCACTGCGGCGCTCCTTGGCGTCAGGCTGGATCGGGGCGATTACTTGAGGATGTAGATCGTTGCGAACAGCACGATCCAGACGACATCGACGAAGTGCCAGTAGTACGACGTGACGATGGCCCCGGTCGCCTGGGCGTGGGTGTAGCGGCGGGCGGAGAAGCTGCGCGCGATGATGAAGAGGAAGGCCACCAGGCCACCGGTGACGTGAATCCCGTGGAAGCCGGTGGTCAGGTAGAACGCGGCGGCGTAAGCGTTGGAGGAGAGCGTCAGGCCCTCGTGCACCAGGTTCGCGTACTCCCACACCTGGCCGGCGACGAAGACCGCACCGAAGATGTAGGTCAGCACGTACCACTCGCGCATGCCCCAGTTCTTGACGTCCATCAGCGAACCGGTCCGGGAGCCCTGACCGTGCTCGGCCTTGAAGACCCCCAGCTGGCACCACACCGACGAGATCACCAGGATCGTGGTGTTGGCGAACGCGAACGGGATGTTCAGCTGGTCCGGCCAGAAGCTCCACAGGTCGGTACGCACCGCCCGCAGGGTGAAGTAAATGGCAAACAGGCCGGAGAAGAACATGAGCTCGCTGGACAGCCAGATGATGGTGCCCACCGACGCCATGTTCGGTCGCGTCACGGGCCCGTGCCCGGGGATGGTCCCGGCGTGCGGGGCTGGAGAGCCTGGATTCACAGTCGATGCGGTCGCCACGGCCCAATTATTGCCATATCCGGGCCGTTCTGCGGCGTTGGGGAACGCGGGACGCATCACGGTCGTATCACCCGCGCGCCCAACGGTTCCGTTCACCGGGTGAACGGAACCGGCCTGAGGTCGGTCTCGGAGGCTGTTCGGCCTCGACCCGGTTGCCCGGCCGAGGCCTTCGCGCGCAGGTTAGGATCACGGGCATGAGCGCAACCGACGTCCGCACGGCCGCCCACGAGCTTCGGGTGCTGGTGTACAGCGATGACGTGACCACTCGCGAAGCCGTCCGTCTGGGCGTGGGCCGACGGCCCGCCAAGGATGTCCGGATCGGGGAGTGGACTGAATGCGCGACGGCGCCCGCGGTCATCGAGCAGGTGGACGCCGGCGGCTTCGACCTTCTCATTCTCGACGGAGAGGCGGTGCCCTACGGCGGGCTCGGCCTGTGCCGTCAACTCAAGAGCGAGATCTATGAGTGCCCGCCGATCATGGTGCTCACCGGGCGTGTGCAGGACGGGTGGTTGGCCTCCTGGTCCAACGCCGACGCTGTGGTGCCGCACCCGCTCGACCCCATCGCGCTGGCCTCTGGGGTGTCCGAACTCGCCCGGAGCCGGGACGTGGGCTGAGGAGCATGCCCGAGCAACGTGACGCCAGCTGGCCCGGTCTGCTCGAGGCATTGCTCCAGGGAAAGGACCTGAACGCCGCTGATTCACGCTGGGCGATGGATCGGATCATGTCCGGCGAGGCCTCGGACGCCCAGATCGCCGCCTTCCTGGTGGCGCTGCGCGCCAAGGGCGTGACCAGCGAAGAGCTGCTCGGCATCGCGGACACCATGCTGGGCCACGCGCGCCGGATCGAGGTGCCGGAGCCGAGTCTGGACATCGTCGGCACCGGCGGCGATCGGGCGCACACGGTGAACATCTCCACGATGGCCGCGATCACGGCCGCCGGGGCCGGGGTGACGGTCGTCAAGCACGGCAACCGCGCAGCGTCCTCCTCCTCAGGCACCGCCGACGTTCTAGAGGCTCTCGGGGTCCACCTCACCTTGAGTCCCGACCAGGTGGTGGCCTCTGCGGCCCGGACGGGCATCACTTTTTGTTTCGCTCAAGCGTTTCACCCGTCGATGCGCTACGTCGCCGTCCCGCGGCGCGACCTTGGGATCTCCACGGTTTTCAACGTCCTGGGTCCTCTCACCAACCCCGCCCAACCCACCTTTTCCGCTGTCGGCGTTGCCGACCGACGGATGGCTCCGCTGGTGGCAGGGGTGTTCGCGCGCCGAGGTCGGGCCGCGGCAGTGTTCCGTGGCGACGACGGCCTGGATGAACTCACCATTTCCACGACCTCAACGCTGTGGTGGGTCGCGGGGGAGCGTGTCGGCGAACACACGGTGGACCCCGAGCGGTTCGGGCTCGAGCGACAACCCCTGTCCGCCCTGCGTGGCGGCACACCCGCGGAAAATGCCCAGGTCGTACGGGAGTTGCTCGCCGGAAAGCCGGGGCCGGTGCGTGACGCCGTCCTGCTGAACGCCGGGGTCGCCCTGGCACTGGTGGCGGCGGGTCATGCCGGGTGCACGACGCCGCCCTCGCCAGCAGAGATCGAAGAGCGGCTGGCGACGGGGATGGCCAACGCTGCTGAGAGCATCGATTCCGGAGCGGCGGCAGCCAGGCTGGAGCAGTGGGCGGCCTTCACGCTCGACCCCTCAGAGCCCGTCCGGCCCGCCTGAAGCCGGTCCGGCCCACCAACGGCCGTCGACCTCCGAGACCCCCCGGGGCGCCGCTCGACAGCTCGCAGTCGAGCGTGACCCTGTCCATCGACGTTCGGGGTCACGAGTAGACGTCGTATCCGGGCTGCTATGTAAAAATAGTAAAAAGAAGAGTAGCGTGGTGATCAGCAGGTGGACTTCCCCCGGCCGGTTGCCGAGAGCACCTGTCGGCGGTACGTCGAGGAGTCGAGGAGACGTGAGGCCATGACAGCAACCCTGCGAATCCACCGCGGAACCGCTAGCCCTGAGCGCGTGCTCATGGTGGGTGATGTGCCGCTGGGGCCTTTGGATGCCGATGTCACGCAATGGCAGGTACCGGCAGGTAAGCACATCATCGGCCTGCACCTCGGCTACTACCACAGTGTGGAAACGGTCGTGACGTGCCGTGAGGGTACGGTGACGGATCTCTTCGTCGTCGACAATCCTGGAATCTTCTTCCCGTGTATCCAAGGGGGGATGATCAGGTTGTCGCCTCATCAGGACATGTCGGCCAGGGCGTCTTCCGCGACTGCGGAGGTGTGGCGGCACGGTGCGGAAATCTGATTACTACAAGTCCTGGTGTCGGATACAGTGCGTTCCGTGACTGGCCGGCAGGTAACCCCAACGAACGCTGAACCCCTCGAGGTTCGGGCTCTGGAGGGTGTGGTGGTGGGCGCGAACCATGCCGTTCGGGCCCGTCAGCGCATTGACGGCCGGCCGTCGACCCGCGCTCGGGAGGCCGGGCCGAAGTCTGCCCTGGGGCAACGACGCTCTGAAGTGCTGCAACTCCTGCGGTCCTGCGCCGAACCGTTGGGCGTGGCCACCACCGCCGATCGCATGGGGTTGCACCCCAACACCGCCCGGTTTCACCTGGATGCCCTGGTGGCGGCAGGATTGGCTCGCCGAACGATGGAACCGCGAGGCACTCCGGGTCGACCCAGGGCGGTCTACCGTGCGATCCCCACGACAGAAGCGGAGCTGGAACGTGCCGGAGCGGCGCTACTCGCCGATATCCTGGCAGGCTCATGGATGCACTGGGTGCCGCAGCCTGAGCAGGCGGCTGTGTCGTGCGGCCAGGAGTGGGGGCGCTATCTCACCGAGCGGCGGGCGCCGTACGAGTCCATCGACGAGTTGGCCGCACGGGCCCGGTTGTTGACGATCCTAGAGGAGCTTGGGTTCGATCCGGTGGCCGAGCGTTCGCAGGAGGGCGACCGGCTGGTGCTGCGGTCCTGCCCGTTTCTGGATCTCGCCCTGACGTATCCGCAGGTGGTCTGCGGTGTGCACTTGGGTCTGATGCGGGGAATCGTGGCCGAGTTGGACGCACCGCTGGCGGTCACCCGACTGGAGCCGCTCGCAGGTGCCGACGGGTGTCACGCGTGGCTGAGCACAGTGCAGGAGAGCGCTCGGAGTGTGCATCACCCGCAGGAGAGCCCCTAGCCACTCACCCAGGCTTTGGGTGCAACTCGTCTCAGTCCAGGCCGAGGCTGAACGCGGCGTCCAGCTCGGCGCTGCGGTAGGTCCGGAACGCGATGTGTGTGCGGGTACCGATCACCCCGTCAACCTTGTTCAGGCGGTCGGCGATGATGTCCGCCAGGTCATCGTGCTGGCCGGCATGAACCACGGCGATGAGATCGATGTCCCCGGTCACGGAGTAAACCTCCTGGACGCCCTCGATCTCCACGATCGCCTCGGCGACTTCAGGGATGCGGTGAACTTCGGCGTTGACCAGGACGATGGCGGCGATCACCCTGCCACTGTAATGGGCAGAACCGGTGCCGAAGCCAGGGAGTCGGCCACCGTGCCCCCCTGCCTGCTCCCAAGCGGGCCTCCTTGTCGCTGCCGCTGCGCAGCCGCGGTCCGGCGTGGTGCGGGGGCGGCAGAGGGTACGGCGCCCGGTGGTCGCGTCAGGGTGGTGGCGGCGCGGGGCTCTCCCCACGATCCCGCCGGCGCCCAGCGATCGCGTGGCTCGCGTGCTGCCATGAGGGCGGTCGCCGCTCCGGCACCATGCATCGGGCTGGCCCATTGCCCGTCGAGGTGCACCACGCGGGTGCCCGGGGCCTCCAGCCACGACAGGATGACCCCGGTCTCCTCCGAGGTCGCAGCGGGCTGCGGCGGCACCTGCGCGCAGACCACTTCGGCCGTCGTACGCATCGCGTCGATGTAGGGCATCGGGTCTGCCCCCGCGGGGGATCGTGCCGTGCCGGCCAGCCGGCCGTACCGAACGCTGATGAACTCCCAGCCGCCGGATTCGAGGGCTCGGGCAGCGACCAGCTCGCGTGATCCGGCCAACGGTGCAACGCGTTGGGCTAGGGCCGCGCCACGAATCAGCTGGTGCATCCGGTCACGGACGACGGCGGCCGCTTCGTAGCGTTCCGCTGCGGCCAAGTCGGCCAGCTTCGCGAGCAGTGCTGCCCGCACGCTCCGGCCGTCGCCGCCGAGCATGCCCGCGGCCCGCGCCGCCACCTCGGCGTAGGTGGCCACGTCGACAGCGCCGGTGCACGGCGCGCCGCAGCGTCCAAGATCGGCCAGTACGCACGCCGGTTGCCGTCGTCGCGGGGAGATCCGGGCGGTGCATTGCCGCAGCGGCAGGACATCGTGCAGGGCATCGATGGCGCCTTGGGCGGCTGAACGCGAGCCGAACGGTCCGGCGTACGTCGCCCCGTCGTCGCGCACCCGGTGCACCACCGACAGTCGCGGGAACGCCTCCGCGGTCAGTTTGATCCACGGCCTGCGCTCGGGACGCCGTGAGCGCCGGTTGTAGCGCGGATCGTGCTCGGCGATCAGTCGCAGTTCCCTGACCTGGGCCTCCAGGGGTGTGGCGCAGACGATGGCGGTGACGCTCTCGGCGATCCCCACCATTTCGGCCATCCGGCTGCGCTGTTCGGCGGCCGTGAAGTAGCTGCGGACCCGGCGGCGGATGTCGGTGGAGGTGCCAACGTACAGCGCACGGCCGCGAACGTCCTTGAACACGTACACCCCGGCTGTGGCGGGCAGGTGCTCGGCCAGGTGGCGCTTGCGGCGCTGGGCAGCACTGACCCGGCTGGTGAAGGTGACCAGCTCGGGCAATGTGTCGACGCCGAGGTTGCCCACCCTGGCGATCAGGGCGTGCAGGACGTCCACCGTCGCTCGGGCGTCGTGCAGGGCCCGGTGATCGGGGGTGGTGGCGGCCCCGAAGAGTGCGGCCAGGGTGGCCAGCTTGCGGTTGGGGGCTTCGTCCCGGGTGACCAGCTGCCGCGCGAGGTGAGCGGTGTCCACGACATCGAAACGCGGCCAAGGCAGCCCGAGCTGCGCCGCACCGGCTTTGAGGAAGGAGACGTCGAACGGGGCGTTATGAGCCACCAGCACTGCGCCGCGCGTGAACTCCAGAAAGGACGGCAGGACCTGCGCCAGTGGTGGCGCCGTCGCCACCATGGAGTCGGTGATCCCCGTGAGCACGGCGATGAATGGCGGGATCGGGCACCCGGGGTTGACCAACGTCTGGAATTCGCCGAGCACCTCCCCGCCGCGCACCTTGACCGCGCCGATCTCGGTGATCGCGTGCGCCGCGGCGCTGCCACCCGTGGTCTCCAGGTCGACGACGACGAACGTGACCTCGGCCAACGTGGTGCCAATCTCATCGAGAGTCCCCTGAACCGCCTGCATGTCCGCAACGGTAGGGTGCACCTCCGACAACGCTGCCGACCCACGCCGTACACCCGTGCCCCGCCTGCCGATCCAACCCACTCTCGACTCCAGTCAGTCCCCAACCAGACCCACGAGAGGAGCCCCGGTGACCCCCCGTCAACTCACGGACCACCACTTGTCCGACCCTGCTGAACTGGTCGTGCCCGCCAGGTTCTGCGGACCCGACGATTCCGGCAACGGTGGCTGGGTGGCCGGCTCCCTGGCCGGTCATGTCACCGGCCCGGACAGCGCACCGCTGGGTGCGGCTGCGCCGGTGACCGTCACGTTGCGGACGCCGCCACCGCTGGAGCGCCCACTGGTCGTGCGTCCACGGGAGGACGGTCTGGGTGTGGACCTGTACGACGACCAGTCGCGATCCGGAGTCGGTACGGCGAGGCTGGTTGCCTCGGCTCTCCGGGACGCACCGATGAACCCTGACCCCGAGCCGGCCGAGCTCCCGGACGTCAGTCCGGCGCAGGTGATCGCCGCGCAGGAGCGCTTCCCCGGGTTGGTGCGGCACGCGTACGCTCACTGTTTCGGATGCGGCACCGAACGCTCCGCGCAGGAGGCTGTGGCGCTGCGGCCAGGGCCGCTGGCCGAGCTCGACTCCTGGTGGGCAGCGTCCTGGGTGCCGTGCGAGGTCAGTGTGCCCATCGTCTGGGCGGCGTTGGATTGCCCGACCGGATGGGCTGCCGGAGCGGCCGATCGTTACCTGCTGCTCGGACAGATGACGGCGCAGGTGCACGAACTCCCGGAGGTGGGCGAACCCTGTGTGGTGTTCTCCCGACAGACGGGCGCGTCCGGCCGCAAGGCTTACGCGAGCAGCGTGTTGTGTCGTGGCGGGATGGTGTTGGCGACGGCGGACACGGTGTGGATCGACGCCGGTTCGCCACGCTGAACCTGCAGCTCATGGCGTTGTCGGTGGTCCTGATTAGGGTCGGCAACGCAGAGCGACAGGCGAGAGAGTCGGGACTCGTCTCGGGGGACGTGCTGGTTCGGCCGCGTCCCCCGACACGATCCCGTCGAAAGGAGAAGCGATGTTGATCGACTGTGGCACGTGCCCAGGCATGACCGAGCACCGTTGCGGAGACTGCGTGCTGACGGTCCTGGCGACGACGCCGGCGCTGCCTGCTCCGGACCCCTGGTTCGACGCAGACCGGGTAGGGGCTGCTGGGAGAGGCCGCGGGTCGGCCCGTCGCGAAACGCCGGTCCGGCCGCCGGAGTGGCTCGCGTTGGATCGTCAGGAGGCCGCAGCGGTGGATGTGTTCGTCCGTGCCGGTTTGGTGGCAGCCGATGCCGCCCGCGACCTGATCGCACGTCCGGAAGCGCGACGCCACCGGGCGGTCGGCTAGGCCGACGGCATACTCGGTGGCGTCGCGTTGCGTCCCTTGGCGGGCGTGCTGGCGACGGGCGGTCGCCCGCGACCAACTGGCCGGTCAGATGCTCTCGACCGGGCCGCCGTACAGGTCGTCGATCGCCGACGCGTAGTCGGTCGTGATGAGCTGACGCTTCAGCTTCATCGACGGCGTGAGGTAGCCGTTCTCCTCCGTGAAGTCGGTCGGGAGAACGGCCCACTTCCGGATCGACTCCGCCTGGCTCACGTGCTTGTTGGCGTTGTCGATCGCGTGTTGCAGGTGCTCCATCACATAGTCGTCAGTCCGGGCCGACTCCAGGGTCAGTCCCTGGCGGTGGTGGCCTTTGGCCCACGCCTCGATCATCTCCCCGTCAAGGGTCAGCAGGGCGCCAACGAACGGGCGGTTGTCGCCGACGACCACGCACTGGGACACCAGCGGGTGGGCGCGCACGACGTCTTCCAGGACAGCAGGGGCGACGTTCTTCCCGCCGGCGGTGACGATGATCTCCTTCTTGCGGCCGGTAATCCGCAAACAACCGTCCGAATCCATCGAGCCGATGTCGCCGGTCTGGAACCAGCCGTCCTCGGTGAAGACCTCGGCGGTCGCCTCGGGGTTGTTGAAGTACCCGCGGAACACCCCGACGCCTCGGGCCTGGATCTCACCATCGTCGGCGATGCGGATGCCGACGCCCGGGAGCGGGACGCCCACCGTCCCGATCTTCGACAACGAGGGGAGGCCGACGTTGGTCGGGGCGGTGGTCTCGGTGAGCCCGTAGCCCTCGAGGATGTTGATGCCGATACCGCGGAAGAAGTGACCCAGTCGCTCGCCGAGGGGCCCACCGCCGGAGATCGCGTACTGGACCTTGCCGCCCATCGCATCGCGGAGCTTGCTGTACACCAGGATATCCAACACCTTGTGCTGAACCTTCAGGGGCAGGCCGGCACCGCCTTCGTCCATCGCGCGACTGTGGGCGATGGCGATCTTGGCGGCCAGGCGGAACAGCCGGCCCTTGTTCTCGGCGGCCAGCTTCTGGTCCGTCATGTTGTAGATCTTCTCGAAGACCCGCGGCACTGCCAGCACGAACGTCGGCTGGAAGCCCTTGAGGTCGTCCATGAGCTTCTTGATGTCGGGCGCATGGCCGACCTTGACGCCCGAGTCCACGGCCAGGACCTGGATGAATCGGGCCAGCACGTGGGCCAACGGCAGGAAGAGCACCATCCGGGCGCCCTCCTCGCCGACGACCTCCGGCAACTTGGCGATGGCGTTCTCCGAAAGCGACATGAAGTTGCCGTGCGTCAGTTCGCAGCCCTTGGGTCGCCCCGTCGTCCCCGAGGTGTAGATGATGGTGGCCAGGTCGTCGCGGGTGGCGATGCTGCGTCGCCGATCCAGGTCCTGGTCGGAGACCTCTTTACCGGCCTCGACGAGACCGTCCAGACCGCCACCTTCGATCTGCCAGACATGCTGCAGGGCTTCGGAGTTACCGCGGACCTCCTCGACGATCTGGGTATGCCTGTCGAGTTCGGTCACGATCCCCTTGGCCGCCGAGTCCGTCAGGATCCAGTCGACCTGGTGAGCCGACGACGTCTCGTAGATCGGGACGGTGACCGCTCCAGCGGTCCAGATGGCGAAGTCGCAGAGCGTCCATTCGTAGCGGGTGCGGCTCATCAGCGCGACCCGGTCGCCGGGCTCGATGCCACAGGCCATGAGCCCCTTGGCGATGGCGCGCACCTGGGTCAAGAATTCGGTGGTGGTGACGTCCACCCACGCGCTGTCGATCTTCCGGGCGAAGGCGGCGTGCCGTGGCCGCTGCCGGGCATTGCGCGCAGGGATGTCGGAGAGGTTGCCGTCGCTGTGGGGTTCGATGACCGGGGCGGTCGTCTTCTCCTGCATGTGAGCTCCTGTTGTAGCACCAGCGTCGATGCCGATGAGTGGGACCTTTCTTGTGACCCTATCCGGGAGGACGACGAGACGTAAGAAGGGCCGAGCCGGCTCGGCTATTCAGCCAGCATGACCTGTCTCACGTGCGTGCGGGGGCGAATCGGCCGGGCGGATCGTCCTGGCGGCACCGCGACCAGGAGGTCTTCCGGCACCGGTCAGCCACCTTGGGAGGACGAACCTGCTACGCGCAGTAGCCTGAGGTCATGGCTGAGCGCGCCGGAGCATCCATGGTGATTGATGCCGATCCGGGCTCCATTCTCGATGTGATCGCCGACCTGGAGTCCTACCCTCAGTGGTCCTCCTCCATCACTGCGGTCAGGATCCTCGCCGAGGACGACCTCGGGTGGGTGGATCAGGCCGAGCTGACCCTCGAACACCCCATGTTCAAGGACACCTATGCGCTCGACTACACCTGGGACGTCGAAGAGGACGGCGTCGGTGTCGTCTCATGGGCGCTGTTGCGGGGTGAAGTGATCACCCTGATGGACGGGAGTTACACCTTGACGGCGACGGCTGACGGCAGGACCGAGGTCACCTACGACCTGGAGTTCGATGTGTCCGTGCCGATGCCGGTGGCCATCAAACGTAAGGTCGAAGAGACGATCATCGACAGTGCGCTCAGGGAGCTGAAGACCCGCGTCGAGGGCTGAGCAGGGCCAACCCGAGGAGATGATGGCGGTGACGGCAACCGAAGGTGCCCCGGGACCATTCGCCGGACACGATCACGCCAGAACCCATGAACCGAGCGGATCGGTCGCGTCCGAGGCAGCTCTGCTGGTGCATGAACTGGCGGCCCGCGCGGCCACTCGAGCGGCGTCCGCGCACGCCGCTGCGTACCACTTCTCCACGCAGCCCGTCCCGGAGCAGACCGAAGAGCCCCAGCCCACGGAGCCCAGGCCCGGCTCGGAGCCCACGCCCGGCTCGGACCCCGCGGCCGGCTCGGCCGGCCAGCCGGAGCAGCAGCCCCGGGCCGAGACGCCCGGACATGAGGATCAGCCGCCACGCGCAGACGAGGTTGGCGACGAGGAGCTCCGCAGCAGCCCCGCCTGCCCCACGTGCGGTTGCGGGGCCACCGGCGTCTGCGCATCATGCCCGGTCTGCCGCGCGTCCACCGTGGTCAAGATGTTGTCACCTACCCTCTTGGACAGCGTCGCCGAGGTCGCCAGCCTCGCCGCCCGCGGGCTGAGGCAGGCGGCGGCCCGCCAACGCGACGCGAACGGGTGGTCCTCAGGTGCGCGGGACGCCGACCTTCACGATGTCGGCCCGGAGTATGCCGCGCCGGCCGACAAGCCCTGGCCGCCCTCCGGGGAAGGACTGGCCTGAGCAGCCGTTGCGCGGCGGTCAACGGCCCGGGTCGGGCTGCCCCCGCGGCAGCGGTTCGATACGGTGCGCTACATGAGCCTGGCAGTGGGAGTGGATGTCGGCGGCACCAAGATCGCCGCGGCAGTCGTCGATGAGTCAGGCACGATTCTGCAGCGAGATCGCCGCCCGTCCTCGGCGCAGGATCCCGATGCCATCATCGACACGGTGGCCTCGATGGTGGCCGACCTGGCACGTGCCCACCCGGTGGAGGCGGTGGGGCTGGCCTGCGCAGGGTTCGTCGACCACGTGGGCGGCCGGATTCGGTTCGCACCCAACATCAGCTGGCGTGACATGCCGGTCGCCGAGCCGGTTTCGCAGCAAGTGGGGCTTCCGGTGACGCTGGAGAACGACGCCAACGCCGCCGCCTGGGGGGAGTTCGTCTTCGGCCCCGCCCGCGACGTGTCGGACATGGTGTTCGTCACCGTGGGCACCGGCCTGGGCGGTGGGGTGGTGATCCAGGGGCGCCTGTTGCGCGGCGCCTACGGCATCGGCGCCGAGATCGGGCACATCTGCGTGGTACCTGATGGTCATCGCTGCGGTTGCGGCAATCGCGGTTGCTGGGAGGCCTACGGATCGGGGACCGCGCTGGTCCGGGAGGCGCGCGACCTCGTGGCCTCGGGTTCCCCGCGGGCTCAGGCTCTGCGCGAAGCGTGCGCCGGACACGCCGAACAGCTGACCGGACCGGACGTCAGCGCCGCCGCAGCCAACGGTGACGCGGCGTCCATCGAGCTGGTGGCCGATGTGGGGCGCTGGCTCGGTATCGGCGCGGCGGACGTGGCCGCCATCCTCGACCCGGAGATGTTCGTCATCGGCGGTGGCGTGGCCGACACCGGCAACCTGCTGCTGGAACCGGCGGTGACGGCGTACCGACGACAGCTGACGGGGCGGGGACATCGCCCGGAGGCGGCATTCACCCTCGCCGGTCTGGGGAACGATGCGGGGGTGATCGGGGCGGCGGCTCTGGCGCTGGCCTCGCCCTACCCATGACTGGACGGTCGGCCATCGGGATCGACATCGGCGGCACCAAGGTTTCCGGGGCTCTGGTGCGCGACGACGGCTCCATCAGGCACCGGCTCCAGCGGGTGACACCGCACCGCACCACCAGCCCCGACGTGGTCCTGGCCACCATCGTCGGCCTGGTCCGGGACCTCCTCGTGGCGGCCGAGCAGGACCAGCACGGCCCCTCGCCAGGCAGATCCGGTACGTCGACCCGGCCCGATGCGCTGGTCAGCGCCATCGGCATCGGTGCGGCCGGCTGGGTCAGCTCCGATCGGGCCACCGTGGTCTTCGCCCCGCACCTGTCGTGGCGACACGAGCCGCTCCAGGAACGACTCGCGGCGATCCTCGAGCTGCCGGTCTTTGTCGACAACGACGCCAACGCCGCCGGGTGGGCGGAGTGGCGCTTCGGGGCCGGGCGTGGGGAGCCGAACCTGGTGATGATCACCCTCGGAACGGGGATCGGGGGATCCTTGGTCGTCGATGGGCGGATTCAGCGGGGACGGTTCGGCCTGGCCGGCGAATTCGGGCACATGCAGGTGGTCCCGGGTGGCCACCGGTGCGCCTGCGGCAATCGGGGGTGTTGGGAGCAGTACGCCAGCGGGCGGGCGCTGATCCGCGAAGCGCGGGCCATTATCGACACCCGGTCACCGGTGGCGCGCGAGCTGTCGGCGTTGGCGGCCGCTGAACCCGGCGGGCTGTCCGGTCCGATGATCACGCAGGCGGCTCGGGGCGGCGACCGTACCGCGACGGAGCTGATCGGGGAGATCGGACAGTGGCTCGGCGTCGGGCTCGCGAACATCGCGGCAGCCGTGGACCCGGGGGGATTCGTCATCGGCGGTGGGGTCAGTGCCGCGGGGGAACTCCTGCTCGGGCCGGCGCGCGAATCCTACCGGCGGTGTCTGCCGGGTCGCGGCTATCGCGACGAGGCGTTCATCAGCGCGGCGGAGCTGGGCAACGACGCCGGGGTGATCGGTGCGGCGGACCTCGCCCGCAGCGCGCTCAGGTGACAGCCCGCTACACGCGAGCTCCGTCGTCGTCGGGGTCGCGTTCGGCCCGACTCGGCAGCCGCCAGAAGGTCACGGCCAACCCCAGGATCGTGACCAGACCCGCAGCGAACAACGCCAGCCGGGAGCCGTAGGGGTCGGTGAGCACGAGATACAGGAAGAACAACGGGCCACCCACCCCACCCACGAGGGCTACCCAGAAGGTCGCATCCTGAGCCGGTAGGGGACGCGGAGCCGGGGGGCGGTAGACCTCGTCCTCGGGGTCCTCGGGCGGGGAGTGCACGCGCCAACCCGGCGGTGGTTGAGCCGAGGATGCCAGCGGTAGGGCCGCCGCCTGGACCTCGTCCGGTCCCGACGGTTCGCTGCCAGGGTCGACAGGGTCGACAGGGTCGACGGCAGGTTCGGGCGCGGTGAAGCGCGCGACGATGTCCTCGAAGGCCGCATCGATCGCGTCCTGCGGGTCATCGTCCCGAGGCCGGGATGGCGTCGAACCAGTCATCGTTGCAGTCCACTTGTCGCGTTGAGTTGGAACATCCGAACCCTCGGCAAGCCGCCCGGCGGACCGGGCCATATGGTCGAGACCCCCCGCCGATCAGCGCCTGGACGGCCCGGGCGCACCCGAGTGTCCCCCTGGACAGGGCTAACGTAGAGTGCTCGGCGAGGACCGGCAAGAATGAGGAGGCGGACCCGTGCTCTATTGGTTCATTCACGTCTTGCTGGGCCCCCTGGTGCGCGCGTTCCACAACCCGCACGTCGAAGGGTTGGAACATGTCCCCGAGCACGGTCCGGCCATTCTGGCCAGCAACCACCTGTCGTTCTCCGATTCCATCTTCCTCCCATTGGCGCTGCCACGCCGCATCTGGTTTCCGGCCAAGATGGAGTACTTCACCAAGCCTGGCCTCAAGGGTTTCCTGTCCAAGGCCTTCTTCAAAGGGACGGGGCAGATCCCCATCGACCGCTCGGGGGGCAACGCCTCGGAGAATGCGCTGAAGGCGGGTCTGGACGTCCTGCAGCGGGGCGATCTGTTCGGCATCTACCCCGAGGGCACGCGTTCCCCCGACGGACGTTTGCACAAAGGAAAGACGGGCGTGGCCCGGCTGGCGCTGGAGGGCCGGGTACCGGTCATCCCCGTCGCGATGATCGACACGGACAAGTTCCAACCGACGGGTCAGCTGATCCCCAACCTGGCCCCGGTGGGGATCCGGTTCGGCGCCCCCCTGGACTTCTCACGGTATGAGGGCATGGCCAACGACCGCGCCGTCCTGCGGGCCATCACCGACGAAATCATGTACGAACTGGCGAGCCTGTCCGGGCGCGAATATGTCGACGAGTACGCCGCTACGCGCAAGGCGGCCATCGCTGCCAAGGCCGAGCAACTCGTCGCCAAGGGCACCGCCAAGGCGGAGGAGATCGTGGCCGCGGGGCGAGGCCGCGTCGAAGGCGTGGTGGCCGCCACCAAGGAACGCACCCAGCACCGGCTGGAGTCGCGCAGTAGTGGAGGCGGCGGCGGTCGCGACCGGGCGGCCCCGGGGGTCGAGGCCCAGCTGGAGCCGACAGCGCAGCCCGGGCCGGCCGCCGTACCGAATCAGCCGTCGGCGGACCCGTCGGCACCGATTCGTCATACGGACCGATCCGGACCCGACAGCAGGGACGCCTAGATTGGGTGCGTGAGCTTGTCAGCCGTACCTACCTGGCCGAACCTACCCGCAGTTCAGCAACCCACCTGGCCGGATCTGGAGGAGCTGGCGCGGGTACGGGCGACCTTGGCGACCTACCCTCCGCTGGTGTTCGCCGGGGAGTGCGACATCCTGCGCGAACGGTTGGCCGAGGTGGCGCGTGGCGAGGGTTTCGTCCTCATGGGCGGCGACTGCGCCGAGACCTTCGCCAGTGCCACCGCCGACAGCATCCGCGACCGAATCAAGACGATCCTGCAGATGGCGGCGGTGCTGACGTACGGCGCCAGCACCCCGGTGGTCAAGCTGGGCCGGATGGCCGGCCAGTACGCCAAGCCTCGCAGCAAGGACACCGAGGTCCGCGACGGCGTGGAGCTGCCGGCCTACCGCGGTGACATGGTCAACGATTTCGCCTTCACCACCGCGGCCCGCGCCCCGGACCCCCAGCGGCTGCTGCGCGCTTACAACGCCAGCGCCGCCACGCTGAACCTGGTCCGGGCCTTCACCCAGGGCGGGTTTGCGGACCTGCGCCACGTCCACGAATGGAACCGCGGGTTCATTCGTACGGCGGCCAACAGCCGGTACGAGCGGATGGCGCACGACATCGACAAGGCCATGCGGTTCATGCAGGCCTGCGGCGCCAACTTCGAGGCGATGCGTCGGGTCGATGTCTGGTCCAGCCACGAGGCGCTGCTGCTGGATTACGAGCAGCCGCTGACCCGCGTGGACTCCCGGACCGGGCAGCTCTACGCCACCTCCGGCCACTTCCTCTGGGTGGGGGAGCGGACCCGCGGGGCCGATGACGCCCACGTCGACTTCGTCTCCCGGGTGCGCAATCCGGTCGGGGTGAAGATCGGCCCGACCGCGACCCCCGCCGACCTGGCCAGGCTTGCCGAACGGATCGATCCCGACCGCGAGCCGGGGCGGCTGACATTCATCGTGCGGATGGGCGCGAGCCGGGTGCGTGCCTCGCTGCCCGCGCTGCTGGAAGGGGCGCGCCGTGAGGGCGTCCACGCGGCGTGGATCTGCGACCCCATGCACGGCAACACGTTTGAGTCGGGCAGTGGGTACAAAACGCGACGGTTCGACGACATCGTCGACGAGGCGCGGGGCTTTTTCGAGGTGCACCGCGCGGTCGGCACGCACCCCGGCGGCATCCACGTCGAGCTCACCGGCAACGACGTCACCGAGTGCTTGGGCGGGCTGTCGGCGCTGCACGACGACGACCTCCAGCGCCGCTACGAGACCCTGTGCGACCCCCGGCTGAACCACCAGCAAAGCCTGGAACTCGCTTTCGTGGTGGCCGAAATGCTCGCCGATGCCTGAGGTGGTCAGGCGGTCGTCGCCGACCGCCTACCCTGGAGGGGTGTCCGGCGGGAGCGAATTCGACTGCAGCGATCCCAAGTCGCTGCCGCCGGGTCAACGTCGCGAGAGCGTCCACCGCCCACGGCATTACGGCCCGGTCCCACGGCGCCGCGACCTGGCAGGCTGGTCGCTGACCGTCGAGGGCGCCACCGCCTCCGGCGCGCCGACGGTCTTGAGCTGGGCCGACATGCAGGCGATGCCGACCCTGGAAATCACCGCCGACCTGCACTGCGCCACCCGCAGCACCTTCGAGGACCTCACCTGGTTCGGCGTGCCGGCCCGGCACCTGGTCGCGGCTGCACCACCGGCGGACGACGCGGCGTACGCGATGGTTTACGCCGCCTACGGTTACCACGCCAACGTCACCGTGGACGACCTGCTTTCCCCCCGGGCCCTGTTCGCGACCCACCTCAACGGCCGCGAACTGAGCCCGGAACACGGCTGGCCGATGCGGCTGGTGATCCCCCATCTGTACGGGTGGAAGGGCCCCAAGTGGGTGATGTCCGTGGTCTACCACCGGAGCCCGCAGCGCGGCTTCTGGGAGCAACGCGGCTACCACTTCACCGGGGACGCCTGGCGCGAGGAGCGGTACGCCTACCAGGAGTGACAGCGGGAATGAGTACTCGCCGGGCGCTCAGACCACCCGCAGGATCACCGTCGTACCCCGCCCGGCCTGCTGCCCGGCGGAGGGCTCGGTGTTGTGGGCCTTGCCCCAGTTGCCGCCGAAGAACCGGCGCACGTCCACCTGGAAGCCGGCTTGGCGCAGGATCGCGACCGCCTCGTCCACGGATTTGCCGGAGACCTGGGGAACGGTCACCAGGTCCGGGCCCTTGGACACCACGAACGTCACGGTGCCGCCCTTGTAGATGGTGCCCGAGGACGGTGCCTGGGACAGGATCGATCCCTTCGGCACGTCGTTGCTGAATTCTTCCTTACTGACCTTGGCGTTCAACCCGAGGGCGGTTAGTTCGTTCTGCGCGTCCTGCAGCGTGCGGGTCAGCAACTTCGGTACGGCGATCGGCTTCTTGCCCTTGCTGACGAAGAGCGCGATCTCGGTGTTGGGTTGCACGGACTGGCCGGTCGCCGGGTCCGAGCGGGTCACCCGCCCGGCCTCCACGCTCTCGCTGTACTCCTCCTGGACCGGACCGCGGGTCAGCTTGACGCGCAGCAGTTCGGCCGCGGCCTCGTCGGGAGAGAGCCGCAGGACGGCGGGCACCTGATAGCGCTCTTGCCCCTTGGACACCAACACCGTGATATCGGCGCCCCGGCGGGTCTGGGTGCCGCCGCCCGGGTCCGTGGAGATCACCCACCCGCGCGGGATGTCCTCGGAGAACGCCGCAGTGATGGTGGCGTCGAGGTCCTGAGCGGCCAGCGCGAGGGTGGCCGGCCCCTGCTGCTGCTTGGCAACATCGGGGACGATACGCTGGCCGGCTGGCCCGAAGAAGAAGTACCAGTACAATCCCGCGGCCAGCAGTACGCCGACCGCCGCGGCGCCCACGAGCCAGCGTGCCCACGGTTTGAGCGGCCGCCCGCGCGGTCGCAGCCGCCGCACCTTCCCCGGCAGGGCGGTCCCTTCGGGTAGCACGACGCCGGTGGTGGGCGGCAGGTCGGCCCCGTTCTCGGCACCCGGGGCACGGTCGCGGCCCGGGCCCACCATCGGCACCCGGCGGGTCCGGTGGATCAGCGCCGACGTCCGGGAGGAGCCCGCGTCGTACCCCTCCACCACCGGGCGGGTGTCCAGTTGCGTGGGGGTCAACGACGCCGTCGAACTCTCCAGCTGGGCCATCAGGGTGCTCGCGTCGCTGGGGCGGGCCTGCGGGTCGCGCTGGCTGGCCCAGGAACACAGTGCGTCCAGCTCCGTGGGCAGCCCGGGCACCAGCGCCGACGGCAGCGGGATCGTGCCGTGGACATGCTGGTAGGCAACGTGGATCAGGCTGTCGCCCTCCACCGCCTTGCGCCCGGTGAGCATTTCGAACAGCACCAGCCCGGCGGCGTACAGGTCACTGCGCTCATCGGAGCGGCCGTCCTGGATCTGCTCGGGCGACAGGTAGGACGCGGTGCCGAACAGGTGGCTGCCGGCCACCGTGAACGTCTGGTTGGTCACCGGACGGGACAGGCCGAAGTCGGCCACCTTGACGGTCCGGTCCTCATCGCCGAGCAGGACATTCTCGGGCTTGACGTCACGGTGCATCAGTCCGGCCCGGTGCGCCGCCTCCAAGGCCGCCACCATCGCCTTCCACACCCGCAGCGCCTCTCGCGGGGTGAGTGCCCCCACCTCGGCCAACCAGTTGCGCAGGGTCCGGCCCTGGCCGATCAGCTCCATGGCCAGCCAGACCAGGTCGCCCTCACCACCCTGGTCGTAGACGGCAACGATGTGCGGGTGGGACAGCCGGGCCGCCGACCGGGCCTCACGCCGGAAGCGGTCCACGAAACCGTGGTCGCGGGCCAGCTCCTCCCGCATGACCTTCAGCGCCACCCGCCGGTCCAGGCGGGTGTCCAGGGCGATGTACACCGAGCCCATGCCACCGTCGGCCAGGTGCGATTCCACGAGGTAGCGCCCGTCGACCATCTGGCCGAGCAGGGGGCGAACCTCGGTCGCTGTCACGGGCTGCATCCTACGGTCGCTGTCTGGACATCCGCTGGGCCGGTTACATCCGGCGCTTGTGCGCCAGCACGTTGTTCACGTACCGCACCGTGTCGTCGTACAGTCCGCGGGACCGCACCGAGGCCAGCCCCTGGTAGTACGCCGCGATGACTTCTCTCTCGTCGTCGGCCGCACGGCCGAGGGTGCGCAGCAGTGCCACCCCGCAGGTGATGTTGTCCCGCGCCTCCATCAGGTCCAGTTTCCGTCCCACCACCCCGGACATCCACCGTCCCGTGGAGGGCAGGCACTGCATGACGCCAATGGCGTTCTTGTAGGAGACCTGGCGCTGGTTCCAACCCGACTCCTGCCAGCCGATGGCCAGCGCCAGCCGGGGGTCCACGCCGTGCCGACGGGAGGCCTCCACGATCATCGAACGCACCTTGGTGCGACTGGGCGCCGGCCGGGAACGTAGGTAGGCCAGGTTGGCCCGGGGCGTGGCGCCCAGGCTGGTGCCACTGCTGGTCTGCAGCGCTCCCGGTACGGCCAGGCGCTGACCGGTGCGGATGACGGTGCTCCGGAGATGGTTGGCCTTGAGCAGGGCGGTCTGGGAGACCCCGTACCGCGCCGCAATCCCGCTGAGCGTGTCTCCGGCCTTGACCGTGTAGCTCGCGCCAAAGCTGCCCGCCGCGCTCGAGCGGCTGGCCTTGACGGTGCTGCGGGTGGCGCTCTGGCCCCCGGGGACGGTCAGCCGTTGACCGATGCGCAGCACCGCATGCGTCGAGATCTGGTTGGCGGCGGCGAGTTGTCGGGCGCTGAGCCCATGGCGCGCGGCGATCCCGCCGAGCGTGTCGCCGGGGCGGACGGCGTACCGCGCATCGACCCGTCCCGCCGAGACCGTCCGACGCAGCGACGGTGCCGGCCGCAGCCGAGGGACCGCCAGGCGTTCACCGGCGCGCAGCACGGTGCCGGCGCTGCGCATCCGGTTCTTGGCGACCAGCTGCGCCACCGTGGTGTGATGCCGGGCTGCCAGTTCCGAGAGCGTGTCGCCCCGGCGCACGATGTACGTCGACCATCCGTACGGCGTGCGTCGCGGACTGCCGTGCGCCCAGCCGGCGAACTCGGCGAAGGCGGGTTGGACGTGCGCGGTGGCCGGCAAGGCCGGCGGAACGGCGGCGGGAGACATCAGGCTGGAGCCCTTCCCTCGAGATCACTCGTCGCGGACGTTCGCACCCCCAGGGTGGCCGGTCGGCGGGCCCCCACGCGGAGGTCCCGTCACGTCGTCGGCGCAAGCTCGACGGGTGCGCGATTGCTGGAAACGTAGCGCGGTCGCTTCGGCAGCGGCGGGAGGCTTGCCGCGCGTCGCCGCCCGAATCGGGCTATGAGCCACGCCACCAGGGGTGGCACCCTGGTGGGGTGGTTCCTCCGAAGTCCTCTCACCAGCCGGCTCACCGGCGCCCGCACGGCCACCAACAGGTCCGGCCGCCCCATTCCGCCGACGTGCTCGATCCCGACCGGGTCGCCGAACTCGATGCCTTGATCGGGGCGTGGCTCACCGTGCCCGATGTCGCCCAGCTGCAGGGGGTGCCGTTGTCCACGGTGCGCAAGCAGTTGCAGGATCGCGAGCTGGTCGCGGTACGCCGTGGCGAGCGGTCCGTGGTGAGCATCCCCGAGGTCTTCGTCACCCAGGACGGTCCCCGGCCGGAACTGCGGGGCACGGTGACCGTGCTGGCCGACGGCGGGATGAGCGACGACGAGCTGCTCGTGTGGCTGTTCACCCCCGACCCCACGCTGCCCGTGCCCGGTTCCCCGATGGACGCGTTGTTGGCCGGGCACAAGACCGAGGTCCGGCGGCGGGCGATGGAACAGGCGTTCTGAGGCGCGCAGGCCAGGCTGGTCAGGCCGGTCAGGCTGGTCAGGCTGGTCAGGCCACCCGGTCGGTGGCCACGTCGACCAGGTGATCCAGCACGGCACGCCCGTGCTCGGTCAATGTCGTGGCTGCGTTCAGCGCCTCGCGGGCTCGTGCGGTCAACGCGCTGATCCGGTCCTCGGTCCGTTCCAGCGCCCCCGTGGACTGGACCGCCCGCCGTACCTCATCGACCTGAGCGTGCGTGAGGTCGGGGTCGGCCAAGGCGCTCTCGATGGTGGCGGCAGCCGGTGCCCCGGCGTCCAGTGCCCACGCCAACAGCACCGTGCGTTTGCCCTCGCGGATGTCGTCACCGGCTGGTTTCCCGGTGGTCGCCGGGTCGCCGAAAACTCCCAGGATGTCGTCCCGCAGCTGGAACGCTTCACCGAGGGCGGCGCCGTACGCGGAGAGCTGCTCCAGGTCCGCCGGTGCCGCTCCGGCCGCCCGGGCTCCGATCAGCAGCGGCTGCTCGATGCTGTACCGGGCGCTCTTGAACCGGATGACCCGGGTGGCCTGGTCCAGGCGCTCCCGGGTGGACAGTCCCTCCCAGCCGCGCGCCGAGGCCAATACGTCCAGGAACTGTCCGCCCATCAGCTGGGTGCGCATGGCGTCGAACTCGGGTCGGGCGGACTGCAGCTGCTCGGCGGGCCAACCGCAGGTGGCGATCATCTCGTCGCACCAGACCAGGCAGAGGTCACCGGCCAGGATCGCGCCGGCGGCGCCGAACCGGTCGGAGCGTCCGTCCCATCCGCGCGCGGCGTGCTCGCGCTCGAAGACCCGGTGGGCGGCGGGGGCTCCCCGCCGGGTGTCGCTGTCGTCCATGACGTCGTCGTGCAGCAGCGCGCCCGCCTGGAACAACTCCATCGCGGTCGCGGCCCGGACGGCGGCGGCATCATGGGTCCCCCCGCAGCCGCGGTAGCCGTAGTAGCAGAACGCCGCCCGCAACCGTTTGCCGCCGCGCAGCAGCGAGGTGATCGAGTCCAGCAGCGGGTCCATGTCGGGTCCCAGCTGGGCCAACACACCACGCTGCCGGGCGAGCTCGGCGTCGATCTCCAGCTGCACCCGTCGGCGCAGGTCGGTCAGGTCAACAGCGCTGCTCAACGATCCTCCCCGGGCCGGTCCCAGCAGCCTACGGCTTTGTGTCGGGTGGGTTGTGGTGACGGGTCGCCCAGTACGCTAGCTGGCATGTCCCGCCGTTGCCTCCTGCGCGAATGCGTGCGCCCTGACCTGGTGGGGAGGCCATGATCACGGGTATCCCGGATCTGCTGCGCGCCGATCCTCCGGCGTTCAGCTTCGAGTTCTTCCCGCCCAAGTCCGACGCCGCCGAGGATCAGCTGTGGGAGGCCATCCGCCGGGTCGAACAGGTCCGGCCCGCCTTCGTGTCGGTGACCTATGGCGCCGGAGGGTCCACCCAGGACCGCACGGTGCGAGTCACCGAACGTATCAGCCAAGAGACACAGCTTCTGGCGCTTGGCCACCTGACCTGTGTGGATGCTTCGGTCGCCGATGTTCGAGCGGTGATCGGGCAGTACGCCGCCGCAGGGGTCCGCAGCATTCTCGCGCTGCGGGGGGACCCGCCGGGGGGCGATTTGCGGGCCGCCTGGCGTCCCCACCCGCAGGGCCTGGACCATGCCGAGGATCTGGTGGACTTGATCAGCGGGCTGGGTGATTTCACGGTGGGGGTGGCGGCCTTCCCGGATGTCCACCCGGAGTCCCCTGGCCTGGCCCAGGACATCGAGGTGCTGGTCCGCAAGGCGGACGCCGGGGCATCGTTCGCGGTCACCCAGATGGTCTTCGACGCGGACAGCTATCTGCGACTGCGAGACGCCGTGGCAGCGCGGCGGGATCTGCCGGTCACCCCGGGTGTGATGCCGGTGACGAATTATCGTCAGATCGCGCGGATGGCCGAACTGATGGGAACCCCATTGCCGGAGGCCGTGATCGCCCGGCTGGCGCCGCTGGCGCAGGACGGTCCGGCGCTGCGTGCCGAGGGGGTGGCGATCGCCACCGAACTGGGCGAACGCATGCTCGCCGAGGGCGCGCCGGGGCTGCACTTCATCACGATGAATCGGTCGACGGCCACTCTGGAGGTGTTCCGTCACCTGACCGGCTGGGAGCCGGGGGCCGCGTCAGCCTCGTCCGGTGCCGGTGCCGGTGCCGGTGCCGGGGGCCGCCGCTGTCCAGGTGGCAGGCGACGGCGGCGTGGGCGTGCGGGGCGGGCCGCCGCCGCCGCCGCATCGCTGTCCCAACGGGCTGCTGCGTCAGGTCACCAGCGATTGGCGGTTCTGCCCGTGGTGCGGGGCCGAGTTGCCCGGTCCCGCGGCGCCGATTCCCTAGGCCCACCCATAGGCCGCCCCTGGACCCCCCTAGACCCCTCCTGCGGGTCAGAGGGGTTTGTTGAGTTTGCCGAGCTGACGGGTGCCCCACTCGTCGTACTTGGCTTTGAGGGTGCGAACCCGGGAGAGCAGCAGGAACACCACTACGGCGCCGGCCATCAGCAGGAGCGCGGCCACCCCGGCCGCGGCCCACGGCTGGGCGACCGCGAGCGAGACGACCCCGGCGACGGCTGCGTCCTCAGCGGTGCTGACCAGCACGTTGCTGGCGGGCTCGGGGGAGGTGTTGACGCCGAGCCGGATGCCGGCCTTGACGGCGTGGCTGGCCAGCGCGGTGACCCCGCCGGTGGCGGCGGCGAACGCGGCGTCCAACCCGGCGCTCTGGTTGGCCATCAGGTAGGCCACGGTCGCGCCCATGGCGGGGCGGATCACGGTGTGCGCGGTGTCCCAGATCGAGTCCAGCCCGGGGATCTTGTCGGCGATCATCTCGGCGCCGAACAGGACGGCGGCGGCGATCAGGACGTCGGGCCTGGTCAGCACGTCTGGGATGACCTCGACGTCGGCGAATCGCCCGAAGAGTCCCATGACCAGCACGACCGCGTAGGCGTTGATGCCGCTGGCCCACCCGGAGGTGAACGACCAGGCGATGATTTCGGCGCCCATGGCCGACCCCCTTCTGCGGCCTGGTTTGGCCGCCGACCCGCTACCCGCTCGGTGTGTCGTGGCGGGGGGCCCGGTGGGCACCACGGTGACAACGCCCGCCGGGTGAGGGTGATTCCCGACGGGCGGTCCTCAGCCCGGGTTTGACGAGATCGAACATCTGTTCGATACTCCACATGGGGTGTTTATGGGACACATGTTCGATTATGCACGTCGATCGAGGGGGCTGGGCAATGCGACGGTACGACGACCCCATCCAGGTGTGGCAACCATCCGGCGACGAGGGCGACGGCCACGGGAGTCCGGAATCCGCGCCACCGGAGTCGTTTCGATGGCGCGGACGCCGGTATCGGGTGTGCACCGTCATCGGTCATTGGCATGAACGGACTCCCTGGTGGCGACACGCGTTGGAGCCCTCCGCGACCCCAGGGGAGTTGCTGCTGCAGGAGGAGGTCTGGCGGGTCGAGGCCCTTCTCGCCCACGCCCCCCGGGACCGTCAGCCGGGAGTGTTCGACCTGATCAAGGGCTGTCGGTGGCGGTTGATACGGATAGCTGACTAGCGCAGACAGGAAGAGGACGATGCAACGAACCGTGAGAGCTGATCTCACCGCGGCGCTGGACCTGTTGGACCGGTCCCATGCCACGTTGGAACAGGCGGCGCAGTCCCGCTGCGCCGGCGACCGCTACATCCAGGCGCACTTGGGTGCGCTGCGTGCGGGCGCGGCCCTGATGGCGGCCCGGCCGGCGGGCCGGGGAGCCGGGGGGCGGCGCGGTGGCATCCGTAACGTGTGGCAGGCCGTCGCCGCGTCCGCGCCTGAGTTGGGCGAATGGTCGGCCTACCTGTCCTGGTGCACCCACCGTCGACAGGCCATCGAGACCGAAGGCGCGCCGGCCGGTCAGCGTGAGGCTGACGACCTGTTGCGGGCCGCTGCGACGTTCGTGGGCCTGATCGAGGCGGCCCTGGGGGTGCCTGCCCGGCGTTCCGAACCGTTGCTCATGGCCCTCGGGCCCGGCTGAGGACCGGCGATGCCTGCCTCGTTCGTGCACCTCCACGTCGCCTCCGGCTATTCGATGCGGTACGGCGCGTCGACCCCCCGCGCGCTGGTGGAGCGTGCCGTTGAGCTGGGGCAACCCGCGTTGGCGTTGACCGACCGGGACGGGTTGTACGGCGCGATCCGGTTCGTGCAGGCCTGCACCGAGCAGGGGATCGCCCCGGTGCTGGGCGTCGATCTGGCCCTCGAGCCGGGTGCCGGAGAGCGGTCCCGGCGATCCCGGACGCCGGCACGCGGGGGGATGCTGGTGGACCCGCGTCACCCCCGGGTCACCGTGCTGGCTCGTGGGCAGGGGTCGGGGCTCGCGCCCGGTGTGGGCTGGGGGCGGTTGTGTCGGCTGGTCACCGCCACCCATCTGCGGGGGGAGCGTGGGAGCCCGGTGACCACGGCTGCGCTGATCGCCGAGCACGCCCGCCTCGGTGAGCGCGGCGACCGATCGGGTTCTGCGTTCCTGGTGCTCCTCGGGCCGGACTCCGATGTCGGACGGGCGGTGTTGGCCCGTCGGATGGAGCAGGCCCAGGCGTTGCTGGCGCGATGGTTCGGGCTGCTGCCACCGGGGGGGTTGGCCGTCGAGATCGTCTGCCATCAAGCGCCACCGGATCAGCTCGGCAGTGCCGCCCACGCCTCCCGGATGCTGGCCCTGGCGACCCAGACCGGCGTCCCGACGGTGCTGACCGCTGCGGTCCGCCACGCCACGCCGCAGGGTGCGGCCACCGTCGACGTGTTGGACGCGGCTCGGAGGTTGGTGCCGCTGGACACCCGCCACCTGGACCGCATCACCACCGGTGGGCATCTGGCCTCGGCGGCACGGATGATGACGCTGGCCACCGAGGTCACCGGCAACGCCACGACCGGCCGCTACCTGCTGGACCGCACTGTCGACCTGGCCCGGGAGTGTGTCCTGGACCCGCGCACCGACCTCGGTATCGGCGGCGTGCACCTGCCCGAGACCGCGGCGCTCGGGCTCTCCAGCGATCAGGACCCGCAGGCGGTGTTGGCCGCCCGGTGCGCCGGGGCGATCGCCGACCGGTACGCCGGCGCGGGTGAGTCAGAGTTGCGCCGGGTGCGCCAGCGTCTCGACGAGGAACTGAGGGTGATCGCGCACCTCGGCTACCCGACGTACTTCCTCACGGTGGCCGTCGTGGTCGACGTGATCCGGGACGCCGGGGTCCGGGTGGCTGCCCGTGGCTCGGGCGCCGGCTGCCTGGTCAACTACCTGCTCGGGATCTCCGGGGTGGAGCCGCTGCGGTACGGGCTGCTGATGGAGCGGTTCTGTACGCCGCTGCGGGCCCAACTGCCCGACATCGACATCGACGTGGAATCGGCCCGCCGCACGCAGATGTACGAGCTCATCCTCGACCGTTTCGGCGGCGACCGGGTGACCTGCGTATCGATGATGGACACCTACCGGGTCCGGCATGCCGTCCGGGATGCCGGGGCGGCGCTGGGGCTGCCACCGACCGAGATCGACGCGATCGCCAAGGCGTTCCCGCACATCGCCGCCCGCAACGCCCGGGAGGCGATCGCCGAACTGCCCGAACTGCGGGCATACGGATTGGACTCGCCACGGTTGACGGTGCTCTTCGATCTGGTCGAGGCCCTGGACGGGCTGCCTCGGCACATCGCGCTGCACCCGTGCGGGGTGATCCTGTCCAACAGCGGGCTGTTGGACCGCACCCCGGTCGAGGCGAGCTGGCTGGGGTTCCCGATGAGCCAGTTCGACAAGGACGACGTGGAGGCTCTCGGCCTGCTCAAGCTCGACGTCCTCGGCATCCGGATGCAGTCGGCCATGGCCCACGCGAGCGCCGAAGTGGCCAGGGTGACGGGGATCGAGATCGACCTGGACGATCCGGCCCAAGTGCCGCTGGACGACGCGGCGACCTTCGAGCTCATCCGGTCCACCCGGACGCTGGGGATGTTCCAGATCGAGAGCCCGGGTCAGCGTGAACTCGTCGGCAAGTTCGGGCCGCAGACGTTCGAGGACCTGATCATCGACATCTCGTTGTTCCGCCCGGGGCCGGTGAAGTCCGACATGATCACCCCCTTCCTGCGGGCTCGGCAGGGCTGGGAGGAGCCGGAGTATCTGCACCCGAGCCTGATCGAGGCGCTGCGTGAGACCTGCGGGGTGGTGGTCTTCCACGAGCAGGTGCTGCACATCATCGCGGTCACCACCGGGGTCGGTCTGGCCGAGGCTGACGAGGTGCGCCGGGCCATGGGTTCCTTCCAGGGGCAGGAGGAGGTGCAGGCCTGGTGGCGGCCAAGGGCGGCCGCCCGAGGGTACTCCCGAGCCGACCGGGACCGGATCTGGGAGGTGCTCAGGGCGTTCGCGTCGTTCGGTTTCTGCAAGGCCCACGCGGCGGCGTTCGCGCTGCCCACCTTCCAGTCGGCCTGGCTGAAGACGCATCATCCGGCAGCTTTCCTGGCCGGGGTGCTCACCCACGATCCGGGCATGTACCCCAAGCGGCTGATCCTCGACGACGCGCGGCACTTCGGGGTAACCGTGTTGGGGTTGGACGTGAACGCCTCGACGGAGGTCTTCACCGTCGAACCCGTTGACCCCGTCGAACGTCCTGGGCCGGGGGAGCGTGGGCGTCCCGGCGACGGCTGGGGTATCCGGATGGCGCTCACCGAGGTCAAGGGCATCAGCGACGCCCAGGTCGCGGCGATCGTGGCTGGTCAGCCGTACGCCGGCCTGGAAGATTTCTGGCAGCGCACCGGGGTCGACCGGCCGGTGGTCGAGCGCATCATCCTCGCCGGGGGGTTCGATCGGATCTACGGGCTGGACGTGAACGTCGCCGACGGTCTTGGGCGGTATGGCCGGATCACCCGGCGAGACCTGCTGCTCACCGTGACCGAACTGGAGCGGTGGACGCGCGCGATCTGGTCGGGCTCAGGTTCACGCCCCCGTCGGCCGGCGCAGCAGGCACGCCTGGCCTCGACCCCGGCGACCGGCCTCGACGTCCGCGCTGCTGCCGCCGCGCAGTCCCAGGCCGCGGCGACCGTGACACCCGCCGACCGTCGGCCCACCCAACTGCTGCTCGACCTGGGTGACGCGCCGATGCTGACCGCTGGAGCCGGGTTGCCGGAGATGACCCGGGTGGAACGTGTCCACGCCGAACTCGACATCTTGGGCCTGGACGTCACCGATCACGTGTTGGCCCCCTACGCCGAACTGTTGGCCGCTATGGGCACCACTCGCGCGGCTGACCTGCGCGACCGGCGCAGCCGCAGCGAGGTCCTGGTGGCCGGGGTGAAGGTGGCCACCCAGACCCCGCCGATCCGATCCGGGAGGAGGGTGGTCTTCCTGACGCTGGACGACTCCACCGGACCGGTGGACGCCACCTTCTTCGAGGACGTCCAGGGTCCCTACGCGGCCACGGTGTTCCATTCGTGGTTGCTGCTGGTTCGGGGGATCGTGCGGCGGACCGGTCCGCGGGGAGTGTCGTTGCGAGCGACCGGAGCCTGGGAACTGTCCAGGGTGTGGGAGTCGTGGCTGGCCGGCGGAATCGATCGGGTTCGCGCCGCCCTGGCCGCCTCGGAATCCCAGGCCTGGGAGGGCAGCCAGAGGTCCTCGGCACACCGGATGGCGCACCTGCACACCCAGTACGGTGTCCCGGCGATGGTCGGCGACGGGTCCTCCTCGGCGTCTGGTCATTCGCAGAACGACCGGTCCGGGGGGATGGGGGGTGGTGGCTACCGCCGGGTGCTGGTCCACCCCTCAGGGTTCCGCCAGTCGCCGTACGCCGACGTGCGCCCGGCGGGGTCCGACACCCGCGACGGTCGTGGGCTGGCCCACCTGGCGGAGCCGGGCGAGCCCGCTGGTGCCGGCCTCGTCCCAGGCGTCGGTGACGGGCCATCACCGCAGGGACCGGCCGGGGCGCCACCGCGCAAGCTCTGGCATGCCAGCCCGGGAAGCTCGGGGAGATGAGGGCGCATCCGATGCAGCAAGGCGCCGAGGACGAGGGGATTACAGTGAGCACCACAGCATCAGCCGCTCCACCGCGTGAGGCTATGCCCCTTGCGCACCGATCCCGCGCTCCCGCGACCAGGAGGAATCCTCGATGCCCGACGAGCAGCGACGCGCCCGACGTGGATCACCCGAGACCGCGCTGCGGACCGCAGCGGTCTGGGAGAGCGTGCTTGCCCTGGTCGCCGAACGCCAGGAAGCGCTGGGCCGGCCGCTGCAGGTCCTGGACATCGGGGGCGGCACCGGTGGGCTGTCGGTGCCCCTGGCCGAACGCGGCCACCAGGTCACCGTCGTCGATCCGAGCCCCGATGCGCTGGCAGCGTTGGACCGCCGGATCGCCGAGGCCGGCGTGGCCGATCGGGTCCTGGCGATCCAGGGGGATGCCACCACGGTGTCCCAGGTCTGTCCCCAGCTGCGGGCCGACGTGGTGTGCTGCCACGGCGTCTTGGAGGTCGTCGACGATCCGCAGGGCGCGGTCACCTCGCTCGCGAACGCGTTGGCGCCGCAAGGGTTGCTCAGCATCGTCGTGGCCCAACGGTTGGCCGCAGTGGTGGCCCGTGCACTGGCCGGCCGATTCGCGCAGGCGCGCCAGGCGCTGTCCAGCCCGGACGGGCGGTGGGGTGAGGCCGATCCGCTGCCTCGCAGGTTCGACGTGGCCGCGGTGGAGGCCATGCTCACCGCAGCCGGATTGGTCGTGGTCGAACGGACGGGGGTGCGCGTGTTCAGTGACCTGGTGCCCTCGGGTTTTGTCGACACCGAGGCCGATCGGGTCGCGTTGTTGGCTCTGGAGCGTGAGGTTGCCATGCACCCCGACTTCGCCTTCCTGGGTCAGATCGGCGCGTCTGCCCACGTGGTGGCTCGCCGAGACTGACCGGCACCCGTCGACGGTCGACGGATGCCCGCGGGCGGAGGGGGTTTCATGAGCCGCCGCCAGTTCGCCATGCCGCATCGCCCCGCAGCCGGGCCACCGGACGACACCGGCTGCACCGTGCTGCATGTCGACATGGACGCCTTCTACGCCTCGGCCTCCCTGCTCGCCAGGCCCGAGCTGCGAGGCACCCCGGTGATCATCGGCGGTGGTGACCGGGGGGTGGTCCTTTCGGCCACCTATGAGGCGCGACGTTTCGGGGTGGCGGCCGCGATGCCGATGACTCGAGCCCGGCGCCTCTGTCCGGCGGCCGTCGTCATCCCCCCCGACCACCGGCTGTACGCCGGCATCTCCGAGTCCGTGATGAACGTCTTCGCCGACGTGACGCCGCTGGTGGAGCCGCTGAGTCTGGACGAGGCGTTCCTGGACGTCGCCGGCGCGGTACGCCGTCTGGGATCGCCCGCCGCGATCGCCGCACAGATCAGGGACACCGTGGCCGATGAACAGGGGATCACCTGCTCCGTCGGCGTGGCCAGCACCAAGTTCGTGGCCAAGTTGGCTTCCGGCCTGGCCAAGCCCGACGGGTTGCTCGTGGTGCCGCAGGCCGACGTCGTACCGTTCGTCCAGCAGCTCCCGGTCGGCGCGCTCTGGGGGGTGGGGGAACGCACCGAGGAGCAGCTCATCCGCCTCGGGCTGCGCACCGTGGCCGACATCGCCCACACCCCGGTGGGCACCCTGCGGCGGGCGCTCGGCGAAACCGGCGCTGCGCTGCACGAGCTGGCGTGGGGGAGGGACCCGCGGGTCGTGGCGCCGATCCGGAAGGAGAAGAGCGTCGGGGCCGACCAGACGTTCGCCTACGACATCGATGACCCCGTCGAGATTCACCGGCGGCTGCTGCAGGTCGCCGATCGTACGGCGGCCCGCGCCCGGTCTCAGGGGATGCAGGGGCGGACCGTGGCGATCCGCGTGCGGTTCGCCGACTTCACCACGATCACCCGATCCCGCACCCTGCGTGAAGCCACCGACGTCACCCGGGACATCTACGTGACCGCCCGCTCGCTGTTCGACGACCTGGGTTTGCAGCGGGCACGGCTGCGCCTCGTGGGGGTCCGGCTCGAGCAACTGGTACCGGCGACCACGGCACCCATCCAGACCATGATCGGCGAGCCCGATCACGGGTGGCGGGACGCCGACCGTGCGGTGGACCAGGCCAGTCGGAGATTCGGCGCCGGTGCGGTCGTGCCAGGCAGCCTGGTCGACATGCGCCGCAACGATCGTCGGCACTAACCGCCGATGGGAGCTGCCCGCGATCGGCACGGCTGGCGGCCGGACGGCGGTCGCGATCGTCGCCGACCGGGGTCCGCTCCGCGTGTGCCTCGCGGGCTACTCGCTGGTTCCTCGGTGACCTGGGAGAACACGGGTTACCGGTGGATAAGGTGACCCTCGGCTACCGCTGCATCAAGAAGGGATCTATCCTGTGGTATACGGGGAAGACGCTTGGCTGAGCAGCGATTCTGCCGATCTGACGAACGTCCTCATCCACAGGCCCACGGACTCACCCGCGGGGTCGCGATTCGCAACGAAGGAGGTCACGGTGCCGCTGTCCGAGCATGAACAGAAGATGCTGGAGCAGATGGAGCGAGCCCTCTACGCCGAGGACCCTAAGTTCGCGACGCAGATGAAGGGCTCTGAGCGAGCTGGAGGCAATCGTCGCCGGGTTCTGATCGGTGTCGGTATCGCCATCGTTGGTCTCGCGCTGGTGGTCGTCGGTGTCTCCACCCAGCAGGTGGTCGTCGGTGGCATCGGCTTCGCCGTCATGGTGGCCGGGGTGGCCTGGGCCTTCACACCCGCGCGCACCGTTCGCTCGCTGGGTGCGGTGGCTCCGGACGGGTCCGTTCGCGCCCGTGCGCCTCAGGGACGCAAAACCGGCAAGCGCTCGCCTCGATCGGGTTCCTTCATGCAGCGCATGGAGCTTCGATGGGAGCAGCGGCGCCGCGACCAGGGTGGAATCTGAGCTCTCTGCGCCACGACGCCGAACTCTCGAACCGCTCTAGAACACCACGCGCCAGACCGCGATTCCCCACAGGATGGCCATCGTCATGGCCACCGACAACTCGATGCCGTAGCTCATCAGAGCTGCACGCAGGGCGTGCCGCGTCGACGGCCACGCCTGATCCCATCGGCGCAGCCGCGCGAACTCAGCGCCCGCGATGCCTGCCACGAAGCCGATCGGTAGGCCGGCGACCGGAATGACGAAGAACCCCACCACGCCCGCCAGGGCGCCCGTCACCAGTGTGCGTTGGGGTACGCCGGCGCTCTTGAGGCTGCGTCCCGGGATCAGATATTGCAGGCCCCAGCCGATCATCGCGATCACGCCACACGCGCCAGCCACCCACCACCCGAGGACGCTTTGGGCCACGAAGGCCCACACCACCACGGCCAGGACCACCAACGTTGTACCTGGCAGGACCGGGACGATTACCCCGGCGATGCCGATGAGAATGGCCAGCGCGGCCCCGACGGTGACGATACTGAGGGTATTGACCACCTGGCGCTGAGCTCAGCCCCGCTGAGGGTCGTTCGCCAGCCGCTGGGACTCGTCGTACAGCTCGACCGCGAGATCGGCCAACTTGTCGCGGTGCGCCCGACCGTGGTGAGCGCAGAACAAGAGCGTGCCCCCGGAGGACAGCGTCGCGCGCAGGTATGCCTGGGCGCCACATCGGTCACAACGGTCGGAAGAAGTGAGGGGGGTCGCGAGCGCAGCAGCCACGTCAGCCTTCCGATCTGTGAGCGGGTCCGCCGCCTGGTGCGGCGTCTCCTCCATCGTGTCCTTGGATGCAACGTTGACACACGTCCGGCTGTTCCCGTGGCACCTTCGACACGAATCCCATCGACCGATGCTCGGCGGGTCTGCGCACTTCTGCCGATTCGAGCGAGCCTGTCTCATCCTCGGGACCGACGCGGCTAGCCTGCCGGACGGGGGTTGATCAGCGACCGCCGATCGCTCCACCAGCGAGATGCACAGGAGGACATGCGTGGCCGGCGTACCACCTGAGGGCAGCTACACCGCCCGACACCTGCAGGTCTTGGAGGGCCTGGAGGCGGTCCGCAAACGGCCCGGCATGTACGTCGGTTCCACCGATTCGCGCGGGCTGATGCACTGCCTGTGGGAGATCATCGACAACTCGGTCGATGAGGCACTCGGTGGACACGGTGACCACATTCTGGTCATCCTGCACGCCGACGGCTCGGTCGAGGTCCGCGACCAAGCCCGCGGGATTCCGGTGGACATCGAACCGCGCACCGGACTGTCCGGCGTCGAAGTCGTCTTCACCAAACTGCACGCCGGGGGCAAGTTCGGGGGCGGCTCGTACACGGCCTCCGGAGGACTGCACGGGGTCGGCGCCTCGGTCGTCAACGCGCTGTCCGAACGGCTGGACGTCGAGGTGGATCGCGGCGGCAAGACGTACGCGATGAGCTTCCGGCGGGGAGAGCCGGGCGTCTTCGACGACGCCGCCGGCCCCGCCGGTGGTGCCCCCAGCCCCAACTCCCCGTTCACGCCGTACGTCGACACCTCCGAACTGCGGATCATCGCCAAGGTGCGCAAGGGCGTCACCGGTAGCCGGATCCGGTACTGGGCCGACCGGCAGATCTTCCTGGCCGGGGCAGCGTTCAGCTATGAGGAGCTGGCCGACCGGGCCCGGCAGACGAGCTACCTGGTGCCTGGTCTGAAGCTGGTCGTGCGCGACGAGCGCGGCGCGCCCGGAACGCCGGGGGCCGACGGGCCGCATGAGGAGGTCTTCGCCCACGACGGGGGGATCAGCGAGTTCGTCGACTATCTGGCCGGCGATCCGCCGCTGACCGACACCTGGCGACTGCGCGGGGTGGGGGTGTTCACCGAGACCGTGCCGGTGCTCGATGACCGCGGCCACATGACCGCCACCGAGGTCGAGCGCGAGGCACACGTCGACATCGCGATGCGCTGGGGGACCGGTTACGCGACCACAATCCGCTCGTACGTGAACATCATCGCCACCCCCAAGGGCGGCACCCACCTGGCCGGGTTCGATCAGGGACTCGTCAAGGTCATGCGACGGCAGCTTGAGGTCAACGCCCGCCGGCTGAGAGTCGGTGGGGACAAGGTCGACAAGGACGACATCCTGGCCGGGTTGACCGCCGTGGTCACCGTCCGGCTCGCCGAGCCGCAGTTCGAGGGGCAGACCAAGGAGGTGCTGGGCACCTCGGCGGTCCGGGGGATCGTGGCCACGGTGATCGAGGACGAGCTGACCGCCATCCTGACCTCGACCCGGCGTGCCGAGAAGGCGCAGGCGGCGCTGCTGCTGGAGAAGATCGTCGCCGAGATGAAGTCGCGGATCTCGGCGCGGACGCACAAGGAGAATCAACGCCGCAAGAACGCGCTGGAGTCCTCCACGCTGCCGAGCAAGCTGTACGACTGCCGCAGCACCGACATCGAGCGCACCGAACTGTTCATCGTCGAGGGCGACTCGGCCATGGGCACCGCTAAAGCTGCCCGCAGCAGCGAGTTCCAGGCGCTACTGCCGATCCGCGGCAAGATCCTCAACGTCCAGAAGGCCGCCGTCGGCGACATGCTCAAGAACGCCGAGTGCGCCGCCTTGATCCAGGTCATCGGGGCCGGCTCGGGCCGGTCGTTCGAGCCCGACCTGGTCCGCTACGGCAAAGTCATCATCATGACCGACGCCGACGTGGATGGTGCGCACATCCGGACGCTGCTGCTGACGCTGTTCTTCCGGTACATGCGGCCGCTGGTCGAGGCCGGCAAGGTGTACGCCGCGATGCCGCCGCTGCATCGGCTGGAGGTTATCGGCGGCGGCTCGAAGAAGAGCGAGCTGGTCTACACCTACAGCGAAGCCGAGATGCGCCGTACGCGCGCCACTCTAGAGAAGCGCGGACGACGTATCAAAGAACCGATTCAACGATACAAAGGTTTGGGCGAGATGGACGCCCGCCAGTTGGCCGACACCACCATGGACCCGCGCAAGCGGACCTTGCGGCGGGTGACCCTGGCCGACGCCGAGGCAGCCGAGCGGGTGTTCGAGCTGCTGATGGGGACGGACGTGTCGCCGCGGCGGGACTTCATCGTCGACTCCGCGCACGCCCTGGACGCCGACCGCATCGACGCCTGATCCGGCGACCGAAGCTCAGGCGTTGGCGGTCAGGCCGGTTCGCTCCCAGTCCAGGTGGTCGTAGGCGTAGCGGATGTGGAACTCCACCGCATCGGCGGCGCCGGCCCCGTCGCGGGCGGCGATCGCGTCGTACACCGCCCGGTGCTGGGTCAACAGCACCGCGACCAATTCCTCCCAATCGGAGTTGGCCTGGAAGGACGACAGGATCATCCCGCGCATCGAGTCCCGGATGGCCGTGGTCATGTCGGCGACCAGGCGGTTCCGGCCCGCCTCGGCGATGGCGACGTGGAACCGGGTATCGATCTCGTTGAACACCACCCGGTCCTCCCGGGCGTCCTCCATGGCCTGCATCAGAGCACCGACGGTGCAGATGTCCTCATCCGAGCCCTGCTGAGCGGCCAGCCGGGCACTGCGGCGTTCGAGCATCACCCGGGCCTCGATGACGTCGGCCATCGGGAAGTTGGCCAATGCGATGTGCAGCCGCAGCATCTGAGTGAGGGCTTCGCTGGGCATGGAGGTCAGCATGGTCCCGCCGTCGGGGCCGACACCGACCCCGGCGCGCACCACGCCGTGAGCCTCCAGGGCTCGCATGGCTTCGCGGACCGCGGCCCGGCTCACCCCTAACATCCCCGCCAGATCCCGTTCGGCTGGCAGCCGGTCGCCGACGCGCAGCGCGCCGGAGACGATCTGCTCCTCGACCCGCTTGATGACCAGCTCATATGCGCGGCTGCGCGCCACCGGGCGCCACGTCGTCTCGGGGACCGCGGCGGGCACCTCGGAGACCTCGGGAGTCGCCTCAATGGGCGTCCCGCCGACCCCGCTGTGGGGCTCCTGCGGGCGCTCTCCCAACTGGGTGCTCACCTCGATGGACTTCGCCACCCACCGATCATCGCATCAAGATGTGTCAAGGGTTGACGTTCCCACGACGTGGACCTACGTTCCAATGGTCAGACCAAGCTACAGACCCGTCGGAGGTCGGTCATGAGCAGGCCCGAGGACTTCATCGACACGCTGCGCCGGGAGCTGGGGGATGACGCCGTGCGCACCCGACTCATCGATCGGGCTCGGATGGGTCACGACGCGTCGCACTACCTGCTGCATCCGCAGGCCGTCGTGCTGGCCGCCGACGCGCCGAGTGTGGCCCGGGCCGTCTCGATCGCCGCCCGGCACCAGGTGCCGGTCACCTTCCGTTCCGGGGGGACCTCGCTGTCCGGTCAAGCGGTCACCGACGGCTTGCTGATCGACACGCGGCAGAACTTCCGCGGCATCGAGGTTCTGGACGGCGGCGGCCGGGTGCGCTGCCAGCCCGGAGCCACCGTGCGCGCCGTCAACACCGCGCTTGCCCCCTACCGGCGCGCTCTGGGGCCCGACCCCGCCAGCGAATCCGCATGCACCATCGGCGGCGTCGTGTCCAACAACTCCTCCGGCATGGCCTGCGGGACCACCAAGAACACCTACCGCACCCTGGACAGCCTTGAAGTGGCCCTGCTGTCCGGAACCGTGCTGGACACCGGTGCCCCAGACGCCGACGAGCGGCTGCGCGCCCTGGAGCCCGCGCTGCACGAGGGCTTAGCCCGGTTGCGCGACCGGGTGCGGGACAACCCCGATTCGGTACGGCGGATCCGTCACCAATTCTCCATGAAGAACACCATGGGCTACGGGATCAACAGCTTCCTCGACCACGACCGGCCGGTCGACATCCTGACCCACCTGATGATCGGCTCCGAGGGAACCCTGGGGTTCATCGTCTCGGCGACGTTCACCACGGTGCCGATGTTCCCGCACGCTTCCACCGCGTTGCTGGTCTTCGACAGCATCCTGCCCGCCACCCGGGCGCTGCCGGCGCTGGTGGACGCGGGTGCAGCCACCGCCGAGCTGATGGACGCCGCTTCCCTCCGGGTGGCCCAGAAGCTGCCCAAGGTGGTGCCCGCGCTGGTCGGGCTTCACGTCCAGGAGCACACGGCGCTGCTGGTGGAGGCGCAGGCGACCCGTGCCGATGAGCTCACCGACCTGGTCGGCCGGCTCGCCGGGCTGCTGCCGGAGATGGGGGGGCTAACCCCCTTGGCGCGCCCAGCCGCCTTCAGCCAGGACCCCGTCGAGCGCGCGGACGCCTGGTCGGTCCGCAAGGGGCTCTACACCGCCGTCGCCGGGGCCCGCCCGGCCGGCTCGACCGCCCTGCTGGAGGACGTCGTCGTACCGATGCCGGCCCTGCCGGACATGGTCCGCGACATCGGCACCCTGTGCCGCCGGTTCGGGTACGACGACGCCGTGATCTTCGGGCACGCCAAGGACGCCAACCTGCACTTCATGATCAACCCGGATCTGCGGGATCCCGCCCAGGTGGACACCTACGCCACGTTCAGCGACGAGCTCGTGGACCTTGTGCTTGCCGCCGACGGCTCCCTGAAGGCCGAACACGGCACCGGCCGGATCATGGCGCCCTACGTGGAGCGTCAGTACGGCACGGAGTTGTACCAGGTGATGCGCGAGGTCAAGGATCTCTTCGACCCCAGCCGGGTGCTCAACCCCGGCGTCATCATCACCGACGACCCGCAGCTGCACCTCAAAGACCTCAAGGTCCCCGAGCTGGTGGACCCGGCCGTCGACCGCTGCGTCGAATGCGGCTACTGCGAGCCCACCTGTCCCAGCAAGGACCTGACCACCACCCCCCGGCAGCGCATCGCGCTGATGCGGGAGATGGCGGCCGCCGACCCGCAGCGCCGCGCCGAGCTCGAAGAGCAGTTCTCCTACGACGCCGTCCAGACCTGCGCCGCCGACTCCCTCTGCCTGCTGGCCTGCCCGGTGGCGATCGACACCGGCGTCGTCATGAAAGGCTTCCGGGCAGCCGCGCAGCCGCCCGCGGCCCAGCGGATCGGGTCGATCCTGGCCGACCGGTGGGATGTGGCCCTCTCGCTCCTGCGGACGGGGGTGGCTGCCGCGGACCTGGTGCCGACCCCCGCCCTGACGGCGGTCACCACCGCCGGCCGGACTGTGGTGTCAGAGGACCTGCTCCCGCTCGTCGGCGACGATCTTCCCGGACCAGGGGTGACCCGTCGTACCACCGCTCGGCAGGCACCGGGCGAGGTTGTCCTGTTCGCCTCGTGCATGGGGGAGCTGTTCGAAGCGGCCCCGCCCGGTGAGCACGCCGCCGCTGACCCCTCGGCAGCCCAGCGGCCCCGGGGCGCGGCGTTCGCGTTCCTGCGGCTGTGCGACAAGGCGGGGGTGAGTGTGCAGTTGCCGCAGGGCCTGCACGGCCTCTGCTGCGGCACGGTGTGGCGCAGCAAGGGCCTGGTCGACGGGCGCTCGGCGATGGCGATCAAGACGGCGACCGCCCTGCTGGCGGCCAGCCGGGAGGGTGCGGTGCCGATCGTCACCGACGCCAGCTCATGCACCCACGGCCTCCATGAAGTGGTCCATGACCTGCAGGCCTGCGGAGAGAACGCGTTGGCCGACCGGGTCGCGCGGCTGCCGATCATGGACGCCACCGCGTTCGTGGCCACCCAGGTGCTACCCAAGCTGACCGACCGGCTCCCCGACCCCACGCGGGGGGGTCGCCGACTCGGATCGGTGGTGGTGCACCCGACCTGCTCGGACCGGCACGCTGGGGACACTCCCCACCTGGTGGCGCTCGCCCAGGCGTGTGCCGAACGGGTTGTGGTGCCCGACGACGCGGGATGCTGTGCGTTCGCCGGTGACCGGGGCATGCTGCATCCGGAGCTGACCGCGTCGGCCACCGCCCGGGAGGCCGCCGAGGTGGCCCGCGAGCCGTACGAGGCCTACCTCTCGACCAACCGGACCTGCGAGTTGGGCATGTCCCGCGCGACCGGGCACACCTACCGGCACGTCCTGGAACTGCTGGACGACGTGACCGGTTAAACCGACCTGATCTCCCCCTGCGTGGGCGTGTCCACGGGCTCGTGAAAGGGCGTGAACAGGCTCGTGAACGGGTCTCGGGAACGGGCGCGAAATCGGCTTGACCTTCACGCGACGTGATAGCCCACGCCAAAACCATGACCGACACGACGCCCCACCACGCGGCGGCTGGCCACCACGAGGGAGGCAAGCCTCGCGATCCGGTGACCGTGGGGACAGTAGTGGGCCTGTTCGGGGTGACTCGGCGCACGCTGCACCACTACGACGAGATCGGTCTCGTCGTACCGAGCGTGCGCACGCCCGCGGGCTACCGCCTCTACACCGAGGCAGACCTGACGCGACTGCAGCACGTCGTGGTCTATCGCCGGCTCGGGTTTGCCCTGGAGGAGATCGCGCTCCTGCTGGATCAACCCGACAGCGTCGAGGCGCACCTGCATCGGCAGCGCGCCGCGGTCACCACCCGCCTGACCGAGCTGAAGGGGCTCGTGCAGGCTATCGACCACGCATTGGAGGCAGTCATGACTAACCGACCGATCACCGACGCCGAGAAGCGGGAGCTCTTTGGCGAGGGCTGGGGCGAGGAGTACGCCGCGGAGGCCGAGCGCCGCTGGGGCGAGAACGCCGCATGGAAGCAGAGCCAGGAGCGGACCGCCCGCTACACCAAGGCCAACTGGGAGCGCATCCAGGCTGAGGGCGACGCACTGAACGTCGACTTCGCGCGGCTGCTCGACGAGGGCGCCCCCGCGGATGGCGACGAGGCGGCCTCGGCCGCCGAGGCGCACCGCCGCAGCATCGAATGGCACTACGACTGTAGCCACGAGATGCAGACGGAGCTGGCGCAGATGTACGTCGAGGACGTGCGCTTCACGGCGTACTACGACGGCATCCGTCCAGGTCTGGCCCGCTACGTTCGCGACGCGATTGTGGCCAACGCCGCCCGCCACGGGGTGAGAGTTGCCACGTGAACCGGCCAGAACGCACCGGCCTCACTGAGCTGGCTGCGTGAGGCTGTCCGGAACCGCGCGGCGAAACCCCCTTGTCGAGGGCGCCACCCTGCGCTTGAATGGTCTGACCAATCCGTGTAAGCGTCGAGGAGACCGATGTGGACGTAGCAGAGGGCGCCGCCGGACCCGGCCCCAGACCGGTGCGGACCGTCGCGCTGTTCGCGACATGTGCCAACGATGTGATGTTTCCGGACACGCCCAAGGCCGTGGTGAGCATCCTGGAGCGGCTTGGCTGCCACGTGGAGTTCCCCGCGGCCCAAACCTGCTGCGGGCAGATCTTCACCAACACCGGGTACTTCGACGAGGCGCTACCGCTGGTTCGCAACTTCGTCGAGACGTTCGAGAAGTACGACGCCATCGTCGCCCCCTCGGGCTCGTGCGTGGGGTCGGTGCGAGACCAGCACCCGATGCTGGCCGAGTACGCCGGCGACTCGCTGCTGGGTCGCCGGGTGGCCGCCATCGTCGCCAAGACCTACGACCTGTCCGAGCTGCTGGTCGACGTCCTCGGCGTCGTCGATGTCGGGGCCTACTTCCCGCACAAAGTGACCTATCACCCGACGTGTCACTCGCTGCGGGTGGCCAAGGTGGGCGACCGCCCGATGCAACTGCTCCAGGCGGTCAAGGGCATCACCATCGCCGAACTGCCCGATGCGGAACGCTGTTGTGGCTTCGGCGGCACCTTCTCGTTGAAGAACCCCGACATCTCGGTGGCGATGGCCGCGGACAAGGCCCGGCACGTCGCCGACACCGGCGCTGAGTACCTGGTGACCGGAGACAACCTGTGCCTGCTGAACATCTCGGGGGTGCTGGAACGCCAACACGCCGGCATCAAGCCGATCCACCTCGCCCAGATCCTGGCCCAGACCGAACCGGTGCACACCGCCGCCGAGGCCGCCGTGGCCGTGGAGGTGACCCGATGACCGCGAACCCGGCCACCCGGCGTACCCCTGCACCCCCCGAAGGGGACCTGCAGGACTCGCCCCGCTTCCCGATCGCCGCCAAGGTCGAACTCGCCAACCCGGTACAACGCAAGAACCTGCACTACGCGATGACGACGATCCGCACCAAGCGGGCCAAGGTGGTCGCCGAACTCGACGACTGGGAGGAACTGCGCTCGGCAGGGGAGGCGATCAAGAACCGCACGCTGCGCCACCTGGACCGCTACCTGGTCGAGCTGGAGGAGTCGCTGACCCGGGCCGGTACGACAGTGCACTGGGCCCGCGATGCCGAGGAGGCCAACGAGATCATCGTCGGCCTGGTCAAGGCCAAGCTGGGGGAGGACCCGCTGGCCGAGGTGGTCAAGGTGAAGTCGATGGCCACCCAGGAGATCGACATGAACGAGGCGCTAGAGGCCGCCGGCATCGCTGCCTGGGAGACCGACCTCGCCGAACTCATCGTCCAACTGGGTCACGACCGCCCCAGCCACTTCCTGGTTCCCGCCATCCACCGCAACCGCTCCGAGGTCCGGGAGATCTTCCTGGAGGAGATGGGCCAGTACGGCCGGCCCGCCCCGGCCGACCTCGACAGCGACCCGCCGCACCTGGCCGGTGCCGCGCGACTGCACCTGCGCGAGAAGTTCCTGCGGGCCAAGGTGGCGATCTCCGGGGCCAACTTCGCGATCGCCGAGACGGGCACCCTCGTGGTCGTGGAGTCCGAAGGGAACGGCCGGATGTGCCTGACCCTGCCGGAGACGCTGATCTCGGTCGTCGGCATCGAGAAGGTGCTGCCGACCTTCGCCGACCTCGAAGTGTTCCTTCAGCTCCTGCCGCGCAGCAGCACCGGGGAGCGAATGAACCCCTACAACACGCTGTGGACCGGCCCCACCCCCGGGGACGGGCCGCAGGAGATGCACGTCGTCCTCATCGACAACGGCCGGACGAAGGTGCTGTCGGACTCCTTCGGCCGCGAGGCGCTGCGCTGCATCCGCTGTTCGGCCTGCCTCAACGTCTGCCCGGTGTACGAGAAGGTCGGCGGCCACGCGTACGGCTCGGTGTACCCCGGTCCGATCGGCGCGGTGCTGACCCCCCAACTGCGCGGCGTCAGCACCCCGGTGGACCGCTCGCTGCCGTACGCCTCCACGCTGTGTGGCGCCTGCAACGACGTCTGCCCGGTGCGCATTCCGCTCGCCGAGCTGCTGGTCCACATGCGGCACAAGGTGGTCGAGTCCAAGAAGGCCGACCGCCTCGCCGGTGCCAACCCCTCGACACACCTGCCGGGCTTCCTGGCTCGCCTGCACCAGCCGCACGTGGAATCGGTGCTGATGGCCTCGACTTCCTGGGCGATGTCCGACGGGAAGCGCTGGGCCGCCGCCACCAAGGCTGCCTCTTCAGGGGGCAAGGTGTTGGGGCTGAAATTCGGTCACCTCGGACCGCTGCCCTGGCCGCTGTCCAAATGGACCGACGCCCGAGACGTGCCGATCCCGCCGACGGAGTCGTTCCGGGCCTGGTGGGCTCGGGAACGCGGCGACGCAGGCTCGCGCCGGGGAAGCGAGGGACGGTCATGACCGACGTACGCACCGACGCGAGCACCCAGGCGCGCGAACAGATCCTGGCCAAGGTCCGCGCGGCCCTGCGGGATGTCCCCGATGTACCAGCCGAGCAGGACACCCCGGTGCCGTGGGAGTACGGGCAGGTCCGGCCCATGGAGGATCTGCTGGACCGCTTCATCGACCGGATCATCGACTACAAGGCGCAGCTGGTCCGCGTCGGACCCGACGAGGTGGCGACCGCGGTGCTGGACGCGCTCAAGGCCCACGGCGTCGGCAGCGTGGTGCTGCCCACCGGCGTACCGGGGCAGTGGCGGGAAGCGATCGAGGGTGACGGAATCCGCGTCGTGTCCGATGAGCCGCAGCTGAGCAACGCCGAGCTGAACGAGGTCGAATCGGTGGTGACGGCGGCCGCAGTCGCCGGCGCCGAGACCGGCACCATCGTCCTGGATCACGGTCCCGACCAGGGCCGCCGCGCGTTGTCGCTGGTCCCCGACGTGCACGTGTGCGTGGTCCGGGCCGATCAGGTGGTGACCGACGTCCCGGAGATGGTGCCGCGGCTGCAGGACGCGATCCACTCCGGCCGCCCGCTGACCTGGATCAGCGGTGGGAGCGCGACCAGCGACATCGAGCTGAACCGCGTCGAAGGGGTCCACGGCCCGCGGCATCTGTACGTCGTGCTGGTAGAGGGCTGACCTGCTCAGCCGCGAGCAGCGCGTGGGGGCATCCGTCGACGACGGGTGCCCCCACGCGTTCCGCGGCGGACTCAGTCCTCCCACCGGAACAGCGCCACCGCCAGCCCGGCGAACGCCACCATGAACCCGACCAGCACCACGGCGGGCACGATCACCGACTCCGGGCCCTTGCCGCGCACCATGACATCGAGCATCCCCTGGTTCAAATGCCCCAAGGGCAGGAACTTGGCCAGCGTGCCGATCCAACTCGGCGCGAAGTCCAACGGGATGAACGACCCCGACAGGAACGCCATCGGCATCAGCACCAGGTTGCTCAGACCCGAGGCCCCGTCCACGGTCTTACTGACGGCACCGATGGCCAGCCCGAGTGCCATGAAGGTCAGGGTTGCCAGCGCGATCAGCAGCAAGCCCAGCCACCACCACCCGGTCAACCGCAGCTCGAATAAACCGACGCCGACCCCGAGGAACAACCCCACCTGGAGGGTGGCCATCACCATCGACACCAGGGTCCGGGAGGCGATGAGGGTGACCACCGGCATCGGTGCCAGCCGCAACCGCCGCAGCAGCTTCGTCACCCGCCACTGCACCAGCGGGATCGCCGCGTTGAACATCGCGCCCATCGCCACCGCCCACGCCAGCAGTCCCGGAGCGATGTACTGGATCGGTTTCAGCGAGGCGTCCTCCACCGGCTGGGAGGTCAGGGTGAAGGTGGCGGGCACGGCCGCGACCGCCCGATTGGCCCCGTCGACGTACGCCTGCATCGTGCCCTGCACCGTGGCCGCCTTGACGCTGTCGGCCTGGGAGTAGTGCACGGTGACCGTGGTCCCCGTCATCTCGACGGCGGCGTCGACGTCGCCGGCTCGGACGGCCGCCAGCGCGGCCTCGCGATCCTTGCTGCCGATGAGGTCGAACGCCGCGTCGAACTGGGCGCGGGCCGATGGCGGTAGCCGGTCGATCAAGGGCACCGCGCCGACCGTGACCAGGCTGGTCCGGGGCATCGACCCGCCCGCACCCGAGTAGATGCTGCCGAACAGCAGCAGGAACATCAACGGGAAGGCCAGCGTCCAAAACAGGGTCTGCTTGTCGCGCAGGACCCCGCGCCACTGTGCCATGGCCAGCGCCGTGAACGTGGTCATGCGCGGTACTCCCGTCCCGTGAGCTGCAGAAACACGTCCTCCAGGGTGGCCCCGCGCACCTGCAGGCCGGTGAGTGCCTGCCACTGCGCCAAGGTGGTCAGGACCGCGGCGGGATCGCGGGTGGTGATCACGGTGCTCCCGTCCTGGCAGTCCACCTCCAGCGCCGCCGGGAGGGTGCGCGCCCGCTCGGCGCTCAGCACCGTCTCGGGCAGGCTGATCCTGGTCGGTGCGTCCAGCCCGCGCACCAGGGCCGCGGGATGGTCGACCGTGAGGATCCGGCCGTGGTCCATGACGGCCACCAGGTCGCACAGCGCCTCGGCCTCGTCCATGTGGTGCGTGGTCAGCACAACCGTGCGGCCGCTGTCGTTGATCGCGCTCAGCAGCTCCCACAGGTTGCGCCGCGCTTGCGGGTCGAGCGCCGCGGTCGGCTCATCGAGGAACACCACCTGCGGGTCGTGGACCAGCGAGCAAGCGATCGAGAGCCGCTGACGCTGGCCGCCCGAGAGGTCCTCGGTCCGCTTCTTCGCGTGTTCGGTCAGGCCCACCAGCTCGAGCATCTCGTCCACCCGGCTGTGCCGTACGCCGTACAGGTCCGCGAAGGTGGTGAGCTGCTCCTTGGCGGTGAGTCGCTCGAAGAAGGCCGACGCCTGCAACTGCACGCCCAGTTGTGGCAGCAAGTGGGCATTTCTGGGCCAGCTGGGCTCGCCGAGGATGGTCGCGGTGCCCGCATCGGGCTTGCGCAGACCCTCGATCATCTCCAGCAGCGTCGTCTTCCCCGCGCCGTTGGGACCCAGGACCCCGAAGAACGACCCGGCCTGCACGGTCAGGTCGACATGGTCGACGGCGACCAGGTCGCCGTACTTCTTGGTGAGGCCCGTGGCCTCGATAACCCCCGACATGTCTCGAGCCTAGGCGCCGTGGGTGCCTCCACGGCCCTCGATCACCCAGGATCGGCCGCCACGGCGGTGCGCTGGTGGAAGAGGGCGTACCAGCCGCTGGCCGGTGAACCCCGCCAGATCGTGCTGCACCGGGTGGCTCCGGAGGGATCGGCCGACTCCCCGGGACCTCGCAACGTATAGGTGAGGTGGTAGGTGTCCGGGCCCAGTCGACGTACCGCGGCATCAGCGGCATCGAGCGTGCCGTCACCGGCTCGCGCCGCGGGCGTGCCCACCGTGTCCAGGACGGCGCTGCGGTCGCGCCGTTCGCCCACGGCGGCCCATTCCCAGTAGTCGGGGGCCAGCAGCGGCTCCAGGTCCGCACGGGAACCAGAGTCCCGGCGGTGCAGAAGCGCCTCCCGGGCCAGCAACAATGGCAACAGCTCACGCGGTGCCCCGGCCGGCGCGTCGTCACTGGGTGCCGGTGCCGCAACTCGGGGCCGGTCCAGCTCCACCGGGTCGGCGTCGGGCCAGGCGGGCCACGCGCCGAGGACCGGTACGTCGGGTGTCACCGGCTCGACGGCCCAGGTGTGCACCGGTACGGCGGCCGTGGAGCAGGAGTTGCGGCGCAGGTTGTCCGGCTCGTCGACCTGGCGTACGTGGAGCAGCCAGTGGCGGCCGTCCCGGTGCTCGACCTCGACCACCCCGGACTGCCCCTTGACCAGGGAACGCGTGGTGTGCGCGCGAACGCAGCCGATGCTGGTCTCGCCGATCTGATGGCGGACCCATGCCTCGGCAGCCTGGAGCTGCGGCATGACGTGCGGAAGCCCCCGGTTGTACCGCGGGTCCAGTGCAGACTCCGCGAGCCGGCCCTGAGCGGCGGCGTGGAGCGCCTCGATGGCCACCTCCGGGGTCAGCCGACCGAGTGTTTGCCCGTGGGGGAGCACCACGGCTGTGGGGGCGAACCGATGTCCGCCGGTATGCGTGCACTCCCACACCTGGCCCGGCATGGCCGCTGCCGCATCGGCGGCCAGCGGCCGCCCGCGCACCGCGCAACAGGCGTCCCGCTTGGCGTTGGTGCACACCAGCAGGATCGGATCAGGGTGCGGCGCCAACGCCGGCACCGCCTCCATGACGGCGCGCTGATCGCCGTACCGGAGTCGCTGCCAGGGCAGCCGGAGAAGGTCCGAGACGTCGGCCAGTTCGGCTGACAGCAGCCACGGCTGCCAATGCGGCATGCCCCCCGCGATGTACACCCGCCGCGGCCTGGCCGTTTGCGTCTCGCGCTGGCTGCCGACGTTGCGGATCAGCAGCGCCCGACCGCCCGAGGACGCGCACTGCTGGTGCAGCGCCCGGCCCAGGCCCGGGTCCATCCGGGATGCTTGGAACGCATGGCTGCCCCAGGGCCCGGGCTGTTCGACGGCCACCCAGAACAAGGCCCCCGCGGCTGTTCCCCAGGCGGGACCGGTGACCTCATCCCATTGGACCGAACACGCATCCGGCCGTCCCGCGGGGCGGCGGCTGGGGGTCACCGCAGGTTGTGCGCTGCTCACGATGACACCCTAGGTGGATTCGGGCCGGGTGGCGCCGCTGCGTGCAGCCTCGTCAGTCCGGCGGCGCCGCGCGAGTCGGGTCGCCGTTCCACTGTGCGTAACCGTCCGCCAGCGCGTTGATGTCCCGCAGTCGAGCACGCAGAGCCTCGTTGGTGTCGGTGACGATCGCTGAAGGTGACCTCGCCGGATAGTCGGACCCGTACTCGGCCTCGTTGAGGAGCGCGGTGGTGGCTTCCTGGAGAAGGCGCCGGTGGGGAGCGCATTGCGGGGTTGGGGATGGCGCCTGGAGAAGGTCGCCGAGGCGCTTGGGGATCGTGGACCGGCAGCGCGGTGCAATCCAGAACACCATCGACGTCCGGCTGCGCGGGGTGACCTCCCGTCCGAGAAGGGACAGTGCCGGCCAGATCGTCTCCAGTGCCCACGCGGAGGCCGGTTCAGCGCGCCACGTGACGTCGATGGTCGTGCTGGTGGCGGCGGTCGACGTGAGCGCAGTGGTGTCCTCTCGGACGCTGGCCACGGCGGTCACCCGGTATGACGTGAGCGCCGGGGAGTCCGCGAGCGCGGTGAAGCTGCACGTCTGAGTTGACTCCCCGGACGGGAGGGTCCGAGGCAGCGTTGGGCAGGTGTTCGCCTGGATCGCTGGATTGGACGGGTCCCTGAGGTTCCCGTAGCGCCAGGTGAACAGCGATTGCAGGGTCAGGGGGTACGCCGACCGGCTGGTGACGGTGAGCGCGTATCGAACGGGACCCCCCGGCGGGGTGCGGGAGGGCGTGGGAACGAGCGTGACCGACACGGTGGGTGGGGACAGCAGGCGCACCGAGACCGTCGTCACCGCGCCACCGGGCGGACCGGTGCCGTCACTGAGCGAGACCGTGATGGTGTCCTCGACGGTCGTTCCCGGCTTCCCCGCCACGCGCGCGACGTATGCGCACCCGGCATAGGCCGAACCGTCATGGTCCCGGCAGGTGGTGCTCACGAGGCGGGGATTGGCTGGATCGGTGAGATCGCCGAACAGACGCGATTGAATCCCGGTCACGTCGAAGGAGGGGGTGTAACGGAACGGGGGATTCAGTCGCAGGGTGAATGCGACAGGTCCCTGCGGGGCGATCGCCGTCGGGGATGCGGACACGTTGAGGCTGGTATGCGGCAGCCGGTCAACGACGAGCAGGGTAAACCGTGCCTCCGACCTCAGCGGCTGGCCAGCCGCCTCAGCGGTGACGCCGATCTGGAACTCTTGCCGGGTACCGGGCGACGCCCCGGAGGGCATTGAGACGTAGCGGTAGGCGCATGCCTGCCGTACTCCGGGGAGGATGGGCGCACTGCACATGACGGGGGGGTACGGGTCGCCAATCGGCGAGTCCCCGGTGATCTGGGTAACCCGTAGCGGAACGTCCCCCGTGTTCGTGACGTACACGAAGAAGGAGGCCCGAACCCCCTCCCAGGTGGATGCCCACTCCGGCGCCTCGATGATTGATGTCCCGGGCCCGCTCGAAGGGTCGACGTCCACCGACATGTTCGCCCGACCGACGGGTGTGGGATCGGCAGCCGCCGCGGTCGTGCCGGGCAGGAGCCAGGTCAGGGTGAGGACGAGGACGGTGAGCAGTCGAGCCAGGGTGATGATCGGCATCCAGACCCCCAGGGGACGTCGTCGGCGCACTGCGCGAATCCCTCAAGATAACCGAATTCCACTAGATGCCAGTGCTTTTCGCGTCGACGGTCATCCTCGGTGCAGCACCCGTCGGACAGTGTCGTGGGCGCAGGTGTTACAGGTCGAAGAGGACATCCTCGTCCGGGTGACCCACCTCCACCACGGGGTCGGCGTCGACGTCTCCGGCGGTCCGTGAGGACGCGGCATCGGGTCGGTTCACCGCCCGCGCCACCTGGTCACGGGCGCTCTCGTCCGTCGTCCACGCCACATCCTGCGCCGCCGCCGCGTCACCGACCGTCGAGGTACCCGTGGCCGCCGTACCGTCCGACACCACCGCGGGGAATGCCCCGGTGATGGCCGCGATCGGGGCGCGACCCGGCGTGCCGGAACCGTCCCGCCGCCCCACTGCCTCCGGCAACGGTACGGGAACACCGTTGGGGCCGGCCGCACGCGCGGGGGAGGGGCCCGCCCAACCCACGATCAGGGTGTCCTCCCCGCGCAGGAACCGCTGGCAGCGGACGCCGCCGGTCGCGCGGCCCTTGCTCGGGTACTCCGACAGCGGGGTGGCCTTCACGGATCCGGCCTGGGTCCCGGGCAGGGCGCTGGAGGATCCGGCGGCGGTCACCACGACGTTCTCGGCCTGCGGGTCGAACGCCCCGAACCAGATCACCCGGGCTTTCGGCGACAGCTTGATCCCGGCCATGCCTCCGGCCGGGCGTCCCTGCGGGCGGACCGCGGCGGCCGGGAAGTGCAGCAGCTGCGCGTCGCTGGAGATGAACCCCAGGTGGGTGGCCTCCGCGTCGGCGTCGCCGACCAGGGCCGCGCCGACCACCGCGTCGCCGGGACGCAGCGCGATCATTTCCCACTCCGCACGCCCACTCGGGTAGTCCACGAGCACCCGCTTGACGACCCCCTGGGCGGTGCCCAGGGCGACCCCCGGCGCGTCCTCGCCCAGTGGCAGCAGGCTCACCGGGCGTTCTCCGCCGGCCAACTCGTGGAACGCGGCCAGCGGCGTGCCGCCGGACAGCGTGGGCGGGCCGATCGTGAGGGGCAGCGTAGGCAGCTCCAGCACCGACATCCGCAACACCCGCCCAGCTGACGTGAGCAGCCCGAACTCGCCGCGCGCCGTCGTCCGGATCGCGGAGCGGATCACGTCATGGGCTGCTCGCTCACCATCGTTGACCAGCGGACCGGCGTCGGCGGTCCGGGCCAACAGCTCCGTCGAGGACAGCAGGACCCAACACGGATCGTCGGCCACCTCCAGCGGCGTCGTCGACGCGGCGCTGCCTTTGGCCGGGCCGCCGGCGGATTCGAGCAGGACGGTCCGCCGCGGTGTCCCGTGGCGCTGAGCCACCTCGGCGAGTTCGTCAGAGACGGTCCGCAGCAACAGGGCGCGGTCGTTGAGGATTGCCTCGAGCCCTTCGATCCGGGCGCGTAGCTCCTCGGCCTCGGTCTCCAGCTCGATCCGGGAAAACTTGGTCAGTCGGCGCAGCTGTAGCTCAAGGATGTAGTTGGCCTGCGCCTCGGACAGGTCGAAGGCCTCAATGAGGCGCACCCGGGCCGCCGCCGTGTCGTCCGAGGAGCGGATCAGCGCGATCACCTCGTCGATGTCGACGATCGCGATCAGCAGTCCCTCGACCAGATGAAGCCGTTCCTGGGCGCGGCGCAGCCGGTACTGCGTCCGACGGCGTACCACGCTGGTGCGGAACTCGACGTACACCGTGAGCAGCTCACGCAGACCGAGGGTCCGTGGCTGCCCCTCGACGAGGGCGACGTTGTTGATGCCGAACGAGTCCTCCATCGGCGTCAATCGGTACAGCTGTTCCAGCACGGCCTCGGGGTTGAAACCGTTCTTCACCTCGATGACCAGGCGCAACGGGTGCTCCAGGTCCGAGAGGTCCTTGAAGTCCGCGATCCCTTGAAGACGCTTGCTCTGTACCAGATCCTTGAGCTTGTCGCGGACCTTCTCGGCGCCGATCAGGTACGGCAGTTCGGTGACGATGATGCCCTTGCGGCGCGGCGTGACATTGTCGATCCGCGCGGTGGCCCGGGTCCGGAAGACCCCGCGGCCCGTGGCGTACGCCTCCCGGATCCCGTCGAGGCCGACGATCATCCCGCCTCCGGGCAGATCCGGCCCAGGCACGAACCGCATCAGGTCTTCCAGGGTCGCATCGGGATGGTCGATCAGGTGCCGGGCGGCGCCGATGACTTCGACGAGGTTGTGCGGAGGCATGTTGGTCGCCATCCCCACGGCGATCCCTGCTGCCCCGTTGACCAGCAGGTTCGGGTAAGCCGCCGGGAGCACGGAGGGCTGGGTGAGCTGGTCGTCGTAGGTCGGGACGTAATCGACGGTGTCCTCGTCCAGGCCCGCGACCATGAGCAGCGCCGCCGGGGCCATCCGTGCCTCGGTGTACCGGGAGGCCGCCGGACCGTCGTCCAGGCTGCCGAAGTTGCCATGGCCGTCGACCAGGGGCAGGCGCATGGTGAACGGCTGAGCCATCCGCACCAGGGCGTCGTAGATGGCGCTGTCGCCGTGCGGGTGGTACTTGCCCATGACTTCGCCGACGATCCGCTGGCTCTTGACGTGGCCACGGTCGGGGCGCAGGCCCATCTCGTGCATCCCGTAGAGGATGCGGCGCTGGACCGGCTTGAGTCCGTCGCGGGCATCAGGCAGGGCGCGGGAGTAGATGACCGAGTACGCGTACTCCAGGAACGCCCCCTCCATCTCCTGCCGCACATCGATATCGACGATGCGTTCTTCGAAATCGTCCGGCAGGGACTCGGGCGTGGGGCGGCGCGACAAGCGGGGCATCTCCTTGGCATGCGTGGTTCGCCCTCATCTTGACCTAGTGCGCGGCACAAGGCCGGATCGGCTCGCCGCGTGGGCGCTGCAGCGGCGTGACAGGCCGCGGGTGGTTGGCGCGATCCATTCGCCATTTCGACAACATCACCAGGATCCGCATTCAGGCACGGGTCCCTGACCAGCACCCGAGACGGCAACCCCTCGACGGATCGGTTCGAATGTTGCTGATATCGCGCGACCTCGCCGCGTCACCGACGCGGCCGGAGCCCCGCGGTCGTCATCGTGGGCTGTGGATGGTCAGCGGACGCCGGTCGATCTCGGGCCGAGGATCGGGGAATGCCTCCCGCGTCCCGGCTGCCGGCCCTGATGGACGCTCTCGTCCAGTCCGGGGGCATCGCAACCGGCGCCGACCTGGTGGCGGTGAGCTCTCCCGCGACGCTGCGTGCGGCACTGAAGCAGGGCTACCTGGCTCGCCTGGGCAGGGGGACCTACGCCCGGGCCGACATCGCCACGTCCGCTGACGCGTCCGCGGCAGCCCGCTCGTGGGCGAGGTGGACCGAACCGCTGACCGAGGATGAGCTGAGGGTCCTGATCGGGCAGCACGCCCGCGCCGTCGCGGCAGGCGCAGCACTCTACGGGCTCAGCGCGGCTCAACACCACGGGTGGGCGCTTTTGCGCGAGCCGCAGCGTCTGCAGGTGCTCCGACCTCACGGCCGCCATGTCCCCGTGTCGCTCAGCGGGTGTGACGTGCGCTTTCGCGCCGTCGATCGGGACACCTACCAGTCCGGGGTCACGTCAGCGTTGGACACGGTGCTGCACTGCGCCGCCGAGCTGCCGTTCCCGCAGGGGTTGGCGGTGGCGGACTCGGCGTTGCGTTCCGGTGCCGTGGGCCCGGCAACGCTGATTAATGCGGCCGACACGTATACGGGCCGGGGACGGGCACGCGTCCGCAGAGTCGCCGAGGCAGCCGACGGGCGGGCCGCCAACCCGTTCGAGTCCGGTCTGCGCGCCATCCTGCTCGAAACGGGACTGTTCACCTTGACAGTCCAATATCAGATCCGGGACACCGGGTTCTTCGCGGCGGTGGATCTCGCCGATGAACGCCTGCGCATTGTCTTCGAGGCCGACAGCTACGAGTTCCACGGCACCAAGGCCGGGTTCGCGCGGGACATCGACCGCTACGACGACCTCATCTGTCGCGACTGGCTGGTGCTGCGGCTACGACTCCACCACGTCGTGCACCAGCCAGTCCGCATCCGGGAGATCGCCCGGGCCACGGTCGACGTCCGTCGGCAGCAGGGCTACGGCCGCGGGTGACCCGAGTGCCCCCCGAGCCTCGCCGCTCGGGGGGCACGGCGCCCGGAACGACGCATCAGCGCGGCGGCATCCGCAGCGCGCCGTCAAGCCGAATGACCTCACCGTTCAACATCGGCTGCTCCACGATCTGGCGGACCATCAGGGCGAACTCGGTCGGCTCGCCCAGCCGCGACGGGTGCGGCACGCTCGCGCCGAGCGAGGCCTTCGTCTCATCGGGCAGGCCCGCCATCATCGGGGTCATGAACGTTCCGGGCGCGATCGTCATCACCCGAATCCCCTTGTCTGCGAGGTCACGGGCGGCCGACAGGGTCAACCCGAAAATGCCGCTCTTGGACGAGGCATACGCCACCTGGCCCACCTGGCCGTCGTAACCGGCGATCGAGGCGGTCATCACGATGACGCCGCGGTCGCCGTCCAGCGACTCATTGCCGGTCATCGCTTCAGCCGCGAGCCGCAGCATGTTGAACGTCCCGATCAGGTTGATGTCGATGACGTCCTTGTACATCTGCAGGGGCATGACCCCCTTCTTGCCGATCACCCGACCGGCCCCGACAACCCCGGCGCAGGTCACGGCGATCCGCACCTCGCCCAACTCCTTGGCCATCTCGACGGCCGCCTGCATCTGGTCGGGGTCCCGAACATCGGCGGGCGCGAAACGCACCCGGTCACCCAGTTCGGCGACCAGTTCGGCGCCACGAGACCCGGGCAGGTCGACGATGACGACGCGAGCGCCGTCGGCGTGCAGCCGCCGGACGGTGGCCTCGCCGAGCCCGGACGCGCCACCGGTCACCAGCGCCACCGTCTTGTCGTTGATCTGCATCGAAGCTCCTTTTCGCGTCATGCCCACGTGCTCGGGACGTCGAGTCTCACGTGGCAACTGTGCTGGCCGGGGGCGTCGTGCGACGCGCCCGGATCGGTCCGCAGGACACGCTAGTGGTCGGCGCCACACGATGGACAGGTTCGCCTCACGGCGTGGTGAACTTCCCACGGTGGATCACCCCGGTACGCCGTCCGCGAGCCAGGGACGGGTTGCGCGGCGCCTGCGCGGCATCCGGCGCCGGGTACCCCAGGGCGACCACACCGACCAGCCGCCGATCATCGGGGATGCCGAATGCCGCCCGCACGTCGTCGTGCCGCCCCGCGGGGACGCCGAAGAACAGCGCCCCCAGCCCTTCATCGACCGCCGTCAGCAGGATCAGCATCGCGGCCATCCCGACATCGACGTCCCAGTAGGGGATGGGCCACCTGGAGGGGTCCCGATCCTCCCAGCCCTTGTCCGGTTCCGCATAGCGATCCAGGTACGCCTGGGGGTCCGACAGGCACAGGATCAGTACCGGCGCCGCACTCACCCCGCGCAGCCATCGGTCACCCCACACCGCCTCATCGCCTGGCCCCGCCATCGTGGTCGCCGACCAGTACGCCGACCGGTCTGCCGGGTCGGTCAGCACCACGAAGTCCCATCCCTGGCTGAAACCGGCGCTGGGCGCCCGGACGGCATGCTCCAGCGCCCGCTCCACCACCTGCACCGGCACGGCTCGTGCCGGGTCGAACCTGCGTGTCATCCGCCTCCGGCGGATCGCCTCGCCGAGCTCCATGAGGCCACTGTGCCGGATGCCGCCGGGCGTGCCTCACGGGACGCCGACGCGCGCCGGTGAACCTGCCCGGCCGCCGCGGATCCCGTGCCATCCTGGGCCCATGCCCACCGACGACGCCAGCGACCCCCAGGGCGCCGAGCAGGACCAGGCCGACCACGACCAGGCCGTCCAGGATCCGGCCGACCAGGTGACCTACCCGGTTCACTGGGAGGCGGACGTCGTGCTCCGCGACGGCTCCGTCGCCCACATGCGCCCCATCCGGCCCCAGGACGCGGCCGGCATCGTCGAGATGCACAGCAAACAATCCGAGGAGTCCATCTACCTGCGCTTCTTCGCGCCGATCAAGCACCTCCCGGACCGTGACCTGCACCGCTTCACCCACGTCGACCACGACCAGCGGGTCGCCCTGGTCGCCACCGTCCGCGACGAGATCATCGGGATCGCCCGGTACGACCGGCTGGACGACCCGTCCCTGGCCGAGGTGGCGTTCAACATTTCCGACGCCTACCACGGCCGCGGTGTCGGGTCGGTGATGCTGGAGCACCTGGCCGCCATCGGCCGAGAGTCCGGCGTGACCCGCTTCGTCGCCGACGTCCTCCCGCAGAACCAGAAGATGATGAAGGTCTTCACCGACGCCGGCTTCGAGGTGGAACACCACTACGACGACGGCGTCATCAGCGTCCAGTTCCGGATCGAACCGACCGACCGCTCCATGGCCGTCCAAATGGCCCGCGAGCACCGGGCCGAGGCCCAATCGATTCGCGCGCTGCTCTCGCCCGCTTCCGTCGCCGTCGTCGGTGTCAGTCGGCGCCCCGACGCGCTCGGCTCCCTGGTGTTCGACAACATCCTGGACTCCGACTTCCAAGGAGACCTGTACGTCGTCAACCGCCGCGCCGACACCGTTCGCGGGGTCCGCGCGTACTCCAAGGTCAGCGATATCGGTGAACCCGTCGACCTGGCGATCATCGCCGTCCCCGCCGACAGCATCCTGGAGGTCGTCGACGACTGCGCGCGGGCCGGGGTGCGCGGCATCGCCGTCTTCTCCTCCGGATTCGCCGAGGCCGGGCCGGCCGGTGAGGAACGCCAGGCCGAACTCCTGCAACGCGCGCGCGCGGCCGGCATGCGGGTCGTGGGGCCGAGCTCGTTCGGGTTCATCAACAATCAGCGCGAGGTCCGCATCAACGCCGTCCTGGCGCGCAAGATCCCGAGGCCGGGCGCGCTCGGCCTGTTCAGCCAGAGCGGCGGCCTCGGGGTGGCCCTGCTGGCCGCCTCGGCGGACCTCGACCTCGGGCTGTCGGTGTTCATGTCGGCCGGAAACCGCGTCGACGTCTCCGGCAACGACATGATGCAGTTTTTCATCGACGACGACGACACCCACGTCGTCGGCATGTATCTGGAATCCAGCGGGAACCCACGCAAGTTCTCCCGGATCGCCCGCCAGTTGGCGCTGCGTAAACCGGTCATCGTGGTCAAATCCAAGTCCGTGGGCATGGTCCCGCCGGGACACCGCGCCCGCGTCACGCACCTGCCCGAGAGCACCTTCTACGCGATGCTCGACCAAGCCGGGGTCATCCGCGCCGAAAACCTGCACGACCTGCTCACGGTGGCCCGCTTGGCGATCGGCCAGCCGCTGCCCGCCGGGAACCGAGTCGCCATCGTCGGCAACTCCGCGGGCACCAACGCCCTCATCGCCGCCCACTGCGAGGCCGGCGGGCTGACCGTCACCCGAGGACCGAAAACGCTGCCGATCCTGTCCACCGTGGACACCGTGTCGGCCGCCGTCCAAGCCGCGTTCAACGACCCGAACGTCGACTCCGTGGTGACCTGCTTCATCCCCCCGATGCGTGCTTCGGACCGTGACGTGGCCCGCGCCATCACCCACGCCGCCTGGGGACACAACAAGCCCTGCGTCACCTCGTTCCTGGGCATGGACCGGGTCGACGAAGTGGTCCGCCGCTCCGGAGAACACGTGGGCGGCCGCCGACGCATCATTCCCGTGTACAGCACCCCGCTGGACGGTGTCCGCGCGCTGTCGGCGATGACCAAGTACGCCGCCTGGCGGGTCGCCGACCACGGCGAACGTGTCCGCCCCGTCGGGATGGATCGAGTCGCGGCGCTGCGCATCGTGGACCGGGTCCTGGAGGCCAGCCCTCAGGGACGCCGCCTCGACAACGACGAGGCGCGCGAGCTGCTCGCGACGTACGGGATCGACCTGTGGCCCATGCTGCCCGCCCGAACCGTTGACGAGGCACTGGCCAACGCTGCCCAACTCGGCTACCCCGTGGTGTTGCGGACCCTGGCCGACTCGGTGCGCAACCTACCCGGCGCCCGCGACGTCCGGCACGACCTGTACGACGGTGACCAGCTCAGGCAGGCTCACCAGTCGATGGTCGAGTCCTTCGGCGATACCGGTGCCCGGCACCTCGCCGTTCAGCCGATGGCGCGCCCCGCCCTCGGCGCCTTCCTCAAGACCGTGGAAGACCCGCTGTTCGGTCCCGTGGTCAGCTTCGGCATGCGCGGTCCCGGCTACATGTTGGGCGACATCTCCCACGCCATCCCGCCGCTGACCGACAAGCAGGTCGCCGGCATGATCGACGACCTGGCCACCGCCAAAATCCTCCAGGAGGGGTACCGGCGCTACGAGGCCGCCGCCCGCGGACCCCTGGAAGACCTCATCGCGCGGGTGTCCGTCCTGGCCGACGAGATCCCCGAACTCGCCGGCGTGGAACTGAACCCGGTCAACGTCCACACCCAGGGCGTGGACGTGCTGGGAGCGATCGTCAACGTGACTCCGGCCGGTGCCCGGACCGACAAGGGACGGCGAGCCCTCAGCTGAGCGCCTGTGAAGACGGTCGCCGCTGCGTCGGTGAATAAGTCAGGATGGGGGTATGAGTTTCAGTTCCCGATCGGGGTCCGCCCGTGACCTGAGTCTGCCCGCCGCCCTGGCGCGCGACATCGAACAGGCGGGCTACTACCCGGCCCTGGTCTGCGACGTCGTCGGCAACTCGCTGGCCGGTGACGAGGTCGTCTCCCACGTGGTGCACCAGGAGACCACCTTCGACCACGACACGGTACGTCGGCACGTGACGGTCCTGGTGTTGACCCCGACCCGGTTGCTGGTGGCCCACGCCGACGACCACACCGACGACGGCAACCCGGTGGCCACCGCCACCGCCACCACCGAAAGCGTGCCGCTGAGCGGGATCCGCGGGGTCATGCTCACCCACGTGGTCGCCGAACCCGAACGGTACCGGCCCGGGGGCCTCGGCCATGAAGTCACCGTCACGATCGGCTGGGGCTCGGTCAGCAGGGTCGACCTGCTCCCGGCTACCTGCGGTGACCCCAACTGCGACGCCGACCACGGCTACGAGGGCACTCTGACCGCCGACGACATCAGCGTCCGGATCAGCGCCGTCGCCGACGGCGACGCGGCGCTACGCCAAGCCATGGCGTTCGCGCACGCCCTGCAAATGAGCACCGCCCGTTGACCGGATGACCACACCCGACCCGGGGCGGCCCTCCCCACTGCACTCCGCTGCGCTGCATGCGTCGTCGGCCCTGGGCGGGCATGGGTCGGGCTCCTCGCACTCCGCTGCGCTGCATGCTTCGTCGACCCTCCGGTATGACGGGGGAGGGCTTGCCAGCGTCCTCCCCCGCGCCGCCGCCAGCATCGGCGTACCCCTCCTCCCCGGGACGACCCACGAAGTGGCCGCAGAGCAGGCCACCTTCCCCGCCGCTCGTCAGGCCGTCGTCGTTCTCATCGACGGACTCGGCTACGAACTGCTATCCGCCCGCGCTGGCCACGCCCCGTACCTGCGCACCCTCCTGGCCACCGGAACCAGCCTGCGCTGCGGATTCCCCTCCACCACCGCCACCAGCATGGGCACCTTCGGCACCGGACTGCCCCCCGGCGCCCACGGACTCGTCGGCTACGAAGTGCTCGACCCGGACCGTGACGTGATCTTCAACGAGCTGAGCTGGGAAGACGGGCCACACCCCGAAACCTGGCAACCCCACCCCACCGTCTTCGAAGCCGCCGCCGCCGACGGCGTCCACGTCACCCGCGTCGGCCCCTGGTTCTTCGACGGCTCCGGACTGACCCGCTCGGCTCTACGCGGGGGCACCTTCGTCGCCGCCAAGACGCTGCCAGAACGGGTCGAGGCCACCCTGACCGCCCTGCGTGCAGCACGCCGATCCCTGGTGTACCTCTACTGGGGTGACCTCGACAAGATCGGCCACGTCCACGGCTGCGGCTCCTGGCAATGGCTCGAAGAACTCGAAGCCGTCGATGCCCAACTGCGCCGACTCGCCGCAGCCCTCCCACCGCACGCCGCCCTGTACGTCACCGCCGATCACGGCATGATCGACTGTCCCTTCGAAGACCGCCTCGACCTCGCCACCGAACCCGAACTTGTCGCAGGTACACGACACATCGCCGGGGAGGCGCGCGCGAGGATGATCTACTGCCGACCCGGCGCCACCCAGGACGTCGCCGCCGCCTGGACCTCCCGGCTCGCCGGCACCGGGCACGTCGTCACCCGCGACCAGGCCATCGCTGCAGGCTGGTACGGCGCCCCAAGCGACATCCGCGACGCCGTCCGCGAACGCATCGGCGATCTCATCGTCGTGATGACCGGACCGGGCGCTGTCGTCGACTCCCGGCGGGACCGACCAGAACTGCTCGCGCTACTCGGACTGCACGGCTCCGTCACCGACGTCGAGACCGCCATCCCGCTGCTCACCCAGCCACCCGAACGCAGCTGACCGGGCTCGCTCGTCGGCTCAGTCGTCAGCGCCAGGTTTGGCTCCGAACACGATGTCATCCCACGCCGGCACGCTCGCTCGACCCTTGCGCCGGCTGCGCGGTGCCCGAGAGGGCTGCGTGCGCTGGCCACGCGCCTTGGCCTGCGCCGACGGACCCGCGACGGTCGCATCCCCGGATTCGACGGCGCCGACTTCGTCCACGGGATCGTCCTCGGGATCGTCCTCGGGATCGTCCTCGGGATCGTTCACGGGATCGTTCACGGGCTCGTCCGCGCCCAAGGGCAATTCGGGCTCGTCCACCGTGTCGCTGGCCACCGATTGCGGCGGCAACGCGGCGACAGGTTCCGGCGTCGCCACCGCCGACCCAGCCTGGGTCGGCGCGGCCGCCCGCAGGGGCAGCGGGGTCGGCGCCTCCAGCACCTCGCCGTCGTCGTCCTCGAACACCACCGCCGGCCGGGTATCCGGATCTTCATCCTCATCGATCGAAGTGGAGGGCTCGTCGTCATCGAACCCGGCCACGATGCCCTCCGTGACCTCGGGGTCGGCCAGCACCCCCGGTTCGGGGCGGCCATCGATGCCGTCGCTGTCCGGCTCACCATGCGCAGCCGGAGGCGGGGGCATCGTGTCAGGGTCGTAACGCAACTCCGCCAAGGGTGGCACCTTCACCGGCGGGCTCTCACCCAACGGGGGCAACGCCGTCGGGGACGCGGCCGGTGACTTGCGGGGACCGCGACGACGGCCGCGGGCCGCCGAACGCTCCCGCATCGCCGTCATCAGCGTCACCTCGTCCCCGGTGGCGACGGGGGTCTCCGGGCGGGCCGGGCGCAAACCACCCTCGGCCTCCACGTCGTACACCCTGGCCCGGGTGGGGGCCACGTGCTGGGCCACCGGCTCCGGCTCGGCCTCCTCCTCGCTGAGCCAGCGGGCCTCGTCATCGCGGGCCGCCACGCTCATCGATGCCTTGTTGAACAGCCACGACGCCGAACGTTGCCGGCCACCGGCGGCGAACCGGATCTCGACCGTCCAGTGTCCGTCCTCATCGCGCCAGGAATCCCACGTCGCGGACTCGGTCGACACCCCGCGGACCGCCAGCCGCTCAGCGACCCGATCGGCCAGCGTGACCGCCCCTCCGCGGGTACGTACGTGCGCCCGGCCCGCCTCCGTGGCCATGTAGGCCCGCTCCGCCAGAATCGGCCCCTCGTACCGGCGGACCTTCTCCACCGACCAGTTCGCCCGGTCGGCGGCCTCCTGCGCGGTGGCCCCCGCACGGATCATCGCCTGAACGTCGCGGGGCCGCAGCTCCTCACCGTCCGCGGCCGGGCTGCCCGGCGCGCGGTTGCTGCGTTCCCACCGCACGGCGGCGCGCAACGCGTCGTTCAGGGGCAAGCGGAACCGCTGCTGATCGTCGGCGGACGCCAGCAGTAGGTGCTCGCCGTCCTCGTGAACGCCGAGCAGGTGTAGTTCGTCCATGGCGCGCTCCTGGTCTCACCGGGTGACCAAGGGCGACTCTGCCACCTTTCCCGGCGGGCACGGAACTGGGGCACGCCGTCAGCTCGGCACCGATTCGGCCCGGCTCCAACACCTCACGTACCGTGAGGTGCAGTCAGACGCAGCCGAGGCTGCTCGCCATGAATGCTCCCTGACGACGTCGGCGCAAGACAGGAGGGGTCGGTGGCCACTCTCGAGCCGTACCAGGGGGTGTTCCTGGTCTCGTTCGGCGGGCCCGAGGCACCCGAGCAGGTCGTGCCCTTTCTGCGCAGCGTGACCGCCGGGCGCGGGATCCCCGACGACCGGCTGGCGGAGGTCGGCCGGCACTACACCGACCGGGGCGGGCGCAGCCCGATCAACGACGAGAACCGCGCGCTGCAGGCGGCGCTGGCCGCCGAACTGGCCCGACGAGACCTCGATGTACCCGTCATCTGGGGCAATCGGCACCTGGAGCCCTCGCTGGTGACCATGCTGCAGGAGGGGGTGCACCGGGGGGTACGACGGGGGGTCGTCGTTCTGACCAGCGCCTACCCGTCGTACTCCGGCTGTCGGCAGTATCGGGAGGACCTGGCCGCGGCGCTGGCTGCGCTGCCGGAAGAGGACCGGCCAGTGCTCGACAAGATCCCCGCGTACGCCGGCCACCCCGGTTTCGTGGGCACCATGGGCGACCTCACTGCCGACAGCGTCGCCGAGTTCACCGGGGGCGGGGGCCTGCCTCCCGAGGCGATCGCCCTGGTGTTCGTGACGCACTCGATCCCGCTGGCCTCCGACGCCGGGTCCGGGCCGCCCGCCGACGGGGGGCACGCCTACACCCGCTGGCACACCGCGGTGGCCCAGGAGGTCACGGCCACGGTGACCGCACGCACCGGGGCCCGCCTTCGGCACGACGTGGTGTACTGCTCCCGTTCCGGCCCGCCGAACCAGCCCTGGCTGGAGCCGGACATCAGTGACCACCTGGCCCTGCTGGCCGAGCAGGGGATCCGCGCCGTCGTGGTGGTGCCGTTGGGTTTCCTGTCCGACCACATGGAGGTGGTCTACGACCTGGACACCGTCGCCGGCCAGGACGCCGCGCGGCTCGGCCTGCAGTTCCGGCGGGTGTCGACGGTCCGCGCGCACCCGCGGTTCGTCGCCGGACTCCTCGACCTGGTCCAGGCGCGGGCGGCCCGTGCTCGCGCGGGCGAGGCCCATCAGGAGCGCCCCCATCCGGAGGGCGCCTCGAAGCTCACCGAAGGGTTACGGCTGCCGGACCGGTGCGCCGTGGGGTGTTGCGTCAATCCCCGCAACGCCCGCCCGGCCGTCTGCGGGGAGGACTCATGATCGCCTACAACATCAACACCGCCGCGCTGGAGGATCTGGCGATCGAGTTGGCCGCGCAGGCGGCGGAGTTGATCTGCCTCCACCGACCGGTCGAGCTGGCCTCCAGCACCAAGAGCAGCGTCACCGACCCGGTGACCGCGATGGACCGGCGCAGCGAAACCCTGATCCGGCGCCACCTGGCGGTACGCCGACCGGGCGACGGGGTGTACGGCGAGGAAGAGGGCGGGCTCCCGGGCTCGATCGGCTCCGGGGTGATCACCTGGGTCGTCGACCCCATCGACGGGACGGTCAACTACCTGTACGACCTCGGCCATTACGCGGTTTCGGTGGCGGCCGTCGAGGGTGACCCCCGGGTCCCAGGCCAGTGGACGCCGTTAGCCGGCGCGGTCGCCGATCCCAGCCATGCCCGGATCTACCACGCGCGCCGGGGTGGCGGGGCGTGGGTGCGTGAACTGCACCTTGGCGCCCCCGAGGGCGCGGTGGCGCCGCCGAAGTCGGCGACGAAACTGGCCATCTCCGGTGCCCAGGCGCTGGGTACCAGCCTGATCGCCACCGGCTTCTCCTATCAGCCTCAGGTCCGCCGGGAGCAGGCGTCGGCGCTGGTGGAGGTACTGCCCAGGGTCCGGGACATCCGCCGTTTCGGGAGTGCGGCGCTCGACTTGTGCGCGGTCGCCGCCGGCCACGTCGACGGTTACTACGAGCAATGCCTGAACCCGTGGGACTACGCCGCGGGCTGGTTACTGGTCACCGAGGCCGGTGGCCGGGTGTCCGGGTGGGCCTCCGACCCCGTCGGGGGGCACCGCCTGGTCGCCGGGAGCGAATGCGTGCGACGAGACCTCGTGTACCTTCTCGACGGCCTGGTGGGATCCTCCTGAACTGTACGCCGGGCGCCCGGAGAGTACCGCTGGTCGATCCCGATGTGACGCCGATGCCACTCATAAGGCACAATCCGCTGCGGTAGGCGCCTGCGAAAGGTGAGTAAGACCCATGGCGACTGATTACGACGCCCCGCGTAAGACCGACGAGGACGACCTCAGCGAAGACTCGCTGGAGGAACTGAAGTCCCGGCGTGTCGACAAGGCTTCCTCCGGCGTCGATATCGACGAAACCGAGCAAGCCGAAGGATTCGAGCTGCCCGGCGCCGACCTGTCGGGCGAAGAGCTCTCGGTCCGGGTGATTCCCAAGCAAGCCGACGAGTTCACCTGTAGCCGCTGCTTCCTGGTCCACCATCGCAGTCAGCTCGCCAAGGAGATCAACGGTCAGCCGGTCTGCCGGGAGTGTCTTGCCTGACCCGGCGCCGCTCCTGCGGGTCCTGATCACCCGGCTCGATCCCGACTTGCCGCTGCCGCGGTACGCGTGCCCTGGAGATGCGGGTCTGGATCTGTACGCCGCCACGGAGGTCGTGCTGGAGCCGGGGGAGCGGGCACTGATCCCCACCGGTGTCGCTGTGGCCATCCCCTTCGGGTACGTCGCCCTGGTCCACCCTCGTTCCGGGCTGGCCGCTCGCCACGGGATCACCATCCTCAACGCCCCCGGCACCATCGACGCCGGATACCGCGGCGAAATCCAGGTCGACCTGATCAACACGGACGCCCGGTCGGTGTACCAGGTGCAGCGCGGGGATCGCATCGCGCAACTGCTCGTGCTGCCGGTCCTGACCGCCGAATTGGTGGAGGTCACCGAGCTACCGTCCAGCGAGCGTGGTCACGGCGGACATGGTCACAGCGGCGGATTCGGTCGCCTCTGAGGGCACCCGCGCGCACACCCACGCCCCCAACCGTGAGACCGTGGACTCCGACACCGCGCGCCCGCCGCCGCGGCTCCGGGCCGGGTGCCGGACGCGGGTGCTACACGTGCAAGAACGGGAGAGCAAGCGATGGCAGTGTTCGGGCGCAAGCGCCGGGCGTCGGGTGACGTGGACTCCCACGTCCAGGAGCAGGACGACGCCCGCCGGGTCGACGAATCAGAGGACGCCGACCTTCCCCAGGACGCCGCCACGCCGGACTCGGCGCCCGGGACGCAGGGGCCCTACGACCGGGACGAGGTCCCGGGGCTCGAAGGCCGTCTCGACCTCGGCTCGTTGTGGCTGGCCCCGACGCCGGGGATGCAGGTGCGCCTGGACATGGACCCCCAGACCGGGGAGGTCACGTCGGTCACCGCGATGTTGGGACAGTCGTCGCTGCAGCTCCAGGCGTTCGCTGCACCCAAGTCCGAGGGCATCTGGGCGGAGATCCGCGCCGAGATCGCGCAGAGCGTGACCGCTCAGGGGGGCACCGCGCAGGAAGCCGCCGGGACGTACGGCACCGAGTTGCACACCAGGATCCCCGCCCGCGGCGCCGACGGGCGGACCGTGCACCAGCAGGCCCGGTTCATCGGCGTCGACGGGCCGCGCTGGTTCCTGCGTGGCGTGGTGACCGGCCCCGCCGCTGCCGACGTCGTGCACCTGGCGCCCATGCTGTTCGTGCTCGCCTCGACGGTGGTCGTGCGCGGGACCCAAGCCCGGGCCCCGCGGGAACTGCTTCCGTTGAGCCTGCCGACGGACCTCGCGACCGAGGACGCCGTCGATGACGATCCAGAGGCATCCGGCGACCCCGAGCTGAGCGAGCTGAAGCCGTTCGAGCGCGGCCCCGAGATCACCGAGATCCGCTGACGGGCCGCGGAACGTCATGGTCGGCCTGTTCGCACGGTGGGGTTCGCGGCTGGGGCGCAGCGCCGCCCAGCTCGAAGCCGACGAGGTGCTGGAGTCCACGAAGAATACCGGCGCTGTCCGCCTCGCCGACCTTCGTGATCGGCAGCAGGTGAGCGTCTGCGGGACCGTGCGGGCGCTGACCATGCCGCCGGCGGGGCAGGTTCCCGCCCTGGTCGCCGAGCTGTACGACGGTACCGGTACCGTCACGTTGATCTGGCTAGGGCGACGGGAGATCCGGGGGATCGCGCCCGGGACCTACCTGCGGGCCCATGGGCGGGTCGCCAACCGGCGCGGGGTGCTGACCATCTTCAACCCCATGTACGAGATCATGCCGGCGTATGGCCACTGAGACCTCGACCGTTGAAGGGATCATCCGGCACCGGCTCTCCGAGGTGCTCGGCGGGTGGCGTGGTGCGGCCGAGACGGCGGTGCCGACCATCGCGTTCGTGGTGGTCTGGATGCTCACCCACGCCGTCCTGGCGGCGGTGGTCGCGTCGGCGGTGGCCGTCGTACTGCTCGCGGCCGTGCGCCTGGTCCAGGGCCAGACGGTCCGCTACGCGCTCTCCTCGGTGCTGACCACGGTGATCGCGGCGGCGTTGGCCCTGCGCAGCGGGCGGGCCGAGGACGCCTTCCTGCCAGGCATCCTGTGGAACGCCGCCCTGGCGGCCGGGGGTGTGGTGTCGATCGCGGTCCGTTGGCCGGTGGTGGGGTTCATGGTGGCCGCCGGGCACCCGGATGCCGCAACCGACGTGTCGGTGTACCGCACCTGGCGGCAGGTCCCCGGGATGGTCACCGTGTGCCAACGGTTGACCGCCGTGCTCGTGGTGCTGTTCGGGGTGCGGCTGGCGATCATGCTCCCGCTGTACCTGAACGCCCAGGTCGAGTGGCTCGGGGTGGCCAAGATCGTGCTGGGCTGGCCGGCGTACCTCGCGGCGATCGCGGTGATGGCCTCGATCCTGGTGGCCGGGCACACCCCGACGATCGGGGGCGTGGACACCGATCCGCCGGAGGGCAGCGGCTCACCGGTGGCGTAGGCGTGCTCACCACGCCGGGTGGCCACAATGCGGACTCACGTCCCGCTGCCAAACCCACGTTCGGCCGCCAAACCCACGTCCCGCTACGGAACCCACGAAGCTTCGGCGGTTCGGAGGGCCAACGTGGGTTCGAGGTGGGTCGAAGTGATCGAGAACCGCCAATTGGGGCCCCGCAGCCACCACAGCCACCCATGGGGGCCCACGAATTCACCACAGACACCGATGGGGCTACGAAGCCACCCGGGCGGTTAGGAGGCCTCGGCGGTTAGGAGGCCTCGGCGGTTAGGAGGCCTCGGCGGCCTCGGCGGGCGGGCCGCCCGAGGGTTGAGCATTCGCTCGAGTTCGGCCTCCAGGTCCGGTGAGGTCACCAGCATGAGCTCATCGCCGACCACCAGCAGATCGTCGATCGAGGGGGCGATGGCGCGGCTCTCCCGGACGATGCAGGTGAGCACCGTGTCCACCGGCCACGGCACGTCGCCGACCCGGTGCCCGACCCACGGGCTGCCGGCCGGGAGCGTCATCTCCACGAGGGTGGAGCGGCTCTGCTGAAACTCGAAGATCCGGACCAGGTCGCCGACGCTGACCGCCTCCTCGACCAGGGCCGTCATCAGCCGCGGCGTGGACACCGCGACGTCGACCCCCCAACCCTCGTCGAACATCCACTCGTTCTTGGGGTTGTTCACCCTGGCCACCGTTCGCGGGACCGCGAACTCGGTCTTGGCCAGCAGCGAGATCACCAGGTTGGCCTTGTCGTCACCGGTTGCGGCCACCACGACGTCGCAGTTCTCCAGTCCGGCCTCGGTGAGTGAGGTGAGCTCGCAGGCGTCGGCCAGCAGCCACGCGGCGTCGGGCACCCTGCTGGCCTGGACGCCATCGGAGTCGTGATCGATGAGCAGGACCTCGTGTCCGTTCCCGATCAACTCACGGGCGATGGACCGGCCGACGCTGCCGGCTCCGGCGATGACGACCCGCATGTCGGCACCTCTCGTGTGACGTGGAGGGTGGGGTACAGGGTGGCTGGGCGCTCACCGTCGGCGATCATTCGGCCGGTGGCGGCTTTTCCAGGATGCGTTCCACGGCTCCCAGAGCGGTGGAGGCGGCGATCAGGTTGAGGATGTCGCCCTCCTGGACCATCGCGTCGGGACCGGGAATGATGCCCTGTCCGGTACGCATGACGAAGGCGATCCGGCAGCGCGTGTGGGTCTCGACGTCGGGGTAGGGCCGACCGATCCACCCCGGGTGGTAGGCGACCTCGGCGATGACGACGTTGCCGGAGGGGTCGGTGTACTGCGGGGTCGCGCCGTGCGGCAGCAGCCTGCGCAACATGCGGTTGGCCGTCCACCGGACCGTGCCTACGGTGGGGATGCCCAGGCGCTGGTAGATCTCGGCACGACCGGGGTCGTAGATCCGGGCGACGACGTTTTCAATGTTGTAGGTCTCCCGGGCCACCCGGGCGGCCAGGATGTTCGAGTTGTCGCCGCTGCTGACCGCCGCGAACGCGTGAGCGTGCTCGATGCCCGCTTGGACGAGGGTGTCTCGGTCGAAGCCGTACCCGACGACCCGTCGGCCCTCAAAGCTCTGCCCGAGCCGGCGGAAGGAGGTCCGCTCCTTGTCGACGACGGCGACGTCGTGGCCCTGCTCCTCCAGGCTCAGGGCCAGGGTCGACCCGACCCGGCCACAGCCCATGATCACGAAGTGCACGCCTTGACGGTACACCGGCGGGGTGGGGCGCGGCGCGCCCCCGGGTGCCTCACCCCCGGACGGGGAGCGCCCGGCCGACCTGGGCGGTCAGTGGCCGCACCCGTGGTTCTACAGTGGTCAGCGTGTCGAATGTCAGCCGCGCCCTCAAAAGGGCGGTTCTGGGTCGGGCGATGCGCAGCGATCGCCTCGGGGAGACGCTGCTGCCGAAGCGGATCGCGCTTCCGGTCTTCGCCAGCGACGCGCTCTCCTCGGTGGCCTACGCCCCGGACGAGATCTTCCTGACCCTGGGTGTGGCCGGCGGGGTGATGGCCGCGACCCACAGCTGGCAGATCGGCCTGGTCGTCGTCTTCGTGATGATCGTCGTGGTGCTCAGCTACCGCCAGAACGTGCACGCCTACCCCTCCGGCGGGGGCGACTACGAGGTCGCCACGGTGAACATCGGCCCGAAGGCCGGCGTGACGGTGGCCAGCGCACTGCTGGTCGACTACGTGCTGACGGTTGCCGTGTCGATCTCCTCCGGCGTGCAGAACGCCGCCTCGGCGCTACCGTTCGTGCGGGGACACGAGATGCCGGTCGCGGTGGCCCTGGTGGTGCTGCTGACGGCGATGAATCTGCGCGGGGTCCGCGAATCCGGCACGGCGTTCGCGTTCCCGACGTACGCGTTCATGGTCGGGATCATCGGCATGGCCCTGTGGGGGATGGTGCGGGCCAGCGGCGGCAACCTCCCCATGGCCGAGTCCGCCCAGCTGGAGATGGTTCCCGAACACGGCTACGAGAGCCTGACCGGCCTGGCGATGGCCTTCCTCTTCTTGCGGGCGTTCTCCTCCGGGTGTGCGGCGCTGACCGGCGTCGAGGCGATCAGCAACGGCGTACCGGCCTTCACGAAACCCAAGAGCAAGAACGCGGCGACGACGCTGGCGCTGATGGGTGGCATCGCGGTGACGATGCTCATGTCGATGATCTTCCTGGCCACCAAGACCGGTGTGCACTTCGCCGAGTTCCCGGCCGAGCAGCTGCGCCGCGACGGCGTACCGGTGGGTGAGGACTATGTCCAGGACACCGTGATCGGGCAGGTGGCCCACACCGTCTTCGACAACTTCCCGCCGGGCATCTATTACGTGGCCGCCTTCACCGGGATCATCCTCATCCTCGCGGCCAACACCGCGTTCAACGGTTTCCCCGTGTTGGCGTCGGTGTTGGCCAAGGACGGCTACCTGCCCGGGCAGTTGCAGAGCCGCGGGGACCGGTTGGCGTTCTCCAACGGCATCCTGATCCTGGCCGGCGCGGCGATCCTGCTGATCATTCGGTACGACGCGAAGGTCACCGACCTCATCCAGCTGTACATCGTCGGGGTGTTCGTGTCCTTCACGCTCAGTCAGATCGGCATGGTCCGGCATTGGAACCGGCACCTGCGTGATCAGCTCAAGCCGGCGCAGCGGGCCGTGATGATGCGATCCCGGGCGATCAACGTGGTGGGCGCGACGATGTCGGGGTTGGTGCTGGTGATCGTGCTGATCACCAAGTTCGACCGGGGCGCGAAGTGGGCGATCGCCGCCATGCTGGTGCTCTTCTTCATGATGCAGGCGATCAAGAAGCACTACGTGACCGTCGCCAAGGAGCTGGCGTTGTCCGGCGACATCCGCGAGGAGCGCGCGCTGCCGTCCCGAGTCCACGCCATCGTGCTGGTCAGCAAGATCCACAAACCCACCATGCGGGCCATCGCGTACGCCCGGGCCACCCGGCCCTCCCAGCTGGAGTGCCTGACGGTCGCGGTGGACCCCGAGGCCACGCTGGAACTGCAGCGACAGTGGAACGCGACCAACATCCCGGTACCGCTGAAGGCGCTGGACTCGCCGTACCGGGAGATCACCCGACCGATCATCGAGTACGTCAAGCAGGCTCGTCGCGCTCACCCCGAGGACGTGGTGACGGTCTACGTGCCCGAGTACGTCGTGGGGCACTGGTGGGAGCAGATCCTGCACAACCAGAGCGCGCTGCGGCTCAAGGCGGCGCTGCTATTCACCCCGGGGGTCATGATGGTCAGCGTCCCCTGGCAGCTGAGAAGCTCGGAAGGGGCCGAGGAGTGGGTCACCGCGATCACCACGCAGACCCCCGCCAACGTTTGGCGGCCCGACGGCTCGTAGCCTGTTTGACAATGATTCCCATTTCGTAAATGCTCAAGCCATGCAGCTTCGACACCTCGCCAGCCTGACCATCTGTGCCACCGTCGCCCTCGCCGGGTGCGGCTCGGCAGCCTCGACCGCGAACGCGCCGACCTCGGGCGGAACGGGTGGCACGGCTGGCACCGGTGGCACGGGCACGGGGGATCGGCCGACCGTGATCGCCGCGTTCTACCCGTTGGAGTACGCCCTCCAGCGGGTAGGTGGCCAACACATCTCGGTGGTCAACCTGACCAAGCCGGGGGCCGAGCCGCACGACCTGGAGTTGACCCCCCGCGACGTGGCGACCGTGTCGAAGGCGGCGCTGGTGGTCTATGAGCGCGGGCTCCAGCCGAGTCTGGACAAGGCCATCGACGGGGTGGACACCACCAAGACGATGGATGTCGCCAAGGTCGCCGAGCTGACGCTGAAGCACGGTGCGGCGATCGGTGCGAAGGCGGACGAGCATGCCGACGAGCATGCCGACGAGCATGGCGATGAACATGCCGACGAACACGAGCACGCCGCCGAGGCGGGGACGATCGACCCACACTTCTGGCTCGATCCGGTGCGCTACGCCGCCGTCGTCGACGCCATCGCCGTCCGCTTGGGGGAGTTCGATCCGCAACGAGCCCAGGACTACCGTCGCAACGGCCAGGAGCTCGGGCGCGAACTCACCGCGCTCGACGAGCAGTTCCGCGCGGGCCTGACGACCTGCCGCAGCCGAGATCTGGTGACCAGCCACGCCGCCTTCGGATACCTGGCCAAGCGCTACGGCTTTAATCAGGTGAGCATCGCCGGCCTCACCCCGGAGGCGGAGCCGGACCCGGCCGCTTTGGCGGCCGTCTCGACGTTCGCCAAGCAGCGCAAGGTCACCACCATCTACGCCGAAACCCTGGTCAGCCCCGCGATTGCCGAGACTGTGGCCCGGGAGACGGGCGCGAAGACAGCCGTGCTGGACCCGCTGGAGGGACTGGCCGCCGACGCGGGCGACGCGAACTATCTGACGGTGATGCGGGCGAACCTGGAGACGCTGCGTAAGGGTCAGGGCTGCTCATGACGGCCGTCGCGACCACCGGCGGCTCGGCCACGCTGAGGCCGGCTCCGGTGGTCGGACTCACCGACGTGGCCTTCGGGTACGACGACCGGCCGGTGGTGTCGGGCGTGACGCTGGAGATTCGGGCCGGCGAGCGGGTGGCCGTGCTCGGCGCCAACGGCAGCGGGAAATCAACTCTGGTCAAAGGCGTCCTCGGGCTCAATCAGCGGATGGCCGGTGAGGTCGAGTTGTTCGGGCACCCGGCAGGTCGATCGCGGGATCGGCGGTGGATCGGCTATGTACCGCAGCGGCAGGCACCCCCCTCGGTCGTGGCCACCGTCGATGAGGTGGTGACCACGGGACGGCTCCTCCAACGCCCGTGGTACGCCCGGCAGAACCGCGGCGACCGTGCGGCCGTGGCGCGCAGCCTGGACACGGTCGACCTGGCGGAGATGGCCAGGCGGCCTGTCGGCACGCTGTCGGGCGGCCAGCTCCGGCGGGTCCTGATCGCCCGGGTGCTCGCGGGGGAGCCACGGCTGCTGATCCTGGATGAACCGACCGCGGGGGTGGACGCGGCCGCCCAGCAGGCCCTGGCCAGAACCCTGGGGCGGATCGCGGCCCAGGGCGCCACGATCGTGGTGGTGACCCACGATCTGGACGCCTTCGGGCCGCTGTTCACGCGGGTGGTGGTGATGTCCGGGGGCCGGATCGCCGCCGACCAGCCCGCCGGGCCTGTCGCCGGCCAGGGGCCCCCGGAGGTGGGCGATGTGGCCCGAGATTCTGCAGTTTGACTTCATGCGGCGGGCCCTGCTGGCCGCCGTACTCATCGGGGCCGCGGCTCCCACGGTCGGGATCTTCCTGGTCCAACGGCGGCTGTCGCTGATCGGGGATGGGATGGGGCACGTGGCGTTGGCCGGCGTCGCGATCGGCGTGGCCACCGGCTGGGCCCCGACCGCGGTCGCGCTGGCATTCGCCCTGACCGCGGCCGTTGGCATCGAACTGCTTCGCCATCGCGGTCGGACCGCCGGCGACAGCGCGCTGGCCATCGTCTTCTATGGCGGGATCGCGGTCGGGGTCGTGACCTTGTCGAAGGCGCCGGGAGCCGCGGTGAGCCTGCCCGGCTTCCTCTTCGGGGCCATCACCACGACCAGTGAGGCCGATCTGTGGGCTCTGACGGCCCTGCTGGTCCCCACCGTGGCCCTCGTCGCCGCGCTCCGGGTGCGCCTGTTCGCCGTCGCCGACGATCCGGAGTGGTCGGCAGCCGCCGGGATGCCGGTACTGCGGTACAACATCTTGCTGGCCGTGCTGACCTCGATCACCGTCGTCGTCGCCATGCGCGTCGTCGGTCTCCTGCTGGTCAGTGCATTGATGATCGTGCCGAACGCGACGAGCCAGGTCGTGGCGCGCAGCTTCCGGGCGGCGCTGGGGGGAGCCATCGTCATCGGGGTGTTCTGCAGCGTGGGTGGCGTGGTCGGTTCCTTCTATCTGGCCACCCCTTCCGGCGCGACGATCGTCGTCCTCGCCGTGGCGGTGTTCGGGCTGGTGTGGGCAGGGGCTACGCTCGCTCGTGTCGCGGGAGCCGCCATGACCCTCCAGGTCCCCGCGACCCCGTCCGCCGACCATCGGTGAGGATTGGCCAGGATCGCCACCCGACTCCTGCGCTCCCACCAGCCCCGGAAGCACGCGACACCATGACCGAGATCGAACGCCGGACCACGCGGCAACGCCGTGCCGTCCACGACATCCTGCAGCGAACGGACGGCTTCGCCTCTGCGCAGGAGCTGCATCAACGGCTTCGGGACGTCGGGGACAAGGTCGGTTTGGCGACCGTCTACCGCACGTTGGCCGCGATGGCCGACGACGGAGAGGTGGACGTCCTCCGCGGGGAGGACGGTGAGCTGCGGTACCGCCGGTGCGCTTCCCACGGACATCACCATCACCTGGTGTGTCGTGGCTGCGGACGCGTGGAGGAGATGATCGGGGCCGCTGTGGAGACCTGGGCGGAGGAGGCGGCCTCCCGGCACGGCTTCGTGGATGTGTTGCACACCTTCGAAGCGTTCGGCACCTGCCCCGACTGCCGGGAGCGGCCCTGATTTCGACACCAAGCACCGCGGTGTCACGATGTATCTAACCTCGTTGATATGGGCAGTCATTTATATTAAATTTGCTGCATGAGTTCCGCACCGACGGCGCCCCCGGAGTGGGAGTCGGTCAGCGAGATGTTCGGATCGCTGGCCTCGCCGTTGCGGGTGGGCATCATCGCCCTCCTGCTGGAGCGGGCCATGAGCGTGGCCGAGTTGGTCGACGCCCTCGCGGTGACCCAACCGCTCGTCTCTCACCATCTGCGCATCCTGCGCGAGCACTGCTTGGTGACCGGCGAACGGTCGGGTCGACGCGTGGTGTATCGACTCATGGACGACCATGTCGGCCACATCGTCGCCGATGCGCTCAAGCACGCCGAAGAACACGCCCACCGCGACGATGTTCCGGAGCGCTCCGCCCCAGACCCCGAGGAGTCACCATGACCTGCACCATGGCCGAGAAGCACGACCACGCCCACGGACCCGACTGCGGGCATGAGTCCGTGGTCCACCAGGACCACGTCGACTACTTGCACGACGGGCACGCCCACCACGAGCACGACGGTCACTACGACGAGTGCACCACCTGCAGCTGCGCGAACTGCTCCGACACGTGTGCCACGTGCTCCTGTGGAGCCAACTGCGAGTGCCCGACCTGCGAGCACCAGGCGTAGGCGGGCAACCCGGCGAAGATGCGCGCAGCGGGGTGGGTTCGGTCGTCGCTGACCGAACCCACCCCGCTTCGTCGTGCGCTGCACTGATCGCGCCACGCGCGATCAATGCATGTGCGTCCCCTTGTCGTGCCCGGCGTGGTCATCAGAATGATCATCTGCGGGAGCCTCCGGGCGGCCGGTGACGGCGACGAACTCCACTGGAGCTTGCGCCAGGGTGTACCGCGCCGTGACCCGCTTTGTGTTCAGATCCACGACCGCGACCTGCTTCTTGGCGGCGTCCGTGACGTAGGCGTACGCCCCGGCCACCTTGACCGCTGGGCCGGGCAGCTGCCAGTCCGTGTTCTCCTTCCAGGCGGAGATCACCGGGATGCTCTTGGTCACGGACCTGCGTGACATGTCGATGACCCGCAACCGGCCGTCGTACCCGAGCACGAGACCCTCTCCCTGTGGGCCGCGTGCGAATGAGCGGAACCAGTACGACGTGCCCAGATCGAGCAGGTCGAGGCGGAGTCGGCGGGTGTCGATGATGGCGACCCGGCTGGGGCGTTCAGGGCCTTGACCCTCCGGCATCTTCTTGACGACCTTGTAGTCGGCCAGCACCAGGGGGGATTCATGGTGGCCGAAGAGGTTGCCGGAGCGGGAGTAGGCGTCCTTGACCGGCACCTTCCAGAACTTCCGATCGCGGTATACCACCGGGCCGTTCTCGCACCCCAGGGCGACCACGTCACCGGCCCGAGTCGGCTGCGCGACGGTCTCACCGTGCACGCCGGGGCAGTTGGTCGTCTCCGCACTGACCTTCCCCCGGTGCAGCACCTGGACGGTCGTGCGGGCGGCCGCGGTGCCCTGCGTGGTCAGCAGGCCACCGTCGGCGAGCATCAGCGCGACGCCGTGGTGGGGTGTCGTCGTGGCAAAGCGCTGGATGGGTGCCTTGGGCGCCGCGATCTGCGCGGACGGGATCACCTGGATGGCGCCGGTGCCGTCGGCGAACAACGTGGTGCGGCCGTGGTGCAGCACGACGTGTCCGGCGTGCGGAGCCGCGTAGGTCACGGGGGTCATCCGGGGCTGCGTAGCGGTGTAGTGATAGTGGTCGCCGTGTAGGCGGGCCGCTAGGCCCATGTCGAACACCCGGAACGTATCGCCGTCGATGACCATGGCGTGTCGGCCGTCCCCGGCATTGGCCAGGCGCAGGAAGCGCGGCATCGCCGTCTGGGTGAGCACACGCCCGGTGAGGGCGTCGACGGCCGTGAGGCCTTGGGCATGAGCGATAAGCAGGCGGGGCCGCAGGGTGGCAACTTCTTGTCGAGAAGGCGCGCTGGGGGAGGCGGTCACGCCGCTCTCGACGTCTTTGGAGGCGGTGGGAGCGGGAGCGGTGACGGGCTGCGCGAGGGTCGATGCGGCCAGGAACGGCGCGAGGGCCAGGACGGCGGGATGTTTCATGAGGTCGAACCTAGCTCATAATGAGAGTCATTCTCAAGACGCTGCGCCAGCGCAGAGTTGGCAGTGTGGGCAGTGAGTGTCGGGTGGGGCGAGCGGGACCAGCCGGGGAGGCCCGGGCGGCGCTGCGCGTCCATCCGTTGGCGGGTCCGGACGACTGGCAAGCCGCCATCACCATGTTGTACGACGATGCCGCCTTCCGCGAAGAGCGCTACGCCGCGGTGGTGGTGCTGCGACGCCCCGGTACGCCGCGCACCTGCGGACCGCGATGCCGCTGATGGAGCATCTCCTCCGGACGGGCGCCTGGTGGGACCTCGTGGACAGCGTGGCGCCCGCCGCCGGAGCCGCCCTCTGCCGTGACCGTGTCGTGGTCGAGCCGCTGGTCAGGAGCTGGATCGGAGACCCGGATCGGTGGCTTCGGCGGGCGGCCATCATCTGCCAGTTGGGTGCCCGGGGGGCCACGGATACCCGGCTCCTCACCGACGCCATCGCGGCCAACCTGCCCCCGACGCCCGGGACGCAGGACTTCTTCATCCGCAAGGCGATCGGCTGGGCATTGCGCGAGCACGGTAAGAAAGATCCGGAGTTCGTGAAGCGATTCGTGCAGGACCACCCCGCCCTGACGCCGCTCTCCCGCCGTGAGGCCCTCCGGCTCCTGTCGTAGTGCACCCGTGAGGCAGATGTCGCCGCGGGGTCCTCGCGTAGGGTGCGCTCATGGCGCAGGACAGCGATGTAGGGGGCGCGGACGCGCCGGGAGCCGAGTTCGATCTCGACGTCGGCGCCATCGCCCATGGCGGACACTGCGTCGGGCGCCACGAGGGTCGGGTGGTCTTTGTTCGCCATGCCCTGCCCGGGGAGCAGGTCCGGGCGCGGGTGACCAAGACGGGGTCGGGGAAGCGATTCCTGTTTGCGGACGCCGTCGCCATCCTGCGCGCCTCACCCGAGCGGGTCGACCCGCCGTGCCGGTACGCCGGCCCGGGGGGGTGTGGGGGGTGCGACTTCCAGCATGTGTCCGTGGCCGAGCAACGGCGGCTCAAGGCCCAGGTGGTCCGGGAGCAACTCCAGCGACTGGGGAGCGTTTCGGCGGCGTCACTGGAAGGCCTCGTGGTGGAACCGGTCGCCGGTGATCGGGACGGGCTGCGCTGGCGCACTCGGCTGAGCCTGGCCGTGGATCGGCAGGGCCGCGCGGGGCTGCACCCGTACCACAGCCACGAGGTGCTGCCCATGCAGGATTGCCTGATCGCCACGGAAGCCGTGGTGGGATCCGGCGCGCTGGGTGGGCAGTTCCCCGGGGCTCGGGGGGTCGACGTGGTGGCCGACGACGAGGGGAGGGTGGTCGTCGTACCGCATCCCACCAAGCGCCGGGACGTCGGAGTGGTGCGACAACATGTTGTCGTTGGCGGGTGGTCGGCAGTGTTCGACATGGATCCGCGAGCGTTCTGGCAGGTGCATCCGGGGGCGGCCGCGGCCCTGGTCGGAGCGGTTTTGGAGGGGCTGGCTCCCCAGGTGGGTGACCGGGCTCTGGATCTGTACGCCGGGGTGGGCCTGTTCGGCCGGGCGCTCGCCGACCGCGTGGGTCCGGGCGGCGCGGTCCTGATGATCGAGTCCGACCCGCGCGCGGTCGCGGGCGCCACCGCGTGGGTCCAGGACGTGGAGCACGCCGAGGTCAGGGTGGACAGGGTCGACCGAGCCCTGGCCCCGTTGGTGGCCGGCGGTGACCGGGTGGACCTCGTGGTGCTGGACCCACCCCGCTCGGGCGCCGGAGTGGAGCTGATGCGGGTGCTGGCCGGCCTGCGGCCGCGGGCCATCGCGTACGTGGCCTGTGACCCGGCGGCCCTGGCGCGCGACCTGGCGGCGGTCGGCGAGGCCGGCTATCGACTCGAGAGCGTGCGCGCCTTCGACCAGTTCCCGATGACCCATCACGTCGAGTGCGTCGCCCTGCTGACGCCCTGCTGACGCCTGGGTGAGCCGCGGCCTCCTCGCCGGTATCTGTAATTCATAAATCTTGACGTCGAGATAAATTCCCGGGAGAATGGCACCGGAAGCGGTCATCGGGGAGACTCGACAGCAAGGCAGCGGCAACTCAGCCGGACCGCGGCAGCAACTCGAGCGCAAGGAGCCAGGAGTGAGCCAGGACAGCTTCAAGGCCAAGGGCGAGCTGAAGGTGGGCGACACGTCGTACCAGGTCTTTCGGATCAACACCGTCGAGGGCAGCCAGACGCTGCCGTACAGCCTGAAGGTGCTGCTGGAGAACCTGCTGCGGACCGAGGACGGCGCCAACGTCACCGCCGAGCAGATCCGGGCGCTCGGCGGCTGGGACGCCGACGCCGAGCCGGACACCGAGATCCAGTTCACCCCCGCGCGGGTCGTCATGCAGGACTTCACCGGAGTGCCGTGCGTGGTCGACCTGGCCACCATGCGTGAGGCCGTCGCCGAACTCGGTGGGGACCCCACCCAGATCAACCCGCTGGCCCCCGCCGAGCTGGTCATCGACCACTCGGTGCAGATCGACGCCTTCGGCACCCGCCAGGCGTTCGCGCGCAACGTCGAGCTGGAGTACAAGCGCAACAACGAGCGGTATCAGTTCCTGCGCTGGGGTCAGACCGCGTTCGACGACTTCAAGGTGGTTCCGCCCGGCACGGGCATCGTGCACCAGGTCAACATCGAGCGGCTGGCCAGAGTCACCATGACGCGCGAGGTCGGCGGCGTGCTGCAGGCGTACCCGGACACCTGCGTCGGCACCGACTCGCACACCACGATGGTCAACGGCCTCGGCGTGCTCGGCTGGGGCGTCGGCGGGATCGAGGCCGAGGCGGCCATGCTCGGCCAACCGGTGTCGATGCTGATCCCGCGCGTGGTCGGTTTCAAGCTGTCCGGCAAGGCCCAGCCGGGCGTGACCGCCACCGACGTCGTGCTGACGATCACCGAGATGCTGCGCAAGCACGGCGTCGTCGGCAAGTTCGTGGAGTTCTTCGGTGAAGGCGTCACCCAGGTGCCGCTGGCCAACCGGGCGACCATCGGCAACATGAGCCCCGAGTTCGGTTCGACCTGCGCGATCTTCCCGATCGACGAGGTCACGCTGGACTACCTGCGGCTCACCGGCCGCTCCGCCGAGCAGGTGGCCTTGGTCGAGGCGTACGCCAAGGAGCAGGGCATGTGGCTCGACCCAGCCGCCCAGCTGCGCTACTCCGAGAACCTGGAGCTGGACCTGTCGACGGTGGTGCCCAGCATCGCCGGTCCCAAACGGCCTCAGGACCGGATCGCGCTGAGCGAGTCCAAGGAAGCCTTCCGCAAGGTGCTGCCGACGTACGTCGCGCACGACCAGGGCAGCTCCGGGGTGGGTTCGTCCTTCCCGGCCAGTGACCCGACCCCGCAGGGGAGTGCCAACGGTGTTCAGGGTGGCGCCAAGCCCGCCGACCAGGGCGACGGCAGCGACCGGCCACACCGCATCGTCACCGTGACGACGCCCTCCGGTGACAGCTATGAGCTCGACCACGGCCACGTCGTGATCGCCTCGATCACCTCCTGCACCAACACCTCCAACCCCTCGGTGATGATGGCGGCCGCGTTGCTGGCCAAGAAGGCTGCGGACGCGGGCCTGACCCGCAAGCCGTGGGTGAAGACGTCGATGGCCCCGGGATCCAAGGTCGTCACCGGCTACTACGAGGCAGCCGGCCTGTGGCCCGCGCTGGAGGCGATCGGGTTCTACCTGGTGGGCTATGGGTGCGCCACCTGCATCGGCAACTCGGGTCCGCTCGATGAGGAGATCTCGGCGGCCATCAACGACAAGGACCTGGCCGTCACCGCCGTACTTTCCGGCAACCGGAACTTCGAGGGCCGGATCAGTCCCGATGTGAAGATGAACTACTTGGCTTCGCCGCCGCTGGTGATCGCCTACGCGCTGGCCGGAACGATGGACTTCGACTTCGAGACCGACGCGTTGGGTTCCGACCAGCAGGGCAACCCCGTGTACCTGCGCGACATCTGGCCGAGCGCCGAGGAGGTCGAAGACACCATCGCCCGGTGCGTCAAGGCGGAGCTGTTCGCCAAGGAGTACGCCGACGTCTTCGCCGGCGACGAGCGCTGGACCGGACTGGACACCCCGGAGGGCGAGACGTTCCGCTGGGCGCAGGACTCGACGTACGTGCGCAAGCCCACGTACTTCGAGGGCATGACCATGGAGCTCACGCCCGTGGAGGACATCACCGGGGCCCGGGTGCTGGCCAAGCTCGGCGACTCCGTGACCACCGACCACATCAGCCCCGCCGGTTCGATCAAGAAGGACTCCCCGGCCGGGAAGTACCTGATGGAGCACGGGGTGGACGTGCGGGACTTCAACTCCTACGGATCTCGGCGTGGCAACCACGAGGTGATGATGCGTGGCACGTTCGCCAACATCCGCATCAAGAACCAGCTGCTCGACGGCGTGGAGGGCGGGTACACCCGCAACTTCCTCGCCGGCGGTGAGCAGGCCTTCATCTACGACGCGGCGGTGGCGTACGCCGACGCGGGGGTGCCGCTGGTGGTGCTGGGCGGCAAGGAGTACGGCTCCGGGTCCTCACGCGACTGGGCGGCCAAGGGCACCCGGCTGCTCGGGGTCAAGGCGGTCATCGCCGAAAGCTATGAGCGCATCCACCGGTCCAACCTGATCGGCATGGGTGTGCTGCCGCTGCAGTACCCGGACGGGCAGACCGCCGACAGCCTCGGCCTGGACGGCACCGAGGTCTTCGACATCACCGGGGCCACCGAGCTGAACGAGGGCCGCACCCCCAAGACCCTGCACGTCCGGGCGACCAAGGACAGCGGGGAGTCGATCGAGTTCGACGCCCTGCTGCGCATCGACACCCCCGGGGAGCGGGACTACTACCGCAACGACGGCATCCTGCAGTACGTGCTGCGTTCGCTGGTCTCCGCCTGACTCGACGCGTCGACGCCCGCAGCCTGGTTGACCCCAGGCTGCGGGCGCCTCGCGCTGTCACCAGGCCGGCAGGTGGTAACACACGTGCGGTCGCAGCCGATTCCCCGGCTCCCGGGACGTCGTCGCGCATCGGCCACAGTCCGGCGTACCCGGTCAAGCGGGCTGAGTCCCGCAGCTCGAGCGCCCACAGCCCATACCCCCGCGCCCGACATCCGCTGATCCCCGTCCCGAACCCACGTTCCTTGCTCGAACCCACGAAGCTCCATGGGTTCAGCAGCGGATCGTGGGTTCCAGGGACTGTCTCGGCAGATGACCCGCGCCTCAGGGCGCCGGTTGACCTAGGTGGGTCAGGGCCGTCCGAGGCGGATGACGCCCCCGCGGCTCGGCGTCGCCGGCCGCCCGCGGCTTGACTCTCCGGTAGCCGGAGAGTCAACGATGGGTGCATGCCCGCCGGACTCCTGTCGATCGGTACCTTCGCTCGCGCTGCGGCGCTGAGCGTCGGCACCCTGCGGCACTACCACGACGAGGGCCTGCTGGTACCGGCGTACGTCGACCCTGGCAGTGGGTACCGCTACTACAGCGCAGCGCAGTTGTACGACGCCGAAGTGGTCCGCCGTCTGCGGGAGCTTGACATGCCGATCGAGGCGGTCCGCACCGTGGTGCGGGCCCGGGACGCGAGGGTCACCGCGGACGCGTTGACCGAGCACGAGCAGACCATGGCCCGCCGGCTCCGCGAGGCCGCGGCCATCGTGGAGGAGTTGCAGTCGCTGGTCACCCACCCGATCGCCCTCCTGGCCGGCCGGGTCGAGGTGCGGACCCTGACGCCGCAGGACGTGCTCGCGCTGACCACCCGCGCGTCGCAGGCCCAGCTTTCGCAGTGGCTCGGCGGCGCCTACGCGGAGCTGGCCGAACTCGCCGGCCGCTGCGGCCTGGCGATGACCGGGCCGGCGGGCGCGATCTACCCGGAGCAGGACGGCGCCGAGCCGCTCACGGTGACGGCCTTCATCCCGGTCGACGGTGAGACCGCGACCGACCCACCGCAGCGCCGCACCCTGACCGGTGGTCATTTCGCGATCGGCCGCCACGAGGGACCCTACGAGCAGATCGGGGATACCTACCGAGCCCTGGGGGCGTGGCTGTCCGGACGGGGCGAGCCCCCGGCGTACGACATCCGCGAGTACTACCTGGCCGGACCGGGGGACGTCCCCGACCCCTCCGGCTATCTCACCGAGATCGCCTGGCCCTTGGAAACGGAACAGGACGCGGCTCAGGAACCCGCCCACCCATCGCAGCAGGAGGAACCGTCATGACCTTGCAGCATGTCAACACCAGCGTGGACTGCGCCGACGCCCAGCGGGTCGGCACCTTCTGGTCCCAGGCGCTGGGCCGGCCACTGGCCGAGGGGGCCAGCCAGTTCTTCGCGATGATCCCGGCCACGGCACCCGGCGAGGTGTCCTGGCTGTTCATGGCCGTCCCGGAGGGTAAGACCGTCAAGAACCGGATGCACGTCGACTTCGCCAGCACCGACCGAGCGGCCGACGTCGAACGCCTCATCGGCCTGGGTGCCACCCTCGTGGGGGAACACGACGAGTACGGCGTCCGCTGGACCACGTTGCGGGACGTCGAGGGCAACGAGTTCTGCGTGTCCGATCCACACACCGGGCTGACCGGGGAGTAGCCGGCCGCGGGAGCGCACAATGCCGCTATGTCCCCATCGTCGCTGCCGCCGGGGTGGCCCGCGCAGGTCCCCCCGGCGGGCGTCGAGGGCTGGCGTGAGGCGGCCGTGGTCTGGTTGTTGGATCATTGCCCCTCGGAGTACCGCGCGTACGACGGCTGGCGGCGGCACCCGCTGGCGCTGGCCTGGATCGCGGGCATGCACATCGACGCCCAAGTCGAGGTGATGCGTACGGCGTACCGGCAGGCCCGGGTGCGGCTCGGGTCGGAGCTACCTCCCGAAGCTGTCAAGGACGTGCTGGCGACCATCGAAGCCGAGGGACTCCGGCTCCGCGCAGCCTCCCGGGCTGCCCTCCTGCTCACGGAAGCTCTCGAGGGGATCACCTGGGTCCCTCGGCTGTGAGCCCGAACGCGGCTGGGTGGTCAGTCCCCTGGGACGAACTCCTGGTATCCGGCCGCGCGAAGCGCGGCACGCAACCGGCTGGCCACCGCATCCTGGTGAGCGGGGTCCGGGTCGGGGTCGGCACGGCGCAACTCGAAGTCGGCCCCGGAGAACGCGGGCCACACGTGCAGGTGCAGGTGCGGCACCTCAAACCCCTGACACAACAGGCCGACCCGGGGGCTTGACCACAGCGCCTGGGCGGTCGCCCCGATGCGGCGCGCCACCCCGCTCAGGTGCCCCAACAGGTCATCGTCGGCGGCGGTCCACTCCGGGACCTCCTCGAACGGCACCACCAGCACATGGCCGTCGGTCAGGGGTGCGGCCGTGAGAAAGGCTGCGCAGCGCTCGTCGCGCCAGACGAAGCGGGCCGGGATCTCCCCGGCGAGGATCCGGCTGAAAACGGTGGGCATGCGGCCAGCCTAGGCTCTCCACCTGCGCTGCTGCGGACTCCCCGCAGGTCGCTCGACCAGAGTTCCGTTTCCGGGACAGCGGCGGGTAACCGGCTATTCACCGGGAGTACACATAAGGGCGCTGGTATGGCTCACGACGGCCGAGCGGCCGCTCGCGCCGATGAGCTTGTGAAGGGATCTGTGGCGAGATGACGCGTAATCCTCGCATGATGTCGATGGTCGCCCTGGTGGGGACCGGGTTGGTGGCCCTGTCCGCCTGCGGTGGCCAGTCGAGCACCGGCGGCGGTGGCTCCACGTCCGGCGGCAGCGGCGCCGCGCTGTCCGGCAGCGTGGCGATCGACGGCTCCTCGACGGTGGCCCCGCTGAGTGAGGCTGCGGCCACGATGTACCGGGACAAGCAGTCCGGGGTGAACGTCACCGTGGCCACGTCCGGCACTGGCGGTGGGTTCAAGAAGTTCTGCGCGGGTGAGACCGACATCTCCGACGCCTCGCGGCCGATCAAGGACGAGGAAAAGGCCGCCTGCAAGGCCAAGGGCATCGAGTTCCAGGAGATCGTCATCGCCAACGACGGCTTGTCCGTCGTGGTGAACCCGGACAACACCTGGGCCCAGTGCCTGACCCTGGACCACCTGAAGAAGATGTGGGCGCCGGCGTCGGAGAAGAAGGTCGTCAACTGGAACCAGATCGACCCGAAGTTCCCCAACCAGCCGCTCAAGCTGTTCGGGGCCGGCACCGACTCGGGAACCTTTGACTACTTCACCGAAGCGGTCAACGGCAAGGAAGGGGCCAGCCGCACCGACTACAGCCCTTCCGAGGACGACAACGTCACCATCCAGGGTGTGCAGGGCGACAAGGGCGCGGTCGGCTACTTCGGCCTGAGCTACGTCGAGGAGAACCAGGGCAAGATCAAGGCCGCTGAGATCGATGGCGGTTCAGGCTGTGTGGCCCCCTCTTCCAAGACCGTCCAGGACGGCACCTACAAGCCGTTGGGTCGCCCGCTGTTCATCTACGTGAACAGCAAGTCCTACAAAGACAAGGCTCAGCTGCGTGACTTCATCGACTTCTACGTCGAGAACGAGGCCAAGATCGCTGACGAGGCGCGGTTCATCGGTCTGACAGAAGCCCAGAAGAAGAAGGCGCAGGATGAGCTCGCCGCTATTGCGGGTAAGTGACTCTGACGACGTTTCCAGCACGCAGCTGACGGGAGGCCCCGCCACGAACGGTGGCCTCCCGTCCTCGCTGGTCTCGAAACGTAGACGCCCCGGGGACACTGTCGTACGGGCCATCCTGGCTGGCTCGGCGGGCCTGAGCGTGTTGATCACCGTCGGCATCGTGGTGGCGTTGCTGGTGCCGGCCCTGGAGTTCTTCCGGTTCGTCTCGATCGGGGACTTCCTGTTCGGTACCCGGTGGGCGCCACGCTTCGCCGATTCCTCCTTCGGTGTGCTCCCACTGGTCAGCGCCACCCTATGGACCAGCGCCATCGCCCTGCTCACGGCGATTCCGCTCGGCCTGGGTGCCGCGGCCTATCTGTCCGAATACGCCAACCCCCGGGTCCGCAAGGTCCTCAAGCCGGTGCTGGAGATTCTGGCGGGCATCCCGACCGTGGTCTACGGCTACTTCGCGGTGCAGTTCGTGCAGCTGACCGTCCTCAAGGGCTGGTTCAACCTGGAGACCGGCGCGTTCAGCGTGCTGTCCGCCGGCCTGGTGATGGGCATCATGATCGTGCCCACCGTGGCGAGCCTGAGTGAGGACGCCCTGACCGCGGTGCCGATGTCGCTGCGGCAAGGGTCGGCTGCCCTCGGCGCCAACCGGATGCAGACCACGATGCGGGTGGTCTTCCCGGCCGCGCTGTCGGGCATCGTGGCCGCCGCCGTGCTCGGGATATCGCGGGCTGTGGGTGAGACGATGATCGTGGCGCTCGCCGCCGGCAACCAGGCCCGGATCGTGACCGGTCCCCTGGAGCAAGGACAGACCATGACGGGCTTCATCGCCAACGCGGCGTTGGGCGACTCGCGGGTCGGTTCCCTGGAGTACGACACCCTGTTTGCTGTGGGTCTGCTGCTCTTCTTCATCACCTTGGCGATCAACTTCATCAGCATCTGGTTGGTGCGCCGGTTCCGAGAGGCCTACTGATGAGTACGACGGCCGACAAGCCCGCGGGGGCCGCCGCCGCCGGGTCGGTGCGCGGCAAAGCCCGTGGCGGCGAGTCCAGCCCCAAGTCGATGATCTTCCTGTCGCTGCTGTGGTTGTCCCTGTTCATCGCCATGACGTTCCTCGTCGTGCTGATCGCGACGATCGTCATCGACGGCTACGCCCGACTCGGGTCCGATCTGCTCACGCAGTACTCCTCGTCGAACCCTCGGCGCGCGGGCGCGCGTGCGGCGATCCTGGGATCCCTGTGGGTCATCGTCACCACGGCGCTCATCGCCATCCCGCTCGGCGTCGCCGCGGCGGTGCACCTGGAAGAGTTCGCCGACCGAAACAACCGGGTCAACCGGCTGATCGAGCTGAACATCCAGAACCTGGCTGCCGTACCCTCGGTGGTCTACGGCCTGCTGACCCTGGGGGTCCTGGGCCTGATCGGGGTGCAGAACAAGAACATCGTCCTCGCAGCCGCGATGGCGTTGGCGCTGCTGATCCTGCCGGTCATCATCATCGCTACCCGGGAGGCGCTGCGCGCCGTACCGATGGAGATCCGGCAAGGTTCGCTCGCGCTCGGCGCGACCCCCGTGCAGACCCTGTTCCGGCAGACGCTTCCCTCGGCCACCCCCGGTATCGCGACCGGCTCTATCCTGGCCCTCTCCCGGGCCATGGGTGAGGCCGCACCGTTGCTGCTGCTGGGTGCCCTGGTGTTCGTCTCCTTCGACCCCAACGGGCTGCTGAGTGGGCACACCACGCTGCCCATCCAGATCTTCAGCTGGTCCTCCCGGCCGCAGGCGGAATTCCACACGCTGGCGGCCGCGGCAAGCCTGGTGCTGCTGGTCCTGCTGCTCGCCATGAACGCGCTCGCCATCGCCATCCGCAACCGCTACCAGCGCCGCTGGTGACCACCATGAAAGAGGCCACCATGCCCGTGGACACCCACCCGAGCCCCGAGAAGAAGCAGACCGCAGAGCGCCCCGACAGGAAGAAGATCGCCGATCACCTCGACGGGGCCAGCAACCCGGAGGCGATCGACACCAACATTCCCGACCCCGTCATGGAGTGCGAGAACGTCGATGTGTACTACGGGAAGTTCCGCGCCGTCAGCGGGGTGAACCTGAAGTTCGCGCGCAACGACATCACCGCCCTGATCGGTCCGTCTGGATGCGGTAAGTCGACGTTGCTGCGTTCGCTCAACCGGATGAACGACCTCGTGGACGGCGCCCGCGTCGAGGGCAAGGTCACCTTCCACGGCGAGGACATCTACGGCCCCGACGTCGACGCCATCGAGGTGCGGCGACGGGTCGGGATGGTGTTCCAGAAGCCCAACCCGTTCCCCAAGTCGATCTACGACAACATCGCCTACGGCCCGCGGGTGGTCGGCATGAAGGTGTCGATGGACGACCTGGTGGAGGAAGCGCTCACCCGGGCGGCTCTGTGGGACGAGGTCAAGGACAAGCTGAAGCAGTCGGCGTACGGCCTGTCCGGCGGACAGCAGCAGCGGCTCTGCATCGCCCGCACGATCGCGGTCAAGCCCGAGGTCATCCTCATGGATGAGCCGTGCTCGGCGTTGGACCCGATCGCCACGATGCGTATCGAGGACCTGATGCAAGAGCTCAGCCAGGACTACGCGATCATCATCGTCACCCACAACATGCAGCAGGCCGCCCGGGTGGCCAACCGGACCGCGTTCTTCACGGCGCTGGCCAGCGAGCAGACCGGCGACCGCACCGGGGTGCTGGTCGAGTACGGCTCGACGAGCACGCTGTTTCAGAACCCACGCGACCGGCGCACCGAGGACTACGTGGCGGGCCGGTTCGGCTGAGTCGGCGTCGTCGCGGTCGTTCACTGTCGGGGCTCTGCGCGCACGACGCGCGTGGGCCGCGTACGCTCGAGCGGTTGCACCCGCTCGAAGGATTGAAGGCGTGACCGACCTGCACGACATCTCCCGCCCGGAGGATCTCCAGGGCCTCGACGACGCCGAGCTGGCGCAGCTGGCGGACAGTATCCGCAGGTTCCTGGTGTCCTCGGTGTCCCGCACCGGCGGGCACCTGGGACCCAACCTCGGCGTCGTCGAACTCACCATTGCCTTGCACCGGGTGTTCCGCAGCCCCCACGACACCGTGGTCTTCGACACCGGGCACATCTCCTACGTGCACAAGCTGCTCACCGGCCGGCAGGACTTCGACCGGTTGCGCCAGCGCGGCGGGCTCTCGGGCTACCCCAGCCGGGCCGAATCGGTCCACGACGTGGTGGAGAACTCGCACGCCTCGACCTCGTTGTCCTGGGCCGAGGGCATCGCCAAGGGACGCCGGCTGCGCGGCGAGACCGACCGGCGTACGGTTGCGGTGATCGGCGACGGGGCGCTGACCGGTGGCATGGCCTGGGAGGCACTGAACAACATCTCCGCCGACCACGACCTGCCGCTGGTCATCGTCGTCAACGACAACGCGCGCTCCTACGGCCGCACCATCGGCGGCCTCTCCGAACATCTGGCGACGCTGCGCACGGCGCGCCAGTACGAGCAGCTGATGACCTGGGGTCGGGCGACGCTGGCCAAGACGCCGGTGGTCGGTCAGGTGATGTTCGATGCGCTGCACGGCGTCAAGAAGGGCCTAAAGGACATCATGGCCCCGCAGGGTCTGTTCGAGGACCTCGGGATGAAGTACCTGGGCCCGGTCGACGGCCACGACATACGCGCGCTCGAGGTGGCCCTACGGCAGGCCGCCGGGTACGGCGCCCCGGTGATCGTGCACGTGTTGACGAAGAAGGGCCAGGGTTATGAGCCGGCCCGAGCGCACGCCGACGACCGGTTCCACGCGGTCGGGGTCATCAACCCCGAGACCGGCCTTCCGCTGGAAGTGTCCGGACGGAGTTGGACCGATGAGTTCAGCGCGGCCGTCGAAACCCTTGGGGAACAGCGGACGGACATCGTCGCGCTGACCGCAGCGATGCTGATCCCCGTCGGGTTGAAGGGATTCGCGCAGAAGTTCCCGGATCGGGTGTACGACGTCGGAATCGCCGAGCAGCACGCCGTGACCATGGCGTGCGGGTTGGCGTTCGCGGGGCTGCACCCCGTGGTGGCGATCTACTCCACGTTCCTGAACCGGGCCTTCGACCAGGTGTTGCTGGACTGCGCGATGCACCGGGCCGGGGTGACGTTCATCCTCGACCGGGCCGGGATCACCGGCAACGACGGGGCATCCCACAACGGCATGTGGGACCTGGCGCTGGTGTCACTGGTCCCCGGGGTGCGGCTGGCCGCACCCCGGGACGCTGCGCGGCTGCGTGCGGCGGTCACCACGGCGTCGGAGATCGCCGACGGGCCCAGCGTGGTCCGGTTCGCCAAGGGCAACCCGCCACCGCCGCAGGAACCGGTACGTCGGGTGGGCACCGCGGTGGAAGGCACGCCGGTGGATGGCACGGTCGGCGTGGTTGACGTGCTCGCCGAACCCCACGAGGGCGGGGTCGACGATCTGATCGTGGCCCTGGGCCCGATGACGCTGACGGCGGTGGGGGTCGCCGACCGGCTGGCTCAGGCCGGGCGCAGCGTGCGGGTCGTGGACCCGGTATGGGCGTTGCCGGTGCCGGCCGCCCTGCTGGACCTCGCGGTGCAATCGGGCCGGGTGATCACCCTCGAGGACGGCCTGGTGCGCGGCGGGTTCGGGGCGATGCTCAGCCAGCACCTCCAGGAGGCGGGAATCGACGTGCCGGTGCGCTCGTTCGGCGTCCCGCAGGCGTTCCTGGAGCATGCCTCGCGGGGCGAGGTCTTGGAGGCCATCGGGCTGACCCCGCAGGGCATCGCCGACCGGCTGGTCGGCCCGGTCGAGGGTTCGCGGGTCCGGGTCGTCAGCCCCGCCGAACAAACGGCCTGAGTTCAGCGGTCGGCGTACCCGGGCAGGATCACCTCGCGGATCAGGGCCTCCCGGTCGGCGGCCGGGGCGAACGCCGCCTCCGCAGCGTCGACCGCGAACCGGCGCAGGTCGGCCAGACCGTACCCGAATGTGTCAACAAGGGCGCACAACTCGTCGGTCTGGGTGGTCCGGCTCATCAACCGGTTGTCACAATTGACCGTGACCGTCAGACCCGCCTCGACCAGGTGCCGGATGGGGTGATCGGCGAGCGTGGCGCACACCCCCGTCTGGAGGTTCGACGTCGGGCACACCTCCAGGGCGATCCGCCGGTCCCGCACCAGGGTGGCCAACGGCCCCAGCCGCGGCGTCGCAGCGCTGAGGTCCAGGTCGTCGACCAGGCGGACGCCGTGACCGATTCGCTCCGCCCCGCAGATCTCCACCGCCTCCCGGATCGACTCCACCCCGGCAGCCTCCCCGGCGTGCACGGTCGCGTGCCCGCCGTACCGGTGGATCATGTCGTACGCCTCGCGGAACAGGCCCGCGGGGTGACCGGCCTCGGCGCCGGCCAGGTCCACCCCGACCACGCCGCGATCGGCGTACCGCAGGGCCAGCTCGGCGATGGCGGTGTCCGGGGACAGGTGCCGCATCATCGACACGATCTGGCCGACCACGATCGGGGTGCCCGCATCTCGGCACAGCGACATCCCCTCGGCCAGCCCATCAGCGACCGCCTCGACGGTGTCGGGCAGGCTCAACCCCGCCCGCAGGTGCTGCCCGGGAGCCCACCTGGTCTCGGCGTACACGACGCCGTCGGCGGCGAGATCCACGACGTACTCGCGGGCCACCCGGCGCAGCTGCTCGGTGGTCTGCATCACAGCCGTGGTGTGCGCGAAGGTCTCCAGGTAGCGTTCCAGGGAGCCCGAGGACGCGGCCTCGAAGAACCAGTCGCCCAGGGCCTGCGGATCGCGGGACGGCAACTCCCACCCGACCTCGTCGGCGAGCTCGATGACGGTCCCCGGCCGCAACCCACCATCGAGGTGGTCGTGCAGCGACACCTTGGGCAGGGCGGCGATCCGTTCGCGGGTGAGGCTCACGCCAGGCTCCTTCGCATCACGGTGGCATCCGAACCAGAGGTGCCGGCGTCGCCACCGGCCCCATCGGCGGCGAAACCCACCCGCTGGAGGTATCCACGGTGGGTGTCCGTGCTGGGGCGGGCGGTCAGTTCGGTGATGCCCAGCCCCGGCAGGGGAGAGCTGTCCCGGCCGTAGAACCAGTGCCCCAGGCGGGAGTCGCGGTAGTCCGGCAGCACGTAATCCAGCAGCACCTCCAGCCGGTCGCCGTCGCGCGCCCCGACCACGGCGCCCGCGGGCATTCCGTCGCGCATCAGCACGAAGGCCGTGTCGCCGCGGCTCGGGTCGTCGTATGCCGGCTGCGTCTCGTGGATGTCCCGCAGGTGAGAGCGCAGGAAGTCGGCCAGGAACGGTGCCCCCGGGTCCATGGGGACCGCGCCGAGGTTCTTCTCCCCGGCGAACTCACCGCGAAGGCGCCAGATGTTCAGGCACACCACGATCGCGTTGGTGACGATGACCGGCCACGATCCGATCAGCGCGCCGTACGCCGTGTATGCCGTGCCACCGATCAGCGAGGCCACCCGCAGCTTGACCACCGAACGCATGGACAGCGACACCACGATGAAGAACGAGGCGAGGTAGCCCAGCGCCTCGGTCCACCCGCCGGGCATCAGCAGGATCTCCGCGCCAGGACGTCCGCGCCGGTCGACGGATACCACGGGTCAGGCGGTGGGGATGCACGCATGCCCCCGATCATGCACGCTCCGGGGCGACCTCGTCCCTCAGGCGTCCCGGAAGCTCTCGATCCGGGCCCCCAGGGCGTTGAGCCGTTGGGCCAGATCCTCATAGCCACGGTTGATGACGTAGACGTTGCGCAGCATGGAGATCCCCGGCGCCGCGAGCATGGCGATCAGGATCACCACGCCCGGTCGCAGCGCGGGGGGGCATCCGACCTCGGCGGCCCGCCAGCGGGTGGGACCGTCGATGAGGACCCGGTGGGGGTCGAGGAGTTGGACCTTGGCGCCGACCCGGTTCAGCTCGGTGAGGTAGATGGCCCGGTTCTCATACACCCAGTCGTGCAGCATCGTCCGGCCCTGCGCGACCGCCCCGATGAGGGCGAAGAACGGCAGGTTGTCGATGTTCAGCCCGGGGAAGGGCATCGGGTGGATCTTGTCGATGGGTGCGTGCAGCGGCCCCGGGATCGTGGTGAGGTCCACCAATCGGGTGAACCCGTTCGCCGAGGGGTACTCCGGCGTCAGGTGGTAGGTCATGCCCATTTCGGAGAGCAGGGCGAGCTCGATCTCCATGAACTCGATGGGTACCCGGCGGATGGTGATCTCCGACTCGGTCACGACGGCGGCGGCGAGCAGGCTCATCGCCTCGATCGGGTCCTCGGAGGGGGAGTAGTCGACGTCGACGTCGATGTCAGGCACCCCGGTGACGGTCAGGGTCGTGGTGCCGATCCCCTCAATCCCGACGCCGAGCTTGCGCAGGAAGAAGCACAGGTCTTGGACCATGTAGTTGGAGCTGGCGTTGCGGATGACCGTCACCCCGTCGTTGCGGGCGGCCGCCATCAGCGCGTTCTCGGTGACGGTGTCGCCACGTTCGGTGAGCACGATGGGACGTTCCGGGCGTACGTCGGGACGCACCCGAGCGGCGTACACGCTGTTGGTCGTCTCCACGTCGAGGCCGAAATGCCGCAGCGCACTCAGGTGCGGGATGACCGTGCGCGCCCCGAGGTCGCAGCCCCCGGCGTAGGGCAGGGCGAAGGAGTCGAACTGGTGCAGCAACGGACCGAGGAACATAATGACCGTGCGGGTACGACGTGCCGCGTCCTGGTCCATCGCCGCCAGGTCGAGGTGGGCGGGGGGCACGATCTCCAGGTCGTTGCTGCCGGCCAGCCAGCGCACCCGGACGCCGATGCTGCCCAGCACCTCGATGATCCGGTTGACCTCTTCGATCCGGGCCATGTTGCGCAAGGTGGTTCGGCCACGGTTGAGCAGGGCGGCGCACAGCAGCGCGACCGCGGCGTTCTTGCTGGTCTTGACGTCGATGCTGCCTGACAACTTGGTGCCGCCATAGATCCGCAGGTGCTGGGCCCCGGGAGGACCGAAGGAGACCAGTTCGGCGTCGAGGCTGGAGCTGATCCGGTTGAGCATCTCCAGGCTGAGGTTCTGCTTGCCTTGCTCGATCCGAGCGACAGCGCTCTGGCTGCTGCTCAGGCGCTCAGCGAGTTCGGTCTGCGTCATTCCCTTGCTCCGTCGTGCGTCGCGGATAAGCGTTCCGACCCGAGCCAGGAAGTCCTCGGTCATGCGCCGATGCTAACTCAGATGTGAGATACCCCCCGGTGCAGGGGGTGCGCGACGCGCCGAACGCGACGGCGTGGCGGGGACGCACGACGCGGCGCGGGTAAGCCCCTCCGCCTACCCGCGCCGCGTCCTTGGCTGGTGCGGCACCGTGTTCAGCGCCCTGCCGATGAGTCCACCGGCAGACCCCGAACCACCTCCGACAGCCTACTGGGGAACGCTGGCCACCCCCGGGGGGAGGAAGCGCTTGCCGGCGACCTTCTCGGCGATCCCGGTGCGGTCCAACAGCGGGGTCAGCCCGCCGTTCCAGAACTGGAAGCCGGCGCCGGTGATCATGGCCAGGTCGATGTCCATGGGCGCCGCGACGACGCCCTCGTCCAACATGATCCGGGCCTCCTCGGCCAGCCCTGCCAGCACCTTCTCGCGGACCTGTGCCGGCTCCAGGACCACCGGGTCGGCAGGCGGTTCGTAGAGGTCCACGACCTCCTGGTCGAGCACCGGCCGGCCGTCCACCCACTGGTAATACGCCGTCTTACCAGCCTTGACGATCTTCTCCAGGTTGGGGGAGACGTAGAACCGGTCCGGCCACTCGCGGTGCAGGGTCTCACCGTTGTGCAACGCGATCGCCGGTCCGACCAGGCCCATCAGGTGGAACGGCGGCATCGGCGCGACACCGGCGAACCCCTCGTCGGCGACCTGGAACGGCGTACCGGCATCGACGATCCGGGCGATCTCGGACATAAACCGGCCGAGCAGGCGGTTCACGATGAACGAGGCCGAGTCCGTGCACAGCACCGTCGTCTTCTTCAGGGCCTTGCCCGTGGCGAACGCCGTGGCCAGCGTCTCGTCGTCGGTCTTGTCGCCTTTGATGATCTCCAGCAGCGGCATGATCGCCACGGGGTTGAAGAAGTGGAAGCCCACGACCCGCTCGGGGTGCTTGAGGTCGGCCGCCATCTGCGTGATCGACAACGAGGACGTGTTGGTCGCCAGCACGCACTCGGGGGAGACGACCTCTTCGACCTGAGCCCAGACCTGCTTCTTGACGCTCATCTCCTCAAAGACGGCCTCGATCACGAACTGGGCGTCCGCGAAGCCGTCCTTGGTGGTGGAGCCGCTGATCAGAGCCTTGTAGCGGTTCGCCTTCTCGGGGCTCATCCGGCCCTTCTCCAGCGCCTTGTCGATCTCGGCGTGCACGTACCCCACGCCCTTGTCGACACGAGCCTGATCGAGGTCGGTCATGACCACCGGGATGCCCATCCGCCGGATGAACAGCAACGCCATCTGGCTGGCCATCAGGCCGGCACCGACGATCCCGACCTTGGTCACCTTGCGGGCCAGGGATTTGTCGGGCGCGCCCGCGGGCCGCTTGGCCCGCTTCTGGGTGAGGTCGAACGCGTACAGCCCCGCACGCAGTTCATCGCCCATGAGCAGGTCGGCCAGGGCCTCGTCCTCCAGAGCGAAGCCTTCCTCGCGGGTGTTCGTGCGGGCCGCCGCCAGCAGCTTGAGCGCGCGGTACGGCGCGGGGGAGTAGCCACCGGTCTTGACGTGCACGGCTTTGGTCGCGGCCTTGATCGCGCCGTTCCAGGCGGCTTCGTCGCGGTTGACTTCGGGGCGCTCGACGGTGACCTCGCCCTTGACCACGCCGCCGGCCCAGCGCAGCGACTCCATCAGGAACTCGGCGCCGTCGAACATCGCGTCGAACATGCCCAGCTTGTACGCCGAGGGCCCGTTCAGCATCTTGTTCATGGCCAGCGGGTTCTCGATGACGACCTTGAGGGCGTTCTCGATGCCGATCAGGTTCGGCACGAGCCAGCAGCCGCCCCAGCCGGGAACCAGCCCGAGGAAGCACTCGGGCAGCGCGATCGCCGGCACCGCGGAGGACACCACGCGGTAGTCGCAGGCCAATGCGGCCTCGACGCCACCACCGAGAGCGGCGCCGTTGACGAACGCGAACGAGGGTACCCCCAGCGTGGACAACTTGCCGAAAGTCTCGTGGCCGAGTTGGGCGATGGCCACGGCCTGCTCGCGCTTGCTGACGGCCGGTACGCCGGTCAGGTCGGCCCCGACGGCGAAGATGAACGGCTTGCCGGTGAGCCCGACGGCAACGATCTCGCCGGCGGCGGCACGCTCCTTACACCGGTCCAGGGCCTGGCTCAGGCTCTGCAGCGAGGCGGGCCCGAAGGTGTTGGGCTTGGTGTGGTCAAAGCCGTTGTCGAGGGTGATCAAGGCCATCGTGCCGGCGCCGTCGGGTAGTTCGACGTCCCGGGCGAGGGCCTTGGTGACGACCTCTTTGGGGAAGATCTGGCTGAAATCCATCGCGGTGTTCACTCCAGTTCCTGATCGGTGCGGTCAGTCCGCGGTGGGGGCGTAGTCGGCGTGGTGCGGGTTCTCCCAGATGATCGCGGCGCCCATGCCGATGCCGATGCACATGGCGACCATGCCGTAGCGGACCTCCGGGTGATCCTCGAACTGCCGGGCCAACTGGTTGCACAGCCGAACGCCGGAGGAGGCCAGCGGGTGACCGACGGCGATGGCGCCGCCGTACAGGTTCACCTTGGGGGAGTCATCGGGGATGCCGAAGTGATCGAGGAAGGCGACGACCTGGACGGCGAACGCCTCGTTGAGCTCGAACAGCCCGATGTCGTCGATGCTCAGGTCGGCCAGCTTGAGCGCCTTCTCGGCAGCGGGCACCGGGCCGTAGCCCATGTACTCCGGTTCCAGACCGACGAAACCGAAGCTGACCAGGCGCATCTTGGTCGCCAGGCCGAGTTCCTTGGCGGCCTTCTCCGAGGCCAGGATGCAGGCCGTGGCCCCGTCGTTGAGCCCGGCGGCGTTGCCCGGCGTGACCTTGCCGTGGTCCCGGAACGGGGTCTTGAGACCGGCCAGGTCCTCCATGGTGACCCCGGGTCGCGGCGGTTCGTCCGTGGTGGCCAATCCCCAGCCGAGGTCGGCATGCCGGGTGGCGACCGGGACCAGGTCCGGCTGGATCTTGTTGTCGGCGTACGCCTGGGCCAGCTTGGCCTGGCTGTTCACCGCGTAGGCGTCCGAGCGCTCCTTCGTCAGCTGCGGGTAGCGGTCGGACAGGTTCTCCGCGGTCGCGCCCATGACGAGGGCGGAGGGGTCCACGAGCTTCTCGGCGATGATCCGCGGGTTGGGGTCGACGCCCTCGCCCATCGGGTGCCGGCCCATGTGCTCGACGCCGCCGGCGATGGCCACGTCGATCTGGCCGAAGCCGATCTGGCCGGCGATGGTGGCCACGGAGGTGAGCGCGCCGGCGCACATCCGGTCCACCGAGTAGCCGGGGACGGTGTTGGGCAGCCCGGACAGGAGAGCGACCAGCCGGCCCAGGGTCAGGCCCTGGTCGCCGATCTGGGTGGTCGCGGCGATGGCGACATCTTCGACCCGCTCGGGCGGGAGTTCGGGGTTGCGCCGCAGGAGTTCGCGGACACAGGCGATGACCAGGTCGTCGGCGCGGGTCTGGGCGTACATGCCCTTCTCCCCCGACTTGCCGAACGGTGTACGGACACCGTCGACGAAGACGACTTCTTGGCGGACTCGAGACACTGCACGCCTCCTGGGCGTTCCGGGCACCCCGGGACGGATGCCGCTCGGCGGGTGGATACCCCCGATATTACTGATCGGTAACCGAACGTGTGGGTAATCCGGGTCACGCGCTCACGTCACGCGGTCAGTACCGGCGGGTACTCGATTATCGCCCTGCAGGATGGCCGCGATGACCGGAGCCGTGACGTCAATTTGCCAGGATCGGGCCCCCCGTGCCGCCAGCTCCGCGCCGACCTCGTCCACGGTGGCTGCGGGGGGCTCCCAGAGCACCCGGCGCAAGGTGTCGGGGGAGAGCAGGTTCTCCACGGGCAGGTGGTGTTCGGCGGCGAACTCCCCCAGGGCAGTCCGCGCGGACTGCAGGCGCTGGGCGGCGACCGGGTCCCGGTCGGCCCACACCCTCGCCGGCGGGGGGCCGTCCCCCGGCAGGCTCGCCACCGGCCAGGCCGACTCCGGCAGACTCACGGCCCGTCGTACGGCGTCCAGGATGGGCGAGCTGTACCGGCGTACCGCCTTGTTGTGGGTGACTTTGGCGAGCTCGTCGGCGGAGCTGGGGGCGGCGACCGCCACCTCGAGCAGCATCGCGTCCGGGATCACCCGGCCGGGGGAGATGTCGCGGGTCCGGGCCACATCGTCGCGCAGGTACCACAGCTCCCGGACGATCGCGAGGGTACGACGGTTGCGGACCCGGTGGATACCCGAGGTGCGCCGCCACGGGTCGGGGCGGGCGGCCGGTTTGGTGAAGTCGACCAGGGCCGCGAACTCCTGGCGAGCCCACTCCTGCTTGCCCTGGCTGACGAGATCGGCGTGCATGGCGTCGCGCAGGGCCGCGAGGATCTCCACGTCGAGCGCGGCATACCGCAGCCAGGGCTCCGGCAGTGGTCGGGAGGACCAGTCGACCGCCGAGTGCTCCTTGGCCAGCGACATGCCCAGGTAATGCTCGGCCACGGCCGACAGCCCCACCCGGGCGAGCCCGGCCAGTCGAGCCCCCAGCTCGGTGTCGAACAGTACGGTCGGCGCCATGCCCACCTCCGCCAGGCAGGGCAGGTCCTGGGTGGCGGCGTGCAGGATCCACTCGACGTCGTGCGTGGCGCGGCCGATGGGGCTCAGGTCCGGGCAGGCCATCGGATCGATGAGCCACGTCCCGGCGCCCTCCCGGCGGATCTGGACCAGGTAGGCGCGCTGACCATACCGATACCCGGAGGCGCGCTCGGCGTCGACGGCCATCGGCCCGGTTCCCGCGGCCAAGGCGGCCGCCGCCGTGAGCAGCCGCCGCTCGTCCTCCACCACGTCCGGCACCCCGCCCGCGGGCATGTTGAGAACGGGATACACCACGGTGGGCGGGGTCTCCGCGGTTTCGCCGTCCGCTCGTTCGGCCGACGCCTCCGGCGCCCCAGACGCGGTTTGGTTGACAGAATTCATCAGGGTTAGGCTACAACCCCCGTTGACCAGGCGCCTTGTCTGTGTGTCGATCAGCTGCGGTGGGGTCGCAGCGGCCGGACCCCTCGGGCAGCGGCGGCAGCCCGGCCAGCGTGCACAGCAGCTTCCAGCCAGGTGCCGAGCTGGGCCGGCAGATCGTCCCCAGTCGGTGTCCAGGAGGCGCGAACCTCCAGGTCAACGGTGCTGCCCTGGTCGTCCATGGTGCCGAAGCCGTCGGAGACCACTCGGGTGACCGTGCCCCCGAGGGCGTGGTGCACCACCCCCGCGTCGGTCAACGCGTCCGTCAGCCACGACCAACCAACCGACCCGAGCATGGGGTCCGCCGCCAGCTCCGGCTCCAGCCGTGCTCGCGCAAAAGTCACCACCCGCCAGGTGCCGTCCCACGCCGAGGGTGCGCCAGGATCGTGGAGCACGACGAATCGTCCCGCTGCCAGCGGCTCATCATCGTCGGCCGGCTCGTCTGCGGCCTGGCCCTGCAGCGAGGAGGTGAGGGGATAGCTGGCTTCGACATCCGCGGACAACGCGACCGCGAACGGTGCCACCCGCTGGGGGGCCGGGATCTCCGCCAGCGTGACCTCCGGCCGCCGGTCGACGTCGATCAGGCCCGCCACGGCCCGGTCGAACCCCGGGGCGTGGCCGGCGCGTACACCCCGGCTGGTCACCTCCGCACTGTATGGCCGAGGGTCTGTCGAGGCCAGGGCACCACGCCGCGCACCGTGACACGATGCACCGGTGACGCCAGCGATCCCCACTCCCGACCGTCCTGAACACCCGCGCGACAGCCTGCTCGTGCGGGCGGCCACCGGGCAGCCGGGCAGTCGTCCGCCGGTCTGGTTCATGCGTCAGGCCGGGCGTTCCCTGCCCGAATACCGCGCGGTCCGTGAGGGCATCCCGATGCTGGCCTCGTGTCGGCGCCCAGACCTGGTCACCGAGATCACCCTGCAGCCGGTTCGGCGACACGGCGTCGACGCGGCCATCTTCTTCAGCGACATCGTGGTCCCGCTGGCGGCCGTCGGGGTGGACGTGGACATCGTCCCCGGAGTGGGGCCGGTGATCGCCGCGCCGGTCCGGCGTCAGCGCGACCTGGATGCCATCCCCGAACTCACCGCAGACATGGTGCCGGACATCACCGAGTCGGTCCGGTTGCTGGTGGGTGAGCTCGGGCCGACCCCGTTGATCGGTTTCGCGGGCGCGCCGTTCACCCTCGCGTCGTACCTGGTCGAGGGCGGGCCGAGCAAGAACCATGAACGTACCAAGGCGTTGATGCATGGCGATCCGGAGCTCTGGCACGCCCTCTGTGCCCGACTCGCGCAGATCTCCGGGGAGTTCCTGCGCGTCCAGGTGACCGCTGGCGCCTCCGCCGTACAACTCTTCGACTCCTGGGTGGGCGCCGTCCAGCGAGCGGACTACGAGCGCCTCGTCCGGCCGCACTCGGCGGCCGCCCTGGCCGCGGTCGCCGGTGCCGGCGTACCCCGGATCCACTTCGGGGTGGGCACCGGGGAACTGTTGTCCTCGATGGCGCAGGCCGGTGCCGAGGTGGTGGGCGTGGACTACCGGGTCCAGCTCGGCGACGCGATCGCCCGGGTGGGGGATGCGTACGCCGTGCAGGGCAACCTCGACCCCGCGCTGCTGTTCGCGCCGTGGGAGGTGATCGAGGAGCGGGTGTGCTCGATCGTGGCCGAGGGACGCGCCGCACGCGGCCACATTCTGAATCTCGGGCATGGCGTGCTCCCCACCACGGATCCCGACGTGCTCACTCGCGTGGTGGAGTTGGTGAAGTCGCTGGGTTGAGGCCGCCTTCGGTGGTGCCGCCTTCGGTGGTGCCGCCTTCGGTGGTGCCCGGCGCCTCGAGCGCTACGATGCATCGGGGCAGGAACGCGTGCAGGAGCGGCCCGATGCCCACGGCGTACATCACCGTGCCCACGCCCACCGTGCCTCCCAGCCACCAGCCGATGCCCAGCACGGTCAGTTCCAGGGCGGTGCGCACCACGCGGATACTGACGCCGGTGCGGTGGTGCAGGCCGGTCATCAGGCCGTCGCGCGGCCCGGGGCCGAGCTGGCTGCCGATGTACAGGGCGCTCGCCAGTCCGTTACCCACGATCCCGGTGAGCAGGAGCGCCCAGCGCACCGGGAGCTGATCGGTGACCGGGATGACCGCCAGGGCGGCGTCGGTGGCCACCCCGATCCAGATGGTGTTGGCCACGGTGCCTAGGCCCGGCCATTGGCGCAGCGGGATCCAGCCGAGGAGGACGAACGCGCCCACCGCGATGGTGGTGACGCCGATCGACCAACCCAGGTGTCCGGCGAGCCCCACGTGCAGGACGTCCCACGGGTCCAGGCCAAGGGTGCTGCGGATGAGCATGGCCATCGAGACCCCGTACAGGGTCAGCCCGACCATCAATTGCCCCAGCCGGCGCGGAAGTCGCCCGGCGCGCAGCTGCTGGCCAGGTGACAGCCGGGCCAGCGTCGCAGTACGTCGCGCGCCGGCCGTCGGTGGGGTCGGTGAAGGGGCCACGCTGAGAAACCTAACGCGACGCTCACCCTGGTCCCGGCGGTCGCCACCTCGGGCGGGTACGGGCCGAGCTCCCTGGTTGCGGTGGTCCAGCGGGAGGCGGGACCCACGTTCCTCGCCGGGACCCACGTTGCTCGCCGGGACCCACGTTCCTCGTTCAGACCCACGAAGCTTGGTGGGTGTGGCAGTGGGAGATGGGTTCGGGCGGGTACGGCCGCGAGCCTGGATGGTCCCGGTACGGCGGTCGCCACCTCGGGAGGGACGGCCGCCACCCTGGCCCTGGCGGGCAGCACCATCGATGTTCTGACAAGCTGATCGGCGTGAGCGCAGCTGCGGGCTACCTGATCGGCGGAATCGCACTCCTGGTGGCCGTCATCGTGCCGACGCTGCTGACCCGGGTGGCTCTGTCCGCCCCCATCGTCCTGGTCGTGATGGGCATCGGTATCGGCTTCATCCCCTTCGGGGGTGGCGTCACTCTGTCGCCGTTGGAGCACGGCACGTTGACCGCCCACCTGGCGGAGTTCACCGTGCTCGTGGCGCTGATGGGCGTCGCACTGGCGCTGGATCGGCCGCTGCGGCTACGGGATCGGGCCACGCTGCGGGCCTGGTGGGCGACCTGGCGGCTGCTGGGCATCGCGATGCCGTTGGGTATCGGCGCGACGGCGTTGTTGGCCTGGTGGCTGATGGGTGTGCCACCGGCGGTCGCCCTCCTGCTGGGAGCGGTGCTGTCACCGACTGACCCAGTGCTGGCGGCCGACGTACAGGTGGAGGGGCCGACCACCGACCAGGGTGAACACGTCGACGAAGACGACGAGGTCCGGTTCGCCCTGACCAGCGAGGCCGGCTTCAACGATGCCTTGGCGTTCCCGTTCGTCAAGGCGGCGATCATCATGGCCGCCGGGGCGCCGTTGACGGAATGGGTGGTCGGCTGGGTGGCCTGGGAGGTCGTCGGCAAGATTGTGATCGGAGTGCTCGTCGGGCTGCTGGTCGGCTGGGGACTGGGGCAGATCGCCTTCCGCAGCTCGGTCCACCAATTCCGCCTCGCCGATCGTGGTGAGCCGCTGCTGGCCCTGGCCGTCATCCTGGTGTCGTACGGGTTGGCCGAGCTCGTGCATGGCTGGGGATTCCTGGCGGTCTTCGTGGCGGGCATCGCGTTGCGCAGCTCGGAGCGGCACCACGGTTACCACGAGTACATGCACAGCACCATCGAGCGCCTGGAACTGCTGTGCACCATGATGCTGCTTCTCCTGTTGGGCGTGGCCCTCAGCGACGGCCTCCTGTCCTCATTGAGTTGGCCGGGGGTCGCCGTGGGACTGACCTTGCTGCTGGTGATCCGACCGCTTGTCGGCTGGCTGAGCCTCGCGCGTGGGGGCCAAGCCGACCGCGATGACGACCGCGATCCCGGCGATCACGCCTTGACCTCCCACGAGCGACTCGCGGTGAGCTTTTTCGGCGTTCGGGGCATCGGTTCGGTGTTCTATTTGGCGTACGCCCTCAACACCGGATCATTCGATGAGTACGGCCCGGTGCTGTGGTCGACCGTTGCGTTCACGATCGTCGCGTCGGTGCTCATCCACGGCGTGAGCGCCACCCCGGTGATGCGATGGCTGGAAGCTCGCCGGGCACCCGGCTCGGCGCAGCACCGTTCGCCCCTGGACAGCGACGCGGAGTTAGCAGCGTCCATAGGCGAGAATGTGCGCCATGACCAGCACACCCCGACCGACGGCCCGGCAGATTCGTGAGATCAACGACACCATCCGGTACGCGATGTGGTCGGTGTTCCGCGTCTCCAGCCCGCTGCCGCAAGATCAGCTGCATCGCGATCAGCTGGTCCGCGAGCTGCGTTCGCTGTTCCCCGACGGCGGTGAGGTGGTCACCCGTGGGGTGTACGACGTCGCGGGGCTGCGCGCGGACGCGGACATGATGGTCTGGTGGCACGCCGAGAGCATCAAGGCGCTGCAGGCGGCGTACCACAGGATGCGGCGCAGCGGCTTCGGGCGGCATGTTACCCCGGTGTGGTCGGCGGCCGCGCTGCACCGGCCTGCGGAGTTCAACAAGGGACACATCCCCGCGTTCATGGCTGGTGAGGAGCCCAAGCGGTACCTGTGCGTGTACCCCTTCGTGCGCTCGTACGAGTGGTATCTGCTCCCGGACACCGAACGACGCGAACTGCTCGCCGAACACGGCCGGATGGCGCGCGAGTTCCCCGACGTCCGGGCCAACACCATCGCTTCGTTCGCGCTCGGCGACTACGAATGGGTGCTGGCCTTCGAGGCCGATGAGCTGCATCGCATCCTGGATCTGATGCGCGAGTTGCGGGGGTCTCGGGCTCGGCGTCACGTGCGCGAGGAGATCCCTTTCTACACGGGTCGTCGGGTGAGCATCGAGGAACTGGCCATGCAGCTGCCGTGAAGCACCTGTTCAGGCGGCATCCCCGGGGGCTTGACGCCGGGCTCGGACCATCCGGCTGAGCGCCGCACTCGTCAGAGGAATCGCTGCCGGCCCGCCGCGACGGGCCTGGGCGTGCTCGGCGCTGTCGTAGACGCGAATGTCGGGTACGTCGACCGCACTCGCCGCCGTGTTCGACTCGGCGGTGGGCCGGCCGCCTCCGGTGCGCTGGATCTCGGCAGCGACGTCGGATTGGGTTTCAAAGAGCCGCAAGCACAGCTCTGCGACCAGCTCGGCATGCGCGCGGTCGTGCACCACCGAGCCTGCGGTCGCGGCCTGCTGCAGCGCGTCGGCAAAAAGCTCCCTTGTCAGCATCTGCAAACCCCCCCCGGTGTGGTCGGCGACCTCGCTCTCCGATCGGTCACGGTCGGCCGGAGCTGAGTCGTTCGTGGACGCCCTGGTGGCACGGCTCAGCTGGGGGGATCCTCCCGGTCGTCGGTGTCCAGGGTCAGGCAGATCGAGTTGATGCAGTACCGCTGATCGGTCGGGGTGGGGTAGCCCTCGCCCTCGAAAACGTGACCCAGATGTGATCCGCAACTGGCACAACGGACTTCGGTACGACGCATGAACAGCGAGTTGTCCTCGACGTACTCCACGGCACCGTCGGCGGGCCGGAAGAACGACGGCCAGCCGCAGTGGCTGGCGAACTTGGTGTCGCTGGAGAACAGCTCGACACCGCAGGCGCGGCAGGCATACGTACCAGGCTGCGAGGTCTCGGTGTAGCGGCCCACGTGGGGGGCCTCGGTCCCTCCTTGGCGCAGGACCTGGTACTCGGCGGGGGTCAGCAGGTCACGCCACTGCTCCTCGGTTCGCTGCACGGGGTAGCTTCGTCGCGCGGCGTCGCGCGGGGCAACTCTGGGCGTCTTGTCCGGGGTCATGTCAGGGCAACACCGGCTGGTGCCATCGCGTTCCCGCCGGGTCCCCGCCGCTGTCCCGCCTGGTCCCGGTCAGCAGGAAGGCCCCGCACGGCACCCCATAGGGTGGGCGCCATGGCCTCCACCGCGGTGCACGTGAGGGTCCCGGGTCCTTCGGGCAGCGAACGCGAGATCCGGCTGACCAACCCCGATGCGCCGGTCTGGCCGGGCACCGAGCAGGACGAAGCCGTGACCAAACGCGAGTTGGCGCAGTATCTCCTCGACGTCGCCGAGCCGTTCCTGCGGGCCGTGGGGGACCGGCCCACCACACTGCAGCGGTTCCGTGGCGGGGTGGATGGGGAGGAGTTCTACTCCAAGAACCCCCCCAAGGGCACGCCCGCGTGGATCCACACGACCACCTGCACGTACCCGTCAGGGCGGCGGCACCCGCAGCTGGTCATCGACGAGATCGGCGCGGCGGTGTGGGCGGTCCAGATGAGCACGGTCACTTTTCACCCGTGGCCGGTGCGTACCGCCGACAACGATCACGTGGACGAGTTGCGCATCGACCTCGACCCGCAGCCGGGCCGGGGTTTCGCCGACGCTGTTGCGGCGGCGCACCTGCTGCGCGACCTGTTGTCCGAGCTGGGGTTGACCGGGTGGGCCAAGACCTCCGGACACCGCGGGGTGCACGTCTACAGCCGGATCGCACCCACCCACGAGTTCGGCGACGTCCGGCACGCCGTCATCGGCATCGCCCGTGAGCTGGAACGTCGTGATCCCGAGCTGGTGACCACGGCGTGGTGGAAGGAGGAACGCGGCGCCCGGGTGTTCGTCGACTTCAACCAGGCCAACCGGGACCGGACCATCGCCTCGGCGTACAGCCCGCGCGCCCGGCCCGGAGCGCCCGTCTCCTTCCCGGTGGCTTGGCCGGACCTGGCCGGTGTGAGCCCGCAGGATTTCACGGTCCGCACCGTGCCGGCGCTGGTTGCCGAGCACGGCGACGCGTGGGCTGGGATGGACGGCGCCGTGGGGCGGATCGATCAGGCGTTGGGCTTGTGGGAGGCGGACTGCGAACGCGGGCTGGGGGAACTGAACTTCCCGCCCGATTTCCCGAAGATGCCGGGCGAGCCACCGCGGGTGCAGCCGAGCAAGAAGAACGCCGCCAACTGGGACGAGGAGGGCAACCGCAAGGAGTGAACGCTCGTGAGGCCGGTGAACGGGTCGCTGGCGGCAGTCAGCCGGTGTGCAGCACCTTGGCCAGGTCGTACGCCGTCGCCCGGTCGATCTGGTCGTAGCGGCACTCCGTGGGGTCTTTGTCGGGGCGCCAGCGCAGGAAGGTGGGCTAGCTTCAATGACCGCGGGATGCTGCTGGACCTGCCAGTTACGTTGCCGTATCCAGTGATAGGCGCGTACGAACGTTGACCAGCGGCGATTGCCTGACGGAAGCAACCTCGGCTAACATCACGACTTCGTACGCCGATAGTGACGACGTACAGCGTGGACCGAATCGCCGTCACAGATGACATGTGAGTGTTACGTCTCAACGCGCAGTCGCGAGCGCTCTAGTGTGCAACGCTGGGGTGGCACACGTGGAAGGAGGCCGCCATGACGATCAGCTCTATCGCGCGCGCGGCGATGTTTCCTGCTCGTAGTGACGAGTCCCGTGTCGACGTGAAGTCGTTCAAGCGGTCCATGGTGGCCGGCAGCCGAGGAATCCACACCGCGGATTCGCGTGCCCGAACCCGGCGACTGCTCGAGGAAGCGCGCCGCCGGGCCAGCTAGACCAGCTAGACCCGGTGACCTCGCATCATCAGATACCCGTCCTCACGTGGTCGGACGCCAGCAAGGCTGACACGTCAGACCTGCAGAACTTCGTTTGCACGGATCCTGCGACCCGAGAATTCGTTCTGGGCCGCAAGACCCATCCCCGACCATGGGAGTTCGAAGCGCAGGCCGCGATTCGTGGCTTGAAGGTGCGCAGACTCCCAAGGTCAGCACCTTCTCCTGGGTCGAATGGGGGCGACGCTCGCCGTCGTGTTGAGCTATGAAGTCGACCTGGACCCTCCCGACAACCTGACCGTATTCACGGCCGTGCTGGGGGTGGCACAGCACCTTCGAGGTCGCGGCCACGCGATAGCGGCCCTGGATGAGATGACCCGCCGGCTGGCAGTCGAGTATTCCACCGAGTTCGTCGTGATCCGAGCTCACGTTGATCCGCGAAACCAGCAGTCACAGAACGTCCTGGACCGGATTGGGCTCGCCAAGACGGGGGAAAGGTGTGACCCATACGACATCTGGGAAGGCGTCGTAGCCCTCCCTCCGCAGTAGTGCCGAAAGCGTTACTCACTGTCAACGAGGGCCCGACAGGCGGCGCCATGACCGGCGTCGAAGAGTGCAGAGCCTGCGGTGCGGCGCCTGCACTCTTCTCACGAACGGGGCGCTGGCGGCAGTCAGCCGGTGTGCAGCACCTTGGCCAGGTCGTACGCCGTCGCCCGGTCGATCTGGTCGTAGCGGCACTCCGTGGGGTCCTTGTCGGGGCGCCAGCGCAGGAAGGTCACCGCGTGCCGGAAGCGGTACCCCTCCAGCTGGTCGAAGGCCACCTCGACCACCCGCTCGGGGCGCAACGGGACATAGCTGACGTCCTTGTTGGCGGAGAACCGGGACCGGTCGGTTTCGGCGTGCAGCGCCTGCCCCGCCTCGTCGCGGACCACCAGCGGTGCCAGCTCCTCGATCAGCTCCCGACGTCGTACCTGGGTGAAGGCCGCGATCCCGCCCACGTTCATGAGGTGACCGTTGTCGGCGTACACCCCCAGCAGCAGGGACCCGACTCCCTGTCCGGACGTGTGAACCCGGTAGCCGGTCACCACGGCGTCCGCGGTTCTGCGGTGTTTGATCTTCAGCAGGGTCCGCTTGCCCGGGGTGTAGGGCCCGGCCCAGGGTTTGGCGATCACCCCGTCCAGCCCGGCACCTTCGAAACGGTCGAACCACTGCCCGGCCAGCTCGGCGTCCTGGGTGAGGGCGCTCACGTGCACCGGGTCCTCCAGCCTCAGGTGGGCCAGCGCGAGCTCGAGGCGTTGCCGGCGTACCTGCAGCGGAGCACCCGTGAGGTCCTCACCGCCGATCGCGAGCAGGTCGAACGCGATGAACTCGGCCGGGGTCTGCTGCGCCAGCAGCTGCACCCGGGAGTCGGCGGGATGGATGCGCTGGCTGAGGGCGTCCCAATCGAGCCGCTGAGCGCCGGGGGGACCGCTGCGGACGACGATCTCGCCGTCCAGGGCGCAGACCGGGGGAAGCAGCCGGGCCAGCGCCTGGATCACCTCGGGAAAGTAACGATTGAGCGACTTCCCGCCCCGGCTGCACAGCTCGATATCGTCGCCGCCTCGCAGCACGATCGCGCGGAAGCCGTCCCACTTCGGTTCGTACGCAAGACCGCCCGGCACGGAATCGGCGGCAGGGATCGTGGTGACCGCCTTGGCGAGCATCGGTGCGATGGGCAGCTCCAGGGGGAGCTCGGCGAGCGGAGGCATGCCGGTATTCTCCAGCTGGCCGCTGGGGGACACCACGCGGGGGACACTGGAGGGGTGCCCGACCTGTCGAAACCGCCGGTCACCGAGTTGGCTTCGGCCCCGGTACGGCGTCGCATGCTGCTCGCGGGTGGGCTCACCGGGGCGTTGCTCACGGCATCCGCGGTCGGCACCGCGGGCTTCTTGTCGTATCTGGCGCGCTTGTTGCTGCTTCCTGATCGTGACCACGTCGACGACGTGCGGATCCGTCATATCGGCCAGGAGTGGATCACCCTCTCGGTGACCCCCGACAGCGTGCGCCCGGGCCGATACGGGCTGTGGTTCCCGGGCGGGCACCTGCGGGTGGGCGAGGTGTTGGATGCGTCCTCCACGAGCGTCCGGCGGGTTCTGGAGCGAATCGATGCGGGTACGCCGCAGCCGGGCCCGGCCCGCTGGAACGGGTGGTACTACGCCCGCGACCCGCGCGCCGACCTGGGTGTGGACTACCAGGACATCGTGGTGCGATCCGACGTCGGGGACCTGCCGGTATGGCTGATCGAGCCGGACGGATCCGTCGGCGGTCGCGATCGGTGGGCGGTGCTGATCCACGGTCGCGGCGGCGAGCGCCCCGAGTGTCTGCGCGCCGTCCCCGTGCTGAGACGGCTGGGGATGACGTGCGTGATTCCGTCGTACCGCAACGATGTGGGGGCACCGCCTAGTCCGGATGGGCGGTACAACCTGGGGCTGTCGGAATGGCGGGACGTCGAGGCCTGTGTGCGCCATGCCCTGGCTCACGGGGCCGATGACGTGGTGCTGGTGGGCTGGTCGATGGGCGGCGCCGCGGCGTTGCAGATGTTGGATTGCTCCGGCCTGGCGGACGCGGTGAGCGCGGTTGTCCTGGACAGCCCTGTCGTGGACTGGGGGCACGTCATCCGCCATCAGGCCGAGGTGCTGGGGCTCCCGCCGCTGGTGGCCCGATCGGTGACCGATCTGATCGGGCGGCGCTGGGCTCGGCGGCTCGTCGGGGTGCACCAGCCGCTGGACGTGGCCCGGACCAATTGGGAGGTCCGTGCTGCGGAGCTTCGCCACCCGCTGCTGATCATGCACTCCGACGGTGACGACCTGGTGCCCGGCGATCCGGCGCTGGCGTTGTCCCGAGCCCGACCGGATCTCGTCCGGTGGGAGCGGTGGATCACGGCGCGCCATACCCAGGAGTGGAATACCGATCCGGCGCGGTGGGAGGCGGCGGTCGCCGACTTCCTGTCCTGAGCCGAGATGCGGCGCGAGGGGTGTCGGGGAGCACCGGGACAGATCGTTGTGGCGGGGGTCTCGCACATTAGGCCGCTGGTCTGCAAACATAACCAGATGACGAGGTCTGTGCAGGACCAGAAGGCGCCCACCAAGCGCAAGGGCGGCAAAGCCGAGAAGGACCCCAAGAGGCCTAAAGCGGGCAAGACTGCGAAAGCGAACAAGCCCGAGAAGCCTAAGAAGGCCGAGAAGCCTAAGAAGGCCACGAAGGCCGCCATCTCCGAGAAGGCCGTCAAGTCGGGCAAGAAGCACCGATCCGACCACGTCGTGGCCCTGGCCGCTCCCGCTGCGGTCGAACCCACGCCGGCCTCCCCGCGCGCCGCGGGTCGCAGTGGCACCTCGATGCGGGAACTCCTGGCCGTCGGTCCGGATTTCGAGCTGGCCGCGTTGGATCCCGCCGCTACCCCCGGGTTCGATGGTGATCACGACGAGGCGGACGAACGGACCGCGGATGTCGGCCCGGAGCTGGCTGACCTGCAGGAACGTTTGTACGCCGAGGCCAAGAACGGCAGCAACCGCAGCGTCCTCCTGGTCATCCAGGGCATGGACACCTCCGGCAAGGGCGGCGTGATGCGTCACGTCGTCGGTCTGCTGGACCCCCAGGGCGTCGACATCACCGCCTTCAAGGCTCCCACGCCCCAGGAGCGGGCGCATCCGTTCCTGTGGCGGATCCGCAACGCGCTGCCGGAGCCCGGAACGATCATGGTGTTCGACCGTTCGCAGTACGAGGACGTGCTGATCGTGCGGGTGAAGAACCTGGTGCCGGCCGCCACCTGGTCACGGCGCTACGGCCAGATCAACGCGTTCGAGAAGACGACTGTCGGCAAGGGCACCACGATCATCAAGGTCATGCTGCACATCTCCCGCGAGGAGCAGGGCCGGCGGCTGGGCGAACGGTTGGCGCGCCCGGACAAGCACTGGAAGTACAACCCGGGCGACATCGACGAGCGCGCCCGCTGGGATGACTACCAGCAGGCCTACCAGGCCGTGCTCGACAAGACCTCCACCGGGCACGCGCCCTGGTACGTCGTCCCCGCGGATCGCAAGTGGTACGCCCACCTGGCCGTGGCGGAACTCCTGCTGGAGACCCTGCGCGAACTCAACCCGCAATGGCCCGCGGCGACCTTCGACGTCCAGGAGGAGCGGCGCCGGCTGGCCGAGAGCTGAGGCCCCCGGACACAGGCTCCCGTCGCGGCTACCTCGGGGCGGAACCGGCCGGCGTACGGGCGGATCTCTTCGGCTTGTCCGGATCGGTCGGGGTAGCGGGGGCGGTGTCCGCGACCGGATTGGCCGTGCGCACCTCGGGCCGTGCCGAAGCCCGCTCGGCAACCGGTCGCCGTGCCTCGACATGGTCGTGTACGTCGTCTTCGTCCGGTTCCGGTGCCGGTGTGCTCTGCAGGATGATCACCGACCGTCCGGCGACGGCCACCTCACCGCCGCACGCGTGAGGAGCCACGTCGTCGGGGATCCCGGTGGGCAGGTCGGTGTTGACCACCTCGCGCCACAGGACGTCCCCGATCTCCGCGGGGATCCGGAAGTCCACCGGCTCGCTGTGGGCGTTGAACATCAAGATGAAGTCGTCGTCACTGACCCGTTGGCCGCGTTCGTCCGGATCCTGGATGGCTTGGCCGTTGAGGTAGACCGCGAGCGTGCGGGCGTAGCCGGTCTGCCAGTCCTGTTCGGCCATCTCGGAACCGTCGACCCGCAGCCAGACGATGTCATGCAGGTCGCTGGCCCCGCCATGGTCGGCGCTGCCGGCGAAGAACCGCCGTCGCCGGAAGACCGGGTGTTCCTGGCGGAGTCTGACCACGTGGGCGGTGAACGCCAACAGTTGCTGCTGATCGCGCCCCAAGTCCCAGTCGATCCAGGACAGCTCGTTGTCCTGGCAGTAGACGTTGTTGTTGCCCTGCTGAGTGCGGCCGAGCTCGTCGCCGTGGGCCAGCATCGGGACGCCCTGGCTGACCATCAGGGTGGTGAGGAAGTTGCGCTGCTGGCGAAGGCGCAGGGCGTTGACGTCCGGGTCCTGGGTGGGTCCGTCGTCCTGCGGGGAGCCGCAGTTCCAGGACCGGTTGTGACTCTCGCCGTCGGCGTTGCCCTCGCCATTGGCGTCGTTGCGTTTGTGGTTGTACGACACCAGGTCGCGCAGGGTGAACCCGTCGTGGGCCACGATGAAGTTGATGGAGGCGATCGGCCGTCGGCCGGAGTGGGCGTACAGGTCGGAGGAGCCGGTCAGCCGCGAGCCGAACTCCGAGAGCGCGGCGGCCTCGCCCCGCCAGTAGTCGCGGACGGTGTCGCGGTACTTGCCGTTCCACTCGGTCCACAGCGGCGGGAAGTTGCCCACCTGGTAGCCGCCGTCCCCCAGGTCCCAGGGTTCGGCGATCAACTTGACTTGGCTGATGATGGGGTCCTGGTGGATCAGGTCGAAGAACGCCGACAGCTTGTCGACCTCGTGGAACTGCCGAGCCAACGTGGCCGCCAGGTCGAAGCGGAACCCGTCGACGTGCATCTCGGTCACCCAGTACCGCAGCGAGTCCATGATCAGCTGCAGCACGTGGGGGCTGCGCATGAGCAGGCTGTTCCCGGTGCCGGTGGTGTCGTAGTAGTGCCGTTTGTCGTCGTCGACGAGCCGGTAGTAGGCGGCGTTGTCGATCCCGCGGAAACAGATCGTCGGGCCGAACTCGTTGCCCTCCGCGGTGTGGTTGTAGACGACGTCGAGAATCACCTCGATGTTCGCCTCGTGCAGGGCCTTGACCATCGACTTGAACTCCGCCACCTGCTGGCCCCGGGAGCCGTTGGCGCTGTAGGCGTTGTGCGGCGCCAGGAAACCAATGGTGTTGTAACCCCAGTAGTTGCTCAGGCCCTGCTCCTGCAAGTGGCTGTCCTGCACGAACTGGTGCACCGGCAACAACTCCAGGGCGGTGACCCCGAGGTCCTTGAGATGCTTGATGATCGTCGGGTGCGCGATGGCGGCGTAGCTTCCGCGGATGCCCTCGGGGATCCCCGGATGGGTCATGGTCAGGCCCTTGACGTGGGCCTCGTACAACACGGTCGCGTGGTAGGGGTGCCGGGGAGGTCGGTCGTGCGCCCAGTCGAAGTAGGGGTTGATGACGACGCTGTACATGGTGTCGTCGCGCGAATCCTCGGTGTTGAGCTCATCGGGAGACTCGAAGCAGTAGGCGAACAGGGGCTGCTTCCCGCTGATCTGCCCGTCGATCGCCTTCGCGTACGGGTCCAGCAGCAACTTGCTCGGATTGCAGCGATGGCCCGCGGCCGGGTCGTACGGACCGTGCACCCGAAACCCGTACCGCTGCCCGGGTACGCACCAGGGGAGGTAGCAGTGCCAGACATGGGCGTCGACCTCGGTGAGCACGATCGCTGTCTGGGTGCCGTCATCGTCCAGCAGGCAGAGCTCCACGCTGTGGGCGACCTCGGAGAACAACGCGAAGTTGACGCCGCTGCCGTCGTAGGTGGCTCCCAATGGGTACGGCTTGCCCGGCCAGATTTCCATAGCCCCCATCACGTCCTTCCGCGTCGTGCCGGCGAGTCGGTCGACGCAGGCTGCTCGGGCCGGAAGACCGCGGCGGCGGTCCCACGGCCGCCAGGTACAACTCCAGCCGGTCGCCTGACATTAGCTTGCCTGGCAGGGCGGTCGCACACCTCGCGCGCGAGGTGTTGCGCGCATCGTTGGCAGCGGTGATCCAGGCGTCCAGCGCAGGGCCGGCCCGGTTGGACGATGGCAGGCCGGATCGGTTAATGTCGTCGAGCACGCCACGGCGCAACCTCTCTTGGGCTGCATTGGAGGAGAAGTCGGGCGGATGCGGACATAGCTCAGTTGGTAGAGCACAACCTTGCCAAGGTTGGGGTCGCGAGTTCGAGTCTCGTTGTCCGCTCGGAGGCTCTCACGCCTTCTCCACGGGGCCAGACGCCCACGGGCGAGGACCTCAGTGGTGGAGTGGCCGAGAGGCGAGGCAACGGCCTGCAAAGCCGTGTACACGGGTTCAAATCCCGTCTCCACCTCGAAACACATGTACGGCCTAGGGCGATTGGCGCAGTCTGGCTAGCGCGCTTCCTTGACACGGAAGAGGTCACTGGTTCAAGTCCAGTATCGCCCACCAACAACGAGGCCCCGACTCGACAGCCGAGTCGGGGCCTTCATGTGCGCGGGGCCCGCCGTGAGACCGCCTTGCACCGGGCTGGGCCGCCCTGAGCCGGATGTGAGCCGGAGCCGATCGACGGGCCAGGGCTTTTCGCGCGGCTGGGGGCGCGCCCCGGCTCGGACGCCGCGATGGGTGGTTTCCGGTCTAGGCTGGAGAGAGCAGGTAGACGAGGCGGGCATGAGCGGTAGGACGTGGCTGGATAGTCTGGCCGAACGCGCGCGAGAATGCCGGTGTGGGCATCAATTCCGCGCCCACCGGCACTATCGGTCAGGCTCGGACTGCTCATTGTGCGACTGCCGCACATTCACACTCTCCTGGCGCAGGCTCTTCTCGTGAAGGCGGCTAGTCCGAAACGCGAGACAGTGTGTAACGTTTTTCGAAGCCGCTGACACTAAGGCGCCACGGGCCCCATCAAGGGCTGCCGGAGGGGTGTCGCGGTTCCCGCAGTCGAAGTGAATCCTGCGCTGCCCCAACACCCCCGATGCGGCTGCCGCGGGGCCGCAACGGCCACAAGCCGTTGACCATGGGGTTCTTGCGATCGTTGCGTGCGATTACTCCCGACCCTCTGCTATCGTTGTTGATCGTACGTCCAAGACGTGCGTATGACCTGGGGAGAAGATCAGCGAAGCTGCTGATGAAATTGGGGAGAGTTTCAGATGCATGTACGTCGGGGGAGCCTGACGCCGCCGCTCGTTTCGGTGGTGGTGCCCGCAATGAATGAGGCGCGGAACCTGGAGATCATCCTTCCGCAGTTGCCCGAGGTGCACGAGGTGATCCTCGTGGACGGCAACTCCGTGGATGACACCGTGGAAGTGGCCCGGCGAATCCTGCCGGATGTGAAGGTCGTCACCCAGACACGCAAGGGCAAGGGGAATGCCCTCGTGTGCGGGTTCCAGGCGGCCACGGGCGACATCATCGTGATGTTCGACGCGGACTGCTCGGCCGACCCGGCCGAGATCCCGGTGTTCGTCGAGGCGCTGATCAAGGGTGCGGACTTCGCCAAGGGAAGCCGCCAGATGGCCGGCGGTGGCAGCGAGGACCTCACGTTGATCCGCAATGCCGGTAACCGGGGGTTGACGGTGTTGAGCAACATGATGCTCGGTACCCGATACACGGAGCTCTGCTACGGATACAACGCCTTCTGGGCCGACATCCTGCCGAGCCTCAACCTGCCGAGCCCCACCGCCGCGGTGGTGGGCAAGAACGGCAAGGTCTGGGGCGACGGATTCGAGATCGAGACCCTGTTGACCTGCCGGGTGGCAGCCGCAGACCTCAAGGTGGTCGAGGTCCCGAGCGTCGAGAAGCTGCGGGTGCACGGTGAGAGCAACCTCAACGCGGTCTCCGATGGCTTGCGCGTGCTGCGCACGATCGTCACCGAGAAGCGTGGCGCCCGCAAGATGATCACCCGCTATCCGCGCCGCGCCGACCGTCCTGGGGCTCGGCGCCAGGAGCAGCCAGCCGTTGTGGGGCAGTCGGGCTGACGGCCGCCATTACTTCTGCGTCGATGCGTGAGCTGACGGTGGTTGTCGCCGTCAGCTCACGTATGTCGGCCGGTGCGCAGGGGCGCCGGGCGTTCATCGGTGCTGTCCGGGGGGACCAGCATGGTTGGTTTTGCTCTGCGGGGGGTCATGATGTCAGCGTCTTCTCCCGCGATTTCGAACTTTGGTGTGCCCGGGCGGGCGCGCCTCGGAGGTACTCGACGTGTCGTGTCGGCGCCCATTGCCTCGCGCTGGAAGCGTGCTTCATGGGGGGCCGCTATCGGCCGCCCCCCCGATCGACCTGGGCTGGGTGACGAGGTGAGCCAGGCTGCGCAGGCGCTGTCCGTGGTCGTCTGCGCCTACACCGATGAACGCTGGGATGACCTGCTGGCCTGCGTCTCATCGTTGATCGAGCAGCAGGACCCGGTGGGCGAGATTGTTGTCGTCATCGACCACAACCCGCAGTTGCTCCACATCTGTCGCCGGCAGTGGCCCGATCTACGGGTGGTTCCGAACGCCGGGGCCAAGGGTCTCTCGGGCGCTCGCAACACCGGCTGGCGACTGTGCAGTGGACCGCTGGTCGCGTTCATCGATGATGATGCCTGCGCCGATGCCGCGTGGTCTCGCGAGCTTGCCGGCGCCTACGCCGACGACGTGTTGGGAGTCGGCGGGTACATCGACCCGATCTGGCCGGACGGCGGACAGCCGTCGTGGTGGCCGAGCGCGTTCAACTGGGTGGTCGGGTGTTCGTATACGGGCATGCCTCGGCAGCGCAGCCGGGTCCGCAACGCCATCGGCGCCAACATGAGTGTCCGCAAGCACGTGCTCGAAGACGTCGAGGGATTCGCGACGTCGCTGGGCCGCGTGGGCAAAGTGCCCCTAGGCGCAGAGGAAACGGCCATGTACCTCAAGGCCGGCACGCTGCACCAGGGGATGTCCGTCCTGTACGAACCCGCTGCCCGAGTCCACCATCGGGTGACCTCCGAGCGGGTCACCGCCGACTACTTCGTCAAACGGTGCTTCGGGGAGGGACGCAGTAAGGCGCGGATGGCGCGGATGAACCTGGCCCCGCAGTCGCAGGCTCTGCACACCGAGCGGACGTACGTCGTACGCACCTTGCCGATCGCGGTGGTGCAGGGGCTGTTCTCCTCCGATCCGCGCCGGGGACTGGCCGTGATCCTGGGGCTGCTGTGCACGGCCGCCGGCTATCTGCAGGAAGTCGTGACGCACGCGACGTCGCGGTGAATTCGGTAAAGCAGCCTCGGTGAGCCATTCGGTGCGAGACAATGACATACAGGGGGAAATCTTGTCTGGCAATGAAATCAGCGTCATCGTCTGTGTGTACGATCTCGCGCGGTGGGAACAGATTCAGGCGGCATTGGCGTCGCTGCGTGAACAGACCTGTCCACCGGCGAAAGTCGTCGTCGTCGTCGACGGGTGCCCGCCACTGGCGCAGGCTCTTCGCAAGGCCGTCGTTGACGAGGAACTCGTGGAGTTGCCTCGCAACCAGGGCCTCTCGATCGCCCGCAACGCGGGCATCGAGCGCGTGAACACAGCCTGGGTGGCGTTCCTGGACGACGATGCCGTCGCGGAGCCGACCTGGCTGGAGCGCCTGGACGAGGCTCGCCGGGCCACCGGCGCGGTCGGCGTCGGCGGGTGGGTCGAGCCGATGTACGACGGCCCGCCACCCACGTGGTTCCCGCCGCACCTGCTGTGGACCGTCGGTTGCTCGCACGAGGGTCTGCCCACCGCCCGATCGGTGGTGCGCAACGTCTTCGGTGGCTGCGCGCTGATGTCGACTGCGGCGCTGCGGCAGCTCGGAGGGTACGACCCGGCCCTGGGTCGGCGCGGTGACAGCGCCGAAGGCGGGGAGGAGGCCGACCTGTGCATCCGGATCAGCCGGCTGGACCCCACGGCGACCTTCCTGCTGGAGCCGACCGCCCGAATCCACCATCACGTGCCGCAGACGCGGGCGCGGGTTGGGTATGTCCTGCGGCGGTGCTATGCCGAGGGGGGTTCCAAGCGCACGCTGAGTTCGCGCCTCGGCGCCGGATCACTGTCGAGTGAGACCACGTTCGTCAAGTCGGTCGGCCCGGACGTCATACGGCTCATCACCGCCGGCAAGCTCGCGCAGGCCATCGTCCTGCTCGCCGGAGTGATCGCGGCGGGCCTGGGATACCTGACCACCAGGCCGGCGCCGGTGGGCGCTTCGGCCCGCGCCACCAGCAACTGACCATCACCGAGATCGTGCTGAGAGTGACCGAGAAACGAGGGGACATGAACGAGTTCGAGGCATCGCCTGCCGGGGGGGCAGCGGAGCAGATCACGGCGCCGAAGCCGTTGAGGGTTCTGATGGTGGGTCACAAGTACCTGCCGGATCAGGGCGGCATCGAGACCCACATTTACGAGACCGCCCGGCGTCTGCACGCTCGCCCGGAGTTCGACATCACCGTGCTGACCACGGACATCAGTCGCACCCGGCCCACGCACGAAACCATCGACGGGGTGCCGACCATTCGAGTGTCCGGATATCCCAGCTCGCGGGACTACTACCTGGCCCCGGGGGTGGCCGGGGTGGTCCGCCGCGGTGGCTGGGACCTGGTGCATCAGCAGGGAATCCACACGTTGGTGCCGCCGCTGACCATGGCCGCCGCCCGCTCGGCCAAGCTGCCCTACCTGACCACCTTCCACACCGGTGGCCACTCCATGGGGCACCGCAACGCGCTGCGGTCGCTGCAGTGGCGAGCGCTCGGTCCGCTTCTGGGATCCGCCGATGCCCTCGTCGGGGTCAGCCACTTCGAGGCCGAGCTGGTCGCACAGGAGGCGCGAATCGCTACCGACCGGGTCCGGGTCATCCGCAACGGCGGTGGCCTTCCGCAGCTCAGCGAGCCCGTCAGCCGGGTGCCTGGGCTGATCGTGTCCTCCGGTCGACTGGTGAACTACAAGGGTCACCAGCGCGTCATCGAAGCGCTGCCGCACATCATCAAGAGCGTGCCGGAGGCGCGGTTGCAGATCTACGGCGGCGGCGACTCCGGCAGCAACGAGCCGGAGCTGCGCGCCCTCGCCGAGTCGCTCGGCATCGCCGACCGGCTCTCGATCACCGCTCTGCCTCCGGAGGACCGCGAGGGGATGGCCCGCGCACTGTGTGAGGCGGACGTCTTCGCGGCGATGTCGGACTACGAAGCCCACCCCGTGGCCGTGATGGAGGCCCTGAGCCTGGGGTGCAGCGTCGTCGGTCTGGACATCGCGGGCATCGGGGAACTGGTGCACGAGGGGTGGGTCCGCGGAGTGGCCCCGCAATCCTCCCCCGAACAGATCGCCGAGGCGATCCTGGGGGGCATGGGCCAGCCGTCGCTGGTGGATCCGGCCACGCTGCCCACCTGGGACACCTGCGCCCAAGCCCTCAGCGACCTGTACCTGGAGATCACCCGGTCCCGGAAACCCGGGGCTGTGGGCTGACCATGCAGCAGGCGCTCCCCATCCTGATGTATCACTCTGTGAGTACAGCAGGAGCAGGCTCGGTGGCATCCGCCGACCCGTTGACCGTGCCGCGCCAGGTGATCGACGAACAGTGGTCGGCGTTGCGGTCCGCAGGGTGGCGGCTGTTGGGCCTCACGCAGGCCCTGCAGGCCCACGCCGCGGACCCCGGTGCCAAGGTGCTCGGCGTGACGTTTGACGACGGCCGGGACGACTTCGCGCTGGTGCCGGACCTGTTGGTCCGGCACGACGCGAGGGCCACCCTCTACGTGCCCACCGCGCACGTCGGAGGACCGGGCGGGCCGGTGCACTACGCCGGGCGGGTGATGTCATGGGAGGAGCTGGCGGAGCTGCCCCAGGACCGGGTCGAGATCGGCAGTCACTCCCACCGGCACATGCCCACGGATGTGTTGACCGACCGCGAGCTGGCCGTCGAGGTGGCCACCAGCCGGGAGGCGCTGCAGGACCGGCTCGGACGCCCGGTGTGGTCGTTCTGCTACCCCAACGGGTACGCCGCCCCCCGCCAGGCGCGGATCGTGGCCTCCGCCGGCTTCCGGAACGCCTGCGTGGTCGGGCGGCGGCTGTCCGGCTGGGCCGACGACCTATTCCTGCTGCCCCGGCTGCAGGTGCTGCCCGAGCACGGTGGTCGTCAGATCATCGCCCTGGTCGAACGTGGCGAGCGGGGCTGGGTGCCCCGGATAAAGGAGTTCGCGCATCCGCCGTGGCGAATGGTTCGGCAAGGCGTGTACCGGACCTCCGGCCGGGTTCTCACGTAATTCGTTGTGCGGCAAGTTTATTGAACAAAAAGGGGGGGTGACTATGCGGCTTTCGGACCGAAACAATATCGGCGCTCACGCCGGTGGCGCAGATGGCGATGGCTCTATTCTGGAGAGAATCAACCGGCCGGCGTCGCCCCCCGCCGACGTTCCGGTCGGCGATAGGAGCGAGTCCGTGCAGCAGGATGGCGACGAACCACCCGCGCGCGGAATGTCGCGCTGGCTGTCCGCTCAGCTCCGCCGCCTGCTGAGCATCAGTGCGTCACTGGTCAGCACCTACGCCATCACCGGAGCGCTCGGGCTGCTGTTTTGGACGATCGCCGCTCGGCGCTTCAGCATCCCCGATGTCGGGATCGCCGGCGCCGGCGTAGCCCTGCAGACGCTGCTGGGTGGCCTCGGCAACCTCGGGATGGGCACCCTGCTCATCAGCAAACTGCCGCAGACCCCGCAGAGCCAGCGGCGCGTGCTGGTCCGCACCGCCCTCCTGGTCACCGGGATCGCCAGTTTCGTGTTGACGCTCACGGTGGCGCTCGTCGCGGCCAACGTCTTCCGCACGCCCACCATGCTCGGGGTCGGGGGTACCTGGGCGGCGGCGCTCATCCTGGCCACCGGCACCGCGCTGACCAGCGTGGCCGTCGTACTCGATCAGGCGGTCCTGGTGCTGGCCACCGGGGGGTCACTGCAGTTCCAGCGCAACGCGCTGGCCAGCGTGACCAAGGTCCTGGTGCTGCTGGCGTTGGCGCCCTCGCTGGGGGGTATGGCCATCTTCGCCGCGTGGTCGATCGGCACCGCGGTCTCGTTGCCGCTGGTGATCTGGAAGACCCGCGGCGGACGATTGCTCGAAGCCCCGGAGAACAAGGCCATCGACCTGCGCGTGGTGCGGGGCCACGCCCGCGCCGCCGCGTCGAACTACGGCCTGAACACCGTCTTCATGCTGCCGCTGCAGATGCTGCCCGTGCTGGTCAGCATCCTGTTGTCGGGGCGCGACAACGGGCTGTTCACGGCCACGCTCCGGATCAGCGAATTCGTCTTCGTGATGCCCTACGCCCTCTCGATCGGCTTGTTCGCCGTCGCCGAGGGCAACGCCCGCAGCGTGCTGCAGCAGATGAGGGTCACCCTGCCGATGACCCTGGGCATCTGCCTGAGCGCCGTGGTGGTGGCCTTGTTCGGCGCCCCCCTGATCCTGGCGATTTTCGGGTCGGCGTACTCCGAGGAGGCCGCCACCGTTCTGAAACTGATGATCGTGGCGTCGGTGGCGTTCGCCATCAAGGACCACTTCGTGGCGTTGCGGCGGGTGCAGGAACGCACCGGCCCGGCCACCCTGTTCTTCCTGGGCTTCACTGTCTTCGAGCTATCCGCGGCCGCCCTGGGGGCCCGCCTCGGCGGCCTGGTCCAGATGGTCACCTTCTGGCTGGTTGCGATCACCGTGCAAGCGATCGTCATGACCGTCATCTTGTACCGCGAAGTGCTCAGCACCGGCGCCACCTCCTCCGGCGACGCCACCCTCCCGCAGCCCGGCGTCGCCGTTGCTGCACCGACCCCGCCAGCAGTCCCGGCACCATATGTCTCGGGCGTAGTGGAGAACCAACACGTGAATACACAACGACGCGCCGATGAGCACAGCCTCGACCCGGTCGCCCAGCCGCTGCCCGTGATGATCCGGGCCACCGACGATGCCGAGCAGGACCCGGCGCCGACCCGCGCGCTGCGGGTGCAGTCCCAGGTCGCTGCCGCCGGACTCGGACCGCTCCTGGCGGCCATGGCCACGGGACTGCTGCTGTTCGCCGTCGCGGTCTGGCTGGGCCGCTCCGGCCAGTCAGGGGTCGGCCAGGTGGTGTACGTCGTCGGCCTCGCCTTGATGTTCATCCCCGCGGCGCTGGCGGCGCTGCTGCCGGGCATCATCGACCACCATCGGCGTTGGGTCGTGCTGGCCCTGCTGCCGATGCTCCAACTGTGCCGGGTCATCCAGCAGCCGACCCGGTTCGCCGACCACGACGAGTTCGCCCACGCCACCAACCTGCGCCACCTGATCGAGTCCGACCAGCTGTATACGGCCAACGCGATCCTGCCGGTGACGGCGTACTATCCCGGGCTGGCCACGATCACCGGTGCGGTCCACCAGTTGACCGGGTTGTCCCCGCACACCAGTGGGCTGATCGTGACGATGTCGGCGCGCATCATCCTCGCGGTGGCGATCTTCGGGCTCATCCGGACGCTGACCAAGTCGGAACGGGCCGCCGCCGCCGGTGTCGTGGTCTATGCCTGCAGCCCGCAGATCCTGATCTTCAACTCGCAGTACTCGTACCAGACGCTGGCGTTGCCGCTGTCGCTGCTGGCGATCTACCTGGTGGCGCGCCGGATGTATGAGGGGGCCGGCTCATTGGCCGCTCCCGCGGTGGCTGCCTTCGTGATGGCGATGACCCACCACTTGACCAGCGTGGTCGTCGCCGTCCTGTGGGTGGCCTGGTTGATCCTGGTGCTGCTGCTGGGCCGCGGCGAACGCAACTGGACGCAGCGGGCGCTCGACCTGGTCGTCATGCTCGTGGCCACCGCGGCCGGGATCCTCACCTCGCTGCTCATCCCCGGCAACACCACCTTGGAGTACGTCGTTCAGGCCTTCCAGACCAGCGTCGCCGGGGCGAGCTCGCTGTTCGAGCGGGGCGAGACCAAGACCTTGTTCGTCAACCCCGGCGGTGTGGCCAGCTCGTGGTTCGAGCGAGGCCTGATGCTGGCGGCCGTGGCGATCACCGGGTTGTGCCTGCTGATGGCCTGGTGGCACGCCCGGGAGTGGCTCAGCCACCGACGCAACCGCGCGTTGCCCGTGCTGCTCATCCTGGTCTCGCTGTTGTTCGTCCTGCAGCCGCTCGGCCACCTCGCCCAGAGCACCGGAGAGATCGCCGACCGCTCGACGACCTTCGCCTTCATCGGGATCGCCTTCGTGGTCGGCTGGTGGCTGTGGCAGCGCTCGATGACGCGGCGCACCGCCCTGGTGGCCACGGGTTTGGCGACGGTGACGTTCCTGGGCGGGGTCATGCTGGGCAGCGGACCGCTGGTTCAGCAGGTCCCTGGTCGGCACTGGGTCGGCGCGGACGCCCGCAGCATCGACGCGGACAACGTCGCCGCCGTCGACTGGATGACCAGCAGGCTGTCCCCGGGCAGTGAGGTCTTCGGCAACCGGGTGGCCATGCTGATGGCGGCGGCCGACGGTCTGGGCAGTGTCACCGAGATCAGCAGCGGGTCGGACGCCAGCGAGCTGCTGCTCAACCCAGCGGTGACCGCGGAGGACTACAAGCTGATCGCCACCCTGCCGGTGAATTACCTGGTCTCGGACATCCGGGACGCGGGCGCCATGCCGACCTTGGGGTTCTACGTGGCCGACGGCGAGTGGGGCCAGGACGACCGGCGCACACCGGTGCCGCGTTCGGCGCTGCGCAAATTCGACCGGGTGGCCGGCGCGAGCCGGATCTACACCAACGGTGTCGTGACCGTGTACGAACTGACCGGCGTACGCGCGGGGGGTAAGTGAGATGACGCAGATGACCGAACCAGGCCCGGGCGCCGGGTCACCGACCCCGACTCCGCACGCCAACGCCAGGGGGGCCACCTCCGGGTGGGACAGCTGGCTGTTCGTGCGGCTGGCGCTCCTGTCGCTGGCCGTGCTGGCCACCCTCATCAGCTTCTGGCCGCCGCTGACCCTGGTGTGGTGGCTGCTGGCCGCCATCGGGGTGGCCACCGCGGTCGTCGGCGGGGGCCGCCTGACCTGGGCGGACCCCGACGGCACCACGAGTCCCGCTGCCAAAGGTGCGCCCGACGCGATCGACCGGATCGCCCGGGGCTTGGGCCTGACCGTCTGCGTCATCATCCTGCTCGGGGTGATTCTCAACGCGGTGCGGGTGCCGTTGGCGTCGACGACGTGGGCGGTGGCCCTCGGCGTCCTCGGGGCGGCCATCGTCGTGTTCACCCACGTCCGCCGACCGCGCTCGGACACCTCTTCGTCGTCGCAGGCTCAGCGCTCCGCGTCCGCGGACCTGGTCAACGGGTGGCGGACGATGACGTCCCAGCCGAAGCAAGCCGCGTGGGTGCTGCTGGCAGCAGCGTTGACGGTCACCGCGGTGAGCCTGGGCGCGATGACCGAACCCGAGCTGACGCCCGAGCTCGAGTTGAGCCTGAGCGACCCGGCCGCAGCCTCCACGCGGGCGACGTCGGTGAAGGTGTCCGTCACCAGCCGCGAACGCATCGAGAATCTGGTCCTGAACGTGCAGCCCGCCACCGGGGACGCGCCGCCCGCGCAGCGCTTCGCCATCGACGCCGGCCAGACGGTCGAACGTGTCGTCACCCTCCCCGCCACCGGCGCCTCTCAGATCCTGCTGACCCGTCCCGGCACGCCGGCGTTGGGTCGGACCCTGACGATCAACCGATGACCCGCACGGCCCGGCCACGGGTGGTCCACGTGATCGCCGCCCTCGCCGAGGGAGGCGCGGAACGCCAGCTCGAGCTGCTGGTCCGCGAGCAGGGGCCGGACGTCAGCGTGATCGCGCTGTACGACGGCGGGCCGATCGCCGAGACGCTCCGGCGGGACGGGTACGACGTCCGGGTGCTGGGGATGGACGGCACCCGCAAGGCACTGGCCTGGCCGCGGCTGGCCCGGGTGCTGCGCGAGGTGGCTCCGGAGGTGGTGCACGTGCACCTGCTGGCCGCCCAACTGTGGGGCATCCCCGCAGCCCGGCTGGCCGGCGTACCCGTGGTGATCTCCTCCGAACACTCTCTCAACGAGGCGATGATCGAGGGCCGGGACCATTCGCCCTGGCTGGTCCGGGTCTACCGGTTGCTCGCCGGAATGGCCAGCCACACGATCGCCGTCTCCGAGGCGACCCGTGCCAACCTGGAAGGTTGGGGGGTCCCCGCGCACAAGATCTCGGTGATCGACAACGGCCTGAACTTCTCGGCCATGTCCTACGACCCGGCGGGTCGGGAGCGGATCCGTGCGGAGCTCGGGATCGGGCCGGAGGTCGCCCTGGTCGGGGCGGTCGGCCGGTTGTTCGGATCGAAGCGCTTCGACGCTCTGATCGCCGCGCTGGCGCCCACCCTGAATTCCTCGCGGCGGCTGATGATCGTCGGCGAGGGAGAGTTGCGCGAGTCGCTCACCGCCGCGGCCCGGGACCTGGGCGTCGCCGACCTGGTCCGGTTCACCGGCGCGCGCGGCGACATGCGCGAGCTGTACTCGGCGATGGACGTGCTGGTCAGTCCGTCCCGGGACGAGACCTTCGGGATCGCGGTCGTCGAGGCGCGGGCCTGCGGCATGCCCGTGATCTTCGCCACCTGCCCCGCGATCACCGCACTGCGCGAACCCGTCGAGGGGAGCTACAAGCTGCCGCAGGGCGACCCCGTCGAGGAGGCGCAGGCCATCCGCGCCCAGGTGGACCGCGCCCTCGCCGACCTGACATCCCGATCCGGTGCCCGGTTGTCCTCTCCTGAGCCGCTAGTCGAGCGCTACGCCATGAGCGGTACGGCGTCCGCCATCGACCGCCTGTACCGGCGCCTGCTGTACCAGGCCGGATCACCACGCCGCGCACGGGGGAGCGGGAAGAATGATCAGGAAACGCCCAGGTAGCCCTCGTCCGCGGCCCGTACCATGGAGGACGCTGTCAGGAGTCGGCCCGGGGGATGCGCAGGGCGGACGGCTGGACCCTACGCAGGCTGAATCGAGAGGTTGACATGTCCGTACGGCGTGGTGCTGCCGTCATGTCCGTTGCCGTCATGGCTGCCGGGCTGGCCGCGTGCACCGGAACACCGAGCCCGACACCGACGTCCACCAGCCAGCCTCGACCGTCCTCGACCCCCGTGGACAAGTCGTGGTTCGTGCAGGTCAAGGGTCAGAACTTCATGTTGAACGGCAAGCCGATTCGGTTCACGGGCTTCAACATGTTCGATGCCGCCTCCAGCGAGCGCTGGCAGTGCGAGCCTCACCACGCCCTCACCCGTGAACAGCTGAAAGAGCAGTTCAAGGCGTTGAAGGACAAGTCCGGCGCGCGCGTCATCCGGTTCTGGGCCTACCAGCCGTACACCGATGGTGGTAAGGATTGGGCCGGGGTGGACCGGGTGATCTCGGTGGCCAAGGAGCTCCAGATGCTGGTCATCCCGGTGTTCGAGGACGGCCCCGGTTACTGCACGGGAGCCCCCAACGAGGGCGAGGACAAGGGCAAGTACGAGAACGACACCTATTACGGCCAGGGCTACCTCAAGCCGTACGGCAAGAACCAACACAGCCTGCGTGACTACGCCCGGATGGTGGCCGAACGCTATCGCGACGAAACCACCATCGCCGCGTGGATGATCGTCAACGAAGCGGAGACCAAACAGCGGGCAGCCGACGGCAAATCGGTGCTCGTGGAAATGGCCCGCGACGTGGCGCGGGTGATCAAAGAGGTCGACCCCAACCATCTGGTGACCCTGGGGACCCAGAGCAACGGCGCCAAGGGGGCTTCCGGGCAGGACTTCCGCGACATCTACTCGCTGCCGGAGATGGACTACACCGAAGTCCACGACTGGGGATACTACGGCTCGGACACTGAGGCGATGCCCGGTGCGGCGGCCAACGGGGCGCTGCCGGACCCCAAGAGTCCCGAGTGCACCAAGCTTGATGCGAAAATCGCTTGCTCCTTCGCGATCGCCAAAGAACTCAACAAGCCGATCGTCGTCGGCGAGGTGGGGATCAAGGCATTCACCCCCGAGGAGGTCACGCGACGGGCCACCCTCATCGGCAACAAGGTGGTCGCCGCCAAGAAGGCCGGGGCCGTGGGCTATCTGCTGTGGGAGGCCAGCGACGTGAACCGGGAGGGCTACGGCATCGACCCGCTCGGCAACGACCCCGTGTTCGAGCAGCTCAAGCGATTCTTCTGAACGCTCGGTCGATGATCGTCACGGAGTTCACCCGCCGGTTCGGGATTCGGCATCCGATCATCTGCGGCGGGATGATGAACGTCGGTACGGCGGACCTGGTCGCCGCCGTCGCCAACGCCGGTGCGCTCGGCTTCCTGACCGCGCTGACCCAGCCGACACCACACGCCTTGGCCGCCGAGATCGCGCGGTGCCGGGACTTGACCGACCAGCCCTTCGGGGTGAACCTGACGATCCTGCCGACGCTGACCCCGGTGCCGTACGCCGAGTACCGCGCCGTCATCATCGAGGCCGGCATTCCGGTCGTCGAGACGGCCGGCAGCAATCCCGCCGAGCACGTACCTGCCTTCACCGCGGCGGGGGTCCAGGTGATCCACAAGGCAGTCGCCGTTCGCCACGCCCTCAGCGCCCAGCGCGTGGGCGTCAGCGCGGTCACCATCGACGGCTTCGAGTGCGCTGGCCATCCGGGCGAGGACGACATCGGGGGATTGGTGCTGATCCCGGCCGCTGTGGCGGCCCTGGACGTGCCCGTGATCGCCTGCGGCGGGTTCGCCACCGGCGCGGGCCTGGTCGCCGCGCTGGCTCTAGGGGCCAGCGCGATCACGATGGGCACCCGCTTCCTGGCCAGCCGGGAGGCGCCGGTGCACCCCCGGGTGAAGGAGCAGATCGTGGCCAATGACGAGCGCGCCACCCAGCTGATCTACCGGGAGTTCCGGAACACCGCCCGGGTCGCCCGCAACGCCGTGTCAGAGGAGATCGCCCGCCGTTCGCGTCAGCCTGGGGCCACGTTCGCCGACATCGCCGACCTGGCCTCGGGGGCCCGCGGCCGCTCGCGGGTGCTCGGTCAAGGTCTGATCGACGATGGTGTCTGGTCAGCTGGTCAAGCCCAAGGCCTGATCCACCAGGTCCAGTCCTGCGCCCAGATCGTCGAGGAGATCATGGCGCAGGCGCAGGACCTGATGGGGCGGCAGCTGCCGGGAATGCTGCGAGCCACCTGAATCCGGCCGGTCCCCGGCTCGGATCTGGTCGGTCGTCAGCGCGCGAACAGGGACGCGGCGATGACCAGCGGCAGGGACACCACCGAGGCGATCGAGGTGACCATCGTCAAGGTCTTGAGGGTCCCTGACGTGGACAGGCCCAGCAGAGACTTGAACATCCAGAAGAAGTTGCTGTTGACCTGGAGCGCGAACAGGGAGCCCGAGGCGATCGAGAGGCCGATGATCACGGGAGCCACTCCCAGCGAAGCCAGGATCGGCGCGATGATGCCCGAGGCGGTGATCGCCGCGACCGACACCGAACCGATGGCCAGGTGCAGGAGGGCGGCGATGAACCAGGCGAGCAGGATGCTCAAGATCACGGGGGCGGCCGCGTTGACGGAGAAGAGCCCGCCGAGCACCTTGGCCAGGCCGGTCGCTTTGATGACGGCGCCGAGCGAACCACCGACGCCGGTGACCAGGAGGATCTCGCCGGTGGTGTGCAGGCCGTCACCGAAGGCGCCGCCGGTACGGTCGGTGCCGATGAACCGTCGAGCCATCAGGTAGGCACCCACCAGCCCGATGAACAGTGCCACGTTGGCATCGCCGAAGAACTCGATCGCGGGGTTGGAGAAGTCGAGGAGCTCGGCGAACGCACCGAACGCGATCATCAGCAGCGGGACGATGATCGGCAGAAGCGAAACCAGCAGCGAGGGGCGCGGGCCGTGCGGAGCCTCGTCCTGGGCGGCTTCCGCTTCCAGCAGCGCCTCCGAGGGGTCCTCGTCCTGGGCCGGCTTCCAGTAGTCCATCCGCAGCAACAGGCGGAACAGCCAGACCGTGAGCAACGCCGTGATCGGTCCGATGACAATCCCGTACAGCAGGTAGGTGCCCAGCGGGATCTTCAAGAGACCGGCGATCGAGATCGCCGAGAGGCCGGGAATGACGAACACATAGCCACAGAAGATGCCGGTTCCCAGGGCCGCGGCCAGGTGCGGCAGCCCGCGGGCCCCGACGAACGGCGCCGAGGAGCGGGCCACGGGGGAGGCGAGCACCACCTGGACGTCGACGTAGATCGAGGGGAAGACCGTCGCCAACGCGGTGGCCAGCGCGTAGGGCAACCTGCGCGGCGGAACCACCCGCACCAACGCCTCCACCATGGTCTTGAACGCCCCCATGGCATGCAGCAGCGATCCGATCAGGACGCCGAAGCCGATCAGCAGACCGATCTTGGCCATGATGTCGCCGAACCCGCCGGTGATGGCCTTGACGGTGCCCTCGAAGCCGACACCCGAGGCCAGGCCGAGGTAGAGCGAGGCGATGATCAGGGAAATGATGGGGTCGACCTTGGCTTTGATGATCAACCCGATGACCACCACGATGGCGATGGTTGTGTGAATGGCGATGACCACGGGGATGGGCTCCTTTACCGGTGACGCGCCAGGCGGCGTTGGTGGGCCAACCTTCTCGCTGCGGGCCAACCCCTGGCATCGTTGTGGTCATAGTGTTTCCACGGTCGTCCCGGTGGAGCCTGGCGGCACAGGTGCTGACCGTCCAGGCTTTCGTTGCGCTGCTTGTCGTCGCCGTCTCGATGCTGATGGCCTACCGCGAGGCCGACCGTCGCGTCGAAGAGATCACCCGGACCCGCGTGCTGCACGTCGCCCGGGCCCTGGCGGCCACCGACGACGTGCTGCAGGGGTTGGCCACGACCGATCCCGCCCGTTCCCTGCGCGATCTCGCCGAACGTGAGCGACGCCGTACCGACACCGATTTCGTTGTCGTGATGACCACCGAGGGGGTCCGGTTCACCCATCCCACGCAGGCCGAGGTCGGGGGGCGTTACCGGGGATCGATCGACGCGGCCCGCGCCGGCGGGGAGATCGTCGAGGACTACGAGGGGACGTTGGGCCGCTCCACCCGGGCCGTTGTGCCGGTGATCCAGGACGGTTCGGTGCGCGGGTTGGTCGCGGTGGGGGTGCGCCGGACCCGGGTCGAGGAGGCGCTGCGGGCACTGCTGGGGGACGTGCTGACCTGGACGGCCGCGGTTGCGGTGCTGTCCGGCCTGGGGACCTGGTTCCTCGCAGCCCGGGTACGCCGTCAGACCCTCGGCCTGGGCGCTCAAGACCTCCGCCGGCTGCACGATCACCACGAGGCCGTGCTACACGCCGTCCGCGAAGGGCTGGTGATCGTCGACGAGGCCGGGCACCTTCAGGTGCTCAACGCCGAAGCCGCCCGGCTGCTGGGGCTTTCGTCGGCGGACGTGGGGCGCCGGGTCGAGGACCTCGGACTGTCACCGTCGTTGACCGCCATGCTGGTCTGCGGTGGTCGCCACGTGGACGAGCAACATGCCAGCTCGGGGCGCGTTCTGCTGGTCTCCTCCAGCCAGGTACGCCGGCACGGACGGCCCGTGGGAACGCTCACCACCTTGCGTGACCGGACGGAGTTGGAGGAACTCACCGACCGGCTGGGCGTGGCGGACAGCCTCTCCCAGGCCCTGCACGCCCAGGCCCACGAGGCCGCGAACCGGCTGCACACCGTGATCACCCTGATCGAGATGGGTCAGCCGCACGAGGCCGTCCAGTTCGGTACGGCGGACCTGCAGGCGACCGCGCGTCGCCGGGACGCCGTGGTGGAGGCCTTTCCGGACCCGGCGGTGGCGGCCCTGGTGCTCGGCAAGACCGCCCAGGCGGCCGAACTCGGGATCGATCTGGTGCTGGATCCCGAGGCGAATCTGCCGACCGGACGGCTTTCGTCGTACGACGCGGTCACCATCGTCGGCAACCTGCTCGACAACGCGATGGAGTCGCTGCGCGGCGTGCCGGCCCAGCTCGAGCGCACGATCACCATCGATGCGCAGGACGACGGCACCGACCTCGTGCTGACGGTGGCCGACACCGGACCGGGCTTGGCGGAGTCGACCACCCGCGAGGCGTTCCGCCGGGGGTGGTCCACCAAGGACAGCACCGGCCCGGGTGGGCGGGGCATCGGGTTGGCCTTGGTGCAACAGACCGCCACCCGGCTGGGCGGGGGAGTGGACGTCACCGCCGGCCCGGGCGCGGTCTTCACCGTACGGATCCCAGCGTCGGGACCCGTGCCGGGCCTCGTGCCGGGCCCCGCGTCGGAGCCGGTGTCGGGCGGTGCGCCGTGACCGCCCAGGCGGACCTCAGGGTACTGGTGGTCGACGACGAACCCACGGTGGCCGCAGCGCACAGCACGTACGTCGAGCGCACCCCCGGGTTTGCGCTCGCCGCGACGGTGGGGACGGTGCGGGAGGCGGTGCGGGTCCTGGGGGGACGCCACGTCGATCTGGTGCTGCTGGATCTGCACCTGCCCGACGGGAACGGCTTGGACATCGTCCGGGCGCTCCGGTCGGCCGCTCACCCGGTCGACGTACTGACCATCACGGCGGCCCGGGAGGTGGAGCTGGTGCGGGGGGCCGTCAGCCTGGGCATCGTCGGGTACCTCCTCAAGCCCTTCTCGTACGCGGACCTGCGCGAGCGGCTCGATGCCTACCGGTCCTACCGGGCGGGGTTGGCGGCGCTCGATTGCGCACAGCAAGGGCGCCTCGATGCGATGCTGTGGGACCTGCACCGGCCACCGGCGTCGCATCCGCCGCCGGTCAAAGGTCTCAGCACGGACCTGCTCGACCAGGTGGTGGGCGCGCTGCGCTCGCCGCAGCCTCCCGGGGGGATGTCCGCCTCGGCGGTTGCCGCGGTGCTCGGGGTCTCCCGGGTGACCGCACGTCGCTACCTGCAGCATCTGTGCGATTGCGGGCTGGCCGCGCGTACCCAACGGGTGGGGGGTTCCGGGCGCCCGGAGATTCTCTTTCATTGGCGATGACGACGGGAGGGGGCCGGCGGTGTCGCCGACCCCCTCCCGATCGATTCCCGGCCGATCGCCGGTGGTGTCTCCGGTCTCCGACGCTCAGCCGGTGAGCTCGTTCACCAAGGCGATGTACTCGGTCTCCGCCTCGTCCTGGGACTTGCCCTTCTGCTTGGCCCAGGCGTCGTACTTCATCCGTCCGGCGAAGTCCATGAATCCGGGGCGCTCGCCCCGCACGTCACCGGTGGTGGCCTGCTTGTACAGCGCGTAGAGCCTCAGCTTGGTGTCCTGGCCGGGGTCCTTTGGCAGATTGGTGACGGCCTCGGCGGCTTGCTCTAGTTCAGCGCTAGGCATGTGTTCTCCTTGAAGCGGGGTCGCGTGCGCCCACCGTAGCGAACCCGATGCGGCCCAAGCCACAGCGTGTCCAGGCGGACGTCCTCAGGCGTCCTTGGGTGCCAGGGTGGACTCCATGTCGTCGTAGTAGAACTTGATCAGATCGGCGACACGGTCGGGGTCCGGGATCGCGTGGGCGTCGGTGGTGACCCCTACGAACACCTTGTCGTTGTAGCTGAAGACGCAGATACCGAGCGGCTCGTCGCCGCTGGTCGGCACGAAACCGATCCAGCCGAGAGCCTCTGCCCCGGCCATGAGCATCGGCTGCTTCGGCCCAGGAACGTTGGTGAGCACGCCGACGGTCTTGCTGGCGAACAGGTTCGTCATGCCGACCGAGAGCTTCTTCGGGAAACGCGCCATGACGCGCTGCAGCTCGTGGGCGATGGTCGGTTCCTGGCTGTTCTTGAGCCGAGCCGAACGCTCCCGGATCGCATCCAACAGATCCGCCCAGTTGCTGATGCCCAGCGGCATGGCCAGGAACACCAAGGCGAAGTCGTTGCCCAGCTCGCGGGGCAGGCCCGGGTCGATCGGTGTCAGCGACACCGGCACCATCCAGTGCACCTCCTCGATGGGGGTGCCCTGATCCTCCAAGTAGTGGGTGAGGGCCTTGGAGACGATGGCCAGCATGACGTCGTTGAACGTGGCCCGGTGGCGCTTGCCGAACTCGCGGACGGCGGACAACTCCATGCCGTCGATGAACTCGATGCGCTTGCCGACCACGGGCGGGCTGGACCAGACGGCCTTGCGGGACTCGTGCGGGGAGGTGATCAGACGAGCCAGCTCACCCGTCGTGTTGAGCAGCTTGTTGTCGATCTCCCCGAGGCGTTCGAAGGCGTTGATGATCCGGGAGGGGTGCACGAAAACCTTGAGGTCGTTGCCCAGTTCACCGTGGCGCAGGTGCTGCACGAAGGCGTATGGCAGATGGCTGGTGCCCTTGGCCACGTGCTTGGCGATGTCGACCGCCTCGTCGGCGCCGCGCCGCAGGGTATGCAGACCACCCTCCAGCCTGCCCCGTTCCTTGGCGGTACGGCCGACCGCGCCCGGGAGCACGGCCTCGGTGTCGCCCTCGAAGTCGTGCAGGTGCACCAGGAGTTGTACCATCCGGATGCCGTCCATCATGGCGTGGTGGAACCGCTGCCAGATGACGGTCACCGGCTCGTCCGCGAGGCCGGTCACGCCGCGGAAGATCTCCAGGTTCCACAGCGGGTGGTCGAAGTCGAACTGCTCCGGCAATGTGGTGGCTACGTAGTCCAACATCGCCGCCCGGTCCCCCTCGCCGGGGAGCTTGACCTCGTAGATGTGACGGTTGATGTCGAAGTCGTCAACGGGCTGCCAGTACCAGCGGCCGTCATCGTTCACAGCGCGCTGCTTGAACACCTCGTACTGGTCGACCATGCGCTCGACGTGTACCCGGCGGAGCTCGTCGATGTCGAGATCACCGGCGTACCACATCAGGCATCGGACCAACATCAGGTTGGTCGGGCGGTCCATCTGGAGCCACGTGAAGTCGCTCGGGGACATCGGGATAAGTTGTGCCATGTCGCGTACCGTAGTGCGCCGCAGACGTCTGCGGGAACCCGCCCCCCCACGAACCCACCAGAGCGCGAGGCCGCCGACCGCCAATCCGCCCACCAGAGCCGGAGTACCCGTGCGTCTCATGTCGTCATGATGGCCTACCTGGCCGCTCACCGGCAGGGGGTACGGCGGGGACCCCCCCCCCCCCCCCCCCCCCCCCCCCCCCCCCCCCCCCCCCGCCCCCCCCCCGCCCCCCCCCCCCCCGGGCCCCCCCCCCCCCCCCCCCCCCCCCCCCCGGCCCCCCGCCCCGGGGCCGCCCGCCCCTGGATCAGATGTCGTAGTACATCTCGAACTCGTGCGGGTGTGGGCGGAAACGAATCGGGTCCACTTCGTTCTTCCGCTTCCAGTCGATCCAGGTCGCGATCAGATCCTCGGTGAACACGTCGCCTTCCAGGAGGTAATCGTGGTCGGCTTCGAGAGCGTCCAACACCTCCGGCAAGGAGCCGGGGACCTGCGCGATCTCGGCGTGCTCGTCCGGCGGCAGCTCGTACAGGTCCTTGTCGATCGGCTCCGGCGGCTCGATGCGGTTGCGGATGCCGTCGAGCCCGGCCATGAGCTGGGCCGCGAAGGCCAGATAGGGGTTGGCCGACGGGTCCGGAATACGGAACTCGATGCGCTTGGCCTTCGGTGATGTCCCCGCGATCGGAATACGGATACACGCCGAGCGGTTACGCGCCGAATACACCAGGTTGACGGGTGCCTCGTAGCCGGGCACCAGGCGGTGATAGGAGTTCACCGTCGGGTTGGTGAAGGCCAGCAGGCTGGGGGCATGCCGCAACAGGCCGCCGATGTACCACCGAGCGAGGTCAGACAGGCCGCCGTACCCCTGCTCGTCGTAGAACAGCGGCTTGCCGTCCTTCCACAAGGACTGGTGGGTGTGCATTCCGGATCCGTTGTCCCCGAAGATCGGCTTCGGCATGAAGGTCGCGGACTTGCCGCCGTCCCAGGCAACGTTCTTGATCACGTACTTGAACTTCATCATGTCGTCGCCGGAGTGCAGCAGGGTGTTGAACTTGTAGTTGATCTCCTGCTGACCCGCGCTGCCGACCTCGTGGTGAGCCCGCTCGACCTCCAGACCCACCTGGTCCAGGACCAGGCACATCCGGTCGCGCATGTCGGCGAAATGGTCCACGGGCGGCACCGGGAAATACCCGCCCTTCTTGCGCGTCTTGTACCCCTTGTTGCCCTCGGGGTATTCCCGGCCGCTGTTCCAGTCCGCCTCCACCGCGTCGATGTAGTAGAAGCTCGCCTGGGCGCTGGTCTGGAAACGAATGTCGTCGAAGACGAAGAACTCAGCCTCGGCACCGAAGTACGCCGTGTCGGCGATTCCGGTGATCTGCAGGTACGCCTCCGCCTTCGCCGCGATGTTGCGCGGGTCACGGCTGTAGGGCTCGTCGGTGAACGGGTCGACGATCGAGAAGTTCATGATCAGCGTCTTCTCGGCCCGGAAGGGGTCGAGGTAGGCGGTCTTCACGTCCGGGAGCAGCTTCATGTCCGACTCGTGAATGGCCTGGAAGCCGCGGATCGAACTGCCGTCGAAGGCCTGGCCGACGGTGAAGAAGTCCATGTCGATGGTCTGCGCCGGCACGTTGAAGTGCTGCATGACGCCCGGCAGATCGCAGAACCGGATATCGACGAACTTGACATCGTGCGTCGTGATGAAATCGATGACCTCTTCGGGCTGGGAGAACACTCATACCTCCTGTGCGCGGACCGCGGACCCGACGGGTGCCTCGGCGTGATTCGGCTCCAACCTACGTGCCGCGCGTTTCCCGCCGATCACCCGAGTGTTTCCCGCGTGTTACGAGAGCGTGCATCCGGCGTGGTCCAGGCCACACCGGTGGGGTCGTCGCCACGTACCGGGGCCCCTGCCGGCACTGGTCGGTGCCCCGGGTTCGGCCGTGGTTCACCGAACTTTCATCCGCGCTCACCCGACGTCAGGGTCACTACGCTGGGGGGATGGGCGCGCGTGCGGAACCGGGGCCGGAGTCGGGTCGGGCGGAAGGCACCGACGACGGGGCGCCACGGTACCCGGGCCGGCGCCTGGGATACCCCGAGTCAGGCCCGGGCTCGATCGCGAACCCGGGTCGACGCCTGGTGGCATTGGCCGTGGACTGGGCCCTGAGCATCGTCATCGCCACCGGCCTGTGGGGTTTCCGGCTCGGCTCCGGCGGCGGTGGTGAGTCGTTCAAACCCCTGCTGATCTTCGGTGTGATGAACCTCGTCCTGGTGGGCACGGCAGGGTCCACCATCGGGCACCGGCTGCTCGGACTCCAGGTCCAACGGGTCGGGGGAGGGTACGCCGGCCCGCTGGCGGCCCTGGTGCGTTCGGTGTTGCTCTGCTTGGCGGTGCCGCCGCTGATCTGGGACTCCGACGAGCGGGGCATGCACGATCGAGCAGCCGGTACGGCGATCCGCCGGATTCGATAGGCGGTCGTAGGGCCCGCGCCGCCCGCGATCTCAGCGGCTCTGCGGCGGTCTCATCGGCGTTGCTGGCGACCCATCGACTTGATCCGCTGAGGATCGATGCCTTGAGGGACCGGTGGCCGCAGAGAGGTCAGCGATGCGAGGCGCTTGTTGACCGCGGTGATCTCCTCCTTGGTCAGTTGCGCCTTGAGCTTGCCCATGCGCGCGGTCAGCTCGCGGGGGGTCACGACGTTCTCACCGTCGCCGGTACCCACCCGGAACACCGTCACCGGAACGTTGGGGATGAGTCGCTGCACCTTGCGCCGCTCGTTGTTGAGCAGCTTGGTCGCCCGCCCGGGAGGGCCCTCGGCGACCAGAACGACGCCCGGCTTCCCGACGGCTCGGAACACCAGCGCCGCGTCCGTCATGCTCGTCGACCGTCCGGAATCGACGGCGACCGGCTGCTGCTCGTACGCCCACCCCTTCTTCAGGCCCTGCAGCGCCGCCCCGGCTGCACCCGGCTGACCTTCAATGGCGCCGTACGCCGCCTTCTCCGCCCGCTTGGACAACAAGAACGTTGCCGCCAAGAGCGCCAACGGAAACGCGACGAAGCCCCCGTAGATGGGGTGCCCGAACGCGCCCCCGATGAGCACCCCCAGGGCGGTCACCCCGACCAACGTGCCGAGCAGCCACCAGCCGATCATCCGGTCGAACCGGCGGGTCATCTCGTAGACCTGTTTGATCTGCCCGAACCGCTGTCTGATCCGGCCACGCTTGCTGGCCGGCTTCGGGTCGGCGTCGGCTCCGCTGGATTGACGTGCCATATCGAGGGCGGTCCTAACTGGTGGCGGACGGGGTGGGGAATACGGGCGGTTCGCTGGGCGTGCCGGGCGTGCCGAGTGGGCGGCGCTGAAGGAGGTTGCCGGCTTCCTGGCGTGCCGGAGTGTACTCACGCTCGGCCACCTCGCGCAGCCCCTCAGGCACGCTGCGGCCCGACCGGCGTACCGCTTGTGCCCACAGCCGGCCGGCGCGGTAGGAGGACCGCACCAGCGGTCCCGACATGGCACCGGCGAACCCCAGCTCCCGGGCCACGCCCGCCCAGTGCACGAACTCCTCGGGGGTGACCCACCGCTGGATCGGGTGGTGCAGCGTCGACGGGCGCAGATATTGGGTGATCGTCACGATGTCGCAGCCGACGCCCCGCAGATCGCGCAGGGCCGTCTCGATCTCTGTTTCGTGTTCCCCCATGCCCAGGATGAGGTTGGATTTGGTGACCAGGTCGGCGGCGTGCGCCTGCGACAACACCGACAGCGAGCGCTGGTAGTCGAAGGCCGGCCGGATCCGCTTGAAGATCCGCGGCACCGTCTCCAGGTTGTGGGCAAAGACCTCGGGACGCGCGTCAATCACCGCGCCGACCAATTCCGGGCGTCCGCCGAAGTCGGGAGGGAGGATCTCGACACCGGTGTGCGGGTTGCGGTGGTGAATCTCCCTGATGGTGTCGGCATACAGCCCCGCTCCGCCGTCCGGCAGGTCATCGCGGGCGACACCGGTGACGGTGGCGTACCGAAGCCCCAGGCTGGCCACCGACTCGGCGACCCGGCGTGGTTCGTCCTCATCGAGGGGAGCGGGCTTGCCGGTGGCGATGTCGCAGAAGTCGCACCGCCGGGTGCAGACCTCGCCGCCGATCAGGAAGGTCGCCTCGCGATCCTCCCAGCATTCGAAGATGTTCGGGCAGCGGGCCTCCTGGCACACCGTGTGCAAGCCCTCGTCGGCCACCATGGTCTGCATCTGGGTGTACCGCGGCCCCATGGTGGCGGTGGTCCTGATCCAGGCGGGCTTGCGTTCGATCGGGGTCGCCGCGTTGCGCGCTTCGACGCGCAGCAGCCGACGACCCTCGGGTACGACGCTCACGGGGGCTCCTGTGACGGGTAAGGCCGCGCGGACGGGAAATCGCCTGGTACCCACGGGGATTGCCCGAGGGTACCGCCGATCCCTCCGCGACGACTGGGCGGCTTGGTCCGCCCACCCGTCCAAGTTTACGCGGTCGTTCCCGACCCGGCTCGAGGTCTCCCGGTCAGGCCGCGCGGGCAGCGCCGTCCAGCACCCGTTCCAGGTGGGTCTGGGCCAACGGCAGGATCTCCGGCACCGTGACCGGGCGGCCCAGTTCGAGGGTCAGGGACGTGACCCCGGCGTCGGCGATCCCGCAGGGCACGATGACCGAACTCCAGCCCAGGTCGCAGTCCACGTTCAGGGCGAAACCGTGCATGGTGACCGATCGGGACACCCGCACCCCGATGGCGCCGACCTTGCGTTCCGGTCGCGCGTGATCGGCGCGGATCCAGATGCCGGAACGACCCGCCACCCGCACTGCCGGTACGCCGAGTTCGCCGCAGACGCCCAGCATGGCCTCCTCGAGACGGCGGACGTGGGCGACGACGTCGACCGGCTGCGCGAGCCGGACGATCGGGTACCCCACCAGCTGGCCCGGGCCGTGCCAGGTGATCTTGCCGCCGCGGTCGACCTCGATCACCGGTGTGCCGTCGAAGGGCCGCTCATGCGGCTCGGTGCGCTTACCGGCGGTGTACACCGCGGTGTGCTCCAGCAGCAGGACCGTGTCCGGCATCGTTCCCTCGACCACCGCGGCGTGCACGGCACGCTGGCGGTCCCAGGCCACCAGATAGTCCACCATGTCGGGAGCGAAACCCAGGTGTTCGAAACGCATGGGTTCAGCCTACGGGGAGCCGCCGACATCCTCGCAGCCCCTGGTCAGGAGGGCTGTGGATGAACCGGATCACGGACCGGGGCGCACGCGCGATAGTGCGGTGGTGCACGATCCGTCGACTTCTCCCCCCGCGAGCTCTCAACGCTGGCCGCGGCTGCTCGGTCTGACCCTGATGCGTCACCTCGGTTCCGGGGCGACCGGCGCGGTATACGCGGCCCGGCGCGACCTGGACGGGTGGCGCTGCGCCGTGAAAGTGGCCCACAGCGCGGACCCCGGCAGCGTCGAACTGGACCAGGAAGCCACCGTCCTGAGCAACCTGCGACTTCCGCATCTGATCGGCTTGCACGAAGTCACCCGAACGAGCTGCGGCCGGACGGCTCTGGTCCTGGACCTGGTCGATGGTGGCAGCGTCGGGGAGATCGTGGCTCAGCGCGGCCGATTGCAGGCCGGTGAGGTCGTCACCGTCCTGGCCCCGGTGTTGAGCACGCTGGGGCAGCTGCACCGCGTCGGCGTCGTGCACGCCGACGTGAGCGCGGCCAACATCCTGCTGACGCGGGCAGGCCAACCCATGCTGGCCGACCTCGGACGATCCCGGTTGGTGGGCCAGCACCATGCCAGCATCGCCGCAACCATGGAGTACCTGGCGCCGGAGGTGACTGCCTCGGCACCCCCGACGGCTGCCGCGGACGTGTACGCGGTCGGGGCGCTCGGGTGGCGCATGCTGACCGGCCAGGCGGTCCCCCCAGGTCTGGTACGACGTCCGCTGAGTGAGGTGGTCGCGGAGCTGCCGCCGGAGCTGGCCACGGTGATCGACGAGTGCCTGCGAGGAGACCCGACGCTGCGCCCCACGGCCGAGGCCGCCGCGGCCGCCGTCCTGGCAGCCTGTCGAGCCAGCCCCCTGCCGATGCCCGAGGGCCCGGACCCGGCCGAGCAGCTGACCCGGCGGCTGCGCGAGGGCTGGGGGATGGCGGCGTCCCGGGGGACGGTGGCGACCGCCGTGGACATACCGGGCCCGGACGTGGGCGTGAGTGGGGCCGGCTTGGACGTGGCGCCGGGCACGGACTCCGACCCCTGCGGCGGTCGTCATCGGCGGTCCAGGGCGCCAGGGCAGGGAGGGCACGCCCGGAGGGGACGGCGGGTGGCGATCCTGTGCGGCGCTGCCGGGTTGGTCGCGTTCGCCCTGACCTCCGGCGGGGTGCAGTGGGCGGCCAGCTCCGTGGGCGCCGGAGGAGTCCCGACCGAGCAGCCCGTCGTCGTACCGACGCCCTCCCCGGCCCCGTCGACCACTGGTTCCGCGTCAACGGCTCGACGGATGCCGCCTGCGGTGGCTTCGTCTCCGGCGCGTCCCCCGCAGAGCGGGGAGCTGCTGGCGACCAGAATCGCGACCCTCGTCGACGCCCGGGCCGCGGCGTTGCGGTCAGCTGACCCGGCGCCTCTGGCTAGCGCCTATCTGCCGGGATCGAGCGCGCTGGCCGCGGCCCGGGCGGAGGTCGCCGCGTTGCGGCGGGCCGGGGTGCGTTATGACGGCCTTCGGTACCTGCTCAGCCCGCCGCAGATCGAACGGATCGATCCCCGGAGTTGCCTGGTCCGGTTGCGGATCGGCACGAGCGCCTACGTGGTCAGGCGTGGCAGCCACGGGGCGCGTGCGGATCCGCGCCTCCGCGACCAGGACGTGGTGCCCGCGCAGGCCCCGACCCCGGTGCGTCTGCTGCTGGCCCGCCCCGACGGCGCGGGGGACAACCCGTGGGTCATCGCGAAGGTGGAACCCGGGTGAGCGTGGTCATCGCCCGCGCGGCTCAGGCCGACATGAGCCAGTCAGCCGCCGCGTCGATGTCACCGTGCTGGAAGGTGAAGCCGCTATCGGTGAGGACCTGAGGCAGCACTCGCTGGCTGCCGAGGATGGTGTCGGCGAACTCCCCGAGCACCAGCTTGAGCACCGGTGAGGGCGTCGGCACCACCGACGGGCGCCCCATGGCCGAGGCGATCGACGCCGAGATCCTGCCCTGCGTCGCCGGGGTGGGTGCCACGAGGTTCACCGGCCCGGTGACCTCGCGGTGATCGATCAGCCAGGCAAGGGCACGCACCTGGTCGGTCAGGGTGATCCACGGCCAGAACTGGCGGCCGCTGCCCAGGGGACCAGCGACACCGGCCTTGGTGATCGGCAGCAGGTACTGCAGTGCGCCGCCGTGGGGCGCGAGCACGATCCCGGTCCGCACGTGCGCGACCGGATGACCGGCGTCGGCGGCGGGCTGGGTTTGCGCCTCCCAGGCTTGGCACACCTCCGCCAGGAAACCACGCCCTGCCGAGCTGGTCTCGGTGAGCTCCTCACCGCCCCGGTCGGTGCCGTAGAACCCGGTTGCGGAGCCGCTGACCCAACGGATCGGACGATCGAGTTGGGTCAGCGCCTTGGCGAGGGTTCGGGTGCTCTCGATCCGAGAGCGGCGGATCTCGGCGCGCATCCCCGAGGTCCACCGCCTGCCACTGAGCGGTTCCCCGGCGAGGTGGACGATGGCGTCGAGGTCGCTCAGCGCGGAGGGCTCCAGCGGCTCGCCCCCGGGATGCCAACTGATCTCGGCGCTGTTGCGGGCGGGTCGACGTACCAGATGAACCACGGTGTCGCCGCGCCCCACCAGGTGGGCCGAGAGGGCGCTGCCGATCAGGCCGGAGGCACCGGTGATCGCCACGTTCTTGGACATCGCATTCCCGCTTTCCCGAGGGTGGCCGACGACGTCGCCGACGGGTACCGGCAACGTCGTCGGGTCGGCCTAGAGCTCGAAGTTGCCCTCTTCGAGCCGGTCCTTCATCGCGACCAGGAAGCGAGCCGCGTCGGCTCCGTCGACCAGCCGGTGGTCGTAGGACAGCGCCAGGTAGCACATCGAGCGGATCGCGATGGTCTCACCACCGTCACCGTCCTCCACCACCATCGGCCGCTTGACCACGGCACCGGTCCCCAGGATCGCGACCTGCGGCTGGTTGATGATCGGGGTGTCGAACAGCGCTCCCCGGCTGCCCGTGTTGGTCAGCGTGAAGGTGCCTCCGCCGAGTTCGTCGGGCCCGATCTTGCCCGTCCGGGTGCGCTCGGCGAGGTCGGCGATCTTGCGGGCCAGACCGGCGACGTTGAGGTCCCCGGCGTCCCGGATGACGGGCACCATGAGGCCTCGTTCGGTGTCCACGGCAACCCCGAGGTTCTCCTGACCGTGGTAGACGACCTGGTCACCATCGATCTGGGCGTTCACCATCGGGAACGCCTTAAGGGCTTCGACGGCGGCCAGCGCGAAGAACGGCAGGAAGCTCAGGCTGACGCCCTCGCGGCTCTTGAAGGCTTCCTTGTGCTGGGTCCGCAACCGCGCCAGCCGGGTGACGTCCACCTCCACGACCGTGGTCAGCTGCGCCGACACCTGCAGTGATTCGACCATCCGCGAGGCGATCACTTTACGCATCCGCGACATCTTCTCCACGGTGCCCCGCTTGGGCGACACCGACGGCTTCCCGGCGGCTGGTGCCGGCGCCCGCCTTGCGGGCGCTGCGGGTGCAGCCGGCGCGGCCGGTGCCGCAGCGGGTGCCTCCGGCTCGGGCGGCGCGGCGGCGGCCTCTGCCGCTCGAGCCGCCTCCAGGACGTCCTGCTTGCGGATCCGGCCCCCGACCCCGGTGCCCTTCAACGTGCCCAGGTCGACCCCGTGGTCGGCCGCGAGCTTGCGCACCAGCGGGGTGACGTACGACGACGCGTCGCCATCCTCCTGTTCGCCGTCGGAACCACCCGATGTCTCGGCGGGGGCCTCGGCGGACTGCTGGGGCTCCTGGGCGGCCGGCTGTTCCGGGGCGGCCGGTTCCTGGCCGGCGTGGCTGCCTTGGGTGTCGTCAGCCGCCGGCTGCTCCTGCTGCTGCTCCTCGGGAGCGGGGGGTGTCCCCTGGCCGGCGTCGGCACCAGCGTCGGCATCGCCGCTGGCGTCGCCGACGGAGCCACCGATGATGGCCAGGTCCGCGCCCACGGGGACGGTCTCGTCCTCACCCACGAGGATCTTGGTCAGCACGCCGGCGACCGGCGAGGGGATCTCGGTGTCGACCTTGTCGGTCGAGACTTCCAGCAGCGGCTCGTCGACGGCGACCTCGTCGCCTTCGGCCTTGAGCCACCGGGTCACGGTGCCCTCGGTCACCGATTCCCCCAGGGCAGGCATGGTCACCTTCTCGCCCCCGGAGACCTGCCCGCCCGCGTTCCCACCGGAGTCCTCGGCCGGGGCGGGAGCATCGCTCTGCGCCTGCTCGGGCTCCGAGGTCGCCTCGTTCACCGGCGCCTCGGTGGACGGCGTCGGCGCCGGCTGCTCGGCCTCCTGCGCAGCGGCCTGGTCCTCCGACCCGCCGCCCGCGGACTCTCCGGCGTCAGCGCCGTCACCGCCACCGGAGCCGTCACCGATCACTGCCAGGTCGGCACCGACGGGAACCGTCTCGTCCTCCTGCACCAGGATCTGCTCGAGCGTGCCGGCGATCGGGGAGGGGATCTCGGTGTCCACCTTGTCCGTGGAGACTTCCAGCAACGGCTCGTCCACCTGGACGGTATCCCCCACGCTCTTGAGCCAGCGCGTCACCGTTCCTTCGGTGACGGACTCGCCCAGCGCCGGCATGGTCACGCGTTCAGACATGTCAGAGGTCTCCTCGGATCGATCTGGTGCGGCCAGTCTAGGACCCACGCTCAACTCACGCGTGAGAGTGCAGCGGCTTGCCCGCCAGGGCCAGGTGCGCCTCGCCCAGCGCCTCGTTCTGGGTGGGGTGGGCGTGCACCAACCCGGCCACGTCGGCCGGGGTGGCCTCCCACCCGACGATGAGCTGTGCCTCGCCGATTTGTTCACCGATCCGAGAGCCCAGCATGTGGATGCCGACCACCGGGCCGTCCCCCCGGGCGACCACCTTGACGAACCCGGTGGTGCCCAGGATCAGGCTTCGTCCGTTGCCGCCCAAATTGTACTCATGCACTGTTACATCGGGGTACGCCGCCCGGGCGGCTTCCTCGGTCAGCCCCACCGATGCGATCTCGGGCTCACAGTAGGTGACCCGGGGAATGGTCCGCTCGTCCAGCGGGATCGGGTCCAGCCCGGCCAGGTCCTCCGCCACGAAGGCCCCCTGGGCGAATCCGCGATGAGCCAGCTGCAGACCCGGGACGATGTCCCCGACGGCGTACACCCCAGGCACGCTGGTGCGGCAGCGCTCGTCGGTCACCACGAAACCCCGATCCAGCCGCACCCCGGCTTCCTCATATCCCAGGCCGACGGTGCGCGGTCCCCGGCCGACGGCGACCAGGAGCAGATCGGTCTCGATCGGGTCGCCCTGATCCAGCAAGACCCGCACGCCGTCGTCGCGAGGCTCCACCGCGCTGACCATCGTGCCCGTGCGGACCTCGATGCCACGCTTGCCGAACGCCCGGGTCAGCGCCTTGGAGATCGCTTCGTCCTCGGTCGGGACGAGCCGGGGGAGAGCCTCGACGACGGTGACCGCGACGCCGAAGGAGGTCAGCAGGGAGGCGAATTCGACGCCGATCACCCCACCGCCCAGCACCACGGCCCGCTGCGGTAAGTGCGCGAGCTGCAGGGCCTCATCGCTGGTCATCACCGGGCCACCGATCGGGACGGCCGGCAGGGTGCGCGGCTGCGACCCGGTGGCCAGCACGATGTACTCCCCGGTGAGCACGCGCTCGGGGGCGCCCTGCTCTGCGGGGCTGACCACGACCGTGCGTGCGTCCCGCAACCGACCCGTGCCGGCCACCACGGTGATGCCGGCGCCCGCGATCAACCCCGTCAAACCACGGTGCAGCCGGGTGATCACGCCGTCCTTAAACGCGTGCACCGCGTCCAGGTCGACGCCCTCACTGCTGATCCGGACCCCGACCCTGGCGGCCTCGCGGGGCGCGTCGGCCAGCTCGGCGGCATGGAGCAGTGCCTTGGTGGGGATGCACCCCCAGTGCAGGCAGGTGCCCCCCAGCTTGGCCGATTCCACCAAGGCCACCCGTCGCCCAAGTTGTGCCGCCCGGAGCGCACACGCGTAGCCGCCGCTGCCACCACCGAGGACGACCACGTCGTAGGTATCGGGCGCCGAGCTGTGGGGGGTGGCCGACATGTGCGCTCCCTCGCGGTTCTGGCCGGCGCGGCCGGTGGGCTCGCCGGCGGGCGTGCCGTGACGGCGCCAGTCTTGCACCACCGAGCCGATCAGGCATCCGCCCGGTGTGCCGATCGGTGGGTCAGCGCCGGGGGAGCACGGCCTGGAGTCGATCGAGGAGGACCTCGGCGACATCGACGACGGCCTCTTCGCGGAAGTGCGATCCGTCCGGGCGGGCCAGGCCGCTCCCGTCCGGGGCCGGGAATTGGCCGAGCGGCGGCCACAGCGACGGCTGCGGGGCACCGACGGGCGCGGTCGCGGGGGGTGTGTCGGGCCTGACCGGACTGGTCGCTCCGGTCGAGATGGGTGGGCCGGGCACGGCGGTTCCGGCGCGCGCCGGGGTCCTGCGCATCGGGAGCAGATCACTGCAGGGATTGCCGACCGTCCGGCAGTACACGTCGTCCATCGTGACCAGGCGCACTCGGGTGTCGGTGGCGGCGTACTGACGCACCATGGCGTTCCAGGTGGTTCGCAGGCTGTCGTTGTCCCGCAGCGCGCGCAGGAATCCTGGGCAGGAGGCCGGCGTACACCGTCCGTTGATCCCCAGGCCCACCCGGTCCACCTCGACAATGACGACCGTGGCGCCGGTGGCGCTGAGCCGGTCGACGGTGGTGGCCAGCGAGACGCGCTGGGCCTCCCAGAAGGCCGGGGTGCCCGCTTTCAGGATCCGGCCGGTTTCGCCCTGCCGGTCGGCCAGCTCGTATCGGGACCACCACAGCACGGCGCTGGGCCGGGCCTGCGCGATCACTTCGGTCTGGGATTTGGGTACCTCGGCCGCGCAGTCCACGCCGTTGACCAGCGCACCATCGTCGCCGACGACGTTGATGCCGAGGGCCGGGCAGCCGCCACGGGCGGCATTCAGCACGGTGAGGTCGCGCAGTAGTCCCTGCTGGGCCAGGGCCGGGACCAGGCGTCGGGCGACTGAGTCGCCGACGACGACGACGGTCTTGTCGTCGGGCGCCTGGCCGACCGCGGGCACGATGGAGCTGATCGGGGTGCCCCCGAGCAGCCCGGACGACAACGCGACCACCATGATCGTGACCCCGCCGGTGCTCAGCGTCTGCCAGGAGGGCAGCGCCGCGGGGCGTCCGGTCCGGATCGGCTGCTCGAAGAAGTGGAACGACAACGCAGCCAGGGCGATGGTCGCCGCCACCACCCCGGCTGCCTGCGCGGGGCGCCACTGCGGGTGGGTGCCCGCCCACACGGCCAAGGGCCAGTGCCACAGGTAGATGCCGTAGGAGATCCGGCCGAGGTAGGCCACCGGCCCCCAGGCCAGAATCCGGCCGATGCCGAAGTCGTCCCGGGTGAACGCGGCCCCGACGACCAGCAGCGCGCACAGCATCGCGAAGACCAGCGAGCCGCCAGCGAAGTACAGCTGCTTGGGGCCGTGGGTGTCGGCGAGGTTGAGGATCCCCACGAGGATCCCCAGCAGCCCGGTGAGCATCAGCAGCTCGGCGTACCGGATCACGAAGCGACGCGCCCGCGGGGTCTGCATCACCGCGGCCGCGACCGCGCCGATCAGCGGTTCGAAGGCCTTCGCGTCCGTGCCCATGTACGCCCGGTCCGGCGCTGCCGGGTCGTAGAGGACCCATAACGCGGCGGCGGACACCACCACGTGGACCGCCGCCAGTACGCCCACCACCAGCGCGATGCGGCGCAACCTATGGGTCCGGTCCTGCGCGTGCCGACGACGGGCGGCGGCCGCGTCCAGGGCCCCGGACACGTCCATGAGCACGGGAGTGTGGCCGGTGTCGCCGCCGGGAGCGACGGGGTCGCCCGTTTCACCCGCCGCCCGCGGGGGACCGTGCGGCTGACGTGGCGCCCGGCCTGCCTCGTGCTGGGGTGGGCGACGCAGGAACAGCAGGGTGGCCACCACCAGGATCAGGGGCCAGCCCAGGTAGAACTGCTCTTCGACCGCCAAAGACCAGACGTGCTGCAGGGGTGACTGGGTGCCGTCGGCGGCGAAGTAGCTGGAGGAGGAGATGAATCTCCAGTTCCCGACGTACAGCAGCGACCAGAGCACGTCGGCGCCGAGCGAGGGCCGCTGGTAGGCGGGTGCTGCCAGCACCCCCCATCCGATCACGACAGCGATGACCAGCAAGGACGCCGGCATCAGCCGGAGCATTCGGCGGGCCCAGAACCGGGGGAGGTCGATCTTGCCGGTGGCGTCGACCTCCCGGATGAGCAGCGTCGTGATGAGATACCCGGATAGCACAAAGAAGACGTCGACACCGAGGAACCCGGCCCGCATCCCCGGCACGCTGACGTGGAACAACACCACGAGCATGACGGCGATGGTCCGGATTCCATCGAGGGTGTCGAGCCGACCACTGGGCTGGTGCAGCTCCGCGCGGGTGCGCACGGCGACCGCCGGCGGGGCCGGGGGGCCTCCCGCGGGCGGTCGCTGCTGCAGTGTCAGGTCGGTCATGGCGTCTTCTGTGGGTCTGTACTGAGGCAGTCCTGCTCTCGGTCAGGCGCGGCCCTCGGCGAGGGCGACCAGAGTCCGGACGCCGTACCCGGTGCCTCCCTTGGGGGTGAAGCCGTACGCCGAACCCTCGTTGTACGCCGGACCCGCGATGTCCAGGTGCGCCCAGGGCACCTCCTGGCCCTGCTCGTCCCGCCACGCGAATTCCCGCAGGAACGCGGCCCCGACCATCACGCCGCCAGCCCCGGCCTCCCCGGTGTGCTTGAGGTCGGCCACCAAGGAATCCATGCCTGCGCGGGTTTCGGTGGTGATCGGCAGCGGCCAGATGGGTTCGCCGGCCAGGGTCGCCGCACCGGCGACCTCCCCCTGGAAGGCGTCGTCGTTGGCCAGTACGGCGGCCGTGCGCTTGCCGAGGGCGATGATGCAGGCGCCGGTGAGGGTGGCGATGTCCACCACGGCGTCCGGTTCCTCGTGCCGGGCCAGACAGAGTCCGTCGGCGAGCACCAGGCGCCCCTCGGCGTCGGTGTTGATGATCTCCACCGTGGTGCCGTCGCCCATGGTGACCACGTCACCGGGCCGCTGGGCGGCGCTGCTGGGCATGTTCTCGGCGAGCGCGAGGACGCCGGTCAAGGCCACCGGGATGCCCAGTTCGGCCGCCGCCAGGACTGCCCCGGCGACCGCGGCAGCCCCGGCCATGTCGCACTTCATCGTCGGCATGCTGCCCGCCGGCTTGATACAAAGGCCGCCCGAGTCGAAGGTGATGCCCTTGCCGACATAGGCCAGGTGGGCGCCGGCGCCGCGCGGCCGATAGCGCATCAGCACCATCCGGGGTGGGAAGGCCGACCCCTGACCAACGCCGATGATCCCGCCGTATCCCTGCTCGCGCAGTTCCTGGTCGTCCAGGACCGTCACCTCGACGCTCGCGGGGCCGCTCAGCGTGGCCGCCCGGGTCACCACCGCCTCGGCGAACGAGGCCGGGTACAACTCGTTGGGTCCGGTGTTGACCAGGTCCCGAGCCCAGGCGACCGCCTTGGCCAGGATGGCCGCGCGGGCCACGTCCGCCCGCGCCTGCTGATCGCGCGCGCCCACACCCAGCACAAGGATGTCCTGGGGTGGCTGCTTGCGGGGGCCCGGCACCTGGCTCCGGTGGTGTGAGAAGTCGTACGCCGCCATCGCGGCTCCCTCGGCCACGGCGGCGATCGCCGGATGCTCCGCGATGGGCACCAGGATGGCCACCCGAGGGCGCCCGGCGAGGTGGCGCACCGCCGCTCCGGCGCAGATCCGGAGCCGGTCGGGGGACAACGCTTCGGCATCGGCTCCGTCGCCCAGGCCGACGACCAACACCACGGGGGCCTGGACGCCGGGGACCGCGGCGACCCGGGTAACCTCCTCGGCGGAACCTGCGGCACGCAGGCTCCCCAGCACGGCCTCGAGGTGCTCGCGGACCGGTCTGGGCAGGCTGTCCTGGTCCGGGAGGGCCAGGACGGGGCTGCCCGGTTCATCGGTGTCCTCGCGGCTGGCAGCCGTGGCGTCCTCCCTCTTGCCCTGGTCGCGGCGCCGCCGACGGGACTTCTGGGGTGGGGCGTCGACCCCGGGTTCGGAGCCCGCAGACCCGGGTCGACTGAAGACGACGAGCGCGTCGACGTCCGCGGCAGAGGCCGCGTCACCGGCCACGATCAGCGCCGGAGTCAGCGTCGGAGTCAGCGTCGGACTCGAGGTCGGCGGTGGTGCAGTTGTGCGCATGTTGCCCCTTCCACGGGCCCGGTCCACCGGCGCCGACCGATGGGTGCTGACGTGACATTATCCTTACCCCGCCCGATCCCGCTGCACCGGCCCGCCCAGGTGGCACAGGGAAACTGTCCTTGGCTGCCGCGACCAGCCGAGGTGCTCGCCGCGGGACAGCGAGACTATGTCAGGTAAGAACGGTCGGCTGCCCACAAACCGGGGTGGGCCAGTACCGTGACGCTATGGCGGACCTCAGCGCCGGCCCTCGCGCCGAAACATCCGATCAGGTTCTCCCAGCCGCGGCCGGGGGCCCACCGCAGCAGGGCGGGGAGCTGACCTCGCCGCTGCACGAACGCCACCGGGGGCTGGGCGCCAAGATGGCCGATTTCGGGGGCTGGCTGATGCCCATCGAGTACGCCGGTGGCCCGGCGGCTCCCGGACCCGGCGGGGTGATGCGTGAACACGCCGCCGTCCGCGAGCGAGTCGGCCTGTTCGACGTCAGCCACCTCGGCAAGGCCTGGGTCACCGGGACCGGCGCGGCGGCGTACGTCAATCGCTGTTTCACCAACGACCTGGCCAAGATCGGACCCGGCCGGGCGCAGTACACCCTGTGTTGCGCCCCTGACGGCGGCGTGATCGACGACCTCATTGTGTACCTGATCAGCGACGATGAGGTGTTCCTCATCCCGAACGCGGCGAACACCGCCACGGTCGTCGCCCAGCTCGCCCGCCAGGCCCCGCCGGGGATCGAGGCGCGCGACGCCCACCGCGAGCACGCCGTGCTGGCCGTGCAGGGACCCGACGCGGCGGTCGTGCTGGAGGCCGTGGGGCTGCCGGGCGATCACGACTACATGTCCTTCGTGCAGGCGGAGCTGACCGCGGCGGGTGCTGCCGCGGTGCCGGTCACGGTCTGCCGCACCGGGTACACCGGGGAATGGGGATATGAGGTCGTCGCGCCCTGGGCTCAGGCCGAACCGGTGTGGGACGTACTACTGGCGGCGGTCGTGGACCGCGGCGGGCTGCCGTGCGGCCTCGGAGCCCGGGACACCCTGCGCACCGAGATGGGCTACCCGCTGCACGGCCACGAACTTAGTACGACGATCTCGCCGGTCCAGGCCAAACTGGGCTGGGCGGTGGGCTGGAAGAAGCCGGAATTCTGGGGCCGTGAGGCGCTGACCGCGGAGAAGGCTGCCGGGGCGAGCCGCTCGGCGTGGGGGCTGCTGGTGCAGGGCAAGGGGATTCCCCGCCCCGGCTGCCGGGTGCTGACCGCCGACGACGGTACGACGGCCGAGCCGGCCGCCTGCCTGGGCGAGGTCACCTCGGGGACCTTTTCGCCGACGTTGCGTCAGGGGATCGCCTTGGCGTTGATCGACACCGCTGCGGGGTGCAGCGCCGGGGATCGGGTGATCGTGGACGTGCGGGGTCGCGGGGTGCCCGCCACCCTGGTCAAGCCGCCGTTCGTGGAGACCGAGGTCCGCGGCTGACGGCACCCGGAGCGCGCCCGGCGCTCAGGGCACGAGGGTGGCGGCCGCCAGCGCGACGGTCAGGGCGATCTCCACGGCCGCGCCGAGCACATCCCCGGTGATCCCGCCGAGACGGCGGACCGCCCGCGCGAACAGAGCCCATGAGCCGGCGATCGCCGCGGCGACCACGACCGGGGAGGACCACCAGGGCAGGCCGGCCGCCCACGCGGCCACCGCGCCGGCTGCGGTCAGGACACCCGCTGTCCCGATCACCGGGGCCAGGCCCACCGAGCCGGCCATCGCCGCGCCCAGCCCCTCCGGCCGGGCCGGGGGAACCCCGCGGCGGCAGCCCCAGGCCAGCACGTGCCGGGACGCCAGCACCGCGAGCGCGGCGAGCACGAGATGGGACGGGGAGCGGGACAGCAGGTCGGCGGTCGCGGCGGCCTGGATCAGCAGCACCAGGGCGATCGCCCCGGCGCCGCTGGGGCCCACGTCACCGGTGCGCATCACGGCCAGCGCCCGCTCCCGGTCATACCCGGCCGACAGGCCGTCGCAGGTGTCCGCCAAACCGTCCAGGTGCATCCCCCGGGTGGACAGCACCACCGCCGCGACGAGCAGCCCTGCGGCCACCAGGGGCGGCGCGTGACCGTGGGCGGTCAGCAGGGCCGGGCCCGCCAGGAGCGCGACCAACGGGAGCATCACCAGCGGGGCCAGGATCATCGCCACGCCCGGCGACGCGGCGATTCACCGTGGCCGGAGCGGGGAGGGCCAGGCCGTCAGGTGCCGAAAGCCAGTCGCCACCGTCCCGGGTGACCCCGGTCGGTGCGGGACGTCCTGCGCGGGCGCGCCCACCCGGGGGCGCGGCGGCGCAGGGAGCTCGATCACTCGCCCCGCGACGATCAGAACCGCCCGGTCGCAGGCAGCAGCCACCTGGGCGTTCAAACGTCCGAGCAGGTCGCGGAACAAGCGTCCGGAGGCGGTCGCCGGGACGACACCCGAGCCGACCTCATTGCTCACGAAGACCACCTCGACGTCGGTGTTCTGCAATGCGGCGACCAGCGCGGAGCCCGCGCGTTCCTGCACCTCCTGGGCACGGGCCGGGTCCTCCCAGGCATTGGCCTCGTCGATCAGCCTGGTCAGCCAGGTGCCGAGGCAGTCGACCAGCAGCGGCCCCTGCCCGACGGGATCGGTAAGGACCCCCGCGACGTCGGCGGTCTCCACGGTGTGCCAGTGCGGGGGGCGGCGGCGGCGGTGCTCGGCGACCCTGGCGGCCCATTCCTCGTCCGTCGGCGTCGGGACCGGCCCGGTGGCCACATAGCGGACCGCGCTTTCCTGCGCGAGCAACGCCTCGGCGTACCGGCTCTTGCCGCTGCGCGCGCCGCCCAGGACGAGCACGCTGGTCATCGCACCACCTCGGGATCGGGGAACGGCTCGGGGACACCAGCGTCCTGCCCATATGCTGGTTGAACAGCCTAGGGGGAGCCTAGGGCGAGCTAGGGGGGCGCGAGCGCCATGGATGCCGCACAACCGACTGCCGGGCCACGGCCGACCCGGGCCCGCCGGCGCCGGGTCGCCGCCGCAGCCACCCTCGCTGTGATCGCAGCCACCGCAAGTGCCTGCGCCGGCGCGGTGCCCTCCTCCGCAGGCTCGCCGGGCTCGCCCCTGACCACGGCACCGGCGACGAGCACGACGACCGCCTTGGCGGCGACGGCTCCCGGACCGACCCCGCCCCCCAGCGGACCGGTCCGTCGAGCCAGAGCGTGCCCGCGGTCCGGCCGGCGCCCGTGCTCCCGGAGGCCTCGTTGGTCGCGGGAGTGTCGACGCCCGTTGAGGACCCCTACTACCCCGGGACCAGCAACCCCGAGGTGGACGCCCTGCACTACGGCCTCGACCTCGATTGGGACGGGCGCACTCTGCGAGGGGTCACCCAGCTCACCTTCCGCGCAGCCCGAGACACCACCACGATCCGGCTGGCCCTGGCGCGAAACCTTGCGGTCACCTCGGCCACTCTCGACGGCCGCGCCGTCTCGGCCCGCCGACCGGGCAACGACGTGGTCTTTGCGACCGGGGCCTTGGCGCAGGGCAGCCGGCATGTGCTGGTCATTCGGTACGTCGGCCGGCCGGGACCGGTGAAGGCGCCGTCGGGTCGCCCGGACATGACCGAGGGCCTGGGCTGGAACCGCAGCCCGGCGGGCAACGTGTACACCTTCCAGGAGCCGTACGGCGCGTTCACCTGGTATCCCGTGCACGATCACCCCTCGGACAAGGCGCGATACGACGCCACGGTGCGGGTCCCGCGGGGCCAGGTGGGGGTGTTCAACGGCTCCTTGACCAAGACGGAGAGCCTGCGCGGCAAGACGGTGACCCGCTGGCACCTGGACCGGCCGGCGGCGTCGTACCTGACCACCATCGCGATCGGGGCGTACAAGCACTCGGCCGTGCGGATGCCCGACGGCAAGCCGTTCACCATCTGGCTGCTGCCGGCGCACGAGAAGCTGCGCCCGGCCATCGCCAAGGAGGCCCTGCGCTCGTACAGCTGGCTGCTGAAGAAGGCCGGTCCGTACCCGTTCGCCAGCAGCGGGGTGGTCGTCGTTGAGGGGGCCAGCGCGATGGAGACCCAGACGATGATCACCGCCGGGTACGGGATCATGCAGACCGAGCTGAACCCCGTGCTGCTGCACGAGCTGGCCCACCAGTGGTACGGCAACTCGGTGGGTCCGATCGACTGGCTGGCGGTCTGGCTCAACGAAGGTTGGGCCACCCGGATGCAACAAGACTACGAGGACCCGCAGGGCGCGATGTTCGACGCGCAGGCGCTGGACACGATGTGCCGGTGGTCGCGCGTGATTGCCGGACCGGCCGGACGGTATGACCCGAAACGGTTTGCCGACGACAACGTGTACATCTGCCCCGCAGGGATGCTGACCGAGCTCCGGGACAAGGTCGGGGTGGCCGCCTACGACGCGATCGCCCAGGCCTGGCCGGTGGAGCACCGGGACCGGACGGTCAATCGCGCGACCTTCCTGGCCTGGCTCAACGAGAAGACCGGGCAGGATCAGAGCGACCTGCTGCGCCGCTGGCTGGACTGACCGGCAGGAAGACGCCTTCGGTGTCGAAGTGCGCCCGGCGGACCGCCCGGCGCAGGGCGGCCAGCAAGCGACGCCCCGCCAGGGCGATCAGGGCCGCGGACAGCACGCCGCGGGGCAGATCCCACCCCAGCGAGGTCGTCACGTAGAACACGCCGTAATGCGCCAGGTTGGTCGCCGGATCGGCGCCCGGCACGAACGCCGATCCACCGCCGGGGGTGGTGCCCATGGCCACGAACGGCCAGAACCACAGGTTCATCACCAGGCCGTACGCCAGGCCTGCGAGCAACCCGTACCCGGCGAGCATGGCCACCTCCAGGCGGGGGCTGCGCACCGGCGGGAGCAAGGCCGCCCCCAGGGCGGTCCAGCCGGTGGCGATCATCTGGAACGCCGTCCACGGGCCCACCCCACCGGTCAGAAAGGCCCCCACCAGCAGCGCCAACGCCCCGGCCAGGAACGCCGTCCGCCGTCCGAGCACTCGCCCGGCCAGGATCACCACGACGAACACCGGCTCCAGGCCCGCGGTACCGGCCGACAGCACCCGCAAGGCGCCCCCGAGGGCGGCCACCACGCCGAGCATCGCGACACGCTTGGCGTCCAGTCCGCCGGCCGACTGCTCCGCCAGCACGTTCAACCCGAGCAGCCCGATCAGCAGGGCGAACAGGTAGGGCGCGTCCTGGCCGTGCTCGCGCACCACGTCGGCGGAGGCGAAGAAGGGCCAGGCGAACGCGACCAGACCCAACGCGGTGACCAGCACCAACACGATGGTGCCCGCCAGGTGCGCGCCGCGGGGTTGGTCCCGATCACCCCGGGGTCAGCATGGTCCCTCCAGCGCGGCGCGGACGGCTTCGACGGTCAGCAACGGGACCGGGTGCAGCACTCGCGCCACCTGTGGGGCGTACGCCGTGGAGCCGGCCAGCACCTGCGGGGACGGGTCGTCGGCGACCACCTGGCCCTCGGCCAGCAGCACGACCCGGGTGGCCACCTCGGCGGCCAGTTCGACGTCGTGGGTGGCCAGCACGACGGCGTGACCCCGCGCCGCCAACGCCCGCAGTACGGCGATCAGGCGCGCCTTGGCGGCGTAGTCCAGGCCGCGGGTCGGTTCGTCCAGCAGCAACACCGGCGGGTCGGCGGCGAGGATGACCGCCAGCGCCAATGCCAGGCGTTGCCCTTCGGACAGGTCCCGCGGGTGCCGTTGGGTCTCGACTGCCCCGGCGATCCGGGTGAGCAGGGCGGCGGTCGCCCCGGACCCCGGGCGCCCCGCGTCCGCGTCGGCATCGGCGCACTCCTGGCCCACCGAATCGGCGTACAGCAGGTGGTTGGGGTCCTGCGGCACCATCCCCACCAGTCGGACGCGGTCCCGCGGCGCCAGCGAGGCAGGATCGACGACGCGCTCGCCGATGCCCACCGTGCCGGCATCCGGGCGCAGAGCACCGGCCAAGGTCCACAGCAGGGTCGACTTGCCCGCGCCGTTGCGTCCCATCACGGTGGCGATCTGCCCAGCACGGATCGCCAGGTCCACCTCGCGCAGCGCCAGGTGCGGCCCGCGGCGCACGGTGAGCCCGGCCACGTCGGCCACCACAGGGGATTCGGCCTCGGGCGAGATTGCGGCCGGACGCCGTAGCGTGAGCGGGTTCAGGCTCGACCAGGACCACCGGGACGTGAGCGCACCGCCACCGGTAGCGCGCTGGGCGTCGTCGGCCAGCAGGACGGGAGCGAGTCGGTCGCGCAGCGGACCGGCGACCCGCCGAGCTTCGCGCACCGACAGCGGCAGCGGCTCCCACCCGGCGTACCGGCCGAGTTCGATGACCGGCGGGAACACCGGCGAGTGCGCCATCGCCACGGCTGGCGGCAGGGGCGCCGAGACCTGGCCGTCCTCGACGAGCATCACCTGGTCGGCGTGGTGGATCACGCGTTCCAGCCGGTGCTCGGCGACGATCACGGTCAGCCCGAGGTCGTGGACCAGCCGCTGGACCGCGGACAGCACCTCCTCGGCGGCCACCGGGTCCAGCGCTGAGGTGGGTTCGTCGAGAACCAGCAGGTGCGGGCCGGCGGCCAGGACGGCGGCGATCGCCACCCGCTGCTGTTGGCCCCCGGACAGTTCGTGTAGCACCCGGCGGCGGACGGCGGCCAACCCGAGCAGATCCAGGGTCTCCTCGACGCGGCGGCGCATCACCGTCGGCGGGACCGCGAGGGTCTCCATGCCGTAGGCGATCTCGTCCTCGACGGTGTCGGTGACGAACGAGGCCGCCGGATTCTGTTGCACCATGCCGACGACGTCGGCCAGGTCGCGCGGCCGGTACTCTCGGGTGTCCCGGCCGTCGACGATCACCCGACCGGCGACGGTGCCGCCGGTGAAGTGGGGGACCAGGCCGTTGAGGCTGCGCAGCAGCGTGGACTTCCCGCTGCCGGTCGGGCCGGCGACCAGGATCAGCTCACCCTCACCGATCCGGACGTCGGGGGTCTGCAGATCCGGCGGTCGGTCGGTGGTGCCGGGACCCTCGTCGTACCAGACCCGCAGCGAGTCGAGGTGGATCATCGTCTGGTCACCCTCTGGTCACCGCCCGTGCGGTGCCGGTCCGGTGCGGTCGGTGCCGGGGTCAGTACGCCGGCCAGCCCCAGTGCGAGGATGGCCGGCACGGCCGGCTCGGGGACCTGCGGCCAGGCTAACGGCATCTGGGGCGGGTCGATGCCCGGCCAGCCAGACTGCTGACCGACGATCAACACCCCTGCGGCCAGCACCCCGAGCGCGACCACCAGGGTTTCCGGGAGTCCCCAGCCCTCTCGGCGATAGCGGGTACGCCGGTCCCGGCCGGCGCCGTACCACAAGGCCACCCCGGCGGTCGCCGCGCCGCCTCCAACCAAGGCCGCTGCCAGTAGCGGGGAGGCAGAACCGTCCAGCAACCCGTAGCTGCCGGCGAGCGCGCCGATCAGGCCCAGGATGGTCATCGCGCTGGCACGCCGCTGGCGGCGGACATCCCGCCCGGCCGCCCGGCCGTAGCCGCGGGATTCCATCGAGGCAGCCAGCGCGAGGGCCTGGTCCAACCCCCCGGCCACGACGGGGATGATCAGGCGGCCGACCTCGCGCAGCCCGCGCCCAGAATGTCCTCGCAGTTGGCGGGCGCGCTGGACCCGGCGGGCGTCGGCGACCAGTTGGGGCACGAAGGTGAGGCCGACCACCAGGGCGGTGCCCACGTCGTACAGGGTGGCGGGGAGGTAGCGCAGCAGACGGCGCGGGCTGGCCAGCGCGTTGGCGGCTCCCACGCAGACCAGGATGGCCGCGAGCTGAAGGCCCTGGTAGAGGGCATACAGGGTGGCCTCGGCGCTGACATCGCCACCGAGGCGTACGCCGGCCAGCCAGTCCGGCAGGGGGATGACCGGCAGCGAGACGATCACGGTCGGCCCGACCACGCCGTTGCCCAGCAGGGCCATGAGCAGCACCCGGAAGAGCACGACGGCCAGGGCGATGCCGATGAAGGCCGCCAGGATCGACTGGCCGCTGGGTTCTCGGCGTTCCGCGGCCACCCAGCCGACGACGGCGATGAGCAGCACGAGCAGCAGCGGGTTGGTGGTTCGCGAGGCTGCCACCGCTGCGGCCATGGCCCAGACCCACCACGCCACCGGGTGCAGCAGCCGGGGGAGTGCGGCGCGCTGGAGGACACGGCGGCCGTGCCCCCCCGGCCTGCCGCGAGCGGTGCTCCAGGTAGCTCCGCGGGGTCGGGCTGGGGACCGCCCCGCGGGTGCCCACGGCCCAGCGGACCGATCCCGGACCCCGGTGTCGACCGGGGCCAGGACCGGTCCATGGGACCGGGCCGTGGTCATGTCAGCGTGGCCGGGTGTTCGTCAGCGGCGTCGACGGCGCATCGACAGCCAGATCGCCACCGCGGCAGCGACCAGCACGAGCAGAACCACGAGCACGGTTCCCGGCGAAGGGCCGGTGGAGGTCGCGGCCGTGGGCGCTGAGGCGGCCGGAGATGCAGCCGGGGACGCGCTGTCGGTCGGCGCTGCGCTGGTGGTGGGAGCGGCCGGCGTACCGGCAGCCACGACCGGGATGTCGATGGGGGTGTCGGCGGCTTTGGCCTCCGCCGGGACGTTGGTCACCTTGGCGCCGCACCCGGTGGCCGGCAGGTTCTCCACCGCGCAGACCATGCCCTTTTCGGCCCGCACCGGGGCTACCGCAGCCAGGATGGCCTGGCTGGTGGCCTTCGCGTCGACGACGGCGCACTGGGCGCGCGGGCCGGGCACGGTCGCGCCGGGGTCACTGTCGGCCACACGCCCGAAGTCCAGCACCACGCCGACCCGCTTCTTGCCGGCCTGGGCGGGGGTGCCCGCGCAGATCGCATCGAACGTGAGCACGGCCCGCGGCATGTGCGTGACGCTCATGTCGCCCACCGAGAGTCGCCAGCCGTCAACCGCACCGTCCGCCGGGACCACCTGGTCGGCGCCCTTGGTGGCAAAGGCCCACGTGCTGCCGGTGAGCTGGAAGAAGCCCCAGAACCGGTAGGCGTCCGCGGCGGCTGCGGGGGTGGCCGGCAGCACGAAGGCAGCCAGCCCCAGCACGAGCGCGACCAGTGCCGTGAGGGGGGTCAGCGCCCGGCGACGGGAGGCCGGTGGCCGAGGCCGGGCAGCGCGACTTGAGGGTCGAACGGGTAGCTGCGAGGACGGGGGAAACGTGGGCACCGGTGACCTCCTGCGGCGAGAGCCCCGGTGGAAGACCAGGACACGTCCATCACAGGGCCGCGCCCGAGCCGGCTCCGGTCCGCTCTCCACGACGGATCAAACATGGAGCCGAGCGGCCGCGCGGTGGTGTTCCGGCTTGCCGCCGACCATGCCCGGTGACGGGCGGTACGTCGGGCGGCTCACGGTTGCGGGACAGCGCCGGTCTTGCACCGGCTTCCCCACCAGCGGACGTTCGGTTCCTGCACGGTGTCACCGCTGGGTCACGGTGTCAAAGTTGGCTACCTCACGCCGTTGCGCAGGCGCCCTCCGACGCCGAGGCTCAGAGCCCCAAACTGGCGCCCCGCAGACCCTCGACCGCGGCCGCGTCGCCCTCGATCTCGACCCGGGCGACGTCCTGGCGACCGAATCCGAACAGCAGCAGTTCGTGGGGCTCGCCGATCAGCAGGGCGGTGCCGAGCTTGGTGGGCCGGTGGGCCGAGTGACTGCCGTGCTCGGGGGTTTCCAGGACCACACCGACCGGGGAGCGCCGGAATAGCAACTGACCTGCCTGCTTCAGCCGGCTCCAGAGGGCGTTCTTGACGCCCACCTTGAGCGGGCGCGCCTGGTCCGGCGTCCAGTCCGGCGCGGCGCGGAGCAGGTCCTCGTGGTGGACGTAGAACTCGGCGAGGTTGATCGCGTCGTCGACGGCGGGTACCCGGGTGGGTGACCAGCCGCGGGGCCCCTGTCGGATCATGTCGACAAGATCTTGCCAACTCTGCTCGGCGTACCCGTCCTGCACCCGCTGGGAGTGATCGGCCAGGACGCCCACCTGCGGGACCAGGCCGGCGGCCACCGCGTCCGGGCGGCGTTCCCGCAACACCAGGTGCGCGGCGAGGTCGCGAGCCGTCCATCCCTCGCACAGGGTCGGCGCGTCCGGACCCACCCGGGTGAGCGTCGTACACAGGGCCATGCGTTCCAGTTGGGCCAGTCCCGTCATGGGCTCATCCTGGCAGGCACGCCACCCATCGGTGCTTCGCGGGGTTCGCGGGTCGGGCCCGCTCGGCGCCCCATGCTCACCCGGGTCACAATGGCGGGCGTGAGCGATAGCGCGTGGGCAGCTTCGGACCGCCGAGGCGCGGTCGAGGTCGTGCCCGATCTCCAGTTCGGGCACACCTGGCCGTCGTTGCCGACGTTCCGGGAGCTGGCCCGCGATCGACGGGTGATCCCCGTGGTACGTCGACTACTGGCCGACGCGGAAACCCCGCTGGGTGTCTATCGCAAGCTCGCCGGCCAGGCGCCGGGCACGTTCCTGCTGGAGTCCGCCGAGCACGGCGGGGTGTGGTCGCGCTACTCGTTCGTGGGGGCCGCCAGCCGGGCGGTGCTCACCGAGAGGGACGGCCGGGCCCATTGGACCGGGGAGGTGCCGGTCGGTATCCCCACCGACGGTGACCCCGTGGAGGTGCTGCGGGCAGCCGTGGCCACCCTGGCAACCCCGCCGCTGGCCGGCCTGCCCCCGTTGACCGGCGGGCTCGTGGGTTTTGTCGGGTACGACGCGGTGCGCCGCTGGGAGGACGTCCCCGCCACGGCCGCCGACGTCCTGGGCCTCCCGGAACTGGCGATGATGCTGGTCACCGACCTGGCCGTGGTCGATCACGCGGACGGCTCGCTGCTCCTGGTGGCCAACGCGATCAACTTCGACGACACGGACGCCCGGGTGGATGACGCCTGGTCGGACGCGGTCAGCCGGCTGGACGCCATGACCGCCGCCCTCGGTGAACCGGCCCCCAGCACGGTCGCGGTGGTCGAGCCCGCCGACGCCAGCCCGGTCAGCAATCGCACCCGGCAGGACTTCCTGGACGCGGTGGCGGCCGGCAAGGAGGCGATCCGCGCGGGCGAGGTGTTTCAGGTGGTCCTCTCCCAGCGGTTCACCATGGACTGCCCCGCGGACGCCCTGGACGTCTACCGGGTGCTGCGCACCTCCAACCCCAGCCCGTACATGTACCTGCTGCGCCTGCTGACTCCCGATGGCCGGCCTTACCAGATCGTGGGCTCATCGCCGGAAGCGCTGGTCAAGGTGTCGGGCACCAAGGTGATCACGCACCCGATCGCCGGCTCACGGCCGCGCGGGGTGACCCCGGAGGACGACGTCCAGCTCGGCAAGGACCTGCTGGAGGACCCCAAGGAGCGTGCCGAGCACGTGATGCTCGTCGACCTGTCCCGCAACGACCTGCAGAAGGTGTGCGAGCCGGGCAGCGTCGAGGTGGTCGACCTGATGAGCGTGCACCGGTACAGCCACGTGATGCACCTGGAGTCGACGGTGGTGGGGCGGCTGCGCCCGGAGTGCCGCGCGTACGACGTGCTGGCGGCCACCTTCCCGGCCGGCACCCTGTCCGGGGCCCCCAAACCCCGGGCAATGGCGCTGATCGACGAGCTCGAACCCAGCCTGCGCGGCGTGTACGGCGGCGTCGTCGGCTACCTGGACGTGCACGGCGACCTGGACATGGCGATCGCGATCCGGACCGCGGTGCTGGTGGACGGCGTGGCCCACGTGCAGGCCGGAGCCGGGATCGTGGCCGATTCGGTGCCCGAGAGCGAGTACGACGAGACGGTCGCCAAGGCGGCCGCGGCCGTGCGTGCGGTGGCCTGGGCCGGGGGGTTGCGGTCCCCGTGAGCGACGACATTGATGCCCGCCATGACGGGCCGGCGCCGACCCGCGGGGCCCGCCCTCGGCGTACCGCGGTCCTGGTCACCGTCGCCGGAGCCGGGCTGGCCGGGCTCGCTGCGCTGCCCACCTGGGTGTCCGGGGAGGTCAGCGACACGGTGACCGGGCGTTCGGTGCTGACCGGCACTGGTACGGCGGTGGCGCCGGCGGTGCTGCTGCTGGTCGCCGTGGCCGTGGCCGCGATCGTCGCCGCCTCGATCGGCGGCCGACTCCTGCGGCTGGCGTGCGGGGCGGCTCAACTGCTGGCCGGGGCGGCCATGGTGGTGGCCGCGGTGCGGGTACTCGCCGATCCCGCGGCCGCGCTGTTGTCCTCGGCGGTGGCCTCGACCGGACGTGCCGGCGGGCGCCCCGACACTGCGGCAACCACCGTGTGGCCAGCTGTGTGTGCCGTCGGGGGCATGGCGGTGCTGGTCGGGTCGGTGCTCGTGCTTCGCGCCGGTCCGGGCTGGGCTGCCCGCTCCGGGCGCTTCGATCGGCATCCGGTGGTCGAGTCTGGTGACGGCGGTGCGCCCGTTGACGCGTGGGAGCGGCTCTCCCGGGACGAGGACCCGACGTAGCGGGCCCGACCTGGGGTGCGGCGTTCGGCCCGGCGCCCTGCTCTGCCTGACACAATGGGGGAGCACCTGTTGCACGTTGAAAGCCCGAATACGCGCGGCACCGATGGTGGCCCCGCCGTCGCACCGGTCACCGGCACGCCCGAGGAGAGACACATGTCAGACAACCACGGACAGAGCACCGCCTCGTGGACGGGCACGATCCTCATCCTCGTGGGATCCCTGCTGATCTGCCTGGGCATGGTGTGGTCCATGAGTTGGATGTGGATCGCGGGCATCGTCGTCACCGTGGGCGGCATCGTCGCGTGGATCGCCTTGGAGAAGGCCGGCAAGGGTGCCAAGGGTTTCAAGAGCGCCTCACACGGCTGACCCCGCTCGGGCTTCCCCAAGCCCGCCGGGCTGGAGGCAGGTGTGGTATAGCACCACCGCGGGTACCATACATTGATGAAGACCACCCTCTACCTTCCGGCCGATGTGAAGCGGGCCATCGAGCTGGAAGCCCGACGCCGTGGGATCTCTGAGGCCGAAGTGGTGCGTTCAGCGCTGAGAGCCTCGCTCATGACGGAACGGGTTCGACCGCACGGCGGGATCATCGCGGGGGCCGAGCCCATCGCCGAGCGCGTCGATGAAGTCCTGGCAGAAGGCTTCGGTCAATGATCGTCGACACCAGCGCGCTGCTGGCCTACTTCGATGTCAATGAGCCGCGGCACGAAGCGGTCTCCGAGGTCATCGACTCGGCTAGCGGTCCGTTCGTGGTTTCGCCGTACATCGTCGCCGAAGTGGACTACCTCGTCCTCACCCGCCACGGGTCGGCGGCTGAGCATGCGGTCCTTGAGGAGTTGACCAGCGGAGCATGGGAGCTCGCCCCGATGGATCGGGGCCGCCTCGCCGTCGCCTCACGCGTCGTCGCGCGGTACGTCGACGTGCCGATCGGAGTCGCAGATGCCTCGAACATCGTGCTTGCGCAGGATTACCACACGACCGACATCCTTACGCTCGATCGGAGACACTTCGCGATCCTGCGCTTCGACGACGGCACCAGCCCCCGCGTGCTCCCCTAGACCAGCGCCCAGTCGAAAACCCAGAGTCACCCGAGCGGGGTGATGACCCCGGTGGCGCCATCCAGGCGGATCCGCTGACCGGTGTGCAGCGCAGTTGTGGCGCCGCCGACGCCGACGATGGCCGGGATGCCGTACTCCCGGGCGACCACCGAGCCGTGGGTCATCAGACCGCCAACCTCCGTGATCAGCCCCGACGCCGTCAGGAAGAGGGGGGTCCAGGCGGGATCGGTGCCGGCGCACACCAAGATCTCTCCCGGCTGTAGGTCGCTGCTGCGGGGGTCGTGGACCACGCGAACCAGACCTTCCACCGTGCCGGGGGAGACGCCCGTACCGCGTAGGCCCGCGCCCGGCGTACCGGATGCTTCGGGCGTGCCCCCAGCACCACCGGAACCGGTCGGGTCACCGACGTACTCGCCGCGCTCGCCGGGATAGAACGTGCGTCCGTCGGACACCATGATCAGCGGCACCCGGGTACGGCGTCGCTCCCGGTGGAGGCGCTGCCTGCGCTCGGCGACCCGGTCCCGGAGGGTGCCGGCGGGAGCGGCGAACGCATCGGCCAGCTCAGCCAGTCGAAGGTGGAAGACGTCTTCGGGTTGATCCAGAACCCCCGCGCGCACCAGGTCCGCGCCCGAGTCCAGCAGCGCCTGCCGGAACAGCCCGAACACCCGCACCAGCGTGAACTTCGGGGTTTCCCGGACGCCCATGATCCGGCGGATCCGCTTCCCGAGAAACCCCACTCCCCGGGCAGCCGCCGGTCGGCTGTGCGCGGCCAAGGTCCGCAGCGCAGCCGAGGCATCCTGGCGGCCCCGCCGGTACACGACCTCGGGAGCACGCAACGGGTCCACGATGCTCAGGTACGCGCTCAGCGTGCGCAGCACGTGTTCGGGGTCGTCCCGCCACCGCGGCGCGCCCACGTCGATCTCGGCGACGCCACGCATCCCGTACCGCGCCAGAAACCCCTCGACGGCGTGTTGCGCGACCGGCGGCAGGGCCCCGGCGCGATAGTCGGCGATCAGTTCGGCCGGGCCGCGGGTGCGCCACCAGGACAAGGGCGTCCGGCTCGAAGCGGATCGCCTGCGCAACATCCCACAGAGCCACATTCATGTCGGTGGTGACGTTGCCGGGCAGGGCGCGCAGCACCGCCAACGCGAGCGCATCGGCTTCCGGCAGGCCGGTGTGCGCGGCCACGGCCCGCAGCCTGCCCACCAACGCCAAGCCGACGGGCATCACTCGCCCGAAGAGCGGCAGCAGCACCCCCATGGCCCGGGTTCCCTCCCGGGTCAGGACCTGCACACGTGCCGCGAGCCGAGCCGACTCCTCCGGCTGCCCGCCGGCCGCGGCGAGCTGATCGGCCACCTCCTCGACGAACGCCTCGGCCTGGCGGTGGAGCGTGGCCACGGTGCGCTCCGGTTGGGCGAGGGTGACCGGCAGGTACGGCGCGACCCGCCGTCCGAAGCGCGCGCCGGTGAGCAGGTGGGGGCCCGCCGCCGACATCCCCCGCCGGGCGAAGGCCGGTTCCTCGGCCAGCCGCGCCACGACAGCCGCCGCACCCGGTTCGGCGAGCGGCAGGAACCGGGTGAGCACGGGGCGACCGATGGGCGAGCGCAGCAGGGTGTCCACACGGATCCAGAGCCGCTCCCCGGCGGACTGGATCGCCGTGGTGGTGCGGTAGTCCGGCCGCCCACCGAAGACCCGGGCCGCCCCGCAGACCAGCAGCGCGAGCACATCCTGACCCAGCGGGGTGATGGGTTCGAGCATCCCCTGGACGGCCCCGAAGCTCAGCCAGAGACTCGGTTCGGGAAGCTCCCTGGCGGCGACCGCCAGCGGATACAGGCTGGTGATCGGACGGCTCTGGACGACGTACAACTCCTCGCCCACGCGCACCCACTCCACGTCCTGCGGCGACCCGAAAACCTCCTCGATGCGAGCACCCAGGTCCACCAGCCGCCAGATCTGCGGGTCGGTGAGGGTGGGCTCTGGGCCCTGGAGGGTACGGCGGATCGCGCGCCGGGCCCGATCCACGTGGTAGCTGTCCGGGGTGACCTGACCTGCGACGAGGCCCTCACCGAGGCCGAACACCGCGTCGATCATCGTGTGCCCCCGGTGCCCGGAGACCGGGTCGGCGGTGAACAGTACGCCGGCCGCCTCCGCCGGGACCATCGCCTGGACCACGACCGCGATCGCCAACCCCCGGGACGGGATGCCGGCGCGCGCCCGGTAGTGGATGGCGCGGTCGGTCCAGAGGCTCGACCAGCACGCAACGATCGATGCCAGGACGTCGGAGGTGCCAGTGACGTTCAGGAAGCTGTCTTGTTGCCCGGCGAACGACAGGTCCGGCAGGTCCTCGGCGGTCGCCGACGAGCGCACGGCCACGGGCACGTCACCTAGTTCGGCGACCGTGTCCGACAGGCGGATCCGCTGGCCGGTCGGCAGGGTGCCCGCAAAGGCGGCGCGAATCGTCTGCGACGCCGTCAGCGCTGCCGCCGCCGCCGCGTCACCACCGGAGCCGACGTCGTGGTCGGCCGCAGCCAGCGCCGCGTCGATCACGTCGTCTAGGCCGCGGGCGCGGACGAACTCGCGGTATTCCTGGGTGTCGACCACCACGAAGGCCGGTACCGGTAGACCCGCCCGGGCCAGTCGCACCAGGTTGGCGCCCTTACCACCCAGGCTTGCCCGCGTGTCGCTCACGCCCCCAGCCTGAGCCCGGCCCCGGGGAGGGTCAAGCTCGGCTTAGGCGCGAGGTACGGCTCGACATCGAGCCGTACCTCGCACTCAAGCCTCCTGGGCGGGACACCTAGCGGCGGCTGGCCCAGCGGTCCACCACGCGCTCCACGCACTGCTGCTGACCGGCCCCGGGAGCCTGTTCGGCGCACCGGGACAGCTCGTCCCAGTACGGCCGGAAGCTGATCCACATCATGCTCATGAGGATCCCCGCGATCAGACCCAGCGTCCCGGTCACCAGACCGGCCACCGCCATGCCACGGCCGGAGGCCCGGCCCTGCCGGATCCGACCGATGGCCATCGCGCCAAGCGTGAGCGCCGCAAACCCGAGCACGACCGGCAGCAGCGGGATGCAGAAACTGACCAGGGCGATCAACCCGCAGACCAGCGCGCCGATCGCCAGGCCTCGGCTGGCGGGCTGCTGCTGCTGGTAGCCCGGGTACCCGCCGTACGGGCCGTAGCCGGGCGCTCCGGGCGATCCCTGAGAGTACTGCGCTGGGTACTGCGGGTACGGCTGCCCGTACGGTGCGCCCGGAGGCGGATATCCCTGGCCGTACGCCGGCTGGCCCGGCTGGCCGTACTGACCAGGCTGACCAGGCTGACCAGGCTGACCAGGCTGACCAGGCTGACCGCCCGGCGGCGGATACCCCTGGCTGTACCCCGGCAGCCGCTGGCCATACCGCGGCTCGTCGTCCTGGCCGGCAGGGCTCGAGGCCGGTGGCGTCGTACCGTGCGGTGTCGTGGGGGGGCCGGGGGACGGCTCACCTGAGCCGTCGGGTGGGCTGGGCCACGCCGCGGTGCGGTCGTCGTCCTCGGGTGGCCGGGGCGGTGGGATGTCCGTCATGGCTCTCCTTCGATGGCGCCGGATCCGAGGGTGGCCCGGACCCCGGACTCGATGGCCCAGGTCCGGCGCGCCTCATTGCAGGTTAGTCCACCACCCCGGGCGATACCTGAAGAGTCGGCAGGCCCGGCGTACCGTCGAGCCATGAGGCGAGGCCGACCGCGCGCGAACCGGACCCCGGTGAACCCACGGGCCGGCCTCGCGCTCGCGGGGGCCGGTGTCGCGGTCGTCGCCGCGGCCTGGGCGGTGCGGTGGCGGGACCCGCGGGTGCCGGGCTCCTGGGGGATCTGCCCGTGGCTGCTGGCCACCGGTACGCCGTGTCCCACCTGCGGTGGCTTGCGCGCCCTGGCCTACCTAACCGAGGGCGACGTCGCCACCGCGTGGGGCTACCACCCCTACCTGGTGATCACGCTTGCGCTGGCACCGCTGCTGTTGGCCGTGGCGTGGAGGCTGCGCCGGCGATGGGCCTGGATCGCCCTGGGCTGGCCGGTGGGGTGGGTGGTGTTCGGTGTCCTCCGCATCCTGACACCCGGGTGGTGGCCACCCTCGCCCGTCCTCTGAACGCCGCACCAGCGGACGAATCATCCTGTCCAGCATGGTGATTCGGCTGACCACGGGGCTGGCAGGGGTATCTCGGTAGGTGGCCGGTGCACGGTTGCCCGGAGACCGCAGTTACCCTGGCGATCGTGGGAACGGTACTGGACGACATCATCGCTGGGGTTCGCGAGGACCTTGCCGAGCGGGAGCGCGCGACGCCCCTGGAAGCGGTCAAGGAGATGGTCGCCCGGCAAGCCCAGGTCCGAGACGGGTACGCCGCCCTGAGCCAGGGCGGGGGGATCAAGGTGATCGCCGAGGTCAAGCGTTCCAGCCCCAGCAAAGGCGCGCTGGCCATGATCGCCGACCCGGCCGCCATCGCCCGCGACTACGAGGCCGGTGGCGCTCGGGTAATCAGTGTGCTCACCGAACGGCGCAAGTTCGGCGGCAGCCTCGCGGATCTGCAGGCCGTCCGCCGCAGCGTGGACCTGCCCCTGCTACGCAAGGACTTCATCGTCACGCCCTACCAGATCTGGGAGGCCCGGGCCCACGGCGCCGATCTGGTGCTGCTGATCGTGGCCGCCCTCGACCAGCTCACGCTGACCGCGCTCATCGAACGCACCCAGGCCCTGGACATGACCCCGTTGGTGGAGGTGCACGACGAAGAGGAGGCGGCCCGTGCGGTCGCTGCCGGGGCCCGGATCATCGGCATCAACAACCGCAACCTGAAGACCCTCGAGGTAGACCGGGCGACGTTCGGGCGGGTGGCGGCCACCCTGCCGCAGGGCATCATCCGGGTCGCCGAATCGGGCATGCGAGGCCCCCACGACGTCATCGAGGCGGCCCGCGCCGGCGCCGACGCCGTCCTGGTGGGGGAGGCCCTGGTCACCGGGGACCACCCGCGGTCCGCGGTCGCCGACCTGGTCGCTGCGGGTGCCCACCCCGCGCTGCGCCAGGTGTCGCCGTGAACCCCCAGTCATCTGCGGCCACCGCGCCCTCGCCGGGTCGATACGGCCCGTACGGCGGCCGGTACGTCCCCGAGGCTCTGATCGCCGCGCTGGAGCAACTGGACCTCGCCCGGCTGAAGGCCCGCACCGATGCCGCCTTCCAGGCCGAGCTGGCCCACCTGCACGCCACCTACACCGGCCGCCCGAGCATCCTTACCCAGGTCGACCGGTTCGCTGAGCACGCCGGGGGAGCCCGGGTGCTCCTCAAACGCGAGGACCTGAACCACACCGGTTCGCACAAGATCAACAACGTCCTGGGTCAGTGCCTGCTCACCCGGCAGATGGGCAAGACCCGGGTGATCGCCGAAACCGGGGCCGGCCAGCACGGCGTGGCCACCGCGACGGCGGCCGCCCTGCTGGGCCTTGAATGTGTCGTCTACATGGGTCAACGAGACACCGAACGGCAGGCGCTCAACGTGGCCCGGATGCGACTGCTGGGCGCCGAAGTGATCCCGGTGACCCACGGCAGCCGAACCCTCAAGGACGCCGTCAACGAGGCGCTGCGGGACTGGGTCACCAACGTCGAGCACACCCACTACGTCCTCGGTACGGTCACCGGACCGCACCCGTTCCCGGCGATGGTCCGCGAGTTCCACGAGGTCATCGGGGTCGAGGCGCGGGCCCAGGTGCTGGAGCTGACGGGCCGGCTCCCCGATGCGGTGTGCGCCTGCGTCGGCGGCGGCTCGAACGCGATCGGCATCTTCTCGGCGTTCCTCGACGACCCTGGCGTGCGACTCTACGGCCTGGAGGGCGGTGGCGGCGGGGTGGCCTCCGGTAAGCACGCCTCGCGGTTCGCGACCGGCACCCCCGGCGTGATGCACGGTGCGGCGACCTACCTGCTACAGGACGAGGACGGCCAGACCATCGAGTCCCACTCGATTTCGGCCGGTCTGGACTACCCGAGCGTCGGGCCCGAGCACGCCCACCTGCACGACACCGGCCGGGCGACGTACCGGCCCGTCACCGACGCCGAGGCGATGGAGGCGCTGCGCCTGCTGTGCCGCACCGAAGGCATCATCCCGGCCATCGAGAGTGCGCACGCCCTGGCCGGGGCCCTGGAGGTGGGCCGTGAGCTGGGCCCCGACGGCATCGTGCTGGTGAACCTGTCCGGCCGCGGCGACAAGGATGTGGACACCGCGGCCCGCTATTTCGGCCTGGTCGAGCAAACGACCGGAGCCACCGCGACCGGAGCCACCTCGTGAGCGCCCTCGCCCAACGGCTGAGTGCCGCGCGAGCCGAGGGCCGGGCGGCCCTGATCGCCTACCTGCCGGTGGGGTACCCCAGCGTGCCAGGGTCGATCGCGGCCATGCAGGCCGTGGTGGCCGCCGGGGCGGACGTCATCGAGGTGGGGCTGCCGTACAGCGACCCGGTGATGGACGGTCCCGTCATCCAACGGGCCGCGCAGCAGGCGCTGGCGGCCGGCGTACGGGTCCGGGATGTGTTCACCGCGGTCCGTGCCGTGGTCGACGCCGGTGCCGTTGCCGTCGTGATGTCCTACTGGAACCCGGTGCTGCGGTACGGCGTTGACACCTTCGCCAGGGACCTGGCCGCGGCCGGGGGTTCGGGGATGATCACCCCGGACCTCATCCCCGACGAGGCGCAGCCGTGGCTGGAAGCCTCGCAGACCCATGGCCTGGACCGGATCTTCCTGGTGGCGCCGAGCAGCACCGATGCGCGCCTGTCGATGACCGTGCAGGCCTGCAGCGGATTCGTGTATGTGGCCTCGACGATGGGGGTGACCGGGGTGCGGTCGCAGGTGGGCACCGGGGCGGGTGAGCTGATCCGCCGTACCCGCGCGGTCACCGATCTCCCGCTGTGCGTCGGGCTGGGCGTCTCCACCGGTGAGCAGGCCGCCCAGGTGGCCGCCTACGCCGACGGCGTGATCGTGGGGTCCGCGCTGGTCAAGGCCATGGATGCGGCGCCCGACGGAGGTCTTGACGCGTTATCGGCACTGACCGCCGACCTGGCTCGGGGGGTCCGCGCGGGGTCGGCCACGTGAGCGACGGGACCACGCTCGGGACCCAGGACGGCGCCCATGACGGTGCCCGCGTCGGCGCCCGCCTCGGGATCGCCGGCGGGATCGCGCTGCTGGCACGGCTGATTCTCGGCGGCGCCCTGCTGTACGCCGGCCTGACCAAGGTCGGGTTCCCGCAGGCCTCGGCGCGGGCCGTGCAGGCCTACCAGATCCTGCCGTTCGAGCTGGCCGCCTACGTCGGGTACGTGCTGCCCGCCCTGGAGATCCTGATCGGCGGACTGCTCGTGATCGGGCTGTTCAGCCGCCCGATGGCGGCCGCCGGGACGATCCTGATGGTGATCTTCATCGCCGGCATCGCCTCGGCGTGGGCTCGCGGCCTGTCCATCGACTGCGGCTGTTTCGGCGGCGGCGGCGAGGTCGCCGCAGGCCAGACCGCCTACCCCGCCGAGATCGCCCGTGACGTCCTCTTTGCCGCGTGTGGCCTGTGGGTGTGGCTGCGTGGACCGGGACGGCTGGCCCTCGATCGTCTCCTCGCCGGAAGGAACCACCGATGACCTCGCGGACCCCACGCCGTACGACCGCCGTCACCACCCTGGTGCTCGGGGCGGCCCTGCTGACCGGGTGCGCGACGATGCCCTCTGCGCCCTCAGCCGCGAGTACGTCGGCCACACCCGGATTCACGCCGGGAGCTACGGGTACGTCGCCCGCCGCGTCGAGCGGGTCCGCTGCGGCCACCGCGAGCTCCACGGCGAGCAGCTCCCCGACGGGGACCCGCGGCACCACCGACCACGGGATGGCGCTGCCCAAGGGCGTCACCGACCCAGCCGCGGGGCTGGTCGTCAACGCCGGCACGGCCGCGGCAAGCGCCCCCACCCTGGAGGTCTACGAGGACTTCCAGTGCCCCACCTGCGCCACCGTGCACGCCAGCCTTGGGCCGACGATCAAGGAGCTGGCCGCCGCCGGTAAGGTCCGGTTGGTGTTCCACCCGATGGTCTTCCTGGACGACAAGATCGGTAACGACGCATCCAAGCGGGTCACCAACGCTGCCGCCTGCGCCGCCGACGCCGGGGCGTACCTGGCCTACCACCACGCGGCGATGAGCAACCAGTCCAGCGAAGGCAAGGGGTTCACCGCCGAGCAGATCCAGCAGTTCGCCCGAGACGCCGGTCTTAGCGGCACCGCGTTGACCACCTGGCAGGCCTGCGAGGCGGCCGGCACCTACCGCGCGTACGTGCTCGCCTCGGAGCAGACCGCGCTGGCCAGCGGGGTCAACGGGACGCCGACGTTCAAGGTCAACGGGCGGGAATTGGAGCTGGGCACGCTCACCCCGGAGTCGCTGAGCAAGGCCGTCACCGATGCGACCCAGTAGTCTGCGCCTGCCGGGGCTGCCGGCGTACCTGAATCAAGCTGAGTGGGAGGGGAACCGATGACGTCGGGGAAGCAGGCGCGGGCCGAGCGCGCCGCCAAGATCGAAGCGGTGACGCCCAAGGAGTCACGGACCAAGCTCATCGCCGGAATCCTGGTGGCCATCCTTGCCGTGGCCGGCATCGGATGGGCGATCGCGATGGGGGTGCAAAGCTCCGGCAGCACCGCGGGCAAGGCTCCGGCGGGTGCCACCGGGGAGTCCGGCGGCATCGTGGTGACGCCCGCCAGCGCCCTCAAGCAGGGCGCGCCGACGGTGGATGTGTATGAGGACTTCCAGTGCCCCGCCTGCCAGCAGCAGCACACGACGCTCGGCCCCGTGCTGACGCAGCTGTCCCAGTCCGGGCAGATCAAGCTCGTCTACCACATGAAGAACTTCCTGGAGAAGCAGTTGACCGGGCTAGGGGCGACCTCCTCGACCGCGGCCGCGAACGCCGCCGCCTGCGCCGCGGACGCCGGCACGTTCCTGCCCTACCACTCGGCGCTCTTCGACCTGCAGCCGGCCCGTGAGGGCGACGGGTACCCCGATGCGGCCCTGGCCAAGGCAGCCGCCACCGCGGGCATCACCGGCGCTGCGCTGACGACGTGGAACCAGTGCGTCAAGGACGGGACGTACAAGGGGTACGTCCAGCGGGTCGATGAGGCCAGCGCCAAGGCCGGCATCAACGGCACCCCGACCTACCTGTCCAACGGCACCAAGATCGACTTCGAGAAGCTCAAGATCTCCACGGTCGACCAGTTCCGAGCGGCCCTGCTGACCGGCGGCACGTCGACGACCCTGCCGGGCGCTGCTCCGGGCGCCACCCCCGGCACCACGCCCTCAGCCAGCACCGCCAAGTGATCCCGAGCCCCGAGCAGGGCGTCTGGCACCTGGGCCCGGTGCCGGTGCGGGCGTACGCGCTGTGCATCCTGGCCGGCATCGTGGTTGCCGCCTGGGTGACCACCCGGCGGATGGCGCAGCGCGGCGGCCCGGCCGAGAAGGTGGTCGACGTGTCGATGTGGGCGGTCCCGTTCGGGATCGTCGGCGGCCGGCTCTATCACGTGATCTCCTCCCCGCAGGCCTACTTCGGCGCTGGTGGCCGTCCACTGGACGCGTTCAAGATCTGGGAGGGCGGCCTGGGCATCTGGGGCGCCGTGGCCCTCGGTGCGGTGGGGACGTGGATCGGCTGCCGCCGCCATGGCGTGGACATCCTGCAGTTCGCCGACGCCCTGGCGCCGGGGCTGCTGATCGCCCAGGCCATGGGCCGGTTCGGGAACTACTTCAACAACGAGCTGTACGGCGCCCCCACCGACCTGCTGTGGGGCCTGCAGATCCACGCCTGGGACCACAGCGCCGGCCGGGCGCTCACCGATGACGCCGGCAACGCCTTGGTCCTGGGCACCTTCCACCCGACGTTCCTCTACGAGGCCCTGTGGTGCCTGCTGTGGGCGGCGGTGCTGCTGGTGTGGGACGCCTCACGTCGAGCCCCCGGCCGGGAACCGCTGGCCACTGGCCGGCTCTTCGCCGCCCTGATCATGGCCTACACCGCCGGCCGGTTCGTGGTGGAAAACCTGCGGGTGGATGAGGCCAACCACATCCTCGGGCTGCGGCTGAACGTGTGGACCTCGATCCTGGTGTTCGCCTTCGGCGCCTGGTGGTGGTCCTACCTCGGCCGGCGCGACCGCCGCAGCGCGAACAACGTTGCCGCACCCGTGTCGTAAGTGTCCGACTGCCCGCAGTACTCTTTCGGGTGGCGACGGCCACCGTAGTCCGGGCCTACGTCGTACTCGGCAAGTAACGGCCTGACGGCCTCGCCCCCCACAACCTCACGAGGACGGTGACACGTGCCCCCGATGGCGTTCTCCGCAGTGCCCGCGCCGACCGGCCTGTACGACCCCGCATACGAGCACGACGCCTGCGGGGTCGCCATGGTCGCCACGCTGCGCGGCACCCCCGGGCACGACATCGTGGCCCACGCCCTCACGGCCCTGCGCAACCTCGACCACCGTGGGGCCACCGGCGCCGACCCCGACGTGGGTGACGGTGCCGGAATCCTCATCCAGGTGCCCGACGCGTTCCTGCGCGCCGTCGTCGACGTCGAGCTGCCGCCGGCCGGACAGTACGCCGTGGGCACCGCCTTCCTGCCCACCGACCCCGGGGAGCGCGCGGCCGCCGTACAGCGGATCGAGGAGATCGCCGCGCAGGAGTCGCTGGCCGTGCTCTGCTGGCGAGAACTGCCGATCGTCCGGGACGCGGTCGGCCGGGTGGCCCAGGAGGTCATGCCGCACTTCGCTCAGCTCGTTCCTGACCGCCACCGGTCAGGCGCAGGGCGCCGCCGGCCTGGAGCTGGACCGGATGACCTTCTGCGCCCGCAAGCGGATCGAGCACGAGCTCGGCGTCTACTTCCCCTCCCTGTCGGCCCGCACGCTGGTGTACAAGGGGATGCTGACCACCGAGCAGCTGTCCACGTTCTACCCGGACCTGGGGGACGAGCGGCTGGTCACCGAGCTGGCCCTGGTGCACTCCCGGTTCTCCACCAACACCTTCCCGAGCTGGCCGTTGGCCCACCCGTACCGGTTGATCGCGCACAACGGCGAGATCAACACGGTCAAGGGCAACCGCAACTGGATGCGGGCCCGGGAGAGCCTGCTCTACAGCGAGGCGATCCCCGGAGACATCCGTCGGATCTTCCCGATCGTCTCCGGAGACCGGTCAGACTCGGCGTCCTTCGACGAGGTGCTGGAGCTGCTCCACCTCGGAGGGCGGTCGCTGCCGCACGCGGTGCTGATGATGATCCCGGAGGCCTGGGAGAACCACACCGAGATGTCGCCGGCCCGCCGCGCCTTCTACCAGTACCACTCGGCCCTCATGGAGCCCTGGGACGGGCCGGCCTGCGTCACCTTCACCGACGGAACGCTGATCGGCGCCGTCCTGGACCGCAACGGGCTGCGCCCGGGCCGGTTCTGGGTGACCGACGACGGCCTGGTGGTCTTGGGGTCCGAAGCGGGCGTGCTGGACCTCGACCCCGCCCGCGTGGTCCAGAAGGGCCGGCTCAAGCCGGGCCGGATGTTCCTGGTGGACACCGCAGCCGGCACGCTGATCTCCGATGAGGAGGTCAAGACCGAGCTGGCCTATGAGAACCCATACCAGCAGTGGCTGGACCAGGAACTGATCAGCTTCGACGACCTGCCCGAACGCGAACACATCCTGCACACCGGCTCCTCGGTGGCCCGCCGCCAGCAGATCTTCGGGTACACCCAGGAGGAGTTGCGGGTCATCATCGGCCCGATGGCCCGATCCGGCGCCGAGGCGCTGGGGTCGATGGGCACCGACACCCCGATCGCGGTGCTTTCCAGCCGCCCCCGGATGTTGTTCGACTACTTCAGCCAGCAGTTCGCCCAGGTCACCAACCCGCCGCTGGACGCCATCCGCGAAGAACTCGTGACCAGCCTGGGCACCCTGCTCGGTCCCGAACACAACCTGTTGGCCTGCAGCCACCACCACGCCCGGCACATCAACCTGCCGTTCCCGGTGATCGACAACGACGAGCTCGCCAAGATCGTCCACCTGGACGCCGGCAACGGCATCGAGGAGGACATCCCGCTGACCGCGGTGGTCTCCGGCCTGTACGACGTCGCCGGCGGCGCCCGCGCCATGAAGGCCCGCCTGGAGATGATTTTCAAGGAGGTCTCGGCGGCCATCGCTCGCGGCGCGAACTTCGTCGTCCTCACCGACCGGGACGCCGACGCCGACCGCGCGCCGATCCCGTCGCTGCTGCTCACCGCCGCGGTGCACCACCACCTGATCCGGGAGAAGACCCGGACCCGGGTGGGGCTGATCATCGAGGCGGGAGACGTGCGCGAGGTGCACCACGTCGCGTTGCTCATCGGGTACGGCGCCGCCGCCGTCAACCCCTACCTGGCCATGGAGACCGTGGAGGACATGGTCCGGGCCCGCAAGATCACCGAGGTGACCAGCGAGCAGGCGGTCCACAACCTCATCAAGGCGCTCGGCAAGGGCGTCCTGAAAGTCATGTCGAAGATGGGCATCTCCACGGTGGCCAGCTACCGCGGCGCCCAGGTCTTCGAGTGCATCGGGCTGTCCCACGAGGTCATCGACGCCTACTTCACTGGCACCACGAGCCAGCTCGGAGGGGTCGGCCTGGACGTCATCGCCGCCGAGGTTGCGGCCCGGCACGCGGTCGCTTACCCGCCCTCGGGGATCCCGCAGAGCCACCGCACGCTGGCGGTCGGCGGGGAGTACCAGTGGCGACGTGAGGGCGAGCCGCACCTGTTCGACCCCGAGACCGTTTTCCGGTTGCAGCACTCCACCCGGCAGCGCCGCTTCGACATCTTCAAGCAATACAGCGCCCGGGTGGACGAGCAGGCGCAACGGCTGATGACGCTGCGCGGGCTGTTCGAGCTGCGCACCGGGGTCCGCCCACCGGTGCCGGTCGAGGAGGTCGAGCCGGTCAGCGAGATCGTCAAACGGTTCTCCACCGGGGCGATGAGCTACGGCTCGATCAGCCTGGAGGCCCATGAGACGCTGGCCATCGCCATGAACCGGCTGGGCGGCAAGTCCAACACCGGGGAGGGCGGCGAGGACATCGAACGGCTGCTCGACCCAGCCCGGCGCAGCGCGATCAAGCAGGTCGCCTCAGGCCGGTTCGGGGTCACCAGCCTCTACCTGGCCGAATCCGACGACATCCAGATCAAGATGGCCCAGGGCGCCAAGCCCGGCGAGGGTGGCCAGCTTCCCGGGTCGAAGGTGTACCCCTGGGTCGCCCGGACCCGGCACTCCACTCCCGGGGTCGGCCTGATCAGCCCGCCGCCACACCACGACATCTACTCCATCGAGGACCTCAAACAGCTCATCCACGACCTGAAGAACGCCAACCCGCAGGCCCGCGTCCACGTCAAGCTGGTCGCCGAAATGGGGGTCGGCACGGTGGCCGCCGGGGTCGCCAAGGCGAAGGCGGACGTCGTACTCATCTCCGGGCACGACGGCGGCACCGGCGCGTCCCCGCTGACCTCGCTCAAGCACGCGGGTGCGCCGTGGGAGCTGGGTCTGGCCGAGACCCAGCAGACCCTCGTGCTGAATCAGCTGCGCGACCGGATCGTGGTGCAGACCGACGGCCAGCTCAAGACCGGCCGGGATGTCGTCATCGCCGCGCTGCTCGGTGCCGAGGAGTACGGTTTCGCGACCGCGCCCCTGGTGGTCAGCGGCTGCATCATGATGCGGGTCTGCCATCTGGACACCTGCCCCGTCGGGGTGGCCACCCAGAACCCGGAGCTGCGGTCCCGTTTCTCGGGGAAGCCGGAGTTCGTGGAAACCTTCTTCGAGTACATCGCCGAAGAAGTCCGTGAACTGCTCGCCGAGCTCGGTTTCCGATCGCTGGAAGAAGCCATAGGGCAGACCTCGGCGCTGGACGTCCGCAAGGCGGTCGAGCACTGGAAGGCCTCCGGGCTGGACCTCTCGCCGATCCTGGTCGAGGCGGTGCCGGCCGACGGCTCGACCCGCTACTGCAGCCAGAGTCAGGACCACGGGTTGAGCGAGGCGCTGGACAATCAGCTGATCGCCCAGGCCGGCCCGGCACTCGCCGACGGCACGCCGGTCCGGATCGAGGCGAGCATCCGCAACGTCAACCGCACCGTCGGCACCCTGCTCGGGCACGCGGTCACCGCGGCTCACCACGACGGCCTGGCGCCGGACACCATCGAGGTCACGTTCACCGGTCAGGCCGGCCAATCCTTCGGGGCGTTCGTGCCTCGCGGGGTGACCCTGCGGCTGTACGGCGACGCCAACGACTACGTCGGCAAGGGCCTGTCGGGGGGCCGGGTGATCATCCGCCCCGACCAGGAAGCGGTCCTGGTGGCGCAGGACAACGTGATCGCCGGCAACGTCATCGGGTACGGCGCCACCAGCGGTGAGCTGTTCATCCGCGGCCAAGTGGGCGAGCGGTTCTGCGTCCGCAACTCCGGGGCCAGCGCGGTCGTGGAGGGCGTGGGTGACCACGGCTGTGAGTACATGACCGGCGGGGTGGCGGTGGTGCTGGGCCCGATCGGCCGCAACTTCGCGGCCGGGATGTCCGGCGGCCTGGCGTTCGTGCTCGACCTGCCCGAGGCCCGGGTGAACACCGAACTCGTCGGCGTCGGTCCGGTCCGCGACCGGGACGAGGAACTGCTGCACGACCTGGTGCAGCGGCACGCCCAGGAGACCGGCAGTGAGGTAGCGCAGGAGTTGCTGGCGGACTGGCCGGCGGCCCGCGCCCGGTTCAGCCTGGTGCTGCCGCACGCCTACCAACGCGTCATCGACGTACGCGAGCAGGCGCAGGCCGAGGGCCTGGACCTGGACGGCCCGCAGGTGTGGGCCCGGATCATGGAGGTGTCCCGTGGCTGACCCGCAAGGCTTCCTCAAGCACCGCGACCGGTCGCTGCCGGAGCGTCGGCCCGTGCCGATCCGCCTCCAGGACTGGCATGAGGTGTACGACGAGCAGTCCGAGTCCGATCTGCGCCAACAGGCCAGCCGGTGCATGGACTGCGGCATCCCGTTCTGCCACTCCGGCTGCCCGTTGGGCAACCTGATCCCCGAGTGGAACGACCTGGCCTGGCGCGGCCGGTGGCCCGATGCCATCGAGCGGCTGCACGCGACCAACAACTTCCCGGAGTTCACCGGGCGGCTGTGCCCGGCGCCGTGCGAAACGGCGTGCGTGCTGGGGATCAACCAGCCGCCGGTCACCATCAAGCAGGTCGAAGTGGCCACGATCGAACGGGCCTTCGATGACGGCCGGGTCGAGCCACGCCCGCCGGAGCGGCTGTCCGGGCGGACCGTCGCGGTCATCGGGTCGGGCCCGGCCGGGCTGGCCGCCGCCCAGCAGCTCACCCGCGCCGGACACACCGTGGCGGTCTTCGAGCGGGCCGACAAGGTCGGGGGGCTGCTGCGCTATGGCATCCCCGAGTTCAAGATGGAAAAGCACATCCTGGACCGCCGGCTGGCCCAGATGCGCGCCGAGGGGACCCGGTTCCGCACCGGGATCGACGTCGGTGACCTGGACGCCAAGGCCGGCTGGGCGCAGCTGCGCCGCCGGTACGACGCCGTGGTAATCGCCATCGGCGCCACGATTCCCCGAGGCCTGGCCGTGCCCGGCGCCGACCTCGACGGTGTCGTTCAGGCGATGACCTACCTGCCGCAGGCTAACCGCGCCAGCCTGGGTGTCGAGGTACCCGACCAGATCATGGCCACCGGCAAGGACGTGATCATCATCGGTGGCGGCGACACCGGCGCCGACTGCCTGGGTACTGCCTTGCGGCAAGGCGCCCGCAGCGTCACCTCCCTCGAAATCCTGCCCCGGCCGGGTGCGGAGCGCCCGCAGACGCAACCGTGGCCGACGTACCCGATGATCTTCCGGGTGGCCAGCGCCCACGAGGAGGGCGGCAAGCGGGTGTACGGCGTCTCCACCCAAGAGGTCATCGGCCAGGACGGCGCCGTGACCGGGCTCCGGTTGGTGGACGTCGACCTCAAGGACGGCCGCTTCGTCGAGATCGAGGGCAGCGAGCGGACGATCCCCGCCCAGCTCGTGCTGCTGGCGATGGGGTTCACCGGCCCGGACACCACGAGCCTGGTCGATCAGCTCGGTGTCGAGCTGGACGACCGCGGCAACGTGACCCGGGACGAGTCGTACATGACCAACGTGCCGGGGGTGTTCGTCGCCGGTGACGCCGGCCGCGGCCAGTCGTTGATCGTCTGGGCGATCGCCGAAGGCCGGGCTGCCGCGCACGGCGTGGACGCCTGGTTGACCGGTACGTCGGCGCTGCCGCGGCCGATCTCGCCCCGAGACCGTCCCGTGGTGGTCTGAGACTTCCGGCGCACCTGCCGAGCGTGCTGCGCAACGGGCGCAACGACGTACGAGCTGTTCACCTGCGGTACCTAGGATGACCTTATGCGTCGCGCCAAAATCGTGTGCACGATCGGCCCTGCCGTCAACAGCCCAGAACGGATCCGTGACCTCGTCGAAGCGGGCATGGATGTGGCGCGGATCAACCGCAGCCACGGCTCCCACGACGAGCACGCCGCCCAGATCGACTGGGTCCGCGACGCCGCCGAGAGCTGCGGTCGTCAGGTCGGTGTGCTGGTAGATCTCCAAGGCCCCAAGATCCGGGTAGCGCGGTTCGCCACCGGCCCGGTGCACCTGGTCGAGGGCGCGACGTTCACCATCACCACCCGTGACGTGCCCGGCGACCAGAGTGTCGTCGGGACGACCTATCCCGGCCTGGCCGGCGACGTGAATCCGGGGGACATGCTGCTCCTGGACGACGGCAAGATCGCGTTGCGGGCCATCGAGGTCACCGACACCGACGTCATCACCGCGGTCGTCGAAGGCGGCACTCTGTCCAACAACAAGGGCATCAACCTGCCTGGTGTCGCGGTCAGCGTGCCCGCGCTGTCGGAGAAGGACGAACACGATCTGCGCTGGGCCATCCAGGTGGGGGCCGACTGGATCGCGCTGTCGTTCGTCCGGAACGCGGCCGACATCACCCGGGTGCACGAGATCATGGACGAGTACCGGGTGCGGTTGCCGGTGCTGGCCAAGATCGAGAAGCCGCAGGCCGTGGCGAACCTGCGGGAGATCGTCAAGACGTTCGACGGCATCATGGTGGCCCGCGGCGACCTCGGCGTCGAGATGCCGCTGGAAGAGGTGCCGCTGGTCCAGAAGCGCGCGGTCGAGCTGGCCCGCCGGGACGCCAAGCCGGTGATCGTGGCCACCCAGGTGTTGGAGTCGATGATCGACAACTCCCGGCCGACCCGGGCCGAGGCCTCCGACTGCGCCAACGCGGTGCTCGACGGCGCCGACGCGCTGATGCTCTCGGGGGAGACCAGCGTCGGGTCGTGGCCGATCGTGGCGGTCAAGACCATGGCCCGGATCATCGAGAACACCGAGGACCACGGGCTCGCGCGGATCCCGCAGATGCCAGGGCGACCGCACACCGTCGGCGGCGCCGTCACCCGAGCGGCGGCCGAGATCGCCGAACTGCTGCACGCGACGTACCTAGTGACGTTCACCACCTCGGGGGACTCGGCCCGGCGGGTGGCGCGGGTGCGGCCCCGGCTGCCGATGGTGGCCTACACGCCCGCGGAATCCACCGCCCGGCGGCTCTCGCTGAGCTGGGGCATCACCACGTTCATGATGCCCTCGCTGGTACACACCAGCGCCATGATCACCAAGGTCGACGAACACCTGATGGCTACCGGACGCTGCCGGCAGGGAGACGTGGTCGTGGTCGTCGCGGGTCGCCCGCATGGCGTCTCGGGGTCCACGAACTCCATCCGGGTGCACGTGGTCGGCGGGATCAGCTGAGCAGCCCGCCGCGAACGGGTCCGGGCGTCGCGTTGGGGCAGGTTACCCGGACCTGACGCATGCTGCAGGGTGCCCCAGGTCCGGGTAACCCGCACCCGGTCAGCCAGTCTCGCCCACGACTTGCCCACGACTTGCCCACGCGGGCATTCAACGTGAGTCGACGCGGCGATTACCGGGGCAGTCCGGGTGCTCGGTATGCTGTCCGGGCACGACCCGCCGGGGTGGTGGAATGGCAGACACGGAGCACTCAAAATGCTTTGCCCGCAAGGGCGTGCGGGTTCAAGTCCCGCTCCCGGCACCACGGCCGCAGGCGGCGATGACCAAGCCGTGGTCACCGCCGCCCGTTCCTGTTCAGGAGCCCATCGCGCTCAGGACGTCATCTTCCACCACGGCGTCAGAGGCGTCCGGAAGGCGTTCGTCCCGCAGTGAATCTCGCCGCCGCCGGTGTGGTACGAGTCGTACGTGTCGATGAAGATGGCCCGTACCCCGACCGAGGCGTAGGCGGCGCTCACCGCATCGGCGAAGAGGTCGCGGCCGCCGACGACCGGCCCGAACTGCTGGGGGACAAGAACTCGGTCGGCGTCGATCACCACGCCGTTGACCGCGTCCGGCAAGAACGCGCTCATCGTGTTCAGGGCGCCCTTGGCGACCGGCTTGGGCTTCGGCGCCGCAGGACGGTTGGGGTACTCAGGGTTGCTCGGGTCCTCGCCGTTGTTCGGCTGCTCCCGGAAAAGCACCGGGATCTTGACGATGTCGGCGTCGGTGATCCCCGTCTCGTTCTTGAGCTGGGCGATTGTCGCGGCGATCCGCGTGCCGGCGTACTCGTTGGCCTTCCGCAAGGCCCGGTCCTTGGTCACCTCGGCCAGGCTGCGCTTGTCGAAAGCGTTGCGGTGGCTAGCGGCCGGGATCTTGCCTGCACCACCGGCGACGGCGCGCTCGATGAGCTGCCAAGCGCCCACCGGGTCGGCGACCGCGAGCTTCCACCGTCCGCCGTTCTTGGCCGGGAGCACCTGCAGGAACTCATCGACGTGGCCGACCGACAACCAGCCGGTGTTGATCAGCAGGGGAGCGATGCCGGTCTGGGCCGTCAGCATCTTCCGGAAGCGGGCACTGGGCATCAGCGCGCCCATGGCCTCCTGCGCGGGGCTGTAGCCGATCATCACCCGTCCCAGCGGGTGTCGAGTGGTGGCATTGCGGTACGCCGGCAGGGTCTCCACGTTGCCCGTGGCATCGAGGGTGTTGTCGATCGTGGTCGGGCCTTGCCAGAGCACCCCGACCCCAGGACCGCGCATCGCGTAGATGTCTGCGCCACGTTCGTTCTGATCGGACAGCAGCAGGATCCGCATGCTGCGCGTCGTACCGTTCGGGCCGGGCATGCTGACCAACGCCGGTTCGTACATGTCCTGCAACCACGTGTCCATCACCGATCCGGCCACCGGGGCGAAGGGGATCTTTTCGGCCTTGGCGATGCGCGCCAGCGGCTTGGTGGTGGCTGCGTTCTCGCCCCCCTCGGTGGCGGTGATGAACAGCTTGTCGAGCGTGGCGGTGGTGTCCTGGCTCAGCACGGGTGCCTGTCGCAGCGCGATGATGTCCTGGTGGGTGGTGCCCGCGGCGGTGACGGTGAGGCGGATGTACGCCCGGCCGTCCCACACCGAGGGGTCGCGGACGATGTCGGTGGCCTCCAAGCCGAAGGTCAACCCGGCTCGCAGCTCGGCGGCGGTGATCGTGTCGCCGGACCGGTGCAGACGCCAACCCGTGGGGGTCTGCCGGAAGAGGTGGGTGCGTCGAGCAGCCGCACGACCGAGTACGGCGACCGTCGCGGTTGCCGAGTCGGGGATCTGCGCGTTCGGCACCGTCTTGATCAGGGCTAGGTCGAGAGCGTCAGCGGGACCGTTGACCACCGTGTCGGCGCCGTCGTGACACCGGGCCCGGACCTGGATGGGGAGCGCCTTGCGCTTGGCGTTCTTGAGCGGGCAGCGACGGGCGTCGTCGTCCAGATTGGGCAGGAAGAGCGCGCCCGCGCGCAGCTCGGTCACCGTCTTCAGTCCTCCGGCGGTGTCGCTGTCGCCCGTCAGGTCGACGTTGCCGTCGCGGTTGGCGTCCGCGCGCAGGTCAGCCCAGCTCGCCGTCGTCGCGGGGCCGGCCTGCTCACCACGGCCGGTCGGCGACGCCCAACCGACCGTGGTGAGCAGGCCGGCGGCCACGCCCGTGATGATGGCGACACTGCGGACGAGCGAGACGGCGGACCCCGCGCGCGGGGTGGGGAGAAGCGAAGGCATGGGATCAGTTCCTCGTCGTGTGGGCTGCCCGGAGGGTGCCGCCGGTTCGTGCGTTTGTTCCTCCAGCGTGAGTGGGTCCCTTCAAGAGGCCCTCTCGGTCGGTTCACGGGTGGCTCACAGCGGGGACGTTCGGGGCGGTTGTGCATCGGGACCGCGAGAAGGAGAGGGAATCTGCCCACATGGCCGGGTCGGTGACTACCCTGGGGTGCGTGACCGACGCCGTACGGCCGGGGCCCGGCAACGAGGCCGCCCCCATCGCACCACTACCCGCGCCACCTCCTTCGGCGACGGCGAGAAGCGCCCCCCGGCCCGCGGCGCCGCAGCCGGCACCGATGCGGATCGTGGTGGCCGAAGACGAAGCCTTGATCCGGCTCGACCTCGTCGAGATGCTGGCCGAGGGCGGCTATCAGGTGATGGGGCAGGCCAGCGACGGACAGCAGGCGGTCGACCTCTGCCGGGCCGAACCACCGGACCTGATCGTGATGGACGTCAAGATGCCGGTGATGGACGGGGTGCGGGCTGCCGAGATCATCGGCAGCGAGGGGTTGGCGCCGGTGGTCATGCTGACCGCGTTCAGCGACAAGGAACTGGTGGAGCGGGCCCGCGACGCCGGGGTCATGGCGTACGTCGTCAAGCCGTTCACTCTGGATGACCTGCGTCCGGCCATCGACATCGCCCGGTCCCGGTGGCTGGAGCTCAAAGAGCTGGAACGCGAGATCGCCGACCTCGGGGAGCGCTTCGAGACCCGCCGCCTGGTGGATCGCGCCAAGGGGATCCTGATGACCCGGCTGGAATTGACCGAACCGGAAGCGTTCCGCTGGATTCAGAAGACGGCCATGGACCGGCGGCTCGGGATGCGCGAGGTGGCCCAGGCGGTGATTTCGGGGCTACCCGGCGGCGGCCGTTCGGGCGGGGGGAAAGCCACCAAGCCGGCCGACCAGGCCGGCGCCACGGCCCCTGACGCCGGAACCGGAGACGCAACCGGGTCCGGAGCCACGGCTGGGGCTCCGCAGGAACCGGAAGCAGGCAGCGCACCGCAGGCCTGATCGGTTCAGCGCAGTGCGGCGACCACCGTGGTCAGCAGCGGAGCGATCACGATCGCCGGCAGCAGATCTCCGACCGGCACATCCTTGATGCGCAGCAGGCGCAGACCGATCCCCGCCAACAGCAGGGCACCGGTGGCCGTGAGGGCGCTGATCTGAGCCTGCGGGAGCACATCGCCGAGCAGCACCCCGGCCGCGGTCAGCCCGCCTTGAATCACCACCACCGACAGCGCGGACATCAGGACACCGATGCCGAAGGACGCGGCGAACGCGATCGCGGCGAACCCGTCCAGGATCGACTTGACCGCCAGCAGGTCGATACCGCGGCCCAAGCCGTCGTCCAGCGACCCGAGCACCGCGAGCGGGCCGACGCAGAACAACAGCGTCGCGGTGAGCCATCCCTCGATGAACCGTTCCCGGGCCCCGGCGGCGCCTTGCCCGGCGCTGGCTGTGCTGCCTCGGCGGGCCACCCACGCCTGAACCCGGTCGGCCACCGTCGCCAGCCGATCCTCGATCCCCAGCAGGGACCCGCTGATCCCGCCGATCAGCAGGGAGCCCATCACGATCAGCACGGGCGCCGAAGAGCCAACCGCCGCAGCGAATGCCTCGTCGGTGACGTGCACAGCGGACAGCGCCGCCATCAGCAACGTGATGAGCCCCAGACAGTCGGTGACCAGGGAACGGGTCCGCTCGGGCAACCGGTGGCCCACCGCCATTCCCAGGAGGGCTCCGACAACCACTGCCGCGGCATTGATGAGCGTGCCGAGTCCAGGCAGGGTCGCGTGCACCCTGCCACTGTACGGGGCTTGGACGTGGGACCGGCCGCCCGTAGGCTCGTGCCGAACGTCAGCCGGTACGGGGACCGGGCACTTGGGTACGCCGACGGAACGAGGATGGTCGTCATGGCACGTTCCCCGCTGCGCATCGCCTTGCTGGTCGAGGCTCGCGATCACGCCAGCTTCCTGGACCTGTGGGTACGGCGTCGGGTCGAGGCCGGTGCGGACCCCGAGGTGGCCTGGCGGACGGCCAGGGAAGGAAGGCTCGCGGCCGTCCTGGACGACGAGGCCGTGGTGGTGATGTTGGCCGCCATCGAGCACCAGGTGGTGGGCTTCGTGGTGGCGGCGGTCGGTCCGTTGTCGGTGCTGACCGAGACGCGCGCGCTCACGGTGGAGGACATGTACGTCGACCCGGCTCACCGCCGCCGGGGGGTGTCCCTGGCGATGCTGCGCGCGCTGGCCCAGCACGCCGAGCGCTCCGGCTGGCGGCACCTGGGCGTGAACCTCGACGCTCAAGACCGCGCCGCGCACCGCACGCTGGCCAGGCTGGGTTTCGAGCCGACCCTCACCCGCCGGGTGAGCAGCACGGCGGCGCTGCTGCGTCGACTCGAGGCGCCGTTCGCGGTCGGTCAGCGCGCGGTGCTCCAGCGCCGCCGGGTCCAGCGGGCCCGTGGCGGCGTCGCCGGCTGCGCCTGACTCGCATCCACGCCGAGGGGACGAGCCGCTCTAACCGGCACCAGGGGGCTGGTCGCGCAGCAGGCACGTCAGCCGGGCGGTACAAATGCGTTGATCTTGGTCATCGACCACCACGATCTCGTAGGTGGCCAGCGACCCGCCCAAGTGCATGGGGGTCGCTGTACCGATGACCTGCCCGTCGCGCGCTGCGCGGTGGTGCGTGCAGGACAGTTCGATACCCACCGCGATCCGGTTCCGGCCGGCGTGGGTGGCCGCGGCGATCGAGCCCAGCGTCTCGGCCAGCACGGCGCTGGCCCCGCCGTGCAGCAGCCCGTACGGCTGGGTGTTGCCGGCCACCGGCATCCGGCCCACGGTCCGGTCCACGCTCACCTCGAGCAGCTCGATGCCCATCCGCTCGACCAGGGTGCCGCGGCTGGCCTCCCGCATCCAGTCCAGCAGCTCCGCGGTGGTGGGGTCCGGGGTCGCCGGTGTGAGCGGTGTGGGCGGTGTGGGCACGAGGGCTCCTCCTGCGAATCGGTCCGGGTGAGGTTCGGGTGAGGTTCGGGTGCGAACGCCGGCACGACCGGGGGCCGCTGTCAGCGCTAAGGCCTAGGCTGCCACCTGTGAGCCGACTCCTGCTGCTCGACGGTCATTCGCTGGCGTACCGGGCCTTCTTCGCCCTGCCCGCGGAGAACTTCTCGACGACCACCGGGCAGACCACGAACGCGGTCTACGGGTTCACCTCGATGCTCATCAACATGCTGCGCGATGAGGACCCCACCCACGTGGCGGTGGCCTTCGACCTGGGTCGCCAGACGTTCCGGGCGGAGGCGTACGCCGACTACAAGGCGGGCCGGGCGAGCACCCCCGAGGAGTTCCGCGGGCAGATCTCGCTGATCCACGAGGTCCTGGACGCCTTGAAGATCCCGTACTTCGAGGTCCCCGGGTTCGAGGCGGACGACATCATCGCCACGTTGACCACCCGGGCCCAGACCGACGGCGGGTACGACGTCGTCATCGTGTCCGGTGACCGGGACACCTACCAGCTGGTCGATGACCGCACGACCATCGTGTACCCGGTGCGCGGGGTCTCCGAGGTGTGGCGGATGGGCCCGGCGCAGGTGGCGGACAAGTACGGCGTCGGCCCGCAACGGTACTGCGACCTGGCGGCCCTGGTGGGGGAAACCTCCGACAACCTGCCGGGGGTCCCCGGGGTCGGACCCAAGACCGCCGCCAAGTGGCTCACCGAGTACGGCGACCTGGCGGGCGTGGTGGCGCACGTGGACCGGATCAAGGGCAAGGCCGGGCAGTCGCTGCGCGATCACCTGGAGTCGGTGCTGCGCAATCGGCGCCTCAACGAGCTGGTCCGCGACGTCGACCTGCCGGTGAGCCTGGCTGACCTGGCCCGGCGAGCCTGGGACCGCGAGGAGGTGCACCGGGTCTTCGACGGGTTGGAGTTCCGGGTGCTGCGGGACCGGCTCTTCGCGACGTTGGCCGCCCCGGAACCGGAGGCCGAGTCCGGTTTCGACGTGGGTGGTGCGCGACTGGAGTCGACTGAGGTCGCCGCGTGGCTGGCCGCCCACGCCGGTCCGGGTGCCCGGGTGGGCGTGCACCCGGTCGGCACGTGGGCGCAGGGCACCGGCGACATCGTCGGGCTGGGCCTGGCCGCCGGGCGGGTGCCCGCTCCGGGGGAGACACCCGAGGGTCCCGGCAGCGCGGGCCAGCCGGACGTCGTACCCGATGACGGCGGGGCGGCGGCAGCCACCCTGGACGCAGCAGCCGACCCCGGGACCACCGCGCACTCGGCCGCCTACATCGACCTCATGGACCTGCCGCCCGATGCCGAGGCCGCGGTGGCCGCGTGGCTGGCCGACCCGGAGCGCCCCAAGGCGATGCATGACGCCAAGGGGCCCAGTCAGGCATTGGCGGCCCGCGGGCTGCCGCTGGCCGGGCTGGTCCATGACACCTCCCTGGCGGCGTACCTGATCCGCCCCGATCAGCGCTCATACGACATCGCCGACCTCGCGCTGCGGTACCTGCGGCGCGAGCTGCGCAGCGACACCGGCGTCGGGCCCGGCGGGGCCAGCCAGGGAATGCTGGACTTCACCGTGTCGACCGAACCCGAGTCCGACGCCGACGCCGACGCCGCCATGTTGCGGGCCCGGGCCGTGCTCGACCTGTCGGTCGACCTGGATCGACGCCTCCAGGAGACCGGGGGGGCGGACCTGCTGCGGGACCTGGAGCTGCCGCTGATCGGCGTCCTGGCCCGGATGGAACGTGCCGGTATCGCTGTTGACGGCCCGCTGCTGAACGCACTGGAATCGGAGTTCGCCGGCAAGGTGGCGGCGGCCCAGCAGGACGCCTGGGAGGCCATCGGCGGGCAGCGGGTCAACCTGGGTTCACCCAAGCAGCTGCAGGTGGTGCTCTTCGACGAGCTGAACATGCCCAAGACCAAGCGCACCAAGACCGGGTACACCACCGACGCCGAGGCGTTGGCCGAGCTGTACGCCAAGACCGAGCACCCGTTCCTGGAGGCGTTGTTGCGGCACCGGGACGCCACCCGGCTGCGGGTGACGGTCGAGGGCCTGATCAAGTCCGTGGCCGACGATGGCCGGGTGCACACGACGTACCAGCAGAACATCGCGGCCACCGGGCGGATCTCCTCCACCGAACCCAACCTGCAGAACATCCCGATCCGCACCGACGAGGGCCGCCGGATCCGGGAGGTGTTCGTCGTGGGGGAGGGCTACGCCGAGCTGATGTCGGCCGACTATTCCCAGATCGAGATGCGGGTGATGGCGCATCTGTCGGCCGACGCCGGGTTGATCGAGGCCTTCCGCGGGGGGGAGGACCTGCACCGATTCGTGGGGTCCCGGGTGTTCGGGGTGGAGCCGGCTGACGTGACCTCGGCGATGCGCAGCAAGATCAAGGCCATGTCGTACGGCTTGGCCTACGGGTTGAGCGCGTTCGGCCTGTCCCGGCAGCTCGGGATCAGCACCGCTGAGGCCGGAGAGCTGATGACCGGCTACTTCGAACGATTCGGGGGAGTCCGGGACTACCTGCGTGAGGTAGTGGCCCAGGCACGCAGCACCGGGTACACCCAGACCATGCTCGGCCGGCGCCGGTATCTGCCGGACCTGGTCAGCGACAATCGTCAGCGCCGGGAGATGGCCGAGCGGATGGCCCTCAACGCCCCGATCCAGGGCAGCGCCGCGGACATCATGAAGTTGGCGATGCTCAAGGTGGACCGGGCATTGACGGCGGCGGGAGCACGTTCGCGGGTGCTGCTGCAGGTGCATGACGAGCTGGTGGTGGAAGTGTCCCCGGGCGAGCACGACGACGTCGCAGACCTGGTACGCGCTGAGATGGGCCAGGCGATCCACCTGGACGTTCCTTTGGACGTGTCCATCGGCACGGGCCGGTCGTGGCATGACGCCGGACACTGACCCGACGTCGGGGCACCCCGACCGACTCCGGGCGGCGTTCACCACCCAGTCGGTCACCATGGAAGACGCGGCCCTGGGGATGGCGTTCACGGCCGGCCTGGATTGGCTCGTCGACGTGATACAACCCCGGGCGGATGACCTGGCGGTCGACCTGGCCGGTGGCACCGGGCTGGTGGCCCGCCACCTCGCGGGCCGGGTCCGGTCGATCGTGGTCGTCGACGTCACGGAGGCCATGCTGCGGGCCGGTCGGCGGGCTGCAGCGGCCGCCGGGCTCGCCACGGTCGGCTTCGTGTGCGGCGATGCCACCGGCTCTCCGCTGCCGTCGGCGGCCTTCTCGCTGGCCGTGAGCCGCTTCGCGATGCATCACGTGCCCGACCCGGGAGCGCTGTTCGACGAGCTGCTCCGGCTGACCCGGCCGGGGGGCCGGATCGTCGTCAAGGACCTGGTCGCCGCCGATGACGAGACCGTGGCGCAGCGCCATGACGCCCTGGAGATCCTGCGTGACGACTCCCACCTGCTGATGCTCCGCCCCGGTGAGGCAGCTCGGGCGTTGATCGCACGAGGGGCCACCGTGACCAGGGTGGCCCGGCGAGACCTGGACCGGCCCCTGGAACCGTGGTTGGAGCAGGCGCGCACGCCGGCGGGCCGGGCCGATCAGGTGCGCAGGGCCCTCGAGGAGGAGCTCGGCGGCGGGCCACCGACCGGTCTGCGGCCCCACCGCCGGGATGGGCAGCTGTGGTTCCGGCACGCGTGGGAGGCGACGGCCGCCACCCGCTGACGCGACTGCGACTGCGGCTGCGGCTGCCGGCGGGCTGGCGTACCGTCGTTCCCGGCTGCCGACCGGCCGGCATACCTCGTTGCCGCAGCGCTCCGAACCTACGGTGGGCTGCGGGACCCACGAAGCTTCGTGGGTTCGAGCGAGAGACGTGGGTCCCGGCGAGGGGCGTGGGTTCGAGCGCCGCGCGGGGTGGTGGCGGAGCCGGGCCGGGACGTCAGAGCCAGCGCGGAACCACCAGAGCCGCCCACGTCACGATCGGCGCCACCACCACGATCGCCATGCCCCACTGCATGAGGCGCCGGAACACCATGTCGCGGTCCTCCTCGACGGAGTTCGCGACGATCAGGGCGCCGTTGGTGGAGAACGGGCTGCAGTCGACCACCGAGGAGGAGATCGCCAGCGCGATCACCATGCCGACAGCCTCGACCTGGCCGGTGAGCAGGAAGGGAACCGCCAGCGGGATCAGCGCTCCCAGGATGCCCGTCGTGGACGCGAACGCCGACACCACCGCTCCGATGAAGCAGATCAGCAGGGCGGCTACCAGCGGGGCGCCCACCTGGGCCACGTTGTCACCCAGCCACTTCACCGTCCCCTGGTCCTCCAGCAGCGACACGTAGGTCACGATCCCGCCCACCAGGAGGATGGTCCCCCAACTGATCTGTTCGACGGCGCCCTTGGCGGAGGCGGGGAACGCCAGCGTCAACAGACAGGCGACGGTCAGCGCAGTGAAGCCGACGTCCAGGCCGAACACCAGAGCGCCGATGGCCAGGCCGGCCAGGCCGGCGAGGGTGAGGATGCGTTCGGTGGTCAGCTTCTCGTGCACGTCCGTGGCCGTGCTGGTCCCAGCGCGGACGCTAGAGCCCGATGCCATGTCCGATGCCGTTCCTGATGCCGTGCCCGATGCCCTGCCCGCGACATCTCGAGCGTCGTCGTGGACCCGCCCCATCAGCTCCCGCCCCCCGAACGCGAGGAAGCTAGCCAACGCGATGAGTCCGGCGCCCAGGAAGGTCAGCAGGAACAGCAGCAACCGGTTGCCCGGGAGCTTGTTGCTCTCCACCACGCCGTTGGTGATCGCACCGAAAATGCCCATCGGGGAGAAGGAACCGGCGGTCGCACCCTGGACCACCATGAGCCCCATCATCACCGGGTGGATGCCATAGCGGGCGGCGAAACCCATGGCCACGGGAGCGACGATGGCCACCGCCGCCGGGCTCACCGCGCCGATCGCCGTGACCAACGCGCACACCGCGAACATCACCCACGGCACCAGGGCTACCCGGCCGCGAACCGCCCGGACCGAGGAGTGCACGATCCACTCGACGGTGCCGTTGTTCTTGGCGATGGCGAACAGGTACGTCACCCCCACCAAGATCACGAACAGCCCGCCGGGGAAACCGCCGACCACCGTGGAGACCTTGACGCCGTACACGGTCACGCCCACGATCGCGGCGGCCACCAACGCCAGGGCGCCCATGTTGATCGATCGGACGGTGGCGATGAGGAAGACAACAGCCAAAACCAGAAGAGCGATCACCTCGGGGGGCATGGGGTGCTCTTTCTCGCGCAGGGACCAGCCAATGACCTTGACCACTATGCCGATCCGCGTGTTGACCGGCCAACGGTCAGGTGGGGCGCAGCAGTTCCGCCACGTAGATCGCGGTGCCCGGCAGCAGCCGGCCGCGGGTCGGTGACCACCCGCCCCAGATCAGGTCGTGCCCGTCGGGCCACTCCGGTTCGACGAGGTCGAGCAGCATGAAGCCCGCCGTCATCAGGTCGCGGATCCGGTCCCCGACGGTTCGGTGGTGCTCGACGTAGGACGTCACCCCGCCGGTGATCTCCACGTACGGCGTCCGGTCGAAGTACGACATCGTCGCGGTCAGCCCCCGTTCATCGGGGCTGTCGGGGAACGCCCAGCGGATCGGGTGGGGGGTGGCGGCGACGAACCGCCCCCCGGGGCGGAGCACCCGGGCCGCCTCGGCGACCAACAGTTCGGGGTCGGCCACGAACGGCAGGGCGCCCTGGGCGGTGAACACCACGTCGAAGGACTGGTCGGCGAACGGCAACCGTCGCGCATCGCAGGTCAGCACAGGAACGTACGGCGCGGTGTCGCCGCCGCTGCGGAGCATGGCCGACGACAGGTCGGTCGCCACGACCAGGCCCCCCTGATCGGCGACGTACTTGCTGCCCTGCGCGGCGCCGGCACCGATCTCGAGAACTCGGCGCCCGCGCAGGTCGCCGAGCAGGCGCGCCTGCTCCTCACGCAGCCCCTCCGGCCCCCACACCAGGTCGGCGGCGCCCAGGAAGTCTCCGTGTTCGGCCAGGTACTCCGCCGCCTGGTCGTCCCACCAGGCGCGATTGGCCCGCACCGTCTCCTCGGGCGCGGCCGGCCGCCGGAACGCCCCGTCCTGCGAGCTCGGGTCCATGCTCACCAGTCTCCCAGTTCCTCAGGATGCGTCATGCCCTACGGTGCGAACCATGAGTGAGCTGCCGGACGCGACCATGACGTCATCCGGCGACCTGGAGTCCGCCGCGTTGGCGGTGCTGCGCCGGCTCGTGGGGCAGCCGGACGTCTCGTTCCGGGACGGGCAGGCCGAGGCGATCGAGGCGCTGGTCTCCCGGCGCCGACGGGTGCTGGTGGTCCAGCGCACCGGGTGGGGCAAATCGGCGGTGTACTTCGTGACGACGGCCCTGCGCCGGGCCGCCGGTGCCGGACCCACCGTGTTGGTGTCGCCGTTGCTGGCGCTGATGCGCGACCAGGTCGGCGCCGCCGAACGCGCCGGCATCCGCGCGGTCTCGATGAACTCGGCGAACGCGCACGAGTGGGACGACGTACGCCAGCTGCTGGACACCGACCAGGTGGACGTGCTGCTGATCAGCCCCGAACGACTCAACAACCCACGTTTCCGGGATGAGGTGCTGCCCGGGCTGGCTCGGCGGTGCGGGCTGCTGGTGGTGGACGAGGCGCACTGCATCTCCGACTGGGGCCACGACTTCCGGCCGGACTACCGCCGGATCGCCGACCTGTTGACCGGGCTCCCCGAGGGCGTTCCGGTGCTGGCCACCACGGCGACGGCGAACGCCCGGGTGGTGGCCGACGTACAGGAACAGCTCGGTGCCGGCTCCCGGGAAGTGCTGACCCTGCGCGGCCCGCTGGCCCGCGACACGCTGCGGTTGGGCGTGCTTCCCCTAGCCGGCCCCGAGCAGCGACTCGGTTGGCTCCTGGCACACCTGGAGGACCTGCCCGGTTCGGGCATCATCTACACCCTGACCGTGGGTGCGGCGCAGGACGTGGCGACGGCGCTGCAGGCCGCGGCGGGGCCCGGCTCCGGACCGCTGGGGCGGGTGGCGGCGTACACCGGGCGCACCGACCCCGCTGCCCGTCTCGACCTCGAAACCGCGCTGCGCGACAACCAGGTCAAAGCCCTGGTGGCCACGAGTGCCCTGGGGATGGGGTTCGACAAGCCGGACCTGGGTTTCGTCGTTCACCTCGGCGCGCCGGCCTCCCCGGTGGCCTACTACCAGCAGATCGGTCGAGCCGGTCGAGCCACCGATCGGGCTGACGTGTTGCTGCTGCCGGGAACCGAGGACTACGACATCTGGCAGTACTTCGCGTCGGCGTCGATGCCGCGTGAGGCGCAGGCCGACGCCGTCCTGGCGGTGCTGACGCAGGCCGGGCGGCCGCTGTCGAGCGCCGCGCTGGAATCCCAGGTCGACGTCTCACGGACCCGGCTGGAGCTGCTGTTGAAGGTGCTCGATGTCGATGGGGCGGTACGGCGCACCCAGGGCGGTTGGGTGGGTACCGGTCAGCCGTGGCGGTATGACGCACTCCGGTACGAGCGGGTGGCGCAGGCGCGTCGTCGGGAACAGCAGCTGATGCGCGACTACCAGGGCACCACGGACTGCCGGATGCTCTTCCTGCGGCGCTGCCTGGACGACATCACGTTGGCTGGCGCCGGCGAGGACGCCGGGGTTGTGGACGACTGTGGCCGGTGCGACCGCTGTGCCGGGACGTGGTTCTCCGCCGATGTGGCGGCCGCGTCGCTGGTTGCCGCCCGGGCGAGCCTGGACTCCCCGGGTGTCCCGATCGAGCCTCGCGCCCAGTGGCCGACGGCGATGGACCGGCTCGGCGTACCGGTGAAGGGCAAGATCCCCGCCGCGCAGCAGCTGCAGCCCGGTCGCGCGCTGACCCGGCTCTCCGATCTCGGTTGGGGAACCAGGGTGCGGGCCGTGCTGGATGGCCCGGACGCCCCGGCGTCGGCGGGTCTGCTGCACCGGGCCGTCGAGGTCTTGGCGGCCTGGGACTGGGTACGCCGACCGGTCGCCGTGGTGGCTATGCCGTCGCGGCGGCGGCCGCTGCTGGTGGATTCGGTGGCGCGGGAGCTGGCCGGGATCGGGCGGCTGCCGTTCCTGGGAACGCTGGATCTGCTCGATGGTGGGCCGACCGGCGAACCGGGCGGCAACAGCGCGTTCCGGCTGGCGGGGGTCTGGGGGCGGCTGTCGCCCGGGCCAGGGCTGGCCGACGCCCTGGGCTCGGTGAACGGTCCCGTGCTGCTCGTCGACGACCTGGTCGACTCGCGGTGGACACTGACCGTCGCAGGTCAGCTGCTGCTCGCGGCCGGAGCCGAGTCGGTGCTGCCCTTCGCCGTCGCGATCCGCGGCTGAGCCCGGCTTAACCACGGCTAAACCCGGCTAAACCACGGCTAAACCCAGTCGGACGCCGCCGCTGGTGCAGGTTTACCCGACCTGGGTCGTCTTGCAGGGCGCACCCGGTCGGATGAACCTGCTCAGAGTGATTCACCGGGGGGCATTCAGCGTCAGTGAACTCACCGACTTGGCTCGGGCTGGGCCGGGTCGGTACGCTGTCCTCGCGCATGTTCGTGCGTTCCGTGTCGTATGCCCTCCTCGACCACTCGGGAGGGGGCAGCACTCGTCCGCTCGATGGATGACGCGACACGCTCAACCCGTACACCGGAGTACTCCCCGACGGCCCCGTGCCAGTCGGGTGGTTCTCCATGACCATCCCTGTCCACAATCGGAGTCCCCACTACATGACTGCCAGCCCGGCTACCTCCCAGATCGCGATCAACGACATCGGTTCTGCTGAGGATCTGCTCGCCGCCATCGACGCGACGATCAAGCATTTCAATGACGGCGACATCGTCGAAGGTGTCATCGTCAAGGTCGACCGTGACGAGGTTCTCCTCGACATCGGATACAAGACCGAGGGCGTGATTCCCTCCCGCGAACTGTCCATCAAGCACGACGTCGACCCTGGTGACGTGGTCACCGTGGGTGACGAGGTCGAAGCCCTTGTCCTGCAGAAGGAGGACAAGGAGGGGCGGCTCATCCTGAGCAAGAAGCGGGCGCAGTACGAGCGCGCGTGGGGCACGATCGAAAAGGTCAAGGAAGAGGACGGCGTCGTCACCGGCACCGTCATCGAGGTCGTCAAGGGCGGCCTGATCCTCGACATCGGGCTGCGCGGCTTCCTGCCCGCGTCGCTGGTGGAAATGCGCCGGGTCCGTGATCTGCAGCCGTACGTCGGCAAGCAGATCGAGGCGAAGATCATCGAGCTGGACAAGAACCGCAACAACGTGGTGCTCTCCCGGCGCGCCTGGCTGGAGCAGACCCAGTCCGAGGTCCGGACCACCTTCCTCAAGGAACTGCAGAAGGGCCAGGTCCGCTCGGGCGTCGTCAGCTCGATCGTCAACTTCGGCGCCTTCGTGGACCTCGGTGGCGTCGACGGTCTCGTGCACGTCTCCGAGCTGTCCTGGAAGCACATCGACCACCCCAACGAGGTGGTCGAGGTCGGCCAGGAGGTCACGGTCGAGGTGCTCGACGTGGACATGGACCGCGAGCGGGTGTCGCTGTCGCTGAAGGCGACGCAGGAGGACCCGTGGCAGCACTTCGCCCGGACGCACGCGATCGGTCAGGTCGTGCCGGGCAAGGTCACCAAGCTGGTGCCGTTCGGTGCGTTCGTCCGCGTGGACGACGGCATCGAGGGCCTGGTGCATATCTCCGAGCTGGCCGAGCGGCATGTCGAGCTGCCTGAGCAGGTGGTCACCGTCGGCGGTGACATCTTCGTCAAGGTCATCGACATCGACCTTGAGCGTCGTCGGATCTCGTTGAGCCTGAAGCAGGCCAATGATGCCGCCGTCGCCTCCGCCGAGTTCGACCCGACCCTGTACGGGATGGCCGCCGAGTACGACGAACAGGGCAATTACAAGTACCCGGAGGGCTTCGACCCCGAGACGCAGGAGTGGCTGCCCGGCCACGAGGCGCAGCGGGAGAAGTGGGAGAAGCAGTACGCCGACGCCCACGCCCGCTGGGAGCTCCACCGCACCCAGGTCGAGCAGGCTGTTCGCGAGGACGCCGAGGCTGCGGCGACCGCCGGTGAGATCCCCTCGTCGTACTCTTCTGGTGGGGTGGACAATTCCGCTCCAGCCGAGGGGACCCTCGCCTCCGATGAGGCGTTGGCGGCCCTGCGTGAGAAGTTGACGGGCAACTAGGCGCCGAGCACTGCACGACGCGCACGTGTGGCCGGCGCCGGGACCTCGTGGAGGAACCGGCGCCGGTCTCGTTGTCCGGCAGGTCAGAGAGGACGCATGAGCACCGCACTAGTGCCGTCGATCAGGCTGGCGACCATAGACGATGCCCCCGCGCTGGGCACGATGATGTGGAACTTCGAGGTCGAGTTCGACGTGCCCTGCGATCCGGCGGATGTGCTGGCCGCCCGCTTCGCCCGAATCCTGGCCCACGAGGGGGTGTTCGCCCTCATCGCGGGCCAAGAGCATGGCTTCGCGCTGATCACGTTGCGCCCGGCGATCTGGTTCGACGGCCCGGTCGCCCAGCTGGAAGAGCTCTATGTCATCCCCTCACGGCGGGACCGGGGGATCGGTACGGCGCTGCTGAGGACCGCCCGTACGATCGTGCGCGAGCGCGGTGGCCAGGAAATGCACATCAACGTCGATGAGGTCGACAGCGGTGCCCGACGCTTCTATGAGCGGCACGGCTTCGTGAACGTCGAGGCGGACGGCGAGGCGGACGACGTCTTCCGGATGCTGTGCTACGTCGGTTCGACGTATCAGGGGCCACCACGCGCCCGGTCGACGCCCTCGACGTAGCTGGTCGCGCGCGTCTGTCCGTCGCGGCTGAGCAGCCCGTATCGTGGCAGGTATGTTGCGTGTTGGTCTCACCGGCGGGATCGGTTCCGGGAAGTCGACGGTTGCCCGTCGACTCAGTGAGCTCGGAGCCCTGGTGATCGATGCCGACGCGGTCGCTCGCGAGGTCGTGGCTCCTGGCTCGGCCGGCCTGGCGGGCATCGTTGACCGTTTCGGCTCGCAGATCCTGCTCGAGGACGGGTCGCTCAACCGCTCCGCCCTGGCCTCCGTGGTCTTCGGCAGCGCCGAGGCCAGGCGTGCCCTGGAGAGCATCACCCACCCGCTGGTGCACGCGCGCACGAGTCAGATCATCGAGGCGGCACCCCAGGACCAGGTGGTGGTGTACGACGTACCGCTGCTCGTGGAGAACCGGCTCGGCGTGGGCTATCACCTGGTGGTCGTGGTCACCGCGACGACGGCGACCCGGATCGCCCGGCTAGCCGGACACCGGGGCATGTCCGAGGCCGATATCCGGGCGCGGATGGATCACCAGGCCACCGACGAACAGCGCCGTGCCGCAGCCGACATCGTCCTGGAGAACGACGCCACACCGGAGCTGTTGTGCCAATCCGTTGACACGCTGTGGTCGTCGCGATTGCAGCCGTACGACGAGAACCTGCGCCACGGGCACCGGCATCGGCGAGCGGATGTGGCCCCGTTGGTGCCCTACGACGAGCGGTGGCCCGAAACCGCCGAGCGCATCATCGACCGGATCTGTCACGCGCTGGGGGAGCGGGCGCCCGAGATGGAGCACGTGGGGTCGACCAGCGTGCCGGGGCTGCCGGCTCGCGACGTCATCGACCTGCAACTGGGGGTGGCCGATCTGCGCGCCGCCGACGACCCGGAATTCGTGCGCGTGCTGGCGGAGCTTGGTTTTCCGCGCTCGCAAGGCAATTCCCTGGATACGCCCAAGGACCTGCTGCCCGACCCGTCGCTGTGGATCAAGCGGTACCACGGCTCCAGCGATCCCGGGCGCGCGGTGCATCTGCACGTCCGTGAGCTGGGCAGCGCCGGCTGGCAGTACGCGCTGCTGCAGCGTGACTGGCTGCGTGCGGACGCCGCGGCGCGCGAGGACTACCTGGCCGAGAAGGAGCGGTTGATCGCGACGGTCAGCTCGGGCGATGAATACCGCGAGCACAAGGAGCCGTGGTTCAACGCCGTCTGGCCCCGGATGCAGGCCTGGGCGCAGAAGAACGGCTGGCACCCGTAGCGATGATGTACCTTCTGGAGCCCACCCTGGAACTGTGGTGGTCACGGCAGCCCGCGACGCTGTGGCTGGATCAGGCGCGGCGCCACGGCTTCGACCTGGCGGACATCGACGACTGGTCCCGGGCCGAGCGCGGCGGGGACGCGGTGACCATTCACCTATCGCTGCGCCATGGGGTGCTCTGCCGCCGCGGTGTTGTGGTCGACGGCGGCGTGCTCAGCCTGCACCTCGCCGGTTGCGGTCCCGGCGACATCCCCGAGGTCCTGGACCCCCGGGAAAAGCTGGCGCGGACCCTGGAGGCGGCCCGGCGCAAGAGTGGGGTCGGGGGACAGGGTCTTCTCGATGAGGCGCCGCGCGTCGATCCGGAGGTCGTGGCGGTGGATCCGGAGTTGGTGGCCGCGCTGCGGGTGGCCCCCTCAGCGGAGGTCGTCCGCGCGTGGATCGCCTGGGGCGGCAGCATTCCCGAGCTTCCTCGGCCGTGGGTGCTTGGGAGTCGGACGTGACGAGCTGGTCGCCACCGGATGGTGGCGACCAGCTGAACGTCACTTCTTGGACTTCTTGCTCTTCTTCGACTTCTTGGACTTCTTGGCCATGGTTGCCCTCCCTTCTCGGCATCCCCCTCCGTCGTCAACCTGTCGTTGACGCGACATGGGTAGTCAATCACTCATTGACCGCATCGTCAACTATGGGTTGACGACGGCGCGCCTAGACTGAGGGTGTGGCCACACCTGACCAGCGACTCCGCAAAGACCTCGAAGCCCTTCGTGACGCCACGGACCCACTGGCGCGATTGGACGCCGTACGCCGCGTTCGCGAGCGTGCCGAGGCGGTGGAGGTCGAACTGGTGGCGGCGGCCCGGGCCGCGGGGTCCTCGTGGACCGCGATCGGTGCGCTGTACGGGATGAGCAAACAGGGCGCCCAGCAGCGTTTCCGGGGCGCTACCAAGCGTCGCGCCCGATCCACGGAGTCGGCTAGCGGCGACGACGCGTCGCGGGGAGCCGATGGCGGTATCGTCCGGCGGTCTCGTTCGACAGACTGAGGCCATGACGCCCAACCAAGCCCCGGAACCGTTGTGGACTCCCGATGACTGCTCCCAGGCCGAGAGTGCGATCGCCCGGTTTCAGGCCTTCGCCTGCCGTCGTCACGAGCTCGATCTGCACCTTGACCGTCAGGACTATGCGGAGTTGTGGCGCTGGTCGGTCGCCGAGCCGGCCGACTTCTGGGCCGCGGTGTGGGACTTCTTCGAGCTGGGGGAGCGTGGACCCGGGCCGGTCATCGACGCGGTGCCGATGCCGGGCACCGGCTGGTTCCACGGAACCACCGTCAATCTCGCCGAGGCCGTACTCGCCGCCGGTGAGCCGCAGGACGTGGCCGTCGTCGGGGTGTGCGAGTGCGGTGCCGGCGACACCCTCACCCGCGCTGCGCTGCGCGAACAGGTCGCCTCGGTGGCTGAAGGGCTGAGGAACCTCGGCATCGGTTCGGGCGATCGGGTGGTCGGGTACCTGCCGAACACCCCCGAGGCCGTCGTGGCCTTCCTTGCGGTTGCCTCGGTGGGGGCCCTGTGGTCGGCGGTGGGGCAGGACTACGCCCCGCGCGCCGTCGTCGACCGGTTCGCCCAGTTGGAGCCGGTGCTGCTGTTCGCCTGCGACGGCTACCACTGGAACGGCGCCACCGTGGATCGATCGGCCGACGTGCGCACGGTCCGCGAGCTGCTGCCGACACTGCGGCACACCGTGCTGGTCCCACACCTGTGCGAGGCGGCGACCGGCGAAGCCGAGCCCGGGACCCTGCCTTGGTCGACGTTGGTCGAGACCGACGGCTCAGCGCACGTCGCGGAGCGGCTGCCGTTCGACCATCCGCTCTGGGTGCTGTTCTCCTCGGGAACGACGGGCCTGCCCAAGGGCCTGGTCCACGGACACGGCGGCATCCTGGTCGAGGCCGTCAAACAACTGGGGCTGCACGTCGACGTACGACCGGGGGATCGGTTCTTCTGGTACACCTCGCCGAGCTGGATGATGTGGAACTTCCAGCTGCTGGCCCTGCTGCGGGGCGCTGGGATCCTCACCTACGACGGGTCCCCGCTGTGGCCGGACGCCCGCGCCATGTGGGCCTTCGTCGCGCAGCACGGGGTCACTATGTTCGGCCTGAGCCCGGGACTGCTGGTGGCGACCGAGGCGGCCGACATCCACCCCGGGAAGGAGTACGAACTGAGCACACTGAGGTGGATGGGCAGCACGGGCTCGCCGCTGTCGCCGCATTCGCACCGCTGGGCCGCTGCGGAGGTGGGGGAGATCCCGCTGGTGTCGCTGACCGGGGGCACCGACGTCTGTAGTGCGTTCGCCGGGGGCGCACCCACCCTGCCGATCTGGCCGGGAGAGCTCTCCGCCCGGAGCCTGGGTGTGGCCCTGGACGCGTGGGACGAAGCGGGTCGGTCCGTGCGGGGCCAAGTGGGCGAGATGGTCATCACCGCTCCCCTGCCGAGCATGCCCTTGTATCTGTGGAACGACACATCAGGTGAGCGCTACCGCAAGGCCTACTTCGCGACGTACCCAGGCGTGTGGCGGCATGGAGATTGGATCACCATCACCGACCGGGATTCCCTGATCGTCCACGGCCGGTCCGATTCCACGCTCAACCGCGGTGGCATCCGGATGGGCAGCGCCGACATCTACGCCGCCCTGGAGCGCATCCCCGAGGTGCTCGAGTCCCTGGTGATCGGCGCCGAGCAGCCCGACGGCGGCTATTGGATGCCGCTGTTCGTGGTGCTGGCCGACGGCGCGCACCTCGATGACGACCTGCGGGCCCGGATCCGGGGGGTGATCCGGGAGCATGCCTCGCCGCGGCACGTGCCCGACGAGATCCGCGTGGTCCGCGGCGTACCCCACACCCGCACCGGCAAGAAGCTGGAGGTGCCCGTCAAGCGGATCCTGCAGGGCGCCGACCCGGCCGTGGTGGCCAACCCCGAGGCTGTCGACGACCCGAGCCTGCTCGCGGAGTACGTCGCCCTCGCCGCAGCTCATCGCGGTACGACGTAGCCGGCGGCCGCCCGCTGCCGTGCGTTGTCGGTGGCTGCGTCTACGGTGTCAGTCATGCGGCCCACCACCGATCTGCAGCGTACCGTCGCCCCCTTCCGGGTGGTCTCGGACTTCGAGCCCGGCGGCGATCAGCCCCAGGCGATCGCCGACCTGGCCCGCCGGATCACGGCAGGCCAGCAGGACGTGGTGCTGTTGGGTGCCACCGGCACCGGCAAGTCGGCCACCACGGCCTGGTTGATCGAGCAGGTGCAGCGCCCCACCCTGGTGATGGCGCCGAACAAGACCCTGGCCGCCCAGTTGGCCAACGAGTTCCGGGAACTGCTCCCGCACAACGCCGTGGAGTATTTCGTCAGCTACTACGACTACTACCAACCGGAGGCCTACGTCCCGCAGTCGGATACCTACATTGAGAAGGACTCATCGATCAACGACGAGGTCGAGAGACTCCGGCACTCGGCCACGAACTCGCTGCTGACGCGGCGGGACGTCATCGTGGTGGCGTCGGTGTCCTGCATCTACGGCTTGGGCACCCCGCAGGAGTACGTCGACCGGATGGTCCGGCTGAGGGTCGGTCAGGAGCAGGATCGCGATCAGCTCCTGCGGCAGTTCGTCCAGATGCAATACACCCGCAACGACCTGGCCTTCACGCGGGGCACCTTCCGGGTCCGCGGGGACACCGTCGAGATCATCCCGGTGTATGAGGAATTGGCGGTGCGCATCGAGTTCTTCGGCGATGAGATCGAACGCATCTACACGCTGTCCCCCCTGACCGGTGAGGTGGTGCGGGAAGAGGGCGAGATGTATGTGTTCCCCGCCAGCCACTACGTGGCCGGTCCCGAGCGGATGGAGCGCGCGATCGCCGGGATCGAAGCGGAACTGGCCGATCAACTCGCCGACTTCGAGCGGCAGGGAAAGCTGTTGGAGGCGCAGCGCCTGCGGATGCGGACGACGTACGACATCGAGATGATGCGCCAGGTGGGGTCGTGCTCGGGAATCGAGAACTACTCGCTGCACATCGACGGCCGCGCTCCGGGTTCGGCGCCGAACTGCCTGTTGGATTACTTCCCGGAGGATTTCCTCCTGGTCATCGATGAATCGCACGTCACCGTCCCGCAGATCGGTGCCATGTACGAAGGTGACATGTCCCGCAAGCGCACCCTCGTGGAGCACGGTTTCCGGTTGCCCAGCGCGATGGACAACCGGCCACTGAAGTGGGAAGAGTTCCTCGACCGGATCGGCCAGACCGTGTATCTGTCCGCGACGCCGGGCGAATACGAGGTGGCCAAGGCCGACGGCGTGGTGGAGCAGATCATTCGCCCGACCGGCCTGGTCGATCCCGAAGTCGTCCTCAAGCCCACCAAGGGCCAGATCGACGACCTCCTGCACGAGATCGGCCTGCGCACCGCCCGGGACGAGCGGGTCCTGGTCACCACCCTGACCAAGAAGATGGCCGAGGATCTCACCGACTACCTCCTCGACAAGGGCGTACGGGTGCGTTATCTGCACTCCGAGGTCGATACGCTGCGCCGCGTCGAGCTGCTCCGGGAGCTGCGGCTGGGGGAGTACGACGTGCTGGTCGGGATCAACCTGCTGCGGGAGGGCCTGGATCTCCCGGAGGTGTCGTTGGTGAGCATCCTCGACGCGGACAAGGAGGGCTTCCTGCGGTCCACCCGATCCCTCATCCAGACCATCGGCCGGGCTGCGCGCAACGTCTCCGGCCAGGTTCACATGTACGCCGACAAGGTGACGGCATCGATGGAGGAAGCGATCGGCGAGACCGCCCGACGCCGGGAACGTCAGATCGCCTACAACACCCAGCGGGGCATCGACCCGCAGCCACTGCGCAAACGGATCGCCGACATCACCGACATGCTGCACCGCGAGGACGCCGACACCGAGGCGTTGATGGGCAGCGGGCGCGTGGTGTCACGGGGCAAGAGCAGCCGTTCGGCGCGCGCGGGTGCAGCCGGCAGCCCCCCAGTGCGGGCCGACCGAGCCGGGATCCCGGCCACCGACCTGGCTGGATTGATCCAGGAGCTGACCGCCCAGATGCATCAGGCCGCGGGTGATCTGCACTTCGAGCTTGCCGCGCGGCTGCGCGACGAATTGGCGGACTTGAAGAAGGAGCTGCGCCAGATGACGGCTGCCACCTCCTAGCGCCAGTGTCCAGGTCGAGGGTTGGAATTGAGCCGTCCGGGGGTCAGTGACAGACTGACCTGGCGTCACGGCGGCCAGCACTACCAGCTTGACGCAGCACATCGCCCATCCTCGGCTATGCCCGTCAACCGTGAGGACGCCATGAACATCCCCCTATGGGTCTGGGCCGTCACGCTGACCGTCACCTTGGCCTTCCTCCTGATCGACGTGGTTGTCATCGCCCGTCGCCCGCACGTTCCGTCCATGGGGGAGGCTGGGCGTCACCTGGCGTTCTTCGTCGGCGCGGCCGTCGCCTTCGGGATCGGCGTCTGGGTTTTGGCCGGCCAACGGTACGGCGCGGAGTTTTTCGCGGGCTGGCTGACCGAGTATTCGCTCTCGATCGACAACCTCTTCATCTTCCTCATCATCATGGCGAAGTTCGGGGTGCCGGAGAAGTATCAGCAGGCCGCGCTCATGGTGGGCATCGTCATCGCCCTGATTCTGCGGGCGATCTTCATCGCGGTAGGGGCCGCGTTGATCAACCAGTTCGCGTGGGTCTTCTACCTGTTCGGCGCCTTCCTGATCTACACCGCCGTGAAACTGGCCAAGGAGGCGCGCGATGATGGTCACGACGAGGAATACGAAGAGAACGCGCTGATTGCTTGGGTGGTTCAGCGTTTTCCGGCCGTGCAGACCTGGGACCACGGCACCAAGCTCTTCGCGCACGTCGGCGGTAAACGCATGATTACCCCGATGTTCATCGTGATCATGGCGCTGGGCACCACGGATCTTCTCTTCGCGCTGGATTCCATCCCCGCGATCTACGGGCTGACTCAGGAGCCGTTCCTGGTGCTGACCGCGAACATCTTCGCCCTGATGGGCCTACGCCAGCTGTATTTCCTGATCGGCGGGCTGCTCAAGCGCCTGGTCTACCTGGGGCTGGGCTTGTCGGTCCTGCTGGCCTTCATCGGCGTGAAGCTCATCCTGCACGCCATGCACGAAAACACCCTGCCGTTCATCAACGGCGGCGAACCCATGCACTGGGCCCCGGAGATCCCCATCGGGGTGTCGCTGGGCGCCATCGTCGGCATTCTGGGGGTTACCACGGCCGCCAGCCTGATGGCCTCGCGCAAGACCGCGGCACAGCACCCCCGGGGCTGATCACGGCACCTCGGGGCTTCCGGCCCGCCCGGCTCAGCCCAGCGGGGACCGGAACATCCGATCGCTCTGCGACAACGACGGCGGCTTGACCCGCATAGTCCCCTCGGACAGGAACCGGCGGTGCCAGGCGTGGGCTTGTTCCAGGTCATGGGGGGTATGCAGCCCGTTGGCCACCCGCAGCGCACGCTCGAAGTAGTCCTGCAGCATCGGCCGGTACGCCGGGTGCGCGCAGGTGTTGATGATCTTGTGCGCCCGCCGGCGCGGCGCCAGCCCCCGCAGATCGGCCAACCCGTGTTCGGTGATGATGACGTGCACGTCGTGCTCGGTGTGGTCGACGTGGGAGACGAACGGCACGATCGCCGAGATGGCCCCGCCCTTGGCGGTCGACGGCGTCACGAACGTCGACAGATACGCGTTGCGGGCGAAGTCTCCCGAGCCGCCGATGCCGTTTTGAATCCGGCTGGCCATCACGTGGGTCGAGTTGACGTTGCCGTAGATGTCGGCCTCGATCAGGCCGTTGCAGGCGATCACGCCAAGGCGGCGGATCAACTCGGGATGGTTGCTGATCTCCTGCGGACGCAGCACGATGCTCTCGCGGTAGGCCGCCGCCTCCTGGTTCATCCTCTTCGCATAGTCGGGGGAGAGCGAGAAGGCCGTGGCCGAGGCGATCGACACCTTACCGGCGTCGATCAGGTCGATCATTCCGTCCTGGATCACCTCCGTGAACGAGGTCATCTGGTCGAACGGGGCCTCCATCAGCCCGGCCAGGACAGCATTGGCGATATTCCCGACGCCGGACTGCAGCGGCAACAGGCCCTTGGGGAGGCGCCCGACCCGGACCTCGTGCTGGAGGAAGTCGATGAAGTGCCCGGCGATCGCCTCCGACACGGCGTCGTTCGGCTTGAACGGGGAGTTGCGGTCCGGGAGGTCCGTTTCGACCACCGCGACGATCTTGTCCAGGTCGCAGCGCATGTACGGTTCGCCGATCCGATCCCCCGGATGCGTCATCATCACCGGCTTGCGGTGCGGCGGCAGCGCGAGCCCGTAATACACATCGTGCATGCCCTCCAGGTCCAGGCTCTGCCAGGAGTTGACCTCGAGGATGATCCGGTCGGCTTCGTCGAGCCACACCTTGTTGTTGCCCAGCGACGACGCGGGAATCAGCGCACCGTCTTCGGTGACCCCGGCCACCTCGAGCACAGCCACGTCCAGGGGCCCGAAAAAGCCCTCACGCACCAGCGGGGCGACGTGCGAGAGGTGCACGTCGATGTACTCCATGTCGCCGCTGTTGATCTTGCGCCGGGTGACCGGGTCGGACTGGTAGGGCAGCCGCATTTCGACCCCGTTGGCCTCGGCCAACGCACCGTCGAGTTCCGGGGCGGTAGAGGCGCCGGTCCAGATCGCCACCCGGAACGGCTCCCCGGCGGCGGTGGCACGGCGTACCCGCGCGGCGAGCGCGACCGGCACGACCTTCGGGTACCCAGCCCCGGTGAACCCGCTCATCCCGACGTGATCGTGGGTGTGGATGAAGCTGGCAGCATCGTCAGCGGACATGACCTTCGCGCGCACGTGCGGGTTGCGAATCCGGTCACTCATTCTGGGCACCTTTGTCGTCGTACGGTCGATTCGTCTTCAGGCTACGCCGTCGCCGGGACGCCTTTGTCCAGGTCCCCGGCGGGGGCGGGCCGCGAGGCCACCACGACCGAGGCGGCCACGACCAGGGACATCCCGGCCAGTTGCAGACCGGTCAGCCTCTGGTGGAGCAGCAAGAATCCGGCGAGCGCGGCGACGGCCGGTTCCAGGCTCATCAGCACCCCAAACACCCGCGACTCGATCCGCCGTCGAGCGAGCAGCTCCAGGGAGTAGGGCACGACCGAGGACAACAGGGCGATGCCCACGCCCCGCAGCACGGCGTCACCGTCGAGCAACGCCGTACCCGCCTGCGCGATCCCGAACGGCGCCACCAGGACCGTGGCCACGACCATCGCCCAGGTCAGTCCCTCCAAGCGCGGGAAGCGCGCACCTACCCGTCCCGACAAGACGATGTACGCCGCCCAACAGGCCCCCGCGACCAGCGCCAACCCCACGCCGAGGAGGTCGAGGTCGCCGAGCGGCAGGTGACCGATCCCCGAGATGAGCACGATCCCGGCGGCGGCCGCGATCACGGCCAGGCCGTCGGCGAGTCGGCGCGACAGGGCCGCCGCCAGCAGCAACGGACCGATGAACTCGATGGTGACCGCCACGCCGATGGGCAGCCTGGCCAGCGAACCGTAGAAGGAGGCGTTCATCGCGGCCAGCGCCGTCCCGAAGAGTACGACGGCGAGCCAGTCGCCGCGGGTGTGCCCACGAAGCCGGGGGCGTGCGATGACCAGCATCACCAGCAGAGCCAACGCTAGGCGCAGCGCAACGGAACCGAGCACCCCGACCAGGGGGATCAGCGTGGCGGCAAGGGCACCGCCGAACTGCACCGACACGATCGCTGCCAAGACCAGCGCGACCGGCGGGGGCGACGACCTCAGCGATCGCCTCACCGTTGGTCCCCTCCCACGCGTCCCGGTATCCGAACGTCACTGTCCCACAGCCCACGGGGCGTCGATGCAGCGCCAGCCCCGGCAAGGGTCGGTCCTTAGGTGCGTAGGTTGGCTCGATGTCGAGCCGAAGGACGCACCTAAGGGATGCGATCGTTGCCGCGACGGTGGCTGATCGCATGCTGACGCAGGTTCGCCCGACCGGGGGCGGGTTGCAGCATGAGTCAGGTCGGGGCAACCTGCACCCGGTCACGCAGCTGCGGCACCGGAGCCGGCTTGGTGCCGCGCGAGGGCCTCGACCACGACCGGGCACGCGAGTTCGGTCAGCATCAGCACATCGTGAACCCGATGAGGAGCGCCCTTGCCGGCGCGCGTAAGAAGCCGACTCGCGCCGCCGGCGCCCATCAGCGCAGCGAGTAACCTCATGCGCGGCACATCATCGCGTTGCGCGGCGTCCAGCCAGCTCATGCCGTACCCGACGAACATCGCCCCCATGAAACGCACATGGGAATCGACGGTGGCATCCACGTTCCCCATACCGGCTTCGATTCGAGAGCCACCCGCTGCCTGCAGAACACCAATTGCCACGCTCGCCCACCCGACTCCGCGCGCGACGGCGGTCAACTCCGACATGGCCTACAGCATGCCCGAAAGTGGGTCGCGAGGCGTCAGACCAACCGTCCCGATCCCGTTGACGGGCAGCGATTTGCACAGTGGGGCTCCACCTCGACGGGTTCTGGTCCTGGCCGTCGGCGACAACCCGGAGGGTCAGTGTGACGTGCAGGGCTGGAGGGAGATCCTCGCGCGCTCGTGAGTTGCCCCGACCGTTGCCACCCAAGCCGCAGTCTTCGCGAGAAGGGATTAGGGAGAAGTACGACGTGCATTTGGCGGCATCTCGGACAGGAGCGCTGAGTTTGGCAAAAACCGGGTACATGAGCAGCGGCGCTATGTGTACTTTCGTTCAAGACGCTTGCCCCTTCTTCCCCCCCCCCCCCCCCCCCCCCCCCCCCCCCCCCCCCCCCCCCCCCCCCCCCCCCCCCCCCCCCCCCCCCCCCCCCCCCCCCCCCCCCCCCCCCCCCCCCCCCCCCCCCCCCCCCCCCCCCCCCCCCCCCCCCCCCCCCCCCCCCCCCCCCCCCCCCCCCCCCCCCCCCCCCCCCCCCCCCCCCCCCCCCCCCCCCCCCCCCCCCCCCCCCCCCCCCCCCCCCCCCCCCCCCCCCCCCCCCCCCCCCCCCCCCCCCCCCCCCCCCCCCCCCCCCCCCCCCCCCCCCCCCCCCCCCCCCCCCCCCCCCCCCCCCCCCCCCCCCCCCCCCCCCCCCCCCCCCCCCCCCCCCCCCCCCCCCCCCCCCCCCCCCCCCCCCCCCCCCCCCGCCCCCCCCCCCCCCCTTTTGCCCCCCCCCCCCCCCCCCCCCCCCCCCCCCCGGCCCCCCCCCCCCCCCCCCCCCCCCCCCCCCCCCCCCCCCCCCCCCCCCCCCCCCCCCCCCCCCCCCCCCCCCCCCCCCCCCCCCCCCCCCCCCCCCCCCCCCCCCCCCCCCCCCCCCCCCCCCCCCCCCCCCCCCCCCCCCCCCCCCGCCGCCCCCGGCAATCAGCCAGTAGCCTCGCATATGACCACGACGATGCTTCCCCGGAGACTTCGACGATCCATGATCCCGGCGTTGGCCGCCTCTGCACTCAGTGCCGGTCTCGCGTTCGCCGCGAGCACTGGTTTCGGCGTCAATTACAGCAGCGGTGGCACGAACGGAACCTTCTCGTGGTACAACCGCTCCGTGGGCGTTCAGGGACAGGTGTGGGACTGGTCCGGTGGATCGGCTTACACCACCGCAGTTTTTGCGCCAATGGCAGGAAGTTACACGCTTCCGCAGCAAACCCGAACGGCAAATAACGGCGCCACCACGTCCTTTAGCTTTACGCTCGATGGGTCGCCATATTCTGGCGGCATCACGTACATCGGAATAGGTATGTGCAGCAGCAGTGCGTGCACATTACCCATTGCTGGTTACACCCGCCCGGCATGACCCTGAAGGAGACCCGATGAAGTCTCGTGATAAGCGCCCACACACGTATCGCCGAACCACACGCAGCGGTGCCGCGGCGTTGCTGGTTCTTGGTGTCGGCGGAATCGGCTCGTGGTCGGTGTCCCATGCGCTGGGGGCAGCTTCGTCCACCCCTCCGGTGGCGACCGTCGTACCGACCAACCCGCCGATCGTCAACGCCACCGATAGCCGCGAGGCCGACCGCCCCATCAGCGATCCCCGGCCCGTGGACGTGACGTGGCTCGATGCCATGCCGGCCGCGCAGCGTTCGGTGAATCTGGGTGCGCGCCTCGCCGGGCGTCCCGTGGTCCTGGTCAAGACCGCCACGTGGTGCCCGCCCTGTGGTGGAGACGCTGCCGTGACCCGGATCGAGGCGGTGGCCTCCGCCGACCCCGGCACCGAATACGTCGTGGTCCTGCATTCTGAAACGGTGCAGCGGGCCGAGGCCCTGGCCGCGGCCGTCACGGCCCCCAACCTCCACCTCGTTCTCGGTGACGACACCTCGGGCGCGGGTGCGCTTCCCGCTGAGGTCGGGCCCGCATTCGGGTCGACCATTCCGGCAGTGGTGCGGCTGTCGGCCGGTCATGCCGTCACCCGCGTATCGGTCGGAGCTGCGGCAGCGCAACGGGCGTTGGAGAACCGCTGAGCCTCACCAGCCTCGTTCGCGCCACTGGGGGAGGGCGGGGCGTTCGGCGCCCAGGGTGGTGTCGGCTCCGTGTCCGGGATACACCCAAGCGTCGTCGCCGTACACACCGAAAATGCGCTGCTCGACGTCGCCGAGCAATTGCCGGAACCGCTCCGCGTCGCCTTGGGTGTTACCGACCCCGCCGGGGAACAAGCTGTCACCGGTGAACAGGTGCGCCCGGCCCGACGGCTCCGTCCAGGCCAGCGCGACCGAGCCCGGGGTGTGCCCGCGCAGCTTGATGACGTCGAAGGTGAGCGCCCCGAGGGTGATCTGCTCACCGTGCGTGAGCGGGTGCTCGGGGTACACCGGCAGCCCTGCGGCGTCCTCCTGCCCGGCGTACGTGGTGGCTCCCGTGGAACCGGCCACTTCGGCCAAGGCCCGGGTGTGATCGAAGTGTTGATGCGTGGTCAGCAGCGCATCGAGGCGACCGGTGCCCTCGTTGATCAGCTGGAACAGCCGGGGCGCGTCGGTCGCGGCATCGATCAGCAGCTGGTGCCCGCTCTGGTTGCAGGTCAGCAGGTAGCAGCAGTTGTCCATGGTTCCGACGCCGACCTTGCGGATCGTCAGCCCGTCCAGACTGCGGGTATCGGTGGGCCCGCCGGGACTGACCACGCCGGTGTACGCCATCACAGATTCCTTCCAGAGGTCGGCCGCCGCAGCGGATCACCGGGACGTCGCAGGGGTCCCTGGGTCACAGTCTGTCCGACCGATGCCCGTCGCGGCGTCCCGTCCACCCGCGACGAGGGCCCTGAACGGGAGCAGGTGTCCGGGCTCTGCCGGTGAATCGGGCGTTGTCGGTGGTGGCGCTTAGCATGTCGGGGTGGACGCGGAGCAGCGGGTGAGGGTGGTCGCCAGCGACGCCGAAGGTCCCGCCGCAGCCCTGGCGCCGCGTCCGGCACATGACCGGCTGATCGTGCGGGGGGCCCGGGAGCACAACCTCAAGGACGTCTCGATCTCGATCCCCCGGGACGCCCTGGTCGTCTTCACCGGCCTGTCCGGGTCCGGCAAATCCTCGCTCGCTTTCGACACGATCTTCGCCGAGGGCCAGCGCCGGTACGTCGAGTCGCTGTCGTCGTACGCCCGGCAGTTCCTCGGGCAGATGGACAAGCCGGACGTCGATTTCATCGAGGGCCTGTCCCCGGCGGTCTCAATCGACCAGAAGTCGACCAACCGCAACCCGCGCTCGACCGTCGGGACCATCACCGAGGTGTACGACTACCTGCGGCTGCTCTTCGCCCGTGCCGGGCGACCCCATTGCCCCAGTTGTGGCGAGCCGATCACCCGGCAGAGCCCGCAGCAGATCGTCGACCGCTTGATGGAACTGCCGGAAGGAACGCGATACCAACTGCTGGCGCCGGTGGTCCGCGGACGCAAGGGGGAGTACCTCGACCTGTTCTCCGAGTTGCAGGGCAAGGGCTTCTCCCGGGCCAGGGTGGACGGGGACGTGGTTTCCCTGGCCGAACCCCCCGCGCTGGCCAAGCAACGCAAACACACCATCGACGTCGTCGTCGACCGGCTCGTGTCCAAGGGCCCGGAGTCCAGCGGGTCGGCCAGCGCGAAACGACGGCTTACCGACTCGGTCGAAACGGCCTTGCGGCTGGCTGGCGGCTTGCTGCTCGTCGACTTCGTCGACGCCCCCGCCGATGATCCGCAGCGGGAACGGCGCTACTCGGAAAAGATGGCCTGCCCTAACGACCACGCCCTGGCGATCGACGAGATCGAACCGCGCGCCTTCTCCTTCAACAGCCCCTTCGGCGCCTGTCCTACCTGTACCGGTTTGGGGACCGAACTTGAGGTCGATGCCGATCTCCTGATCCCCGACGAGGAGCGCAGTCTCGCTCAGGGCGCCATCGCACCGTGGGCGCAAGGGGACAAGCTGAGCGACTACTTCCTGCGCGTCGTCGAAGCGCTCGGACGGGACCTGAAGTTCTCGCTGGACACCCCGTGGAAGGCGCTGCCCGAGCGAGCCCGGGACGCGCTGCTGTACGGGCGGGACTACACGGTGCACGTCACGTATCGGAACCGCTTCGGCCGGGAGCGTTCGTACACGACCGGGTTCGAGGGCGCCGTACCATTCGTCAAGCGACGGCACAGCGAAACCGACTCCGGAGTGGTCCCGCGAGCGTTTCGCCGGGTACATGCGCGAGGTGCCCTGCCCCGTCTGTCAGGGCCATCGGCTCAAACCGGAGTCCCTTTCGGTGCTGATCGGCGGACGGAGCATCGCCGAGGTCTCGGCCTTGTCGATCGTGGAGTGCGCCCGGTTCATGCGAGAACTGGAGCTCACCCCCCGGGAGGCGGCGATCGCCGAGCGCGTGCTCAAAGAGGTGGATGCCCGGCTGGGTTTCCTGCTCGACGTCGGACTCGACTACCTGTCGCTGGACCGCCCTGCCGCGACCCTGTCCGGCGGTGAGGCCCAGCGGATCAGGCTCGCCACCCAGATCGGATCAGGGCTGGTGGGCGTCCTCTATGTGCTCGACGAACCGTCCATTGGACTGCATCAACGGGACAACCAGCGACTGATCCAGACGTTGACCCGGCTACGGGACCTGGGCAACACGCTGATCGTGGTGGAGCACGACGAGGAAACGATCCACACCGCGGACTGGGTGGTCGACATCGGCCCGGGCGCCGGTGAGCACGGTGGCCAGGTGGTGCATTCGGGCACCGTCGAGGACCTGCTCGCCCACCCGCAGTCGCTGACCGGGGCGTACCTGTCGGGCCGGCGCGAGATCGCGCTGCCGGCCACCCGTCGTACGGTGGACCTATCCCGGGCGGTGACGGTCGTCGGCGCCCGGCAGAACAACCTCGATCAGGTGACGGCCAGCTTTCCCATCGGTGTTTTCATTGCGGTGACCGGCGTCTCGGGTTCCGGCAAATCCACTCTGGTCAACGACATCTTGTATCACGTCCTGGCCAACCGGTTGAACGGCGCCCGGCACGTGCCCGGTCGGCATTCCACGGTCAGCGGCCTGGAGCACCTGGACAAGGTGGTGCACGTCGACCAGAGCCCGATCGGGCGTACCCCGCGATCCAACCCCGCGACGTACACGGGGGTGTTCGACCACGTCCGCAAGCTGTTCGCGCAGACCACGGAGGCCAAGGTTCGGGGATATCAGCCCGGCCGGTTCTCGTTCAACGTCAAGGGGGGCCGCTGCGACGCCTGCTCCGGCGACGGGACCCTCAAGATCGAGATGAACTTCCTCCCCGATGTGTATGTGCCGTGCGAGGTGTGTCACGGCGATCGGTACAACCGGGAGACCTTGGAGGTGCACTTCAAGGGCAAGACGATCGCCGACGTACTCAACATGCCCATCGAGGAGGCGGCGGAGTTCTTCGCCGCCGTGCCGGGCATCGCGCGGCATCTGTCCACCCTGAACGACGTGGGTCTGGGGTACGTGCGGCTGGGCCAGCCCGCGCCCACGCTGTCCGGAGGTGAAGCGCAACGGGTCAAACTGGCCTCCGAGCTCCAACGACGCTCCACCGGGCGAACCATCTACGTGCTGGACGAACCCACCACCGGGCTGCACTTCGAGGACATCCGCAAGCTGCTGGCGGTGCTGCAAGGGCTGGTGGACAAGGGCAACACCGTTATCGTCATCGAACACAACCTGGACGTCATCAAGAACGCCGACTGGGTCATCGATCTTGGGCCCGAAGGCGGGACCCGGGGGGGCCGGATCGTGGCCACCGGTACGCCGGAGGAGATCGCCGCCCATCCGGACAGCCACACCGGAACGTTCCTCGCACCGGTCCTGGATCGCGCTCACGCGATGGCACGGCCACGCCGTCGCGCCTGATCAACCGCCCTCACCTGACGTGACCGGCTCCGCATGGCCGCTGCCGGAGTTGCAGCAGGGCGAACGTTTAGAGTGCGGGGAGTCGTGACGAGCCGACGAGCCTGATGGACACCCTAACCAGGAGGACCTTGATGACTGACCGTGGACCCGACCGCCGTAGCGTGCTGCGAGCTGGGGCAGCCATCACCATCGCCGGGTTCAGCGTGTCCGTCGTCAGCGGCTGCGGGGCCGGCAAGAACAATGCCGGCACCCAGGCGGCCGCGACCGTCAACGACCTGTCCGATCAGGCCAAACAGGCGATCGCGGCGGCCATCACCAGCGGCAAGGTGGCGGTGGGCAAGCCGGCTTTCCTGGCCGACGCCCAGGTCATCGTCACCGAGCCGACGCGCGGTCAGTACCGGGTGTTCAGCAACATCTGCACCCATCAGGCGGCCAGGGTCGACCAGGTCAACGCCAAGGGCAACTTGGTCTGCTCGCTGCACGGCAGCGAGTTCGACCCCGCCACCGGTGAGGCCAAGGTCGGCCCGGCCGGGAAGCCGCTGCCCAGCAAGGTGGCCACCGTGTCAGGCAACCAGGTCACCATCTCCTGAACCGACGCCGCCGGTCTCGGCGACGGGTACAGCGCGACCGATCAAGCGCTGGAGCGCTTCGCTCAAACCCACGTTGCTCGCTCAAACCCACGAAGCTTCGTGGGTCCCGGCAACGGAAGTGGGTCCCGACGAGAAACGTGGGTTCGAGCGCCGGACACCTGGGGGCATGCGCAGCGGCTACCCGCTCAGATGTCGCCGCCCAGGTAGGCGGCCTTGATCGCTGGGTCGGACGCCAGGTCGGTGCCGGTCCCCTCACGGACGATCTCGCCGGTCTCCAGGACATAGCCGCGGTGGGCTCGCTTGAGGGCCTGCGCGGCGTTCTGCTCCACCAGCAACACCGTCGTGCCTTGCTGGTTGATCTCGGTGATGATCTCGAAGATCTGCTGGATCAGCTTGGGTGCCAACCCCATCGAGGGTTCGTCCAGGAGCAACAGTCGCGGGCGCAGAATCAGCGCACGCCCGATGGCCAGCATCTGTTGCTCACCGCCGGAGAGAGTGCCCGCCACCTGGTTATGCCGCTCGGACAATCGGGGAAACAGCTCGTACACCCGGTCCCGGTCCTCCAGCACGGCTGGGGTCTTGCGGTCCTTGCGCGAGTACGCACCCATCATCAAGTTCTCTTTGACCGTCATCCCGGGAAAACACCCGCGGCCCTCGGGGGACTGAGCGATCCCCAACTCCGGCCGCTTGTGCGCGGGCACGGAGGTGATGTCGTGACCGGCGAAGATGATGGTCCCCGCGCGTACTGGTCGCAGCCCGGAAATGGTCTTCATGGTCGTCGTCTTGCCGGCGCCGTTCGCGCCGATCAGGGTGACCACCTCGCCTTCCTCGACGGTGAAGGAGATGTTCCGGATGGCCTCGATCCGCCCATAGTTGACGCACAGGTCCCGAACCTCAAGAAGCATCGTCCACCCCCAGGTAGGCCGCGATCACGGCCGGATCGTCTCGGATATCTTCGGGGCTGCCGTCGGCGATCTTGCGGCCGAACTCCAGCACCACAATGCGGTCGGTCACGCCCATAACCAGGCGCATGTCGTGTTCGATCAGGAGCACGGTGTACCCCTGGTCGCGGATGATGTGGATCAGCTCCATCAACCGGGACTTCTCGGCCGGGTTGAAGCCGGCGGCCGGCTCGTCCAGGCAGAGCAGCTTGGGGTTGGTGGCCAGAGCGCGGGCGATCTCGAGGCGGCGCTGGTCGCCGTACGGCAGATTGCGCGCCAATTCGTTGGCGCGGCTCTCCAAACCCATGAACTTCAACAGCTCATGGGCGCGGTCCAACCCCTCCGCCTCTTCCCGGCGGTGCTTGGGCAGCCGGAAGATCGCCGACCCGACCCCGGTGGTGTGGTGCGCATCCGCCCCGACCAGGACGTTCTCCAGCGCGGTCATCTGGGAGAACAGCCGGATGTTCTGGAAGGTGCGGGCGATGCCCAACTTGGTGATCTGGTATCGCTTGCGTTTGCCCATGGCGTGACCCATGAACCGGACCTCGCCCGAGGTCGCCGGGTAGACGCCGGTTACCACGTTGAAGCAGGTGGTCTTGCCGGCACCGTTAGGGCCGATCAGGCCGAGGATTTCGCCGGTGTTGATGTGGAACGACACGGAGTCCAGGGCGACCACCCCACCGAAGCGCAGGGTCACGTCGTCGAGTTCTAGCAGTCGACCCTTGGGCGCCTGCTCCCCGGCAATGCTGATGTCCACGCTGGGGTCGACGCCCTCCGGGGGTGGCACGTGCTCGGGCGGGGTGAGTTCGGTCTGCAGTTCCGCGACGTCCGGCAGGTGCGCTGCCCGCGTCGAGTCCGCCGGGTCGCTCGGGTCCACCGGTTCGAGGGCCTCGTGGTCGGGGCGATCAGTGGCCATGGACGGCACCCTCCTCGAGCGCTTCCTTGCGGTCATCCGCAGGTACGGCGCGTACGGCGCGCTGTTTGCGTCGTGGTGGCATCATGCCCTGCGGCCGGAAGATGGCCAGCACCATGAGCGCGGCGCCGAACAGCAGATACCGCGCGTCCGCCAGGAAGCGGAACCGCTCCGGCAGCCAGGTGAGCAGCACTGCCGCGAGGACGACACCCCAGCGGTTGCCCTGACCGCCGACGACGACCATGGCGACGAACAGCACCGAATACAGGATCGTGAAGTTGTCCGGGTTGACGAACCCTTGGCGGGCCGCGAACAGCGCTCCCGAGAGTCCACCGATCGCCGCGCCGCAGGCGAAGGCGAGCAGCTTGAACTTGAAGGTCGGCACCCCCATCAGCTCGGCCGCGTCCTCGTCCTCGCGGGTGGCCTCCCAGGCCCGGCCCACGCGCGAGTTCTGCATCAGCCAGTCGAGGAACAGCACGATGAGCACGATCGTCAGCGCGAACCAGTAGTACGGGATGGCATCTCGGACACCGAACTCGATGAACGTCGTCGTCTCCGACGGATCGACGAAGGCCGTCAAGCCCTCCCAGGTCACGTGCGGGACCTCGAACAGCGGGAGGCTGGGGGGTGCCGGAACGTTCGAGATGCCCGCGGCGCCGCCCAGGTAGGAGCTGTTGAGCAGGACAAGCCGGACGATCTCGCCGAAGCCGAGGGTCACGATCGCCAGGTAGTCCCCGCGGACCCGCAGGGTGGGCGCGCCCAGCAGGATGCCGGAGATCAACGCGAACACGATCGCCAGCGGGATCGTCAGCAGGTAGGGGACGTTGGCGTGCGCGGAGCCGAACAGCGCCACCGAATACGCGCCCACCGCGAAGAAGCCGACGTAGCCCAGGTCCAGCAGGCCGGCGTACCCGATCACGATGTTCAAGCCGATCGCGACCAGGGCGTACACCGCGCAGGAGAAGAGCACCGAGCCGAAGTCGGAGTCCACGGTGGTCAGCAGCGGCGGGTTGATGATCGGCAGCAGGTAGACGAACAGCACCGCGGCGGCGGCGAACAGGATCTTCGCGATCCGCGGCAGCGCCCGGATCCGGTTGCCGAGGCCTCCGGCGGCGGTGCGTACGGTCGTGGCGGCGGCGTTCATGCGCGGGCCCTCCCCAACGACTCGCCGAGCAGGCCGGTCGGCCGGAACAGCAGGATCACCACGAGCAGCAGGAACGCCACCACGTCTTTCCACTGGCTCCCGATGAGCGCGGAGCCGTAGTTCTCGGCGAGCCCGAGCACGAACCCGCCCAGCAGCGCCCCGCGCAGGTTCCCGATCCCCCCGAGGACGGCCGCGGTGAACGCCTTGATCCCGAGCAGGAACCCCGCGTTGTACTTCGTGTCCCCGATCTTGAGCAGGTACAGCATCGCCGCAGCACCAGCCATCAGACCGCCGAGGAGGAAGGTCATCCGGACGACGGCGTCCCGGTTGACACCCATCAACGCCGCCGCTTCCGGGTCCTGCGCGCTGGCCCTGATGCCGCGCCCCAAGCGGGACCGGCGGACGAACTGGTCGAGGATGATCATCATCACGACCGCCGAGATCAGGATGATCAGGTCGATGTTCTTGACGTCGTAGTCGCCGAACCGGAAGACCGTGCTCGACTCCAGCAGGGCGGGCAGGACCGCCGCCTCACGGGGGCGGCCGACGTACGCCTGCAGGTCATCGGTGCCGCCGAACAACTCGAAGGGCTTGTCCCGCAGACCCATGGCTTCGGACAGGACGTACGACGCCCCGATCGCCGAGATCAGCGCGATCAGCGGGGGAGCGTTGCGCTTGCGCAGCGGCCGGTAGGCGATGAACTCCAACCCCAGGGCGATGAGCCCGGACACCGCCATCGCCGCCACCGTGCCCAGGACGATGTAGCCGGCAACGCCAAGGCCACTGGACGCGCGGCCGGCACCGACCGCCGTCAGGGTCCACACCGCCGCGAAGCTTCCCCACATCCAGACTTCCGAGTGGGCGAAATTGATCAGGCGCAGCACGCCGTACACGAGTGTGTAGCCGAGCGCGACCAGAGCGTAGACGGCGCCGAGCACCAGCCCGGTGATCGTCAGCGCCCAGAAGTTCTGCAGGAGAAAGTCCATGGGGGTCCCGTCGATCGCCGCGCCTGAACCCGGAGGGTCGATCCGGGCTCAGGCACGACAGGTGGCGGGCGCTCGATGGAGGCCCGCCACCCGGCTGATGTGTGCTACTTGATCTCTTGATCCTTGACGATCTTGCCGTCCGCGATCTTGTACGACCAGACCGACACTTCGGCCGGCTCACCCTTGTCGTCGAACTTGATCTTCTTGGTGACGCCCTGCTTGTCGTACTTGCTGAGGAAGTCCGAGACGTCCTGCGAGGAGGTCTTGCCGGCGGCGACCGCGTCGATGAACACGTTCGCCGCGTCGTACGCCTCGGCCGAGTACGTCGCCGGAGGGTTCTTGTACGCCGCCTGGTAGGCCTGCGCGAACTCGGGTGCGACGTCCTCGGGGACGCACGGGCAGGTGATGACGGTGCCGGTGGCGGCGGCCCCCGCCTGCTGCACGAAGGCGGTGTCCTTCACGCCGTCCGGTACGACGAAGACGCCCTTCCAGCCGGCTGCCCGCAGCTGCTTGATGATCTTGGACGCCTCGGCGTAGTACCCGGCGAAGAACACCGCATCGGCAGAGGCGGCGGTCACCTTGGTCACCGTGGCCGAGAAGTCGGGCTGCTTCTGCTGGACGGCGTCGCTACCGACGACCGTGGCGCCGAGCGCCGTACGGACCTGGTCGCCCAGGCCCTTGCCGTATTCGGAGGAGTCGTCGATGACGTAGACCTTGGCCGCCTTGACGATGTCCTTGATGTACTTGGCGGCGGCCGGGCCCTGGGTGGCGTCGTTGCCGAGCACCCGGTGGAACACCTTCCAACCCTGCTGAGAGAGAGCCGGGTTGGTGGCCGAGGCACTGATGATGTTCAGGCCGGCCGAGTTGAAGATCGGGTTGGCGGCCTTGGACTCGCCGGAGAACGCGGGGCCGACGATGCCGATGAGCTTCTTGTCCTGCACAGCCTTCTGAGCCAGCGCGGGAGCCTTGGCCGGGTCGCCCTCACTGTCGTACTTGACGAACTCGATCTTGCAGTCCGCGTGCTTCTCGTTGTACTGCTTCACCGCCAGTTCGGCGCCCTGCATGATGTTGATGCCGAGGTTGGCCGCGTCGCCGGTGAGGGCGCCGAAGTAGCCGATCTTGGCGTCACAGACCTTGCCTGCGCCCGCCGCCGAGGTCGCGGTGCCCGCCTCCTTGGTCCCGCCGCAGGCGGTCAGGATGAGGGCGGCGGTGGTGATCGGGACACCGAGCTTAACGATGGTGCGCAAAGTTCCTCCTGAGGGTGGGACCCCTGCGTGCGGCACGTACACACGCTGGGCGTTCTTGGGCGATTAGACCGAACCTGGCGGGCAGCTTAAAGCACCGATACCAAGCTGTGACCGTGTCGTTACCTGATGGGGCTTGTCCGTCATGAGGGGCACGATCGGGACCTAGCATGGTGGCGACGCGAGTCCCCAGCTGCGCCAACCGATGAGCAGCGCGCCGCAAGGCCCGCCGCACGCAACGAACGTTTCGATCCAACGGTTGACGTTCTTACCAGGCTGGGGCGCCGGCCGGAAGGTGCCACACGGGTCGATGAGGGAGGCGGTGTGAACCAGCGGGGAGCGGTGGGCGGCAGCTTCCGCCCACGGCCCGGCGAGATCCCCCTAGACCCCGGCGTGTACCGCTTCCGGGATTCCTCCGGCCGGGTCATCTACGTGGGCAAGGCCAAGTCCCTGCGACCTCGGCTGTCGTCGTACTTCCAAGACGCACGAGGGTTGCACCCGCGGACCGCGCGAATGGTCGCCGCGGCGGCCGGTGTCGAGTGGACAGTGGTGGCCAACGAGGTCGAGGCGCTGCAGCTGGAGTTCGCCTGGATCAAGGAGTTCGACCCTCGCTTCAACGTGAAGTACCGGGACGACAAGTCCTATCCCTACCTGGCCGTCACGCTGGGAGAGACCTTTCCGCGGGCCCAGGTGCTGCGCGGCGCCAAAAAGGTGGGCACGCGCTACTTCGGGCCCTACTCGCATGCCTGGGCGATCCGGGAGACCTTGGATCTCGTGCTGCGGGTGTTCCCGATGCGCACCTGCAGCGCCGGGGTGTTCAAGCGGGCCGGGCAGGTGGGCCGCCCCTGCCTGCTCGGATACATCGACAAGTGCTGCGCCCCCTGCGTCGGGCGCACCGACGAGGCGGCCCACCGCCAGATCGCCCTGGACTTCTGCGATTTCATGGCCGGTCAGCACGGCAAGTTCGTGCGCCGGCTCGAAGAGCGGATGCGAGCGGCCGCCGCGGAGCTCGACTTCGAACTGGCGGCGCGCCTTCGTGACGACATCGGGGCCCTGCACACCGCGCTCGAACGCAACACCGTGGTCCTCCAGGACGACACCGACGCCGATGTGTTCGCCCTGGCCGGCGACGAACTGGAGGCCGCCGTCCAGGTCTTCCACGTCCGCGGAGGCCGGATCCGTGGGCAGCGCGGCTGGATCATCGAGCGCGAGGACACCGATGACGCCGCCCTGGTCGAGCTGTTGCTCATGCAGGTGTACGGCGATGGGCCCAGTGCCGATGACATCCCGCGGGAGGTGCTGGTGCCGGTGCTGCCCACGCAGGCCACCGTCGTGGCGCAGATCCTCTCCGAAGCGCGGGGCAGTCAGGTGCACTTGCGGGTGCCGCAGCGCGGCGACAAGAAGGCGCTGGCGCAGACCGTGCTGCGCAACGCCCAGCAGGCGCTGGCGCGCCACAAGGTTACGCGGGCGGGCGACCTGACCTCTCGTGGCCGGGCCCTCCAGGAGCTGCAGGTCGCCCTCGACCTGCCGGAATCGCCGCTGCGTATCGAGTGTTTCGACATCTCCCACGTCCAGGGCGCTCACCCGGTCGGATCGATGGTCGTCTTCGAGGACGGCCTGCCACGCAAGGGGGAGTACCGGCATTTCCTGATCCGGGGCGCCGGTCCCGACACCCCGGATACTCCGGGGAGCTCGGCCCCCACGGTTCACGCCGATGACCTCGCCGCCATGGACGAGGTGCTGACCCGCCGGTTCCGGCGGCAGCTGAGCGAGCAGGCCGTGGACGAGTCGGCGTCGGCGAGCGGCGCGGTACCGGCCGGCGTACCGGCGGGGATCGACCCGACCACCGGGCGGCCCCGCAGATTCGCCTATCCTCCGCAGCTCGTGGTCGTCGACGGCGGCCCGGCGCAGGTGAACGCCGCGGCGCGGGCCCTGGAGCGGCTGGGGATCCGGGACGTCGCCGTCGTCGGGCTCGCCAAGAGGCTGGAAGAGGTGTGGCTCCCGGACGCCGAGTTCCCGGTGGTCCTGCCACGGACCAGCGAGGGGCTGTTCCTGTTGCAGCGGGTGCGTGATGAGGCGCACCGGTTCGCGATCACCTTCCACCGCAAGCGACGGTCCGCGGCGATGACGGCCAGCGCGCTGGACGACATTCCCGGGCTGGGCCCGGTGCGGAAGGCGGCCCTGCTCACCCGGTTCGGTTCGGTCCGCAAGATCCGGCAGGCCCAGCCCGCGCAGTTGTGCGAAGTCGCTGGCATCGGGCCCGCCCTGGCTGAGACGATCGTGGGGTCGTTGGCCGCCGCTGAGCGCCCTGCGGCACCGGCGGTCAACCTGATGACCGGCGAGGTTATGGACGGGGATGAGGCCGGCAGATGAGTGACGCGGACAGCCACGAGGAATCCAGCACGCCCGTTCCCGCGGCCATTCCCGCGCCCGGGCCCACGGAGCCCGGGGGGGTCCGGCCCCGCGTCGACTTCGTCATCATCACGGGCATGAGCGGGGCCGGCCGCAGCACCGCCGCGCACGCCGTGGAGGACCTCGGCTGGTACGTCGTGGACAATCTGCCCCCGCAGATGCTGTTGGGGCTCGCCGACCTGGTGAACTCCTCGGCGTCGTCGGTCACCCGGCTGGCAGCCGTGGTCGATGTCCGCTCGCGGGGCTTCTTCACGGCGTTCACCGAGGCCCTGCGGGAGCTGAAGGGCCGCGGTCACCACCCGCGGATCGTGTTCTTCGACGCCAACGACGAGTCGTTGGTGCGCCGGTTCGAGAGCGTCCGGCGCCCGCATCCGCTACAGGGGGACGGCCGGTTGCTGGACGGCATCCACCGCGAACGGGCGCAGCTCGCCGAGCTCCGGTCCGACGCCGACCTGCTGGTGGACACCTCAGGGCTCAACGTCCACCAGCTGTCCGGCAAGATCCGGGACGCCATGGGCGGGGGCACCAGCACCACCCGGCTGCGGATCGCGGTGGTCTCGTTCGGCTTCAAGTACGGCGTGCCACTGGACGCCGATCTGGTGTTCGACATGCGATTCCTGCCCAACCCGTACTGGATCGCCGCGCTCCGGCCGTTCAGCGGGAAGGACCCCCAGGTCGCCGACTACGTGATGGCGCAGCCTGGGGCGGCCGAGTTCGTCGAGCGGGTCATCGACCTGCTCGAACCCATGCTGGCGGGATACCTGCGTGAAGGCCGCCGGTACATGACCTTGGCCGTCGGTTGTACCGGCGGGAAGCACCGCTCGGTCGCGATCGCCGAGCGACTGGCCGCCAGGCTGGGCACCCCGGAGATCTCGGCCTTGTTGTTCCATCGGGACCTGGGTCGGGAATGAGCTCACACCAGGCACGTTCGGGACACCGGTCCGCACGGGTTCTCGGGACGGCGGGGTCGTGAACCGCCCCACGGTGGTCGCCTTCGGTGGCGGCCACGGCCTGGCCGCGTCGCTGAGTGCCCTGCGCCATCTGACGGATGCGATCACCGCGATCGTCACGGTCGCCGATGACGGCGGATCCAGTGGGCGCCTGCGGGCCGAGTACGACGTGTTGCCGCCGGGTGATCTGCGGATGGCGTTGGCCGCGCTGTGTGATGACAGCGAATGGGGCCACCTCTGGCGTGACGTGTTGCAGCACCGGTTCAGTGGTCAGGGCCCGCTGGCCGGGCACGCGTTGGGAAACCTGCTGATCGTGGCCTTGTGGGAGTTGCTGGGCGACACCTCCGGGTCCCTGGAGGTGGTCGGGCGGCTGCTCGGAGCCCGGGGCCGGGTGCTGCCGATGGCCACGGTTCCGCTGACCATCGCGGCGGAGGTGGTGGGCAGGCCGGGGGCGGCGCCGGACGTCGTGCGCGGGCAGTCGAAGGTGGCCCGGGCCCCCGGGCACGTGGTCAGCGTGTGGCTCGACCCGCCCGACCCGCCGGCCTCCGCGGAGGCGGTCGCCGCCATCATGGACGCCGACTGGCTGGTCCTGGGTCCGGGGTCATGGTTCACCTCGGTGATGCCCCACCTGCTGGTGCCGCAGCTGCGCGAGGCCCTGGAGAGCACCCCGGCCCGGCGGGTGCTGACGCTGAATCTGCAACTCAACCGGGGTGAGACGGAAGGTTACTCAGCGCAGCGTCACCTGCGGTCACTGCAGGAGCACGCGCCGAACCTGCAACTCGACGTCGTATTGGCCGATCCGTCGGTGGTGGATGATCCGGATTCGCTGGCCGACGCGGCCGCTGCCCTGGGAGCGGACCTGGTGCTGGCCACGGTCCGGGCCCCCGACCATCCCGCCCAGCACGACGTGCTGCGGCTGGCCGCGGCGTACCGCGACATCTTCAGCTGAGGTGCCATGCGAGGCAGGCGAACACACGAACTCCGGTGCTTCGCCACGGGCCGTCGCGTGGGTACCGTCTCATTCCGTGAGCACTGCGGAGCGTTGGCTTGACATAATGTCTATCGGTCGGGGCTATTCTGCTCGCTTTGGTTCGGAGCACCTCCCAGCCGGTGGCACTATGGTCGACATGGCCATGACCGCGAGGGTGAAAGACGAGCTTTCTCGCCTGTCAGTGACCAAGCCGTGCTGCCGCAAGGCTGAGGTATCCGCTGTTCTCCGTTTCGCCGGTGGCCTGCACATCATCGGCGGGAGGATCGTCGTCGAGGCCGAGCTGGACACGGCGCAGGCGGCCCGCAGGCTCCGTCGCGACCTCACCGACATGTACGGACACCACAGCGAGATGATGGTGCTGTCCGCAGGCGGTCTGCGCCGGGGGACCCGTTATGTCGTACGGGTGGAGGAGGAAGGCGAGTCACTGGCCCGACAGACCGGACTCATCGACGTACGTGGGCGCCCGGTGCGCGGGCTGCCTCCCCGGGTGGTCAGCGGCGCGGTGTGCGACGCCGAGGCGGCCTGGCGCGGCGCGTTCCTGGCCCATGGATCGCTGACCGAACCCGGGCGGTCATCGTCGCTGGAGCTGACCTGTCCTGGACCCGAGGCGGCCCTGGCGTTGGTTGGTGCGGCACGCCGTCTGAGCATCGGCGCCAAGGCCCGCGAGGTGCGGGGTGTCGACCGGGTGGTCATCCGGGACGGGGACGCCATCGGAGCCATGCTCACCCGGCTCGGCGCCCACGACGCGGTCTTGGCCTGGGAGGAGCGGCGGATGCGCCGCGAGGTGCGAGCGACCGCCAATCGGCTGGCCAACTTCGACGACGCCAACCTGCGACGGTCCGCTCGCGCGGCCGTGGCCGCCGGGGCTCGGGTGCACCGGGCCATGGAGATCCTGGGCGATGACATCCCCGATCACCTGCGCGACGCCGGGCGCCTCCGGTTGGAACACAAACAGGCCAGCCTCGAAGAACTCGGAGCGCTGGCGGATCCGCCGATGACCAAGGACGCTGTCGCCGGCCGAATCCGCCGCCTGCTCGCGATGGCGGACAAAAGGGCGGCGGATTTGGGGATTCCCAGCACCGAAGCCGTGCTCACCGAAGAGATGCTGGACGCCTGAGGTCAGTCGGCTGGAGCCAAACGTGCAGTGACGTGCCCTAATCGAATAGGGTCAAGGTGTCGTCCGACGGGGTACGCCACCGGTCGCGGGCTCGGACCAGACAGTGCGCAGGTGCAGGACCTGCACGCGGGCTGGATGCCGCGGTCGGCGGGTGCACCCGACTGATCTCCCCAGGAAGGCATCGCTGTGACAGTACGCGTTGGCATCAATGGCTTTGGCCGCATCGGCCGCAACTTCTACCGCGCCGTGGCCGAATCCGGCGCGGACATCGAGATCGTTGCGGTGAACGACCTCACCGATAACAAGACCCTGGCCCACCTCCTGAAGTACGACTCGATCCTGGGCCGGTTCCCGGGCGAGGTCTCTTACGACGACGAGTCGATCACCGCGAACGGCAAGAAGTTCGCGGCATGGGCAGAGCGCGACCCGGCCAAGCTGGACTGGAAGTCCGTGGGCGCCGACATCGTGGTGGAGTCCACCGGCTTCTTCACCGACGCGACCAAGGCCAAGGCGCACATTGAGGGTGGGGCCAAGAAGGTCATCATCTCCGCGCCGGCCTCCAACGAAGACATCACCATCGTCATGGGCGTCAACGACGACAAGTACGACGGCTCGCAGACGATCATCTCCAACGCCTCCTGCACGACGAACTGCCTGGCACCCATGGCCAAGGCGCTCAACGACGAGCTGGGCATCGTCAAGGGCCTGATGACGACGATCCACGCGTACACCCAGGACCAGAACCTGCAGGACGCACCGCACAAGGACCTGCGCCGGGCCCGCGCCGCTGCGCTCAACATCGTGCCGACGAGCACCGGTGCCGCCAAGGCCGTCGCGCTCGTCCTGCCCGAGCTCAAGGGCAAGCTCGACGGTTACGCGCTGCGCGTCCCGACGCCGACCGGTTCCGCCACCGACCTCACCTTCGAGGCCGGCCGCGAGACCACCGTCGACGAGGTCAACGCCATCGTCAAGAAGGCCGCCGAGGGCGCCATGAAGGGCAAGCTGGTCTACACCGAGGACCCGATCGTCTCCAAGGACATCGAGACCGACCCGGCCTCCTGCATCTTCGACGCCGGCCTCACCAAGGTCATCGGCAACCAGGTCAAGGTCGTCGGCTGGTACGACAACGAGTGGGGCTACAGCAACCGCCTCGCCGACCTGTGCCTGTTGGTCGGCGCCACGCTGTGACGCCCCCGCGGTGAGCACCGCATCCTGAACGACCCGTACGCCGGGTGGCCGCGATCCCGGTCACCCGGCGTTCGTGTCGTTCCCGTCCCTGACGCCCGGGGGTATGCGACCTCCAGTGGGCACCCAAGCACACCGGCCCAGCGGCAACCGCTCCCGGCCCGCTGCCTCGCCGCCAAGAGCACCGACGACGAAGGAGTCCACGTTCATGAAGACCACGCAGGATCTGGTCAATGGTGGCGAGCTGCGCGGCAAGCGCGTCCTCGTCCGCAGCGATCTGAACGTTCCGCTGGATGCGGAGCGGAACATCACCGACGATGGCCGGCTGCGCGCCTCCGTACCGACCCTGAAGATGCTCGCCGACGCCGGTGCCAAGGTGATCGTGACGGCGCACCTCGGTCGGCCCAAGGGCGCGCCCGAAGAGAAATACTCGCTGGCCCCGGTGGTCGGGCGGCTCTCGGAGCTGCTCGGCAAGCAGGTCGCCTTCGCCACTGACACCGTCGGCGACTCGGCCAAGGCCGTGGTGAACGCGATGGCCGACGGGGATGTCGCCCTCCTGGAGAACATCCGCTTCAACGCCGGTGAGACCAGCAAGGACGAGGCCGCCCGAGGCGCCTTCGCCGACGAACTGGCCGCGCTGGCGGACGTCTTCGTCTCCGACGGTTTCGGGGTCGTGCACCGCAAGCAGGCCAGTGTGTACGACGTGGCCACCCGCCTGCCGCACTATGCCGGCGGCTTGGTCGGGACCGAGGTCGAGGTCCTCAAGCGGTTGACCGAGAACCCGGAACGCCCGTACGCCGTCGTCCTCGGCGGCGCGAAGGTCGCCGACAAGCTCGCGGTCATCGAGAACCTGATGAAGACCGCTGACCGACTGTTGATCGGTGGCGGGATGGCCTACACCTTCCTGAAGGCGCAAGGGCACGAGGTCGGCAAGTCCCTGCTGGACGAAACGATGCTGGAGACCTGCCGCGGCTTCATCGAGACCGCCAAGGCGACGGGTGTCGAGCTGATCCTTCCGGTCGACACGGTCATTGCCCCCAGCTTCGGCACCGACGGCCCGATCAGCACGGTCGACTGTGACGCCATTCCGGCCGACCAGATGGGCCTGGACATCGGGCCGAAGTCCGGCGAGTTGTTCGCCAGCAAGTTGGTGGACTGCAAGACGGTGTTCTGGAACGGTCCGATGGGTGCGTTCGAGATGGCCCCCTACGCGGCCGGGACGAAGGCGGTCGCCGCCGCGCTCGTCGACGCCACCAGCAAGGGCGCGCTGACGGTGGTCGGCGGCGGCGACTCGGCTGCCGCGGTTCGCCAGCTCGGGTTCGCCGACGACCAGTTCGGGCACATCTCCACCGGTGGCGGTGCCAGCCTGGAGTACCTCGAGGGCAAGACGTTGCCGGGGATCGACATCCTCGACTCCTGAGGCGCCCGGCCCTGACCGAGGCGCGCACCACCCCATGAACTTCACGACGACGGAACGGAACGAACTGACGTGAGCAAGCGCATCCCGATGATGGCGGGAAACTGGAAGATGAACATGGACCACGTGCAGGCCACGCAACTGGTCCAAAAGCTCGACTGGACGCTCAAGGACGGCAAGCACGACTTCGGGGTCGTCGAGGTGGTGGTACTGCCGCCTTTCACCGACCTGCGGACCGTGCAGACCATGGTGGAGGGCGACAAGCTCGACATCCGGTACGGCGCCCAGGACATCTCGGTGTACGACGACGGCGCGTATACCGGTGAGATCTCCGGCCCGATGCTCAGCAAGTTGGGCTGCAGCTACGTGGTCATCGGGCACAGCGAGCGCCGCGAATACCACCAGGAGAGCGACGAGTTGCTCAACAAGAAGGTCGAGGCGGCGTACCGGAACGGGCTGACCCCCATCCTGTGCTGCGGCGAGGGCCTGGAGATCCGCAAGGCCGGCCATCAGGTGGCACACACGGTGGCGCAAATCGAGGCTGACCTCAAGGGGATCCCGGCCGAGCAGGCTGCCTCGATCGTGATCGCCTACGAGCCCATCTGGGCGATCGGCACTGGTGAGGTCGCCACCCCCGAGGACGCTCAAGAGGTGTGTGCGGCGATCCGCGCCAAGCTGGCCGAGCTGTATTCCGCGGAGCTCGCGGACGGCGTACGGATCCTCTATGGCGGCTCGGTCAAGTCGGACAACGTGGTCGGCATCATGGCCAAGGAGGACGTCGACGGTGCCCTGGTGGGTGGCGCGTCGTTGAAGGCCGAGGAGTTCGCCAAGATCTGCATGTTCACCACCGCCTAGGCGGTCCGCGGACGCCGAGCCCCGGCGTCTGGGGGGGGTGTTGATCCGCACGGTGGATCGACACCCCCCTGGCGTGTCTGCGACCGCCCGATCCGGTTCAAACCCTGGCGGGCTCGGGGCACTCGGGTACCATGACGGCGTCCGACTACCGCGGAAGCAGGCGCCGCCACCGTGCGCCGGCTCTGGATGATCGAAGGCAGGCACAACGCTCGTGGGCATTCTGATGGTCGCTCTACAGGTCCTGTTGGTCATCGGCGGACTCTTCCTGACCCTGTTGATCCTGATGCACAAGGCGCAGGGTGGAGGGATCTCCGACATGTTCGGTGGGAGCGTCTCGAGCACGATGGGCGGCTCGTCCGTCGCCGAACGCAACTTGAACCGGATCACCATTTCGGTGGCGCTGGTGTGGTTCGTCTGTATCGTCGGCCTGGGCCTCATCGAGCGATTCGCCGGGTGACCCGGATTCTGCCCCCACCGCAGGCTCAGGCAGCGTAGCCTCGGTTTTCCAGTGTGATCCGCGCGTCCTGTCGCGGCCGGTTACGACCTCCTAGGAGTCCCTATGGTCAGTGCGAACGCCATTCGCGGCAGTCGGGTCGGCGCAGGTCCGATGGGTGAGGCCGAACGCGGTGAAGCCGCGCCGCGCGTCACGGTTTCGTACTACTGCGCCAACGGCCACGAAACGCAGCCCAGCTTTGCGGTCGATGCCACCGGTGGGGTCCCGGAATTCTGGGATTGCCCGCGTTGTGGCTTTCCGGCGGGACAAGACCCTCAGGCCCCGCCCGCACCTTCGCGCGTCGAGCCCTACAAGACGCACCTGGCGTACGTGAAGGAGCGTCGTACCGACGCCGACGGCGCCGCCATCTTGAACGAGGCGCTGACGACGCTGCGTAACCGCGGTTTGATTCGCTGACGAGCGCGGGCTCGGACAGCGTGGCGCCGGCCTCGGCGGTGAGCTGCGGTCAGCCGAGCCCGAGGACGCGCAGGACGACGGCCGCCCGCGTCGCCAGGGTTGCGGCCTGCACGCGATACGTCTGCGTCGCGGGGGCGTGCACGCGATACGTCTGCGTCGCTGGCGCCTGCACGCGATACGTCTGCGTCGCCGGCGCCTGCACCCGGTAGGTCTGGGTTGCCGGTTGTGCCGCGTGCGCGACCGTCGGGGCGCCCGCAGCCACGATGAGACTCGTCAGGACACCGATCCGGATGATGCGCTTCATTTCGACCCCTCCTTCGAAACGACGGCACATTTCGGCTGATCACGCCCGGTTACCCGGTGAAGGCCGAACCGTCTGGGCATTTCACCACACTTCATCGACCGTACTCAGCGGGGGCTGAGGCGCTAAGGTGCTGGTACCACGGGGGGGCCACCCCTTCCGGGCGCAAGGAATTCGGGGTACAATCCAGCGCGCCGAGGAGCCTGTATGGATCGGAGACCGCGTTTTGGCGAGCGGGTCCCCATCGTTGTGAGTCGTCGCGGATCGCCAGAGCCTAGCGTCATCGGGCACGTCGAGCTTGAGGATCTGCGACCCGTCGTCATCCGCACGGCGACCGCCCGCGGTCCGAACGGCCCGCAGGGACCGATGACGCAGTTCATCCTGTCCGAAGCGGTCCGCCACCTCGCCACCCAGTTGGGGGCCGACGTCCAGCCGAAGGCAGGCCGTGAACCGGTGCCACGCGTCCTGTCCGCGCTGGTGGGGCACGAGCGCTTCGTCGAAGGTGTACTCGATGTCAGCATCAACCAGATGCGTAGGCGATGGCCGTCCGCGACCGACTGGTACGCCGACCTGCTCGCCTACATCCTGAGGCCGAGTCGGCACGGAGCGAACTACACGCGCCTCCGGCAGGCACTGCCGCTGTGGTTGCAGCTGCCGCTGGGGGAGTTCGCCCGGCACCTGGCCGGCGCGCAGATCGCGCAGGCCCTCGACGTCGACTTGTATGGGTTGGCCGACACAGTGCGGTGGTTGTGGCCGGAGCACCCGGTGGTCCGTCAGTCGTTGGCCGCATCGCTGACCGCGCTCTACGACATGTGGATCCCCATCCTGCACGAGACGTTGGATGTCTATGGTCTGCAGCCGCGAGCCGGGGTCGCTCCCGAGGAGATGGCCTGGACCCTCAACGCGCTGATGTCGTGGGAAAGCCATCAGTGGAGCATCGATCAGCAGCTGGTCCGGTTTGTCGACCCCAGCGATGGTCGGTCGCGCTCGCGCACGTCCCGCACCGCGATGGTCTACCTGCTGGGGGCCTGCGAGACGCTCGAGGGGAGCCCGCTGACCCTACCGGAGCTGTACGCGCGGATGCCGCGTCGGCCACCCAGCGGCCAGGTGCCATGACGGCCGTCCCACCGAGGGCGGGCTCGCAGGTGTGACGCGTCGGCTCACGCAGAGGGCAAGCCCGATGTTCCAGCCTCGGCGGCGCCGTCATCGAGCCACCAGAGGGTGGCCTCCAGGCCCCGCACGGCGCCCGCGGGGCATTCCTGCGGGTCATCGGTGGTGCGCGCCCGCCGTACCGCCGGCGCCTTGTCTTCGCCGGTGACCAGGAACCAGACCTGACGCGCCGCGTTCAGCCTCGGCAAGGTCAGGGAGAGACGCTGGGGCGGCGGCTTAGGCGAGTCCTGCACCGCGATCACCGAGACGTCGGGGTTCGCCGCGGCCGCCGTGCTCGGGTGGTGCGGGAACAGCGACGCGACGTGGCCGTCCGGGCCCATGCCCAGCAGCACCACGTCGAACGCCCGATCTTTCGGGACGGCCTCATCAAGCCGGGCTGCGTACTGGCGGGCCGCCCGCTCGAAGTCGTCGCTGTCGCTGGGATCGCCGGGATCGCCGGGCTCGTCGGGACCGGGCAGCCGATGAACGTTGCTTGGGTTCAGCCCGACGGTGATCAGGCGTCCCAGCCCCGCCGTATCGGCCTGGGTGTCGTTGCGGTCGGGGTCCCCGGCGGGCAGGAAGCGTTCATCACCCCACCACACCTGCACCGACGACCAGGGCGCGGCCACGGGTGGGCCGCCGTCCTCGCCCGACAGTGCCGTCATCAGGGCCGTCCCCATCGAACCTCCGGTCAGCACGACGGACGCGCTGCCTCGAGCAGCGACCGCCTCAGAGACCACGCGAGCCAGCTCGGCGGCGGCGGCCTGCGCCAGGGTGCTGGCGTCGGGAAACACCCGGTACGTCGGCTGCGGGGCAGGGCTCACATCGGCTCCTTGGGTGGGTCGTCGGCACCCGCGCAGCCGGCGGATTCCTGCTTCAACCTGCGCGCCAGGCGGCGAGAGTCCGGAACCGACGGGGCCAGGCCCTGGTCGACGGCCTCTCCGGCCGCCAGCGTGGTCCGCAACCGGCGCAGTCCGCGGGTGAGCACCCGCTCGAAGACCTCATCGGCATCGAGCCTCGCCAACTCATCCGCCAGGCATTCGGGGTCACGACGGCGGGGCAGCGCCAGGCTCCGCGCCGGCTGGCCTGGCATGGTCAGCGTCGCCACCTCACCATCGGGGCGCACCAGGTCCACTTCGCCATCGCGGCGGTGGAGTCGGGCGCTCACCAGGCCTGTGTTGTGCGGAGTCCGCGCTCGCACCACCGGGCAGTCCAGGTACTCCCCGAGCCACGCTGCGAGGAGATCGGCAGAGGCCGAATCCAGGCCGCCAGTCACGGTCACCCGGTCCACCGGCGCGTACGGCGGGGTGTCCAGCACCGCTGCCAGCAGGCCGCGCCACCGGGTGATGCGGGTCCAGGTCAGGTCGGTGTCCCCGTCGGTGTAGTGCTTGGCACGGCGCCTGAGGGTGTCCGAGGGGTCGCCGCTGTGTTCGGCGTCGGTGATCCGGCGCGCCGCCAGCGCCCCGACCGGGTCCGCTGCCGGATGCTGCGGCCCGCCCGTGGGCCACCAGGCCACGATCGGGGAGTCCGGCAGCAGCAGCGGCAGCACAGCCGATGCCTGATGGTGGACGAGCTCGCCGTGCAGGCGCAGCACCACCACCTCACTGGCACCCGCATCCCCACCGACCCGCACCTGCCCGTCCAGCCGGGCGCGCCCGCGGTCACTGCCTTCGACGAGCATCACGATCCGGGCCGGGTGCATGTGGGTCGCCGCCCGCGACACCTCGTGCGCCTCGTCCTCGTGGGCCGCGTCGGTGACGACGAGCAGGGTCAACACTCTGGTCAAGGCCATGGTCCCGATGTCGTCCCGCAGTTCCTGGAGCGCTGCGGCGATCTGAGCGACCGAGCTGTCCGGAAGGTCGACGATCATGGCATCCTCCAGCGTCGGCCGTCGCGCTCCAGCAGTTCATCGGCGCTGTGGGGACCCCAGCCGCCGGCCGGGTAGTCCTGCGGACCCTCCGCGAGCTGGGACCACTGGTCGATGACCGGGTCCAGGATCCGCCAGGACTGCTCGACCTCCTGGTGGCGGGGAAACAGCGGGGGGTCGCCCAGCAGGACGTCGAGGATCAGCCGTTCGTACGCCTCGGGACTGGACTCGGTGAAGGAGCGGCCGTAGCCGAAGTCCATCGTGACGTCCCGGACCTCCAGTTGGGCGCCCGGAACCTTCGAGCCGAAGCGCACGGTGACGCCCTCGTCGGGCTGCACCCGGATGACCAGCGCGTTCTGCCCCAGCTCTTCGGTCTCGGTGGGGCTGAACGGCAGGAAGGGTGCCCGGCGGAAGAGCACCGCGATCTCGGTGACCCGCTTGGCCAGGCGTTTGCCGGTGCGCAGGTAGAACGGCACACCGGCCCATCGGCGATTCTCCACGCTGAGTTTGAGCGCGGCGTACGTCTCGGTGGCCGAATCGGCGGCCACCCCCTCCTCCTGGACGTACCCCTGGACCGGTTCGCTGCCCTGCCACCCTTGGGCGTACCGTCCGCGGGCACTGCAGGCCGTCACCGGACCGGGCAGCCTCACCGCGGCGAGAACCTTCTCCTTCTCCGCCCGCAGGTGCGCGGCGTCGAACGACCCCGGTTCCTCCATCGCCACCAGGGCCAGCAACTGCAGCAGGTGGTTCTGGATCACGTCGCGGGCGGCACCGACACCGTCGTAGTACCCGGCGCGACCGCCGATGCCGATGTCCTCGGCCATGGTGATCTGCACGTGGTCGACGTACGCGGCATTCCAGATCGGTTCGAACAGGGTGTTGGCGAACCGGATCGCCAACAGGTTCTGCACCGTCTCCTTGCCGAGGTAGTGATCGATCCGGAAGACCGCGTCCGGGGGGAAGACTCCCTCGACGATGTCGTTGAGCTCCGTCGCGCTGGCCAGGTCGTGCCCGAACGGCTTCTCGATGACCACCCGGCGCCAGGCGTCTCCGCGCTGCTCACTCAGGCCCGACCGCTGCAGTTGGCGGCATACCTGGGCGAAGGACTTGGGCGGGATGGACAGGTAGAAGGCATGGTTGCCGCCGGTTCCCCGCGCCTCGTCCAGGTCGTGAACGGTCTGCGCCAACAGATCGAAGGCCGCGTCGTCGTCGAAGGAGCCCGGCACGAACCGCAGCCCTTCGGCCAGTTGACGCCAGACCTCTTCGCGGAACGGGGTGCGGGCATGCTGGCGGACCGCCTCGTGGACCACTGTGCCGAAATCCTGGTCCTCCCAGTCCCGGCGAGCAAAGCCCACCAGCGAGAAGCCCGGTGGCAGCAGACCCCGGTGGGACAGGTCGTAGATCGCCGGCATCAGCTTCTTGCGCGCCAGGTCGCCGGTGACCCCGAACATGACCATGCTGCAGGGCCCGGCGATCCGGGGGAGTCGCTTGTCGAGCGGATCACGCAGCGGGTTCTGCCCGGCGGCGACCTTGGCCGGGCTCACCGGCGACCCTGTTCGCCCTCACGCGCCCGGATGAGAGCCTCGTCGATGCCGTGCAGCAGCTCGTTCCACGAGGTCACGAACTTGTCCAGCCCTTCCTCCTCCAGGAGGTCGACGACGTCCTGATACCGCACCCCCAGGCGTTCCAGGTCGTCCAGGACGGTGGTCGCCTCGTCGTAGCCGCCGGTGACCGGGTCCGTCGGGATCTCTCCGTGGTCGGCCATCGCCGCCAAGGTCGCCATCGGCATGGTGTTGACGGTGTTCGGCGCGACGAGCTCGGTGACGTACATCGTGTCGGGGTAGGCCGGGTTCTTCACCCCGGTCGAGGCCCACAACGGCCGCTGGGCGTGGCCGCCGTCGTCGCGCAGGTTCTCCCAGCGCGGCGTCCCGAACACCTCCTGGTAGGCCTGGTAAGCCAGGCGGGCGTTGGCGATGCCCGCGCGACCTTTCAGCTGGGTCGCGGCCTCGGCTACCGCGGGGTCCGAACCGGCGATCAGGGCGTCCAGGCGCCTATCGACCTCGCTGTCGACCCGGCTGACGAAGAAGGAGGCGACCGAGTGGATCGTGGACAGGTCCCGGCCGGCCTCACGAGCCTGCTCCAGGCCCACGAGGAAGGCGTTCATCACCCCGCGGTAGCGGTCCAGGGAGAAGATCAGCGTCACGTTGACGTTGATCCCCTCGGACAGGACGTGGGTGATCGCCGGGAGACCCTGCACTGTGGCAGGGATCTTGATCATCACGTTGGGCCGGTCCACGGCTTGCCACAGGCGGCGGGCCATGTCGACCGTGCCCGGGGTGTCTCGCGCCATCCGCGGGTCCACCTCGATGGACACCCGCCCGTCCTGGCCGTGGGTGGCGTCGTACACCGGGCGCAGGATGTCGCAGGCGCGACGTACATCCTCGGTGGTGATCTCGAAGGTGACGTTCTCCAGGCTGTTGCTGCCTTCGCAGAGCGAGCGGACCTGTTCGTCGTACGCCGCGCCGTGGCTCAGCGCGGCCGCGAAGATCGTCGGGTTCGTGGTGACCCCGACGACCCCCGCGTCGTCGATCAGCCCCTGCAGTTCACCGGAGGTGATCATCGGCCGGTTGAGGTCGTCCAGCCAGATCGAGACGCCCGCGTCGGCCAGGGCCTCCAGTCGAGGGTTGGTCATCTCAGCGTCCTTCCTGGGTCGCTGCGAGCACGGCGGTGGCCGCCTCGACGACCGCCTCAGCGGTGAAGCCGAACGTCGTGAAGAGGGTCGTGGCGTCGGCGGAGGCGCCGAAGTGGTCGATGCCGATGGAACGCCCGGACGCGCCCACCCACCGGCACCACCCCATGACGCTGCCGGCTTCGACACTGACGCGGGCCGTCACCGCGGGCGGCAGGACCTCGTGCTGGTAGGCGCTGTCCTGGGCGGCGAACCACTCCCAGCAGGGCATCGAGACGACCCGGGTGGGGATGCCCTGCGCCTCGAGGGTGTCCCGGGCTGCCAGCGCCAGCGACACCTCGGACCCGGTGCCGATCAGCAGGACCTGCGCCTGGTCGCCGGATTCGGCCGCCACGACGTACGCACCCCGGGCGACGCCGTCGGCGCCGGCGTACCCGTCCCCGCCACGGGGGATGATCGGCAGGTTCTGCCGGCTCAGGCACAGCCCGGCGGGGGTGGCGTTGGCCAGGATGGTGCGCCACGCCACCGCCGTTTCGTTGGCGTCGGCCGGCCGGACCACGGCCAGGTCCGGGATGGCCCGCAGGGCCGCCAGGTGCTCGATGGGCTGGTGGGTGGGGCCGTCCTCACCCAGACCGATGGAGTCGTGGGTCCAGACGAACGTGACGGGCACCTTCTGGATCGCGGCCAGTCGTACGGCGGGCCGCATGTAGTCGGAGAACACCAGGAAGGTGCCCCCATAGGGCCGGGTCAGACCCTCCAGGGCGATGCCGTTCAGCGCCATGCCCATGGCGTGTTCCCGGACGCCGAAGTGCAGGGTGCGGCCGTACGGACCGCCGCTCCACATGCTGGTCTGGCGCTCGGTAGGGATGAAGGACGGCTCGCCTTTCATCGTGGTGTTGTTGGATTCGGCCAGGTCGGCGGACCCGCCCCACAACTCGGGCATCACCTCGGCGATGGCGCCTAGGACCTTCCCGGAGGCCGCCCGGGTGGCCAGGCCCTTCTCGTCCGGCTCGAACGTCGGCAGGGCCGCGTCCAACCCCTCGGGCAGTCGCCGCTCCTGCAGCCGCTGCAGCAAGGCGGCGCGCTCGGGGTGGTCCGCCGCCCAGGTGGCGAAGCGCGCGTCCCAGGCGGCCCGGGCGGCCTGTCCTCGCTCGATCACCCGGCGGGTATGCGCCAACACCTCCGGTTCGACGTGGAAGGACTGCTCTGGGTCGAACCCGAGCAACCGCTTCGTGGCGGCGATCTCGTCGGCTCCCAGCGCCGCACCGTGGGACTTGCCGGTGTTCTGCATTGTCGGTGCCGGCCAGGCGATGATGGTGTTGAGGATGACGATGGTCGGCTTGTCGATGATCTGGCGGCCACGGTCGAGGGCCGCCCGCAGAGCGTCCACGTCCTCCACGTACGATCCGGGGTCGGCGTCAGTGGGGATACACCGCCAGTCCACCCGTTCGACGTGCCAGCCGTACGCCTCGTAGCGCATCCCGACGTCCTCGCTGAAGGACACGTCGGTGTCGTCCTCGATGGAGATGTGGTTCTGGTCGTAGATCACCGTCAGGTTGCCCAGCTGCTGATGGCCGGCCAACGAGGAGGCCTCGGCGCTGACCCCCTCCATCAGATCGCCGTCCGAGGCGATGACGTAGATGTCGTGGTCGAACAGGCTCTGCCCCCACGGGGTGTCCGGGTCGAGCAGACCGTGCTGACGACGTACCGCCATCGCCATCCCGACCGCCGAGGCGAGCCCCGAGCCCAGCGGGCCGGTGGTGATCTCCACGCCCGTGGTGTGGTGGACCTCGGGGTGCCCGGGCGTCTTGCTCTCAAACGTCCGCAGCGCTTGGAGATCGGCAAGCTCCAGGCCGTAGCCGCTGGTGAATAGCTGCAGGTATTGGGTGAGGCTGGAGTGTCCGGCCGACAAGACGAAGCGGTCGCGGCCCAGCCAATGGGGGGCGCTCGGGTCGTGCCGCATGACGTTCTGGTACAGCAGGTAGGCCACCGGTGCCAGGCTTATCGCGGTCCCCGGGTGGCCGTTGCCCACCTTCTGTACGGCGTCAGCGGCCAGCAGGCGGATCGTGTCGACGGCCCGGATGTCGAGGTCGGTCCACCCGGTGTGGGTCGCCACGGGCAGACTCAGCGAGGGGTCGCGCCGGGAAATGGCTGGGCTATCGGTCATGGTGCCTGTCCTGTTCCTGGTGTGAAGCCGGTCCGAGACCGCGCCGTTCGTGAGGTGTTTCACGGGCCCGGAGTTGCTCGATCGGTCACCATCGAGACTAGTCCGACCCTCCGCCGGCGCGAATCGGATGCCAGGTGTTGCCCAACGGGGGTGCCGACGGCCAGGTACCGGTGAGCAGGTTCGCCGCAGCGGGCGCCTGGGGGCGGGTTCCGGCTTAGAATGGCCGGACATCGAGCGAACGCGTCGGTGCGTTCGCCTGCCCTGAAGGACACCGTGACTGCCATCCAGCCGCGCCGCGACCTGCCGGTCGTCGAGTTGACTGCACCTGATGGGCGGGAACCGCGAGCCACGGTGAGTGACTATCTGTCGCTGGTCAAGCCGAGGATCATCGAACTCCTGCTGGTCACGACCTTTCCGGTGATGTTCCTGGCGCAGCGTGGCGTGCCGCCGGTGGGCCTGATCCTGGCCACGTTGATCGGTGGCACGCTGTCGGCCGGGGCGGCGAACACGCTCAACTGCTACATCGACCGGGACATGGACCGGAAGATGCACCGAACCGAGAACCGGCCGCTGGTGACCGGGGTCATCAGCCCCGGCCGCGCGCTGGCGTTCGGGTTCGTCCAAGCAGTGATCGCCCTCGCCCTCCTCGGCATCTTTGTCAACGTCTTGTCAGCCGCCCTGTCCCTGGCGGCAATCGTCATGTACGTGTGGCTGTACACCATCGTGCTGAAGCGTCGTACGCCGCAGAACATCGTCTGGGGCGGCGCCGCCGGCTGCATGCAGGTGCTGATCGGATGGAGCGCGGTGACCAACTCGCTGGCGTGGCCGGCGTTCGTGCTCTTCCTCGTCGTCTTCTTCTGGACGCCGCCGCACTATTGGCCGCTGTCGATGCGGTTCAAGGACGAGTACGCCGCGGCGGGGGTGCCGATGCTGCCCGTGGTGGCCTCGGACGTCGAGGTCGCCCGTCAGGTGCTCCTGTACGCCGTCGCCACCGTCGCCACCAGCCTGGCCCTGGTGCCGCTGGCGCCGATGGGGTGGATCTACCTGGTGACCGCCCTGGTCGGGGGTGGCGTGTTCGTGGCGGAGGGGTGGAAGCTGCTGCAGCGTGCCAAGGATCCCGCGAACCGGACCCTGGCCTCTCTGAAGCCGATGCGGATGTTCCACCTGTCGATCACGTATCTGACGCTGCTGTTCGTTGCCGTGGCCATCGACCCGCTGGTGCACCTGTCGCTGCCGCTGGCCTTCTGAGCTCGCGTGCGAACAGGCCTGGTCTCGGGCCCCTTCGCGACAGCACCACGTGGCCGGCTCTGCATCGTGATGGCGTCCGAACATCCGGGATACGGCGAACGGGGCCGGATGACCCGGCCCCGTTTGTCCTTGTGCTACTTCAAGCCTGCAACCTTCAACGCGCGGAGCGTCTTGCTCATCACATTGGTCCAGACGCCGTCCGGGAGTTCGTAGAGCATCCCCAAGCCCATCTTGGAGTGTGCGAACAGGTGGGTGGCGATGGTTTGGGGTTCGCAGTACTTGCGGATGCCGTCCTTACCGTGGCGGCGCGCCAGGCCCGAGTCCTTCATCCCACCCATGGGGGAGCCGACACTGGCCCAGGCGGCGACGTAGCCCTCGTTGATGTTGACCGTGCCCGCCTGGATCCGTCGCCCGATGGCCCGGCCCCGGTCGTCGTCGGAGGTCCACACGCTCGCGTTGAGACCGTAGTCGGTGTTGTTGATGAAGTCGATGGCCTCTTCGTCGCTGCTGACCCGGTAGATGGCCACCACCGGGCCGAAGGTCTCCTCGGCGTAGCAGATACAGTCCGGGGTCACGCCCTCGAGCAGGGTGGGTTCGTAGAAGTACGGGCCCAAGTCCGGCCGGGCCTTGCCGCCGACCAGCACCTTTGCGCCATGAGCGACGGCGTCGTCCACGTGATGGCTGATGGTGTCGAGCTGGCTCTGGTTGATCAGGCAGCCGATGTTCGTGCTGTAGTCCAGCGCCGAACCGATGGTCAGGCTGCGGACCCGCTTGGTCAGCAGGTCGATGAACTCGTCGGCGATCTTCTCGTGCAGGACGATCCGCTCGATGGACACGCAGAGCTGACCGGCGTTGGCAAAGCAGGCTCGGACCGCCCCCTCGGCGGCGACATCGACGTGGACGTCGTCGGCGACGTACATCCCGTTCTTGCCGCCCAGCTCCAGGGAACACCCGATGAGTCGCGACCCGCACTGTTCCGCGATCTTGCGTCCGGTCGCCGTGGAGCCGGTGAAGCAGATGTAGTCGGCCCGTTCGATGAGGGCGGTGCCGATGCTCCGGCCCGGGCCGACCACGATCTGGAACAGGCCATCGGGCAGGCCGGCCTGCTTGAATAGCCGGGCGCCCCACAACGCGATCAGCGGGGTCTCGGAGTCGGGCTTGAGGATCACCGCGTTGCCCGCCATCAGGGCCGCCAGGGCGTCGGTGACCACGAGCGTCAAGGGGTAGTTCCACGGCGAGATGATGCCGATGACGCCCTTGGGCTGCAGGTGCTCCTCGGTCTTGAAGAGCATGGGCAAGAGACCGTTGTGGTGGGTCACGTTCAGGTAGTCGTTGGCGCGACGAGCGAAGTGCCGCGCGGTGATGGCGACGTCGGCGACCTCCTCGAAGGCATGACCACGGGCCTTGCCGCCCTCGACCTGGATGAGGTCGAGGATCTCTTCCTGCTGGGTCAAAGCCAGGTCGTGCAGCTTCATGATGATCTTGGAGCGATCCGAGATCGAGCGCTCGCGCCATTCTTTCTGGGCGCGCCGGGCGGCCGCCATCGCGTGCTCGACGTCCTCGACGGTCGCCATCGGCACCTCGGCCAGCAGCTCACCGGTGAACGGCGAGAACGTCTGGAGCTTTTCGGCCCCCGGCGAGGACACCGCCAGCGGGAGCAGGTCGGCGATCAACGCCTTGGAGACCCCGGGGGTCCGGTCCCCCGAGCGTGGTAGCACCAGGTTGGCCACCTTGCGGGCATAAACCCAGGCAAGCGGGACGTCCTGCGGTGCTCCGGGCTCCTGCAGGGACTCAATGGCGGCGTCGGTGCTCATGTCTACCAGGGTACGGTCGCCGGGGCGTCACCGGGCAGCTGTGGGTCGGTCGATACGGACATCACCGGGCTTGGCCGGCACCCAAGCCGAGGCGGCCATCACCCCGTACGTCACGGCGACGGTCAGCAAGGCCGAACCCACCAGGTGTACGGCGACCAGTGCCGCCGGCAGACCCGTGAAGAACTGGGTGTAGCCGATCAGCCCCTGCGCGAGGCAGACCGCGAAGGTGACGGTCCACCAGTACCGGAAGCGGGCCGGCACGTCGACCAGGCGCGCGGCCACCATCACCGCGACCACGAGGCCGACGAAGAGCATGACCGCGTCGGCGTGCAGCCAACTCGTGGCCCGCGGGTCGAACCCGAAACGCACGGGCGTGTTGGCGTCACCGGAGTGGGGTCCTGATCCGGTCACGGCGGTCCCCAGGACCATCACGACGGCCGCCACCACGGCGGTCGCCTGCGTCAGCCGGTAGAGCACCGGTGCCACGGCCAGTTCCCGGCGGCCGTCGCCGACGTCGTACCGGTGTACCAGCCACGTCGAGTAGGAGACCAGGACCAACGAGAGCAGGAAGTGCGGTGACACGGTCTTGGGGTCCAGGTGGGCCAGCACGATGATGCCGCCCAGGACGGCTTGCGCGACGATCCCGAGGATCGGCCCGTAGCTGAGACGCACGAACCGGCCACGGTGCGGCACCTGGCGGTGTGCCAGGACGACGAGCGCGATCGCCACGGCGGCCAGCACGAAGGTCATCAGCCGGTTGCCGAACTCGATCGCCGAGTGGATCCCCTGGGCCTGCTGGGCCACCGGGGTGAACGACCCGGGGACGCATTGCGGCCAGGTGGGACAGCCCAGGCCGGACCCGGTCAGCCGCACCAGCCCGCCGGTGAGGATGATCACGATCTGAAGGATCAGGTTGGCCACCAGGGCCGCCCGCAGCCAGTCGCGCCCGCGCCGACCGGCGCCGGCGGCGAGGGGGGAGCGGGACGTGGTCTGGTGAACGGTCACCCGATGAGGGTACCCTTCGGCGGTGGCCCCGACTGCGTCGACGCCGCAGCCTCCGACGTGGCGTTCCTGACGTCGTGGCCTTCGGCGTTCATTCCGACCAGCGGAACCATCGTGCGGTTCCCAGGGAGAACACGGCTCCCCACGCGGCCAGCACGAGCAACGACACCACGGGCAGGCCGTGACCGCTGAACGCGGCGCGGAAACCGTCGGCAAGCGCGGCCGACGGCAGGGCGGCGATCATCGCGGACCACGGCGCGCCGAACTGGGCGGCAGGCAGCACCACCCCCCCCAGACCCAGCAGCAGCACCCAGATCAAGTTGGCCACCGCCAGGGTGGCCTCCGGCCGCAGCGTTCCGGCCAGAAGCAACGCGAAGGCCACGAACGTGATCGTGCCGACCAACCAGAACACGGCGAACGGAAGCAGCCCGACCACCTGCGGGCGCCATCCCAGGGCCAACCCCAGCCCGGCCAGCACGGCGAACTGCACCGCCTCGACCAGGAGGACCGCGGCGATGCGGCCCGCCAGCAAGCCCGATCGACCCAGGGGAGTCACCCCGAGCAGCCGCAGGACGCCGTAGCGGCGGTCGAAGCCGGTGGCGATCGCCTGACCCGTGAAGGCCGTCGAGATCACCGCCAGCGCCAGGACCCCGGGTGCGGCGACGTCGACCCGAGCCCCGGGTCCCAGATCGGGATAGGGAGCCTTGACCGCGACGATCAGCGCGAGCGCCGGCAGGATCATGGACACGATGAGTTGCTCGCCGTTGCGCAGCAGGATGCCGGTATCCAGGCGGGCCTGACTGCGGATCCGGTCGGCGGCGGGGGCAGGGCGGCTCATCGGCCGGCCTCAGCCCTGGTGAGCGTGAAGTACACCTCGTCGAGGCTGCCACCGTGGCGGTGGGTCAGGTCCGCGAGGGAGCCGTCGCCCACGACCGTGCCCTCGGCGATGATGACGACGTGGTCGGCCAGCTTCTGCGCCTCCTCGAACGAGTGCGTGGTGACCACCACGGCGGCACCTCGATCCCGTTGCTCCCGGATCAGATCCCACACCTCGAGGCGGGCGTGCGGGTCCAGGCCGGCGGTCGGCTCATCGAGGAACACGACGTCGGGGCGGCCGATGACGGCGGCGGCCAGGGCGACCCGTTGCTTCTGGCCGCCGGAGAGGCGGCGCAGCGTGGTCGAGGCGAACCGGTCGATGCCGAGGCGCTCGGCCAGGGCGTCCACCGGGAGGGGATCGGCGTACAGGGCGGCCAGATGACGTAGCGCTCGGGCGGGGGTGGCCTGGTTGGGCAGCCCGCCGTCCTGCAGCATCACCCCGACGCGGGCCCGGTGATGGTCGGGCGCCCGCCAGGGGTTGACCCCCAGGACGGTGGCCCGGCCCGCATCGGGACGCTGCAGGCCCTCCAGGCACTCCATCGTGGTGGTCTTGCCGGCGCCGTTGGGCCCCAGCACCGTGGTGATCTGTCCGGACGCCGCCGACCAGGACATGTCGTGCACGGCCCGCACACGGCCGTAGCTCTTGCTCAACCCCGCCACCAGGACCGCCACCTCGCGAGTCTATGCCCGTGACCCCTGGCTCGTGGTGCCCCGAGGGACGGGCGGGCTGCCGTGCGGTCAACCCGCCCGGGGGCAGGTGAGCCTGCCGGCCAGGCGAACCGTGGCCGGCGCTGACGTGCTGGCCGAGGTGACCTGGATCCGCAGGGGCCCACCGTTCAACGGGCCGACCAGCGCACCCGTCGTACCGTGCGCGACGTGGCTGCTTCCGCCGCGGCCCACCCAGGGGTTGCGCACCGTCACCATCGCGCCCGCAGCGGCGTCGGTCGCCGTGACGGACAGCCGCAGTCCGATGCAGCCCGTGGCGGGGAGGGTGGCCGGCGTGAACACCCCCGGGGAGGTCAGCAGCGTACGCAGCGGGTACTCGACGTACCGGGTGGGCCGTGCGCCACGCCGGTCGACCGTGACGACGTACGGACCGAAACCGTGTCGTGTCGACCGGTCGGCAGAGACCACGTCGGCGCGCACGAGATGAAGTCGGCCGGCCCCCAGCAACGTGGAGACCCGGACCCGTCCCGAGGCCGGGACCAACACCGAGGGCGTGAGAAACACCCAGGTGCCGCCTCGGACGGCCGAGATGCGCACCACCGAGCCCGGCGCTGCCCGGCCGGTGAAGATCACGGGCCGACCCGCGCTGAGCACCCGCTGCTGCGGGGTGATCTGTGGGGTGACCAGTCCGGCCGGGTGTCGTGGTGTCCCGGCCGAGCTCGTGCCTTGAGACGAGGCGATGAGCGGCGATCCCACCGCGAGTGAGATGGCGATCGCCAGAGCGCACATTCCCCGAGAGTGCATGGCATCCAGTGAAACAGACGTCCGCGCATGAGGGCGGGTTCGGACGATCGCCGAGTGGCAGGGTCTGCCCTCGCGCCGGGCCCCCGAATTAAGTAACATGGGTGTTGTGTTTATGGCGGGTTCGACGGCTGACCCGGTGGCGTCCGCGCCACCGGGCACCGGCGAGCCCGCGAGCGGGGGCGATTCCCGCGACCAGGTTCACGAGGCCGGAACCCGGGACCGAGTGTTGACGATGATCTCGCAGGAGGGCCCGATCACCGTGGCCGCCATCGCCAAGGCTCTGGGCCTGACGACCACGGGGGTGCGACGACACCTGGACGTGCTCGTGGAGCAGGCCGTGGTGGCCCCGTGCGAGCACATGCCCACCAGCCGTGGCAGGGGGCGGCCGGCCCGGGGCTATGTGTTGACGGCCGCCGGCCACCAGCGGATGAACAGTCAGTACGACGACGTCGCCACCGCCGCGCTGCGGTACCTGGCCCATACGGCCGGTCCCCAGGCGGTGACCGAGTTCGCCCAACACCGGGTGGCCGACGCCGAACGCCGGTACGCCGCTGCGGTCGCGGGCGCCGGGCCGACGCTGGGCGATCGGGTGCACGCCTTGGCCACGGCGCTGGCCCAGGACGGGTACGCGGCCAGCACGCGTCCGGTGGCCGCACCCGACCCGGGAGGATCGCCTGAGGGTCGGGGGGTTCAACTGTGTCAAGGACATTGCCCCATGCATCAGGTGGCCGCCGAGTTCCCCCAGTTCTGTGAGCTGGAGACCGAGGCCTTCGCCCGGCTGCTCGGGGTCCACGTGCAGCGTCTGTCGACCCTGGCCGGCGGCGGCCATGTATGTACTACGTTCATCCCGCAGCCGGCGGCGGTCGCCCCGTCGGCACCAGCACACCCGCACATTCCATCCGAGGACCCGCAGGACCCCGAGAAAGGGACCACGCCATGACCAACGTCGAAGAGCGCAACCCGGGCCTGAGCGGCCTGGGCCGCTACGAGTACGGCTGGGCCGACACCGACGTGGCCGGCTCCTCGGCGCGTCGAGGCCTGAACGACGAGGTTGTCCTCGACATCTCCGCCCGTAAGAACGAGCCCGAGTGGATGCGTGAGCTCCGCCTGCGCTCCCTGGGGTTGTTCGGTAAGAAGCCGATGCCGAGTTGGGGCAGCGATCTGTCCGGGATCGATTTCCAGAACATCAAGTACTTCGTGAAGTCGACGGAGAAGCAGGCCACCACCTGGGACGAACTCCCCGAGGACATCAAGACGACGTACGACCGGCTGGGCATTCCGGAGGCGGAGAAGCAACGCCTCATCGCCGGAGTGGCCGCGCAGTACGAATCCGAGGTCGTCTACCACCAGATCCGCGAGGACCTGGAGGAGAAGGGCGTCATCTTCGTCGACACCGATACCGGTCTGCGCGAGCACGAGGAGATCTTCAAGCAGTACTTCGGGTCCGTGATCCCGCCCGGGGACAACAAGTTCGCGGCGCTGAACACCGCCGTGTGGTCCGGGGGTTCGTTCATCTACGTACCGCCGGGAGTGCACGTGGACATCCCGCTCCAGGCCTACTTCCGGATCAACACCGAAAACATGGGCCAGTTCGAGCGGACGCTGATCATCGCCGACGAGGGCAGCTACGTGCACTATGTCGAGGGCTGTACGGCGCCCATCTACAAGTCCGACAGCCTGCACAGCGCGGTCGTCGAGATCATCGTCAAGAAGGGCGCGCGGGTCCGGTACACGACGATTCAGAACTGGTCGAACAACGTCTACAACCTGGTGACCAAGCGGGCGACCTGCGAGGCCGGCGCCACCATGGAATGGGTGGACGGCAACATCGGGTCCAAGGTGACCATGAAGTACCCGGCGGTGTTCCTGCTCGGTGAGCACGCCAAGGGTGAGACCCTGTCGATCGCGTTTGCCGGGGAAGGCCAGCACCAGGACGCCGGCGCCAAGATGGTGCACGCCGCCCCCAACACCTCCAGCTCCATCGTGAGCAAGTCGGTGGCCCGCGGTGGTGGGCGGACGTCGTACCGCGGCTTGGTCCAGGTCATGGAAGGCGCCACCAACAGCAAGTCGACGGTACGGTGTGATGCGCTGTTGGTCGACACGATCTCCCGCTCCGACACCTACCCCTATGTCGACGTTCGTGAGGACGACGTGCAGATGGGTCACGAAGCGACGGTCAGCAAGGTCAGCGACGACCAGCTGTTCTACCTGATGTCGCGCGGCATGGCCGAGGACGAGGCGATGGCGATGATCGTGCGCGGGTTCGTCGAGCCCATCGCGCGCGAACTGCCGATGGAGTACGCGCTCGAGCTCAACCGCCTCATCGAACTGCAGATGGAAGGAGCCGTCGGCTGATGCCGTTGGTCAGCAAAGAGGCGTCCGCGCCTGCCCCGGCCGGCGGGACCGCCACCTTGGTGGCGCCCGCGGCCGTGCGCACCGGTCGGCCCGAGCCCACCCCCGTGCGTTCCCGCGGCGAACTGCCCACCTCCTGGGAGGTTTCGGAGTTCGCCGTGCCCACCGGGCGCGAAGAGAGTTGGCGGTTCACCCCGGTCGGGCGGTTGGCGGCGCTGTTCGCCGACGAACCGGCGACGGCCGAGCTGGGCTGGTCGGCGGTGGTGCCCGACGGGGTGACGATCAGCGACGTCAGTCGCGCCCAGGTGCGAGACCTCGACGTCCCGGCTCCGGCCGACCGGGCAGCCGTCGTGGCCGCCGCGCAGGCCGGCACCGCGCGGCGGATCGACATTCCCGCTTCCCTCGAACTCACCGACCCGATCCGGGTGGACCTGGTGGGGGAGTCCGCGTCCGGCCAGGCCCGAGGGCATGTGCTGATCACCGCGGGCCCGATGTCCAGCGCCACCGTGGTGCTCGCGCACACCGGCGCGTCGTCGTACGGGCAGGTGGTCTCGATCCTCGCGGGCCCGGGGGCCCAGCTGACGGTGGTCACCGTGGCCGACTGGGAGGACGGGGCCGTGCACCTGGCCGAACACGATGTGGTCATCGGCCGCGACGCGACCGTCCGACACATCGCGGTCACCCTGGGTGGCTCGATCGTGCGGGTGGCCACCAACGCCACCTACGCCGGCCCGGGCGGATCGTTCGAGGGGATCGGGCTGTACTTCGCCGACGCCGGGCAGCACCAGGAGCACCGGCTGTTCGTCGACCACGAGGCCCCGCACTGCCGTTCGGACGTGGTCTACCGGGGCGCCCTGCAGGGCGAAGGTGCGCACGCGGTCTGGATCGGCGATGTCCTGATCCGGGCCGCCGCCGAGGGCACCCACACCTACGAGATCAACCGGAACCTCCTGCTCTCGGACGGGGCCCGCGCCGATTCAGTCCCCAACCTGGAGATCGAGACCGGGGAGATCCTCGGCGCCGGCCACGCATCGACCACGGGGCGCTTCGACGACGAGCAACTTTTCTACCTGCAGTCCCGTGGCCTGACCGAAGCGGACGCCCGCCGCCTGGTGGTGCACGCCTTCTTCGCCGAACTGGTGGGTCGGATCGGGGTGGCCGATCTGGCGGAGTCCATCATGGCGGCGATCGACGCCGAACTGGCCGGCACGATGGCGGGTGGGGCATGAGCTTCGAACGGGTCTGCGCACTGTCCGACCTGACCGTCGGGACGGCCGCCCAGGCGCTGGTCGGGGGCAAGCTGGTGGCGATGGTGCGGGACGACAACGGTCACGTCCATGCCGTCGAGGATGAGTGCAGTCACGGCAAGGTCTCCCTGTCCGAGGGCGACGTGGTGGGCTGTTTCCTCGAGTGCTGGTTGCACGGTTCCCGGTTCGACCTGTTCACCGGCGAACCCGCGACCCTGCCCGCGACCGCCGCCATCCGCGTCTACCCGGTGCGCCTGGAAGGGGAGGACGTGTACGTCAGCGTCGACCCCGCCGACATTGCGGCCGCCGGCTCCCAGCTGTCCGCCGCCACCTGACCTGACGACCGTTCCGCCACACACCTCACGAGGAGTTCCCCTCATGTCCACCCTCCAGATCCGCGGCTTGCACGTCAGCGTTGACGCCGATGGCGGCCCCAAGGAGATCCTGCGGGGCGTCGATCTCGACATCCACTCCGGTCAGACGCACGCGATCATGGGCCCGAACGGGTCGGGCAAGTCGACGTTGGCCTACAGCATCGCCGGCCACCCGAAGTACACGGTGACCGCCGGGTCGGTGCTGCTCGACGGCGAGGACGTGCTGGCCATGAGCGTCGACGAACGCGCTCGGGCCGGGATCTTCCTGGCCATGCAGTACCCGGTGGAGGTGCCGGGGGTGTCCGTCAGCAACTTCCTGCGGACCGCCAAGACCGCCATCGACGGCCAGGCGCCGAAACTGCGGACCTGGGTCAAGGACATGAAGTCGGCGATGGCGGACCTGAAGATGGACGCCTCGTTCGCCGAACGCGACGTCAACGCAGGGTTCTCGGGAGGCGAGAAGAAGCGGCACGAGATCCTGCAGCTGGAGCTTCTCCGGCCGAAGATCGCCATCCTTGACGAGACCGACTCCGGTCTGGACGTGGACGCGCTGCGTGTGGTGTCTGAAGGCGTCAACCGCGCCAAGGAGTCCAGCAACATGGGTGTTCTGCTGATCACCCATTACACCCGCATTCTGCGCTACATCCGCCCGGACTTCGTGCACGTCTTCGTCGACGGTCGGATCGCCCACGAGGGCGGACCGGAGCTGGCCGAACGGCTGGAGGACGAGGGGTACGACCGATTCGCCGACGCCGCAGGCAGAGTCGGATGACATCGGTGGCGCCGGAGCGGGTGTCGAGCGCGCAACCGTTCAGCCCGGCCGAGTCGGCGGCCATCCGTGCCGACTTCCCGCTGCTGCAGCGCACCGTGCGCGATGGCCGGCCGTTGGTCTACCTGGACAGCGGGGCCACCTCCCAGAAACCGACCGCCGTGTTGGAGGCCGAACGCCGGTACTACCTCGAGCACAACGCCGCGGTCCATCGCGGGGTGCACCAGCTCGCGGATGAGGCTACCGACGCCTACGAGCAGGCACGCGAACGGATCGGTGCCTTCATCGGGGCGCCGTCGCGGGAGATCGTGTTCACCAAGAACGCCACCGAATCCCTGAACCTGGTGGCCCACGCCTTCCAGCCGGCGATCGCCGGTGGTGATCCCCGGTTCGCCCTCGGCCCGGACGATGAAGTGCTGGTCACGGAGATGGAGCACCACGCCAACCTGGTGCCCTGGCAGGAGGTGTGCCGCCGCACCGGGGCGCGGTTGCGTTGGCTGTCCGTCACCGATCAGGGGCGGCTGGACCTGACCGAGCTCGACACCCTCGTGTCCGCGCGGACCAAGGTGATCGCCTGGACCCACCAGTCGAACGTGCTCGGCACGATCAATCCGATCGCCCCACTCCTCGCGCGGGCCCGGGATGTCGGCGCGCTGACCGTGGTCGACGGCTGCCAGTCGGTGCCGCACCAGCGGGTGGACGTGGCCGCCCTCGGGATCGACTTCCTGGCCTTCAGCGGACACAAGATGTTCGGACCCACCGGCGTCGGCGTGTTGTGGGGCCGATACGCCCTGCTGGAGGCCATGCCCCCCTTCCTGACCGGCGGCTCGATGATCGAGACCGTCACCATGGAGGCCAGCACCTTCGCGCCGCCGCCGCAACGATTCGAGGCGGGGTCGATGAACGTCGCCCAGGTCGTCGGCCTGGCTGCGGCGTGCGACTACCTGAGCGCACTGGACCTCGACCGGATCGCCGCCCACGAACACGACCTGACCGCCCGGCTGCTGACCGGGCTCGCCTCCCGTCCGTGGGTGCGGGTGATCGGGCCGACCGAGCCGGACGCCCTCGACCGCGGCGGCGCGGTCTCGTTCGTGGTCGACGGTGTGCATGCCCACGACGTCGGCCAGATCCTCGACGATGCGGGGGTGGCGGTGCGGGTGGGTCACCACTGCGCGTGGCCACTACACCGGCGCTTCGGGATCGCCGCGACCACCAGGGCCACCTTTGCGGCGTACAACACCGCGCGTGAGGTGGACGAACTGCTGTCGGCCCTGGACCGGGTCCCTGGCGTGTTCGGCGTCGACGTGACCCCCGGTCACGACGTGATGCCGGCGCGCGAGGTGCCGGTGGGTGGACCGGCGTGAAGGAGGCGACATGGATCTGTACCAGGAACTGATCATCGACCACAGCAAGCATCCGCAGCACGCCGGGCTGCGCGAGCCGTACGACGCCCAGGTCCACCACGTGAACACCTCCTGCGGCGATGAGATCACCCTGCGGGTGCACCTCCAGCACGTCACCCAAGGCCCGCTGGCCCGGCTGGAGGACGTGTCCTATGACGCGATCGGCTGCTCGATCTCGGTCGCCTCGACCTCGATCCTGGCCCAGGAGTGCCTGGGGCGTCCGGTCCAGGAGGTCATGGCCACGTACGAGGCGATGAAGGGCATGCTGACCTCCCGCGGCCAGGACAGCGGGGACGAGGAGGTCATCGGCGACGGCGTGGCCCTTGCCGGCGTGGCCAAGTACCCCGCGCGAGTCAAGTGCGCCCTCCTGGGCTGGGCGGCGTTGACCGATGCCCTGGCCAGGGCGGGTGCGGATCTCGGCAAGGCCGAGGAAACGATCCCCGCGGAGCCCGCGGGTCCATCTTCTGCAGATCATGGGGTGAGGCGATGACCGAGGACACTGCTGTCGGTGGGACACCTGCCGATGTCGCCGAGGTGGAGGAAGCCCTGCGCGATGTTGTCGATCCAGAGCTGGGCATCAACGTGGTCGACCTGGGCCTGATCTACGGCATCCACATCGACGGCTCCAGCAACCACGCGACCATCGACATGACCCTGACCTCGCCGGCCTGCCCGCTGACCGACGTGATCGAGGATCAGACCGCCATGGCGCTGCAGGACCTGGTCACCAGTCACGCCATCAACTGGGTCTGGATGCCACCGTGGGGACCGGACAAGATCACCGAGGACGGCCGCGATCAGCTTCGGGCCCTCGGTTTCAACGTCTGAGAGGCGTGCCGATTCACGTCACCAACCAGACCTGTGTGATCCATATCACACGGTCGGATAGGAACTGGCGCGTGACATAAGTTTGCGCGTGAGGTCGGCGTACTGAAGAGTGAAGGGGCAGCCTCGGGGGCTCCCATCCCGCTCGACGAACGGCCACCCGCATGATGTGTCATCCGCTTGACCCGTCCGAACCCGGTGGCCTCCGTCGGCGATTCGCGGTCTCTCAGCAGGCCGGCATGCTCGGGGTCGCCCGAGCGCGAAACTGAACCCCGGTGGGCCGCCCGCTCCGGGTCGTCCGTTGGGGTGCTCCGCATCATCACCCGGCGTCCTTTCACGCCGTGCTCGCCACCGCTTATGTCCTGTCCATGGTCTCCGGGCGACTGCTCGTCCTCCCGGAGAATGGCATCGCGGCCGTCTGGCCCGCCGTGGGCGTGGCCTACCTGTGGCTCCTACCGTTCGCGACGAACGGGGAGCGGGCACGCCGGATGTGGCCGCTGCTCACGGTCATTGTCAGCGTGAACGCTCTGGTCAATGGCGTGACCGGGATGGCGTGGGGCTGGGCCTGGATCGCCGGCGTCTGCAACGCCCTGGCCGCGCAGGTGGCCTGCGTGCTGCACACCCGATCCCGGATCATCGGGGGCGAGGAACTGTTCACTGCGCGCCGACTGCGCGTCCTGATCGGTCACGTGCTGATCGCCACCGCAATCTCCGGGCTTACCTTCCCGTTGGCCGCTCTGGCCGGGGGGTTCCTGTCGGTGTCCGACGTCGGCTTCTGGTTCCTGCGCAACGCCTCCGCGCTCCTGCTGTTCGCGATCGGCCCGGCTGTCCTGCGCCCCACCTCGCACCCCAAGGCCCCGGGAGTGGGCACGCTCTGGGTGGCCTTCCTGACGTTGGCGACCATCGCCGCGATGACTCTGGCAGCCCTGACCAGCGGCGGCGCGCTCCTGGCCTTCGCCGTCGTGCTGGTCGGGATCTGGTCGGCGACGGTGTTCACCGCGCCGGAGATCTACGCCTACCTCATGAGCGTGGCCGCCACCGTGTCGGGGATGACCGTGCTGGGGTACAGCCCCTTCGGCGGGCAGGCGTCTGCCAGCCGCGTGGCCGTGGTGCAGGCGGTGATGGCGATCACCGTGACCGTGGCGGTCGCCCTGGCCCTGGACCGTCAGGAGCGGCTGGTGCTACTCGCCCAGATCGAGCACGAGCGAGCCGAGATCGCCAGGCAGGCGCTGCTGCTGGCCCAACAGAGCAGACTGCTGGGCACCATCGTGGGGACGATGGGTGAGGGCGTCCTGGTTCTGGACTCCTCGGGACGCATTCTGCTGCGCAACCGATCGGCATCGGACCTGGTGGGGATCACCGACGGGGAGGACATGTCGGCCGGGGTGCTGGCTCCCGGCCAGCCCGGCGCGGTGGCCACCGGGGACATCCGGGTGGGTGGCCCGGACGGACCGTCGAGGATCGTCGCCGTGCGTGCGCACGCCATCGAGTACCCTCACGCCGCACGCGTGGTGATCCTGCACGACGTCACCGAGGATCGCCATCACATCAGCGAACTCGAGAGCTTCGCCCGGGCCGCGGCACACGATCTGCGACAGCCGCTGACGGTCATCCAGCTCTGGATGGAGACCCTGCGCGCCTCCCTCGAGGACGAGGCCGAGCCCGCCGGGACGAGCCGGCAGTACGATGAGCGGGACGAACACGCGCTGCGCATGGACGCCGTGGGACGTATCGACGCGGCCGCGGAACGGATGGCACTGTTCCTGAGCGATCTGCTCGGCTACACCGTGGTCCGCGACGGGCAGCCGGTACCCCAGCCGGTCGACGTCGGCGAGCTGGTCGATGAGGTGCTCCGCGGCTGGGCCACCGCTGCGGTGGACCCCCCGCCGAAGGTCAGCATCCAGGCTGAGACGCCGGTGCATGCCGACCCCAGCCTGATGCGACGGCTGCTGGACAATCTGGTCGGGAACGCCCTGAAGTACACCCGGCCCGGCGAACCCGCCCAGGTGATGGTCAGCACCGTCCCGGACGGCGACGGCGTGATCCTGCGCATCGACGACCGGGGGGTCGGGGTGCCCGCAGGCCAGGAAGAGCGAATCTTCGACGAGTTCCACCGAGCCCCGCAGCACGCCCAGGAATACCCCGGCACCGGCCTGGGCCTGGCCCTGTGCCGACGGATCGCGGAACGCCACGACGGGTGGATCCGGGCGGCCCAGCGCGACGGGGGCGGCACGCGCGTGGAGGTGCGGCTGCCCGCCGTACCCACCGAGGTGGCCGCGGCCGCCCAGCCGCGGCGCTCGCGGGCGGCGACGGCGCACCGGGCCCGTTAGCCTGAGGCCATGCCGCCCTACGCGACGCGAGTTCACGTGTCCCTCGCGGCGATCCGGCACAACCTCGCCGGGATCCGGGCGCGGGTGGGGCGCGAGCGGGCCATCCTGATGGCGGTCAAGGCCGACGCCTACGGTCACGGGGCGGTCGTCGTCTCCCGGATGCTGGAACGCACCGGTACGGCGGACTGGCTCGGGGTGGCGACCGTGCCCGAGGGGATCGCCCTTCGGGCGGCCGGAATCGGCCTGCCGATTCTCAAGTTGTCGCCGGTGTTCCCCGACGAGGTCCGGGAGGCGGTGGCCGCCGACCTGCGGGTGACGGTCGGTGGGCCCGCCGACATCAACCCTCTGGTGGCCGCCGCCCGCGCGGCCGGCCGACCGGTCGCCGTACATCTGAAGGTGGACACCGGGATGGGGCGCATCGGGGTGCTCCCGGCCGACGCGGCCGAGCTGGCCCGGGCCGTCGAGGATGCGGCGCCACTGCGGTTGGAGGGGGTGTTCACCCACCTGTCGGCGTCCGACTGTCCCGCATTCGATGAGGTCACGGCCGCTCAGCTGCGCGCTTTCAGCGGCTGCGTGCGCGAGATCGAGCAGGCCATCGGCCGACGGATCGAGCTCGTCCACGCCGCCAACTCCGGCGGCATCCTGGCCCACGAGGCCTCGTGGTTGTCGATGGTGCGCCCCGGGATCATGGCGTACGGATACCGGCCGGATCCGACCACCCCGCAGACGATGACGTTGACCCCGGCCCTGACCTGGACGAGCAGGGTGTCGTTCGTCAAACGAGTGCCCGAAGGGACGCCGATCGGGTACGGGATGACCTGGCACGCCCCCCGCGACACCTGGATCGGCACGGTGCCCATCGGGTACGGCGACGGGTTCAGCCGGGCCCTCGGCGGTCGGGGACAGCTCATCGTCGGCGCTCGGGCGTATCCCGTGATCGGGCGGGTGTGCATGGATCAGAGCATGATCGACCTCGGTCCGCGGACGTCCGTGCGGGTCGGTGACGACGTCACGGTGATCGGTGAGGACGGGGAGTGCCGCTACGGAGCCGACGACATGGCTGCGGCGTTGGGGACCATCCCGTATGAGATCACCTGCCGCATCGATGCCCGGGTGCCCCGAGAGTACGACGATTAGCCCGCCCGAAATGCGCATCGCGGTGCCGGCCTCGCGGGTGACCGCGTGGGTCGACGGGTTCGCCAGGCGGCATGGTGAGCTGAGTTTCCACCCGGACGGCAACCAGCTGCAGCTGAGCGCAGCGGACGGCTCGTGGGCGCAATTCTCGCCGTACCTGCCCGATCACGGCATCGAACCCTGCGACCCGGCGAGGCTGGTGCGGTGGGCCTGCCCGCAGCGACTGCTCGCGGTGCTGCTGCTGCGCCGCGGAGGGTACGCCGTGGGGCTGGCCCGCGGCGAACGCTGGCTGGCCACCAGGTCCGGCACCCGCTACGTGCAGGGCAGGACCGCGGCCGGCGGCTGGTCGCAGCAGCGTTACCAGCGTCGTCGGGTCAACCAGGCCGATAGCCTCGTCGAGACCGCCCGGGGACACCTGCACCGGCTCCTGGCCGAAGCCGGCGACCCGCCGCTGGACGGGCTGGTCACCGGCGGGGACCGGCTGTTGCTCGCCTCGGCACTGCACGGGTGGCCGCGGCCGGAAGCCGTGCCGCCGCGGCGGGACGTCGCCCTGAGCGCCGACCCACGCACGGCGGCACTGACCTCCGCGTTGGACCTGGCCCGGGGGCCGTCGGTGCTGGTCAACGACGTGACCAGACCCTAGCGCCGCAGGTGACCACCGGGTAACCTTGCCCGAACCCCACGTCCAGATCCGCCCGACGAAGGAGTCGCTGTGGGCAACCTCGCCCTGAACCTGACCGCAACCGCTGCCGCTCACCCCGACCGGGTGGCGCTGAAGATGGACGACGACGAGTACAGCTTCGCCAAACTGGACGCCACCTGCGCCCGGTTCGCCGGCTGGCTCACCGCCCAGGGCATCGAACCCGGAGACCGGGTCGCCCTCTCGCTGCCGAACCTGCCGGCGTTCGTGGTGGTGTACTACGGCGTCCTGCGGATGGGTGGGGTCGTCGTACCGATGAACCCCCTGTTCGTGCCCCGGGAGGTGAGCTATTACCTGGAGGACTCCGGCGCCAAGCTCCTGGTCGGCCTGCCGGGCACCCCCGCCGAGCAGGGGTCCGCCGACAGCGGCGTGACGTTCTTGCCGGTCACCGACCTGCCGGCCGTCCTGGGGGCCGCGAACCCGATGAACGAGCTCGCCGAACGGGACGACGAGGACACCGCCGTGCTGCTCTACACCTCGGGCACCACCGGGCGACCCAAGGGCGCCGAACTGCGCCACGGCAACCTCCAGAGCAACCAGAAGACCAGTGCGGACACGCTCTTCAAGGCGACGCCGGAGGACGTCGTGATGGGCTGCCTGCCGTTGTTCCACGTGTTTGGTATGACCGCGGCCATGAACATCGCGATCGCCTATGGCTGCACCCTGACCATGCTGCCGCGGTTCGAGCCGATGAAGGCCCTGGAGATCATCGAACGTGACCGGGCCACGGTGTTCCTCGGCGTGCCCACGATGTACGCCGCGATGCTGGCGGCCAAGGACGCCAAACAGTGGGACATGGGCTCGCTGCGGTTGTGCGTCTCCGGTGGATCATCGATGCCGGTAGAGGTCATGAAGGCCTTCGAGAAGGCGTTCGACGTGATGATCCTGGAGGGGTACGGCCTCTCGGAGACCTCCCCGGTGGCCTCCTTCAACCACCCGGACCGCGAGCGCAAGCCCGGCAGCATCGGCACCCCGATCGCCGGGGTGGAGATGCGCCTGTTCCCCGTCGAGGGGGGCGACGCGCCCGTGCCGGTCGGGGAGATCGGCGAGATCGCGATCCGGGGCGAGAACATCATGCGTGGCTACTGGAACCGCCCCGACGCCACGGCCGAGGCGATCCGCGAGGGCGGCTGGTTCTACTCCGGCGACCTGGCCCGCCAGGACGAGGACGGGTACTACTTCATCGTCGACCGCAGCAAGGACCTGATCATCCGCGGCGGGTACAACGTCTACCCCCGCGAGGTGGAGGAGGCGTTGTACGAACACCCGGCCATCGCCGAAGCCGCGGTCGTCGGCGTACCGCACCCCACCCACGGCGAGGAGGTCGCGGCGTACGTCGTCCTCAAGCCGGGGACGCAGGCCTCCACCGAGGAGATCCAGGCCTTCGTGAAGGAACGGGTCGCGCCGTACAAGTACCCGCGGATCATCACCGTGATGGGCGAGCTGCCCAAGGGCGCCACCGGCAAGATCCTCAAGCGCGAGCTCCGGCACGACCCGGAGTGAGGCGCTGCTCACGGGCCGTTGCGGTCGGCGTACCAGTCGGGAAAGGCGTGCAGGTCCTCCAATACCACGCCGGCCCCTGCTGCGCGTAACGCCGCGCCGTCATGGGCACCGGTCGCCACCCCGATCGCCAGCGCTCCGGCGGCGGTGGCGGCCACCACGTCACCGGGGTGATCGCCAAGGTAGGCCCAGGCATGCTCGCGGGCCAACGCCGGTCCCTTGTCCGCAGCGAACAGCTCCCCGTGGATGGCATCGACCAGGTCGTCCAGATCCGCGCCGACCAACGCCTCACGCACGAACCGGTGGAGCTTGGCGGAGACCACCACGACCCGGTGACCGGCCGCGCGCACCGCCAGCAGGGCGGTGCGCGCGCCCGGCATCGGGGAGCAGGGCGCGAGATGCTTCAGGGAGTAGTGGTGCCGGTAGCGGTCGACGAAGGCCGTCGGGTCCGCGGCCGGGGCCAACCCGCCCGCCAACACCGTCAGCGGGACGCCGAGGTAGGGGACGACGTGCTCCTCGCTGACCTCGACGCCCAGCTCGGCGAACGCCGCCACAGCGGAGGCCAGGATCCGTCCCCGGGTGTCGACCAGCGTCAGGTCGAGGTCGAAACCGCAGCTCACGGGGGCGGCCGCGGGGCCGGAAGTGCTCATGTGCTCATCCTGAGGGGCGTCGGCCGAGATCAGCCCAACCGTCCGAAGGCCACCCGCTTGCTGTAGATCGGCGCCAGGGTGACGGTGCGTCCCGAAGACGGGGCGTGCCACATCCGGTTGCCACCAGCGTAGATGGCCACGTGGTGCTTGTACCGGCCGCCAAAGAAGACCAGGTCGCCGGGCAGGGCCTGGGACCGTGAGAGGTGCCGGGTGGCGCCGTACTGAGCGTGCGCCGTGCGCGGCAGCTTGCGGCCGAGCTTCCGGTAGACCCAGCTGGTGTAGCCGGAGCAGTCGAACGCGTTCGGGCCGGCGGCGCCGTACCGGTAGGGGGTGCCACGCTTGGTGGCGGCCACCGACAGCACCTTGCCCCCGAAGGCCAGGTACGCCGACACCGAACGGGCGGCTGCCGAGCGGCCCACCGCACGGGTGCTGACGGCGGGAGCGGAGTCGGCAGGCAGTGCGGGGGCGGCCGAGGCGGCTGGGCCGCCGATGGCCAGAGCTGCGGTGATGCCGAAGACGGCTGCGGAGGCGGCCGTCAGGCGCACGCAGGCAGCACGAAGCGCACGGTTCATGGGGGTGGTATCCAGGAGGCGCTTACGAGGCGGGACCTGTCGGGTTCGGGATCACTGGTTCCCGGTCGCAGTGGGCCGACGGGCGGCGGCGTTCGCGACGCCAATCGTCGGTGGGGCACCACTGCGGCTACACCCCAAGGAAGGTCTGTGGGTCACACAGCTTCCGGACTGCTTGGGCGCTCCGCTCCTGCCACCTGCTTCTGTGAGGTCTCTGACGGCGTGGTGGCAGGATTCAGCGTCACACCATCGGTCTCCGCAGGGGTTCGGCGACCGATGTGAAACGTACGTCCGGTCGTTACCGTTTTGCAATCTCCCAAACGCCGTTACGCCGATTCGTGGGCTTTGTCACACAGAGACATAACATCCCGACCGTTCGGTTCGGATCCGGGACATGGCTGGTGAGCTGCCACGATGCTATTGCGCAAGAACTCGGGGGAGGCCTACGGCTGGGCGTTGAAGGTGTTGCAGGCGTTGATGTCCTGGGCCCGGTAGCCGGTCATGAACCACCGCTGGCGCTGCTCGGAGGTGCCGTGGGTGAATTTCTCCGGGAACACCCGGCCCGAGGTCTTCTTCATGATGTTGTCGTCACCGACGGCCGCAGCCGCCGCCAGCGCGTCCTGGATCTGCTCCTGGCTGGGCTCCTTGAGGAGGGTGCGGCCGCCCGAGTCCTTGGTCTGGGCCGCGTGCTGCACCCACATGCCGGCCAGGCAGTCGGCCATCAGCTCCACCCGCACCCCGCCGCTCTCCGGTCCGGCCGGATCCTGCTGGGCCCGGTTGAGCAAGCCGAGCTGATCCTGTAGCGCGTGCCCGTATTCGTGGGCCACGACGTACATCTGGGCCAAGGCTCCGCTGCTGCCGCCGAACTGCCGGGTGAGGATGTCGAAGAACGAGGAGTCCATGTAGATCCGCTTGTCCAGGGGGCAGTAGAACGGCCCCACCTGGTTGCTCGCCGTGCCGCACGCCGACTGGGTGGTCCCGCGGTAGAGGACGGTCTTGGTCGGCTTCCACTGCTTGCCGTAGCGGGGGAGCTCCTCGCGCCAAAAGGCCTGCACGCTGTTGACGGTGCCCACGATGCGGCAGTTGTCGTCGCGGTTGGCGTCCGCACCGGTCTTGCAGTGGGCGAACAGCTGGGTGTTGGCGTTCTGGCCGCCCCCGGTGATCTGGGAGGCGTCGAAAGGGTTCACGCCACCGCTGCCGGGAACACTCCCGCCGTCGCCGCCCGGCGTGCCGCCGCCGCCGAGGAACATGTAGAGCAGCAGCACGATGATGCCCAGGATGCCGCCACCGCCGCCGATGACCATGCCGCCCGGGCGTAGCCCACCGCCACCTCCGCCGCTGCCGCCAAGCACCTCGGACGTGTCAAGCCTGGCGTCGTCGTTGAACGTCATGGGGACCCCTCCCGCGCGAGAAAACGCATGGCTGCGCGCACGTAGACTATCGACCCGGCGAGCCGGTCACCGACAGGTGCGGCCGCGTCGCCGTGCCCGAGGCCTTTGCCCGGTCCGCCCGCCTGCCAAACCCGACCTGAGGACCGAAGGGGAAACCCGCGTGATCACCGCAAGTGGCATCGAGCTGCGCGCCGGTGCCCGGTTGCTGCTGCGCGACGGGACCTTCCGGATCGGGCCCGGGGATCGGGTGGGCCTGGTGGGTCGCAACGGCGCGGGCAAAACCACCTTGACCAAGGTGCTGGCCGGGTGGACGCAGCCCGCTGCCGGTCAGGTCACCCGGGCGGGTGAGGTCGGCTACCTGCCACAGGACCCCCGCGACGGCGATCTGGACGTGATCGCCCGCGCCCGGATCCTGTCCGCCCGCGGCCTGGACGAGATCGTCCAACTCATGCGGGATACCGAGGGGGCGATGGCCTCGGCCGACGCGGCGACCCACGGGCGGGCGATGCTGCGGTACCCCAAGCTGGAGGCCCGCTTCGTGGCCGCCGGAGGGTACGCCGCCGAGTCCGAAGCCGCGACGATCGCGGCGGCCCTGGGTCTCGACGAGCGGGTGCTGAGTCAGCCGCTGGGCACCCTCTCCGGTGGCCAGCGGCGGCGGGTCGAGCTCTCTCGGATCCTGTTCTCCGAAGCCCGCACCCTGCTGTTGGACGAGCCGACCAACCACCTCGACGCCGACTCGATCGCCTGGTTGCGGGACTTCCTGGCCGGCTACACCGGCGGTTTCGTGGTCATCAGCCACGACGTGGCCATGCTGGACGAGGTGGTCAACCGGGTGTTTCACCTGGACGCCAACCGCGCCGAACTGGACATCTACAACGTCGGGTGGAAGCCGTACCTGCAGCAGCGGGAGAGCGATGAGAAGCGCCGCAAACGGGAGCGGGCCAACGCCGAGAAGAAGGCCGCGGCGCTGCTCTCCCAAGCGGACAAGATGCGGGCCAAGGCCACCAAGGCGGTGGCCGCCCAGAACATGGCCAAGCGCGCCGAGAAGCTGCTCGCCGGCGTGGAGGGCGACCGCGCCCTGGACACCCGGGACAAGGTCGCCAAGCTGCGCTTCCCCGATCCCGCCCCCTGCGGGAAAACCCCGTTGACCGCCTCGGGGCTGTCCCGCTCGTACGGCTCGCTCGAGGTCTTCACCGACGTCGACCTGGCCATCGACCGTGGCTCGAGGGTCGTCGTCCTCGGCCTGAACGGCGCCGGCAAGACCACGCTGCTGCGCATCCTGGGAGGCTTGGACCAGCCGGACACCGGTGCCGTGGAACCCGGCCACGGCCTCAAGCTCGGCTACTACGCCCAGGAGCATGAGAACCTCGACATCGAGCGCACCGTCCTGGAGAACATGCTGACCGCCGCACCCGACCTGGGGGAGACCGAGGTACGCAAGGTGCTCGGCTCGTTCCTGTTCAGCGGCGACGACGCCGACAAACCCGCGGCCGTGCTGTCCGGCGGAGAGAAGACCCGGCTGTCGTTGGCCACCCTGGTGGTTTCGGCCGCCAACGTGCTGCTGCTGGACGAGCCCACCAACAACCTCGACCCCGCCTCGCGCCAGGAGATCCTCGGGGCCTTGCGGTCCTTCCGGGGGGCGGTCGTCCTGGTGACCCACGATGAGGGGGCCGTGCAGGCGCTGGCCCCCGAACGCGTGTTGCTGCTGCCCGACGGCGTCGAGGACCTGTGGGGGCCCGACTACCTCGACCTGATCGCGTTGGCGTGACCCGGGGCTGCTCGGGTCCGCTCGAGTCACGGCTCGCGAACACACCGCTACCCCTCACCGCGTTTGACATCAGACGGCACGCTGCTGACCTGCAATGTTGTCGCACGATGGCGGGCGGTGCGGTCGTGAGGGGTAGCGCTGTGTACGGGTCTGTACCGTCGGGCCGGCCGCGCGAGGCCGTAGATTCGGCCATGTGACCCACGACGAGACGATGACTCTGGACAGTCCACACCCGCACCTCCGCCTGCACCGACGCGGGCCGGTGCTGACCGTGACGCTCGATCACCGCGCCCGACGTAATTCGCAGACCCCCACGATGTGGGCGGCGTTCGCCCAGATCGCCACCACGCTGCCGGACGACGTTCGGGTCGTGGTGCTCGCCGGGGCGGGCCCGTCATTCTCGGCCGGGCTGGACCGCGGGATGCTTGCCCCCGGGGGGATCCCGGGGGAGCCGGACCTGTTGGCTCCGGCGGCCGCCGGCGACCTGGACGGGATGGCCGCGCTCATCGCCGGGATCCAGCAGGGCTTCACCGCCTGGGGAGAATGCCACGCCATCGTCATCGCTGCCGTGCAGGGGTATGCCGTGGGGGCCGGTTTCCAGCTCGCCCTCGCCGCTGACCTGCGGGTGGTGGCCGAGGACGTGCAGTTCATCATGGGGGAGACCAAGCTGGGGATGGTGCCCGACCTAGGCGGTACGGCGCCCCTGGTCTCGATCATGGGGTACCCGCGGGCCCTGGAGATCATCGCCACCGGCCGCGCGGTCGGGGCGGCCGAAGCCATGCACACCGGGCTGGCCAATCTCGTCGTGCCCGCCGCGGAGCTGGACCAGGCGGTCGGCGACCTCGCCGACGCCATCCTGCAGGCGCCGGACCCGACGATCCGGGCACTCAAACGGGTGCTGCGTGCCGCCGTCGACAACCCCGTGGCCGACCAGGTGGTCGTGGAGCGCACCGCCCAGGCTCCGTTGTTGGCAGGGCTGGCGCGCACCGCCGGGCGTACCTGAACGCAGCCGAGCAGGCACCTGATCTGGCTGCGGGCGGAAGCTTTCCGACCCGGCGGCGGTTGACACGAAGCGATGTCACACAGTCCGTTCATGATGATGCGCTCGATGTCCCGGGACACCCTCAAAGGACAGCGGCTCAAGTCCGGCACCACCCGCCGGGTCTTCGGCTACGCCCACGCCTACCGGGGGCTGATCAACGTCTTCCTGGTGCTCGTCGTGGTGTCCTCGGTGATGGTCGTCGCCACCCCGCTGCTGCTCAAGCAGATCGTCGACCAGGGCGTGTTGCGGGGCGACACGGCCCTGGTGGTGCGGCTGGCCCTGATCGTCGCGCTCCTGGCCGTCGTCGACACCGCGCTGGGGATTGCGCAGCGGTGGTGTTCGGCCCGGATCGGGGAGGGGCTGATCTACGACCTGCGCACCCAAGTCTTCGGCCACGTCCTCGACCAGCCGATCGCCTTCTTCACCCGCGCCCAGACCGGGGCGCTGGTCAGCCGGGTCAACAGCGACGTGATCGGCGCCCAACAGGCCTTCACATCGGTGCTGTCCGGGGTCGTCAGCAACGCCGTCAGCCTCGTCGTGATCCTCATCGCCATGCTCACCCTGTCCTGGCAACTGACCCTCGCCTCACTCGTGCTGGTCCCGTTCTTCCTGCTGTCGGCCAAGGCGATGGGTCGCCGTCTGGCGGGACTGACCCGGGATTCGATGAACCTCAACGCGGACCTGGGCAGCCGGATGACCGAGCGGTTCAACGTGGCCGGCGCCCTGTTGGTCAAGTTGTTCGGCGACCCGGTGACCGAACGGGTGCAGTACGCCCATCGGGCGGCGGCGGTGCGGGACATCGGGGTGAAGATCGCGATGAACCGGTCGATCTTCATGAACCTGCTGACCCTGGTGGCGGCGTTGGCGACGGCGATGGTGTACGGCGCGGGCGGGTTGCTGGCAATCGACGGCACCCTCACCGTGGGTACCCTGCTGGCGCTGGTGGCGCTGCTGAGCCGGCTGTACGCGCCGCTGACCGCGCTGTCCAACGTGCGGGTCGACGTGATGACCGCGCTGGTCAGTTTCGAGCGGGTGTTCGAGGTGCTCGACCTTCGGCCGCTGATCGTCGAAGCGCCCGACCCCCAGGAGCTGCCCCGGACGACCGTGGGGGTGGAGTTCGACGCGGTCACGTTCGGGTATCCGGGCGCCGACGAGGTGTCCCTGTCGTCCCTGGAGGTCGCCGTCGTCGGCGACCGGGCCGCGGGTGCCCCGGTGCTGCGCGAGGTGTCCTTCCGGGCCGCGCCGGGCGAGCTGGTGGCCCTGGTGGGTCCCAGCGGCGCCGGGAAGACCACGATCACCAGTCTGGTGGCTCGGCTGTACGACCCGAGTGCCGGTACCGTCCGCGTGGGCGGCATCGACGCCAAGAAGTTGTCACTGTCCTCGCTGAGGGAGACGGTCGGGGTGGTAACTCAGGAAGCTCATCTCTTCCACGACACCATCGCTGCGAACCTGCGCTACGCCCGCCCGAACGCCACCGATGCCGAGCTGATTGAGGCGCTGCGGGCCGCGCAGATCTGGGACCTCGTCCAGCGCCTTCCCGAGGGCCTCGACACCGTGGTCGGCGATCGTGGGCACCGGCTCTCCGGGGGCGAGAAGCAGCGCCTGGCGATCGCGCGCCTGTTGCTCAAGGGCCCCGGCCTCGTGGTCCTCGACGAGGCGACCGCACACCTGGACAGTGAGTCCGAGGTCGCCGTACAGCGCGCTCTGGAAACGGCGCTGGCCGGTCGAACGGCCCTGGTGATCGCCCATCGGCTTTCCACGGTCCGCGGGGCCGACCAGATCCTGGTCATCGATGAGGGCCGCGTGGTCGAGTCCGGCCGGCACGAGGAACTGCTGGCGCGCGGTGGCTTGTACGCCGACCTGTACGAGACGCAGTTCCGGGCCGAGCCGGTCGCCCCCTGAGGGGCCGCTCTAGAAGAAGCGGGTCAGCCCGCCGTCCACGGGTACCGCGAAGCCGGTCAGGTACGACGCGGCGGGGGAGACCAGGAAGGCTGCCACCCGGCCCAGCTCGGCAGGTTCGCCGTACCGGCCCAGCGGGATCTGAGCCGTCACCGACGCCCGCAAGGCAACCGGATCGGGCGCGGCGCTCTCCAGCTCGGTGATCCGGTCGGTCAGGATCCGGCCAGGCAACACCGCCAGCACCCGTGACCCACGCGGCCCGAACTCGTCGGCCAGCGATTTGGCGGCACCGGCCAGGCCCGGTCGCAGGGCGTTGGAGATGCCGAGGTTGGCCACCGGCGCCCGCACCGAGGTGGACAGGACGAACGTGACGGCCATGGCGTCGTCGTACTCGAGCACGGCCCGGGCGACCCGCAACGGCCCGAGGAAGACCGACTCGAACGCCGACCGCCAGACCTCGTCCTCGACGCTGCCCACGCCACCGGCCGGGGGGCCGCCGACCGACAGCACCGCGCCGTCAAGACGCCCGAACGTGTCGGCCGCGGTGTCCACGAGCCGCTGCGCGGACGCTTGGTCGGCGAGGTCGAGCGCCAGGCCGCAGGCGTGGCCGGCCCCACCCAGGGAGGCCACCGCAGCGTCAACCCGCTCCTGGTGGCGGGAGCAGATGACGACCTTGGCGCCGTCGGCGACCAAGGCGGTGGCGCTGGCCAGGCCGAGGCCCGCCGAGGCACCCGTGACAAGGTAGACACGATCGCGTAGGCCCAGATCCATGCCGTCATGCTCCCATGCCAACCCCGTGCCGCTCAGGCGTCTTCTTCGTCCCAGATGCGGACCTTCTTGGGCCGGGTCGCCGGCGCCGGGCGGCCTGCCAGGATGCCCTCCAGGAGCTGCTGATCGCGCAGCTCCCGCCGCGCGTACACGCCCACCATGACGTATCCCACCAGCGAGGCCAGCCACCACTGCAGGGCGTAGGCGAAGTGCGGCCCGGTGTCGGCCTCCGGCGGCAGCAGGGGTTTCGGGCGGGGTGGCGTCGCGCCCGATTCGGGCCGTTCCTGGTCCAGGATCAGGTACCCGCCCCGCAACGGCAGTCCGGTCTGGGCCGCTGCGCCGTCGACATGGATCGAGGCCAACTGGCCGCGCGGCAGGTCCCGCTCTAGATCCGGTTCACTGCGCCGCAGCCAGCCGGTCACCTCCACGGGCCCGGCGGGAGCCGCCGGCACCTCGGGCAGGATGTCGGCGCGCTCGGCGTTCTTGACCCAGCCCCGGTCGACCAGCAGCGCCGACCCGTCGGCCAGCTGGAGAGGCACCAGCACCTCGTAGCCGTAGACGACGTTCTGCGGGCGGTTGCGCACGAACAGTTGGTGGTGCGGCAGGTAGGTGCCGACGACCCGGGTCCGGGTCCAGATCGCCTGCTCGCTCAACGTCGCCCCGACCGGAAGCACCGAATCCAACGACACCGACTCGGCCGTGTAGTGGCGCTGCACGAGGGCCACGTCCGCCGAACGCTCCTCGTGGCGCCCGTACTGCCAGCGGCCCAGGCCCACGCAGACCGCCGCGAACACCGTGGCCAGCGCCAGGGCCCCCAGCCAGCGACGAGTGAGCAGCAGCCGAATCACGTGCTCGACGCTACCCGTCTAGGCTGGCCGACATGGCGGACGCAGGCGAGGAGCACGGCGCGAGGCACCAGGGGAGGCAGCAGGAGGTCCGCGCGGACGTGTCGGTTGACGTCGTACCGGGGCCGCAGTCCCCACGCCCGGGCCGCCTCGTCGACACCTTCGGGCGGATCGCCACCGACCTGCGGGTCTCGCTGACCGACCACTGCAATCTGCGGTGCACGTACTGCATGCCGGCGGAAGGGTTGCCCTGGCTCGCCAAGCCGCAGATGCTCAGCGATGAGGAACTGCTGCGGGTGCTCGCCGTCTTCGTGGGGCTGGGCGTGACCCAGATCCGGCTGACCGGCGGCGAGCCGCTGCTGCGCCCGCGACTGCCCGAACTGATCGCCGCGATCACCTCACTGGAGCCCCGGCCCTCGATCGCCCTGACGACCAACGGACTCGGACTGGCCGCCCAGGCAACGGCGTTGGCTGAGGCGGGCCTGGACCGGGTGAACGTCAGCTTGGACACCCCGGACCGGGCGACGTTCGCCGCCCTGACTCGACGCGACCGGTGGGAGGACGTCGTCTCCGGGTTGGCGGCCGCTGACGCCGCCGGGCTGCATCCGGTGAAGGTCAACGCGGTCCTGATGCGCGGCGTCAACGACCACCAGGGCCTCGATCTGCTGCACTGGTGCCTGGAACGCGGGTACCAGCTGCGTTTCATCGAACAGATGCCGTTGGACGCCCAGCATTCGTGGGCGCGTGAGCAGATGGTGACGGCAGAAGAGGTACGGCGCGGCCTGAGTGAACAGCACACCCTCACCCCGGTGCCCGGTCGCGGCAGCGCGCCCGCCGAAACCTACCTCGTCGACGGGGGCCCGGCCACCGTCGGCATCATCGCCAGCGTCACCGCGCCGTTCTGTGCCGCGTGCGATCGGGTCCGGCTCACGGCCGACGGGATGGTGCGCAACTGCCTGTTCGCCCGCGGCGAGGCTGACCTGCGCGGGCCGATGCGGGACGGGGCGAGCGATGCCGACCTGATCCGGCTGATCCGGGGGGAGATGTGGCGTAAGGCGCGTGGGCACGGGATCGGCGACCCGGACTTCACCCAGCCGACCAGGCCGATGTCCGCGATCGGCGGCTGACCTGCGGTCGCGCTACCAGCTCTCACCGGGGCCAGGGCCCCGCTGCTGGTCTTCGGCCGTGCCGATCTCCCGCACCGGGGTCACCGGTTCGATGAAGTGGGACTTCTTGTTGCTGGCATTGTTGGCCAGGACCACCGCCGGGTAGGGCAGAACGACCGCGGCGATGAGACAGAGCCACACTCCGGGCGTCCATCGGAACACGACCGCGAACATGCCGGCGAGGACGAAGCAGGCGGTGCGGATGCCCATCGAGATGACGTAATGGCGGATCCGGTCGGACTGGTCATCGCGCAGCGAAGTGGGCAGCGCGGAGATCGAGTGCACCGTGCCCTCGGGTCCTCGCGGTCTCAGCCACACGCCGCCAGCCTACGCGTGGTGGGCCCGGTCGACCCCTTACCCCCGGGTAGTGCATAGGGTTGTCGCCGAGCGGGAGATCGAGTGCCCGCACCCGCGTCGGTCATCGAGGAGGACCATGTCAGCCGCTCCTTCGGCAGCACCCACCCCGGACGCCCCACTCGGCCGGACCGCTCTGGTCACCGGCGGCAACCGGGGGATCGGGCTGGCCATCGCCACGGACCTGCGGGCGGCCGGGTACCGCGTCGTGGTTGGCTGCCGCAGCGGCTCGGCCCCCGAAGGCCTGGACGCCGTCCCGCTGGAGGTCCAGGACCCAGCCTCCATCGTGGCGGCGTTCGACGCGGCGGAGAAGCTGCTCGGCGGACCGGTCGAGATCCTGGTGGCCAACGCGGGGATCACCCGGGACCAGTTGCTGCTGCGGATGAGTGATGAGGACCTGGACGAGGTGATCGCGACCAACCTCGCCGGGGTGATCCGCTGTGCCCGCCGGGCCAGCCGCGGCATGCTCCGGCTCAAGCGAGGCCGGATGATCTTCATCTCCAGCGTGGTCGGGCTGTACGGGTCTCCCGGTCAGGTCAACTACGCCGCCTCCAAGGCGGGCCTGGTGGGGGTGGCCCGCTCGATCGCTCGCGAGCTGGGCGGGCGGCGGATCACCGCCAATGTCGTCGCCCCGGGGTTCATCGACACCGCCATGACGGCCGACCTCCCCCCCGAGCGGCGCGACCTCTACCTGGCCTCGATTCCCGCCGCGCGGTTCGGCGCCACCGCCGAGGTGGCAGCCGCCGTACGATTCCTGGCCTCGCCGGAGGCGGGCTACGTCAACGGCGCCGTGCTACCGGTGGACGGCGGCCTCGGGATGGGCCACTGACCGAACCGGCCACACGCCGCTTGCACGACCGGCACGAACGCTCAGCCACGACGGAAGGATCGCCCGGCAATGCCGCTGCTCGAGGGTAAGACGTTGCTCATCACCGGGGTGTTGACCGACGCCTCGATCGCCTTTCACGTGGCCCGGATCGCCCAGGAGGAGGGCGCGCAGATCGTGCTGACCTCATTCGGGCGGGCCATGAAGATCACCACCACCATCGCGCGCCGGCTCCCGCGCCCGGCACCGGTCCTGGAACTCGACGTCGCCGACGCCGATCACGTGGCCACCCTGGCCGAACGAGTGGGGGAGCACGTCGATCGGCTGGACGGTGTGCTGCACTCCATCGGGTACGCGCCGCCCGGCGCCTTCGACTTCCTCGGGGCGCCGTGGGAGGACGTCGCGGTCGCCATGCACGTTTCGGCGTACTCGTTGAAGGCGCTGACCGTCGGTTGCCTACCGGTCATGCCCGCCGGCTCAGCCGTGGTCGGACTGACCCTGGATGCCAGTGTCGCCTGGCCGGTGTACGACTGGATGGGAGTGGCCAAAGCCGCCTTCGAATCGACGAATCGGTACCTGGCCCGGGACCTGGGGGCCCGGGGGATTCGCTGCAACCTGGTCGCCGCGGGGCCGATCCGGACGGCAGCGGCCAACGCCATCCCCGAGTTCGACCAGTTCGCGGCCTGGGGGGAGCGGGCACCGCTGGGATGGGACGTGAAGGACCCGGTCCCGGCCGCCAAGGCGTGCGCTGCCCTGCTGTCGGACTGGTTCCCTGCCACCACGGGGGAGATCGTCCACGTGGACGGCGGGGTTCACGCGATGGGGCAGTAAGCCGATCACCGCACCAGCGCAGGCCGGTACCCCCTGGCGGACGTCCGATCAGGTGCACGGATTCCCTACACTGCGGCCGGTAATCGCCGATGTGAGGGGTGAGCCTGGGCCAGGTTGAGTGACCGAACCGTCTGGCCCGGGGCTCACGCCACGTCCTCCCCCGCGAAGGGATTACCGAGGGGAACCTCCCGTGTTCGGACACCGCGCCCAGACCCTGGCGCCGATGACCATCGACGACCGCGTCTGGACTCCGGCCCGCCATCCGCTGGCCCGCCTGCTCCGCGACGTGGCTGCCGGACAGTTCCGACAGGCCGACGGTGGCTGGACCCGGGTCTCACCCTGGTCCCAGCAGCACCAGGCGATCATCGCGCTCGCAGGCCATGCCATCCTTGCGGTGTCCTACGACGTCAGCGACGCCACCCTGGCCGACCTCGGGGTCAACGGACTCGGGATGGCCCATCACCCCAGCGTGGTGTCCGCCCTGGCCGGCGCCAACGGGTGGATCGACTTCCTGGAGGTGCTGATGCTCGGGGTGGGCACCGGCGGCGGAAGCAGTCAGGCACTGGTGTCCCGCCCGGAACTGAGCAAGCACCCCTTGGTCGAACACGTCCGCCGGACCAGCCAGAACCTGCAGGTTCTCGGCAGCCGGGATAGCGGTAACACCGACGTCGTGGTGATCTCCCAGGGCGTGGCGGGGTTGCGTCAGGTCAGCGTCGCGGTGGCCGCCGAGAATCAAGGTCGTGGGCTGGCCACCGGCGTCTTCCATCAGGCGCTCTCGTGCGTACCCGAGAACGAGCTCGTGGTCGCGTGTACGCCTGCGGGCAACGCGTCCGCGTTGCGGGCGGCGTTGAACTGCGGATTCGTTCCGGTCGGTTCGATCCAGCTGTTCAGCAACCGCCCCGAACGCCGCGCCTGAGCTGAGTCGACAGCCTCACCCCAGGCGCAGGTCCCGGATGACCAGGCCGGTGCGCAGCTTCGGGGTGAAGAACGTCGACTTGGGCGGCATCAGCAGCCCCTCGCGGGCCGTGCGCTCGATCTCGGTGATGCTGGTCGGGCGGATCAACACCGCCGCCTGCGCCGCGCCGCCACGAAGTGCCTCGAGCACCTCCGGTACGCCGTGCTGGTAGCTCACCTGCGCGGCTGAGTTCGCCAGTGCGTGCTCCAGCCAGGCCCCATCCAGGGAACGCACCCCGTCAAAGGCGCGCGGCTTCGGGATCAGGTAGTGGGCGCTGCCGTCCGGTCCGACCAGGGCCAAGGCTCCACGCTGACGCATCTTCTGCAGGAGTTCGGCGTCGGGTCGGGGAGCCGGAGCCAGGTCGAAGCACTCGGACAGGTCAGCGCGCACCTGCTCGTGGGTGACGCCGGTGTAGAGCCGGTGAATCGCGTCGATGCTCAGCTGCTCGGGGGTCAGCTCCTGGACGAAGGCGAGGGTGAGTTCGGCAGCCGCCGCCAACGGCGTACCGCGCTGCTCGTCCCGGTAGATCCGGGAGATTCCGTACCGGTGGTGCCCGTCCGCGATCAGGACGTCGTCCGCGCCCACTGCGGCGCTGATTCGGGCCACCCGCTGCGGGTCAACGATCCGCTCGACGCTGTGCTCGACCCCGTCCACCTGCAGCGACCCCATCGGTTCGCCGGGTTCCTGCAGCTCGGCGGTCAGGCCGCTGGCCAACGCCAGACCCCAGACCGGTGACAGGTTGCATCCCGTGGCCCGGGTCAGGTCCAGCCGGTCGGTGGAGGCCTTCTTCGTGGTCCGCTCGTGGGGCAACACCCCGCCCGCATCGACATCCACCACCTCCAGGGCCCCGAAGACCCCGGCGACGGCGCGGCGTACCCCGCTCTCGTCGGTGAAGCCCATCCGGTACACCGTGAAGGACGGCTGCTCGTCGGCGACCAGCACGCCCTCGGCGATCCAGTCCTGCAACCGGCGCGCTGCCGCCGTATACCGCTGCGGCCCACCCCGGGGCACGTCGACGTGGACGATGTTGTGCGCGTCGCGGGCCTGCAACGCGTCCACATCGATATCGGACAACACGTCGTACGGCGGTGCGATCACCGCATCGAGATCGGTTCCGGGGGCGTACCGCAGGGCTGCGAAAGGCTCGAAACGAGGCATACCCCCACCTTAGGGCGGGGGTATGCGCGCCGGAGCGGCCGGAGCGTTGGCTGGCGATCAGCGCGTGATCAGCGGGTGATGTGCATCCCCTTGGGGACCGTGACGATGCCGCCTTCGGAGACCGACAGCCCGCGGGCGCGGTCGTGTTCGACGTCGGTGCCGATCATCACGCCGTCGTCGATGATCACGTTCTTGTCGATGATCGCCCGGTTGACCACGGCGTTGCGCCCGATGCAGACGTTGTCCAGCAGGACGCTGTCGTGGACCTGGGAGTAGCTGTGGATGTGCGAGCCGGGGGAGACCACCGAGCCCTCCACCTTGGCGCCGCTGATCACCACGCCCGGGGAGACCGCGGAGTTGATGGCCTCGCCCATCCGGCCGGTCTCGTTGTGCACGAATTTCGCCGGCGGATACGGCCGCTCGTACGTCGTGTAGATCGGCCAGTCGTAGTTGTAGAGGTTGAAGATGGGCGTCAGCGAGATGAGATCCATGTGGGCGTCGTAGTACGAGTCGATGGTTCCCACGTCGCGCCAGTACGCGCGATCCCGGTCGGTTGCGCCGGGCACGACGTTGTCCTTGAAGTCGTAGACGTAAGCGCTGCCCTGGTCGACGAAGTAGGGGACGATGTCGCCGCCCATGTCGTGCTTGGAGTCCTCGTTGTCGGCGTCCTTGATCACCGCGTCGCGCAAGACGTCGGCGTCGAAGACGTAGTTGCCCATGGAGGCCAGGACCTCACCGGGGTTGTCCGGCAGGCCCTTGGCGTCGGTGGGCTTCTCCCGCCAGCGACCGACCTTGTGAACGTCTGCGTCGTCGACCTCGATGACGCCGAACTGGTCGGCCAGGCTGATCGGTTGACGGATCGCCGCGACCGTGATGCCCGCCTCGGTTTCCCGGTGCTGGGCGACCATCTGGCTGAAGTCCATTCGGTAGACGTGGTCGGCCCCCACGACGATCACGATGTCGGGGCGCTCGTCCTCGAGGGTGTTCAGGCTCTGGTAGATCGCGTCGGCGCTGCCCATGTACCACTGCTTGCCCATCCGCTGCTGCGCCGGAATGGGAGCGACGTAGTTACCCAACATGGTCGACATCCGCCAGGTGCGGGTGACGTGTCGGTCGAGGCTGTGGCTCTTGTATTGCGTGAGGACGACAACTTTGAGGTAGCCGGAATTGACGACGTTGCTCAAGGCGAAATCGATCAGGCGGTAGATACCGCCGAACGGGACCCCCGGTTTGGCCCGGTCCTGGGTCAGCGGCATCAGGCGCTTACCCTCGCCACCAGCGAGGACGATGGCGAGCACCTTCGGGGAGCGAGATGAGCGCGTCATGCCTGCAACGTACTACCACGCCCGGCGTCAACGGGAGGTCGGCCACCAGGTGTTTTCGGGCGGTGCGAGGACTACTGTCGTCATCGTGCGAGTCGACATCCTCTCCAAGGAATACCCCCCGAACGTCTATGGCGGAGCCGGCGTCCACGTCGTCGAACTCGTCAAGGCCTTGCGCGCGCGAGGAGATATCGACGCCCAGGTCAGAGCCTTCGGCCAGGTGGTGGCCGAAGCGGGCACGACCGGGTACCCGGACCTGCCGCAGCTGGCCGCCGCCAACGCGACCATGCAGACCCTCGGGGTCGACGTGGCCATCGCCGCCGACTGCGGAGGCGCCGACCTGGTGCACTCGCACACCTGGTATGCGAACATGGCCGGCCACCTGGCATCGCTGCTGCACGGCGTACCGCACGTCATCTCGGCGCACAGCCTGGAGCCGCTGCGGCCGTGGAAGGCCGAGCAACTCGGCGGCGGGTACCGGGTGTCCTCCTGGGTGGAGAAAACGGCGTACGAGGCGGCCGCCGCCGTGATCGCCGTCAGTCATGGGATGCGCGCCGACGTGCTGGCGTGCTACCCCGACATCGACCCCGCGCAGGTCAAGGTGGTGCACAACGGCATCGACGCGCAATTGTGGCAGCCCGACCACTCCGGCGGCGCGCGGGACGTCGTCACCAGCTTCGGCATCGACCCCGACTCCCCCTCGGTGATGTTCGTCGGCCGGATCACCCGGCAGAAGGGCCTGCCCTATCTGCTGCGGGCCTGCACCCAGCTGCCGCCGAACGTGCAACTCGTGTTGTGCGCCGGCGCCCCCGACACCCCGGAGATTAGGAACGAGGTCGAGACCCTCATCGAGGAGCTGCGGGCCACGCGGCAGGGGGTCTTCTGGATCGCCGAGATGCTGCCGCGCCCGCAGGTGGTCGCGCTGCTGTCCAGCGCCACCGTCTTCGTCTGCCCGTCGGTGTACGAACCGCTGGGCATCGTCAACCTCGAGGCGATGGCCTGCGAGGTGGCCGTGGTGGCCACCCGCACCGGCGGTATCCCGGAGGTCGTGGTGCCGGGGGAGACCGGCTGGCTGGTGGACATCGAGCAGGTCAGCGACGGCACCGGCACCCCGGTCGATCCGCAGAAGTTCGTCGACGACCTGGCCGCGACGTTGACCGAGGCGGTCCGTGACCGTGCCCGGGCGAGGGAGTACGGCGTGGCCGGCCGGCGGCGCGCGGTGGAACAGTTCTCCTGGACTTCCATCGGCGACCAGACCCTGGAGGTCTACCGCAGCGTGCTCAGTCGTTGATCCGGCTGCGCCACCCGGCCATCGACATCGCCGCAACACAGGTCGCATCGGCCAGGCTGGTGTCGGCCACCGCCTGCAGCCGGCGGAGTCGGTCGGCGCGGGCCGCAGTCACCGCCAGGCTCGGCGCGTCTGGGAGCTGCTCCAGGCCGAGGTCCGCGACGGTGGCCAGGGTGCTTGCCAGGGCGATGGACCGCAGCGCCCGGGGTGGCAGACCGTCCGGGAGCCCCAGCGTGCCACCGGTCTCGGCGCCCATCCGGGCATCGGCCAGTTCCCGCAGCCCCCGCCCGGCCCACGGGTGGGCGTGCAGGGCCTCCAGGTCGGCGATGGCCGCGCTCAACTCCAGCCGCAGGGTGGTGTCGATCTCACGCAGCGACAAGCTGTCGAGGCGGTGAACGGGCACCGGTTCGCAGTCGTGCAGCTCCCAGGTGAGCATCTGGCTGCGCTCACCCGGCCCACCGGCGTACCCCCACCGGGGTACCAGAGCGGCACCCATGCCCGCGACGTACACGCATTCCCCGGCATCGGTGGCCGCGTCGACGAACTCCGCCGAACCCCGGGGCATCGTCGTTGTGTCACCGGGACGCGGCAAAGCGACGAGGATCGCCTGCTCACCCATGCTGCGCCAGATCCGCAGGCAGTCCAGCCGCCCGCCGTGGCAAGGCACGTCGGGGGCGGCTAGCGCCATCACTCGCGAGAAATCAACCCGTCCCTGGTAAGCGGCGGTCGCCCAGAGGGCAACGCGAACCGAAACCGGGAGTGACGACACCCTCACATCGTAGGTGCCCGGTGGACCGGACCGTCGGGTGTCCGGCGAGCCCCGGGCACGGGACCGGCGGGCGCGGGTTCGTGCCCTAGGGTCGGGGGCATGAGTGACGTCTTGGAGTTCGCCGGCGTCAGCGTGATCCGCGGCGGCACGACCTTGCTGCGCGAGGTGAACTGGGAGGTCGAAGAGGGCGAGCGGTGGGTCGTCCTGGGCCCCAACGGTGCGGGCAAGACGACCCTGCTGCAGCTGGCTGCCGCCCGGATCCACCCCACCCGGGGGGTAGCCGGGGTCCTCGGTGAGGTGCTGGGCGCTGTGGACGTCTTCGAACTGCGCCCCCGGATCGGGATGGCCAGCGCGGCCATCGCCGAGCGGATCCCCGGGTCGGAGAAGGTGCGCGACGTCGTGATGACCGCCTCGTACGCCGTCGTCGGCCGGTGGCGGGAACGGTACGACGCGATGGATGAGTCGCGGGCACAGGAACTGCTCACGGCGCTGGGGGCCGGACACCTTGCGGACCGGACCTTCGGGACCCTGAGTGAGGGCGAGCGCAAGCGGGTCCAGATCGCCCGCGCGTTGATGACCGACCCGGAGCTCATGCTGCTCGATGAGCCGGCCGCCGGACTCGACCTGGGCGGCCGGGAGGACCTGGTGAGCCGGCTCGGGGAGCTGGCCCTGGACCTCGACGCGCCGGCGCTGGTGATGGTCACCCACCACGTCGAGGAGATCCCGGCGGGGTTCACCGATGTGTTGCTGCTCCGGGAGGGCTCGGTGGTGGCCGCTGGACCGCTGGAGATCACGCTCACCACGGCTAACCTGGAACGGACCTTCGGGTTGCCGTTGGAGCTGGAGCGCCACGGTCAGCGCTGGAGCGCCCGGGCGCGCTAACCGGTGACGGAACCAGTCGGCCGGCCGGTTCGTCCTGCAGATAGCGGATCATCAAAGGGGGTGGCGACGATCTCGTGGTTTGAGGACAACTCGTGGGCCGTGTGGTTGGCCGTGGCGTTGACGCTAGGGGCCGTGGAAGCGGCGACCGTGGACTTCATCTTCCTCATGCTCGCCGGTGGCGCCGTGGCCGGGGCCGTGACCTCCGCCTTCGGGCTGGGTCTGAGCTGGCAGATCGCCGCCGCCGTGATCGTCTCCGTCGCCCTGCTGGGCCTGGTCCGTCCGAAAATGGCGGCCCGGATGCTCGGCTCGGATCCGCCCATCCTCGGGACGGCGGCGCACATCGGCGCCAGCGCCGTCGTGCTGGAGTCGGTCACCGTCAACGACGGCCGCGTCAAGATCGGGGGAGACACCTGGAGCGCCCGGGTGGCCGCGGGGGATGGCCCGATCGAGGCCGGCCGAACCGTCCGGGTGGACGCCATCGACGGCGCCACCGCCATCGTCAGCCTGCCGCCACCGGCGCAGGACCTTATCTGAGCTCGGGGAGAACGCCCATGTTCGATGCGACGCTGATATTCCTTCTCTTCCTCCTGGCCTTCGCGGTCGTCGTCCTGTTCCAGGCCGTCCGGATCGTCCCGCAGCAGACCTCGCTCATCATCGAGCGACTCGGCCGCTACGCACGCACCCTCGATGGTGGCATCCACCTGCTGGTCCCCTTCGTGGACAAGGTGCGAGCCAATATCGACCTTCGTGAACAGGTCGTATCGTTCCCGCCGCAACCGGTGATCACCTCCGACAACCTGGTCGTGAACATCGACACCGTCATCTATTACGCGGTCACCGACGCCAAGTCGGCCGTCTATGAGATCGCCAACTTCATCCAGGGCATCGAGCAACTCACCGTCACCACGCTGCGTAACGTCATCGGCTCGATGGACCTCGAGCAGACCCTGACCAGCCGGGACCAGATCAACGGCCAACTGCGTGGGGTGCTGGACGAGGCGACCGGCAAGTGGGGGATCCGGGTGTCCCGGGTCGAGCTGAAGGCGATCGACCCGCCGCACTCGGTGCAGGACTCGATGGAGAAGCAGATGCGCGCCGAGCGCGACCGGCGCGCCGCCATCCTGACCGCCGAGGGCGTCAAGCAGTCCGCGATCCTGACCGCCGAAGGGGATAAGCAGTCTCAGATCCTGCGGGCCGAGGGTTCGGCGCAAGCCCGCATCCTGGAGGCGCAGGGCCAGGCCCGGGCGATCGGGCAGGTGTTCGAGGCGATTCACCGAGGCAAGCCGGACCAGAAGCTGCTCGCCTACCAGTACTTGCAGATCCTCCCGCAGCTGGCTCGCGGAGACTCCAATAAACTCTGGGTGATTCCCAGCGAGCTGACGGAGGCTCTCAAGGGCATCGGCGCGGCGTTCGGTCCCAAGGCCGAAGCCGGCGACTGGGCCGAGACGGACGAGCCCTGGACGCCCCCGGAGGGACCCGGGACCCGAGGGGTCTTCGAGGACACCGTCCTTCAGGATCCCCAGGAAGCCCTGGCACAGGCCCGCGACGAGGCCGCGCGCACCGTGGCCGAGGTCGAGGGCGCCAGCAAACACGTCACCCGAACGGCAGGTGCCCAGACCCGCGTCCCGACGGCGCCGGTCCCGCCGGTGATCAGCCCGGCCGACCCCCAGGACGGCGGCCCCGCAGCTCCGGTGGAACTGCCGCCGCGCTGACCCTTCCCGGCCGGACACTTCCCGGCCGCGCACTACAGTGACGCTGTGTCGATCCTGGAAGCGTTCCTGATCATGCTGGCCGGTGTCGGCGCGGGCACGATCAACACCATCGTCGGGTCGGGGACGCTGATCACCTTCCCGACGTTGCTGTTCTTCGGCTACCCCCCGTTGGTCGCCAACATGTCGAACAACGTCGGCCTGCTGCCCGGGGGGCTGTCCGGGGTGTACGGGTATCGCCGGGAACTGGCCGGCTACGGCGCGGTGGTACGACGTCTGGTGCCGCTGTCGGTGGCCGGCGGGCTCACCGGGGCGCTGCTCCTGCTGGTGCTGCCCTCCTCGGTTTTCGACGCGGTCGTCCCCGCGCTCATCGGGCTCGGGGTGCTGCTGGTGATCTTCGGACCCCGGCTGCAGGCCGCTGCCCGCGCCCGGCACGCCGAGCAGGAGAGCAGCCTGCGCCGTGCGCTGCTGCCGCTGGCGGTGCTGGGCAGCGGGGTGTACGGCGGGTACTTCGGTGCCGCCCAGGGAGTCATCATGATGGGCTTCTTGACCATGCTGATGCCGATCTCCCTGCAGAGCCTGACGGCCATCAAGAACGTCCTGGTCCCGATCGTCAACCTGGTCGCCGCCGTGGTGTTCATCAGCCTGCGCTGGTCGCAGATCGACTGGGCCGCCGCCGGCCTGATCGGCGTGGGGAGCCTGATGGGCGGCTTCATCGGTGCCGGAGTGGGCCGCCGCCTGCCGTCCCCGGTGCTGCGTGGCGTCATCATCACGGTGGGTCTGATTGCCATCGCCAAGCTCACGGTCTTCGGGTGAGCATCCTCATCACCGATCCCCAGGACCCGCGGGTAGCCGACTATCTGCAGCTCACGGACATGGCGCTGCGCACCCGGACCGAACCCGCCCACGGGCTGTACCTGGCCGAGAGCGCCAAGGTCATCCGCCGCGCGCTGGCCGCAGGCCACCGGCCGCGCTCGCTGTTGCTGGCCCCGCGCTGGCTCGACGAACTCGCAGACCTCGTCGCGCTGATGGCCGAACACAACGTGCCGGTCTACGTCGCCGACCATCCGGTCATCGAAGCGCTGACCGGTTTCCACCTGCACCGCGGGGCGATCGCCTCAATGCACCGCCCGGAGCCGGTCGCGCTGCACGACGTCCTGCACCCGGCCCGGCGGGTCGTCGTCCTGGAGGACATCGTCGATCACACCAACGTCGGTGCCGTGTTCCGCAGCGTCGCCGGACTGGGGATGGACGCCGTACTGGTCACCCCCCGGTGCGCGGATCCGCTGTATCGGCGCAGCGTCCGGGTGTCGATGGGCACGGTCTTCCAGGTCCCGTGGACCCGGACCGGGCCGTGGCCAGCCGCCGTCGCCGACCTGCAGGCCGCGGGCTTCACGGTGGCCGCCCTGGCACTGGACCAGGACGCCGTGACCCTGGAGGAGCTGGCCGCCCGTCCGACGGAACGGCTCGCGCTCGTCCTGGGGGCCGAAGGGGACGGGTTGGCGCGGCAGACCGTCGCCGCCGCGGACCTGGTGGTCCGGATCCCGATGTCCGGGGGCGTGGACTCCCTGAACGTGGCCGCGGCCGGCGCGGTGGCCGCCTGGGCCCTGCGCACCGGCCGCTGAGCCGGGTCGGCCGCCGGGTCCTCAGACCTGGTAGGTCCCGGTGACCATGCCACGCGCCAGCACATGACCGAGCAGCACGAACGAACCCTTGGCCGGCGGGTCCTCGGGGGACAGGCCGAGGCTGTCGGTGTCCAGCGCCTGGACCACGAACTGGTACCGGTGCGGTCGGTCGCCGGCCGGCGGGGCCGCGCCGCCGTAGTCCCGGGTGCCGAAGTCGTTGCGCAGCACCACGGCACCCTCGGGCAGGGTGCCCCCGCCGATCATTCCCGCGCCCGCCGGGAGTTCGGTGACGCTTGCGGGCAGCCCGACGACGAACCAGTGCCAGAAGCCCGAGGGGGTGGGGGCGTCCGGATCGAAGCAGCTCACGGCGTACCCGCAGGTTCCTTCGGGGGCACCGGACCAGGACAACGCCGGGGAGGTGTTGCCGCCGCCGTAGGCCTGCGCCTCGGGCAACGGCTCGCCGTCGGCGAAATCCGCGCTGGTCACGGTGAGTGAGGGTACGGCGGGCAGCAGCGAGTAGGGATCGGGGGCGATGGGGCGATCGAGGTTCATGGCCCACAGGGTAGCCAGGACCGCCCCATTATTTGACGGCACCCATCGACAGACCCTGGACCAGCTTGTCCTGGGCGGCGAACCCGGCGGCCAGCACCGGCAGCGAAATCGCCGTGGCCGCAGCGCACACCTTGGCCAGGAAGAGTCCCTGGGAGGTGACGAACCCGGTCAGGAACACCGGCGCCGTACCCGAGACCACCCCGGTGATCACCCGGGCCAGCAGCAACTCGTTCCAGCTGAAGATGAAGCAGATCAGCGCGGTGGCGGCGATCCCGGGCATGGCGACCGGCGCGATCACGTGGCGCAGGATCGTCGGCAGGTTGGCCCCGTCGATCTGGGCCGCCTCCATCATCTCCACCGGCACCTCGGCCAGGAACGAACGCATCATCCAGACCGCGATCGGCAGGTTCATCGAGGTGTACAGGATGATCAGGTACCAGATGTTGTCGAGCATGCCCAGGTACTGCGCGAACAGGTACAGCGGCAGCAACGCGGCCACGATCGGCATCATCTTGGTGGTCAGGAAGAAGAACATCACGTCCGACCACCGCTGCACCGGTTTGATGGCCAGCGCGTACGCCGCAGGCACCGCCAGGAACAGCACGAACACCGTGGAGATCACCGAGGCCATGGCCGAGTTGATCAGCGGCGGGATCGCGTTGACCCCGGAGTCCTGACCGAAGAACTGCCGGTACCCGTCCAGGGTCAGCGGGGCCAGCAGCGACGGCGGGTTGGTGGCAGCGTCGACCTCGCTGTGGAACGAGGTCAGCATCATCCAGAACACCGGCGAGAACATCACCAGCGCGCACAGCCAGGCGACCAGGCCGATCAGCAGGGTGCGGCGCCGCTTGGCACGCAGGTGGACGTTGCGGTGGGAACCCGCGTCGGCCGGCGTACCGGCTGCAGGTGCCTGAACAGCGGGAGCGCTCATCGGCCCTCCTCCTTCAACAATGTGGAGACCGAACGCAGCACCAGGATCGCCACCAGCTGGGAGGCGATCACCACGACCACCCCGGCGGCCGAGGCCAGGCCGTACTCGTGAGCCTGGTAGAAGGTCTGGTAGACCGAGTACGGCAGGTTGGCCGTGCCCAGCCCGCCCGAGGTGAGGGTGAATACGGCATCGAAGTTCTGGATGATGTAGATGATCCCCAACAGCGACGCCAGCTCCAGGTATCGCCGCAGGTGCGGCAGCGTGATGAAGCGGAAGGTCTGCCAGCCGGACGCCCCGTCGATGGAGGCCGCCTCGAAGACGTCCAGCGGCCGGCTCTGCAGACCGGCCAAGATGATCAGCATCATGAACGGGGTCCACTGCCAGATCAGGGACGCCTCGACCGCCCACAGCGGGAAGTCCGACAACCATTCGGGTTGCGGCGGATTCGTCGACCCGAACAGCCCCCAGATCCAGGTCAGGACGCCGTTCAACAGACCGTACGCCGGGTTGAGCAGGGCGTGCTTCCACACCAGCGCGGCGGCCACGGGCACCACGAGGAACGGCGCGATCAGCATCGTGCGCACCAGGCCGCGACCGAAGAACTGATGATCGAGCAGCAGCGCCAAGCCCAGGCCGAGGAGCACCGACACCAGGACGACGACCACCGTCATCTGCACCGTCGTCAGGACCGACTGGCGCAGGTCGGCGTCCTGGAAGACATGCGCGTAGTTCGACAGTCCGACGAATTTGCGCAGGTCGGGATTGAGGCTGTTCCAGTCCATCAGCGAGATCCCGACCGTGGTGAGGAACGGGATCTGGGTGACGATGATGAGGAAGATCAGGGCCGGTAGCAGTGGCAGCCGGCGGGACCGCGCGCGCTTCTTGGCCACCGCCTTCTGTTCGGGAGTCAGCGGCACCTTGGTTGCTGTGGTCACGGGTGCTCCTTGGGCAGCGAGGGCAGGGGTAGGCCGCCCCCGGTCCGGTGCGCGTAGGGCACCGGACCGGGGGTGAACCGGCCGGATGGGAGGCGAGCGGGTCAGCCCTGCTTGCGCTTGGCCGATACCTTCTCGGCGTCCGCCTGGCCCTTGGTCAGGGCCTCATCGACGGTCATCTTGCCCGCGATGACGGCACTGACGTACTGGGAGACCTTGGTCCCCAGGTCGGAGAACTCGGAGATGCCGGCGAACTGGATGCCGGTGTACGGCCGCTCCTGCAGGCCCGGGTTCTTCGGGTCAGCGTTCTTGAGAGCCTCTTCCTCAGCCTGGTAGAACGGCGCCGCCTTCTGGAAGGCCGGGTTGGCGTACGTCGAGGCGCGCTTGCCCGAGGGCACCTTGGCCCAGCCGAGCTTGCCGGCCACCAGCTCCTCGTACTTCTTGCTCGAGGCCCACGAGATGAACTGCCACGCCAGGTCCTGCTTCTTGCTGGCGTTCTGGACGCCCCAGGCCCAGGTGTACAGCCAGCCCGAGGCCTTGGTCTTGTTGACGGGGGCCTGGGCGTACCCCAGCTTGCCCTTGACCGGCGACTTGTCGGCTTCGAGGCTGTTCGCGGCGGAGGTGGCGTCGTACCACATGGCCACCTTGCCCTGGGTCATGTAGTTGAGGCACTCGGTGAACCCGGCCTGGGCCGCACCCGGCTCACCGTGCGCCTTGACCAGGTTGGTGTAGAAGGTCACGGCCTCCTTGAACTCCGGTGCGTTGACCTTGGCGTTCCAGTCCTTGTCGAACCAGGTGCCGCCGAAGGTGTTGACCACGGTGGTCAACGGCGCGAAGACCTGACCCCAGCCGGGCTGGCCGCGCAGGCAGATGCCGCGCATGCCGGGCTGCGCATTGTCCGCCTTGGCGGCAAGGTCGGCCACCTGGGCCCAGGTGGGGTTGGCCGGAACGGTGAGGTTCTTGGCCGCCATCACGTCCTTGCGGTACATCAGGAAGCTGGACTCGCCGTAGAACGGCATCGCGTACAGCTTGCCGTCGGAGGAGACCGAGTCCCGCATCGCCGGGAAGACGTCCTCGAGGTCGAACGCCGCGTCGGCCTTGGCCTTCTCGCCGAGGTCGGCGAGCCAGGTGTTCTTGCTGAAGAAGGAGACCTCGTAGTTCGAGATCGTGGCCACGTCGTACTGGCCGGCCTGCTGGGCGAACTCCTGCCCGATCTTGTCCCGGACGTCGTTCTCAGGCATCACGGTGAAATTCACCTTGATGCCGGTGTCCTTGGTGAAGGAGTCGGCGGTCAACGCCCGCAGGTCTTCCATCTGGGGGTTGTTGACCATGATGACGTTGATCGACTTCTCGCCGCCTGCGGTGCCACCACCCCCGCCGCCGCCGGCGCCGGCGCCGGAACAGGCCGCGAGGCCAACTCCGGTGGCGAGGGCTCCCGCCATGAATGCGGTCCTACGAGACGTACCCATGTGTGTCTGCCTTCCTGTGACGAACAGTGGAGTCAGTGCTGATCGCCCGTGGCCGCACCGGCGAATCCGTTCGCCGAGCCACGGTCGATGAGTGCGAGGGGAATCTGCCGGTGTTGTGCCGGTACGCCGGGGGTCGCCAGGCGGTCCAGCAAGACCTGGGTCGCCATCTCGCCCATGGCGCGCGGGTCCTGGTTGACGACCGTCAGTGGCCGCCAGGGAAGCCGGCTCAACGTGGTGTCGTCGAAGCCGATGAGCCCCATCGGCGGGCAGCCGATGCGGTGCCATGAATGCATGAGGCCGTTCGTGGTGCGAGCCGCCGAGGCGAACACGGCGCTGGGGTGGGGGCGTCCGTCGATCGCGTCCACGACGGCATCGGCGACTGTGCCGATGCCGGGGTCGCGTCCCACCCAGCAGACGCGCTCGGACGGCAGGTCGATACCCGCCTCGGCCAGGCCGGCGACGAATCCGCGAAAGCGCTCACCCACGGTGGGCAGGCCGGAGTCGCAGCCGACGAACATGACATCGCGATGGCCATGGGCGGTCAGCGCCCGCGCGGCCATTGCGCCACCCTCGTAATTGTCGACGGTGACCGAGTCGATGCCGAGCTCGGTCATCCCGTCGTAGAGCCGGTCGAGGACGACCACCGGTGTCGAGGCGCTGATGCTCTCCAGGTAGGACTGGTCGGGGTCGGAGGGGACCAGCAGGATCCCGGCGACGTGGCGTTCGGCCATCGCCCGGACCACGGCTTCGTCCCGGCCGGGGCCGGCCGACCCCGCGAGCAGGAACAGGTCCTGCTGCCGGGCCAGTTGTTCGATGGCGGTGATGACCTGGCCGATGAACGGGTTGGCCAGATCATCGACGATGACCCCGATGACGTTGTCGTGGCCCCGGCGCAGTGATCGGGCCGCCGAGTTCGGCCGGTAGCCGACCTCCTCGATGGCCGCTTCAACGCGCCGCCTGAGCTCGGCGTCCACCGTCTTCTCGTTGACCACCCGCGACACCGTGGCCACGCTGACGCCGGCGCGTTCGGCGACGTCACGCATGCGCGGGGGGCGGTCCATGGCAGTCCTGTCCTGGGGTCGGCGGACGGTAGGGATTATGCAAGTCCCGCGGGGTCGGCGGGTCAAGGGTTGAACTGTAATCGTTATCCCGGGCGTTTCCCCAGGTTGTGCGCAAGTCACTGGACAGAGCTTCACCAGCGCTGCGGGCGGGGTTAGGTTCGAGGAACCTCCTCGCCTGCCGACCGTGCGAAACCAGGTGAACCATGAGCCTTCCGTTGAACCAACTCCTGCTCGACGACTGCCCCCCACCGATCGCCCACCTGTCGCGGCCGTCGTACGACCGTCGCCGCCTGAGCGTGGGGATTGTCCACTTCGGGGTGGGCGGGTTCTTCCGGGCCCACCAGGCGATGTACCTGGACCGGTTGATGAACGCGGGGCAGGCGGCCGACTGGGCGATCTGCGGAGTTGGGGCCCTCCCGCACGATCGCCGGATCGTCGAGGTGCTGACGGCCCAGGACGGGCTGTACACGCTGGTCCTCAAGCACCCCGACGGCCGGCTCGAGCCGCGGGTGATCGGGTCACTGGTCCAGCTGATGTTCGCTCCCGACGACCCAACGGCGGTCATCGAACGGATGGCCGATCCGGGCGTGCGGATCGTCTCGCTGACCATCACCGAGGGCGGCTATCTGGTTGACCAGGTCACCGGAGAGTTCCGGGCCGACGACCCGGACGTGGTCGCCGACCTGGCCGAGGGTGCCGTGCCGCGGACCGTGTTCGGCATGATCACCGCCGCCCTGGGGCTGCGGCGCGAGCGGGGGATCCCGTCCTTCACCGTGCAGTCGTGTGACAACCTGCCCGGCAACGGGGACGTCACCCGCGCCATGCTCGGGGCCTACGCCCGCCTCAAGGATCCCGAGCTGGCGGCCTGGATCGAGGCGAATGTCGCCTTCCCGAACGCGATGGTCGACCGGATCACCCCGGTGACGGCCGACAGCGACCGCGAGCTGGTGTCCGAGCTCGGGATCGAGGACGCCTGGCCGGTGGTCTGCGAACCGTTCGAGCAGTGGGTCATCGAGGACCACTTCCCGGCGGGCCGCCCGCCGTGGGAGGAGGCCGGCGCCCAACTGGTGAGCGACGTGGTGCCGTATGAGTTGATGAAACTGCGGCTCCTCAACTGCAGCCACCAGGCGCTGTGTTACGTCGGGTTCCTGTCGGGGTACCGGTACGCCCACGAGGTGTGCACCGACCGGCTGTTCGTGGCCTTCCTGCTGCGGTACATGGCGCGCGAAGGCACCCCGACGTTGCCGGCGGTGCCCGGGATGGACCTGGACCGCTACCGCCATCAGTTGATCGAGCGGTTCGCCAACCCGGCCGTCCGGGACACCCTGGCCCGGCTGTGCGCCGAGTCCTCCGACCGGATCCCCAAGTGGCTTGTGCCGGTCATCAAGCACAACCTGGCCTCGGGCGGGGACATCGAGTGCTCGGCGCTCACGGTGGCCGGCTGGGCCCGGTACGCCGAGGGCGTGGACGAGCAGGGCAACCCGATCGACGTGGTGGACCGGGCCAAGGCCCGGGTGATGGCGCAAGCCGCCGAGCAAGTCCGCCCGGGCGCCGACCCTCTGGCTTTTCTACGGATGCCGGACTTCTTCGGGGATCTCGTGGACGACCAGAGATTCGTGACGTCGTACCGGCGGTGGCTGGACGCACTGCACACCACCGGGGCGCGCGCCACCGTCACCGCATGCCTGGGCGACAGTGACACCCAGCCATGACGGCCCTCCCGACGCAAATGGCGGCCGTGCGGCTGCCGGGTGACAGCACGGTCGAGCACGTCACGTTGCCGGTGCCGCGGCCCGGACCCGGGCAGGTCCTGCTGCGGATGAAGGCGTCCTCGATCTGCGGGAGCGACATCAGGGCGATCTACCGCGAGCACCTCGGCCACGGCGCCGAGGCCTACCAGGGGGTCGCCGCGGGCCACGAGCCCTGCGGCCAGGTGGTGGCCTTGGGGGAGGGCACCCGGCGGTTGGCCGTCGGCGATCGGGTGGTCGTCTACCACATCGTGGGATGTGGGATGTGCGAGGACTGCCGGCGCGGGTACCACGTGGCCTGCCACAGCCCGTTCCGTCAGGCCCACGGCTGGCAGCGGGACGGTGGGCATGCCGAGTACCTGCTGACCGAGGAGGCCACCTGCGTGCTGCTGCCCGAGGAGCTCAGTTACGTCGACGGGGCGCTGGTCTCGTGCGGATTCGGTACGGCGTACGAGCCCCTGGTGCGGGTCGGTGTCAGCGGCCGTGACCGCGTGCTGATCACCGGTCTGGGCCCGGTGGGGCTCGCGGTGGCGATGCTGGCCAAGGCCATGGGCGCGGGGCCGATCATCGGCAGCGACATCTCCCAAGCTCGCCGCACGGCAGCGCTGGAACTGGGGTTGGTGCACCACGCGGTCCCCCCGGAAGGGCTCGACGAGCGGGTCGCCCACGTCACCGGGGCCGGGTGCGAGGTGGCGGTCGACTGCTCCGGGAATGCCCAGGCGCGGCACGCCGCGCTGCGCAACACCCGGGCGTGGGGGCGGTGCGTCTTCGTCGGCGAGGGCGGCTCCGTGGAGTTCGCCGTATCCGACCTGCTCATCCACAAGCAGATCACGCTGTACGGCTCGTGGGTCACCTCGGTGCTCCATACCGAGGAGTTGCTGGCGAACCTGGTGCGCTGGAACCTACACCCCGAGTGCATCGTCACCCACCGGTACCCGCTGGCCCAGGCCGCGCAGGCCTACGAGGTAGCCGCCGCCGGGCAGAGCGGCAAGGTCTGCATCGTGTTCGACGAGCTGCCAGGCAGTGTCGTCCCGATCGATGGGAGTCGCCCATGACCGCCGGGCTCGTCGCCGGGGTGGACTCCTCCACCCAGTCGACGAAGGTCGTGGTCTGCGACGCCGACACCGGTGATGTGCTGCGTCAAGGCCGAGCGGCCCACCCGGACGCCACGAGCGTCGACCCGCAGCGCTGGTGGCAGGCCTGGCAGGAGGCCACCCGCAATGGGCTCCTGGACGGCGTGCGCGCGCTGTCGGTTGGAGGCCAGCAGCACGGCATGGTGGCCCTGGACGCCGAGGGTGGGGTGCTGCGGGAGGCCCTGTTGTGGAACGACGTACGGTCGGCGCCGCAGGCGGCGGCTCTGGTCGACGAGCTCGGCGGAGCGATCGCCTGGGTCGAGGCGGTCGGCCTGGTGCCGGTGGCTGCGATCACCGTGGCCAAGCTGCGCTGGCTGGCCGACGCCGAACCCGACATCGCCGCCCGGGTATGTGACATCGTGTTGCCACATGATTGGCTGACCGGACGGATCGTGGCCGACGGCGCGGCCCGCCCCGAGCGCTGGACCACCGACCGCGGGGACGCCTCGGGAACCGGCTACTTCAGCGCACGCACCGGGGCCTACCGCCCCGACCTCATCGAGCTCGCCCTCGGCCGGGTCTGCGGGGTTCCCGACGTGCTCGGCCCGGCGGAGCCGGCGGGGACCACCGTAGGCGGCATCGTCGTGGGCCCCGGGACCGGCGACAACATGGGTGCCGCGCTCGGCCTGGGGTTGCGCCCCGGGGATGTCGTGGTCTCCTTGGGCACCAGCGGGACGGTGTTCGCACTGACCGAGCAGCCGGTGCCCGACGTCCAGGGGGCGTTGCAGGGTTTCGCCGATGCGACCGGCCGGTACCTGCCGCTGATGTGCACGCTGAACGCCGCGCGGGTGCTGGTCGCCGCTGCCGACCTGCTCCGCGTCGACCTGGCCGAGCTGGACCGGCTGGCCCTGGCCGCGGCGCCCGGCGCCGACGGGCTGACCCTGCTGCCGTACCTGGATGGTGAGCGGACCCCGGACCTGCCGCAGGCCACCGGGACGTTGAGCGGCCTGAACCGCTCGAACGCCACCCCCGAGAACCTGGCCCGGGCGGCCGTGGAGGGGATGCTCTGCAATCTTGCCGACGGCGTCGACCGGTTGCGGGAACTCGGCGCCCCGGTACGCCGGGTGCTCCTGGTCGGCGGTGGCGCCAACAGCCGCGCCGTGCGGCAGATCGCGCCCATCGTCTTCGGCGTGGACGTCGCCGTGCCCTCACCGGGGGAGTACGTCGCCCTCGGTGCCGCCCGGCAGGCCGCCTGGGTTTTCAGCGGCGCGGCCGAACCTCCGACGTGGGAGGTGCGGATGCTGGCCGAGTACCCCGGCGCGGGCGACGAGATCGGTGCCGAGCTGCGGGATCGCTACCGGGCGTTGCGCCGGCGCGCTCATCCGGGGTCCTGACCGGGGCCAGCCGTACACACCGCTACCCCTCAGCGCCGTTGGCATAACACGATAAGGCTGTGACCTGCGACGATGTCATCGGCCGGCCGCTCCAGCGGTCGTACGGGGTAGCGCTGTTCCCGGCAGCGAGCCGCCCTCGCCCATGCGACCGCCGCCCGTGTTCCTGCCATGTCGCGCTAGCGTTGCGGTCATGGGGCTACTGAAAGACCTGCGCGACGACCTGCGTGAAGACCCGGTGTACGTGCCGATCATCGGGTTCGCCCGTTCCTTGTTCGCGCTGCAGGGCCTGAAGTTCACCATCACCGGCTCGGAGCACATCCCACGCACCGGGGGCGCCGTGCTGGCCATCAACCACATCGGGTACATGGACTTCACGTACGCCGGCCTGGCCTGCCTGCCCGCCGGGCGACGGGTGCGCTTCATGGCCAAGGAAGCGGTCTTCCACCATCCCGTGAGCGGTCCGCTCATGCGGGGGATGAAACACATCGCCGTCGACCGGGCGGCCGGGTCGGCGTCCCTGCGCGAGGCGCTGCGAGCACTGAAGGCCGGTGAGCTGGTCGGCGTCTTCCCCGAAGCCACGATCTCGCGGTCCTTCGAGATCAAGGAGTTCAAGTCGGGGGCCGTGCGGATGGCGATGGCGGCCGGCGTACCGATCATCCCCGTGGTCATCTGGGGTAGTCAGCGGGTCTGGACCAAAGGCCACCCCAAACGCCTGGGCCGCACCAACGTGCCGATCACGGTGACGGTCGGAGAACCCCTGCTGATCGGCAAGACCGAGGATGCCGACGCCGCCAACCAGCTGCTCCGCGAGCGGATGGCCCAGATGCTGCACCGGGCCCAGGACGAGTACGAGCCGCTGACCGGGGACGACCGCAAGTACCTGCCGGTACGCCTGGGAGGCACCGCCCCCACCCTGGAGGAGGCCACCGAGCTGGACCGCGCCGACCACGCGGCTCGGATCGCGGCCCGGCAGCAGCGTTCGACGGACTGACCGCCGGGGCTTGCTCACGAGGCCCGACCGCACGCAGTGACCGGGTGCCCCCGGCTGTACCCGGCTGACCGGAACCTCCACGGCTTCAGCGATGCCGGGACTTTTTGAGACGGCGCGTTTAGTCGGCCTCCGCCTGGGCAATGAGCGGCTGTCAGCATGATCACCGCCAGGCCCCGAGCCACGGGGCCGGCGGCCACGGCGTCGTACCGGCTGTGCTCCGGTAGCGGATCGCCCGGCGACGCCCCTATCCCATTCGGCGGCGTGGTCGCACTCCTCAGCCGGAGGCGACCCGGCACGCCTGACTCACTCAGACCAGCGCAGTGTGTGCGCTGCGTGCTGCCCGCCGTTGACGGCTTCCCTTCCCATGAGGAGTTCGCATGTTCGATCGCACCATGACTCAGGACCAGCTCGCGGAACTGCACCACGCCCATGTCGTTGCCGAGGACGGCGAGAAGATCGGCGACGTCGGGCAGGTGTACCTGGATGACCACGACGATCGCCCCACCTGGGTCACGGTCAAGACCGGGTGGTTCGGCATGAAGGAGTCCTTCATCCCCCTCGATGGCGCCTCGATGTCGGATTCTCAGGTCCGGGTCCCGTTCACCAAGGATCACGTCAAGGGTGCCCCGAGCATCGACGCCGACCACCACATCACGCCCGAGGAGGAGGAGGAGCTGTACCGCTACTACCACCGGGCACCCGCCGGAGAGGCGCGAGCCGAGCAGGCCGAGTACGCCAACCACGGGCGCGGTCACGATGCGGGCGCTGACCACGTCGCCACCGCGGAGATGGCCGGCGCCGATTCCGTCGTTCGCCACGAGGAGGAGCTGCGGGTCGGCACCGAGCGGGTGGCCACCGGGCGGGTCCGACTGCGCAAGTACGTCGTGACGGAGGAGAAGACGGTCACGGTGCCGGTCCAGCGCGAGGAAGTGCGCCTGGAGACCGAGCCGATCCAGCCCGGTGAGGTGGACGCTGGTGTGATCGGCGAGGACGAGGTCAGCGTGACGCTGTACGAGGAGCGCCCGGTCGTCGAGAAGACGGTGGTCGCCAAAGAGCGCGTCGGCCTCGGCAAGGAGACACTCGCCGAGCAGAGCCAGGTGACCGAGACGGTGGCCAAGGAGCAGGTTTCCGTCGACCATGACGATGCGGTCGACCGCGACGGCCACGCCCATCGGTGAGCTGACGCGTACCGGTCGGCTCGGTCGCCGCGGCCGAGCCGACCGAAGTTCGTTGGCTTTATCACTAAGGGGTGCCTAACCGGCTGCCGTAGGATGAAGACGTGGAGCAGCCCGTGCCGTTGAGTATGGCGCCCGTCGGGGTGCGGCTCATTCTTGCTGCTCCACCGGTTGATTCGGCCGGTACAACGGCCGAGCGACGTCGGTTGGCCCAGTTCGGATTGCGTCCGGGCGCCGAATTCGTGGTGGTCATGCGCACCAGCGGCGGAGGCCGAGTGGTCGCCGTGGCCGGTTCCCGGATCGCCCTGGACCGGGCCAGTGCGCACGGGCTATCGGTGCTGATCCCCCACGACGACCGAGGCGCCAGCGCGAGTACCGCCGGGGACCCGGTCACCGTCGCCGGATGACCTCCGCCGACACCGGCCTTCCGGGGCATCGGCCCCAAGGCCGCTCCTGCCACGACGAGATCGCGGTCGCGGCCGCCCCCCCGGGGGCACCGGTCATCGCCCTCGTCGGAGCCCCCAATGCCGGTAAGTCGACACTCTTCAACGCCCTCACCGGCGCCCGGCGCACCGTCGGGAACTGGCCCGGCACCACCGTCGAGGTCGGCAGCGGGCTCTGGCCGGCGCGGCTGGGCCTGGCCAGCGACGCCACCCTCCTCGACCTGCCCGGGGCCTACAGCCTGGATCCGGTCTCCCCGGATGAGGCCCTGACCCGCGAACTCCTGTGGGACGCCCCGGCGGACCGCCTCCCGGACGCGGTCGTCGTCACCGTGGACGGCGCCCACCTGGCCCGCAGCCTCTACCTGGTCGCCCAACTGCGCGAGCGACCCGCCCGCCTGGTGATCGCCATCACCATGGTCGACGTCGCCCTCCGGCGCGGGCTGCGAATCGAGGCCGACGCGCTGGCGGCGAGTGCCGGCGTACCGGTGGTCGTGCTCGATCCCCGTCAACGACAGGGCCACACCGAGCTGGGCGCAGCCCTCCAGCGGGTGCTGCAGGCCCCGCCCACCCCCGCCCGCCCCGCGACGTCGACCACGGGGGAGGGCGCCGACGACGCCGAGCTGGCCGTCGCCGACGACCGGTTCGCGTGGATCGATGCCGCGGTCGCCGCGGGACATTCGCACACCGGCCTGAACCGGGTCACCTGGTCGGACCGCATCGACCGGTGGGCCACAGCGCCGGTGACGGGCCCGCTGATCTTCCTGGTCACCATGTGGCTGGTGTTCCAGGTGACCACCACGGTCGCGGCTCCCCTGCAGGGATTCCTCGACGACCTCGTGTCGGGGCCGCTGACCGACGCCGCCCAGGCCGGGATGGATCGGATCGGCGGGGGGGACACCCCGGTGGCGGGCTTCCTGACGAACGGGCTGATCGCGGGCGTCGGCATGCTGCTCACCTTCGTGCCCCTGATGGCGCTGATGTTCATGCTGCTGGCGGTGCTGGAGGACTCGGGGTACATGGCCAGGGCCGCGGTGGTCACCGACCGGCTGATGCGGCGCCTCGGGCTTCCCGGGCGAGCGTTCCTGCCGCTGGTCGTGGGGTTCGGATGCAACGTCCCGGCGATCAGCGCCACCCGGATCCTGGGCAACGCGCGCCAGCGGGTGCTGATCGCGTTGCTGGTGCCGTTCACCTCCTGCACCGCTCGCCTGACGGTCTACGTCATGCTCGCCACGATCTTCTTCCCCGAGGCCGCCGGGACCGTGGTGTTCGCCATGTACGTCGTGTCCATCCTGCTGGTGATGGGCGTCGGGATGGCGCTGCGGGCCACCTTGTGGCGCACCATGGGCAGCGAGGCGCTGGTGCTGGACCTGCCGCCGTACCAGCGTCCGGTGCCCCGGTTGGTGGGTGCGGTGGTCTGGCTGCGGCTGCGCGGCTTCCTGCGGACCGCCTCCGGGGTCATCGTCGCGGCGGTCGCGGCCGTCTGGCTGCTGCAGGCGACACCCGGGGGAGCCGGGAACGAGCACGGTTTTGGTGACGTCCCGGTCGAGCAGAGCGCCTACGCCGCCCTGGCCCGGGGGATCAGCCCGGTGTTCGCGCCGGCCGGTTTCGATGAGTGGGAGACCAGCAGCGCGCTCGTCGTGGGTTTCGTGGCCAAGGAGGCGGTGATCTCCTCGTGGGCCCAGACATACGCCGTCGCCGAGCCGAGCGATCCAGCTGCCGGTAGCGGGGGGGAACTGGAGCGTCACGTCCGCTCGGCGTTCGAGAAGTCCTCCGGCGGGCACCCGCTGGCAGCGGTGGCGGCCTTCCTGGTGTTCCTGCTGGCCTACACCCCGTGCGTGGCCACGTTCAGCGCCCAGCGCCGGGAGATCGGCTTACGCTGGGCCTGCTTCGGCATCGGGATGCAGCTCGTGACGGCCTGGGTGTTGGCCGTCCTCGTCTTCCAGATCGGCAGGCTGATCACATGAGCACGTCCGCCGCGCACCGGCGTCCGGCCGACCCGCACCGGTCGCCGCTGGCCGCCGTCCTGGCGGCGTTCGAGGACGGCGCGGTGAGCACCGCGGAGGTTCGGCTCCGCACCGGCCTGGACGAGCAAGTGGTGGCGGCGGCGCTGGAGCACCTGATCCGGATGGGTCGGCTGCAGCGGGCCGTCGTCGATCTGGGGTGCACCGACCAGGGCTGCGAATCCTGCCCCGCCAGCGGTGCGGGCGCCAGCTGCGGTTCCACCTGCGGCACCGGACTGACCGTCAGCTCAGGCGTCCGGCGCCGGCTCCCGGACTGACCGGGAACACCGCCGGTGGGGCGAAGCCGCGGCCGGCGAAGGCCTCCCGTACCGCCGTCGCCACCGCCTCGGACCGGTCGGCATCGACCAGGGCGATCACCGAACCCCCGAAACCGCCGCCGGTCATCCGGGCGCCGACCGCGCCGGCCGATCGGGCCGCGTCGACCGCGACGTCGAGATGCGGCACCGTAACCTCGAAGTCGTCGCGCAGCGAGTCGTGCGAGGCGTTCAGCAATGGGCCGAGGGCGCGCAGGTCGCCCTGCGCTCGCAACAGCGCGACGACGGCGCGGACCCGCTCGTTCTCGGTGACCACGTGCCGGACCCGGCGGCGCATCATCTCCTGCGGCAGCCGGGCCAGGACCCCTACGAGATCGGCCACCCCGATGTCCCGCAGCGCCCCGACCCCCAGCATCCGGGTGGCCTGCTCACACGTAGCCCGCCGGACGGCGTACTCACCATCGACCAACGCGTGCGGCGCGCGGGTGTCGATGACCAGCAACTGCAGGCCCCCGGCAGCGGGATCGAAGGGAACGTGCTCCCAGGTCAACGACCTGGTGTCGAGGTAGAGCAGGTGACCGGGACGGCCCAGCATGGAAGCCAGTTGATCCATGTACCCGGTCGGGGCGCCGACGAAATCGTTCTCGCACCGCTTGGCGACCAACGCCAGGTCCAGCGGCGTCAGGTCCCGCGCCGGACCCTCGGGGTCGACGTCCCGGACCAGCGCCGTCACCGCGACCGCGACCGCGCACTCCAGCGCCGCCGATGACGACAGCCCCGCACCGACGGGGACCTCGGAGTCGATCAGGAGGTTCAGCGCGGGCGGCCCCGGCACGTCCCCCAGCCGTTCCCGGAGCGCCCACACGACCCCCGCCACGTACGCCGCCCAGCCGGTCAGGTCGCCAGGGACGATGTGCCCGGCCTCGAAGCTGACCGGCGGTGGCGGCCCGTCGTCGCCCCCCCATAGAGTCCCGACCGTGGTGCGCGTGCCCGGCGCCGGTCCAGCGGCCACATAGCAGGCGTGGTCGATGGCCAGCGGGAGCACCAGCCCACCGGTGTAGTCGGTGTGTTCCCCGATCAGGTTCACCCGGCCCGGCGCCCGCCAGCAGCCGGCGGGGTCCTCGCCGTACCGCTCCCGGTAGGCCAGGGCCACCCCGCTCCCATTGCGGTGTCGTGGCTGCTGATCACCCATGCGGGCAGGGTACGACGGCAGCCGCGCGCCAGGTCGGGTTGCTCAAGCCTGGGCACCGCGCGCCGATGAGAGAGCCGGGAGAGGGAGAGCCGATGGAGCATCGACGGAGCCTGCGCCCCCTGTCGGACGTGGACCGAGGGATCCTGGAACTCGAACGGGCTTGGGGGGGTTCGTCCGGGGGACAGGAAGCCAAGTTCGCGGAGGCTCGCAGTATCTTGGGGCTCAGTCCCCATGCGTACGTCTTGATCCTGACCGGGCTGGTCAACGATCCGGCTGCGGAGAAGCACGCCCCTGATGTCATTGCCCGCCTACGTCACGTCCGCGGCACGGCCACGCCTTGAGAGGAACAACTCCATGAGCACCAACGCCCCCTCCAAGCACCACCAGGTGCGCCTGATCACCGTGGACGGGACGGAGTGGTTGACCAAGCCGTTCACCGGAGACGCCAACGACCACCTGCAGCGGCTGATCCACGACGAGCACATCAACAGCTACGAGATCGTCGTCGAGGGCACCACCACCCGGCGTTTCGTGGAGCCGTCCACCGTGAGCTTCACCCGTGACCACATCGTCGCCCTGTGGGTCGAGGCAGTCGCCGACTGACGCGGTGAGCGGGGCGCGCCGGCGTCAATGCCGGTAGCGGGCCATCCCCGCCCGGACCAGCGCGATGGCCGGCACACACACCAGGGCCGTCAACGCCGTACCCAGGATCAGGCTGGCCGGCGACGCCAGGCCCCCCTGGGGGGTACAGCTGGCCGGACCCCCGCCGCTGGCGCAGGTGGTGCCGTGCTCCAGCATCATCGCCCAGGCCACCGCCGCGGCCGCGATGAACAGGAGCACCCCGAAGAACACGAGCAACAGCCCACCCATCCGGTCCGACTCCCGGTTCATACCCTCACCTTCCTGATCCGGCGTCACCTGGGCGCCGGTCCTGGCTCCACGGTAACCGCGGCCGGGGCTCAGCCCTCGTCCTGCATGGCCCGGTTCACGCGCCGTCGCGCGGGGCCGGCGTCGACAGCCGCCGGGTGTACCAGTCGCTGCGCGTCTCGACATGCACGATCTTCGCCCGGGCCCGCAGCACCGATGCACCCTCGGGGCCGATCAGCAGGGCTACCTCCACCCGGACCAGCTCGGGTAGGGCGTCCTTGAGTTGCGCCACCCGGTGGATCAGGTCCTCCAGGGCTGCGACATCGACCGGTTCGTTCTCGCCGTACCCGAAGAACAACGGCGCCACTCCCAGCGAGCGGACCATGTCGAACGCGTCACCCTCGGTCAGTGGGGGGATCCCGTAGGCCACATCGTGCAGCAAGTCCGAGGGCGGACCGGTCATCCCCACCGACACCACCGGACCGAACAGCAGGTCCTCCCCGGCGGTGATCGTCGCCGGGAACCCCGAGGTGCCCATCCGCTGCACCACCAGACGGGCGCTGACCGGGTCGCCGACCAACTCCAGCAAGCCCTCCCAGGCGGCCGTCATGTCCTGTTCGTGCTGGATGTGCCGCCACACGTGGGCCAGGAAAGGCCGTCCCCCGACGTGCCGCGCCGTGGCCTTGAGCACCACGTTCCACCCCAGGTCGGCGGCAGCGCCCACCGCCTCCTCCAGGGTGGCCACGCGGCGGTAGGGCTCCAGCCGGATGCCGAACCGGCGCATCAGCTCGGTGACATCGGAGTCGCTGAGCCAGGCGCCCTCGGGGTGGGCCTGCAGGACGCGGTGCACCAGGGCCGTCGCGGCCGGCTCGTCGATGCCGGTGAGCACCGGGACGTGGGTGACCGGTCGGGCGACCCAGCGGGCGTACTGGCAGACCTTCGCCAACGCCTTCATCGCCGTATCGGGTCCCGCATACGAGGGCACCGAGCCGCGGCCAGCGGCTCCGTTGCCGGCCACTCGGAGCCGCTGGGGTACGCCGTGAAAGGCCAGGAACGTCGACACGATCGGTTTGGGCGATTCCCGCCCGACCTCGCTCAGCGCCTCGGCAAAAGCACCGACCTCCGCGTCAGCCAAGGTGGGGGTGGTCACGTAGAGCGCCACCACCGCATCGACCTCATCGTCCTGGCCGACCGCGGTCAGCGCCTCCTGGTACTGGGAGGCGGGCGTGGTCACCGGCAGCACCCGGGTGGCCGTCGGCTTGAGGCCGAACCGCAGCGCGGCGTCGGTCGCCAGGATCCCCAGTTCGGGGGAGTTGCTCACGATCCCCACCCGGCGCCCCCGTGGCAGCGGTTGATGGGCGAGCAACTGGGCGACGTCGAACATCTCATCCAGCGTCTCGACCTGGATGACCCCGGCCTGGTGGAACAGCGCGTCGACGGCAGCCGGGGGGGCGGAGGACGTGCGTACCGCGTGCCCTACGGGTACCCCGACGTGGGTGCGGCCGCTCTTGACGGCGACGATCGGTTTGGTGTGGCCGACGCGCCGGGCGATCCGGGAGAACTTGCGCGGGTTCCCGATGGACTCGAAGTAGCAGAGGATGACTTCGGTCGCCTCGTCCTCCTCCCAGTACTGCAGCAGGTCGTTGCCGGAGACATCGGCGCGGTTGCCGGCCGAGATGAAGCTCGAGAGCCCCAGGCCGCGCCGCTGGACGTTCTCCAGGATCGCGGTCCCGAGCACCCCGGACTGGCAGAAGAAGCCGACCCGGCCCGCGGGCGGGTTCACCGGGGACACCGAGGCGTTGAGGCGGTAGGCCGGGTTGGTGTTGAGCAGGCCCAGGCAACTCGGCCCGATCAGACGCATCCCATGACGGCGTACCTGATCGAGCAGGTCGCGTTGCCGCGCCGCACCCTCGGGTCCCAGCTCGGCGTACCCGGTGCTGATCACCACGAGACCGTGCACCCCCTTGGCGGCGCAATCCTCGACGACCGAGGGTACGGCGTCCGCCGGAGTCGCGATGATCGCCAGGTCCACGGGCCCGGGGACGTCGCGCACGCTGGGGTAGGCGGGTAGCCCGCAGATGGCGTTGGCGCTCGGGTGCACCGGGTAGGCGCGGCCGGTGAAACCGCCCAGGACCAGGTTGCGCAGCAGGAGGTGCCCGATCGAGTTGGGACGACTCGAGGCGCCCACGATGGCCACGTGGGTGGCGCCCACGATCCGGGCCATCGAGCTGGCTTCGGCGCGGTGCTCCCGGGAGGCCATCACCGACAACGAGGTCTGGGTGGGGTGGATGTCGAACTCGAAGCGGAACAGGCCTTCGTCGAGGCTGGAGCGCAGCTGGTAGCCGGCGGCACGGAAAGCCTTGACCATCTTCCCGTTCTCGCGCAGGACCTCGGCGACGAAACGGCGTACCCCCAGCTCGCGACCCGCCTGCGCCAGGTGCTCCAGCAGCAGCGTGCCCAACCCCCGGCCGTGATGCGTGTCCTGCACCAGGAACGCGAGCTCTGCCTCCTCATCGCCGAGCCGACCGAAATCGCCGATCGCGATGATGTCGCGCCCCATCGTGACCGCGAAGACCACGTCGCGCTGGAAATCCGCATCGAGGATCCGGGACAGGTCGCGGTCGGTCAGCGTTTCGCGGGCGGCCAGATAGCGCATGTACTTCGACTCGTGGGTGACCCGGGTGTAGAACTCCAGCACCAGGTCCTTGTCGGCGGGCCGGATCGGTCGCAGGCGGGCCGCCCGGCCATCGCTGAGCAGGACGTCAGCCTCCCAATGGGCCGGGTAGGCCGGTGCGTCGATGGTGCTGGTGTCCGCCACGACGTCAATCTAGCCGGGCCGCCCGTCCCTGAGCTCGGCCCTGGTCGGCGGGTTCGCCCCCGCCCGCGAGACCGTGATCGCCGCGCACCGGGCCGCGCGGTCCAGGGCGGCGGCGACACCGACCAGGTCCGCCCCGCGCAGCCGATCCCGGGCGGCCACGTCGCCGAGCAGTCCGGCGTCCAGCAGCCCCGAGATCAGCCCGGACATGAACGAGTCACCCGCCCCGACGGTGTCGACCACGGTCGCCGGGGTCGCCGGCTGTCGCTGCCAGCGCCGGTCGCTGGTCATGGCCAACGCGCCGTCACCGCCCAGGGTCAGGACCGCCAGGGCCACCCCCTGCCCGATCCACTGGGCCAGTACCTCCTCCAGCGGCACCCCCGGGTAGAGCCAGCGCACGTCCTCGTCGCTGGCTTTGACGACGTCGGACAGGCCCACCATCGGTTCGATGCGCTCGCGCGCCTGGTCGGGAGTGCCCATCAGGGACGGCCGGGCATTGGGGTCGTAGGAGATCGTGCCGCTGGGGCGGGTGGCCGTCGCGCGGCGATGCACGGCGTCGGCGCCCGGGGCCAGCGTTGCCGCGATGGACCCGGTGTGCAGGTGGCCGACCGGCCGCGCGTCGAGGGCGGGTTCGACATCCCAGACCAGGTCGAACTCGTAACTGGCCGCCCCGCGCTGGTCCAGCGTCGCTCGGGCGGTGGAGGTACGGCGGGCCTGGTCGGTGCCCGTGGACAGGGTCAGGTGCGGAGCAGCTGCCAGGTGGGCACGGATCAGCTCACCGTGGCGGTCCGGCCCGAACCGCGAGGCGAACTCGACCGGGTGTCCCAACCTGGCCAACCCGATCGCCACGTTCAGAGGGCTGCCGCCGGGGTGCTCGTCGATCGAGCCGTCCATCCGGTGGACGACGTCCACCAGGGCCTCGCCCACGACCAGGATCCGTTCGGTCATCGACCGCCTCCTCTGCTACCCGCGTTGTTGGGGGTGCGTCCGGTTTCGCCGTTCACCCTCCCATGGCCCGGTCCAGCCGAGCGACCCGGCCCCTGCCCCCCGCGGCCCCGGGGCGGCACGTGCGCGGGGTGCTGCTGGGGGATGCTAGGGGCAGCCCGGCAGTGCCAACAGTGGAACGCGAGGAGTACCCGTGACAGCCGACGACCTCGTGGTACTGCTCGATCCGCGCGGCAACGCCATCGGCACCGCGCCCCGGACCGGGGTACACCACCGGGACACGCCGCTGCACCTGGCCTTCTCGTGCTACGCCGTGGACCCCGACCAACGCCTGCTGGTGACCCGGCGCGCCCACGACAAGGCGACCTTCCCCGGGCTGTGGACCAACACCGTCTGCGGTCATCCGGCCCCCGGGGAGTCCTTGACGGACGCCGTCCGCCGCCGGGCCGCCGACGAACTCGGGCTGACCATACAGGAACTACGACTGATGTTGCCGACCTACACCTACCGGGCCGAGATGGAGGAGGTCGTGGAGTACGAATGGTGTCCAGTGCTGCTGGCGCCGGTGCGCGCCGACGCGGTCTGTACGCCGTCCCCGGCCGAGGTGGACCAGGTCGCCTGGATCCCTTGGGACCGGATCGTGGCCCTGGCCCAGGACCCGCCGCCGCAGTGGTCCCCGTGGGCGATGGAGCAGGTCCGGTTGCTGCACACGCTGGGTCCGGATCCGCTGGCCTGGCCGCCCGCGGATGCTGCCCTGCTGCCTCCGGCCCTGCGCAGATCCACGGCATAACCTTCTACAGCACATCGGGTCCGTTACCTCCGCCATGTGATCCTCACGTGGGCGCCGTCGGTGCCGACCGCACCCACATGTCACGTGCGCCACGGGAGGTTGCGATGTTCGTTCTGGTCACTGGTGCCACCGGGTACGTCGGTGGGAGGCTCGTCCCCGAACTGCTCCGCCAGGGCCACCGGGTCCGCACGACGGTCAGCGACAGCGGGAGCCAGGACGCGCCCTGGTGGGCCGACCAGGTCGAGACGGTCACCATGGACATCATGGAAGCCGACCAGGTGCACGCGGCGTGCGCGGGGGTCGATACGGCATACTTCCTGATCCACGGCATGGGCGGCGACGACTTCATGGAGCAGGACCGGGTGGCCGCCACGAACATGCGGGACGCTGTCGCGGCGCAGGAGGTGTCCCGGGTGGTGTACCTGTCGGGGATCATCCCGGAAGTCCCTGAGGCGGAACTGTCCGAGCACCTGCAGTCCCGGCTGGAAGTGGAGCGGATCCTCACCGACTCTCCGGCCACCGTGATCACCCTGCGGGCGGCGGTGGTGATGGGTTCAGGGTCGACCTCATTCGAGATCATCCGGCAGGTCAGCGAGCGGATGCCGGTGCACACGGTGCCGGACTGGATGAACTCGCGGGTGCAGCCGATCGCGGTGGTGGATGTCGTGGCGGCACTGATCGGCGCCGCCACGATCGAGGGACCGAGCCGGCATTTCGACGTCGGCGGGCCGGAGTGCCTGCCGTACGCCGACCTGTTGGATCGGTACACCGAGGTCGCCGGCCTGACCCGGCCGCAGGTGGAGATCCCGTTCCTGCCGACCGACCTGGTGGGCACCATGGTGGGTGCGCTGACCGACGTACCGGCTTCGACGGTTGCCGCACTGGTGGAGAGCCTGCGCGAGGACATGGTGTGCGCGGACTCCTCGTTCGCGGCGGCCCTGCTGCCGCCCGGTCACGAGCTGCTCGGCTTCGAGGATTCGGTACGACGATCGCTGGCGGAGGGCGCCGGCGCACCGGCCGACCGGGACCCGATGAGCGCGATGCCGCACGACCCGGACTGGGCCGGGGGCGGCACGGATCAGAGCTTCCCGGAGCGGGTGCTGGACACGCTCCGGTCGGCGGCCGAGGCCGTCCGGGGCCGTTGACGGCCCTGCGGTCCGGGGCTGGCAGCGCCGTTTCTACCGAGTGGAAGGCACTGACCTGCCAAGCTAGGGACATGATGGCACGCGCACAGCCAGGGCCCGGCGAATCCGCCGGGTCCACGGTGCAGCTGTCCATCGGTCAGCTTTCTACCCGCACGGGCATCGACTCCCGGACGCTGCGCGCCTGGGAGCGCCGGTACGGGCTGTTCCAGCCGTCGCGGGAGGCCAACGGCTACCGGCGGTACGGCCAGGACGACGTTGACCGGGCGACCCTGATGCGCCGGCTCACCCAGCAGGGCACGCGTGCCTCGATGGCGGCCGGGCAGATCCTCACCCTGATGCCGCACCCCGCCGAGCCGGTGGCGCCCAGCCGCACCGGGAGCCGGGCGGCCGCCACCCGCCAGCTCCGGGACGACCTGATCAGCGCCATCGAGGCCCTCGACGCCGAACGCGCCGACGCGGTCTTCGAGGAGGCCGTGCTGCTGTTGGCCGAGGAGGAGCTGATCGCCAAGGTCATCTCGCCGGCGATGCGCCGGTCGGTACGCCGGCAATCCTCACCGCGGCTGCCCGAACGGGTGCAGGCCTACTTCGCTGCCGGGATCGTCCGCGGCGGCTTGGGGCGCCTGCTGGCCCGGTACTCCGGGCGAGGACCGGAGCTGTGGTTCGCCTGCCCCACCGACGAACAGCACGAGATCGGACTGCTCTGCCTGGCGGTGTTGGCCGGCAAGGGCGGTTGGAATCCGGTGTACTTCGGTGCCCACACCCCGCTGAACTCGGTCTCGGCGGCCGCGCAGGTACGCCGTCCCGCGGGTGTGGTGATCGGCTGCACCCGGTCGGTGGTGGTGCGCACGCACGCCCGCGAGCTCCAGCTCCTGGCCCGCACCGTGCCCACAGCGGTGGGGGGACCGGGTGCGATCCGAGCGTTCATCGACGGCACCGGCGCGGGCTACCTGCCCGATGACGTGGTGTCCGCCGTCGATGAGCTACCCCGCGTGCTCGGGGTCCCCGCGCCGCAGCCGCTGCTGCCCTGACCCCGGATCAGCGGCAACGCCGCTCCACCGGAAAAGGTTCGACAGGAAACGCATCAGGACGGACGCCCGACCTAGCGTGTGAGCCAACGGCGTGACCATCACGAGGTCACTGTCGACACGAAGGAGAGTCATGGCAACCATCACGATTCGTCGCCTCGCGGGAGCGGTGACCACGGCCGCGGTCGGGTCCCTCGTCGCCGTCACCCTGGCCGCCGCGCCCGCATCGGCCACCACCGGAACACGCTCATTGGCTGCCGTCCTGGCCGCTGACGGTGCGAGCTTCGACCACAACGAATACGACTTCGACATCCTGGACGCCGCAGTCACCGCCGTCCTGAAGGCGAAGCCGAACTCGGCCGTCAAGGTGCTCACGGACGGCACAACCACGCTGACGGCGTTCCTGCCCAAGGACTACGCGTTCAAGAAGCTCATCCAGGAGCTCTCCGGCAAGTGGGTCGACGACGAGGGCAAGGTGTTCGCGACGGTGGCCGGCCTGCTCGGCGTCGACGGTGTCGAGAAAGTGCTGCTCTACCACGTGGTGCCCGGCACGTACATCGACGCCGCGGCCGCCTCGAAGGCCAACGGCGCAAACCTGCCCACAGCGCTCGGCCCGACGATCGGTGTCTGGGTGCACCACGGCATGATCGTCCTGAAGGACAAGGACCCGCAGCTGTACGACGCCACCGTGCGGATCCCGGACATCAACAAGCACAACCGGCAGATCGCCCACGGGATCGACCGCGTCCTGGTTCCGATGGACCTCTGACACACCTCCGGTCAGGCCGGTGCGTCCCCTGACGGGGACGCACCGGCCTGACCAATTCCCCGGCAAGGGGCGGCCCGGGCGATCATCAGGGATGATGACCGGTGTGACCTCTCGTGCGCCCGACCCCCCGCCAGGGAACGAGGGCGCCACGAAGGGCCCGGCCGCTCACGCTCCGGTGCGCCGGGTGTCCCTGCTCATGCGCACGTTGACCACCGAGATGCAGGTGTACGCCGAGCTGGTGTGTACTCGCTTGGACATCAATCGCTCCGACCTGACCGCCCTGGGACACCTGGAGAAGGCTCGGGTCGAGGGGCACGCCATGACCCAGGCCGATCTGGGGCGGGCCCTGCGCATGTCGGGGGCCGCGATCACCGCCCTGGCAGACCGGCTGCAACGCACCGGGCACCTGGTACGGATCCGTTCCGGTCACGATCGCCGCAAGATTCTGCTGGAGGCGACGGAGCAATCGCGGGAGACGAGCCTGCAGTGCTTCCGGCCGCTGGCGCACGCCACCACAACGGCGTTGCAGCGCTACACCCCGCAGGAGCTGGAGCTGGTCGAGCGCGTCATGATCGACCTGGTCGAGGCCGCCCGCGAGGCATCGCAGCAGGTGTGGCGTCAGCAGGACGGGTCCGCCCTGAGCGCACCCCCTCGGCTGGTCGACCCCCGTGCCGACCCGGTCCACCGGGCTCTCTGAACGTGGCCACGACGATCCGTAGCTGCACCAACCTGCCGTTCGGACCCGAGCGTGCCTGGGAGCTGCTCTGTGACCGCGACGTCATCCACGCTCGGACCGCGGCCCACGAGAGCCTGTCGGCCGAGCTGACCGACCACCGGCTGGTCGCCGCACCCTCGCCCTCGGTCGCCATCGAGACCCAAGGCACCATGCCCGCGTCATGGCTTCCGGCCGTCATCGCCCGGCGCGCCCGCGACCGGATGCCGTCGGTTCACCGCACCGAGGTCTGGGAGCTGCCCGGCGGGTCGCCCGATGACCTTCAGGGACGGATGACCTTCGCGATCCACGGCGTCGAGGCGGCCTCGGCGCACGGCCGGATGCACGTGGTCAGGGCCGACGACGGCAGCGAACTTTGCCAAGAAGTGGTCATCATGGTGCGGTTCCCATGGCTGGGCACCCTCATCGAGCGGAGCCTCTCCAGTCGGATTCACGAGTCACTGGCGGCGGAAGGTGACTTTCTCGCTCGGCGTGGTCCAGGTCGTCCTCGAGGTGATCGTGCTTGAACGTCCACAACTTGTTGAGCAGGAACGACAGCGGCGTGGTGACGATGATCATGATGAGCTGCGCCCAGTAGGCCATCGTGCGCAGGCCCGTCGAATCGTCGAAGACGTCGGCCGGCAACCGCAGCGGCGAGCCGGGGTGGGTGAGCGCGGTGAGGATGAAGAACCCGACGAACTGGGCGGCCAGTCCGACCGTGAAGAAGTGCCCGAACCGGGTTCGCTCCACGACTCCCGAGTGCTTGAACGTCCAAATCCGGTTGAACTCGAAGTTCCAGACGTTCGCGATCAGGAAGGACAGAAACGACACGACGTGCAGCCAGCGGACGTTGTACGGCGTGGGGTACAGGGCGAATGCCGGGCTGTGCACGTCGTAGGGCAGAACCTTCACGATGAGGATGAACGCCACGGTGTTGACCGCCACGCCGGACCCGCCGACGAGCGCGAACCGGGCCACTTGGTGGAAGCGATGGTTGCGGTGCAAGACGATGGATCGGGGCAGGACCGGCACGTCGACCACCGTAACCCGCGCCGGGACGGCGTACCCGCCGTAACAGCCCTTGTCAGGGAACGCACACCGACCCGGGGGGTGGCGTTCAGCCGCGAGCCCGTTACCGCGAGACAGGGCGAGCGCCTAGACTGGGTCGCACGTGCTCCGGGGTCGGTGAAAGTCCGAACCGGCGGTGACAGTCCGCGACCCGTCGACGCCCACGCGTCGACGGTTGACCCGGTGGAACTCCGGGACCGACGGTGAAAGTCCGGATGGGAGGCAGCACGAGGCACTGGCGTGCGTGCGCATCGAGCTCGCGCCGCCGGGTGTCCGCAGCTGCACTCCCGCCTGCCCCTCCGGAGCATCCGAACCGGAGGTCGTGATGCGCGCGGTGCACAGACGGGACATTCTCGCCCCGCTGCTGTTCGGTGTGCTGCTCCTGGTGCTGTGGTGGCAGCTCACCCGCGGCGGGACCAACATCCCGACGTACCTGCTGCCGACCCCAGGGTCGGTGGTGGGGCGCCTGGTGGACATGCTGATCGACGGCGAGATCTGGCCGTACCTATGGGTGACACTCGGGGAGGCCCTCGGTGGCTGCGTGCTCGGCAGCCTCGTCGCCCTGCCCCTGGCGGTCGTGATCCACCGCAGCCGCTGGGCGTCGGCGGCCTTCCAGCCGTTCTTGGGGGCTACCCAGGCGATCCCGGCCATCGCCCTGGCGCCGCTGCTGGTGCTGTGGATCGGCTACGGGCTGGTGGCGGTGGTCACGCTGTGCGCCCTGATGGTGTTCTTCCCGATCCTGATCTCCACAGTGGTGGGCCTGCGGCACGTCGACGGCGACGTGATCAACGCGGCCCGCATCGACGGAGCCTCATCGGTGGGGATGCTGTGGCACGTCGAGGCGCCTCTGGCGCTGCCCTCGGTGCTGGCCGGTCTGCGTAACGGGTTCACCCTCAGCGTCACCGGAGCGGTGGTGGGGGAGATGGTGATGGGCGGGCGCGGGCTGGGCATGGTGCTGACCGTGCAGCGCGACTCCGTCGACACCGCCGGCATGTTCGCCTCGATCATCATCCTCTGCGTGGTCGCCTCGAGCGTCTACACCCTGATCCAGACTTGGGAGCGCCGCTCCATGATCATCGACTCCTTGCGTACCTCGACCAGCTGACCCGTTGTTGCCCGAAAGGTGATCCTCATGAAGCGCGTGAACCGGCAGCTCAACCGGCGTACTGCCCTGACGATTCTCACCACCGCGGCGGCCGCGGCGGCGCTGAGTCTGGCCGGCTGCGCCGCGGGCGGCCCCGCGAACGGCGGCACCGGGTCGGCCTCGCCAGGGTCGAGCGGGGCGAGCGGAGCGAGTACACCGGCGGCGCAGGGCAGCGCCACCCTCGGCTTGACCTACATCCCGAACATCCAGTTCGGGCCCTTCTACGTGGGGTTGGAGAAGAAGACCTTCGAAGCCCGCGGGGTGAACCTGACGCTGCGCCACCACGGCTCGAACGAGGGCCTGTTCACCGCGCTGGCGGCCGGGCAGGAGGACTTCGTCATCGCCGGCGGCGACGAACTCCTGCAGGCCCGCGCCGAGGGCATGGACCTGGTGGCCATCTCCTCCTACTACCGGACCTACCCCGTGGTGCTGATCGTCCGCGACGAATCGCCCATCAAGACGACCAAGGACCTGCGGGGGCACAGCATCGGCCTGCCGGGCCGGTACGGCGAGAGCTGGTTCGGCCTGCAGGTGGCCCTCAAGGACGCCGGGCTGACCGAGAAGGACGTGCGGATCACCGAGGTCGGCTACACCCAGCAGGCCGCGCTCACCACCGACAAGGTCGACGCCATTGTCGGCTTCTCCAACAACGACGCCGTGCAGTTCGGTCTGGCCGGCGTCAAGACCCGGACGATCCCGCTGGCCCGGAACGTGCCGCTGGTCAGCATCTCGCTGGTGACCACCGCCAAACTGCTCAAGGACCGGCCGAACCTGGCCCGATCGGTGGCCGAGGGGATGCTCGACGGCATCGAGGCCGTCAAGGCCGACCCCGAGGGCGCGATCACGATCAGCACCGGCCAGGTCCCGGGCCTGGCCCAGGAACAGGCCGCCGCGGCGGCTCGGGTCACCCTGGCGGCCACCCTGAAGATCATGGTGGACGCCCAGGGGAAAGTCGCGGGCAAGCTCGATCCGGCCCAGTGGCAGGACATGGCCGAGTTCATGACGGCCCAGGGGCTGCTCACCAAGCCCGTCGATCCCGCGGTCGCCATGTCGACGGAATACGTGAGCCGCTGACACGCGCTGACACGCGCTGACACGCGAGGGAACGCGACCGATCGACGCGACGTCGGTGTTCGTAGGAGACGATGGGGCCAGCACGGGAGAGGATCCGCCGATGGAACGCACCGCACGCCGCCGACGCCGATCTGAGGTGGTCGCTTTGGGCGTGACCGCGGTGATGGCGGCCTCCACCATGACCGCCTGCGGCAGCTCCCAGGACGACGAGCCGGCGTACGCCGGCGTCTGCGCCGATGAGCAGACCGGCGTCCGGTTGGATGACGAGCAGTGCCGGTGTGTCGACGCCGAGTCCAACCAGTGGCGCGATGATGACGACTGTCGGCAGCACCGGACCCGAAGCCACGCCAGCTGGTACTTCATCCCGTACGGGCTGCTCGCGGCCGGCATCGGTCAGCGGGTGGTCGGAGGCAGCTTCGGCAGGCCCCCGCAGGATCGCAGTTACCGCGCCGGGGGAGTGGCCGTCGGTGGCGGGCGCGTCTCCTCCAGCACGGTCAAGGGCGGCACGACGATCAGCCGGGGTGGCTTCGGCGCCCGCGGCGGCGGCAGCGGTGGGTGAGCCTGTTGCGACGCACCGTCATTGACCCGCGGCCGAACTGGCGTGATCGGGTCAGTTCCCAGGGCCTGGTGTTCTACGACGCTCCGAGCGGGGCCGGCGGCGGGTCGCCGTACTGGAATGAGGACGCCTGCTACCGGCTGACCTCCGCCGAGGTGGACTACCTGGAGACCGTCACCGAGCAGCTGCACCAGATGTGCGTGGAAGCGGGCCGGTTTCTGGCCAGCGGCGCGATGGGCTCCCTGGGTCTGCCGCCCGGCGCTTTGGAGATCGCGCGCGCCTCGCTGGAGGCGGATGCCCCCAGCCTGTACGGACGTTTCGACCTGGCCTGGGACGGTCGGGGCCACGCCAAGCTACTGGAGTACAACGCCGATACCCCGACCGGTCTGCTCGAGGCGTCGGTGATCCAGTGGTACTGGCTACAGGACACCCACCCCGATCTGGACCAATGGAACAGCCTGCACGAACGGCTGGTCCAGGCCTGGCGGGACGTGGCGTGGCGGTTGCCGCAGGCCCCGGTGGTGTTCGCCCATCACCCCGGTTCGGCAGGGGCCGAGGAGGAGATGACGGTCACCTACCTGCGCGACACCGCCGACCAGGCCGGGTTGCGCACGGTGTCCCTGCCGATCGATCAGATCGGGTATGACGAGGCGCGGCGGTGCTTCGTCGGCGAGGGCACCGATGTGCTGCGCACCTGCTTCAAGCTGTACCCGTGGGAGGACATGCTCGCCGAAACCTTCGGCCGGTACGTCGAGCCGGTCCCCTCCGGATCTCGGTCCACCACCTGGATCGAGCCCCCGTGGAAGGTCCTGTTGTCGAACAAGGCGCTGCTGGCGGCGCTCTGGCAGGTGTACCCGGGCCACGAGTGCCTGCTGCCGGCGTACCTGGACGGACCTCGCGATCTGGTCGACTGGGTGGCCAAACCGCTGCACGGCCGCGAGGGCGAGGGCATCCATGCCCAGGTCGGCGGCCGGGCGCTGGGTGCCGGCGCGCCGGGCCTACCCCCGAGCAGCCGGTACGGCGCGGAAGGCTACTGCTACCAGCAGTGGTTCCCGTTGCCGTCGTTCGAGGGCCACCGCCCGGTGCTGGGGTGTTGGGTGGTCGACGGGCGGGCCGCCGGGCTCGGCATCCGCGAAGGCACCCAGGACATCACCGATCACCTCGCGCGGTTCGTGCCGCACCTGATCGAGGCGCCGCGGCCCGATGAGGCCACCCAGGCGGCCTGGCTCACCGAACCGGCGACCCCGATCCCGTCCCGAGAGCGGCCCACGCCCACGGCGCTGCCCGGGCCACCCCGGGCAGCGCCGGCGCCGCCCGAGAGCGCCCCCGCCAAGGAACCCGCATCGCCCGTGCCGACGTGGCGTCCCTTCCGCGTGGAGCCCGACATCGGCGACTACGGCGACCCCACCGCTGCACCCGATCTGCCCCGCCGGGACGGACCGCAGGACTACCCGAACGACCCGACCAGGGGGATCTTCTGATGCTGATGAGCCTGTTGTACGGCGCCGTGTATGCGCTCGCGGGGATCTTCCTGCTGGCGGCCGGGTTCGTCATGCTCGACCTGCTGACCCCCGGCCGGTTGGGGCACAAGGTCTACACCGAGCGCTCGGTCAACGGTGCGGTGATCCTGTCGGCGGCTTTCCTGGGTCTGGGGGCGATCGAGTTCACCGCGATCTGGACCAACGCGGCCTCCGGTTTCGGGTCGGCGCTGGCCTGGACCCTGGCGTTCGGGCTGCTCGGGGTGGTCCTGCAGGGCGTCAGCTTCCTGTTGCTGGACCTGCTCACGCCGGGCTCGTTGCGGGAACTCGCGGTGGACACCCGGATGCACCCCGGAGCCTTCGTGGCGGCGTCCTCCATGCTGGCGGTCAGCGCCATCATCTGCGCTGCAATCGCCTGACTCAGCGCGCCGACGGGTTCACTGGCGACGGGCTCACCGACACACTGATGGACGGGGACGGGCGGACGGGCACCAGCGGCGCCGGTGGCTTCTCGACAGTCAGCGGCGCAAGCGGGGGGTAGGCCGCGGGTGGGGTCCACCCGTAGATCTCGTTGCCCTGCTTGGCCCACGGGTCGATCCCCGCAGCCCGCCGCGGATACACGCCCTCGACGTCGGCGCCGAACGTGTCCTTGCGGCGCAGCTCGGGCTTCGGCTCCGGATCGATGTCCGGGTTCGCCCCGATCCACGGCATGAACGGCTGGGACACCGCGACCGGTTGACCCTCGGCGGTGAAGATGCGCGCGGAGTCCACCCGGTGTCCGGCGGCGTCGTACACGTAGAGGTTCGCGGTGTCCAGGACGTTCGGATCCCTGCTCACGACCTCCACGGGAACCGAGGAGAAGCGGTCGTCCACCGACGACCACACGTTGATCACGCATACGGCCGCCACCATGGCCAGGGCTCCGTTCAGCCAGCGGGACCACCAGCGGGGTCGCGGGCGACTCCACCGCAGCCCGATCCACACGCTCACGCCCATGGCGGCGAGGGCCAGCGGCAGGTTGGTGGTCCGACCCGAGCCCAGGCGGAAGTCGCCGAGGATCAGGTCGCCGATCAGGAACGCCACCGCCAGGCCGCGCAGCAGCCACCAGCCCGGGCGCAAGGTCACCAGGTAGCCGGTGAGGGCCTCGACGACGGGCTTCTCTTCGCGGATCCGGTCCCAGCGCTGCCGGAGTCGCTGGGACCATGTTTCCCAGACAGGGGCACTGCCGTCGGCGCCAGGAAGTCCGGCGGCGGCCCGCAGCTCGGCCGCATAGGCGCGCGGATCGCCGAGATGGTCCGTGAGCACCCCGCCACGCTCGCGGACCATCTCGGTCAGGTCGGCCGCCATCCCGGCGGTGAGGTCGTCCAGGTCATCCGGGGACAGATCGGCCAGTGCTGTCCGGACGGCGCTGACATACCCGGCGACCTGCGCGTCCAGGGCCTGGCCGGGTGAGGGTTGGGTCGGTGTCGTCGCGCTCATGCCACTGCCTCCGCTGCTGCGATCAGGTCCTCCACGGTTGCCGAGAAGGTCCGCCAGGTCTTGGTCTGGCGTTCCAGGACGGCCTTGCCCTCGCGGGTCAGGCCGTAATACTTGCGGTGCGGGCCCTCCTCGCTGGGTACGACGTACGACGTCAACGCCCCCGACTGGAAGAGTCGGCGCAGGGTGCCATAGACGCTGGCCTCGCCCACGTCATCGATTCCGGCGACCCGTAGCCGCCGCACCACGTCGTAGCCGTAGCCGTCCTCCCGCGCAACGACGGCTAGCACGGCCAGATCCAGGACCCCCTTGACCAGCTGGGTCGTTTCCATCACTGCGCTCCTCCCGCGGCTACGTCGGCTCTCACGCCTCACACGGTACTACGTACGGCGCAGTAGTGCACGTGTGGCTATACCGGTCGTGGGCGTCGCCGCCTTCTGATTCACCGGGTTCCTATCCGCCGGGCGGACCGGCGCCGGCGGCACCACCACCACAGCGCTACCCTTCACGGGCATTGCGTCTTCGAACGGCTGACATCATTGCAGGTCACAGAGGTGGCGGAGGATACCAAGGGCGGTGAGGGGTAGCCCTGTGTACGCCAGAGCTGCTGCATGCGTTCCGACTCCCTCGTAACGCGCGGACCGCAGGCCAAGGGCCATTGGTCCCGGGCCACGTCGACCCAATAGGGTGGCCGGGGAGTACGGCGCCACGACCCCGCGCGTGGCCGCCCCACAGCGCCGCCCTGGCGCGCGAGGTACCGAGGAGCATGCATGGTTCTGCGCGGCCCACTTCCTGACGTCGACATCCCCGAGATGAGCTTGTATCAACGGCTTATCGAACCCATCACGGGAGAGCACCGCGACAAGCTCGCTCTGATCAACCCGATGACCGGCCAGGAGCTGACTTTCGGCCAGGTCCGCGACGAGGTCGAGCATGTGGCGGCCTGGTTTGCCACCAAGGGGGTGGGGCCGGGAGACTCCGTCGGGCTCGCCCTGCCGACCTGCCCTGAGTACGTCACCGCCTTCCACGGCATCGCCCGTGCCGGCGCAGCCGCCTCACCGATGAACGTGATGTACGCGCCGCGCGAGTTCGCCGAGCAGTTGGAGATGACGCGCTCGAAGTTCGTCATCGTGCACGTCGCCATGCTGGCCGCCATGGTCAAGGCAGCCACCCAGGCCGGCCTGCCGCTGCAGAACCTGATCGTGGTCGGTGACATCCCGGCCGGCGCCGTACCCGAGCCGATGCCGTTCACGCCGTACTCAGCCCTGACCACGTGCGCCGAACCGCTTCCGCCGGAGAACGTCACCGACCCCCGGACCCACGTCGCGGCCTTGCCGCTGTCCTCGGGCATCGGCGGTGACATGAAGCCCGTGATGCTCACCCACTACAACCTGGTCGCGGAGATGACCATGTTGTACGGCAGCATGGACGCCATCAAGACCCACCACACGCTGGTCTCGTTCCTGCCGTTCTCGCACGTGTACGCGCTGTCCGGGTCGATGAACTTCGCGCTCTCGGAGTTCTCGCTCAACGTCACTTTGCCGTTGTTCGACCCGGCCGCCTACCTCGCGGCGGTCCAGAAGTACCGCGCCACCCTGCTGTTCCTGGTCCCCTCGGTCGCCAGCCTGCTGGCCAGCAACCCGATGGTGGACGACTACGACCTGTCGAGCGTGAAGTGCATCATCGTCGGCGCGGCCCCGCTGTCCGAGGAGATGGGCAACGCGATGGCCAAGCGACTGAACACCATCGTGCTGCAGGGGTACGGCATGACCGAGTGCTGCCCGGTCACCCACGTGATGCTGCCGGAGATGGAGAACGTCTCCTGCGAGACGGTCGGCCCCGGCCTGCCCAACCTGGACTACCGCGTCGTCGACGTCGCCACCGCCCAGGACGTGACGGTGCCCGAGGAGGGCGAGAGCGAGCCGGGCGAGCTGTGGGTCCGCGGGCCGAACATCATGCTCGGCTACCTGGACCGTCCCGAGGAGACCGCCGAGATCATCGACACCGACGGCTTCCTGCACACCGGTGACCTGGTGCGAGTGGACCACCGCGGGGTCGTCCGGATCGTCGGACGCACCAAGGAGCTCATCAAGAACTCGGGGTTCCAGGTGGCTCCGGCCGAGCTCGAGGCCGTGCTCAAGACGCACCCGGCCGTCCAGGACGCCGGGGTGTTCGGGGTGCCGATGAACGACGGCACCGGCAACGAATCGCCGTACGCCCTGATCCAGCTCAAGGAGGGTCAGAAGGCGACGCCGATCGACATCATCAAGCACCTGAACCCGCAGGTGGCCAAGTACAAGTTCTTGCGCTCGGTGACTTTCGTGGACGCGATCCCGCGGGACGACAAGGGTGCCATCATCCGCGCGGAGCTGCCGGGGTTGGCGCCAGCCAAGGCCTGATCACGGCCCACCGCGTCACCGCCTGACGTGCACGGGTGAGTCCGGGAGTCCGACTCCCGGACTCACCCGTATCGTTGCCCGGGTTCTCCGAGCTGGTGGTACGTGGTGACCACGTCCTCCCAGCTCACCCGCACGATCGAGTCCCGCTCGCTGACCGCCAGCCGGGCCAGCGCGCGGCGCCGCTCGTCGCCGCGCAGCTCATCGCCACAACGGTCGACGATCAGGTAGACGCTGGGGCAGGCGAGCCCGCCCAGCACTTCCCGCACGCTGCGGTTGAGTTCCCCGAAGACGGCCTGCACGTCCCGTTCGCCCACGGCCGCGGGATCGAGGACGACGGCCGCCGCGACGTAGCGTGAGCCGCCGAGGCGGACCCGCTCCAGGACGTCCACCGCCACCGTGTACGGGTGATCCAGCAGCAGCGAACGCACCTCTCCGAGCGAGACCAGCTGCCCCGACACCGACACCACGTGGTCGATCCTGCCGAGGAACTCGATCCCGCCCTCCCGGGTACGCCGGCAGAGGTCGCCGCTGGAGAACCAGCGCGGGTCCCGGTGCCAGTTCGCCGAGACCGGATGCCCGTGTGTGCGATCGGTGAGCATGGACCCCGCCCACGGCCGCGTCAGCACGGCTTCACCGACGGCTCCCTCGGGCACCGGAACGCCCCACTCGTCGACGATGACCAGCCCGGGATCGGGCAGCAAGCCTTGCTCGACGGGGTGATCGATGCGTACGGCGCCACCCAACTCCACCTGTCCCCACGCGTCCCCGGTGGAGACCGGGTGCCCGACCAGGTGCTCGGCGATCCAGGCGCGCAGCTGGGGGTCCACTTGCTCGCCGATCGTCACGATGCGTTGCAGGTCCGGAGCCTCCGGCGGGGGCATCACCTCGAGCGCCCAGGTGCGCAGCTGGCGCAACACGGTGGGCACGGCGATCAGCGTGCTCACCCGGTGCCGATTCAGCAGGTCCCACACCCGCGTGTGGGCGGGACGGTCGATGGTCCCTTCGGCCAGGACGATCGTGCCGCCCATCGCCAGCGGGCCCAAGACCCCGTGCACGATCGTCCCCGGCCACGCCATCGCCCCGACGCACCAGGTCACCTCTCCTGCGGTGAAACCGTAGCGGTGCATGGCCGCGGCGGCGATCACCGCCCCGGCCCCCAGGGCGGCGGTGACCGGCTGGTCGCCGCGTCGCGGCAACCCCGCCACCAGCACCGGATGCTCCGCGGGGAAATGGCCGGCGGTGGCGGCCTCGGAGTCGGAGAACCGGGCGGCGTCGAGGATCTCGTGGTACCAACGGTCGCCCTCGAACCAGGCCACGTCCATCCCGGTACGCCGAACGACCACGGTGTGCTCGACCCCGCCGATCGCCGACAGCGCCTCGTCCACCCGTGACTTCAGGGGCACCACCATGCCGTGCCGCCAGGCTCCGTCCTGGGTGAACAGCACGCGCGGGGACAGCGCCTCGAGCCGGTCGATCAGGCCGTCCACGGGCAGCGGCGTGGGGATGATCGCATACCGGGCCCCGATCCGGGTGCAGGCCATCATCGCCACGACGGTTTCCGGTAACGAGCCCAGGTGCAGGGCGACCAGATCGGTGTCGCCCACACCCAGCGCTCGCAGCGCCCCGGCGAGTGCGACGGCATCGGCGAGCAGGTCCCGGTAGGTGACGGTGCGTTCGTCACCGGGTTCGCCCTGCCACCGGATCGCGACGCGTTCGGGGGCCGCGCGGGCATGGCGGTCCAGGAGGTTCCGCGCGACGCTGAGCTCGCCGTCGACGAACCACCGTCCACCCTGGGGACCGGGTTGCCACAGCTGGGTAGGCCGGACATCCCAGTCGACCAGCGCCGCGGCCCGTTCCCAGGCCGGCACGTCGGGGTATTGGGGGTGCAGGTCAGGCATGGCCCACCGCCCGCTCGGCGGCCCGGGCGGCGCGGGTCAGCTGCCCGGCGGCCATCTCGAGGTGGCCCTCGGCGGCGCCGGCCGGCAGGAGGGCGACCAACGCGACGGCCGCGGCCTCAGTGCCGACGGGCACCGCCAGGTACGTCGGACTGCCAGGCTCTTCGCCCGCCATAGCACAACGATCGGCGACAGCCCAGTCGGCGCGCAAGGCCTGGGCTTCCTCGGCCTCCACCAGCGACCGTCCGGCCAGCGCGTCACGCCACGTCTCGTCCTCGGCTCGGGCCACCAGCAGGCGACCGCTGGGGGTATCCAGGGCCGGGTGAACGGTGTGCGAGCGCCGGTAGGCGCCCGAGTCCGAGCCGTCCACCTGGTCGACGCACACCACGGCGTCGCGCACCAGCAGGTGCACCTCGATGGTCGCGTGCAGGGTGTCCCGGAGCTGAATCAGGTAGGGGCTCAAGGCTCCCAGGATGGGCAGCCGGGCCAGGTACCGATGCGAAAGCCGGGCCAGTTCGGGTCCGAGGCCGTACCGCGAGGAGCGGGGGTCCTGGGTCACCAAGCCTGCGATGACCAGGGAACGCAGCAGTCGGTGGGTGGTCGGCAGGGACAGGCCGGAACGGTCGGCGAGCTCAGTGAGCTGTTGAAACACGGGCCCGTCGGCGAGCAGCTCCAGGAGGAGGACGGCGTTGCGTACGGTGCCCAATCCGCCTCGTGCCTCGGCCTGGTTCGCCGTCATCGTCGCCGCCACTTCCTCTCGGTTCGACGTCCGTACGCCCGCAGATTCTACTAGTCGACCAACGATTCGAAAAAGAGGACTTGTCTTTCAATAATCGGAACCCTATTCTCGGGGGAACTCGCCGACCCGGCCACCTCACGACGACGGCCACCACGACGGCCCCTTGACGCCATTGGAGGTGCTCAGCCGTGCTGACCAGGGCATATAAACATCCACTGAACTCATCGACGGTCCCCGCCGGCCAACCACTGCTCGACATCCGCGACATCGGCCTTCGGTTCGGCGGCGTGGTCGCACTCGCCGAAGTGTCCACGACGGTCACCGCAGGCCACATCCACGCGATCATCGGCCCCAACGGCGCGGGCAAGTCAAGCTTGCTGAACTGCGTCAGCGGAATCTACCGCCCGCAAAGCGGATCGATCGTGCTGCACACCGGCGCGGAGGGCACCTCCCACGAGCTGGTCTCGCAGCCGCCGCACCAGATCGCCCGGCTCGGGGTGGCGCGCTCCTTCCAGAACATCGAACTCTTCGCGCACCTGACGGTCCTGGAGAACCTCATGCTCGGGCGTCACGTGCACATGAGCACCAGCGTGTTGGCCTCGCTGCTGTGGTTCGGGCCAGCCCGGCGCCAGGAGATCGCCCAGCGCGGCCTGGTCGAGGAGGTCATCGACCTGTTGTCCTTGCAGCCCCACCGCCACCAGGCGGTCGGCTCGCTGGCCTACGGCATCCAAAAGCGCGTCGAGCTGGGCCGGGCGCTGTGCGTGCAACCCTCGCTGCTGCTGCTCGACGAGCCGATGGCGGGCATGAACTCCGAGGAGAAGGAGGACATGGCCCGCTACATCCTGGACGTGCACGAGTTGGCCGGGGTCACCGTCATCCTCATCGAGCACGACATGGCGGTCGTCATGGACATCAGTGACCGGGTCAGCGTGCTCGACTTCGGCCGGCTGATCGCGGACGGCACGCCCGACGAGGTCAAAGCGAACGCGCAGGTCATCGAGGCCTACCTCGGGGCGGAGCAGCACTGATGGACCAAGCCACCACCTTCCCCCGACTGCTCGCCGGTCTCGCCACGAACCGGCCCACGCAGACCGCCCTCCAGGAGAAGCGCTACGGCATCTGGACCCCGATCACCTGGGCGGGGTACGCCGAGCGGGTCCGCGACTTCGCCCACGGCCTCGCAGAACTCGGCGTGCGCCGGGGCGACCTGGTCGCCGTCCTCGGCGACAACCGACCCGAGTGGCTGATCGCCGAGTTGGCTGCCCAGAGCCTGGGTGCCGCGGTGGTCGGGATCTACCCGACGAGCATCGGGGAGGAGCTGCGGCATGTGCTCGGCCTCGGACGCGTCGAGGTCGTCGTCGCCGAGGACCAGGAACAGGTCGACAAGCTCATCCGGCTGATCGAGGAGGTCGCCGAGGCGAGCGCGGCCAGTGATACCGACGCAGCGGGCGCCGCCGACACCGGTACCCCTGCGCCGCGGGTCCGGTCGGTGATCTACTACGACCCGCACGGCCTGGAACAGTACGACGTGCCCTACCTGAGCGACTTCACCCAGGTCGAGGCCTCCGGCCGGGACTGGGGGCAGCAGCGACCGGGCTGGTTGGACGAGCAGATCGCCGCCGGAGACCCCGATGACGTCGCGGTCATCTGCACCACCTCGGGCACGACCAGCCTGCCCAAACTGGCCGAACTGTCCCACCGCAACCTGCTGGCGATGGCCGAGAATCTGACCGCCATCGACCCGATCGACAGCAAGCAGCGCTACGTCTCGTTCCTGCCGTTCGCCTGGATCGGTGAGCAGATGCTCGCGGTGGCTTGCGGCCTGTCCCGGGGGTTGACCCTGTCCTTCCCGGAGGACGCCGCCACCCAGCGGGCGGACCTGCGCGAGATCGGGCCCGACCTGATGTTCTCCCCGCCGCGCATCTGGGAATCGATGCTGTCCGAAGTCCAGGTCCGCATCGACGAGGCCGGATGGCTCAAACGCAAGCTCTTCGGCTGGGGCTACGACATCGGCGAAAAGGTCGCCGACCGGCGCATTCACGGCAAGTCGGCCGGCGCCCTCGCGGTGCTGTACCCGATCGCCAACCAGGTGGCGCTGCGCCCGGTGCGCGACCACCTCGGACTGGCCCGCGCCAAGCACTGCTACACCGGCGGCGCGCCGCTCGGTCCCGACGTGTTCCGGTTCTTCCACTCCATCGGGGTGAACCTCAAACAGATCTACGGCCAGACCGAGATTTGTGGCATCGCGGTGGTCCATCGCGATGACGACATCGCCTTCAACACGGTCGGTACGCCGATCGCCGGCACGCAGGTGCGGATCGACGACGCGGGCGAGATCCTGCTGCGCTCGGACTCGGTTTTCCTGGGCTACCACCGCAACGAGCAGGCCACCGCCGAGACGGTCGACGCCGAGGGGTGGCTGCACACCGGGGACGCCGGGTACCTGGACGAGCGCGGCCACCTGGTGGTGATCGACCGGCAGAAGGACGTCGTGCGGGCCCCCGACGGAACCCGCTATTCGAGTGCCTTCATCGAGAACAAACTGAAGTTCTCGCCGTACATCGAGGAGGCGGTGGCCCTGCCAGCAGCCGACGGGATGACCGCACTGATCACGCTGGACCCGGTGACCACCGGCGCCTGGGCCGAGGGCGCCCGGCTCGGGTACACGACGTACACCGACCTGGCCACCAAGGCCGAGGTACGGGAACTGGTGGCCGAGGAGATCCTGCGGGCCAACCCGGACCTGCCCGAATCGGTGCGGGTACGCCGCTTCGTGATCCTGCACAAACAGTTCGACCCCGACGACGACGAGATCACCCGCACCCGCAAGGTCCGCCGCAGCGTCATCGGCGTCCGGTACGCCGAGATCATCGACGCGCTCGCCGAGGGGCGGGACCAGGTCAGTGTCCGCAGCACCGTGGCCTACCAGGACGGGTCCACCGTGACCCGCGAGGTGACGCTGGTGGTCATGGACCTCACGGACCGGGTCCTGAACGAGACCCGCGGGCGCCGGCCGGTTTGGAGTGGACGCCAATGAGCAACTTTCTGGCGCTGAGCGCCTACGGCCTGGCCGACGGGGCGATCCTGGCCCTGGCCGCACTCGGCTTCGTGCTGATCTACAAGGCCACCCAGGTGATCAACTTCGCCCAGGGGGAGTTCCTCCTGGTCGGGGCGTACATGTTCTACACCGCTTTCGTCATCCTGCGGTTGCCGGTCATCCTGGCCGTGGTCGCCGGCGTCCTGGTCGCGATCGTGCTCGGCGTCATCGTGGAGCGGTTCGTGCTGCGACCGCTGATCGGAGAGAGCGCCATCAGCGTGATCATGGTGACCATCGGGTTGTCCTCGGTCCTGAAGTCGCTGGTCCAGCTGTTCTTCGGGACCTCGGTGCGAGAGCAGGACGCCATCTTGCCGACCGGATCGGTCACCCTGTTCGGGGCCTCGATCCCGGTCAACCGACTGCTGGTGATCCTGATCGCGGGGATCGTGCTGTCGCTGTTCACGCTGTTCTTCCGCAAGTCCCGGCACGGCGTGGCGATGCGGGCGGTGGCCGACGACCAGCAGGCAGCACTGACCATGGGCATCTCGGTGCACCGGGTGTTCGCACTGGCCTGGGCCCTGGCCGCGGTCAGCGCCCTGATCGCCGGCATCCTGCTGGCCGATCTGTCGGCCGTCGAGCAGGGCATCGCCACCTTCGGGCTGATCGTGTTCCCCGTGGTCATCCTCGGCGGCCTGGATTCGGTGCCTGGGACCATCGTGGGCGGCCTGACGATCGGCCTGCTCAAGCAGTACGTGTCGGGGTACGCCGACCCCGGCCTGGCCGAGGTCGTCCCCTACCTCGTGCTGGTCGCCATCCTGCTGGTCCGCCCCTACGGGCTGTTCGGCGAAACCCGTATCGAGAGGGTGTGACATGGCCACCGCCACCGGTATCTACCACCGCAGCTACCAGGCCGAACTGAGGCTGCGGCACACCAAGGCCGAATACGCCCGGCTCGCGCTGATGGTCCTGATCGGACTGTCCCTGCCCTACATCCTGGACGTCTACTGGCTCGGCATCGTCAACACGATCCTGATCGCCGCCATCGGCGCCGTCGGCCTGAACATCCTGGTCGGCTACACCGGCCAGATCTCGTTGGGTCAGGGCGGCTTCCTCGCGGTCGGGGCCTACACCTCCGGCATCCTGTCCAGCCGGGCGGGCCTGCCGGTCCCGATCTGCATCGCCATCGCGGTCATGCTGACCGCGGTCATCGGCGCGTTCTTCGGCCTACCGGCGCTGCGGCTCAAGGGCTTGTACCTGGCGATCGCCACACTGGCATCGCAGGAGATCATCATGTTCGTGGTGCGCCGCTGGCAGTGGCTCACCGACGGCCAGGGTTACATCGACGTCGACCGTCTCGAGGTCTTCGGCTGGACCGTCCAACGCACCCTGTTCGAGGTGCAGTGGTATTGGATCCTGTTGGGGATCACCACGGTCTGCCTGCTCGCGGCGCGCAACCTGTTCCGCACGGCGTTGGGCCGCAGCTTCATGGCTGTCCGCGACCAGGACATCGCCGCCGAGGCGATCGGGGTCAACCTCACCCGCGCGAAGGTGACCGCCTTCGCGGTATCCAGCGGCTTCGTCGGGCTCTCCGGCGCGCTGTCGGCCCACTACACCGAGACCGTCACCTGGGAACGCTTCACCCTCGATGTCTCGGTTCTCTACCTGGCCATGATCATCGTCGGCGGGCTCGGCAGCATCGCCGGGTCCGTCTACGGGGCGGCCTTCATGGTGCTGCTGCCCGCACTGCTCACCGAGGGCGTGGAGAAGCTCACCAGCGTCGCCCCGGCGGTGGCCGAGCAGCTGCCGGCCATCAAGAATGCCGTGTTCGGCATCGCGATCATCGCGTTCCTGCTGATAGAACCACGCGGACTCAACCGCATCTGGACCCGGCTGAAGGACTATGTGCGGGTCTGGCCGTTCCGCTATTGACCCACCCCACTTCCGATCACCCCGCTCGCCCGAAGGAGTTCCCCATGAGGCACCCCGTTTCCCGCACCGCTCTGCTGGCCGTCACCGCTGCCGGCGCCCTGCTCGTCTCGTCATGCGGTGGTGGTGCCGCCGGCGGTGGAGGCGGTGGTGGGGGCGGCGACGCCAAGGGCCCCATCAAGGTCGGCGTCCTAGCCGACCTCACCGGAGCCACCGGAGACGTCGGGGCGCCCTACCACGAGGGCATGATGGCCTACGTCGACTGGGTCAACAGCAAGGGCGGGATCGAGGGCCGCAAGATCGAGGCCATGGCCAACGACTACGCCTACAAGGTTCCGCAGGCCGAGGAGCTGTACAAGAAGTACGTCTCCGGCAACGCGGTCGCCATCCAAGGCTGGGGCACCGGTGACTCCGAGGCCCTGCGCACCAAGGTCAGCAGCGACAAGCTGCCGTTCATGTCCGCCTCGTACGCCGAGGTCCTCACCGACCCCACGAAGTCGCCGTACAACTTCGTGGTCGCGCCCACCTACTCCGACCAGATGCGGGTCGCGCTGAACTGGATCGCCAAGGACGCCGGCGGCGCCCAGGCCGAGGTGGCCGTGTTCCACAACGACAGCCCGTTCGGGATGGCGCCGGTGGCCGACGGTCAGACCTGGATCAAGGAGAAGGGTCTCAAGCTCGGCTACAAGTCGTACGCGATGCCCAAGACCCCGAACTTCGTGGGGCTGCTCTCCCAGGCGCAGGCGCAGAAGGCCAAGTACATCGTGATCCAGAACGTGTCCTCCCCGGCCGCGCAGGTGGCCAAGGACATCAAGGCGCAGAACCTCGGCATGAAGATCGTGTGCCTCAACTGGTGTGCGGACGAGCTGTTCATCAAGACCGCCACCCCGGCCGCCGCCGAGGGCCACATCATGGTCCAACCGTTCGCGCCGCCGTCGGCCCCGAAGCCGGGCCACCAGGCCATCGAGGACTACCTCAAGACCAAGGGGTCGAGCCTGGCCGACAAGGGCCTGCACTACGCCCAGGGCTGGTACACGATGCACGTGATGGCCGAGGGAATGGCCAAGACCCTCAAGGACGGCAAGGACCTCACCGGTGAGAACATCAAGGCCTCGCTGGAATCGATGAGCCCCGTAGACACCGGCGGCGTCGTCGGCACCGGGCAGGTCAAGTTCTCCGCGGACTCCCACCGTGGTTCGACCGGCTCCGGGATCTACCAGGTCAAGGGCGGCAAGCTCGTCGAGTTGGCCGCCAACCAGGTGCCGTGACCACCCCGGCGACGACCGCGGCCCAGCCCTCGGCCGGGGCGGCCGACCTGCTGACGGTCAACAACATCGAGGTCATCTATGACGACGTCATTCTGGTGCTCCGCGGTCTGTCGCTGGCAGTCCCCCAGGGCAAGGTGGTGGCCTTGCTCGGCTCCAACGGAGCGGGCAAGTCCACCACCCTCAAGGCCCTCTCGGGTCTCCTGCCCACCGAGCATGGTGCCGTCACCGACGGCTCCATTGTGTTCGATGGGCAGGACATCACCCAGCTCGACGCGGCAGCGCGGGTCAAGCTCGGGATGAGTCTGTGCATGGAGGGTCGGCACGTCTTCGAGCACCTGACGGTGGCCGAGAACCTCGTGGCGGGGGCGTACTTCCGCGGCTCCGCCGAGGTCGGTTCCGACATCGAGATGGTCTATGACCTGCTCCCCAAGCTGGGCGACATGCGCGCCCGGGTGGCGGGGTACCTTTCCGGCGGCGAGCAGCAGATGCTCGCCATCGGCCGGGCCCTGATGGCCAAGCCCCGGCTGCTCATGCTGGACGAACCCTCCTTGGGGTTGGCGCCGTTGCTGGTCGCCGACATCTTCGCGTTCATCAAACGGCTCAACGACGAGATGGGCCTGACCGTGCTGGTGATCGAGCAGAACGCTCGCCGGGCCCTGGAGATCGCCGACCACGGCTACATCCTCGAGCACGGCCGGATCGTGCTGGAGGGCAACACTGCCGAGCTGCGGGACAACCCTGACGTCAAGGAGTTCTACCTCGGCCTCGGTGACAGCGGGACCCGCAAGAGCTACCGGGATGTGAAGCACTACAAGCGCCGCAAGCGGTGGCTGTGAAGGGAGGGCTCATGCCCAGCGAGGTCGACCGGGCGGTCAGATCGTACGCCGATCGGCTGGCCGCCGAGGTGGCCGCCTTCGTCCAGCGCGCCGCCGCCGACGTACCGGCCTTAGCCGCCCGGCTCTCGCAGGCCGGGCTGGACCCGGCCGCGCTGGAACCGGGGGACCTGGACCGACTGCCCGTGCTGTCCAAAGACGCGGTCATCGCCCTGCAAGCGCAGGATCCACCGTTCGGCGGCCTGCTGGCGGCCGGCGCGCAGGTGGAACGGCTGTACCAGTCACCCGGTCCGATCTATGAGCCGCAGCTGGCCGGACCGGACCCGTGGCGCTGGGGACCGGCCCTGCGGGCCGCCGGCATCGGCGCCGGCGACCGGGTGCTGAACTGCTTCGGCTACCACCTGTCCCCGGCCGGCGCGATGTTCGACGAGGGCTGCCTCGGCCTGGGTGCCAGCGTCGTACCCGGCGGCATCGGCAACCACGACCTGCAGGTTCGAGCCATCGCCGACGTGGGGATCACGGCGTACACCGGGTTGCCCAGCTACCTGAAGTCACTGCTGGACCGTTGGTCGGAGGCCGACATCCCGTGGGATCGGTGGCGGTTGCGCTGCGCCTTGGTCACCGCGGAGCCGCTACCGGACACCCTGCGGGCGTTGCTCATGGAGCGGGTCGAGGTGGTGCTGATGGCGTACGGCACCGCCGAGGTGGGGCTGATCGGCTATGAGACGGCTCCCGGTTCAGGGCTGCGGCCGGCCGACGGGATGCTGATCGAGATCTGTGACCTGGACACCGGGGCGCCGATCACCCAAGGGCATGGTCAGGTCGTGGTTACCGTGCTGCGCCCGGAGTACCCGTTGGTGCGCTTCGGTACCGGCGACCTGTCGGCCTGGACCCTCGACGCCGACGGAGAACTGCGGCTGGCGGGGGTGCTCGGGCGGGTGGGGGAGGCGACCAAGGTGCGAGGCATGTTCCTGCACCCCAGCCAGGCGCGCGCCGCGCTGGCCGACTGCCCGGGCCTGCAGTCCTGGCGGCTCCTGGTGGACCGCGTCGACCACCGCGACGAACTGACCTGCGAGGTGGTGGCCGCCGAGGGCGTCGCCGCAGCGGATCTGATCGAGCTGGTCGGCCGGCGCATCCGGGATCGGCTGCGGTTCGCCGCTGCCGTCACGCTGGTGGACGCGATCCCCGAGGGCGGGGCCACGCTGACCGATCGCCGTACCTGGGACTGAGCACGCCGCCGTACACCCCCCTACTCCACACCAGGAAAGGACACCTGACATGCCCGTGGTCGTCGGATTCATCGCCTCCAAGGAGGGCCGCGCGGCGCTGCGCCACGCGATCCGCGAGGCCAAGCTGCGCGACACCCGGTTGGTGCTCATCCACTCCGAACGCGGCGGCCACGAGGATGACGTCGTCGGTCTGGAGACCGCGTTGGGGGCCGCCGAGCGAGCGATCGAGGAGGCCGGCATCGCGCACGAGATGCGTCAGCTGGTCCGCGGTAACGATCCAGCCGAGGACCTGGTGGACATCGCCGACGAGGTCGGGGCGCACTGCATCGTGATCGGGCTGCGCCGGCGGACCCCCGTGGGCAAGCTGCTGCTCGGGTCGAACGCGCAGCGCATCCTGCTCGACGCGAGCTGCCCGGTGATCGCGGTGAAGGCCGATTGGACGGGCTGACTCAGCTGACTGAGGCGGCCAGCGCCTGCTCCAGGTCCCACAGCAGGTCGTCCAGCGATTCGGTGCCGACGGAGAGCCGGATCTGCTCGGGCAGGACCCCGGCTAGCTGCCGCTCGTCCTCATCCAAGGGCCCGTGGGTGACGGTGGCGGGGTGGGCGACCAGCGACTTGGAGTCGCCCACGTTCGCCAGGAACGAGAACACCTGCAGGGCGTCGATGAGCCGTTGGGCCTGCGCCTGCCCGCCGCGGACCCCGAAGCCCAAGATCGCGCCAGCACCCTTGGGCAGATAGGTCCGCGCCAGCTCGTGGTACGGGCTGGATGGGAGGCCGGGGTAGGCCACCCAGGCGACCTGCGGGTGGCCGGCGAGGAATTCGGCGACCGCCTGGGCGTTGGCGGTCTGCCGCTCCATCCGCAGCGACAGCGTCTCTAGGCCCTGCAGGAACAGGAAGGCGTTGAACGGGCTCAGGGCTGCACCGATGTCGCGTTGGTAGTGCAGCCGGGCCTTCATCACGAACGCGAAATTGCCGACCTCGGGCTGATCGGCCCAACGCTGCGCGTGGATCATTCCGCCGTTGGTCCGGTCGGGAGTGGTGAAGTCGGGGAACCGCCCGCTGGTCCAGTCGAAGTTGCCGCCGTCGACGATCAGCCCGCCGATACTGGTCCCGTGACCGCCGATGAACTTGGTCGCCGAGTGGACCACGACGTTGGCGCCGTGCTCAATGGGGCGACACAAGTACGGTGTGGCGAACGTGTTGTCGACGATCAGCGGCAGGCCGTTCGCGTGCGCCAGCTCGGCGATCGCCCGCAGGTCCACGACGTTGATGTCCGGGTTGCCGATGGTTTCGACGAAGACCGCCTTGGTGCGCTCGGTGATCGCGGCAGCGTAGGCACCCAGGTCGGCGGGGTCCACGAGCCGGGTGTGCACGCCGTACTTGGGCAAGGTGTGTTGAAACAGGGTGAACGACCCGCCGTACAGGGTGCTGGCAGCCACGATCTCGTCGCCGGCATGGGTCAGGTTGAGGACGGCGAACGCGGTGGCCGCCGACCCCGAACCGACCGCCAGCGCGGCGGTGCCGCCCTCCAGCGCCGCGATCCGCCGCTCCAGGACCGCGCAGGTGGGGTTGCCGGTGCGGGAGTAGGAGAAACCGAGCTCCTCCAGGCTGCCCAGGGCTTGGGCGTGCGCGAAGTCCTCGTACTGGAATGAGGTGCTCTGATAGATCGGTACGGCGCGCGCCCGCACCTCCCGGTCCAGGCCGTGCCCGGCGTGCAGCTGCTTGGTCTCGAAGCCGAACTCCCGGCATTCGTCCGGGCTTTGGGCCGCGCTGTCGTCGGGGGTCACCGCTGGCCTCCGACGGGAGTGGGTACGCCGACCAGGTGCGGGTGATGCCGGGTGGCGACGTCGGGATGAGCGCGCAGGCGGCTCTTGAGAGCGTTCAGGCCGTACCGGTCGTGCAGCACATTGGCCTCATCACGGGTGATCCCCGGGGCCAGCGCCGCCAGATCGGGCGGTAACGGCAACCGGCTCAGACGTGCACCCAGCGCCGGATTGAAGAAGTACGGCACGGAGATCCGGGTGGTCCCCGGCAGCGGGCTGATCACGCGGTGCATGGTAGCCCGCAGCAGGCCATCGGTGGCGACCTCGAGCAGTTCGCCGATGTTGACGATCAGCGTGTCCGGGATCGGCGGGACGTCCACCCAGTGATCATCGCGCCGGACTTGGAGGCCGCGCGAACCCGGCTGGGCGTAGAGCAGGGTCAGGAAGCCCGAGTCGTTGTGCGCGCCGACGCCTTGGCGGACCGGGTCCTCGTGGGCTGGTCGCCCGGGGTATCGGACGATCTTGAGCAGCGTGCTCGGCCGGGCGAACGCCTCGTCGAAGGCGTCGGCCGGCTGCCCCAGCCCCAGGGCGAACCGGGTCACCAGGACGCGGGCGATGCGCTCCAGCTCGCGCTGCCAGCGGTCGACGACGTCCCGGAGCTGGGGGAGTGCGGCCGGCCAGAGGTTGGGCCCCTCCAGGATCCACCAGGGTTCGTCGTCGGACGCCGGCCGCGCGGGGCGCTGCGCGCCGATGTCGATCTGTTCGCGCCAGTCCTGGTGTCCGAGGGTGAGCTCGCCGCCGAGCCGGGTCCAGCCCCGAAAGTGCGGGCTGTGGGTCATCTCGATCGCCCGCTTGTCCTGCTCGGGCAGCGCGAAGAAGTCCCTGGCAACGGCGGAGAGCTCCGTCACCAGGCCGTCAGGAAGCCCCAGGCCGGCCAGGTAGAAGAAGCCCTCCTGGCGGCAGGCGCGGATCAGGGCAGGGCCGGTCAGCTCGGTCAGGTCGAAGACCGGAAGGGCGGTGGGCATGGCAGGGGCCTTTCGGGACGGAGAACCGCGTTGGTGATGTGGCAGCCGCCGGTCGAGGTCCCTCACGCGAGGGTCACCCGGCGGCGCTGGGCATTCGCCGTCGCGGCCGTCGTACGGTCCATCCCTTCGGTTTCATTATGGAAATCATAAGCAGCCGCCGCCGTTGGCGCGTAGCGAACTCCCTCCGGGCGTGCCCGTGCTGGCGATTCGGGGTCGGATGACGCTGCGTGCTAGGGTCATCAGTCGTCGCGCCCATCGCGCGCGGCACTGTCCGGGTGGCGGAATGGCAGACGCGCTAGCTTGAGGTGCTAGTGCCCTTTAACGGGCGTGGGGGTTCAAGTCCCCCTCCGGACACGTGGCGCTGTATCAGTACAGTGAATGACCCCCGGACCCTCGGTTCGGGGGTTTCTTTGTGGGTTCGGGGTTGATGGTGAGTTGGCGCAGGAGTTCGCCGATTCGGTTCTTCATTGGGGGATTCACTCCGCCCTGCCGACGCTGATTCCCCAACGGTTCGCCGTGACCGGCCCCCGGCTGGTGGACCCGTGCGGCGCTGGCTGTCAGGGTGGAGGACATGAGCGCCCACCTTCCCGCCGCCCCCGAGGACGAGGTTGTCGAGCTCTGCCGCGACCTGCTGCGGATCGACACCAGCAACTTCGGCGACGGTTCTGGCCCAGGGGAGCGGGCGGCGGGGGAGCACGTGATGGCGCTGCTCAACGAGGTGGGCCTGGACCCGACGTACCTGGAGACCGGCGAGCGGCGGGCCAACGTCGTCGTGCGCACCCCCGGGACCGACCCCTCCCGGCCGGCGCTGTGCATTCACGGGCACCTCGACGTCGTACCGGCGGACGCCGACGACTGGCAGTTGCCCCCCTTCGGCGCCGAAGAACGCGACGGGTGCCTGTGGGGTCGCGGCGCTGTGGACATGAAGGACATGGACGCGATGATGCTGGCCGTGCTGCGGCATCTGGCCCGCACCGGAGCGCGCCCGCCGCGTGACATCGTCTGGGCGTTCTTCGCCGATGAGGAGGCCGGCAGCGAGAACGGGTCCTATCAAGTGGTCCGGGGACGCCCCGAACTGTTCGACGGGGTCACCGAGGCGGTCAGCGAGGTCGGCGGGTTCTGCGTCACCGTCAGCGGCCCGACCGGCCCACGCCGGGCCTACCTGGTGCAGACCGCCGAAAAGGCAATCGCCTGGGTACACCTGCGGGCCACCGGGGTGGCCGGCCACGGGTCGGTCCCCACGACCACCAACGCCGTGGTGCGCCTCGCGGAGGCGATCACGCGCATCGACGCCCACCGCTGGCCCCGGCGGTACATTCCTGCGGTCCGCGGCCTGCTGGAGGGCCTGTCCGACCTGACCGGGGTCCCGTTCGAGAACGACGACTGCGAGCCGCTCCTGGAGCGTCTGCCGGGGGTTCGGGGTTTCATCGAGGGCTCGATCGCCAACACCGCGAACGCCACCATGCTCAGCGCCGGGTACAAGCACAACGTGGTGCCCCAGACCGCGACCGCGGCTCTCGACTGCCGGGCCCTACCCGGCGAGCTTGACAATCTCTTGGCAACTCTGCGGGAGCTCGCGGGCCCGGACGTCGAAGTCCGAGAGACCTTCACCGCGCCCAGTCTGGAGGCGCCGTACGAAACCCCGCTCGTGGACCGGATGCGCGACGCGCTGGCCGCGGAAGACCCTGAGGCCGTCGTCCTGCCGTACTGCCTGTCCGGCGGGACCGACAACAAGGCGCTGGCGGAAATTGGGGTGGCCGGCTACGGATTCGCCCCGCTCCGACTGCCCCCCGACCTGCCGTTCGCCCCGATGTTCCACGGCATCGACGAACGGGTTCCGCTGGACTCGCTGCGTTTCGGGGCCCGGGTGCTGCATCGGTTCGTCATGAACTCCTGAGCGGTGTCCACGCTTTCGTCCAGCGCAGGGATGGGGAGTGCCCGCACGAGCGCGGACACGATAGCGTCGACCCCATGAGCGCTGAACCCCGAGCCGCCCTTGCTGCCTTCGTTTCTGCCCTCGAGCGGCACCTGGAGGCGTCCTCCACGCGGCGCGGTGAAAACGACCCGGCGGTGGTCGCTGCCTACCAGGACCTCGCCGAGGCCTTCGACCGGTATGACGACGCACTCATGGATGCCTACGGCGAGGTGACGCCGCTGGAGATCTACAACGGCGACGAGGACGACGAAGACGACGAAGAGTTCGACGACGAGGGCCAGCCCGGTCAATACCTGGGACTCGACGACGAGGAGTTCGACGAGGACTCCGACGATGAAGATGACGAAGAAGACGAAGAAGACGATGAGGACGAAGACGAGGAGGACATCGAGATCGTCGCGACCGTGAGACCTGACCGCCACTGACACCCGCGTCAGGATTGCTGTCATGCGATTGGCACTGAGCATCGGGCACTGGTTCGGTTGGCCCTTCCAGAACGACCTGGCGCTGACTCGTGAGGCCGAGCGGCTGGGGTTTGCCAGCGTGTGGGCGGCCGAAGCGTACGGTTCGGACTGCGTCACGGTGCTGTCTTGGCTGGCCGGACAGACCAGCAGCATCGGCCTCGGCTCGGCGATCATGCAGATCCCTGCCCGGACCGCCGCCATGACCGGCATGACCGCGGCCACCCTCGACGTCCTCTCCCAGGGCCGCTTCCACCTCGGCCTCGGCGTCTCCGGGCCGCAGGTTAGCGAGGGATGGCACGGCGTACCGTTCGCCAAACCGCTCGGGCGCACCCGCGAGTACGTCGACGTGGTCCGGATGATCCTGGCCAAGCAGCAGGTGGCCTACGACGGGCAGCACATCACGCTGCCGCTGCCGGACGGGCCCGGCAAGTCGCTGCGGCTGAGCTTCCGACCGTTCCGGTCGGACCTGCCGATCTACCTCGCCGCGGTCGGTCCCAAGAACCTGGAGCTAGCCGGGGAGATCGCCGACGGCTGGCTCGGGATCTTCTACTGCCCCGAGTACGCCGACCACCTCCTGGCCGACGTACGCCGCGGCGCGCTGGCCGCGGGTCGGGGGACGGCGCAGGATCCGTTGGCCGACTTCGACGTCTGTCCGTTGGTGCCCGTGGTCGTCGACGACGACGTCCAGGCGGCCGCCGATCAGGTCCGTGGCTACACCGCGTTGTACGTCGGCGGCATGGGTTCGCGGCAACAGAACTTCTACAACGCGATGGCGCGGCGGCTCGGTTTCGAGGAGGCCGCCGCCGAGATCCAGGATCTCTACCTGGCCGGCCGGCAGCGGGACGCCGCGGCCGCCGTACCGTTCGAGTTGATCGACGCGACGGCGCTGATCGGGCCGCCCGCGCGGATCCGGGAACGCATGACACGCTACGCGCGCGGTGGCGTCACCACCGTGATGGTGTCGCCGTATGGTGGGTCGCTGGAGCAGCGAATCAGCGTGCTCCGCACCGTTGCCGACGCGCTGTAAGGGCTCGGCCGCACCGAAAGGCCGCTCGTGGAACTGTCCTACCTGGACGCCATCGTGCTCGGGATCGTCGAAGGACTGACCGAGTACCTCCCCGTCTCCTCCACCGGTCACCTCACCGTGGCGGAGAAGCTCCTCGGGCTTCAGGTGGATCACCCGGCGGTGACCGGATACACGGCGACCATCCAGATCGGCGCCATCGCAGCCACGCTCATCTATTTCTGGCGCGACATCGACCGGCTGTTCCGCGCCTGGCTCGCCGGGCTACGCTCGCCGGCCGCCCGCGCCGACCACGACTACACCCTGGCCTGGGCCGTCATCGTCGGATCCCTGCCGGTCGGCCTGGTCGGTTTCGCCGCGCAGTCGCTCATCAAGGGTCCGTTGCGGTCGCTGTGGGTGGTCGCCGCCGCGCTGGTCCTGTGGAGTGCGGTGATGTGGTACGCCGAACGGGTGTACGCCGCACGGCTGGCCCGGGGCGGCGACCGCAGCGAGGATGACATCACGGTGCGGGACGGCGTCGTCCTCGGCCTGGTGCAGTGCCTGTCGCTGATCCCCGGGGTCTCCCGGTCCGGGGCAACCATCTCGGCGGGGCTGATCGGCGGGATCAACCGCGTGGTGGCCACCCGGCTGTCGTTCTTCCTGGCGATCCCCGCGCTGACCGCGGCCGGCCTCTACGGGCTGGGAGACGTCGACACCTCGGTAATCGGTGTGGGGCCGATGGTGGTCGGGCTGGTGGTCTCGTTCGTGGTCGCCTACGCCTCGATCGCCTGGCTGCTGCGGTTCGTCGCGACGAACTCGTTGCGGCCGTTCATCTGGTACCGGGTGCCGGCGGGCCTATTGCTCGCGCTGGCGGTCGGCGTCGGTTGGCTGGCGCCGGTCTAACCCGATCAGAGCCACCCTGAGCGACGGAACGACAGGTACAGCGTCAGGCAGGTCGCCGCGAGCAGCCCGAGGACCACGTAGTAGCCGTAGGTCGTCTGCAGCTCCGGCATGTGCTCGAAGTTCATCCCGTAAATCCCGGCGATCATCGTCGGGACCGCCGCGATAGCCACCCACGCCGAGATCCGGCGCATGTCCTCGTTCTGCCGCACCGACTGCTGGGCCAGGTAAGCCGACAGGATGTCGGTGAGCAGGTGATCGTAGGACTCGGCGTGATCGACCACCTGCAACAGGTGGTCCAGGACGTCGGAGAAGAACGGCTTGGTCTTCTTGGGGATCCGGTGCTCGGTGATCAGCCGCCGCAGCGGGTTCACCAGCGGCACGGCGCCCCGTTTGAACTCCAGCACCTCCCGCTTGAGCAGGTAGATGTCGCTGCCCTGGACGTCACCGGCACCGGCGAACACCCTCTCCTCAATGGTCTCCAGGTCGTGGCGTAGCTCCACGTCGATGGCCCGGTAGGCGTCCACGATGAGGTCGATCACCGCGTGCATCACCGACACCGGCCCGAAACGCAACGCTTCCGGCTTGGCTTCCAGGCGACGCCGTACGTCGGCCAGCGGGTTCACCTCACCCTTGCGCACGGTCAACACGAACTGGTCACCGACGAACATCATCAGCTCGCCGGTCTCGACGTCACTGGTGGCATCGATGTAGCGGAGCGTTTTGAGCACGACGAACATGCAGTCGTCGTAGAAGTCGATCTTGGGGCGCTGGTTGCCGTGCAGCGCGTCCTCGACGGCCAGGGGTGGCAGCCGCAGCTGCTCGTTCATGGCGGCGAACTCGGCATCCGTGGGGTCCTTCATTCCGACCCACACGAAGCCCAGGCCGTCGGCGCGGACCCGTTCCAGGTCGGCGCCCGGGTCGCCGCACGCAACCCGCAGGCCGTCGCGGTACACCGCCTTGTCGATGATCACGAGGGACATGACACCACTGCGCGGCGCCCGTGCACCACCCACCTACCCTGAAGGGGTGTCCGTCTGTCTCCTGATCCGCCATGGCCGAACGGCCGCCAACACCGCCGGCGTGCTCGCCGGCTGGAGCGAGGGCGTCGAACTCGACGAGGTGGGCGCCGAGCAGGTCGCCCAGGTGGCGCAACAGCTCAGCGACGTGCCGGTACGCCGGATCGTCGCCAGCCCCCTCACCCGGTGCCAGCAGACCGCCCAGGCCCTGGCCGCGCGTACCGGGGTGGGGATGGAGACCGATGACCGGCTCGGCGAATGCCGGTACGGCGACTGGACCGGTCGGTCAATCAGCGACCTGACGAAAGAGCCGTTGTGGCAGGTGGTGCAGCAGCACCCCAGCGCGGCCCGTTTCCCGGACGGCCCGAGCTATCCCGGCGAGTCGATCGCGTCGATGGCTCACCGGGCGGTGGCCGCCGTCCGCGAGATCGACGCCGCGGTCGCCGCGGAGCATGGCGAGCACGCCGTCTGGGTGGCGGTGTCTCATGGGGACGTCATCAAGGCCGTGGTCGCCGAGGCTGCCGGCACCCACCTGGACCTCTTTCAGCGGTACGTCGTCGATCCCGCCAGCGTGTGTGTCATCCGGTACGCCGCCGGCCGGCCCTTCGTGGTGCGCGTCAACGACAGCGCGACCTCGCTGGCCACCCTGCTGGCACCGCCGCCGGAGCACCCCACCGACGGGGTGGCCGCCAGTGATGCAGTGGTCGGCGGGGGAGCGGGCGCGCCGTCTAAGGTCGGTACATGGCTCTGATCGACTACGACCCGCCACAGCGTTTCGTCGCCGGCACCGTGGGACCCCCCGGGCAGCGCCAGTTCTTCCTCCAAGCCAGTGGCGGCGGGCGGTTGACCTCGGTATCCCTTGAGAAGGCCCAGGTCAGCGTGCTGGCTGACCGGGTCAACGACCTGCTGGACGACTACGCCGGCGGGGAGGCCACCGAACAGGCGGCCGCCGCACACGCCGACCTGGCGCCGCTGGAAACGCCCATCGAGGAAGACTTTCGGGTGGGCACCATGGGGCTGAGCTGGGACCCCAACCGGCAACTGGTCATCATCGAGTGCCACGCCGCCGGGGACGCCTTCGACGACCCCGAGGAACTGGCCGAATCCGCCGAACGGGACCCCGCCGACGACCCGACCCAACTGGTGTTGCGGATCTCGTTGAGCCCGGCCGCGGCCCGCGCCTTCGCCCGACGCAGCGCCAAAGTGGTCCGGGCGGGCCGCCCGCCGTGCCCGTTCTGCGCGGGACCGCTGGACCCCACCGGTCACATCTGCCCGCGCGCCAACGGCTACCGGCGCTGAGCGGTGACCGCGGCGGACTTGACCGTGGTGGGCCGACTCGGGGACGCCTCGAACGCCGTGTTCCTGGTGCAGACCGACGACGACACGGTGGGCCCGGGGCACGCGATCTACAAACCGATCCGGGGCGAACGGCCGCTGTGGGACTTCCCGGACGGACACCTGGCCCACCGGGAGGTGGCGGCGTACCTGATCTCGCGAGCCGCGGGGTGGGATCTGGTGCCCGCTACCGTGCTGCGGGAGGGACCGTTCGGCCCCGGATCGGTGCAGGCCTGGGTGAGCGCCGTCGACGACGGCCCGGCGCCTCCCGATAGCCCGGCGCCTCCCGACATCGTGATCGCCCCCGCCGGCCAGGTCCCACCCGGGTACCTGCCCGTGGTCCGCGGACGGCTGCCCGACGGAACTCCGGTCCAGGTCGCCCACGCCGATTCGCCCGATCTGGCCTCGATGGCGGTGCTGGACGCCGTACTCAACAACAGCGATCGCAAGGGGTCGCACGTGCTGCGCGACCCCAACGGGCGGCTGTGGGGCGTGGACCACGGGGTCAGCCTGCACGTCGAGGACAAGCTGCGGACCGTGCTCTGGGGGTGGCAGGGTGAGCCGATCCGGTCCGCCGACCGGGACCGCCTTGATCAGCTCGTAGCGCCGCTGGCCCGCGGCGGGGCGCTGCGGGAGACGTTGACGCCGCTGCTGACCGGCGCGGAGATCGAGGCGCTCACGCAGCGGGTGGCGACCCTACGGCGTACCGGGACGTTCCCCCTGCCCGCCGACGGCTGGCCGAGCCTGCCCTGGCCGCCGGTCTGAGGGCCCGGCCTTCGGGCAGCCGAGGCGAGCCCGTTAGAGTGCCGGAGTGAAGTCCTGGCCGAGCCCGCCGCTGCCCGTGTTGCCCCCTGATCCGGCGGCCGGTCCGCTGCGGGTGCACGACACGGCGCGCGCCGAGATCGTCGCTCTCGATCTGCCCCGCCGCGTCGGCATGTACGTGTGCGGCATCACCCCCTACGACGCCACCCACCTGGGTCACGCCGCGACCTACGTCACCTTCGACCTGCTCGGGCGGGTGCTGCGCGACGCCGGCCACGAGGTGACGTACGTGCAGAACGTCACCGACGTGGACGACCCGCTACTGGAGCGGGCCGCCCGCGACGGGATCGCCTGGCAGGACCTGGCGACGAGAGAGATCCAGCTCTTCCGCGACGACATGACCGCGCTGCGGGTGCTTGCGCCCGACCACTACCGAGGGGTCGTGGAGTCGCTGAGCGTCATCGAGTCCGCGGTCACCGCGTTGGTGGCGGCAGGCGCGACGTACGCCCTGGACGGCGACCTCTACTTGGACCTGGCGCAGCGTCCCGACTTCGGGAGCGTGTCCGGCTGGAGCCGCGAGCACATGCTCGAGGTGTTCGCCGACCGCGGCGGGGACCCCGACCGTCCCGGCAAGCGGGACCCCCTGGACCCGCTGCTGTGGCTGGCCGCCCGCCCCGGCGAGCCCAGCTGGCCCAGCGACCGGCTCGGATCGGGACGGCCCGGATGGCACATCGAATGTACGGCGATCGCTGCGGAGCTGCTGGGGATCCCGTTCGCCATCCAGGGCGGCGGGCAGGACCTGATCTTCCCGCACCACGAGATGAGCGCCGTCCAGGGGACCGCCATGTGCGGCTGCGCCACGTTCGCCCAGGCGTACGTGCACCAGGCGATGGTGGGTCTCGACGGCGCCAAGATGAGCAAGTCGAAGGGCAACCTGGTGCTCGTGTCCCGGCTGCGGGCCGACGGCCACGACCCCATGGCGATCCGCCTGGTGCTGCTGGCTCAGCACTACCGCGAGCCCTGGGATTGGCAGGCCGAGCTGCTTGACCAGGCCACGGCCCGGCTACAGCGCTGGCGGCAGGCCGCCGCAGCCGCAGCATCGGCCGGACGCGCAACGGCGGACGCGGAATCGGTGCTCCAGCAGCTCCGCCAGCGCCTGCGCAACGATCTGGACACCCCGGGTGCGCTGGCGGTCATCGACCGGTGGGCCGATGACGCGAGCGATGGCATGGTGGCGCAGGCGGTGGACGCTCTACTCGGCGTACGGCTCTGACCGGTCAGGCGCTGGGTTCGCCGCCCCGCCGACGCAGGTAGCGCTCGAACTCGCGAGCGATCGCGTCGCCGCTGGCCTCGGGGTGGTCGGCGGTGTCCTGGGCCTGCTCGAGCACCCGGACATACTCGGCCACCTCGTCGTCGGAGGCCGCCAGCTCATCGACACTGCGCTCCCAGGTGCGCGCCCGTTCCTGCAGGTCCAGGTGCGGGATGGTCAGGTCGAGCACGCTCTCCAGCCGGCGCAGCAGCGCCAGGACCGCCTTGGGGCAGACCGCGCCCGCGGCGTAATGAGGCACGGCCGCCCAGCAGGACAGCGCCGGCAGTTCCGCCTGGGTGGCCGCATCGGCCAGCACCCCCACGATCCCGGTCGGGCCCTCGTAGCTGCTCGGCTCCAGCGCATGCCGACGGATCAGGGTGGGGTCCTCCGAGGTCACCGTCACCGGGAACGGGCGGCTGTGCGGTACGTCGGCCAGCAGCGCCCCCAGGCAGACCAGCAGCGAGGCGTCCACCGAGCGCGCCAGGTCCAGCAGTTCGACGACGAAGGCCCGCCACCGCAGGGACGGTTCGATGCCGTCGACGAGCAGCACGTCCCGCGGCAGGTCCGGGTTCCGGGCCAGCAGCACCCGGGTGGTCGGCCAGGTGATCGCCCGGCCGCTGTCCAGGCGCTGCACCCGCGGCCGGTTGACCTGGTAGTCGTAGTAGTCCTCGGGGTCGATGGCGGCGATGGTCTCGGCGTCCCACACCTGACGAAGGTGTTCGATCGCCGCACTGGCCGCCTCGGCCGCGTCGTTCCAGCCTTCGAACGCCGCGATCACGATGGGGTCGCGCAGTCGGGGAATCTCGCGCATGTCGATCACCTCGCTTCCGCCTCGGTCGTACGTCGTCCGTCTCAGGCCCGCTCACGCCGGCTCACGTCCGGCTCACGTCCTGCCCACGGCTCGCCCAGCCTACGGCCCGTACCCGTGTGCTGCAGCGCCGTCAGTGCCGACACGGTGGCCCGATCGCCCCCGGTACCATGGGAGGCAATGGAAACGCCTAGTCAGCCAGCGCCCTCGGGCGCCGCATTCCGCGCAGCCCTCGGTCAGCGGGTCCTGGTCGCCGATGGCGCCATGGGCACGATGCTGCAGGCCGCCGAGCCGTCCCTCGATGACTTCCAGGGGCTGGAGGGATGCAACGAGATCCTGAACGTCACCCGCCCGGACGTCGTCGCACGCGTCCACGAGGCGTACCTGGCGGTCGGCGTCGACGCGGTGGAGACGAACACCTTCGGCGCGAACCTGGCCAACCTCGGTGAATACGACATCCCTGACCGCACCTACGAGCTGGCTCGTGCGGGCGCCCGGATCGCCGCCGAGACGGTCGCCACCTGGTCGACGCCGGAGCATCCGCGCTTCGTGCTGGGCTCGATCGGGCCGGGCACCAAGCTGCCCTCCCTGGGGCACGCGCCGTACTCCGACCTGCGGGACGCCTATCAGCAGTGCGCGGCCGGGCTTATCGACGGCGGCGCGGACGCCCTCTTGATCGAGACCTGCCAAGACCTGCTGCAGGCCAAGGCCGCCGTGGTCGGCGCCAAACGGGCGCTCGCGGCCGCGGGGTCGGACCTGGCCATCCTGGTGTCGGTGACCGTCGAGACCACCGGCACGATGCTGGTGGGCTCCGAGATCGGCGCCGCCTTGGTGGCCCTGGAGGCCCTCGGCATCGACGCCATCGGGCTGAACTGCGCGACCGGGCCGGCTGAGATGAGCGAGCACCTGCGCCACCTGGCCCAGCACGCGCGGATCCCGATCACCTGCCTGCCGAACGCGGGGCTGCCCCAGCTCACCGCCGACGGCGCGCGCTACCCGCTGTCCCCGGCCGAACTCGCCGCCGCGCACGTCCGGTTCGCGGCGGAGTACGGCGTGGCCCTGGTGGGTGGCTGCTGCGGTACGACGCCCGCGCACCTGGCGGCCGTGGTCGAGGCGGTGCGTGGCCAGGAGGTGCGTGGCCGCGCCCCGCAGCCCGAGGCGAGCGTGGCCTCGTTGTACAGCGCGGTGCCGCTGCGCCAAGACGCGTCGTTCCTGTCGATCGGGGAGCGCACCAACGCCAATGGTTCCAAGGCGTTCCGCGAGGCGATGCTGGCCCAGCGCTGGGACGACTGCCTGGAAATCGCCCGCAATCAGACCCGTGAAGGCGCGCACCTGCTCGACCTGTGCGCCGACTACGTCGGTCGGGACGGGGTCGCCGACATGTCCGAGCTGGCGGGACGCCTGGCGACCGCCAGCACGTTGCCGCTGGTGCTGGACTCCACCGAACCGGCGGTGCTGGAGGCCGGGTTGGAGCGGCTGGGCGGGCGCGCCGTACTGAACTCGGTGAACTACGAGGATGGCGACGGACCTGACTCGCGGTTCGCCCGGACCATGGCGATCGCAGCCGAGCACGGCGCGGCCGTGGTGGCCCTGACGATCGATGAGACCGGGCAGGCCAGAACCGCTGAGCACAAGACGGCGGTGGCGCGGCGGCTCATCGAAGACCTCACGACGAACTGGGGGATGCGCGTCGAGGACATCATCGTCGACGCGCTGACCTTCCCGATCGCCACCGGGCAAGAGGAGACCCGCCGCGACGGCATCGAGACGATCGAGGCGATCCGGGCGATCCGCGCGGCGTACCCCGGGGTGCAGACGACCCTGGGGGTGTCCAACGTCTCCTTCGGCCTGAAGCCGGCCGCCCGTGTCGTGCTGAACTCGGTGTTTCTCGCCGAATGCGTGCAGGCGGGTCTGACCAGCGCGATCGTGAACGCCGCCAAGATCGTGCCGATGGCGCGGATCCCCGCCGAGCAGCGCGAGGTCGCCCTGGACCTGATCTATGACCGCCGCCGCGAAGGGTATGACCCGCTGTCGCGGATGCTCGAGCTCTTCGAGGGCGTGGACGCCGCGTCGCTGCGGGCCTCGCGGGCCGACGAGCTGCTGTCCCTGCCGCTGGAAGAGCGCCTGGCCCGACGGATCATCGACGGCGAACGCAACGGCCTGGAGGCGGACCTCGACCAGGCGTTGGCCGATGGCACGGACCCGCTGGCGATCATCAACGACCACCTCTTGGCGGGCATGAAGACCGTCGGGGAACTGTTCGGCTCGGGGGCCATGCAACTGCCGTTCGTGCTGCAGTCCGCGGAGACCATGAAGACCGCGGTCGCGCACCTGGAACCGCACATCGAAGCCGCGTCGGGCGGGGGCCCGCGGCAGGCCAGGGGATCGATCCTGCTGGCGACGGTCAAAGGCGACGTCCACGACATCGGCAAGAACTTGGTTGACATCATCTTGTCGAACAACGGGTATCGGGTCGTGAACCTCGGCATTAAGAAGACCATCGCCGAAATCATCGGGGCCGCCGACGAGGCCGATGTCGACGCCGTGGGGATGAGCGGACTGCTGGTCAAGTCCACGGTGATCATGAAGGAAAACTTGGCCGAGCTGAACGAACGTGGCCTGGCGCAGCGCTGGCCGGTGCTGCTCGGCGGCGCCGCCCTGACGAGGGCGTACGTCGAGGAAGACCTCGCCGGCATGTACGACGGTCAGGTCCGGTACGCGCGGGACGCCTTCGAGGGCTTGCGGCTGATGGACGCCATCGCCACCGCCAAAGAACAGGGCGTCGATGTCGCCCAGACGCTGCCCGCGCTGCGCGGGCGCCGGGTACGGACCCGTCCCGCGGTCCCACGCGGCGGACGGCTGGGCGAGGACGGCGAGCTCACCGACACCCGGCGCTCCGACGTGGCCCGCGAGGTCGACGTACCGACGCCGCCGTTCTGGGGGACGCGGGTCGTCAAGGGCATCGCACTCGCCGACTACGCCGCCTACCTGGATGAGCGCGCCACGTTCCTGGGTCAGTGGGGATTGAAGCCGACGCGTGGTGGCGCTGGCGAGACGGCTGGGGCGGGCGGGCGCTCGTACGAGGAACTGGTCGAGACCGAGGGCCGGCCGCGGCTGCGGATGTGGCTGGAGCGGCTGCGCACCGACGACCTGGCGCGTGCCGCCGTGGTGTATGGGTACTTCCCGTGTGTGTCCGAGGGCAACGATCTCGTGGTGCTGGGTTCGGACGCCGTGTCCGCGCCGCCGGGGGAGTCGTGGGCGCCGCAACGGTTCACCTTCCCGCGCCAGGCCCGGGACCGACGGTTGTGCCTGGCCGACTTCTTCCGGGACACCGGGACGACACAGCCGGACGTGATCGCGTTCCAGCTGGTCACGATGGGGGACCGGCTCGCCGAGGCCACCGGCGAACTCTTCGCCGCCGACGCCTACCGGGATTACCTGGAGCTGCATGGGTTGTCGGTGCAGTTGACGGAGGCGCTGGCCGAGTTTTGGCATGCGCGGGTGCGCGCGGAGCTCGGGTTCGCCGCGCAGGACGACCCAGAGCTGGACGGGGTGCTGCGGCAGGGCTACCGGGGTTCGCGGTATTCGTTCGGGTACCCGGCCTGCCCCGACCTCGCGCATCGGCAGCAACTCGTCGACCTGCTCCGGCCGGAGCGGATCGGGGTCGAACTGTCCGAGGAACTGCAGCTCCATCCGGAGCAGTCGACTGACGCCTTGGTGGTTCACCACCCGGAGGCCAAGTACTTCAATGCCCTCTGACGCGCCCTCTGGCGACTGCCGGTGGCCCGCTGCCGTGCTGTGGGATTTGGACGGCACCCTCGTGGACACCGAACACTACTGGTGGGACGCCGAGAAGGAACTCGTCGCCGCGTACGGCGGCCAGTGGACCGATGCCGATGCCGCGGCCTTGGTGGGCTGCGCGTTGCTGGATTCTGCGGCGGTGATGCGAGCCAAGGCGGGTCTGCCGTTGAGCGAGCCCGACATCGTGGATGCCCTCCTGGCCGGGGTGATTCGGCGGATCCGGGAGCACCTGCCGTTCCGCGCGGGTGTTCGCGAACTGCTGACCGAGCTGCGGGCCGACGGGGTGCCGCTGGCGCTGGTCACGATGTCGTGGACCGATCTGGCGGCGGCGGTGCTGGAGTCGCTACCCCCCGGCACCTTCGACGTGGTGGTGACCGGTGACCAGGTGCAGCGCGGCAAGCCCCACCCCGAGCCCTACCTCACGGCGGCGGCGCGGCTCGGCCTCCCCCTCGGCGATGCCTGGCCATCGAGGACTCGACCAACGGCATGCGTTCGGCGCACGCTGCGGGCGCGACCACGCTGGTCGTGCCGAACGTCGTCGAACCCGAACCGCTGCCGGGCGTCACGGTACTGCCGACTCTGGACGGGGTGACGTTGGCCGAGCTTCGGCGCGTGATGGATCAGCCGGTGGGACGGAACTCCACCCAGCGCTTGTAAAGGTGTTCGCCGGTGGGGCCACGGTATCCCCCAGGATCGCTGGCGCGGCGCTCACCCAGACCGCCGACAGGATCGCCGGGCAGCTCCGGCGCGGCGGCGGTGATCGGCAGGCCGTAACACGTCGTGAACCGGAGCCCGCCGGGATCGTGATCCGGCAGGTCGGGGCTGCCGGTGATCGCATATTCGCCGCGGTGCAAGCGGTCGTGGTGCCTCGAACACAGGCTGAGGAGGTTCTCCGGGTCGGTCGGTCCGCCCTCACGCCAGTGGATGATGTGATGCACATCCACGTGTGCGCCGCCGGTACCGCTGGCGCTGGGGCATCCGGGGAAGCGACAACCGCGGTCTCGATCGATGATCAATGCTCGCAGAGTCGCCGGAACAGTTCGCCGTTGCCGCCCTAACGCGACCGGGCGGCCCTCTCGCTCCCAGAGCGGAGTGATGGTGGTGTCGCAGGTCAGGGCGTTGGACAGATGATCAGGCAGCGGTGGGCGACCGTTGAGCCGCACGCCGGAGGTCTCGAGGTGAACCAGGACCCGGTAGGAACGGCGCCGTGACGGGGTCGCTGCGGTCGCGGCGTCGAGGTGGCTGGCCAGCATGTGGGTGAGCGCCTCACCGATGGTGTGGGCCTGGCCGGTGGCGGTGAACAACGCGTCTTTGGCTTCGCGGATGGCGGTCTCGACGAGGGCGCCCACGTCGGCCGGGGCGTGGTAGCGCAGCACGAACCGGCCCGCACCGTCGGTTCCCATGGTCAGCTGCGGTCCCGGCTCCGGAACGTCGGCGCTCGCGGTCGGTGGCAGGAAGGGATAGCGGGAGACCGCCCGCTGAATCTGCGGAACCGTCGCGTGCACAGCCAGCTCGGCCACGGACGCCTCATGACTGCTCGGGGCATGTCGGGCCACCGTGGCAGTCTGCTCTACGGAGAGCTGCCCCTCCTCGAAGGCCGCGATGGTCACCGGAAGCTCATGGCGGCGCCGCGCCACCGCGACGATCGCCGCAGCCCGGCCGCGGGAGAGCCCGGCGTGCAGGACCAGCCAGTGCTCCGGACTGACGATCCCGCCGCCACCCCAGGCATCCTCGTCCAGGGCCCGGCTGACCAGCGCCACCAGTTCAGCGTGCGCACGATTCAAGATCCCGGCCACCTCGTGCACCTGTCGGGCGAGGTGCTCGGCCACGTCATGCGAAGGGGGACCATCCATGCCGTCATAGTACATCTGTTCGATCCCGAACGCCAGTACCACCATCAATCCTCGGCGGGGCCGGGATCGCCCGCAACGGCAGGGTCCACGGCCAGCTCCGCAGCCCGCTCGGGCAGCGGCGGCGGCGTACCACCCCACGCCGGACACAGACTCTGGTGATCGCACCAACCGCAGAGCCGACCAGGGGAGGGCCGGAAATCTCCGGTGGCACCGGCCCGAGCGATCGCGGCCCACAGCGATTTCACCTTACGCTCCACGGCCAGGAGATCGTGTTCGTCGGGGGCATACCGCAGGATCTCCCCGTCGCCCAGGTAGACCAGCTGCAACAGCGTGGGCACCCGGCCGCGCATCCGCCACAGCACCAGCGCATAGAACTTCATCTGGAACAAGGCCCGCGCCTCGAACAGCACCGAGGGGGAGCGGCCCGTTTTGTAATCGACCACCCGCATCCGGCCGTCCGGCGCGACATCCAAGCGGTCGACGTACCCCCGCAGGGTCAACCCGTCGACGTCGGCCTCGACGTACATCTCTCGCGCCGCGGGCTCCAGGCGCGTCGGGTCCTCGAGGGTGAACCACCGCTCCACGAGCCGCAGCGCTTCCTCCAGCCAGGCGTCCAGAGCCCGGGGATCGGCCGAGTCCACCAGGGTGGCCAGCTCCGGACGATCCTCGACCACGGCGGCCCAGCAGGCGCCCAGCAGGGCCGCCACCGCCTCCCGGGTGCGACGATCTGCGGGGAGGTCGAAGGCCCGCTCCAGTGCGGCATGCACGAGCGTTCCCCGCGCCGCGGCCGCCGACGGTGCCTCCGGGAGCCGGTCGATGACCCGGAACCGGTACAGCATCGGGCACTGCATGAAGTCCGCGGCCCGACTCGGGGACAGCGACGGACCCGTCACCTTGATGCTTGCCCTCTCCGACGCCACAGCCACCACCATGGCGCACACAGTACGACCGGGCACCGACAACGCACGCGAGGCACGCACCGGTGCGTGACGTAGGGTCGTGGACATGTCCGAGCAGCAGCCTCCGCGACGGTCCGCGGAACACGGCCTGCGGATCGCCACCATCAGTGGCGTCCCGGTGTACCTGGGCAAGGGTTGGGGGCTGATCGCCCTCGTGCTGATCGCCTGGTACGGCTCCCAGATCCACACCTGGGCCCCCGGGCTCGGCGCCAGCGCCTACCTGGTCGCCGCCGCCGGAGCGGTGATCCTGCTCGCCTCGGTGCTGGTGCACGAAGCCGCCCACGCGGTGGCCGCGCGACGCTTCGGCTACCCCGTCGAGCGGGTCGTCGCCAATCTGTGGGGCGGGCACACGGCGTACAACCCGACGACGGCCACCCCCGGTCGCAGCGCGGTCATCGCCGTCGTCGGTCCGCTGGCCAATCTCGTCGTCGGATTCCTGTGCTGGCTGGCATTGCCCCAGGTCAACCAGCCGGTCGGCTACGGACTGCTGTGGGCGGCGGCCTACGCCAACCTCTTCGTCGGGGTGTTCAACCTCCTCCCGGGACTGCCCCTGGACGGCGGCTTCCTGGTCGACGCGGTCGTCTGGAAGGCCACCGGACGGCGCTCGTCGGGCCTCATCGCTGCGGGTTGGTCAGGGCGCCTGGTCACCGTGGCCGTGGTGTTCTGGTTCCTGGTGAAACCGTTCCTCGAGGGCGACCCGCCTTCGCTGTTCGCGCTGGTCTGGCTCGCCTTCCTGGGCGCCCTGCTGTGGTTCGGGGCCTCCCAGGCGATCGCCTCCGGACATGCCTCGCATCGGCTGGCGCAGGTGTCGGTCCGCGACGTTGCTCGACCGGCCATCCTGGTGTCCGGGATGTTGCCGTTGGCCGAAGCCGTACGCCGTGGAGCCGAGTTCGGGGGGAGCGCCGTTGTCGTGGTGCTGGACCCGGCCGGGCAACCCCGCGGCGTCCTGGACACCCGCCCGGCCGAAGGGTTCAGCGCCGAGCAGCTGTGGAACGTCCCCTCCAGCGCGTTTGTGCTCGCCCAGCCGGAAGGGTGGATCCTGGACACCCACCCAGAGCACCCCACCGAGTTGACCACGGTGCTCTCCCGGATGGCCACCACCTCGGCCACGTTCATCGCCCTGCGGGCCCCGTCAGGTCAGGTCACCGGCGTCGTGCTCGCCGACGACGTCGAGCGCGCCCTCAGCTGAACCCGCACGCGCCGCCATGAAACCGGCATGAGGGCCGCGGGGCCGGCGACCTAGACTTGGGCATCATGACCGAAGCGAGCGCCCCGCCGGGGCCCACCGGGGCCGATCGCCGCCGCGGCCCGCTCATGGCGGGGGAACGGGTGCAGCTGACCGACCCCAAGGGCCGGATGCACACCATCACGTTGACCCCGGGCCAGCAGTTCTTCACCCACCGCGGGTCGCTGGCTCACGACGAGCTCGTCGGCGCACCTGACGGCACGACCATCACCAACACCGCCGGCGTCCAATACCTCGTGCTGCGGCCGCTGCTCGCCGATCACGTGATGTCGATGCCGCGCGGCGCCCAGGTCGTCTACCCCAAGGACGCCGGTCAGATCGTCGCCATGGCGGACATCTTCCCCGGCGCCCGGGTAGCCGAGGCCGGTGCCGGTTCCGGGGCGCTGAGCATGTCGCTGCTGCGGGCGGTGGGCGACGGGGGCTCCTTGCACTCCTTCGAGCGGCGGGCCGAGTTCGCGGCGATCGCCCGGGCCAACGTCGAGGCGTTCTTCGGTGGACCCCACCCGGCGTGGCAGCTCACCGTGGGTGATCTCAGCGAGGCACTGCCCCGCCAGGTGGCGCCCGGTTCGCTGGACCGCGTCGTGCTCGACATGCTGGCGCCCTGGGAGTGCCTGGACGTGGTGGCTGATGCGCTGACCCCCGGCGGCGTGCTGATCTGCTACGTCGCCACCGCGACCCAGCTGTCCCGGGTGGCCGAGACCGCGCGGGACCACGGCGGGTTCACCGAACCGGCGGCCTGGGAGACCATCGTGCGCGGTTGGCACCTGGAGGGTCTGGCGGTCCGACCCCAGCACCGGATGCACGGGCACACCGGGTTCCTGATCACCACCCGCCGGCTCGCCCCCGGAGTCACCCCGCCACTGCGCAAACGTCGACCGGCGGCCGGTGCGTACGACGAGGACGGGCGCTGGCGCGGGGGGGCCTGGGACGACGTACCCGATCAGGACTGGGAGCCCGAGGCGCTGGGCGAACGGCCGGTGTCCGACCGCAAGATCCGACGGTTGGTACGTCGGCGCGGGCTGCCGGATGAGAGCGCGGGGACGGAGACACCGCAATGAGCCAGGACTCCTCCCTGCAGGACCTGTCCCGCAAGAACGACACCCTTGTCGCGGCGCTCGGCCAGGCCCGAGAGCAGCTCGTGGCGCTCAAGGCGCAGGTGGAGCAGCTGGCCACGCCGCCCTCGACGTACGGGCAGGTCGTCCAGCGCCACGACGACGACTCGGTGGACGTGATGACCGCCGGGCGCAAGATGCGGGTGAGCGTCGGCCCCCACGTGCCCCCGGACGCACTGCGAGCCGGGGTCGAGGTGCGGATGAACGATGCCCTCGCGGTGGTGGAGGTGGTGCGCTTCGAGGATCTGGGCCAGGTGGTCACGGTCCACGAGACCCTGGGGCACGACCGGGTCGTCGTGGTGCTGCACGGGGAGGAACACCGGGTGGTACGCCGGGCGGCCAGCCTGCACGGGCAGACGCTGCGGCAGGGGGATCTGGTGCTGCTGGATGCTCGCAGCGGCTTCGTCTACGAGGTGATCCCCAAGGCCGAGGTCCAGGACATGATCCTGGAGGAGGTGCCGGACGTCTCCTACGAGGACATCGGCGGCCTGGCCTCCCAGATCGAGGCCATCCGCGACGCCGTCGAGTTGCCCTACCTGCACCCCGAGCTGTTCCGCGAGCATCACCTGCGCCCGCCCAAAGGGGTGCTGCTCTACGGCCCACCCGGATGTGGCAAGACGTTGATCGCCAAAGCGGTGGCGGCTTCGCTGGCACGACAGAGCGCCCAGCTGCGCGGCCTGGGCAGTGACCCGGAGGCAGTCACGGCGTACTTCTTGAACGTCAAGGGCCCGGAGCTGCTCAACAAGTACGTTGGGGAGACCGAGCGGCAGATCCGGCTGATCTTCCAGCGGGCCCGGGAGCACGCCACTGGCGGGGCACCCGTGGTGGTGTTCTTCGACGAGATGGATTCGTTGTTCCGCACCCGTGGGTCCGGATTGTCCTCCGATGTTGAGACAACCATCGTGCCGCAGCTGCTGGCCGAGATCGACGGCGTGGAGCGCCTGGACAACGTCATCGTCATTGGCGCGTCCAACCGCGAGGACATGATCGACCCCGCGATCCTGCGCCCCGGTCGACTGGACGCCAAGATCAAGATCGAACGCCCCGACTCCCCGTCCGCGCGGGACATCTTCAGCAAGTACCTGACCGCCGACCTGCCGCTGCACGCAGGCGACCTGGCAATGCATGACGGCGACCGGGACGCGACGGTCGCGGCGATGATCGACGCGGTCGTGGAGGAGATGTACGCGCGGACGCCGGCCAACCGCTACCTGGAGGTGGTGATGGCCAGCGGCCAGCGGGAGGTCCTGTACTTCGGCGATTTCGCCAGCGGCGCCATGATCCAGAACATCGTGGACCGCGCCAAGCGGACGGCCATCAAGACACTGCTGGCCACCGGGGAGCGTGGCCTCAGCACGGCACAATTGCGCCAGGCCTGCCGGGCCGAGTTCATCGAGAACGAGGACCTCCCCAACACCTCCAACCCCGAGGACTGGTTGCGGGTGTCGGGTCGCCGCGGCGAGCGGGTGATCGAGGTACGCCGGATCGCCCCCGAGCGCGATGCCCCCGCTGCGGCGGGGGAGTCGGAAGCGTCGGTGCACGAGGTGACCGCCTCACCGCGGTACCTCTGATGGACGCGGAGTCGTCCGGCTGGCCGTTCGACCTCGGCTTTCCTGACGTCGAGTGGGCGATGCAGATCGCCGTCCGGTACGACAAGCAGGCGCTGCCCACCCACCTCGAGGTGTGCGCGGCCGCGGCCAAGGCCGTGGTCGGCGTACTCGCAGATCCGCGCGCGACCGGCGACGGGCCGTGGGCCGCGCAGGTGCAGCACTGGCGGCACGGGCGGATCCGCAAACTGGTACGCCGTGCCCGTGGCCTGCGCTGGGAAGAGGTGCAGGAGCTGCCCGGGATAAGCGTGCGCGCGGGATGGCAGGACCGGGCCCAGGTCCGGGCGTTCGTGCCCGCGCCGGCCCGACCGCTGCCGCCGGAGCTGGACCGCCTTCAAGTCAGCGGCACCCACTTCCCCGACGACGTCGAAGGCCGCGAAGAGCCGCCGCAGGAGCACGCCGTACCTCTGATCACCATCGCCCTGACCCCGCACGCCGTTCTGAGCACCGGGAAGGCCGCCGCCCAATGCGGACACGCCGCCCAACTGGCCTGGGAGGCTCTCACACGGACCCAGCCGGAGGTGGCGCGGCGCTGGCATGCTGAGGGCGCTCGGGTGCGGGTGGTCCAGCCGGACGTGGCGGGCTGGCGCGCGCTCGCGGCCGCCCCCGTTCGGGTGGTCGACGCCGGGCTCACCGAGGTCGACGGCCCCACCGAGAGCGCTCGCGCCTGGTGGTGACGCCCCGCGGCTCTCCGTGGGGACGGATTCGTCAGCCGTAGATGATCGCATCCAGTTGTTGCAGCCCGCTGCCGTTGGTGAAGGTGAAGCGGTGCTGGCCATAGGGGAGCTGGAGCCGGAAGATCGGGCCGCTGGAGGTTCGGGGGGACCGCGTCGTCAGGGGATAGCGCCTCGTTCCGTCCACGATCACGGTGGCCGGGCCTCCGGTTCGGCTCCGGGTGCCGATGATGGTGATCGCGTTCGTCCACCGTGGTCTCGTGGTGTACACCGAGCCCGATCTCGTGGTCTGAAGCACTGCTCCGCCAATGGTTAGGCTTCGCACCGAACGCCACCCATGTCCCGCACTACCGGATTTGCCATTCACGTCGGTGGGCAGGGACACCGCGACGGGCGCCGACCATGGGCTGGTTGCTCCCGTGCTGTCGCTGCCTTGGACGCGGTAGCTCAGCAGGGCCCCGTTGGCACCCGTGAGCGGCAGAGCGGTCGCCCGGGTGCCCCTGATCATGTCGGTCCAGGCACCCGCGGTCCGCACCCCAGTGACCGGGTGGACCCGAATCGGGCGCGTCTGCACGTGATACGTCACAGCGCCCTGGGCTCCTGTGGGAGCGGCCCAGGTGATGGTCCGCCCTCCCCGGCCACCCACAATGGTGCTGATCGGTGATGCCGCCGAACGGGGGGCCCCCAGGCCCGAACCGGTCTGCGGCGGCGCGGGGTTGTTGGGCTGCTGCGGCGCGGCGGGCGTGACGGGTGCCGGTGGGTTGACGGGTGACGCGGACCCACCTGAGGGGTCCCACGGGGTCCACGCGGGGACTGCGTTCTCGATCGTGATCACGTCCGTGACGCTGTCGGTGTCGAGGTTGGCGTCGGTGACATAGATCGTCACGGTGTACACCCCGGGTACGGGGAAGTTGCCGGTGATCTCACCGGTGGCCGGGGCCATCGTGAGGCCGGATCCGGTCAGTCCGGTCGCCGACCAGGTGTACGGCGTTGTCCCGCCGCTGGCCTGGGGTCGGATCAGCGCGGAGTACGATGTCCCGGCACGCCCGTTGGGGTAGTTGACACTCGCCAACGAGAGGGCAGCCAACGCCTGCACGCTGACCGTGGTGGTGGTTGCGGCCTCGCGGGTGTCGCTTCCGGCCCATCGGGCTTCCACCCGCCTGGCTCCCGCCGTGGTCATGATCACCGCCCCGGTGATGGCGTTGCTGGTGACCCTCCCGGACCCGACCGGGATCGAGTCACCCCCGGTCACATCCACCAACTGCACGGTCTCATCGTCCGGAATGTTGGTGCTGGTGCCGGTCACCGACACCGACGTCCCGACCGTCGCCGTCGTCGGACCCGTCAACGCCGTGGCCGTGGCGATCTTGGCGACGGTGACGCCCACCGAAGTAGTGGTGGCGGCCTCGTGCGTGTCGTTTCCGGCCCACCGGGCCGCCACCTGCCGGGCCCCCGCCGTCGTCATGATCAGCGTTCCACTGATCGCGTTGCCGTGCACGGACCCGGACCCGACCGGGATCGAGCCACCCCCGGTCACATCCACCACATCCACGCTCGTGCCGTCCGGAATGTTGGTGGACGTCCCCGTCACCGACACCGACGTCCCGACCGTCGCCGACGTCGGACCCGTCAACGCCGTGGCCGTGGCGATCTTGGCGACGGTGACGCCCACCGAAGTAGTGGTGGCGGCCTCGTGCGTGTCGCTTCCGGCCCACCGGGCCGCCACCTGCCGGGCCCCCGCCGTCGTCATGATCAGCGTTCCACTGATCGCGTTGCCGTGCACGGACCCGGACCCGACCGGGATCGAGCCACCCCCGGTCACATCCACGAACGACACCGGGGTCCCGTTCGGGATACCGCTGCTGGTCCCGGACACCGACACCGACACCCCAACCGTCGCCGTCGGCGGACCCGTCAACGCCGTGGAAGTGGCGATCTTGGCAGCGGCGCTGACCGTCATCGTCACGGCGGTGGTGGTGGCGGCCTCGTGGGTGTCGCTTCCGGCCCACCGGGCCGCCACCTGCCGGGCCCCCGCCGTCGTCATGATCAGCGTTCCACTGATCGCGTTGCCGTGCACGGACCCGGACCCGACCGGGATCGAGCCACCCCCGGTCACATCCACCACATCCACGCTCGTGCCGTCCGGAATGTTGGTGGACGTCCCCGTCACCGACACCGACGTCCCGACCGTCGCTGACGTCGGACCCGTCAACGCCGTGGCCGTGGCGATCTTGGCGACGGTGACGCCCACCGAAGTAGTGGTGGCGGCCTCGTGCGTGTCGCTTCCGGCCCACCGGGCCGCCACCTGCCGGGCCCCCGCCGTCGTCATGATCAGCGTTCCACTGATCGCGTTGCCGTGCACGGACCCGGACCCGACCGGGATCGAGCCACCCCCGGTCACATCCACCACATCCACGCTCGTGCCGTCCGGAATGTTGGTGGACGTCCCCGTCACCGACACCGACGTCCCGACCGTCGCCGACGTCGGACCCGTCAACGCCGTGCTCGTGGCGATCTTGGCGACGGTGACGCCCACCGAAGTAGTGGTGGCGGCCTCGTGCGTGTCGCTTCCGGCCCACCGGGCCGCCACCTGCCGGGCCCCCGCCGTCGTCATGATCAGCGTTCCACTGATCGCGTTGCCGTGCACGGACCCGGACCCGACCGGGATCGAGCCACCCCCGGTCACATCCACGAACGACACCGGGGTCCCGTTCGGGATACCGCTGCTGGTCCCGGACACCGACACCGACACCCCAACCGTCGCCGTCGGCGGACCCGTCAACGCCGTGGAAGTGGCGATCTTGGCGACAGTGAGGGGGTTGTTCCAGATGCACCAGAAATCCCCGACGTCATCCTGGAAGTCGATCCTGATGGTTTCTGCAGCATGGGAGTCCACCGTGGTCGGCACACCCTTGAGCGCTTTGCCGCCGTTGTGATCCTGGACGCTGACCCCAGCGGGGAGCCCTTGAGATCCCGTCACGGTGGTGGAGTTGACCGCATCTTGGTCAGACGTCAATACCACCGGGATGATGGAAGTGTCCACGGGCCACGAGCCTGGCAGGGGAGCCAACCCGGTGACATAGTAGCTGGGCGTGTTGTAGCTGCCCCCCAGGGTCGAGTCGGTGCAGCGCCACTGGGCAGCCGCATGCGCCGGAGTCACGCCCACGCCGGTGAAACCGAACACCGTGAGGACCGTTAGAGCGGCCAGGGCCGTCAGCAGGATCTGACCGAGCCGAATACGGCGGGGACGTCGTGCTGTCAGGACGTTCATGGGTGGCCTTCCGGGGTCGCCTGACCGCGGGCCCGATCAGCGCTCTCCCTGCCCAGTTCGGCCGAAGACGACGAGAGTTGAGCGAACGTCCGTGCGGTTGCGTGAGTGGGAGCATGACGGGGTGACTCATCACGTTGGAAGCCCCGAGGTCGAGGCCTACCTCGCCGCCTTGCCAGCACCGCATCGAGAGACGATGAAGGCCGTACGCGCCACCCTGCGCGGGTTGCTCCCCGACGCCCAGGAAGGGATCTCCTACGGCGCGCCGGCGCTTCTCCTCAACGGCCGGCCGGTCGCGGGATACGCCGCCTTCGCCAAGCACCTCACCTACCTCCCGCACAGCGGGAGCGTGCTGGCGGGGTTGGCGGGCGACCTCACGGCGTACCGGTTCTCCAAGGGATCGCTGCGGTTCGCAGTCGACCAACCGTTGCCGGCCGACCTCGTGGCCCGCCTGGTCGATGCCCGGCTGGTCGAACTCGGGATGTCCGCCGTCAGCGACCCGGGTGGACCTGGGCCAGCACCCGCTCCATCAGCTCCTGCACCGCCAGGGTGTCCGCCCACGGCATGACGGGAGACTCGCTGCGTCCGGCGGCAATGCACTCCCCGGCGTGGATCACCTCGAAGTGGTACCCGGACTCGAACGTCAGCTCCTGCGGCGTCTTCTCCCGCCAGATGGTCAGCGCCGGCGTCCGGTGGAACCGCGGGTGTACGTCGATCCAACCGTCCGTGCCCAGCAGCATCATCCGACCTGGACCGTACGCCGTGAATCCGCCGGTCAGCGCAGCGGAGCGGCCATCGGCGTACCCGAACAACACCGAGAACTCACCCTCGACCCCGTTGGGGTAATGCGCGCCTACCCCGTGGACGACGTCGGGCATCCCCAGGAAGTGCTGGGCGAACGAGATGACGTACACCCCCAGATCGAGAACGGCGCCGCCCCCCGCGGCCGGGTCGAACAGCCGGTCTGTGGGGTCGTAGGCCCGGAACGCCGTCAGGTCACCGTGCACCGCCCGCAGCTGCCCGATCTGCCCCGAGGCGACGGCGTCCCGGATCGCGGTCATCCCGGGGTTGAACCGGGTCCACATCGCTTCCATGACGAAGGTCCCCGCTGACCGCGCCGCGTCGAGGATGCGCGCGGTGTCGGCCACGGTCGCGGTGAACGCCTTTTCGATCAGAAGGGCCTTGCCGGCGTCGATGGCCGCCAGGGCGATCTGCGTGTGCTGGGCGTGCGGCGTGGCGATGTAGATCGCATCGACTTCGGGGTCGGCCACCAGCGCCTCGTACGACGGGTGGGCGCGGGGGATGCCGTGCTCGGCGGCGAAGGCCTCGGCGCGGGCCGCGGACCGCGACCCGACCGCCACCAGAGTCCCGTTGGTCACCTGGGGGAAGTCCGCCACCATCGCGGCGGCCATCCGGCCGGGGCCGGCGATGCCCCAGCGGATCATGCGGCCCTGGCTCGACATCTGCGGCGGGTCAGTAACGCCCGCGCGTAACCACCTGGTCGGCGACGAAGCGCCACCCGAGCAGCAGGATCGCGGTCGCCACCATGGTCACCAGGACAAACGGTACGGCGGTGCCCGCACCCGTGATCACCCGCAGCGGCATGCCGACCGCGAAGGTGGCCAGCCACACCAGCACCCCGTCGTTGGCGTTGAGGGGAGCGATCTTGCGGATCCGCCACACCAGGGCCCAGCCGAACGCCGTGCCAACCATGAAGGGCCATGCGGTGCCAAACACCCCTAGAGGGTTGACGGGCTCGGCGTGGGTTCCGCGGCCGATGGCGGCGAACACCAGGATCAGGCCCATGTCGAGCAGGAAGCCGGCCCACGGCGGGAGCGGGTAGCCAGGGGCCGCGAGCCGGCGCTGTCGCGCGGTCTGTTCGATCACGTCCATATGTGGTCTCCGATGAACGGCAGCCGTTGCTGCGGCGGGGCGTGGGTGGGGTCCACACCGTCGAAGAGACTACTCACCGACTCACCGACATGGATACGGGCAATCGCCTCGGCGAGCAATTGAGCCACCGAACGCACCTGCAGCGCAGGCCAATCTTTCGGCGAGGGAACGGTATCGGTCGTCACGACCTCGACGACCAAGGGGTGGGCACGCAACCGTTCGATGGCGCGGCCGGCGAACAGCCCGTGCGTACAGGCCACCGCGGCGCCCGGGCAGCCGCGTTCACCGAGCTTGTCCAGGAGCTCGATCATCGAGCCGCCGGTGGCGATCTCGTCGTCAAGGATGATGGCCGGCTTGCCATCGACGTCGCCCACGATGGAGTCGATGACCACCTTGTCGTCGGCCAACCGTTGCTTGCTCCCGGCCGCCACCGGCAGTTTCAGCAGTCGTGCGAACTGGGTTGCCGTCTTGGCATTGCCCAGGTCGGGGGAGACCACGACGTGCCCGGACAGATCCCGACCGTCGCGGAAATGGTCGGCGAGTACCCCGATGGCGGTCAGGTGATCGACCGGCACGGAGAAGAACCCGTGCACCTGGGGGGCGTGCAGCGCCATCGTGAGCACACGGTTCACCCCGGCCGTGACCAGCAGGTCCGCGACCAGCCGGCCGCCGAGGGAGATGCGCGAGGCGTCCTTCTTATCCGAGCGGGCGTACGCATAGTGCGGCATCACGGCGGTGATCTGGGCCGCCGAGGCTCCGCGGGCGGCGTCCACCATGAGCAGCAGCTCGAACAGGTGATCCTGGGTGGGGGGCACCAGCGGCTGGACGATATAGACGTCGCGTTGGCGACAGTTCTCCAGGAGCTGCGCCTGGAGACAGTCGTTGCTGAAGCGTTTGATCTCCGAACCGGACAGCGGAAGCTGCAGGTGTCCGCAGATGCGCCGGGCCAGTTCCACGTGGGCCGAACCCGAAAAGACGATGACGTCGCGCATACCCGCAGCATAACGGGGTGTTCGCACCGTCAATGCCGCGGCAGATCGACCCGGATCATGGTGGCCGTCATCGTCGCGCAGTGTGATTCGCCCCCTTCGCCGATGGCATACGCGTCCCCGTGGCAGACGGTGATGGTTCGCCCGGAGCGGATCACCCGGCCGCGGGCCCGGAGAATGTCACCCCGCGCGGGGGCGAAGAGGTTGATCTTGAATTCGACAGTCAACACTTCAGATCCGGCCGCCATCAGCGTCAGCGCCGAATAGCCGCACGCGGTGTCCACGATGGCGGTCGTCACGCCGCCGTGGAAAAACCCCTGCTGTTGGGTCAACCCCTGCGCGAACGGGACCTCGATCTCCACGACCCCGGGCTGGCATTGGATCATCCTCGCCCCGAAGGTACGCATCAGGCCCTGCTGTGCGAAGGACCCGCGCACCACGGCCTCGAAATCGGGGTTACGCACCACCGGCTCAGTCATGGTCTGCTCCTGGACACTGTGCTGACGAGGGGACGCTCCAAGCTAGTACGCTCGTCATAGCACCGTCCACTGGAGGCCACCCCGTGCCCAGCTCCCCGACCGAGCGACCCCGATCGCCGCGGCAGCGCATGGTCTATGCCGCCGCGCAGCAGATGCGCCGTCAGGGTGTGGCGCGGACCGGCCTCCGCGCGGTGGTCGCCGAAGCTGACGCCCCGTGGGGTTCCCTGCAGCACTACTTCCCGGGCGGAAAGGACCAACTCATCGCCGAGGCGCTCGAATGGGCGGGCCGGTACGCCGCCGCCGGCGTCACGTCGTACCTCACCACGACCCTCACCACGACGAGCGCCCCGACACCCGCAGGTCTTTTCGAGCACCTGGTCCGGCCCTGGCAGGAGGAGCTGGTACGCCGTGACTTCGCCCGCGGCTGCCCGGCCGCGGCGGCGGTGTCCGACAGCGCAGCGGATCACGAGGGCATCCGCACCTGGGCCCGAGACGCTTTGGCCGCCTGGCGAGCGCCGATCACGCAGGCCTTGGAGCAGATGGGCGTCGAGGCTTCGCGGGCCCAGGACCTCTCGGCCTTGATGCTGGCCGCCCTGGAGGGCGCCATCATCCTGGCGCGGGCGGAGCGTTCGCTCGATCCGTTCGAGCGGGTCGTGCGCGCACTGCGCCCTGCGCTGACCCTTGAGGCACCGTCGGACTGATCCCTAGGGATGAGCGTGCAGGTGACGGGCGATCTCCCGGGCCAGTTCGGGGCGGTGATCCCAGCCACCGCGACCAGCACCGGGGTAGCTGGCGAAGCCGTGCGGACACCACGGGTAGTCCGTGGCGACGACCGGCACCCCGGCGGCGCGCAACCGGCCGGCGTACCGAAGCCCCTCATCGCGCAACGGGTCAAGCCCGGCGGTCTGGATGAGGGTCGGCGGCAGGCCCTCGACGCTGCCGATCAACGGCGAGATCCGGGGGTCGCGGGCAGTCAGCGCCGAGGGCCCCGTGCCGAGGTAAAGGGCCAGGTAGGCATCGGTTTGATCGCGCCGCAGGATGGGTCCGCCGGCCCGGTCGATCTTCGATTTGTACAGACACGTTGAGTCAAGGCTGGGGTACAACAAGGCCTGATGCGTGATGATGTTGACCCCACCGGAGTCCCGGGCCAGGGCCGTGAAGTGCTGGGCGGCCACCGCCGCCAGGTTGCCACCGGCGGAGTCCCCGGCCACCCCGAGGCGGCGGCGATCGGCACCGTGGCGGTCAGCATCACCCGCCAGCCAAGAGATCGCGTCCAGGCAGTCCTCCAAGCCGGCCGGAGCCGGGTGTTCGGGCGCCAACCGGTACTCGAGGGCGGCCACGATGACGCGGGCCGCGTCCGCGAGGAAGGTGCACAGCGGGTCATAGTTCGCCGGGTTCCCATGCACCCAGCCGCCGCCGTGCAGGTACACCAGCAGCGGCAGCGCGGCCTCGCCAGCGGCCACGGCCTCGCTCGGGTGGTACCAGCGGACCGGCACGCGGCGTCCGCCCCGGACCGGCACGGTCGTCGTACTGATCCTGACCGAGCCAAGCACGGCGCCGGTGAACCAGGTGACCGGTGGCACGTAGGGCACCGGACGCCGCCGGATCGCCTCGATCCGCGCCTGGTCCAACCCGGCGCCCCCACCACGGCCCCACTGAGCCACCAGGTCCATGGCGCGGGTGCGCAGCGGAATCAGTCCCACGCCCCACAGTGTGCCCGTGCCAGGCTGGGCGGCATGAGCGTACGCCGGGTGATGGGCATCGAAACCGAGTACGGGATCAGCGTCCCGGGTCAGCCGAGGGCCAACCCGATGCTCGCCTCGGGCCAGGTGGTCTTGACGTACGCCGACGCCCAGGGCCACCGCAGTCGCCGGGCGATCTGGGACTACACCGGGGAGACGCCGCTGGCCGACGCCCGGGGCTTTGCCATGAGCCGGACCCGAGCCCACCCCAGCCAGCTCACCGACGAGGCGGCCGACGACCCCACGATGGCCAACGTGGTGCTCACCAACGGCGCCAGACTGTACGTCGACCACGCCCACCCCGAGTACAGCGGACCTGAGGTCACCACCCCGCGGGATGCGCTGACCTGGGACCGGGCCGGCGACCTGGTGATGGCGCGCGCGGTGGAGCTGCTGGCCGACGCGGCGGCCCACGGCCGCGGCGACCCGGTGAACCTGTACAAAAACAACACCGACGGCAAAGGCAGCTCCTACGGCACCCACGAGAACTACCTGCTGGCCAGGACCACCCCATTCAGCGATGTGGTCGCCGGACTGACCCCGTTCTTCGTGGCCCGGCAGATCCTCTGCGGGGCCGGCCGGGTGGGTCTGGGCCAGCACGGTGAGATGGCCGGATTCCAGGTGTCCAGCCGGGCGGACTTCTTCGAGGCCGAGGTGGGGCTGGAGACCACGTTCCGCCGACCCATCATCAACACCCGGGACGAGCCGCACGCCACCCCGCAGCGATACCGGCGGCTGCACGTGATCATCGGCGACGCCAACCTGTGCGAGGTGGCCGGACTCCTCAAGGTCGGTACGACGGCGCTGGTGCTATCGCTGATCGAAGAGGGTCCACGGGTCTTCGGGCCCGCGGTCGGCGTCGCCGGCGGACTCGGCGACCTGCGGCTGGCCGAGCCGCTGCGGGCGCTCCGGGAGGTCTCCCACGACCCGAGCCTGACCGCCCTGGTCACCCTCGCCGACGGGCGGCGTCTGACCGGGGTGCAGCTGCTGTGGAACTACTACGAGCGGGTGCAGGCCTTCCTGGCGGCGCGAGACGGAGGCGAGGTCGATCCCGACACCGCCGAGGTGCTGATCCGCTGGGAAGACGTGCTGGGCCGCCTCGAGGCCGACGTGATGTCCGCCCGGGAGCAGCTGGACTGGGTGGCGAAGCTGGCGCTGGTGCAGGGCTACCGGGAGCGCGACGGGCTCGACTGGAACGATCCGCGCCTGGCCGCTGTTGACATCCAGTTCTCCGACGTTCGCCCCGGTAAAGGCCTGGCCAGGACCCTGGAGGCCCGCGGCCGCATCGAGCGGCTCACCGATCCCGCCGCGGTGGCGGACGCCGTGCACACCCCTCCCCACGACACCCGAGCCTGGTTCCGAGGGGAGTGTGTACGCCGCTACCCCGGCGCGCTGGCTGGCGCTTCCTGGGACTCGGTCATCCTGGAGGTGCCGGGCGAGGGGGCCCTGCAACGCATCGCCACCCTCGAACCACTGCGCGGGACCCGTGAGCTGGTCGGGGAACTGCTGGACCGAAGCCCCGACGCAGGCACCCTGCTGCGCAACCTCGCCGGCTGAGCGCCGTACCCGGCTGCGGCTAGAGTCGAGCAGACGGCGCCCAGGCAGGTCCGAGGAGGCAGCGCATGGCTGGTCAGGAACAGGCACGAGCGGAGCGCTCACGCCCGGAGCCGGACCCCCAGCCCGAACCGCCACCGGCGCCGGGGTTGGACGCCCGCAAGGCCGAACTGGACCACGACATCGACTCGGTGCTTGACGAGATCGACGCTGTGCTGGAGTCGAACGCCGAGGAGTTCGTGCGTGGGTTCGTCCAGAAGGGCGGCCAGTGACCCCGTTCGCCCCTGGGGGAGCTCTGCCGGCGCCGTACCTGACGCCCGGGTCGTCGTCGTTCGCGGACTTCGTGGGGGTTTTCCGACCGGACCTACTCCCTGGTGGCCGGATATCGTTGAGCACGCTCAACGCGACGGCCTCCACGGCAGCCGGCAGCGCACCGCCGGTCGCCGCCCCGCACGGGACCACGATCGTCACCCTGACCATCGGCGGCGGGGTGGTCATGGCGGGGGACCGGCGAGCCACCGTGGGGCACCTCATCGCGGCGCGCGATATGGACAAGGTGTTCCTGGCAGATGAGGACTGTGCCCTCGGGGTGGCCGGGATGGCCGGACTGGCGCTAGAGCTCGTCAAGCTCTACCAGGTTGAGCTGGAGCACTACGAGAAGATCGAAGGCACGGCACTGTCCCTGGAGGGCAAGGCCAACCGGCTGGCCACGATGATCCGCGGCAACCTGGGCTTGGCCATGCAGGGGATGGTCGTGCTGCCGGTGTTCGCCGGGTACGACGCGGGGCCGGCAGGCGGGCCCGGCCGGGGCCGAATCTTCTCCTACGACGTGGCCGGCGGGTGTTACGAGGAACGCGACCACCACAGCCTCGGGTCCGGGTCGATGTTCGCCCGCGGCGCCCTGAAGAAGCTCTGGTCACCCGGCCTGACCGCAGACCAGGGGGTCCGAGTGGCCGTGGAGGCGCTGTACGACGCCGCGGACGACGACACCGGCACCGGGGGTCCCGACCTCGGCCGCAGAATCTGGCCCAGCGCCGCCATCGTCGACGCCGACGGCGCCCGGCTGGTCCCGGAGGCCGACCTCGCCGAGGTTGGCACGGCCGTCCTGACCCAGCGGCACGACTCCACCGGGAGCGCCCGATGAGCTCCCCCGGCTTCTATGTATCACCCGACCAGCTCATCGCCGACCGCGCCGAGTTCGCGCGCACGGGGATCGGTAAGGGCCGGTCCGTGGTGGTCTGCGGGTGCGCCGCCGGGGTCTTGTTCGTGGCCGAGAACCCGTCGCGGATGCTGCAGAAGATCGGGGAGATCTACGACCGGATCGGGTTTGCCGGAGTCGGCAAGTACAACGAGTTCGAAACGCTGCGGGTCGCCGGCATCCGGTACGCCGACCTGCGCGGCTACTCCTACGATCGCGCCGATGTCAGCGCCCGCGCCCTGGCCCAGATGTACGCCCAGACGTTGGCTGCGGTCTTCACCCAGGCGTCCAAGCCGTTCGAGGTGGAATTGGTGGTCGGCGAGGTGGGCCAGACCCCCGACCGCGATCAGATCTACCGGCTCGGGTACGACGGGTCGGTCACCGATGAGCCGGGGTACGTCGTGGTCGGCGGTGACTGGGAGCCGCTGGCCCGGCGAATGCGTCAGGAGTGGCTCCCGGGGATGACGTTGCCGGCTGCGCTCAGGGTGGCTCTGGATGTACTCGGCACCAGTGCCCCGCTCAGCCCGGCCCAGGTGGAGGTGGCCCTGCTCGACCGGGCCCGCGACCGGCGTACCTTCCGGCGACTCGGCCCGGATGCCCTGGCTGGGCTGCTGATCGGGTAGCGGCCCGCTCAACCCCAGAAGTTCTGGGTGGCGAAGTGGTTCCCGCCGTACCGTCCGGCGAAGCCGACGCCGAGCCGGGTCAGCGCCGGGTTGAGGATGTTGGCGCGGTGCCCGGGTGAGGCCATCCACCCCTGCACCGCGGTCTCGGGCGTGAGGTCCCAGGTGGGGTTGCCGCGGTAGATGTTCTCCGCCATGGCCTGCCAGGATCCCTGCGCCTGGGCGCACTCCCGCAACGGCACCCAATCGCCGCGGTGGACGTAGGCGGAGGTGGCCAGCATGGTGGCTGACCAGTCGCGAGCCACCGCGGAGGCACACGGGTCGGGGAGGAACGGCGCCACCCCGTGGGCGACCCGCTGGGCGTTGGTCAGCTCGAACACCCGGTGTTCCCAGTCCGCCGCTGAGAGCGTGGCCGGTTCGGGGGCGGGTGTAGGTGCCGGCGTGGGGGAGGAGAGGCGGGCGGGCACGGGCGTGACCCGTGCTGTGCGGGTGGTGCGTACGACCGGTCTGGCGCGACCGACGGTGGTCGTCGTCGTGGTCACGAGGGTGGTCGTGATCGTGCGGGCGGTGGTCAGGGTCTGGGTCTGCTGCCGTACCACGGTGCGCACCCTGCGCCCGTATCGATCCTTGGTCACCCGGTCGCGGACCACCTTCGCCGGACCGACGCAGCTCCGTCCGGCGCTCACCGTGCGGCAGGTGTTCGACGGGGCCGGGGCAGCCTGGGCCGGGGAGGTCGCCGGGATGAGACATCCGGCAAGCAGTGGCAGCACCACGGCCAGAGCTCGTGGGGCGGTAGGCATGGGTGGCCCTTCGCGTCGATCCGATCGGTCCCCTTCCGATCGGCCGCCGGGGTCCAGGTCTGAACCCCGGACGCCTGCTGTCGACGGCTGCGTAGAGTCGCCTCATGGATCGGCGGATCTACGGCATCGAGACCGAATACGGCCTGGCCTGCACCCGTCAGGGCACCCGCAAACTGGGGCCGGACGAGGTGGCGCGATACATGTTCCGTTCGGTCGTGGCTCGGGCCCGCTCCTCCAACGTCTTCCTGGCCAACGGCTCGCGGCTCTACCTGGATGTGGGCAACCACCCCGAATACGCCACCGCCGAATGCGACACCCTGCCGGACCTGCTGGCCCAGGAGCAGGCGGGGGACCGGTTCATTCTCGAGTTGGCCGATCAGGCCAGGGCACGGCTCACCCTGGAGAACATCGACGCCGAGATCTACGTGTTCAAGAACAACGTGGATTCGGCAGGCAATTCCTACGGCTGCCACGAGAACTACCTGGTCGACCGGGATGGCGACCTGTTCGCGCTCACCGAACGCCTCCTGCCGTTCCTGATGTCCCGGCAGCTGATCTGTGGCGCAGGACGGCTGGTGCCCGCCGAACCCGGCAGCGGCGACTCGCCGACGTACTGTCTGTCCCAACGGGCCGACGTCATGTGGGAGGGGGCGTCATCGGCGACCACCCGGGCACGCCCGATGATCAACACCCGGGACGAGCCGCACGCGGACGCCCAGCGGTACCGGAGGCTGCACGTCATCGTGGGAGACTCCAACCTGCTCCAGGCATCGACCCTTCTCAAGGTCGGCTCGACGGACCTGGTGCTGCGGGTGATCGAGGCCGGTGTGCCGTTGCCGGACCTGAGCCTGCCGAGCAAACCGGCAGCCATCCGTGCGATGTCACGCGATCTCACCGGGCGTGCGCTCGTACGCACTCAGCGCGGGTCGACCGTCAGCGCTCTCGACATCCAACGCACTTACCATGCCGCGGTGGCTGCGTACCTGCAGGACCGGGGTCCGGCGCGGCCGATGGATGAGGAGGTGTTCGAGCTGTGGACCCGCGTCCTGGAGGCCGTCGAGACCGGCCGTCCCGACGAGCTGGCCACCGAGATCGACTGGGTGGCCAAGCTCCACCTGATCGATCGGTACGCGCAGCGGCACGGGCTGTCGCTGGGTCACCCCCGGCTGGCACAACTGGACTTGGCCTATCACGACCTGCAACCGGGCCGCGGGCTGGCCAGCCTCCTACGCCGGGCCGGCCGGGCTCGGGTGGTGGTCGGGGATCAGCAGGTGATCCAGGCGATGAGCACGCCCCCGCAGACCACCAGGGCCCGGATGCGTGGTCGGTTCGTGGCCGCGGCAAGCGCTCACGGACGGGATTACACCGTCGACTGGAGCCATTTGCGGCTCAACGACGAGGCGGCGCGCACCGTCATGTGCAAGGACCCGTTCGTGGCCGACGATCCCCGCGTGGAACGTCTGCTGCAGGCTCTGGGGGAGCCCGCTAAGGTCACGGAATCCTTACAATCCCAACCGGACCCACACCCGGGGGCCAGCTGAGCGGGTTGCCCGGCCCGGCCTTGCGCGAAGCGGCCTGGGGGGCGGGTTATGGTGGGCGGGTTGTTGCCTCGTCAACGAATCGAAGGTCGATGTCCGCACCGTCCACCCGTCTGCGCCTGCTGATCCCCACGGCGCTGTCCGTCGCACTCCTGGCCACCGGATGCGGGGGATCGGGCGATCCGGCCAGCCCGTCCAGCCCCGCCGGCTCGACCAGCGGCGCAGCGGACGCCACGACGACCGGGACGACCCCGCCGATTGGCGTCTCGAGCGGGCTGGACGCGGTGACGGTAACCGCCGCCAAGGGCGCCGCCCCGGTGGTCAAGTTCGCGAAGACGCCGTTCACGGCGGATCGCGGCTACCGGGTGATCACCCCGGGCACGGGGGTGGCGCTCACCACTGACTCGATCCTCAACGTGCGCTATGCACTGGTGTCGGGCAAGAACGGCGCCACGCTGGAAGCGAGCAAGGCGGATGAGGCGACCCTGCGGCTGAACGAGACGAACCTGCTGGCGGGCATTCGGGACACCATGGTCCAACAGAAGGCTGGCGCCAAGGTCCTGATCGCGTTGCCGGGGTCGGACCTGTTCGGTGCGGAGGGCAACGCCGAGCGCGGCATCGCCGCGACCGACACGATGGTCTTCTACTTCGACGTGGTGTCGGCCCGCACGCCGCCCAAGGCCGCGTCCGGCACTCCGGTGGCGCCCAAGCCAGGGCTGCCGACGGTCGCCATGGGCGCCACGATCAAGGACCCGGCGACCATCACCGTGCCCAAGACGGCAGCCCCCAAGACCCTGATCGCCCAGCCGTTGATCGTCGGCACCGGCCCGAAGGTGCAGAAGGGTCAGATGCTCAGGGTCACCTACACGGGTGTGACCTGGGCGAACCCGGGAACACCATTCGACTACTCCGGCCGAACCGAGCATGGCTACGCCGACTTCCAGATCGGCGCCGGCAAACTCATCAAGGGATGGGACGAGACCCTGGTCGGCCAGCCGGTCGGGTCCCGTTTGCTGCTGGTGGTGCCGCCCGCCAAGGGGTACGGCGCCCAGGGGCAAGGGGACATCAAGCCCAACGACACGCTGGTGTTCGTGCTGGACATCCTCGACGCCGGCTGACGTCCGCGCACGCCTGGCTCGGCGAACCTGCCGCCGATCGCGCCGAAACGCTGCGCCTCTCGGCGCGGGAGGTGACACTCACTACAGTGGCTGACACACGCCGGGGAGGTGAGTGGCATGGATGTCCCGTGGTGGGGCCTGATCCCGTTCGTCGCCATGCTGGGTGCCATCGCGGTCTTCCCGCTGGTCCCGGCGACCGCGCACCGGTGGGAGCAGCCCCGGTACCAGCTGGGGCTTGCCTTGGCTCTCGGCGTGCCGGTGGCGGCCTGGATGATCCTGGGTGGTCTGCCCGGCGCTGTCGCCCACGCGCTGGTCGAGTACTCCCAGTTCATCGTCTTGCTGCTCAGCCTGTTCATCGTCTCCGGCGGCATCTATCTGGCGGGTGACCTGCCCGCTCACCCGCGTACCAACACCGCGTTCCTGGCGGTCGGCGCCGTGCTGGCGTCCGTGATCGGGACCACGGGGGCTGCGATGCTGCTCATCCGGCCGCTGCTCAACACCAACGCCGAGCGCCGCCACCGGGTGCACACCGTGGTCTTCGCGATCCTCATCATCGCCAACTGCGGTGGCCTGCTCACCCCGCTGGGGGATCCTCCGCTGTTCCTGGGATTCCTGCGTGGGGTGCCCTTCACCTGGACACTCCAGCTGCTGCCCGAGTGGCTGTTCGTCAACGGCCTGCTCCTGGTCGTGTACTTCCTCCTCGACCTGCGCCGGTACGCCGAGGAGTCCCCCGAGTCGATCGCCGCCGACGAGGCGCGGGTCACCCGGTTGCGACTGGAGGGCCAGGTCAACTTCGTCTTTCTGGCCATGATCGTGCTGGCGGTCGCGTTCCTGCCCTCACTCGACCTGCACGCCATCGAGACGGGGCACGCCGGGTTCACGGCGTTCATCCCCTGGCGGGAGCTGGTGATGCTGACGGCGGCCGTGGTGTCTCTGCGGGCCGGCGATCCCGTCGTGCGCTATCACCACAACGGCTTCACCTGGGGCCCGATCCGTGAGGTTGCCGCCCTGTTCATCGGGATCTTCCTGACGATGATCCCGGCCTTGCGCTACCTGTCGCAGGTGGCCCCCTCCTTGCCGTTGAACGAGATCACCTTCTTCGCCTTCACCGGGGGCCTGTCCTCGGTGCTGGACAACGCGCCGACGTACGTCACCTTCTTCGAGATGGCCCGGGAACTCCCCGGCGACCCGCGGGTGGCGGGGGTGCCGGAGGTGTATCTGGTGGCCATCAGCCTGGGCTCGGTGTTCTGCGGCGCCATCACCTACATCGGTAACGGACCGAACTTCATGGTGAAGGCCGTCGCCGAGCACGGCGGGGTGTCGATGCCCTCGTTCGGGGGGTACGTGGTCTGGACGTTCCGGTACCTGGTGCCAACCCTGGTCGCGATGGTCTGCATCTTCGTTGCCGACCCCGCGTGGGCGCACCTGGTCGGGTGGGTGATGGCCGTGGGGGTGGTGGCGGTGGCTGCTCTGCCGGTGATCGGGCGGGGACGGGGCCCCGGGGCACCGGTCGCCGACGCGGCGAACACCCCCTGCGACGTCGCCACGCCACCCGGGGGTGGCCAGGGGTGACCCGCACCTCCGGCCAGCCGATGGTGGCCGCCAAGACCGAACGGCTGCTCAACCTGGTGATCGCACTGCTGTACACCCGGCGCCCGCTGACCAAGGAGCAGATCCGCGCTTCGGTGGCCCAGTACGGCGGCGCCGCCTCCGACGAGGCGTTCGACCGGATGTTCGAGCGGGACAAGGACGAACTGCGTGAGCTAGGTATCCCGTTGATCGCCGCGCCGCTGGACCGGCTGTTTGAGGACGAGATCGGCTACCGCATCGACAAACGCGAGTACGCCCTGCCGGAGATCGCCTTCAGCTCGCAGGAGTTGATGGTGCTGGGTTTGGCCGCCAAGGCCTGGGAGCAGGCGGCGCTGGCCGGGCCGGCGGCGACGGCCATGCGCAAACTGGCAGCGGCCGGGGTGGAACGCGACGGCGCCTCGCTCGTCGGGGTCGAACCCCGGGTCCGCACGGTCGAGCCGGCGTTCGAGGGCGTCCGGTCGGCGGTCGTCAACGCCTACCCGGTCACCTTCCGATACCGCACCGGCGGGAGCGGGGCGCTGACCACGCGTCGGGTGCAACCTTGGTCACTGACGTCATGGCACGGCCGGTGGTATGTGACCGGGTACGACGTGGACCGCCAGGGTCCCCGGGTGTTCCGGCTGGGCCGGATCACTGGTCAGGTTCGGCGTTCCGGCACCCCCGGGAGCTACGACATCCCGGCCGACCTCGACTCGATTGCGATGATCGAGGCGGTCTCCGCAGACCCGGTGCCGGTGACCGCCCACCTGCTGCTGCGTGACGGCGTGGGCCTGGAGCTGCGGCGCCGGGCAGCCGGGGTGGCGAACGCCGAAGCGACTGAACCTGGATGGTCGGAGCTCACGGTGACCTTTGCCACCATGGAGGTGGCCGCAGGTCAACTGGCCGGTTACGGTCCGGACGTCCGGGTGCTGCAGCCCCCCGAGCTGGTCGAGGCGGTGATCGAACTGCTGCGAGGGGCCTTGCGGGCCCACATCGCCGCGGTCCCGGACGCCGGTTCTCCGGGGACGTCGTGACGGGCGCGCGCGCGTCGGGCAGCCGGCGCCCTCCGGCGGAGTCGGCCACCGCGAGGTTGGACCGATTGCTCACCATGGTGCCGTGGCTGCTGCGCCGCCCCGGGGTGGACATCGCCGAGGCCGCCGCGGAGTTCGGCGTCTCCACCGAACAGATCGAGGCCGACCTGGCGCTCATCTTTCTCTGCGGGACCCCCGGCGGCATGCCGGATGACCTCATCGACGCCGAGTGGGAGAGCGGCAAGGTGTTCCTCGGCAACGCCGACACCATCGCCCGCCCGCTGCGACTCGGGGTCGACGAGGCGATCACCCTGATCGTGGGGCTGCGCACGCTGGCGGCGGTCCCCGGTCTGTCCGATCGGGAGGTCGTGGAGCAGGCGATGGCCAAGATCGAACAGGCCATCGGCACCGCCGCGTTGCCGGGTGTCGATGCGGCCAGCTCGAGGATCCACGTGGACATCGCCGCCGGCGAGGCCTCCGGGCTGCTGGGTGAGGTGCGCATGGCGTTGACGGATCGGCGCCGACTCCACCTGCACTACGTGGTCCCTTCCCGCGACGAAACCACCGAGCGGGACGTCGATCCGATGCGGGTCACCACGGTCGGCGGCCACTGGTACCTGGAGGGCTGGTGCCACCGCAGCGGCGACGTCCGGTTGTTCCGGCTCGACCGGATCCAGGAGCTCACCGTGCTGGACGTCGACGGGACCCCACCGGCGCAAGCGCGATCCCGGGACCTGGACGCCGGGGTGTTCCAGCCGCGCGAGGGGGACCCCGTCGTCGAATTGACGCTGGCGCAGGGTTCGCGCTGGGTGGCCGACTACTACCCCCACGAGTGGCGGCGCGAGCACCCGGACGGCCGGCTGGACGTCGGCATCCGCACCGCCCACGTCGAATGGCTCGGCCGGCTTGCCTGGCAGTCCGGGGGTGGGGTGTCGATTCGGGAGCCGCAGCGGCTGTCCAGCTGGGTGGCCGAGGGCGCCCGGCAGGCTGTGGACTGGTACGACGCCCGGTGATGGGAGCGGCGGCGCGCCCCTCCCCGGAGGGCGCCCGTTCAGCTGTCGGTAAGGTCGCGCCCGTAGACTGCGCACAGACCAGCACCACGCCCGCACCACTCCTGCGCACGGAAAGGGCCGTCGATGCCGTCCCTGGGTCCGATGGAAATCATCCTGATCATCCTCGTGATCGTGATCCTCTTCGGGTGGAACAAGCTGCCCGATGCCGCCCGCAGCCTCGGGCGCTCGATGCGGATCTTCAAATCCGAGGTGGAGGAGATGAAGAAGGACAAGCCGAGCACGGCCAGCCGGGAGACCGTCCCCGGCACCACGGTCCCTCCGGCCGACGCCGGGACACCGCCCTACCAGGCTCCTTACCAGGCACCGCAGCAGGCACCTCGCCCCCCGCACGACCCGAGCGCCTACCAGCCGCAGCCGGGACACCCGCAGGCGCCGCCGCCTTCGGCGTGAGCCGCGAACGTTCCTGCACCGTCCACCCAGAATCCGCCTGAGGGCCCGCACTGATGCCCCGATCGCCACGATTGCCGAACACCCGCACGGTGTTCCGGCGTCGACGCGACCCCGAGGGCCGGATGCCGCTCGCCGCACACCTGCGCGAGCTGCGCAATCGCTTCTTCGTCGCGGTGGGTGCGATCGCGCTGGCGACCGTTCCGGCGTGGATGTTCTACGAGCCCGTGTTGGATGCGCTGCTGCGCCCTCTGCGGGCCCAGCGGGGCAACGTCAACTTCACCGACATGATGAGCGCGTTCGCCACCCAGCTGCAGGTCTCGCTGTTCCTGTCGTTGCTGGTGTCCTCCCCGGTCTGGCTGTATCAGATCTGGGCCTTCGTCGTCCCGGGCCTGACCCGCCGGGAACGGCGAGGGGCCATCGGATTCGTGGCGGTCGCCGTACCGCTGTTCATGGCCGGCTGCTACCTGGCGTACCTGACGTTGCCCAAGGCCGTGGAGATCCTGCTGTCCTTCTTGCCGCCGGAGGCCCAGGCGCTGATGCCGGCGTCGGACTATTTCGGCTGGGTCACCAAGTTCATCCTGGCCTTCGGGTTGGCGTTCCTGCTGCCGATCTTCCTGATCGCCCTCAACCTGGCCGGCGTCCTCCCCGCGAGCGTCATGCTGCGTGGCTGGCGGATCGCGGTCATCGTGATCTTCGTCTTCGCGGCCGTGATGACCCCCACCCCGGACCCGTACACGATGCTCGGGATGGCTCTACCGATGGTGTTCCTCTACTTCTCCGCGTACGGCGTGGCCCGGCTCATCGAGCGCCGACGGGCCAAGCGGCGCCCGGACTGGGTGGCCGTCCCTGACGACCAGGCCAGCGCGCTGTGACCGGCGCGGACGCTGAGGACCGGCGCGAGCCCTCACCCGCCCAACGCTACGCAGCCAGCCGTCGCCGGAGCTCGCACCCGGCCACCGCGCGCTTTGCTGCCGGGTTCCCGTTCGAACTCGACGATTTCCAGCTGCGCGGCTGCCGGGCGCTGGAGGACGGCCGGGGCGTTCTCGTGGCGGCACCGACCGGAGCGGGCAAGACGGTGGTGGGCGAGTTCGCCGTCCATCTGGCCGTGGAGAGCGGACGCAAAGCGTTTTACACCACCCCCATCAAGGCGCTGTCCAACCAGAAGTACGCCGATCTGTGCCGCCGGCACGGCAGCGACCAGGTCGGGCTGTTGACCGGGGATGCCTCGATCAACGGCGAGGCCCCGGTCGTGGTGATGACCACCGAGGTGCTGCGCAACATGCTGTACGCCGGGTCGCAGACGTTGGGCGGTCTGGGATTCGTTGTCATGGACGAGGTGCATTACCTGGCCGACCGGTTCCGCGGGGCGGTGTGGGAGGAGGTGCTCATCCAACTGCCAGCCACCGTCCAGGTGGTGTCGCTGTCGGCCACCGTCAGCAACGCCGAGGAGTTCGGGGCTTGGCTGGAGACCATCCGCGGCGACACCGAGGTCGTCGTCGAGGAGCACCGCCCGGTGCCGTTGTGGCAGCACATGATGGTGGGGGACCGGCTGTTCGACCTGTTCGTCGACCCCGGCGACGCTCACCGCGACACCCGCGGGGTAAGGGGCCCGGTCGCGGGCACCCAGCTACCCGGGGGCGCCGTCGTCAACCCCGACCTGTTGGCGGCGGTCGCCGGCCGACGCGAGGACGGGGCAGGATCCCGGCGCGGCGCGCGGTACGGACGGCGGGAGGACGCCGGGGCACCGCGGGGTCGCCGTGGCCGGCCGCGCGGGGGAACGGCGGCCTCCGCCCACGTGTCCGGCCCGGCCGGGAAGCCGCTCACCAGCGCCCTGACCAGCGGTCCGCGGGGGAAGGTGGGTCGGGCCGACGTCGTGGCCCGGCTGGACCGCGAGGGACTGCTGCCGGCCATCGTGTTCATCTTCAGCCGCGCCGGGTGTGAGGACGCGGTCGCTCACCTGGTGCGGGCCGGGATCACCCTGATCTCGCCGCAGGAGGGTGACCGGCTCGCGCGTGACCTCAGCCAACGGGTGACGTCGGTGGCGCCCGAGGAGTTGGAGGTCCTGGGCTACTGGCCGTTCCTGGAAGGCCTGCGCCGCGGGTACGCCGCACACCATGCGGGCATGCTGCCGACGTTCCGCGAGGCCGTCGAAGAGTTCTTCACGGCCGGTCGGATCCGGGTGGTGTTCGCCACCGAAACGTTGGCCTTAGGGATCAACATGCCGGCGCGGACCGTCCTGCTGGAGAAGCTCGTCAAGTATAACGGTGAAGCCCACGTTGAGATCACTCCTGCGGAGTACACACAGCTCACTGGGCGCGCCGGCCGGCGGGGGATCGACGTAGAAGGTCATGGCGTCGTGGTGTGGAACCCCCGGATCGACCCGGTGGCGGTCGCCGGCCTGGCGGCCACCCGCACATACCCGCTGCGCTCGAGTTTTCGGCCGACGTACAACATGGCCGTCAACCTGGTGGCCCAGGTCGGCTTCGAGCGTGCCCGCGCAGTGCTGGAGACCTCGTTCGCGCAGTTCCAGGCCGACCGCTCGGTGGTCGGCCTGACGAGCACCATCCGACGCAACGACGAGGCCCTGGCTGGCTACGCCGCATCGATGACCTGCACCGCCGGGGATTTCGCCGAGTACGCCGCGCTGCGCGAGCAGCTCACCCGGTCCGAGAAGGCCGCGTCCGCATCGCGCCGGGCCACCCGAGCTGCACAGATCGCGCAGTCCTTGCAAGTTCTGCGGGTCGGCGACGTGCTGTGGTTGGAGGGGCGGCGCAGCGGCCCGGCGGTGGTGGTCGCGACACCGGGGCCGGGGCGGGGTGCGGCCCGGATGACCGCGGTCGTCGGGCTCGACGCCCGGCTGCATCGCATCGACGCCGACGACCTGTCCCGGCCGGTGGTGGTCATCGACAGGATGGCGCTACCGGCGCGGTTCGCTCCAGGGAACCCGGCGTCCCGGCGCGACCTGGCCTCATCCCTGCGAATCCGGCCGTCGGTGGCGCTGGACGGACCACCGCCGCCACCGGCACCCGACGGACCACCCGGCGGGCCCGGTCAGCGCGCCGCCGACGACATCGAGCGGCTGCGGGAGGAGTTGCGCACCCATCCGTGCCATCGCTGCCCCGACCGGGAGCACCACGCGCGCTGGGCACAGCGTTGGCATCAGCTGAACCGGGAGACCGAGAGCCTGCGGCGGCGGGTGGAGGGGCGGACCCACTCGGTGGCCCGGACCTTCGAGCGGATCTGCCGGCTGCTGGTCGACCAGGGGTACCTGCGCCCCGCCGACGACCAGGACCTGGCGGTAACCCCCAGCGGCGGGCTGCTGCAACGGCTGTACCTGGAGAAGGACCTGCTGGCGGCCGAATGCCTGCGCCAGGGAGTCTGGCGGGGGTTGGACGCCGCATCGCTGGCCGCGGTGGTGTCCTGCCTGATCCATGAGCCTCGGCGGGAGGGGATCGCGACCCCGAGAATGCCCAACGACGAGGTGGCCGAGGCCTACGAGCAGATGGTGGGCATCTGGAGCCGGATCGAGGATGCCGAGACCGCCCGTGGGCTGCCGGTGACCGGCGCTCCCGAGGCTGGTCTGGCGTGGATGGTGCACCGGTGGGCCCGGGGACGACGACTCGACGACGTGCTCTGGGACAGCGACCTCGCGGCCGGGGACTTCGTCCGCCGCTGCAAGCAGGTCATCGACGTGCTCGACCAGATCGCTGACGTGGCTGCGACGTCCGGAACCGAACAGGGCCCACCGGGCGGCCCGGCCCTGGCGAGCACCGCACACGCGGCCGTGAGTGCCATGCTGCGCGGCGTGGTGGCCGCCGATCGGCTCGACTAATGGCTCGACTAACGGCTCGGTTCAGGACAGGCCCAGGGCCGTCAGCAGTCGCGTAAACGGTCCCGCCAGGTTGTGACTCACCGCGAGTTCGGACAACACCCGCACGTCGGCGACCTCGGTCGGCAGCGCTCCCGTCACCTCCGGCAGCGGCGCGTCCCGGGCCACCTGCACCACCGACGGAGCCACCCGGAGGTAGTCGGCGGCCTCCAGCAGCCGCGTTCGCTGCGCACCCTTGAGCGCGGGGTCGCCCGCCGCCAACGCCGCCTGCAGACCCTCGAGGGAGCCGTATCGGCCGATCAGCACGGCAGCGGTCTTCTCCCCGATGCCCCGGACCCCGGGCAGACCGTCGGAGCTGTCCCCCCGCAGGGTGGCCAGGTCGGCGTACGCGCTTCCGGTCGGGACGCCGTACGTCGCCTGCAGGTAGGCCTGATCCACGACCGTGGCCTCACGCACCCCGCCCTTGGCGGTGTAGAGCACCGCGATGTCGGCCGCGTCGTCGACCAGCTGGAACAGGTCGCGGTCCCCGGTCACGATGCGCACCGGGCACCGGCCGGTCGCGCGGGTCGTCAAGGTGCCGATGACGTCGTCGGCCTCGAACCCGGGGCACCCGAGGCGGGCGATGCCGACCGCGGCCAGCGCGGCCGCAATCACCGGAACCTGGGGCGCCAGCTCATCAGGGACCTCCTCGGCCGCGGACGTCGGGTTCGCGAGCCGGTGGCTCTTGTACGTCGGGATGGCGGCCACTCGGAAGGCGGGCCGCCAGTCGTCGTCCCAGCAGGCCACCAGCGCCCCGGGGCGGTGGGCGCTGACCAGGGTGGCGATCATGTCGAGGAAGCCGCGGACGGCGTTGCTCGCGGGTTCCTGCGGGGTACGCCGCTGGTCGGGGACGCCGAAGAAGGCCCGGAAGTACAGGCTGGCCGCATCGAGCAGCATCAGCGGCCGGCCTCCGGTGATCGTCCCGGCCGTCTCTGCGTTCATCCCGGCGTTCATCGCTGCACGGTACCGGGCGCCAGTGCGGCGCCGCGGCGGTAGCCTCGCCAGGCGAGCGCACCGCCGATGGTGCTGACCAGCGCGCCGATGGCCAACCACCGGGTGTCCGCGCCCAGGACAGGAGCGACGGCGCCGGCCACCACCGCGTTGACCAGCAGCGACACGAACAACTGCACGCTGGCGGCCGCACCCCGCTGGTCGGGGAACCGGTCCAGCATCGCCAAGGTGATGATGGGCATCGACAGCGCGGCCCCGGCCGTGATGACCGGGAGCATCAACACGGCCCACGGCAGCCTCGGCACCGTCGGATCCAGTGCCAAGAGGGTGCCGATCACGGCGTTGCCGAGACCGCCGGCGACGCTGAGTGCGAAGCCGGCCGCGCAGATCCGTGCTCGGCTGCTGCGGTGGGCGACCCGGCCGCCGAGCCAGGACCCGACCACCATCCCCCCGATGAGGGGGGTGAACAGGATCCAGAAGTCCCGTTCCCCGAGCCCGAGGGCCCCGAAGATGAAGAGGGGAGCGGAGCTGATGTAGGCGAACATGCCGGCGAACGTCAAGGTCAGCGCGACGGCAAGGACCTGCCCATCCCGCGATCGGGCGATCGACCACAGCGAGCCCACGACCAGCGCGGCCCGGAGCGGGGACCGCTGCTGCGCCGGATTCGTCTCGGGGAGCACCACGGCGACCGCGATCACCAGCAGGACGCCGTACCCGGCAAGGGCGATGAAGATCCCACGCCAGTCGGCGACCAGGAGTAACAGGCCACCCACGACCGGCGCCACGGCGGGGGCGACGGCGAAGATCATGGCGATGTGGCTCATCACCCGCTGGGCCTGGGGACCCTCGTAGAGGTCACGGACCATCGCGCGGCTGACGATCTGGCCGGCGCCGGCGCTCATCCCCTGCACCGCTCTCAGGAGCAGCAGCAGCTCAAAGGTGGGGGCCAGGGCGCAGCCGATCGAGGCCAACGTGTACGCCACGGTTCCGGCCAGCACCACCGGCCGGCGTCCGACGGCGTCCGAGATCGGACCGTGCCACAGACTCAGAGCGGCGAAGCTGACCAGGTAGACGCTGAGTAGCTGCTGGGTGGCCACCGGCGTGATGGCGAAATCCCGTTCGATGCCGGTGAACGCCGGGAAGACCGTGTCGATCGAGAACGGGCCGACCATGCCGAGCCCAGCCAGCACGCTCAGCACGGCCAGGTGTCGGACCCGGGTCACCTGGCCACCCCGCACGCTCCTGTCCCCACCCCATCGATTCCTCGGCCGCTTGCCAGTCACGAGCCCGGCGTTGTCTAGCATCCGAGACGCTGACGATCAGTCTTCACATCTGGACGATCAGGTCAAACCGGACGTCCGTCCGGCTGACTACCGCAGTAACAGAATTGGCTCGGCGTGTCATCGGGGACACGCCGAGAGTGATAAGTTCCGCTCCGGACTGACCCTGCCACCGCGAGTGCGCTGACCAGGTCACGGTGAACATCATTGCAGGTCAACACGTTTCTTGACACTCGGGCAGCCGGGGTTAAGGTAAGTCCAGTCGCCGCTTCGGCCATGAGCCACGGAGACTGGAGGGGAAGCAGACCATCACCGCGGGGTCTGGCGCCACGGCGTCCGATCGGTCCGTGCACGTCCGCCAACCCATCCGGCCACCGGCTCGCCACCGCCGCATCGACGCCCCGACCAAGGCCCGTACGCCTAGTAGAAAACAGACGTTGTCGACCCGCCTGTCGCGAGATCTGGCCCCAACGGCGTACGGGCCTTGCTTTATCGCTCGCTGTGGCGAGCGACCCGACCTTCGATGCTCGGCGGACATCATCTAGCCTGACGCAGTGCCCCTGCGCCTGTTGATCGCCCTGGTCGCCGGTCTCTGCCTGTGGGCCGCGTTCCCCGCGATCGACGCCTGGCCGTTGGCCTGGGTGGGCGCCGGACTGTGGTCGCTGGCCGCCTATGGCGCCGGCCCCGGGCGAGCCTTCCTCCTGGGCACCGCCACCGGCCTGGCGTGTTTCGGACCGCTGCTGTCCTGGAGCGGCATCTACGTCGGGGTCCTGCCGTGGCTGGCCTTGGCCGTCTCCCAGAGCCTGTACGTCGGCGCCGGAGCCGCACTGTTCGCCCTCGCCACCGGGGGGCCGCGGGGAGCCCGCCGGGGAACCCCTGGCTGGTCGGTGCCGCTGCTGGCCGCCACTTCCTGGGTGGCCGCCGAGTGGGCCCGAGCCACCACGCCCTGGGGTGGATTCCCATGGGCCCGACTGGCCTTCTCCCAGGCCGATAGCCCCCTGGCGGGATGGGCAGCGGTGGGTGGGGCGCCGGCGGTGAGTTTCGCCGTCGTCCTGATCGGCAGCGCCACCCTGTGGGCCGGCTGCGCGTTCTGGCGGCGCATCAGGGGCGGGGCGAGACGGGCGGTCTTCCCGGTGCTCGCGCTGCTGGCCTTCCTCACCGTCCTGCTGGGGGTCACGATCCCCCGGCCGACGGACGGGGAGCCTGCGGCCGTCCTCCTGGTCCAGGGGAACGTCCCCCAGGCGGGCCTGGACTTCAACGCCCAGCGGCGAGCGGTGCTCGACAACCATGTCCGCGCAACGATGCAGGCCGCCGCCGAGGTGAGGCTCGGGGTGCGAGCCGCGCCGGACCTGGTGGTGTGGCCGGAGAACGCCTCCGATATCGATCCGCTGCGGGAGGCCGACGCCGCCGAGCAGATCCAGGCCGCAACCCGGGCGATCGATGCACCCATCCTGGTGGGTGCCGTGCTGGACGAGCCGGTCGGACACGTCACCAATGCCGCCCTCTGGTACAGCCCGGCCGGACATGTAACTGCCCGCTATGACAAACGCCATCCTGTACCGTTCGCCGAGTACATCCCCTGGCGCCCGTTCTTCCGGCTCTTCTCCGACCACGTCGACCGCGTGAGCAGGGACTTCGTCGCGGGTGAACGCCTTGTCCTGTTCTCCGCGCCGGTCGCCGCCGGGGGCGAGGCGGTCCTGGGCCCGAACATCTGTTTCGAGGTCGCCTACGACGACCTGGTGCGGGACGGGGTCGTCGCCGGCGCGTCGATCATCGTTGTCCAGACCAACAACGCCACCTTCGGCCGTACCGATGAGTCAGTACAACAGCTGGCGATCTCGCGGCTGCGGGCGATCGAGCACGGGCGCAGCGTGATCCACAACTCGAATGTGGGGGTGTCGGCCCTGATCACCCCGGACGGGGTGGCGCACGACCAGACGGAGCTGTTCACCACCGCCCTGCGCAGCCGCGAGCTGCCACGGCGTACTGAGCTGACCCTGGCCACTCGGGCGGGCCGCTGGCCTGAGGCGCTGCTCACCCTCGCCGCGCTGGGTGGTGGCATCACCGGGGTGGTCCGTCGGCGCGCGTAGACTGACGCCCGGTCATGCTGAGAGCCAGTCCACCCTTGGAGCCGTGATGCTTACCACCGGTCGTGGTCGTGGTCGCCAGGTCGCCCCACGGGACGCGGCGCAGGGCGGCCCCGCGAGGCAGCGACCCCGGCCCCCGGTGCGCCGGGTGCTGGTGTTGGTGCCGACGTACAACGAGCGGGACAACTTGCCGATGATCACGGCCCGGGTGCGCGAAACGGTCCCGGAGGCGGACATCCTCATCCTGGAGGACAACTCCCCGGACGGCACCGGACAGATCGCTGATGCACTGGCGGCCCAGGACCCTCGGACGTTCGTGCTGCACCGCCCCGGCAAGGAGGGACTGGGCAGGGCCTACCTGGCCGGGTTCGACTGGGGCTTGGAGCACGGGTACGACGCGTTGGTCGAGATCGACGCCGACGGGTCTCACCGCCCCGAACACCTCCCAGCGATGCTGGCGGCACTGGCCGACGCCGACGTGGTCATCGGCTCGCGGTGGGTGCCCGGGGGCGAGGTGGTGAACTGGCCACTGCGACGCAAGCTGCTCTCCGTCGGGGCCAACACCTACATCCGGGTGATGTTGGGCATGCCGGTGATGGACGCAACCGCCGGGTATCGGATCTATCGCGCGGAGGCGTTGCGCACCATCGGGCTGGAACACGTCGAATCCCATGGCTACTGCTTCCAAACGGACCTGACGTGGAAAGCGATCCGCGCCGGTCTGCGCGTGGTGGAAGTCCCGATCTCCTTCGTCGAGCGCGAGGTCGGGTATTCCAAGATGGACTCCGGGGTTTTCTCGGAGGCCCTGATCAAGGTGGCTCAGTGGGGCGCTCACCATCGGGCCAGGCAGGTGGCCGGAGCCGCCAAGGCGGTACGCCGCCGGCTCGGCGGGGGTCGCCCGCGCACCTGACCTGGATTCGGCTGGGGAACCGACCGCGGATTCCTGGCGTTGACACCGGCGATGAACACACCTGGGCGTCCCCAGCGCCCCCGCATCAACCCGGAAGGCCGTGAGCCACGATGAGTTTCTCTGCCGAACCCGCGGGCGGGCCGCCGCCGCGGCGGTCGCGGCCCGCGTTCGTCACGCTCCTGATGCTGGTGTTCCTGCTGATGCCGCTGGCCGAGTTGGCGGTGATCATCGCGATCGGTCGGGTGATCGGCGGCTGGGAGACGATCGCGCTGTTGTTGCTGGAGTCCGCCCTGGGCGCCTGGCTGGTACGCCGTCAGGGTGCCGGTGCGTGGCGGGCCCTGAACCTCGCGCTGCAGACCGGCCGGATGCCGGCGCGCGAGCTCAGTGATGCAGCATTGGTGCTGGTCGGGGGAGTGCTGCTGCTGACCCCGGGGTTCCTGACCGATCTGCTTGGGTTCTTCCTGCTGCTCCCGCTGACCCGGCCGATCGCCCGGCGCTGGCTTCAGGTGATCGTCGAACGCCGAATGGCTCAGCGCATCGGGATCGTGCGGGGTCAGGTGATCTGAGCGGTCCCTGACCGCTCAGCGTCCCTGGCTACGCGGATCGCTTGCGGTCCGGGGTCTCTCCCCGGGAGGCACGCAGCAGTGCCAGCCGCTCTTCGAGCAGCTCTTCCAGCTCGGCGATCGAACGACGCTCCAGAAGCATGTCCCAGTGGGTGCGGGCCGCCTTGCCCGGCTTGTCAACGGGTTCAGGGCCGTCGAGGAGCTTGGCTTCCTGTCCGCAGCGGCACTCCCAGACTGGCGGGATGTCCGCCTCGATCGAGAAGGGCAACTCGCTGACGTGCTGGTTGGGGCAGACGTAACGGGTGATCTGGCGTTCGCTCAACACCACGTTTTCGTCGGTTTCCATGCTCAAGGCACTGAGGTTGGTGCCCCGCAGTGAACGCTCGGCCATGTCTGAACTCTCCTCAGCGCTGACCGCGCACGTATGCGCGGATGACGGTGCTGCAACGCACGGCGCCGGTGATCAGTTCCCCCTGCGCCCGGTGTCGGGCCCCCCTTGCCGACGCACTTGCGACAACAGCGATTTCAGTTCGCGTATTCCCAGTGCCACGGTTCAGGCATCGACCCGGTGGGCTCGGCCCACGCGGGATGGTAGAAGCCGAACAGCGGCGCGTGTTGCTTCATCCACAGGTGTTCCCGGGTGCCGAAGTTCTCCACGCCCCCGCAGAGGTCGACGGCCAGACCGAGCCCGTGCTTGCTCCGACCTGGCTTTGCGGCCAGGCCGGGACTCTGTTGCGCAACGATCACCTGTTCGTGGTAGGGACGGTAGGTGTCGGTGATGCACAGCCGTTCCCCGAGGTCTTGCTCGTAGGCCTTCTTCAGCGCGTTCAGGCCGCGCGCGGCCACCGGCCGCATCATGTCTGCGGGGTGACCGTCGATCGGGCAGAGCGCCGAGGCCGGGAAGAACCCGTTCGGGAAGTCACCGTTGTCCTGAGTGCACAACGGCGTCGTCACCAGGTTGTTGATGGCATCCAGGTCCAGCGGGGTGGTGGTCAGCTCGATCTCGTAGCCGAGTTCCCCCAACTGGTCGGCGGTCTGCTGGCGCACCTCCTGCAGGGTCGAGATGGCGGCCCGCTGTTTCAGGAGTGCGGCGGTGACAGCTGCCTGAGCGGCCACGGCTTTGGCAGTGGCAGCCTCGCGGGCGACCCGAGCGGCCACCGCCTTGGCTGCCGCTGCTTGTTGCTGGGTGGCCAGCGCGCGGAACTTGACCTCGTCCGCTGAGCGCCCTTGCGCAAGGTAGTCCAGCGTGCCCGCGCTCTTGCTGGCCTCCCCGCCGCGGCTGACCAGGTCCACGAGGGCGGCCATGTCGGCCAGCACGCCCGGGCCGTTGACGTAGGCCTCGTAGGCCATGTGTTGAACGTCGTCCCGAGCATCCTGGACCTGGGCGTTGAGCGACTTCAGGACGGCCAGGTGGTGCGCTTCCTGCGCGCGCGCATTGGCCTCGAGGGTCTTGGCGGTCGCCACGTCGTTCATCGCCCGCTGTGACTGTGCTGAGAGGGCCTCCAGTGCCGCGCTGGCCCGGGCGTACTCGACGTTGGCTGAGCTCAGGCTGGCCTGCAGAGCGGCTGCACGCGAGAGCTGGTCCTTCACCTCGTCCTTGGTCAGTGGGGCCTTGTCCCGGTCCACCGGAGGTTTCTCGCCAGGCGCGCGCCCGGCGTCCGTGGGGCCGCCGGCCACCAGCGACGAGCCTTGTGGCGGTGCGGGTTCAGCGTGGGCGGGGACCGTCGCCACGGTGCCCAGGGTCGCCAACAGCAGGGTGATGCCCACCCCGCGGCAACAGTTTCTGAGCACGTCGACAACGCCCTTCGTCACAACACCCCCATCGGCCAAACCCCCGGCCATTGCACATGGTAGCCCCAGAGTCTGGCTGCCAGTTGCGGATTCGGCTGAGTGTCAATGGCCTTCATCGTTCGTGAGATAGCCAACGTTTCACTTCCGGAGGGTTGGGTATATCGACGTCGGTGGGCCCGTCCGCTCCGACGTGCCTGCGACCGACGAAGACGACACGAACCGGTGGGAGATAGCCATGGGGTTGGGCGACAAGATCAAGAACGCTGCGGAAGACCTGGGCGGTAAGGCCAAGGAGGCGGCCGGCAAGGTGTCCGGCGACCGCGACATGGAGGCCGAAGGCCAGGTCGACCAGAGCAAGGCCGACCTGAAGCAGGCCGGCGAGAAGGTCAAGGACGCCTTCAGCTGATCGACCCAGACACGCCACGGGGCCGTCGTTGCGCAACGACGGCCCCGTGGCATGTCCCCACACGAAACCCGCAGCGCCGCAACGTCCGGGCCACTGTGACGCCGGTGACGAACCGGGGACTTCCGCTACGCGCCGATGGTTCCGGTGCCGATCATGGTGATGATCACGTCCCTGAGGTGCGCGTTTACGCGCTACTCGCAGGTAACAAGGCGGAGACTGGAATCGTGCACACCATCGAATCACCGGGGCCGGACGGCCCGTGCGCCGACGGCGGACACCCCGCCCTGGCCTTCTGCAACGCGGGCACCTTCGCGGATTACCGCGACTTCCTGGCCTGGTCCGCCGACCTGGGGCTCATCGACTGCGCACTGACCCTCGAGCTGTCCGCGGAGGCCGACCGCCACCGGGCGCAGGCCTCCCACGTGGTGCACGAGGTGCGCACCCTTCAAGCCGCTATCCGCCTCGCAGTGACCGATCCCAGTGACACCGCCGGCTACCAGCGCATCACCCGGATGGCACATCAGGCGTACGCCGACGCCGTCCTGCTGCCGGGGACTCCGGCCCGCTGGGAGCTGGGCCGGGCATTGGAAACGCCGTTGTACGCCGTCGCGTTGGCAGCCGTGGACCTGCTTACCGAGGTGGACCTGCGCACCGTGCGCCAGTGTTCCGTGGCGGGGTGCTCGGCGTTGGCTGTCGAGGACGCACGTCACCGATGCGCCGAGGAGCTCGGCGGGCGGGCCGGGGTAGCGGACCGTCAGGCGTACGCCACCGTCGCCCGCGCGATCGCCTGAGAGCGCCGTTCGCACCCCGGAGGAGTGCGGGGCATGCGTTAGGGCTTATCCGGCCGCTGCCGGGTCGGCGGGAACCGTGCACACGCTCACCCACGTGGGGTCACCGCAGACCGTGACCAGTTGCGGGATCGTCAACTCGATGGCGCTGTTGGCTGATCCGCAGGCGGGAAAAACGGTGGTGAACCGCTGGAGTGAGGTGTCCAGGTAGATCCGCACCCCGGGATTCACCCCAAAGGGACAAACCCCACCCACCGCGTGCCCGACAGCCTCCTCGACGGCGTCGCTGGAGATCATCCGCGGCTTGACCCCGAACTGGGCCTTGAAGAGCCCGTTCGCGACTTTGGCATCGCCGGCGGCGACCACCAGTATCGGTTCGCCGTTCAGGAGAAAGCTCAGCGTCTTGGCGATCCGCTCCGGCTGTGTGCCCAGCGCTGCCGCCGCCAACGTCACCGTCGCGCTGGATTCGGCGAGTACTCGGATCTGATCGTGCAGCCCGAACCCGGCCAGGTGTGCCCGCGCCCGTTCAATCGCCATCGTGGCCCCTTCGTCTCGGCGTGGGTCAGTGTGGCCTGCGCCGTGGCAGGGCGCGCCGCCGTGTCAGGAGGTGGCCAGACCAGCGACCAGGTTGATGGTGCTCGCCAGGACGACCGCCCCGAAGACGTAGGACAGCAGGCAGTGCCGCAGGACCACCCCGCGGATCACCGGATGGGTGACGCTGGTGTCGGACACCTGGAAGGTCATCCCCAGGTTGTGGCTGAAGTAGAAGAAGTCCCGGTACGCGGGGGGATCCGGCTGATTGAAGTCGATCCCGCTGCCCCCGAGTGCGTCGTAGTAGAGGCAGGCGTACCGGGCGACGTACATCAACTGGAGGCTGGCCCACGCCATGAACACGCCGGCCAGGGCAACGGCGGCGGCGAGCTGGCCCGATTCGGATCGTCCGAGGATCAGGAGCAGCACGATGCCCAAGAGCCCGCCCACGGAGGCGGCGACGACGAGCGCCTCTTCCGCCGCGGGCCGCAACCCCTCACGACGTACGTTGGCCTTGGTCGCGGACGGATCCATCGGCCACAGCACGACCCACCCGGTGAGGACGAAAGTGGCGTGGCCGGCCGCGACACCGACGAGCACCCCGAGCGGGATGTTGCCCCAGATCGATGTGACAACACCGGCGAGCACACCCACCGTCAAGGAAGCCAACACGCGAACCCTGCCGACCACGGAAGACGTTGTGCCTCAGCCATGTCGGCCCCTTTCTCGACCATCGATCACTCATGATGATGGCATGCTGGTCGGGTGCCAACGAGAGTTCCCCGCGAGGCTCCGGTTTATCGACATCCACCACGGAAGGTATCGGCGGGTGGGTGGCGCCGCGCACTCACGCTCAAGTACGCGGAGAACGTCTTCTTCATGACCGCGACGGTCTTCTCGTTCTACGTCGCTTTCGTGATCGCGGGTCAGGGCGAAACGATCGTGGAGCGGGCCGCCTGGATCATCCTCTTCTGGGCCGTTTTCGCCTACCTGGCGATGCCCCGGTTGAACCAAATCATGACGGCCATCTATGTCCCGGACTACTTCATGGGTCGCACCCGGGCTGCGGACGGCGTCCTGGGGGATCCGGTGAATCTCGCGGTGCGGGGGAGCGAATCGTCGATCCACGCCGTCATGCAGGCCGCGGGGTGGACGCTGGCGGACCCGGTGACGCTGGGTTCGAGCTGGCGGATCGTCCTGAGTTCGTTGACCCGGCGCAGTTATCCGGCGGCGCCCGTCAGTCCGTTGTTCCTGTTCGGCAGAATGCACGACTTCGCCTATCAGCAGGAAGTGGATGGAAACGCCTCTCAGCGGCACCACGTGCGCTTCTTCCGCTGCCCGAGCGGGTGGATTCTTCCCGGCGGCCACAGCGTCGACTGGCTCGCCTCCGGCACCTATGACCGGGCGGTCGGGCTGTCGCTGTTCACACTCCAGGTGACGCACAAGATCGATGCCGATATCGACGTGGAACGCGATTACATCATTGCCACGGTTCGGCACGCCGTACCTGACGTCACGGTCGATGTCATCGCGGATTTCTCAACCGGCTATCACGCACGCAACGGCGGCGGCGATCGGGTGGTCACGGACGGCGATCTACCCGTGCTGGAGTTGGGTGGCGTTGTCATGTCTACCTCAGTCGCCACGCAGCCCCCCGTACGCCGCAGAGACATCTCCGCTCGACCCCCCGCGGTGCTGCTGGCCGCCGCTCTCTCGGTCGTCTCCACGGTGGTCTCGACCGGGCAGGGGGTCTACGAGCTGGTAACCGAGGATCCGGTCGAGTACTTGGGCATCCCCGATGCCACGGGAGCGCAGTGGGCTCGGATCGCGGCCATCGCCGTGGTCGTGCTGTTGGCGATCGGACTGATGGCGCTGGCGTATCTGACCTACCGCGGCAGGGCGTGGGCGAGGGTCGCGATGCTCGGCCTGGCGGCCGCGACCTTGTGGAGCCACGTGGGCATCGGTGAGAACGACCGAGCAACCCTCGGTGACCTCGCCATCGACCTGGCCATCATGTATGCCTTGACCAGTACATCGGCTCGGCAATGGACGGGCGAACTGGGCGTACGACGTGGGGAGCGGTGGGACGTCCCGCCGATAGCCATGACGCCGCCATTGCCCGGAGGGCACTTTCGCGTACATTTTCATGTACGGAGGTGCGGTATGCGGACCATGAGCTATACGGAGTCTCGGGCGAGGTACGCCGAAGTGCTCGATGCCGTGGTTAACGATCGCGAGGAGATCGTCATCACGAGGTCGGGTCGGGAGCCGGCGGTCATCTCTGGACGACACAACTTAAAGAACTCTGCTAGCCCGGTCAGCGCGCGACGCCTTCTCGCATCCATCGACGAGCTCGAGTCCGGCGAGGGCCGGGAACGGAAGCTCCTCACGTGAAGGTCGTCTTCAGCACTCGGGACTGGGAGGACTTTGGTGGCGCGGAGTGCTCAAGGCGGCCCACTTCAGGATATTGGTCCCGACGAATCAATGACGAGCATCGCCTGATCCACAAGTCGTTGGCGATGACTTCCATATCGCGGCTTGCCGTTACCACTACGACTGACGTGCGAATAGTGGCAGCCGAGGGGGCGAGCCGATGTCGAATTCGCGGAAATATTGATCACCACGGTCGCCGACGTGTGCGGCAAAAAGCCTTGATTATCGGATTCAAAGCGCAGTAGTCTGGCGCGTGTGCGAGCGTCAACGCCAAGACGAAGGGCGGTCATAGGCGCGCACGATACTCGAATTGAGGGCCAGCATGAGCCGATCAGCGAGCGGTGCGTTGGGATTGAGAAAGCGATGTCTCAGAGTGAGCGATCACCGGATCCTCGCCGAGGCCACGCTGGCCAATCTCAACTGGAAAGGGGAGCGCTTCACCGCTGCAGATGTGCAGCAGACGCCAGCCTTCTGCCACTACAGCAAGATGGACCCCAGCCGTGGCGACTTCGGCGTGATCGCGGAGGATGACCGAGGGTGGGCCGGCGTCGTGTGGGTACTGTTCCTGCCCGCCGACCATCCTGGGTACGGATTCGTGTCGCCCGAACACGGGGAACTCATGTGTGCCACGAGCGGTACCGGGCTGGCCCACTGATGCTCGACGTCATCCAGATCGCCCGCCAACGTGGTTATCCCGGACTGTCGTTGAGTGTGGAGGCCGGAAACGGCGCCCGGGAACTCTATTGCTCGCTCGGTTTCGTGGTTGCCGACCCGGGGACCCTGCCTGGAACGATGATCCTCACCTGGTGACCAGACTCCTGCCCGCGCTGTGCTTACGGCCGTACGCCGAGGAATGACAGCAATGCATCATCTGAATTGATGCTATGCTGTCACGATGCGCACCACGGTGACCCTCGACCCGGACACCGAACTACTGATCCGCAACCGCATGCGAGAACGGGGCGTGTCGTTCAAGCAGGCCCTGAACGATGCGATCCGGCAGGGAGCAGCCGTGACATCGGCACCCGAGGCCGCTACCACGGCTGTCCATCTGGGCGTGCCGACCGTGAATCTGGATCGAGCGATCTCGCTGGCCGGGGATCTGGAGGATGAGGAACTGCTTCGCCGGATGCGACGTGGCTCATGAAGCTCGTTGACGCCAATGTGCTTCTGTATGCGGTGAACGCCGACGCGCCGCATCATGCCGCGTCGCGCGGCTGGCTCAACGCCGCGCTCGCCGGAGCCGATCGGGTCGGATTGGCCTGGATGCCGCTCCTGGCGTTCGTTCGCCTGGCCACCAAGATTGAAGTCTTCCCTCAGGCGATGTCGTCAGAGGCAGCGATGGCCCAGGTCACGTCGTGGCTTGAGGCTCCCGGGGCCGTGCTGGTCCAGCCCACAGCGCGTCACCCTGACCTACTCACCGCGATCCTGCTCGACAGCGGCACGGGAGGGAACGTGGTCAACGACGCCCACCTCGCGGCGTTGGCGCTCGAACACCGCGCCGAGATCGTCACCTACGACACCGACTTCAGCAGGTTCCGGGGCATCCGCTGGTACCGACCGGACCAGCTGAGCGAGGCGGCCAACGGCGCGCCGCGCCCGCATCGGCGTGAACCCCAGGCCACCGGATCTGGCCAGTCCGAGACCGCCTCCAGTCAGTTCACCGCCCAGCCTGACGCCGGCCAGATGTCCTCACCAGAGCAGGGTGCAGCCCTGTCAAGATCGCCGATAATCTACATTATGTCACTTCATAGCGGTGCCGTCGTCGTCGGCAGACTCCACGAGGTCGGTGCATCAGGGCCGATGGAAAACGTCATGATCGCCGATCCGGCGCCAGCGACACCGCAACTCCTCTTCGACGGTGACCAGCTCGAAGGTGGCCCGACCGTCCGGGCTGGCGAAAGACCAGGTCATCTCCAGCACGCCGAGTGCAGAACGCACGGCCTTCACCCGGAAACCTGTTGGCCACGGCGCACTCGGATCCTTGACATAAGCGTCGCAGGCCGACGCAAACTTCTCGCGAACGATCTTCTTGAACGTATCCGCGTGCTCGCGCTTGAGGCGCCGGTAGTCGCTGTCGAACGCCGGCGTGGTCTCGAACTTCACCCTCGGTCGAGGTGGTCGAGGAAGTCCTCCGTGGACTCGTGGACGGTTATCCGGCCGGCCGCAACGTGCTCGTCGACCTCGCGCTCACGCTTCTGCCAGCGCTCGGTCCAGAACCACCGCTGGTCCGCAGGTCACGACATGGGGTCACCACCCGGCGGCGTACGGCTCGGTCCACAACGCGACCGTGAGCGTCACGGCCTTGAACCACGCCGCCATCATCGCCGGCACGTCGTCGTCTGCTGCGGCGGCGGCACGAAGGAAAGGCTCTACCGTCACGCTGATCGGCACGATGAGGGTGATGAGGTACCGCATCGGCACCTCGACCGATGCCGAGTGCACCCCATCGGTGGAGTTCTTCTTCAGGCGGGTATGCCGCAAGGCGATTTCGTGTTGCTGATCGAGCCACGCCTGGTCCCAGTCTCGGACACACAGGTCCTCGATCCATCGGCCGAAGCGGCCCCTGACCGCACCAAGGTAGGCCGCGTCGGGCGCGCCGTCGGCCCCCGCGAAAGTCTCGACGAGTTGACCCAGCGAACCCACGAATCCGTACCAGACGTCGAGGATCGCCTCAGTCTGTGGAACGAGCAGGTCCCCGGCTCGCCGCAGCCATCGCCGGTCCTCCTCCGACCAGAGCACCGTCTCCTCCAGGAGGTGCAAGGCCTTACGTGAGACGGGGCTTGGGGCGAGCTCGCGCGCACCATAGCTGTATCCGCGTGGTTGGTCGCTCATGGCCACTCCATTCCCTAGGACTCCTAACGATCATGACGCTAGAGCTGCCGAGGAGTCCTTGTCAATGACTATCCTTGAACCATGACGACACCGGGGGACGCGCCAGAGTCCACCGTGGCCGAGCGTCTCGCAGCGGCGCTCGAGCGCATCGCCCATGCGCGGCGAGCAGTGATCCAGGACATCGCGACACGCAATGGGCTGACGGTGCTCCAGGTCGAGATCTTGCGCCACGTCCATGCCTGCGGACCGATCCGCAGCAGTGACCTCGCGCGGGAATTCGCGGTGTCGACTCCGACCGTGTCGGACGCGATCGCAGCCTTACGCCACAAGCACTATGTCGAGCAGCGACCCGGTGCCGACGCCCGGACTCGTCTCGTGTACCTGACCGACGTCGGTGTTCATACCACGAGGCGGATCGACGTCGACCTCATCCCCTTCCGAAATGCGTGCGCCGAGGCCGGCCCAGCAGGCCTGGCTGCCGCGCTCGACGTTATTCACGGACTGTGGCGCCAGGGTGTGCTCTCGGTCGACCGCTCCTGCGTCACGTGCGTTCACTATCTCGTAGGCCCGGACGGGACTCGGCGCTGTGAACTCCTCGGGGTCGAGCTCACGCCGGAGACTCTGCGCGTCAACTGCCCGGAGCACACCGCCGCGTAGGGGCCAGCGAAACGGCGCACCCGTGGTCAGACCGTGGGCGGCACCGACAAGGACCTCACCCGGCTGCGCGCTCCGAAGTCACCTGCTCCAACCGCTTCAACGTGGCCTCCATGTTCGCCCGGGTCTTGCCGGCCAGCCGGCGTACGAACGGCTTGGACATAGCGGCCTCGGAGGAAATGTCCCAGGTCTCCGAGACGCGGGTGCCCTCCGGGGTGGGCTCCAGTTCGTACCGCCAGACCCGACCCGTCACCAGCTTGTTCAACGGCGAGGGCGCTAACGTCTGCCAGGCGATCAACCGATCGGGGACGAACTCTGTCACCACGTTGCGGGTCGCGTACGGCACCCCCCAGTGCATCTGCATCCCGAAGCTGTCCCCCAGGCCGAGACGACGCGACCCCGCAGAACTCGGCCCGCGGACCGTTCCCGAACCGTCGATCTCCGCGTGCCGAGATGGATCGGCCAGCACGGCGAAAATAGCCTCCGGGCTGGCCGCCATGACCCGCTGAACCGTCTCCCGCTCGCTCACCGCGCACATCCTCCCCCGTGCATCCGCACGGCACGTCGAGCAACTCCCCGAGGCGGGTGCCGCTGTCCCGCGACACTACCCCGGGCTCCTGACAACGCTCGGGGCCTGTGACAGCTCTGGCCGACTGATGCCGCTACGCCGCCGTTTGTAGCGGGTTCGGTTTCGGCGGGCGCTCTCATGAGGCCGGGGCTAGGGTCGGCGCCAGGACGCTCGCGGGGACCCCACCGCGGCGCCTCTCCTCCGAAAGGAATCCCATGGATCCCGACACCGATGCGGCCACCGAAACGGCGCAAAACGTCGTCGACAGCGTGTCATCGTGGCATCACGGCTCCGAAGAAGAGCACGTCAAGGAAGCATTGTCTGAGGGTTTGGACGGTGCAGGCGTGAAGGTGTCGTCCGATGACGTGCAACAGCTCGCGCGGGACATCAAGGAGAGTGAAGGCGAAGGTGCCCCCGACGTGAGTGAGGGCATTGCTACACCCGCCGACGAGTGAATTCTCCAGCACCACCATTGCCGGGCGACATCTTGGATGAGACTTCGCTGGGAATCCGTATGTTTCGCCTGCCCGGAGGTACGCCCTCCCGCTTGGTCGTGCTCCTGCACGGGGGCACCGGCCGGACTGAGGCGTATCCCCACGGCTGGCGCAACCCCGCCCACCTGTTGATGCTCACGTTCGTCCCGGTGATCTTGTGGACGGGAGGGCGCCAGGTCGCGGTCGCTGCCGTCCATCACCCAGCCGGCGGGTGGCTGCGTCGCGTCGGCGGTTCGCAGGGCGGATGGCACAGTGACGTCGACCGTCTTCACCAGGTGCTCGACGATCTGCGGGTGCGGCACGGTCGCAGCCTCCCCGTGACCATCGTCGGCCACTCCAGTGGCGGCTGGGCGGCACTGCGGGCGGCCTCCGCCGCCGCGCCCGATGACGTGGACGCCGTACTCGCGATCGCTCCCTGGGTTTCCCCCACCAATCCGCCCAGGATCTCCGGGGCGCCGTACGTGGTCATCGCCCACGGCAGGCAGGATCGGGTCACCTCGCCCATCGACAGCCAAGCTGTGTATGAGCAACTCGTCCAGGCCGGCGTGGATGCGGCGTACGTCGCGATGCCCGGCGGCCACACGTTGATCCGGCACTGGTTCGCGTGGCGTCGGGTCGTGGCACGCTTCACCCGCAAGGTTCTGACCAGAGCGCCCCGCCAGGGGTGAGTACTCCCCCGTCGAGCTGGTCCATGCTGAGACTATGTCGCGAATCCTGCACCTGACGACGGCCTCCGTGGCCTCCGAGGCCGCACGCGTCGGCAGCTACCGGCAATCGACCCACGACCTGGAACTCGACGCGGTCGGCTTCATTCATTGCTGTACGTCGTCGCAGCTCCAGCCTGTAGCAAAGCGGTTCTATGCAGGGCTATCAGACCTCGTCCTGCTCGTCGTCGAGATCCAGCCCTGTGTGGACGCCGGGTCACCGGTCCGCTGGGAGCAGGCCGCCGATCACGGGGTCTTCCCGCACGTGTACGGTCCGATCCCTTGGTCGGCCGTGGTGGCTGTCGTACCGGTGGCGTGGCACAACGGGAATCTGGACGCACCGGACCTGACCCCGCACGACGTCCTGCTCAGCGCACCGGCAGACCCCGTGGAGGGTTGATCACCATAGGGAACACCCCGGTGATGGCCGAGGCGCGCAGGGCGGCCCGCCGCGAGGAGACGTTGCGGCCATCGATCCACAGGTCAACCCACGTTTGCGCTCCCGGCGGTGCGCTGTGGCCCGGGGTGTCCAGGCGATGGCAGGAGGAGTCCTGGGGCCGGGGACCGCTGCCGCAGGTGTCCTCGACGATGCCGTAGCGGCGCAGATGGGGGAAGTAGAGCCGAGTGCCCGGCGGGTAGTCGAGGATGTCGCGGCCACCGATGATGCTGTGCCCGACGGCCACCGTGACCGGGTCCTCGAAGGTGCCACGCCCACCGGCTTGCCGATGGAGCACGGGGTGGCTGATCGCGGCCGAGCCCGGGGGGGTGTTGTCCCACCAGGTGTAAGCCGTGACGTACGCCGGGACCGTCACCCGCCGAGGAGGCTGTGCCGCGCTGGTCCCCGAGGCCGGTCGTGCGGCCAGGTACCGCGCGAACTCCACCGGTTCGATCAGGCCGGCCGCCCGGGCCGCCGTGAAGTAGGTGTACCGCCGCTCCCCCGGCACCGACGCCGGGGTTGGGGGGGCGCCACTGCCTGCGGCATCCACGGTTAGTGCGTAGCGGTGGCGACTGGCGAGCACCCGGAGCGTGGTCACGGCCCTCGGTACGTGCGCCAACGAGGTCACGGCCACCACCCGGTGAAGGTTGCGTTGCCGAAGCGCGGCCAGCATGCCGACGGCATTGCCCACTGTGTCGCGCGCCTGCGCGTCGACCACGATGCGCTGCGCCTCCACCCCCTGGGCAACCAGCCAAGTGCGCATCGCCTCAGCTTCGCTGTGGGCCGACCGGACGGCGCCGCCGCTGACCACGAGCAGCGCTCCCGGGTGCCGTTGGGCCAAGCCCAGTGCGGTGGTTAGTCGCGCCAGCAGACCCGGCGTGGGGGTGCCGTCATCGCGGGCGGCCTGCCCGAAAACCACGATGGCCTCCGGGGTGACCCGGCCACTCGGCTGGGGGCCGTACCGCTGGCTCATGCTCACTCGGGTGAACCGCAGCACCTGCGACACCGCGCTCGCTGCCGCGGGGGCGGTGAGCCGCAGGCGCGCCAGTCGACAGGCCGATTGCGCGCTCGCTCCGGTTGCGTGCTGGATGATGGCGCTCACCGCCAGGGCGTGCGGATCGTTGGGCCGTCGCCGCAACACCTGATCAAGTTGTGCCAGGGCCTGCTGGTGGCTGCCGTTGGTCAGGTACGCGTCAGCTCGCAGACGGTAGGTGTTCAGGTACGCCGGGTTCGCTTGAGCTTTGGCGTCCAGCGAGGTGTACAGCCGGCGCCACAGCCACCGGCGGTAAAGGACGACGTCTCCGCGCAGGTAGCGGTCGGTGGCGTACGACGCCCCGTACGCCGGCACGAAGGAGTCCATCGCGGCACCCCGCCCGCTGTCGGCAATCGCCGGAACAGCCACGGGTCCGGTCAGCCGCACGGTGCAGGTCGCTGCCTGCGTCGGCGCTGGAGCGGTCCTCGATTCACTCCTGACGGACAGGCCGGTGACAAGAGCCGCGCAGACGGCGTACACCAGGGCCGTTGACCCGATCATCGCTGACTCCCTTGCCGTCGGTGCTGGTGGCTAGCCGAAGCGCTTCGCTGCTCGGGCGCGTGCTGAGTCGGCCAGGTGCTCCCTCGTCCGCGGCGGTGCGGTCGTCGTCAAAGCCTGCAGCAGGTCCTGGCTGGCGGCGGTGATTCGCTGCACGGCGTCATCGAATGCCTGCTGATTCGCGGCAGACGGCGTTCGCGTGCCCGCGATCTTGCGGACGTACTGCAGGGCAGCCTCATGCACCTCATCCTCGGTGGCCGGCGGCGCCAAGTTGTTCAGCGGACGGATATTGCGACACATACGCTCCTCCATCTCATCTACACCACACAGAAACCGTCATCCCACTCCTGCTCGGGAACATCGTGTGCCGTCAACCACTCCCCCCCAACTGGCGTAGCCCACCGGCGGCGGCGGCTCGACGTACCCCAAGGCGGTCGACCAGAAGGCGGCCAGCCGTCCCGGTTCTGCACAGTCCATCGTCACAGCCCAACGGATGCTCATGACGCAACCGTAGGCAGGAGCACCGACAACCCCCGTGTCAACCCACCAGATCCGTCGAACACCAGTCGAATACGATCGTATGCCCCAGCGTTGGTAAGGTCTGGCGCATGCGTCTTGGCGTCGATTTCGGAACCACTCGTACGATCGTCGCCTCGGTGGACCGCGGCAACTACCCGGTGGTGTCGTTCCAGGATCCCGCAGGCGATGCTCACGAGTACTACCCCTCGGTCGTGGCCTGGGAGGACGACCGTCTCAGTTTCGGTTTCGAGGCGCTGGCCGCCGGTGAACGCGGCGCCCCGATGGTCCGTTCCTTCAAGCGCGCGCTCGCCTCCCCCGACGTCAACCCCGAGACCACGATCGCCGTCGGCGACCAGGACGTGCGCATCCTCGACGTGATGACGGGGTTCTTCGAGTCGCTTCGCCAGGCCCTGGAGTCATCCTCAAGCGTGCGCGGCGGGAAAGTCGCTGACATCCAGGCAGCCGTCGCGGTCCCCGCCCACGCCCACGGCCCCCAACGGTTCCTGACCCTGGAAGCATTCCGGCGAGCCGGCTTCGAGGTCAGCGCCATGATCAACGAACCGTCCGCGGCGGGCTTCGAGTACACCCACCGCCAGGGCCGCACGGTGACCTCACGGCGTACCCGAGTCATCGTCTATGACCTCGGCGGTGGCACCTTCGACGCCTCGCTGGTCAACGTGGACGGCAAGAGCCACGAGGTGATCGACTCGCTGGGCCTCAACCACCTGGGCGGCGACGACTTCGACGTCGTCCTTGGCGAGTGCGCGCTGATGCAGGCAGGGATCTCCCGCGAAGCGTTGCCGCCGCGCGCGTTCGCCGAACTGGTCGAGGAGTGCCGCGAAGCCAAGGAGCAGTTGGCACCCCAGTCCAAACGCATCGCGCTGGAAGTGGACGGCTCCCCCCTGATGCTCAAGGTCGAGGACTTCTACGCCTCGTGCGCCCCGCTGGTCGAGGCGACCGTGGAGGCGATGCGTCCGCTCGTGGGCGGCCTGGACGAGGGCTCGCCCCTGATGACCGACATCGCGGGCATCTACCTCGTCGGCGGGGCCAGTTCCCTGCCGCTGGTGCCGCGGGTCCTGCGGGAACGCTTCGGTCGCCGCGTCCACCGATCGCCCTACCCCGCCGCGTCAACCGCGATCGGCCTCGCCATCGCCGCCGACGCCACCGCAGGCTATTCCCTCACCGATCGCCTCTCCCGCGGCTTCGGGGTGTTCCGTGAAGCCAGAGACGGGCAAAGCCTGGCATTCGACCCCATCCTCCCGCGCGAAGCCAAGGTCACCAGCCAGGAAGCGGTGATGGTCAGCCGCGCCTACCCGGCCTTCCACAACGTGGGGTGGTTCCGGTTCGTGGAGTACAGCACCGTGGACGCCGCCGGGCAGCCGCGTGGTGACATCGTGCCGTTCGCCGAGGTGATCTTTCCGTTCGACCCTGCCCTGCAGGGCAAGCCGGCCAACGAGCTGCGCGCCATCCCGGTCCGCCGCGCCGACGCCGGCCACCAGATCGAGGAACGCTACGTCATCGATCCCCACGGCATCATCGAGGTGCACCTGCGGGATCTGCACACCGGGTACACCCAGAAGCATGCGTTGGCGGCGCCCGGACCGCGGGCGGAGCAGACCCAGGGCAAGGGCAAGGCCAAGGCGCGCAGCCGCCGCTGACCCGAGCCCACCTTCCCCGATCCCTCCCGCATCGAGGGATGGTCGTGTCAGGCTGCCCCCATGGAACCGAACACCACCGCAGTTGTGCTCATCGAATTCCAAAACGACTTCACCTCCGAGGGCGGAGCCCTGCACGCTGCCGTCGCCGAGTCGATGGCCGCCACCGGCATGTTGAACAACGCCGTCCGCACCGCGCAGCAGGCGCGTACGGCGGGTGCGACCGTCGTCCATTGCCCGATCAGTTTCGCGGGCGGTTACCGCGAGATCACGGGCAGCCCGTACGGCATTCTCAAGGGCGTCGTCGACAGCAACGCCTTCATCCAAGGTGAATGGGGAGCGCAGATCGTGGCGGATCTGACCCCCGAGGCCGACGACATCGTCATCGAGGGCAAGCGGGGCCTCGACACCTTCGCAAGCACCAACCTCGACTTCGTGCTGCGTAGTAGGGGCGTTCGCACCATCGTGCTGGCCGGGTTCCTCACCAACTGCTGCGTCGAGTCGACCATGCGCTCGGCGTACGAGCGCGGCTACGAGGTGATCACGTTGACGGACTGCGTGGCCGCCACCAGCGCGGCCGAGCACGACAACGCGATCACCTACGACTACCCGATGTTCTCCAAGCCGATGACCAGCGCAGAGTTCACCGCGGCGCTGACCGGCGAGGCTGCTGCCAGCGCAGATTCCAGTCGCGGCTACTGACGGGAGGCGCCGCGACCGGTGTCGCGGGCCACGGTCTTGGTGACCTTGCTCCGCTCCCCCATCGCGCCCTCCTGCGCCAACAGGTCGGCGGCCGCGCCGGCGATCGTGAGGAAGAGTTGGTCGGTGTCGGCGCCCTTGGGCAAACCGAAGGGCATCGGCCGACCCGTGTTGCGACTGTCGCGAAGATCCATCGTTGACACTCCCTCATTCGTGCGGGCAGATCCCGGCGTTCCAGTCGGCTAAGACGGCGCGTCGCCAAGGGAGCGGACGGGATGGGTTGTCGGTGGTTCGGGCTAACGTCGCCAACTATGACGAGCACCGACCATGATCCGCCCTCCGACGCCGACGACGACCTGGTCGTGGGGCCCGATGGGCTGGCCCGCCCCAGGTGGGCGGCCACCGATCCCCTGCTGCGCCAGTACTACGACACCGAGTGGGGCATGCCGGTCCGCGACGAGCGCGGAGTGTACGAGCGCCTCACCCTCGAGGCCTTCCAGTCCGGCCTGGCGTGGGTGACCATCCTGCGCAAACGGGAGGCCTTCCGCGCGGCCTTCAGCGGTTTCGATCCCGAGGCAGTGGCCCGGTACGACGACCGCGACGTCGCGCGGTTGATGGCCGACGCCGCGATCGTCCGCAACCGGGCCAAAATTCAGGCGACCATCACCAACGCCCACGCCACCCTCGCGCTGCGTGCCCAGGGCGGGCTGGCGGCGTACGTGTGGTCCTTCCAGCCGGAACGCACCCCGGTCCCTCGCCGCGAGCACGACCTGCCGACCACCTCGGCAGAATCCGTCGCGCTGGCCACCGGCCTGCGACGTCTCGGGTTCCGTTTCGTCGGGCCCACGACGATGTTCGCGTTGATGGCCGCCATCGGGGTCGTGGACGCCCATCTGATCGGGTCGCACCGGCGTGGCACGTCCGGGGTGTGGCCCGCGCCGACCTGAAGGGGTCACGCGGGCGGGGTCACCGGTCAGCCTGACCGATCAGGTGGACAGCCGCCCGGCCAACAGCTGCGCGAGATGGCTGGCGCGTCGATCGGCGAGTTCGATGAGCTGGGTCCGGCAGGAGAATCCGTCGGCCAGGATGACGGATTCTGCCGAGGCGTGGCGCACCGCGGGCAGCAGCCGCTGTTCGGCGATGGCCACCGACAGGTCATAGTGGCCGGCCTCAACACCGAAGTTGCCCGCCAACCCGCAGCAGCCGGCGACCCGCGTCACGGTGGCCCCCGCACGACGCAGCAGCCGCTCGTCCGCGTCCCAGGACATCACGGCGTGGTGGTGGCAATGGGGTTGGGCGATCACGCTCACGCCCCGAAGATCGGGGGGCCGCCACTGCGGGGTGCGGTTCAGCAACTCGGCCAGGGTGGCGGTGGCCCCAGCGACCAGCCTGGCGCTGTCGCTGTCCAGCAGTTGGACGGCATCGTGGCGCAACACCGCGGTGCACGAAGGCTCCAGGCCCACGATCGGGATGCCCCGGTCGGCGAATGGCACCAGCAGCTCCACCGTGGCGCTCACCCGGCGCCGGGCGCCGTCGAGCTGGCCGGTGGAGATCCAGGTGAGCCCGCAGCAGGCCGCCTGCCGAAGGGGACGGGCGTCGTACCCGGCGTCGTGCAGGACAGCCAGGGCGGCTTCCCCGATCTCGGGACAGAAGTGCTCCGTGAAACTGTCGATGAACACCACCGCCGGTTTCCCCGCCCGCTCCCGCCGACGCGCCCACCCCGGGTACCGCTGCCGGAACGTGCGGGCCGCCAGCTCAGGCCACGATCGGCGTGGATCCAGGCCCGCCGCGCGCATGGCCGTCGACGCCACCCCCGGGGTCCGCATCACGGCGTTGACCAGACCTGGTGCGACCGAGGCGGCCCGGGCCCACTGCGGCAGTCGCCCCAGCACCAGGTGGCGCAGTGGCCGCAACCGGCCGCGGTAGTGCTGGTACAACGCCTCGGACTTGTAGGTGGCCATGTCGATGCCGGTGGGGCAGTCCGACGCGCACCCCTTGCAGGACAGACACAGGTCCAACGCCTCCATCACCTCAGGAGCTCGCCAACTCCCCATGACGTGCGAACCCTCGAGCATCTCCTGCAGGATCCGGGCGCGCCCCCGGGTGGAGTCCTTTTCCTCCCGGGTGGCCAGGTACGACGGACACATGAGCCCGCCGCTGGAGGACCGGTCGGCCCGGCAGGCACCCACGCCGGTGCAGCGATGGATCGCGCGGGCGAAATCACCGTCGTCGCTGGGGTATCGGAAGGCGAGCTCCGCGTTGCGCCGACCTACCGCCGGACCGGACAGCTCCGCGGTGATCCGCAACCCCGCGTCCACCGGGTCGGGGTCGACCAGGACGCCCGGGTTGAGCACCCCGGCGGGGTCGAAGGCCGTCTTGACCTGCCGCATCAGCGCCATCGCGGCGGGGCTGTACATCCGGGACAGCAGCTCGCTGCGGGCGCGGCCGTCGCCGTGTTCGCCGGACAGCGATCCACCGTGAGCGGCCACCAGGTCCGCCGCTTCGAGCAGGAATGCCCTGAACCGGGCCCGGCCACCCGGACGGTCCAGATCGACATCGAGCCGAATGTGCAGGCACCCGTCGCCGAAATGCCCGTACGGCAGGCCAGTCACGTCATGGGCCTCCAGCAGCGCATCGAACTCACGCAGGTAGGCCCCCAGCGCCGGTGGGGGCACGGCGGCGTCCTCCCACCCCGCGTGGCCCGGGCGATTCCGGGCGGTTCTGCCCCCCAGTCCCGCGCCGTCCTCCCGGATCCGCCACAACGCAGCGACCTCGACTGGATCGAGGACCACCCTGGCATCCACCGCCTCGATCCCCGCCACCAGGGTCTGCGCCGTGGCTCGGGCAGCCGCCAGGTCCTCCCCCACCACCTCGACGAACATCCATGCCCGGCCCGACGGCAGGTCTGGCACCGCCTGCGGGCCCCGCCGTGCGCGCACCACGTCGACGATCCGGGCGTCCAGCGCCTCCGCCGCCACCGCGCCGTACTCCCGGAGCCGGGGCGCGACATCGGCGGCCTGATAGATGTCCGAGAAGCCCAACGCCACCAGGACACGCGCGGGCGGGTCTGTGACCAGCCGCAGCGTCGCCCGGGTCACGACCGCCAACGTGCCCTCGCTGCCGACCAGCATCCGGCCCACGTCGAAACCCCGCTCAGGGGCCAGGTGCTCCAGAGCGTACCCCGAGACCTGGCGTCCGAACCGCCCGAACTCGGTCCGGACGACACCCAGGTTCGCGGCGACCGCGCGCCGCAGGTCGGCCAGCTCGTCGCCGTCCCCGGTGTGTTCCGGTTGCGCGCCCCCCACCCCGGTGCTCAGGGTCAGCGTCGACCCCAAGCCGGTCACCACGTCCAGGCCGAGGACGTTGTCGCTGGTCCGGCCGTACCCCAGGGCCCGGGTTCCGCAGGCGTTGTTGCCGATCATCCCGCCGATGGCGCACCGGCTACCACTGCTGGGGTCAGGGCCGAACCTCAGGCCGACCGCGGTGGCCGCCGCTTGCACGACCGCATGGACGGCACCCGGCTCGACCACCGCGCGCCGGGCATCGACGTCGACGTCCAGGACCCGGCTGAGGAACCGGCTGGTGTCGAGCACGACGCCGGGCCCGATCGCGTTGCCCGCGATCGACGTACCGGCGCCCCGCGCCGTCAGCGGCACCGCAAGCTGGCGACACACCGAGACGGTAGCCACGATCTCCTCGACGCTGCGGGGCAGGACCACCGCCAACGGCACCCGTCGGTACAGCGAGGCGTCGGCGCCGTACATGCCGCGGCTCACCGCGTCGGTACGCACCTCCCGTACGCCAGCACGGGACAGCGCCTGGCGCAGCTCGCGTTCCCGGTCATTCATCGCTCAATCCTGTTCGCGCGCGACCGGGACCTCTGCGGCGAAGTCACCGTAGGAGCGCGGGTCCTCCAACGGCTCCAGGTGACACATCACGGTGACGTCGTCCAGTTCCGCGCGCACCGCTTCTTCAATGTCCTCGACCACGTCGTGCCCGCGCTGCACGCTCCAGGCCCCCGGCACCAGGACGTGCACCTCAGCGAACCGGTGGTGCCCGGCCCGGCGGGTGCGCAACCCGTGGAACTGCACGTCAGGTGCCTCGAACCGGGCCAGCAAGCTCGCGAGTTCGGTGTTCTCCTCGGTGGCCCAGGTCTGATCCATCAGGCCCGCGATCGAGTCACGGAGCAGGCGCCACCCGGTGAACACGATGTTGATGCCGACGGCGATGGCCAGCAGCGGGTCCAACGGCGACCATCCCGTCAGGCCGACCAGCAACACGCCCGCGACCACCCCTGCCGATGTCCAGACGTCGGTGAGCAGGTGATGGGCATCGGCCGTCAGCGCCGACGAGCGGTAGCGGCGCCCGGCGCGCAGGAGGACGAACGCCACGGCGCCGTTGACGACGGAAGCCACGACGGAGATCACCAGGCCGATGCCCACGTTCTCCAGGGCCTGTGGGTGCAGCAGGCGGTCGACGGCCGGCCACATGATGAGGAAGGCCGCCACCAGGATCATCTGTCCCTCGATGGCAGCGGAGAAGTACTCCGCCTTGCTGTGCCCGAAGTGGTGAACGTCGTCGGCGGGGCGTGCCGCCACCGTCAGCGCCCACAGCGCCACGACGGCGGCCACCAGGTTGACCAACGATTCGGCCGCGTCCGACAGGAGCCCGACCGACCCCGTGAGGTGCCAGGCGGCGCCCTTGAGGGTGATGGTGATCAGCGCGGCCGCGATCGACAGCCAGGCGTACCGCGCCAGGCGTGACCGGTCGGTCGGCGCTTTGGGCTCCGGGACGGGATCGTCAGCGGTGGACACCCGCTCAGTATCGCCCCGACCCCGGCCGGGGCCGAACGCCCCCCGCCGGCATACCGCTCAGCCGCTGAAGACCGTCAGTCCGGCCGCGCTGGGCCCGGCCGGGGACCACGACACGGATGTGCTCCCGCTGCGCCGACCCAACCAGGTCGACCCCGAGGAGTCCACCGCGAACAGTTCCGTCATCCCGTCGCCGTCGGTGTCGCTGACCCCGGTCAACCCCTGGTATGCCGAGAAGTCGCCGTCCAGCCGGACGGTCGACGCGATGCCCGTCGGACCCACTCCACGCAACAGGTAACCGGCGCCGTCCGCGGTCACCCCGATGAGGGCGCGTGTCCGGTCGGCCTCCCAGTCCCCGACTCCCACCAGGAAGCGGTACGCCGGCAGCCCCGTCGCGATCACCCGGGACTTCAGGAAACCCGCCTTCCCGTTGCCGGGGTATAGCCGCAGGTCGCCGGAGGCGCTCTGGCCGATCAGGTCGGGACGGCCGTCGCCGGTCACGTCCCCGGGGGCCACCAGCCGGGTGAATACCGACCAGCCCACCCCGACAACTCGGCCCCGAGCGAGCCCGCCGCGGCTGGTGTTGGCGTACAGCAGCAGACGGCCCGTCGCCGCGTGTCGGGCCAGGATGTCGGCATCGCCGTCGGAGTCCACGTCGCCGGCCGCCAGCACCTGATCGAAGGCCGACCAGCCGGCCCCCATCGTGCGGGGCGCGGCCATCGTGCCGTCCCACCGAGCGCCCAGCACCTGAAGGCGGCCAGCGGCATCCAGGGCCAGCACGTCGGACCCACCGCCGTGATCGATGTCGCGGGACAAGGTCAGGGACGGCAGGTATCCGGACAGGGCGGCCGCTCGGCTGCGGATCCACGGCAGCTTGGCGTACAGGTAGGTCCCGGGACAGGTGGTCTGCCCGACGTTGCGGTGGCCGACGACCACGGGGCTGCGGCGCCCGTACAGGTTGGTCGCACCGTTCGGGGTGAACTGGTGAATGCTGGCTTTCCAGGCGATGATCCGCGCGATCGCATCGAGCGCCGCCGTCGACGGCTTCGACTGGCCGTAGTCGCCCATCATCGAGATGCCCATGGTGTGCCCGTTGTAGCCGAGAGTGTGGGCACCGGCCACCGGCTGCTCCAAACCGCCGTACCGGCCTTCCCAGACCCGCCCCCACTTGTCCACCAGCGCGTTGTAGGCGATGTCGTTCCACTTGCGCCCCTTGACGTGGAACGCGTAAATCCCCCGCAGGATGGCCGGCACCTGCGCCGGCGTGTAGTTGTTCGTGCCCGCGGTGTGGTGCACGACGACGCCCTTGACGGCCCCCATCGACGGTTGGGCCCGGCGAATGGCCTCGTTGGCCCCCCACGAGGCTCGGGAGTTCATGGCGGGACGACCGGCGGCGGCCTGCGCCGCACCCGCCTCGGCGCCCGCGCTGCCGGCCACGCCGTCGTAGGCGGACTGCCCGGGGTCGATGATCTCCAGAGCCGCGTCGACGGGAGCGCCGCCAGCCGGACCCAGCACCCGGGCTTGGACCGCAGAGACGGAGGTGACCACGATCGGGTCGGTCCCGGCGCGGGCGCCGCTGCTGCCGGGCTCCCCGCGGGTGGGGTCGGTCTCGATGGCCTGCCAGGGTCCCCACGTCGAACGGGTGAGGGTGCGGTACTGCACCGTGACCCGCGTGCCGGTGTTCTCCCGCCAGGTCAGGCCGATCACCGCGACGTCGGTGGGCACCCGCTGGACGGCAGTGGCCCCGAGCACCTGGAGTCGTGCGGTCGCCGCCGAGCCGGCCACCCGGGAGGCCGCCACGCCGGCAGCGCCCGCCTGTCCACGCGCGCCGGGGACCGCCGCCGCGGTGGACAGTGAACGCACGTCGCGGCCCAGGGCGGGGTTGGCCGGCGCCAGCAGCGGCACCCGCTTCGTGGTGGGTGTGACCGGGACCGGGGCAGGTTTGGCCTGCACGGGCGCCGGGAGGGCGACCAGCATCGGCGCGACAGCCACAGCTGCGGCACAACGGACGAGTCGAGATCGGATGCGCAAGCGCACGTGTTCGCTCCTGGTGGGTGCGGCGTCGGGGCGGAACCCCCGGTCTGTGTTGTTTCCCCCGCGCCGGACCCGCATCAACGGTGTCCGTACGCGCAGCCATTCGGCGTCGCGAATGCTACCTAAAGAACTTTCGCACGAATTCTCGAAAAGGGAAAGTATTCGTCCTGGGGAAGCGCATCATTTGACAATTGATTGCCGCACACCGTCTCGACAGCTTCTTGGCAATGCCACCGCCGTATTGCCTCGACAATGCATGCCGAGACGCGCTCCTGCGGCTGGTGTCTTCAGCGCCCGCAGACGACCCAGCTGTGCGCCGGCAGCTCGATCATGGTCGAGCCTGCGTCCTCGCCTGCGACCAGGGCACCTGAGCCCGCGAGGATCTCAGCCACGTCGGCTGCCGCGATCCGGACATGCTGATCCCCGATGTTCAGGGCGGTCACCAGGGCGGCGCCCGATTCGCCCACGGCAGAATCGGATTCCCCCGACGGCACCGATTCGTAGACCAGCACATCGTTGCTCACCTGCCGGGTGCGGGTGACGGCGTCATGCAGCCACGGGTGCCGGCGGCGCACGCCGATCAGCAGCCGGTACTCCTCGTGAAGCCACCGGCCCAACACTGAGAATGCGCTGGGAGATTCCGGGAGGACCGGGCGAATCTGATCGTCGCCCCCCAGCCGCTCTTCCTTCACTCCGTGGTAGCCCTGCTCATCCCCGTAATACACCGACGGCGTACCGCCAACCGTGAAAAGAATGGCGGCGACATGGGTGAGGTTGGCCGGATCGGCGATGTGTGAGGCAATCCGCGTGACGTCATGGTTGCCGGCGAACGTCTGCGGAACGAACGTCCGCATGAACTCGCGATGACGGCGCAAAGCCCATTCCAGTTCGTGGAAGTTTCGGTCATTGATGCTGCTCCAGATCGCCTTCCACAACTCGTATTGGGTGACCGAGTCCATGCCCGAGGTGTTCACCAGCGCAGGGTAGTCACCGTGGATGACCTCGCCGACGATGTAGGCATGGGGAAAGCGTTCCCGGACCCGGGGTAGCACCTGGGTCCAGAAGGCGGGCGGGACGGCGTACGCCGCGTCCAGGCGCCACCCGTCGATGCCCGCCTCCAGCCAATGGCACATGATGTCGGTGACCAGGTCGGCGACCCGGGGGTCCTCGTGGTTGAAGGCCATCAGACCGGTGTGGCCCTCGAAGTCGGCGTACTCGGGCCGGGTACCGGGGCCGGCGTCCGCGGGCCAGGTGAGCCGGAAGTACGGCGCCCGTGGCGATTCCGGGCCCTGCTCGACCACCTCGGCGAACCAGTCGTTCCCCGCGCCCATGTGGTTGAACACCCCGTCGAGCAGAACCTTCAGGCCTCGCTCGTGCGCGGCCGAGACGAGCGCGTCGAAATCGGCACGGTCGCCCAGCCGCGGGTCCACGGTGTAGTAGTCCAAGGTGTCGTAACCGTGGCTGTAGGACCGGAACAACGGGCCCAGCGAGATGCCCGAGCATCCCAGCTCGATCGCGTAGTCCAGCCAGTCGATGAGCCTGGGCAGCCGGTGCTGGAGGGGTTCGTGATCGGGTTGGACGGTTTCGGCGCCACAGGCCCCCAGGGGGAACACCTGCCACCAGATCGCGTGCCGGACCCACTCGCGTCCTGCCTCGTTGCTCATTCGGCCATCATCTCCCGGTCACCCCCCGCTGACGATCCCCCAGGTCCGGCCGAGACCGGTGTCACCACGGCAGCGGCCCGCCCCCACGGGGGACGGGCCGCTGCGATGGCCTCCGAACAGGACGCGATCACTGACCGCCGGGGTGCTGCCCCTCGGGCCAGCCCTGACCGATGTCCTTGATGAGGTCGACGTACCACTGCTGCCGGAAGTCGAAGGCCTTGTGGCCCTGGATGCGGGAGAACTCGATGGCCCGCAGCTCATCGCCGTGGTCCTCGTCGTTGCCGATGACTCCGGCGGTCCCGGCCAGCGCGCAGTCCACGGCCAGGTCGGTCATGGTCTTGATCAGCGCCAGGTCGCCCTCGTTGGCCGGCGCGGACCGGGAGAAGTAGCCGGACTTCTGAATGTTGACCTTCTCGGCCCCGAGCTTCTCGGCGAACTGCTTACCGAACCACGCACCGGGGTTGATCTCGTTGAGGCGCACGTGACCGAAGGCGTCCCGGGGTACGTCCTCGCCGTTCTTCTCCATCAGGTCCACGATGTCGGACACCCCGGCGCCCTCGGAGATCCACAGGTTGACGCAGCCCAGTTCGTCCATCACGTGCCGCAGCCGCTCGGCCTCCTTTTCGATGGACACCTCCACCTCGGGGATGTAGAGCCCGTGGATGTCCCACGCCCGACGGTCCAACCCGAATTCGGGCAACCACTCGCGGGTGTCCAGCCATTCGCGGTACGAGCGGGCGGTCGCCGCGGTGAGCCAGCCACAGTTGCGACCCATCACCTCGTGCACCAGCAGCATCCGCGAGCCCGAGTTGTGCTCGCTGATGAAGTTGGCCGCGAAGCGGGCCCCCTGCTCGGCGGCGGTGTTGGCGCCGAGGGACTGCCGGATCGGGATGATGTCGTTGTCGACGGTCTTGGGCAGACCGACCACGACGAGGTGGTGCCCGCTTTCTTCGAGGTGGGCCGCGAGGTCGGCGGCCGTGGTGTTGGTGTCGTCGCCGCCGATCGTGTGCAGCACGTCGACGCCGTCGTCGGTGAGCCGCTTGGCCGCGAAGGAGAGGGGATCCACGCCGTCCGGGACCAGCTTGCGCTTGACGAGGTCTTTGGTGTTGGTGAGCTTGACGCGGGAGTTGCCGATCGGGGAGCCGCCGTACTCGTGCAGCAGCGCCGCCTTCTCACGCACCGCCGGCGTGACCGTGAGATAGTCCCCGGTCAGGAGCCCCTGGTAGCCGTGCTTATAGGCGATGATCTCCACCTCGGGGGCCAGCTCGGTGTAGCGCTGGATCAAGCCACCTACGGCGGAGGACAGACAGGGCGCGAAACCGCCGGCGGTGAGCAGGGCGACGCGACGAACAGCCATGGCGAACTCTCGTTCCTTCAGCCGGGACCAGGTCGTGTCCTACCCTAGCGGGCCCACGATCAGGGCAGCTCCCACTCGTGCACCGGCTGATTGGCGTGCATCCCCGCGCAGTAGAGCCGCAGCATCTCGTGCAGAGCGTCCTTGCGATTCATCCCTCGGCCCTCCAGGCGCGCAACGGTCTCGCGCTGCCACGTGGCGCCGTTCTGACGTCGTACGCATCGGCCTTCGATCACTCCCAGGTACCGGTCGCGCACCGCCTTGGCGACGCCCCAGCTGGCCAGCCCTTCCTCGGCCATCGGCAGGAGGGTATTCAAGACCAGCTCACCGGCCGGTACGCTGCGATACCCCGGCCAGTACAGGCGGGCGTCGAGCCCGTCCCGCGCCGCGTCGACGAAGTTGCGCTGAGCGGCTTCGAACGTCATCTGTGTCCAGATCGGCCGTTCGTCGTCGGCCAGGGCCGCCACGACGCCGTAGTAGAGCGCGGCATTGGCCAGTACGTCGATCACCGTGGGTCCCGCGGGCAGGATGCGGTTCTCCACCCGCAGGTGGGGTCGGTCGCCGATGGTGTCATAGATGGGCCGGTTCCAGCGCCACACCGTCCCGTTGTGCAGCCGCAGTTCGTGCAGCGCCGGCGCTCGGCCTGCTTCGAAGACCGCCACGGGGTCCTCGTCGGAGAGTTCGGGGAGCAACGCGGGGTAATACCGCACATTCTCCTCGAAGAGGTCGAAAATCGAAGTGATCCAGCGTTCGCCGAAAGGCACCCGCGCGCGCACACCTTGGGCGGTCAGTTCCTCGGCTCGGGTGTCGGTCGCCTGCTCGAAGAGGGGGATGCGGGTTTCGTGCCAGAGGGCGTGACCGCACAGGAACGGGGAGTTGGCGGCCACCGCGACCTGAGGTCCGGCGAACACCTGGGCCGCGTTCCAGTAGGCCGCGAACCGTTGCGGCGGCACCTGCAGGTGCAGCTGGACGGAAGTGCAGGCGGACTCGGGTGCGATGGAGTCGACGTACATGGCGAACCGCTCGCCGTGCGCGCTGATGTCGATCCGCAGGTTCTCCCCGCGGGCGGCCATGATCGCGTCGTTGAGGGCGGCGTACCGGGATCCTGCGCTCATCCACCCGGGCGCGAAGTGCTCGGGCATCAGGGTGGGCAGGATACCGACCTGGACCATGTGCGCGCCGGCATCCTCGGCCTTGCCGTGGGCGTAGTTCAGGGCGCTGCGCAGATCCGATTCCAGCTCGAACGCGGCGGTGCCCGACAACAACCGGGGGTCGACGTTGAGCTCGACGTTGTAGCGGGCCAGTTCGGTCTGGAACGCCTTGTGTCCGATGATCTCCAGCACCTCGGCGTTGCTGAAGCTGGGTTCCAGGTCGTCACCGACCAGGAACAACTCCATCTCCATGCCCGTGGTCAGCTGGTCGCCGTCGAAGCTGGCGTTGGCCAACATCCGCTCGAAGACGTCGAGATCCTGGCGGACCTTCTCTCGGTAGCGCTGCTTCTGCTCATGGGACCAAACGTTCCCCGAGACCTCTGCTCCCATGGCGTTGCCCTTTCCGTGAGCGAGGCTGCTCGGACATCGAACCACAGGGGCTGTCTGCCCGCAGCGGAGAGGTCCCTCGAAGGTGCCGGCTTCAGCTGTCGGGCTCAGCTGTCGGGCTCAGCTGTCGGCCAGTTCCTCCAGCGGCGGGCACGAACACACCAGGTGTCGATCGCCGTACGCACCGTCCACGCGGCGTACCGGCGGCCAGTACTTGGACAGCGGGTCCACACCTGGGGGATAGACGGCGCTGGCCCGGTCGTACGCTGCAGGCCAGTCCCCCACCAGGGACTGAGCGGTGTGGGGGGCGTGCCGCAGGGCGGACGCGGCGATCGCGACCGCACCCGTGGCGATCTGGTCGATCTCGTCCCGGATCGCGATCATCGCCGCGCAGAACCGGTTCAGTTCCCGCAGGTCCTCGCTCTCGGTCGGCTCCACCATCAGGGTGCCCGCGATCGGGAAGGACACGGTCGGCGCGTGGAACCCGTAGTCGATGAGGCGCTTGGCGACGTCGTCGACGCTCACACCGGTCTGCTTGGTCAGGTCCCGCAGGTCCAGGATGCACTCGTGGGCCACCAGCCCGGAGTCACCGGAGTAGAGCACCGGGTAGTGCTCCCGCAGACGCGCCGCGACATAGTTGGCGTTCAGCACGGCCACCGCGGTCGCCTTCGTCAGGCCCGCCCCGCCCATCAACCGGATGTAGGCCCAGGAAATCGGTAGCACGCCAGCCGAGCCGTACGGCGCGGCGGCGATCGGCCCGACGCCCGTGGCGGGGCCGGCTTCGGGCGCCAGCGGGTGGTTGGGCAGATACGGCGCCAGGTGGGCGCGGACCCCGACCGGCCCTACGCCAGGGCCTCCCCCGCCGTGCGGAATGCTAAACGTCTTGTGAAGGTTCAGGTGCGAGACGTCCGCGCCAAAGTCGCCTGGGCGGCACAGTCCGACCAGGGCATTCATGTTCGCACCATCAACGTAAACTTGACCTCCAGACTCATGAATGAGCTGGCAGAGCCGGGTCATGGTGTCCTCGTACACCCCGTGCGTCGAGGGGTAGGTCACCATGATGGCGGCGAGCTGATCCCGATGGGCGGCGACCTTGGCGGCCACATCGTCGAGGTCCACGTCACCGCGGGGCCCGGTCTTGACCACGACGACCCGCAATCCGGCCATCACCGCGCTCGCCGCGTTGGTACCGTGCGCGCTCGCCGGGATCAGGCAGACATCCCGGTGGCCCTCCCCCCGCGCATGGTGGTAGGCACGGATGGCGAGCAGGCCCGCCAACTCCCCCTGGGAGCCGGCATTGGGTTGCAGGCAGACCGCGTCGTACCCGGTGATCTCGCAGAGCCAGGACTCCAGGTCGGCGATCAACGTCCGGATACCTTCGGACTGCCCTGCCGGAACGAACGGGTGCAGACCCGCGAATTCGGGCCACGTGATGGGCTCCATCTCCGTGGTCGCGTTGAGCTTCATCGTGCACGACCCGAGCGGGATCATTCCGCGGTCCAGGGCGTAGTCCCGGTCGGCGAGCTGCTTCAGATACCGCAGCATGGCCGTCTCGCTGCGGTGGGCGTGAAACACCGGATGCGTGAGGTACGCCGACCGGCGTCGGAACGTTTCCGGCCAGTCCGGTTCCGCGGTGCTCACCCTGGTCAACCCGGGCACCCCGAAGGCGGCCCAGACCTTCTGCAGATCCTGCAGGTCGGTGGTCTCGTCGCAACTGACGCTCACGTGGTCGGGGTCGGGGGCCCAGAGGTTGACGCCGCGGCGTTCGGCGTCCACGACCACCCGAGTGGCCTTGCCCGGAGTCGCGACGGTGATGGTGTCGAAGTAGCTGTCCGTGACCACCCGCAGCCCGCCGTCGACAAGGCCCGCCGCCAACGTCGCCGCATGCTCGTGGATCCGACGGGCGATGGCAGCCAGTCCATCGGGCCCGTGCCACACGGCGTACATCGAGGCGATCACCGCCAACAGCACCTGGGCGGTGCAGATGTTGCTGGTCGCCTTCTCACGTCGAATGTGCTGTTCACGGGTCTGCAGCGCCAGCCGGTATGCCGGGGCCCCCGCGGCATCGACGCTGACCCCGACCAACCGCCCGGGGATGTTGCGTTCCAGCCCGCTGCGGACACTCATGAACCCCGCGTGCGGCCCGCCAAAACTCATCGGAACCCCGAAGCGCTGCGAGGTCCCCACCGCGATGTCCGCGCCCCATTCCCCCGGGGGCGTGACCAGCGTGAGTGCCAGCAGATCCGCTGCCGCCGTGACCAGCGCGCCGGCTTCCCGGGCGGCCTGGGCGAGCGCCGCGAAGTCGCGCAGCTGGCCGTCGGCGCCCGGATACTGCACCACCACGCCGAACACCGGCCGCTCCCCCGCGGACTGGGTCAGGTCGCCGGCCGATCGCACGTCGGCCAGCTCCTGCGCACCCACCACGACGACCTCGATGCCCAGCGCGGCGGCCCGGGTGCGGATGACCGCGATGGTCTGCGGGAAGACCGCAGCATCGATGACCAGGACGGCATCCTCGGGCGTCCGGCTGACGCGACGCATCAGCGTCATCGCCTCGGCGGCTGCGGTGCCCTCGTCCAATAGCGAGGCGTTGGCGACCGCGAGGCCGGTCAGGTCGGAGACCATCGTCTGGAAGTTCAGCAGCGCTTCCAGCCGACCCTGGGAGATCTCCGGCTGGTACGGCGTGTAGGCGGTGTACCAGCCGGGGTTCTCCAGGATCTTGCGCAGCACGACCGGCGGGGTGACCGTGTCGTAGTACCCCAGGCCGATCATCGAACGCACCACGCGGTTGCGGGCGGCCAGCTCCCGCAGCTCCAGGATCACGTCGTGCTCGCTGGCGGCGGCAGCCAGGTCCAGCGGTTCACCGGCGCGTAGGTCCGCGGGAACTGCGGTATCCACCAGCGCCCGCAGGCTGGGTTGCCCGACGACGCGCAGCATGGCCTCGATGTCGTCGTCGGTGGGGCCGATGTGACGGCTGACGAAGTCGGTCAAGCCCGTCGGATGCAGGTCCTTGGTCACCGGTGCTCCTGTCCACTCGGGTCCGCGGCGTCTTGCGGGCCCTCCGGCACCTCTGCCGGCGCCCTTGAGCCTGCCACACGCGAAGGGACCGACACCACGGCGTGGCGTCAGCCCCTTGCCTGGTGGGCAGTGCTGCGCGGGTCGCGAGCAGCTCCGCGTCCAGGTGGTCTCAGCCGGTACGCCGTCGCCGTCGCCGCGCGCTCAACTCGTCATCTCCGTCGATGGCGGGCTGGGATTCGGCGTCCGTCAACCGTTCGGTGGGCAGGTGGGCCAGGTCACCTTCGACCTCGCGCCACACCTTGCCGACCGCGATCCCGAAGACTCCCTGACCGTTTTGGACCAGGTCGATGACCTCGTCGCTGGAGGTGCATTCGAAGACGCTGGAACCGTCGCTCATCAGGGTGATCTGGGCCAGGTCCTCCACGCCCCGCTCACGCAGGTGACTGACGGCCTTGCGGATCTGCGGCAGGGTCACGCCGGTGGCCAGCAGTCGTTTGATGACCTTGAGCACGAGGACGTCGCGGAAGCTGTACAGCCGCTGAGTTCCGGATCCGGTGGCGTTGCGGATGGAGGGCTCCACCAGGCCCGTCCTGGCCCAGTAGTCCAACTGGCGGTAGGTGATCCCGGCGGCACGGCAGGCGATCGGACCGCGGTATCCGGCGTCGGCGGCCAGCTGCGGCATGACGTCGGGGAAGAGAACACCCTGGGTCTGCGTGCCCGGCCGACCGCTACCGCCGTCGCGTTCTGAAGGGCTCACACCCAACCTCCCTCATCCGCGTCATTCACCCATGCGTGCGGCGCACGATCGGCCCCGTCGACGGTGGCGTTAGCACAACCCTCGACGGCTGACGAAATCGACGGTACGGGCCGCCTTCGTGCCCGTCAAACACCACGCCGCGGTTCCGACCGCGTGTCGCCCAAACTGGCCAAACCCTAACCCTCGACTCGACGGTTATTACTCCCGTGGAGCGTCCGGCGGCTCGGGGGTGGTCTCGAAATCCTCGGCTGACACATGGTCTAGGAAGGTCCGAAAACGCTCGACCTCGTCGTCTTCGTCCTCGGAGACGGCGATCGATGCCTCGTCCATCAACTCATCCACCGCGAGGATCGGTGAGCCCGTGCGCAGGGCCAGGGCAATGGCGTCTGAACTGCGCGAACTCACTTCGATCCCACCGTCGAAGACCAAGGTGGCGTGGAAGACGTTGTCCCGCAGGGCCACGATGCGCACCTCCTGCAGCCGTCGGCCCAGAGCGGCGATCACGTCGCGGAGCAAGTCATGCGTCAGCGGTCGCGGCGGTACGACGCCCTGCTGGGCGTAGGCGATCGCGGCAGCCTCGGCGGCGCCCACCCAGATCGGCAGGAAACGATCCCCATTCCGCTCACGCAACAGCACGATGGGGTTGTTGGTCGGCATCTCGACCCTCACGCCGAACACGTCGAGTTCCTTCACATGTCCACGCTATACCGCCGGTGAGCGACCGTCTCCCCCGGGTGGACTCGATCCGGCGGGCGAGGTCACCGCTCGGCCAGGGATGCCTTGATGAGCGCGACGTGCAGGGCGATGCACTGCTGCAGAAGTTCCGCGCTGACCTGTGCCACGCGGTCCTCGTGGCGGCCACGCAGGGGCGAGAGGACTTGCTGCAGGAGCCCCAGCTCTCGATCGGCAGCCGTCCGGAAAGCGCGCAGATGCCGCGGCTCGATGCCGTAGCCGCGCAGCGCGGCGGCCGCTGTTGCGATCGGCAACGCCGAGGCCGCGAAGTGGCCGTCCTTGCCCGGGCTGAGTAGGTGGTAGGTGCACAGAGCATCCACATCGTCCTCGGGCAGGCCGACGGTTCGGGCGATTTCGGCCTTGGTCAGGCGCATTCCTCCCGGTGACTGGGCCACCAGGGACGCCGCCGCCGGCACGTCGGGATCACCGGGCGTTTCGGGAACGGTCGGTCGCGGGCGAGCCGCATCGGCCTCAGGTGGCTGAAGGCCTCGGTCCATGGCGTCCAGAGCCTCGCGGATGACCTTCAACGGCCAGAAGCGATCGCGCTGGGCCGTCAACACGTAGGAGAGCCGGTCAATGTCGCGTTCGCTGAAGGTGCGGTAGCCCGACGGGGTGCGCTCTGGCGCGATCAGGCCTTCCGCTTCCAGGAAGCGGATCTTGGAGATCGTGATGTCGGGGAATTCCGGCTGGAGGCGGGCCAGGACGGCCCCGATGGTGAACCGTCCTCCACGGCCGTCGGTGGCCACCGCCGACGTCAGCCCGTGCTCTGCGACGACTGCGCCGACTGCGCCGAATGGAACACCAGGCGGTACTTGCCGATCTGGACCTCGTCGTTGGGGCGCAGCACCGCGGAATCGATCCGAGACTTGTTGACGTACGTGCCGTTCAAGGAGCCGACGTCCCGAACCGAAAAGGTGTCGCCCTCGATCTTGAACACTGCATGCTTACGCGACACCGTTACGTCGTCGAGAAAGATGTCGCTGTCCGGGTGTCTGCCCGTCGTCGTCAGCGGCTGATCGAGCAGGAAGCGGGCGCCGGTGTTCGGGCCGCGGAGCACCAGCAGCAGTGCCGTTCCGGGGCGCAGCGCCTCGATGGTCGCGTGATCCTCCGACGAGAGTGAACCGTCGGTTTCGGGGTGGGTGTCCAGATCACCCAGCCCGGTGAACCGCATCGTCGACGGGTCCGTCGAGCGCGGGGGTTGCCGGTCAGCACGTGCTGCGTCTGCCGGGTCGTCGGGCACTGCGCCTCCTGGTGCTTTGGTGGGTGCGTTCGTGGGTGCGTTCCGTGATGGTCGGCTCAGCGGGCCGCCCCGACGGCACCGTAAGTCTAAGGGTAGACCAGAGGTCAACCCCAGGACCAGGGGTTCCTCAGTCCAACTCCACCTCGTATGCCTTGCTGTCCAACAGACCCTCAAGGTCAGCGCGATCGGCCACCAGGAGTTCGAACATCCACCCATCGCCGTACGGGTCGGAGTTGATGAGTTCCGGGTTGGCCTCCAGCGCCACGTTGACGGCTCGCACCTCACCCGAGAGGGGGGAGAAGATGTCGCTGACCGATTTGGTCGATTCGACCTCACCGCAGGACTGCCCTTCGGTCAGTTGGGCGCCGACCTCCGGCAACGACACGTAGACCACGTCGCCGAGCGCGTCCTGCGCGTATGCCGTAATGCCCACCCGGACGACCACTTCGCCGGAGGCCCCGGTGTCCGCCGCTGGACGTACCCATTCGTGGTCGGCGGTGTACCGAAGGTCGTCCGGGTATTCCAGCTCGCTCATGGCGTTCCTCGATCTGCCGTACGGCGCCTGGCCAACGGCCGTCGTCACTGGTCGCCGCACGATCGGCGGCGCGGGATGTGCCTGAGCGTAATCACCCGGCGCCGGGGCACGCAAAGGGTGTCTGAGCGGCATCTGAGCGCCGTCGAAGCCCGCCCCTGCGTTAGTCCGTCGCGGTGAGCCCCCGGGTGGTGGGTTTGGGGATGGCCACCCGCACCGTGCGGGCCGACAGCAGGTATACCGCCATGCTGACCCAGTAGAGACCCACCCCCCACCACGCGAACGCCCACGCCACCGCCAAGACCCCGCCGTTCCCCGCATCCAGGATGTGCCCCAGGAGCAGCAAGGGGAACGCGACCAGCAGGCAGAAGGTCGCGGCCTTGCCCAGGAAGTGCGTCGGCAACGCCCGGAAACCCCGTCGGCGGACGGTCCACACGGCCAGCGCCCCGACGAGGTCCCGGGCAAGGATCGCTGCGACCAGCCACCACGGCACGATCTGGCGGATCGCCAGGGCCAGCACGGTGGAAACGATGAAGAGCCGGTCGGCTAGGGGGTCCAGAAGTTGCCCCAGACGGCTCACCTGCTGGTAGCGCCGCGCGACCCAGCCGTCGAGGTAGTCACTGATGCCGGACAACGCCAGGGCGAGAAAGGCCCAGCCGTCGTCGCGACGGGCGAGCAGAATCAGGAAGGCCGGGACACAGGCGATGCGCAGAATGGTGAGCGCGTTCGGGATCGTCCACACCCGCGTGCTGATCCGCGGACTGCCCCCTCCCCTGCCGGTTGCCTTCACATCATCGAGCCTAAGCGCTGGACGCCCAGGTCAAGACGTGATTGCCACGGCGGGTGCGATGCCGAGGGTGGATCACCTTGAGATGTTGCGGCGCCCTCACACCTGACAGGAGCGGCGATCAGGTGCAACTGACCGTTCGCCACCGACCTCGCACACCCCGTCAATGGCGATGAGAAATTGGCAATAAGACCACCGCCTACTACTCAGCCGGAGCTCACGACTGTAAGACCGAACGTGACTCAATAGAGCGGCCGTCCCGGCCGATTCGGTACGAATGACCGCTTCGCATGAGTTCCACAGACGGCACCAGACAACAGACTATGCCATCTGTTATCCTCGGAGCTTTTCCCCATAGACGTGGGCGGCAGCGATGGTGCAAGACGTGAAGGCAGCCGCAGAGAGCAGGGGCGCAGAGAATTCCCGCGTCACCACCCAGTTCACGCACTGCAGGAAGACAAACAGCACAACGGAAAACGCCAACCAACGCGGCCACTTTCGAGCACCGCTGCCGCTGCCGCTTCCGCTGTCAGGCACTTCTAGCAGGCGTCATCGAAGTTGGGCAGCCCACCGATCGCATGGAATATGCCACCGCAGACAACACCGGCCAAACCTCCGCTCAACGCGGTAACGGGAATGCAGGTCATGCTCGTTGCCGCGAAATATGCCCAAAACGCGACCCACGCCCGCCAGCAAGAGCAGCAGCGCTGGGTGTTTTTGTCGGGCGGCGCCCCATCTCGCAGCTCCACCCGCGGAGCATCCGCGGTGCCAGCGAAGGGGAAGTGCTTTCCCCTGGTGACGCGAACGAGTCGATTCACCGTCTCCATCGTGCTGATGGCAGCGTAGAACTCTAGGTGAGTTTGCACCGTGACGGCATCCGGTGCGCCTTTGAATAGGTCCATAAACGCCGCACTTTGACGTAGACGCTGGACCTTTTTCTGCAAAACGAACGGATTCTCTGCCTTTGCCTTCGCAATGATGGCGAGCGCATCCGAGGGCGCCGGAGTGGGATCGAGAACGCTGCTCACAGCGAGTATAGAGCGCGCGGGCGTGGCTTGGGTCGTCGAGGTCGCCGTTACTGAAGAGACCGCCATCAGCAGGAGTGCGACCCCCCCCGTCCTACTGTGTGCCGCAGACGCGACGAGCTGGTATTCATCACAACCGCCCCCCTGCGAGGCCGTCAGGCTCCGCTGAGTCGTCAATGTTGTTCTGCCACAGTAGAAGTCGGCTATCGCGCCAGGAAAGGCAACTCGGATGTCTGATGCGTCACAGTCCACCCGTGAACCAGAGGGCGGCGCGCCGCGCGCTGAAGAGGCGATCCCGGACACTAGTCCGGGCGGACACTGACCAACCGAAGAGCACGTGAGGGAGCCGCCGACCCGGTGCGGCACGACCGCGACGGGCGTGGGGCCGGCGACTGGCGCCGGCCCCACGCCCCTGGTTGGTCCGTGTTCCCTAGAGTCCGGGCACGTTCTTCTTGATGTTCTCGACCGCGTTGCTCAGGAGGTCGACCGCCTCCTTTGCGACGTCCGTCGCGATCCGGCCCGCTCCGCGGGCCGCGTGCTCTGCCGACTCGGCGACGTTGCGGGCGTCCTTGAGGAGTTCCTTGCCGAGTTCCATGGGGTCATTGAGATTCGCCATGGAGCAGATGCTAGCGCGCTGATGGCATCCGTGAAGCTGGTCCACCGATGCTGCAGCGCGCCCACCGAACGGCCGCTCCCAGACCTCCCGAAACCGCCTCTGAGCTGCACCTACGCGACAGTCGGGACGACAGGTGTCGACAACCGGACGATCGTCACTGCGGTCGCCGGCGAAACGTCAATTCCGCACCTCTCCCAGCCGCGAGACGTCACTTCGGTCGCGAATCCACGGGCGCAACGCAGCGGAAGTGACGTCTCACGCGTGAGGTCACCCACCTGGCCCCCCAAAAGAACAACGGACCTACATTCACGTAGGTCCGTCGTCCGCCTGTTCGCCGATGTCCGAAGACATCACACCGTCGGGACGACAGGATTTGAACCTGCGACCCCTTGACCCCCAGTCAAGTGCGCTACCAAGCTGCGCCACGTCCCGGATGCCCTGCGAGCACGTCAGAGACTACCGCATCTGGGCGGCGGCTTCTCACGCCCGACCGCGCCGCCGCTTCTCCCGTACCCGCACGGAGATCTCGATCGGAGAGCCGGTGAACCCGAACTCCTCCCGCAGCCGCCGTTCCAGGAAGCGCCGGTACCCGGCCTCCAGGAAACCGCTGGCGAACACCACGAACCGGGGAGGGCAGGTCGAGGCCTGGGTGGCGAACAGGATGCGGGGTTGTTTCCCACTGCGCACCGGATGCGGGTGTCCCGCCACCACCTCACCCAGGAAGGCGTTCAAGCGCCCGGTCGGCACCCGCTTGGACCAGCCCTCCAGGGCCGCGTCCAGGGCCGGCACCAGGCGGTCCTTGTGACGGCCGGTCCGGGCAGAGATGTTGACCCGAGGCGCCCAGGACACGTGCGCCAGATCTCGCTCGATCTCGCGCTCCAGGTAGTGCCGACGCTCCTCATCCAGCAGGTCCCACTTGTTGTAGGCCAGCACGAGCGCCCGCCCGGCGTTGACGACCTGCTGGATGACCCGTACATCCTGCTCGGTCATCGGCTGGGCGGCATCGATGAGGACCACCGCGACCTCGGCCTTCTCCAACGCCGTCTGGGTACGCAGCGAGGCGTAGAAATCGGCGCCTCGGGTCTGACGCACCCGGCGGCGGATGCCGGCAGTGTCCACGAAGGTCCAGAGCCGCCCACCCAGCTCGATCTGCTCGTCGACGGGGTCGCGGGTGGTCCCGGCCACCTCGTCCACCACCACCCGTTCCTGCCCTGCCAGGGTGTTCAGCAGGCTCGACTTGCCCACGTTGGGCCTGCCGAGCAGGGCTATCCGCCTTGGACCACCCCGCTCGTAGGCACCGGCAACGCCGGACACCTCGGGCAGGACCTCCAGCAGGGCGTCCAGGACGTCACCGCTGCCACGGCCGTGCAGCGCCGAGACGGGCCACGGCTGCCCTAGCCCGAGGGACCACAGCGCAGCCGCATCCGACTCCCCGCGCATGTCGTCCACCTTGTTCGCGACCAGGACCACGGGCTTGCCGGAACGCCGCAACAACCGAACCACTTGCTCATCGGTGTCGGTGGCGCCCACCGTCGCATCGACGATGAACAGCACGGCGTCGGCCAGTTCGATGGCGATCTCGGCCTGTTCGGCCACCCGCAGATGGATCCCGGTGGCGTCGATCTCCCACCCCCCGGTGTCCACCACCGTGAACCGGCGGCCCGCCCAGTCCCCGTCGTAGGCCACCCGGTCACGCGTCACCCCCGGGACATCCTCGACGACGGCCTCGCGTCGCCCGATGATCCGGTTCACCAGCGTCGACTTGCCTACGTTGGGGCGACCGATCACAGCCACGACCGGTCGTGGTCCGAGCTCCTCAGCGTCCTGCTCCGGCAGGGCGCCCACCAGCAGCGCTTCGTCCTCCTCGGAGAGCTCGAACTCCGCCAGACCGACCCGCAGGGCGTACTCGATCTGGCTCTCTTCCGGCTGCATCGCCGCGTTCGACAGGTCGGGCTCGGGCTGGGTCGCCAGGACGTCCCCGTCGGCGTCATCCACCATCGCCTGGAGCAGGCTCAGGGTCTCCTCGAACGAGAGCGCCGTGTTGTCGAGCGACACCACCCCGTCGGCGGGAGCCAGGAACTGCGCGACCGTGGAGTCTGCGGTGTCCCGGCCCAGCACCTCCTCCCGTACGGCGTCCTTGGCGCGTTCGTCCGACTCTCCGGTCAGCTGATGCGCCCGACGGGCGAGGCGGGCATCAGCTTGCGCCGACAACAGCACCCGGATCCGCGCGTCGGGGGCCACCACGGTCGTGATGTCCCGGCCCTCGACCACGATCCCCTGCCCCGCAGACACCGACGCGGCAATCACGCGCTGCTGACGGCGTACGAGTTCTCCGCGCACGCCGGGGTTGGTGGCCACCAGGGAGACCACCGCCGACACGGTGCTCTGACGAATCTGCTCTCCGACGTCTCGACCGTCCAGCAGCACGCGCGGGCCACTCGGGTCGGTGACCATCTCCAGGGGCATCGTGACGGCCGCCCGAGCCACCTCCGGTGCGTCATCGAGAGTCAACGAGTGGTCCTGACACCACAGCACGAGGGCCCGGTACATCGCCCCGGTGTCCAGGTAGGCCAGGCCACGGCTGCCGGCCAGCGCCCGCGAGAGGCTCGACTTGCCCGAACCCGACGGTCCGTCAATGGCGACGACGAGGGGTTCACGAGAGGGGGTGATCACCGCACGAGCCTAGCCGCCGCTCAGTCGTACACCGTCCACCCCTGCTCTCGCAGCAGGGCGCGCAGGGCGTCGGCCGCCTGCGGAAGAACGGTGAGTTCGGCGATCCCGGCCAGCCGGCCATACTCATGTTCGATCTGCAAGTCCTCGATGTTGACGCCACCGGCGCCCACGGCGTTGAACAACCGCGCCAGCTCGCCGGGACTGTCGGGGATCAGCACCTGAACCACCGCGTAGCGGGTCGGCCCGCCGCCGTGCTTGCCGGGAATCCGCACGTACCCGGCGTTGCCGTCGGCGATCACCCGGGCGAGCATGGCACGGGCGCCGACTGCCGCATCCGGATCGTGTTCCAGGGCGCGCAGCGCATCGAGCACGACCGCGACATCGGTGGCGAGCTCCTCCAGCACCTCCCGCACCGCCGCCGCGTTGCCGGCCAGGATCTGCGTCCACAACACCGGCTCGGAGGCCGCGATCCGGGTGACATCACGCAAACCCTGACCGGCCAGGGAGACCGAGTCGGCGGGAAGCTCTCGCAGTCGACTCGCGACGAGGCTGGAGGCCACCTGCGGCACGTGCGAGACCGCGGCCACCGCGGCGTCGTGGTCCTCGGCGGCCATCCGCCGCACCACGGCCTCCAGCGTCCGAGCCAGCGTCTCGGTGGCCCGCCGGGCCCCCAGATCCGTGCGGGGAGCGGCGCAGATCACCCACGGCCGCCCCTCGAAGAGGTCGGAGCGGGCCCCGATCGCCCCGGATCGCTCACGTCCGGCCATCGGGTGCGAGCCGACGTACCGGGCCAGCTCACTCGAGCCACAGCCAGCCCGCTCCAACGCATCCAGTACTGCGGCCTTCACCGAGGCGACATCGGTCACCACGGCGGCCGACCAACGGCGCAGCTGGTTCAGCACCACGGACGCCGCAACATCGGGCGGCGCGGCCACCACCACCAGGCTCGGCCCTGGCTGCTCCTGCGGGTCCAGCGGCGTCGGGTCACCGGCCCCCAGATCGCGCGCCATGGCCAACGCCGTCGGCGAAGGGTCCTCCAGCGTGACGAACACCCCCCGCGCCCGCAGGCCCAGGCCGATGCTGGTGCCGATCAGGCCCGTCCCGACGATGTGCACGTGCCGCAGGGCGGGATCCACCTCATCGCGGGGTACCGAGCTCATCACAGACCCGCGGCCGTGTAGAGCTGACCGATCTCCCGGCTGTTCAGGGGTCGAACTTTCCCCGAGCCCAGCTGACCGAGTTTGATGGGCCCCACATCGGTCCGGGTCAGCGTCTCGACCGGATGCCCCACCGACTCCAGCAGTCGGCGTACGACGTGCTTGCTGCCCTCATGCAGACTCAGCTCCACCAGCGCTCGCCCCGGCGCGGAGTCGACCAGCCGGAAATGATCCACGGCGACGGTCTTGTCATCGATGGCCACCCCTGCCCGCAGGGTTCGGCCGACGTCCCGGGCGACCGGCCCAGGCACCGTGGCCACATAGGTCTTCAGGACGCCGTACGACGGGTGCTGCAGCCGGTGGGCAAGTTCCCCGTCATTGGTGAGCAGGATCAGACCGTTGGTGTCGGCGTCGAGGCGGCCGACGTGGAACAACCGTTCGTTGCGCTTGGCCACGTAGTCCCCGATGCACGGCCGGCCCAGCTCGTCGTTCATGGTGGACACCACCCCGAGCGGCTTGTTGAAGGCGAGGTACACCCGGCTTTCATCGAGCTGCACCCGCGAACCGTCGACGTGCACGCTCTGCCGCACGGGGTCGATGCGGACCCCGAGCTCGCGCACGACGTGCCCGTCGACGCTCACCCGGCCGGCGGTAATCAGCTCCTCGCAGACCCGTCGGCTCCCGACGCCGGCGGCCGCCAGGAGCTTCTGCAACCGGATGCCGTCGGGATCGTGGACGTCGACGGGTGTCCGTGCCGGCGGCGCCGACCCACCCGTGGCGGCGGCGGGGGATTGCCTCCTCGGCTGAGGGCGGCCGCCCTGTCGTCGTCCTCGCTGCGTCACGTGGAACCTCCTGCGCCGTCATCGGCTTGATCGGGGGGGACGTGCGGGTCCTCGCGAGCCGGGGCCGGCGGCTCACCGACCGGCTCGGGAAGGTGGGGTGCCAGGGGTGGCAGATCCTGCAGCGAGGCCAGACCGAGCCGCTCCAGGAAGTACCCCGTGGTGCCGTAGAGCGCGGCCCCGTGCTCGGCCTCCACGCCCACCTCGCGGATCAGCCCGCGGGTGAGCAGTGTGCGAACGACCCCGTCGACGTTGACCCCGCGGACCGCGCTGACCCGGGCCCGGGAGACCGGCTGCCGGTAGGCGATGACCGCCAAGGTCTCCAACGCGGCCTGCGACAACCGCGCGCGCTGGCCGTCCATGAGGAAACGTTCGACCACGTCGGCGAACTCCGGCCGGGAGTAGAACCGCCAGCCGCCCGCCACCTGCCGGAGGGTGAATCCTCGACCGTTCTCGTCGTAGTCGGCGGCGAGTCGGACCAGGGTGGCCCGGACCTCGTTGACGGTGAGCTCGAGTGCGGTGGCCAGAACGACATCGCTGACGGGTTCATCGACCACCATGAGGATGGCCTCCAGGGCCCCTCTGCCGGCCCGTTCGGCTGCATGCCGGGGGTCGTGCTCGCTCATGGCTGCTCCTGTCGGAGACTGGGGAACGCCGCGGTGTCGGCTGCTGCCGTGGTGTCCCACCGGATCTGCCAGGGGGCGAACGCGTCGGGCTGGTCGAAGAGAATCAGCCCGCCACGGAACAACTCCAGCAGAGCCAGGAAACGCGCCACGACCACGGGAAGCCCCTCGGCGTCCGCGGTCACCTCGGCGAAGCTGACATCACCGCGCTCTCGGATCAAGGCATGCAGGAGTACCGCCTGCTCGCGAACACTCACCCGGGGGGCGTGCAGGTGCTCCACGGCCACCACCGGTGGCGGGCGAGGCGTCATGGCCAGCGCGGCGATGCGCGCCAACTCCTCGGGGGTTATGCCGAGGACCAGCTCGGGGAGCAGCGCGGCGAAGTGCGGCTCCAGCCCCGCCTGCCGGGCCCAGGAGAGCTCCTCGCCGGCCATCTGGTCGGCCATCCAGGTGGCCACCTCCTTGTACGCGCGGTACTGCAAGAGCCTCGCGAACAACAGGTCTCGGGCTTCCAGGAGCGCCACGTCCTCCTCGTCCTCGCTGGTGGCCGCAGGCAGCAGCCGCGAGGCCTTGAGGTCGAGCAAGGTGGCCGCCACGAGAACGAACTCCGAGGCTTGGGACAGATCCCAGCCGACCCCGTCGCGGCCCTCCTGGCGGGCGCGCGCCGCCTCGTCCTGACGCAGCCGCATCTGGGCGATGAACTCGTCGGTGACCTGAGCCAGGGCCACCTCGGTGATGTCCAGCTTGTGCTGAGCGATCAGCCCGAGCAGCAAGTCGAAGGGGCCAGTGAAGACATCGAGGTGAACCTCGAAGGGGTCGGCTCCGACGCGCTTGGTCAGCACACCGCCAGGCACGCTGGTGTCGTTGCTCACAGAGGTGCTCATAGAACGGTTCCCGCCGATTTCTGATCGCACTGTCGACCGGGGCATGCCGCCACGTGGGCGGCGAGCCTCAGGCGGCGCAACCGCGCGCGATGAGCTCCCGCGCCAATCTCCGGTAGGCCTCGGCGGCCCCATGCCCGGGGGCGTACGTCGTGATCGGTTCGGCAGCCAGAGTGGCGTCCGGGAACTTGACCGTCCGGCTGATGACCGTGTGGAACACCTTGTCCTGGAAGTGGTCGACGACACTGCGGACGACCTCGCGACTGTGCAGGGTGCGGCCGTCGTACATGGTGGCCAGGATGCCGTCGATCTGCAGGCGCGGGTTGAGCCGGTCGCAGATCTTCTCGATGGTCTCCACCAACAGCGCGACCCCGCGCATCGCGAAGAACTCGCACTCCAACGGGATCAGCACCCCGTGCGCGGCGGTCAGCGCGTTGACGGTCAGCAGGCCCAGCGACGGCTGGCAGTCGATGAGGATCATGTCGTAGTCGTCCAGCACCGGACGCAGCACCCGGGCCAGCACCATCTCCCGGGCCACTTCTCCGACGAGTTGCACCTCGGCAGCGGCCAAGTCGATGTTGGCGGGCAGGACGTCCAGGTTCTCGGTGCGGCTGGGGCAGATCACTTCACGGATGTCGTGATCCCGCTCGATGAGCAGGTTGTAGATGCTGAGGTCGAGCTCGTGGCTGCGTAGCCCCAGGCCCACGGATAGTGCGCCCTGGGGATCGAAGTCCACGAGCAGCACCTTGCGGCCGTACTCGGCCAGCGCGGCGCCCAGGTTGATCGTGGTCGTGGTCTTGCCGACCCCGCCCTTCTGGTTGCACATGGCGATCACCCGGGCCGGGCCGTGCGAGCTGAGCGCCTCGGGGGCCGGGAAGTCGGGCATCGGGCGGTTGGTGGGGCCGAGGTTGCCGGCCTGCTGCTCAGCGTCGCGCATCGATGCCCTCGCCTCGTCGGCGTCGTCGAAGAGTGAGCCGTGCCGATCCGGCAGGGGTTCGACATGATCGCTCATGGCGCCTTCTGGGTCGTGCAGCGAACGAGTGGCTGTCGCGTCCGGGGTCATGAAGAGTCTCCCGTTGGCCTACATTCCGTCCAGCCTCGCGCTGATCGGTGTCTGCCCGATGCTATCAGCGCCGCCGCGGGTGCCCTGCGTGGCCTGAATGGCCTGAGTCGCCTGAGTTGGCAGGGCGAGGACCTCGCGGCTGCCGATGACCGGCGCTCAGCGCGCCCGTGGGTGCGCGTGGGCGTAGACCTCGCGCAACCGCTGCACGGTGACCAGGGTGTAGATCTGGGTGGTGGTCACCGAGGCGTGCCCCAGCAGCTCCTGCACCACCCGGACGTCGGCCCCACCGTCAAGCAGATGGGTGGCGAACGAGTGACGTAATGTGTGCGGGCTCACCGTGGACCGCAACCCGGCCCGTTCGGCTGCCGTCTGGATGAGGGTCCAGGCGCTCTGCCGGGACAGCCGGCCCCCACGCTGGTTGAGGAAGACCGCCGAGTCGGTTCCGCGCACCGCCCGGGCCGCCAGCGCCGGACGCCCACGCACCAGGTACGCCGAGAGGGCGCTGCGAGCGTAGCTGCCCAGCGGCACGAACCGCTGCTTGTCGCCCTTGCCCAGCAGCCGCACCGAGCCGGCCTTCAGGTCGATGTCCTCGACGTCCAGGCCGACGGCCTCGCTGATCCGTGCCCCGGTTCCGTACAGCACCTCCAGCAGGGCTCGGTCGCGCAGTGCCACGGGGCTGTCGCCCAGGCTGGCCGCGGCCAGGAGTCGCTCCACATCGGTGACCGAAATCGCCTTCGGCAGGCGCTGCGCCGGCCGTGGCGGAGCCACCGGGGCCGCTGGGTCGATCTGGGTGGCGCCTTCCTGCGCCAAGAACTTGTGCAACCCCCGTACGGCGACCAGCGCCCGGGCCGCGGAAGCCGCCGACAGCGGCGGGCGGTCCGCCGTACCTTCACGCAGGTATGTCAGGAATTCAGCCACATCGGACTCCCCCACACCCGCCAGGTCGTCGATGCCGCGATCAGTCAGGAACGCCTCGTATCGCCGCAGATCCCGACCGTAGGAGAGCAGCGTGTTACGGGCGACGCCGCGCTCAACCCTGAGGTGATCGAGCCACTGGCGCACGCCGGCACTCACCTTGTTCGTATCCACATCGCTGGACATGCACTCCCCCGGGTGAGTCGGTCGTTCGTCCTAGTGTAGGAGAACACGACAGAACGTCCACTCTCTTCGGGTGAAATCCGCCTGGCATCCGATACTCCGATCCCCGAGGCGACGCCGGCACTGGACCTTGAAGTCCCACCCGACAGCCGCAGTTTCCCCGGAAGCCACCGGGGCTGCGCCGGGGACAGCAGATGTCCTGCCCCAGGATGGCGCGCTGCCTCGACAGGGGCTCGACCGACACGCCGACAGCTGTGGCTGTCCGGGAGCCTCGCGGCGCGCCGATGCGGACGGAACGTCATGCTGGCCTCATGCTGTACGCCGCCACGCCCGGACGCCGGGCACGCCAGCTGCTTGCCGACCTCGCCGTCGCCGCCTGGGTCTTCGGGTGGATCCAGGCGGGGCGGTGGGTGCATGACATGATCGCGACCCTGGCCGGGCCGACCCGAGAACTCCACGAGGCCGGGGTCGCCATCGGTGCCGGGCTGCGGTCGGCCGGTGGCCGGGTGGGTGAGGTGCCACTGGTGGGCGATCTGCTCGGCGACACCTTCCGTCAGTTGGCGGGGGCGGGCGATCAGGTGAGCCTCGCGGGCACCTCGATGACCGAGACCATCCATCAGATCGCCCTGACCCTCGCCCTGTTGACGACCCTGGGCCCGATCCTGTCGGTGGCGATCCCCTGGCTGGTGGTGCGGGTCCGGTTCGTCCGGCGAAGCCGCGCCGCGCGGCTCCTGGCCGGGGGTGGTTCCGGCACCCACGCGGGCGACGCCGGCGCACCCAACCTCGAACTCTTCGCGCTGCGGGCACTCTCACATCAACCGTTGACCACGCTGGCCAGGATCGATCCCGACCCGGTGGGCGCCTGGCGCCGAGGAGATCCGGACGTCACCCGCGAACTCGCAACGCTGGAGCTACGGGCAGCCGGGCTGGCCCTCCCCCGCGCGGCGGGCGCGCGCATGCCTCGCGATCGCACCTGACCCCTCGTCCAGGTCAGCCACGGCTCACTCCCGGGTGCGAACCGTCGGCCAGCGGTCCGCGTCCGGAGGACACCACGCGTCCAGATCGGCGGCGACCTGTTCCCCGGTGCGGATGTCCTTGACCTGATCGGCGAGCACGTCCCCATCCGGGCCCACCCGGCCCGGGAACCACACGAACGGGATGCCGCGCCGATCGGCGAACCGGATCTGCTTGCCGAATTTGGCCGCGCTGGGGGCCACCTCGGCAGGAATGCCGCGCGCCCGGAGAGCGGCCGCGACCCGCATCGCGGCGGTTCGATCCGTGTCCGCCGCCAGGCTCACCAGCACCGCGGTCGGGGTGGCGCGGGATGCCTGCAGTCCTGGCATCAGCCGGGCGAGCAGGCGGGACACGCCGATCGAGATGCCCACCCCCGGGTAGGTGGTCTTGCCGTCGCTGGCCAGCGCGTCGTACCGGCCACCGGAGCACACCGAGCCGTAGCTTTCGTGGCCCACCAACTGGGTCTCGTAGACGGTCCCGGTGTAATAGTCCAGGCCGCGCGCCACCTTCAGGTCGGCCACCAGCAGGCCCGGCGCATGCTCTCCGGCCGCATCCATCACGGCGGCAAGCTGGGTCAAGCCCTCCTCCAGCACCGGGTCGCTCACCCCGAGGGCGTTCACGCGGTCAACGAACGAGGAATCGGTGGCGCTGACCTGGGCCAGCGCCAAGCAGGCTCGGGCCTGGCTCGCGGAGCAGCCAGCCTCTTCCAGCATCCCGGCGACCGCGTCCGGGCCGACCTTGTCCAGTTTGTCGACGATCCTGAGCGTCCCGTTGACGTCCTTCAGGCCCAGCCCTCGGTAGAACCCCTCGGGGATCCGGCGGTTGTTGACCTGGATCCGGAACGGGCCCACCGGGAGTTCGGCAAAGACATCGGCCAGTACCAGCGGCAGCTCGACCTCGTAGTGGAACGGCAGCTCACCGGCGTCGATGATGTCGATGTCGGCCTGGGTGAACTCGCGGAACCGGCCGTCCTGGGGTCGCTCGCCACGCCACACCTTTTGAATCTGATAGCGCCGGAACGGGAACGTGAGCTTGCCGGCGTGCTCCAGGGTGTACCGCGCGAACGGCACGGTCAGGTCGAAGTGCAGTCCGAGGTCGGCCTCGGCGCTCTCCGGCGCTCCCCTCGCGGCGAGCCGGGTGACCCCGTAGATCTCCTTGTCCGTGTCACCGCCCTTGCCGAGCAACCGCTCGGTGGGCTCCACGGCGCGCGTCTCGATGTTGGCGAACCCGTGCAGCTCGAAGGTACGGCGGATGACGTCCAGAAAATGCTGCTCGACGATGCGCTCCGCGGGGAGCCATTCGGGGAATCCGGACAGTGGCGCAACCTTGGCCATCGGCCCTCCCCCGCTCAGAGGCCGACGAGATAGGGGTTGGTGACCCGCTCTCGACCGATCGTGGTGGCCGGCCCGTGGCCGGGGAGGACCAGCGAGTCGTCCTGTTCGCTGAGGACGACGTCGCGCAGGCTGGCGCGCATCGCGGCGTCGCTGCCCCCCGGAAGATCGGTGCGGCCGATGCCACCGGCGAAGAGCACGTCCCCGGCGAACAGCGTCCGGGTCAGGCCGGAGTCCGGGCCGACCTGGCTGGGCAGATCCTCCACGCGGAACATGACCGACCCCTCGGTGTGGCCGGGTGCGTGCAGCACGCTCAAGTCGATCCCGGCCAGCTGGAGGCTTTGGCCGTCGGTGATGGTGCGCACCTCCTCGGGCTCCTTCCAGGTGGCGAGCTTGCCGAACTGCATCTGCAGCATGGCCATGAGTTCGGGGTCGACCAGTTCCAGGGGATTCTTCAAGCGGTATTCGTCGTCGGTGTGGATGTACGCCGGCATGGCCTCGTCGGCAGATCCGGTGCACACCGGGGTCACCGAGTACACGTGATCCAGGTGCCCGTGGGTGAGCAGGACCGCGGCGGGCTTGAGCCGATGCTCGGACAGCACGGTCCGCAGCCGATCCACGACGCCGATACCGGGGTCGATGATCAGTGCACGCTCCCCCTCGGCGGGCGCGAGGACGAAGCAGTTGGTGGCAAAGGCCGCAGCGGGAAAGCCGATCATGAACACCCGCTGAGCCTACCCGGGTGCCCGGCGCGCCGATTGAGGGTGACGCAGACCACCTTCTCGGGGCTATCGTGTGCAGGACGTCACCATTCCGAACCGCGCCGTGCCGGCGCGGTGTCCACGAGCAGAAGGCCAGCGCCGTGTCCGATGCCACCGCCCCCGTGCCCCAGCCACAGCCTGAGACAGAGCCGGTGGCGACACAGGAACCGGCGGTGGAAAGCCCCGGCGATCTGGTGCCCGGCCCCGAAGTAGCCGGCGACGTCCCCGTCCCGGAGGCGACACCCTCACCGGTTCCAGAACCGGAACCCACGCACGACGAGCACCCCGAGCCCGCACCCGAGCCCGAGCCGGAGCCGGAGCCTCGAGTCGCGGCCGCCGTACCGAGTCCGGCCGCCTTGGCAGGTCGGTTGGCCTCCGCGAGCGCTCCCAGCCCGTCGACCGCTTTCGGCAGGGTCGCCCAGGACGGCACGGTGTATGTGCGGACCCCCGAGGGCGAGCGAGAAGTGGGTTCCTACCCGGGAGCGACACCGGCCGAGGCCCTCGCGTACTTCGCCCGCAAGTACGACGAGACCAACGCCCAGGCGGATCTGCTGCTCCAGCGGGTGACGCAGACGGACCTGTCCACCCGGGAGGCGAGCGAGTCGCTGGCCCGGTTGCGGGAGCAGACCAGCGACCTGCGTGCGGTCGGTGACCTTGTGGCGCTGGCTGCCAAGGTGGAGAACATCGCCACTGCACTGGAGGCGCGCAAGACCGTCGAGAGCGCCGAGCGGTCGGCGGCCCGTGAGGCCGCCCGAGCACGACGCGAGGAGATCGTCGCCGAAGCCGAGCAGCTCGCGGGCCAACCGGAAGCCAAGATCCAGTGGAAGGCCTCGAGCGCCCGGATGCGCACCCTCCTGGATGAATGGAAAGAAGCCCAGCGGCAGGGCCCCAAGCTGGACCGCGAGAGCGAGCAAGCGCTCTGGCACCGACTGTCCTCGGCACGAAACTCCTTCGACAAGATGCGCCGAGTGCATTTCGCGCAACTCTCGGGAGCCCAGAACGAAGCCAAGTCGATCAAGGAAGACCTGGTGGCCCAGGCCCAAGAACTGGCCACGAGCACGGACTGGGGGTCCACCGCCGGGGCGTTCAAGCGGCTCATGGACCGCTGGCGTCAGGCCGGACGCGCCTCCCGCAGCGACGATGACCTCCTCTGGCAGCAGTTCAAGGCGGCTCAAGACGCCTTCTTCACCGCCAAGGACGCCGTCGCCGCCGTCGAAAACCAGGAGTACGCCGCCAACCTCGCCGTCAAGGAGCAACTCCTGGCGCAAGCTCAGGCGCTGCTACCAGTCAAGGACCTCGAGGCGACCAAAGCTTCCTTGCGATCCATCCAGGACAGGTGGGACGCGGCCGGCAAGGTTCCCCGCGCCGACATGGAGCGGATCGAGAAGGCGATGCGCCGGGTCGAGGCCCAGATCCGCGAGGCCGACGACCGCAAGTGGGTCAGCAGCAACCCCGAGGTGACCGCACGGGCCCAGAGCATGGTCGCTCAACTGGAGGCCTCGATCGCCGGCCTGCGCGAGGAGCTGGCCACCGCGGAGTCGTCCGGCAACCAGTCGAAGATCGCCAAGGCCAAGGAGGCGCTCACCGCCCGCGAAGCCTGGCTGGAGCAGGCCCGCCGCGGATTGGGCTGAATCGGCCGCTACACCCGGTCGTCGCGGTCTGCCTGGGTGCCGGTGACCCGGTGGACGTCGTACACCCCGTCCACCTTCCTGACCGCGTTGATGACGTGATTGAGGTGGCTGGGGTCGGCCATTTCGAAGGTGAACCGAGACACCGCATGCCGGTCGCCCTTGGTGCGCACGCTCGCCGACAGGATATTGACGTGCTGGTCCGCGATGACCGTGGTGACGTCGGCCAGCAGCCGGCTCCGATCAAGCGCCTCCACCTGCAGTTGCACCAGGAACTGGGTCCCCCCGGAGGGGCCCCACTCCACCTGCGTGATCCGCTCGGAATGGGTCGTGAGGGCGATGGCGTTGACGCAGTCCTCGCGGTGCACCGAGATGCCCTTGCCCCGGGTGACGAACCCCATGATCTGATCGCCGGGGACGGGCGTGCAGCACTTGGCCAGTTTGGTCCAGACCCCGTCCTGTCCGTCGACGACGACCACGCCGGTGTCGATCTGCTGCGACCGGCGGATCGGCTGGCCGGGGACCGTGGCCTCAGCGAAATCCTCCACCGCCCGATCGGGTCCACCGTGCAGCAGCAGGGCCTTCTCGACGACCGCGGCGGAGGACAGATGCCCCTCCCCCACCGCCGCGTACAGCGAGCCGATGTCTCCGAACCGCAGTTCCGTCGCGACGCTGGTCAGCAGGTCGGCACTCATGATGCGCTGCAGCGGCAAACTCTGCTTGCGCATCGTCTTGGCGATCATGTCGCGACCGATGTCGATGGCGCCCTCACGCCGTTCCTTGGAGAACCACTGCCGGATCTTGTTGCGCGCGCGGGGGCTCTTGACGAAGGTCAGCCAGTCCCTCGACGGTCCCGCCCCGTCCGCTTTCGACGTCAGGATCTGGATGACGTCGCCGTTCTCCAGCTCCGATTCCAGCGGGACCAGCCGCCCGTTGACGCGGCCACCGATGCAGTGATGCCCGACTTCGGTGTGTACGGCGTAGGCGAAGTCCACCGGCGTCGACCCCGACGGGAGGGCCACCACCTCGCCCTTGGGGGTGAAAACGAACACCTCCTGGGAGCCCATCTCGAAACGCAGCGACTCCAGGAACTCCCCGGGGTCGGCGGTTTCCCGCTGCCAGTCCACGAGCTGACGAAGCCACGGCATGTCGGTCAAGGAAACGTTCGCGCCACTCTTGTCGCGGCCGACCGCGAGAGTGCCGCCACCCTTGTACTTCCAGTGCGCCGCAACGCCGTACTCGGCCTGCTGGTGCATCCGGTGGGTCCTGATCTGGATCTCCACCGGATTGCCCTCGGGACCGATCACCGTTGTGTGCAGCGACTGATACATATTGAACTTGGGCATGGCGATGTAGTCCTTGAACCGCCCCGGCATCGGCTTCCACCGGGAGTGCATCGTCCCCAGGGCGGCGTAGCAGTCGCGCACCGTGTCCACCAATACCCGGACCGCCACCAGGTCGTAGATGTCCTCGAAATCGCGACCCCGGACGATCATCTTCTGGTAGACGGAGTAGTAGTGCTTCGGGCGCCCAGTCACGGTCGCGTTGATCCGGGCTTCCCGCAGATCCTCCGCCACCTGGCTGCGAACCCTGGTCAAGTACTCCTCACGCGCCGGAGCCCGTTCGGCCACCATCCGCATGATCTCGTCGTACACCTTGGGGTACAGCGCCGCGAAGGACAGGTCCTCCAACTCCCACTTGATGGTGTTCATCCCGAGCCGATGCGCCAGCGGCGCATAGATCTCCAGGGTTTCCTTCGCCTTCCGGGCGGCCGACTCTGGCTTGACGTGTCGCCAGGTGCGCGCGTTGTGCAACCGGTCGGCCAGCTTGATGACCAGGACCCGGATGTCCTTGCTCATCGCGATGACCATCTTGCGCACCGTCTCGGCCTGCGCCGCATCACCGTACGTGACCTTCTCCAGCTTGGTCACGCCATCGACCAGCATGGCGATCTCGTCACCGAACTCCGCGCGCAACGCCTCCAAGGTGTACGGCGTGTCCTCGACGGTGTCGTGCAGGAGCGCCGCAGCCAGCGTGTTCGGCGGCATCCCCAACTCCGCGAGGATGGTGGTGACCGCCAGCGGGTGCGTGATGTACGGGTCGCCGCTCTTGCGGAACTGACCGCGGTGGGCCTGCTCGGCCACCGCGTACGCACGCTCGATGACGGCCGTGTCGTCCTTGGGGTGCGTCCCCTTCACGGTGCGGATCAGCGGCTCCAACGCTGGGTTCACCGGGTGCCGGGCCACCCCCAACCGCGCCAGGCGGGCCCGCACCCGTTGCGTCGTCGGAATCGACCACGGGACCGGCGCCACCGATTCGGGGGCCACCTGCTCGGCAGGTTCGCCGGCGGAGACGTCCTCGGCGGCCGAGGGTCGGGTCGGGACCTTCTGCTGGCTGTCGGCGCGCCCGTCCGCAGCAATGCCGTTGCCATTGGCCGATGACACAGGGGGCGACGTCTTCTGCTGGGCGGGCGCGGTCCGGGGCACACCCGTCAAGGGCCGAGGTGACTGGACCACCGGCCCCCCGTCGCTGCCGGACTCCACGGGGGGAGCCGTCGCCGAGGAATCGTCCTCCATGCACCAATGGTAGTGGTCGTTGACCGATCCCCCACCACCTCGCCCCGCCACTGCCGGCTCGAGCGCCGGCGTCGAGCCTCAGATCACCAACACCGAGGACACCTCATACCTGGTGAGCTTGTCCCGCCCCTTCAAGAAGCCCAGCTCGACGACCACGTCCACGCCGACCACCGTGCCGCCAGCCCGCTCCACCAGATCACACGCCGCCTCGGCGGTACCCCCGGTGGCCAACACGTCGTCCATGACCAGCACCCGGTGACCCTGCGTCAGCGCGTCCGCGTGGATCTCCACGCACGCCGTGCCGTACTCCAGCTCGTAGCAGGCCTGGTGGGTCTGGCGAGGCAGCTTGCCCGACTTGCGAATCGGGACGAACCCGACCCCCAAGGCGTACGCCGTCGCCGCCCCGATCATGAACCCCCGAGCCTCGATGCCGACGATCATGTCGACCCGGCCACCGAAACGATCCCGAACGTCAGCCACCACCGCGGCCACGGCCTCCGGATCGGCCAGGAGCGGGGTGAAGTCCTTGAACACCACCCCCGGCTCGGGGAAGTCCGGAACGTCCCGGAGTCGAGCAGTCACCAACGCAGCGAGCGCGGTGCGGTCCATGGAAGCCTCCTGAGCAATCGGCACGACGAGGGGACACGCACCCGATCAGAGCTACCGCTTCCGGCGCGGCGGCCGTTTCGGCTGGTTACGCGGGCCTCGTTTGGCCATCGGATGCACCGGGCGCCCGGTCACGGTGCGTTCCACGCCATCCTCGTCCAGGTACGTCGACTGGTCACCGGAGAGTCCGGCAGCCGGATCCGCGGTGGCCACGGCCACCCCCGACGGATGCGGCGGCTCCGCCAGCGACGCCCCGGTCGGGCTGTCGCTGGCCGACCGACCGCGTGACGGCGCCGAGGCCGCCGTACCGACGCCCTTGGCGCGCGTCTTGGCCACCCGCTTGGCCAACGCCTGCATCTCGGGCTCCCGCTCACGCAGGTGCGCGTACAGCGGGGTCGCCACAAAGATCGAGGAGTACGCCCCGACGGCGATCCCGATGAACAGCGCAACCGACAGGTCGAGCAGCGTGCCCGGCCCCAGCACCAGGAGACCTACCACCAGCAGCGCGGCCACCGGCAAGAGTGCCACGACGGTGGTGTTGATCGAACGCACCAGAGTCTGGTTCACCGCCAGGTTGGCCGCGTCGGAGAACGTGGACCGGCCCGAATGCCGCGCCTCGTCGGTGTTCTCGCGGACCTTGTCGAACACCACGACGGTGTCGTAGAGCGAGTATCCGAGAATCGTCAGGAAGCCGATCATCGAGGCAGGGGTGACCTCCAGGCCGGCCAGGGCGTAGATGCCGACCGTGATGAAGATGTCGTGGAACAGCGCGACCAGCGCGGCCAGCGACATCTTCCAGGAACGGAAGTAGACCGCCAACACCAGCGACACCAACACGAGGAACCAGATCAGCGCCTGCAGCGCCTTCTGGCTGACGGAAGCACCCCAGGATGGTCCGATCACCGAGAACTGCACCTGATCCCCGGAGACCCTGAACTCCTTCGCCAAGGCTGCCCGCACGCTCTGGGCCTTGGTGTCTTCGAATCGTTCGGTAGTCACCCGAACGGCGTCCCCGCCGACCCTGGTCACCGACGCCGAGGCGACGTCACCGGCCTGAGCCACCACACGCTTGGCCCGAGCCTCGTAGTTGGCCATGTCGCTCACCGCGGCGACCCGGAAATCCGAGCCGCCCGTGAACTCGATCCCCAGGTTGAGCTGACGCAGCCCCAGACCCGCCAACGCCACCGCGAACAGCACCGCGCTGATCGTCAACCAGGTCCGCAACCGGCCGACGAAATCGATGCTGCGGCGGCCGACGTACAGGTCATTGCCCAGATCACTGAACCGACTCACGCCCGACCACCTTCGCTCGCGCCGGTCGCCGCGTGGCCGCGAGCCGCCCCGGCCACGCGAGGCCGATCGCCGCCGCGGAACCGTCCCGCGCCGACGTACCGGAACTTGTCCGCACCCAGCCGCTCCGGGTCGAAGCCGGACCACCGGTGACCGCCCCCGAAGAACTTCGTGGACGCCAGCATGGTCAGCAGCGGGTGGGTGAACAGGAAGGTCACGATGACATCCAGGATCGTGGTCAGGATCAGCATGAACGCGAACCCGCGCACGTTACTCGTGGCCAGCAGGTACAGGACGAGGGCGGCGAGCAGGTTCACCGCGTCCGAGATGAGGATCGTACGGCGGGCGCGCGCCCAGCCGGTCTCCACCGCGGCCCGCAGGGTGCGCCCCTCGCGGACCTCGTCACGGACCCGCTCGAAGTACACGATGAAGCTGTCGGCCGTCGTACCGATCGCCACGATGGCGCCGGTGATCCCGGCCATCGTCAGGCGCAGGTTGCTGCTCCACCCGAAGAGTGTCAGACACAGGTACGTCAGCAGCGCCACCAGCACCAGCGACGCGATCGTCACCAGACCCAGCGCCCGGTACTGCAGCAGCGAATACACGATCACCAGCAACAACCCGATGAGCCCCGCGATCAGGCCCTTGCGGAGCTGATCCCCACCCAAGGTCGGGCTGATGTCCAGGCTCGACTCGGGCACGAAGCTCATCGGCAGGGCACCGAACTTCAACTGGTCGGCGAGCAGCTTGGCCGTCTCGGCGGTGAAATTGCCGGAGATCGAGGCGTTGCCGTCGGCGATGACCCCCTGGAAGTACGGCGCGGAGATCACCTGCCCGTCGAGCACCGCCGCCAACTGGTTGCGCGGCTGCTGCAGCGGCAGCATGTACCGGCTGACCTCGGCGTACTTCGTTTTTGCCTCGCCGGTGGTGGTCAGCGCCACCTCGAAGGTGCCGTCCGGCTGACCCTGCTGGTTGGTGCCCGGGCGAGCCAACGCGTTGGCGATCTCCCCGCCCACCATCACCGACGGCCCCAGCAGATACTTGGCCTGACGATCATCGCTGCACGACACGATCGGCTTGGTGAGGTCCTCAGTCTTGGGGTCGTACGGCGGCTGCTTCGTGCAGTCGAGCACCGTCAACTTCTCCAGGTACGCCGGTGTCGCCCACGCCTGATTCGTGGCATACGCGATGAGCGCCTTGGGGTCCTGCTCCAACACCGAGGAGTACGTCGGCGTCTGCCCCGGCTTCAACGCCGGAGCCGGCTGGGTGGTCAACAACGAACCCGGCGCCGGCGTGGGGGTCGCGGCCGGGCGCGGGGTCGGCGCAGGCGTCGTCGTCGCCGCCGGCAGGGCCTGACCGGGGTCGACGCCAGCGGGCGCCTCCTGCGCACCACCGGAACCTGCGGCGGACGGTTTCGCGGACGCCGTGGGCGTGGCTGTGGCGGTGGGCGTCGTCTTCGGCGGGGCCGTGGTCGGATTCGCCGGAGTCGGCGCCGGCTGCGGGTCGATCGACAAGCTCGCCGGCTGGAACTCCAGCACCGGCCGGAACCGCATCTGCGAGGAGCGGCGCAGCGCATCCTGCTGCGCCTGCGTCATCCGACCCGGCACGGTCACCGTGATCCGCTGCCCCAGCGTGGCCACCTCAGCCTCAGACACCCCCTGGCCGTCGACCCGGTTGCGCATGATGTCCACCGCGCGGGCCAGTTCCTCGGCGTTGACCTCCTGACCGCCCCGCACCTGCGGCTGCAGGATCACCTGCTGGCCGCCCTCCAGGTCCAGACCCAGCTTCGGCGACAACTGCGCCGTACCCCAGGTGTGCGCCCCGAGCAGCAACGCCACCAAACCGAGGGTCAACGCGAGCATGGTCAGCAACGTTCTGAACGGCTTCCGGTTGACCGGTTTGATCGCCATGCCCTCGTTTGCCCTCGTCCTGCGCGCACGTAGCGACCCGCCATCTGCGCAACCACGCACGTCCGGACCGCGTACCCCCAAGGGGCACCACGTGAGTCTAGGCGAGCCTGCCCTCGCCGAGCGAACACGGCGCGCGCGGGCCCCGCTCGGGAACGTCGTTCGCACCCAACGGCCCTGGCGTCCTCACCCGCCGAACCGGCCCGACCCTGGCGACGCCTCGTCCTCCAACGGCAGCGCCTGCTGCACCGAACCCGCGGCACCGGCCGGCGGAGACAGCCCCACGTGCCGCCACGCCATCGACGTCGCCACCCGACCCCGCGGCGTACGCGCCAGGTAACCCTCGCGCACCAGGTACGGCTCGGCCACCGTCTCCACGGTGTCCGGCTCCTCACCGACCGCGACCGCCAACGTCGTCACCCCGACCGGACCACCCCCGAAACGCCGGCACAGCGCATCCAGCACCGCGCGGTCCAGCCGGTCCAGACCCCGCGCATCAACATCGAACAGCGCCAGCGCCGCGTGCGCGGCCGCCAGATCCACCACCCGGTCACCGTGCACCTGCGCCCAGTCCCGCACCCGCCGCAACAACCGATTCGCGATCCGCGGAGTCCCCCGCGACCGCTTGGCGATCTCCCACACCCCGGCGTCCTCCGCCTCCACCTCCAGCAGCCGGGCCGACCGGCGCACGATCGTCACCAGGTCCTCCACCGCGTAGTAGTCGAGGTGACCGGTGAACCCGAACCGGTCCCGCAACGGCGCAGGCAGCAGACCCGACCGGGTCGTCGCCCCCACCACCGTGAACGGGGACAGCTCCAACGGGATCGCCGTCGCCCCCGGACCCTTGCCCACGATGATGTCCACCCGGAAGTCCTCCATCGCCAGGTACAACATCTCCTCGGCGGGCCGGGACATCCGGTGGATCTCGTCCAGGAACAACACCTCCCCCTCGGTCAACGAGGACAGGATCGAGGCCAGGTCGCCGGCATGCTGGATCGCCGGACCGCTGGTCACCCGGATCGGGGCCTCCAACTCCGCCGCCACGATCAACGCCAACGTGGTCTTCCCCAGACCGGGTGGCCCCGACAACAACACGTGATCCGGTGGCTTGCCGCGCCGGCGCGCCGCCTCCAAGACCAACCCCAACTGGTCACGCACCCGGGTCTGCCCGGGGAATTCGGCCAGCCGCCGAGGACGCAGCGCGGCCTCCACCCGCTGCTCGTCATCCTCCCGGCCGTCCAGGTGAGCATCCACGATCCGGGCGGTGGCGTCGTACGACCCGTCCACCTCCACCTCGGGGTCCTCGCCGGCCCCTCCCAGCGGGCCCTGCCCCGGCTTCACGAGCAGCTCACCGGCCCAACACCCGCAACGCCGCCCGCAGCGCCGTCGCCACCTCCGGGTGCTCACCCAGATCGACGGCCACCGCGTCGAGGGCCGACTCGGCCTGCCGTGGGTTCCAGCCCAGCCCCACCAGGGCCTGCGCCACCTGCCCCCGCCACGAGGCCTCCGGCGCGGCCGCCCCGGAGTCCCCCGCCGGTGGTGCAGCAGGCGCCACACCCACCTTGTCGCGCAACTCCAACACGAGGCGCTCGGCGCTCTTGCGTCCCACCCCCGGGATCTTCGTCAACGCCACCAGATCACCCGCACTGATCGCCAGCCGCAAAGCAGCCGGAGCATGAACGGCCAACATCGCCAGCGCCAGCCTCGGGCCCACCCCACTGACCGTCTGCACCAGCTCGAACAGCTCCCGCTCACCGTCATCGGCGAACCCGTAGAGCGTCAGCGAATCCTCTCGGACCACCAACGACGTCGCCAACCGGGCCGCCGAACCGGTACCCAACGACCCCGCCGTCCCCGGCGTCACATGCAGTCGCAAACCCACCCCACCAACGTCCAGGACCACATGATCCAAGCCGACGGCAGCCACCACCCCCGCGAGCGAGGCGATCACCGCGCGCTCCGCGCCACCGCGCCCACCCGACCCGCATGATCGGCCGCCAGCGCCGCCGCGATCCTGCTCTGAGCCCCGCCTCGCCACAGGTGGCACACCGCCAGCGCCAACGCGTCAGCCGCGTCCGCAGGCCGCGGCGCCGCCTCCAACCGCAGAATACGCGTGATCATCGAGGTCACCTGAGCCTTGTCGGCCCGACCGTTGCCAGTCACGGCGGCCTTGACCTCGCTGGGTGTGTGCAGCGCCAACGGCAGGTTACGTCGGGCCGCGGCCAGCATCGGGATGGCGCTGGCCTGCGCGGTGCCCATGATGGTCGACACGTCGCTCCGGGCGAACACCCGCTCCACCGCCACCGCGTCCGGGCGATAACGGGTCAACCAGTCCTCCAGCGCATCAGCCAGGAGCAGCAGACGCTCCGCCGTGGGGCGACCGGCCGGCGTACGCACCACCGTGACGGCGACCATCCGCACCGGACGGCCGAGCTCACCGTCGACCACCCCCAAGCCGCAGCGCGTCAGCCCCGGGTCCACCCCCAATACCCGCACCGCTCAACTCCTCGCGTCGGACTACTCGCGCTGAGCCGCACACATGTTCGACTCCGGGCTGAGCCTAACCCGACAGCCCGCGGGCCTGCGGGACCTCCGCGCTCCCGCGGCGCGTCGAACAGCCTTCCTCGAGCTCCGCTGCGCTGCGCTGTTCGTCAGTCCTCCCACCATCTGGTCGGACCTCCTCCAGCTCCGCTGCGCTGCGCTGTTCGTCAGTCCTCGCACCATCTGGTCGGACCTCCTCCAGCTCCGCTGCGCTGCGCTGTTCGTCAGTCCTCCGAATCCAACTCCGCGAGAACCTCGTCCGACACATCCCCATTCACATACACGTTCTGGACGTCATCGCTGTCCTCCAGCGCATCCACCACCCGCATCATCTTTCGGGCGCCCTCAGCATCAAGCTCCACCTGCAGATTCGGTACGAACTGAGCCTCGGCCGACTCGTAATCCAAGCCCGCCTGCTGCACCGCCTGACGAATCGCCACGAAGTCCGACGCCTCGCTGATCACCTCGAACGAATCGCCCAGATCGTTGACCTCCTCGGCGCCGGCATCCAGCACGACCTCCAGGAGGGCGTCCTCGGAAGGATCGGTCATGCCCGCCTTCGGCACGATCACCACCCCCTTGCGGTCGAAGACATACGCCACCGACCCCGGGTCCGCCAGGTTGCCGCCGTTGCGGGTCAACGCCGTACGCACCTCGGCGGCCGCGCGGTTCCGGTTATCCGTCAAGCACTCGATCAGCACCGCCACGCCACCGGGGGCGTACCCCTCATACGTGATGTTCTGCCAGTCCGCGCCGCCGGCCTCCGCACCCGACCCACGTTTGACCGCGCGGTCGATGTTGTCGTTGGGCACCGACGACTTCTTCGCCTTCTGAATCGCGTCGTACAGCGTCGGGTTACCCGTCGGATCCCCGCCTCCCGTGCGCGCCGCGACCTCGATGTTCTTGATCAGCTTGGCGAAGAGCTTGCCCCGCTTGGCGTCGATCGCAGCCTTCTTGTGCTTGGTCGTCGCCCACTTGGAGTGTCCGCTCATGCCCAGCTTTCTTCCTCATCCGTCGGGGCCGATCCCCGAGCACGTTCCGCAGCGATCTTACTGACCGCGCCCATCCGCCGCCGCCGTACCGACTCGTTCGCCGGACTCGCCATCCACGGCACCCGCCTCGCCCCGCACCAGGTCCACGAAATACCGGTGCACCCGCTCATCGCCGGTCACCTCCGGATGGAAGGAGGTCGCCAACACCGCGCCCTGGCGAACCGCCACCACCGGACCCGGAACACCCGAAGCGCCCGGCGCCCTTGCCAGCACCTGCACCGCCGGCCCCACCTCCTCCACCCACGGCGCCCGGATGAACACCGCACGAACCGGCCGCTCCGGGTCCACCAGCACGGGCATCGCCAGGTCGGCCTCGAAACTGTCCACCTGACGCCCGAACGCGTTGCGCCGAACCGTGATGTCCAGCCCACCCAGGCTCTGCTGATCCGCCGTACCGTCCACGACCTCGCGCGCCAGCAGGATCATCCCGGCACACGACCCGTACGCCGGCAACCCCGCCGCGATCGCCGCCCGCAACGGGTCGAACAGCCCGAACGCCCGCATCAGCTTGTCGATCGTGGTCGACTCCCCCCCGGGCAGGACCACCCCCGCAACCCCGACCAGCTCGTGCGGACGCCGCACGCTCACCGGGTCGGCGCCGCTGGCCCGCAACGCCGCCAGGTGCTCCCGGATATCGCCCTGCACGGCGAGGACGCCGATCCGTGGCCTGGCACCCGAGTGCATCCCGCCAGTCTAGGTGGAGCCTCACCGGGTGATCATCGGGGGATTAGCGTCGGCCTCCCGGCGCGGATCCCCCAACGATGACCGCGTACGGCGTCCGGCGAGTGTCGATCCGGCGGTCAGGCGGCCGCCACCTGGTACGTCGACCCGCTGGCTCCCGGCACGAATGCCGACGGCAGCCGGGCGCCCAGGTGATGTTGTGCCTTCCATCCGGTGCAATGGCCGGCGACCACGAGCTCGGGCTCCCATGCCTCCAGCGCCGTCAACGTCGGCCCGATGATCGGCTCGAACGCCGGCCCCCCGAGATGGAACCCACCGATCACGCCCGCCAGCTGCTGGACACCCGTCAGCCGCATCGCGTGCCGGACGATGTTCACCACTCCGGCGTGGCCGCACCCCGTGAGCACCACCAGCCCGCGTCCCCGCACGTGCACCACCAGGGCCTGGTCGTCGATGACCAGCGGGTCGTGCTGCCAGGTCCCGTCCTGCCATGCCTGATGAGCCGGCGGCATGCCGCGCTCGAAGTCGGTGGTGCGGTCCACCTCACCGGTGATCAGCACCTGGTCCTCCAACAACAGGGAGGGCACTCGGCGTTCGATCAGCTCAAACCCCTCGGCGGCCAGCGCGGACCGGCTCAGGGTCGGCAGGACGAAGTCGGCTCCGGGTAGCTCCAGGCGCCGCCGCGTCCACGCGTGTGGATGGATGACCAGCGGCAACGCCGACGCCCCGCGACGTGCGGCCATCCCAAACAGCCCGCCCGCATGGTCGAAGTGGCCATGGGACATGACCACGGCGCGCACCTGCCGCAGGTCCACACCCAGGCGGTCGGCGTTCACGAGCATGCCGTCGGGAGTCAGCCCGGTATCGAACAGCAGCACCGATTCGCGGTCCCCGCGCCGTACCGTCACCAGGGCCGCGAAGCCGTGCTCGGCCCGCAACCCCGACACCGTCGAGCCGCCCTCGAACTGACCAGCGGCCACCGCCCCCGCGGACAGCGCCCCCCGACGTACCTGCCCCCACGGCAGGAGCTGATCGGTGAGCAGGCCGTCGTACCCGTTGTCAACCAAGGTCGTGATCCGCACCTCGTCGACCCCGGTCAGGGTGATCGGATCGACCGCCTCGCCCACGGCATGCCGAGGCATGGCGGCTGCGCTGTTGCCAGCATCGTCGGGAGTGCACATGGCGCGCAGGCTACTCCCGGGTCGCCGAGCCCGACAGGGGTCAGCGGGGACGAGCCTGGCTCACCAGCCGCGTTGGGCCAACCGGTGTGGCACTGGGATGTCGTCCACGTTGATCCCGACCATCGCCTCACCCAGACCGCGGCTCACCTCGGCGATCACCGACGGGTCGTCGTGGAACGTGGTGGCTTTGACGATGGCGGCGGCGCGCTGGGCAGGGTTGCCCGACTTGAAGATCCCGGAACCCACGAACACCCCCTCCGCGCCGAGCTGCATCATCATCGCGGCGTCCGCGGGCGTGGCGATGCCGCCTGCGGTGAACAGCACCACCGGCAATTTTCCTGCCTCGGCGACCTCGGTGACCAGTTCGTACGGCGCCTGGAGGTCCTTGGCGGCCAGGTACAGCTCGTCGGGGGCCAGGCTGCGCAGCCGGTTGATCTCCGCGCGAATGGTGCGCATGTGCGTGACCGCGTTCGAGACGTCCCCGGTGCCGGCCTCCCCCTTGGAGCGGATCATGGCCGCACCTTCGGTGATCCGGCGCAGCGCCTCGCCCAGGTTGGTGGCACCGCACACAAACGGCACGGTGAAGGCCCACTTGTCGATGTGGTGGGCGTAGTCGGCGGGGGTGAGCACCTCGGATTCGTCGATGTAGTCCACGCCGAGCGACTGCAGCACCTGGGCCTCGACGAAGTGGCCGATCCGCGCCTTGGCCATCACCGGGATGGACACGGCGGCGATGATGCTGTCGATCATGTCCGGGTCGCTCATCCGGGAGACCCCACCCTGGGCCCGGATGTCGGCCGGCACCCGCTCCAGCGCCATGACGGCCACCGCGCCGGCGTCCTCGGCGATCTTGGCCTGCTCGGCGGTGACGACGTCCATGATGACGCCGCCCTTGAGCATCTCCGCCATGCCACGCTTGACCTTGACGGTTCCGATCTGAGGCTGCTGGCCGGCGTCCGGACCGCGATCCTGACCTGCTGTGGGGGAACTCAACGACATGCCTTTCGGTGTCTTCCTGCGCCGAACCCGGGGTGGGTGCCACCTCGGTTCGGCCGGGCCGGCGCGTGGCGTGGTGCCTGCGGGGACGGCGGCCCCTTCCGGTCCTGCAGTCTACTGCTCAGCCCATCGCCGCTGTCCTGCCCGTGCCCGGCCTTGCAGCGGGGACGGGCGCAGCTAGGCCAGCGGCAGGTCGAGGTTGTCGTCCATCTCCACGGTGCGCGGGGTCTCGGTATGCCCCGCCAACCGGAAGACGCGCACCACGGTCTTGCCGTGCACCCTGGCCGCATCGGTGACCGCCTCGTTGTGGAAGCGCCTGGCCAGGCGGACCCGCTGGTGCGCGTCGGCGATCCGGGTGATGGCATCGCGTGCCACGGCATCGCCCGTGCCGTCATCGTCGTCATCGTCGTCATCGTCGTCATCGTCGTCATCGTCGTCATCGTCGGGGGCGTCGGCGGGGCTGTCGGGGTCGCAGGCGTGAGGATGATCGGCCACTGCATCGGGCTGCAGGACCAACCGGAGCGCCTCGGTGAGGTCACTCTCGACCTGGCCGCGACGGGCATCGCCGAGCAGGCCTTCCTCCAGGGGTCCCACCGACTCCTCAAGGCTGTCGGAGGCGGCGCTGGCCAGGTACAGCGCCGACGCCGGGTCCAACAGGCCGGAATTGGCCAACTCCAAGGCCGCTTCCGCACGGCGCACCAGGCGAGCGTCCAGGGCCGCGTAGGAGCCTTCGACCCGGGTGTGCAGGCGGTGCAACCGGGCGGCGGTGTAGCTCAGGTACCAGCCCAAGGCCACCACCGCGAGCACGATGAGCATCACGATTTCCAGCCACGCCATGCGTCTTAGTCCTCCAGGTAGACGGTCGGCTGGGGTCCCACCCGGCGCGGGTGGTACGCAGCCGGGTCGCCGTCAGTGGCGGGGTCGCGGTCCCGGCGGCGCAGCAACCGGGTGAGCGGTCGGGAACCCGGAGCGGCCCAACCGCCGGAACCCTGGAGGGCGTACGCCTGGCCCGCCGCCTCAGCCTCCACCACGGTTTCGTACACGGTGAGAATGGCCTCGGCCACCGTGGACCAGTCGTAGCGGCGCGCGGCCACCTGACCGGCTCGAGCCACCTGGCGTCGCCGTGGGTCGTCCGTCAGCAGTGCGGTGAGCTGCCGACTCAGGTCGGCGGGGTCTTCGTTGCGGAAGGTGGCACCCGCCCGGCCGTCATCCAGGACCCGCATGAACGCGGCCAGATCGCTGGCGAGCACCGCCGTACCGGCACTCATCGCCTCGACGAGCACGATGCCGAAGCTCTCCCCCCCGGTGTGTGGCGCCACGTAGGCGTCGACCGAGGCCAGCAGCCTGGCCTTCGCGTCGTCGCTGACCGACCCGAGATAGCTGACCGCCTGACGCAGGCCGGGGTCGGTGCGTTCGATGGCCGCGTCGACATCGCCATAGCCGGCGACGTAGACCCGCAGACCGGGGATCCTCGCCAGCACCCCGGGCAAGGCGGCCAGCAGCACCGGCAACCCTTTGCGCGGCTCGTCGATCCGGCCGAGGAAGGCCACCGAGGGTGCGCCGGGGCGCCCCTGCCAGGCAGGCTCCGGCGCGGCGGTGGCGAAGCGGTCCACGTACACGCCGTTGGGGATCACCACGGCGTCCCCGCCGACGTGGGTGATCAGTGTCTGGCGGGCCGCCTCCGAGACCGCGATCCGTCCGTGGATCTTCTCCAGCGAGGTGCGCACCAGCGGGTACGCCGCCTGCATGGCTCGCGAGCGCACGAAACTGGTGTGGAAGGTGGCGGTGATCGGCCCCTGGGCGGCCATCAGGGCCAGGATCGACACGCTGGGCGCGATCGGCTCGTGGATGTGGATCACATCGAACCGGCCGGTTTCGAGCCACCGGCTGACCCGGCCGGCGGTACGCGGCCCGAAGGTCAGCCGTGCGACCGACCCGTTGTACCGCACGGGCATCGCCTTGCCGGAGGACACCAGGTACTCCGGCACCAGGGCGCCCTCGTCGGCGGGGGCCATCACGCTGATCTCGTGCCCGGCCGCGATGAGGTGTTCGGCCAGGTCACGGACGTGAAACTGGACCCCGCCGGGGACGTCGAAGGAGTACGGACAGACGATCCCGATCCGCATGGCGGCTCACCCCCGCCCCGGGGTGAGGTCGCGCACGAAGACCCGCTGCATCATGTGCCACTGCGCGGTGTGTTCCACGATGACGGCGCCCAGGGCGTCCATGCAGCGTTGCGTCATCGCCGCCGTCCGCTCGGCCCGCGACGGACCACCGGCATCCGGCACCCGGTCGTGAAAGGTCACCACCAAGCGTTGTCCCCGGGGGCTCGCGGGGTCCGCGGCATAGCGGGTGGACACCGGGTACAGCGCGCAGCCGGTGGCCACCGCCAGGGCCGCCGGTCCAGCTGCCACCCGCGCCCGGTGACCGGCCAGGGTCACCTCCAACCCCGTGCTGGTCAGATCCCGATCGGCCAGCAGCGGCACCAACGCCCCGGCGCGCAGCGCGGCCTCCAGGCGTTCGAACACCGGCCCGTCGCCGGTCAGCGGGAGGATGGTCATGCCCAGGCGTTCGCGGAAGGCGAGGAAGGCGGCGTACACCTGCTCGGGTTCGAGGCGCTCGGCGACCGTGGTGACCGGCGAGAGGTTTGTCGTCGACCAGGCACCGGCCAGATCCCAGTTGCCCAGGTGCCCGAGAAAACAGACCACGCCACGCCCGGCGGCCAGTTCGGCCCGCACGGGCGCGTCGCCCTCGACGTCCACCATCGCCCGGATCTGGTCGGCGCTGAAGTCGGGCAGCCGGAACGCTTCGCACCAGTACCGGAAGTAGCTGCGCTGACCGTCCCGGACCAGCGCATCCAGCGCGTCGGCCGACAACTCGGGCCGCACCAGCGCATAGTTGGCGCGCATCCGGCGGACCCCCTTGCCGTTGCGTCGGTAGTTCGCGTCCGCGAGCGCCTCGAAAGCGGTGTACGCCGCCCGCTCCGGCATCCTGCGCACCCCCGACCAGCCCCAGCGGTAGGCGGCCACGGCCACCGCGGGCGGCAGTGCGGGGCGTGCCGGAAGACGAGATTCCCGGGAGGTGCGGGCCACCGGCGTCAGGACCCGGGTGCGAGCGCGCGTCGTACCGCGACCATCCGCTGGGCGACGGTAACCCCGGACAGCACCGCCAAGACCCCAAGCACGCCGACCAGCACCGTGTCCGGCCAGCCGAAGAGCCCGGTCAGGCCGGTCGCGGCCAGGGTCAGGAGCAGCCGGTCGGCCCGTTCGGCGACGCCCACGTTGGCCTCGGTCACCCCCAGGCCCTCGGCGCGGGCGCGGGCGTAGCTGGTGACGAAGGCGAACGACAGGCAGGCCAGGGCGAACCAGGTCCCCAGGCCGCCATGGGGGGACTGCGCGAAGTACAGCAGCAGGCCACCGAAGACCGCGGCATCCCCGAACCGGTCCAGCGTCGAGTCCAGGAAGGCTCCCCAGTCGCTGGTGCGCCCGGACAGACGGGCCATCGTGCCGTCCAGGGTGTCGGAGAACACGAAGACCGTGATGAAGAGCGTGCCCCACAAGAACTCGTGCCGGGGGAAGAAGACCAGCGCCCCGACACACACCCCGATCGTCCCGATGAACGTGACCACGTCGGGGCTCAGGCCCATCGACAACAGCGCCCGGGCGACCGGAGTCAGGAGCCGGGTGATGAAGGCCCGGGCGAAACGGTTCAACATGGTGTCCCTACCCTACTGAACCCCGGCGCGGGGCCCGCTCACGTCGGCGCCGACGCTCGGCGAGCCGCGTGAACTCGGGCGAGGCCGGGGGAACATGCCTCGGCGGCCGCGCAGCTGTGGCAGATTGCTCACACGCATGACTTGTCTACAACCCGTCGAGAGGATGAAGGTAAGGCAATGAGCGGCAGACAATCTTCCACCTCCTCCTCCCCCTCCGTCACCAAGAGTGATGAGCTCCGCAACGTCGTCCTCGTCGGGCCCAGTGGCTCGGGCAAGACGCGGTTGTTCGACCACCTGTTGGCGACGACCACGCCTGGGTACCGTGCCCCTGCGCGCGGGGAGGAGCGTTCGACGCAGCTCACCGTGGCGGCGGTCGCCAGCGGCGAGGTGGTGGTCAACCTGATCGACGCCCCCGGCTACCCCGACTTTGTGGGTGAGCTGCGCGCGGGCCTGCGGGCCGCGGACGCCGCCGTCTTCGTGGTGTCGGCCGCCGACGGGGTGGACGCTTCCACCCGCCGGCTCTGGCAGGAGTGCGCGCAGGTCGGGATGCCGCGTGCGGTGGCGGTCACCAAGCTGGACGCGGGCCGGGCGGACTACGCCGCCGTGCTGGAGGACTGCCAGAGCGCCTTCGGGGCCGGGGTGATGCCGTTGGGTATCCCGCTGATGGGCGCAGGTGGGGCGCTGGAGGGGATCGTCGACCTGATCATCGGCGAGGTGCACGAGTACGCCGACGGCAACCGCAGCGTGCGCCCGACCGGTCCCGAGCATGCCGAGTTCTTCGAGACCTACCAGAGTCCCCTGATCGAGGGTGTCATCCAGGAGGCCGAGGACGACACCTTGCTCGACCGGTACCTCGAGGGCGAGGAGCTGGGCTTCCAGGTCATCGAGACCGCGCTCCTGACGGCCGTGGCCAACGCCTCCTTCCACCCGGTGATCCCGCTGTCGGTGGACACCGGCGCCGGGGTGGACGTCCTGCTGCACGTCATCGAGGCGGCGTTCCCGCCCCCCACCCGCCGGCCGCTGCCCAGGACGTTCACGATCCAGGGTGGCGACGGCCCGCAGATCTCGGCCGACCCCGAGGGTCCGCTGGTGGCCGAGGTGGTCAAGACCACCTCGGATGCGTACGTCGGCGCGGTCGCCCTGGTCAGGGTGTTCAGCGGGACGCTCAAGCAGGACCAGACCGTGCACGTGTCGGGGCACCTGGAGCAGTTCGCGGGCCGGGAGCTGGAAGGCCACCACGACCACGACGAGGACGTCCGGGTCGGGCCGTTGTCGTCCCCGCTCGGGGAGACCCTGCGACCCAAGGACGCGGCGATCGCGGGCGACCTGGTCGTGGTCGCCAAGCTCCCGGCGGCCCAGACCTCGGACACCCTTTCGGACAAGGAACAACCGCTGGTCATCGAGCCGTGGAACATGCCCGAGGCGCTCCTGCCGACGGCGATCAAGGCAGCCACCCGCGCCGATGAGGACAAGCTGCCGAACGCGTTGCAGCGGCTCGCCGCCGGGGACCCGGCGCTGCGGGTGGAGCACAACGCCGAAACCGCTCAGGTGGTGCTGTGGACCATGGGCCAGACCCACCTCGATCTGGTGATGGCCCGGCTGAAGGAGAAGCTCAACGTCAACGTCGAGGTCGAGGACCTACGGATCGCGTTGCGGGAGACGTTCATCGCCTCCTCCGGCGCCAAGGGCCGCCACGTCAAGCAGTCCGGCGGGCACGGCCAGTACGCCGTCTGCGACATCACCGTGGAACCGAACGAGCGCGGCGGCGGTTTCGAGTTCATCGACAAGGTGGTCGGCGGCGCCGTACCGCGGCAGTTCATCCCGTCGGTGGAGAAGGGCGTCCGCGCGCAGCTGGAGAAGGGCTGCATCGCCGGGTACCCGATGGTCGACGTGAAGGTGACGCTCTTCGACGGGAAGGCCCACTCGGTCGACTCCTCCGACGCGGCGTTCCAGATGGCCGGCTCGTTGGCGATGAAGGAGGCCGCCGCGAAGGCCGGGGCGGCCACCCTCTTGGAGCCGGTCGACTTGTTGACCGTGACCGTGGACGACGACTACGTGGGCGCGGTGATGACCGACGTGCAGGGTCGTCGTGGACGGATCCAGGGCAGCGAACCGGCGCCGCACGAGGGCATGACGATCGTGCGCGCCGAGGTCCCCCAACTGGAGCTGTCCCGGTACGCCGTGGACCTCCGCTCGCTCTCGCACGGGTCGGGCACCTTCACCCGCACGATGATCGGGTACGAGCAGATGCCGCAGCGCCTGGTCGCCGACTTCATGAAGAAGGCCTGACGCTCGCGGTCCTGGCTGTCGCTCACGCCTGGCCGTCGACTACGACGGCCAGGCGCTGACAATTTGTTGTCGCGCTTCTTCGAGGAGAATCGGCAGTGCCTTGGTCCGGGCGATGATCGGCAGGAAGTTCATATCGCCCCCCCAGCGCGGCACCACGTGCTGGTGCAGGTGGGCCGCGACCCCGGCCCCGGCCACCGAGCCCTGGTTGATGCCCAGGTTGTACCCCATCGGCGCGGACGCGGCCGTCAACGCCCGGATCGCCGCCTTGGTCAACGCCGTGAACTCGCTGGTCTCCTCATCGGTCAGGTCGACGTACATCGGGACGTGTCGATAGGGGCAGATCAACAGGTGACCGGGGTTGTACGGGAACAGGTTCATCACCACGTAGCACCACTGACCGCGGGCGACAATCAGCCCGGTGGCGTCGTCCCTGGTGGGCGCGGCACAGAACGGGCAGCCGTCGCCCCGTTCATCGGAGGGCTTCTCGCCGCTGATGTACGCCATCCGATGCGGCGTCCAGAGCCGCTCGAAACCGTCATCGACCCCGGCGAAATCGCCGACCGATTCGGTCCGCGGCGCCGGTGGCGGCTCGTCCACCGTCATGACGCCGAGTCTAGGGGGCAAAGGTCCGGGGGCCTTGTCGACCCGGGCGCAGTCCGGTTGGCTGAGCACATGCCTTTGCACGGAGAGTACGCACCGACCCTGACCAACTGGGTGGCCAGGCAGCTGGCCACCATCGACGAGACCGGTGACACCCGCAGCGTCGACATCATGGAACGACGGGTGGTCGTGTTCACCGTGCGGGGCGCCCGCTCGGGTCTGCTGCGCCGGGTGCCGCTGATGCGCGTCGAACACGAGGGTGTGTACGCCGCGGTGGCCAGCAAGGGCGGCGACCCGCGCCACCCCCAGTGGTTCTACTCGATGGCAGCCCACCCGGAGGTCGAGATCCACGACGGCACCAGCCATGCCGATTACGTCGCGCACCTGGCGGACGAGCAGGAGCGGGCGCAGTGGTGGCCGCGCTGCGTCGAGGCGTTCCCGCCGTACGCCGAATACCAGGAGAAGGCGGACGCGACGACGGGTCGACAGATCCCGGTCTTCTTGTGCGTGCCCGCGCAGCACCCCCACGGGAGCACCCCCGAACAGCCCTGAGCCGGCCCAAGCAGAGTCAGCGAGAGGGCGCCGTCAACGCCCTCGGCACGCAGCGGTTGGCGAGCGCCTGGCCGGTCAGGGCGGGGAAGGCGCGGGTACACCACGTCCTGGCCTCCTGCGCCGAGGCGAACCCGCCGTCGTACAGGGTCACCCAGGTCTGTTTGGTGCGGCCACCCTGGCGACCGAAGTCGCTGCCGTTGAGCAGGATGGTGGACTCGCCGTGGGAGGCGCGCAGCTGCTCGTACTCGGCCAGGATGTCGGGGTACCGGAACGTGTGCCCGCCGTTGCCCGCCGTCTGCAATGGATCGACCACGCCGTCGTACTTGCTGGCCAGCTGGGCGGCCCAATGCCCGTCGAGGTTCAGCCCATCGACGGACCCTTCGCGCACCGTGCGCAGTTCGGCCAGGCTCTGCTGCGGGTCGGGGGCGCTCGCGCTCGGGGTCACCGGCGCGGTACCCGGACCCGTCGTCGGACCCGTCGTCGGACCCATCGTCGGGGCCGCCGTGGTCGAGACCCCGCCGCTCGGGAGCGCCGGTGTCGGGGGCGGCACGGGCACCGAGGCCGAGGCCGAGGGCGCACTGGGTGCCGGGTCGGCTTGGGTGGGCGCGCTCGTGGGCGGCGAGACCGCCTGATTCGGGGTTCCGGGTCGTTGCGTGACCCACCACAGCCCCAGCGCCAGGAGCGAGGTCGCCAGCACGGCGATGATGGCCGTCAGCACCCTGGCGGAGGGCCCCGCAGGCGGTTGGCCGATAGCTGCCGATTCGGTCGCCCAGTCATGCGCGGCATAGCTCGGCTCGTACGGCTGGGAGTACGGCGCCGAGTACGGCGCCGAGGACGTGGGCGACGACGTGGGCTGGTACGCCGACGGGGGGGACGCGGCTGGCTCGGGTGGGGACGGGAGGGTTTGTGGCGGTAGGCCGAGCGGCTGGGTGTACGACGTGTCCGACGGGTTCGCGGTCGGCGCCGCCGTGGCCGGCGACAGCGCCGTGCCACAGAACCGGCAGTAGAAGCCAGGTTCCTCGCTCCCACATTGCGGGCAGGGGGTCACAGGTTCACCTCATCGCTGGTCGTCGCGGGTGGGCGGTTGCCGGTCCCGACGGGACCGCACGCTTCGCCGTGCCGTGACCACCACCCATGGTAGACAACGGAATCGGTGTTTCGGCAGGCTCCGCTGTCACGGGGACCGGCTACGGCTGCGGGCCGTCGATTCCCCGGAACTGGTAGGCGCCGTCCGCAGCCGCGGTGAACCCGGCCTTCCGCCAGAACCCGTAGGTGTCGGCGATCGCGGCGCGGTCCACCTGGACCCAGACGGCCTGGCGGCCGTGGCACCAGCTCAACGCCGTCTTGACCAACCGGTCCCCCAGCCCGGTCCGGCGGACATCCTTGACGACGTACGCGTCCGTCAGCAGAACGCGCGGCCTCGGGGTGCGGCCGGGCCGCGGCAGCCCCTCGACGACGTACAGGATCACGCACCCGAGGGGGCGACCGTCCAGGGAGAGCGCCAGCCACGCAGGTCGACGCTCCTGGGTGCGCAGCCACGCGTCGGCGAACCGGTCGAGGTAACCCTGTTCACCGGAGCGACCCTGCTCGCGGTTGGCCTGCAACTGCAGTGCCGCCAGGGAGAAGGCGTTGTCCAGCTCGGCGCGCACGATCTGCGTGAGCTGAGGCTGGGCGGTCTTCACACGCGCAGTGTGGCACGCGTCCCACCCTCTCCGGCAGGGGGCGAACCCAGGTCACCGGCGTGGCTCCAATTCAGTCGCCTCGCTGCGGCCAGTCCTCGAGCGTTTCCTGGTAGAGCCGCCGCACGGACTCGGCAGCGGCGTCGATGTCGGCCTTGCCCCACCCGCGGGTCGAGATCGGCGGCTGGACGATCACCTCGACGGTGCCCGGTCGCAGCACCCTGCTGCCGCGCGGCATGAGTTCCCCGGAGTTGCGGATCACCACCGGCACGATCGGTACGCCGGCCTCGACCGCCAGATGGAAGGCGCCCTTCTTGAAGGGGCCCACGGTGGGGCCGTAGGAGCGGGTACCCTCTGGAGCGATCACCACGCAGATGCCCTCGTGCAGGCGGTTCACGGCCTGCCGCATCGTCTCCCGGGCGTTGACGCCGTCTTGCCGGTCAATGAAGGCCACCTGGGCCCAGGTGAAGAGCTGCCCGACGACCGGGACGTCCTTGGCCTCCAGCTTGGCTACCGCCGTGGTGCGCTCTCGCATCAGCGTGGCACTGACCAGCAGGTCCAGGAGGTCGTTCTGGTGGTTGATCAGGACCACGGCTGGGCGGGCCGCCCACAGATGCTCCTGGCCGCGGACGTCGACGTCGATGCCGCCCACCGCGGTCCCCAGCTGGGCGAAGGTCGTCGTGGTCAGGTTCACGCCCCGCCACCGGTCTCGGCTGAGCGCATTCATCAGCAGGCCGGCGTACCCGGCGGCGGCCATCGCACCCCACACCCCCGTCGTCCGCAGCGCGGGCAGGAGATCGAACGCGCCGGGTGGGCTGGACAGCTCCAGGACCGGCCAGTTGAGCCGCCGCGCGGTCTTGGCGAGTTGGGCGTCGGGGTTGACCGCGTGCGGGTGCCCTACCGCCGCCAGCAGCGGGAAGTCCTCGATCCCGTTGCTGTAGGCGTAGGCCTGATCCAGCCGAAACCCGTGCTCGGCGGCGAACCCGGCAACGGCCGCCAGCTTGTCCTCCCCCCATGGCGTCGGCCCGGCCAGCCGCCCCGTCAGGCGCTCGTCCACCACCTCCAACTCGGTGCACAGCACGTGGTGGATACCCAACTCGGCGGCCGCGCGGGCCACCTGCACGCGGGTGGCCGAGGTGGCGATCGCCACGGTGTGCCCGGCCCGCAGGTGCGCCTTGACCACCCGCCAGGCCTGGTGCCGCAGCGCTGCGGCGATCCCCTCGCGGTAGAGGACATCGGCGAGTTCGTCGAGAAAGGCGGCCGGCTCGCCTTCCCAGGCGGCCGCGGCGGTAGCGGCGAAATCGGCGAACTGGGGCTCGCTGAGCACGTCGCCGAACTTGACGCGGAGCGCCCGGATGGCCTCCCCCATCCCGACCTCCCGCCGGCGCAACCGCCGGCCGAACAGCACCTGCGCGGAATGGCCGCTGATCAGTGTGCCGTCGAAGTCGAAGAACGCGGCGATCTCCGCTCCGATGGGCCCGTTCTTGATGGCGAACAGGTGGGCCGCAAGCTCCACGGTGTCCCGCCTTCCTCCCTCGCCGGTGAGGCGCCGCCGGTGGACCAACCCCGCCAGTGTGGCGCACCGCGGGGACCGTCGTGAACCCGGCCGCCACGAGGTGGCGGGCGGGGTGCCGCACGAGACGACGGGCCGGATGCTCGGGGTGTGGGCAGATTGACGGGGTCGCTCGGGCCGTTGGCCCGCCGCAGATGGGGAGGATGGATCAAGACCGATTTCGAGGAGGCGACGATGGTGGCGGGGCACGAGTGGGGTGGCGGGCACGACCTATCCGCATGGGAGACGGTGATGTGGCGCCTGGAAGACGACCCACGCACACGCGCCACCTCCATCATCGTCGAGCTCCTGGACACCGAGCCCGAATGGGGACGGTTCCTCGATTCGCACGAGCGCGGCAGCCGTAAGCTCCCCCGGTTGCGCGAACGGATCATCGAGCCTTCGCTGCCGGTGGGGCTGCCGGCCTGGACCGTCGATGAGCATTTCGACCTGGAACACCATGTGTACCGAGTGCGCCTGCCCGAGCCAGGCACCCAGGAACAGCTCCACGAGGCCCTCGAGGGGGTCATGCACCGTCCGCTGGATCGGTCGCGTCCGCCGTGGGAAGTCGTCCTGATCACCGGGCTCGAAGGCGGCCGGGCGGCGTACGCCCTGAAAACCCATCACGCGCTCAGCGACGGCGCGGGCCTGGTCCACCTCATGGAGGTCGGCCACAGCCGCACCCGGCAGCCCGGGCCCCGGCAGGTGCCCGATCCCCCGGAGCGGCCGCGGTACAGCCCGCCAGAGCTGACCGCCCACCGGCTGCGGCAACGCTTCATCGAAACTCCCACCGAGGCGTTACGGGTCACCAAGGAAGCAGCCCGCCGGGTCGGCCGTGGCTCGCTGACCCCGCAGGCCTCATTGCCGGGGGCCATGGCCTGGATGAAAGCCGCCCGCGAGAACGTCAAGGCACTGCCCGTGGAACGCTCGCCGCTGTTGCAGGGCTCAGGCGGTCCCGGCTGCCGCATCATGCTGTACGACGTGCCGCTGGCCGGGCTGCGTGCGGCAGGTAAGGCTGCCGGGGGGACCCTCAACGACGCCTACGTCACCGCCATCCTCGGCGCCATGCGGGTCTACCACGAGTATCACCACGTCAGCGGGATCGAGCTGCTGCCCATCACGATGCCGATCAACACCCGCCGCCAGTCCGACCCGGCCGCCGGCAACCACCTGACCGCGGCCCGGCTGGCGCTGCCGATCGCGGAGAAGGACCCCGTCACGCGGCTACGCGCGGTTCGGGCCGCGGTCCTCGAAGCCCGCCAGGACCCCACCCTGGGGATGGCCGAACACCTGGCGCGCCCTGCGCTGATGCTGCCCGACACGATGCTGGCCAACGTGGTCGCGGCCCGCGCGGGCGGCACCGACCTGCAGATCTCGAACCTGTCCGGCGTACGGCACGAGACCTTCATCGCCGGCGCCAAGGTCATCGGGACCTATCCCGTAGGTCCCCGCCCGGGGGTCGCCGCGATGGTGGCGATGATGAGTTACGAAGACAAGGCCTGCATCGCCCTCAACCTCGACGCGGAAGTGTTTACTGACCTCGCGGTGCTGCACACCTGCCTGGACACCGGCTTTGCCGAGGTCCTGGCGTTGGGGAACGAGACGACGGAGACGGAATGAAGCGTTCCACCGAAGAGCTGGATCGACAGATCCGGGAGCACGAGCTGACGGCGTACCACCACTATGAGCTCGAGCCGGTGGAGGACACCCTGTTGGTGGACACCACGGTGGGCGAGCGCACGGTCCGGTTCATGGAGATCGGCGCGGACAACCACGACGACATCCCGCTGCTGGTGCTGCATGGGGTGGGCTCGTGGTCGGTGCTGATCGTCGAGATGCTGCCCTACCTGCGCAACCGCCGGATCATCTTGATGGACTGGCCGGGTCACGGCCTGTCCGGTCCCTGCGAGATCCCCGGTGCCAGCTGGCTGCGTGACTTCTCGGTCAGCGTGATCGCGGGCATTCTCGACGAGATCGGGATTCCCTCGGTCGACGTCCTCGGTCACTCCCTGGGTGGGATGTTCAGCCTGTACGCCGCCAACGCCCTACCCGATCGGATCCGCCGGGTCGCGCTGGTGGGGGCTCCCGGGGCAGCCCTGCCCGGCGCGAAACCGATCATGCCGATGATCGTGATGGCGATGCCGGTGGTGGGCTCGCGGGTGCTGTCCGCCGGGGTCAGCGAGGAGACGTTCAACCGGTTCAACGTGGAGGCCCTCGGCGAGGGCGCGGGCGCCCACCTGCCGCCGGGCGTGGTCACCACCGGCCGATTGATGTCGACCCGCCCGGCGTATCCGACCAGCGTGTCCAGCTATTTCCGCGCGCTGATCCGCGGGAAGGATCTGCGCAGTGAGCACGCCTTGACGCCCGCCCAGTTGGGTGCCCTGCGGCAACCTGTGCTGATCTGCTGGGGCGACAAGGACTCCTTCGGCGCTCCGATGGCCACCGCCTCCTCGATCGTGGCGCTGCGCGACCACCGGCTCCTACGGCTGCCGTACGCCGGCCACGCTCCCTGGCTGGACGAACCCGAACTGGTCGGCCACGCGCTCGCCGAGCACCTGCGGCCTCAGAGCCGGTAGGAGGCCACCACGTCCCGCAGCTCCTCGGAGCGAGCCAGCAGGTCACCGGCCGCCTCGGCGGTGTCGTTGGCGGCGTCCCGATTGCTGCGGGAGGTGTCCGCCAAGGCGCCGACCGAACTGGCGATGCTGGTCGCGCCGTCCGCGGCCTGGTGCACGTTGCGGCCCATCTCGTTGGTCGTGGCGGTCTGTTCCTCGACGGCGCTGGCGATGGTGGCTTGCGAGTCGTTGATCTGGGCGATGATCTCCCCGATGGAGCTGATGGCGGCCACGGCGGCCTCGGTGTCGGCCTGGATGGCATCGACCCGCCGGGCGATGTCCTCGGTGGCCTTGGAGGTCTCCTGGGCCAGGTCCTTGACCTCGTTGGCGACGACGGCGAAGCCCTTGCCGGCCTCACCGGCCCGAGCGGCCTCGATGGTGGCGTTCAGCGCCAGCAGGTTGGTCTGCTCGGCGATGCTCGTGATGGCCTTGACGACCTGGCCGATCTCGGCGCTGGACTGGCCGAGCTTGGCGACCGTGGCGTTGGCTGCCTGAGCCGCGGCCACGCCCGAGGACGCGACTCCCGCCGCGCTGTGGGCGGAGTGGGCGATCTCGGCAATCGAGGCCGTCATCTCCTCGGTGCCGGCGGCCACGGTGTGGATGTTCGAGGACACCTCGCCCGAGGCGGCGGTCATCGCCTCCAACCGGTCGGCCTCGCCACGAGCACCCTCTTCGAGCCCCCCGGACAGCGCACGCAACCGGGCCGCACTGGCACTCAGCTGCTCGGAGGTGCCGGCGACCCGGCCGATCATCACCCGCAGCGCCTCCCGGGTGGCCTCGGCCGACATCGCCATGGCACCGACCTCGTCACGGGAGCTGGCCTCGGCGGGGACGCTCAGGTCGCCCCCCGACATGGCACGAAGGGAGTTCCCCACCGAGCTGACGTTGCGCAGGATGCCCTGAGCCAACTTCATGGCCACCACCGCGAGGGCGAGCATGGCGACCGCGCCCAGCAGGATCATCAGCAGCCGGGTCTGCGAGGCCCGCTCCTTGCCGTCCTGGTCGGCCTGGTCGACCCGCTGGTCGACGCCCTTGAGTTGGGTGGCGTTGACTTCGCTGATCTTGGCGTGCGCCGCATCCGCGCGGCTGAGCGCGGCGGCGTTCACCGTGGTGGCGGCGGCGCCCCCCTTGGCGCCGAGCGCCGCCAGCTCGTCGCCGACCGCGGTGAAGCCTTCCACGGCCGTCGTCAGGTTCGCCAGGTTGGTCTTCCCCCGGGCGCTGAGCCCGTCAGTCGGGAAGTCGGTCATGGTCTGCTGGAGTGCGGCCCGCCGCTGCTGGTAGGCCGCGAGCGAGGGAGCCTTCCCGTCGGCCAGGTTGCCGGCCGCGGCGTCGCGGCCGAGCGCCCAGAGGCTCTGGTGCATGCTGCTGGCCGCCAACCGTACGTCGGTGACGCCCGCCCGGAGCCGGTCCATGTTCAGCAGGTCGGCGGACGCCTCACCGACCCGCGAGAAGCCGACAACGGCCATCGTGGTGGCGCTCAGCAGCCCGATCAGACCGACGGCGGTGAGCAGGATGAATTTCTGGCGCAAGCCGAGGCCCGCTCGTCGAGAACGAAACGACGACACGACGTTCATGGCGGGGCCCTTCGCGAAGAGGCGTGCCGCGGCGGCACGGGTCGAGCCCCCCATCGGTCGAATCTGTCCGAATTAGAGTGCTATCGGGCGATTCGCACCGAAAGCTCGGAACGCGCCGAACGCCGTACCGGCACCTCACCCCTGCTCACACCTGACGGCGCTCCCGGATGGCCTGCGTGATGGTCGCCAGCGCCGTCTGCACCGGTACGCCGTTGTCTTGCGAACCGTCGCGGAAGCGGAACGACACCGCACCCGCGGCCCGGTCCTCCTCCCCCGCGATCAGCACATACGGCACCTTGGCCTTACTGGCGTTGCGGATCTTCTTGGGGAAGCGGTCATCGGAGGCGTCCACCTCAACGCGGACCCCGGCGGCCCGCAGCTGCGCGGCCACGTCGGTGAGGTAACCGACGTACTCCTCGGCGACCGGCACACACCGCACCTGGACCGGCGAGAGCCAGACGGGGAAGGCGCCAGCATAATGCTCGACCAAAACCCCGAAGAATCGTTCGATCGACCCGAACAGGGCGCGGTGAATCATCACCGGGCGCTGCCGAGACCCATCCGGTGCCTGGTATTCCAGTTCGAAACGCTCGGGGAGCATGAAGTCCAGCTGAATCGTCGACATCTGCCAGGTCCGCCCGATCGCGTCCCGGGCCTGAACCGAGATCTTCGGGCCGTAGAAGGCGGCGCCGCCGGGGTCGGGAATCAGCTCCAGGCCGGAGGCCTCACCAACCTCGCGCAGGGTGTCGGTGGCCAGCTCCCACGCCTGCGGGTCCCCGATCGACTTGTCCGGGTTGCGGGTGGACAGCTCCAGGTAGAAGTCGGTGAGCCCGTAGTCCTTCAGGAGCTCGAGGACGAACGTCAACAGGGAGGTGAGTTCGCCCTTCATCTGTTCGCGCGTGCAGTAGATGTGGGCGTCATCCTGGGTGAATCCGCGCGCTCGGGTCAGCCCGTGTACGACCCCGGACTTCTCGTGCCGATAGACCGTGCCGAACTCGAACAGCCGAATGGGCAGTTCCCGGTAGGAACGCCCCCGCGAGCGGTAGATGAGATTGTGCATCGGGCAGTTCATCGGCTTGAGGTAATAATCCTGCCCCTGCTTACGGACGTTGCCGTCGGCGTCGCGCTCCTCGTCCATCTGCATCGGCGGGTACATCCCGTCGGCGTACCAATCCAGGTGGCCCGACAACTCGAAGAGCTGACCTTTGGTCAGGTGCGGGGTGTTGACGAACTGGTATCCCTCCTGGATGTGCCGACGGCGGGAATACTCCTCCATCTCCATCCGGATGACACCGCCGTTGGGGTGGAACACCGCCAGACCGGAGCCGATCTCGTCCGGGAAGCTGAAGAGGTCCAGCTCCACCCCGAGCTTGCGGTGATCACGCTTCTCGGCCTCGGCGAGCCGGTCCAGGTAGCTCCGCAGCTCGTCCTTGCTCGGCCAGGCCGTGCCGTAGAGCCGCTGCAACTGGGTGTTCTTCTGGTCGCCCCGCCAGTAGGCCGCGGCGCTGCGCATGAGGGAGAACCCGTTGCCGATCAGTTTCGTCGTCGGGATGTGCGGCCCGCGGCACAGGTCACTCCACGCGCGGCTGCCGTCGCGGCGGAGGTTGTCGTAGATGGTCAGCTCGCCCTCGCCGACTTCCACGCCGGCGCCGGCGGATTCGTCGTCGCTGCTCATGCCGCCCTTGAGCCCGATGAGTTCCAGCTTGTAGGGCTCGTCAGCGAGCTCGGCGCGAGCTTCGTCCTCGGTGACCACCCGACGTACGAAGGACTGGCCTTCGTTGATGATCTTCTGCATGACCTTTTCGAGGGCTTTGAGGTCCTCGGGCGTGAACGGCTCCGCCACATCGAAGTCGTAGTAGAACCCGTCGCGCACCGGCGGTCCGATGCCCAGCTTGGCATTGGGGTGTACCTGCTGCACGGCCTGAGCCATGACGTGGGTGCAGGAGTGCCGCAGCACGTTCAGCCCGTCCGGTGAACCGATGTCGACACCTTCGACGACGTCGCCCTGACCGAGGTCGTGGGAGAGGTCGCGCAGTTCCCCGTTGACCCTGACCACCACGATCCGGCGCTGTCCGTCGTACAGCTGCGCCGCAGTCGTTCCCGCGGCCACCGATCGCTGGTCGCCGTCGATGGTCACGGTCAGTTCGGCAGACACGGTCGGCTCCTCGGGTTGCGGCTGAGACATCAGGGCAGGTACACCCCGGTCGATGGTAGCCACCCGGGCCCCGCGGGCACGAACGCCTTGCGGCCGCAGCGGAGTTGCCGTCACTGTCCGCAGGGGTTTCGATGGGGCCATGCGCTACGCGTGCACGACCTTGGCAGGTTCCGGCAAACGACTCTCCCAGATCGGTCTGGGGACGTGGCAGTTCGGTTCGACGGAATGGGGCTACGGACCGGCGTACGACGGCCGCGAGGCTGCCGCGATCGTGCGCCGGGCCCTGGAGCTGGGCATCACGGTTTTCGACACCGCCGAAATCTACGGGCGGGGACGCAGCGAACAGATCCTGGGCGCCGCCCTCCGCGACGCCGACGCCGATCCGCAGGCCATCGTGATCGCCTCCAAGATCTTCCCGGTGCTCCCGTGGGAACCCGTCGTGCAGCAACGCGCGGTCGCCAGCGCCCGCCGGCTGGGCGTGCGCGAAATCGACCTCTACCAGGTGCACCAACCGAACCCGGTGATCAAAGACGGCACCACCATGCGGGGAATGGCGGCCCTGCGGGAGGTGGGGCTGATCGGCGAGGTGGGTGTCAGCAACTACGACCTGGACCGCTGGCGCGCGGCCGACCGGGCGCTGGCGCAGGCCTGCACCGGAGTGCCGCCGGTGGTGCTGTCGAATCAGGTGCAGTACAGCCTGGTGCACCGCGACCCGGAGGAGGCTCTTGTGCCGTTCGCCCGGGACAACGGGCGACTGATCCTGGCGTACAGCCCGCTGACGCAGGGCCTGCTCTCTGGTCGGTTCACTGCGGGCACGGCGGTCACCGGCGTACGGACGGCGAACAAACACTTCCTCCCCGACAACCAGCGCGCGGCCGCCGCGCTGATCGACACCGTGCGGGATGTCGCGGCCACCCGGGGGGTCAGCGCCTCGATGGTGGCCCTGGCGTGGGTGATCCGACACCCGTTCGTGGTGGCGATTCCTGGTGCGTCGAGCGTGGCACAGCTCGAGAGCAACGTGGCCGCCGCCGAGCTGGAGTTGTCCCCGTCGGACATCGCGACGCTCGACGCGGCGGCGGCAAGCTACCGGCCGACCACCGGGTGGGCATCGGCGTCGGCGCTGCTGAAGGAGACGGCTCGGCGCCGGCTCCGGCGAAGCTGAGCCTCACCCGAGGACACGTCCCCGCAGCGTGGAGGTATGTTCCGGTCGGCGGATGACCGGTTGCGGTGACCTGGCCGCTGCACCTAGCGTGGTGAGTACAAACACTCGCTTGTGCAGCGCATCGTCCGATGGGAGCCTCGTGACCGCTCAGCCCTCCCCCGATCTCGACCTGGCCTTGCGTGCTCTGGCCGACGCCAACCGCCGGGCCATCCTGGAGGTCGTGCGCAGGGGGCCGCGCGCCGTCGGCGACATCGCCGATGCAGTCGGGCTGTCGCAGCAGACCACGTCGCATCACCTGGGAGTCCTGCGCACCGCGGGGCTGGCGAGCAGCACCCGCGAGGGGACCCGTCACCTGTTCGCCGTGAACACCGACGGTCTCGCCGCCGTCCGCACGTACCTCGACGACTTCTGGCCGACCAGGCTCGCCGCCCTGAAGACCGCGGTGGAGTCGCGAGGGAACTCCAGCGATGACTGAGTTCGCCACGTCGATCGACATCGAGGCACCGCCGGAGGTGGTGTTCGAGTTCCTCACCACCGAGGAGGGGATGACGGCCTGGATGGGCCAGCACGCCAGGCTCGACCCGCGACCCGGCGGCTGCTTCGCGGTGGGCATCGCGGGCCACGCCGTTCGCGGCGAGTACGTCCTGGTCGAACCACCACGACGAGTTGTCGTCTCCTGGGGCATGGCGGGCAGCGTCGAGCTGCCGCCGGGCGCCTCGACCGTGGAGTTCACCCTCACACCGGTCGCCGGGGGGACCCGCGTCGACCTACGCCATTCCGACTTGCCGGACCCCGCATTGGCTGGGCACGCCGACGGCTGGAGCCACTTCCTGCCCCGGCTCGCCGTGGCCGCCACCGGCGCTGACGCCGGCGCCGACCTGTGGCGCCCCTTGGGCGACCGGCTTCCCACGACGACACCCCACGAAAGGGACCTGTCATGACTCAGCGCACCGCCCTGGACATCGTCCGGTGTTACCACCAGGCCTGGACCAGGGGCGACGTCGAGGAGGCGATGACGTACGTCGACGACGACGTCATCGCTCGAGTGCCCGGAAAGGATCTACCCGGCAAGGCGGCGTACCAGGCCTTCATCGCCGGCTTCGCGCCGAACCTGACCGGCGTGGCCGACATCGCGGAGTTCACTGACGGCCAGCGGGTTGCCCTCTTCTACTACCCGCATACGGCGTCCGCCAGCACCGCGCCCGCCGCCGAGTGCTTCACCGTCCGCAACGGCCAGATCGTCGAGAACGTGCTGGTGTTCGACCGGCTGTCGTTCGGGCCGCCCGGCGGCAACTGATCGTGCCCTCCGCGGGCTCCGCGAGCGCGCTGCCCCTTGCTGACCGGGTCGAGGCGGCGCTGGCCGATGCCGGGGCGGTCCGGCGGATCGCGATGTTCGGCGGCCAGTGCTTCATGGTCCGCGACAAGCTGACCATCGGCGTCTTCGGCGCCAGGCAAGGGGCTGGACTGCTCGTCAGGGTGGACCCCGACCGCGGGCACGAACTGCTCGATCGACCCGGGGTCAGCATCTCCGAGATGGGAGCCGGCCGCCGGATGGGTCCGGGCTGGCTCCGCGTCAAGGCGTTCGCCGTGGCCGACGAGGCCGAACTCGCCTTCTGGATCGCTGAGGCGCTGGCCTTCAACGCCGATACAACCCGGCGTGGGCATCCTCAGCGGCCGTGATCGTTGGGGATTTCGTGCCGGTGAACCGGTGGCGATTCCCCAACAATCGAGCACACCCGATCCACCGGAGTGCGGATTCGACGTTAATCCCGCGCACCAGACGTGATCGCGCACCCGACGGCCGCGCGCTGAGTGCGACGTACGGCTCGACGTCGAGCCAAAGCCCGCACCGTAGCGGGGACCGCACACCAACCGGTGGACGTGAAGGGACTTGAACCCCTGACCTCTCGCGTGTGAAGCGAGCGCTCTGACCAGCTGAGCTACACGTCCAACGACATATCACGGCGATCGAAACCGCGCGCGACGTCGCAACGAACGCCCACCCTACCGGTCGGTCGGCCAGGCCACCAACTCCGGAGCCCGCGTCGCTCCGGTGACGTCACCGACACCCCGCGCCCATCGGGTAGCGCCCCACCCGCACCGGGAGCCGGCCACCCGCTTTGTGCTTGCCGAGCAGCACATCCACGAGCGCAACGAAGGTGGCCGGGGTACGTCCGTAGGTGGCCAGCAGAATCCCTCCAGGACGGCCGGTCGCCAGCGGGTACGGGCGATCCAGGGCCACCACGATCTCACCCAACCGCGCCGGACCGCCCGGCCCGCCCGGCCCGCCCGGCCCCGCCGCGTCACTGGCCACTCCGGCGATCCGGGCCGCTCCCGCGTCGACAGCCAGGGCACCGCGCGCCTGGGCGCCACCACCACCGGCGGCCTGGTATCCACCTCCGGAGATCAGCCGCACCACCCGCCCAGAACCCACGCCGAGTCCAGCTGCCCGCGCCGCGTCCGCCAGGGCGGCCCGGTCGGCAGGTTCGCCACCGGCGATCGTGATCGATCCGGTCACCATCGGGCGCCCGCACGGTCCGTCCAGCTGGGTGATGGACGCCGCGGCCAGCGCCGCGGCCGCCACCCGCGCCGTACCGGGACTGACCTTCGTGGCCGGCACGGCCTCGGCGTGCCGCAACGCAGCAACCATCCGGGCGGCAGACTCCTCCAGCCGCGCTCGCGTGAGTCGGCCGGAGGCGACCGCAGCGGTGAGGGCCGAGATCGCCGCGTCGGTGCTCGCGGGGATCAGGATCACATCGCAGCCGGCTTCGATGGCCCGTACGGCGGCCTCCCCCGCGCCGTATTGGTCGGTGATCGCATGCATCTCCAACGCGTCGCTGACGACCAGGCCGGCGAACTTCTGCGTCGTCCGCAGCAGCCCGGTCACCACCGGGGTGGACAGGGTCGCGGGATTGCGGGCGTCCACGGCACCCAGCTGGATGTGGCCGACCATCACCGCCGGAGCCGTCTGCGCCAGTTCGGCGAACGGCAGCAGGTCGGTGCGGTTCAGCACCTCCAGGGCAGCGGACTGGCGCGCCACCCCCAGGTGGGAATCGGTGCGGACCCCACCGTGCCCTGGGAAGTGCTTGAGGGTGGCCAGCATCCCGGCCTGCCGGTACCCGGCCAGCTGCGCCCGGGCCACCGTCGCAACCCGGGCCGGGTCGGCTCCGGGCGATCGCGTGCCGATGGTCGGGTCGGCGGCCCCGGCGGTCACGTCTGCCGACGGGGCCAGCACCACCGAATACCCCAACTCGCGGAGCTGGCTGCCGGAGACCAGGGCCACCCGGGTGGTGAGCTCGGGATTCCGCGCGGCGCCCAGCGCCATCGGCGCCGGGAACCGCGTCAACGGCGCGCCGATCCGATTGACCGACCCGCCCTCCTGGTCCACCGCGACGAACGCCGGCCAATCCCGCCCGTCGGCCATCATGGCCTCGTGGACAGCCCGATTGGTGGCGCTCACCTGGGGCCGCACCCGCTCGGGCGCGGCGGGGATGACGTTGGCGAAGGCCACCACCCCCCCGACATGCTGGCGTCGGATCGCCGCCGCGGCCTGCACCCCGGAGCCCTCCTGACGAGGTACGACGAGCTGCGCCGCCAGGCGCGCGACGTCCAGTTTCGCCACATCGGCCCGGGCTGCGGCCAGCTCTTGCCGGGTCGGCAGCACCCCCGCTGCGCCGGGTTCATCGGTGGAGGTAGGGTCACCCGCGGTTGTCGACGTTCCGCCCTGGGGCGCCGGCGAGGCCACGGGATCGGGGCTGATACCGGTGCAGCCGGCCACGGCCAGCGCCGCGACGGCGGCCAGGAGCCAGGAGTGCAGCCCGCGCCGGTCCGGATCGCGCCGGTCCGGATCGCGCCGGTCCGGGTCGCGCCTCCGGCGTCGGCCGAGACGCCCTACCGGGGCGGTGTGGGGGGCGGGGGTCACGAGGTAAGCCTGACATGCCGATCACGACCTTCTGCAGGACACCATCCCTCAACTGTTATGTCGCACGTTTGCGGCCTGGTCGTCGTACCGGAATCCGTCACAGCGGCAACACCATTCCTCAGCGCCCGACCCCAGAGCAGTCCCGCCACAGAGGCGTTTTCGCAGGTCAGGGCCCATGCGCGAAGATCGCCGGAAATTGGACAACCGCCCAGAAACTTGTTGTACTGATTGCTGGAAAACTGCTCTCCGCCCGGCTCTTTACCTCGTCATTCGCGCAGTTGAGGCGTTGGTCGTGGTCACGGAACCCTGCGGAGAGCCCACAATCCGGGGGGATCTTGATGGTGAGTGTGAGCGACGTAACCTTCGACTACATCGTGGTCGGCGGCGGGTCGGCGGGGTGCGTGGTCGCGGGGCGGCTCAGTGAAGACGCGAGCCGTAGCGTCCTGTTGGTCGAAGCGGGACTCAACGACACGAACCCGTTGCTCCACATTCCTGCGGGCATCGGCGCGCTGAAGTCCGAGAACTACGAATACAACATGAAGTCGGTGCCGCTGAAGCACTGCCACAACCAACAGATCGATATGCGCCAGGCCAAGGTCATCGGTGGCGGCGGATCCATCAACGCCCAGGTGTTCACCCGGGGAGCGCCGATCGACTGGGAGATCTGGTCCCGCGACTACGGCTGCGAGGGCTGGGAGCCCGAGAAGGTGGCCGAGGTGTTCCGCCGGTGGGAGCGCAATGACCGTTTCTCCGCCCCCCACCACGGCACCGAGGGCCCGGTCGGGGTGTCCGATCAGGCGAACCCGCACCCCTTGTCGATGGCGTTCGTCCGCGCCGGCCAAGAACTCGGTTTGCCCTACAACCCCGATTTCAACGGGGCCGAGCAGTACGGCGTGGGTCTCTACCAGCGCACCACGTGGAACGGGCTGCGCTCGTCCACGTCCGTCGCGTACCTCAAGGGCCGCCGTCGGCGGCGCAACCTGACCTGCTTGTACCAGACGCCCACGCTGAAGGTGCACATCGAGGACGGCCGGGCCACCGGGGTCGACATCGTGCGGGACGGCAGCCGGGTCACCGTCAAGGCGGCCAAAGAGGTCATCCTGACGGCCGGGGCGTACTTCAGCCCGCATCTGCTGCAGTTGTCCGGGATCGGCGACCCGCAATGGCTGAAGGCGGCCGGCATTCCGCTGGTCCACGAGCTGCCCGGGGTCGGCAAGAACTTCCAGGACCACCCTCGAGTCGACCTGGCCTACGGCATTCGAGACCGGGTCACCATGGACCGGTACCAGGAGCCTTGGTGGGGCGGCCTGGCCGGGATCGAGTATCTGACCTTCCGCAAGGGCCCGCTCACCTCCACCCTCGCCGAGGCCGGCTGTTTCGATTACGCGGAGAAGGGCGCGCCCTCCCCCGACCAGCAGGTGCACTTTGTGCCGGCAATGACGCACGAGTTCGCCAAGCTGACCGGGTACGGCGTGGGGCACGGTGTCGGAATCGACGCCTACGCCCTGCGCCCGACCTCGCGCGGCACGGTCACCACGATCAGTGCCGACCCGCGGCAGTTGCCGTTGATCGATCCCAACTTCCTGGCGACCGATTACGACGTCGACCAGATGGTGTATGGCGTGAAGCTGATGCGTGAACTGATGCGTCAGCCCTCGATGGCGCGGCACGTCAAGGGTGAGTATTTGTTCGAGTACGACGACCTGGTCACCAAGGATCAGTACGTCGACTTCGTTCGCCGCCACATCGTCAGCGCCTGCCACCCCACGGGGACCTGTTCGATGGGCACCCGGGAGGACTCGGTGGTGACCCCTCAGCTGAAGGTCCGGGGAGTGGAGGGCCTGCGGGTGGCGGATGCCTCCGTCATGCCGACGGTGCCGAGCTCAAACACCCAGGCGCCGACCATCATGGTCGCGGAAATGGCGGTGGATTTCATCACCTCCGGCCGATAACAGCGCCTGGGCCATCACCCCTGACACCCCGACCCGGGTGACGCTCCAGCAATCTGCTCGAGCGTCTCCCGGGTCTTTCGGCTGTGGCGGCAAAGGCAACAGCCGAACTGCAGCGCACGCGGGCGGCCGGGTGGGCTGGCCCAGTTCACTCTGCCCGTCACCGAACGCGTGAAGAGCGGCGTGACCGCCAAATGTTGACCCCGACGTCGGCCTACTGGCCCGATCGGGTAACCTCGGTGACCTCGTAGGCATCGCCGTACACCTTCCAGCGCAGCGGCAGCCCCAGGCAGGTGTTGCCCGCCTCCAACCACACTCGTTGGGCGGTGTCGATGCGGGTGACGTCCTGGTGCGCCTTCTCCTGCTTCATGGTCGCTACCCGCGCGTCCAGGAAGGCCCGCAGGTAGCGCTTCTCGTCCCCCCCGGCGGACGGCGGCGTCGCTTTGGCCCGGGCCGCGTCGCGGATGCTCGCCAGGCCCGAGGGCTTGCGGCCTTGGCCGTGCACGATCGCGGCGTCGACGTACGCGAATTGCCCCAGCGGGCCGACACCATCCGCAGCGGCCGCCTTCAGCGCCGGCTCGAAGTACAGCTGCATGGCCCGGGTGTATTGGATCGCACGGAACGTCGGGTCCTGCGCGGCACGCTTCCACGCAGCCCTGAATGCGGGTCCCAGACCCTCGTGCGAAGACGTCCCGTTGACCTTCCGCAAAGCCGGCAGGTACGGCGTGAGCTCACCATCGGGGACCGCTGCCACGTAGCGGGTGACGACGTCGAGCATATCCGCTGTGCGCGAGGTGAATCCGACGATTCCGCCGGTGTATCCGCGATTCTCGGCATCGTTCTTCTCGACGTTGTACTCGATGTAGGCGTACGCGCTCCGCCACTCCAGTGTGGAGTTCTCGGCGGACCCGACAATCATCATGGCCAATTCCCGGCCGCGCGCTGTCGCAAGGGAAATGCGCGCGCGCGCAGCCTGGTCGCAGCGCGGAACCTCGACGGCGACAGAAGCCCTTGATGGCGGTGCACCGGTATCGCGGGATGACCCTGGTGCTCCGCAGGCCGTCATGGCCGCCAGGCCTGCGAGCAGCACACGTGCTGCGGCCTGGGCGGTCTTTACCCGTCTTCTCATCGCTCCCTGCGCATTCCTGCTATTCGATGATAGTGCTCTGTGTACTGCACTCAGAGTACATTCCCGTCAATTGTTCATTCGTTCTGGACGTGCGTCTTGGACGCATGCTACCTTGATAAGGCGGCAGGGGAGAAACGGCCGGTGCCGACGGTGAATAAGGGCCCACACCAGGCGGATTCACGATAGCAGCCATCATCGATGGCAAGGACTTTTGGGGGACCCGGGGGGGCGCACTTCCCCAGGCAAGGGTCAGACGGGGATGACATGAGTTCTGAAGATGTGAGTAAGCCGTCGGCCACGCCGGGGGGAACAGCGCACCACGAGATCTTCACTGATCCAACGGGACGCAGGTGGCGCATACTTCGTCGCCTGATCGCCAGCATCGTGGCCGTTCTCATCCTGGCCGCCGGAGCCGCATTCACCGCCGTGACGCGCACGCCCATCCACCGCGAGCTCGGTGCGGGTCTGTCCATTCGCGACACCGGGCGGCACGCCCCGGTCATCGGGTCCGGGCCGCTGGAACGCGTGATCCGCATCGACCGCGATCACGGCCGTGCGCTCGACCCGTTCCACGGCCAGCAGGTGGGCTGGCTGACTCCGCAGGAGTTGCGGCAGACCGGCACCGCGCCGTACGCCATCCAGAAGTACGGCTACGCACAGGGGATCCACAAGACGATCTCGCTGACGTTCGACGACGGCCCGGACACCAAGATCACCCCCCAGCTGCTCGACATGCTGGCGCAGGAGAAGGTCCCGGCCACGTTCTTCGTCATCGGCCGGTACGTCGTCAGCAACGAGGACATCGTGCGGCGCTTGGTCCGTGAGGGCCACGCCATCGGCATCCACACCCTCTCCCACCCGGACGTCTCCGAGGAGCCCGACTGGCGCGAACAGCTCGAAGTTGTCGGCAGCGAGCGGGTGCTCCGGCACGTCGCCGGCGTTTCGGCGGGGATGTGGCGGGCACCGTTCGCCGCGGCCGACGACCTGCACAAGCAGATGACCGTGGACGGGCTCCTGCGGGCCCAACGCCTCGGCTATGTGCACGCGACGTACGACTTCGACACCCTCGACTGGAAGCACAACGCCCGCGAGGGGGGCAGCGCCGCCGACATCCCGATGCCCAACCTGCGCACCAGCGACAACCTGACCGTGCTGTTGCACGATGCCGGTGGCCCGAACCGGGACCGCACCGTCGCCTACACCCGCCAGCTCATCCGGTCGGCCAAGGCCGCCGGGTACACGTTCCACACCATGCCGCAGGTCGCCCCGGACCTGCAGGGGGTCAACGCCCCGGTGCGCAGCGACGTGATCGACGCCCTCACCTACGCGGCTACCCGGGCCTACTTCACCTGGCCGACTCTCCTGATGCGCGGGCTCTTCATCTTCGCGCTCATCGTGGTCGCCGTCATTGGCCTGATGAACATGGTGCTCGCGGTGCGCCGCAACCGGCGCCGCCGCGCCATCGTGTGGCCTGCGCCGGAAACCTCCGGACTGCGCGTCAGTGTGGCACTCGCGGCGTACAACGAGGAACCCGTCATCGAACGCACATTGCGCTCGCTGGCCTCTTCCAGCTGGCCGATCGCCGAGATCGTCGTCGTCGACGACGGTTCCACGGACAACACCGCCGCGGTGATCCGCCGGGTCGCCTACGACGACGACCGGATAGTGCTGGTCCGCAAGCTCAACGGCGGCAAGGCCGCCGCCCTCAACGACGCGGTGGCCCGAGCCACCGGCGACATCGTGATCACCCTCGACGCCGACACCGTGATCGAACCGGACACCGTCGGGCATCTCGTGCGGCACTTCGAACTGCCCGGCAACGAGCGGCTGGGCGGGGTCGCCGGGGTAGTGAAGGTGGGCAACCGCACCACCAACCTGCTGACCCGCTGGCAGGCCCTGGAGTACATCACCCAGATCGGCATCGAGCGCTCGGCCCAAGACGCCCTGGGGGCCATCATGATCATCCCCGGGGCCTGCGCCGCCTGGCGCCGCGAGGCCATCCTGGAGGCTGGCGGGTACTCCAAGGACACCCTCGCCGAAGACTGCGACCTGGCCTTGACCATGCACCGCCTCGGCTGGCAGGTCACCCAGGACGACGAGGCCCTCAGCTACACCGAGGCCCCGCAGACCACCGATGACCTGTTGGCGCAGCGCACGCGCTGGTCCTACGGCACGATCCAGGCCCTGGCCAAGCACCGGAAGCTGATCTTCAGCCGCCGACACCGGGCGTTGGGCTGGTTCGTGATCCCGAACTACCTCCTCACGCTGATCGTTCCGTTCTTCTTCATCCCGTTCACCGTGGCCGCCACGTTGATGGCGGTGCAGACCGAGGGGGTCTGGCTGCCTGCGCGGTACTTCGCGATCTTCGTCATCCTGCAAACCCTCATCGCGTGGGTGGGCATCCGACTGATGCGCGAAGACCGTGCTCACCTGTGGCTGGTGCCGGTCTACCGGATCGCGTTCGAACCGCTGCGTGCCTACCTGCTCTACACCTCCGTCGCGGCTGCCCTGAAGGGCCGCCGAATGGGGTGGAACAAGCTGGTGCGCACCGGCTCCTTCGATGAGTCGATCCCCGGCACAGCGCCAACCGCGTTCACCCCGATCACGACCCCTCGTGCCCGCACCACGGAGGAGTTCGCGCCATGCTGACCTCGCTGACCTCGCTGACCTCGCTGACCTCGCCGACCTCGCCGACCTCGCCGACTTCGGCACCGGAGACCACTTCACCGTCCCCGGTGACGGCCACACCTGCCGCGCCCACCAGAGGGCGGGATCGCTACATCGACACGTTGCGGGTCTTGGCCTTGGGCCGCGTGATCGCCTTCCACGTCACCGGCTGGGTAGCGCTGCCGCTGATCTTCCCGTCGATGGGCGTGATGTTCGCGCTGGCCGGTTCGCTCATGGCCGCCTCCCTGGACCGGTCGCCGCAGAACCCATGGCGGGTGCTCCACAAGCGGCTGCGCCGGATGCTGCCGCCGTTGTGGGCCTTGGGGCTCGTGTTGGTCCCCCTGATGCTCGTGCTGGGCTGGACGGCCGACGAACAGGCCGGCGCCGGCAGTGAGTTCGGCTGGACCAGCATCGCCCTCTGGCTGCTGCCGCTGGCCGACCCACCCTCCAGCGCGGCCGGCGCTGGCTGGGTGATCCCGCTGTGGTACATCCGGGCCTACCTCTGGTTCGTGCTGGCCTCGCCGATCATGCTCTGGTGCTTCCGTCGCTGGCCGGTGCGGACCTTGCTGACTCCACTGGTGGTGATGCTCGGGTACGGCGTCGGCCTCGTCGAACTCAACGGCGCCGAGGGTGACGTCGTGCTGGAGTGGGCCGTGTTCGGCGCCTGCTGGGTGCTGGGTTTCGCCCACCACGACAACCTGATCCGCTCGATCCCGCTGCGCAAAGTGGTGCCGGCCGGGCTGGCCCTGATGGCTGCGGGGGTGGGTTGGGCGCTGCTCTACCCCAACCCTGAGGTCGGCTTCAACCTGCCCGACATCCCGGTCGCCGACGGCCTCTACTGCCTCGGGTTCGTGCTCCTCCTCCTGCGGATCTACCCGGACTTCAGCTGGATCGCCCGCTACCGGTGGCTCGACGCGTTGATCGCCGCCATGAACAGGCGCGCGATGACGATCTACCTGTGGGGCAACGTCGCCATATTCTCGGCGATCGCCCTGATCGCCCGCGTGCCCGCTCTCGAGCCGATCATGGTCGACGGCAGCCTCACCGCCCTCGCTCTCACGCTGACCGTGACCTGGGCGTTGATCGGGGTGGCGGTGCTGACCTTCGGGTGGGTGGAGGACGTGGCCGCCAACCGGCCAGTGCAGCTCCTGCCCACCAGCCCCGGTCGTCATGCCCGGCCGCGCACCGTCCGACCCGCGCTGTTGGCAACCGCGGCAACCCCCTCGTCGTACGTGCCGGCGCCGGCGGAACAGCGCTGCGGTGAGCTGCAGGTGCAGGGCGCCCGTACCTGATCCTCCTACCTCCCCTCGTGGGCGCCGACTCCCCTCGGCGTCGCTCCCCCCGGCTCGCCCGGCCCGGATCACTCCCCGATCCGGGCCGGGCGATGCTGTCTGGGATCAGCCTGACCACCCTGCGGGGCCTGACCGAGCGGGACGGGCGGATCGCCGTCGTACCGCGAGTCACCATCGAAGCTGCCGCTGACCCACGACAGCGGGCCCTGTGGAAGCGGCACCGTCCAGACCACTTGAGTCCCGGGGTTCATGGCCTGCACCTGACAGCTACCTCCTCGGGCCCGCGCGCGTTCGGCGAGGTTCGCCAAACCACGCCGGGGAGACAGTCCGCTCAGACCGATCCCGTTGTCGCGGACCGTGATCACCAGGTCCTCCACAGTGCTCACCCGCACCTCCGCATCGGTGGCCTGCGCGTGTCGCACGCTGTTCGACAGCGCCTCCCGCACCACCGCGATGACATCGGCCTCGAGTTCGAACGGGATCTCGCTCAGCACACCCTCGAAGGCGAGATTCGGGAGGAATCCGAAGCCTTCCCCCACCTTCTCGACCAGGGCCTCCAGCTCTGGGCCCAGGCCACCCTCGGGAATCGGGTGGTTGAGCTCGAAGATGGCATGCCGGATGTCTTTGACGGCGGCATCCAGATCCGCGACCGCCGCGTCCAGCTTGGTGGCCAACCAGCCGTCGGTGACCCGACCGGCGGCCTGCAGCGACAGCCCAGCCGCGTACAACCGCTGAATCACGTGGTCGTGCATGTCCCGCGCGATCCGGTCGCGGTCCTCCAGCACCGTGGTCCGCGAGCGCTGCCGTTGCGCCCGAGCCGCCTCGATGGCCAACCCCATCTGTTTGCCGAACGTCGTCAGCATGTCCATCGTCTCGGTCGCCTGCAGCTGGTTCTCCAGAGTCCAGGCCAGCGCGATGACCCCCACCTCGACCTCACCGACGGTGATCGGGACCAGGGCGGTGGCCCCGTGCGCGGGCAGCGCGAAACGCGCCCGCAGCTCAGCGGACAGCTCGCCCTCCCCCACGTCCCCGGGCTGGGAGACCAGCAGCAACGGCACGCGGCCGGCAACCAGGAGCCGCCACCGGCTGCTGGTGAGCACCTCACCGACAGGAGCCGGTACGCCGACCGGTTGCCCCTTGCTGTCCCCCCGGTTCGCCCGCTCCACGGCCTGGATCACCAGGCGCCCGGTCCCGTCGTCGACGGCGATCACGGCCAGCTCGGCGTTGCCCAGGTCCCGAGATCGCTTCACCATCCGCGCCAGGGCGGCCCGTTCGTGCCGTCCCTCCAGGAGGGTCTGGGTCAGCTCACCGATCGCCTCGGTCCACTCCTGGTGGCGGCGGGCTCGGCGGAACAGTTGGGCGTTCTCGATGGCCACCCCGGATGCCGCGGCCAAGGCGATGAGGACTGCCTCGTCGTCCGCGTCGAACGGGTCGGCCTCGCTACGACCCGCGACATACAGCGTCCCGAAGCGTTGGCCACGCACCTGGACCGGGATGCTCAGCAGCGCCCCGGTCGGAGTCTGCACCGGGGTCCGGCCCTGCATGATGTCGACCAGCGCGGCGCCCCCGGGGTCCGGGGGTATCTCCTCGATCGCCCCGTGGGTGACGAACTCGACGATCTGACCGGACAATTCGTCCAGAACCCCGAGCGTGCCGCACCGGCAGCGACCCACCTTGCACGCCGACTCCACCACCCGAGCCAGCACGGTCGCCACATCCAGGTCCGCGCTCATCGCCACGACGGCGTCCAACAGGCCTGACATCCGGTCCTGCAGAGCTTGGGCCCCGGCGGCCCGGCGGCGGATCTCGCCCAGCAGATCCTCCAGGTCCAGCGCCGAGGACCGCGGGCCGGCAGAGCCGGGCAGCCCGGTCGCCGGGCCCGCTTCCGCCGCCTGGTTCACCTCAGCGCTCGACCACGAGGACCGGGCAGCCGGCGTGCCCGAGGCAGTACTCCGCGATCGCCCCGGCACCGAACCGGTCCTCCCCCGCGTCCTGCGCGGGCGATCCGCCAGCGACCACGAGCACCACAGCCTCACGGCTGCGCTCGACGAAGATCTGCTCGGCCTCGCCCACCACGGTCTCGAAAGCTACCCGGACCCTGGGCGCCTCCCGCAGCGCCCGCAGCGCCGCGGAGAACGTCTGGTCGTCGGCGCCGGCACGCGCCTGATCACTGGTTCCGGCCTGCAACACCTGCAGGAACCGGACGCGTGCGCCGTACCGGACCGCCTCGTGCACCGCCGCCCGCGCCACCGAGGGTGCCAGCGGACCGAACGGCATGCCGGCCACCACATCCGGCGTCGTGGGTGACTGACGGGCGGTCCCTCCATTGCCTAGGGGAGCGCCGGTCATGATCTCAAGCGTGGCCCCCGCACCGCGCGCGGTCCAGGGCCCAAGGTCCCCGACGTGGGTCCGGTGAGGTCAGCGGCCTGACGAGCCCACCGGGCGTCCACGATATGACCAGCGGGTCAACGGGTCGGCGGCCGACGGTCGCCGAGTTCGTCCTCGTGCTCGGCGGCGAACACCGCCGCCTGCGTGCGACGTTCCATGCCCAACTTGGCCAGCACGGCCGTGATGTAGTTCTTGACCGTCTTCTCGGCCAGGAAGAGCTCGCCACCGATCTGCCGGTTGGTGAGCCCCTTGGCGACCAGGATGAGGATCCGTCTTTCCTGGGGGGTCAGGCTGCGCAACCGGGGGTCCACCGGGGCCGCGGCCGCCAGCGACTCCTGGAGCGCCTCGACCTCCTGGGGGGCCAACAGTTGCGCCCCGGAGGCGACCGCGCGGATCGTGGCGACGAGGTCGGTGCCTTGGATGTCTTTGAGCAGGTATCCCGCGGCGCCGGCGAGCACCGCGGCGGTCAGGGCCTGCTCGTCGTCGTACGAGGTCAGGATGAGGCCGGCGATGGCGGGGTCCTGGGCGCGCACCTGTCGGCAGACCTCGATGCCCGATCCGTCCGGAAGCCGGGCGTCGAGGATGGCGACGGCCGGGCGCAGCGCCGGGATCCGGCGGATGGCTTCCTCCGCGGAACCGGATTCCCCGACGACCTCAATGTCGGCCTCCAGGGAGAGCAGTTCCCTCAGGCCGCGTCGAACGATCTCGTGATCATCGAGCAGGAACACCCGGATGGGGTGCTCTGAGGGCACGGGTTTCATCGCAGCGACCCACCATAGAACAGCCGCTCCGTCACCTGACGGGACCGGCGCGCGGCCTTGCGGTACTGCTCGGTCAGCGTGGCGCCGGTACCCGGCGCCCCCCCGACGATCCGGTAGACACCCTCGGCGTCGCGGACGTCCTTCGGGAGCGATTCGGCGGCCTTGCCCCGCCACAGCACGATGGCGTTGCGCAGCTGCGAGGCGAACCGCCAGGCGTGGGCCAGGATCTGCGCGTCGGCGTCGTCGACCAGACCCTGCGCCACCGCGACCTGCAAGGCCGGCAAGGTCTGCGTGGTGCGCAGGGCCGGCACGTCACCGGCATGCTGCAGCTGGAGCAGCTGCACGGTCCATTCGACGTCGGACAGGGCACCCGGCCCCAGCTTGAGGTGGGTCGCCGGGTCCGCACCGCGCGGCAGCCGCTCGGACTCCATCCGCGCCTTCAGCCGGCGGATCTCCTTGACCGCCGCCGGGGCCAGGCCGCCGACCGGATATCGCACGGGATCGACGATCGCCATCAGCGCCTCACCAAGGGCGGGGTCGCCCGCCACCGGCCGGGCCCGCAGCAACGCCTGCGCTTCCCAACTGCCCGACCACCGCGCGTAGTAGGTGCGGTACGCCGAGAGGCTGCGCACCAGCGGCCCGGACTTGCCCTCCGGGCGCAGGTCCGCGTCGACCTCCAGCACCGGACCCGATGCGCCCTTGCCGAACAGCCGCAGGAACTCCTGGACGATGGCCAGGGCCGCGCCGGCCACCTCCGGATCGTGATCGGCCTCGGGGTCCCCGTGGGGTTGATACACGAACATCACGTCGGCGTCGGAGGCGTAGCCGCACTCCCGGCCGCCGAGCCGGCCCATCCCGATCACCGCGAGATCGACGGCCGGCAGCGGCTCCCCGCGCCGCGCCCGGTCCGCGGCCACCGTCGCGGTGGCCACCTGGAGTGCGGACTCCAGGGTGGCTTCGGTGAGGTCGGTCAGCGCGGTGCTCACGGCGTCCAGGTCGGCACCCGCGGCCAGGTCCGCCACGGCGATCCGGAACAGCTCCTCACGACGCAGACCCGATACCGCGGACCAGGCCTCCTGCGGGGATTCCCGGCGGCGGATCGCCGCGCGCATCGTGGCCAGCACCGCGCTCCGGTCCCGGGGCTCAACGCCCCCGCGCGCTCCGAGGATCTGCGCCGACTCCGGACCCCGTTCCAGCAGATCGGCGGCGTACCGGCTGCGGGCCAGGACGCGGGCCATCCATTGGGCCGCGTGTCCCTCGTCCCGGAGCATCTTCAGGTACCAGTGCGTGCTGCCGAGGCTGTCGCTGACCCGCCGGAACGACAGCAGCCCGGCGTCGGGGTCCGCTTCCTGCGCGAACCAGCCGAGCATCACCGGGAGCAGGGTGCGCTGCATGGCCGCCGTGCGGCTATACCCAGCCGTCAACGACCCGAGGTGGCGCATCGCTCCTGCCGGGTCGGCGAAACCGAGCGCCGCCAGGCGGGCGCGGGCCGCTTCCGGGGTCAGGCGGACGTCGTCGCTGGACAGCTGAGCGGCTGCGGACAGCAGCGGGCGATAGAAGAGCCGCTCGTGCAGCCGGCGGACCTGGACGGCGTGCGCCTGCCATTGGCCGATCACCTCGACCGCCGGATCCGCGCGGTATCCCATGGCCCGGCCGAGCCGTCGACGCTCGGCCTCCGTGGTGGGGATCAGGTGCGTACGGCGCATCCGGGAGAGTTGGATGCGGTGTTCCAGGCACCGGAACAGCCGGTAGGACAGGTCGAGTTCGGCCGCGTCATCGCGTCCGATGTACCCGCCGGCGGCGAGATTGGCCAACGCCTCCAGGGTGGTCGGCGAGCGCAGCGTCTCATCGGTGCGGCCGTGCACGAGCTGCAGGAGCTGGACCGAGAACTCGACGTCCCGCAGGCCGCCGGGGCCCAGTTTGAGCTGGCGTTTGGCTTCTGCCGCCGGGACGTTCTGCTCGACTCGACGGCGCATCGCCTGGACATCCTCGACGAACCGCTCTCGGGCGCAGGCCTGCCACACCAGCGGCTGCACCGCATCGAGGTAGGCCTGCCCCACCTCGGCATCGCCCGCGACCACCCGGGCCTTGAGCAGCGCCTGGAACTCCCAGGTCTTAGCCCAGCGCTCGTAGTACTGGCGGTGGCTGGCGACCGTCCGCACCAGCGGTCCCTGTTTGCCCTCGGGGCGCAGCGCGGCGTCCACCGGCCACAGCGTGCCCTCGGCGGTGCTCGCTGAGCAGGCCCGCATGAGTGCGCCCGCCAGGTGCGTGGCGGCTGCCAGGGCCTCCGCCTCCGGTACGCCGGGTGGGGGCTCAGCGACGAAGATGACGTCGACGTCGGAGACGTAGTTCAGTTCCCCGCCGCCGCATTTGCCCATCCCGATGACGGCCAACCGGGTCTGGGCCGCATCGTCGGGAAGCTCTTCGGCGGCGATGCGCAGCGCCCCTTGCAGTGCCGCCACGGCCAGGTCCGCCAGCGAACGGGCCGTGGCGGGCAGGATCGCCAGCGGATCCGGTGCCGTCAGATCCAGCGCCGCGATCCCCAGGATCTGCTCGCGGTAGGCGACCCGCAGCGCGTCGTACGCCGACAGCTCGCCTCGGACGTCCGGGTCGACCGCCGCCAGGATCGCCTCGGCGCGGGCGGACGCGGTCAGCTCGCCGGCGCTCGGGCCGACCGACCCGTGGGAGTGGTCCGGCAGTCCGGCCGCGCGCCATTGCTGCGGGTGACGCACCAGTTGATCGCCGAGCGCCTGCGATCCGCCGAGGACGCCCAGCAGCCGGTCCCGGACGGCTCCCCCGCCGGCCAGCACGGGGCGGATGCTCACCGGGTCGGCGGCGCCCGCACCACCGGGCGCCGCAGCCTCGGCCGCTTCCAGCAGCCGCACGAGCGCCACCAGCGCCTGGTCGGGGTCTGCGGTGTTCGCCAGCGCGGCCAGCACCCCGCTGGCGTCGTCGAGGTCGATCAGTCCCCGCAGTTCCGGCGACTCCAACAGGGTGGCGGCGCGACGCAGTTCGCAGAAGCCCCAGCGGGCCAGCGCGGCGGCGGAGCCGGCGACACCGGCCTCACGGTGGCGCTCCCGGGCCCGATCGCTGGGCCGGCCAAGGGGTCTCACCGCCGGCTCACAGCACGGGCAGGTGACGTTCGAGCTCGAAGGGTGTGACCCGGGCCCGGTAGTCCGCCCATTCATTGCGCTTGTTGCGCAGGAAGAAGTCGAACACGTGCTCCCCCAAGGTCTCGGCGACCAGCTCGGACTCCTCCATCAGCCGGCACGCGTCGGACAACGAGCCCGGTAGCGGTTCGATGCCCAGGGCTCGGCGTTCGTGTTCGGTCAGGCTCTCCACGTCGTCGGTCGTCTCATCGGGCAGTTCGTACTGCTCCTCGATGCCCTTCAAGCCGGCGGCGAGGATCACGGCGTAGGCGAGGTAGGGATTGCAGGCCGGGTCGGGGGTGCGCAGCTCGATGCGGGTGCTGTTCTCCTTCAGTGGCTTGTACATCGGCACCCGGACCATGGCGCTGCCGTTGTTGTGACCCCAGCTGATGTACGCCGGCGCCTCCCCACCACCCCAGAGCCGCTTGTAGGAGTTCACCCACTGGTTGGTCACAGCGGTGATCTCCCCGCCGTGGCGCATCAGGCCGGCGATGAACCAGCGCGCCACCTTGCTGAGCTGGTACGGCGCCCCCGCCTCGTGGAAGGCGTTCTGGTCGCCCTCGAACAGGGACAGGTGGGTGTGCATCCCCGACCCCGGGTATCCGGTCAACGGCTTGGGCATGAAGGAGGCGAACACGCCCTGGGTCAGGGCCACCTCCTTGATCACCGTGCGGAACGTCATGATGTTGTCCGCGGTGGACAGCGCGTCGGCGTACCGCAGGTCGATCTCGTTCTGGCCGGGGGCGCCCTCGTGGTGGCTGAACTCCACGGAGATGCCCATGTTCTCCAGCATGGTGATCGCCTTGCGCCGGAAGTCCTGTGCCGTGCCGTGCGCGACGTGATCGAAGTAGCCGGCCTGGTCGATCGGGGTGGGCTCCTGGCCGGGGGTGATCGGGTTCTCGAACAGGAAGAACTCGATCTCAGGGTGGGTGTAGAAGCTGAAGCCGAGGTCCGCGGCCCGGGCCAGGGTGCGCCGCAGCACCCAGCGGGGATCGGCATAGCTGGGCGACCCGTCGGGCATCAGCAGGTCGCAGAACATCCTGGCAGTCCCCGGCGGATCGTCACGCCACGGCAGAATCTGGAACGTGCTCGGATCCGGTTTCGCCAGCATGTCCGACTCGGTCACCCGTACGAAGCCCTGGATCGCGCTGCCGTCGAACCCCAGACCCTCCTCGAAGGCGCCCTCCAACTCGGTCGGAGCGACCGCCACGGACTTCAGGGTGCCCAGCACATCGGTGAACCACAACCGGACGAAGCGGACATCGCGTTCTTCGATGGTGCGCAGCACGAACTCCTGTTGCCGGTCCATCCCTCGATCCTGCCGTACCCATGTTTCGGTGGGGTTACGTAGCGGGCCTGTGGAGGTGCTCACAAGGCTGCAGCCAGCGCGGGAAAGCGTTCCGCAAAGAGGCCTGGATCATTGTGCAAAGTCCACGGAGGTGGTGAGGTGAGAGGACGAGCTGTTCCCGCCGGGGATCCTCTCGGCGGACCGATCCGAGGAGACGCTATGACCGTTCCCCACGAGGCGGAGGTCGAAGCCGCCGCACAAACCGCAGATGCCATCGAGGTCGTGCAGCACGTGCCTCGGCCCCTCAGCGAGGTGTGGGTCCGCCTGACCCAACGCGACGGAATCGAGGCCCTCCTCGGCGAGGGTGCGATGCTCGGCGCGAAGGGCGACCCGTGGCATGCAAGCGACGGCACTCGTGGGGTTACCCGCAGTTACCATCCCGAGCAACAGGTGCGGGTCTCCTGGCACGCCGACGACCAGGCTCCGGCGACCGTGGTCGACCTGCAGATGCGCACAGAAGGCGAGGGCACCCTGCTCACCCTGCGCCATGAACACCTGACTCCGGAGATGGACCGCGAGGCGCTCGTGGCGCGCTGGGACGCGGCGATGCACCGGATGACGCAGGTCTAGCGAGTTTCACGCGCTGACGGATTCGGCGGCGGGGGCCCTGCGTGCGGACCCCGCCACCGAATCTCATTCGTCGCGCTCGCGACGGTCTTCCTCGTCCCAGGCCTCGGTCTTCTCTCGGGCGGTTTGCAACGCGGCCGCGGCCGCTTCCCGCGTCGGGTAGGGGCCCATCAGGTTGTCCTTGCTGGCGTGGTCTCGGTCGTCTTCGACCGCCCCTGTCGTGATGTTGTACCAGTACGCCATCGTGTCCGCCTTCCCGCCGTGAACGGCACCCGCTCCGCAGCCCTACGCTACCCACCTTCATGCCGGTGCGCGGCGACCGGCAAGCACGCCCACTTAGACTCACCCCCATGCCTTCTCCCCTAACCCCCGGCGTCGTCGGTCCGCGCCGGAGCGTGCCGGCCTCGATCCGCCGCCCGGAGTACGTCGACCGACCGGCGCCGACGCCGTACACCGGCTCTGACGTGCAGGATGAGGCGACGATCGAAGCGATGCGGCGCGCCGGGTCGTTGGCGGCCGCCGCCCTGCAGGCGGCGGCGGCGATCATCGCGCCGGGGGTGACGACCGACGAGCTCGACCGGGTCACCCACGAGTTCCTCCTGTCTCACGGCGCGTACCCCTCGACGTTGGGCTACCGCGGCTTCCCCAAGTCGTTGTGTACGTCGGTCAACGAGGTGGTCTGTCACGGCATCCCCGATGGGCGGCCGCTGGAGGACGGCGACATCGTCAACCTCGACATCACGGCCTACCTCGACGGAGTCCACGGCGACACCAACGCGACGTTTCCGGTCGGCACCGTCGAGGAGGCCTCCCGGCTGTTGATCGAACGCACCCGCGAGGCGATGATGCGCGGCATCAGGGCCGCGGCGCCCGGCCGCCCGATCAACGTCATCGGCCGGGTCATCGAGAGCTACGCGCGTCGTTTCGGGTACGGCGTGGTCCGCGAGTACACGGGGCACGGCATCGGCTCGGCGTTCCATTCCGGCCTGATCATCCCCCACTACGACGCCGCGCCCGGATACGACCGGCTGATCGAGCCCGGGATGACGTTCACCATCGAACCCATGCTGACCCTCGGATCGGCGGCATGCCGCAGCTGGGACGACGGGTGGACGGTGGTCACCGAAGACGGCTCACGCACCGCCCAGTTCGAACACACGATCCTGATCACCGCCACCGGAGCGGAGATCCTCACCCTCCCCTAGCGAACCCGCGACTCACGCAAACCACTCGTCACTGAACAGGAGCCTCCCGTGGCACAGGGCACAACGTTCCCCCTCGGCATCGACATCGGCGGCAGCGGCATCAAGGGCGCCCCGGTGGACCTGGCGGCTGGTGCCTTTGCCGACGACCGCGTGCGGATCCCTACCCCGGAGCACTCCACCCCGGAGGCGGTGATCGAGGTGGTCGCCGAGATCGCCGACCGCTTCAGGAAGGTCAGCGGGGACAGCCCGATGGGGGTGACCATTCCCGGTGTGGTGACCCACGGGGTGGTGCGCAGCGCCGCCAACATCGACCAGGGATGGCTGGACTTCGATGCCCGCGCGGCGCTCTCGGCCCGCCTCGGCCGACCGGTCACCGTCCTGAACGACGCCGACGCTGCGGGCGTCGCCGAACTTCGGTACGGCGCCGCCCGCGACGTGCAGGGAACGGTCCTGGTCGCCACGCTCGGCACCGGGATCGGCACGGTGTTGCTGGTGGACGGCACGCTGGTGCCCAACACCGAGCTGGGGCACCTGGAGATCGACGGTGTCGACGCCGAGACCCGGGCCGCGGCCGCCGCCCGGGAGCGCGAAGAGCTGTCCTGGCAGGACTGGGCGCAGCGTCTCCAACGGTACTTCTCGCACGTGGAGAACCTGTTCTGGCCCGACCTGATCGTCGTCGGCGGGGGCGTCAGCAAGAAGGCGGAGAAGTTCTTGCCGCTGCTCCAGCTGCGTACCCCGATCGTGCCGGCGAAGCTGCGCAACGACGGCGGGATCGTGGGCGCTGCCCGTCAGGCCACGGACGAGGCCCGCCGCTGACCCTCAGTCGGCGGCCGGATCGACCGCTCCTGCACCCGCCAGGTCGGCGGCCCGAATCTCGGCCCCGGCCAGGTTGTCGATCTGCGTCAGATACAGCGATCGGCCCCGGGGCTGCAGCAGCCCGTCGTGGATCGGGACGAACACCCGAGGCGCGATCCGGCGGACGAAGTCGACCGTCTCCTTCATGGCGCACCACGGGGCGTTGATCGGCACGCAGAGGATGTCGACGGGGCCCGGCTCGGCGTCCAGGGCGTCGCCGGGGTGGAACAGCGACGGCTCCCCGGCGGCCCGCAACACCACGCCCGTGTTGTCGATGCGAGGGATGTCGGCATGGATGACCGCGTGGTGGGTCCCGACGGGATCGAGCTGGACCTCCCCCAGGGTGATCGACGTGCCGCTGCGCAGCTCTTCGGCCTCCACGCCGGCGCCGCTCAGGATCTCATGGGTCATCGATTCGACGATGAGTCGGGCCGCCGGGTTGCCCTGACGCAGGCGCGGCAGGCGCTCGCGGTCGAGGTGGTCGGGGTGCTGGTGGGTGACGATGATGGCGCTCAGATCCCGCACCGTCTCGAACCCGGGGGTGAAGCCGCCCGGGTCCAGCAGGATGCGTTGATCGGCCATCTCCACCAGGAGACACGAATGGCCAAGATGGGTCACGAGCATGGCGCAACGCTAGCCGACACCTGCCCGCGCCGCCCGCGCCCGGTGCCGGGGCCCAGGGCGCGCCCGGTGCCGGGGCCCAGGGCGCGCCCGGCAGCGGTCGGCTGGGCCGGGATCGGCGCGCTACCTACGATCGAGGCTATGGAGTTCCTCAACGGTCAGCGGCCGGCTCATGACCTGACGTACAACGACGTGTTCATGGTGCCCTCGCGCTCCTGCGTGGGCTCCCGGCTCGACGTGGACCTGACCCCTCCCGACCGGGTGGGCACGACCATCCCGATCGTGGTCTCCAACATGACGGCCGTTGCCGGCCGCCGGATGGCCGAGACGGTGGCGCGGCGGGGGTCCTTGGCGATCCTGCCGCAGGACGTGGCGCCGGCGGCGCTGGAGCGGACGATTCGCCGGGTCAAGTCCGCGCACCCGGTGTTCGAGACGCCGATCACGGTCTCACCTGACGCGCCGGTCGCCGAGGTGCTCAGCCTGATGAGCAAGCGGGCGCACCGGGCCGCCGTGGTCGTGGACGACGACCGGCCGGTCGGGCTGATCACCGAGCGCGACGTCGAGGACGTCGACCGGTATGCCACCGCCGCCGAAGTGATGACGACGGACCTGCTGACGCTTCCCGCCGATGTGGATCTGCGGGCGGCGTTCGACGAACTCACCGGCCACCACCTGGTGTTGGCCCCCGTGGTCGACGGGGACCGGCTGGTCGGCGTACTGACCCGGCGGGGCATCGTGCGGTCCTCGATGTACCAGCCCACCCAGGACGGCAGCGGGCGCCTCATGGTCGGCGCCGCGGTCGGGATCAACGGTGACGTCGGGAACAAGGCCGCGCGGGTCCTGTCGTACGGCGCGGACGTGCTGGTCGTGGACACCGCCCACGGCCACCAGGAGCGGATGTTCGAGGCCCTGACCGCCGCGGTGGCGGCCCGCGACGCCCACCGGCGCGAGACCGGTCACCGGGTCCCGGTGGTCGCCGGCAACGTGGTGTCCGCCGACGGAGCCCGGGAGCTCGCCCAGGCCGGCGCGGACATCGTCAAGGTCGGGGTGGGACCGGGGGCGATGTGTACCACGCGCATGATGACCGGGGTCGGTCGGCCCCAGTTCTCGGCGGCGCTGGAGTGCGCGGTCGCAGCCAAGGACGAAGGGGCCGGGGTGTGGGCCGACGGCGGCGTGAAGTACCCCCGGGACGTTGCCCTCGGGCTGGCGGCCGGCGCGAGCAGCGTGATGATCGGCTCGTGGTTCGCGGGCACCTGGGAGAGCCCCGGGGATCTGATGCGCGACGCCGACGGCAAGCGCTACAAGGAGTCGTTCGGGATGGCGTCGGCGCGCGCGGTGCGGGCCCGCACCCGTGAGCAGTCCACCTTCGCCCGGGCCCGATCGAGCCTCTTCGAGGAGGGCATCAGCTCCTCGCGGATGTACCTCGACCCCGACCGACCCGGCGTCGAAGACCTCATCGACCAGATCATCTCCGGGGTGCGCAGCGCACTGACGTACGCCGGTGCGGCGACCCTGGGTGAGTTCCACAGCCGGGCCGTGATCGGTGTCCAATCCACCGCCGGGTACGACGAGGGGCGGCCTCGGCACGTGTCCTGGTAGCCCGTTCGGTCGGTTATCCGGGGCATCGGCGGTCTCATAATTTGGACTTTCCGGAGGAGTTCTTTAACTTCTCTTTACTCAGGTCGGTTGCCGTTCACATTGAACGCACTGGTGGACAACGCGATTGCCATTCACACCGGATGTACGCCGACACGGACGGCGACGAGGACGCTTGCGCGGCGACCTGACGTAATGCACGGTCGTATTGAACGACCGACCGTCCGGCACTCGATGAGGATCAGAACCGGCCGATCGGGCTCTGCAGCTCGACCTTGTAATGCACATGCGACCGACAGGGGAGAACGGTCCGATGACAGCACAGCAGAACAACCCGTTGACCACCACGTGCAGCACCTGCCGCGGGTGGTCGTGCATGAACTGCGTCCGCGCCGTGGAGCACACCCGCTGCTCGATGGACTGCCCGGACTGCTATGACAGCCGCAACGTGCCGGAACAAGAGTGGATCCCGGCCGCAGATTTGCGCGCTATCACCCTCGGCGACCGGCCCAGCACCGAATCCCGGTACGAACACCGCGCGCATGCTGGTCAGGCACACTGGTCGGCGCACCGCATCCACCGGCTACGGTCCCGCTGCGCGGGATAGCAGCGCACTGACGGCAGGGCCCGGGCAGCACCCACACCACGCCCGGTGAACCCGGCGTATCGCACCACGACGCACGCGCACCCCGGCGGGGCGGATGAGTCGACCGATACGCCGGGTTCTGTCGTTGAGCGGTCATCCATCTCGGGTGACTGTTGCCAGCCACCTCTAGCGACCTACCCGCACACTCGGGCGGGCCGCCCTCGAACGTGTGCTGTTCGGTCTTGCTCCAGGTGGGGTTTACCGAGCCGCGCCAGTCACCTGGCGCGCTGGTGGTCTCTTACACGCACCGTTTCACCCTTACCCGTCGCCGCCCGGCCCCGAAGGACCGCACGCGGGCGGTCTGTTTTCTGTGGCACTGTCCCGCGGGTCACCCCGGGTGGCCGTTAGCCACCACCTTGCCCTGTGGAGCCCGGACGTTCCTCGGCGGCACCGGACCGCCCGAGGGTCAGCCGACGCCGACGCGACCGCCTGGCCGACTCATCCGCCCCGCCAGCCTAACCCAGCCGCCCGGGCTCAGGTCAGCGGTCCGCGGTTGCGCAGCGACAGGGGGGCCCTGGTCAACAGTCCGACGACCTGGGCGACGCCGTCCTCGTCATTGCTGGGACACACCAGGTCGGCCTCGTCAATCACCCGACGATGGGCATTGGCGACGGCGACCCCGGCGCCGGCCCACCGCAGCATCGGCAGGTCGTTGGGCATGTCCCCGAACGCCCACACCTGGGCCGCGGTGTAGCCGTGCTCGACGGTCCAGCGATCCAGCGCCGCCGCCTTGGTCACGTCCGGGGCGCCGATCTCCGCCAGGCCCACCGCCCCTGAGAACGAGTGCCGCAACCGATCGCCGAGGACCTCCTCGATTCGGCGATGGAACTCCTCGGCCGGCATCCGGGAACACCGGGCCAACAGCTTGCCCGGCAGCCGGTCGAACAGGTCTTCGGCACGACCTCGTCGCGTGCCCGCCGGGGCGTATTGGGCCTCGAACCCCGGTTCCAAGACGAGGCCGTCCACCCGCTCCATCCCGAAGACGATGCCCGGCAGTTCCCGGCGCAGCTCCGCCAGAATCGGCCGGACGACCTCCTCGGCCATGGTGTGCTCCTCCACCACCTGACGCGACCGGACGTCGTACACGAACGCCCCGTTGGCGCACAGGATGATGCCGTCGGTGCCTGCGACATCGGCGAAGTGATCCACCCACCGGGGCGGACGAGCCGTCACGAAGATCACCCGCATTCCCACACCGCAGGCGTGCCGCAGCACCTGCTCGGTACGCGCGGACAAGGCGCCATCGCTGCGCAGCAGCGTCCCGTCCAGATCGGTGGCGACCACCGTGGGCGCTCCCCCGGGCGGCAGCTCGCGGGCGCGGGCGCGGGCATCGGGCGGGGTCGCGCGCGCCGGCGTACCGGGCAGATCCGAGCCCTTGGCCACCGGGGCCGGCCCGTCGCTCATCCGGCGCCCTCCCCCACCTGCGCGAACCGGACTCGGCGGGTGGCGATGTCCGCCTCGATCACCCGCGCCTGGATCTGGCTGCCCGGCTCCGCGTCGCCGTCGCAGACGGCTTCCACCGCCGGTTCGGCCACCATGATCCGCAACGGTGACCCCGCCGAGCCGGGATCGGTCGATGGGGCGTCGCGGCCGGGCCGGGAGTCCAGGACCGTCACCGTGAAGACCTCCCCGATCCGGTTCGCCAGGGTCGCGGCCTCGACCGCATCCAGGGCGCCGCGTTCCACGGATGCGGCCAGCTGATCGCGCTCCCGCATGATGTCGGGCAGCGTCGGCAGAGCCTGCCGGGCCCAATCGGGCACCTCCTGGCCCGCGCAGACAGCGGTGCAGACCGCCAGGGCGAAACGGTCGACCAGGCGGCGCAGCGGCGCGGTCACGTGGGCGTAGGGGGCCGCCAACGCGGCGTGCTCGCAGTCCGGCGCCGGCGGCGGCGGCGTACCGGCGGCGGCGTCGAAGGCCTGGTACCCGGCTCCCCGGAAGAGTCCCGTGGCTGCGTGAATGACGGCCAGGTGCGCCGGATCCGTGCGGTCCAGGGTGCGCAGGAACGCCCCGTACGGCAGCTGTTCGGGCCAGGGCACCCCGCGGGCGGCGGCCTGTCGGCGCAGCCGGGTCAGGGCCTGCGGAGCCGGCGCCGGCATGGTGCGGACGATGCCTACCCCGGCGGACAGCATCAATTGCGCCGCGGCCATCCCGGTGGCCAGCGACACCTGGGCGTTGTTGTCCTCCAGCGGTACCCCGGGACGGAAACGCAGTCGGTAGGCGCCGGCCTCGACCAGCACCTCCTGCTCGGGCTTGGGCAGGCTGGCGCCACCCCTGGCCAGTTCAGCCACACCACGTAGCCGGCCGAACTCGGCCAGCACCTCCAGCCCGGGATGGGCCCGGCCGGCGTCCAGGTCCCGTTGCGCCTGGGCGTAGTCCAGCCGCGCCCGGCTGCGCACCCGGGCTCGGTACACCTGGGTCTGGAGGAGTTGGGCGTCGGCGTCGAACAGCAGATCCCACAGGTACGCCGGCCGGTCCTGACCGGGGAGCAGGCTCGCGGCGCCTTCGGAGAGCACCGGTGGGTGCAGCGGGACCCGGCCGTCGGGCAGGTAGATGGTGCACCCGCGGGAACGTGCCTCCGCATCGACCCGCCCGCCGGGCGCCACGAAGGACGCAACGTCGGCGATCGCATACCGGAGCCGGAAACCCTGCGCCGCCCCGGCCACCGCAGCAGGGGTGCGCTCCAGGTAGATGGCCTGGTCCAGGTCCATGCTCCCTGGAGGATCGATGGTGAACATCGGCAGGGACGTGCAGTCCCGCGCAGTCGCCTCCCAGGCTCCCGGGGCGCAGGCGGCGGCGGCCTCGCGTTCCACCTCGTCGGAAAATGCCTCGGTCACCCGGTTCTCACGGCGGATCGCGGCGAACGCGGCGCTCAAGGCGTCGCTGCGCGCATCCCCGCTCAGCGTGAGCCGGCGACTCGTCATGGCGTCAATGTACGCGCCCGGTCACCCTCGCCGCGGTCGCGTGCGGCGACGAGGGTGACCGGGCCGGCGGGACACATCGACTGCGACAGCTGTCTGCCGTCCGCTCGGGAATTGTCATAACCTAAAGTGTGTTGATCCTGCTGCCGTCCTCGCAGACGATGCACCGCCACCCCTCCGGTCGAGCCATGTCGCTGCCGGATCTGTCCTTTCCGGCGTTGACGCCCACGCGATCACTGATCGCGGAGGTCCTGATCGCCGAGTCCGCGGAACCGTACGCGACCGCCACGCTGCGCATCAGCCCCGCCTTGGCGGCCGAGGTCGCGGGCAACACTCGACTGCTCACCGACCCGGCGATGCTGGCACGCGATCTGTACATCGGCACCCTGTACCGCTGCCTGGACCTGCCCTCGTTGACCGGGCTGGCCCGCCGACGGGCCAACCACTGGATCGTCATCCAGTCCCCGCTCTACGGCGCCCTGCGCCCCTCGGACCGGATCGCGCCGTACCGGCTGTCGATGAACTCCCCCCTGCCGCACGTGGCCCCGCTGGCGAACCGCTGGCGCGAACCCCTGGGCCACGTGCTGCCGACCGCGATCGGGGCCGGGTTGCTGGTGGACTGCCGCTCCGGCGTCGACGCCACCGCCTGGTCCCCGCGGGGCAGCCTGGCATTGCAGTGGGTCAAGGTCCGGGTGAATGGTTCTGCCGCGAGCGCCAAGCAGGTGCACGGGCAGCTGACCCGGCATCTGATCGAGGACCTCGTGGACGCCCAGAGCCCGCAGGATCTCCGGGACTACCTGGCGCGTCATTTCGACGTACAGCTGAGCCGCCGCGACCGGGGCGTCCGGGAATGGCTCCTGGATGTCACTCCCCGCGAAGATGACTCCGGTCGTTCACGAACTCGACCAGCACTTCGCCATCTGACCAACGCCTGACCGAGGTCAGCGAGGCGGGGCCGGTGTCCAAAGCGCCGGCGGCCCGTACGTCGATCCCCAGCAAGGCGGCCAGCGCCGCTACCAGCGCCCCCCGGTGGGTGAGAACCACCACGGGGGCCCCCTCCCGGTGGCCGGCGGCCACCGCCGCCTCCAGGCCTCGAGCGACGCGCACCGACAGGTCGACCCGGGATTCCCCGCCGGGGCGGCGACTGTCGGGGTCCTGGAGGAGGGCGCGCAGACCAGCGGCGTCCCGCGCCCACAGCTCCCGCATGCTGGTGCCGTTCCAGTCGCCGAAATGCAGCTCATCCCAGTCGCCGTCGACCACGACGCCGACGCCGAACGCCCCGGCCACGAACTGTGCGCTCTGGTGGGCTCGACGGAGCGTGGAGGAGATCACGACGGGGTGGCACTGACCCAGGAAGGCGCGGATCGCACCGGCCATCAGCTGGGCCTGACGGGTGCCCTCGGCGTTCAGCGGCGCGTCCAGCCCCCCGCGGCCGTCCAGCAGCCCGGCCGCGGTGCTGTCGGTGACTCCGTGCCGGACCAGCACCAGGCGCACCCCCGGTCCAGCATCGGGGCGGGGCCGCGGACGAGCTCGATCCGTCGGCAGCGGGCGCTCCGGTACCGCGGCGGGCTCCACCAGGAGGTCGGAGGCCTCATCGGGTTCGTCGCGTTCGGCGGGTTCGTCGCGTTCGGCGGGTTCGTCGCGTTCGGCGGGTTCGTCGCGTTCGGCGGGTTCGTCGCGTTCGTCGGGTTCGGCGGGTTCGGCGAGCCGCACCTGGTCGATCGTCGTGCCGTCCATCGCGATGTTCGAGAGCCGGTCCGCGGCGGAGTTCTCGGCCCGCGGCACCCACTGGAAGCGACAGGTGACCCCGTTCGCGGACAAGCGCGCCAGCGTGTCCTGGGCCTGGCCGGCCAGCCGCTGCATGTCCTCGTGTTTGATCTTCCAGCGGCCGCTCATCTGCTCGACGACGAGCTTGGAGTCCATCCGGACCTCCAACTCCCCCGCCTGGTCCCCGAGCAGCCGCTCCGCGAGTTCCAGGCCGGCGATGAGCCCGGCGTACTCGGCGACGTTGTTGCTGGCGGTTCCCAGCGGTGCGGCGCGTTCGGCGAGCACCCGGCGGCTGCGGCGATCCCGGACCAGCGCGCCGTACCCCGCGACCCCGGGGTTACCCCGTGAGCCACCGTCCGCCTCGATGATCAACTGAGCAGGCCCGTCGTCGCTGCCGCCGACCCCTGCGATGGGTGCAGACACTATCCGGTCACCGGCGCTCAGCGTCCGGAGTCCGCGGTCCGCACGAGGATGCGCCGGCACTCCTCGCACCGCAACACCTCGTGCTCGTCCGCCGCGGCGATCCGCGCCAGATCCGCCCCGGTCAGTTGCAGTCGGCAGCCCTCGCAGCGCTGTTCCTGCAGCTGCGCAGCCCCGACGCCGGTCTGCTCGCGCAGCTTCTCGTAGAGCGCCAACAGGTCAGCCGGCAGCCCAGGCACGATCAGGGCGCGCTCCCGTCGGACCTGCTCGACCTCGTCATCGATGGCGGCAAGCTCCCGGTCACGACCCTGGCCGGCGGAAGTCAGTTCGGCGTCGGCGCGGCCCAGTTCGCCATCCAGCCGGGTCACCCGGTTCTGCAGTTCCTCGGCCCGCTCCATGATCTCCAGTTGCGCGTCCTCCAGGTCCGCCTGCCGGCGTTCCAGCGAGGCCAACTCGTGCTGGAGGGCCTGCAGTTCCTTCGGTGGACCGTTGCCGGCCTCCAATCGCTTCTGGTTGCGTGCAGCCCGGTCCCGCACCAACGTGACGTCGTCCTCGGCCTTGGTGATCTCCCGTTGCAGATCGGCCAAGTCGGTGGTGGCCATCACCAGGTCTCGGTGCAGGGCGGTGCGGCGGGACTGCAGGCCTGAGACCCGCTCATGGGCCGGGAGGGTGGAGCGCCGGTGGGCCAATTGCCCGAGCCGGGTGTCCAACGCCTGCACGTCCAACAGTCGCCACTGATCGCTGGGATGCGCCTTCATCGGCTCTGGCCCTCCTGAGTCCTACCGGTACGCGGGTCCGTGTCGTCGTGGCCGGTCCCGACCACGAAACTCCAGGGGTCGGTACACCTCGTGCTGATGGTGGTCTCCAGGTGCAGGCCCTCGGCCGCCAGCGCGTCCTGCAGCCGTTGCGCGGCCCCCTGGAGCCACAGCCATTCGGTGGCCCAGTGTCCGGCGTCGATCAGGTACGGCGGCCCGCCGCCGGCCTCCTCTCGAGCCTCCAGTGCCGGGTGATGGCGCAGGTCAGCGGTCACATATACGTCGGCGCCCGCGGCCCGGACCGCGGCGAACTGTCCGTCGCCGGCGCCGCCGAGAACGGCCACCCTGCTGACCGGTGCGTGCGCCGGGCCGGAAACCCGGATCCCGACGGGAGCCGACGGCAGGCTCGAGGCAACCCGAGCCGCGAAATCGCGCAACGACATCGACTCCCCCAGGCGTCCGACCCGCCCCAACGGCTGCCCCTCCTCGACCTGCAGCGCTGACACCTCGACCAGCCCGAAGGCCGCGGTCAGGGCGTCGCACACACCGGGGTCGGCCACATCGGCGTTGGTATGGGCGGTCAGCAGCGCCAGGTCGGCTCGGATCAGCCGGGTCAGGCACCTGCCCTTGGCGGTGGTGGTCGCCGCGGAGTGCACGCCGCGCAGCAGCAACGGATGATGCGTGACCAGAGCCTGGGCCCCGGCGGCGATCGCGTCGTCGATCACGGCCAGGGTGGGGTCCACCGCGAACAGCACCGAGCCGACGTACTGCTCCAGGTCGCCCGTGACCAGGCCCACCCGATCCCAGGACTGCGCCGTCCGCGGCGGGTAAAAGTCGTTCAGCACGCGGACGACGTCGCGCAGCCGCGGCGTCGTGGAGGTGTCCGGCCATGCGGCAGGCGAGGGTGACATGTGGGCCCGGCCGGGCTCGAACCGACGACACCCGCGGTGTAAACGCGGTGCTCTACCAACTGAGCTACAGGCCCTCACCGGCCGCCGTGGAACCTGCGCAGGTCCCTCACCCGGCGGCGCGGGTGGGTGGTTCATTGTGGCAGCTTGGCCACCGACCCGGTCACGGGTGACCGCCACCCGATCACGAGCCGGACGGCGTACCGGCGGTGCGCCAGCGGCTGAGCGTGGCGTGGAAGCCGGTGAAGTCGCGGCGCCGACCCGGTTCGTTGACCAGGCACCACGCGATGGTCCCGTCCTGGGCGATCAGGAAGGTCCCTCGGCGGGCGAAGCCACCCTGCTCCTCGAAGACCCCGTAGGACCGCGCCACCTGCCCGTGCGGCCAGAAGTCCGAGAGCAGCGGGAAGAAATACGCCTCTTTGTCGTCCCAGGCGCGCAACGCGAACATCGGGTCGCAGGAGATGGCCACGACATCGACCAGGTCGTTCTGGAAGGAGCCGAACTGATCCCGGATCTCCTGCAGTTCCCCTGTGCAGATCCCCGAGAAGGCGAAGGGGTAGAACACCACCAGCAGCGCTCGCTCGGCCAGCTTGTCGCGGAGCCGGACCGGGCGACCGTTCTGGTCGGTCAGCACGAAGTCGGGTGCGACGGAGCCGATCGCCGGGGGTGCTGTGGTCATGTTCGCCAGTCTGCCAGGCGGGGCTGCGGCGCACCGCACCTGCCCGTACGCCGACCGCCGCAGTGGCCACCGGGGTCGTCGCCGTGATTGCCGAGGACGTCAGCGACGTGCAGTTTTCGGAGCCACCAGGCGGGTGGCCGACCACTGCGGAGTCAAGTTCAAGCTCGCCGAGGCATGGAGTCCGGCGGTCTCGGCGGCCTCGGCCACGTCGCTGGGGTCCACCTCTCCCGCACGACCGACCTTCGGGGTCAACAAGGCGATGAAACCCTGGTCCTCCAGCGTGGCCAGGGCGTCGACCAGGGCGTCGGTGAGGTCACCGTCATCGTCGCGCCACCAGAGCAGCACCGCGTCGACGACATCCCCGAAGTCCTCGTCCTCAAGCTCCCCGTCGATGGCCTCCTCGATCCGTCCCCGGAGTTCGTCATCGACGTCCTCGTCATAGCCGAGTTCCATGACGACCTGGCCTGCGGCGAAGCCCAGCTTGCCCACCGCGCTGTCGTGGGACGCGGTCGCAACCACGCGGGTGACCTCCTTCAACGTAAGGAACCGACCTGCGGCACCGAAGAGTGTTCGCAATAGTCCAGCGTCTGCGCAGCCAGTTTGCAAGCGCCCGGCTACCGCCGCGCCGAGAAAACACCGTTCGGAGGGGGTCGTCCCTGGGGAATCCGTGCTGGATGCACGCGTCTCCCAGTGGCCCTGCAGGCAGGCGTACGGGGATGAGCTGAGCCGGCAGGCCCCGGTCCGAAGACCGGGGGGCCACGTCATGGTCGTCAAGGTGACCTAGAGCACGTTGCGGGAGAGGATGTCGGTAGGAACGCGCACAGCCCACGCAAGGACTGCGTCCCGCCCCGTTCCGCGAAGAGAGGATCCGTCGTGCGACACCCGGAGTCTGGACCCATCGTGAACGGTCTGCCGAGCCGATTCCCGGACATCGACCCGGACGAGACCCAGGAATGGCTCGAATCGATGCAGGGGCTGATCGCCGAGTCGGGGCCACAGCGTGCCCGCTACATGATGCTGCGGCTCCTGGAGTACGCCCGGGAACACCAGGTAGGGGTCCCCTCCCTCACGGTCACCGATTACATCAACACCATCCCCGTCGAGGCCGAGCCCTGGTTCCCCGGCGATGAGGACAGCGAGCGCTCGTTCCGCCGACTGATCCGCTGGAACGCCGCGATGCTGGTGCATCGCGCCCAAGCCCCGGGGCTGGGGGTGGGCGGGCACATTTCCAGCTACGCATCCTCGGCCACCCTGTACGAGGTGGGCATGAACCACTTCTTCCGTGGTCAGGACCATCCCGGCGGCGGCGACCAGATCTTCTTCCAGGGTCACGCCTCCCCGGGGATGTACGCCCGAGCGTACCTGGAGGGCCGGATCACCGAGGCGCAGATGGACGGCTTCCGTCAGGAGCGCTCCCACCTGGTGGACGGCAAGCCGCTGGCGCTGCCCAGCTACCCGCACCCGCGCCTGATGCCGGACTTCTGGCAGTTCCCCACGGTGTCCATGGGGCTGGGGCCGCTCAACGCCATCTATCAGGCCCAGTTCAACCGCTACCTGCACAACCGCGGCCTGAAGGACACCAGCGACCAGCGCGTGTGGGCGTTCCTCGGGGACGGTGAGATGGACGAGGTCGAGTCCCGCGGCGCGCTCCAGCTGGCCGCGTTCGAGGAGCTCGACAACCTCACCTTCGTGGTGAACTGCAACCTGCAACGCCTCGATGGACCGGTGCGCGGCAACGGCAAGATCATCCAGGAGTTGGAGGCGTTCTTCCGGGGTGCCGGATGGAACGTCATCAAGGTGATCTGGGGCCGCGGGTGGGATGAGCTGCTGGCAGCGGACAGCCAGGGTGCGCTTATCCACCTGATGAACACCACTCGCGACGGGGACTACCAGACGTTCCGCGCCAACAACGGGGCCTACATCCGCGAACACTTCTTCGGCCGTGACCCGCGGACCCGGAAGCTGGTCGAGAAGTGGTCCGATGACGACATCTGGTGGCGGCTCACCCGCGGCGGTCACGACTACCGCAAGGTGTACGCGGCCTACGAGCGGGCCACGAAGCACACCGGTCAGCCGACGGTGATCCTGGCGCACACCATCAAGGGCTACGCGCTCGGTAAACACTTCGCCGGCCGCAACGCCACCCACCAGATGAAGAAGCTGCAGCTGCAGGACCTGAAGGATCTGCGCGACACGCTGCACATCCAGATCTCCGACGAACAGCTCGAAGAAAACCCCTACCGCCCGCCGTACTACCACCCGGGCAAGGACGACGAGCGCATCCAGTACATGCTCGAGCGCCGGGCGGCGCTCGGCGGCAGCATCCCGCAACGCCGGGTGAAGGCGAACTCCACGCACCTCCCCGAGCACTCGGCGTACGCCCTGATGAAGAAGGGTTCCGGGAAGCAGGAAGTCGCCACGACGATGGCGTTCGTGCGCCTCCTCAAAGAGCTCATGCGCGACAAGGAGTTCGGCAAGCGGGTGGTTCCGATCATCCCCGATGAGGCGCGCACGTTCGGGATGGACAGTTTCTTCCCCACCTCGAAGATCTACAACCCGCACGGTCAGGGCTACACCAGCGTCGACGCCGAATTGATGCTGGCCTACAAGGAGTCGCCGCAGGGCCAGATGCTGCACCTGGGCATCAACGAAGCCGGTTCGATCGCCGCCTTCACCGCGGCCGGTACGTCGTACGCCACCCATGGGGTGCCGATGTTGCCGGTGTACGTCTTCTACTCGATGTTCGGTTTCCAGCGCACCGGGGACGGCATCTGGGCGGCCGCCGACTCCATGGCCCGCGGGTTCTTGATCGGGGCGACCGCCGGCCGCACCACGCTGACCGGCGAGGGCCTGCAGCACGCCGACGGCCACAGCCCGTTGCTGGCCTCGACGGTCCCCTCGGTGGTCACCTACGACCCTGCCTTCGGGTACGAGATCGCCCACATCGTCGAGAACGGTCTGGCCCGGATGTACGGCGACCAGCCCGAGAACGTCGTGTACTACCTGACCGTCTACAACGAGCCGATCGTGCAGCCCGCCCAACCCGAGGGGATCGACACCGAGGGCATCCTGCGCGGCATGTACCTGCTGGCTCACGGCACCCCGCCGGAGGGACGGGACGTCCAGGACTGCCCGCGGGTGCAGCTGCTGGCTAGTGGCGTCGGCGTGCCGTGGGCGTTGGAGGCGCAGGAGCTGCTGCGTCAGGACTGGGGCGTGGTCGCCGACGTGTGGTCGGTGACCAGTTGGTCGGAACTGCGCCGGGAGGCCCTGGCATGCGATGAGCACAACTTCCTGCATCGCGACCAGGAGCCACGAGTCCCCTACGTGACCCGGCTGCTCACGGATGCCCCCGGGCCGGTGGTGGCGACCTCGGACTACATGAGGGCCGTCCAGGACCAGATCGCCCAGTGGGTGCCCGGCCGCTTCGCCTCGCTCGGCGCGGACGGCTTCGGCTTCTCCGACACGCGACCGGCGGCCCGGCGGTTCTTCCACATCGACGGTCCGTCGATGGCGGTGCGTGCGCTGCAGCTGTTGGCCGACGAGGGTGCGGTGGCCGGCGAGGTCCCCGATCAGGCCGCCGAGAAATACCGGCTGCTCGACGTGACCGCCGGCTCCTCCGGCAACAACGCGGGCGACTCGGGCTGATCTCTTGTCCGCGGGCGCCGCTGCCCGGTTGGGCGCACGTGCGGGTGCGTTCAGCCGGGCATCAGTCTGGCCGCCAGGGTCGCGCCGAGCTCCCAGCAGCGGGTCAGGTCCTCCGGCGTCGGCTCGCCCAGCACGGTGACGTCGTCGTAGGCCTGTTCCCACCTCATCCCGGTGGTGCACGTACGCAACGCCCGCAAGCAGCCGGTGAGGTCGAGATTGCCGTGCACGAACACCCCGTACGGCGACCCGGCCCGCTGTTCGCGACAGGGGTAATACACCTGGTCGAAGAAGTGCTTGAGCGCCCCTGACATGTAGCCGATGTTCGCCGGCGTGCCGAGCACGAACCCCGAGGCGGCCAGGACGTCGGCCACTCCCGCCTGCAGCGCGGGCTTGACCTCGACCCGCACGCCCTCGATCTCGTCGTCGCGGGCCCCGGACACGACGGCGTCGAGCATCCGCTGCGTTCGAGGCGAGACGGTGTGATGGACGATGAGCAGCGTCGCAGTCCCGGTAGCGGGCACCATGACCGCCACCGTAGCGCCCCGCGGCTGCCCGCCGGTCGACGCGCCGCTCACCCGGCCCGCACGGCCTCCCGGGCCGCCACACCGGTATCGGGATGATCGGTGAAGAACCCGTCGACACCGACGTGCAGGTAGGCGAGGACCTCCGCCGCGGCCCTGCCATGACCGGCGGGGTCAGGGCCCACGCGGTAGTCCAGCGGCAGGAACGCGTTCTCGTTGCGGAAGGTCCATGGGGTCACCGACAGGCCGGCCGCGTGCGCGTCCTGGACCAGTGACGTGGGGGCCCCGAGCCGCCCGTCGGGCCGCCGCGGAATCACCTGGTCCTTGTCGGGGCCGATCCCGTCGATCCCGGCTGCCGCGAGGCGCTCCAGCCCCGCGCGGCTGGTGAGGTCGGCGTACCGCGTGGGCTCCCCGGCGAGCACCAGATCGTAGGGCGCACCGGTGGCGGTGGTCAGGAACATCAGCTCCCCGCGGTACCCGAGTTCCTCGCGCAGGCGCAGCAGCGTGCCCAGTTCGAAGCACTGGAGGGCGACCGGGGCGCTGGCGACGGCCAACCCGTACCGGTCCAGCAGCTCGATCACGGCGCGCGCCTGATCCACCCCACGACGCCGGAAGTACGTCGGGTGCTTGATCTCCGGGACGATGCCCACCGGCCGCTCGTACTTCTCGCAGAGCCATTCCCGCAGCGCCAGCACCTGAGCGAACGTGAGCACCCCCGACTCCTCGGCCGGCGGGTCCGGGTGGCCGCGCAGCGCGGGCAGGCGTTCCACCGCGCGCAGTGTGGTCAACTCGGCCAGGTCGAAGTCGTCGGTGAACCATCCGGTGCTCTCGTGGCCGTCGACCATCTTCGTGGTGGCGCGATCGGCGAATTCGGGGCGCGAGCCGACATCGGTCGTCGCGGAGATCTCCACGTCGTGCCGCACCACCAGGACCCCGTCGCGCGTGCTGACCAGGTCGGGTTCGATGGCATGGGCGCCCATCGCGACGGCCAGGGTGTACGCCGCCAGGGTGTGCTCGACGTGGTAACCGGACGCGCCGCGGTGCGCGATCACCCGTGGTGGCGGTGCACAGGAACCCACGCCGGACACGACGTTCGCGCAGGGCCTTCGGTTCCCGCATCCGAGGGGGCGCCGTTAAGTCCGCCGCGCAGCGGTCGGGCTGTTGAGGAGCAGGGTCCTTGCGCCCCCCGCAGCGGTTCCTGTGGCCCCTACGCTGCTGGGCGTGGAGGTTCACCTTCGGGACGTGCGCTATTTCGTGGCTGTTGCCGACGAACTCAGCGTCGCGCGCGCGGCGGAACGGCTGTATGCCTCGCAGCCCGCGGTGTCCAAGCAGCTACGCGCCCTGGAACGTCGGTTGGGCTTCGCGCTGTTCGAACGGCGCCCGGACGGCTTGGTGCTGACCCCCGAGGGCGTGGCCCTGCGGGAGCGGGCCCGCAGCGTGCTCGAGGACTGGCAGGAGGCCGTGGACACTGCGCGCGGCGCGGGCCACCGCACGTTCGTCATCGGTCTGCAGACGGCCATCGACCGGGGCTTGACCCGGTCGATGCACGCCTGCCTGGCCGGGTACGAGTGGAGTGTGGCGCTGCGGATGATGCCATGGTCGGACTGCTCTGCCGGGCTGCGCACCGGCACCAGTGATGCTGCCGTCCTGTGGCACCCGGTCGACCCTGGACTGCCCTCGCGGGTGTTGTCCACCGAGCCGCGGTGCGTGGCCCTCCCCGAGGACGACCCTTTGGCGCGCAGCACCGCGGTCACCTTCGAAGAGATCGCGATGCGTCCGTTCATCGCGTTGCCGGAATCGTCAGGCCGCTGCGCGACTTCTGGTTGGCTAATGCCGATCGATCCGGCCCGCCCGCGACGGTCGCCGCCGAAGCCACCGCTCCCGACGACGTGTTCTCTCTGGTCACCCAAGGAGTGGGCTGCGCGCTGGTGGCGCAGAGCCACGCCTCCACGTGCGCGACCGCAGGCGTCCGGATCGTTCCCGTGGTGGACTTGGCACCGGCCCAGCTCCGGCTCGCCTGGCGGGGCGACGATACCGGCGCGGCCCTGGCGGCCTTCCTGCACCGGATCTCTCGCTGGCACCAGGACCACTCGGACTCCGAACCGGCATCGGCATCCTGACCTGCCGGGGCCGCCGGGGACAGCCGGGAGACCCTGACTCGACTGCCCGGCATTGTCGCCTCCCTACAAAGCCGCTGGTGTGGGCCGCTGGTGTGGGCGGTTGGCCCGGACCCTAGGCTGAAACGATGAACCGGGTCCGCGGACGGGGCAGCGAGCTAACCATCCGCAACATCGAGCAGGCCACCGGTCAGCTGGCGCAGTCGGCCCAGAAGCACATGGAGGCCCAGCTGCCCTGGTACCGCGCGCTCTCGGCGGAGGAGCGCTCGTGGCTGGGGCTGGTCGCCCAGGCGGGGATCGCCTCGTTCGTCTCCTGGTACGCCGACCCCGCGGCGAACCCGAGGGTGACGGCGGACGTCTTCGCCACCGTCCCACGCGAGCTGACGCGATCGGTGACCCTGAGCCAGACCCTGGACCTGGTCCGCACCGTCATCGAGATCGTCGAGGCCGACGTCGCCGCCCTCGCCGCCCCCGGGGAGGAGAACGACTTTCACCTCGCGGTGCTGCACTATTCCCGCGAGCTGGCCTTCGCTGCCGCGCAGATCTACGCCCGCGCGGCCGAGGCCCGGGGTGCCTGGGATGCCCGCCTGGAGTCTTTGGTGGTCGATGCCGTGCTGCGCGGCGAAGCCGACGACGAGCTGGCCTCCCGAGCCAGCGCCCTGGGGTGGGGAGACATCTCGCCGGTCGCAGTGGTGGCCGGCTCCACCGCCCCCACCAGCCCCGATGCCACGATTGAAGACCTGCGCACCAGTCTGGAGCGACGGGGGGGCCATGGTCTGTTGGCGGTGCAGGGGAGGTGGCTGATCCTGATCATCGGTGGGGTGGCTGATCCCGTGGACATGACCGGCAGGCTGGTCAGCCATTTCGGCGACGGCCCGGTGGTCGTGGGGCCCCGAGTCCCGCACCTGTTCGCCGCGGGACGCTCGGCTCGGGCGGCGATGTCGGGGTTGCGCGCGGCGCCGGCCTGGCCCGAGGCGCCACGGCCGGTGGCAGCCGACGACTTGCTCCCTGAACGGGTGCTCGTCGGGGATCTACCCGCCCGGCGCGGGCTGGTGGACCGGGTGTTCACCCCGCTGCGGGACGCCGGGTCGGGGCTGTTCGACACGGCGGCTGCCTATCTGTCCAGCGGACGCGGCCTGGAGGCCACCGCGCGGGTGCTCTTCGTCCACCCGAACACGGTGCGCTACCGGTTGGGCCGGATCGCCGAGGTGACCGGTTACGACATCACTCATCCCCGGGACGCGTACGTCGTCCAACAAGCCATCGCGGTGGGTCGGCTGGAGGCGGCTGGCTCGCGGGAGCGGCGCCGCCCGGGCTCCCCGGACTCGCCGCCGTCGCCGGTGAGCCGACCGCAGACACCCGATCCACCCCAACCTTTGTAGGAACCCTCTAAATCGACCACCGAACCTTGTCACCTTCGGTCACGGCTGAATCACGGCGCGTCCGACAGGCTGGAAGCGTGCTCACCACCGTTCCTCACCGCGCGACGCCGCCGCGGCCGGGCTGTGTTCCGCGGGTCGGCTCATGAGTGCCGTCGCGTTGCCGGAACGCGCTCGCACCCGCCCGCCGCTGCGGCAGCAGACCGGTCCGGCGTACACCCGTATTCACGGCATTGGCGACTACCGGCCGGAGCGGATCGTCACCAACGACGAGATCTGCGCGCACCTCGACTCCTCGGACGCCTGGATCCGCGAGCGATCCGGGATCGTGACCCGTCGCCAGGCCCGCGATGACGAATCCGTCGTCGACATGGCGGCCGCCGCCGCCCGAGCCGCGATGGTGCATGCCGGTATTGATGCCGGCGAGGTGGGAGCGGTCGTCGTCGCAACGGTCACCCACCCCTACCAGACCCCGGCGGCGGCGCCGCTCGTCGCGCACCTGCTGGGCTGCGACGGGGCGGCGGCGATCGACGTTGCCGCGGCCTGCGCGGGGTACACCTACGGCATCGCCCTGGCCGACGACATGATCCGCTGCGGGCGGGCGCGGTTCGTCGTCGTCGGCGGCGCCGAGAAGATGTCGGATTTCCGGAACACGAGCGATCGCAGCACGGCGTTCATCTTCGGCGACGGCGCCGGCGCGGCGGTCGTCGGACCCTCGGACGCGCCCGGAATCTCGGCCACGGTGTGGGGGGCCGACGGCTCGGGCAGTGACCTGATCAGGCAGTCGGTCGACTGGGCCACCCTGCGCCAGGAAGCGCACGACGCGTGCGTCTCCCCCGATGCGTGGCCGTTCGTGACCATGGAAGGACCCTCGGTCTTCCGGTGGGCGACGTGTCAGATGGTTCCCGTGGCCAAGCAGGCGCTGGAGGTCGCCGGGATCACGGTGGACGACCTCGACGTCTTCATCCCCCACCAGGCCAATACCCGCATCATCGATGCGATGGTCAAGAAGCTCGGCCTTCCCGAACGGGTCGTGGTGGCCCGCGACGACATCGCCGACATGGCGAACACCTCCGCGGCATCCGTGCCGCTGGCCACCGCACGGCTCCTGCGCGAGGGCCGGGCGAACAGCGGAGACGTGGCCCTGCAGATCGGTTTCGGCGCCGGCCTGGCCTGGGCCGCTCAAGTGGTCGTGCTCCCCTGATGCTCGATCGATCGACGTTCGTGACGACGCGTGTGACAGTCCCATCCACCAGCACCACCGATACCAAGGAGTACCCATCATGGCGATGAGCGAGAACGAGATCCTCGAAGGTCTGGCCGACATCATCAACGAGGAAACCGGCCTGGACACCGACGCGGTCCAACTCGACAAGTCGTTCACCGAGGACCTCGACATCGACTCCCTGTCGATGATGACCATCGTGGTCAATGCGGAAGAGAAGTTCGGCGTGCGGATCCCCGATGAGGACGTGAAGGGCCTGACCACGGTCCGCGCCGCCGTCGAGTACATCACCAAGGCGCAGGGCTGACGTGCCCGGGCCGGACGGTGCCGCCGACCGGGCCGCGGGTACGCGGGCCGGGCTGGACGGCCCCACTCCGGCCCGGCCCGCCCCCCGCGCGCGGAAGGAGTAGACGTGTCGAAGGCTCGTGAACCACGGATCGTCATCACCGGCCTGGGGGCGACCACGCCGCTGGGCGGCAATGTCGCGGACACCTGGCAGGCCGTACTCGCCGGTCGTTCCGGGGCCCACCCGCTGGAGTACCCCTGGGTGGCCGAACACGATTTGCCGGTCACCTTCGCCGCGACCCTGGCGATTCCGCCGGAGAAGGTCTTGAGCAAGGTCGAGCAGCGCCGTCAGGACCCCTGCGCGCAGTACGCCGTGATCGCGGCCCGGGAGGCCTGGGCCGACGCCGGGAGTCCGGACATCGACCGGGACCGACTGGCCGTCTCCGTGGGCTCGGGGGTCGGGGGCATCTCGACGGTCATCGCCCAATGGGAGAACCTGCGCACCAAGGGACCCCGGCGGGTGTTCCCGCTGGCCGTCCCCATGCTCCTGGTCAACAGCCCGACCGCGATGGTGTCTCTGGAGGTCGGGGCCCGTGGCGGTGGACACACTCCGGTGAGCGCCTGCGCGTCCGGCGCCGAGGCCATCGGCAATGCCGCCGATTGGATCCGCAGCGGACGGGTGGACATGGCGATCGCCGGCGGCACCGAGGCGGCCGTCCACCCCCTGCCGATCGGCGGATTCTGCGCCATGCAGGCGCTGTCCACCCGCAACGACGACCCGCAGCGAGCCTCCCGCCCGTACGACGTCGATCGCGACGGTTTCGTGATGGGCGAGGGTGCCGCTCTCGTCGTCCTGGAGACCTACGACAGCGCCAAGGCTCGGGGCGCCACGATCTATGCCGAGCTGCTCGCCAGCGGCATCAGCACCGATGCCTTCCACGTGGCCGCACCCGAGCCCGAGGGGATCGGGGCCGCCGCCGCCATGACGCAGGCCATCACGATCGGCGACATCGACCCCGCGGACATCGTGCACCTCAACGCCCACGCGACCTCCACACCGGTAGGCGACGTGGCCGAGGTGAAGGCCGTCCGGCGCGCCCTGGGCGAGCACGCCGACCATGTGGCGGTCAGCGCGACCAAGTCGATGACGGGACACCTGTTGGGGGCGGCCGGATCCCTGGAGGCGATCTTCACGATCTTGGCGCTGCGCGAACGGTTGGCTCCCGCCCAGATCAACCTGGACAGCCTCGACCCGGACGTGCACCTCGACGTGGTCTCTGGCTCGCACCGGCCACTACCCGCGGGGGACATCGTCGCCCTGAACAACTCCTTCGGCTTCGGCGGGCACAACGTGTCCCTGGCATTCGCCAGCGTCTGAGCCCGGCACACCTCGTCCCCCGGTTGCTTGGGCTGATCGGGAAGCGAGGGCTGACTCCGCTCAGGGGACCGGCCCCATCCCCATGGGTCGGTCCCCTGAGCCGTCCGTGGTGGATGCACGCATCATCCACCACGGATCACGCCACTCCTCAACGCCACTCCTCAACGCCACTCCTCAACGCACCTCGTCAACCCACCCGGTGCAGCCACCGCACCGGCGCGTTCTCTCCGGCATGCCGGAAGGGCTCGAGCTCGTTGTCCCAGGGCTGCCCCAGGGCGGTCTCCAACTCCCGGCGCAGCCGGTCGTGGTCCCCGGTCGCCAGCACCGTGCGCAGCCTTTCCTCGGTCACCATGACGTCCCCGTTGGCCGCTACGTACGCGTGGTGGATGCCCAAGGAGGGGGTGTAACTCCACCGCGATCCGTCGTGACCCGGGCTGGGCTCCTCGACCACCTCGAAGCGAGCGCCCTGGCAACCCCGCAGCGCGCTCGCCAACAGCGCTCCGGTGCCGGGCTCGCCGGTCCAGGAGAGCTCGGCACGCACGAGGCTGGAACCCAGCGGCTGCGCGGTCCACGACACCTTCACCGGCTGACCCAGCACGGTTTCGATGGCCCATCCAAGATGGGGGCACAGCACTACAGGGGTCGCGTGGATGAACACGACTCCTCTGGTCAACGCGTGTGACGACGTCACAACAGACATCCGGTCCTCCTTGCGTGCGAGGGACGTCTTCCCCAACGTCTCGCGCGCCACGGCCGGTCTGCTCGTGTTCGTCGTACGACCCTCGAGTCGGCGCCCGGTCGGAAATCCTGACCGAAACCAGACCCAGGACGAAGGTCGTTCCTGTATTGGCAGATTACCCTAGAGACCCTAGCGCCGTCGTCCCCTTCCGCGGCGAGCCATCGCTGAGGGCACTGTTGCTCACGGGGTCTGGCCGCGACGATGACTGGGTGATGAAAAGGTAAGCACGGGCGGGCCGGTCACGATTATCTGGACAAGCGACCAAGACGTGCGGTTCACTAGGAGCACATGGTTATGACGGACCACCGGCCGGTGGCTCCGCATCCGGGGGGAACGGAAACCATGAAGCCCAGCTGTTGGGGAGGGGACGACGTGACTGAATACAGCGCACCGGCACCAGGAATGCAGAGTGCCATGGCGATCTTGACCGCGCGCCTACAGAGCATGGACGGCGGGTGCACCGTCGCGGAGTACGTCGCGCTGCTGCGTTCCGAAATGGCGACCGAGGATCCCCTGATCGTGACATCGGCCTTGGCCAGCCTGGCCTCGGCACTCTTGTCGATCGCCGCCGGTGGGACGCAGATCCCGCCGTACGAGCTGCTCTCGACCATCGGCCTCACGCTCGCCGCGGCCTGACGCCCGGGGCGAATCGCCGCGCCCCGGGCTCCTGTTGGCCGGGAGGCGAGGGATCGAGCACGCACCAACGCCCACCGTCGCAGACAACTATGGTTGCCCGCGGCGGTGGGCGTTGTTGTGCCACCGTGTGCGCAACACCAACCTGACGCAGCCTTGGTTGACAGAATCACTACGAGAGCGGAGATGTGATGCCCGACCCCGGCCCGACGAACCGGTCAGCCCCCGTCGATGTCCCGGTCCACCACCTGATCCGGGACCGCTGGAGCCCCCGGGCGTTCCTGCCCGACCCCGTCGACGGTGAGGATCTGGCGCGCCTCTTCGAGGCAGCACGCTGGGCCCCGTCCTCCGGCAACAGCCAGCCGTGGCGGTACCTGGTCACCTATCGCGGCGAGCCCGCCCATCAGCGCCTGCTGGCCACACTCAACGAAGGCAACCGCCGGTGGGCGGGAGCCGCCCCGGTGCTGGTCGCGTCCTACGCGCAGGTCACCTTCCCAGCCAAAGGGGATCGGCCGGCGCGCCCCAATCCGACGGCGCTGCACGATCTCGGCATGGCCAACGCCCTGCTGGCGATTCAGGCGACCGCCCTGGGGCTGCACGTGCACTTCATGTCGGGCTTCGACCAGGAAGCCGTGAACGCCGCGTTTCCCCCGCCCCCGGACGTGCAGCCGGTCGCCGTCTTCACGGTGGGGCACGGGGGCGACCCGCAGGACCTGCCCGAGGATCTGGCGGCCCGTGAGACCGCCCCCCGGGCACGACATCGCCGCGAGGCCGTCGTCGTGGTCGACGGCTGGTCGTGAGGCCCATCACCCGACCCGCGCGCGTGCCCTGGCTCACGCCGTCTGACCTGCTCTTTCGACCCTCCAGGGACGATCAGGACGCGGCCTCTCAGACCATGTGAGCACCCCCACAAGTTACTAGCTGGTAAGCAATTGTTGACGGGCGCATGCTGGAGACATAGGGGGAATTCTCCGAAAGCGAGGAGGGGACAATGTCTCAGTACGAAGTGGCTTTGGTCGAGGAAACCATGACCTCCGCACTCACCGCCGTAGACGAGGTGGCCGCACTCCTGGACCCGACATCGACCGGCCGAACCCTGCCGGACCTCGAGCCTGAAGACTGGTGCGCGTTCGGCGAAGCATGACCCGGCAGACCTGACCCGACGGGGCGACCCCGGACACGGGGAACCCCGTTGGGCGCGAGGAACGAAGGCCCTGATTGCCGCTGGCAATCGGGGCCTTCGTGCGTCCCGCCTCGAGCAGGTGGACCCCGGTCAGGTGACCGGCATCCGTAGCACGCCGGTCTGCAGGAGTCGCGAGCCGCCCGCATCGATCACGCTCACCTGGGACGGCTGCCCCGCCCAGCCGCCGGCGACCAGGGCAACCCTCGTGCCATCGAGGGCGACCTGACCGGTGTTCCATCCCTGAGGCATGGCGACCGACCCGATCTCGACGAGCGATCCGTTCGCTCGGATGGCAAAGGCAACCAATCGCGAGCCGTGGACCCCCGTGGATCCGCTGACCGGGCCCTCGATCGGATAGAGCACCGTCCGGATGCCCGGCAGATAGGTGAACGCCCGGGGGTCGGCGGACACCCGAGCCCAGGCCTGCGGGTGCAGGGCGACGTCGAGCCGGGTGGGCCGGTCCGGGGAGGAGATGTCGAAGACCGCGACCTGGGCGCCGGTGACCATGCCCGTCGTGGCATTCGCCGAGGATCCGATGCCCAGCAACCGCCGGTCGCCGATGGGATGCAGGTACGCCGAGAACCCATCCACCTTCAGTTCGCCGCGTACCCGGGGTTGCCGCGGATCGGTCAGGTCCACGACGTACAGGGGGTCGGTCTGCCGGAAGGTGACCACCACCGCCAGGTCATCGAACCAGCGGACCGACTTCACCTCTTCGGTCTTGCCCAGGCCGCTGACCTGACCCACCTGTTCCAGATCACCGTTGCGCTCGCTCAGGACGGTCAGGGCGGAATCGGTCTGCGGCGGACGCGGCGGGACGGGTGGTTCCGGAATGGGTGAGGGCATCGACCCGGCCGAGGGCGCGGGCAGAATGCGGCGACGGTTATCAGCCACAGGATCGGGCCAGGACTCGCGCCGCGTGGTCGCGACCCGGAGCAACCCTGCCCGTTCCGACATCGACCACGGGCTGAGCAGTCGGCCGGCGACCCGGCCGGACCCGACGTACCGGGCCTGGGTGGGACCGGCGATGTCGAAACCGTGGATGAACGTCTCATCGACCGGCGCCGCAGCACCCCGGGGGGTCATGGCCCATGAGCCTCCGGGTATCCCCCACCCGCCGGGGGTGGTGGCGACGTACAACCGGTCGCGGCTGGCGTACACCATGGACCCATCCCCGGCGACGCCGACAGCGCCCACGATCCCGGTGACCCCCGCGGCGGTGAGCGCAGGGTCGAGGGTGTCGACGCTGACGATCCCCGCACCGGAGGCCACCCGCGGGCGGTGGATCGCGCGGCAGTCGAGGTGGGTTGGACGCTTCACCGACGAGGTCACCCACTGCACCCGACCTTCGCTGAGTCGGGCCGTCACGGTCCACCCCACCCGGGTCACGGCGTTGACCACCACGGGTTGGGCGGGACGCGAGACGTCGACCACGGTGGCCGACGACGTCACCACGGGTTGCGGGTGGGGATCTGCCGGTTTCACCCCGGGAGCGGCCGTCGGGCTCGAGGGTTCCGACCGGGGCGCAGGTGCCACCGGGAACGACACCCGGCTGGACAGCACCACCACGCGGTCTCCGGTCACCAGCAGTTCCGTCGGACCGTTCGCGCGGTTTGCGGCCGCAATGGCCACCGAACCCAGTTGCACGGGTGTCGGCCCGGACACATCGAGCACTCGCAGCCGACCTGCGGCGACCGTATAGAGGCGCCCATCCTTCGCGGCGGCGATGGTGGGCTCGTCGACATCGCGCTCCTGGGTGTTCGTGCCGGTCTGACCCGGGCCGACGGCATCGTTAGCCGAGCTGGCGGACGTGGTGAAGCCGCCCTCGCGGAGCTGGTTGGCCTCTGCGGCGGGAACCCCCTGCGGCACGGGATGTGAGGGCGGCCGTGCCTGCGCCAGCCAGGCATCCACCTCGGCGCAGGAACCGAACGGCGTGAGCGCGCGCGCCGCCGCGGCCGGCGGTGTGCCGACCCCCCACCCACCGGTGAGCCCCATTGCCGACAGGCCCACCGCCGCTGTCACCAACACTGCCGCTCTTCGCCCCGCACGTGCCATTTCCGGCCCTCTCCTGCGTTGTTCGCATCCCCTGCTCGCGGACCCCTCGCGGACTCACACGCGGCCCGGACGCGCCGGGTTCCCTCGCGCCGCCACCCGGTCGTCCCGGGTGGTCGATTCACCCGAGGCCCAGCAGACGAACACCGGCAGTCATCACGGCTGCCAGCAGGATGACCAGCAGGAAAGGCGCGCGGCAGACGATCGCCACGGCCGCCACCGCCACCCCCGACAGCCGGGCATCGACAGCCAGCGTGACGGTGCCCGAGGAGGAGGCCCCCAGGAACGTTTGGGAGGCCGCCAACGCGGCCAGCAGCGCCACCGGCAGGACCGCCGCCAGCCGCCGTACCCGGGGGTTCTCCACGACGGAGGCGGGCACCGCGAGACCGGCCAGTTTAAGCAAGTAGCAGCACAGCGCGGCGGCCACGATCCCCGCCCAGATCATGCCCGCACCCCGGGCCGCGCCAGCACCAGCACCACGACGCACAGCGCCGCCAGCAGGACCGGGGTCCCCGCCGGCACGAGGGGGGCGCAGAGTAGGCAGACCAGTACGGCGAGCAGCGCGGGTCCGCGGTTGGCCCGGTCCCGCAGCCGGGGAGCGAGCAAGGCCAGGAAGGCCGCCGGGGCGACCGCGTCCAGCCCGTAGCGACCCGGATCCGACAGCGCCTGGGCCCCCAGCGCCCCGGCGAGCGTGGCCAGGTTCCAGCCGAAGAAGACGGACCACCCGGTGGCGTAAAAGCCGAGCCGACCCAGTCCCTGCGGCTCGGCGGCCAGCGACATCGCTGCGCTCTCATCCAGCACCAGGTGCGCCGCCCCTGCCCGGCGCAGCCCCCGCTCGGTCACGATGGTGGATAGGTGCAGGCCATAGAGGGTGTTCCGGGTGCCGAGCAGCACGGCCGAGGCGGCCGCCGCCACGGGTGATCCGCCCGCGGCGATGACCCCGACGAAGGCGAACTGCGATGCGCCGGTGAACATCACCGCTGACAGGACACCGGTCTGCCACACATCCAGCCCCGCGAGAACCGACAGCGCACCGAAGGACAGCCCATAGGTGCCGGTTGCCATGCCGATTCCGATCGAATCCCGGAGCACCCTACGCCGAGCGAACCGATCGTCGGGGCCTTTGGTCATCATGTGCGGCAATCTAATCCCGTTCACCGGCGTCCATCGACGCCTTCACGGCACGCCCGCAGGCGGCCGCCGACAGGGCTGCGCTGGGGGTGGTACGCGGGGCGAGGGGTGTCCGCGGCGGCTCCGATGTGGTTCGATGTCGAACCGTCGACCTGTGTCACGATTCGGTCTCACTCGCGCAGCGGCGGCGCAACCTCGGCGGGGGTGGGACAGACTCTCCAAGGATGCGACCGGGCTCACCTGCCCGAATGACCGCGGACCAGATCCCCCGATCGGGATGTGCTGGAGGTGTGTGGGGCATGACCGTGCCGGTGGATACGCCTGACGCCGCCTTCGGCCCCGCGGAACCGGACGCGATCCTGGAGGGTGACGGCCGGATCGAAGGGCGCTCGCTCGGCCAGATCGCGTGGCGCAGGCTACGCCGGGACCGGGTCGCGATGGCCGGCGGCATCGTGGTGCTCGCCTTGATCGTGCTGTCCCTGATGGCTCCGCTGGTGGTGTCCTGGTTCGGGCACCCCCCGAACGACTTCCACGAGCACCTCGTGGACGCCGACACCCAACTGCCCTACGGACCCTTCGGCGGGGTGAGCCGGGAGTTCCTGTTCGGGCTGGAGCCCGTCAACGGCCGCGACCTGTTCTCGAGGATTCTCTACGGGTCCCGGATCTCCTTGCTCATCGCCTTCCTCGCCACGTTGTTGTCGGTCACCATCGGCACCTTGATGGGGGTGACCTCGGGGTACTTCGGCGGCTGGGTCGACGCCGTCATCAGCCGGCTCATGGACGTCTTCCTGGCGTTCCCCCTGTTGGTGTTCGCGATCGCACTGGTCGGCGCGATCCCGGACCGGGCCTTCGGGTTGGCCGGTGACAGCCTGCGGATCGGCGTGCTGGTCTTCGTCATCGGGTTTTTCAACTGGCCCTACATCGGCCGGATCGTGCGCGGCCAGACCATGTCGCTGCGCAACCGTGAGTTCATCGATGCGGCCCGCTCCATGGGGGCCACCCATCCCCACATCATCCTGCGCGAACTGCTGCCCAACCTGGTCGCACCGATCCTGGTGTACGCGACCCTGCTGATTCCGGCCAACATCCTGTTCGAGGCGGCCCTGTCCTTCCTGGGCGTCGGCGTGCAGCCCCCGACGCCCACCTGGGGTGGCATGCTCAGCGACGCTGCCGACTGGTACCAGGTGGATCCCTGGTTCATGGTCTCCCCGGGCCTGGCGATCTTCGTGACCGTGCTGGCCTTCAATCTGTTCGGGGACGGTCTGCGTGACGCCCTCGACCCGCGGGCCCGCTGACCTGCGACCCCTGCCGAAGCTCGCGCCGCCCTCGACACCCAGCACCTCGAAGTAGCTCACATTCACGAAGGAGAACACCTGCTGATGAAGCATCGAACTTCAGCCTTTGCGGCGCTCTGCGCCGCGGCGCTCACCGTGTCCGCCTGTTCAGGAGGTTCCTCCGGAGGCGCCGCCACCAGCGGCGGCGGTGGTGGCGGTGGCGCCACGGAGAACGCCGGCGTCGGCAAGGTCTACAACGCCTCGGACGCCACGGGCGGCACCATCCGCTTCGCCATCAGCGAGGACTGGGACTCGGTCGACCCCGGGGACACCTACTACGGCCTGTCGTGGAACTTCCTGCGCAACTACGCCCGCACCCTCGTGGTGTTCAAGGCGGACGCCGGGGAACCGAAGCTGGTCCCCGACCTGGCCAAGGAACTGGGCAAGCCGAGCAACGACGCCAAGACCTGGACCTACACCCTGCGCGACGGGCTGAAGTACGAAGACGGCACCCCGATCACCAGCAAGGACATCAAGTACGCCGTCGCCCGGCAACTGGACAAGACCACCTTCCCCAACGGGCCGACGTACTTCAACGACATGCTCGCCAACGTGCCCAAGGGCTACTCCGTCTACCAGAACAAGGACCTGGCGGCGCTGAAGGCCATCGAGACCCCGGACGACAAGACCATCGTCTTCCAGCTGACCAAGCCCTTCGCGGGCTTCGACTACATCGCCCAGCTGCCGGCCACCGCGCCGGTGCCGCAGGCCAAGGACACCGGCGCGAAGTACAAGACGAAGGTGGTCTCGTCCGGGCCGTACAAGTTCGAGAGCTACGAGGCCAAGAAGCGCTACGTCCTGGTCAAGAACGAGAACTACGACCCCAAGACCGACCCGGACTCGGGGCGCAAGCAGCTCGCCGACAAGCTCACCGTCGACCTGGGCGTCAACGCGGCGGACCTCGACCAGCAACTCCAGGCCGGTACGCTCGACGTCGACCTCGCCGGGACCGGGGTCCAGGCCCAGACGCAGGCCCAGATCCTGGCGAATGCGGACCTGAAGAGGAACACCGACCTCGCGCTGGCCGCGCGTACCTGGTTCGCGGTGATCCCCTCGGGGGTCGCGCCGATGGACAACGTGGAATGCCGCAAGGCCGTGCTTTACGCCTATAGCGCCGAGGGCTACCAACGGGCGTACGGCGGGTCCACCGGTGGCGACATCGCCACCTCGCTCTTGCCGACGATGATCCCCGGCCACGCCGACTACGACCCGTACGGCAAGAAGGCCAAGCCGCAGGGCGACCCCGAGAAGGCTAAGGAAGCCCTGGCCAAGTGCGGTAAGCCGACCGGCTTCAGCACCAACATCGCCTTCCGCGCCGACCGGCCCAAGGAGAAGGCCACCGCCGAGGCCCTGCAGCAGTCGCTCAAGACCGTCGGCATCCAGACCGAACTCAAGGGCTACCCCACCGGCGATTACTTCAAGCTGTACGCCGGCAAGCCCGACTTCGTGAAGAAGAACAACCTCGGCATTCTCATCTACGGCTGGGCCGCCGACTGGCCGGATGGCTTCGGCTTCCTCAGCCAGATCGTCGACAGCCGGACCATCCGCCCGGCCGGCAACACCAACCTGGGCATCGTGATCCCCCAGGTCGACGCCATGATCGACAAGGCCCTGGTCACCACCGACGAGGCCGCCCGCAACACCCTCTGGGGCGACATCGACAAGATGGTCATCGACCAGGCCGCCGTCATCCCCGGCGTCTGGTCCAAGGGCCTGGTCTACCGGCCGCCGTACCTGACCAACGTGTTCGTCAACAACGCCTACGGTCAGTACGACTTCGCCACGCTCGGGACGACCAAGAAGTAGCCCCGGCGCTCGCGGGGGGTGGTGATCTGCGCAGAACGGTCACCACCCCACCCGCGCCCACCCGCGCCCACCCGCGGTCGTCCAGGGCTGTAAGCGACCGACGTACCCCCGCGCCATCTCCGAAAGACCCACCCATGGTCACGTTCATCCTTCGGCGGCTGATCGCCGCCTTCGCGTTGCTGCTCATCGTGACGGCGGTGACGTTCGCGATCTTCTTCCTGGTCCCCCGCCTCGGTGGTGCCTCGGGGGACGACCTGGCCTCCCGGTACGTCGGCAAGTCCGCCGGCGCCGAACAGATCCACGAGACCGCGCAGAAGCTGGGGCTGAACGACCCGCTGGTGGTCCAGTACGGCCGCTTCGTCAAGGGCCTGGTGGCCGGGGCCGAGTACCAGTACGGCCCCGAGGTGGAACAGTGCCCCGCGCCCTGCCTCGGGTACTCCTTCATCAACCAGACACCGGTGTTCCCCGAGCTGATGGGACGGGTCCCGGTCACCTTGACGCTGGCGCTGGGAGCTGCGGTGTTGTGGCTGATCGGCGGGGTGTCCACGGGGGTGCTGTCGGCGCTACGGCGCGGCTCGTTGTTCGAACGGGCGGCGATGGTGACGGCGCTGGCCGGGGTCTCCCTGCCGATCTATTTCACCGGTCTGCTCAGCCTCACCATCTTCAGCTACACGTTGCGCTGGACACCAGGCGGGGGCAACTCCAGCGACCCGATGTTCGCGACCAGCCCGCTGGACCTGGTGCACCGGATGCTGCTGCCCTGGGTGACGCTGGCCTTCCTGTACGCCGCGATCTACGCCCGGATGACCCGCGCCGGAATGCTGGAGACGATGAACGAGGACTACATCCGGACCGCGCGCGCCAAGGGCCTGCCCGAGCGGACGGTCGTGCTGCGCCACGGGGTGCGCTCGGCGTTGACCCCGATTCTCACGATCTTCGGCCTGGACCTGGGCCTGCTGCTCGGCGGCGCCATCCTGACCGAAAGCACGTTCGGCCTGCCGGGGATCGGCAAGTACGCGGTGGACGCGATCGTGACCAACGACCTGCCCAAGATCCTCGGCGTCACCCTGCTGGCCGCGCTCTTCATCATCGTGGCCAACCTCGTGGTCGACCTGCTGTACGCCGTCCTCGACCCCCGGGTGCGCACCTCATGACCGGCGACCTCCAGGCCGACCCTTCCCGGGACGGGACCCCGACTCCTGGGCCGTTCGTGTCCGTCCGGGATCTGCGGGTCCACTTCGCCACCGACGACGGCCTCGTCAAGTCCGTGGACGGGCTCAGTTTCGATCTGGAACGCGGCCGGACGCTCGGCATCGTCGGGGAGTCCGGCTCGGGCAAGAGTGTTACGAGCATGGCGATCATGGGCCTGCACAAGCCGTCCACGGTCCGCCTCACGGGCAGCATCACGGTCGGTGGGCAGGAGCTGGTGGGCGCCGACCCGGACGTCGTACGGCGGCTGCGCGGCAAGCGGATGGCGATGATCTTCCAGGACCCGCTGTCCGCGATGCACCCCTTCTACACCGTGGGTCAGCAGATCATCGAGGCCTACCGGGTACATCATCGGGTGCCGAAGAAGGTCGCCCGGGTGCGGGCGATCGAGCTGCTGGACCGGGTGGGGATCCCGCAACCGGACAAGCGCGTCGATGACTACCCCCACCAGTTCTCGGGCGGGATGCGGCAGCGGGCGATGATCGCGATGGCGCTGTCCTGCGACCCGGACCTGCTGATCGCCGATGAGCCGACGACCGCGCTGGACGTGACGGTGCAGGCGCAGATCCTGGATCTGATCCGGGACCTGCAGCGTGAATTCCACTCCGCCGTCATCCTGATCACCCACGACCTGGGCGTGGTGGCCGAGCTGGCCGACGACATCCTGGTGATGTACGCCGGCCGCTGCGTCGAGTACGCCTCCGCGGAGGCCGTCTTCGACGAGCCTCGGCACCCGTACACGTGGGGTCTGATGGCTTCCATGCCGCGGCTGGACCGCGATGTCACCACCCGGTTGCTGCCGATCCGGGGGACACCGCCGAGCCTGATCAACCTCCCCCCGGGGTGCCCCTTCCACCCGCGGTGCCGGGCCGATGACCTGGTGGGCGACCGGTGCCGGACCGAGCGTCCGCAGTTCCGGGTGTCCGCCCCAGGTCACCGCATCGCCTGCCACCTGGACGACGACCAGCGCGCTGCCGCCCTCGCCCGAGACGCGGGCGATCTCGGCGACGGCAGAGAACAGGAGATCGGGTGACCTCCAGCCAACTCCCCGCCGACCCGCTGCTGCGGGTACGCGGACTGTCGATGCTGTTCCCGATCCGCCGCGGCCTGCTGCAGCGCCAGGTCGGGGCGGTGCACGCGGTCGAGGACGTGGATTTCGACGTGTACGGCGGCCAGACGCTCTCGCTGGTGGGTGAGTCGGGCTGTGGGAAGACGACGACGGGGCGGCTGATCACCCGGCTGTTGACGCCCACCCGCGGCACGATCGAGCTGGACGGCCGCGACATCTCACGCCTGGGGACCGGGGCGATGCGGCCGCTGCGGCGCGACATCCAGATGATCTTCCAGGACCCGTACGGTTCGCTGAACCCGCGGCACACCGTCGGCACGATCGTCGGTGCACCCTTCCGGATCCAACGGGTCGCCACCGAGCACGGCACGAAACGTGCCGTTCAGGAGCTCTTGGAACTGGTGGGCCTGAGCCCGGAGCACTACAACCGCTACCCTCACGAGTTCTCCGGAGGGCAGCGCCAGCGCATCGGAATCGCCCGGGCACTGGCGCTCAAGCCCCGCATCGTGGTGGCCGACGAGCCCGTGTCGGCGCTCGACGTCTCCATCCAGGCCCAGGTCATCAACCTCCTGGAGGACCTTCAGGATGAGTTGGGCCTGACTTACATCGTGATCGCGCACGACCTGTCCGTGGTGCGCCACATGTCCGACCGGGTGGCGGTGATGTACCTGGGCAATCTCGTGGAGATCGGTTCCCGCGATGCCCTGTACGGCTCCCCGCTGCACCCCTACACGGTGGCGCTGCTGTCCGCCGTACCGCTGCCCGATCCGCGACGGCGGGCTCAGCGTGACCGGGTGCGGCTCTCCGGCGATGTGCCCAGCCCGGTGTCCCCGCCCAGCGGGTGCCGGTTCCATACTCGGTGCCCGTGGCGCCAGCCCACCCGGTGTGACACCGAACGGCCGGTGCTGCGGACGATTCTGCGCGCACCCGGTATCGCACCCGATGACCATCAGGTGGCCTGCCACTGGGCGGAGCAGATCCAGGCCGGGACCCTGGCCCCCCGGGACGTGCCCGCAGTCGCTGTCGACCCGTCGGCGACGCCCGCCTAGCGCGGGTAGGCAGGCGTCGGGTCCCAGCGGCCGGTGTCTGGGCGGCGCGTGGCTGTCCCTCAGCGCCGCCCAGATCAGGCTCACATCATCAACAGGCCACCGGCGACCGGGAGCAGCGCCCCCGTGACGTACTTCGCCTCATCGGAGCAGAAGAACCGGACGGCTGCGGCGATGTCGTCACCGGTGCCCATGGCCTTCATCGGGACCATGTCGATGACGGCCTGCAGAATCTCGGGCGGGAGGCTGCCCGACATCTCCGTCTCGATCGCACCCGGGATGACGCAATTGACCGTAATACCCTTGCCGGCGGTCTCGAGGGCCAGCGTCTTGGTGAGGCCGAACAGCCCCGACTTGGACGCCGCATAGTTGGCTTGGCCGACCCGCCCGGTCTCCCCGACGAACGAGCTGATGTTGACGATGCGGCCGAAGCCGGCGTCGAAGAAGTGCGGCAGGGCTGCCTTGGCCATGAAGAACGGACCGTACAGGTTGACCTTCATCACCTGGTCGAAATCGAGCAACTGCATCTTGACCGCGGTCCGGTCGCGCACGATGCCGGCGTTGTTGACCAGGTAATCGAGCCGACCGTAGTCCGCCGCGATCTCGTCCACAATGCGCTGGCAGTCCGCGGGGTTGCCCACATTCCCCTGGCGGATATCGATGTCGTATCCCTCTTCGGCCTTCACCTTCTCCGCGAACTCCATTGCGTGATCACGGTGGCTGTTGCACACCGCCACCACCTTCGCGCCGTCGCGGGCCAGGCCACGCGAGATGGATTCACCGATCCCCCGCGTGCCGCCGGTCACCAGTGCCACCCGGGCTTCGATCTTACTCATCGGTTCTCCATTTCTTCGGTCTGACGCAGATTCGCGCTCTGGTTCGCTGTCCAGCGAAATCCCGTGTCGTGAACACGTGAAATCAACTGTGGATGTACAGGCCGGGAGCGGGCTCCTTGGCCGGATACTCGGCATTTCCCAACTGCCGAGGGGGGCGCTTCATCGGACCCGAACGTTCACCGAGCCACTCGACCCAGCGATCCCACCAGGTCCCCTCGTGTCGTTCAGCACCCGCTTGCCACACGTTCGGATCGGGCGGGGTCGCGGGGTTGGTGAAGTAGTACTGCCCGCGGTGCCCCGGTGCGGACACCAAGGTCTGGACGTGCCCGCCCGAGCACAGCACGAACTCCGACTGCCCGGAGACCAGCTGCACCGTGTGATAGCAGCCGTGCCAGGGGGTGATGTGGTCCGGAAGGCCGGCGACGACGAACATGTCGACGGTGATCTTGCCGAGGTCGACGGGCGTCCCCAACAGCGTGAATCTGCCGGGCACGATGAGTTGGTTCTGGACGACGATGTCCAACAGCTGGTGATGAAAGGCCGCTGGCAGCCTGGTGGTGTCTGCATTCCACGCCAGAATGTCGAAACTGGGCGGAGAGTTCCCCAGCAGGTAATTGTTCACCCAGTAGTTCCACACCAGCTCGTTCGGGCGAAGCCACGCGAAGACCTGGCCCATCCGCCAACCGTCGAGCACCCCGGTTCTGCTCGATTGAAGCTTGGCGGCCTTGACGCTTTGGTCCGAGGCGAACAGCAGAATCTCGGCGTCCACCCGGCTGTCCAGGAGAGTCACCAACGTCGTGGCCGAATGGATCCGGGTATCACCACGCGCCGCGAGCACGGCGGTGAGGATGGAGACCATCATGCCGCCGGCGCAGCCTCCCATGAGGTTGACGTCGTCGGATCCCGTGACCGCCGTCACCACATCGATCGCTTCAAGCGCCGCCTCGGCGTACGTATCGAAAGACCAATCCCGCTCCTTCGAGGTGGGATTGCGCCAGCTGATGCCGAACAATTGGATCCCGTGCTGCACGAGATATTCGTACATGCTGCGTCCGGGCGCGAGGTCGAGCGCGTAATACTTGTTGACCTGGGGTGGGATGACCAGCAGCGGGCGCGTCCCGACCGTCGGCGACTGCGACGAATACTGAATGACCTCCATGACGTCATTGCGGTAGATGACCGCCCCGGGGGTCACCGCGAGGTTGATGCCGACCTTGAACGGATCACGGTTGACCTGTGAGGGCATGCCGTGGTTTTCCCGAATGTCGCGGATCAGGTTGTTCAGCCCCGCCACCAGGCTGGCGCCCTTGGTCTCCTTCGCCTTCCGGACCGCCGCCGGGTTCAAGATGACGTTGTTCGTCGGCGCCAACGACTCGCGGATAAGACCGACCACGAATTCGACGCGCTCGACGTCGCGGTCGGACATGCCCAGGCTTTCGACGAACTCATCGGCCTCCCGCCCCAGATACAGGTAGAGCTGCATGAGGGCGCGTAGAACGGCGACGTCCTCCCACGCGGAGTCACGGAAGCGCTTGTCCTTGGCGTCCGGCGTGATCGGCGATCGCCCGGTGCCGATCCTGGCCACCTGCCACAGCGTCCGGGGGGTGGCCTTGGCCAGCGCCCACGGTTTGCTGACCGAGTGCTTCCCAAGGGTCACCAGACCGCCGACCGCATCCCGGGCGCCGAACCCCACGAAGGGGCTCGGCCCGACAACGGCGCCGGGCCCACCCGCCAGCAGGGCCGCCTCGATCGCGAGGTCGTCGCCGCCGTCCGCTCCGCCAGTGTTGGCGCTGGTGGGCGCGGTCACGCAGGAAGACCCGTCGTTACCCGGCCGCAGCGGACACCTGCGCGGCCGTGATCCCGGAGCGACCCGCGTGACCTGGCCATCAGGACAGTCGCTCCACGACGATGGCCATGCCTTGGCCACCGCCGACGCACATGGTTTCCAGCCCGATCGTCGTGTCGGTCTGGCGCAGGCCATTGAGCAGCGTCGTCAGGATGCGCACCCCGGTCATGCCGAAGGGGTGGCCCAGCGCGATCGCCCCACCGAGCGGGTTGAGCTTCTCACTGAACGGGTCGACCCCCAGGTGCAGGGCCGAGGGGATGACCTGCGCCGCGAATGCTTCGTTGATCTCCACGATGTCGACGTCGTCGATGCTGAGCCCGGCGCGGGCCAGGGCCTGCTTCGACGACTCGATCGGCCCCAGCCCCATCATCTCGGGGGCCAGCGAACTGACGCCGGTGGACAGGATCCGCGCCAACGGGGTGATCCCCAGCTCCTTGGCCCGGGTGTCCGACATGATGACCGCGGCGGCCGCACCGTCGTTGAGCGGGCAGGAATTCCCGGCGGTCACCCGTCCGCCCTTGCGCCGGAAGACGGGGCGCAGGCCCGCCAGCGACTCCATCGTCACGCCCTCACGGGGACCGTCATCGGAGGTGACCACTTTCCCGCCGTACACGGGGATGGGAATGATCTCGGGGGCGATCTTGCCGGCCTGCTGGGCAGCGATCGCGCGGGCGTGGCTCTGGACGGCCAGACGGTCCATGTCCTCGCGGCTGATGTTCTCCTGGTCGGCAACCCGCTCGGCGGTCTCACCCATGGGCAGGTACGCCTCCGGCAGGCCTTCGGAGTTGCCCGGATCCATCCGGACGTTGTGCGTCTCCGGTTGGTCGGCGTAGACCCCCAGGGGGGAATGGGTCACCGACTCGATGCCGACCGCGGCGAACGCATCGCCCTCACCGGCCTTGATGGCGTGGAAAGCCATCCGCACCGCCTGCAGGGAGGACGAGCAGTATCGGTTCACCGTCGAGCCGGGCGCGTTGACCCGAGCCAGCAGACTGACGATGCGACCCAGGTTGTGGGCCTGCTCGCCGCCAGGCAGCGCGCATCCGGCGATGACGTCGTCAATGCTCGCGCGGTCCAGCTGAGGCACCTGCTCCAGCACCTTGTCCAGGACGTAGGCGCCGAGGTTGTCGGGCCGTTCGTCGACGAGGGAGCCCTTGACTGCCCGGCCGATCGGCGACCGGCCAATGGCCACGATGACTGCTTCTGGCATGGTTGTGCTCCCGCTCTGTCGGAATTTCAGGTGGCGTCACGATGAGATGGTGCGATCAGGGATCGTGCGCCTCGGGGGCGGCACGGTGTCCCTGGTCGGTTGTGGTGAAGGTGATGAATGCGGTCAATTTGGTGAGTGTGGTGAATACGACGTTCAGGTGGCGTTGGAGGTGACGTCCAGCGCACCCTCGGCCAACCGGGTGCGGAGCAACTTCTTGTCGAACTTGCCAACGCTGGTTCTGGGTACGTTCTCGATGAACGTCCACAAGTCAGGCAGCCACCATTTGGCGACTTTGCCGGTGATGAAGTTCCGGAGCTCCTCGGGGCTGACCGTGGAGCCCTCTCGCAGGACGACGCAGGCCAGGGGGCGCTCTCCCCATCGCTGGTCCGGGGCGGCGATGACCGCGACTTCGCGCACGTCCGGGTGGGTCATGAGGGCCGCTTCAAGCTCGAGGGAGGAGATCCACTCCCCGCCCGACTTGACCACGTCCTTGGCCCGGTCGCTGATCCGGATGTAACCCTGACGGTCGATGGTTCCCACGTCCCCGGTCCGCAGCCAGCCGTCGTGGAACTTGTCCTCGGCTGGGTCGAGGTAGTAGCTCGTCGTCACCCAGGGGCCGCGCACCTCGATCTCTCCCACGGCCTCACCGTCGCGAGGCAGGACGGCGCCTTCGTCGTCGACCACCCTGACTTCCACTCCGGCCAGCGCCTGACCGGCGGTGGCCCGGAAATCGAGGCCCTCCTCCACTGTGCTGTCCCGCGGCGCGAAGGCTAGGGACGCCACCGGATGCGTCTCGGTCAGCCCCCACCCCGGCACGAACGTGACGCCCAGCCGGTCCTGATAGGCCTGCACGAGGCTTCGTGGTGAGGCCGCGCCGCCGCACACGATGGTGCGCAGCGACGACAGGTCCATCGGGACATCCAGGTTCAACACGTCCCACCAGACCGTCGGCACGGCCCCCGCGATCGTGACCTGTTGCTCCTGGATGAGCTGGGCCAACCGTGGCGCATGCGCGTATTGCGCCGGCAGGACCACGTCGGCACCGACCATCCAGCAGGCGTAGGGAAGGCCCCAGCCGTTGCCATGGAACATCGGGACCACCGGCAGGACGCGGTCGCGGTAGTTCAGACCGAGGGCCTCACCCGAGCAGATGCCGAAGTTGAAGATCACGGTCGAGCGGTGCGCGTAGACCACGCCCTTGGGAGGTCCTGTTGTTCCGCTGGTGTAGCACATTGCGGCGGCGGACATCTCCTCCAGGTCGGGCCAGGAGAACTCCTCCGATTCGGCCGCCAGGAGTTCTTCGTATTCCAGGGCCCCCGGCAGCAGGGAGCGATCTCCCTCTCCGAACACGATCAGGTGCTCGACGGTGGGGGTGTCGGCCAGGGCGGGGGCTAGCGACGCCGCGAGGGCGGCGTCGACGATCAATACCTTGTCCCGCGCGTGGTTGATGATGTAGTTGATGTGCTCCAGATCGAGCCTGATGTTGATGGTGTGCAGGACCGCTCCCGAACACGGCACCGCCATGTACGCCTCTTGGTGTTCCTGGTTGTTCCAGGCGAACGTGCCGACCCGATCACCCGGCGCGACACCCAACTTCGCCAAGGCGTTCGCCAATCTCCCCACCCGGGCCGCCAGCGCGGCGAACGTGATCGATCGCGTGCCGTCCTTGGTCGCCGTCACGACCAGCGAATCGGGGTAGGTGTCGCGACCGTGCTCGAAGATGTGACGAATCGTCAAGGGGAAGTTGGGCATCGTGCTGAGCATGTGTGTTAGCTCCCTGAGACTTGTGAACCCTGGTTGGCCCAGTGCGGATCCCGGAGTTCGCGCTTGAGCAGCTTGCCCGCCGCCGACTTGGGCAGGTCCTTGCTCCGGATCTCGATCTGCTTGGGCACCTTGTACCCGGCGATTCGCTCCTTGCAGTGCGCGATCAGTTCCTCCTCGGTCACCGGCTTGAGCGCATAGACGACGGCGTAGACCGCTTCACCCCAACGCTCGTCCGGCACCCCGAAGACGGCCACTTCGCCCACAGCCGGGTGCGAAGAGACGGCAGCCTCGACCTCGATCGAGTAGACGTTCTCGCCGCCGGTGACGATCATGTCCTTGGCGCGGTCGACCAGGAAGACGTGCGCCGCTTCGTCGAGGTAGCCCAGGTCACCGGTGCGGTACCAGCCATCGGCGGAGAAGACCTCCGCGGTCTCCTCGGGCTTGCGCCAGTAGCCTTTCATCACGCTTTGGCTGCGAACCCAGATCTCTCCCGAGGAACCCTTGGGGACGTCCTCCTCGGTGATCGTGTCCACGACCCTGACCTCGACCCCGACCGCGGGTTGGCCGCAGGATCGCACGAGGTCGGTGTCCAGAAGCTGGTCCTCGTTCGGCAACAACGTGGTGATCGGCGTGGTCTCGGTGGTCCCGTAGACGTGCAGCATCTCGGCGCCCGGGAAGGCCGCATGCGTGGCCCGCAGGGTCTCGATCGAAATCGGCGACGCGCCGTGACTGACGTACTTCATGGACGACACGTCACGCGCACGCTCGTGCTGCGCCCGAACGGCCGCCGCGAGCATGGTGGGAACCATCAGGGTGTGGGTGATCTTGTACTGCTCGATGTGGTCGAGGGCGTGGTCGGGATGGAAGACCGGGAGGATGACGTTGGTCCCGCCCGCCCAGACGGTGGCGGTGATGGCCAGCGTCCCGCCGGTGTGGAACATCGGGGAACAGACCAGCCACCGGGTGTCCCTGCGGAACGGCCAGGTGGCTGCGAAGTTCATGCCGCTGGAGAGAAGCCCCCGGTGGGTGTGCATGGCACCCTTGCCGACGCCCGTTGTTCCGGAGGTATAGAACAACGCGGCCAGGTCGTCCTCGGCCACGCCCTCACCCAGGGCGGACTCGGTCCCGGACTCCAGGAACTGCTCGTACTCATCCGGCAGGTCGAACAGGTGCTCGGCACCCTCGGGCCGCGGGAAGTCTCCGTCGCGGAACAGGGCCCGGATCCCCGCGTTCTCGAAGACCGCCAGCATCTCGGGGTTCGACAGGCGCCAGTTCACCGGCACCAAGACCAGGCCGGCGCACGGCACCGCGAAGTACAGCTCGAGATAACGTTCCGAGTTCGGTCCGACGACGCCCACGCGGTCCCCGGGTTGGAAACCGAGCCCCCGCAAGGCCCCGACAAGCTTGCGCACCCGCCGGGCGAACTGGTCGTAGGTGTATTCACGGCCTTGGCAGACCACTGCCACGCCATGGGGATTTGTGGCAAGTGCACGCTCCAAAGGAGCTGCGAATGTGTACATGAGGCTCGCCTTCGAAGATCGGCGGGTCAGAGAGCACGAAGGTGTGGCCGGCCGACCCTGAGGTCCCGGCCCGTCCGCCTTCACGGCCGAGCGGACGCCGGAGTTGTCGTTAAGCTAGCGAGCGCCGCGAGGGGAGTCAACACTCGCGCAACAGGGATGTCGCTGCGGCGTCACACCGTCCCGCACCTCAGGGGGGCGCCTGGACGACTGCTCCGACACCCCCGATGAGCAGCGAGGAGAGGCATACTCGTCGGTGTGAAGGCCCCGCTGGATGCCCTCGCACATCAGGTTGAACGAAAGCCTTCCACGGACCCTGGTTAACTGATCGTTCGTTCGGTTATCCTGTGATTCGGTCCGTAGCGACGACCACGACGACCCACCCGCAGCGCCCCGGCCGCGGCTAGGGCCACCACGATCTACCGTGCTGTGTCATCCCTTCAAGGAGTTCCATGTCCGACATCTCGAAGTTGTTGCACGGGATCGCCACGCCTGAAGTCCAGCATGAGCAGATCCACCTACGCGGACTCAACTTGCACGTGCAGCTCTGGGGCGAGGGTCCGCCGCTGCTGCTCTACTCCGGCATCTTCGCCGACGTCCACCTGTGGGAGACCCTGCTGCCCTACCTGCAGGGGTTCCGCACCATCGCCTTCGACCCTCCCGGGGTAGGCAAGTCCTCGCTCCCGCGGATCCCGATGAACATGTTCACCCTGGCCGAATTGGGCACCACGGTCCTTGACCTGCTCGGAGTCGAGAAGGCCCACGTCTTGGGCGCGTCCTTCGGTGGCGCGGTCGCCCAGCAGATGGCCTTCTTGCACCCGAGATATGTGGACAAGCTTGTCCTGGTGTCGACCTCGTTCGGCGGCTTCGCCATCCCCGGCGACATCCGGGCCTTCGCCCATTTCTGCAACCCCAACAGCTACAAGCCGGGTCAGGCCGAGCGGCTGGCCGGCCCCATGTTCGGCGGACGGCTGCGCGAAGAACCCGAACTCATCAACACCCTGCACATGAGCAAACCAAAGTCCTTGCGGCATGCGGCCTTCCGCTACGTCCCGCTGTGGGGCTGGACGAGCCTGCCGTGGCTGTGGGCGATCAAGCACGAAACCCTCATCGTCGCCGGCGACGACGACCCGGTGACCCCGCTGATCAACCACCGAATCATCGACAAGATGATCCCGAACTCCCGGCTGCACGTCGTACCTGGTGGTGGCCACCTAGTGCTGATGGACAGCCCGGAAAGGGTCGGTCCGGTGGTCGCGGAGTTCCTCCGTGAGGACAGTGCTGCAGACGCCCGTCCGAAGTCCAAGCGCGAAAAGGTCGTGCAACTGGCCTCGCGCGCCAAGCGATAATCCCGCGCTGCAGCGCCGGAGGTTCCGGCGGGTGCCCACGGCGCCGCAGCGCATCCACACCGGTCGGCCCGCTTGTGAACCCCTGCACGAGCGGGCCGATCGGTGCTTGGCTCCGGCTCAGCAGCGAGCGGCTGATTCGTCGTCATCCTGGGGGTAGAAACCCTCGGTGTGGATCAGGGCGTCGCGAGCGCCCATGATGCGCGCCCGGGCCACGCACGCATCGACGAAGGCGGGGACGCCCGCGACATACACGCTGTGCTCCTCCAGCGAGCCCAGGAGATCGGGCAGTACCTCCGGCACCCGACCATGCTGCAGGCCCTCGACCGACTCCCCGGTCAACGTGCTGATGGCGCGGAAGTTGGGGTAGCGCTCCTGCCAGTACGACAGCAGGCCCTGGTCGTAGAGATCGGCCTGGGTCCGGGCGGAGAAGACCAGCGTCACCGGATCGGTGAATCCGCGGCGCAGCGCGGCCTCGGTCAGGGCGAGGATGGGCGCCAGTCCCGAACCGGCCGCCAGAGCCAACACCGGGGTACGGGCAGACGGATCGCCGACGAAGGTGCCGAACGCGCCGTCAACGCTCACCCGCGCCCCCGCAGGCAGCTCGTGCAGCCACCGACTGGTCGCTCCCCCGTCGACGCGGGTGACGTGCAGGCGCAGCTCGCCGTCCGGCTGCGGGACCGACGCCAACGAGTACGAGCGGGTGGGCACCCCGGCGTCCTCGTCGCCGATCCGGACGTACTGCCCCGGCCAGAACCGCAGCGACTCCCCCAACGGACGCAGCACGAACTCGGTGATCCGTGGGGTCCGGCCGATCCGGTCGACGACGACGAAGGGCAGCCCGTATCGGGGTGGGAACAGCGAGGGCCGCGCGTCCGGCGTACCCCATTCCACGACCAGTTCGGCCGACAACGGCTTGGCCATGCACATCAGGCCGTACCCGGCCTCCCGCTCCTCGGGAGCCAGCGCCATGTCCAGCACGAAGCCCTGGTCGTATTCGCCGCCGAGTACCTTGACCTTGCATTCGCCGCACGCCCCGGCCCGGCAGTTGTTCGGCAGGGCGTACCCGGCGCGCTCCAGGGCTTCCAGCACGGTGTCGCCGGGGTGGACGGCCACCACATGGTCCGAGGGGTGCAGCCGGATCTGGTGGCCGACACCATCGGACATCTCGGTCATCGCCTGCTCCCCGGTCAGAAGACCGGGACGATGTCCCGGATGTCGACGTCGGTGACCTCCTCGCCGGTGATGTCCACCTCCGGAATGGCCGGGAAGGGGATGCCGTACCGGTCGAGCACGCCTTTGAGGTTGAGCATCGCGCGGCGCCAGTTCTGCTTCTTCGCCTCATAGTCCGGTACGCCGAAACCCGCCTTGCGCGCGATCTCCTCGGCCTCGCGTTGGGTAGCGATGAAGTCCTCGGGGAGGTCCCAGAAGTCCGGGGAGGGCTCGAAGAGGACGGCCGACAGGTAAAGGTAGCCGGCTCGGATCTGCTTGGTGATCAGCTTGCGGTCCGCATGGTCGAGCTTGGGGTAATCCCGCTCCATCAGGGCCAGGCAGATCCCCATGTGCCGCCCCTCGTCGCGCCCGATCTTGCGGAAGGCCTCCTGAAACACCGGTTCCACGCAGCGGGCCGCCAACTGGTGGAAGATCGTGGCCGCTGCGATCTCGCCCATCAAGAACGACGAGAAGAGCACCGCAAGGTCGTAGTCGGGCAGCGCGTGGGTGTAGCCCTCCCAGTAGCGGCCGCCGTTGTAGAAGAGCCAACGGGCGTTTTTCTGCAACCGCCGCCCCAGCTCGGTCTTCGGCTCATAGGCCAGCGGGTCGCTGGTTCCGAGCCAGGCCTGGATGGCCAGCTTGCAGACCTGTTCGTGCACGTGTTCGTCCCGGGTGACGCTGAAGAAGCAGCGGCGCACCACGTCATCCTCGTGCTGCTCATACGTCTTGACGAACGCCGAGGCAAACACCGGCGGCGCCGAGGCATCGAACGCCGACAACAGGGTCCACCAGTACCCGACCGCCTCGCGCTGCTCCCAGGTGTACTTGTCGGCCCGGAACGAGGACCAGGGCAGCCCGGCGGGATCCCACTGCTCGCGCTGCGCGGATGCCCAGATCTCTTCCATCTTCGGCATGCCGGCGGGCCAGCTCAACGGGTAGATGTTGGGCTGCGTCGTCTCCGGGGGAAACTCCTGCAGGTGAGCGATCTTCTCGCGATGAGTCATGCCTACACTCCTCCTCGCCGTTCCGGGCCGCGGGTGCGCGAGCCGGATGGACGTCCGACACCATGGCCGCACCATGGCCGCGGACCATGCGGGTCACCGACACTGTATTACCGAACCATCGTTCAGTAACTGCTTTCGTCCGACCTTCTCACGGTCCTGATCGACGGGGTCAGGTGGGGCGCTGAACGGACCGCTCCGGCAACGGGCTTCTCAAGATTCGAGACACCGGGCGTCGAGTAGCGGACTCCCGCGGAACGGACAGGTAACCGGCGTCGGGGCGGGGGCGCCGGGCGCCTGACTCGCTCGTGAGCGCCACGGCTGCCTCTGGCTGAGCCAGTCCGGTCAGGGCGACGGCATGGATCGTCTCTGCCAGGTTCTGCGCGGCGATGCCCGGCCGCGGTCGATACCACTCGACCACCGAGTTGATCATGCCGAACAGCAACCGAGCGGCCACCGCCGGGTCGACGTCGGCTCGCAACCGACCCTCGTCCCGCGCCTGCGCGACGAGCGCCATCACCCGGCTGTCGAACAACCGGCGCCGAGCCAGGGCCTCCCGCTCCACCTCGGTGTTTCCCCGGACCCTGAGCAGCAGCGTCACGAAGGGCAGCTCCTCGACCAGCAGCAGGACGCTGCGTCGTACCAGCTCTTGCAGCCGGTCGAAAGCGGGGACGTCCATCGAGGTGACCTCGTCCAGCACGGCGAACAACCCATCCAGGGCGCGGTCGGTGGCCAGGCGCAGCAGTTCCTCCTTGCCGACCACGTGGTGGTAGATGGCCGATTTGCTGATGCCGAGGGCCTGCGAAAGATCTTCCATGCTGGTGCCGTCGTAGCCGCGCTCGTTGAACACGCGAACCGCCCCCCGCAGGACCGACTCGACGTCGTGCCCCGGGCGCCCTCGACGGGCCGGAGTTGCCGGAGAGGCTGATATCACCCACCGAGTATGGCAGCCCGATCCCGACAAACCCGATGTTCGGCGCTCGGATGACCGGGACGACCGAGGATGACGGCGGCCTAGGCTGGCCCCGCGCCCGCGCCCGCGCCCGCGCCGGCGGTCGCGGCGACCGGTCGCCGTACCAGAGTCACCTGCGGCCCGGCACCCGCCGAACCGTCCGTACCAGCTGCGAAGGGCCGTCATGACCGCACAGCATCCTGCGTTCGAGCCACACGGACTCCTGCCCGCGATCGCCGTGGACGCCGACAACGGCGAGGTGTTGATGCTGGCGTGGATGAACGAGCAGGCCTACCGGCTGACGCTGGACACCGGACGCGTGCACTACTGGTCGCGATCCCGACAGTCGCTGTGGAAGAAGGGCGAATCCTCCGGCAACATGCAGGAGTTGGTGGACGTCCGGGTTGACTGCGATGGCGACGCGCTGGTGGTTCGCGTGCGCCAGACCGGACCGGCCTGCCACGCGGGCTTCCGCAGCTGCTTCTACCGCACCGTGCAGGCCGATGGTTCCCTGGTGGAGAACTCGACGCGACTGATGACCCAGGAGCAGATGTACGGCGCCAACCCGTGACGGACGCTCTGACAAAGGACCGGGCAGCCGTCGCGGCTGCGCGGTGGCGGTTGGGAGAGTGGGCCAGCAGGGGCTTGAACCCTGGACCGACGGATTATGAGTCCGCTGCTCTGACCGGCTGAGCTACTGGCCCCCACGCGCCCGGACCTGCCACTCATGGCCGTCGTCCTGTCGCCACGGGAGCGGCCGAGCACGCTTCGTCATCCTAGTCAGCCCGAGTCTGGTCACGGCTTCGACCGGGGTGACGAGCCCGGGACAGTCGGCCATCGGCTCGCGCGGTAATCGCCACAACGGCAACCTGCCGAGCGGGACAACGGCCGTCCTGGGGCATTTGCGCAGCTCAACGCCTTGAGCCTGGTTCGGCTGCGGCCGCTAGGTTGCAGTTGTGGCGTTTCGGCAGGATGGACATCGTGGACCTCCCGGCTGTGGCCGACGGTGGATCCACGCCTGGATGGGCTCAGAACGACCTGGACGACCTATACGACCTGGAGCACGCCGCTGGGCGGGCAGATGTCGCAGTTTTCCGCGAGCACCTCGCTCGAGCGGCGCAGGGCCCCGGCGACTGTCGTCGCGAGGGCCCTGCGGTGGCTCCCCCGGTTGGACTCGAACCAACAACCCTTCGGTTAACAGCCGAATGCTCTGCCAGTTGAGCTACAGGGGAAAGACCTGGGAAACCATAGCAAAGAACGGCCATCCGACACGAACTCGCGCCGGTCACAGGGGTGTCGACGGATCCTGGCCCGCCCACGCTTCTCTCCCCTGCGGCCCGTCATGGCCACGCCGGCTAGCTGTCTTCCGGGACTCGGTGCCCCACCTGCTCCCACAGCGAGGCGACCACGGCGTCCACGGCTGCGGCCACGGACGGCTCCTCTCGGCGGACTCCGCGGTTCACGTGCACCTGGACCAGCAACTCCTGGGTGGCCAGGTCTTTGCGCAGCGACACCCGCCCGGCACTGGCGGGGCCGTCGTCGTCGTACAGCAGGATCTGTTCGGAGGTGACCACGCTGGCCTGGACGCGCTCGCGGAAGACGTCGGCCACGTGGTCGTGACCGGGCCCGAAGGTGAGCATCGTCCCACGACCCCCCGCTGCCCAGGTCGCCGAGATGGTGCCGGTCACCGGGTCCCAGCTGCCCGACCTGACCTCGTGCCAGGGACGGCTGAACGCGACCCTCCCCGTCGGTGAGACCAGGCTCAGGTGATGTTGCGACAGCACCGCGTATCCCCCCGTGGCCGAGTCCACGCCGCTGGCCAGCACCTGATCTGCGGCGAGCAACCCCAGTCCGGCACCCACCTGCGGGGGCAACGACCCGGCCTTGCTGCTCCGGCGTCCCGGCAGGCGAATCATGCGAACCCCTCCGCGCGCAGTTCGGCCAGCTCCCGCTGGCGGGCCGTCAGTTCAATCGACATCGTTCGGGCCTGCTCGGGGTCGGCCAGCTCCATCCGTTGCAGCGCACTGGTGGCCTCCGCGATCTGGCGAACCAGCCGAACCTCCCGGAGTCCGTTGACCACCGAAGAGACGAACCGGGGATCGAGCCCCTCCCCCGGCGCGGCTACCGCCTTGAGCTGCTCGGACACGATCTGTACGACGACCGGTCCCAGGTCGTAGTCGCCCGCTGCCGCCTCGGTCACCACGGCATCGACCCAGGCCGCCGCCGACACCCCGGCGCCCGGCTGGGCGCCTCCGAGAGCCTTCCAAGCCGACACCGCGGCCTCGAACACGCGCTGATGCACAGGCTCGGTGAATGCCGCTCGATCCAGCAGCCGCACCGCCTCGACAGGCACCGACGCCGGATGCTGCACCAGCACCTGCAGGAACTGCCGTTCCAGGTCGACGACCGGGTTGCGCAGGTTCGGGCTGGGAAGTCCAGTCCGGGCAGCGGAATCACGTTCGGGTGCGGTGATCTCGGTATCCACCCGGGCTGCCCGGCGACGCGGTCCGTTCGAACCGCGGGGCGCTCGCTGCACCTCGGCGGCGACCTGGCTCACCTCGACGCCGAGCCACCCAGCCACCGTCCGGGTGTACTCCGGCCGCAACGCCTGATCCCGGATCGCGGCAACCATCGGAGCCACGGCCCGCATGGCCTGAACCCGACCCTCGGCGGTCGCCAGGTCGAACCGTGCCAGGGTGGTGCGGACGGCAAACTCGAACATCGGGACCGCGTCGGCGATCAGGCCCCGCACGGCCTCGTCCCCCGACCGTTGCCGCAGTTCACACGGGTCCAAGCCTGCGTCGGCCACGGCGACGTACGACTGGCTGGCCCAACGCTGGTCCTCCTCGAAGGCCCGCATGGCCGCCTTCTGACCCGCCGCGTCGCCGTCGAAGGTGAAGACCGTGCGCGCCGGGGTACCCCCCGCCTCGTCACGCAGGATGCGCCGCAGGGTCTTGATGTGGTCCACACCGAACGCGGTCCCGCAGGTGGCCACGGCGGTGGTCACCCCCGCCAGGTGACAGGCCATCACGTCGGTGTAGCCCTCGACGATGACCACCTGGCGTTGGCTGGCGATCGCGCGTTTGGCCAGGTCGAGACCGTACAGGACGGAGGTTTTGCGGTAGATCGGGGTCTCGGAGGTGTTGAGGTACTTCGCCTCGATGCGGTCGTCGTCGAAGAGCCGGCGGGCACCGAAACCGACGGTGTCCCCCGTGATGTCCCGGATCGGCCACAGCAGCCGACCGCGGAACCGGTCATAGGGTCCGCGCCGCCCCAGCGCCACCAGACCCGCAGTGACCAGTTCGGCGGCGGCGAAACCCCGGCTCGTCAGGTACCCCGCCAACGCCTCACCCGACCTCGGGGCGTAGCCGATGCCGAAGGTCGCTGCAGCGCTGGAGTCGAAGCCGCGAGCCCGTAGGAAGTCCCGGCCGGCCCGCGCCTCGGCGTGCCCCGCGTCCAGCAGCACCTGGTGATAGAACTCGGCCGATGCGCGATGCGCCTCCACGAGCCGGGCCCGTCGACCCAATCCGTCCTCGCCGCCGCGGGGACCGCCGCCCTCCTCGTAGTGCAGCTCCACCCCGGCCCGCCCGGCGAGTCGCTCCACCGACTCGGCGAAGCTGAGATGCTCGACCTTCTGCACGAACGCCAGCACGTCGCCACCCTCGTCGCAGCCGAAGCAGTGCCACGTCCCGAAGGCGGGGCGGACGGTGAAGGAGGGCGTCTTTTCGTCGTGGAAGGGGCACAGCCCCTTCAGGCTGCCTGGGCCCGCCCGCCGCAGGGTGACGTGTTCGCGGACGACATCCTCGATGGAGGTGCGCTCCTTGACCAGCGCAACATCGTCGGGCTTGATTCGGCCGGCCACCACCCCTCCTTCGTTGGCGCGAGTCTACGGACCGACACCGACGTCCTGGACGCGTCATCCCCAGGTGACCCCTCCAGCGCGTCGCCGGTCAGGGCGAATCCGATCCGCCCCAGCGCCGGGCCAGCGTCTGCGCCCGGACGTCGGACAACGAGGCCACCTGGTCGATCACCACGCGGCGCCGCCCGGCCTCGTCGGCCGCGAGGTAGTCACCCAGGTGCACCGGGTCCAACCGCCCCTGGGCGTCGGCGGCGTACGCCGCGTGCAGGATCTGGATCACCTCACGCTCCTGGTGGCGGATGCGCTGCCGGGCCGGAGTGAGCATGACGAACGCCGCAGCCAGCGACTTGAGCACCACGCACTCGGTCCGGGTCGACTCGGGTACGACGAGCTCCGCGCCGTACCGGGTGAGTCTGCCCCCGCCGTACCGCTGGCGGGTGGCAACCTCGGCCGCGCGGGCGAAACGGCCGATCAAGGCGCTGGTCATGTCTTTGAGGGCGGCCAGCGCGGGGCGCGACCCGTCGTACCGGGTGACCATCACCCCGGTGCGCAGCAGCCGGTCGGTGGCGGCCCCGAGCGCGTCGTCGTCCAGCGACGGGTTGTACCACCTGCGGGCAACATCGAAGGCGGGGGCCAGGTCGGTGGCCGAGGTCATGACGCGCAGGTCGAGAAGCCCACCAGCCACCGCGTCCTCCACGTCGTGCACCGAGTAGCCGATGTCGTCCGCCCAGTCCATGACCTGAGCTTCCACACAGCGCCGCCCGGGCACAGCCTCGCTGCGAATCCACTCGAAGACGTCGCGGTCCTGGTCGTACACCCCGAATTTGCCACCCCCGAGCGGCGCCGACGCGGCCCCCCACGGGTACTTCAGCACGGCGTCCAAGCTGGCGCGCGTGAGATTCAGCCCCGCTGACCGGCCATCGGGATGAAAGCGCTTGGCCTCCAACCGGGTCAGCAGACGCAGGGTCTGCGCGTTGCCCTCGAACCCACCGATGTCGCCGGCCAGGGCATGCAGGGCGGCCTCACCGTTGTGACCGAACGGTGGGTGGCCGATGTCGTGGGCCAAACAGGCGGTGTCGACGACGTCGGCGTTGCATCCCAGGGCGGCACCCAGCTCGCGACCGATCTGGGCGACCTCCAACGAATGCGTCAGCCGGTTGCGCACGAAGTCATCGGTGTCCGGTTGCATCACCTGGGTCTTGGAGGCGGTACGACGCAGCGCCGCCGAGTGCACCAACCGCGCCCGGTCCCGGGCGAAATCGTCCCGATCGGCGGACTTCGTCGCAGGATCCTCGGCGACCCATCGCTGCCGGTCCGCCGGCGAGTAGCCCGTCACCGTCCCATGGTAGGGACCTGGTTGTGACGGGCACTTCGCCGGCCAGCCAAGGCCGCGCGGACGACCGTCCGGATCCGGCATAGGCTGGGGTCATGAAATCTCGCCACCTGGGCAACAGTGGACTCCGCGTCACCGAGATCGCCTACGGCAACTGGCTCACCCACGGCTCGCAACTGGAGGCCGAGCAGGCCCTGGCGTGCGTCCGGGCCGCGCTGGATGCCGGTATCACGACGTTCGACACCGCGGACGTCTACGCCAACACGGCGGCTGAGAGCGTCCTGGGGCAGGCCCTGGCCGGCGAGCGCCGCGAGTCACTGGAGATCTTCACCAAGGTCTATTGGCCCACCGGCCCCGGCGGGAAGAACGACCACGGGCTGTCGCGCAAACACATCATGGAATCGATCGACGGTTCCCTGAGCCGCCTGCGTACCGACTACGTGGACCTGTACCAGGCCCACCGGTACGACGACGCCACACCCTTGGAAGAAACCATGCTGGCGTTCGCGGACGTGGTCCGGGCCGGCAAGGCGCTCTACATCGGCGTCTCGGAATGGACCGCCGAACAGATCAGGGCCGGACACGCCTTGGCCCGCGAACTGAAGGTGCCGTTCATCAGCAACCAGCCGCAGTACAACATGCTGTGGCGAGTGATCGAGGAACAGGTCGAACCCACCTGCCGTGAGTTGGGCATGGGTCAGGTCGTGTGGTCGCCGCTGGCCCAGGGTGTGTTGACCGGTAAGTACAGTGCCGGTCAGCCCGCGCCGGCCGGTTCGCGGGCGACGGACACCGCGGGTGGCGGGGCGGAGATGATGGCGCACCTGCTCAAGGACACGGTGGTCACCGCTGTGGCAGGCCTGCAGCCGATCGCGGCCGACCTCGGACTGAGCATGGCCCAGCTGGCGATTGCCTGGGTCCTGGGCAACGACAACGTCGCCTCGGCGATCATCGGGGCCTCACGCCCCGAGCAGATCGCCGACAACGTGAAGGCCAGCGGGGTGGTCCTCGACGACGAGGTACGGGGGCGGATCGATGACGTCCTCGCCGAGCGGATCCAGCGGGATCCGGCCCTCACCCGGTCACCGCAGCGCCTCATCGATCTGGGCTGACCGTGGGCTAGCCGCAATACCGTTCAGCCCCCCCCCCCCCCCCCCCCCCCCCCCCCCCCCCCCCCCCCCCCCCCCCCCCCCCCCCCCCCCCCCCCCCCCCCCCCCCCCCCCCCCCCCCCCCCCCCCCCCCCCCCCCCCCCCCCCCCCCCCCCCCCCCCCCCCCCCCCTCCCCCCCCCCCCCCCCCCCCCCCCCCCCCCCCCCCCCCCCCCCCCCCCCCCCCCCCCCCCCCCCCCCCCCCCCCCCCCCCCCCCCCCCCCCCCCCCCCCCCCCCCCCCCCCCCCCCCCCCCCCCCCCCCCCCCCCCCCCCCCCCCCCCCCCCCCCCCCCCCCCCCCCCCCCCCCCCCCCCCCCCCCCCCCCCCCCCCCCCCCCCCCCCCCCCCCCCCCCACCCCACCCCCCCCCCCCCCCCCCCCCCCCCCCCCCCCCCCCCCCCCCCCGCCCCCCCCCCCCCCCCCCCGCCCCCCCCCCCGCCCCCCCCCCCCCCCGCGCCCCCCCCCCCCCCCCCCCCCCCCCCCCCCCCCCGCCCCCCCCCCCCCCCCCCCCCCCCCCCCCCCCCCCCCCCCCCCCCCCCCCCCCCCCCCCCCCCCCCCCCCCCCCCCCCCCCCCCCCCCCCCCCCCCCCCCCCCCCCCCCCCCCCCCCCCCCCCCCCCCCCCCCCCCCCCCCCCCCCCCCCCCCCCCCCCCCCCCCCCCCCCCCCCCCCCCCCCCCCCCCCCCCCCCCCCCCCCCCCCCGGCCCCCCCCCCCCCCCCCCCCCCCCCCCCCCCCCCCCCCCCCCCCCCCCCCCCCCCCCCCCCCCCCCCCCCCCTCCCCCGCCCCCCCCCCCCCCCCCCCCCCCCCCCCCCCCCCCCCCCCCCCCCGCCCGCGCCCCCCCCCCCCCCCCCCCCCCCCCCCCCCCCCCCCCCCCCCCCCCCCCCCCCCCCCCCCCCCCCCCCCCCCCCCCCCCCCCCCCCCCCCCCCCCCCCCCCCCCCCCCCCCCCCCCCCCCCCCCCCCCCCCCCCCCCCCCCCCCCCCCCCCCCCCCCCCCGCCCCCCCCCCCCCCCCCCCCCCCCTCCCCCTCCCTGGGCCGTCCTGGGGCTGCTGTTCGGCGGTGTGGGGGCCGGCCCGGCGGGCCGCGGCGCGCTCGGCCCGCGCCCCGGTCCCTGCCCCTCCCCCCTCCCCCCCCCTCCCCCCCCCGCGCCGCCCGCCCCGCGCCCCCCCCGGGGCGGGGTCCGGGCGGGGCGGGGGCCCGCCCGGGGGGCCCCCCCCCCCCGTTGTGCTCCCTGCCGCGCGGGGCGGCCCCGGCCGGGCGGGGGGCCGGGGGCGGGGGGGCGCGCGGGGGGGCCGCGGGCCGGCCGCGCCGGCCCGGCCCGGGCCGGGCGCGGCGGGGCCGGGCCCCCCCGCCCGGGCCCCCGCGCGGCGCGCCGGGGGGCCCCGGGTCCCCCGGCTCCCGGGGTGGCCCGGCCCGGCCCCCTGCGCCGCCGCGCGGTCCCGGCGCCGCGCTGCTGTGTCTGCTCCCCGCCGGGTCGCCTCCCCGCCCCCCCGCCCGGGGCCCCGGCCCCGGCCCGGCCCCCCGCCCCGCCCCCCCCCGCCGGGCCCGCGGGCGTCGGGGGCGGGCGGGTGGTCCTGGTTTTCCCGGCCCCTTCCCCTGCCCCTCGCCCCGGCGCCCCCCCCCCCCGCGCCCGCGCCCCCCGCGCGGCCGGCGCGGCCGCCCGGGCCGCGGGGGCCGGCCCGCCGGGCCCGGCCCGGGGGGGCCCCGCGTGGGCCGGCCTGTGGCGCCGGCCCCCCCCGCCCGGGCCCCCCCCCCCCCCCCCCGCCCCGCGCCGCCGGGCCCCCCGGCGCGGGGGGGGGGGGCCCCCCCCGGGCGGCCCCCCCCCCCCCCCGCCGGCCCGCCCGCCCCCCCCCCCGGCCCGGCCCCGGCCCCCCCCGCGTCCCCGCCGCGCCCGCCGCCCCCGCGCCCCCCCCGCCGGGCCGCCCCCCCCGCCCGCCCCCCCCCCCCCCCTCCCCCCCCCGTCCCCCCGGGGCCCCGCCCTCCCCCGCCCGCCCCCCCCCCCCCGCCCCCCCCCCCCCCCCCCCCCCCCCCCCCCGCCCCCCCCCCCCCCCCCCCCCCCCCTCCCCCCCTCCCCGCCCCGCCGGGCCCCCCGCGCGCACGGCCCCCCCCGCCGCCGGCGCCCCCCCCCCCCCCCCCGGCCCGGGGGGCCGCCCCCTCCCCCCGCGGCCCCTCCCCCCCCCCCCCGCCCCCGGGCCCCGGGCCCCCCGGCGGCCTCCGCCCCCCGCCCCCCCCCCCCAGCCCGCCCCCCCCCCCCCCCCCGCCCGCCCGGCCGGCCCCCCCGCCCGCGCCCGGCCCCCCCGCCCCCTCCCCCGGCCCGCCCCCCCCCCCCCCCCCCCCCCCCGCCCCGCCCGCGGGCCGCGCCCCCGCCCCCCCCCCCCCCCCCCCCCCGGCCCCCGGGGGCGGCCCTTGCCCCCCTTCCTCCCCCCCCCGCCCCGCGCCCCGCCCCCCGCCGCCCCCTTTTCCCCCTGGCTGGGCGGTTTTGGGGCTAGCCGGAGCTAGCCGACTTCGCGTGGCGCGAGCACAAGGCGGCTTGTACCGGCGGCCCGTTCTCGTAGAGTCGGCGCATGACCGGCCAGCTACTCATTTCCGCCTCGGAGCTCGACGCTCTCATCAACAACGACCCCGGCCGAGCCCCGCTGCTGCTCGATGTGCGGTGGGCGCTCGGGCGCAGCGACGGCTACGAGGCCTACCTTGACGAGCATCTGCCCGGCGCCATCTTCGTGGACCTGGAGGCCGACCTGTCCGGCCCCGTCAGCGAGGACGGTCGCGGCGGCCGCCACCCGCTGCCGGCGATCGACGACTTCGAATACGCGATGGCCGAGCTCGGGGTCGACAACCACCGACCGGTGGTCTGTTACGACGACTGGAACTCGCTGTCCGCGGCGCGCTGCTGGTGGCTGCTGCGGCATTTCGGCAAGCACGACGTGCGGGTGCTCGATGGGGGGTTGAAGGCGTGGAAGTCCCTCGGCCTGCCCGTGGAATGCGGGCCTCGTGAGCTCGACGAAGGAGACTTCGAACCGCGCCGCTCCCACGCCCAGGCCTTGGACGCCGACCACGCGCGTCGGTACGCCGCGGAGGCCGTGCTGATCGATGGTCGCCCCGCGGACCGGTTCCGCGGCGAGAACGAAACCATCGACCCCGTGGCCGGCCATATCCCGGGGGCGGTGAACCTGCCGGCGCTCTCGCTCGTCGACCCCGACGGACGGCTGCTCCCCGCCTCACACCTGCGGGCGGCGTTCGAAGCGGTGGGCGCCGCCGACGATCGGCCGGTGGCGATGTACTGCGGATCGGGGGTCCAAGCCAGCCTGTTGGCCTTGGCGTACGCGCACGCCGGTCTGGGGGAGGAGGTTCCGGTGTACGTCGGGTCGTGGTCCGACTGGGTCAGCGACCGGTCGCGACCGGTGGAGACCGCGCTCGCGCCGAGACCATGACGTCAGCCCCCTGACACCGACTCCTCGGCGGCCGCGACCGCCGCAGCGGCGGGCTCGGTCAGCTCACGGCTGACCAACCAATGCTCCGGGAGCGCCACGGTGCGCGGGGTCCCGGCCCGCCCGCGAGGGCCCTCTGCGGGCGATCCGGGCCAGGGGATGGCGGGGTCGAGTCCGGACAACAGCTCATCGAGGGCGGCCAGGCTGTCGACCAAGGCCAGCCGGTGACGTATCTCGTGACCGGCCCGGAATCCCTTGAGGTACCACGCGATGTGCTTGCGGATGTCGCGACAGGCTCGCCGCTCCCCCTCCCCCACCTCGCCGGACGACTCACGGCCGGCGTCGTCGGGTGTTCCGTAGAACTCCGCGAGGTACTCGGCGTGCCGGCGCAGGGTCGCCGTCACCTGCCCAAGACGTGGCCTCCAGCGCTGGGGGCTCCCGGCGAAGGCAGCGGCCAGGTCGGCGAACAACCAGGGCCGTCCCAGGCAGCCGCGGCCGACCACGACCCCGTCGCAGCCGGTGCGGGCCATCATGTCCAGGGCGTCTTGGGCCGACCAGATGTCCCCGTTGCCGAGCACCGGTACGCCGTCGACCGCCTCTTTGAGCCGCGCGATGGCGCTCCAGTCGGCCTGGCCGAGTACGATTGCGCGGCGGTCCGCGCATGCAGCGCGATCGCGGCGACGCCCTCCGCCTCGGCGATCCGTGCCGCGTCCAGATAGGTCAGGTGCTGATCGTCGATGCCCATCCGCATCTTGACGGTGACCGGTACGCCGCAGCGCTGCGCCTCCGTGACCGCTCCGGCGACGATCTCCCGGAACAGGCCCAGCTTCCACGGCAGCGCCGCACCCCCGCCCTTGCGGGTGACCTTGGGCACCGGGCAGCCGAAGTTCATGTCGATGTGATCGGCCCGATCCTCGCTGACCAGCATCCGTACGGCGAGGCGGACCGTCAGCGGATCGACGCCGTACACCTGGACCGAGCGCGGCGATTCGGCGGCGTCGTGCTCGATGAGCCGCATGGTCTCCGGGGAGCGTTCCACGAGCGCGCGTGAGGTGATCATCTCGCTGACGTACAGGCAGTCCCCGCCGGCGGATGTGCTGAATTCACGACACAACCGGCGAAACGCCCGATTGGTGATGCCCGCCATCGGGGCCAACACCACGGGGGTGGCCAGCCGGTGCCGGCCGATCGACAAGCCCGAGCCCGCCGGGGTCGGCAGGGTCGATCGGTGCGGGGGGTCGGTGGCCACGGTCATCACCTCGATTGTCGCAGCGAACCTGACGTACGCTGGCCAGGTGTCCAGCACCCCCGCGCCGACCCCGACCCCCTGCCGCAAGGATGTCGACCTCAACCCGCCGACGGGTCCGTGGGCGGCGTTGTCCCGGGTGCCGGTGGCCGTCCAGGCCGGGGTGCTGCTCGGGGCCCTGGCCATCGGACTCTGGCTCGGCGGACCCGTCGGCGGTGGCCTGGTGCTGGCCGTCGCCGCGGTGATGATCGTGGCCGTGGCGGTGGGCTGGCGGGTGTTGACCGTGCCCGAGCGGCTGCTGCGGGTCGCCGTCGCGGTGCTGGTGCTCGCGCTTGCCCTCGTGCGGCTGTTCCCCCGCTGACCGCTGACCGCTGACCGCTGACCAGCGGTCGGCACCGGGTCAGCAGCGGTCAGTCCGTCCCGAACTCCATCGCCGCGCGGTCCAGGGCGGCGTCGTCGACGTCGTCCACCACCCCGGCGATCTGCTCCGCACCGCCGGGTGCCAGTTCGCCGACCAGCCGGGTGGTGGCCAGCCCGAGGGCCTGCACGCCGGCGCCACCGGAGAGCACGCCCTGCTCGACGTACTGCTCCAGGCGGGACCGGGAGTCAGCGATGTCCAGGTTGCGCATGGTGAGCTGACCGATCCGGTCGCTGGGACCGAACGCCGCGTCTTCGGTCCGCTCCATGGACAGCTTGTCCGGGTGGTAGCTGAACGAGGATCCGCTGGTCTCCAGGATGGAGTAGTCCTCGCCGCGCCGGAGCCGGAGTCGGACCTCACCGGTCACCGCCGACCCCACCCACCGCTGCAGCGACTCGCGCAGCATCAGGGACTGGGGGTCGAGCCAGCGCCCCTCGTACATCAGCCGGCCCAGACGACGGCCCTGCTCGTGGTAGGTGGCCACGGTGTCCTCGTTGTGGATCGCGTTGAGCAGCCGCTCGTACCCGATGTGCAGCAACGCCATGCCGGGGGCCTCGTAGATCCCCCGCGACTTGGCTTCGATGATCCGGTTCTCGATCTGGTCTGACATTCCCAACCCGTGCCGACCCCCGATGGCGTTGGCCTCGCGCACCAGGGCGACGGCGTCGTCGTACCGGATGCCGTTGATCGCGACCGGACGGCCCTGCGCGAACTCCAGGGTCACGTCCTCGGTGTCGATGTCGACGGCGGGGTCCCAGAACCGGACGCCCATGATGGGTTCGACGAGATCAATGCCGACGTCGAGGTGTTCCAGCTGCTTGGCCTCGTGGGTGGCCCCCCAGATGTTGGCGTCCGTGGAGTAGGCCTTCTCGGTGCTGTCCCGGTAGGGCAGGTCACGTTCGGCGAGCCACTGGCTCATCTCGGCGCGCCCGCCGAGTTCGGTGACGAACCGCTGGTCGAGCCACGGCTTGTAGATGCGCAGGTTCGGGTTGGCCAGGAGGCCGTAGCGGTAGAACCGTTCGATGTCGTTGCCCTTGAACGTCGACCCGTCGCCCCAGATCTCGACGTCGTCGTCCTTCATGGCCCGGATCAACAGCGTCCCGGTGACCGCGCGCCCCAGGGGGGTGGTGTTGAAGTACGCGCGGCCGGCGCTGCGGATGTGGAAGGCCCCGCAGGCCAGTGCTACCAACCCTTCCTCGACCAGGGCGCTCTTGCAGTCCACCAGGCGAGCCACCTCGGCGCCGTACCCGAAAGCACGCTCCGGGATGGACTCGATGTCGGTCTCGTCGTACTGGCCGATGTCGGCGGTGTACGTGCACGGGATGGCGCCGAGCTCACGCATCCACGCGACGGCGACCGAGGTGTCGAGACCTCCGGAGAACGCGATGCCGACCCGCTCGCCAGTGGGCAGGGACGTCAAGACCTTGGACATGGGTGAAGACTATGCAATTGATCGCATGAATATGCAGAACGGCTCATCATGCGGACCACGCTCAGCGCACCGCATCCACCGCACCGCCGTACCGACGATCGCGCTGCGCATAGATCTCGATGGCTTGCCAGAGGTGGCGTCGATCGAAGTCCGGCCACAAGGTGTCCAGGAAGACCATCTCGGCGTACGCGCTCTGCCACAGCAGGAAGTTGCTCGTCCGTTGTTCCCCGGAGCTGCGGATGAACAGGTCCACGTCCGGCATGGTGGGGTCGATGAGATACCGGCGGAGCAGATCCTCGTCCACGCCACGAGGCTTCACCTTGCCGGCGGCGACGTCGTGGGCGAGGGCGCGGGCGGCGTCGACGATCTCGGCACGCCCGCCGTAATTGACACAGAAGTGCAGCACAATGGTGTCGTTCTCGCGGCTCTCGGCCTCGGCGTCCCGCAGCTCCGCCAACACCGACCGCCACAACCGGGGGGCTCGCCCGACCCAGCGCACCCGGACGCCCATGTCCTTGAGCTCGCGGCGGCGGCGGTGGATGACGTCGCGATTGAACCCCATCAGGAAGCGCACCTCCTCCGGGCTGCGTGACCAGTTCTCGGTGGAGAACGCATAGACGCTCAGATGCTGTACGCCGATCTCGATGGCTCCTGCGATGACGTCCAAGAGGGCGCCCTCGCCGGCCTGATGGCCTTGGGTGCGCGGCAGTCCCCGCTGGTTGGCCCACCGGCCGTTGCCGTCCATGACGATCGCGACATGACGAGGCACCAGCTCGGGCGCCACAGTCGGAGGCCGGGCTCCGCCGGGATGGGGGAACGGCGGCGAGGTGGGCGCCGGCATGCGCTCAGCTCCGCTCAACCAGACGCAGCGAGCGAAGGCCACGCTCCAGGTGCCATTGCAGGAAGGCGGTCACCAGACCGCTTCCCTCGCGGCGGTGCTGGGCTGTCGAGGCGTCCGCTCGCTCCCAATCACCCTCCAGCAACGCCCCCAACAGCAGCAGTGTCTCCGGGGCCGGTTTGGCGGATCCCGGTGGCCGACAGGCGGGACACACACACCCCCCGGCAGCGAGGTGGAACGCGGTGTGCGGTCCGGGATCGCCGCAGCGGGCGCAGTCCCAGAAGCTTGGTGCCCAGCCGGCCACGGACAGGGCCCGCAGCAAGTAGGCGTCCAGGACCAAACCCGGATCATGCTCACCGGCAGCCAGGGACGACAGCCCACCGGCCAACAGCACGAACTGTTGCTGGCTGGCCTCACCCTCACAGAGCCGCTCGGCGGTCTCCAGCATCGCGGTCGCGGCCGTCCAGGCGACATAGTCCCGACAGATCGGTTCGCCATACGCGGCGAGTGTCTCCACCTGGGTGACGGTGTCCAGCGACCTGCCCTCATAGCACTGAACGTCGATCACCATGCACGGCTCGAGGCGGGCGCCGAACCTGCTCTTCGTCCGCCGAACCCCCTTGCCGACCGCCCGGACGATGCCACGCGAGCGGGTCAACATCGTGACGATCCGGTCGGCCTCCCCCAGCTTGTGGGTCCGCAGCACGATGGCGGCGTCACGGTAGAGGGGCACGTGCTCATTGTGCCCCGGCGGCGACGGCGCCAGGGTTCGATACGCCGCAACGCGGCGGCCGGATCGCCCCGCAGGGTGGGTGGAGATCTCATGTACGAGATGGTACACATGTTCGATGCCTTCAGTTTGGATGTCCCCATGGGCATGGGACTTCAGGGGTCGCTACTGGACCAAACCGAGGACATCGGCGTGCTCGAGCTCTCGGGCCGGCTGCGGCGCACTGTGCTCGGTGACGGCGCCTGGGTCGACATCCGGCCCGGGTGGATGACCGGCGCCGACACCGTCTTCAGCCAGCTTCGGGACATCGTCCCTTGGCAGAGCGAGCGGCGCCGGATGTACGAGCGGATCGTCGAGGTCCCGCGGTTGGTACGGTTCTACGCCGCCGGAGAGGAACTCCCCCTGCCGCTGCTGGCGACCGCCCGTGATCAGCTCAGCACCTATTACGGGGCCGAGCTGGGCGAGCCCTTCGTGTCCACGGGGCTGTGCTACTACCGCGATGGCACAGACAGCGTGGCCTGGCACGGGGACACCATCGGAAGGTCCTCGACCACGGACACCATGGTGGCCATCGTGTCCGTGGGCGCACCCCGAACCTTGCTGCTACGTCCCCGGGGAGGCGGGGACAGCCTGCGCTTTCTCCTGGGGCACGGGGACCTGCTGGTCATGGGGGGATCGTGTCAGCGCACGTGGGAACACGCCGTACCCAAGACGCGCCGGAGCACCGCGGGTCGCATCAGCGTGCAGTTCCGGGCGTACGACGTCCGCTGACTCGAGTCGCCGGGTGCGGCGGCCGGGGTGCGGTTCGCCAGCGCGCCGGCCGGCTAACCGCACCCGCTGCGCCGTCGGCGACGTACCGCCGTCGGCAGGTGATCGCTACGGACCGCCGCCTGGACGACTGATGGGCGCCGGACCCCCGTCGGAGACCTCGGCGGCGTCCCGGTGGGCCCGGTTCACCGCAGACATGATCGCCATCAGCGACGCTCGCACGATCGAGGAATGCAAGCCCACGCCCCACAGAACGCGGGAGCCGATGGCGCACTCGACGAACGCCACCGCCCGTGCGTCCTCACCGGCCGAGAGGGCGTGCTCGCTGTAGTCCAGCACCCGCACGTCGATGCCGAGCGGCTCCAACGCCTTGATGAACGCATCGATCGGCCCGTTGCCGGTGCCCTCGACCTGCACGTGGTTGCCCTGATCGACCATCGTCGCCCAGATGTGGTCACGGCCATCGGCTTCCGACGCGCTGCGGGTCGCGACCGGCGACAAGCGCCCCCAGGCGTGCTCAGGAGTGTTGGCTCCCGGCAGGTACTCGTCGGAGAAGATCTCCCACAACTGGGCGGCGGAGATCTCACCACCTTCGGTGTCGGTGCGGCGCTGCACGACCCCGGAGAGCTCGATCTGAAGCCGCCGCGGCAGGTCCAGACCGTGCTCACTCTTCATCAGGTACGCCACGCCACCCTTGCCGGACTGACTGTTCACCCGGACGACGGCCTCGTAGGAGCGCCCGAGGTCGTGGGGGTCCACCGGCAGGTACGGCACGCCCCACACCAGGTCATCAATAGCCTTACCGGTGGCGGCGCTCTGGCGCTCCATATCCTCCAGGCCCTTCTTGATGGCGTCCTGATGCGAACCGGAGAACGCCGTGAAGACCAGGTCACCGCCGTACGGGTGCCGCTCGTGCACCGGGAGCTGGTTGCAATGTTCGACCGTTCGACGGATCTCGTCGATGTCCGAGAAGTCGATCTCGGGGTCGATCCCCTGGCTGAAGAGGTTCAACCCGAGGGTTACCAGACAGACGTTGCCGGTGCGCTCGCCGTTGCCGAACAGGCAGCCCTCGATACGGTCCGCACCCGCCAGATACCCCAGCTCGGCGGCGGCGACGCCGGTGCCGCGGTCGTTGTGCGGGTGCAGCGACAAGATGACGCTGTCGCGTCGGGTGAGGTGACGGTGCATGTACTCGATCGAGTCGGCGTACACGTTGGGGGTGGCCATCTCGACTGTGGCCGGCAGGTTGATGATGATCGGCCGGGCCGGAGTTGCGTCGATCTCCTCGATCACGGCGTTGCACACGTGCACCGCCGCGTCCAGTTCGGTGCCCGTGAACGACTCCGGTGAGTACTCGTAGGTGATCGCCGTCTCGGGGATGGTCTCTTCCAGCTTGCGGCACAACCGCGCGGCCTGGACGGCGATGTCGGTGACCCCCTCGACGTCGGTGTCGAAGACCACCCGGCGCTGCAGGATGGAGGTCGAGTTGTAGAAGTGCACGATGGCCTGCTTCGACCCGGCGATGGCGTCGTAGGTCCGTTCGACGAGGTGATCGCGTGCCTGGGTCAACACCTGAATGGTGACGTCGTCGGGGATGTGGTCGTCCTCGATGAGCAGGCGTGCGAAGTCGAAGTCGGTCTGGCTCGCCGAAGGGAAGCCGATCTCGATCTCCTTGTAGCCCATCCGCACGAGCAACTGGAACATCCGCAGTTTGCGCTCGGGGTTCATCGGGTCGATCAGGGCCTGGTTCCCATCACGCAGGTCCACTGCGGACCAGCGGGGCGCCCGAGTGATCACCTTGTCGGGCCACGTCCGGTCAGGCAGGTCTGTCGCGATCTGACGCTGGAACGGCAAGTACTTCTGAATGGGCATGCCGGAGGGTTGCTGACGGTTCTGCACGGGGGTGTCGCCTCTTTCTCCATGGTTGTGTGCAGGCCCGGGCACCACCAACTCCGCGGCGGGGAGGGCCTGTCAGCAGGCCCCGCCACGGCGGAGAAGCAGCAGGCCGGAGGCGGCCCGCGTCACACACACCACGAGGGAACCGTACTTCGGCGCGCGCGCCGACGTCCACGTGGCGCGCGAACCTGGCTCGTATCGTGGACTATTGGCATAATCATGCCGTCACCCTGGCCGGCTGCGGCGTTTCGTCGCCTTTGTCCGTGGTGAACTGCCCATTCGAGAGTTCGAGGTCGCCGTGTCGACACAGTCCCGCGCCAAGTTCCCCACGCTATGTCTGCTTGGGTCTGCGGGGCTGCTCGCCCTGGCCGTGGTCGCCGACCTCGGGTCCACCGCCGCGGCCGTCGTACCGATCGCTTCCGAACCAGTCGCCGCCCGGACCGGTGGGACCGCACCGGCAGCGGCCGCCGTACCGAAACCCCGCTGGCAGGCCTGCGGCGACGGCACCGAGTGCACCACCATCACGGTCCCACTGGACCATCGTCGGCGGGTCCGGGGCACGATCGAGCTCGCCGTCGCGCGGATGCCGGCCAGCAACCCACGGCGACGGGTGGGCGCGCTGTTCGTCAACCCCGGTGGACCCGGCGCGCCGTCGAGCATGTACCTGGCGGACTTCGCCCAGACCCTCGGGCCCGACGTCACCGCACGGTTCGACCTGATCGGCATCGACCCCCGCGGGGTGGGCGGGTCAGCGCCGTTCTCCTGCACCGTCTCGGTCGGGACCTACGGCATGCCGGAGCTGAGCCGGGCCTACCCGGTCACCGTCGCCGAAACCCGACTGCACGTCGCTCACGACGACTACCTGCGGCGCAGTTGCGCGCGGGCCAAAGCGCAGATCCAGTCGTTCATGACCACCGCGGACTCCGCCCGGGACATGGACGTGGTGCGTGCGGCACTCGGGGAGAAGACCCTCAACTACTACGGCATGTCCTACGGCTCCTATCTGGGACTGACCTACGCCAACCTGTTCCCGAAAACGGTGCGCACCATGGTTCTCGACGGCGTCCTGGACCCCATCAGCTGGTCGACCGGCCAGGGATCCTCGGGCACCCGGACACCGGTGAGCGCCCGGACCGGATCGGCGTCCGCCTCCTGGGCGGCGCTCAACACGGTTTTCCGCGCCTGCGCCACCGCACCTGCGGGGAGTTGCCCGCAGGGAACCGCCGCGGCCCGGCAGTGGTCGACCATCACGGCCCGCCTTCGGCGGGGCCCGCTGCGCTACGCGGGAGAGCGGCTGTACCTGCAGGACCTGATCCAGGCGGTACAAACCGAGCTGTACGACGGTCGGCAACTGTCCGAGCTCATGTGGCAGCTGCATGATCTGCACCGCGCCATCGCCCCCGCCGCCGCAGGCCGGGGCAGCGCCGCCTCAGCCGACCCCCGCGCCACGGACCGGGTGCGGGCGTCCATCAGCGCCCTGCGGGCCAAGGCCAAGGCCCAGGCCGCGGCTGCGCGGCCGGCCCCCTGGTCAAGAACCTGGTCGGGTCGGTTGTCTGCGGGGTCCGTCTCCAGCGGCGGCGGCGTTACCGGCACGGCCACCGCAGCGATGACGCTCCGTCAGGACATGGGTCTGGTGGGCGTCATGTGTTCGGACTCGGTGAACCCCATCCAGAGCGCCACCTGGTCGAAGGTGGCGGCGGATCAGAACCGTCGCGCGCCGGGCTTCGGGCCGCTGTGGACCTGGAACTCCTCGATGTGCGCCGGTTGGCGCGCGAAGGCACCCAACGTCTACCGAGGCCCCTTCACCGCGAAGCCCGCCCACGGTCTGCTGCTGATGGCCAACACCGGTGACGGCCCGACCCCGGCCGCCGGAGCCCGCACCGTGCGCAGGCTCTCCCCCGGGTCGCGCCTGGTGCTCACCGACATGGTGGGGCACACCACCGCCGACGCCAGCAGCTGTGCCTCCCGGGTCCGAACCCGGTACCTGTTGACAGGGGCTCTGCCCAACCGGGATCTGACCTGCCAACCCGATCGTCCGCTGTTCTTCTGATCGTCATGGTTCGCCCGGCTGATCGGCTGACCGGCTGACCCCGGCTGATCAGTTACGGACGGTTGTCAGTGGCCTCTGCTTCCATGACCGTCATGACCCGTTCGACGAACAACATTGCCCGACCGGCCTGCCGGGGGCCGGCGTCGCAGCACGGCATCCTCCCGCCGTACCTGTTGTCCCGCCTGGCTCAATCCCCCGACGCCGACGTGGCGGCCCGGGCCCGGGAGACCCTGCGGGTCGAGCGCACCCTGCGGGTACGACGGGAGCTGCGGGGCTCGCGGAGTCCTCGCGGCCGGGTGGAAGCCCCGCCGGCCCCCGGTGGCGCCGGCATCATCCCGGACGCGCTGCTGCACCGGACCGATCCTGCACCGCAGGTCAAGGACGGGCCCCGGGTCGCGCCAGACCTGGCCGGGACGACTGCGTCCCCACGACGCCGGGTGTACGACGCCGAACACCGGACCAAGCTGCCGGGCGTGTTACGGCGCGCCGAGGGATCCCCGCCCGCACCGCAGGAATCGGTCAACGAGGCCTACGACGGCCTCGGGCTGACGTGGCGGTTCCTGTTCGAGTGCTACGGGCGGGACTCCCTCGACGGCCTGGGGCTGCCACTGCCCGCCAGTGTGCACTTCGGGCGCGACTACGCCAACGCCTTCTGGGACGGTGAACAGATGGTGTTCGGCGACGGGGACGGGCGGATCTTCCGCTCCTTCACCGATTGCCTCGACGTCATCGCCCACGAACTGGCGCACGGCTTCACGCAGTACACCCGCGCCTTCGTGTACGTCGGGGAGTCGGGTGCCTTGAACGAGCACCTCTCCGATGTGCTGGGGGTGTTGACCGCGCAGTTCGCAGCGGGCCAGTCGGCCGACGAGGCGAGCTGGCTGATCGGTGCCGGACTGTTCACGCCGGCCGTCCACGGGGTGGCGTTGCGATCTTTGAAGGCGCCCGGGACGGCGTACGACGATCCGGTGTTGGGCAAGGACCCGCAGCCGTCCCATTGGCGCGACTACGTCCGCATGCCGCACGACGAGGAGCACGACAACGGTGGGGTGCACATCAATTCCGGCATCCCCAACCATGCCTTCTATCTGGCCGCCCGGCAGATCGGCGGCCGTGCATGGGAGACCATCGGCCAGGTGTGGTACGACGTGATGACCCGCTCCACACTGCCCAAGGACACCGACTTCGTCGGCTTCGCCGCAGCGACCCTCGGGGCCGCCCGAGACCGCTACGGCGAGCGCTCCGCCGTCCATGAGGCCATCGTGCAGGCGTGGCAGTCCGTGGGGATCGCCCCGGCCCCTCGGATGCATCCGGCGTATCCGAGGCCAGCCGAGCCGCCCGGGTGGCCGCATTCCCCTGGCGGTGCCGGGTGAGCGGGTCAGAACCCCAGGTTGCGCAGTTGCCGGGGGTCGCGCTGCCAGTCTTTGGCCACCTTGACATGGAGGTCGAGGAAGACCCGCTGACCCAGGAGCGCCTCGATCTGGCCTCGGGAGCGGGTGCCCACGTCACGCAACCGGGAGCCGCCCCTGCCGATGATGATGGCCTTTTGCGAGTCGCGTTCCACGTACAAGTTCACCCGGAGGTCCAGGAGCGGGTGATCGGGGTGTCGGCCCTCGCGCGGCACCATCTCCTCCACCACCACCGCCAGGGAGTGCGGGAGCTCCTGACGGACATCTTCGAGCGCCGCCTCCCGGATGAGCTCCGCGATGACCACGGCTTCGGGCTCGTCGGTGAGCACCCCTTCGGGGTACAGGGGTGGGGACGTCGGCAATCTGGCGGACAGCTCCCGGATGACCACGTCGACCTGTTCACCGGTGGTCGCCGAGCAGGGCACGATGGCATCCCACGACCCGAGCTGGTCAATGGCGATGAGCTGCTCGGCCAGGCGAGCCTTGTCGACCAGATCGGCCTTCGTCGCCAGCGCCACCATCGGCCGTGGCCGGGCCCGGCGCAACTCCTCGAGCTCGTGGGCGATGAACGCGTCGCCGGGTCCCACCCGTTGGTCGCTGGGCAGGCAGAAGCCGATCACGTCGACCTCCAGCAGAGTGGCCCGGACCAGGTCGTTGAGCCGCTCCCCCAGCAGGGTCCGTGGTTTGTGCAGCCCCGGTGTATCAATGAGCACCAGTTGGGCATCCTCGCCGGTCACGACGCCGCGAATGGTGTGCCGGGTGGTCTGGGGTTTGCTGGAGGTGATCGCGACCTTCTGGCCGACCATCGCGTTGGTGAGGGTCGACTTTCCCGCGTTGGGACGGCCGATCAGGCAGGCGAATCCAGCCCGGTAGTCCCCCCCGACCTGGCGGAAGTTCAGCGGCCCCGGGCTGCCGGTAGGCTTCATGACCGCTCCGCCGAGGCCTCGGCGCGTGGCCGATCGCGCGCCTCAAGCTCGCGGAGGCCGTCCTGGCCGACGACGGCTCGGCGGACGAGCACGCTGGCGATCCGATGCCGCCGCCCGGCCATCCGCTCGGCGGTCAGTTCGAGCCCGCCCACCTTGCCGGAGGCACCCAGAATGGGCACGCGACCGATCGCCTTCGTCAGCAGGCCGCCGACCGTGTCGACATCTTCATCGTCGAATTCCACGTCGAAGAGTTCCCCGAGATCGTCGATGTGCATGGTGGCCGGCACCCGCACCGAGCCGTCGTCGAGTTCTTCCACCCCCGGACCCTCACGGTCGAACTCATCGGCGATCTCACCCACGATCTCTTCGAGCAGGTCTTCGATGGTGACCAGTCCCGCTGTGCCGCCGTACTCGTCAACCACGATCGCCAGATGCGTCTGGTCACGCTGCATCTCCCGCAGCAGGGCATCGACGGGCTTGCTGTCAGGGACGTACGGCACGGGGCGCATCACCTCGGTGACCAGAGCCGTCGCCTCGAAGGGATGGTCGTGCAACCGCCGTGCGACATCCTTGAAGTACAAGAGGCCCCGGGGGTCGTCCGCGTCCTCACCCAGGACTGGCACCCGCGAGAAACCGCTGCGCAGGAACAACGCCATCGCCGCGCGCAAGTTCTTGTCCTCATCGATGGCCACCATGTCCGGACGCGGCACCATGACCTCCCGGGCGACGGTGTCCCCAAGCTCGAACACGGAGTGGATCATCTCGCGCTCCTGGTCCTCGATCACCGCGCTGTCGCCAGCCAGGTCCACCAGGTCGCGCAACTCGGCCTCGGAATCGAACGGCCCGTCACGATACCCCCTTCCCGGGGTCACGGCGTTGGCGAGGGCGACCAGCAATCGAGCCAGCGGGCCCAGGAGACGGCGCAGCCACACCAGCGGGCCGGCAGCAGCCAGGGCCACGTTCTCGGCGTGTTGGCGCCCCAGCGTCCGCGGGGAAACTCCGCCGATCACGAAGGAGGCCACCACCATCACCCCGATGGCGGACAGCAGCACCGGCCAGAAGCCGTCCAGCAGGGCAGCGGCCGCGATGGTGGCCAGTACAGCGGCCGTCGACTCCGCCATCACCCGGGCGAACGTGGAGACCGACAGGTATCCCGCGCTATCGCCCAGCACCATGCACAGGGCCTGCGCGCCCCGGCGCCCCTCCTCCCGCCAGTCCTGCGCCGCTACGCGCGAGACCCGCCCGATCGCCGCTTCGGCGGCGGCCAGGACGAAGGCGATCACCAGCGCCGCCAGGAAGGCCAGCACCAGCTGGGGGGCCATCAGGGGCCCGCCGGCGTCGTACCGGTCATGTCCGTGATTCGCCGCGAGCCGCGAGGAAGGTCAGCAGCAATCGGCGCTGCAAGCCGAACATGGCCGCCTCGTCCTCCGGCTCCGCGTGGTCGAAGCCCAGCAGATGGAGCAGCCCGTGGGTGGTCAGAAGCAGGAGCTCCTCGGCGGTGGTGTGACCCGCCTCGACGGCCTGACGCGCGGCGACCGAGGGGCACATCACGATGTCCCCGAGGATGCCCTCGGCGGGCTCCTGCCCGTCCCTGCCCGGCCGCAACTCATCCATCGGGAAGCTCATCACGTCGGTGGGACCGGGCAGATCCATCCATTGGCGATGCAAGGACTCCATGGTCGCCTCGTCGACCAGCTTGATGCACAGTTCCGCGCGAGGGTGCACGTGCAGCTGTGCCATGACATACCGGGCGCAGGCCATCAACTCACCCGGGTCCACCCCGGCGTCGGTCTCGTTGAGCACTTCGATGCTCATCGCGTCCTCCCCGGCCGGTCTCGATGGCCGTCATAGGACGGACCCGCGCCCGCTCCGCCTCGGCCGCGCCAGGCAGGGGACGCGGCGCGAGGCTGCTGGGCGTCCCAGCGGCCGTAAGCCTCGACGATCTGTCCGACCAGCTGGTGCCGGACCACGTCATGGGCGGTGAGCTCCGAGAAGTGGACATCGGGCACGTCCGCCAGAATCTCCCGGACGACCTTCAGACCTGACAGGGTCCCGCCGGGAAGATCGATCTGGGTGATGTCGCCGGTCACCACGATCTTGCTGCCGAAGCCGAGGCGGGTCAGGAACATCTTCATCTGCTCGGGCGAGGTGTTCTGCGCCTCGTCGAGGATGATGAACGCGTCGTTGAGGGTCCGGCCGCGCATGTACGCCAACGGCGCGACCTCGATGGTCCCGGCCGCCATCAACCGGGGGATCGAGTCGGGGTCGATCATGTCGTGCAGCGCGTCGTACAGCGGCCGCAGGTATGGGTCGATCTTCTCGTTGAGCGTGCCCGGCAGGAAGCCGAGACGCTCTCCCGCCTCAACGGCCGGACGGGTGAGGATGATCCGGTTCACCGACCGGCTCTGCAGCGCCGCAACCGCCTTGGCCATGGCCAGGTAGGTCTTCCCGGTCCCCGCGGGCCCGATCCCGAAGACGACCGTGTGCTCGTCGATCGCATCGACGTACCGCTTCTGATTGAGCGTCTTGGGGCGGATGGTGCGCCCGCGGTTGGACACGATGTTGGTCGTCAGTACGTCGGCCGGCCGCTCCCGGGTGCGCTCGCGCAACATCCGGACCGACCGTTCGACGGCATCCCGGTTCAACGGGTGACCAGCGGCCAAGACCACGAGCAGCTCGTCGATCAGGCGTTCGGCGAGCTGGATCTCCTCCGGCGGCCCCGTCAGCTGGAACTCGTTGCCACGCACGTGGACCACCAGCCGCGGGAAGTTGCGCTCCATGGTGGTGAGCAGCGCGTCCCCGGGTCCCAACAGGCTGACCATGGGCCGGTCCGGGGGAATCACGATGGTGTGGGTTGACGGCGCGGGCGGTTGGCCCCGCTGATCGCCGGTGTCACCGGACTCGTCCGGGGAGGGCAGCGACCGCGCCAGGGCTTCGGCGACGGAATCGGGCGGCAAGTCTGGCATGTCGAGGGCAGTCTACGGGCTTTGCGGCACGACGTCCTCGGCCTCCGGGCACGCCCGCCAGCGGGTCGCCGCACAGATCACCGCCAACGCTGCGGGTCCCGCCGTCGAGGAACGCAGCACGGGGGCACCCAAGCGCACCGGCGTTCCCCCGCACGCCACGAACGTCGCCAGCTCGAGGTCGGACACCCCGCCCTCCGGGCCGACCACGATGAGCACCTCGCCGCTGGCGGGGGGCCTTCGTCCGGCCAGCGGTTCCTGCGCCTGGCCATCCAGGATGTACGCCGACCCGCCGCCGGCCACCGTGGCCCGCATCCGCTCGGCGAGCCGCGACGTCGTCCACGGACCCACGACCCGGGGATCGGACAGCCGCCGGGCCTGCTTGGCTGCGGCCTCCACCACCCGCTGCCACTTCTCCAGCGACTTGGCCTCCCGATCGGCACGCCAGCGCACCACGCTGCGCTCCGCTGACCAGGCCACCACCTCATCGACGCCGAGCTCGGTGGCCGCCTCGATGGCCAGCTCATCGCGGCCGCCCTTGGCGAGCGCCTGCACCAACACCAGCGTCGGACCGGGATCCGCGTCACGGAGCACGGCGTCGACCCGAACCGCCAAGGCACCCCCGTCCGTACCCTCGACGAGCCCGCGCACCCCTGCCCCGGCGCCGTCGGCGAGCCGCACCACCTCGCCCGGGACCACCCGACGTACCCGGAGCGCATGGTGGGCCTCGGGGCCCTCCACGACGACCAGGTCGCCGACCCGCGCATCCGTCAGTGCGGCCGGGGACACTCGGAACTGGGCGGCGGTCATGCTGCCCTCATGGTGCCCTCATCGGGCCGGGCCGTCATTCGGGCCGGGCCGTCAGCTGAGGAAGGCATCCTTGAGCTTCCCGAAGAAGCCCTTGTCCATGTGGGTGACCCGCCCCTGCGATCGTTCCTCGCCGCGGAGCCGGGCGAGTTGGCGGACCAGTTCCTCCTGTTCCGTGGTCAACCGGGTGGGCGTCAGGACGGTGACATGGACCAGGAGGTCGCCGCGGCCGCTGCCGCGTAGATGGGTGACCCCACGTCCGCGCAGGGTCAGCACCTCGCCACTTTGCACCCCCGGCCGCAGCGTGAGCTGCTCGGGCCCATCCAGGGTCTCCATCGGCAACACCGTGCCCAGCGCGGCCGTGGTCATCGGCACCTCGACGGTGCAGTGCAGATCGTCGCCGCGCCGCTGGAAGGTGTCGTGCGGGGAGACCATCACCTCGACGTACAGGTCACCGGCAGGTCCGGCGCCCGGGCCGACCTCCCCTTCGCCGGCCAGTTGGATCCGGGTTCCCGAGTCGACGCCGGCCGGCACCTTGAGGGTCAGGGTGCGGCGGGTGCGCACCCGGCCCTGGCCGCTGCACTCGAAACAGGGCGCGGTGATGACCGAGCCGTAGCCGTGACACACCGTGCACGGTCGGGAGGTCATCACCTGGCCCAGGAAGGAGCGTTGCACCTGCTGCACCTCGCCGCGGCCGCCACACGCGTCGCACTGACGCTGGCTGCTGCCCGGCTGGCAGCCGTCGCCCTGACAGGTGCTGCAGGCGGCCGCCGTGTCGACCGTGAGCTCGTGATCCCCACCGAACACCGCGGTCGGCAGGTCGATCTCCATCCTGATCAGGGCGTCCTGGCCGCGCTGGCGCCGCGATCGCGGGCCGCGGTGGCCACCGGCGGCGCCTCCGAAGAAGGCGTCCATGATGTCGCTGAAGGTGAACCCGGCGCCGAAGCCTCCCTGGGCTCCGCCGTACGGGTCGGCCCCGGCGTCGAACGCCCGCCGCTTCTCGGGGTCGGACAGCACGTCGTAGGCCTGGGAGACCTTCTTGAAGCGCGACTCGGCTTCGGGGCCCGGGTTGACGTCCGGGTGCAACTGGCGGGCCAGCTTGCGGTAGGCCCGCTTGATGTCCTCGGTGGTGGCATCGCGAGAGACGCCCAGGTCGGCGTAGTAGTCGTTCAACGACGTTCCTTCGGTTGCGAGGATTCGACTGCGGATTCTCCAGCGAGTCCGTACCCGCCGTCGTCCATCCGGTTCATGCCCTAGGCCAGCATCTGCGAGACGTACCGGGCGACGGCCCGGACCGAGGCCATCGTGGTGGGGTAATCCATCCTGGTGGGTCCGAGAACGCCCAGCCCGGCGACCAGGTCTGCCCCCGAGCCGTACCCGGTGGCCACCACCGAGGTCGCGGCCAGGCCCTCGTGGGCGTTCTCATGCCCGATCCGTACGGCGACCGCGTTGCCTGCGGGGTCGGAGGCGAGGGTGCCGAACAGCCGGAGGAGGACGACGTGCTCCTCCAACGCCTCCAGCACCGGCCCGATCGAGAGCGGGAAATCGGTCCGGAACCGGGCGAGGTTGGCGGTGCCGGCCAGCACCACGCGTTCCTCGCGCTCTTCCACCAGGGCATCCTCCAGCGCCCGCACGATGGCCCGCGCCACCCCGCGGTCACCGGGTTCGAGCTCGTCCGGCAGGCTGGCCAGGCGTGCCGAGGCCTCGGTCAGTGGCAACTGCGCGGCCTTGCTGTTGAGTCCGGTCCGCAGCCGGCTCAGGGTCTGCTCACCCGCCTCGTCGCGCAGGTCCCCGCCAGCGTCCACGACCCGCTGCTCGACGCGGCCGGTGTTGAGGATGAGCACCACCATGACCTTGGCGGGCCCGATCGGGAGGACCTCAATGTGCCGCACCAGGGACCGGGTCAACGACGGGTACTGCATGACCGCGACCTGGTGGGTCAGGGAAGCCAACAGGCGTACGGTCCGGTCAACGACGTCGTCGAGGTCGACAGCGCCCTGGAGGAACTGGGCGATGGCGGTGCGTTCGGCTCCGGACAGCGGCCGCAGTTGTGCCAACTGGTCGACGAAGACTCGGTACCCGGCATCGGTGGGGATCCGGCCGGCGCTGGTATGCGGGGCGGTGATCAGGCCTTCTTCTTCGAGGGTGGCCATGTCGTTGCGGACGGTGGCCGCGGAGACTCCGAGCGCGTGGCGTTCCAGCAGAGCCTTCGAGCCCACCGGCTCTGAGGTCTGCACGTAGTCCTGCACGATTGCGCGCAGGACGTCCAAGCGACGCTGCTCGCTGCTCATGCCCACCTCCCCACGGACCCTCGGCTCCGGCTCGTGCTCGCTCCTACGTGCGTACGTCGACCGACGAGCACGCGTGTAACAGTCGTTTAGCACTCGCGGCGCCGGAGTGCCAATTCTACGCGCCTCCCACGGCCTCGCACATCGTCCCCAGCCGGGGTGGTGGATCCGCCGAATCGAGGAGGCCATCGATGCGGGCAGGATTGAGGGTGTTGTCGCAGACGATCGCGGTCAGTCCGACCGAACCGGACCGGTGGCCCAGCTGAGCCGCGCGGAACACGGTCTGCCGGTGTACGGCGACCGAGGAGTAGGCCCGGGCCTGCTCGGCGAGCAACGAGGCGACCATCGGGTGGCGTCCCAGGCGCCCGCCGAAGACGACCAGCCCCGGGTCGGCGGCTTGCACGATCGCCCCCAGTGACCGTCCCAACAGGGCCGCCGCCCGGCGTACCGCTTCGACCACCTCGGGATCGCGGTTGTCGACGGCACGCGCCAGGTCATCGACGGCGGCGACGTCGGCGCGCCCCAGATCCCGCACGAGCGCCCGGCCGGAGACGTATTCGGTCAGGCAGCCCCGGCCCCCGCACCGGCACGGCGGTCCCTCGGGATCCAGCCGGACATGCCCGATCTGCCCCGCGGAACCGGTCGAACCCCGCATCACCGAGCCTTCGGTGACGATGCCCATGGCCACGCCCGAGGAGTACTTGACCCCCAGCACCACGCCGCTGGCATGCGCCGGGCCGCACAGGGACTCCCCCAGCGCCAGGGCGCGGGCGTCGTTCTCGACGCTCACCGGCACCCCGAAGCGGGCGGACAACTCCTGCACCAGCGGATAATCCGTGTCGGGCAGTGCGAACGTGGCCCGCCGAGCGCCCGTGCTCGCTTCCACGGGCGCCGGGATCGCCAACCCCACCCCGATCACCCGTCGCCCGGGAAGCCCCGACAGGAGGTGGCGACCGATGAGGGCGACCTGATCGGTCAGCGCGCGCAGGTCTTCGCCGTCCCGGTGGATGAGGCGTTCCCCCAGGCAGGAACCGTCCAGCCCGCAGATACTCACCAGGCAGCGGGTGTGCCCGATGTCGATGGCCAGCACGACCTTGTCCCGGTCATCGAACGACACGATCTTGGCGGGTCGTCCGCCGGTCGATTGTTCCCGGCCGGACTCGCGAATGAGTCCGGCGCGCACCAGGCGGTCAAGTCGTTCGTACAACGTGGTGCGTGACATCCCGGTCTGCTCAAGCAGATCGTGGCGGGTCAGACCGCCCGTCTCGCGGATCAGTTGCAACAAACCGCCGGCCGACGTCGCGCTCGGCCGATGGACCATCACTCACCTCCCGGACTGGCCACCCAGACAGGGTACGGGCAAGGACGGGGTGCTCGGCCAGCCCCTCACGCACCGGTACCGCAGTGGCAGGAGCGTCGTTGCCCGCCGCGGTCACCCGGCGGTCCTAGGGTGAGGAAAGAGCCCGGCAGCCGTCGCAGGGAGAGTGCATGTCGAACCGCCCCACCCCGCCTCCAGGACACCCATCCCCCCATGACCGGTACGGCACCGACGTCCTGGCAGGCGACTGGCGAGGCCCCCGCGTCGCCGTCGCCCGCGCTGTGCCCGCCGAGCGGGGCCTGGTGGTGGAGGACGCCCAGAGTGGGTTCTGCGGCGCGGTGGTCGCCGTCGAAACCGCCGGTGGCCTGACGGTGGTGCACCTGGAGGATCGGCACGGGCGCCGGCGAGGCTTTCCCCTCGGTCCCGGTTTCCACTGCGAGGGGGCTCCGGTGACGCTGACCCGCCCCGCGCCGGAGCATGCTCACGCGTTGGCGGCGGCGCGGGCCGCGGCGACCAGGACGGCCAGCGGCTCCCGGGCGCTCCCCGACGCCCCGGCCCGGGTGGCCCGGGCCTCCAGGATCCTGGTGGAGGGTCGGCACGACGCGGAGTTGGTCGAGAAGGTGTGGGGCGCCGACTTGCGGGTCGAGGGCGTCGTCGTGGAACTGCTCGGCGGCATCGACGATCTGGACGCCGTGCTGCGTGACTGGGCGCCCACGGCGAACCGTCGGCTGGGCGTGCTGGTCGATCACCTCGTGCCGGGCAGCAAGGAGGACCGGATTGTCGCCCGCTGCCGCGCCCTGCAGCCGTACGCGGCGTACGTCTGCATCCTCGGCCACCCCTACGTGGACGTGTGGCAGGCCATCCGCCCCCAGCGTCTCGGGCTGACGCGATGGCCGCAGATCCCCGTGGAGCAACCATGGAAAGAGGGAATCCTGGCGCACCTGGGCTGGCCACACGCCACCCAGGCGGATGTCGCCACCGGGTGGCGCCGGATCCTGGCGACGGTCCGCACGTACGCCGACCTCGAACCCAGCCTGTGCGGGGCGATCGAGCAACTGATCGACTTCGTCACCGATCCGGTCGAGGAACCGGCACGGGGGGTCGGCGATGGTCGCTGACCTGCAGGCGGTCGAGCTGGTGGCGGTGATCGTGGCCGTCCCGGGGGGCGTTCCCCAGGTCCTCACCCTGGGCGCGCCGATCGGCGTACCGGCGCTGCCGGCCGGGCCGCTGGAGGCCGACCACCGCTCGCTGCAGTACGGGCTGCGCACCTGGGTCGAGCGCCAGACCGGCCACCCGCTGGGCTATGTCGAGCAGCTGTACACCTTCGCCGACCGGGAACGGGCTCCGGCGCGGGAGCGGGTGGTCTCGGTGAGCTACCTCGGCCTGACGCGTGTCGAGGCCGGGGAGCCGGGGTGGCGCGACTGGTACCAGATCTTCCCGTGGGAGGACTGCCGCGACGGGCGCAGCGACAGCCTGTACGCCGACCTGCGGGCTCGCCTGGGTGCCTGGGCCCAGGCATCCGCGCCGGTCGCCGCCCGTCGCCAGGCCCGCATCGACGTGGCGTTCGGCTTCGGGGACGCCGCGTGGGCACCCGAGAACTGCCTGCAGCGCTACGAACTGCTGTGGGAGGCCGGCCTGGTGCCCGAAGCTCCGGTGGGTGCTGGGCCGGGTGCGGGGCCGGGTGAGCACGAGTTGCCCGCCGCCGGTCAGCGGATGCTCGGTGACCATCGACGCATCCTGGCCACCGGGATCGCGCGGCTGCGGGCCAAGCTGCAGTACCGGCCGGTGGTTTTCGAACTGATGCCGGACACGTTCACCCTCGGCACCTTGCAGCTGACGGTGGAGGCCCTGGCCGGGACGCGGGTGCACAAGCAGAATTTCCGCCGGCTCGTCGAGCAGCAGCATTTGGTCGAGCCGACCGGGGCGACCACCGCGGTGACCGGGGGCCGGCCCGCCAAGGTGTACCGCTTCCGGCGAGAGATCCTGGCCGAGCGGCAGGCCGCCGGCACCAAGTTGCCCGTTCCGCGCAGCCGCTGACCCCGCTGTACAGATCCGCCGTCGAGGCCCTATTCTCATCTTCAGCATTTCGTAATACTCGGAATGAGCATAAGCCACGGCGTCCCAGGAGGACCTCCATGACGACCACCGTCAGCGCGCACCTCGGCACGGCCGACCTCGACGCCCTGTACGACCGGGTGCGACACGTCGTGCCACCCGTGGAGTGGGCCACCATGAAGCAGGACGTCGCGGCAATCCACCGCTTGAAGGCGGAACGCCACGCGGTGGTCTTGGCGCACAACTACCAGACCCCCGAGATCTTCCACTGCGTGTCCGACATCGTCGGCGACTCCTTGGCCCTGGCGCGCGAGGCCCAGCACGTCGAGGCAGACGTGATCGTGCTTGCCGGGGTGCACTTCATGGCCGAGACGGCCAAGCTGCTCAACCCCGACAAGACCGTGCTGATCCCCGACCGGGCCTCCGGGTGCTCGCTGGCCGAATCCATCACCGCCGCCGACGTGCGCGCCCTCAAAGCCGCGCACCCCGGGATTCCGGTGGTCACGTACGTGAACACCTCCGCGGCCGTCAAGGCTGAGAGCGACGTGTGTTGCACCTCGGGCAACGCGCTCCAGATCGTCGAGGCGGTGGCCCGCGAGCGGGGAGTCGACCAGGTGATCATGATCCCCGACGAGTTCCTCGCGCGGAACATCGGGGCCCAGACGGACATCGAGATGATCACCTGGCCCGGACATTGCGAGGTCCACGAGCGGTTCACCCCCAGCGACATCCGACAACTGCGTGACGACCACCCCGGGGTGGTCGTCCTGGCGCACCCGGAATGCCCCCCGGAGGTCGTCGCCGAGGCCGATGGGTCGGGGTCGACAGCCCAGATGCAGCAGTACGTCGAGCAGCGTCGCCCCCGCACGGTCGCCCTGATCACCGAGTGCTCGATGAGCGACAACCTGGCCGCCGCCAACCCCGACGTCACCCTCATCCGGCCCTGCAACCTCTGCCCGCACATGAAGCGCAACAGCCTGGCCGCCATCCGGCGCTCCCTGGAGACGCTGACCCACGAGGTCACCCTCGACCCGGCGACGGCGGCAGCCGCGACCCGATCGGTCGAGGCGATGCTGGCCTTCTCCTGACCCGGCACAGACGAACCGGAGCTACCGATGACCACCGTTCCCACGCGTCCCACGCGTCCCACGCGTCCCACGCGTCCCACGCGTCGCACGATGCCCGCCACCCTGGCACAGCTTTCCGGTCGGCCGGTGGTCGTGGGGTCCGGGTTGGCCGGTCTGCTGACGGCGCTGGACCTGGCGCCGTACTCCCCCGTCCTGATCACCGCCACCGAACTGGGCACCGACTGCGCGAGCGACTGGGCCCAGGGCGGGTTGGCGGCGGCCGTAGGCACCGACGACGACGTCCGCCTGCACGCGCAGGACACGCTGGCTGCCGGGGCCGGGTTGTGCGACGAGTACGTCGTCCGCGCGGTGACAGCCCAGGCACCGGCCGCCGTACAGCGTCTGATCGACCTCGGTGCGCAGCTGGACCGGCGCAGCGACGGCACGCTCGCGCTGGGCCGCGAGGGCGCCCACCACCGTGACCGAATCGTGCACGCCGCCGGAGACGGCACCGGGCACGAGCTGACCCGGGCGGCGCTGGCCGCCGTCCACCGGGAGGCCGACCGTGGGCGGATCACGCTGCTGGCCCACCACCGGGCGGTCCGCCTGCTGACCGGTCCGGAGGGGGCCATCGCAGGGCTGGTCCTGCACACCCCCGAGGGATCGGGGCGACTGCTCACGCCGCACGTCGTCCTCGCGACCGGGGGCGCCGGCTCGCTGTACCGCTACACCACCAACCCCCGCGGCGCACGCGGCGGCGGCCTGGCGCTCGGGCTTCGAGCCGGTGCGGCCGTGCGGGACCTGGAGTTCGTGCAGTTCCACCCGACCGCCCTGGACGTGGACCTGGACCCGATGCCGCTGGTCAGCGAAGCCGTGCGGGGGCACGGAGCACGCCTGATCGACGAGCGCGGCGGGTTCGTCGCCGACGACGACCTGGCCGCTCGAGACGTCGTAGCCCGCCAGGTCTGGGCGGCCATCGAACGCGGCTGCCGCGTCCACCTGGACACTCCCTCATTGGGTCCGGACATGGCCACGCTGTTTCCGACCGTCACCGCAGCCGCCCGGGACGCCGGGATCGACCCGCTGCGGCAACCACTTCCTGTCCGGCCTGCAGCCCACTACCACATGGGCGGTTTGCTGGTGGACCGGCGGGGACGAACCACGGTGCCCGGCTTGTGGGCGGTCGGTGAGGTGGCCTCCACCGGCTTGCACGGCGGGAACCGGCTGGCCAGCAACTCGTTGGTAGAGGCCGCCGTGTGCAGCCGGTGGGTGGCCACCGACGTGGCTGCGGAGGTGGCAGCTGCCGGCGCGGTCGCCCCAGGTGGTCCCACGGACCGAAGTGACGGGGCTGATCGGGCTGATCGGGCTGATGACGACGCGGCGGTGCAGACAGCCTTGACGCCCGACCCTCGGGCGCGCTTCATCCTGACCGAGGCGGCGGGGGTGCTGCGTGACCACCGCGGCCTGACGGTGGCGGTGCACGAACTGCGCGAAGGAGCCCTCGCCAACGACGCGCGCCTGGTGTCCCTCGTGCTGGCATGGTCGGCTCTGCACCGCACGGAGAGCCGAGGCGGCCACACCCGTACCGATCATCCCGACCGCCGGCCGGCTCGGCACACGGTGACCACACTCTCTGGCGTCCTGCAAGCCCTGCACGAATCCCATGACATCCGCGAACGGAGCGCCTGATGACCCTGCCCACGATCATGTTCGAGCACGTGGTGCGCGCCGCTCTGCTGGAGGACCTGGGCCGGGCCGGTGACCTGACGACGATGGCGACCGTGCCAGCCGACCACACCGGGGCGGTGGCGTTGGTCGCCCGCGAGCCTGGCGTGGTCGCCGGGACCGCGGCGGCCGCCCTGGCCTGGCAGCTCCTGGATCCCGGGCTCGCCGTCGACATCGTGCTGCCCGACGGGAGCACCGTCGAGCCCGGGGCGGTCATCGGCACCGTCAGCGGCCCCACCCGGGGGATCCTCACCGGCGAGCGCGTCGCGCTGAACCTGCTCGGCCACCTCAGCGGGGTGGCTTCGTGCACAGCCAGCCTGGTCCGCGAGACGACCGGCACCCGAGCCGCCATCTGCTGCACCCGGAAGACGACGCCGGGACTGCGGGCGCTGGAGAAGGCGGCGGTGGTGGCCGGCGGCGGGGTCAACCACCGCTTCGGCCTGGACGACGCGATCCTCATCAAGGACAACCACGTCGCCTTCGCCGGCTCGGTCACCCAGGCGGTGGCCCGGGCCCGCGCGGTGGCGGGCCACATGGTCAAGGTCGAGGTCGAGGTCGACACCCTGGATCAACTTCGGGAGCTGCTGACCACCCCCGCGGATGCCGTGCTTTTGGACAACATGGACCCGGCCACCCTCACGGAAGCCGTGGAACTGGTCGGGGGACGCATGATCACCGAAGCCTCGGGTCGGATCAGCGCAGGTACCGTGCGCGCCGTCGCCGAGACCGGAGTCGACCTGATCTCCGTCGGATGGGTCACCCACAGCGCTCCGGTCCTGGACATCGGCCTCGATGCCCGCGGTTGACCTGCGCCGGCGGGCACTACCAGGCCGATTCTGCGGATATCGCAGGCGGCTCCCAGCGATCGGGTGTCTGATGGGGGGCACCTGCGGCCCGCCGACCCTTCAGGAGCCTGGGATGCCCGTTCACCCCCACCCCGACGCATCTGAGCGGGCTGCTGCGGACTGCCACGGAGCACCGCCCCCACTGCCCCGCCCCTATGAACCACCCGCCGCCGCCCACCGCGCTCGCCCCGGGTCCGCCCCACGGCAACGCCGCAACCGTCATCCCGGCAGCCTCGCGACCTCCCCGCCGCCGCCACTGCCCCCGCCGCTGCGGGGCCCGGGCCGGCCCCAGGACCGGCGTCCCGGCCGGCCGCCGGCACCGTCGCGGGCCCAACGCCGGGTGGCTGCCTTCATCCACGTGTCACCGCTGCTGGCCGTGCCCTTCGTCCTGACCCCGCTGGCGCCGCTCGTCTGCCGCCACTGGGCCGCCGGCGATGGTTTCGTCCGCGCCCACGCCAGCGAGGCGGTCAACTTCAACCTCACCACCTGGCTGCTGACAGCGCTGGTCTTCCTGGGGATCTGGACCCCCGCGCCGTGGTCGCTGTTCCTGGTCATGGTGCTGCCGTTGCTGGCGGCCTACACGGTGATCAACCACGTGGGCGCGGGGGTACGGGCTCTGCGCGGTCAGGATCCGGGCTACCCCCTGCGGGTGCGGTTTCTGCGCTGAGCTGGGCCGACCCGGGCAGCGTCCAAGGCACGTCCAGGGCGGGTCCAGGCGTTGGCGCGGTCGTGGACGGTAAGCTCACCATCCGAGCAGTCGGCGCGTGACCAGGTCGGCCAGCAGCCTTCCTTGCCTGGTCAGGATCACCCGGTCGGGATCGCCGACGCGTTGCACCAGGCCGTCCGCGCACAACGACGGTACGGCGGCCAGCCCGGCCTCGTGCACACCGGCCAGGGGGAGCCCGTCGGCCAGGCGGATCCCGAGGAGCACCCACTCGTCGTACTGCTGTTCCGGAGTAAGTCGCTCACGCGCCTGCGCCGGGGACTCGCCCGCGCGGAGCCGCTCGGCGTAGGCCCGCGGGTGCCGAACATTCCACCAACGCAACCCACCCACGTGGCTGTGGGCTCCCGGCCCCACGCCCCACCACTGGCCGCCACCCCAGTAGCCCAGGTTGTGCCGACAGGTCGCCAGGGACGCGCGCGCCGTTGGCCGAGCCCAATTGCTCAGCTCGTACCACGCGTACCCGGCGGCGGCCAGCGCCTCATCGGCCATCTCGTAGCGCCGGGCCTGGGTGTCCTCGTCCGTCCCCGGGAGCTCCCCACGACGTACCCGTCGTGCCATGCTCGTGCCCTCTTCGATGACGAGCGCATACGCGGACACGTGATCGGGCTCGAGGGCCAGCGCCGCGTCGAGGGTGGCCGCCCAGTCCTGGTGGGACTCCCCCGGTGTGCCGTAGATCAGGTCCACGCTGACCTCCAGGCCGGCGGAGCGGACCGCCTGTACCGTCGCCGGCACCTGCGCCGGGTCGTGGGTGCGTTCCAGGACCGATAGCACGGTGGGAACCACCGACTGCACCCCCAGGCTGACGCGCGTCACCCCCGCCTCAGCCAGCTGGTCGGCCAGCTCGCCGGTCACCGTGTCGGGGTTGGCCTCGACGGTGATCTCTGCGCCCTCGACCAGACCGAAGCGCTCGCGGATCCCCTCTAGGAGCCCACGCAGCTGCGCGGATGGCAGCAGGGTGGGGGTCCCGCCGCCGAAGAACACGGTGTCGGCGGGCCGGAGACTTCCCTGCAACACGCCCACCGCCAGGTCCAGTTCCGCTGCGGCTAACGACGGGTACGCGGCCAGGTCATCGCCGTAGCCAGTCAGATCCCCCGGTGCGTAGGTGGTGAAATCGCAATACCCGCACCGCACCCGGCAGAACGGTACGTGGACGTACACGCCGAAGGGGCCGCAGCGGCCGGCCTGCGCGGCCTCCTCCGGTATCCGGCTGTCGCGGGGCGCGATCTCGCCGGCGAGCTCACTCCCGGCCATGCCCGCCACCCACCCTCACTCGGACGCGTCGCGCCACGGCCACCCAGCGTGGTTGCGCCCCCGTGAACAGTCGTCCAGAATGAGCTCGGATCGGGGGATTCACATCGCACCCAGTAAGTGTTAACGCTTCCGCGGCTCGTCCGCGGCGCCGACTGCCCGGTGCGACCAGGAAAAGGACAGGCTCGACATGGGCGGGCAGCGATCTGGGGGCAGTCACCACCGGGACACAACCACTACACCGACCACCGGATCCGAGCCGGGCGCTGCGCCCGGCGTTGAGCGGCGCCCTCCCGCCGCTCAACGTCGCGCATAGCGTCCGACGAACACCGGGACCACGGGGCCGACCGGGACGAGCGGGCCGACCGGGACCAGCGGGCCGACCGGGGCCGCCGTACTGCTCCGGCATGGTCACGTGGCGGCGTCCTCGACGATCGCCGGGGCATCCGCCCGCGCCGGGCGCACGACGATCGGCATTCCGGTCGCCACCTCCCCCGGTGTCAACACCCGCAGGTAAGCGCCAGGTCGCCGCGCCTGAGCGAAGCGCTTCACCCACCGCGGTTCGCCGGTCCACCGAGCGAACGTGGCGCACGGCGTCCGGGGCATGGTCACCTGCAGCACCACCTCACCCACGATCCAGACATCGCCCACCCGTGAACCACTGACGTCCACCCCGTGGGTGGTGAGGTTCTCCCCGAACCACCCCGGGCCGAGGCTGCGTCCCAGCTGCTCGGCCCACCAGAGCTGATCCTCCAGCGCGTAGGCGTAGACGGCCTTCGCCGGTCCACCGTGGTGGACCCGGTTCTCCTGACGATCGCCGGCCAGCCCCAACTCGCCGACCGCTACGGGCCCCAGGACCGGCCGCTTGTCGATCGCCGATGAGGCGCCGGACCGGGATCCGATCGGCCGTAGCTGAGCCACCACGTTGACGCTGATCAGCTCGGCCATGCCGGTTCCTCACGACGGTGGAAGACCAGGTCGGTCACGGCGCGCCCGGCGGCGAGCCCCTTGCGTTCGAACCGCGTCTGCGGTCGGTGACCGCGTTCGCCCACGCCACCCTCGAAGCTGGGGTGGTCCCGGGCCACGGACTCCATCTGTACGGCGTAATCCGGCCAGTCGGTGGCGAGCCGGAGCACCCCGCCGGGTTGCAGCACCCGTGCGGCGGCGTCGAGGAACGGCCCGGTCACCAGCCGGCGCTTGTGGTGGCGGAGCTTGGGCCACGGGTCGGGGAAGAATACCCACAGGTCGGCGACACCGCCGGCCGGCAGGGCGGTCGCCAGCACGGCTCCGGCCTCCGCGGACAGCAGACGCACGTTGGTGAGGTTCTCGCGGGCCGCGCGGATTAGGGTCGTCGCGATCCCCGGCAGATACACCTCGACGCCCAGGTACGCCACGTCGGGGTGCCGTCGGGCGGCGTCCAGCAGCACGTCACCGGTGCCGCTGCCGACCTCGACGACCAATGGCCGGCGCTGCCCGGGCATCCAGCCGAAGGCGGCGGCGAGGTCGAGCTGCCAGCTGGGGTCGATGGAGGTGTTGCGCAGGCCGCGGGAGGGCTCGATGAGGTACGCCGCGTGATGGGCGTCCCAGGCCTTCTGCCGCCGCGGGTCCAGGCGACCGTCACGCCGCGAATAGGAGACCACCTCACGAGGAATGCGCGCGGGTGCCACGTGGGCAGGAGTTCCCTGCATCGTCACTTCTTGGCCTTACTTCTTGGCCTTTTCGACCGCCTCGTTGGACAAGGCGGCGATGAAGGCTTCCTGAGGCACCTCGACGCGGCCCACCATCTTCATCCGCTTCTTGCCTTCCTTCTGCTTCTCCAGCAGCTTGCGCTTGCGGCTGATGTCGCCGCCGTAGCACTTGGCGAGCACGTCCTTGCGGATGGCCCGGATGGTTTCTCGGGCGATCACCCGCGAGCCGATCGCCGCCTGAATCGGCACCTCGAATTGTTGTCGGGGGATCAGCTTGCGCAGCTTGGTGGCCATGTCCACGCCGTACGCGTAAGCCTTGTCCCGGTGCACGATGGAGCTGAACGCGTCGACCTGCTCTCCCTGCAGCAGGATGTCGACCTTCACCAGGTCCGCAACCTGGTCTCCGTCCGGTTCGTAGTCGAGGCTGGCGTACCCGCGGGTCCGCGACTTGAGTTGATCGAAGAAGTCGAACACGATCTCGGCCAACGGCAAGGTGTATCGCATTTCGACGCGCTCGGCGGACAGGTAGTCCATACCCCGCAGCTGACCCCGTCGCTGCTGGCAGAGTTCCATGATCGCGCCGATGTACTCACTCGGGGCGAGCACGGTGGCCCGGACCACGGGTTCGCGAATCTCGGCGATCTTGCCCTCGGGGAACTCACTCGGGTTGGTGACCTCGATCAGACGCTTGTCCTCCATCGTGACGTCGTACTCGACGTTGGGCAGCGTCGAGATCAGGTCGAGGCCGAACTCACGTTCCAACCGCTCGCGGATGATCTCCAGGTGCAGCATGCCGAGAAAGCCGACGCGGAACCCGAACCCGAGCGCCGCGGAGGTCTCCGGTTCGTACACCAGCGAGGCGTCGTTGAGCTTGAGCTTGTCGAGGGCGTCCCGCAGCAACGGGTAGTCGGTGCCGTCGATCGGATACAAACCCGAATACACCATGGGCTTGGGGTCCCGGTAACCGCCGAGGGCCCCGGAAGCGGGTTTGCTCTGATTGGTCACCGTGTCCCCCACCCGGGACTGCCGGACGTCTTTGACCCCGGTGATCAGGTACCCCACCTCACCGACCCCGAGGCCTTTGCTGGGCTCGGGCTCAGGAGAGATGACGCCGATCTCCAGGAGTTCGTGAACGGCCCCGGTGGACATCATCAGAATGCGCTCGCGCGGGTTGAGGTTGCCGTCGATGACCCGTACGTAGGTGACCACCCCACGGTAGGTGTCGTAGACCGAGTCGAAGATCATCGCCCGCGCCGGGGCGGTCGGATCGCCAACAGGCGGCGGAATCTGGCGGACGATCTCATCCAGCAGCTCCTGCACCCCCTCGCCGGTCTTCCCCGAGACCCGCAGCACATCGGTGACGTCGCAGCCGATCAGGCCCGCCAGTTCCTGGGCGTACTTGTCCGGTTGGGCGGCCGGCAGGTCGATCTTGTTGAGCACCGGGATGACGGTGAGGTCGTTTTCCATCGCCAGGTACAGGTTGGCCAACGTCTGGGCCTCGATGCCCTGCGCGGCATCGACCAGCAGGACCGCTCCTTCGCAGGCCGCCAGGGATCGGGACACCTCATAGCTGAAGTCGACGTGTCCGGGAGTGTCGATCATGTTCAGGCACCAGACCTGCGGGTCGGCCGCGGCGCCACCTCCGGCTGACCCCGCCACGTCGCTGGCCCAGGGCATCCGCACGGCCTGGGACTTGATGGTGATGCCCCGCTCGCGTTCGATGTCCATCCGGTCCAGGTACTGCGCTCGCATCGCCCGCTCGTCCACGACACCGGTCAGCTGGAGCATCCGGTCCGCGAGGGTGGATTTGCCGTGGTCGATGTGGGCAATGATGCAGAAGTTACGGATCCGCTCCGGTGGCGTCGCGTGCGGCGGCAGCGCGGTGGCGGCCTTGGGTGACACAGGCAGGTACCTCGTCCTCGGGGCGTCGTGGGTGCATCAGGTACGACGGGTGATCCCGCCGCGTGCATCATCCCACGATCGGTCGGCGGGCCCGGGCACGGCAAGGGCGCTGCCGGTCGGCCCGGCTTAGGGTGACGCCATGAGCGCACTCACCCCGCGCACCGGCCCGTGGAGTCGCCTCCGGGGGACTGCCGTCCGAGTGCTGAACACCGCCCGGCGCCGTACCGGGTCGGCGGCCCGGGGGGACACGTCACCGACCCCCGGCGGCGGACTCGCGCCGTCCTACGCTCCCCGCGCCGACGATCGCGCCGATCCGGGCGAGATCGTCTGGGCGTGGGTTCCGTTCGAGGACGATCCCACCCGAGGCAAGGACCGCCCGGTGCTCGTGATCGCCCGCTCGGGCCCGGTACTGCAGGGGCTGTACCTGTCCAGCCAGGATCACGACCGGGACGCCGCGGACGAAGCCCGCCACGGGCGCTACTGGATGGACATCGGTTCGGGTCCCTGGGACTCCCGGGGGCGACCCTCGCAGGTGCGGCTGGACCGGGTGGTGGCGTTGAACGACAGCGCGGTACGCCGAGTGGGCGCCACGATCGATCGCGGCACCTTCGACCGCGTCACCGGCGCGAGCGCGCGGCACCGGCAATGACCTCGGTGAGCGTGCTGTGAGGTGGGTGTGCGGCTCCCGCGAACGCGGCCTCGTACGGTGGAACCAGAGCGCAACGACAGGCGCACCCGACACTGAATGAGGACATCATGAGGATCCAGGCATGGACGGCTGCGGCCGTCGTGGCACTCGCCGTCACCGGCTGCGGCGCAGCAGACAAGGCGCCCGCGGCCAGCCCCACCACGGGAACGACCATCTCGGCCACGAGCTCAGCGCCCGCGACGACCAGCTCCAGCCCCGCCGCCCCGGCCAGCGGCAGCAGCAGTGCGCTTCCGGGGACGGCGTTCACGGCGTACGGCGTGCACACCGCGTGGCGGGCGGTCGTCAACCAGGGGGTCCTGACGACCGAGGGCACCGCCGTCGGTGAGCGCAGCGCCAAGGTGACCAGCAGCGCCTTCGCCAAGGGCGTGGACTTCAGCGGAACGCAGGCCGGCACGAAGGTCGAGCTGACCGTTCGCTCGGGCACGTGCGTGGACGCCTCCGGCGAGGACACCGGCATGACCGCCGTGCTGCGGGTCGGCGCCAAGGAGTACCGCGGGTGCGCCGTCGAAGGCGCCATCCCGCACGCTGACACGTAAACGGCGGTCTCCGGACCAGAGGCATCTCCCCGGGGGGGTAGAAACTCAGGCAGGCCTCGCGTCCGCGGGGCCTTCCTCAATACGTGATGACGGCTCGAACCCACGTTCCTCGCTGGAACCCACGAAGCTTCGTGGGTCCGGCAGCGGGACGTGGGTCCCGGTGCCCGACATGGGTCCGGCAGCGGGACGTGGGGTGGAAGCCATCGATCCCCGTCCCGGTCGGGACACTCAGTCCAAGTAGTCCCGCAGCACCTGCGAACGCGAGGGATGACGCAGCTTGCTCATCGTCTTGGATTCGATCTGGCGAATCCGCTCCCGGGTCACGCCGTACACCTTGCCGATCTCGTCCAACGTCTTGGGCTGACCGTCGGAGAGGCCGAAGCGCATCGACACCACCCCCGCTTCACGTTCGGAGAGCGTGTCCAGGACCGAGTGCAGCTGCTCCTGAAGGAGGGTGAAGGACACCGCGTCCGCCGGGACGACGGCCTCGGAGTCCTCGATCAGATCGCCGAACTCGCTGTCGCCGTCCTCACCCAGGGGGGTGTGCAGCGAAATCGGCTCGCGCCCGTATTTCTGCACCTCCACGACCTTTTCCGGGGTCATGTCGAGTTCCTTGGCGAGCTCTTCGGGAGTGGGTTCCCGACCGAGGTCCTGCAGCATTTGACGCTGCACACGGGCCAGCTTGTTGATCACTTCTACCATGTGCACCGGGATCCGGATGGTGCGGGCCTGATCGGCCATGGCGCGGGTGATCGCCTGCCGAATCCACCAGGTGGCGTACGTGGAGAACTTGAAGCCCTTGGTGTAATCGAACTTCTCCACCGCCCGGATCAGACCCAGGTTGCCCTCTTGGATGAGGTCCAGGAACAGCATGCCTCGCCCGGTGTACCGCTTGGCCAGGGACACGACCAGCCGCAGGTTGGCTTCCAGCAGGTGGTTCTTGGCGTTTCTCCCGTCCTGAGCGATCCACCACAGCTCCCGCCGGAGCTTGGGGTCCAGGTCGTCCCCGGAGTTGAGCTTCTCCTCGGCGAACAGGCCCGCCTCGATCCGCTTGGCCAGCTCCACCTCTTGCTCGGCGTTGAGCAGCGCCACCTTGCCGATCTGCTTGAGGTAGTCCTTGACCGGGTCCGCGGTCGCTCCCGCCGTGACCACCTGCTGAGCCGGGGCGTCCTCCTCGTCGTCATCTCGCAGGACGAAGCCGGTCTCCTCGACCTCCTCGGCCGCCGGCGCTTCACGACGCGCCTTGGTCGACTTGCGGGCCGCGGGCGCAGCGGGTGTCGGGCCCGTGACGCCATCGGCGACGACGCCGTCGTCCTCTGCGTCGTCGTCGGCTCCGTCGTCCGCAGCGTCATCGACCACCTCGGCGACATCAGCGACATCAGCGACATCGAGCTCCTCCAGCTCGATGTCCGCGAGGTCGACGGTGGGTTCGCCGTCGCTCTCCAGGTCGACCTCAGCGTCGGACACCACGTCGGGTGCGACGGCGGCGACGGGCTTGTCGGCGGCGGGCGCCGGCATCGCGTCGGCCGCCTTCTTGGCCGGGGTCCGCCGGGCGGGGGCTTTCTTTGCGACCGCTTTCTTCGCAGGCACTTCCACCTCGCTGCTCACTGACGGGACGACGACCGGGGCGTTGCCCCCTGTCGATGGGGTTTGGGGCGCAGGCGCCGGAGCTGAATTCTCCGGATCGTCGCGCAGGACGACGGCGATGCCGCGCTGTTCCAAGACACGAACGAAGGCCTTCTGTCGCCGCGCGTTCAGATCAGCGGCCACCAGAGCCTCGCGTAGCGAGGCGGCGGACACCGAACCGCATTCGGCACCCAAGGTCAGCAGCCGCACCAGCCCCGGGTCGTCGAATTCAGCCGACCCACGGGGCGAGACACGGGGTGTCACCGCAGGATTCGTGGTCGTGGTGGAGGAGCCTCTCGCCACTCGCAGACACACACCTTTCGCGCCGCCAGACCGCCTGGTCGGACTCGTGATGATCGGGAGCGGGGAGGTCGGTCACCGGACACGATGGCGCCGGGGGCGCGATCTGGGCGGACGACTTGGTCACCATTATAAAACGCTTTGTCGAACGTGCACCGTGATGTCCAGCGACCTCGTGCGAAATCTCCCATTTCCGACGTTTCCACTGGTCACGACCCCCGGCCGAGGACGACGCGGTAGGGCCCCACGCACACAACACAGCTCGAGCCGCCGGCATTCCCCGCGTCGGCCTTGCCGCCGTCTCAGGGACTGGGTGCCTTGACGGCCAACACCGGGCAGAGCGCCTCCAGCAGGATTCTCTGGGCGTTCGATCCCAACAAGAGCTTCCCGACGGGGCTGCGGCGGCGCAGCCCAATGACAATGAGGTCGGCATCGACTTCGGTGGCGACCGCGATCAGGTCATCGGCCGGCTCACTGCCCCGCACGAGGGCCCGCTCCTCGTAGCGCACGCCGGCCGCCTCGAGCTCGCCACGAATCTCGCGGAGGGCCTCCTCGAAATGCTGGGCCTCCACCGCGTCGAAATCCCGGCCGCCCCGGTTGGAGCTCACCACGATGAGGGTGGCCTCGCGCATCCGGGCCTCCGCCGCGGCCCGATGCAGGGCCGCACGCCCTTCGCGCGTTGGGATATAGCCCACCACGATGGCCACAGTGTCCTCCCGATGATCAGCGGCGTTGACCTGACGGTAGCCGACCCGCCGGGGCAGCGTGCAACACCACCGTGCCGCTCACCTGCCGTTCACCAGCGCAGACCGTGGTCGAGAGCGCGCTCCAGCAGCAGCGCCAAGGTGTACGACGGCCGCAACCGACGCGCACGCCGTACCGCTTCCCCTGCCAGGGCCCCCTCACCTTCGGCCCAGACGAGAGCCGCGAACAGGCACAGCAGGGGTGCCTGTTCGGTCTCGGGAGTCAGCCGCAGCGCCTCCAGGATGCGGTTGCGGCACGTTCGAGGCGGGCGCGCAGGCCACTCCTGACCGTGCTCCCGCGGGTGGTCGGTCAGGTGGTCGTTCGGCTGGTCGTTCGGCTGGTCGGTCAGCAGGGACCACGCCGGCTCCGGAACGAGAGCGGGCGGGACCAGCGTGGGGACCAGCCAGGCCAGCAGGGCGTCCCGGAAGGCGAGGTCGTCCAGCGCCACCACGCACCGAGCCACCAGCGTCTCCGACTCCTCCTGATGACTCAAGGCGACCTGATGCCACGGGGTGACCGGGCCGGCCAGCCATGCCGACCAGGCTCGCGCATCTTCGTCGAACCGGTCCGCGCTGCCCAGCTGCGCCCGCCGGGGGCAGGCACGCTGCACCGACATCGCCTGACCCACTCGCTCCGCCTCCGGCCCACTGACGAAGAGGTCGGCGAGGGTCGACCGGTCCGGCAGGGGGGCCAGGCCGGCGGCCACGCACTCGGCGACCGCGGGCACCCTTGCCGGGTCGGGCAACGCGGTCCCCGGCCGGCCCAGGTCATCGACGTCGACGTCCCACCACTGACCGTGACGCACCACCAGCTGGGCCATCACCGGCCAACCGTGCCGGTCACACAGGCGGGCCAGCGCCGTCCGGACGTCCGCGCTGCCCGCGGGCGCGCTCTCGTAGGCGACCAGCACCACCCCATCCGGGTCCTCCCGGATGAGCATCTGTCTCAGGACCTGCAGGGATGACCGGGCGGACCGAGCACCGGCCCGCGGCACGTCGATGCGTTGGATCAGTCCAAGCCGGGATCCGTGCAGCGCGGCCACCACGAGGCTGTCGCGGAGGTGGAATCCCAGCAGGTAGGGCAAGGTCACGATGAGGTCGGGACGGCTGCGCAGGGCCAGCCGGGTCACGGTCGAAGGCATGGCCTACTGTGGCGCCACCATGGGCAGCGCTGCGGCGGTCATCCCCAGACACGCCGACTGCGCCCACCTCCTCCGCGCGGTTGTGGACGCAGCCATCTCGTGACGGTTGTCTGGGCGGGTCAAGCCGGCCGGCTGAGCCGGGCGGTCAGCTGCTCAGTTGCCCCATCGCCGCCGCCTTGGGCGGGAACTCCCGGCGGACGTGATCGGAGATCTGTTTGAGCATGTAGGCATCCAGGCCCGCTCCCAACACACCGCCGACCAGCGGGACGCCGCGGCCCAGCCGGGCGAAGGACTTCTTGCCGACCTGGGTCAGCAACCGGAATCCGACGCCCTTGTTGACCGCCATCAGGACCGGCCCGGGAAGCCGCTGGGCGGCCAAGTTCGAGAGCCGACCGGTGCTGGCGTAGCCCGCCTTCTTCAGCAGGTCGTCGCTGTCGGCGCCCACCAGCGACAGCAGCACCGCCGAACGCACCTCCTGGGTGTTGACGTCGTACCCGCGCAGCGCCGCGATCGCGGCAGCCATCCGGGTGGCGATGATGTAGAAACCCGCCACATTCGCCGGCAGGGCAACGGGAAGGGTGACGAAACCGCCCAGCCCGGTCAGGAAGCCTCCCGCCGCGGCTGCCTTGACGTGGTCGCCCACGATCTCCTCGATCGCCAGCTCCTTGTCCGGCGTCCTCGCGAGGTGATTGGCCACCACGTGCTGGGCGGAGTCGAAGGTGCCGCGACCGTCGATGCCGACGTCCAACAGCCGTTCCACCAGCTTGGCTGCGGAACCCGCGAGCCCGGAGTCGGCCACCGGGGGTGGTACCGGCGGCTGCTGCTCCCGTTTGCCGAACACGTCCAAGATGCCCACCTGGGTCGCCTCCTGAGGCTTGCGATCGAATCCCGCGGTATCGGGTCGATATCGGGTCTGGTCAAGTATCCCTTGCCCGGCGGGTAGGGGTCCCACACTGGGAGAGATTCCCCGAACCCCCACGGGGAGGATTCCCCCGATCGCCGCGCTCACCCGTGGCCGGCTTGGCCCGGCCCCCACCGGGTACCCGAAGGAGAGCCCATGACGGACTCCAGCCACGACGCCGAAGCGACCCGGGGCGGCGACCAGCGTGCCGGGTCCGTCGACGACCTCGCCGACAAGGCCAAGGAGAGCGCCCACGACCTGGCCGAAGGCACCGGCGACCATCCGGCGGTTCGGGCAATGGCCCGCACCGGGTACGCCGCGTCCGGCCTGATGCACCTGATCATCGGCTGGGTGGCCATCGGCATCGCGGTCGGGACGCCCGGTGGGGCGGCCACCGCCGACCAGTCGGGCGCGTTCACCGAGATCGCCGCCCTCCCGCTGGGTGCGCTGGTGCTGTGGATCATGACTCTCGGCTTCGCCGGCTTGTCGCTGTGGCAGCTCGCCGAGGCCGCCGCCGGGCGTCACGGCCAGGGCGCGTCCGCCGCAGGCAGCCGCATCAAGGCGGTGTCGAAAGCAATCCTGTACGCCGTCCTGGCCTCGGGAAGCCTGAACTTCGCCCGCAGCGGCGCCGGCGCGGGCAACAGCCGCACCCAGAGCGCAACCCTGACCGCGTCCGTGTTGGACCAACCGTTCGGCCGCGTGCTCATCGTCATCGTCGGGCTCGTGGTCATCGGGGTCGGCGGCTATCACATCGTGAAGGGGGTGCGCCGGCGCTTCCTGCGCGACCTGGTCGATCATCCCGGCGCGCTCGCCGAACGGGCCGGGATGATCGGGTACGCCGCCAAAGGAGTCGGACTCCTGGTCACCGGGGTGCTGCTGGCCGCCGCCGGGGTTCAAGGCAACGCAGGACCTTCGCGGGGGCTCGACGGGGCGTTGCGGGTGTTCGCCGGCACCAGTTGGGGGACGGCCGCGCTGATCCTGATCGGGACGGGAATCGGCCTGTACGGCGTGTACAGCTTCTTCCGCGCCAGGTACACCGTGGTCTGAGGCTGGTCTGAGGCTGGTCTGAGGCTGGTCTGCGGCTGGCCTGAGGTCGGTTTGAGGTCGGTCCAAGGTGAGGTCGGCGAACCGGCGCCCCCAGCCGTCACCACCGCGCTCAGTTCGGCGGGTTCGGCGGGGAACCGCCCTCCTCGGGCTGGGCGCGCAGGAACTTCTCAAACTCCTGCCCCAGCTCATCGGCGGTCGGTAGCTCGGATTCGTCGCCGGCGAGCAGCGCGCGACGTTGCCGACCGGCGATGAACGCGTCGTACTGCTGTTCCAACGCACCGACCACCTCGGCGGCGTCCTCAGTTTGAGCGATCTCGCCCTCCAGGGCCTTCATGTTCTCTGCCATGGACATGACCAGCGCCAGGTCGGAGATCGCCAGTCCCGTGACCCCCTTGAGGGCCTCCAGGACCGTGACCGACGCGGCCGGGAAGTCGGCCTGGGCCAGGTAGTGCGGCACGTGCGCGGCCCAGCCGATCGCCCGAGCGCCGGCCTCCCCGAGGCGCAGTTCCAGCAGCGCGGCCAGGCTTCCCGGGACCTGGACCAGGCCGAAAACCGGCTCTTTACGGCCCCGAAGGTCGTCGTGGGTGGCATGCACCGACATCCCCACCGGACGGGTGTGCGGCACCGCCATCGGTACGCCCTGAACGTTCATCGTCAGCGTGACCCCGAAGCGGTGGATCAACTGGCGGACCGCCAACACCATGCGCTCCCACTGGTAGTCGGGCTCCGGTCCGGAGAGCAGCAGGAAGGGCACGTCGTGATCATCGACCATCCGGTACAAGACCAGCGCCGGGTCGACGTAGGAGGTCCATCGGTCCCGGTCGTACGTCATCACCGGGCGGCGGCCGCGATAGTCCAAGAGCTCGTCGAGCTCGAAGGTGGCGACCACCGAATGCTCCAATGTGCCGAGTAGGTGGCGCACCAGGAGTCGCTGGGTGTGACCCGCGTCGAGAAACCCATCGAAGGCGACGAGCAGGTAGTCGGCGCGCAGCTCCTCCAGGTCGGGGAGGTCAGTCTCCAACCGGTACAGGGCCGAGGGGTCGTGCACGGGGCGTCCTTTCCTGGACTGATCGTGGGCCGGAGCGCGGCGCGCAGGGGGGCGCGGACCGTCAACCACCGTTCCCCAGGGGTAACGCCGCCGCCTGCTGCCGAGATTCCCGCCGGGATGGGCACGGGATGGCAACCCGTCCAGCGACGCCGGCGCGGTGTCAGGACCCGTCAATCGCGTCGAGCGCGTCCATCGCCTTGTAGATCCGTTTTGCGGATACCGGGTACGCCGTCCCCAGCGGCTGCGCGAACAGGCTGATGCGCAGCTCCTGCACCATCCAGCGCAGAGCGAGCACGTCGGCGTCGTGACGGCGGTGCGCCGGCAGCGCCGCGATCAGCGCAACCCGCTCGGCCTCGACCTGCGCGACCTCGCTGCGGCGCTGCGCGTCGCGGGCCAGGTCCAGCGGCGAGTTCGGCGCCTTGCCGATGCGGTGCAACATCCCGCGCAGGTACCGGGCCACCTGACGCAGCTGAGGGAGACCTGTGTCGGCCACGAACCCGTCGTACACCAGGTCGGCAAGCTGCCCCCGCAGGTCCTGGCGCAGGTCGGCCAGGCCCGGGGCGGTCATCGACTCCACGGCCAGGCCGACCTGGCGGGCCAGGTCCAGGATCGGCTGGACCACCTCGACCACCTCGATGACGGCCGGCACGATCTGCTGCCGTACGCCGGCCAGCGCGGCCGCGAACTGCCGTTCGTCGCGAACGCCCCCGGTGCCCCGCCCCGCCACGATGGCGTCGACCGCCGCCGCCAAGACGTCTTCCAGCAGTGCGGGCACCCCGCCATGGGGGTTGTGCCCCAGGGCAAGCTTCTGCTCGTTGCTCAGCAGGGCCAGGATGCGAGGCCAGGGGACCGTGGTGTTCAGCAGCAGCAGTCGCCGCACCCCGGCACGGGTGGCCACGTCACGTTCGGCGGCGGAGGCCAGCACCTCCACCGCGACGCTGTCCTGGTGGTCGACCACCGCGGGGTACCCCTGCAGGATCCGGCCACCGACCCGGCGCTCGAAGGTGACCGGCAGCTCGCCGATGCTCTGGTCCGTCCAGGTGGTGATCCCGCGTTTCTCGATGGCCGCGGCAGCGGCCTTCATCGAGTCCCTGACCTGGGGGGCCAACGCCTCCTTGAGGGCGCCCAGGTCCTTGCCCTCGGCGACCCGGCGCCGACGGGCATCCTCGATGCGGAAGGTGATCCGCAGGTGATCGGGCACCCGGGACAGGTCCCACTCACCTGCGGGCACCACCACCCCGGTCCTCGCCCGCAGAACGCGGGACAGCTCGTCCGTCAGGTCCACCCCCGCCTCGGGATCGGCCAACGCCAACGCCGCCCGGGCATGGTCGGGGGTCGGCACGAAGTGCTTGCGGGTGGCCTTCGGGAGGGACTTCAGCAGGGCCGTGGCCAGTTCGGCGCGCATGCCGGGGACCTGCCAGTCGAAACCACGGTCGGCCACCTGGTTGAGCACGTCGAGCGGGATGTGGCAGGTCACGCCGTCCGCCTCGGTGCCGGGCTCGAACTGGTAGGTCAGCGGCAACGTCAGCTCGCCCTGGGTCCACGACGTCGGGAAGTCGGCCGCCAACTGCCGGGTCAGCTGCCTCGACCACCCCGGACTGGACGTGGTGTAGCTGCCATCTCCCGGGTGCTCACCGTTGTGCTCACCGTTGTGCTCACCGTTGTGCTCACCGTTGTGCTCACCGGGGTGCTCACCGGGGTGCCCACCGCCGTCACCGGTCAGCAGCAGTTCCTCGGTGAACGTCAGGATGTCCGGGGTCCGCCGCCGAGCCTTCTTCCACCAGGCGTCGAAGTGGGCGCCGCTGATCACCGTGGCCGGGATCCGTTCGTCGTAGAACGCCACCAGGGCTTCGTCGTCCACGACGATGTCGCGGCGCCGGGCACGGTGCTCCAAGTCGGCCATCCGCGCCAGGAGCTTGCGGTTGTCGTGGAAGAACCGATGCGGGGTGTCCCAGTCCCCCTCGACCAGGCCATGGCGGATGAACAGGTCCCGGGCCAACGCCGGGTCGATGGCACCCAAGGCGACGATTCGATCGGTGGCCAGTGGGACGCCGTACAGGGTGACGCGTTCGGTGGCGACCGCGCTCCCCCGCGCCTTGGACCAGCGCGGCTCGGAATGGCTGCGTTTGACCAGATGCCGGGCCGCCTCCTCGACCCACGCGGGATCGGTGACCGCGTTGGTGCGGGCCCACAGCCGCGTGGTTTCGACGAGTTCGGCGGACATCACCCAGTCCGGGGGGCGGCGGAACAGGGTCGACCCGGGTTGCAGGGCGAAGCGGGCGCCGCGCGCGCCGAGATAGTCACGCCGTTGCGGATCGCGCAGCCCGACGTGCGACAGCAAGCCGGTCAGCAGGGCCTGATGCACCCGGTCCGCCCCGGCGGGGCTGGTGTTGAACGGCAGGTCGAGGCTGCGCAAGATGTGCCGGAGCTGACCGTGCAGGTCCTGCCATTCCCGGATCCGCAGATAGTGCAGGTACTCCTGTTTGCACATCCGCCGGAACGCCGACCCAGACAGCTCCTTCTGCTGCGTGGCCAGGTAGGCCCAGAGGTTGAGCAGGGTAACGAAGTCACTGTGCTCGTCCTTGAAGCGGGCATGCTGCTGGTCGGCCTGGGTGGACGCCTCGGCGGGGCGCTCGCGGACGTCCTGGATCGACAGTGCGGCCACGATGACGACCACTTCGCGGAGGGCGCCCAGTTCGTGGGCGGCGAGCAGCATCCGGGCGAACCGGGGTTCGACGGGCAGCTGCGCGAGCCGCTGCCCGATCGGGGTGAGCCGCTGCCTGACGTCACGCGCCGTGGTGTCCAATGCACCAAGCTCTTGCAACAATCGGACGCCGTCGGCGATCTGACGGGCGTCGGGGGGGTCGACGAACGGGAAGCGCGCAATCTCACCCAGGCCCAGGGCAGTCATCTGCAGGATCACCCAGGCCAGGTTGGTGCGCAGGATCTCCGGGTCGGTGTACGCCGGCCGCTGGTCGTGGTCATCCTGGCTGTAGAGCCGGATGGCGATCCCGTCGGCCAGCCGGCCGCAGCGACCCGCTCGCTGCCGAGCACTGGCCTGGCTGATCGGTTCGATGGGGAGCCGCTGCACTTTCAGGCGCTGGGAGTACCGGGAGATCCGCGCCGTGCCGGTGTCCACGACGTACCGGATGCCGGGCACGGTCAGCGAGGTCTCGGCGACGTTGGTGGCCAGGACGACCCGGCGGCCGGGGTGCCGGGCGAAGACCCGGTGCTGCTCGGCGGCGGACAGCCGGGCGTACAGCGGGAGGATCTCGGTCGCCGGTAGTTTCAGACCATGCAGGGCTTCGGCGGCGTCCCGGATCTCCCGTTCGCCGGAAAGAAATACCAGAATGTCGTGGCCCGACGTGCGGGTCGTGGCCGCTGTGTCCCAGGCCGCTGCCCTCGGTCCAGAGCTCTTCGACGGCGTCGATGATGCCGCTGACCTGGTCGTTGTCCGTGGTCAGGGGGCGGTAGCGAATCTGGACGGGGTACGTACGGCCGGAGACCTCGACGATCGGGGCGGGCGTTGCGGTGGCCGGTTCGGCGAAGTGCGCCGCGAACCGCTGAGGGTCGATGGTGGCCGAGGTGATGATGACCTTCAGGTCCGGCCGGCGCGGCAGTAGCTGCTTGAGATACCCGAGGATGAAGTCGATGTTGAGGCTGCGTTCGTGGGCCTCGTCGATGATCAGGGTGTCGTAGCGGCGCAGGTCCCGGTCGCGCTGTAGCTCGTTGAGCAAGATGCCGTCGGTCATGACTTTGATCAGGGTGTCCTGGCCGGAATGGTCGGCGAAACGCACCTGGTAACCCACGACACCGCCGAGGTCGACACGCAGTTCCTCGCAGATCCGTTCGGCGACGGACCGGGCCGCGATCCGGCGCGGCTGGGTGTGGCCGATGGTGCCCCTGATCCCGCGACCCAGCTCCAGGCAGATCTTGGGCAGCTGGGTGGTCTTGCCCGAGCCGGTCTCGCCGGCGACGATGACGACCTGATGGTCCCGGATCGCGGCGGCGATGTCGTCGCGACGGGCGACCACCGGCAACTGCGGCGGATAGTGCAGATCGGTCGGTACGGCGGCCGCGCGCCGGGCGCGTCGCTGGTCACGGCGCTGGTCCCGAGCCGGGTCGCGCCGCTGGTCCGGTGAGGGGGCGCGTCGCTGGTCCCGCGAGGGGACGCGCCGCGGCCGGCGCCGACGGGCCGGCGCCGGGGCACCGGAGGAGAGGGGCGCGGGGGACGCAGGGGGCGAAGAGGGCGCTGACGAGGAGGTTTCTCCCGACGACCGCTCCCCAGACACGCCGACCAGGATATGCCCGCACACTGAAAAGCCCCCGCACGCGCCGTGGCTGGCGAGGGTTGTCGGTGGGCTGCGCCAGGATGAAGGCATGCCAGCCTCCCGTGACAGCGCCGCCGCCCGCAAGGCCCGCGGTGCGTTCTTCACCCCCGAGGCGATTGCCCGATACCTGGCCGACTGGGGGATTCGCACCCCCGATGACCGCGTGCTGGAGCCGGCCTGCGGCGAAGCGGCGTTCCTGGTGGCGGCGGGCCGTCGGCTCGCGGCCCTGGGGAGTTCGGCGATGCAATTGGAAGGCCACGAGCTGCACCCGGCCTCCGCTGCCCGGGCCACCGAGGTGCTTGCAGCCCACGGCCTCACCGCCCGCATCACCACCGAGGACTTCTTCGGGGTGACCCCCTCGCCGCGCTTCGACGCGGTGCTGGGCAACCCGCCGTACGTGCGGTATCAGGCCTTTCGGGGTGAGTCGCGGGCGGTGGCGCGCGCGGCCGCGTTGCGCGCCGGGGTCCAGTTGACCAACCTGGCCAGCAGCTGGGCGGCGTTCACGGTGCATGCGTCGCTGTTCGTGCGCCCGGGGGGCCGCCTGGGCCTGGTGCTGCCCGCCGAGTTGCTGAGCGTCAACTACGCCGCGCCGGTGCGGACCTACCTGATGAACCGTTTCGCGCGGGTGCGGCTGGTGCTGTTCGCCGAGCGCGTCTTCCCCGACGTCCTCGAAGAGGTGGTGCTGCTCCTGGCCGACGGCTTGGACGAAGGGCCGACAGCTCACTGCGAACTGATCCAGGCCCGCAATGCCGACGACCTCGCCGATCCCGGCCAGATCACCCGGTGGGAACCCCGGGGCGCCGACCGCTGGTCCGCGGTCCACCTGGATGAGGCGACCCGCCGCGCGTACACCGCGATGCTGCACGACCAGGGGTGCGCCCCCCTGGCGCAGTGGGGCCAGACCACCTTGGGCATGGTCACCGGGCGCAACACCTACTTCGCGCTGACCGGCGCGGAGGCACGTCGCCGCGGCCTGGTGGACGAGTGCCTGCGGATCTCTCCGCCGGGCAGCCGACATCTGCGGCAGCAAGCGCTCAGCGCCACCGACGTGACCGCGCTCGACGTGGCCGGGCGCCGGACCTGGCTGTTCCGGCCGGAGGCCGAGCCCTCGGCGGCTGCGCGGCGGTACATCCGGCTCGGGGAACGCGAAGGGGTGCAGACCGCGTACAAGTGCCGCGTCCGCTCACCGTGGTGGCGGGTGCCCTACCTGCGTCCCGCGGACCTGCTGCTGACGTACATGAACGCCGATACCGCTCGGCTGTGCACGAACGACGCCGGGGTGCACCACCTCAATTCCGTCCACGGGGTGTACCTGGCTCCCGAGCACCGCGACCTGGGGATGCGGTATCTGCCGCTGGCGGCGCTGAACTCTATCTCGCTGCTGGGTGCAGAGCTGGTGGGGCGTTCCTACGGCGGCGGGGTCCTCAAGCTCGAGCCCCGGGAAGCGGATCGCTGGCCGATGCCGTCCCCCGCGCTGATCGCCGCCCGGGCGAACGGTCTGGACAGCGTCCGCGAGCGGGTCGGCGTCCTGGTCGCGGCCGGTCGGCTGTTCGATGCCAGTGCCCTCATCGACGAGGCCCTGTACGCCGGCCAGCCACCGCCGGGACTGCCGGAACTGCGGGCGGCCCGCCAGCGGCTGCACGAGCGGCGCACTGCCCGTGGGGGGTCACGGTGACGGCGTTGCCTGACTCCGACGGCGGCGAGCCTCGCGGTGGAAGTCCACCGGTGAGTTGTCCAGCACGCGTTCGGCCATCACTCGCAGGAACCGCCCCGGGTCCAGTTCGGGGGGCACCGGTGCGTGTCGGAGCGGGACCACCGGCACGTCCGACAGGCTCGGTCGGTGGGCCGCGAACAGATCCCCGCCATCGCCCACTGGGAGCACGCTGACCTCAGCGGCGGCGTCCCCGTCCAGGGGGTCGGCGGCGTCGGCCCCGGCCTCCTGCTCCGGCGCCAAATCGGGCACCACCAGGGCGACGGCGTCATAGGCGTCGTCCTCTCGACCGAGCTTGATCAACAGGTCCACGATGCGCTCGGCCGTCAACGGTTCACGTTCGAACGCCCGGGCGCTGAGCGCGAACACGAACCCCAGAGCAGCTCGGGGATGACGCAGCCGCAGGTTCTTGGCGTCCCCGTAGGACTCCTCGACCCGGTTGGCGGCGTTCTTGCCGAAGGAGGAGTCCATTCGCTTCGTCGAGATCATCAGCTCAGGGCCCGTGGACCAGGCGCTCATGACGACGTCCACCTGCTTGACGTAGTTCTTGCCCAACAGGTTGGCCGCGCTGGCGCCGCCGTACCCGGCCCGCAGGTACCCGCGGACCGTGTGTGCCAGCCCATCGGGGAGCCGTTCGGCGAACCGCAGCAGCTCCGACGGCAGAACGCGCGGCTCCTCGGCCCGCGGCCACACCGCATCCGGGTCGAACCCAGCGCGGCGCAGCTCGTATGCCACCCACACGTCGACCGCCAGCGCCGGAACCCCGCTTTGCGAGGTCGCTCCCAGCAGCACCGGCACGCCCAGCAGGGCCGACAGCGTGTCGTAGTCGGCGGCGAACACCACCTCCGGTGCCGCCGGGTGCGCACCGGGAGTTTGGGCCGACCACGGATTACTGTCCCGACCCGCCGACTCCGCGACGATGTCGTCGAACAACGCCCAGGCCAGCGTCCGCGCGCTCGTCATGCCCGCCACGGTAGCCCGCAGGGGGCAGTCCACCCATGCGGGCCCGGCACGGCCCGCCGCGCGCCCGCCGCAGGCCAGCCGCAGGCCCGCCGTCGACCCGGCTCCAGCCGAGACGTCGATTCCGCACCGCTTCGTACGCCGAGACGTCGATTCCGCACCGAAAGAGGGAGTTTTCCGGTGCGAAAGTGTCGTCTCGTGCCCGCTGGAGGTGCGAAATCGTCGTTTCGCTGAAGGCATCGAACGGGAGTCGCCGAGGGCGGGCGCCGAAGGGGACTCCGGCCACCCTTGCGACCCCTCGACCAGGGGGTCCTTAGCTCAGCGCCCGGCAGGCCGCCTCGTCGGGCACGGTGTCCCGGCCGAGCCGCTCCGCCTGCGGGTCATCCACCCGCCAGCTGCCCCCGTCCCGTTGCAGGCGGACCTCCCGCCCGGGAGTGTCGGCGCCGTAGTCCACCCGGGCGGTAGCGCACGTCTCGAACCGCGTGAGCAGGGCGACGTGGTTGACGCTCTGCGTCGGGTGTACCCGCTCCGACCACTGCCGGGCGGCCACGGCCAAGGCTTCCTCGACGGGATCCCGGGGCCGCTGGATGGGCCGGGTCGCCATCGTGAAGACCAGCATCGCGACGCCGATCAACCCGATCAGCACCGCCACCGCGGTGAGCACCACCGCCCGGCCGGACACCCGGCGGACCGACTGCTGCGCCATGACGTTTCCCCTCGGGCGGCGGCGTGTGCGTTCCCTACTCTCTACAGTGGTGGCGGCACCCAGAGCATCCGGAGGTCCACGTGATTTTCATCGTCGTCAAGTTAGACGTCCGGCCCGAGTACGCCGACCGGTGGCCCGAGTTGGTCGCCGCCTACACGGCCGCGACGCGCGCAGAGCCAGGCAACCTGTGGTTCGAGTGGTCCCGCAGCCTCGACGAGCCGAACACCTACGTGCTGATCGAAGCGTTCGAGGACGGCGACGCCCCGGCCGAGCACGTCAACTCGGACCACTTCGCGGCCATGCGTCGGGACTTTCCGCAGTATCTGGCCTCGACGCCGCGCATCATCAGCCGCCAGATCGACGGCTCCGGCTGGGACCGCATGAGCGAGCTCCAGGTCGATTGAGCAGCCCCAGCCGGGCAGGGGTCAGCCCTTGGCGGCCGCGAAACCCTGCTCTAGGTCGGCGATGATGTCGTCGATGTGCTCGATGCCGACGGCCAAGCGCACCAACCCCGGGGTGACCCCAGCCGCCAGCCGGTCGGCGTCACTGCCTTGGGAGTGGGTGGTCGAGGCCGGGTGGATCACCAACGACCGCACGTCACCGATGTTCGCGACGTGTGAGTGCAAGGTGCAGGCATCCACGAACGCCCGCCCGGCCTCGATCCCGCCGACGATCTCGAAAGCGAACACGGCCCCTGAACCCTTCGGGCAGTACTTCTCGGCCAGGTCCGCGGTGGGCGACCCGGGCAGCGAGGCGTAGTTGACGCTCTCCACCTGCGGGTGGGTGGAGAGGAACTCGGCCACCGTGCGGGCGTTCTCGACGTGCCGTTCCATCCGCAACGACAGCGTCTCCAGACCCTGGGCCAACAGGAAGGCATTGAACGGCGAGATCGCCGAACCCAGGTCGCGCAGCAGCTCGACGCGAGCCTTGAGGATGAAGGCGAGGTTGGCCCCGAGCGCGCAGCCGACGCCCAGATCGCGGGCGAACACCAGGCCGTGGTAGCTCTCCGACGGCTCGTTGAACCCGGGGAACTTCGCCGGGTCGGCGCCGTAGTCGAAGGTCCCACCGTCGACGAGAACCCCGGCGATCGACGTACCGTGGCCGCCCAAATACTTGGTCGCGGAGTGGATCACCACGTCTGCACCCCACTTCAGCGGTTGGATGAGGTACGGCGTGGCCACCGTGTTGTCGACGAACAGCGGCACTCCGGCCGCGTGGGCGATGTCGGCGATGCCGCCGATGTCCAGCACCGACTGCCGGGGGTTGGCGATGGTCTCGCCGTACAACACCTTGGTGTTGGGCCGCATTGCGGCCCGCCACGCATCCAGATCGCCCGGCTCGACGAAGGTGGTCTCGATCCCGAGCCGGGACAGCGTGTACTTCAGCAGGTTGAAGGTGCCTCCGTAGAGCGCCGCGCTGGAGACCACGTGGTCCCCCGCGCCGGCCACGTTCAGGATGGCGAAGGTGGTGGCGGCCTGGCCGGAGGCCAGCAGCAGGGCCGCGACCCCTCCTTCCAGGGAGGCGATCCGTTCCTCGACCGCGCCCTGGGTGGGGTTCCCGATCCGGGTGTAGATGGGGCCGAGATCGTGGAGGTTGAACCGGTCGGCGGCGACTTGCGTGTCATCGAAGACGTACGACGTTGTCTGGTAGATCGGCAGGGCCCGGGCGCCGGTGGCGCTGTCGGGGGTCTGTCCGGCGTGGATCTGTCGGGTTTCGAACGCCCAGTCCTGGCTCATCGCATGCTCCCGTATGTACTCATGTGCTGGATCATTGGGTCAGGTGCGCCGAGCGGTCCCCCGGCAGGATCCGGGCCGGGTCACCGCGCTTGCGCACGCTGTCGAGCGTCGCGCCTGGTCCTCACCCGGGGCACCCCACCGCGGCGGAGGGTTGCCGGCCAGCGAGCCGGGGCTTGGTGCTGGCACTCATGACCACTGCTCGAAGAGTAGGAAGCCGTCTCAGCCTGCGTCGACGGCGTCTTGTCATTCGAGAGGCCGGTTACCGGGTAGGGCCGCGTCGAGCCGCGTCGAGCCGCGTCGAGCCGCGTCGAGCCTGCGTGGAAGGTTGATCCGCTACTGACAGGCCGGTCCTGGCGACGTACCGTCCTTGATGTGCCCCCTGTGACCCAGCACACGCCGCCCGTTCCGGCCAGTGCGCCGGAAGGTCTCCCCACGAGCCTGGCCGCCCTGCGTGCCACCGAGCACCGCTACCGCACCGTGCACGAGGAATTGCGGGACAACCTGCTGGCCGCCCTGGCACAGGACCGTCCGCGGTTCCCGGGGATGGTGGGGATGGACGACACCGTGCTGCCCCAGTTGGAACGGGCGCTCCTGGCCGGGCATGACCTGGTCCTGCTCGGGGAACGAGGGCAGGGCAAGACTCGGCTCGCGCGATCGTTGGTGGGGCTGCTCGATGAGTGGACGCCGGTGGTGCAGGGATGCGAGATCGGCGACCACCCTTACGCGCCGGCCTGCACCCCGTGTCGTCGCCGGGCCGGCGAACTCGGGGAAGACCTTCCGGTCACCTGGAAGCACCGCAGCGAGCGGTACGGCGAAAAGCTCGCCACCCCGGACACCTCGGTGGGCGACCTGATCGGCGACGTGGACCCGATCCGGATCGCCGAAGGCCGGACCCTCGGTGACCCGGAGACCATCCATTTCGGCCTGGTGCCTCGCACCAACCGCGGCATCCTCGTCATCAACGAGCTGCCCGACCTGGCCGAACGCATCCAGGTGTCGCTGCTGAACGTGCTGGAGGAACGCGATCTGCAGGTCCGTGGCTACACGTTGCGCCTACCCATGGATCTTCTCGTGGTGGCCACCGCCAACCCCGAGGACTACACGAACCGGGGAAGGATCATCACCCCGCTGAAGGACCGCTTCGGCGCCGAGCTGCGCACCCACTACCCCCTGGACCTGGCTGACGAGATCGACCTCGTCAGCCAGGAGGCCCAGCTGGTGGCCACGGTGCCTCGCCTCCTCCTGGACGTGGTGGCGCGGCTGACCCGGGCGGTGCGCGAGTCGCCTGCGGTGGATCAGCGGTCGGGGGTGTCGGCGCGGTTCGCCATCGCCGCCGCCGAACACGTCGCCGCCTGCGCGCTGCGGCGGGCCACCCTCTGTGGGGAGGAGGAGGCCGTGGCCCGGATCGGTGACCTGGAGACCATGTTGCCGACGCTGCGGGGCAAGGTCGAATTCGAACGCAGCGAGGAGGGTCGCGAGGAGGAGGTGCTGGCCCATCTGCTGCGGGTCAGCACGGCGGCCACCTACCGCGAGTACGCCGGCGGGCTGGACGTGTCGGGCTTCACCGACCGGATCGCCGACGGTGCCCAAGTGGAAACGGGTGACCGGGTGTGCGCCGCCCGCTTGTTGGAGCAGCTCGGCCCGGTCACCGGACTGGCCGCGGTGTTGAGTGCCTTCGGGCTCGACGACGACCCGGGGCCCGCGCAGGCCGCCTGCGCCGCGGAGTTCGTGCTGGAGGGCCTGTACCTGAGCCGCCGGGTCGGCAAGGAGAGTGTCCCGGACGGCCGGTCGGTGTACGGCGGCGCGACGTGAGCCTGGCCCGGTACGGCCGCTGGAGCGGGGGCCCCGACCCGCTGGCTGCTCCGGCCGACGTACGGGCTGCGATTGACGCGCTCGGTGAACGGATGCTGGCCGGTGAGAGCGCCTCGGCGGCCCTGCACGACGTCCTGCAGTCGGGTCTTGAAGGCCAGCGCGGGCTGCGTGAGCTGCGCGAGGCGTTGCTGCGTCGTCGCCGGGAACTGCAGCGTTCGGGCACCTTGGACGGGACCTTGCAGGAGGTACGGCGGCTGCTGGCGAAGGCGGTGGACCTGGAGCGAGCTCAGCTGGACACTGACCCGAGCCCGCAGGCGCGCTGGGCACAGACCGAGCTGGACCTGCTGCCCGACAACACGGCCCAGGCGGTCCAGGAGCTGGCGCAGCGCCAATGGCACTGCGCGGAGGCTGAGTCGACGTACCAGCAGATCCGTGAGCTCCTCGCGCGGGAGGCGATGACCCAACAGTTCCCCGGCTTCGGGCGCCGGCCACCCGGCGATGCCGCCGAATCGGGTCAGACCCCCGCCGGCGACCCCCGCGACCAGCTCAAAGACTTCCTGGCCGACCTGAACCGGCTGCTCGGCGCGCACGCCCGCGGGGAGGACACCCGCGAGCAGTTCGCCGAGTTCATGGCTCGGCACGGGGACATGTTCGACTCCGACCCCCAGGACGTGGATGAGCTGATCGACGAGCTGGCCCGGCGCGCCGCAGCCGCAGCCCGCTTGATGGCCTCGCTGACCCCGCAGCAACGCGCCGAGCTGCAGCAACTGATGGACGACATGCTCAGTGACCTCGACCTGGCCGCCGAGATGTCCGCTCTGAACGACACGTTGCGCGGCCTGCGCCCGGGGTACGACTGGTCGGGGCGGCAGCGGATGAGTGGTGAGCAGGGACTGTCGTTCGGCGACGGTACGGCGGCCCTGGCCGAGATCGCCGAACTGGATGACCTGGAGCGGTCACTGACCATGCGGCCCATCGGTTCGACGCTGGACGACGTGGACGTCGAGGCGGTCGAGCGCCAGTTGGGGCCGGCCGCGGCCCGTGAGGTGCGCCGGCTGCAGGAGCTGGATGCCGAGCTGCGCCGACAGGGGTGGCTCCACGGCGAGGCCGATGAGCTGGAACTGTCGCCGAAGGCCCTGCGTCGGATGGGCCAGAGCGCGCTGGCCCGCGTGCTGGCCGACCTGGAGTCGAGCACCCGCGGCAGCCACGACGACCGACGTACCGGATCGGCGGGCGAGCTGATCGGGTCGAGCCGCCCCTGGCTGTTCGGCGACGAACAGCCCCTGGACGTGGTCCAGACGGTGCGCAATGCGGTGCTGCGTACCGCGGGCGCGCCGGCGGCGGCGGCAGGTGAGCGTGCCCGTGGCAGCATCGCGCTGAACGTCGAGGATTTCGTGGTAGCCGAAACCGAACATCGGTCCGGGGCCGCCGTCGCGCTGTGTTTTGACCTGTCGTGGTCGATGTATGCCCAGGACCGGTGGGCGGCGATGAAGCAAACCGCCCTGGCCTTGGATCACCTGATCGCCACAAAGTACCCGCAGGACGTGCTGCAGTTGATCGGATTCGGCCTGGAGGCGCAGGTCATGAGCCGCGCGGAGCTGGCCGCCGTCCAGCCCAGCGGGGTGCCCGGGACCAACCTGGCTCAGGCGCTCCGGCTAGCGCGGGTTCACCTGCGCCGCCACCCTCGCGCCGAGCCGGTGCTACTCGTGATCACCGACGGCGAGCCGACCGCGCACACCCTCGACAACGGCCGGCCGTACTTCGCTTGGCCCACCACCACGGCGACGGTCCGCGCGACGGTCCACGAGGTGGATGAATGCACGCGTCACGGGATCGTCATCAACACGTTCATGCTGGGTGACGATCCCGGGCTGCACCGGTTCATCGAGGCCATGGCGCGGCGGGGTGGCGGGCGGGTGTTCGCGCCACACCCCGAACGGCTCGGGGAATTCGTGGTGCGCGACTATCTGCGCAGCCGCCGCAGCCGCCGCTAGCGACGTCGCCCTCGGGGTAGCGGCGGGGGCGGGAGGTCCTCCAGGCCGGGCAGGGCGAGCGTCTCGTAGGTGGTCGGAGCGGCCGCCGCCGCATCGGCAGCCGCGCCGCGCTGCGCCCGGTCGACGTACTCGCACAGGCTGTTGACGGCACGTAGGTGCTCCGGCTGATGGGCGCTCACCGGCGCGTCGACCAATGCCGGCGACCCGACGATGACGGCCAACGCCTTGGCGCGGGACACGGCCACGTTGAGCCGGTGCGGGTCGAACAGGAAGGCCACCCCACGCGGGGCGTCCGCCGCACTAGAACTGGCCATCGAATAGATGACGACCGGCGCCTGCCGCCCCTGGAACCGGTCCACGGTGCCCACCTGCACCTGACCATGCCCGGCTGCCTCGAGCACCGTCGAGATGCGCGCGACATGCGCGTTGTACGGCGCCACCACCAGGACGTCGGCCGCCGTCAGCGGGTGTTCGGCGCCCTCGACGTCGACCCACGTCCCGGCGAGCAGGTCGGCGACCAGGGCGGCGACCGCTTCAGCCTCCTGCGGGCTGTCGGCCACGTTGCCGTCGTGTTCCACGGGGATCCAACGCACCCCCGCACCCGTCAACGCCCCCGGCGCCCTGATGACCTGCCGGTCACGCCCGTCGGCCGAGCGCAACTCGCTGTCGTAGAAGAGCTCTGACACATACGAGGTCAGGCTCGGGTGCATCCGCCAGGTGCGGTCCAGGAACAACCCTTGCTCGGGGGGGATCACCGCGCTGGCGCCGATCAGGTGCTTAAGCGCGGACACCCCAGCGCCGTGCGGATGCTCGGCGTGGGTCGGCTGGGTCAGTTGCTGGGGATCGCCGAGCAACACCATTCCCCTCCGGGCTGCCTGCGCCACCGCCACCGCGTTGGCCAGCGAAAACTGCCCCGCCTCGTCGACGACGAGGACGTCGACGGCGTCGGCGAGTTCGGCACGCGCCCAGAACCAGGCCGTTCCCCCCACCAGGTTGGCCTCCCCCGCCGCAAGCGCCTGGACGGCCTCCTCGTTCTTACCGACCTCGCGGATGAGCACCTCGGTCTGCTCCAGCGCGTTGCCGGGCTCCCCTGCCTTGTGCAGCGCAGGCCGCCCGACCTCGGACAACAGGTTGAGGATCACCGCGTGCGAGTTGGCGGTCACCCCGACAGTGCGGCCACTATCGAGGAGCTCCCGGATCAGGCGTGAGGCAGCGTAGGTCTTGCCGGCGCCCGGCGGCCCCTGGACGGCGAGCACCTGGCCGTCCAGCCGCAGGCCGACGCGCACCACGGCGTCCGCGGTGCTCTCCCCCTCGCGTCGCCGCAGATCCGGTGGCACCCGGGGATGCACGAGGGCAAGGCCCAAGTGCTCCTCACCGGCCAGTGCGGCGGTCCCGACGCGGGCCAGCGCGTCCCGGAGGACGCTGACCAGCATCGGGCCTTGCGGTCCGATCGCCCGGGGCGTCGCCGGGTCCGCCTTCACTCCGCGGGACAGCTCCAGCCAGCCCTGCACGCCGTCGTACCCAATCACCGTGCCGACTCCCTCGCGGGTGTCGACATCGACCGCGACCTTGCCCAGCGGCAGGCGGCATTCCTGCGGCGGGAACGGATAGCGCCAGATCCGGGAGGTCACCCGCCCGTTCTTGCCGAGTTTCTCCCCCACCTGCACCGGCGACCCCAGCCGCCCGATGGCGCTGGCGTCGTCGACCAGGTCCTCATCGGAGGCCTCGGCGCGGGCGAAGAACTCCCACCACTGCGGGCGCTGCTCCCGTCGGTGCCAGCCGACCAGGCCGGCCAGCAGCGGCTCCCCCGCCTCCTCCAGGGCCGCCACCAGCGCACGCTCGGCCAGCGTTGCCTCCGAGTCGGCGGTCAGCTCGTACGCGACCTCACCGGGCCGGGCCACGTCCCCCACCTCGGCCACCAGTTCGGCACGCCGGTCTTCGAGCCAGTCATGCAGCGCCAATGTCGAGCGGACGTCGTCCTCGTTGTAGGCCCTGATTCGCTCAAGGATCGCGTCGTCGCGCTCGGCCTCCTGCGCGCTCAACCACCGCTCGTAGGCGACCACGGAGCTCAACGCGTCGGCAACCCGCTCGCCGTCGCCGTGGCGGACCGCCCCCCAGTAGAAATCTTCGAGCTTCTTGATCGAGTACGACCCCTTGCTGATGGCCAACCCTTGGCGCACCACGGCGTAGAGGTCGACGAACCGCCCACCCCGCAGCAGCGCGTCGAGGTCGGCCTGCCCCACGTCGTACCGCTCGGAGAGCCGCTTGAGCGCGGTGACCTCGTACGGCGCGTAGTGGTAGACGTGCATGTCCGGATAGTCGCGCCAGCGCTGCACGAGAGCCGCGAGCAGGCCGGCGGTCAGCGCCGCCTCGGCTCGATCGTCGTGCGCCCACCAACACTGGAAGCCCTGCTCACGATCGAGCAGCCCGGCCAGGTATTCCCGTCCCCGGCCCTCGTTCGCGAACGGGTCACCCTCGAAGTCCAGGTAGAGATCCCCGGCGTCCGGGCGCGGCAACCGGCCCAGTCCCCGATCCGGCTCGGGGGCCAGCAGTTCGTACGACGGCACGCCGGTACGCCGTTCGCTCACCTGCAGCCGGGCCTGCCGGTGCAGGCGGAGCCCGACCGACCTCGACAGTCCCGGCACGTCGGCGATCAGCGCCTCCACATTGGCGCCGGCCAACGCTTCGAGCGTGCCGATGCCGGCCTCCCGCAGCACGGCCCGGTGACCTGCTCGCATCCCCGCCACCAACGACAGGTCGTCTGCGGCGGACCACTCGGCGGCGCAGATCGGCTGCCAGCGGCATTGCCCGCAGTACGGGTTCGGGATCGCTTCCGTCGGCGGGCGATCGGCGACGGCCCGCTGCAGCCGGGCGCGGGCCCGGCGGCCGTAGGCGGCGACGTCGATCAGCCGCCAGGCATGCTCGCGGTTGTCGCCGGTGACCACCACGAGGTGCCGCGGCGCAACGCCCTGGAGATGCTCGAGGCGCTGGGCATAGGCGGCCATTTGCAGCAACGCCGGCACCTTGAGCCGGCGGGCGAGCTTGGTGTCGGCGATGTCGTAGGCGTACCCGCCGAATGTGCTGACCCGACCGTCGCGGCGCAGCAGGAAGTCCGCGAACCCGACCCAGCTCCCGTCGTACAAGGTGGCTTGGTAGATCACCCGGTGACCGGCGCGCATCGCGGCCACCGTCTGGGCTTCGGCGGCGACCCGATCGACGTTCTCCGGGATCTCGACGACGTCGCCGGTGGACTGGTATAGGTGGGCCAGATACCGCCGCTCGTGCTCCAGGCCCTTGGCGAAAATCAGTTCGAGCTGCTCGTCGATCCCTTCGGGCGGCCGATTGCGCGCGCCCCAGGCCAGCTCGCGATCGAGCGTCGTGACGTGCGGGCACGCCAGGTGCTTGGTCAGGTCGGTGGCGGACAGCACGAGGCGGTCACCGATCCGCTGCATGTCCACCTCCAGCATCGCTCACCGTTCACGGGGGCCGATCAGATCGCTTCCAGCCTAGGCGGGCCCACCGACAAGCCCACCGACAAGCCGTCCCGTCAGCCCCGCAGATAGGCCGGCAGCTGCCACCTGGAAATCCGAACGAACGCGCTGACACAGACCGAGCGTCGGCCATCCACGGCACGCCCTCACCGCGTCCGCGCGCGGGCGGCGTACCATCGGTTCACCGGCTCCGAGCTGCCGGCGAGCTGCCTGCGAGCTGTCCGACGCTCGGTGCTGTCCGCTTCCCGGCCGGTGGGTCGGCCAGTACCCTCAAGCGTGGGCCGTGGCATCGCCGCCTGGCGAGAACGCCGGTGGTTCGCCCCAGCCCGAAACGGAGGTGGTGGACGTGGCCTGGCAGGACGTCGACTGGCTACTGCAGGACGTCAACTGGCTCCACTTCCTGACGATCCCGTTGTTCACCGGCGTGGTCGGGTGGTTGATCAACTGGACCGGGTTGTTCATGTTGTTCAACCCGACGTACTTCCACGGCAAGCGACTGCCGGGGATGCGGACCATGGCCACACTGATGCCCCGGCGGGTCCAGGAGATCCCCGGCATCATGCACGGCGCCCTCGGCTGGCAAGGCATCGTGCCCTCGCGGGCCGCCAAGATGGGCAGCATCGCCGCTGACAAGGCCATCCTCAAACTGGGCACGACCAGCGAGTATTACCACCAACTCGACCCTCAAGCCGTGGCTGAGCACGTCATCGCCAACTTCCGCCCCCAGATCCCCACGCTGGTCGATGAGGTGATGCGGGCCGAGCAGCCCCGGGTGTGGCGCGACGTACCGCAGTCCGCGAAGGCGGCTGTCTACACCCGGGTTCAGAACCGCCTCCCCGAGACGATCCACGGCGTCTTTGAGACCATCGGGCAACACATCGATCAGCTGCTCGACCCCAAGCTGATGATCATCGACCACTTCGAGAAGAACCCCGGCCTGGTCGTCAAGATCTTCCGTGACTTCGGGGAACGCGAGCTCCGCGTCATGGTCAACGTCGGCTTCACCTTCGGGTTCCTGCTGGGCTGGCCGTTGGCTCTGCTGGACCACTGGTTCGCGCAATGGTGGCTGCTGCCGGTACTGGGAAGCCTGATCGGGTGGGTCACCAATGAGTTGGGCATGTGGCTCATCTTCGAACCCGCCGAGCCCAAGAAGTTCGGCCCCATCAAGTTCCACGGCCTGTTCGCGCGGCGGCAGGAGGAGGCCGGACAGACCTACGCCCGGATCCTCGCCGACGATGTGATGACCCTGGAGAACATCGGCGACTACCTCCTGGAGGGCCCCAGCGGGGACCGTACCCGCCAGATCCTGGTCGACGCCCTGCGGCCGATCATCGACCACGCCGTCGGTCCGCTGCAGCCCGCCGTCCGGATCGCCGTGGGTCAGGGCCGGTACGACGCCATCAAGGACCGGGCGACGACCGCGGCGGTCGACATGACCACCGATCCCTTCCGTGACAAGGCGTTGTCAGCCCAGCAGTCGGCGGGCATCCGCCGGCTGGTGGAGGAACGCACCAAGATCATGGTCCCGCGCGACTTCGTCGACATGATGCGAGCCGCTATCCGCGAGGACGAGTGGCTGCTGTACCTGCACGGGGCGATCATGGGCTTCGGCGGCGGGTACCTGCACCTCTACATCTTCGGGGCGGGTTCATGAGCGGCCCGGGCAAGGGTCCCGACCGAGGTCCGGACCCGCCCGCCACCACCGGCCGACCGGGGGGCCCGGCGGGCTCCTCGGTGCCCCCCCTGCCGCCACCTCCGCCCTCCAACGGGTACGGCGGCCCATCCGGCCCGCCTGCCAGCGGAGCCCCGCAGGCCGGTGCAGGACGCCCCGGACGGATCCCCCGGCTTCCGCTGGGGGACGTCAGCCGGGTGGTCGGCTCGTTGCCCGGAGTGGCCCGGCTGGCCGCCGGGTCGGCGTTCAACACGGCGGAGTGGTCGCTGTCCCAAACCGTCGGCCTGAGCCGCCGACTGATCAACGCCACCCACAACCCCGATGAAATGGTCGCGCTCGCCCACGAACTCGGAGTGGCGGTCAATGTCGTCGGCACGTTGGCGCACAGCGTCGCGGTCGGCGTACCGCTGTCCGAGGCGGTCGCCAATGTCGGCCACGAGTACGGCGACGCGGGCCAACTACAGGTACGCCTCGAGGACGACCGGCGGCGGCTTCGCGAATCCGGCGAGCTGCTGCTGGCCCGATCGCGCGACATCTTCGTCGATGAACTCGGCCATCCGGCGTACGAGCGGATCGTCGGGGAGTTGACCCCGGACGAGTCGCGGATCCTGCTGCTTCTGGTCCGCAAGGGCCCTCAGGTCAGCGTCGACGTCCGGACAGGCGGGCCGTTGGCCTGGTTCACCTCCGAACTGATCGCCACCCGGATGACGATGGTCGGCCCGCGGGCCGGCTGTCGCCATCAAGGCGACGTCCCGTCGTACCTGAACAACCTCGGACGGCTCGGGTTGCTCGAATGGTCCGCCGAGCGACTTCCCGACCCGGGGCCCTACCAGGTGCTGGAGGTGCAGCCCGACGTGCTGGCCGCCGTGAAATCCGTGCGCTTCCCGAAGATCATCCGGCGCAGCCTGCTGCTCACCCCGTTCGGCCGGGACTTCTGCCGGGCGGTGTTCGGGGAGAGCGGCCCCGAACCGATGGCCATGCTGGGCCAGCGCACCGGCAAGCTGAAGGGCAGCCCGTAGGCACGGCTGACGGGCCCGGCGAGGGCCCGGCGAGGGCCCGGCGAGACGCCGACCGGGTGCAGGTTTCCCCGACCTGAGGCGCCCTGCAGCACGCACCTGGTCCGGCTAACCTGCACCCGGTCCGGCTAACGTGCACCAGGTCGAGCAGCTGATGCACGACGCAGCCGCCTCGTGCTCGTCAGCCAGTCAGCAGTCGATGACGTACCGTGGCCAGGCCCGGCCCGCTGAGGGTGGCCAACCCGACCGCGCGGCCGGTCATGGTCAGCGCAAGCGACGCTGCGGGGCCCTCGACCAACGCTCCGGCGCCCCACTGCCATGGACAGTCCGTGGCGTTCCATGCCACTCCAGCATGAAGGCCTCGTGGAACGTGCCCGAGGCGAGCGGCACGAGAAGGCAGCCAGGACAAGACCAGCTCCCAATCGCCCATGGGCAGCTCCACCTCGTGACCAAGAGGCAGGGCAGCGTCGTACAGGTGGATACAGCCGTCCACGAACTGACCCATGGGGCCCACGCCAGGAGAGGGTACGACGCGATCGGCGTTGTGGCGCAGCAGGCCAGTCAGCTCTTGGCCGGGGCGACATCCCAGCTCAGCGGCGATCTGAGAGGAGGCCGCGTGCACGGAGCCGCAACGGAGCGCCCGCAGCGCCACACGGTGGGGTGGCACGACCAAGGGCATGACCAGATGTCCCAGCAAGGTTCGTAGATCCCACCCCCGGCAGCCGCTCGGCAGCGACCAGAGCTCCTCAGCGGCGCCGTCGTAGAGATCCGCGATCCGTCGCCGGTTGGCCGCCGTACGGGCAAGCACATCTCAACGATTCATACATTTTCCCTCGCTCGCCGTATATCTCGTTCAGCGAGAGACTAGCCTTGGCGGCGTGGACGTGTCACCAGATCAGATCATCACTGCGGTACGGCGCGCCGTCCTGCACCTGGCCGGCGAGGGCGCCCGGTTCACCCGAGCCCACGGGATCAACCTCACCGACGTGCGGGCGCTGGTCGTGCTCCTGGACCTTCACCGGGAGGGGAAAGTCGCCACCCCGGGCCGGCTGGGCGCCGCCCTCGGTCTGGCGAGCGCCAGCACCACGCAGGTCATCGACCGCCTCCAACAAAGGGGTTTGGTACGTCGTTCGCCTGATCCTCAGGATCGCCGCCGCGTTCGCCTCGAGGTGACTGACGCGGCCATCGCCTCCGGCGAAGCGACGTTCCAGCCGCTCCTGCGCCACATCGCAGACCTGGCCGCAGCACGAACGCCTACCGAACGCGCCACGATCTACGCCTTTCTGGAGGAGCTGACCGACCTCAGGGGGGACACCTGGTCGGGCCCGGCGATGCGCCGACCTGGAGCGGGTTAGCCGGACCTGGTGCGGGTTAGCCGGACCTGGTGCGGGTTAGCCGGACCTGGGGCACCCTGCAGCACGCACCCGGTCCGGCTAACCTGCACCAGGTGGCTCCGCAAAGGCTGGGCCACGTGGGCCGCCGCGAGCAGTCCCTCAGCCGCGGACCCCGGCGGTCCAGAACACGTCCAGGTAGCCGCGCCAACTGCCCGCCGGCGTCGTCACCGTCTGCGCGACCAGCACGGCCCGCCCGATCGCCCGGGTCATCACGTCCCCGCCGGCCTCCAGCAGCGCGTGGAAGGCCCACGGATCGGGCGCCGGCCCGGCCGTCGTCGACAGCGCAAACACCGTGTCGCCGTCGAACATCGTGTGCACCGGGCGGATTGCCCTCGCCATCCCATCGTGCGCAACCCCGGCCAGCTTCTGGCACTGCGCCTTGGTCAAGGTGGCGTCCGTGGCGACCACGGCGATCGTCGTGGCCAGCGCCGGTCGCAACGGCAGCGGCCACGCCATCCGAGCCGCCGCCTCCCGAGACAGCCCCAACTCCAGTTCCTGCGGCGTCCGCAGCGCCCGAATCCCCGCCGGCAGGTCGGCCGGCAGCAGGTAGCGGCCGGCCAGCAGCTCACCGGTCGCCGGGTCCAGCACAGCGCCCAGCGGGTTGACCACGACCAGCGCGGCCACCGTCGTACCCCCCGGCAGCACCACGCTCGCCGAACCCACCCCACCTTTGAACCCGCCGGCGACCGCCCCCGTGCCCGCGCCGACCACGCCCATCTCGGGGGCAACGGACACGTCCGCTGCCGAGGCAGCCCGGTACGCCCGCATCCCGAAGGATGCGTCCGGACGGTTCGCGAACACCCCGCCGCGACCCAGGTCGTAGATCACCGCGCTCGGCACGATCGGGACCACCTCGCCCGGGCCACCCATCGGGAACCCGACGCCGTCGGCGTACAGGGCCTCCATCACGCCGTCCGCAGCCGCGAGCCCGAACGCGCTACCCCCGGACATCACCACGGCATGAACCCGTTCCACGACATTGCGGGGGTCCAACAGGTCCGTCTCCCGCGTGCCCGGCCCGCCGCCACGGACGTCCACACCTCCGACGGACCCGCCCGTCCCGGCCAGCACCACGGTGGTCCCGGTCAGCCAGCCATCCTCCCGCCGAGTGTCGTGCCCTACCCGCAGGCCGGCGACGTCGTGCAGGCTGTTCGTCGGCCCGGGGACCGCCTCATCAGGGCGGGTGGCGGCGAAGGTCATGCCGGGTGCTCCTCCTTGCGCGCCGCCGCCAAGTCGGCCGCCGTCACCCCGGCCAGCGCCCGCTGGATGGTCGGGACCGACTGCACCAGCCGGCGCGTGTACGGTTCCCGCGGCTCGCCGTACACCTGGGCCGTCGGACCCTCCTCGACGATCTCTCCAGCTTTCATCACGACCACACGGTGACACACGTGCCGCACCACCGACAGGTCGTGCGACACGAAGACCAGGGTCAGACCGAGGTCGTCGACCAGGTCGGTGATCAGATTGAGCACCTGCGCCCGGACCGAGACGTCCAGGGCGCTGACCGGTTCGTCGGCGAGCAGTAGGCCCGGCCCCGGCGCCAACGCGCGCGCGATCGAGATCCGTTGCCGTTGCCCCCCGGAGAACTGATGCGGGAACCGATGCCCGCTGGCCGGGTCGATGCCGACGGCCTCCAACAGTTCGGCAACCCGGCCGGGACCGGCCGGTTTGCGCTGCGCGACCAGGGGTTCCGCGACGCTGTCGGCGACCCGCATCCGCGGGTCCAGCGACCCCATCGGGTCCTGGAACACCAGCTGCAGCCGGTCCCGCAAGAACCCCAGGCGCCGTTCGGGCAGGCCGCTGACGATCTGCCCCTCCACCCGGACCGTCCCCGAGGTGGGCTGGTCCAGCCCCGCGATGATCCGCAGCAACGTGGATTTGCCGCAGCCGGACTCCCCCACGATGCCCACCTTCTCGCCGTGGGCCACCCGCAGGCTCACCCCCGACAACGCGTGCACGGCTGGGGACGGCGCCAGCAGCGACGTCCGAGCCCGCCGGTACACCCGGCTGACCTGGTCCACCTCGATCGCCGGCAGGTCGACACGCTCCCGCGCGACAGACCGGTCGGCCCCCGCATCCTGGGTGCGCACCCGCGTGGCCGCGTCGGCGCGGTGCGACCGCAACCGGCCCCGGTCATCGACCACCGACAGGTCGGAGGCCGCCAAGAGCTGCCGGGTGTACTCGTGCGTCGGCGCCGTGAACACCTGCTGTACCGGCCCGCTCTCGACCACCCGCCCGTCGACCATGACCGCGACCTTCTCGCACACCGTCGCCACCACCGCCAGGTCGTGGGTGATGAACAGCAGCCCTGCGTCCCGCGCCGCCACCCCGGACACGATCAGGTCGAGGACGTTGGCCTGCACGGTCACGTCCAGCGCGGTCGTCGGTTCGTCACAGATCAGCAGCGCCGGGTCGTTGGCCAGCGCCATCGCCAGCACCACCCGCTGGCGTTGCCCGCCGGACAGCTGATGGGGGTAGGCGCGCAACGCCTGCTCCGGATCAGGCAGCCGTACGTCGGCCAGCAGCTCCCGCGCGGCCGCGCGGGCAGTCCGCCGGTCCGGTCGGGTGCCGTGGATGAGCATCACCTCAGCCACCTGGTCCCCGACCCGCATCGTCGGGTTCAGCGCCGTCATCGGCTCCTGGAACACCATGGCCATCGCCGAACCGCGCAGCCGCGACAGCGCCCGTTCCCCGGCCCCCACCAGATCCCGGTCCGCCCCGGCCAGCCGCACCGAGCCGCGGGCCTGCAGGTTCTCGGGCAGCAACCCCATCACCGCCAACGCCGTCAGAGTCTTGCCGGACCCGGACTCCCCGATCAGCCCCACCCGCTCACCACGAGCCACCTGCAGGTCCACGCCGCTGACCAGCGCGCGGTCCCCCACCGTCACCGACAACCCGGAGACCGACAGCACGGCCTCGCCCGGCAGGTCGGCCTCGCCCGGCAGATCGGGGCTCACGAACGCTCCTCCAACCGAGGGTCTAACAGATCGCGCAGCCCGTCACCGAGCAGGTTGAACCCGAGGACGGCGACCGCGATGGCCGTGCCGGGGAACACCGACAACCGCAGCCCCCCGCTGAACAGCAGCGTCTGATTCTCGTTGAGCATCCGTCCCCACGAAGGCACCGGCGGCGGCGTACCGAAGCCGAGGAAGGAGAGCGCTGCCTCGGCCAACACCGCGATCGCGAAGCACACCGACGCCTGGACGATCACCAGGCTGGCCACGTTGGGCAACACATGCCGCACCGCGATCGCGACCGGGCCTCGCCCGGCCGCCCGCGCCGCCAACACATAATCGGTGCTCATCACCTGCAACGCCCCGGCGCGCACCACCCGCGCGAACGCCGGGACCGTCGCCAACCCGATCGCCAGCATCGCCATCGCCGTACTGGCCCCGAACACCGCGCTAAACATGATCGCCAACAACAGCGCCGGAAACGCTAACACCAGATCGTTGAAGCGCATCAGCACCTGATCCAGCCAGCGCCGCCGCGTCATGGCGGCCATCAGTCCGACCGGAACGCCGATGGCCGCGGCCACTCCCACCGCCACGACCCCGACAAACAGGGTCATCCGCGCACCGACCATCAGCTGGCTGGCGACATCCCGCCCGAACTTGTCGGTGCCCAGCCAGTGCTCCCACGACGGGGTCGCCAGCGCCTGCGCCGCGTTCATGGCCAGCGGGTCGTACGGCGTCCACCCGAACGAGATCAGCCCGACCAGCACCACCAGCGCGACGAACATCGCCCCGAGCAGCAGCGACGCCCGGGAACGCGCGCTGAACCGGTGCCCCGGCCGGGTCAGCGGACTGGGTACGTGGGCCGCTGCCGGGATGGCCGCCGACAACCCGGACGTCTTCCGCGCGGTCGTCCCGCTCCGCTCGTGTCCTCGCGCCATCCCGCTCACCTGACCCGAAGTCGCAGCCGCGGGTCCACCGCGACGTACACGACATCCACCACGAACGTGATCAGCAGCACCGCCAGCACCAGCAGCATCACCACGTCCTGCACGACCAGCAGGTCCCGTACGGCGACCGCGTCCAGCAACAGGCTGCCCAGCCCGGGGATCACGAAGACCCGCTCGATCACCACCGCCCCGATCAGCAGCGCCGCCAACTGCAGCCCCAGCACCGTCACCACCGGCACCGCCGCGTTCCGCAGCCCGTGCCGCATCAGCGCCGACCACGGGCGCAGGCCTTTGCTCCGGGCCGTCCGCAGGTAGTCCTCCCGCAACACCTCCAGCACCGAGCTGCGGACATACCGGGTCAACACCGCCCCCTGGACCAGCCCCAGCGACAGCGCCGGCAGGGTGAGTTGGCGCAGGAAGCGGCCGGGGTCGGCCGACGGGGGCGTCCAGCCGTTGGCCGGGAACCACCGCAGCTGCACCGCGAACACCGTGATCAGCATGATGCCCGCGAGGAAGGCGGGGACGGCCACGCCGATCTGGGAGACCGCGGACACCGCCAACCCCACGGGCGACCGGTGCTGCACCGCGCTCAGCGTGCCCAACGGCAACGCCAGCAGGATGGCGATGCTCATCCCCGCCCCGGCCAACCACAACGTGACCAGCAGCCGGTCGGCGATCTGCGGCCCGATCGGGACGCTGGTGACGTACGACGTCCCCAGGTCACCGCGCAGCAGTCCGCCGACCCAACTCAGGTACTGCGCCGGCAACGGCCGGTCCAGGCCGTACTCGTGCCGCAGCGCCGCCACCGCCTCATCCGAGGCGCCGACCCCCAACGCGACCCGCGCGGGGTCACCGGGCAACACCTGCATGAACGCGAACACCAGCACCGTGCTGACCGCCAGCGAAGCACACAGAACCAGCAGGCGTCGCAGGATCGACAACAGCACGATGGCCCCTTCGCCACCCGGTCGGATGAGCTTTCAGCCTAGGCGTAAACGCGGATCAGGACCGCCCGATCCGAGTCAGGTCGAGCGCATCGGTGACCGCGTTCGTCGGCAGACCGGTGATGTTCTTCTCCGCCACCATCAGGTTCGGGAGCAGGAACAGCCAGTCCGAGGCTGCATCCTGGCTGATCAAACGGGCCGCCTCGCGCATCTTGGCGACCTGTTGGTCCTCCGGGCCGCTGTCCGCCGCCGCCAGCACGGCCTGTAGCGCCGGGTTCGTGTAGTGGATGTAGTAGTCCGGGTTGCCGAACACGTTGCGCAGGTCACGACCCTCGACGTGGGCCACGATCGACATCTCGTAGTCGCCGTTCTTGAAGACGTCGGACAGCCAGGTCGGGAACTCCAGCTGATCCATCGTCACCGTGAATCCGGCGCCTTCCAGCTGGCTCTTGACGACCTGACCGCAGCTGGTGGCATACGGCACCACCGGGACCCGGAGCCGAACCGCCGGGTTGGGCAGCTTGGCCTGCGACAGCAGCGCCTTGGCCTTGGCCACGTCGTACGGCGCGACGCCGGTCAAGTCCTCATACCACGGGTCCGTCGGGGGAACCATCGAGCCGATCAGCGTGCCTTTGCCGCCCCAACAGGTCTTGACCAGGGCGGCGTGATCGATCGCGTGCCGCGCGGCCTGGCGCACCAGCGGGTTGTTGAACGGCGCCCGGGCGTTGTTCATCGACAACACGACCTCGCCGTTGGTGGTCCCCTCGATCACCTGGTACTTCTCGTTGCCGCTGAACTGCCCGAGCGCCTCGGGGGCGGTGACCACGCCGATGACGTTGATCGTCCCGGACAGCAGGGCGTTGTTCAGGGCGTTCGCGTCCTTGATGTACTTGAGGGTGACGTTCTGGAAGTACGGCTTGGCGCCCCAGTAGTTCTCGTTGCGGGTCAGCGTGAGCGAGTCGCCGCGCTTCCACTCCTTGAGCGTGTACGGGCCCGTGCCCACCGGGGTCGTGGCCAGGTTGGCGACCCCGGTCCTGCTGAACATCGCCCCGATCCGCGTGGTCATCCGGTACAACCAGTCGTTGCTGGGCTTGCTCAGCTTCACTTCCAGCCGGGTCGGCGATAGCGCCTTGGCCGAGGCCACCACCTGCATCGCCTTGGCCACCGACGGGGTCCACTCGGTCTTGACCCGGTTGATCGAGAAGACCGCATCGTCGGCCGTGAACGGTTGCCCGTTGGTGAACTTCGCCGAATCGGTCAGCTCGAAGGTGTACGTCGTTCGGTCCGGTGAGACTTCCCAGGAGGTGGCCAGGGCGGGCACGATCTTGCCCTGCTGGTCGGTCTTGACCAGGCCTTCGTAGACGTTGGTCAGCATCGCCTGGGAGATGGCTGCACCGTCTGCCTTGGTGAAGTCGAGGCTCGTCGGTTCGAGCACCAGCCCGACGGCCAGCCCCTGAGCGCCGGCCCCCGAGGCGCCTGAGGACGCCGAACTCGGCGTCGACCCCGAGCCGGCCGAACAGGCCGCCAGCGCCAGGGAGATCGCGACCGTGACGGTGCCCGCGAGGACGGACGAGGTGGACCTACGCATCGGCGTTCCCAATCTGCGTCGAGTGGCTTCTGAGCTTGGGCGGACGGCGCGCCGGGCGGGGTGCGGGGACCATCGTCGACCCCCCGTGCCCAGTTCCGGCGTACCAACCAGGTGAACACGACCGATGGTAGGGCCAGGTCAAGGGCCGCGGAGAGCGGGGTACATCACGTGGCCCCCGACGTGCTCAGATTCAGCACAAGGGGCATACCCGCAGGTAACAAGCCTGCCCGCGGGAACCAGCAGGCCGGACGGTACGTCGGGACGCCGCCGCCGACCCGAGGCTCAGCTCGCCAGCTGGGACAGAGCGTGAATGATCAACCCCGCCAGGGCTCCCACGACCGTGCCGTTGATCCGGATGAACTGCAGGTCGCGACCGACGTACAACTCGATCTGCTCAGCCGCCTCCTTGCCGTCCCACCGGTTGATGACCTGGGAGATGACCGGGGCGAGCTCCCCGGCGTAGGTGTCGACCAGGTAGGACAGCGCGTCACCGACGCGTTCGTTGACCACGGACCGCAGCGCCTCATCGTGCTGCATCCGCCGCCCCAACTGCTCGAGCTCGCTCTGCAGCCGCTCGCGCAGCAGGCCCTGGGGCTCATCGAGGGCACGGACGAGGGCGTCCTTGGCGATCCCCCACAGCAGGAGCGCGGTGCCGGCGGTCTGCGGGTGGCTGAGCAGCCGTTCCTTGAGCGCCTCGGTGCGCGCCATGGTCTGCGGGTCCTCCTGGAGGTTCACCGCGAGGTCCCGCAGCAGGTCGTCCAAGGCCTGACGAACCCGATGGTCCTGGTCGTCGCGGACCGCCCGGACCCAGCGCAGGGCCTCGATGTGCAACCGGTCGGTGACCAGGTCCCCCAGCCAATGCGGAGCCCATGCGGGGACCTTCTCCCCGACGATGCCGATGAACTGCTCGGGGTTGTCCAGCAGCCAGTCGTGCGCCTCGATGACCACGATGTCGACGAGGTGGCGGTGGATTCCGTCAGCCACGACCTCCTGCAGCATGGCCCCCGCCATCGGGCTGAAGCGCTCCGTGGCCAGCCGGGGCAACAGCGAGTGCTCGACCAGGTAGCGCATGTCGGAGTCCTCCAGCCGGCCGAGCGTGCGCTTGCCGGCCTTGGACACCTCGGCGGTGAGCTTGGCGGCGTTCTCGGGCTGTTCCAGCCACGCCCCGATCCGGGCGATTGTGTCCGCGTCGAGATAGCGCTGCCGGGCGGCCTCGCCGGTCAGGAAGTGACCGGTGACGAAGTCCTCCAGGCTGGTGGCGAAGATGTCCTTCTTCTTGGGCACCAGCGCGGTGTGCGGGATCGGGATCCCCAGCGGATGCCGGAAGAGCGCGGTCACCGCGAACCAGTCAGCCAGGCCCCCCACCATGCCCGCCTCGGCCATCGCGTTGACATACCCCCAGGCCCCGTCGCGGTGCAGGGTCAGCAGGTACACAACGGCGGCGACCACCAGGAGCGAACCGGCGACGATGCGCATCCTCAGCAGCCCCCGCCGACGTCCCTCGTCGGCGGCGGTCAGGGCCATCGTCGTCATGGGAAGTCCTCCTCGTGGGACATAATGGGGGCATGCCGGGGCCAGGACGGAAACCATGGCGTCCGTGGCACCGGCGGCTGTTCAGCTCGCGGTTCAGGTGGCTCTCGGTACGACGGCTGCGGGAGGTCCTGCGGGAGGAAGTCACCCGAATCATCCGGTTGAGCGCCGCAGTCATCATCGCCTACCTCTTGGTCCGCCTGGTCGAGCCGGGCTCGACGGATCTGACGGGCCCGCTGACAGCCCTGCTGGTGGTGCGTACGACGGCGTACCGCACCCTGCACACCGGCTTGGACCGCATCGCCGCCGTCCTGTTCGGGGTGGCCCTGGCGGTCGGCGTCAGCTCCTGGTTCGGTCTGACCTGGTGGAGTCTGGGCGCGGTCATCGCCCTCGGACTCCTGGTGGCCCACCTGTTGCGGCTGGGGGACAACCTCCTCGAGGTGCCGATCAGCGCCATGTTGATCCTCGGAGCCGCCCAGGCGGACACCGCCGCTGGGATCCGCTTGCTGAACACGCTCATCGGCGCGGCGGTCGGTGTCCTGTTCACCGTGATGATCCCCGCGCGGCTCCCGATCGGCGACGCCGGCACCGCCGTCCGCGCCGTCGCCGACGCCACGGCGGACGCCTTGCGCCGGGTGGGCGTCGAGCTGAGCCAGCAGCTGACCCGCGCCCAGGTGAGCAGCTGGCTGGCCGACATCCACGCCACGTTGCCGCTGGTCAGCAAGGCGGAGGAAGCCGTCCAGGAAGCGGATGAGAGCCGGATGTTCAACCCGCGGGTGCTCCAGTCCACCCTGGCGGCCAATCCGGCACCCATCCTGCGGACCGGTCTGGCCAGCCTCGACCAGGCGCTCTTGGCGATCCGCCAGCTCCTCATGGCCATCCGGATGGAGGCCCCCGACACCGCTGACGACGACCCCCGCCAGGTAGAACTGCGGCACGCCTTCGCCGTGGTGATCCTGGACATCTCGGACGCGGTCCGCGCCTTCGGCGCCCTGGTCGAGGCCGAGGCCGGGCTGCGTGAAACCGCCGCCATCGACGCCACCGCGGAGACCCTGGAGGTCCTGCGCGAGACCCGGGCGATGGTGACCGAGCTGTTGATGGTCGATGTGGGGGACGACACTCAGACCTGGTTGTTGCGCGGGTCCATCCTGGGCGCGGTCGAGGGAGTGCTCACCGCACTGGACGTCGAGCGGCGGGCGAAGACCCGGGCGAGGGTCCGCCACGAGGAGGCCCTGCGCAGCGAGTTGCCGGTGATGACCCGCCTCGGACTCAGCAAGGACACCTGGCGCAGAGTGGACGAGCAGGGGCCCTGACCCGCGCCGACGGGCCCCTCGCACCCGCCCTAGGGTGAGGTCATGGTGACGATCGTGGCCCACCGCGGCGACAGCGCGGCGTACCGGGAGAACACGCTGGCAGCCTTCCGCAGCGCCATCGCCTGCGGCGCGGACCGGATCGAGCTCGACGTCCGGACCACCGCGGACGGGGTCAGCGTCGTGCTGCACGACCTGACGCTGCTGCGGGTCTGGGGGTCAGCGCGCGCATCGATGAGCTCACCTGGCCCGAGGTGGCTCAGCTCGGGTACGCCGACCTGCGGATTCCCCGACTGATGGACGCCCTCACGCTGCTCGTCGGCACCGGTGTGGGGCTCCTGATCGACGTCTGCGACCCACAGGACGCGCGGGCCGCCTGGGCCGTGATCGAACCGTTCGAGGCAGCCGGCGCCGACCTGAGCGTGCACTGGTGCGGGGACCCGGCCGCGGTGGCCGAGATCCGTCGGCTCTCCCCCAGCGCGATCGTCTACCTGGCCACCGACACCGGCAGCGCGGCGGGCCCGGACCTGATGGGCCTGCGCCCGACGTACCTGAACATGGAGGGCACCCTGGCGACGGCGCAGGTCGTCCGGCAGGCGCACGACGTCGGCCTTGGGGTCAGCGTGTGGACGATCGACGATCCCGAAGCCATGCGCTATCTGCTCTCGATCGGCGTCGATGCCGTCATCACCAACGAGGTACGGCGGCTGCGGGCGGTGCTGGCCACGCCCGGTCTCGACCCGATCGTCGCCGACCCCGGCGGCGCACCCACCGAACTTGCGGTCGCCCGCGACCTGGCCGGCTGGGCCGCCGGGTACCTGCGCACGGTGCGTCCCGTCCGGGTCGGCGCCAAGGCCGGCCCGGCCGACCTCGTGACCGACGTCGACCTGGACGTGGAACGCCGGGTGCGCGAGGTCCTGGCGGCCACCTTCCCCCACCACGAGGTGGTCGGTGAGGAACTGGGCGGCCACCCGAAGGCATCCGGGCCCTGCTGGTACCTGGATCCCGTCGACGGCACCACGAACTTCGCGCACGACCTGGGGTGGTCCTGCTTCTCGCTGGCGTTGGCGGTCGACGGGCAACCGCGCCTGGGGGTGGTGGCCAACCCGTGGCGCGGCGAGGTGTTCTGGGGAGCCTCCGGGTTGGGCGCCTACCTCGACAGTGCCCCGTTGTCCTGCGCCCCCGCCCCCGAGCACGGCTCGGGCAGGGACGGCGCGGCCGGGACGGCGCACGGGGCCCTGGCCGGGTCGGTGGTGGCGATGGAGTTGGACGGCCACTGTCCCCCGCCCGGCATGGCCGAGGTCATGGACGAGTTTGCGCAACGGCAGGTGACCGCCCGGATCATGGGCTCCGGTGCCATGGCCATCGCCTCGGTGGCGGCCGGCCGCGCCGCCGCGGCGATCGTGGCCACCTTCGATCCGATCGATCACCTGGCCGGGCTGATCCTGGCTCGAGAAGCGGGAGCCCAGGTCCACGACCTGTCCGGGCCCGCGCCGACGTTCCCCACCCGGGGCCCTTTGCTAGTGACCGCGCCCTGGTGCGCCCGCCCGATGGTGGAGGTGTTCGCGCGCTACGGCGTCGCCTGAGGGCCGCAACCGTGCTCACACCTCAAGCTGAGCGCGGTCATTTGAGGCAGGCCGTGGTTAGCATGATGATCTGGACGGACGTCTGAATGCCTCGGGGGAGGCGACGTCACATTCGGTCTGGGGGGCACCACGGGTCTCTGCGATCTTGGGTATCACGGTGAGGGAAGACGTCTCCATGACGGGTATGAAGCTTGACTCTGCGCTGCTCCGATCCAGCGCGCCGTACGACAACGACACCACCGGTGGCCTGGCCACAGCCGCCGCCTGCGTCATCGACACCGACCCTGCGACGATCGCCGGATCGGGGTACGCAAACCTGAACGCGGCCATCACGGCCTGCATCAGCGCCTGCATCGATGCCGGGCGCCTCAGCGCCGCCGTGGCCACTGCCGAGTCCGCCGTACGTCGCAGACCCCATGATCCCGACACCTGGCGAAACCTGGCCACCGCCCTGTCCGCCGACAGCCGGGACGCCGAGGCCGAGATCGCCGTGAAGTCAGGCCTGGCCTACGACGCCAAGGATCCGCACCTCTGGTGCGCTCTGGGTGAGCTGCGACAGCGCGCCGGTCGGTTCGCGGAGGCCAGGCACTGTTACCGCCGGGCCCGGGCCTTGGATCCGGCCGCGCCCGCACCCTGGGCCGGACTCGCCCGTGCTCAACACGGCCTGGGACACACCGACAAGGCGTGGCGGACCTGTCAGGCCGCTCGCGCCCGGGGCTCGGTGGACGCCGACCTGGAGGCCGTGGAGCACCAGCTCGCGTCCTCCTCGCCGGAGGACCCCCGGTACCGTCGCCACCGGGTGCTCTGGCCGGCGCTCATCGTCGTCCTCGCGGCGCTCGGGTGGGGTCTGTCGGCGGTGTCCTCGCAGGCGTCGGCCCCGCCTGCGTCCCCCGTCGCCGTGGTGAGCGACACGGCGTCGGACCAGGTGGACGGTGATCCGGAAGGGTTGCGCATCTCGACCCGGTGACCCCCGGCGGGAGCACAGGGCAATGGCCCCGCGCCGATGGATGTGGCCGTTCCGAAATCCCGCTTTCGCACCCGTGCGGGCGGCGTACCGGCCAGGATGAAGCAGTGCCCGTAACGACCGCCGGTTTCGTGCGAAGCCACTTCGCGCGCGTGGAACCCGGGATCGTCCTGGTCGCTCAGCTCACGTTCCGCGCCGTCGTCATCACCTGCCCCCTCGCGGGTTGGTGGCAGCCACCGGTCGTGCGCCTGCTCGCCGCTCTCATGGTTGGGTACGACGTGGCGCTGGCCTGGTCGATGGTGCGCGGCACCCCACCCCCGCTATGGGTCCGCTGGTTGGTCCTGGTGGGCGAGCTGACCCTGTGGGCCGCCGTCCATCCCCCTGCCGAACCGTACTCGGGCATGTGGGTGCTCGCCACGCCGCTGATCCTGCTGACCACGGCACGGCACGGGCCCGCGGTGGCCGGCACCGTCACCGTCGGCCTGCTGACCTGGGTCTGTGGGGTCCGATGGCTGCTACAGGCAGATCCTTTCGTCGCCGATTCGCTGCTGTACGCCGTCATCAACGTCGTCGGATCGCAGTGCCTGGTGGCCTTGCTGGGCACCGAGATCCGCCACCAGCGCCACCTGACGCTCACCCGCTGCGAGGCGGAGATCACCGCTGCCGAGCTCTCGGGGCGTAACGACATCCTCACCGGACGTGGGTCGGAGCTGATCGACGACCTGCAGACCACGATCATGCGGCTGTCGTTGGCCGGGGTGGACGCGGCCATCACACTGCGGGCAGCCATGGCTGCGCACAAGAGCGAGTTGGCCCGGCAGACCCGGCAGCGTGCCAGGTATGTCCGGGACGCCTTCGACCTGCACGCCCAGGCCGTCCGGTCCAGCCAGCCCGCCGTGGCCAGGCACGTCTTCTTCGACGTCGCACCGGATGCGGCAGTGTGCGTCATCACCGGTCCCCAGGCGGACGCGCTCCTCGGCTCGGTCGCCCGCCACGGCCTGACCGGCGTCGTTCCCGTGCGGCTGGTCGGCCGGTCCGCCGGCTCGGCGTTGACGCTGCTGGTAGGGGATAAGGCACACGTCGTGGCCGTGGACCGGCCGAGGGTCGCCCTGCCGTTGGCTCCGGCGGCCATCGTGATCCTGGCCCTGCTGATCGCCGGGACCGCGTTGTGCGACAGCACTCCGGTCCCCGCCCTGGCGGCGTACTCGCTGGCAGCGATCACGGCGGCGTACGCCGGCTGGACCTGGCGGATGATCAGGCGGCGCGGGTCCTGGCTGGAACCCTGGCTGTCCCTGTGCGCGGTGTTCCCCTTCGCCGCCGCCACGGCCCTGACGACGTACTACGCGCACCTCGGCGAGCCGCGGCAACTCACCGCCGCCAGCCTGCTGGTGGGTCTGGCCCTGGTCCTGGGCACCGTCGCCGCACCCGGCAGGCTGTCCCTCACCGCTCGCGCCGTCCTGGTGGTGGCGGTGGCGGCGACCGTGGCGGCCGCGCCCCCCGGAGCCACCGTCCGGGTCGTCAGCGACCTGGTGTGGGTGCCGGCGGCCTACCTGGGAGCCCACCTGCTAGCGCGGTCGTTGGCCCAGTTCGCCGGGCAGTTGTCCGAGGAATTCGTCCACGAGTGCGGCGCAGCCACCGATCAGGCTCGACGGCATTCCCAGGATCGGGAGATGCGCTACCTGGAAGCGGTGCTGGCCCAGGGGGTGGATCTGGCCGCGTCGGCCCCGGTCGGGGCCGTGCGCGAGGGCGTGGAACGCGACCTGCACCGGATCAGCCAAGGGTTGCATGCGTTGCGGGGCGCGGTGCCGGGAGGTGAGTATGCGCGTCGTGGTGGTTGATGACCAGAGCAGCCAGCGCGACGGGCGGGTGCCGTGGCTGTCGTGGGTGCCGGGTGTCGAGCCGGTGGGCATGGACTTCGAGCAGGCCATGGCGTTGCGGGAGGCCTGGGCGAACATCGACGTGGTCGTCCTGGACGGACACGACCGGCGTTCCGCGCGTCGCCGCCACGAAGCCGCCTCCCGTGCCGGGATGTCCGAGCCGCTGCCCGATCACGACCGGTACATCGGGGCGCGGATCGCCCAGAGCATCCGGACGTATTCCCCGCCCGAGACCACCCGCATCGTGCTCATCAGCGCCCACGCCCGCGACAGTGATCTGCGGGCGCGGCGGATCGCCCAATCCGGCGTCGACTATGTGTTCGAGCACTACGAGGTCGACCACGATGCCACGACGTTCGTCCGCGCCGTCCTGGAACCCTGGGCATTGTCACCACGGGACTCCCCCATCGACTGGAAGGCCCAGGGGTACGCCCGCGAGCCCGACGTGGCCGCCGCCATCCGCACCGTCGAGGAGTCGCCGGCCGGGTCGATGCTGCTCAGCGATGGCACCCACCGCACCCACCCCGAGCACGAGTGGGCGGTCCGCTCGCTGCGCCAGCGACTGCAGCTGCTGATCTCCCCGCGCCTGGAATCGACGTCCGGGCCACGGCACCCGCGGGCCCCCCGCAAGTCCTGGTACTCCGAGCAGCTTCGTCAGGCCCTGGGGCTGGACCTGCCCCGGGACCCGGAGCACCCATCCTGATCAGTGGTGGGGACCGGGGCGGCGTTCAGGTGGGGCCGCCGAGGCCGGCCACGTCGTCGGGCACGTCCGCGGCGAACTGGGTGAGCACCGTCAGCGGGATGAAGTGCAGGGTGAGTGCATTCGTGGCGGCCAGCACGATCGGCGGTGCCACCCCATCGCGGTACGCGCTCTGCCAGGCCACCACGGTGACACACCAGGGATCTCCCGGGATCAGGCCCGGGAAGGACATGGCCGGAGCCGGAGTGCTGAGGTCGTTGCCCCGGCCGCGTTGATGCTCCAGAAACTCGCGGGTCATCAGGGCGCACACGGTGTGCAGCCCGGCGTCCGAGCGGCCGCTGCGGCAGGCGCCATCGCGGTAGAAGCCCGTCATGGGATCGGTCCCGCAGACCTGCAGGGGACCGCCGAGCACGTTCTGACCCACCATGTCGTGATGATCCCCCACCGGGGACCACGACGTCGATGCTCCAGTGGGTCAGCCGGATCTGGCCGGACCACGGTTCGCCAGCGTGAAGGCGCAGGCCCGCGCCTGGATCAGCGCGAATCTCAGGAGCTGGGCCTACGGCGTAGCGAACGAGCTGCCGGGGCTCAGGCGCAGAGTCGGCCGAACGCCTCGGCCACCTGCTGCCGCTCGAAAACCTGCTCGGCCTCGCGGCGGGTCAAGGGGTGACGCAGCGACCGCAGATACCGCGGGCGATCGTGGGACGCCACGCGCTGACGTGCGGGAAGAGTCGCCTGGTTGGTCATCGGAGGGCTCCGGTTCAGGAGGCCGCCGCGCAGGACACGACGACGGCGGTGAATGCGCTGTCCTCACTACGATCGGCCGGAACTGCCTGCGGTTTCGTGTTCGCCACGCAGTGGGGTGAAGATCACGTTTTCTGAGCGCTCGACCTGCGAAGATGCCGATTCGTGATGTGACCGCGACCACCAGGGGATCCCCCGGTCACCGCCGGCAGGACACGGCACCATCAGCCTCGACGGTGCACTCATCGGGCCGAGCCCGGCGGACCACGTCGGTGGGCACCGCGTCCACGAGGGTCCGTCCCACCGCCGTGTCACCCAGGACCGTGCCCGCGCGGATCCCGTCGACGCCGCGGATCGCCACCCGGCGCTCCCCGATGAGCTGTCCGGTCTCGGGGTCGACGACGATCTCCTGACGGTCGACGCCCGCGGTCTCGTCGCGGCCGATGGCGACCCCCGTGCGCCCGTTGACGGTCGTTCGCCCGGCTTGCACCTTCACTCCCGGGACCGTAGCCAACACCCGGAACAACGCAGCCCGCAGGTCGCTGGGCACCAGCCCGGTGCGCAGGACATCCGCGACGAGCACCAGGACCTCGCCATCGAGCGACTGACCGTGGCCGGCGGCATCGGCGTACAGGCGTTCCCGCAGGGTCACCGGGTCCCGGGGAAGCGCCCGCAGCCAAGCCACGTTGGGGGTCTGCCAGCTGCCGGGGATGGCCGACGGCGCCAGGTTCGTGGTCCAGATCGAGGTGGGCCCGCCGACGGCTGGCTGCTCGAAGCCCTTCGGCCCGGCCAGTTGACGGACCAGGGTGCCGGGCCGGTCTACGAACCAGGTGGGCCGGCGGCCGTCGACCGCCGTGTACGCCGTCCGGCTCTGGGAGGTGAGGTAGTGGGCGCTCTGTTTGCGGCCGCCCCGACTCCCAACCACCGTCAGCATCGTCGTGCCGGTGGTGGAGATCTTCCAGTACTGGTCTGCCCGCGCGGGTGGGTCGACCGGCGTGATCCGGGCGGCGCGATCCAGGAGGGCGGCGGCCGCCGAGCCCCCGGCCGGAGTGCCTGGTTACGGCCCTGGAGCCACCACCGGTGTGATCACCATGACCCCGTGGTGACCGCAGTGGCGGTGAGAACTCCCGCCGCGCCCCAGCGCCACTGCCGGCGCGGGCTCCTCCCGAGGTGCCCGCTCGGGGGCCCCGGGATGGGCGTGTCGAAGGCGTCGGCATCGGGCGAGATGCGCTGCGTCGTGGGGCTCATACTCCGATATTCCCGGCGAAGCCCCGATGGTTACCCGTGCTCAGCAGATGCGGGGCAGGGACTCCCCCGCCAGCCAGTCGACCATCCGACGTCCGCCGAAGGAGGTGGCCATCTGCACGAACCCTCGCTCGTCCTCGATGACCTCCCCGATCACGGCGGCCTGAGCGCCCAGCGGGTGCCCGCGCAGCGCCGACAGGGCCGCCTCGGCGCGCGCCCCGGGACAGATCACGATCACCCGCCCCTCGCAGGCGATGTCCAACGGGTCGAGCCCCAGCAGCTCGCACGCGGCGGCGACCTCACGTCGTACCGGAATCGCAGCCTCGTTGAGCACGATCCCCACCTCGGACTGGTGGCTGATCTCGTTGAGGGTCGCCGACAACCCACCCCTGGTCGGGTCACGCAGCACATGCACCTCCGGTACGGCGGCCAGCAGGTCGGCGATGAGTCCGTGCAGCGCCGCCGAGTCCGAGACGATGGGGGTGTCCAGGCCCAGGTCTTCACGGACGGCCATGATCGCCATGCCGTGATCGCCGATCGGGCCGCTGACCAGGACCGCATCGCCGGGCTGGGCGTGGGCGCCGGAGACCTGGACCCCGTCGATCAGCTCACCCACGCCGGTGGTCGTGATGAACACCCCGTCGCCCTTGCCGGCCTCGACGACCTTGGTGTCCCCGGTGACCACGGCCACCCCGGCCTCCCGAGCCGCGGCCGCCATCGACTCGACGATGCGGGCCAGGTCGGCCAGTGGGAAGCCCTCTTCGAGCACGAATGCCGCCGCCAGGTAGCGGGGGCGGGCGCCCATGACGGCGACGTCGTTGACCGTGCCGTGCACGGCGAGCGACCCGATATCCCCGCCGGGGAAGAACAGCGGGGAGACCACGTGAGCGTCGGTGGCCATCACCAGCGGTCCGTCGAGTCGGGGCATCCGGGCGCCGTCATCGCCCTGGGCCAGGTAGGGGTTACCCAGGTGTTTGGCGAACAGCTGGTGGATCAGTTGGGCCATCGACCGGCCACCCGCGCCGTGCGACATGTCGACACGTTCGGACTTCAGGCTGATCGGTCGCATGCGCGGCAGGGCCATGCCGGGGCCTCCTGGTCAGGATCGGGGTACGACGGCGCCGACCGGCTCCAGCCGGAACCGGCCATACATGTAGTGGGCCGCACAGGCGCCTTCGGCGGAGACCATGCACGAGCCCACCGGAGAGTCGGGCGAGCAGGCGGTGCCGAAGATGCGGCATTCGACCGGGTGCTTCTGGCCGCGCAGGATGGCTGCGCATTCGCAGCCTTTGTGATCGGGGACCGGCACATAGGGGACGAAGTAGCGACGCTCGGCGTCGAAGTCGGCGTACTCCTGGCGCAGCCGCAATGCGCTGAACGGGACGCTGCCCAGACCGCGCCATTCGAACGACTCACGGAGCTCGAACACCCCGTCCACCAGCGCTTTCGCGGTGGCGTTGCCGTCGCGGGTGACCGCCCGGGTGAACTCGTTCTCGACCTCGGCCCGGCCCTGGTTGACCTGCAGCACCAACATGTGGATGGCTCGCATCACGTCCAGGGGCTCGAACCCGGCGATCACTACGGGTTTGCGGTACTCCTGGCAGAACGGCTCGTACGGCGCGCTGCCGATCACCGTGGACACGTGCGCCGGGCCGATGAACCCGTCCAAAGCGACCGCCTCGTCGGCGGGCGCGGTGAGAATGGCGTGCATCGCGGGCGGGGTCAACACGTGGTTGGACAGAATCGAGAAGTTCGTCAGCTCCTTGGCGCGCGCCTGGGCGATCGCCACGGCGGTGGGCGCGGTGGTGGTCTCGAACCCGATGGCCAAGAACGTCACCTGCCGGTCCGGACGCTGCTCGGCCAGCCGCACGGCGTCCAACGGTGAGTAAACCATCGCGATGTCGCCGCCGCGGCCTTTGGCCTTGAGCAGGGAGAGGTTCCCCGAGGCGGGCACGCGCAGGGTGTCCCCGTAGCTGCAGACGGTCACGTCGTGCTCGATAGCCAGCGCGATGGCCTGGTCGATCCGGCCGATCGGCAACACGCAGACCGGGCACCCGGGGCCGTGGATCAACCGGATCTGTGGCGGGAGCAGGTCGGCGATGCCGTACCGGGAGATGGCGTGGGTGTGCCCCCCGCAGAACTCCATGAACCGGTACTCTCGCTCGCCCCCGGCGGCCACGGCTGCGGCGATGGCGCCGGCCAGCCCGCGCGCCAGGTCGCCGTCCCGGAACTCGTCGATGTACTTCACCGCTGGCTCATCGCGGCTCAGCGCCAGTGGGTGCCATTGGCGCGCTGAGTTGCCCTTCGGCGGCGGCGAGCTCGGCGAAGAGTCGCAGTGTCGCCTCGGCTTCCTCGACGTCGAGCTTCTGCAGCGCGAACCCGACGTGCAGGATGACGTAGTCACCGACCTGCACGTCGTCCACGAGGGCGATCGAGATCTGCTTGCGCACCCCGTCCAGCTCGACGATCGCCTCGTGTGGCGCGACCGCCGGGTCCACCAGTTCCACCACCAGCGCGGGCATGGCCAAACACATGTCAGCTCACCTCCGTCAGCGGCCTGCGGCCGGCAGATTGTTCACCGTACTCGCCGGGACTCAGGTCCCCGGCCAGGGTGGAACGGGCGATCACGGCCTGCCCGAGGGCGATGGCCGTGTCACCGGGCAACAGCCGGGTCGGGACAATGACGCGCATCCCAGCCTCCTGAAGCCGGGCCGAAAGGTCCGCCCGCAGGATCGCGTTGAAGAAGCAGCCGCCGGCCAGGGCCACGACTTCGACACCCCGGTCGCGGACCGCGGCGCCTACCCAGTCGGCCAAGGCTGCGGCCAGGGTCGCATGGAACCGGGCGGCGGCGAGCTCCACCTCCCCCGGCGGGATGTCGGCGAGGGTGGCCAGCAGCGGTCGCAGGTCGAGGTGCCCGTGGCCGTCGTACTCCCAGCTGTGCTCCAGGACATGTCCGGGCGCGGTGGCGAGGTAGCGGGTAGCCGCCGATTCCAGCGAGATCGCCGCCTCGGCTTCCTGGGTCATGACCGTGCTCAGACCCAACAGCCCCGCGGCGGCGTCGAACACCCGGCCCATGCTCGAGGTGTACGGCGTGCGCAGGCCGCTCGCGATGATCCGGGCGAGCCCGGCGGCGGCGCCCTGATCCGGCCACCGCTGGGCGATCTGGTCGCCGCGGCCCAGTTCGGCCAGGACACCGGCGGCCATCCGCCACGGTTCCCGGGCCGCCCGATCGCCGCCGGGCATCGGCAGTGGCCGCAGCCCCGCGATGCGCTCCCAGCGGTGCCCGTCCACCCACAGCAGCTCCCCGCCCCACGCCGTACCGTCGGTGCCCAGGCCGACCCCGTCGAGCGCGAGGCCGATCACGGGGTCCTGGAGGCCGTGTTCGGCGGCGACGGCGGCGATGTGGGCGTGGTGGTGCTGGACCGGGATGGCCTGCACCCCGAGCTCGTCGGCGATCTCCTGGGCGAACCGGCTGGAGTGGAAGTCCGGGTGCAGGTCGTGGGCGATGGCCGCCGGTGACGTGCCGGACCGCCGGAACACCTCGAGGTGGGCACGCACGGTCGCCTCGTGCGCCAGGCAGCCGGGTACGCCGTCCAGGTCGCCCACCGTGGGTGAGATCGAGGCGCTACTGCCGATGAGCGCGCACACGGTGTTTTTGAACCAAGCACCGAGTGCAAGAACGTCCGGCCCCGGCGCCACCGTCAGCGCGTGTTCGACCGGCGCGGTCATCGGGCATCCGTCGGCGGGCTAGCGGCCAGGATCCAGTCGATCCAGGCGTCGAGGCCTTCGCCGGTGGTCGCCGAGACCCGTAGGACCTGGGCATCTGCCGCGACCGCGGCGATGTGCTCTTCGATCAGGGCCACGTTCACGTCCAGGTAGGGCAGCAGGTCGCACTTGTTGATCACCACGAGGTCGGCGGCCCGGAACATGGCCGGATACTTGGCGGGTTTGTCCTCACCCTCGGTCACCGACAGGACCGCCACCTTGTGCGCCTCGCCCAAATCGAAGGCCGCCGGGCACACCAGGTTGCCCACGTTCTCGATAAACACCACGCCAGGACCGCCCTCGGGTGCCTCGCCCATTCCCAGGTGGTCCAGCGCGCGGTCCACCATGTCCGCGTCCAGGTGGCAGGCGGACCCGGTGTTGATCTGCACGGCCGGTACGCCGGTCGCCCGGATCCGCTGCGCGTCCAGGCTGGTCTGCTGGTCCCCTTCGATGACGGCGATCGGGATGCCACCGCGACGCAGGAGCCGTTCGATGGTGGCGACCAGGAGCGTGGTCTTCCCCGAGCCTGGTGAGGAGACCAGGTTGAGGGCCAGCACGCCGCTGGCCTGGAAGCGCTCACGATTGCGGTGCGCCTGTTCGTCGTTGCGGGCCAGCAGGTCACGTTCCACCACCACCCGCCGCTGCTCGCGGGCCTGCGCGGGGGTCGGGGTGTGCTTGTGCTCATGCTCATGCTCGTGCTCGTGCTCATGCTGGTGCTGGTGCTGGTGGCCCGGGTCGGCGGTGATGGTGACGCCTCCGCTAGTGCCGCATCCGCAGGTGGCGCACATCGTCGTACCCCTTCGTCCCGTTGTCGTTGAGCGGTTCTACGGTCGTTCTGCGCCCACACCCGCGTCGTCCACGAACACGTCCCGGACCGCCATCCGGGTGCCGCCGACCACCCGGAGCGGGCTGCTCTCACACCGGGGGCACCAGGCCGGTTCGGCGTCCATCGGTGAGCGGGTCCGGCACTGCGGACACTCCCCCTCACCGGGGATGTCGATGATCTCCAGCACGGCACCATCGGCGCAGCTGCCGACGCAGACGGCCGAGAACGCGAACCGCAACGCGTCAGGTTCCACATGCGAGAGTCGGCCGACCTCGACCCGCACCCGGTGCACCCGCGTGAAGCCCTCACGCCGCGCGGTCTCCTCGATGATCGCGAGCGCGTGCTCGGCAAGCGAGAGCTCGTGCACCTGCCCAGCGTGCCCGACACCCTCGCCGCTGCGCTAGAGCCCGGGACCTTACCGTTCGCCGGGCCCGCCGACCGCTGAACCGGCCGGTAACCCCGGCGGGCGCGACCGTGTGATGGGCGCCACGGCTGCTCTGGACACCCCTGGTGACCGGTGCCAGTCTTGTCCGCCATAGCGCTGGTTTTCGCGAGACGACCGCCCGATCGGCCGCCTTCGTCACCGTGACCGCAGCTTTCGGCCACATGTTCTTGCCTCGACGTCGACTCCCCATTGCCCGGGCGTCGGTCGGCGTTCCCGCCCAGGCCCGGGCACTCCGACATCCCGCCGCGCCGGAAGGTCTTAGGCCATGTCAGCGAATGTCATCGACGACGTTCTCACCAGACACGGGTACGACGGCACCCGCCTCATGCACATCCTGCGCGAGGTCCAGGACGCGCTGGGTTGGCTGTCTCCGCAGACCCTGACCGCGGTCGCCCAGGGGGTACGCCGTCCGCGAGCCCACGTCGCGCGGACCGCCGAGTTCTACACCTTCTTCAACACCAGGCCGGTGGGCGACTACCGGGTGCTGTTCAGCGACAACATCACCGACCGCTTCCACGGCAGCCTGGAGTTGCGCGACCAGCTGTGCACCCGACTGGCGCTGCGCCCCGGTCGGGTCGCCGAGGACGGCCTGGCCAGCGTCGACCTGACCTCCTGCACGGGGCTCTCCGATCAAGGGCCGGCGGCGCTGGTCAACTACCGCGCCGTGACGCGGCTGACGCCGCAGCGGATCGATGAGATGGCCGGCCTGATCCGGGCCCGGACGCCGTTGTCCGATTGGCCGTCGGAGTGGTTCACGGTCGAGACGAACATCCGCCGCAAGGACCAATTGCTGGGTAACACGGTCAAGCCGGGTGAGGCGATCGCCGCGGCGCTCCGGCGCGGGCCGGAGGGGGTGCTGTCCGAGCTGTCGGCCGCGGCGCTGCGTGGTCGCGGCGGGGCCGGCTTCAACACGGCGACCAAGTGGCGGGTGTGCCGGGACGCCCCGGGGTACGCCCACTACGTGGTCGGTAATGCCGACGAAGGCGAACCGGGCACGTTCAAGGACCGGGTGCTGCTGGCCTCCTGCCCGGACCTGATCTTCGACGGCATGGTCGTCTCGGGCATGGTCAACGGCGCCCAGCAGGGGTTCCTGTACCTGCGCGGGGAGTACCGCTTCCTCTACGACCAGCTCACCGAGGTGCTGGCCCGCCGCCGCCGCGAGGGCCTGCTCGGCAACAACATCCTGGGCGTCGGATTCAACTTCGACATCGACATCTGCCTGGGCGCCGGGGCCTACATCTGCGGCGAAGAGTCGGCGCTCATCGAGTCGCTGGAAGGCAACCCGGGCAAGCCCCGCATCCGGCCGCCGTACCCCGTCACCCAGGGTTTCCTGGGGCAACCGACCGCCGTGAACAACGTGGAGACCCTCGCCCTGGCGGCGCTGATCACCGTCAACGGCGCCCACTTCCTGGACGGCGTCGGCACTCCGAGCAGCGTCGGGACGACGTTGCTGTCGGTCAGCGGGGACGTCGCCGAACCGGGCATCTACGAGTACCCGTACGGCGTCACCATCGCTGAAGTCCTCGAGCAGGCCGGGGCGGTCAACCCGCAAGCGGTGCAGATCGCTGTGGGCGCCGGGAAATGCCTGGTGGACACCGAGTTCAGGCGCCGGATCGCGATGGAGGACGCCAGCAGCACCGGCTCGTTCATGGTGTTCGACCGCCGCCGTGACCTGTTCCTGGTGGCCCAGAACTTCGTGGAGTTCTTCGCCCACGAGAGCTGCGGGTTCTGCACGGCCTGCCGCGTCGGTACGTCGGTGAACCGGCGGATCCTGGACAAGATCGCCGACGGCCGCGGTTCGCAGTACGACCTGGAAGAGCTGACCCGGATGCACCGGCACATGCAGGGGGCCAGCCACTGCGCCCTCGGCTCGACCGCGACGATGGCGCTGCGGGACATCATCAACAAGTTCCGGCCGGCCTTCGAGCGCCGCCTGCTGGCGCTGGACTTCGAACCGGCCTTCGACCTCGACGCGGCGCTGTCGGAGGCGCGCGAGATCACCCACCGGGACGACGCCCTGGCGCACGTCCCCGACGACCGCATCGGCCTCCGCTGACCCGCACCACAAACACCACGCAGCACCACGTAACGACGACGAGAGGGAGGCGCAGCGTTGGACAGCTACTTCATGCTCGACGGTGAACGGATCCCGTTCACCGCCGGTCAAACGGTCATGGAGGCCGCCACCGAGGCGGGCAAGTTCATCCCCCACCTGTGCTGGCACCCCGACGTGTCCACACATGGCTCCTGCCGGATGTGCGTGGTGAAGATCAACGGCCGCTTCTCCGCCTCCTGCACCACCCAGGCGGCCGCCGGTCAGGTCATTCGCAACCACACCCACGAGCTCACGGCCGGTCGGCGTACCAGCCTGCAGCTGTTGTTCATCGAGGGGAACCACTACTGTCCGTCCTGCGAGCGCAGCGGGAACTGCGTGCTCCAGGCGACGGCGTACGAGATGGGCATGCTCTCCCCCCACTTCGACCACTTCTTCCCCGATCGGCCGATCGACGCCTCGCACCCGGACGTCGTCCTGGAGTTCAACCGCTGCATCCAGTGCGAACTGTGCGTGCGGGCCAGCCGGGAACTGGACGGCAAGGACGTGTTCGCGCTGGCGGGACGCGGGATCACCTCCCACCTCATCGTCAACAGCGAATCCGGCAAGCTCGGGGACACCGACTTCGCGGTGACCGACCGGGCGGCGGACATCTGCCCGGTCGGGGTGTTCCTGCGTCGCGACCAGGGTTTCGAGGTGCCGATCGGGTCACGCAAGTACGACGGCGCACCGATCAGCGAGCAGCCGTTCGCTCACCACGGCACCGCGATGGCCAACAACGCCGGCGATTTCGGCGACCCGATCGACGCGGCCGATGTGGTCGGGGTCGACCTCCACCCGGCGACCAGCGACGTCGTCCGCCAAGAACGCCAGGATGAGCATCAGGCGGAGGCAGTCCGATGACCAGTACCGTTCCGGCCGCTCCCAGGCCGGCCGCGCCCGCGCCCCGCAAGCTGAAGATCGCCACGACCTCGTTGGCGGGCTGCTTCGGCTGCCACATGTCGATCCTGGACATCGACGAGCGGATTCTGGAGTTGATCAAGCTCGCCGAGTTCGACCGCTCCCCGATCACCGACATCAAGCACGTCGGGCCCTGTGACCTCGGGATCATTGAGGGCGGGGTGTGCAACAGCGAGAACGTCGAGGTGCTGCGCGAGTTCCGCAAGAACTGCAAGGTGCTGGTCTCGATCGGGGCGTGCGCGGTGAACGGGGGCCTGCCCGCGCTGCGCAACAACCTGTCCATCGCGGACATCCTCAACCACGTCTACCACGACGGGATGGGGCTGGCCGACGGCAGTCAGATTCCCAACGACCCCGAACTGCCGCTGCCGTTGAACAAGGTCCATCCCATCCACGAGATCGTCAAGATCGACTACTTCCTGCCCGGGTGCCCGCCCAGCGGCGATGCGATCTGGGCCTTCCTGACCGACCTGATCGTCGGCAAGACCCCGACGCTGGGTCACGAGCACCTGCACTACGACTGAGCCGACGCCACGACGTCGCCGCGACCGAAGGCCGGGCCACGCCCATTCTGAACGCTCCACGACCTGCTACCCCGAAAGTGAAGACGCCATGAGCTTCGAACTCGAGACCGCCGCCGTCCCGGTCGAGGGGCTGCGCCGAGTCGCCATTGAACCGGTCAGCCGGGTCGAAGGACACGGCAAGGTCACCCTGCTGTTGGATGAGGACGGCAAGGTCCACCAGGTCCGGCTGCACATCGTGGAGTTCCGGGGGTTCGAGCGGTTTATCGAGGGCCGCCCGTACTGGGAGCTGCCGGTGTTGGTCTCGCGCTTGTGCGGGATCTGTCCGGTGTCGCACCACCTGGCCGCCAGCAAGGCCTTGGACATGATCGTCGGTGCGACGACGTTGACGCCCACGGCCGAGAAGATGCGCCGGCTGATGCACTACGGGCAGAATCTCCAGTCCCACGCGCTGCACTTCTTCCACCTGTCCAGTCCGGACCTGCTGTTCGGGTTCGATTCGGAGGTGTCCCAGCGCAATATCGTCGGCGTCGCGATGGCCCACCCCGAGATCGCCAAGCAGGGGATTCTGCTGCGCAAGTACGGCCAGGAGGTCATCCGGATGACCGCCGGTAAGCGGGTGCACGGCACCGGGGCGATCGCCGGTGGCATGAACCGCAATCTCGCGCGGGCCGACCGGGACGCACTGCGGGCCGAGGTCGACCAGATGATCGCCTGGAGCCAGGCCGCGGTGAAACTCTGCCAGCAGCTCCACGAATCCCAGCGGGAGCTGCACCAGGGCTTCGGCAACTTCGCGTCGAACTCGTTCGGGTTCGTTGACGACCGAGGGAATCTGGACCTCTATCACGGCGGGTTGCGCGCCAAGGACCCGGACGGCAACACCATCTTCGACCACGTCGACTACACGACGTACGACAGCCTGCTCACCGAGGAGGTCAAGCCGTGGACCTACATGAAATTCCCGTACATCACCGAGCTCGGCCCGGACAAAGGCTGGTACAAGGTCGGGCCGTTGGCGCGGGTCCGCAACTGTGACCAGATCCCCACGCCGCTGGCCGAGATGGAGCGCCGGATCTTCCTGGAGCAGACCAACGACGCACCGCTGAACTACCACTGGGCGCGGATGATCGAGATGCTCTTCTCGGCCGAGATGATCAAGGAACTCATCGAGGACGACGACATCGAGGGCACCGACCTGGTCGTCAAGGGCGAGCGCCAGCGCGTCGGCATCGGCGTTATCGAAGCCCCCCGGGGGACCCTCTTCCACCACTACGAGGTCGGCGATGACGATCTGATCACCATGGCGAATCTCATTGTGTCGACAACAAATAACAACACGGCCATGAACACCGCAGTCCGGGAGGTGGCCCGTCAATACCTCGACGGCCAGGAACTCACCGAGGGGCTGCTCAACCACATCGAGGTGGCGATCCGTGCCTTCGACCCCTGCCTGTCCTGTGCCACCCACGCGCTGGGCAAGATGCCGCTGGAAGTCACCCTCGTCGATGCCGCAGGGCAGGTGCTGGACCAGTTGTACAAGGAGTAGCCGCGGCGGCCACCCGGCCTACCGCAACCATCTCGATGAGCATCCGGATGCTCATCCCTGCGCCCACCGCCGCCGGCGATGACCGGTACGTCGCCGGACATCCCAGCGGTGCCGGAAACCCTTGTTTTCGGCTGGGGCAACCCCTCGCGCGGCGATGACGCCCTGGGGCCGCTGGCCGTGGAAGCCATCGAGGCTTTCCAACGGGCCGACGTGGAGTGCCTCACTGACTTCCAGCTGCAGGTCGAACACGCCATGGACCTGCACGGCCGGCGCCGGGTGCTGTTCATCGACGCCTCCGCCTCCGCACCGCCGCCGTTCACCGTCAGCACCCTCCACGGCCGAGCCGACGCCTCCTACACCACCCACGAGATGTCTCCCGAGGCCGTGCTGCACGTCTACGCCTCAGTGTTCGGCCCACCCCCACCGGCGGTGTTGCTCGCGGTCCGTGGGGACGTCTGGGAGCTGGGACAGGACCCGACAGCGACGGCCTTGGGCAATCTCGCGGCGGCGCTGTCCTGGGTGCGCGACTGGCTCGCCGAGCCCGCCGCGGAGCCGGAGACCCCTCCGGAGCCGGCGGCTCCTCAATAGGGCAGGCGCCCGCTCACGGTCACCCAGGGCCGCAGGGCGGGCACGGTCGAGGGCCGCAGCGGAGCCAGGGCGGCGGCCTGCTCCAACGACTCGAACTCCCCGTACACCGCCCGAGCCTCGACGATGCGCCGGGCGCTCAGGACGTCCAGCCCCGGCAACTGGGCCAGCGTGCCGACGTCCGCGGTGTTGACGTCGACCAGCACCGGCTCGGCCGGAGGCTCTGGGGTGGCGATGACGGCGAGGCCGTCCCGTTCCGCCCGGCGTGGCACGCTGGGGCGCACGTCCTGCGGCATGGTCGAGCGCGTGGCTGGACGCATGGCTGGGGGCTCGATCTGGAAACCCTCACCTAGCGCCTTCCATCGCAGGTAGTCGGCGTTGATGGCCAAACCGTGGGCAACCGACGCGGCCCACCCCCCGAGGAGCATCACGACACCCGCGCCGGCCATCGCCGACCCCGCGCGCCCACGATCCATGAGCATCACCGCAACCAGCCCGATGACGCCGTACACGAGGGTGAACGCCCAATACGACCGGCGGCGGGTCCGGGCGCCCAAGTACAGGAAGCCGGCGAAACTGACGAACCCGCACCCCAGGATCGTCAACAGCAACCAGGCACTGCTCGAGACGCGCCATCGCCACCCCGGCGACCCGCGTTGTCGAACAGCCACCCTCACACGGTACGACGCCTGGCCTCGCCGCGAAATGGCAGTCCGGGCAGGAGAATTCGCGCCCCGGTGAACGCCGGGTCACCGCGCGGACACCAACTGGCCGGACGGGCGACAGCGAACGTTCGGTGGACAGATGCCGAACGGACACGGGCCCGCCATTCCCACTGGGGACGCTCGCCGAAGCAGACGTCCATCCACCCAGGAGGGTTTGTGCTTGCCTCGCCAGACAACGGCATCCCGGCGCTGAGAACCGATGCCGCTCGACGGCGACGAGTGGTGATGCCCCTGGTGGTGATCGCCGTGGTCGCCCTGGTCGTGCTGCTGCTCACCGCCGCGAGTGCCCGCACCGACCTGCGGGGCAGCGGATCGACGTTGGCCCAACCCTTGATCGAGCGGGCAGCCGGGGCGTACCGGGCCGCCCAGACCGCTGACGTTCCCGAGCCGAGCAGTCTGACGCCGGGGCCGTGGCAGCACGGCTCGGCGGCGAGCATCGACTACGAACCGGTCGGCTCACTCGGCGGGATCATGCGCCTCACCCGAGGGCAGGTGGACTTCGCGGTCAGCGACTACCCGCTGTCGGCGCAGGCCCTGCAGCAGCACTCGGTGGTCCAGTTCCCCATCGCGGTCGGTGCCGTCGCGGTGGCCCACAATCTGACCCTGCCGGCGGGGAAGGCGCTGCGCTTGGACGCGTCCTCGCTGGCCGGCATCTATACCGGCCGGATCACGTCGTGGGACGACCCGGCGCTGCGTGCCCTGAACCCGGCCCTGGCCCTGCCCCGCACCCCGATCACCGCGGTCCACCGACGTGAGGGATCGGGGTCCACGTTCGGGTTCACTTCTTACCTGGCGACCGGCGGACGCGAATGGGCGGACGGCCCTGGAGTGGGCAGCGTGATCACCTGGCCCGCCGGAAGGGCGGCGGACCGTTCCAGCGGGCTCATCGAGACCGTCAAGAGCGTCCCCGGAGCAGTGGGGTACGTCGAGCCCGGCCAAGCCCGCCGAGCCGGACTCCAGGTCGCCCAGCTGCGCAACGCCGCCGGGACGTTCGTGGCCCCGGAGGGGAACACGTTGCGTGCCGCCCTGAGCGGCATGGACTTCTCGGGCGCGGAGCAGTACGCCCGTCCCCTGACGGCTCCGAACAGCCCCTCCGCCTACCCCGCCACGGTCCTGGTGTACGCCCTGGTCCCCCGTGACGGTGACGCGCGCCAGACCCGCGCCGTGCTGTCCTACTTCGCGTTTGTCATCGATCGGTACGACGCCGACGCCGCCGGTCTGGGCTATCTGCCGTTGCCGGCGCACGCCTCGCGGGCTGTGCAGGACTACTGGTCCACGACGTACGCCGACCTGACATGACCCTGCCCGCATCGCGCGGTCTCCTGGACGCGGCGATCCCCCACCAGCACGTGTCGCCGTGCCTCCTGGACCCGGAGGCACCCACCCACCACCCACGGACGAGCAGAGGCGCATCATGAATGTCGACATATTCAAGGACATCCTTGTCCCCGTCATCGGGGGGCTCGGCATCTTCCTGCTCGGCTTGGAGTTCATGGACAACGGCATCCAGGCGTTGTCGGTCAACAAGATGCGGCAATGGCTGGCGAAGATGGCGGGAACCCCCGTCAAGGGCGTTCTCGCCGGGACCGTCATCACCGGGATCATCCAGTCCAGCACGGCGATGACCGTGATGACCGTGGGGCTGGTCAACACCGGCGTGCTGTCATTGCGCTCGGCCATCGCGGTCATCATGGGCGCGAATATCGGCACCACCTTGGGCAACGGGCTGATCGCCCTGCCCCTGGGGCCGCTGGGATTGCTCGCGGCCGGTATATTCGCCATCGTCTACTGCTTCGGCAAGACCGATAGACTCCGCAACATCGCCCTGGCCTGCATGGGCTTCTCGCTGATCTTCTACGGCCTCAACCTGATGACCAGCGGACTGAAGCCGTTGCGGAACATGCCTGAAGTCATGTCCGTCATTTCCGGCCTGGATTCCTCGACCATCGTCGGGGTCATCAGCTGCGCGCTGATCGCCGCCCTGATCACCGCGATGATCCACTCATCGTCGGCGACCATCGGCATCGTGATGGGCCTGGGAGCCTCCGGGGTGCTGGAGTGGCAGACCGCCATCGCCTTCGCCATCGGCGCCGATCTGGGCACCACGATCACGTCGTGGATCGCCTCACTGAACCTGTCCAAGAACGCCAAGCGGACGGCGTACGCTCACATCACCTTCAACTTCATCGGCGTCTGCGTGGTGCTGGCGCTGTTCTTCCCCGCCATCGGCGTGCTCACCTGGGTCATGGGGTTCTTCGGCGGGGACCCGGGAACCGCGGTGATGGTCGATGGGAAGGAGACATTCCCGCAAGTGCCGATCGCGGTCGGGATGTTCTCGATCTTCTTCAACATCTTCAATGTGGTCTTGTTGTTCCCGTTCGTCAGCACATTCGAACGGGTGTTGTCCCGCATCGGCCGGACCGACGAAGAAGACGTCGAGGACTACTCACACCCTCGGTATCTGGACAGCTCGGCCACCATGTCCTTCGACCGAGCGATACCTCTGGTGCAGCAGGAAACCGAACGGGCCCTTCAGGCCGGGACGGTCTTCCTGGACATCGCTCGCAACCGGCCGAACGCCCCGAAGAATCCCGCCGAATTCCACGAACAGACCGATTCGCTGTCGCGAGAGATCCGGACGTACTCCGCCGGACTGTTCCGTGACGGGATGTCCCGGGAGGACATGGATCTGCTGGCCAGCATGATCGAGGAGGTCGATTTCACGGCGTCGCTGTCGGACACCCTGTACCAGATCGCCCGACGGGTGGGCCGGGAGGAGTTCAGCCCCGCAGGTCAGGCGTTCATCGAAGACGCCCTGACGCACCTGGACCGCGAGCTGAGGGCGCTGTCCGACCCCAGCGATGACAGCTCCGTGACGCCCGAGCAGGACCGGTTGGCCCACATCGAGGACATCAGGTGGCGCGTGATCGATGCGCAGAGCCTGCGGGCGATCGAGAAGGGCGCCATCCTCGCGTTGTTGGGGTCCATGGAACGGGCCGAAGGCTTGATCGACCGCATCGCTGAAGAGCGATCGACGGCACCGCGGCCGACGATCCACGCGGATGTGCGCCCCGACCCCTCCACGGGGGCCTCGGTCGGCTCCTGATCACCGCCCAGGGCGGATGCCGCTCGGTGGCCACCCTCTGGTTTCGGCCGGTCGGTGACCACCGAGTTTGCACCCGTGGTCAGGGTTGCCTTACCTTTCTGGCTGAGGGGAGTACTTCCCAGAATCCATCGGTCAATCCGGACGGCCCCAGCGCTGCCTCGGTGGGTTGGCGGCTCAGCGTCGTCGAAGGAGACCTCGGCTCTGACGAACCGAGGACCCCCATGTCACTCTCTGCAGCCACGTCCGCGCCCGCCGCCATGGGCATCACCGACTCGATCGGCAGCCCGCTGCTGTGGGCCTTGACGGTGGGCGCCGTGATCGTCCTGCTCGTGGTGGATTTCCTGATCACCCGCCGCCCGCACGAAGTCAGCATGCGCGAGGCCGTGTCGTGGTCGGCGTTCTACGTCGCGATCCCGCTGGGTTTCGGCGTCTGGATCTGGCAGCGATTCGGCTCCCAGACGGGCCTGGAGTATTACACCGGGTACCTGGTGGAGAAGTCGCTGTCGGTGGACAACCTGTTCGTGTTCCTCATCCTGCTCGGCGCCTTCGCCGTCCCCCGCGAACTGCAGCAACGGGTGCTGCTCATCGGGGTCATCGGCGCTCTGGTGTTGCGGACGATCTTCATCGTCCTCGGAGCCCAGCTGATCAGCTCGTTCTCCTGGGCCTTTCTGCTCTTCGGGGCGATCTTGCTGGCCACGGCAGTCAAGGTGCTCAAGGACGCGTTGGCGCATCATCAGGCCATCGACGTGAGTTCCCTGCGCAGCGTCCAGCTGGTGCGTCGCTTCTTCCCGGTCAGCGAGACCTACCACGGCACCGCGATGACCATCCGGCGCGACGGCGTCCTGACGTTGACCCCGATGGCCCTGGTCATCGTGGCCATCCTGGGGACCGACATCGTCTTCGCGATCGACTCGGTACCCGCCGTGTACGGGATCACCGGCGACCCGTACCTGGTGTTCGCCACCAACGCCTTCGCCTTGTTGGGGCTGCGTGCCCTGTACTTCGTCCTCGAAGGGGCGCTGTCGGCGCTGGCTCACCTGGGGTACGGCCTAGCGGCCATCCTCGCGTTCATCGGCGTCAAGCTGGTGCTCCACTGGGCACACAAGGTGTGGCCCGCCGTACCGGAGGTGCCGACCCTGCTCTCGCTGGGGGTCATCGTGGGCATCCTCGCCCTGGTCACCACGACCAGCCTGCTCGCGAAACGGCGGGCGGATGCGGCGGCGCTGTCGTCGGCGGGGTGAACATCCGTCCGGAGGTCGCTCTGGGCGCCGTGGCGGTCACTGCGCTGGGCCGGAACCCACGTTGACCCGCCCGGACCCACGAAGCTTCGTGGGTCCGGCGGCGGGACGTGGGTTCGGGCTGTCAGGAACGGTTCGGGCGACCGCGACCGCGGCGACCTAGGCCAGACCTAGGCCGGCACGCTCGCCAGTCGGCGACCCATGGCCGTGGCGTATTGATCCGCGTCCAACCCGGCCACCAGGTGCCACACGTGCGGAGCCACCTGGACGGCGCCCGGCAACCCGGCCCGTTCCAGCGCCTGCGCATCGACCCGCCCGTCATCCTTGACCTCCACCCGAACCCGGGTCTCGGCGACGAGGTCGACCTTGGTGATGTTGTCGTGGCCGCCCAGCGCCGTGAACCACTGCTTGGCCTGGTTCTCCTCGGAGTCGCCCACGACGATGACGATCGGTTCCGCGGAGGCCGGCTGGGCGCCGGCCTGTTCGGCCCGGGCGGCTGCCTTCTGCTCGGGGGTGCGGTAGTCGGAGATGACCACCAGCGCCATCGAGGTGGCGAAGGCCGCCGCGATCGCCAGGACGTAGGTGAGGATCGGGTCGAAGACGGGGATGGTCAGCAGCGAGGTGAAGGCGAACGCCGTCGTGTTCACGCCGCGGAAGAGGCCGATGATCAGGCCTCCCACCAGGCAGCCGACCAGCATCCTGGGGTAGATGCGCTTGAACCGCAGGTGGATGCCGTACAGCGACGGTTCGGAGATGCCGCCGAAGAGACCCGCGGCCAACGCGCCGGTGGCCGTTTGGCGCATCTGCTGATCCTTGTCGCGGATCGCCAAGACGAGCACACCGGCGGTGGCCCCGAAGCACGCGAAGTTCCAGGCACCCATGGGGCCTTGAATGAAGTCGTAGCCCAGCGTCTGGATGTTGGCCAGCATGAGCGCGTTGAGCGGCCAGTGCAGACCCAACGGCACCAGGAACGGGTAGAGCAGCGGGATGAAAATCGCGAAGACGATCGGCGCGTTGCCGTTCAGCCAGGCCAGACCCTGCCCCAGCCCCGATCCCAGCCAGATGCCCAGGGGGCCGATGAGGAACGCGGTCACCGGGATCATCACGAGCATTGACAGGAACGGCACGAAAACCATTTGCACGTTCTCGGGGAACACCCGCCGCCAGAACCGGTAGACGAGGCCGAGCACGCCGACCATGATGAGCGGCACGAAGACCTGACCGCCGTAGCTGTTCAGTTGCATCGGCAGCCCGAAGATCGAGGCGACGCATTGCTCGGTGCCCAGGGTGGCGTCCTTGGTGCACACCGTGGTGGCCGCTTTTGACAGCGCAACGAACTCGGGCGTCATGACGGCGCCCATCACGGTGGCCCCAAGCCAGGGATCGATGTTGATCGCCTTGGCCGCGTTGTAGGCCACCATGATCGGTAGGAAGTAGAACACCGCCCGCCACATGGCATCGACGAAGATCCAGGACGCGGGCTTGTCCGCGGCCCGGAAGTCGACCACCCCGAGCGCATCGAGAACCGCCGCGAAGGCGATGATCAGGGACGCACCGAGCAGGACCCCCAGCAAGGGGCGGAAGCTGTTGGACAGGTACTCGAAGAAGTTGTCCAGCCAGGCCACCTTGCCCCGGGCCTTCGCCCGGGCGGCCGCCTTCACGTCGGCGTCGCTGTCGCCGCCGCCCTGACCTCGGGCGGCCATCTCCGGCAGGTTGTTGATCTCGGTGAAGACGGTGCCCACCGCTCCGCCGATGATGATCTGGTACCGGCCGCCGGATTGCGGTACGGCGCCCATCACGCCCTTGATGGACTCCACGCGCGCGGTGTCCACCAGGGATTCGTCCGCCAATTCGAATCGCAGTCGCGTCGCGCAGTGGGTCAAGGCCGTGATGTTCCCAGCGCCGCCGACGCCAGCGACGATGTCCGATGCTGTGCTTGTCATGAGGGTCGTCCTTCGTGTCCGGTCAGCGCGTCCTCACGCCTCGTCCATGGGGACCAGGGCGCGGACTTCAGCGGGAGTGGAGCAGGTGAGGGCCTTGGCCGCGAGGTCCTGGCATTCCGGCAGGGAGTAGGCGCGCACCCGCGCCTTGATCGAGGGGATCGCGGGGATCGAGCAGCTGAGCTCGTCCACGCCCAGCCCCACCAGAATCGGCACCGCCTGAGGGTCCGAGGCGACCCCGCCGCAAATCCCCAGCCACTTGCCCCGATCGTGCAGGGCCCGAGCGGCGTTGGCGATGAGCGTGAGGACGGCCGGGTTGCAGGGGTCGACCTGCGCCGCCAGCTTCGGGTGGCCCCGGTCCATGGCGAGGGTGTACGACGTGAGGTCGTTGGTCCCGACGCTGAAGAAGTCGCAGCCGTCCTCGGCGGCGAACTGGTCGGCCATGATGGCGACCGAGGGGACCTCCATCATGATCCCGAGGGACACGGCCGTCGTACTGCCCGCCCGCGTGCGCTCACCGTCCCAGATGCGCTTGACGTCGCGCCACTCCTGGATGGTGGCGATCATCGGGAACATGACGTGGAGCTCGGCACCGGCGTCGGCCGCACTCATGATGGCCCGGCACTGAGCGCGCAGGAGTTCGGGGCGCTCAAGGCCGACCCGGACGCCGCGGATGCCCAGGAACGGGTTCTCCTCGGCGGGAATGGGCACGTAGGGCAGGGGCTTGTCGCCGCCGACGTCCAGGGTGCGGATGACCAGCGGCTGTCCGGGGGCCAGCGCACGTGCGCAGTCGGCGTACACCGTGGCCTGCTCGTCCTCGGTGGGTGCCTTGGTGCGGTTGAGGAATACGAATTCGCTGCGCAGCAGGCCCACTCCCTCGGCTCCGCGGCTCTGCCCGTCGACGGCGTCCTGTACCCCGCCGATGTTGGCCATCACCGTGACCCGGTGGCCGTCGGTGGTGACCGCAGGCTCGTCCTTGCTGGCATCTTCCAGGGCGCGGCGTTCGGCGATCCGCTCCTGACGGCGAAGGATCGCCTCCACCTCGGCGTCGGACAGGTTCATCTGCAGGGACCCGGCGGCGCCGTCCAGGACCACCCTGGTGCCGTCCGGAATCTCCAGCGCCCGGCCCTCAATGCCGGCCACCGCGGGCAGGTCCAGCGAACGCGCGATGATCGCCACGTGGGAGGACGCGCCGCCGTTGGTGGTGGCGAACCCGACGACTCTCGAGCGATCAAGTTGTGCCGTGTCGGAGGGGGTCAGATCCTCGGCGATGAGGATCGTGCCCTCCGGCATCTCCGGCTTCTCGCTGCGCTGGCCGGTGAGCTCTTCCAGCACCCGCTGGCCGACATCACGCACATCGGCGGCTCGGCCGGCGAGCACCTCGTTGGCCAGCCCGGCTAGCCGGTCGGCGTAGTTGTTGAACGCGCCCCGCCAGGCGTACTGCGCGCTCTTGCCCTTGTCGATGGCGCTGACGGCGAGGTCCAGTAGTTCCGGGTCGCCGAGGATCTCCTGGTGGGCGGCGAAGATCTCGGCGCGCTCCCGGTCGGCTTCGGCGGCGAGGCGATCGTGCAGCGCCGACAGGTCGAGCAGGGCCCGGTCGATCGCCGAGTTCAACTTGCGGCGCTCGGTGTGGTGGTCCGCGCCGTACTCGGCCACTGTGATGTCCTCGTGACGCACCTGCAGCACGGTGCCGATCCCCAGGCCCGGGGAGGCGGCCACGCCGAGCATCACGTTCGGGTCCAGTGCCCGCTGTTCTTGGCGGAACACCTCTTGGGCGGCGGCCATGGCGTCGGGAGTCAAGGCCGGAACGGCGGATGTGTCGTCTCCACCGGGGGCGATCGGCGGGCAATCCTCACCGAGCCCGTCCCGAATCGCCTGCCCGATGGCGGCCACGGCGTCATCGGCGTCGGATCCGTGCGCGGTGACCACGACCTTCTGGCCGCGTTCCACGGCCAAGCCCATGATGGCCATGATGCTCTTGGCGTTCGCCACGTCCTCGCCCCGGCGGATCCGGACCTGGGACTCGTAGCCCTTCGCCAACGCCACCAGCGTCGCAGACGGGCGGGCATGCAGGCCGGTCGGATTGGGCACCAGGATGCCCTCGGAGCTGACTGTTCGCCCGCCCACCGTGGCCGCACCCTCGGACGACGCGTCGCCGAGCACGATGTCGGCCACCACGTCCTGACCGGCCCGGACCTGGCCGGTTCGGGGGGTGAGGCTGGCGATGACATCGGAGTTGGCGATGACCATCTGCGTTAGCAGGCTCTTGGCCCCGGTGGCCACCTGGTCGAGGTCGAAGTCGACCAGCACGTCACCGACAGCAACGGTCTGACCCTCCCGCACCTGAGGATCGAAGCCGGCGCCCTGCATCTTTACGGTGTCGAGCCCGATGTGCATCAGCACCTCCAGGCCCTCCGCCGACCGGATCGTCACCGCGTGCCCCGATGGCTGGACGTCGATCACCTCGCCCGCGATCGGGGCCACGAGGAAATGGTCGAGCGGGTCTATCGAGATGCCCTCGCCCACCATCTTCTGAGCGAACACCGGGTCGGGGACGTGCTCGATGGGCACGAGCAAGCCGGTGACGGGTGCGGCGAGTTGTACGGCCGTCGGGGAAGCAGCGGTCACGGTGCCCTCGGCTTTCGGTCGTGCGAAATTGGAGCGAATCCGAGGCTAGGCCCTACATCGATTGAGCGCTCGTCCGGATGGATGGCAACCGTAGCCAATCGCGGGTCTCTACTGCAGATTTGCGCGACATCGGTACCATCAGCCCGCGAAATCGGGCATATCGTCCATCCTCGCGATGTCGGTCGCCATCGTGGCGTGGGCCGTCTCGCAGGCAAGCATGAGCGTGGTGCCCCGTCGTCACCGACGGGACACCACATTCACGCGACAGCCCGGAGTCTGCCCAGGGTGGCCGAGGCTGGAGCGGAACGGCCCAAGCGTTCAGCTGCAGCCAGACGTGCTGCCGCACCCTTCGCAGACGTAGCAGCTCCCCGCCGGCCGCATCTTTGTGCCACATGTCAGACACATCGGAGCGTCCGCGGCCTTGCCCTGGAATCTCTCGAGGAGTTCGGCGGAGGAGTGTACGTCGGCCGCGACCTCGCGGGCCGCAGCGGCGCCCGAACCCGAGCGGATATCCATGGCGCGAGCGCGATCCGTCGCCGTCGCCCGCTCGACCGTGGCCGCAGTCTGTGAATACGTCTCCAGCTCCTCCTCGATATCGTCCTCACCGCCGGAGGATTCAGTCGGCAGATACGACCCCGTCTCGAGCTGGCGGGCACGCTCGTCCGCCGTGTAGATGCCCATGAACGATCGGGTCTCGAAGTCCAGGAAATCTAGAGCCAACCTCCGGAACACGTAGTCCATGATCGACTGCGCCATCCGCACGTCCGGGTCGTCGGTCAGCCCCGCCGGCTCGAATCGAAGGTTGGTGAACTTCTCGACGTAGGTCTCCAAGGGCACGCCGTACTGCAGCGCGACCGACACGGCCAGGGAGAAGGCGTCCATCAACCCCGCCAGGGTCGAACCCTGCTTCCCGAATTTGAGGAAGATCTCCCCCAACCCGTCATCGGGGTATGAACTGGCGGTGAGGTATCCCTCCGCACCGCCCACCGAGAAGGACGTGGTCTGCGACATCCGACGCTTCGGCAGCCTGCGCCGGACCGGACGGTATTCGATGACCTTTTCGACCTTGACCGGCTCATCCTCGCTGGCCTTGCCAGCCATCGCATCCGACAGGGGCTGTCCGACCTTGCAGTTGTCGCGGTACACGGCCAGCGCCTTCAGGCCCAGCTTCCACCCCTGCAGGTACACCTCTTCGATGTCCTCGACGCTCGCCGATTCCGGCAGGTTGACCGTCTTGCTGATCGCCCCGGAGAGGAAGGGCTGGCAGGCCGCCATCATGCGGACGTGACCCATCGGGCTGATCGCCCTGGTCCCCATTGCACAATCGAAGACCTCGTAGTGCTCGGGCCGCAGGCCCGGCGCATCAATGACGTGGCCGTGTTCCGCGATGAACTCGACGACCGCTTCGATCTGCTCCTGCTGGTAGCCGAGCTTGCGCAGCGCACGCGGGATCGTCAGATTGACGATCTGCATGGACCCGCCACCGACCAGCTTCTTGAACTTGACCAACGAGAAGTCCGGCTCGATGCCGGTGGTGTCGCAGTCCATCATGAAGCCGATGGTCCCGGTGGGCGCCAGCACCGATGCCTGCGCGTTGCGGAAGCCGTGCTGCTCACCGAGGGACACCACCGCCTCCCAGGCCTTCGTCGCCTGGCGATGGATCTCGCCGTCCATCTCATCCAGGGTCCGGACGACATCGTTGGCGGCCTGGTGCTTGCGCATGACGCGCAGGTGCGCTTCCGCGTTGCGCGCGTACCCGGCGTACGGACCCACCACCCCGGCCAACTCGGCGGAACGTTGGTAGGCCGCCCCCGTCAGCAACGAGGTGATGGCCGCCGCTAGGGCTCGGCCGCCGTCGGAGTCGTACCCGTGGCCGGTGGCCATGAGCAGAGCACCCAGGTTGGCGTAGCCGATCCCCAGCTGGCGGTAGTCACGCGTCGTCTCCCCGATCGATTCGGTCGGGAAGTCGGCGAAGCAGATCGAAATATCCATCGCCGTGATGACGAGCTGAACTACCTTCGCAAACGTCGTGGCGTCGAAGGTGTCCTCGGGGGTGAGGAATTTCAGAAGATTGAGGGACGCCAAGTTGCACGAGGAGTTGTCCAGTGACATGTACTCGCTGCACGGGTTGCTGGCCGTGATCCGGCCGGTCTCCGGGTTGGTGTGCCATGCGTTGATGGTGTCGTCGTATTGGACACCGGGATCCGCACATTCCCAGGCGGCCTGGGCAATATCGCGGAAGAGCCCCTTGGCGTCGATCGTCTCGATGACCTCCCCGTTCAACCGGGAGGTCAAGCCGAATTCACCACCGGCCTCCACAGTGCGCATGAACTCATCGGAAACGCGCACGGAGTTGTTCGCGTTCTGGTACTGCACCGAAACAATGTCGCGTCCGCCCAGATCCATGTCGAAGCCGGCATCGCGCAGAGCCCTGATCTTGTGCTCTTCACGCGCCTTGGTGGTCACGAATTCCGCGATGTCCGGGTGATCGACGTCGAGCACCACCATCTTGGCGGCGCGGCGGGTGGCTCCGCCGGATTTGATCGTTCCGGCCGAGGCGTCGGCTCCGCGCATGAAACTGACCGGCCCCGAAGCGTGCCCACCGGAGGACAACAGTTCCTTGCTGGAGCGGATGCGAGACAGGTTCAGGCCCGCCCCCGAGCCCCCCTTGAAGATGAATCCCTCTTCGCGATACCAGTTCAGAATCGAGTCCATCGAATCGTCGACCGAGAGGATGAAACAGGCGCTGACCTGCTGGGGACTGGGGGTGCCGACGTTGAACCACACTGGGGAGTTGAAGCTGAACACCTGATGCAACAACGCATGGGTGAGCTCGTGCTCGAAAATTTCAGCGTCTGCGTCCGTGGCGAAGTATCCGTGCTTCTTGCCGGCCGCGGTGTACGTCAGCACAACGCGGTCGATCAACGTTTTCAGCGACGCCTCACGTTTGTCGCTGCCCAGGGCTCCGCGGAAGTACTTCGTGGTGACGATGGTCGACGCATTGACCGACCAGAAGTCCGGGAACTCGACACCTCGCTGCTCGAAGATGATGTCGCCGGTCTTCCAGTTCTGCTGGACGACGTCGCGACGTTCCCAGGTGACGGCGTCATAGGGATGCACCCCCGCCGTCGTCAAGATCCTCTCCACCCGCACACCCTGCTGGGCGCGGCGTCGGGTCGCTGATCGAGCCCCCGTGGTGTCCGTCATGATGCCCCTCCTTGAACGACTGATACCTGTTGCGATGCCCGACCGGCGCCCACTCCGGACGGCGCCGGCGGTGAGCCCGCCAAACCCCCACCCATGGCCGGCTCCGGGCCGGTGAGAACCTTCTCATCCCCAGCGCGCAGCGCCATGATGGCCTGCTCGAAATCCTCTAATGAATCAAATGATTGGTACACGGAGGCGAACCGGAGGTAGGCCACCTCATCGAGCTGGCGCAGTGGCCCCAGGATCGCCAACCCGACGTCGTGGGCCTCGATCTCCGCGTGGCCCCCCGCCCGCACGGCCTCCTCGACGCGCTGGGCCAGCAGAGCTAGGTCGTCCTCCGACACGGGCCTGCCCTGACATGCCTTGCGGACCCCCACGATGATCTTGTGCCGGCTGAAGGGTTCACTGGCCCCGGAACGCTTGATCACCGTCAGCCCCGCCGTTTCCATGGTGCTGAATCGCCGATGGCAGGCCGGACAGAGTCGTCGGCGTCGAATGGCGGTGCCGTCATCGGAGGTGCGTGAGTCCACGACGCGACTGTCAGTGTGGCGACAGAACGGGCAATGCATCACGGCTCCTTTCGCGCCGAGCAGGCTCCGGGACTCTCCCTGCCGCCTGCGCGGTTGCTACGTCAGGTCCGACTCCGCAGCAACCGTCCACCGGCCCGGTGATACCGGGCGCCTGGGGACGAGGGTGTGGACATCCTGTTGACGGCTTGTGGGAAAGCCCGTTGCGCCTGAGGACTACATGTGGATGAGTTACATCCTTGTAACCCCAAGATGTAGGGAGCCTACGTCTCACGAGCCCACACAACAAGTTGAACGGAACAGCCTGGGGTCCGCACTCAACGCGCTCGGCGAGAGTCGCAGGTCAGACTGACATAACTGGCTCGGAGCCCATGGACGTCGGCGTGTCGTGATCGCCCACAGCGGAGTCCTCGCTTGCACCGGCCGGCGTTGAGCGAGAGGACTCCCGGCCCTCGGAACGTCAGCCCGAGAGCCCTCGACCCACCCAACCGCAGCAGAGCGCGTCACGGACTGTCGACCCGGCTACCGTGCCACGTCGACCTCGGGCCCGACTCAGCGCACCACCGGAATGGCCAGCGATTGCCCCACCGTCACCTCGGGCGCCGTGAGTCGGTTGAGGAGCTGAAGCCGGGTCACGCCTTCCCGGACGGGCAACGATGGCAGGTGTTCGTGAGCCACCTCAGACAGCGTCTGTCCGGGCCGCACCACGGTGACGTGATGAACCTCCAACGGCACCTCCGAGCTCACCGGGACCCAGCGGGTCAGCGCGATGAACGCCAGCACACCGAAGACCACGAGGGTGCGCACCAGGCGACCTCGAGCCGTGAGCCGCAGGGAGCTATCCCGATCTGCCAGGCGCCCCACCCCCGCCACTGAGCCGGGCGAGCCGAGTGAGCTCGGTGAGCTGGGTGAGCTCGGATGGGCCAGCCGTGGCATCGGGCGAGCGGCCTCGATCGTTCCCCACGCAACGAGTGCACTCATGTCTTCCTCCTGCTTGCCGCGACACGCGGGTCGTTTCGAACATCCGTGCTATCGAACTGCTGTACGATTATGAGCACAGGTTCACGGCGCTGTCGAGGCCCTGGGCCATGGATAATCGAACATGTGTCGCACGGCACCGTCGCACCGCGGCCGTCCCGCAGAGGGATACGAGGCGTCGGATTCCTGGACACGACGTCAGTGCACCACCCACCACCGACAACCCTTCCGCCGCAGTTCAGGGCGCTGGAAGGCATGACTGCAGGGGGACCGATGAGCGATACCCACGATCCCGACGGGGTTCGAGAGATGCCGGAGCGACGGGGCCGGGCCGGCCTGACCTGGCGCCAGCACAAGGTGCTCAACGTGATCCGCTCATCGATCGACACTCGCGGCTATCCCCCCAGCCTGCGCGAGATCGGCAAGGCGGTGGGGCTGACCAGCCCCAGCAGCGTGGCGCACCACCTGAGCGCGCTCGAGCGGATGGGATACCTTCGACGTGACCCGCACCGGCCCCGCGCGCTCGAGGTCGTCTCTCCTGACACCCCGAGCAATGCCCCCGGTTATCGGGGAAACACCACACGCCGCCCACCGCTGCACCCCGGCCAGGAGCCGCACCCGGAGGCCCCCGACCTGACGCAGGAGATGCCTCAGCCGTCGTACGTGCCGGTTCTGGGTCGCATCGCCGCCGGTACGCCGGTGCTCGCCGACGAAGCGGTCGAGGACATCTTCCCGCTGCCGAAACGGCTGGTCGGTGAGGGTGAACTGTTCCTGCTCAACGTAGTCGGCGATTCGATGATCGAGGCCGCCATCTGTGACGGCGATTGGGTCGTCGTGCGGCAGCAGAGCGACGCGGAGAACGGCGATATCGTCGCGGCGCTGTTGGAGAGCGAGGCCACGGTCAAGACGCTGCGGCGAGTCGGGGAAGACGTATGGCTGATGCCCGCGAATCCCGCCTATCCACCCATCGATGGGCGGCTGGCCACCATCCTGGGCAAGGTGACGGCGGTCCTGCGACGGCTCTGAGACGCCCTCCCGAACGGTGCGTCTCGGAAGGTGCGTCTCGGAAGGTGCGCCTCGGAAGGTGCGCCTCGGAAGGTGCGTGCGAGGAGCCCGGAAGGGCACCTCAGCCCGGCTGCGCCCCGGCGGTCAGTCGTGACACCAGGGTGCCCAACGCTGAGGCGAGGTCCCCGTCCAGCCGATGGCTGATCAGTTCGTCGCCGCGGGTGGGCCCGCGGGTGATGGCTGCCACCGGAATCCCTCGAGCGTGTGCCCGCCGTACGAATCGCAGACCAGACATCACCCGCAAGGACGAGCCGAGTACGAGCAGCGCAGCAGCGGTGTCGACCACCTCCATGCACGCGTCGACCCGCTCGCGAGGAACGTTCTCTCCGAAGAACACCACGTCGGGCTTCAACTCGTCCCCGCCGCAGCCGGGGCAGCGGGGGTGGCGGAAGCGTCGGACCAACTCCTCCACGAGCGCGACATCGCCGTCGGGTTGGATGACCGGCAAGCCCGCGGTCATCCGGCCGGTGAGCGCGGCGAAGTCGGGGTTGAGTGCGGACAGCTGGTCCTGAATCTCGGCTCGTCGGTAGTGGCGCTCACACGTCAGGCACCGGACGACCGCCAAGCTACCGTGCAGCTCGATCACGTCGACCGCACCGGCTTGTTGGTGCAACCCGTCGACGTTCTGGGTTATCACGGTCCCCACGAACGCGTGCCGTTGCAGCTGCACCACGGCCACGTGCGAGGCGTTGGGTCGGGCCGAGCAAAACCGGTCCCACCCCACGTAGGCCCGAGCCCAATAGCGCTGGCGTTGTCCCGGACCCTGACGGAACTCGGCGATGGTCATCGGCTGCACCCGGCGCTGACCGTCCGGACCTCGATAATCGGGTATCCCAGAATCGGTGGAGATCCCCGCCCCCGACAGGACGGCCACACCCCCGCGGGCCACAAGGTCGGCGATGGCAAACGCCACGTCCTGCGCGGAGGACTCGTTCGGAGCGGGCACGTGCATGGCGGTACTCAAACACGTCGGCGACAGAAGACAGGACTCCCTGGACAGTCTCTGCACTCCGTCCCCACCGGCGCGAAGGTGCGGACGCGTCCGGGGGGGTGCCGTGCTGTGGGCTGCGGTGCCGGTTCGCCCACCCCTTCCCCAACTCATAACCTGATGTTAGGATCCTGGCGTGCTTGATGCGGCTGGGTTACGGGTCATGAGGGCGATCGCCGAGCAGGGGAGCTTCACCTCCGCTGCCGCCTCGCTCGGGTACTCCCAGCCCGCGATCTCCCAGATGGTTCGCCGCCTCGAGCAGAAGACAGGCACCATCCTGGTGGACCGGCTCGGCCGAACCGTGCGGCTGACGGAAGCGGGAGAGATCTTGGCCCGGCATGCCGTCAGCGTGCTCGCCGCGCTCGACGCCGCCGAAGAGGAAGTCGCGGCGATCGCCGGCCTCCGGGCCGGCCGCGTGCGGCTGATGGCCTTCCCCTCCTCGTCGGCGTCGCTGGTCCCCCGCGCCCTCCGCCTGGTGCGCGAACGCTTCCCTGAGGTCACGGTGCGTTTCGCCGAGGCCGAGCCCCCCGAGTCGTTGGCCGCGTTGCGCGCCGGTGACTGCGACCTCGCGGTGGCCTTCAGCTATGCGGATGTCGACGTGGGACGGGGCGAGCAGGACCTGGAGGGCTTCGTAGCACGCCCCCTCTTGAACGACCCGGTGCGCCTGGTCGTCCCCCGCGACCATCGGCTCTCCACCGAGCCCCTGGCACACATGCGGGACCTGGCCGACGAGAACTGGATCGCCGGCTGCCCCCGCTGCCGGGGCCACCTGGTATCCGCTTGCACGGCAGCGGGATTCGCGCCGTCGGTCGGGTTCGAAACCGAGGACTACGTGGCTGTCCTGGGGTTCGTTCGCGCCGGGCTCGGAGTGGCGTTGATACCGGATCTGATCCTGGCCAGCGCACGGACCGACGGGGTCGTCGTACTGCCCATCGACCCACCCTCCCACCGATTGGTCACGGTGGTGACCACCGCGGACTTGCAGCGAGTTCCAGCCGTGCGCGCCACGCTGGACGCCCTGTGCGAGAGCGCGCAACACCTGGGTGCCGGGGGCGCGGCCATGCCGGATGGCGCCCCAACCGTGTGCGTCTAAGCGTCCCGGAGCTGGCCGACGGCCGCTCCAGGACCGGTACGCCGTACGCACGCCGGCCGCGGGTGGAGAGCCCAGCTCAGTCGGCATTGCGGCTACAGGCCATGGCGAGACGACCCTGCAGTACTCCCACGGCCACGTCACCGCATTGGTCCGTCCGCACCACGGCAGTGCCGGTCGTGGCCAGGAGGTGCAGCAGAGACGGTGCGGGGTGGCCGTAGTCGTTGTCGGCGCCGACGGAGATCACGCCCAACGGAGAACGCAGCTCGCGCAGCAGCTCCGGATCCTGGTTCGCCGATCCGTGATGAGCAATCTTGACGACATCGACGCGGCGTACCCCGGGGCCGCCCGGCGCCACCGAACCGGCCGAAGTATCCCGTCGCAGGTCGGCCCGTACCGCCGCAGCGGCCTCCCGCTCGATGTCGCCCAGCAGCAGAGCCCGCAGGTCAGGTGTGGTGACGTCCAACACCACGGAACCGTTATTCGGCACCGAGCCCGTCTCGATCCGCCGGGCAGGCCAGCGCACCATGACGTCGACATCCCCCCATGACAGGCGATCACCGGCATAGAGCAGCTGAGCGGGCACGCCCGCCTCCGACGCCGCCCTCGCCATGGCCGACCCGGGCGCGCTGGGATCGGTGATCCCGGACACGAGCAGGGCGCCGACCTCCCGGCCAGCCACGGCGCCGGGGAGGCCGTCGACGTGATCCTCGTGCGGATGGGTCAGGATGACGGCGTCCAGAACCCTCACCCCGAGCCGGCTCAGGCAGGCATCCACCCGAGCCGGCTCCGGCCCGGTGTCCACCAGAACCGCGGAACTGACACCCGTGCTGATGACCAGCGCGTCTCCCTGGCCGACGTCGCAGGCGACCAGTCGCCAGCCGGTCGGCGGCCAGCCCGCCGGGGTCAGCGGCCAGCAGGCGGCCACCAGCAGGACAAGCGCGCCGCCCGTGAGGACCGGGTGACGCCGAACCCAGCCCAGCAACCAGGGCCCGGCGCTCAGCACCATCAGCGTCAGCGCCGCCAGGAGGAGCGCACCCGGTACGCCGTCAGGCCATGGCCACACCCCGAACGGCACTGCGGCCGCCCCATGGGCCACCTGGGCGATCCCCCACGCCGGTACCCCGGGTAGCCAGGCCAGCATCCGCACCGGTGCGGGAGGTGGCGGTCCCAGACCGAACAGCTCGCCGAGTCCCACGCAGAGCGCCAGCCCGACTCCACCGATGGTCGCGGGCCCGACCAAGGGAGCGACCACCACGTTGGCCAGTACGCCGACCGCCGACACCGACCCCTGGAGCAGGACCACCACCGGAGCGCACATAACCTGGGCGGCCACCGGTATGGCGACCGGTTCGACCAGGCCACGGCAGCGGGGAGGCAGCCGGGGGGCCAGCCACGCGGACCAGGGTCGGACGAAGACCAGCAGGCCGAACGTCGCCAACGTGGACAGCGCGAACCCGTAGGAGCGCGCCAACCACGGGTCGATCGCCAAGAGGACGACGACGGCCGCGGACAGCGCAGGCAGTCCGGCCCCGCGCCGACCGTGAGCCGTGCCCAGCACGCCGATCGCACCCATCACCGCTGCCCGCAGGACGCTCGGGTCGGGACGGGCGAGGACCACGAACGCGAGCAGCACCACACCGGCCCATACCGGACGAGCTCGCCGGGGCAGCCGGACCGCCCCCGCCAGGTGCAACGCCAACGCCAGCACGATCGACACGTTCGTGCCGCTCACGGCGCTCAGGTGAGTCATCCCCGTGGCTCGCATGGCGTCCGTCAGCTCGGCAGGGGTCAGGCTCCGGTCGCCGATGACCAGCGCCGGGACGAGCCCTGCGGCATCGGCTGGCAGCTCGACGACCGACGCGCGCAGGCCTTCCCGCACCCGCTCGGCACCGACGACCAGGGCTGGACCGTGAGCGAGCCGCTCCGGGGGCCCCCGAGCCGCGACTCGGGCCACCAGATCCTCTCCCGGACGGGCGGGTGCCAGCCGGCCGGTGAACCGCACGCGGTCCTGCCAGCGCAGGGCCGCCCACTCGCGCGGGTGCGCACTGGTGGAGACCAGCACCGGTGACTGCACCTGAGTGACCCGGCCGCGCCCAATCACCTGCTCGACCGCGACGGTGACGAGCACGCCGGTCCGCGGGCGTTCCGGGCCCTCACCGAGCACCCGAGGATCCTTCACCACGACGCCCTCGAGGGCGACCATCGCCCGTTGGTCGGCCAACTCACCGAGCGGCCCTGCAGTGGCGATCTCGTGCCACCCCCACCCCGAGGCCGCGTGCAGACACACGACTAGTAGCGATGCCGCGAGCCAGGGATGCCGAGCCCACCGGGGGGCGACCCCCGGTCCTCCACCCCGTCGCACCCGACACCGGCCGTACCACCACGCCAGCGCGCCCGCTCCGAGGACGACGGCAGCGACGACGGCAGCGACGACCGCGACCCAGCCGAGAAGGCGCGGGGAGGACAACCCCAGCAGCAGGGTGACCCAACCCGCCAGGGCCGGGACGGCGAGCCGGAAGTCAGTGTGCTCGGTCGGCACCTCCGCAGTCGCCTGGGCCGTCGCCTGGGCCGTCTGCTGCGCCGTCGCTTCGGTCGGGAGGCTCACACCGTGACCAGCGGGCGCAGCCGCACCAGCATGGCGTCACCGATCCCGGCCACCTCGCCCAGCTCGTCGATCGTCGTGAACCGGCCGTGGGAGGCCCGCCAGGCGATGATCCGTTCAGCGATCTTCGGTCCGATCCCCGGCAGTTCGTCCAATGCCGAGGCATCGGCCGTGTTGAGGTTCACCGGCACCGGCGGGGAAGCCCCCGACACCGCGGAACGCGAAGGGGCGCTCACACCCGCCCCGGCCGGCGCCGGTGCCCCCCGGGTGGGCACCACGATCTGCTCGCCGTCAACGACGATACGAGCCAGGTTCACCCCCGTCAGATCTGCACCGGGGACCGCTCCCCCGCACCGTTGAACCGCGTCCTGCACCCGCGAACCGGCGGGGACCCGGGTGACGCCCGGGCGTCGTACCGCGCCGACCACGTGCACCGTCGACCACGCCGCACCGGCATTCGAGGCGGTGGTGACCGAGGGGGACGAGGTCGCCCCACCAGGGCCGAGCGGACCCGCGGCTCCGGTCATCGCCCGGCTCGTCAGGGCACTAGGAGTCGCCGCCGCCGAACCCACGGGGACCGGGGTCGCCGCCGCGTCCGCGCGCCAGACCCGCACCCCGACGATCGTCAAGGCCAGGATCACCACGATCGCCAACCCGGCGACCGCCCGTCCGCTGGGACGGACCCGCACCGACCGCAGACCCAACGGCGCGGAGAAGACCCGCTGGCTGAGCCCCCCGTTGTCGCGGTGGCGTCCCTGACCCAACACCACGCCCAAGGCCCCCGGCCGCGGCGGACTGGGCTGTGCCGGCACCCACCCACCGCGTGGCCCGACCGACCCCAGTTCCGGTGCCGCGGCAACCGGATCGAACTCTGGCAGGCTCGGTGAGCCGGCGGTGCTGGACACCGCGCCGACCACGCGAGCCAGCCGTTCGGGAGAGAGTCGGACATCACCAGCGGACATGACCCGCAGGTTAGGTCGTTCCCGCGAGCCGGACGGCGGCCCCTGGGGGTGGTTGGGGACGACACGCCGCACCAGCGACCCGTGTGGAAAACCGGGGCGGCGCCGAGGGCTGAGGGAAGCTCAGGGGTCGGTCTGCCCGGGCAACCCCTCAGACAACCCCGCCGACGACCCCGCCGACGGCTCAGTCGCCGGGGTGACCACGGCCGCGATGGTGCCCGGGCCCAAGTGCGCCGCAGCAATCGCACCCAGCTCCACCAGCAGCGCCCCACCGCCGGCCAACTGGTCGGCGTACCGCTGGCCCAGCGCCTCCGCCAGGCTCTCCGCGGCGCGCACCGACCGGTCGTGGCCCGGAAGGAAATGCACCGCAACATCAACCGGCGCCGCTTCGGCGGCCGTCGCTTCCTCGACCGCCGCGAACACGAGTTCCTGGAGTCGGGCCAGCGCCTTGCTGGAGGTGCGCAGGCGGTCGACCGGCTCGATGTGCCCCCCGGTCAGCGTCAGCAGCGGCTTGATCGCGAACGCGCTGCCCAGGAACGCCGACGCCGCCCCGATCCGGCCGCCGCGCCGAAGATGCTCCAGCGAGTTGACATAAAACAGCACCGTGCTGGACGTCGCCCGCTCCAGGCAGAGCCGCTCCACCGTCGCCGCCGGCTCCCCGGCCGCGGCAGCCTCGGCGGCCGTCAGGACCGCATAACCCAGCGCCATCCCCATTGTCGTGGAGTCGACCACGCGGACCGGGACCGGCGCATGACGGGCTGCCATCAGGGCCGCGTCATGGGTACCGGAGAGTTCGGCGGACAGGTGGATCGAGACGATCTCATCGGCTCCAGACGCAGCGAGCTCCTCGTACGACTCCAGGAAGGCCCGCGGGGAGGGCATCGACGTACTGACTCCGGAACTGCGTTTGAGCGCGGACGCCAGGACTTCCGGGGTCAAATCCACGCCCTCGGCATAGGAATCGTCACCCACGATCAGCTGCAGCGGCACGACCGTGATCCGGTGGCCCGCCACCAGGTCCGGGGGCAGGTTGGCGGTGGAGTCGGTGACGATCCGGATCCTCACCGGCAACGCCCCCCGCTACCAGGTGTCATGGAGCACAGCGAGCTCACCGCGAACTCAGCCGGCGACGATGTTGACCAGCCCGGGCGCCCGAACGATGATCTTGCGCACCGTCTTGCCGTCCAGGCTGGCGCGGACGCGCTCGCTGGCGACCGCCGCCGCCTCCAGATCCGCGGCGTCGATGTCCGCCGGCACCTGCAGCCGGTCCCGCACTTTGCCCTGGACCTGCACGACACACGTCACAGTGTCCTCCACCAACAGCTCCGGATCAGCCTCCGGGAACGGCTGATAGGTCAGCGATTGGTCATGCCCGAGCCGAGACCACAGCTCCTCCGCGATGTGCGGCGCCACGGGGGCCGCCATCAGCACCACCGCCTCCGCCGCCAACCGGGGAGTGCGATCCAGCTTGGTGAGGCCGTTGGTCAGCTCGATGAGTTTGGCGACGGCCGTGTTGAACCGCAGGTTCTCGTAGTCCGCGCGGACCCCGTCGATGCTGCGATGCAGCAGCCGCAGCGTGTCCTGCTCCAGCGGCGCGTCGATCACCCGCAACTGACCGGACTCCTCATCGACCACCAGGCGCCAGAGCCGCTGGAGGAAGCGTTGCGCACCGACCACAGCTCGGGTCTCCCACGGCCGGGACAGCTCCAACGGCCCCATCGACATCTCGTACACCCGGAAGGTGTCGGCGCCGTACTGCTCGTACATCTCATCGGGCGTCATCACGTTCTTCAGTGACTTGCCCATTTTTCCGTACTCGCGGATCACCGGTTCGCCCTGCCACCGGTACGTCGGGTCCTCGCCGCCGGCTCCGGGGACCTCCTCGACCTCAGCCGCGGGCACGATCTGACCGCGGGCGTCGCGGAAGGCGTAGGCCTGGATATACCCCTGATTCACCAGGCGGCGGAACGGTTCCTCGCTGCTGACGTGGCCCAGGTCGAACAGCACCTTGTGCCAGAAGCGCGAGTACAACAGGTGCAGCACGGCATGTTCGACGCCACCGACGTACAGGTCGACGCCCCCGGTGTCACCGGTGCCGGGCCCCGACCCGTCCCGAGGACCCATCCAGTACCGCTCGACGTCGGGATCCACCAACGCCTGGTCATTGCCGGGATCGAGATAGCGCAGCTCATACCAGCAGGACCCGGCCCACTGCGGCATCACGTTCAACTCGCGGCGGTAGCGGGCGGGCCCGCCAGCGCCGGGCAGGTCGAGTTCGACGTGCACCCATTCGGTAGCCTTGGCCAGCGGCGGCACCGGTTCGCTGTCCGCCTCGGTGGGGTCATGACGGGCCGGGCTGTAGTCGGTGACTTCGGGCAGCTCGACCGGGAGCAGCGATTCCGGCAGAGCCACCGGCAGGCCGGTCTCGTCGTACACGATGGGGAACGGTTCACCCCAGTAGCGCTGCCGGGAGAACAGCCAGTCCCGCAGCTTGTACGTGACCGCTGCCTGTCCGCAGCCCTTGGCCTGCAGCCAATCCACCATGGCGGCGATGGCCTCAGCCTTGCCCATCCCGTCCAGGCAGATCCCGTCGCCGGAGGAATTGATGCTGGGCCCGTCACCGGTGTACGCCGTGTCCGGGTCGTGATCGGCCGGCGGCTGGACCGTGCGGATGATGTCGAGGTCGAACTTCTTCGCGAAATCCCAGTCCCGCTCGTCCTCGGCCGGGACCGCCATGATCGCGCCGGTCCCGTACCCCATCAGCACGTAGTCGGCCACGAACACCGGGATCTCGGCCCCGTTCACCGGATTCACCGCGAAGGACCCGGTGAAGACGCCGGTCTTGTCCCGGCCGTCCGCCTGGCGTTCGATGTCGGTCTTGTCGGCAGCCGCCGACTGGTACGCCGTGACCGCCTCCTGCGGCCGGCTCGCCCCCCCGGTCCAGGCGGCCCGGGTGCCCTGCGGCCACGCCCCGTTCGGGGTAAGCCGACCCACCAGGGGGTGTTCGGGGGCCAGCACCATGAACGTGGCCCCGAACAGGGTGTCCGGCCGGGTGGTGAACACCTCGATGGCAGCGGCCTGCCCGTCGGTCGTGGTCACCGGGAATGCCACCCGCGCCCCGGAGGACCGCCCGATCCAGTTGCGCTGCATGAGCTTGACCGGCTCGGGCCAATCCAGCCGGTCAAGGTCCTCGATCAGCCGGTCGGCGTACGTGGTGATCCGCATCATCCACTGGCGCATACTGCGCTTGAACACCGGGAAATTGCCGATGTCGCTGCGCCCGTCGGCGGTGACTTCTTCGTTGGCCAGCACGGTTCCCAGCCCGGGGCACCAGTTCACCGGGGCCTCGGACAGATACGCCAGTCGGTGCCCGTCCACCAGCCGCCGCTGCTGTTCGTCGGTCAGTTCGTCCCAGGCGGTGCCGTCCGGTCCGGTACGGCGACCGGTGGCGTATTCCTCGATCAGCTCCTGGATCGGGCGCGCCCGGCCGCGACCACCACCCCCGCGCGGGGCGTCCGGGTCGAACCAGGCGTTGAACAGCTGCAGGAAGATCCACTGCGTCCAGCGGTAGAAGGGCACGTCGGTCGTGGCGATCGAACGGCGCCCGTCGTGCCCGAGACCCAGGCGGCGCAGTTGCCGACGCATGTTGGCGATGTTCGCCTCGGTCGTGGTGCGGGGATGCTGACCGGTCTGGACGGCGTACTGCTCGGCGGGCAGCCCGAAGGAGTCGTAGCCGAGGCAGTGCAGCACATTGCGCCCCCGCATCCGCTGGTACCGGGCGTAGACGTCGGTGGCGATGTACCCCAGCGGGTGACCGACGTGCAGCCCCGCCCCGGAGGGGTAAGGGAACATGTCCATCACGTAGAGCTTCTCGCGGTCGCCGACCTTGTCCGGCTCGGCCCACGTCCCGGCCGGGTTGGGGGCCTCGAACGTACGCTCGGCCTCCCACCGCTCCTGCCACGCCGTCTCAAGGGCACCGGCCAGCTCGGCGGTGTAACGGAAGGGGGTTTGACTCATGGCGTTCCTCGGCTCGGATGATCGCTGCTGTGGGGCCGGACGCCCGGACATGAAGCAGCCCCTCGGGCAGGAGGGGCTGGCCGCGTTGAGGTCCGGTCAGTCAACGCGGCGACGGCAGGCCGAGGGGGCCGGGAGCACAGGTGAGGTGCGTTCGGGTCCGACACAGCATGGCGCCAGGGTACCGCAGCGGGCGTCCAGCCCGATCAGGCGACCAGGCCCGCGACGAAGCCCGCGAGGGCAAGGTGATAGGTCACCAGGACGACGAGGTCAGAGCGGGCGCGGGGTCCCACGAACCGGTTCAGCGCGAGCACCGTGTCCGACACCACGAACAGCAGGGCTCCACCCAGGGCCCACCACCGGCCGGTGGCCCCCGCCGCTGCGGCCACGGCGAGCAGGAGAGCCATGTAGCCGAGCACGCCGTACCCGAGGGCAGAACCGTGGGAGCTGGTCGCCGCCCGGTGGATGCGGCGCCCGGCGGTGGCCGCGAACAGGCCCGCGAAGACCGCTCCGATCAGGGCCATCCACCAGGTCAGGCCGTACGCCCGGGCGGCCGCCACGAAGGCGGTCAGGAACGCCACCTGGGCGACTCCGAAGGCGAGCAGGCCCGCCACGAAGTAGCGGGTCGAGGAGGCCAGCAAGGCCACGTCGCCGATGAGCGCCAACGCTAGCCCGACGACCAGCCAGCCGCCTCCCGGCGCGCTCAACCCGCCGATGGAGACCACGAGGCCTACGAGAGCCGGCGGCACCAGCACCTTGCCCACCGCCCCGATGCGGGCGTCCCGGCTGGAGCCGTGGGTGACTCCCGGGGACGCCGTCGGTGCGGACTCGTTGCTGCGCCACGCGCCGTACCAGCAGGCGAGGGCACCGAGGAAGGCTAACGCGCCGAAGAGGGTGGCCATGTCAGCAGGCCGGCGTCAGCAGGCGGTGGTCACGATCCATGATGACCGCGAGCCTAGCCGCTGTGGGTTGCTGCCTGGTCCGGGCCGCGTACCCGTTTACGCCGGGCACGCCTGGACACGCCTGGACACGCCTGGACACCGTTGCGCCGAGGGCAGCGGCAGCGCCCGGTCAGGCCGAGGCGTCCATGCGGTGGTGCACCTTCGCCATCGCCGACTTCTTGTTGGCGGCCTGGTTCTTGTGGATGACGCCCTTGCTCACGGCCTTGTCGAGCTTCTTGCTCGCCAGCGCCAACATGGCCGTGGCCTGGTCCTTGTCCCCCGCTGCCGCGGCCTCGCGGAACTTGCGGATCCAGGTGCGCAGCTCGGACTTGTACGCCTTGTTGCGCTCGGTGCGCTTGGCGTTGGTCTTGATGCGCTTCAACTGGGACTTGATGTTTGCCACGGAAAAGCTCTCACCTTCGGTTGACGGCGTTCGGCGTGTCATGGGCCACGCGGCCCCGCGGAGTCGGCTGACGGTTGCCCGCTGACTCATGCATGCGGTCCTGCATGGTTGCTGCTCGGGCGCCCACGACTGAGCGCGCACGCGAGTGTCAAATCTAGCAGCGTGCTCGGCTGCCTCCAAAGCGGCCGCGTTGACTCACCTCGAATGCCCGCGTGGGTGGAGTCGTTGACTCATCCACAGATGCCCGCGTGGGAGGCCAGGAGCAGGTTCATCCGACCAGGTGCGCCCTGCAGCATGCACCCAGTCGGGTGAACCCGCACATCCGCGGACTCACGTGCGCCCTCGACTGGGGCTGATGCCCAGGCGGGCCTTACAGCGTGAAGTGGCCCACCGTCTCCTGGAGCTCTGCGGCGACCTGCGCGAGGTTGCCAGCCGCCTCGCGCACCAGAACGACCTCCTTCTTGGTCTCGGTCACGCTGCGCGCGGACTGCGTCGAACGTCGGACGACCTCATCAGAGCCATCCGCAGCAGTGGTCATCGTGCGACCGATCTCCTGGGTGGTCGCGCTCTGTTCTTCGACAGCGCTGGCCACGGCATCGGTCGACTCCGACACTTCGATCGTCGCGTCATGGACGGTGCCGGCGTGGGAGCGCAGCTCGCCCAGAATCCGGGCGATGTCGTTGGTGGCGTCCCCGGTCTTGCGCGCCAGCTTGTTGACCTCATCGGCCACCACAGCAAAGCCCCGGCCTGCCTGGCCCGCGCGGGCCGCCTCGATCGTGGCGTTCAACGCGAGGAGGTTGGTCTGGGAGGCGATGGTCGAGATCATCTCGACGATGCCGTCGGCGTTGTTCGCCGCCGTCGTCATCAGCTCGGCGGACGTCGCCGCACCGGCCACCCGCGTCGAGATGTCCTGCGTGCGCTGGGAGATCTCCCCAACGGTCGTGGACATCTCCCGGGCCGCCACGGCAACCGTCTGAATGCCGGCGTTGACCGTCTCCACGGCACTGGCCGCTTGCTCGGCCTGCTGCTGCGCTGCGGTGGCACTGTCGTCCAACCGACCGCTGGTCTGAGACAACTGCTCGGACGCCTGCACCAGCCAGGTCGCGTTGCGGGTGATCGACTCCACGCTGGCCCGCAGGGTGGTGGTCATGTCCTGCACGGCGCAGCCCATCACGTCGTCCTCCCCGCGGGGTTCCACCTCGACCCGCAAATCCCCGCGGGCGATCGAGCTCGCCGCGCCGGACATGTCTCGCAGGTAGCTGGCGGTGTCGTAGACCGCCTGCTGGGTCTGCCCGATCTCGTCCCGTCGTGTGGTGGCGGACACGTCGTCGGGGATCCTGCCCACGGCGAGTTGACGCAGCCGCGCGGCGGCCCGTCGCAGCGGTAGGGCGATGGAGAAGAGCAGGATCAGCAGCGACCCGATCGACATGGCCCCCGCGGTGAGGATCGCCGTCCGTAGCAGGGACCGGCTGGCCGCTACCCCTTCGTTGGTCGCGTCAACAGCCCGGTGGGCGACGCCCGTGGTGTCGGCGGTGATCTCCCCCATCAGCGCGTGGATGCGGTTGTACAAGTCCGTGTACTGGGCCATGGTCGCCTGCACCTGGGCGTCCGTACCCCCGGCATGAATCACATCCAGCGTCTTGTCCACCCATACCCAGTACTCATCGAGCATCGCGCCCAGCTGATCGATCTTGCTGCGCGCAGCTGGCGTTGAGACCGTGTCGCGGTAGGCACCGACGGCCGCCTGCACACTCTGGTGAGCAGCGTCCAATTCGGTGGCGATCTTCGTGCGCCGGGCGGGGTCGGTGAAGAAGCAGTACCGATAGATGTGGACTCGCATGAGAGGTACGGCGTAGCTCAACTTGGTCATCGCCTCCAGACCGGGTATCGCCTCACGCCCGAGGTCCTGCTGGACCTGGGTTTCCACGGTGGTGTATTGGCGGTCCATCAAGACGTTCGCCGTGACGAGGGCGAGCATGATGCACAGGAAGGCGGTGGCCATCTTCAAGACCACGGGCCAGTTCTTGAAACTCACGCCTTCCTATCGCAACGTACCACTGATTAATGATCCTTTTCGGCAGGTCAGCTGGGTCACAGGTGCCGCAAGGCAGAGTTACAGCGAGTCAGCGGTCGGTCGAGCCATCGCGGTGCGCCGCGGCAATCGCCACGATGGCCCGCTCGACGGCGTAGACAGGGTCACGACCGCCGCCCTTGACCTCAAAATCCGCTGCGGCCACGGCCTGGATGGCCCGCCCGAGGCCCTCCCCCTCCCACCCCTGGAGGGCGCGTCGGGCCTTGTCGACCTGCCAGGGCGCCATCGACAGGTCCTTGGCGAGTTGGGCCGACGGCACCCGGCCAGCCGAGCCCACCCGCACCATCTGCCGCAGTTGTCCGGCCAGGACCGCCACGATGGGCACCGGATCCAGTCCGCTGCTCAAGGCGTGACGCAGGAGCCGCAGCGCCTCCCCCACCTGTCCCGACAGCGCGGCGTCGGCCACCCGGAAGCCTGTCGCATCGACCTTGCCCCCGTGATAGCGGGCGACGACGCCCTCGTCGATGGTGCCCGGACAATCCTCGATGAGCTGTTGGCAGGCCGCGGCCAACTCCCGCAGGTCACGACCGACCGCCTCCTGGAGAGCCCGGACCGCCCCGGGTGAGATCTTGCGCCGGGCCTGCCGGAACTCGTGCACCACGAAGTCGTGCTTGTCGCGATCGGTCTTGACCGCATCGGCGGTCACGACCCGAGCCTTGGCCGCTCGGAACCCCTCGAGGACCTTGCGAGCGCGCGCACCGCCGGCGTGCCAGGCCAGTACGGTGACCTCGGGGGCCGGGTCACCCAGCGCGGTCATCAGGTCGGCCACCAGATCGTCACCGGACCGCTCCAGGCCCGTGACGATGAGGCACTTCGCGCCGCCGAAGAGGCTCGGCTCGGTATGTCGGCGCAACTCGCCGGTTTCGTACCGGTCGGCCTCCACGCGGATCGTCTCCATCGCCGGGTCGGCGTCGCGCAGCTCGGTGACCGTGGCCGCGATCGCCCGCTCAGCCAGCAGCTCCTCGGGGCCGGTGACCAGCACGAACGCCGGAACGCGCGGCGGCGGAGGGTACGGCGGTTCGGTCACGGGCCCAGCCTGCCACGGACCGGCGACAGCTCGCTCAGAACAACCCCGGCTCCTGGGTGGCCGGGGTGCTGCCACCGTCGACCAGCGTCAAACCCAGCGTGGTGGCCCGCCCGAGCACCGCCACCGGATCCATCTCCAGGTGATCCGCGACCTCGGCCACCGTCAATCCCATCTCCGCCGCCTCCGCCAGCTCCGCGTCCAGCTCGGCGGTCCACGGCTGCCCCGCGGTCACCGCCGTCCGCGCCGCCGGAGGGACCGGCACGTCATGCGGCCCCGGGTGGTCGTTCGCGTCGGGGCGCTCGAGGTCGCGCGGGTCCACCACGGGCACCACCTCCGGTGCGACCGCATCCAGCCGCCGCAGCGCTCCCAGCACCACCACCCGATCCGTGGTGGGCCAGAACGGCGGCAACGAGGATTGGAGAAACGGCGCGTAGCGAGCCGTGACCATCCGGGAGTCGAGCACCGCCACCACCCCGCGGTCCTGCGAGCGCCGGATCAGCCGGCCGGCCCCCTGGGCCAGCCTGAGCGCCGCGTGGGTGGCCGAGACCGCCATGAACCCGTTGCCCCCCATCCGGGCGATGGTCTCGGTGCGGGCCGAGGCTAGGGGGTCATCGGGGCGGGGAAACGGGATCCGATCGATCACCACCAGCTGACAGGCCGGCCCCGGCACATCAACTCCCTGCCACAGCGACAGCGTGCCGAACAGGCAGGTCCGGGCGTCGGCGGCGAACCGTCGTACCAACGTCGGCAGCTGGTCCTCGCCTTGGCACAGGATCGGGAGCCCGTCGCCGAGCCGGTCCCGCAGGTGGTCGGCTGCGGCCTGCGCGGAACGCATCGAGGAGAACAGCCCGAGGGTGCGGCCCCCGGCGGCGACCACCAGATCTTCCAGCTCAGCGAGCATGGCCTCCCCCAGCCCGTCCCGGCCGGGTGCCGGCAGGTGCGCCGCGACGTACACCATGGCCTGCTTGCGGTAGTCGAAGGGGCTGCCCACGTCCATGCCGTCCCAGGCGGGCGCATCCTCCCCCCGCAGGCCGAACGACCCGGCCACCGGGTCGAACGTGCCGCCCAGCGCGAGAGTCGCCGAGGTGAACACCACCGTGCGATCGGCGAGCACGGTGTCCCGCACCAACATGGCCACGCTCATCGGGGCGACCCGCAGGTACGACCCACGCCGGGGGTCGGTGACCACCCAGGCAACGTCGAGTTCGCGCGTCTCCAGCAGCCGCTCGGTGACCGAGACCACCTCCTCCACCGCCGCCTTGGCGACTGTCCGCGCGGTGTCCCCGGTCTCGTCCCGCTGCCCGCCAGCGGGCTTGAGCTGGGAGAACACCTCGCGAGCCCGGCCGCGGACCAGCGTCAAGACGGCGGCCAGGGACGCCGGGAGGTCACGCAGGCGACCTTCGGGGAGTGCGGCAACCGCCTCGTCCAACTCCTGTCCTGCCGCCGCGAGGTCATCGGCGCTCCCCGCCATCGAGGCGGCGCGCTTGGCTGCGGCGGCGATCATCGTGCCGGTGAGGTCCTCGGTGATGGTCGAGGTGAGCCGGTCGGATAGTTCGTGGGCTTCGTCGAGGATGAGCAGGTCGTGTTCGGGCAACAGGTGTCGGCCCTGGGTGGCGTCGATGGCCATGAAGGCGTGGTTGGTCACGACGATGTCGGCCTCGCGGGCCTGCGCCCGGGCCCGTTCCACGAAGCACTCCGTCGCCATCGGGCAGGTGCTCCCGAGGCATTCCCGGGCCGACACCGACACCTGTCGCCACGCGCGCTCCGTCACCCCCGGCACCAGGTCGTCCCGGTCGCCGGTGTCGGTCTGCTCGGCCCAGTCCCGCAACCGGAGCACCTCGGCACCAAGCCGGGAACCGCCGGCGGACGAGACCGCTGCCGCGCTGATCAGCACGTCGTCATCGTCGGGGTATCCGCCGGCCAGCTTGTGCGCGCACACATAGTTGCGTCGACCCTTGACCAGGGCATACGTGGGAGTCCGGGGCAGCAGCGGCGCCAGCGCGGCGGTCAGCCGCGGCAGCTCACGGTCCACGATCTGCGCCTGAAGCGCCAGCGTGGCCGTGGCCACGACCACCGGTTTACCGCTGTCGATGGCGTGCACGATCGCGGGCACCAGATAGGCCAGCGACTTGCCGGTCCCGGTGCCGGCCTGCACGAGCAAGTGCCGGCGGGTGCGCGTGGCGTCGTGCACCGCCGCGGACATGGCCACCTGGCCCGGGCGCGAACTCCCGGCGACCCCGCGCACGGCGGCGTCGAGCAGAGCTTCCAGGGAGGCGGGCACGCGCTTCAGGCTACGGGGTGCGCGCGGGTCTGTTCGCGGACCACCCCCAGGCACTGACGGGGTGTCGGCGGCGCGGGCGCCGGTTGGTCAACCGACGGGTCAGGATTCGTCGGGTCGGTCGATGCGTTCGGGTCGCTCGACGCCGCTCGACCCGCTCGACGACGTACGGCGAGAGGGCGTCGAGTTGGTGGTCGCTGACCTTCACCGTGAGTGCGGTCCCGGCATCGCCGTGGACCTCGGTGAGCACGTCGGCACTGGTGTGCAGCCGGTGGACGACGTCGCCGCGGTCGTACGGCACGAGCAGTGTCAGCTCGATCTGGGGACGGGGAAGCTCCTGCGCGATCCGGGCTATGAGTTCGGGGATCCCCTGCCCGGTCCGCGCCGACACCGTCAGCGCACCCCGCTCCTGGCTCAGGAGCGTCGTCAACGTCTCGGGGTCGGCGATGTCCGCCTTGTTGATGACGACGACCTCCAGGGGCAAGTCCCGGTCCTCGGAACCGATCTCGGCCAGCACCTGGCGAACCGCCGACAGCTGCCCGATCGGGTCGGGGTGCGAGCCGTCCACGACGTGCAGCAGCAGGTCCGCGTCGGCGACCTCCTCCAAGGTCGACCGGAACGCCTCCACGAGTTGGTGCGGCAGCGAGCGTACGAAACCGACCGTGTCGCCCAGGGTGTACTCGCGCCCGTCCGGAGTCTGGGCACGGCGGATGGTCGGGTCCAGGGTCGCAAAGAGCGCGTTCTCGACCAGGGCACCGGCCCCGGTCAGTCGGTTGAGCAGCGATGACTTACCGGCATTGGTGTATCCGGCCAGCACCACCGACGCAACGGTGGCGGTACGTCGTACCGATCGTTGGGTGTCCCGGGTCGCCTTCATGCCGCGGATGTCGCGTCGTAGCTTGGCGATCCGGCTGTTGATGCGGCGACGGTCGAGTTCGATCTTGGTTTCACCGGGCCCGCGGGAGCCGATGCCCTCACCGCCGGCGACCCGCCCACCGGCTTGCCGCGACATCGACTCACCCCAGCCACGCAGGCGCGGGAGCAGATACTGGAGCTGAGCAAGCTCAACCTGAGCCTTACCTTCACGGCTTTTGGCGTGTTGGGCGAAGATGTCCAGGATCAGCGCGGTCCGATCGATGACCTTGACCTTGACGACGTCCTCCAGGGCTCGGCGTTGACCGGGAGCCAACTCGCCGTCGCAGATCACCGTGTCCGCTTCCTCGGCGACCACGATGTCGCGCAGCTCGGCCGCCTTCCCCGAACCGAGGTACGTCGCGGCGTCCGGGCGCTGTCGCCGTTGAATGACCCCGGCCAGCACTGTCGACCCGGCGGTCTCGGCCAGGGCGGCCAGTTCGCGCAGCGAGTTCTCGGCGTCCTCCACTGTGCCGTGAGTCCACACCCCCGCGAGCACGACGCGTTCCAGGCGCAGCGAGCGATACTCCACCTCGGTGACGTCCGACAGCTCGGTGGACAGACCAGCGACGCGCCGCATCGCCGCGCGTTCCTCCCGGTCGAGCTGGTCACCGTCGTAGGCGGCGAACGCGGGGTCGTGGGCGTGCCAGGAGTCGTCGTCGGACAGCGCCGAGGCCAAGGAGTCGAACAGATCGGGGCGTGATGTCATGGTTCCTTCAGGGTGGCAGAGAGCTCGCAGGAGAGCGACCCATTAATGCAACGCCCCGACCTGGGCAGGCATTTCGCGTCCAGCCGCTCTCCGGCGCCCGGATACACTCCGGAGCCATGACGACCGACCTGACCCGGATGCGCTTCCATTCCCGCAAATGGGTCAAACCGGAGGACCTGAACGCCAATGGAACCCTCTTCGGGGGCAGCCTGCTGCGATGGATCGACGAGGAATGCACCATCGCGGCGATCCTGCAGCTGGGCAACGAGCGCGTGGTCACCAAGTACATGTCAGCCATCGATTTCGTGGCCTCCGCCTGGCAAGGGGACCTGATCGAGCTCGGCATCGGGCTGCACGGTTTCGGTCGGACCTCCATCACGTTCCGGTGCGAGGTGCGCAACATGGTCACCCGGGACACCATCATCAGCATCGACACCATCGTGTTCGTCGGGCTGGATGACCAGGGGCGACCGGTGACCCACGGCTACACGGACTACACGGCCGACCGGGACCGGATCCCGCAGCGCCGCGGACCGATCCCCCGGGCCCCGATGCCCGCCCACCTCGCTGCCCGCGCGGCAGCCCAGGCGCCCGAGGTACTGACGACGTAAATGACTCCGGCGCCGTCGCAGTGCGACGGCGCCGGAGTCGGCGTCGGGGAGCTTTACCGCTCCTCGGGCGGCAGCCCCTCCTTGCGGGTGACGGGCGCTTCCGGCTTGGCCGCGCGGACGGCAACCCGGGGCAGCGCCGGGGTCAGCGCGGGACGGTCGCTGGGCTCGTGGACGTGCTTGACCAGCTCGCCCTCACCGACCTCACTCTCGACCGTCGGCAACAGCTTGGTGGCCCGGTACCGGGACCGGTCGACGGCGATGATGATCGCGCCGGCCGCCACCGCGGCGATGGCCAGCCGCCATCCCAGGGACTGTGAGGTGCCCACCGACAACTGCACCACGGCGGGTGCGATCAGCACGGAGACCAGGTTCATCACCTTGAGCAGCGGGTTGATCGCTGGGCCTGCGGTGTCCTTGAAGGGGTCGCCGACGGTGTCGCCGATGACGGTGGCGGCGTGCGCTGCCGATCCCTTGCCGCCGTGGGCACCGTCTTCGACGATCTTCTTCGCGTTGTCCCAGGCGCCACCGGAGTTGGCGAGGAAGACGGCCATCAGGACACCGGCACCGATCGCTCCGGCCAGGAACCCGGCCAGCGCACCGACACCGAGGCCGAACCCGATCGCCACGGGGGCCATGGCCGCCAGGATGCCGGGGGTGACCAGCTCGCGCAGGCTGTCGCGGGTGCAGATGTCGACGACGCGGCCGTATTCGGGCTTCTCGGTCCCGAGCATGATGCCGGGGTGCTCACGGAACTGGCGGCGGACCTCCAGGACGATCGCTCCGGCCGCGCGGGTCACCGCGTCGATCGCCAGACCGCTGAACAGGAAGACCACGGCCGCTCCGGCCATCAAACCGACGAGAACGTTCGGGCTGGTGACCGCATAGGCGATGTTGGCCCCGGTCATGCCTTCCCCGGCCTTGATGAGCGCCTCACCCACGGCATCGGTGTATGAGCCGAACAACGCGGTCGCCGCCAGGACTGCCGTGGCGATGGCGATGCCTTTGGTGATGGCCTTGGTGGTGTTACCCACCGCGTCGAGCTCCGTGAGCACCTGGGCGCCCTTGCCGTCCACGTCGCCCGACATTTCGGCGATACCCTGCGCGTTGTCGCTGACCGGCCCGAAGGTGTCCATAGCAACGATGACGCCGACCGTGGTCAGCAGGCCGCAGCCGGCGAGCGCGATGAGGAAGAGGGAGAGCAGGACCGATCCGCCGCCGAGGAGGAATGCGGCGTACACGCAGGCCCCGATGACTGTGGCGGTGTAGACGGCGGATTCGAAGCCCACACCGATGCCGGAGAGGATGACCGTCGCCGGGCCGGTGACCGAGGTCCGTGCGACGTTCCGGGTTGGTTCGGAGTCTGTGCCCGTGAAGTGACCGGTGATCTTCAGGATGACTCCGGCCAGGATGATGCCCAAGATCACGGCGGCGGTAGAGACCAAGCGCGGGTCTCGGGTGATGCCGGCGACGTCGATGTTGGCGCCCTGCAACTTGTTGAATGCATCGGGCAGGTACCAGTAGGCGGCGCCCGCGCACAGTACGGCCGAAACGGCAGCAGCGATGACGAACCCGCGGTTGATGGCGGTCAGCCCGTTCTCCCCCGGTCGGACCCGGGTGGCATAGATCCCCAGAACAGCGGTCAGGGTGCCGATGGCCGGGACGATCAACGGAAAGATCAAACCGGACTCACCGAAGGCGGCCCTGCCGAGAATCAGTGCCGCGACCAGGGTCACGGCGTAGGACTCGAACAAGTCGGCAGCCATACCCGCACAGTCACCGACATTGTCGCCGACGTTGTCGGCGATCGTGGCGGCGTTGCGTGGATCGTCCTCGGGGATGCCCTGCTCCACCTTGCCGACGAGGTCGGCGCCGACGTCGGCGGCCTTGGTGAAGATGCCACCACCGACCCGCATGAACATCGCCAGCAGCGCGGCCCCGAAACCAAAGCCTTCGAGGACGACGGGGGCGTTACCGCGGTAGACCAACACCACGATGGCCGCACCGAGCAGACCTAGGCCCACGGTGTTCATCCCGACGGCACCACCGGTACGCACGGCCAGCGTGAAGCCGGGCGTGCGGTCACCATCGCGGGAGGCAGCTGCCACCCGGACGTTGGCCCGGACCGCGAGGTTCATCCCGAAGTAGCCGATAAAGGCCGAGAAGGCCGCACCCACCAGGAAGAAGAGGCTGCGCCCGATCCGCACGCCACCGTCGTCGGCCGGCAGCAGCATGAGCAGCGCGAAAACGAGCCCGACGAACCAGACCAGCGTGGAGAGTTGCCGTCGCAGATACGCCGAAGCGCCCTCTTGGACCGCTGCAGCGATTTCCTGCATGTTCGCGGTGCCCTGCTCGGCGGCCAGCACTTGCCGCTTCAGCACCTGCCCGACCATCAGTGCGAGCAGGGAGATAGCACCGACGATGAAGACGATCGTCAGGTTGCTCCCACTGACACTGACCTCGGCGCCACCGGCACCCGACATGATCTGCCCCAGCATCCGTCCTCCTCGACGTTTTCTGGCCCGGAGTCAACGGTTCGCCGGTCCGGGTGACCACTGACCGCTCGGCGACCGGTCGCGGGCGCTCGAGTGTCCGGGCACCCCGATCCGGGGGCCCGGTGCCCGGACTATACACAGCGGCGGGGCACCGGCAATAGGCTTGACACGCCGCCTTGTTGCCATCGCGAACAGGGCAAACCGCCCTCGCCACGCGCGACCCGGAGGCGGCGCGTCGGCGCTGCACCGCCCCTGCACCCGGCCTCGGCCGATCGGCGATACCGTGAGCGCATCATGGCGCGCTCTGACGTCCCTGGGGGCCCGCCGGCCGAGCACTACTTCGCGACTGCGCCGGCCGGGCCGGAACACCTGCGCGAGATGCCCGTGCTGCTGGCCGGGAGACCCGTGCGGGTGACCACCGCCGACGGCGTGTTCTCCGCGGACAGGCTCGATCCGGGCACTGCCGTCCTGCTGCGCACCGTGCCGCAGCCACCGAGCAGCGGCGCACTGCTCGATCTGGGCTGCGGGTGGGGGCCGATCGCCCTGTCCTTGGGGATGCTCTCGCCCCAGGCCCAGGTGTGGGCCGTGGATCGCAACGCGCGGGCCGTGGACCTGGTCCGGCGCAACGCTCAGGCGTTGAGCCTGACCAGCGTCCGAGCGGTGCTGCCCGAGGAACTCCCGGGCGACATCGCCTTCGATGCCATCTGGTCCAATCCCCCGATCCGGATCGGCAAGACCGCCCTGCACGAGCTGCTGCTGACCTACCTGCCCCGGTTACGTCCCGGTGGTCAGGCCTTCCTGGTGGTGCAACGACACCTCGGCGCGGATTCGCTCCAGACGTGGCTCGCGGGTGCGGCTCTGGGATCCGCGTTCACCATCTCCCGGGTCGCCTCGTCGAGGGGATACCGGGTCCTGCGCGTACGACGAGACGACGGCACCCACCCGGCGATGCCGGCCTGAGCACCTCGCGCCCGGTCCGCGGGAACCGGGGCAAACCGCCCTGGAGTCCCACGGTGGTGACCTTGGTCACTCCCACATGTTGAGAAGATTCCTACCGCCCCGCGCACAAAAGTGGCGGGCGCAACGCACAAAAGTGCACGTCGGAACACACGAAATCCCCGGGGGACGATGCGCCGAACGGTGACGACGAGCGGTCACCACCATCGGCGAGTGGAGAGTGTCCGGGCCAGTCCAGGCATCGCTACACGCCGGTGAGGTTGTCACACCACGACGGCACACGCACCGTGCCCTCGCCCACGATCACCGCCGGTCCCGCCAGATCGACCGTGTGATCCTCCCGCGGTCGTACCTTAAGACGCCCCCCAGGTACGTCGACCTGCCAGGTGTGTGTGGTGTGCAGTGGGGTCGACACATCCCCACTCCAAATGAGCACGGCCAGCACTGCGGCGCAGGCACCCGTGCCGCAGGACCGGGTCTCCCCGACGCCTCGTTCGAACACCCGCATCCGCAGCTGACCCTCGGCCACAGTCTCGACAAACTCGATGTTGATGCCATCGGGCGGCTCGGGGTTCAGCAGCGGCGCTCGGCTCAGGTCCAGGCCGTCCAGTGGCACCGACTCGGGCAGGGCGACCACCGCGTGCGGATTCCCCAGGTCGAGCGTCATCGCCGGGAGGGGGTCCACCCCGGGGACCGCCACCAGGACGTCGTACCCGCCCGGGGGGAGGCCGGGAGCGCCGAAGCGCGACCACGGGCCCATGCCGACGGTAATCTCCTCGCCGTCCACGCGCACGGCCTTGAGGCCCGCGCGGGTGGCCACCGAGAACTCGGGCCCGGTCTCCAGGTCGTGGGCCACCAGGTACCGGGCGAAAACCCGGACGCCGTTGCCGCACATCTGGGCCGTGCTGCCGTCGGCGTTGCGGTAGTCCATGAACCAGCGGGCCTGCGCGGCCTGCGCCTGCACCTCCGGCTCGACGGAGGCCTGCGTGGGAGCCACCCGGATGACCCCGTCCCCGCCGATGCCCGCCCGCCGGTCGGCGAGAAAGCGCACGTGAGCGCTCGAGAGTGGGTGGTGACCACCTAGATCGGGAACCAGCACGAAGTCGTTCTCGGTCCCGTGTCCCTTGGCGAACGGGAGCTCGAGCTCCTCCGACCCGCCGACGGGGTCAAGGCCTGGGACGTGGACCGGAGCGGGGGTGGCCGTGTTCACCCACCCAGTGTCCCATCACCCGTTGACGCGTCCAGGAGCTGATGGATCCGCGACACCAGGGCAGGCAGATCATCGGGCGTGGCGGGGGCCTGCAACCAGTGCACCCGGGGGTCGGCCCCGAACCAGCTCTCCTGACGCCGTACCAACCGCCGGGTGGCCGCGACGGTCGCCTCGACGGCGTCGTCCTGGGTACAGTCACCGCGAAGCTGGGCCATGGCCTGGGGATAGCCGACGGCGCGGGCCGCCGTCCGGGTCTGCGCCAGCCCCGCGCCGACCAACTGTTCCACTTCGGCCAGCAGCCCCGCCGCCCACATCCCCCGGGTCCGGCGTGCGATCCGTTCATCGAGGACCGCCCGCTCGCAGCGCAGGCCCACCAGCACGGTCGGTCCGATGAAGTCCCTGGTCGGCATGGTGGCCGAGAACGGCCTCCCGGTCAGTTCGATGACCTCCAGCGCGCGCACGATCCGCCGGGCGTTGTGCGCGTCGATGACCCGCGCCGCGGCTGGATCGGCCCGTTCGAGGCGTTGCCGCAGCACGTCGAGACCACGGTCGGCGAGCTCCCGCTCCAACGAGGCCCGCAGGCCGGGGTCGGTGGGCGGGATGTCGAGGCGGTCGAGGGCTGCTCGGACATACAGACCGGACCCCCCCGCCAAAATCGGCAGGCGACCCCCGGCGCTGATGGCGCCCAGATCCGCGCGGGCGCAGCGTTGGTATGCCGCCACGCTCGCCTCCTGCTGGATGTCCAGTACGTCCAGCTGGTGATGCGGCACGTCCTGGCGCTGATCGACCGGCACCTTGGCGGTTCCGATGTCCATCCCGCGGTAGAGCTGAGAGGCGTCGGCATTGACCACCTCGCCGTCGGCCGCCCGGGCCAGCGCCAGTGCCAGCTCGGACTTGCCGGTCGCCGTCGGCCCCACGATCGCCACGACCGGCAGGGACGACACCACGTCACGACCCGGGCTGAACCGTCGCGGCCCGAGGCGTCCGGGAACCCACAGGCCCGGCACTGATCGCGGGCATCCCCAGGCTCACTCGGGGCCTCCCGGGCACCGGATGATCGGCAGCAGCGGCGAAGGCGTCACCCCCGCGGGTCCGCCGGAGCGCGTACACCGGTTCCGGGGAACGCGCCGAGTCGGCGACCAGGTGGTGGGGCGCGCCGTAGGTCACCGCCACCTCGACACAGTCCCCCGGGCGGGGCCGCTCACGCGGCTCCACCTGCTCAGGAAGGGCGAAATGCACCAGCCGATTGTCGCGGGCGCGCCCGGACATCCGCGCGGTAGCCGCGTCTTTGCGACCCTCACCCGGGGCCACGAGGACCTCGACGGTGCGACCCTCCAGGGCGCGGTTGCCCGCCCACGAGATCTCCTCCTGGACGGCGATGAGGCGGTCGAACCGCTCCTGGACGACCTCTTTGGGCACCTGCCCAGGCATGGTCGCGGCCGGGGTTCCCGGACGAATGGAATACTGGAAGGTGAAGGCGCTGGCGAACCGGGCAGCCCGGACCACCTCCAGGGTCTGCGCGAAGTCCTGTTCGGATTCACCGGGAAAACCGACGATCAGGTCGGTGGTGATCGCCGCATCCGGGATCGCGGCGCGGACACGGTCCAGGATCGACAGGAACCGCTCACTGCGGTAGCTGCGCCGCATGGCCGACAGGACCCGGTCCGATCCGGACTGCAACGGCATGTGCAGGCTCGGCGCCACGGCGGGCGTCTGCGCCATCGCCTCGATGACGTCGTCGGTGAAGGCCGCCGGATGCGGGCTGGTGAACCGGATGCGCTCCAGTCCCTCGATCCGGCCGCAGTCCCTCAGGAGGGTGGCGAAGGCGCCCCGGTCGCCGAACTGGACGCCGTAGGTGTTCACGTTCTGCCCCAGCAGCGTGACCTCCAGGACGCCCTGATCCACCAGCGCCGAGACCTCGGCGAGCACGTCGCCGGGGGGTCGGTCCTCTTCTGTGCCGCGCAGGCTGGGCACGATGCAGTAGGTACAGGTGTTGTTGCAGCCCACCGAGATCGACACCCACGCCGCGTACGCCGACTCGCGCCGCGTGGGCAGGGTCGAGGGGAAGGTCTCCAGCGCCTCCAGAATCTCGACCTGGGCGGTGCGGTTATGCCGCGCGCGCTCGAGCAGCACCGGAAGAGACCCCATGTTGTGGGTGCCGAAGACCACGTCGACCCACGGGGCTTTGGCCACGATGAGCTCGCGGTCCTTCTGCGCCATGCAACCGCCCACCGCGATCTGCATGTCGGGATGACGCTGCTTGGCCGGCCGCAGCTGGCCGAGATTGCCGTAAAGCTTGTTGTCGGCGTTCTCCCGCACGGCGCAGGTGTTGAAGACCACGACGTCGGCCACGTCAGGGCGCAGCTCGGCAGGCACGGCCAGCCGGTCGACGTACCCAGCCGTCTCCAGGAGACCGGCCAAACGCTCGGAATCGTGCACGTTCATCTGGCACCCGTGGGTGCGGACCTCGTACGTCTTGGGCATGTTCATGGCGCTCAACAGGGTACGACGTGCAGCGGGGTATACCTGCTGCGGGCGCGGAGGGTGTGGCGTCCCCCCTCGCAGCTGACGGAGCCACCGGGACGCAAGGTCAGTCCCGCTCGTGCTCGCGGGCCTGGGCCATCGCCTCCCGGATGACCGCCATCGCGAGGTCGCCGGGGTATCCCTTACGGGCCAGCATCCCCGCCAGGCGGCGCACCTGTACCGGCGGCGGCAACCCGTACAGGGACGCCAGCCGCTTGTCGACCAGCTCCCGCGCGCGCCCCCGCTCCTGTTCCTGGCTCAGATCTGCCAGGGCATCCTGGCCGACCTCGGGTTCGACGCCACGGGAACGCAGTTCGTGCGCCAGGGCCCGGCGCGACAGACCCTTGGTCTGATGCTTGCTGGCCACCAGCGCCCTGGCGTATGCCGCGTCGTCAATGAGGCCCACCTCGGTCATCCGATCCAGGACCGTGTCCGCCACGTCATCCGGGCAACCACGTTGGGCCAGTTTCGCCGCAAGCTGCGCCCGGGTCCGAGCTCCGACGGTCAGCTGTCGCAGCACGATGAACCTGGCCACCTCATGGGGATCCGGTTGGTCGTCTTGCTGGGTGTCCGTACCCTCGGCGGGGGCGCCCACCGGCCGACTGCGGGGGCCGCTGCCGGACGAGCGACGCCGAAAGTCGGCTCGTCCGGCACCCGATTGCCACGCCAAGGTCAGAACTTGACGGGGAACTCGGCCGACGCCTCGGCCGGGGCGGCAGTGGGGGCCGCAGGATCCACCAGCGGCTTGATGATGCCGAGCTTCTCCTTGATCTTGCGTTCCAGCTCGTCAGCGAGATCAGGGTTGTCGCGCAGGAAGTTGCGGGCGTTTTCCTTGCCTTGCCCCAGCTGATCGCCTTCGTAGGTGTACCAGGCACCCGACTTACGGACGAAGCCGTGTTCGACACCGGTGTCGATCAGTCCACCCTCACGGGAGATCCCCTGCCCATAGATGATGTCGAACTCCGCCTGCTTGAACGGCGGCGACATCTTGTTCTTCACCACCTTGACGCGGGTCCGGTTGCCCACGGGCTCGGACCCGTCCTTGAGCGTCTCGATGCGTCGTACATCCAGGCGCACCGACGCGTAGAACTTCAGCGCCTTGCCGCCGGTGGTCGTCTCGGGACTGCCGAACATCACCCCGATCTTCTCCCGGAGCTGGTTGATGAAGATGGCCGTCGTACTCGTGCTGCTCAACGCGCCGGTGAGCTTGCGCAGCGCCTGGGACATCAGTCTCGCCTGCAGTCCGACATGGCTGTCCCCCATCTCGCCTTCGATCTCGGCGCGAGGGACCAGCGCGGCCACCGAGTCGATGACGATGATGTCCAAGGCTCCGGAGCGGATCAGCATGTCGGCGATCTCCAACGCCTGCTCGCCAGTGTCGGGCTGACTGACCAGAAGGGCGTCGGTGTCGACCCCGAGCTTTTTCGCGTACTCCGGGTCGAGGGCGTGCTCGGCGTCGATGAACGCGGCGATACCGCCGGCTGCCTGCGCGCTGGCCACCGCGTGCAGCGCCACCGTGGTCTTGCCGGAGGACTCCGGGCCGTAGATCTCCACCACGCGGCCCCGGGGAAGGCCACCGATCCCGAGCGCCACGTCGAGGGCGATCGAGCCGGTCGGGATCACCTCCACCGGCGGGCGGACGTCATCCCCCAGGCGCATGACGGCACCCTTGCCGTGATTCTTCTCGATCTGCGCCAGGACCGAGTCCAGGGACTTCTGCTTCTCCCCGGCGCTCTTGTCGCGGCTGATTCCCGTTGACATGACCCGCCCACCTTTACGCTCGCTTCGGCCGTCTACCTGCGACCGCGGCCCCGTTTCACGAATCCGGTGCCGTCCGGTCAGACGTTAGGCCGCGGCACCGACAACGCATCCCGGGCCCCACGACCCTGGGGACGACACGCCGACGGCTGCAGCCATGTGGACAAGCCTACCGAACATCTGTTCGAGTCGGGGAAAGCGGGCAACGACACGCCGAAAGCATGTCGTCGCGGGGAGCGCGATGCCCTTCGGGGGCGCAGAATCGACCTCATGACCGAGAACAGCGCACGGTTCGCCGATCACTCCGAGGCGCACTCGATCCCGCCCGGCGCCGTGGTGGTCGGCGTCGACGGCTCCGAGCCCGCTCTCGCCGCCGTGCGCTGGGCCGCTCAGGAGGCGGCCTACCTGGGTCGGCCGCTCCATCTGCTCGCGGTCCAGGAGTACCTGCCGGGGACCGTGTCGATCGAGGACCCGATGCCGTGGTCCCACTACCAGGATCGATGCAACGTCCTGACTTCACAGATCCTGCGCGCGGCCAGCCAGGAGGCCGCGAACCTGGCACCCGACGTACCGTTGACCAGCGCGTGCGTGACAGGTCGACCGTCGGAACACCTGATCGACGCGTCAAAGCACGCGACCTGCGTGGTCGTCGGCAACCGCGGACAAGGACGCCTGGCCGCCACCATGCTGGGAACGGTGTCGCTCCAGGTCGCCGCGCACGCGCCCGGACCGGTCGTGGTCGTCCGCGCCTGGTCGGATGACCAGCGAGCCGCCATGGCAGACGGTCCCCGCCGGGCCGTGGTCGGTGTCGACGACAGCGAGCAATCGCGCCACGCCATCCGATTCGCCCTGGAGCACGTCGGCCCGCAGGGGCAGGTCGAGCTCGTGATCGCGTGGTGGTTGGAGGTCGTGGACGGGCTGGTGGTCACCTCACCGGGTTCCTCTGGATGGGAGCAGGTCACCCAGCGCCACCGCGAGATCCTGCTCGAGGCGCTGCGGGCGGCCACCGGCGGGACCGACGACCCCCGGGTCACCTTGCGGGTCGAACGCGGTCACCCGGCACAGACGCTGGTCGCTACCGCCGCCTCACCGCAGCACACCACGTTGACCGTGGTCGGCACCCGAGGTCGCGGCGGCTTCGCCGGCTTGGTCCTCGGTTCGGTGTCCCAACAGGTCCTCGTCTCATCGACCGGCCCGGTCGCCGTGGCCTGAGGCGGGTCCACCGGTGGGCGGCTGATCGCGGCCCCACCACCGGCCGGGCGGCACATCCATCGCCTCGCACATCGCCTGCCACACCCGCTTGGGCGGCTCGCCCGCCTCGATGGCCTCGGTGGCGGTACGCCCGCCCAGCGAGCTCAGCACGTGCCGATCGGCGAGCACCCGGGAGTAGCCGGCACCGAACTCGTCGTCCATCAAGGTCCAGAACTGGCTCAAGCGCACGAGCTCAGTGTGCCGCACGAGCTGTCCAGGGCTGCCGCCCCCAGGGCCGTTGTCGGTCCCTGATGGCAAGGTGGGTCGCACCATGAACGACATCCTCGACCGCTTCTCGGCACCCACCCGGGAGTGGTTTCGCGCGTCCTTCCCCAGCCCGACGCCTGCTCAGGTGGGTGCGTGGGAGGCGATCAGTTCCGGGCAACACGCCCTCGTCGTGGCGCCGACAGGGTCGGGCAAGACGCTCTCGGCCTTCTTGTGGGCCCTGGATCGGCTGATTGCCCCGGCCGCCTCGCCGGTGTCCAGAGCCACCGACGCAGCGACGGTCGGGGACGGGGCTACCGTTGCGGCGTCCAATGCCCGCTGCTGCCGCATCCTCTACATTTCGCCCCTGAAGGCGCTGGCCACCGATGTGGAACGCAACCTGAGAGCACCCTTGGTGGGAATCGGCCACGCGGCCAACCGGCTGGGTCTGCTCACTCCGGATGTGCGGGTGGCCACCCGGACCGGCGACACCTCGGCCAAGGACCGCCGCGCATTCGCCACGACATCCGCCGATGTCTTGATCACCACCCCGGAATCGCTCTTCCTGTTGCTCACCTCCCAAGCCCGGCAGTCCCTGACCGGCGTCGAGACCGTCATCATCGACGAGGTTCACGCCGTGGCGGGCACCAAACGCGGGGCCCACCTGGCGGTCACCCTGGAGCGTCTCGACGCCCTGCTGGCCACCCCGGCCCAGCGGATCGGGCTCTCGGCCACCGTACGCCCGCTGGACGAGGTCGGACGCTACCTCAGCGGAGGGCGTCCGGTGCAGATCGTGGCCCCCGCATCGGAGAAGCGATGGGACCTGCAGGTCGTGGTGCCGGTCCCGGATCTGGCGGAGCTCGGGCAGCCGACCGGCGAGCTCACGGGAGCGGCTGCCGGAGCGCCGGAGCGAACCTCGATCTGGCCCCACGTCGAAGAACGCATCGTCGACCTGATCCTGGAACACCGCTCGACGTTGGTGTTCGCCAACAGCCGCCGCCTCGCCGAGCGGTTGACCAGCCGGTTGAACGAACTGTGGGCCGACAGATGCGCGCCGCCGGAGGACCAGGCGGACAACCCGCCGGGCGACCTGCCAGGCGACCCGGTCATCCCGGGCCGGTCGCCCGCCGGCCCCGGGCGCACCCCGAGCCTGATCGGCAGCACCCAGCAGACCGGCGGCGGCGCGCCGGCGGAGTTGGCCCGGGCGCACCACGGTTCGGTCAGCCGCGAGCAGCGGGCGCGGATCGAGGACGACCTGAAGTCCGGGCGCCTCCCCGCCGTCGTGGCGACCAGCAGCCTGGAACTGGGCATCGACATGGGCGCGGTGGACCTGGTCGTGCAGGTGGAGGCCCCCCCGAGCGTGGCCAGCGGACTGCAACGGGTCGGCCGCGCTGGCCATCACGTCGGCGCGGTCTCTCACGGGGTGCTGTTCCCCAAGTACCGAGGGGATCTGGTCGCCACTGCCGTGGTCGCCGAGCGGATGCGCAGTGGGGGGATCGAATCGCTGCAGGTCCCCACCAACCCCCTGGATGTGGTGGCCCAGCAGATCGTGGCCATGTGCGCCATGGATACCTGGAGCGTTGCGGAGCTGCTGGCGCTGATGCGCCGGTCCGCCCCGTACGCGACGCTGTCCCGGGCGATGCTTGAGTCGGTGCTGGACATGCTGTCCGGCCGCTACCCCAGCGAGGAGTTCGCCGAACTACGGCCTCGGATCGTGTGGGATCGGGTAGGCGATACCCTGACCGGTCGCCCTTTCGCCCAGCGCCTAGCTGTCACCAGCGGCGGCACGATTCCTGACCGCGGCCTGTTCGGAGTCTTCCTGGTGGGTTCTGCGGACCAGCAACGCCCTGGCGGTCGCCGCGTCGGCGAGCTGGATGAAGAGATGGTCTACGAATCCCGGGTCGGGGATGTCTTCACCCTCGGGACGTCGTCTTGGCGGATCGAGGACATCACCCATGACCAGGTCCTGGTCACCCCCGCACCGGGGGTGGCGGGTCGCTTGCCGTTCTGGAAGGGCGAGGCCATCGGGCGCCCTGCCGAGTTGGGCGCCGCCATCGGCGCTTTCCAGCGTGAGGTGTCCCAGCACCGCGATGCGAAGGCTCGGGATCGCGTGATGGCCGCCGGGCTGGACACTTGGGCCACCGACAACGTGGTGGCATACCTGGGGGAACAGCGCGAGGCCACGGGCGTCGTACCGAGCGATCGGACGCTGGTGGTCGAACGGTTCCGGGACGAGATCGGCGACTGGCGGATCGTGATCCACTCCCCCTACGGCTCGCGGGTGCATGCCCCGTGGGCGCTCTGCCTGGGCGCCCGGCTGCGAACCCGGTTCGGCGTCGACATCCAGGCCATGCACGCCGACGACGGGATCGTCCTGCGGCTACCCGACGTCGAACTGTCCGACGACCAACTCCGCGACGACCTCGGAGAACTGGTCTGCCTCGACCCCGCGGATGTCGAGACGCTGGTGACCGAGCAGATCGGTGGCTCAGCGCTGTTCGCGTCCCGGTTCCGGGAGTGCGCGGCGCGTGCCTTGCTGCTGCCTCGACGCCGCCCCGACCGGCGGCAAGCGCTCTGGCAGCAACGGCAGCGTTCGGCGCACCTGCTGGAGGTCGCCAGCCGCTACCCCTCCTTCCCGATCGTGCTCGAGGCGGTGCGGGAATGCGTCCAGGACGTCTTCGACGTGCCCGCGCTGGTGGCCCTCATGCGCGCCCTCGCCTCGCGGGAGGTCAGCATCGTCGCAGTGGACACCAGCAGTCCCTCGCCGTTCGCTCGGAGCCTGCTGTTCGGGTACGTCGCCCAGTATCTGTACGAGGGCGACTCACCGCTGGCGGAACGACGTGCCGCCGCCCTTGCCCTGGACCCCTCGCTGCTGTCCGAACTGCTCGGCCGGACCGATGGCACCACGCTGGCCGACCTGCTCGATCCGCAGGCGCTGGCGCGCATGGAGGCCGAGCTTCAAGCGCTCGCCCCGGACCGGCAATGCCGGCACGCCGAAGACGCTGCCGACCTTCTGAGGCGCCTGGGGCCCCTGACCACGGCGGAGATTCAGGCACGGGCCCAGGACGCCGACGCTGTTGCGGCGTGGCTCACCGACCTGGACACGGCTCGACGGGTGATCGAGGTCCGGATCGCGGGCGAGCCCCGCTGGGCGGCTGTGGAGGATGCCGGCCGTCTCCGGGACGCACTGGGAGCCGCGCTGCCCGTGGGGGTGCCCGCGCCGTACTCCGATCCGGTCACCGATCCGCTCGGTGACCTGGCTGCCCGCTACGCCCGCACTCACGGCCCCTTCACCGCCCGGCAGTTCGCGGATCGCTTCGGCATGGGAACCGCTCCAGCCACGGCTGCGCTGCGCGCTCTGGTGGCCTCCGGCCGCCTGGTGGAGGGAGCACTGCGTCCCCTCGGCTCGGTGGCGGCGGACGCTGCCACCGACCCGCCCCCCGTCGGCGCCGGCCCGCTCGGCGGGCCACCCCTGGACTTTTGTGACGTGGACGTCCTGCGGCTGCTGCGCCGGCGGTCACTGGCGGCGTTGCGAGCGGAGGTCGAACCGGTCTCCCCCGCCGACCTGGCTCGTTTTCTCCCCGCCTGGCAGGGCTGTTCCGGGAGCCTGCGTGGCCCCGATGGCCTGTTGCGGGCCGTGGAGCAGCTGGCCGGAGCCGTGGTTCCGGCCAGTGCGGTCGAGACCCTGATCCTGCCCGCCCGGGTGCCGAACTACAGCCCCGCCATGTTGGATGAGCTGATGGGCACCGGCGAACTGCTCTGGCGTGGGCATGGTGCGCTGGCCGGCGACGATGGCTGGATCTCTCTGCACCTGGGGGATGCGGCCGCCTGGACGCTGGCTCCGCCCGCGGCTGAGCCGAGCGAGCGCGCCGACCTCTGCGCGGCACACCACGAGATCCTGAACGCCCTGGCCGGTGGCGGGGCGTACTTCTTCCGGCGGCTCTCCGACACCTGCGGCAGCCTCGACGATGCGGCCTTCAGCCAACTGCTCTGGGACCTGGTCTGGTCAGGGAGGATCAGCAACGACAGTCTGACGCCCGTTCGGGCGCGGCTGCGCGGCCGGGGAGCCCATCGCGCGCCTGCGCGGCCGCCGCGATCCACTCGGCTCACCCGTCGAGGGTGGCCTCCCCGCGGGACCGGGGTCCGCCCCGCACTGCCCGCTCGGGAGGGGCCCCCTGGGACGGCAGGTCGCTGGTTCGCCCTACCCGAGCCGGAGGCCGACCTCACGACGCGCACCCTTGTGGCCGCCGATGTCCTGTTGGACCGGTACGGCGTCGTGACTCGCGGCAGCGTCGTGGCCGAGGACACCCCGGGAGGGTTCGCCGCGGTCTACCGGGTGCTGGCGGCCGCCGAGGAGGCCGGGCGGGTCCGGCGCGGGTATTTTGTCGAAGGGCTGGGTGCGGCCCAGTTCGCGACCGCCGGCGCGATCGACCGACTGCGGGCCCAGAGCCGCAGCCCGCTGCTCGAGGGTGCGGGAACCGGCGCCCGTGAAAGCCTCGTGCTCGCGGCCACGGACCCCGCCAATGCCTACGGGGCGGCGTTGCCCTGGCCGGAGCGCGCCGTCGAGGACGACACCCCGGTCGGCGGCGTGGACCCTCCCAGGGGCCACCGCCCGGGCCGGAAGGCGGGGGCGGTCGTCGTACTCGTGGATGGGTTGCTCGTCTTGTATGTGGAACGAGGCGGCGCGACCGTGTTGTCCTGGAGCGAGGATCCGGACATCGTGGGCTGCGCCGCCGCAGGTTTAGCGGACGCCGTCCGAGGGGGAGCGTTGGGCGCCATGACCGTGCGCAAGACCGACGGTGCGGGCGTCCTGGGGTCGCAGCGCCCACTGGTCGCCGCCTTGGCGAACGCGGGCTTTCACCTCACCCCTCGTGGCCTGAGGATCCGGAAATGACCGGATCGGAGCGACCGTGACCGCGGTGCTCGGCCAGGCTGCCACGGAGCCCGGGAGCACCCATGCCTGAGGGTGACGTGGTCTTCCGCACCGCGAACCGGCTCAACGAAGCCCTGCAGGGCGACGCGCTGCGGCGTGCCGAGCTGCGCTGGGGATCCCTGGACGGCTCCGGCCTGGTGGGCCATACCACGGTGGAGGTCGTCAGCCGAGGCAAGCACCTGCTCCATCGGGTCGCGGGTGGCTGGACCATCCACAGCCACCTCCGCATGGAGGGCTCGTGGCGAATCTGGCCTGCCTCCAGCCGGGGCCGCGCCGCCGACCCGGCAGCCCACTCGCACGTCCGGGCGGTTCTGGCCGGCGACCGGTGGCTCTGCCTGGGACTGCGGCTAGGCATGCTCGATCTGATCCGCACGGCCGAGGAATCCACCTGCGTCGGCCACCTGGGCCCCGACCTCTTGGGCCCTGACTGGGATCGTGACCTGGCTCTGCACAACCTGCAGGCGGATCCGACCGTCCCGATCGGGCAGGCTCTGCTGGATCAGCGCCTGCTGGCGGGGATCGGCACGATGTACGCCGCCGAGACGCTGTTCCTGCGCAGAACATTCCCGTGGACGCACGTCGGTGAGCTGACCGATACCGAAGTGCTCACCCTGATCGACACGGCCAGACGGCTGCTGCAGATCGGCACGACGCAGGCCGTGCAGTCGACAACCGGGTCGACCCGCAAGGGCGAGGAACTGTACGTGCATGCCCGCTCGGGCCGGCCCTGCCGCCGCTGCGGGGACACGATCAGAGTGGCGCCCATCGGTGTCACCGGACGCGAACGCACCATGTTCAGCTGCCCGAGCTGCCAGGGTGGCCTGGCCCCCGGCGACACGGGTCGCCGCCAGCGCCCGCTGGGCAGCTCCGGAGGACGTCGTACCGGTCTCCGGCCGCAGTGACCTCGGCCTCAGGCCGCAGTGACCTCCACCTGGGACTCGAACTCCTCGGCCGGGGCAGCGACGGGCAGGAGCACCGGCGTGGGGGCGCTCTCTTCGGCTCGGGCCAGCCGGCTCGACACGTCGCGCAGCATCGCTGACAGGGGCAACCCCAGAGCCGAGCACACTGCGGCGAGCAGCTCCGAAGACGCTTCTTTCTCGCCACGCTCGATCTCGCTGAGGTACCCCAACGACACCGAGGCGGTGGCAGAAACCTCCCTGAGGGTGCGCCCCAGGGCCTGACGGCGCGTGCGCAGGACGTCCCCCACTTCACGTCGCAACAAGACCATGGCACCCCCTCATCCGGCGAGTCTGTCACCCCCGAGTCCCGAACGACTCATGCAGGGTGGTGCAGCCTCCTGTAGGTCAACGGTAACCGCTCGGGCCCGCGACATGCGCCCGGACCGCCCCGGTGAGTCGATCCAAACTGGCCAGGACTGTGGCGGCTCGAATCTGGGCACGGTCGCCCGTGAGGTTCAAGACCGTCACGGTGTCGCCCTCGGGACCGCTCAGACCGACGTACACCGTCCCGACAGGTCGGCCGTCGGCCGGGTCGGGGCCAGCCACTCCCGTCGTGGAGATTCCCCACTGAGCGCCGAAGACGCGGCGTGCGTTGGCGGCCATGGCTGAGGCGACCTCGGCCTGCACGGCGCCGCCGTGCTCCAACAGATCGGGACTGACCCCCAACAGGCTGGCCTTGACCGCACTCGCGTACGCCACGACCCCGCCCAGGACGACCCAGGAGGAGCCCGGGACCTCGGTGAGCGCGGCAGCCACCAGGCCACCGGTCAGCGACTCGGCGGTGGCGACCGTGTCACCGCAAGCCCGAAGGAGAGTGATGGCTTCGTGTGCGGCCGGGACGGCCGGGGATGTCGACGAGGGCGTCATCACTGACTCTCCCCAGGCATGGTCAGGCACCCCCATCGCGGGCCGGTCGGGTCCGGCTCAGTCGCCAGGCCTGGGCGGCGTACTCCACCCCGGTGGCCACGGTGACCAGGACCGCGACGGCGAGGACGATGTGGCCCACCAGCGGCATGGGGTCACCGAGCGGCGAGCTGAGGATGCCCAACGCCAAGCCCTGCAGCGTCGTCTTCAGCTTGCCCCCGCGATTGGCCGGGATCACCGCGAACCTCAGGACCGCGAGCCGGATGAGGGTGACCCCGATCTCGCGTGCCAGCACCACGATCGTCACCCACCACCAGATCACCCCGATCAGCGAGAGCCCGATGAACGCCATCCCGGTCAGCGCCTTGTCGGCGATCGGGTCGCTGACCTTCCCGAAGTCGGTGACCAGGCCTTTTGCCCTGGCCAGATCCCCGTCCAGGCGGTCGGTGACCATGGCCAGGACGAAGACCACGGTGGCCATCCAGCGCCAGGTGTCCTGAGCGCCGCCGTCGTGCAGGAGCAGCCACCCGTACAGCGGAACCATCGCGATCCGCAGCATGGTCAGCGCATTGGCCACATTCCATACGCTGGGCGGGGGCGCCGCAGGCGGAGGCGGTTCCGAGGCAGCGGTCATGACGTCTCCACCAGCAGGTCCACACCGTCGGTCTCGACCACGGTGCCGCTGACCAGGGATCCCACGGGAGCCGCTGTGGCGTCGGGGCTGATCAGCTCGCAGACACCGTCGACCTCCGGACCCTGAAAGCTCGCGCGGCCCAGGACGCGGACCAGCGGCGAGCCCTGGCGGCCGTGTTCGCTCGGCTGCTCGGGCTGCTCGGGCTGCTCGGGCTGCTCGGGCAGGACCTCATGCTCTTCGACCAGCACCTCGACCCGCTCACCGAGACGCTCCTGCGCGCGCCGGGCCGTCAACTCCTCCACCAGAGCGCTGATGCGCTGCCTGCGGTCCTCGATGTCCTGCGGGTGAATGTGGTTGGGCAGCTCGGCGGCGCTCGTGCCGTCCTCGTCGGAGTAGCCGAATACCCCCACCGCGTCCAGGCGTGCCCCGATCAGGAAGGCTTCCAGCTCGGCGAGATCCTGCTCGGTCTCGCCGGGGAAGCCGACGATGACGTTGGAGCGAATACCCGCCGCCGGTGACATCGCGCGGATCTCGGCGAGTAGTCCGAGGAACGCCTCGGTCGATCCGAATCGGCGCATGCGCCGCAGGACGGTGGGACTGGCATGCTGGAACGACAGGTCGAAGTACGGCATCACCCGGTCGGTGCGACTCATCGCCTCCACCAGGGCCGGCCGGATCTCGGCCGGCTGCAGGTACGACACCCGGATGCGGTCCAGCCCGGTCTGGGTCGCCAGCCGCGGCAGGAGCTTCTCCAGGGCGCCGAGGTCACCGAGGTCCTTGCCATACGACGTGCTGTTTTCACTGACCAGCATCACTTCGCGGACCCCCTGGTCCGCCAGCCAGGCCGCCTCGGCAACGATGTCGTCGGCGGGACGGGAGACGAAAGATCCGCGGAAGGAAGGAATGGCGCAGAAGGTGCATCGACGGTCGCAGCCGCTGGCGATCTTCAGGGGGGCCCACGGACGATCGTCCAGGCGCCGCCGGGTGATCAGGTACGGCGACCGTCGAGGCCCGGTGTCCTCCGGGTGCTCTGGGGCCGGCAGGCCCCGATGCTCATGCTCATGCTCATGCCCGTGCTCATGCCCGTGCCCGTGGTCCTGGGCCTGATCGTGGTGGTGGTGGTGTGCATGCTGGTGGCCAGGGATGGACATCCTGGCGGCTCGACGCGGGCGGTCCACGGGTGTGACCGGCAGCAAGGTACGACGATCCCTCGGCTCGTGCGAGGGCACTGGCTCACCGCGCAGGACGGCGTCCAAACGCTGCGACAGCTCGGGATACGCATCGAAGCCCAGTACGGCGTCCGCCTCCGGCAGCTCCTGGGCGAGCTCCCGCCCGTACCGCTGGGCTAGGCAGCCCACCGCCACCACGGCTCGGGTGGTGGCGCCGTTCTTGAGCTCGGCCGCTTCGAGGACGGCGTCGATCGAGTCCTTCTTGGCGGCCTCGATGAAGCCGCAGGTGTTGATCAGGGCGACGGCCGCGTCCGCTGGGTCGGTCACCACCGTCCAGCCTTCGCGTTCCAGGTGTGCGGCGAGTTCCTCGCCGTCCACATCGTTACGCGCACACCCCAGGCTCACGAGCGCCACCGAACGATTCGAGGCAGCGCCGGAGACCATAGGCCCACTCTACGGGGCGCTCACCCCGGCTCCGGACGGCAGCGATCACGTGCACCGGCCGGCATCGGCGGGTCCCAGCCGACCGGCGATCCAGCTCGCGACGGCGTCCATGTTCGATTCGGCCACGCTCGTCGTCTTGGTGTGCGGCATGGTGGCGATTGCCACACCGATCTGTCCGCCGTCACTGGTCGTCAACACGCCGAGCTGACGCACCAGCAGCCCGTGGGGACCGATCCCCCACCCGCCCTTGAACTGGGCCGGAAGCCCGGTCTTGCCCAGCCCCCAGCTCTGCTGTGGGATCACCTCGTCCATCAGATCGAGCACACTGGGGCCATCCGGGATGCACGGCAGCCCGGCAGCGAACTGGGCTTGGTTGGGTACCGTCCAAGGGGATAAACCAAACTCCGCGGTGTTGAAGCTCGTCGCTTCGTCGCCGGCGTCGCGGACCACTTTGCCCATCAGCGCAACAGCCTGCTGGGGCGTGCCCAATCCCTGCCACAGGGTCTTCGCGGCGGCATTGTCCGATCGGGTGATCGCCCGGCGCAGGACCTCGCTGGTCTTGTCGTTCAGCTTGCCCCCCGCCAGCCGAAGCCGCGCCACGCCCAGGGGCACCTTGGCGGTCGACCACGCGGCCTCATCGCGGACCGAGCCCAAGGATTGGACCTCGTGCCGACTGCCCACGGCCGCCCAGGCGAGCGCGACCTCACCGGGCAACTTGGCGGCGAAGTCCTCGAAGTCCTTGCGGAGGTCGTCAGCGCTCAGCCGTTTCGCTGATGCGCCCCCCGGCGAGGAGGCCACCGCCACGCGGGGATCGGGCTGGATCCCCGCGCAGCCACTGATCACCGTGGCAACCGCCAAGGTCAACGGCAGCCACGCGCGCAGTCCCCGACTCCGCGATCCCCGCGCCGCGCGCGGGTGATGCCGCTCTCTAGCGGGGTGTTCGCCGGACGAGGTCGTCACGATCGCCCCGTCAGCGACCAGGCGTCCTCGCCGTCGTCTCCCGATGCCTCGCCGACGGTCTCCGACCACCCCGGCCCCGTCGAGCCCTCGGCCAGTACATCCCGGGAGTAGGTACCGGCGCTGTCCCGAACGCCGGGTTGAGCGGCCGCCGACCCAGGCGACTGGGCCGGCGGGTCGCCGCGCAAGCCGGCCAGCGTTTCGGGGAGATCCTCGGGTTTGACCAGGACATCGCGCGCCTTGGAACCCTCCGAGGGGCCGACCACTCCCCGCGTCTCCAGGAGGTCCATGAGTCGTCCGGCCTTGGCGAAACCCACCCGCAGTTTTCGCTGGAGCATGGAGGTGGACCCGAACTGCATGCCGATGATGAGTTCGGCGGCCTGCACCACGAGATCCAGGTCGTCACCGATGTCCTCGTCAACCTGCTTGCGCGCGGCGGCGACCGTGACGTCCTGGCGGTACGTCGGCTTGAGCTGCTGAGTCACATGCTTGACCACGTGCGCGACTTCGCTTTCGGTGACCCAGGCCCCCTGCACCCGCATGGGTTTGCTCTTGCCCATCGGGAGGAAGAGCGCGTCGCCCTGGCCGATCAGTTTCTCGGCCCCCGGCATGTCGAGCACGACGCGGGAGTCGGCCAGGGACGAGGTCGCGAAGGCCATTCTCGACGGCACGTTCGCCTTGATGAGGCCCGTCACGACATCCACCGACGGTCGTTGGGTGGCCAGGACCAGGTGGATTCCCGCAGCTCGGGCCAGCTGGGTGATCCGCACGATCGAGTCTTCGACGTCCCGTGGGGCGACCATCATGAGATCGGCGAGCTCATCAACGACGACCAGCAGATACGGGTAGGGAGTGAGCACCCGCTGCGATCCCGGCAGCGGCGTGATCGATCCCGCGCGCACCGCTCGGTTGAAGTCGTCAAGGTGCTTGAACCCGAAAGCAGCCAGGTCGTCGTACCGGGCGTCCATTTCACGGACAACCCACTGCAGTGCCTCCGCGGCCTTCTTGGGGCTGGTGATGATGGGCGTGATCAGGTGAGGGATGCCGTCGTACGCCGTGAGCTCGACCCGCTTGGGGTCGACCAGGATGAGACGCACCTCCTCGGGAGTCGACCTCATCAGAATCGAGGTGATCATCGAGTTCACGAAGCTGGACTTGCCCGAACCGGTGGCGCCGGCGACCAACAGGTGCGGCATCTTGGCCAGGTTGGCGATCACATAGCCACCCTCGACGTCCTTGCCGACGCCCATCACCATGGGGTGCGGGTTGAGCCGAGCCACCTGGCTGCGCAGGACGTCGCCGAGGCTGACCTTTTCCCGGTCGGCGTTCGGGATCTCGATGCCGATCGCCGACTTCCCCGGGATCGGCGACAGGATCCGCACCTCCGCGGAGGCCACGGCGTACGCGATGTTCTTGCTCAGTGCCGTGACCCGCTCGACTTTGACGCCCGGGCCAAGCTCCACCTCGTAGCGGGTCACCGTGGGACCGCGCGAGAAGCCGGTGACCTGGGCGTCGATACCGAACTGGTCGAGCACGGTGGTCAGCGATTCGACGACGCGGTCGTTGGCGGCGCTGCGCGTCTTGTGCGGGGTTCCGGGCTCGAGGATGGCCTGGTCCGGCAGGGTGTAGGCGACATCACCCGACAGGGCGAGTTGCTCGGCGCGGGTCGGCAGCGGCTCGGTGATCGGTGCGACCGGCGCAGGGTTCGAGTCGGTCACCGGACTCTCGACGGCGATCGTCGCCGACGCCTCCTGGGCGGCGGACGCCCCGTCCACCCGGTCGTCGAACCGGGCACCCGCACCAGCCCCCAGATGGGACTCCTGGCCAGCGGTCACGTCGTGCGTCTCGGGCCCGTCCGGCATCGACTCGGGCGCCGGCGCGGTCGCCGCGGTTCGGGCGGAGGTGGGCGGTGGGGACGGGTGGTGATCGACCGTCGGCGCGGCGGGGTCGGGCCGACTGCCGGCCCTACCCGCCCGGCCGGCCATGCCCGCGACACCACGTAGCAGCCGTCCGCGAGCCCGGTGTACCTGTGCCGCCTGTTCGAATGCCTCGTCGCCGTTTCGACCTTCCATGTCGGGGTCAGACCCGGCCAGCGCGCGCCGCTGCCTGGATGCAGTCGAGGCGGGCGCGCCCGAGGGCACGTCGGGGGCGTCGGCGCCGCTCGCGGTCGTCGGGGCGTCCATGCCGAAGAGGTGACGGTATCCGCGGGAGACCCGCTCCGGAATGCGATGCACGGGTGTTGCGGTGAGCACCAGAATGCCGAAGATCCCGAGCAGGAGAAGAAGCGGGACCGCCCCCCATTCCCGCAGCGAAGCCATCGGCAGGATGGAGGCGAGATACCCGATCACCCCACCCCCGTCCCGAGTGGCCTCCAGATCCTGGTGAGGGGCGGGGACACCCGCAGCGATGTGGACGAGACCGCAGCTGGCGAACATCAGCGCTGTCAGGCCGACACCGATCCGGTTGCTCCCCTGACGACCTTGGGGTGCCCGCAGCAGACGCACGCCTAGGGCGAGCAGGAGTAGGGGGAGCACCAGAGCCACCCGCCCGAAGGTGCCCGCAGCGACGGCGTGGATCGCCGCGCCCGCGGCGCCGGGCAGTCCCCACCATTCCCGGGTGGCGATGACCACCGAACCGGCGAGGAGAGTCAAGCCCAGCCCGTCACGGCGGTGTTCAGGCTCGATCTCCACGACGCTGCGACCCGCTCTGCGGGCCATCTGGCCCGTCAAGGTGGCCATGCCCATCCACGCCCCTCGGGCCGCACGCAGCGGCCACTGAAGGGTGCCGCCATCGGGGCGGGCGGCGCCCGGCGAAGCCTTGGCGCGCCCGGGGGGACGCGAGGAGGCCGCCCGCGGGCCCCCACCGGTCAAACCGCGCCGCTGCCGCGGCGGAGAGGATGTTGGACGTGTGGCCACGAAACCGACAGTACGAGAAGCCACCGACAACCCGCGGCGGCCACGCCGACGGGCGGGCATCCTGGGTAGGCCGCCCAGGCGATCGCCGCCCCGGATGGCCCAACCCCACGACCGACTAGGTGAAGCTTTGAAGCTACATCTATTCACATGAAGTCATGTGGCTACACTAGCGGACGTGCAGCCATCCACCCTCACCAGCTGGGTCCTCGTCGTGACCGCAGATCAACGCGGAAGCCGGCGGGGGCCCGACGCCGTACCGGCCGCGCTCGATCGGCTGGCAGCCTCCCCGAGCCTGGCCCCCCTGGTGGAGTTCGAACGAACAGTCGGCGACGAGATTCAAGGCGTGCTGGCCGATGGCCGCTCCGTCGTCGAAGTCGTTGAACACCTCCTGCGGAGCGGGTCCTGGCGAGTGGGCGTGGGCGTGGGTGCGGTGCAAACTCCGTTGCCCGTGAGCACCCGTGCAGGGCGCGGCCCGGCCTTCATCGCCGCGCGTGAGGCCGTTGAGGCATCCCGGCGCTCCCCCGTCCACGTGGCCGTCCGGGGCCCGCGTCCGGGAGCCCGCGACTCCTGGAACGAGCCTGGTCCGGGGGTTGTCGGTGGGGCCACCTACGGTCCTGCTCAGGATCGCAGCGACGGCGTGGCCGGGTCGGACGCCGAACCGACCAGTGGTCTTGATCGGGTCGAGCTGGCCGAGAGCGCGCTATGGCTCCTGGCTGGGCTGTTTCAGAGACGCACTGGGGAAGGATGGGACGTCGTGGAGGGACGAGACCGTGGCGAATCGGGCCGGAGCCTGGCGGGTCGGCTGGGCATCAGTCCGTCGGCGGTGAGCCAGCGCCTGCGACGTGCGGGCTACGACGAGGGCGTGCGCGGCATCGGGCTGTGCGCGACTCTGCTCGATGAATGCCTGCGGCCATGACGTCCATCTGGGCAGCGCTGCTGGACGTCGCGATCGTCGTCGCAATCGGGGCGGCGGCGGTGGGAGCGGGCAGTCCATTGGTCCGTGCGGTCTTCCGGTACATCCAGCGACGCGACGCCGAACTACCCACCCTGGCCCCCGCACCGCCGACGACCCTGCGCGGCGGCACGTGGATCGGCATGTTGGAGCGACTAGCGGTGTACGCCGCCGTGCTGGCTGGCTGGAAGGAGACCCTCGCGATCGTGCTCGTCATCAAGGGGCTGGCCCGCTATCCCGAGCTATCCGCTCCCGATGGGCGAGGCGCCGAACGGTTCATCATCGGCACCTTCGTCAGTGTCTTGTTCGCCGTGGGATGTGCCGCCGCGGCGGTGTGGTTCATCTCGCTCACCGGATGACTCGGGCGCCTGGGCGGACTGTGCCCCGGTTGTCGGCTTCCGTCAGACCTCGATGACCACCGGGATGATCATGGGACGCCGACGCAGCTTCCCACCCACCCAGCTGCCGACCGCCCGGCGGATGACCTGCTGAAGCTGATGAGAGTCGGTGACCCCCCGCGCGGTCGCTTCCTCGATCGCGGCCTTGATGGCCGGCTCGACGTTGCTGAACACCGCCTCGTCTTCAGCAAACCCGCGCGCCAGGATCTCCGGCCCGGAGGAGATGCTGCCGGAAGAGGCGTCGATGGCCACAATGACCGTGATGAAGCCTTCGTCGCGCAGAATGCGCCGGTCTTTGAGCAGCGCTTCGTCCGTGGCCCCGACGCTCGACCCGTCAACGTAGACGTACCCGCATTCGACAGCACCAGCGATCGCCGCCCGGCCCTCGACGAGGTCGACGACCACACCATCCTCGGCCAGCATGATGTTCTCCCGGGCCACCCCGGTCGCTTCGGCCAATTGCGCGTTGGCGACCAGATGACGCCACTCACCGTGGATGGGCATCACGTAGCCGGGACGAACCACGTTGTAGCAATACAGCAATTCGCCCGCACTCGCGTGTCCGGAGGTGTGCACTCGCGCGTTGCTCTTGTGCACGACGTGGGCGCCCAGCCGCATCAGGCCGTTGATGACCCGATACACCGCGTTCTCGTTGCCCGGAATGAGCGAGGAGGCCAAGACCACGGTGTCGCCCGGCCCGACCTCGATCTTGTGGTTGCGGTTGGCCATCCGAGCCAGCGCCGCCATCGGCTCACCCTGCGAGCCCGTGCAGATGAGGACCTGCTGATGCTGGGGGTAATCGTCCAGCCTCTTGAAATCCACCACCAATCCGTCCGGCACATTGAGGTACCCGAGTTCCTCGGCAATACCCATGTTGCGCACCATCGACCGGCCGACGATGGCCACCTTGCGCCCATACTCCTGCGCCGCATCCAGGACTTGCTGCACCCGGTGCACGTGCGAGGCGAAGCAGGCCACGATGATCCGCCGGGACGCCTTGTGGAAAACCCGTTCGATGGCCGGGAAGATGTCCCGCTCCGGCATCGTGAAGCCCGGCACCTCGGCGTTGGTGGAGTCGACCATGAACAGGTCGACACCCTCTTCTCCCAGGCGGGCGAAACCTCGCAGGTCCGTCAGCCGGCCGTCGAGAGGAAGCTGGTCCATCTTGAAGTCGCCGGTGTGCAGGATGGTCCCCGCCTCGGTCCGGATCGCGACCGCGAGGGCGTCGGGGATCGAGTGGTTCACGGCCAGGAACTCGCAGTCGAAAGCGCCCAGCCGCTCCCGCTGCCCCTCCACCACGCCCAGGGTGTACGGCGTGATGCGGTGCTCCTTCAGCTTGGCCTCCACGAGCGCCAGCGTCAGCGTCGAGCCGAGCAGCGGGATGTCGGGCTTGAGGCGCAGCAAATAGGGCACCGCACCGATGTGATCCTCGTGGCCGTGGGTGAGCACGATCGCCTCGACGTCCTGGAGCCGATCCGCGACGTAGGAGAAGTCGGGCAGGATCAGGTCGACACCCGGGTGGTGGTCCTCCGGAAAGAGCACGCCGCAGTCGACGATCAGCAACCGCCCCCGGTGCTCCAGCACCGTCATGTTGCGCCCGACCTCACCCAGCCCGCCCAGCGGCACGATCCGGACACCCCCGGGCGCCAGCGGCCCCGGATCACTCAGCTCGGGGTGCGGGTGGCTCACAACAGCCCCGAGGCGACAAGCCCGTCGCGCAGCCGGACACGCTGCTCTGGCGTCGCCTCGATCAAGGGGAGCCGGACCGTGGGATGCGCCAGCACCCCCAACTCGACCAGCGCGGCTTTGCTCATGATGGCTCCCTGGGTGATGTTCATGACGGCGTTGACGGCCGGCACGAGGTCGCGATGAATCTGCTGCGCCCCCGCCAGGTCTCCTGCGTCGACGGCGGCGATCATCCGCGCGTACTGCGGCGAAGCCACGTGGGAGGTGACCCCGATCAGCCCCACGCCTCCCTGCGCGAGGTGCAGCAGATTGTCGCCGTCGTTGCCGGAATACCACGCCAGGTCCGTGGCCCTCATGACCTCGGTGGCGGCCCAGAAGTCGCCTTTGGCGTCCTTGACCGCACAGATCCGGGGATGCTCGCTCAGCCGGATCAGCGTGTCCACAGCGATCGGGATCCCACTGCGACCGGGGATGTCATACAGGATGTTCGGCAACTCGGTGGCGTCGGCCACCGCTGTGAAGTGCGCGATCAAGCCCTCCTGGGGAGGCTTGTTGTAGTACGGCGTGACAACCAGCACGCCGTCGGCCCCGGCTCGCTCGGCCTGGCGCGCCAACTCCACGGTGTGTGCCGTGTCGTTGGTACCCACACCGGCGACGATCGTGCAGCGATCACCGACGGCCGCCGAGACTGCGCGGATGATGTCGGTCTTCTCTGCGTCCGTCGTGGTCGGTGCCTCACCGGTGGTGCCGTTCACCACCAGTCCCTCGTTGCCCTGGTCCACCAGCCAGCAGGCCAGCTTCTCGGCAGCCTCGACGTCGAGGCTGCCGTCGGGGCGGAACGGGGTGACCATCGCGGTGAGCACCCGTCCGAAGACTGAGTCGGTACGCAGGGCGCGCACGGGGGGCTGGCTGGGCATGGGCCCTACGCTATCGGGTCCCCGAACCCCGGCCCGCGCCGACGCCCCCAACGCAAAGATCGCGGTGCTGCCCGCTCGGGGGTTCGGGCAGCACCGCGATTCTTTGGCGTCATCGTTGATGACGAGATAAATGTTACGCGCTCAATCACTTAAGTACGAATCGACCAAGATCACGTTTTCGTCACGGCCGGGGATCGACGCGACCGATGCTTGCTCGGTGCCTCGGTTACCGTGGCCTGGTGCAGCAGTACCTGGACCTCATGCAGCGGATCCTCGACGACGGCGTACCCCGGCAGGACCGGACCGGCACCGGCACCCGCGCGATCTTCGGTCACCAGCTGCGCTTCGACCTGCAGGCAGGCTTTCCCCTCGTGACGACCAAAAGGGTGCACCTGCGCTCCGTCGTCGGCGAACTCCTCTGGTTCCTGCGCGGCGAGAGCAACGTGCGTTGGCTGCAGGAGCAGAACATCACGATCTGGGATGAGTGGGCTGGACCCGATGGCGATCTCGGCCCCGTGTACGGACATCAGTGGCGGCAGTGGCCCACCGCGGACGGCCGACAGATCGACCAGATCGCCGCCGTGCTGCGCTCGATCCGTGAGAACCCCGACTCCCGTCGACACATCGTGTCGGCGTGGAACGTGGCGGATCTGGACGCCATGGCGTTGCCGCCGTGCCACATGGTCTTCCAGTTCTTCGTGGCGCAGGGGCGGCTGTCCTGCCAGATGTACCAGCGAAGTGCGGACGTGTTCCTCGGCGTGCCCTTCAACATCGCCTCCTATGCCCTGCTGACGCATATGATCGCCCAGGTCAGCGACCTCGATGTCGGTGAGTTCATCCTCACCCTGGGTGATGCCCACCTCTACGCCAATCACCTGGAGCAGGCCCGGCTGCAACTCTCGCGCGAGCCGCGGCCGCTGCCCCGACTGGCCCTGAACCCGCAGCGTCGGGGTATCGACGACTTCGAGATCGAGGACGTCACGGTGATCGGCTATGACCCGCACCCACGGATCGTCGCGCCCATCGCTGTGTAGCGTGATCTCACATGGACACCGCAACCACGGACGAGACGCGGCCCGCCCCCCTGGGAGACCGGGGTTACCGGGTCACCGTCGTGGCGGCGTACGCCCGCAATCGCGTCATCGGTGCCGGCGGCCGGATGCCCTGGCACGTGCCTGAGGACCTGCGGCACTTCAAGGCCCTGACGATGGGGCATCCGGTGGTGATGGGACGGCGGACGTTCGAGGCCATCGGGCGCCCACTGCCGGGGCGATCGACGGTCGTGCTCACCCACGATCGGCATGCAGCAGTGGACGGGGTGCTGGTCTGCCACAGCCTGGCCGAGGCCTTAGACGCCGCTGCGGGCTTGCCGGGCGGGGATGACGTGATGGTCATCGGGGGCGCGCAGGTCTATCGCCAGGCCTTGCCCGTGGCCGATCGCCTGGAGCTCAGCGAGATCCCCGGCTCTCCCGAAGGGGATGCCCACTTCCCGGAGATCGATCCGGCTGCATGGAAGCTGGTTGCCGCCACCGATCACGGGTCCTTTCGAGCCACGTCCTGGGCCCGCCGGGAGGGACCAATTGACCCACCCGCATGACACAACGCCCCCGGACCGGTGACCCAGGGGCGTTGCACAGTACGGCGGTGAGTACGGCGGTGAGCTCGCTCAGGCGTCGTAGTCCAGGACGACCTTCTCGGTGACCGGGTGTGCCTGGCAAGCCAGCACGATCCCCGCCGCGATCTCCTCGGGTTCGAGCGCGTAGTTGCGGGTCATGGTGACCTCACCCTCAACCAAACGGGCCCGGCAGGTGCCGCAGACCCCGCCCTTGCAGGCGTACGGCGCATCGGGGCGCGCCCGCAGCGTCGCGGCCAGGATGGACTCGGCCTTGCTCGGCATCTCGACCACGGTGGTCCGGCCATCGAGGTTGACGGTCACGATCGCCTCCGGCGGCGCGGAAGTGTCGATCTCGATCACCGGCTCGGGGTCGTCCTGACCGTCCACCCGGAACAGCTCATGGTGGATCTTGGCGGTGGGTACGCCGCGTTCCTCCAGCAGTTGCTGGGCTCCCTCGACCATCGGGAAAGGACCACACAGGTACCACTCGTCCACGGTCGGCACCGGAATGAGCCCGTCGACGATCGCGGTGAGACGCTCCTTGTTGAGCATGCCCGAGAACAGCTCGACGTCGGTGGCCTCTTGATCCAACACGTTGATCAGCTGGAAGCGTGCCGGATAGGCGTTCTTGAGGTCCTCCAGTTCTTCCAGGAACATGATCGAGGCGGTGTGCCGGTTGCCGAAGATGAGCGTGGCGCTGCTGTTCGGCTCTTCCTCTAGCGCCGACTTCAGCAGCGACAGCACCGGTGTGATACCCGAACCACCGGCGATCGCCACGTGGTGCCTGGTGGCCTGCGCGTCGGTCGGGCAGGTGAAGCTGCCCGTGGGCGTCATCACCTCAATGGTGTCGCCGACCTTGATCGTGTCGTTGAGCCAATTCGACATGATCCCGCCGGCCACGCGCGCCGCAGCGACCCGAAGTTCTCGCCGGGCGAGCGCGTCGGCGCGGGACCGACAGATCGAATACGACCGACGGACGTCCTGGCCGTTGATCTCCGCGCGCAAGGTCAGGTGCTGTCCCGGCTCGAAGGCGTACTCCTCGAACATGTCGTCATCCAGGCCGAACGACACCGCGATGGCATTGTCGGTGAGTCGTTCGACGTTGGTGACGGTCAACGAGTGGAAACGCGCCCGGTGCTTGGTGGGGCTGGTCAGGGTATTCATCAGATCGCCTTGAATTCGTCGAAGGGTTCGCGGCAGCTGCGGCAGCGCCGCAGGGCTTTACACGCCGTCGAACCGAACCGTGAGATCTCCTCGGTGTCGTTGCTGCCACACAGGGGGCAGGCGACCTGCCGCACTGTCAGGGTCAACAACTGTGAGCCTTCGGGCTCGGGCTTCTCCCCAGGCGGGGCGATGCCGAACTCCTTCAGCCGAGCCCTGCCGCGCTCGCTGATCCAGTCCGTGGTCCAGGCCGGCGTGAGGCGGGTCTCGACCTGGGGGGTCAGGCCCGCCTTGCGTACGACGTGGATCACCAGTTCCTCGATCATCCGCGTGGCCGGGCAGCCGGAATACGTCGGGGTCAGGGCGACGTACGCCGTCCCGGCCGCCTCGTCGACGCGCACCTCACGAACGATGCCGAGATCGCCGAGCGTGAGCACGGGAATCTCGGGGTCCGCGATGTCGGCGACGGCGGCCTCCACGTCCAGAACCTCCGGGGTGCTCACCGTCGCCGTCACCAAGTGGCTCCGGGGTGCGAACGCGCGATGTGCTGCATCTCTGCCAGCAGATACCCCATCGGCGTCGAGTGCATCGCCTCCCGGCCTCCCCGCGAGCGCCAGCTGGGCTCCGCATCGGGCATGGTCAATGTGGCGCGTTCAACCACACTGGCGACGTAGGCCGTGGCTGCCTCGCGCAGGCTGGAGGGCAGCACCCCGACGCCTGATGCGGCGGCGTTGACACTGACCGGGTCGTCCGCGAACACCTCGGGGATGAATCCCTTCGTCCGCTCCAAGGCAGCCTGCATGCGCTCGTGCGAGGCGTGGGTGCCGTCTCCGAGCCGCAGCACCCACTGGGTGGCGTGGTCACGGTGGTACTCGACCTCCTTGACGGCCTTGCTCGCGACACCCGCCAGCGTCGCATCGCTGGACTGCATCAAGGCGCGGTACAGCTCGAGCTGGTACGCGGAGAACCACAGCATCCGCGCCATCTCGTCGGCGAAGTCGCCGCACTCCTGCTCCACGAGATGCACGTTGTAGTACTCACGCTCGCCCCGGAAGTAGGCGATGTCGTCCTCGGTCCGCCCCGTCCCGTCCAGCTCACCCACCCGGCTGTAGAGCGGGCGTACCTGACCCAACAGGTCGAGGGCGACGTTGGCCAGCGCCATGTCCTCTTCGATCTGGGGGGCGTTGGCGATCCACTCCCCCAGCCGCTGGCTGTACACCATCGCGTCATCGGCGAGTTGCAGGATGTACCGCGCGGTCAACTCATCGCCGCTGAGTTCCTTGGGCTGTGGGGGCGCTGCCCCCGGCTGCACGTTCGCGTAGTCGATGTCCATGCTCACAGGTACTCCACGTCTTCCGGTACGTCGTAGAACGTCGGATGCCGGTAGACCTTGTCCGCGGACGGGTCGAAGAAGGAGTCTCGCTCCTGCGGGCTGGTGGCCACGATGTCGCTGGAGCGCACCACCCACAGGGAGACGCCCTCTTGGCGCCGGGTGTACAGGTCACGGGCGTTGCGCAGGGCCATCTCGCCGTCGGGAGCGTGCAGCGATCCGGCGTGTACGTGGGAGAGCCCACGCTTGCCTCGGACGAACACCTCCCACAGGGGCCAGGTCCGGTCGTTCGTGGTGTGCGGCATCTCGCTCATGCGGCATGTCCTCGCTTCGAGTTCTTACGGGCCTGCTTGTCCGCGTAGACGTTGGCCGCCTCGCGGACCCACTCACCTTCGTTGTGCGCGCGGATCCGGTGCGACATGCGTTCGGCGTTGCACGGACCATCGCCCTTGATGACACGCCAGAACTCGTCCCAGTCGATCTCACCGAAGTCCCAGTGCCCCCGGTCGGGGTTCCACTTCAGCTCGGGGTCAGGCAGCTTGACCCCCAGCTTCAGGGCCTGCGGGACGGTCATGTCGACGAACTTCTGGCGGAGATCGTCGTTGCTGAACCGCTTGATTCCCCACGCCATGGATTGGGCGGTGTGTCCGCCCTCGACGGCGTGCTCGCCGCTGTCCCGCGGGCCGAACATCGCCAGCGCGGGCCACCACCACCGGTTCGTGGCGTCCTGAGCCATCTCCTGCTGGGCGGGAGTGCCGCGCATCAGGGTCCACAGGATCTCGAATCCCTGTCGCTGGTGGAACGACTCTTCCTTGCAGACCCGGATCATCGCGCGCGAATACGGGCCGAACGAGCAGCGGCAGAGCGGCACCTGGTTCATGATCGCGGCACCGTCCACCAGCCAACCGATGGCGCCGTTATCGGCCCAGGTCAGCGTCGGGTAATTGAAGATCGAGGAGTACTTCTGCTTCCCCGCGTGGAGCAGGTCGAGCAGTTCTGCCCGATCCACCCCCAGGGTCTCAGCAGCGCTGTACAGGTATAGGCCGTGACCGGCCTCGTCCTGCACCTTGGCGATCAGGATCGCCTTGCGCCGCAGCGAGGGTGCCCGGGTGATCCAGTTCCCCTCGGGCTGCATGCCGATGATCTCGGAGTGGGCATGCTGGGCGATTTGTCGGATGAGGGTTCGGCGATAGCCGTCGGGCATGGCGTCCCGAGGCTCGATGCGCTGGTCCGCCTCGATCAATTGATCGAACGATGCCAGCTCGTCCGTGCGATCCGCGGCGGCCGCTGCCTCCACGGCCTCGGCGTACTCGCCCGTCTCGGCCGCATTGAGCGGGGTGTCAGGGTCGATGAAGTCGTTGCCGTACATGAGCGCAGTCTACGGGAGGCATGACAGCTTGCGGCAAGATGCGCACAAGCCTGTCACACGACGAGAGGCGCAACGACTCGCCCAAGCCCTAGTCGCAGCCACCGGGCGACGATTGAGACCGCCTGGCGCACTCGCCGGTGTTTGGGGCATAACCCGCTATTGCTGGACAAAATCGTACGCCGCCTAGCGGCCCCACGTCGATGGTTCGTGACGAGATCGGACCGGAGTCGTCGGACTGTGGAACGCAGAAGGCGGGACGCGGGACGCCCCGCGACGCTCACGGGCGAGTCGACATGCCGAAGCCCGTCGCCGTGCCTACGGTTGCCTCAAGACCGGGAGATCTCCGGGGTGGCGAGTGTTCTGATTTCGGCCATCACATTCGGCGTTTCAGCGAGATTCAGGAGGGCCCATGGCCGTCGGCACCGAAATTCGCACCATCACGACGGATCCCCAGTTACCTCCGGTGGCGGTGGTGGAACCGGACGTCCTCACGCCGCGCAGCAAGGTGGTCTTCGTCGTTATCGCCCTCCTCGCGGCGATCGGCTGGGCGATGATCGCCATCGTCCGCGGCGAACACGTGAACTCCATGTGGTTCGTCATGGCTGCGGTCGGCAGCTACATCATTGCTATTCGGTTCTACGCACGGTTGATCGAACGCAAGATTCTGCAGCCACGCGACGAACGTGCGACCCCGGCCGAAGAATTCGACAACGGCAAAGACTTCATGCCGACCGACCGCCGTGTTCTGTACGGGCACCATTTCGCCGCGATCGCGGGAGCGGGCCCCCTGGTGGGTCCCGTGCTCGCCTCCCAGATGGGCTATCTACCCGGAACCATCTGGATCATCGTCGGAGTAATCCTGGCCGGGGCCGTGCAGGACTACATGGTGTTGCATTTCTCGATCCGGCGGCGCGGTCGCAGCCTTGGTCAGATGGCGCGGGATGAACTCGGTCCCGTGGGAGGCTGGGCGGCGATCCTGGGGGTGCTCACCATCATGATCATCCTGATCGCCGTCCTCGGCGTCGTGGTCATCGGCGCGCTGGCCGAGAGCCCCTGGGGTGTCTTCTCCATCGCGATGACCATTCCGATAGCCCTGTTCATGGGCGTCTACTTGCGCTATCTGCGCCCCGGGAAGGTCACCGAGGTCTCGGTCATCGGGGTGGGGCTGCTCCTGGTGGCCATCATCGCCGGCCGGTGGGTCGCCGAGTCGTCGTGGGCCTCGGTGTTCACCCTCAGCAAGCCGTCGCTGGCACTGTGGCTGGCGGCGTACGGTTTCGCGGCTTCCATCCTGCCGGTCTGGCTCCTCCTGGCCCCCCGCGATTACCTGAGCACCTTCATGAAGGTCGGCACGATCGTCCTGCTCGCCATCGGCATCCTGGTGACCCGGCCCGAGATCCAGATGCCGGCGGTGACGACGTTCGCCTCGACCGGGACCGGACCTGCCTTTGCGGGCAGCCTGTTCCCCTTCCTGTTCATCACCATTGCGTGTGGCGCCATATCGGGCTTCCACGCGCTGATCAGTTCGGGGACCACACCCAAGCTGATCGAGAAGGAGTCCCAGGCGCGGATCATCGGGTACGGCGGAATGCTCACCGAGTCGTTCGTGGCGATCATGGCGCTGGTGACGGCCTGCATCATCGACCAGCACCTGTACTTCATCATGAACGCGCCCGCCGGGGTCACCGGCGGCGGCGCGGCGGTACCCACCCCGGCGACCGCGGCGGCGTACGCCAATGGTCTGGGACTGGTCAATCCCGCGGGGGTGCCGCTGCCGAACATCGACCCCGCCGTGGTGGCTCAGGCGGCGAGCGACGTGGGTGAGCGGACGATCATTTCGCGCACCGGGGGCGCACCGACCCTGGCGTTCGGGATGTCCGAGGTCATGACGGTGTTCGGCGGGGCGGGCATGAAGGCCTTCTGGTACCACTTCGCGGTCATGTTCGAGGCTCTGTTCATCCTCACGACCATCGACGCCGGCACCCGCGTAGCCCGATTCATGTTCTCCGATGCCATCGGGAACGTGCCCGCACTGCGTCGTTTCCGGGACCCGTCCTGGCGGGTGGGCGCCTGGCTCTGCTCGTTCATCGTGGTGCTCGGCTGGGGATCCATTCTCTACATGGGCGTCACGGACCCCTTGGGCGGAATCAACATGCTCTTCCCGCTGTTCGGGATCGCCAATCAGCTATTGGCCGGAATCGCCCTGTGTGTCATCTTCACCATCGTGATGAAGAAAGGCCTGTTCCGCTGGGCCTGGATTCCCGGCGTACCGCTGTTCTGGGTACTCGTGGTCACCATGAGCGCGTCGTATCAGAAGATCTTCTCCAGCGACACCAAGATCGGCTACTGGGCCATTCACGACGCCGCCAAGGCCGCCAAAGCCGCCGGCAAGACCAGCTTCCAGACCGCCAAGACCCCCGAGGCGATCGAGGCGGTGATTCGCAACACGTTCATCCAGGGGACGCTGTCCATCGTCTACGCCTCGCTGGTGCTGATCGTCTTCGGGGCCACGCTGTGGACCTCCTACCGGGCCTATCGCGCGGGTGGGCTCCCGACCAGCGAGGAACCCGACACCCCGTCGCGGATCTTTGCGCCGAAGGGGTTCATTCCCACACCCGCCGAACAGCAGGTGTATGCGCAGTGGCGCGAGGCCGGTCTGGACCCGACGCCCGTCGGCCGAGGACACGGATGAGCGACCCCCGCACCGACGGCTCCGGATACCACCGGGTGCGCCGCGTCGTCGGCGCCATCCGGTGGTACGTCCGGGGCGTCCTCGGCGCGGACGCCTACGAGCGGTACGCCGCCCACCAGAGCGCGCGCCATCCGGACCTCCCGCTGATGGATGAGCGGTCGTTCTGGCGCGCCAAATACGCTGACATGGACCGCCATCCGCAGTCCCGGTGCTGCTAGCCCGGCCCGACGGCCGCACTGACCGGGCTCAGGCCAACCCGAGCAGGTGCTCCAGACCGACCGTCAGTCCCGGGCGCGAGGACACCCCCCGGACGGCGGCCAGGACGCCGGGCATGAAGGACACCCGGTCGAACGAGTCGTGACGGATGCTCAAGCCTTCGCCGGCGGCCCCGAAAAGCACTTCCTGGTGGGCGACGAGGCCCCGGAGGCGGACCGCATGCACCCGTACGCCGTCGACGTCGGCCCCCCGGGCCCCTGCCGGGTCCGTGGTGGTCGCGTCCGGAACCGGACCGAGGCCGGCGTCGGCCCGGGCGCCGGCGATCAAGGAGGCCGTGCGGGCGGCGGTGCCCGAGGGGGCATCGACTTTGTCCGGGTGGTGCAGTTCCACGATTTCGACGGATTCATAGAAGCGTGCCGCCTGCCGAGCGAAACTCATCATCAACAGGGCGCCGATCGCAAAGTTCGGGGCGATGAGCACCCCCTGTCCCGGATAGGTCGCCACGGCTTCCTGGAGCCGGGCGAGCTGGGAGCCGTCCCAGCCTGTGGTCCCCACCACGACGTGAGCGCCCGCGGCCAAGCACGCGAGCACGTTCTGGTAGGAGGCCGCAGGCACACTGAACTCCACCACGACGTCCGCGCCGTCGAGTGCGCCCAGGTCGTCGCCGATGTCGAACCGGCCGACCAGCTCCAGATCGTCTGATGTTTCAACGGCTTGACACACTGTCGAGCCCATTCGCCCCGCCGCGCCCACCACCGCAACTCTGCACAGTCCAGTCACGGCAGCAGCCTAGCGGCCGAAGAAACCGTGCCGTTCAGGAGTCATCCACGCGATGTACAGCTTCCGGCGACGAGATGCGCCGCTGGGATCTAGTGATCCGAGCCACGTTTTGTTAACCTGGGGCCAGCCCTTCGGTGCGCGAATTCACCTCGTGGACTCATGCCCGAAACGACCACTCGCAATGGAGCGTGTGTGACGTTGACCAGCCAGGTACAGCTCGGCGTAATGAGCGACCCGACGATCGCGCGGTTCGAGCGTGAGGTCGGGCCACTGTGGCCTTTCGTGGCACCCTTTATGGCCCGATATCAGGGCGTCGTCAACGATCCGGCCGAGTCCTTGAGTGGACTCGTCGAATCCTTGCGCTCGACTGTGTCCCGCCCAGCCACCGCGCAGCTGGCCAATGACCTGCTTGCGCTGCTGCCCGGCTGGGCGTACTTCTCCAATGCGCAGCGCTGCATCCTGCAGACGGCAGCGGCGTACCTCGTCGAGACCGACGATGCGATCTCGGACGACGCGCCCGGCGGGATGGACGACGACGACCGCGTCGTCCGCGCCGCCGTGTGTGCCCTGTTGCGCCGCAGCCGCCGCTGACCCCACTGACCCCACTCCTGTGTCGGCGCTCCGTCGGCGCGGGGTGCCAACATCGCCGCGTTCATTGTTCTGGTACAAGTGGGCCACCCCCTCGAGGTGCTGCGGTGACGTTGGCGCGGGGTGCCATCGCCGACCCGGTCGGGCGACCCGCCTGGGGCCCGCGGGGGCTCTTCGGGCAAACCGGATGCGACTTTTCGTCGCATCATCTGTCGGGCGAGGCGTTTGCCGGATAGGTTCGGGCGTGCCAGCACCAACCCGAAGGGATCGCCCGATATGGCTGACAGCCCCCGCGACATCACGCGACTACCGGATCTGGCCGCAGGCGCAGGACGCGTCGCGCCGGTCCGGTCCCGGATGCCGATCTACGTGGATTTACTCCCCCCCTGCAACAACGCGTGTCCAGCGGGAGAGAACATCCAGGAGTGGCTGCGCCTGGTCAAGGCAGACCAGGCCCAGGACGCGTGGCGTCAACTCACCACGGACAACCCCTTCCCGGCGATTCACGGACGGGTCTGTTATCACCCGTGTGAGAGCGCCTGCAACCGGGCGTTCCTCGACAGCGCGGTGTCCATCCACGGCGTCGAACGGTACCTGGGCGACCTCGCGCTGGAGAAGGGTTGGAGCTTCGACCACAAGCCGGTCCCCACGGGTCGCAAGGTCTTGATCATCGGCGCCGGTCCGTCCGGCTTGTCGGCGGCCTACCACCTGGCTCGGGTCGGCCACAGCGTCGAGATCCGCGACAGCTCCGACCAACCCGGTGGCATGATGCGCTACGGAATCCCCGAGTACCGGTTGCCGCGCCCCGTGCTCGACGGTGAGGTCAAGCGGATCACCGACATGGGCGTCGTCATCAAGAACGGGCACGTCGTCAAGGATCTCTTGACCGAACAGACCGAGGGTGGCTTCGACGCCGTCTTCGTCGCCGTCGGCGCCCACCTGAGCAAGAAGGTCGACATCCCCGCGCGCGACGCGAGCAAGGTCGTCGACGCCGTCAGTTTCCTGCGCGACGTAGCCTCCGGTGAGCGCCCCATCATGGGACGCAAAGTCGCCGTGTACGGCGGCGGCAACACCGCCATGGACGCCGCCCGGGTCGCTCGACGGCTGGGAGCCACCGAAACGGTTGTGGTGTACCGGCGTACCAAGGAGCAGATGCCCGCGCACGCGGACGAGGCCGCTGAGGCCGAACGCGAAGGCGTGAAGATGAACTGGCTGCGGACCATCTCCTCGATGGAAGAGTCCGACCTGACCGTCGAGATCATGGAGCTGGACGAGAACGGCAAGCCGCAGGGCACCGGCCGCTTCGAGAAGCTCGAGGCGGACACGGTCATCCTGGCCCTGGGCCAGGAGGCCGACACCGGCTTCTTGCACGGCATCCCGGGTCTGCGGTTCTCCGGCGACGTCGTCACGGTCGACCCCACCACCCTGATGACCGACGTGCCGGGCATTTTCGCCGGCGGGGACGCCGTACCCTCCGAGCGCACCGTCACCATCGGCGTCGGCCACGGCAAGCGGGCCGCGCGCAACATCGACGCCTGGTTGAACCAGCTGACCTTGCCGCCCAAGCAGAAGCACCCGGTCATCGGCTACGAGGGCCTGCACCTGTGGTACTTCGGGGACGCCAACCGGCGAGCCCAACCTGAACTCGACCCGGAAGCCCGCGTCTCGGCCTTCGATGAAGTGGTCGGCGGGCTCTCGGCAGGCCAGGCCGACTACGAGGCCCGGCGCTGCCTGTCCTGCGGCAACTGCTTCGAGTGCGACGGCTGCCTGGGCTCCTGCCCCGAGGACGCCATCATCAAGCTCGGCAAGGGCCATCGGTACCAGTACGACTACGAGAAGTGCACGGGATGCGGCACCTGCTCCGAGCAGTGCCCCGTCCACGCGATCGAGATGATCCCCGAGACCGGCCGGGAGTGGTGACGCAGTGACCCAGCGAGCAATCATTGACGGAAACGAGGCGGCGGCGTCCGTGGCGTTCCGCCTCAACGAGTTGTGCAGTATCTACCCCATCACCCCGTCCTCGACGATGGCGGAGCTGGCTGACGAATGGGCGGCCCACGGGCGCACCAACGTCTGGGGTAGCGTGCCGACCGTCGTCGAGATGCAGTCCGAGGCCGGGGCGGCCGGCGCCATGCACGGCGCACTGCAGGGCGGCGCCCTGAGCACCACCTTCACGGCCAGCCAGGGCCTGCTGCTGATGATCCCCAACATGTACAAGATCGCCGGTGAACTCACCTCCACGGTCTTCCACGTGGCGGCGCGCTCTCTCGCCGCACAGGGGTTGTCGATCTTCGGGGACCACCAGGACGTCATGGCGGTCCGCCAAACCGGGTTCGCCCTGCTGTCCAGCGCCTCCGTCCAGGAAGCGCACGACCTGGCGCTGGTCGCCCAGCTCTCGAGCCTGGAATCGCGGGTGCCCTTCCTGCACTTCTTCGACGGCTTCCGGACCAGCCACGAGCTGAACACCCTGGAGATGCTCACCGATGAGGACCTGCGCGCGCTGGTGCCCAGTGAGCTGGTCCGCGCCCACCGGGACCGGGCGCTGTCCCCTGAACACCCGATCATCCGGGGAACCGCACAGAACCCCGACACGTACTTCCAGTCGCGGGAGACCGTCAACCCGTACTACACCCGGGTTCCGGGCACGGTGCAGAGCGCGATGGACCGGCTCGCGGCGCGGGTCGGGCGCCAGTACCACTTGGTCGAGTACTACGGCGACCCCGAGGCGGAGCGGGTCACCGTGGTGATGGGCTCCGGGGCCGAGACCGTCGTGGAGACCGTCAACCACCTGTGCGCGCAGGGTGAGAAGGTCGGCGTCGTCCAGCTGCGGCTGTACCGGCCGTTCCCGACCGAGCAGGTCATGGCGGCCATCCCGGCGAGCGCGCAGCGGATCGCCGTCCTCGACCGGACCAAGGAGCCGGGCTCGGGCGGCGAACCGATGTACCTGGACGTGGTCGCGGCACTGGGCGAGGCGTACTCGCGCGGTGAGCGGGCCAGCATGCCTCGGGTCATCGGCGGGCGCTATGGACTGTCCAGCAAGGAGTTCACGCCAGGGATGGTTGCGGCCATCTACCGCGAACTCGCCGCCGAGAACCCCCGTGCGCGGTTCACCATCGGCATCAACGATGACGTCTCGCACCTGTCCCTGGACTACGACAACGAGCTCGACATCCTGCCCGAGGGCACGTTGTCGGCCGTCTTCTACGGGTTGGGTTCGGACGGCACCGTCGGGGCCAACAAGAACACCATCAAGATCCTCGGCTCGAACGCCGAGACCTTCGCGCAGGGCTACTTCGTCTACGACTCCAAGAAGTCCGGCTCCCGCACGGTTTCCCACCTGCGGTTCGGTCCGCGCCCGATCAAGGCGCCGTACCTGGTCCGCAAGGCCGGCTTCATCGGCTGCCACCACATGTCCATCGCCGAGCGGGTGGACGTGCTGGAGTTCGCCCGGGACGAAGCGGTGCTGTTGGTGAACTCGCCGTTCCCGCCCGAGCAGGTCTGGGACTCCCTGGCCGCGCCGCTGCAGCAGGGCATCCTCGACAAGCGGATCAAGCTGTACACGGTGGACGCCACAACGGTCGCCCGTGAGGCCGGCCTGCCGGGGCGTACCAACACCGTGCTGCAGACGTGCTTCTTCGCCATCTCGGGCGTGCTGCCCAAGGAGGAGGCCATCAGCAAGGTCAAGGCCTCGATCCGCAAGACGTACGGCCGCCGGGGCGAAGAAGTGGTCCGCCGCAACGAGGACGCCGTGGACGCCGCCGTGTCGGCGATGCACGAGGTCCCGATCCCGGACAAGGTCAGCAACTCCCGCGGGCTCCTGGAACCGGTGCCGGCGCACGCCACCGGCTTCGTCAAGTCCGTCACCGCCGCGATGCTTGCGGGCAAGGGCGACGACCTTCCGGTCAGCTCCCTCCCCGACGACGGCAGCTACCCTTCCGGGACCACCCAGTTCGAGAAGCGCAACGTCTCCGACATCGTGGCCGAATGGGACGAGCACGCCTGCATCCAGTGCGGGAACTGCTCGCTGGTCTGCCCGCACGCGGTCATCCGCTCCAAGTGGTATCGGGAGCGCCAACTCGACGGCGCTCCGGAGTCGTTCCAGTCGGCTCCCCTGGATGCGGTCGGTCTCCCGGATGCTCGCTACACCCTGCAGGTGTACGTCGAGGACTGCACCGGCTGCGGATTGTGCGTCGAGGCCTGCCCGGTCAAGCCGCTGGGTCAACCGAACCGGAGGGCCATCAACCTGTCCCCGGTCCGGGAGCGCAAGGCGGCCGAGATCGAGAACATCGCGTTCTTTGAGACCATCCCGTGGAACGAGCGCAACCGGATCGACTTCGGAACCGTTCGGGGAACACAGTTCCTGCAGCCTCTCTTCGAGTTCTCGGGGGCCTGCTCGGGGTGTGGCGAGACGCCGTACCTCAAACTGTTGACCCAATTGTTCGGTGACCGGGCCACGGTCGCCAACGCCACCGGATGCTCCTCGATCTACGGCGGCAACCTGCCGACGACCCCCTGGGCCAAGAACGCCAACGGGCGGGGCCCGGCGTGGGCCAACAGCCTCTTCGAGGACAACGCGGAGTTCGGTCTGGGGTTCCGGTTGGCCGCCGACCTGCAGACGGAGCTGGCCCGCAAACGCCTGCTGCAGCTGCGGCACGAGGTCGGTCCCGAACTGGTCGACAAGATCCTCGAGGGCTCCCAGCGTCACGAGTCCGAGATGCTCGAGCAGCAGGGCTGGGTCGACGAGCTCAAGGAACGCCTCGAAAAGCTCGACGGCAGCTGGGTCGAGGACCTGCGTAGCGTCGCCGATCACTTGGTACGCCGCAGCGTCTGGATCGTGGGTGGCGACGGCTGGGCCTACGACATCGGTTCCGGCGGCCTGGACCACGTGCTGGCCTCGGGTCGCGACGTCAACGTGTTGGTCATGGACACCGAGGTGTACTCGAACACCGGTGGTCAGTCGAGCAAGTCGACCCCCCTCGGTGCGGTGGCCAAGTTCGCGGCCGCAGGCAAGACGACGTACAAGAAGGACCTGGCCATGCAGGCCGCGGCCTACGGCAACGTGTACGTCGCCCGGATCGCCATGGGCGCCGACCCGCAGCAAACCATCAAGGCCTTCCGTGAGGCCGAGGCGTACGACGGCCCCTCGCTGATCATCGCGTACAGCCACTGCATCGCCCACGGCATCGACATGCGCAAGGGCATGAGCCAGCAGTACGCCGCCGTCAACAGTGGGCACTGGCCGTTGATGCGGTACAACCCGGTGTTGCGGCTCCAGGGCAAGAACCCGTTCCTGCTCGACAGCCCGCGTCCTCGCATGACGCTGCGGGAATACCACAACAAGGAGCTGCGGTTCCGCATGCTGGCCAATGCGGACCCGGTCGAAGCCGAACGGCTGCTCGAACTGGCGCAGGCCCAGGTCCAGCGCCGGTGGGCGGATTACGAGTCCAGGGCCATGCAGACCGCGGATGCCTTTTTGCCCGACGCGCGAAGGGAGTCGATGTGAACCTTCAGACCCAGTACTTGGGCTTGACGCTGCGCAACCCTCTGGTGGCCTCGGCTGGCCCGCTGTCGCAGACGGTGGACGGCGTCCGGTCGCTGGCGGACGGCGGCGTCGGTGCGGTGGTGCTGTACTCGCTGTTCGAGGAGCAGCTCCGCCAGGAGGCCGCACGGGACACGTTGCTGGAGGACATGCACAACGAGTCCTTCGCCGAGTCGCTGTCGTACTTCCCGGTTCCTCCCCAGGGAGACACGGCGCGTTCGCACCGGTACCTGACGCTCTTGGAGCGCAGCGTGGCGGCGGTCGACGTACCGGTCATCGCGAGCCTGAACGGTTCGACGGCCGGCGGCTGGACGAAGTTCGCCCAGCAGATGGCTGATGCCGGTGCCGCCGCCATCGAACTGAACATCTACCTGGTGCCCGGCGATGTGCACACCCGGGGTCGCGACGTGGAGGACCGTCACGTCGAGATCCTGTCCAGCGTCAAGAGTGCCGTCGAGGTGCCGGTAGCGATCAAGCTCAGCCCGTTCTTCTCCTCGACGGGTCAGATCGCCACCCGTCTGGACGAGGCCGGCGCTGACGGCCTGGTGTTGTTCAACCGGTTCCTCCAGCCGGAGATCGACACCGAGACCCTGATCGTCGACTCGTCGTGGTCGCTCTCGTCCCCGTTCGAGGGCCGGCTTCCGCGGACCTGGATCGCCGCCCTGCGGGGCAGGGTGTCGGCGTCGCTGGCCGGAACCGGTGGTGTGGAGACCTCCGAGGACGTCGCCAAGTACCTGCTCGCCGGCGCCGACGTGGTGATGACGACCTCGTCGTTGCTGCGCAACGGCCCGCACTACAGCGCCGACCTGCTGGCCGGGCTGGAGTCGTGGCTGGAGCGCAAGGGCTTCACCGGACTCGATCACGTGCGCGGCATGCTGTCCGTGCCCCAGGACGTCGACGAGACGGCCTACGAGCGTGCTGGCTATGTCGCCGCGCTGGAGAAGGCCAAACAAGTGTACGGGGCGGTGGTGTAGCACCGAGGCGCTGATCGCGCCGGAGTCGACCTGATCTCCGACCGGATCCCAGCGTCTCGGGTGCGAACGCGAGGTGGGCCCCCAACTGTGCGGTTGGGGGCCCACCTCGTCGCGTTGACGCCGACAGCGCTCGCGGCTACTTCCGAACGATGACGTTGTCGTACTGCCGGAAACCGGTGGTGTCCAGGCCGGAGTACTCGCCCACCGGGTTGAAGTAGAAGGGTGCATCCGAGATCTGGTTGGCGTAAACGCCGTTGACGGTGACATTGCGGGCCGAGTTGCCCCAGCCCAGGCCGCCGCCTTCCACCACTCGGGGGCTGATGTCGACGTAGCTGTACCGCAGCTTCAGGTTGTCCCCCTTCATCCAGATGTCGACGAGCGAACCATCCCCGCCCCACTGGTTGTAATCGGGGCTGTCGCCGAGGCAGCGCCGGCAGGTGATGCCCTCGAGGGTCACGTCGTGCGCCTCGACGACCACGCCAGTGGCGCCGTAGTCGTCGTTGGGTCCCGGGGTGTTCGGCATCATCCGCAGGTCGTGGAAGTAGCTGTTCCACACCCGGCTGCCCTGACCACGAATCCATGCCCCGATCACGACACTGCCGCCCTCGACGTTGTGCAACACGTTCGAGGTGCCGTTCACGCCGAAGGCCACCGAACCGGCGTTCTTCACGGCCAGGTCGCGGACCTGGATGTGGGTCCCCTCCAGGGAGATCACCGCATCGTCCTTGTACCGACCGTACTTGGTGGCAGAGAAAACGGGCGCGGGGCTGGTGGAGGACCCGGCCGACTGCACCAGGATCGGCTGGCTGCTGGTGCCCCCGCCCTTGATGATCACCCGAACGTTCGCCCACGTGCAGCCGCGCTGGAACTCGACCACCGTTCCGGCCGCCAGCCACATCCCGTTGAGCCGCTCCGGGTTGTCCGCGCAGCCGAAGTACATCCGGGGACCGGTAAGGCGGCTGGCCAGCACGACGGGCGACGGGTTCGGGGAGAGCGCTCGCAGGCTGCCGGGGCTGCGCGGTAGCCCGGTCGCGGGCATGACAACGGCGCCGGTGATCGGCGGCGTGCTGGGGCTCGCGGAGGTCGTCGGCGACGCGGACGTCGTCGAAGAAACCGAGACGGACGTGGGAGCCGACGAACTGGTCGTGGCGGTTGTCGTGCGAGTGGTGCTGGAGGACGTGCTGATCGGCGCGCTAGCTGAGGTGGTGCTGGGCCTGGGGACGCCCAGCCTGGATTCAAGGGAGGAGACCCGCGATTCGAGGGAATCCAGACGAGACCGGTAGGCGGCTACGTCCGCGGCGGTGAGAGTCACGACCGTGTTGCCGGCCGTCGGAGATGGTGTCGGATCGGCGCTCGGAGCGGCAGAACTGACCGCCCCGCCAAGCCCCGCAGCCGCGAGGGTGAGGCATGTCCCGGCTACCCACACGCGGCGCCGAGAGAATGCTTGAGCGAACATAATCAAGATCTCCAGGGGTCGAGAAACAGGGGAATCAGGCCTGCCCCCGCTCGGCCTGTGCAAAGCACAGAATCACAAATCGATTACGTTAAGCAAGCGTGGCGGCCATTCTCGTTGATTATGTAAAGCTCTGTACTAGTGCAAATGGTTGACCATCGCCGCCGGCCCACCCGAGAGCGACCGCGGGGCGTACTTTTGTATCAGTTAGTACGCACAATGACGTTGTCTCGCTGCAGGAAGCCGTCCGTGGCAATCCCGCTGTACTCTCCCGAGGGATTGAAGTAGAACGGCGCATCGCTGATCGACCGCGCGTAGATGTTCGTCACCAGCATGTTTCGCGCCGATTGGCGCCCGAGGCCGCCGGCCTCGAGCACCCTGGGCGTGCGGTCGGCGTACCCGTAGCGCAACCGGAGGCGATCGCCTTTCATCCACACCTCGGCGAACGACCCATCGCCCCCCCACTGGTCGTAATCGGGGCTCCGTCCGATGCAATTGCGGCAGGTCAACCCCTCGACCGACACATCGTGGGCCTCGATGACCACGCCACTGGCGCCGTAGTCGTCGTTCGGCCCGGGAGTGTCCGGCATCATCCGCAGATCGTGGAAGTAGCTGTTCCACACCTTGGCGTAACGACCGCGGACCCAGGCGCCGATCACCACGCCGGCACCCTCGACGTGGTGCAGCACGGTGCGGGTGCCGTTGGCTCCGAACCCGACCGAGGCCGAGTTGCGGACCGCGAGGTCACGCACGTGGATGTTGGAACCCTCGATCGAGATGACGGCGTCGTCCTTGAACCGGCCGGCCTTGCGCGCCGAGAAGGTCGGAGCGGGTAGCGCCCCTGGACCCCAGGACTGGATCAGCACCGGCTGCCCCACGGTACCCGTGCCACGCAGGATCACGCGGACGTCCCGCCAGCTGCAGCCACGACGGAACTCGACGACCGTCCCCGCGGACAGGTTCATCCGATTCAGGCGCTCGGGGTTGTCTCCACACCCGAAACGCAGTCGAGGACCCCGCAGGGTGGCGGCGGAGGCCACCGGTGACCGATTGGGCGAGAAGACCCGCCGGGTGCCGGGGTTCGGCGGCGCCCCACGCAACGGCAGCACCAGCAAGCCGCTTCGCGACTTCGGCGCCGGCGCGCTGTGAGCGACCGGGCTCGCCGCGCCGGCCGAGTTCGCCACACCGGCCGAGCCCACCGCGGCGCCCCCAGACGCAACCAGCGCCAGCACGCTCGTGACGAGACCTGCGTGGATGCGTCGGCGAAAACCCGACCCACGTGTCATAAGACTCTCCCAAGGAAGCAGCACTGATGGGCTTCAGCGGAGCTCCCCCAGACCGGCCCGCCCCTCCACGAAAACACGGAGAGATTACGTAAAGCAAATTTCACGCCGGCACGCCACAGGGGGCCCGGCCAATCGGCCGGGCCCCCTGTGGGTGATGCTGCTACGGCTCAGGCGTCATGGGATGACGCCGTCGCGGCTCCTTCGTCCGTGCTGGCAGAGGCTGCCAGCGCGTCGGCTTGTGCTGTGTCGACGCCCTCCTCGACGTGCCCATCGGGTCCGCCCACCTCTGCGGTGGCGGGACCGTCCTCGCCGGGCTCCCGGCGGGTCCTGCGCCGATTACGGTTGCGGCTGCGGCCAGGACGATCCTCGTCCCGATCGTCGTCGGCCCGCTCGGCCCGCTCGGCCCGCTCGGGGCGCTCGGTGGCCTCGCCGCGGTCCCGTCGATCGCCACCGCGGTCCGCCCCGCGCTCGCCGCTACGCTCCCCGCCGCGTTCGGTCTGCGAAGCCGCAGCAGCCTCGGCGGCCGCCTGCTGTTCCTCCGTCAGAACCGCCGCCAGCGACAACTTGCCCCGCGGGTCGATCTCCTTGAGTTCAACCTGGACCTTGTTGCCGACACTGAGCACATCGTCCACCGACTCGATGCGCTTGCCACCCACGAGCTTGCGGACCTCGGAGATGTGCAACAGACCGTCCTTGCCCGGCAGCAAGGAGATGAACGCTCCGAAGGTCGTCGTCTTCACGACCGTACCCATGAAGCGCTCCCCCACCTCGGGCATGGTGGGGTTCGCGATGGCGTTGACGGCGGCCCGAGCGGCCTCCGCCGAGGGGCCATCGGTGGCACCGATGTAGACGGTGCCGTCGTCCTCGATGGAGATATCCGCGCCGGTGTCCTCTTGGATCTGGTTGATCATCTTCCCCTTCGGGCCGATGACCTCGCCGATCTTGTCCACCGGCACCTTCACCGAAATCACCCGGGGAGCGTACGGCGACATCTCGTCGGGACCGTCGATCGCTTCGTTCATCACATCCAGGATGTGCAACCGCGCCTCGCGAGCCTGCGTGAGCGCGCCGGCCAGCACGGAGGCCGGGATGCCGTCGAGCTTGGTGTCGAGCTGGATGGCCGTGACGAACTGCCGGGTGCCGGCCACCTTGAAGTCCATGTCACCGAAGGCGTCCTCGGCCCCGAGGATGTCGGTCAGGGCGGCGTAGCGGGTCTCGCCGTCGATGGTCGCGGACACCAGGCCCATGGCGATCCCAGCGACCGGAGCGCGCAACGGCACCCCGGCGTTGAGCAGCGACAGGGTGGACGCGCAGACCGATCCCATGGAGGTGGACCCGTTGGAACCCAACGCCTCCGACACCTGCCGGATCGCGTAGGGGAACTCCTCCCGGGCCGGCAGCACCGGCATCAGGGCCCGCTCGGCGAGCGCACCGTGACCGACCTCGCGGCGCTTGGGAGAGCCCACTCGCCCGGTCTCCCCCGTGCTGTACGGCGGGAAGTTGTAGTTGTGCATGTAACGCTTCCGGGTGACCGGCGACAGCGTGTCGAGCTGTTGCTCCATCCGCAGCATGTTCAAGGTGGTCACGCCGAGGATCTGCGTTTCGCCACGCTCGAAGATGGCCGAACCGTGCACCCGCGGCAGCACCTCGACCTCGGCGCCGAGGGCTCGGATGTCCGCCAGCCCCCGGCCGTCGATACGGACCTTGTCGCGCAGGATGCGTTCCCGGACCAGCTTCTTTTGCACCGACCGGTACGCCGCCGAGACCTCCTTCTCGCGCCCGAAGAAGGATTTGGGCTCCTCGGGCGTGCCGCACAGGTTGGCCTTGAGGGTGTCCTTGGCCTCGTCGAGGGCGCTCTCGCGTTCCTGCTTGCCAGCGATGGCCAGCAGGCGGGTCAGCGTCTCCGACGTGGCCTGCTCGACCGCCTGATACACATCGTCCTGGTAGTCCAGGAATACCGGGAAGGTCAGCTCCACCCGGCCGTCCCGATCGGCCTTCGCGGCGGCCAGGTCGGCCTGGGCACGGCAGAGCGTCGCGATGAACCGCTTGCTGGCCTCCAGGCCCTGGGCGACCACCTCTTCGGTGGGCGGGTTGACGCCCTGGTTGGTGACCAGATCCCAGGTGGCGTCCGTCGCTTCGGCCTCCACCATCATGATGGCCACGTCGTCGTCCTGGGGGTTGGAGCCCTCGGCGACGATGCGGCCCGCCACGACCATGTCGAACACCGAACGCTCGGCATCGGAGAAGTTCGGGAAGGCCACCCACTCGCCATCGATGAGTGCGACTCGGACCCCACCGATGGGGCCGGAGAACGGCAACCCGGAGATCTGCGTCGACGCCGAGGCCGCGTTGATGGCCAGCACGTCGTACTGATGGTCGGGGTTCAACGACAGCACGGTGATGACGACCTGAACCTCGTTGCGCAGGCCCTTGGTGAACGTCGGCCGCAGCGGTCGGTCGATCAGGCGGCAGGTGAGAATGGCTTCCGTGGAAGGTCGGCCCTCGCGGCGGAAGAACGACCCAGGGATCTTCCCCGCGGCGTACATCCGCTCCTCGACGTCAACGGTCAGCGGGAAGAAGTCGAACTGTTCCTTGGGGGATTTGCCGGCCACCGTGGTGGACAGCAGGACGGTGTCCTCGTCCAGGTACGCCGTGACGCTCCCGCCGGCCTGCTTGGCCAGGCGTCCGGTTTCGAACCGGATGGTGCGGGTGCCGAAGCGACCGTTGTCGATCGTGGCCTCGGCGAAGATGATCTCTGGACCCTCCATGGGCCCTCCTGTCCTTTTTCGTGCAGCAACCACGCCCATCGTCGTTGTGTGCGGGTTGGTGGTGCGTGTTCTCCGGGTGTTCTCGTGGCGCGCACCTGGCCCCGGTGGGCCATGGATACACCGAAAGCGGACCCCGGGGCCCGGGATCCGCTCCCATGTCACGTCTGGATCAGCGTCGTAGCCCCAGACGTTTGATGAGCGAACGGTAGCGCTCGATGTCGGTGGACTCGAGGTACCGCAGCATCCGCTTGCGCCGACCCACCAGGAGCAACAGCCCGCGGCGGCTGTGATGGTCGTGCTTGTGCTCCCGCGAGTGTTCCGTGAGGTCACGAATGCGCTGGGTCAGCATGGCGATCTGGACCTCCGGCGAACCGGTGTCCCCCTCGGCCGTCGCGTACTCGGCCATGATCTTCTTCTTGGTCTCTGCATCCAACGGCATGCGCGGCCCAGCTCCTTTTCACTCGTTGCGCGGTGCCCCAGGGCTTGTCCCCAGAGCGCTCTCGATCCGCGGCCGATCGACGGCAGCCACCCACGTTAGCAGTGCGCCTGGAATCGGCCCTAATCAGGGACCCTGCACCACGGTCCGGTCCGGTCCGGTCCAGTCCGGTCAGGCTCGCGACGCGGCCTGGCTGGTCGGGCCCGTGCCGCCATCCTGGGCGGGCACCAACAGCCCGGCACGAAGCAGGTGAGCACACCCGGTGACCGCGTCGACCGAGGGCTCACCGGCGCCCGGGTCGGCGGTCGGCGACCTCCTCGTCTGCAGATCGTCGGGTGAGAAGTCACCCTCCTGCGGGATGCCCGCCAGGATCCAGGCGTACTCGGGTCCGAGGGTGGTGTCGATGCCGCGACCTACCACGCGGATCGTCCCGTCTGGTCGGTGGTCGAGGCGTGCGGCCACCTGCCGTCGACGCCGCAGCCTGCTGGTGCCCTGCAGGGTTCGGGTGGCGGTAGCCAGAGCGACGGGACGGACGGGTTCGGGGCGCTGGCCGGCGCGCAGCCGCTGCGCCAACCTCTCGGCAACCGCCTCATCGCCCACCTGATCAAGAGTGTCGATGAGCAGCCGCCTGGCCACCTGGAGTTGCTCGGCCAGGGCGTACGGGTCGTCGACGGCGACCCCCAACGCCAACGGAGCGCGGGCCTGCTCCCTCGCGGTCACCTCGGACAATGCCTCGTCCAGCAGGGCGCGGACCAGGTCCACCGTGGTCCAGGTGTGTACGCCGAGGGTCAGGTGCGCGCTGACCTCGCCTTGGGCCACCGCGGAGTGGAGGTAGCCGCGGGGCAGGTAGAGGCAGTCGCCCGGGTGCAGGACGGCTTCGAGAACGGGCTCCTGGTCGGCGCGAGCCTGCACCGCATCGGTGAACAGGTCCCACGGCTCGTCCCGCATCGGCCAGGGGTGCACCGGGGCGTGCACCCGCCACTCCTTGGTGCCCGCCAGTTGCAGGATGAAGACGTCGTGAACGTCGTAGTGCGCGGCGAAGCCTTGAGACTGGGGAGGCGTCACGTAGGCGTTCACCTGCACCGGATGGCCCAGCTCCGCGCCGAGGGTGTGGGTGAACTCGATCAGGGGTGGCCAGTTCCGGTGCAACGCCTGGAGCACGATGGTGGCCCCCTCGGCGAACTGCCGAGAGACCTCGGTGTCGGACACCTGGTCCGCGATCCCCGCCCCCACCCCGCCCGGGCCGGTGAAGCTGCGTTCGGGCAACGTCCGACCGGAGCGGGCCATCCGCAGGAACGGAGTCCGCAACCCGCGGATGGACAGCAGCTCATCGACGTCGTCGACGGTCAGCAGCTCTGGCCAGCCCACCGTGCCGGAGGCACCCTGGCGCAGCAGGGGTTCACGGCCCCAGACCCGGTCGGTGAAGTCCGGTACGGCACCGACCAGGCGGGCCAGGGCAGGGGTGCTCACGCGCCGCTGTCGGACCCGCCGTCCGCGCCGGCTCCACCGTCGGCGCTACTGTCCGCACCCAGGTCGGCGCCACCGTCGCCGGGAACATCGTTCTTGCCGGCCCCGCCGTCAGCACCAAGGTCGGCGCCGCCGTCGCCACCGTCCGCCTCATCACCGACCCGCTCCTGCAGCGACGGCGCAGCGCCCATGTTCTCCTCGCCCATCGGGATGTCCTTGCCCAGGGCGTCGCTTGCGCCGCCCACGATGTCGGTCATGTCGTCTCCTTACGGGTGGCCGCGTGGAGCCACGCGGCTATGGGGTCCAGCTACCCGGACGGGGGTGCGTTCATGCACGTGACGACGCGCAGTATGCGCGTCGTCACGTGCGAGTCAGTCGCGCCGAGCTCGGCGATGGGGCCGATGCCGCCTACCCCAGGTCGGGGAACCAGATCCCGATCTCACGCACGGCCGACTCGGGGGAGTCGGAGCCATGGACGATGTTCTCGGTGGGACCGTTGCCCCAATCCCGGCCGAAGTCCCCGCGGATGGAGCCGGGAGCCGCCGCCGTCGGGTCGGTCTTGCCCGCCAGCGAGCGGAAGCCCTCGATGCAGCGGACGCCCTCGATGACGATCGCGGTGACCGGCCCGCTGGACATGAAGTCGAGGAGTTCGCCGTAGAAGCCCTTGCCCTCGTGCTCGGCGTAATGCTGAGCGAGCAGGTCCCGCTCGGGGGTCAGGACCTTGAGGGCGACGAGCGTGTACCCCTTGCCTTCGATCCGGCGCAGCACCTCTCCGGTGAGGCCTCGGGCGAAGGCATCGGGCTTGACCAGGACCAGGGAACGTTCAGTCATGGGGGCAGCCTAGCGACCGAGCCCGTCACCGGGAACCGCGTGAGCCGACCGGGCGACAGTCAGCCGGTCGGCGGCCGCACCCTGGATCACCGCGACCAGCCATAGGCCGCCGAAAATGACTCCCACCACCACCATCATCGGCACCACGACGGCATAGGCGAAGGTGGCCAGCTGGGCGAGCCAGCCCACTAGGAGACCCACCCGCCACCGGGTCAGCCCCGCGGCGACGACGCACAGGCCCGCCAGGGCCAGCCCCAGTCCCAGGTGCAGACCGGCGACGGCGGGGTCGTCGCTGGAGGCGGCCAGGGCGCGGGCGCCCACCGCCGCGAACACGACCACCGGGGCCTGGCTACCCAGCACCAAGGCGGCTAGCCGCCGGGTCATCATGCCCGTCCGGCCGGGGGCGCCTGCGGTGGCAGCTCGACCCGTCGACACCGGTCCCGGCGCACTACCGCCCACGTCTGCTGGCTGCCCCTGCGAACCCATGCCATCCTCACTCCGCGCCGACTCCCGGCTTTCCCAGCTCTCCCGGCTCACTCGAACACCTGACCGCTCGACGCAGCTCCGGCGTCGCCGACGTCCTGGTGAGCCCCGAGCAGCAGGCGCACCTCGGCTGCCGTGGTGATCGACCCGGTGGCCACCACCGCCGACCCCGGCCCGGCCTCGTCGGCGAGGGCAGCCGCCACCTCGATGGCGTCCGGCAGGAGTTCCACGGCCCTGACCCGATCGGCGCCGAACACCTCGCTCGCGAGCCCCGCCATCCGGCGTACCGGCATCGACCGCGGCGAAGAGCTGGCAGACACCACAACCAGGTCCAGGACCGGCTCCAGAGCCTCCATGATCCCGCGGGCATCCTTGTCCGCCAGGATCCCGAGAAGACCGACGGTGCGGGTGAAGGCGAAGGAATCGGCCAGCGCCGCAGCGAGCGCCCGCGCACCGGAGGGGTTGTGGGCGGCATCGACGAAAACGGTGGGCGAACGTCGTACCGCCTCCAGTCGGCCCGGGGAGGTGACCGCGGCGAACGCGGCCCTCACGACGTCGGGGTCCAGCCTCGCCGGACCGCCCGGGTCCTGCGGCCCTTCGGCGTCGCCGGCCAGGAACAGCTCCACGGCCGCGACCGCCACGGCGGCGTTGTGCCCCTGGTGGGCGCCGTGCAGGGGCAGGAAGACATCGGAGTAGTCACCGCCCAGACCGCGCAACGTCACGACCTGCCCGCCCACGGCGTCCTGACGCGTCAGCACCCCGAACTCGTGACCCTCGAAGACCAGCCGGTGACCCACCTGTTCGGCGCGATCCAGGAGGACCTCGACCACCTCGATGTCCTGCACCCCGCTCACCGAACGTGCCCCGGCCTTGAGGATTCCGGCCTTTTCGGTGGCGATGTCGGTGAGGGTGTCCCCGAGGTAGTTCTGGTGATCGAGCCCGATCGGCGTGATCACGCAGACCTGCCCGTCGACGACGTTGGTGGCGTCCCAGGAGCCGCCCATGCCCACCTCGATCACCGCGACGTCGACCGGCGCGTCGGCGAACGCGGCATAGGCCAACGCAACGAGCAGCTCGAAGTAGGTCACCCTCGGCCGGCCGTGCACGGCAGCGCCCTCATCGACCATGGCCACCGCGGGCAGAATCTCGTCGTAGGCGGCCAAGAACGCGCCGACCTCGATCGGCGCCCCGCGGATGCCGATGCGTTCGCGGATGTCGTGCAGGTGGGGGGAGGTGAACCGCCCCGTGGTCAGCCCCAGGTGGCGCAGCAGCGACTCGATCATGCGCACGGTCGAGGTCTTGCCGTTGGTGCCAGTCACGTGGATCGCGGCGAAATCCCGCTGCGGCGAGCCGAGAAGTTCGGTGACCGCGCGAATCCGGTCCAGCGTGGGAAGCAGCTGATGCTCGGGGGCCCGGGCCAGGATGTCCCGCTCGATCAGCCGCAGCCGGGCCCGGTCGCGATCTGCCGCGTCGTCGCCGGGAGTGGCGGGACCGGGTGGTCGCCGGGGACTCATCCGTCCGTCACCGCGGCCTGCGTGCAGCCGTCCTCACCGGGGGTGGGGCGGGCCATCCAGATCAAGTCGGGCATCTCCCCCTGCGGCTCGCGACTGAGGATGGTGAACCCGTGCGACCTGGCGAACTCGTACGCCGAGGCGTTGCCATCGGTGAACGAGATGTGCAGCTCCCGCCCCAGGGACACCGCGTGTGACATCACCTCGCGCAGCAGACGCCCGCCGACTCCGCGACCCTGCGCCTCCGGGATCACGTACAGCTTCCATAGGGCAAGCACCGAGTCGTGGGGGCCGTAGCTGGCCATTCCGACGATCCGGCCGGCGACTTCGGCCACCAGGGTCCGCCCGCTGCGGATCGAGGGCGTCAGGGCCTGGGCGCTCCACTTCTTCTCCAGGAAGAGCGCCACCAGACCTTCCTCGAAGATCGAGGAGTACGTCGCCGGCCACGTTTGACGACCCACCTCCTCCACGGCCGCCAGGTCGTTGCCGTTGGCCTGGCGGACCACGACATCGGCCGTCGATGAACCGGCCGGCTTGCGCTCGGCCCGGCTCACAGCCTGCTCACCAGCAGCCGGACCGCGATCCCGTCCCCGACGGTCGCCGCGGTGCCCCGCTCCGGCGGCAAGGCGTCCAACGAGGGCGCGGCCGCGAACTGGGTGGCCAGCGTCTCGGTGACGATCATGTCCTTGTGGGCCAGTGCGGCCGTCCAGACCTGCTGATCGCCGAGCACGGTCAGGCTGATCCGGTCCGAGACCTGCAGGCCGGCGTCCCGGCGCGCCTGCTGGACCGCGCGGACCAGGTCGCGGGCCAGGCCCTCCTGGGCAAGCTCGGGGGTGACGGTGGTGTTCAGCAAGAGGAAGCCGCCACCGGGCAGGACACCGACGGCCCGGGTGGACTCGGCAGCCGCCGCGGCAGCCCCCTCGACGACCGTCTCGACGGCGTACTCGCCCTCGATCAACGCCAGGCCCCCGCTGACGACCGACCCGTCCGGATTGATCTGCCAGTCGCCGGACTTGCTGCCGGCGATGGCGCGTTGCACGTCCCGACCCAGCCGTGGCCCCGCGACGCGGGCGTTGACGGTGAGCTTGCGGGTGATCCCGAAGTCGGCCTGGCTGACCTCGGCCAGGTCGCGCAGCACCACGTCTTTGACGTTGACCTCGTCCCGGATGATGTCGGCCAAGGCGTACAGGTCGCCGACGCCCTCACCGACCACGGTCAGCTCGCCCAGGGGCAGGCGGACCCGCAGGTTGTCGGCCTTGCGCAGGCTTGAGGCCACCGAGCAGACCTCGCGGGCCCGGTCCATCCGCGCCACCAGGTCGTGCTCGTGGGGCAGCAGATCGGCGTCCGGCCAGTCGGTCAGGTGCACCGACCGACCTCCGGTCAGGCCACGCCAGATGGCCTCCGCCTGCATCGGCAGCAGCGGCGCGGCCACCCGGGTGAGCACCTCGAGTGTGGTGTACAACGTGTCGAACGCCGCTCTGGCCCGGTCGGCGGCCGCACCCGCGGTGTCCCAGAACCGGTCTCGGGACCGCCTGATGTACCAGTTGGTAAGCACATCAAGGAAGACACGGATCTCCTCGCACGCCCCGGGGATGTCGTAGGCGTCCAGCGCACCGGTCACCGCCACGACCAGATCGTGGAGCTTGCTGAGCAAATACCGGTCCAGGACGTCGGTGGATGCCGTCGACCAGCGCGCGTCGTACCCGGTGCCGTGTGCGGGCTGGGTGCCGTCGTCGAAGGCGTTGCAGTACAGGCTGAAGAAGTACCACGCGTTCCACAGCGGCAGCATCGCCTGGCGGACCCCGTCCCGGATGCCCTGCTCGGTGACGACGAGGTTGCCGCCGCGCAGGATCGGGCTGGACATCAGGAACCAGCGCATCGCGTCGGCGCCGTCCCGGTCGAAGACTTCGTTGACGTCGGGGTAGTTGCGCAGCGACTTGCTCATCTTGGCGCCGTCGTTGCCGAGCACGATGCCGTGGCTGATGCAGGTCCGGAACGAGGGCCGGTCGAAGAGCGCGACCGCCAGCACGTGCATGGTGTAGAACCAGCCGCGGGTCTGGCCGCTGTACTCCACGATGAAATCACCCGGGTAGTGGTGCTCGAACCAGTCGGCATTCTCGAACGGGTAATGCACCTGCGCGAAACTCATCGATCCGGATTCGAACCAGCAGTCCAGTACGTCGGTGACGCGCCGCATCGTGGACCGCTCCCCCGCCGGGCGTGGGTCGTCCGGGTTGGGCCGGGTGAGCGCGTCGATGGCCGGGCGGTGCAGGTCGGTGACCTGGACGCCGAAGTCGGCTGCCAGCTCGGCGAACGAGCCGTAGACGTCGATCCGGGGGTAGGCCGGATCGTCGGATTTCCAGACCGGGATGGGGCTCCCCCAGAAGCGGTTCCGGGAGATCGACCAGTCCCGGGTGTTCTCCAGCCATTTGCCGAACTGGCCGTCCTTGGTGTGCTCGGGGACCCAGGTGATCTCCTGGTTGCACTCCAGCATCCGGTCGCGAATGGCCGTGGTGGCCACGAACCAGCTGCTCACGCCCTTGTAGATGAGCGGTTCACGGCAGCGCCAGCAGTGCGGGTAGGCGTGGGTGTAGGACTCGCGGCGGACCAGCACGGTGCCGGGCGTGGTCGAGCCGACGGCGGCCGCCACGTGGTCGGGCCCACCCACGGCACCGGCGCCGTCCGCGTCGTACCGGGTCCGGCCCTTGAGGTGGTCCAGGATCGGGGCGTTGGCCTCGAAAACCAGCGTCCCGGCGTACTCGTTCACCGGTGCGGTGAACCGGCCGTCCTTGCCGACCGGCATGACGGCGACGATGTTCTCCCGGTCGGTGACGACCTTGTCGTCCTCACCGAAGGCCCCCGCGGTGTGCACCAGGCCCGTGCCATCGGTGGTGGTCACGAACTCGGCGGGGACGAGCCGAAACGCGTTCTCGTGGCCCAGGTAGTAGCCGAACGGCGGGGTGTAGCGGCGGCCGACGAGTTCGGCGCCCTTGAGGCGCTCCACAACCTGCGCCTGGACGTCCCCCTTGGGGTCTCCGGTGAGTTCCCGGGCGTAGGCAGCGGCGCGCTCCTGCACCAGCAGATAGCGCTCGGGGCGGCCGGTGGGCACGTCGGACTCAACTACCACGTAGTCCAAGTCGGGGCCGACCATGATCGCCAGGTTGGCCGGCAGCGTCCACGGCGTCGTAGTCCAGATCATCGCGAGCTCGCCGGTCTCCAGGCGCAGACCGAGCGTCACCGCGGGGTCCTGACGCTCCTGGTAGACCTCGTCGTCCATCCTCAGCTCGTGGTTGGACAGCGGGGTTTCGTCGTTCCAGCAGTACGGCAGCACCCGAAAGCCCTCGTACGCCAGGCCCTTGTCATAGAGCTGCTTGAACGCCCAGATGACGCTCTCCATGTATTCCGGATTGAGCGTCTTGTAGTCGTTGTCGAAATCCACCCACCGGGCTTGACGGGTGACGTACTCGCGCCACTCGTCGGTGTAGCGCAGCACCGATGCGCGGCAGGCGTCGTTGAACGCGCCGATGCCCAGGTCGCGGATCTCCTCGGTGGTTTTGATCCCGATCTGCTTCATCGCCTCCAGCTCGGCGGGCAGCCCGTGGGTGTCCCAGCCGAAGCGCCGCTCGACCCGGCGGCCACGCATCGTCTGGTAGCGCGGCACCACGTCCTTGACGTAGCCGGTCAGCAGGTGGCCGTAGTGCGGCAGACCGTTGGCGAACGGGGGGCCGTCGTAGAACACAAACTCGTTGGCGCCGTTGACTCCGGCGGGGCGCGCCTGCACCGACGCCGCGAAGGTGCCGTCGGCCGCCCAATAGTCGAGGACCGCGCGCTCCAGGTCGGGGAACGCGGGCTTGGCGGCCACACCCGTCGCGGGAGCCGCGGGAGCCGTGGTAGCAGCAGGCGCCGCGGGCGACTCGCCGGGCCCGGGCTGGTCTGCGGGGGCGGGGCGATGAACAGCAACCTTCGGGTAGGTCATGGGTTCCTTCTACGCTCTGCTCGTGCCGTCGGTCCGGGGCGCGTCCGGTGCGGACGTTCCCGACGAGGACGATGCCGGCGCTCACGCCCGCACACCGCGGTACCACCTCGCTTGCCGAGGAACGCCCGGCGCGGTGGCCCGGGGAGTTCCTCGACCGCTCTTGTCCAGGCTGTGACGGGCCCACCCGTTCGGTTCTACTGAGCGGCCGGCTGCCGCCCCGCACGGGATGGTGGCTCGGTCGCGGTTCTTCCGAAGGCTCGCCGGTGATAGCCGGGTCAACGCCGTGTCGATCGGTTGAGATCTGTCGGTTGTGATCGCCGTGTCGCGATCCGTCCCGGACCAGTTTACGGATGCAGGCAAGTCGGGACGGCACGCGCAGGCAGGATGGATCGCACAGGGCGGGCTGCATCGCAGGCTGCCGCACCGAACGCGCAGGAGAGCGTGATGATCGGGATCGGCGTCTGGGGTCCGGGCAGGGTCGGTACGGCGATCGCCCGCTCGGTGGCCGCCCTCGGGTCGAACAGTGGGTACCGGATGGTCGGGGTGAGCCCGCGCGATATCGGTGGGCGCTGCCCGCTGGCCCGGGATCTCGACGTGCCCACGATGACGCCTGCGGAGCTGGTCACGACGGCGGACCTGACGGTGCTGGCGGCCCCCGATGATGCCCTCGCGGAGGCGGCGACGGCCCTTGCGGCACAGGTCATCGCCAGCGGTCACAGCGCGGCTGACCGGTCCGTGGTGCACTGCTCCGGAGCCCTGGATCTCTCGGTGCTGGCATCCGTGGGCGCGCTCGGCGCGGCGATCGGCGCGTGGCATCCGCTGCAGGCCTTTCCCACCACGGGATCGCCGGTCCGGCCAGGGATCACCTGGGCGGTGACCGCCTCGCCGGAGCTGGCCGCGACGCTGACCGAGCTGAGCTTGGCCCTGGGCGGGCGGCCCTTCACCCTTGCAGCGTCGGCCAAGGGCGCCTACCACACCGCCGCGAGCATGGCCGCTAACTACCTGGTGACGCTCACCTGGCACGCCACGACTCTGCTGGAGAGCTGCGGGCTGACCCGTGACGACGCCCTGGCGGCCCTGCTCCCCTTGCTCGAATCGACGGTCGCCGGCCTGGCCGGGGCGGGGCTGCCGCAGGGCCTCACCGGCCCACTGGCCAGGGGCGACATGGCGACCGTGGAGTCCCACCTGAGGGTTCTCGCCGAGCGTCCCGACACCGATGCCCTCTATCGCGCGGCTGCCGCCGCGACCCTGCCGGTGCTTGCGGCCCGAGGCGTCGGCGCCGACCAGCTAGCGCGTTGGCAGGCCCTCCTGGACGGCGCCTGAACCGATCGCTCACGATCCACCCCGCCCCGACGCCCACGGGGTGCGGCTCGGTACCATCGGGCGACCGCTCGACCGATCGAAGGAGTGCCGTGCGGGTCAGCCTGCTCGACATCGCCCAGCGCTACGCCCGGGGCGAGCGCCTCACCATGGTGACGGCGTACGACTACACCAGCGCGCGAATTATCGACCGCACCGACATCCCGCTGATCCTGGTCGGCGACTCACTCGGGATGGTGATCCAGGGTCGGGATTCCACACTGCCGGTCACCGTGGACGACATCTTGTATCACACCCGTGCCGTGCTGCGGGGGTGCACCAAGGCGCTGGTCGTGTCCGATCTGCCCTTTCTGACCTACGCCACTCAGGAGTCGGCGCTGGCCTCAGCGGGCCGGCTGATGGCCGAGGGCGGTTGCCAGTCGGTCAAGCTGGAGGGCGGAGTCACGGTCGCTCCGACGATCCGCCGACTCGTGGATGCCGGCATCCCGGTGATGGGGCACCTGGGTTTCACCCCGCAGTCCATGCATCAGATCGGCGTACGGGTGCAGGGCAAGGACGCGAACCGGGCCCGGCAGCTGCTGGCGGACGCTTTCGCCGTGCAGGAAGCCGGCGCCTGGGCGGTGGTGCTGGAGCTGATCCCCGCGCCGCTGGCCGAGGCGATCACCCAGCGGTTGTCCATCCCCACCATCGGCATCGGCGCGGGCCCGGCGTGCAGCGGCGAGGTGCAGGTCTGGCACGACATCCTCGGGCTGTACGAGGACCACACCCCGCGCCACACCCACCGCTTCGCCAGCCTGGGCGACCAGGCGGCGACGGCGCTTCAGGAGTACGCCGATCAGGTCGGCTCCCAGCGGTTCCCCACCGCGGCGCACAGCGCGCGGATGGACGAACAGGTCCTGGCGGAGGCGCTGCAGGGCTTTGCGCCCCCACGCTCGCGGTCCACCGAAGACCCCGAGGTGCCCCCGTCGTGAAGGTCGTCCGGACCCGCGGGGAGTGCGCCCAGGCCCGGGCCGAGCTGGGTCTAGGCACCACGGTGGGCTTCGTGCCGACGATGGGGTACCTGCACGAAGGCCATCTGAGCTTGGTACGCCGCGCCAAGACCGAGTGCGCCGCAGCGGTGGCCAGCATCTTCGTCAACCCCACCCAGTTCGGGCCCACCGAGGACTTGAGCACCTACCCGCGGGACCTCGACGGCGACCTGGCTGTTCTGGAGGAGGCCGGGTGCGATGTCGCCTGGCTTCCTGAGGTGGCCGACATCTACCCGCCGGGGTTCTCGACGTTCGTCGACGTCGAGGGGGTCACGACGGTGTTGGAGGGGGCGCGCCGCCCGGGTCACTTCCGGGGGGTCGCGACGGTGGTGGCGATTCTGCTCAACGTGGTCCGACCGACCCGCGCGTACTTCGGTCAGAAGGACGCCCAACAGACCGTCGTCTTGCGCCGGATGATCGAGGACCTGGCCCTGGGCGTGGACATGGTCGTCGCGCCGACGGTCCGGGAACCCGACGGGCTGGCGATGAGCAGCCGCAACAGCTACCTGGACCCCGCGCAACGGGCCGCGGCCGTCGTACTGCACCGGGCACTGCAGGCGACGCGGACGGCTTACGCCGGTGGGGAACGCGATGCCGACCGCCTGCGGACCGCGATGACCGAGGTGATCGCCGGTGAGCCGTTGGCCGAGCCGGACTACGTCAGCGTCGCCGACCCGCGGGACCTGACCGAGCTGACCGTGGTCGACCCTGCGGTGGGGGCGCTAACGTCGCTGGCCGTGCGCATCGGCCGCACCCGGCTGATCGACAACGAGCTGCTGTTCTGACCCGTTGGCGCCGGCCCTGGCCCATGCCCTACGGGCCTCCGCGGCGACCCGGCGCCAGCCCTTGGCCTGGGCGCCGATCCCGGGGATCGGCTGGCCCCCGCCTGGTGGGAGGATCGGGCCATGAACGACGCCGCTGCGCCATCGCACCACCGATCCGCCACCGTCCCCGACAAGCCGACCGTGGCCGGCCTGGAAGACAAGTGGTCCGCCGCATGGCGGGCGCAGCAGACGTACCGGTTCGACCGTGACCGGGCGATGAGCCTGCCGCGGGACCAGGTGTACGCGATCGACACCCCGCCCCCCACGGCCAGCGGCAGCCTGCACGTCGGGCACGTGTTCTCCTTTACCCACACCGACGTGCTCGCCCGCTACCACCGGATGCAGGGGCGGGAGGTGTTCTACCCGATGGGGTGGGACGACAACGGCCTGCCCACCGAGAAGCGGGTGCAGAACTACTACGGCGTCCGCGGCGATGAGCACCTGGCCTACGACCCGGCGTACCGGCCTCCGCACACGGGCGGGGAGGGCAAGAGCATCAAAGCCGCTGACCAGCAGCCCATCAGCCGCGGCAACTTCATCGAACTGTGCGAGGAACTCACCGTCGAGGACGAGGCGGCCTTCGAGTCGCTGTTCAGCCGCTTGGGGCTGTCGGTGGACTGGGACATCACGTACCGCACGATCGATGAGCATTGCCGGGCCACCTCGCAGAAAATGTTCCTGCGCAACCTGGCCGCCGGTCAGGCGTACCAGGCCGAGGCGCCGGGACTGTGGGATGTCACCTTCCAGACCGCGGTCGCCCAGGCCGAACTGGAGGCCAAGGACTACGAGGGCTTCTACCACCGGGTTGCTTTCCGCCGCCCCGACGGGACCCCGGTCTACATCGAAACCACCCGCCCCGAATTGCTGCCCGCGTGCGTCGCGCTGATCGCCCACCCCGACGACCCCCGGTACGCCGACCTTTTCGGTACGACGGTGACCTCACCGGTCTTCGGGGTGGAACTCCCGGTGCTCGCCCATCCTCTGGCCGAGATGGACAAGGGCGCCGGCATCGCGATGTGCTGCACCTTCGGCGACCTGACCGACGTGACGTGGTGGCGCGAACTGCAGCTGCCCACCCGATCGCTGATCATGCGCAACGGCCGGATGCAGACCGAGACCCCGGACTGGCTCACCACACGTCAGGCCCGCGACCTGTACGCCGAGAAGATCTCCGGTGCCTCGACGTACGGCGCCCGGCAGGCCGTCGTGGAGGCGCTGCGGGCCAGCGGCGACCTCGACGGCGAACCCACCAAGACACTGCGCAAGACCAACTTCTACGAGCGCGGCGAGAAGCCGCTGGAGATCGTCACCAGCCGCCAGTGGTACATCCGCAACGGCGGCCGCGACACCGACTTGCGGACCGCGCTGCTGGCCCGCGGCCAGGAACTGCAGTTCCACCCCGACTACATGCGGGTGCGGTACGAGAACTGGGTCAACGGCCTCAACGGTGACTGGCTGATCAGCCGGCAGCGGTTCTTCGGGATCGCGATCCCGCTGTGGTACCCGATCGACAACGACGGCCAGGTCCGCTACGAGACCCCGCTGGTGCCCGACGACGACCAGCTGCCGATCGACCCGCTGGCCCAGGCCCCCCGCGGCTACCAGGAGGCCCAGCGCGACCAGCCCGGCGGTTTCACCGGCGACCCCGACGTGATGGATACCTGGGCGACGTCGTCCCTGACACCACAACTGACCACGGGGTGGGGCACCGACGAGGAACTCTTTGCCCACCTGTTCCCGATGGACCTGCGCCCCCAGGCCCACGACATCATCCGGACCTGGCTGTTCTCGACCGTCGTCCGAGCCCACCACGAGCACGACAGCCTGCCCTGGCGGCACGCCGCCATCAGCGGGTTCATCCTCGACAAGGACCGCAAGAAGATGTCCAAGTCGAAGGGGAACGCGCAGACCCCGGAAGGCTTGTTGCAGGAACACGGCACAGATGCGGTGCGCTACTGGGCGTCGTCGGCGAGGCTGGGCACCGACGCCGCGTTCGACATCGGCCAGATGAAGGTTGGGCGCCGGCTCGCGATCAAGATCCTCAACGCGAGCAAGTTCGCTCTGGGCTTCTTCTCCCAGACGCCCGAAGACGCGGCAGGCGGGGCAACATCGCCGAGCAGCCAGGACCCGTTCGCAGCCGTCACCGACCCGCTGGATCAGGCGATGCTCGCGGCCCTCGCGCGGGTGGTCGATCGGGCGACCGGCGGATTCGACGCCTACGACCACACCCGGGCCCTAGAGGACGCCGAGCAGTTCTTCTGGACGTTCTGCGACGACTACATCGAGCTCGTCAAGGACCGCGCTCACGGCGCCCGCGGCCAGGCCGGCGCGGATTCCGCGCATGCCGCGCTGCGGATCGCCCTGGACGTCCAGCTCCGGCTCTTCGCTCCCTTCCTGGTCTATGCCACCGAAGAGGTGTGGTCCTGGTGGCGGGACGGTTCCGTGCACCGGGCGCCCTGGCCGACCCGCGCCGAACTCCTCCCCGCGGGGGTGCAAGCCGATCCGGCGCTGCTGTCGTACGTCGGGACGGCGCTGGCCGGCGTACGGCGTGCCAAGTCCGATGCGAAGGTGGGGATGAAAGCCGAGGTGGCCACGATCGTGCTGGCCGGCCCACCCGAGGTGCTGCACGCGCTGCGGACTGCCGAAGCCGACCTGTGCGCCGCTGGCCGGATCCACCAGATCAGCTACGTCGAAGCGGACGCCCTCGAAGTCCGCGAGGTCGACCTGGTGCTCTGACACACCCCGGCAGTGCCCATCGCGGGCGAGCGTCGTCGTACCGCGGTCGCCACCAGCGGCGCCACCGCCGACACCTGCGCCTGCGGCTGGATCACCAGCCACGGAACAGGCCAACCCGCCACCGGAGCCCCACCCAGGCCATAGGCCGCGAAGGGCACCACCTCACCTCGCGCCGGCTCGTACACCAAGAGCTGCCGGCCGTCGGTGTTGACGAACACCAGGACCACGTGGCGCGGCAGCGTTGCGCTGCCGACGTACAGCAGGGCGGGGCGCCCCGGGCTGACCCGGGCGACCAGACCTGCGGCCGCCCGGGTCAGACCTGCGGCGCTGCGGTGGCGCAGCGGCACCAGCTCATAGCGAGTCCCGGGTAGCGACCCGGTGCGTTCGATCTCGGCCATCGCCCCCCACGGTGGGGTGCCCAGGCTGCGTGGCCACGGGAGCTGCAGCGCCCCCGGTCCCCCCGCCAACCCGTTGGTGCGGCGCATCGTGCCACGTTCGAGGTCGGCGAACCGGCGCAACGGTGAGTCGGCCGGCGACACGAGCCAGGCCGCCAGGGCCGGCTCCAGCAACAGCCGCGCGACCACGAGACAGGCCGATCCACAGGTCACCGGGCTCTGCTGGCACGGCGCGGGCGAGCCCGGGAGCAACCGAAACCCCGCGCCGACGTCCACGCCCCCATCCTGCGCAGCTCCGCGGCAGGGCGTCCACTCGGCTCAGGCGGACTCTTTGCGCTCCACGCGCTTGCGCGACCGAGCCGCCTCCCGGCGGACGATGGTCGGGTTCACGTTGTCCATGACGACTTCGCGCGTGATGACCACGCGCGCGATGTCGTCTTCACTGGGCACATCGAACATCACCGGGTTGAGGACTTCCTCCATGATCGCGCGCAGACCGCGCGCGCCGGTCCCCCGGAGCAGCGCCTGCTCGGCGATGGCCTCAATGGCCTCACTCGTGAATTCCAGCTCGACGCCATCGATCTCGAACATCCGCTGGTACTGCTTGACCAGCGCGTTGCGCGGTTCGACCAGGATCGCCACGAGCGCGTCCCGGTCCAGCGGGGTAACGGTGGTGATGACGGGCAGCCGGCCGATGAATTCGGGAATGAGCCCGAACTTCATCAGGTCTTCCGGCATGACCTCGGAGTAGTACTCGGCAGACGCCTTCGGGGAATGCAGCGCCGCGCCAAAGCCCAGCCCATTGCGGCCGGCACGCGACTCGATGATCTTCTCCAGGCCCGCGAAAGCGCCGCCGACGATGAAGAGGACGTTCGTCGTGTCGATCTGGATGAACTCCTGATGGGGGTGCTTGCGGCCGCCCTGCGGCGGGACGCTGGCCGTCGTCCCCTCCAAGATTTTCAGCAGCGCCTGCTGCACACCCTCCCCGGACACGTCCCGGGTGATCGACGGGTTCTCGCTCTTGCGGGCGATCTTGTCGACCTCGTCGATATAGATGATGCCCGTCTCGGCCCGCTTGACGTCGTAGTCGGCCGCCTGAATGAGCTTGAGCAGAATGTTCTCGACGTCTTCGCCGACGTAACCCGCCTCGGTCAGCGCCGTGGCGTCTGCAATCGCGAACGGGACGTTCAGCATCCGGGCCAAGGTCTGCGCCAGGTAGGTCTTGCCGCAGCCGGTGGGGCCGATCAACAGAATGTTGGATTTGGCGATGTCGACCGCCTCGGTCGCCGTCTCGCGGCCCTTGCGGATGCCCTCACCGAACGACCCGGCCTGAATACGCTTGTAGTGGTTGTACACGGCAACGGCCAGGGCGCGCTTGGCGGGGTCCTGGCCGATGACGAACTGCTGCAGGAAGTCGTAGATCTCGCGTGGCTTGGGCAGCTCGTCAAGCCCCAGGTCCGAGGCCTCGGCCAGCTCCTCCTCGATGATCTCGTTGCACAGGTCGATGCATTCATCACAGATGTACACACCGGGGCCGGCAATGAGCTTCTTGACCTGCTTCTGGCTCTTACCGCAGAAAGAGCACTTCAGCAGGTCGCCCCCGTCCCCTATGCGAGCCATGCAGCGACCCTTCCTCTCGACCCGAACCACGTACGGGTCCACCGATGATGCCCCGAGCCCCCGCCTGACGGTATCCCGCGCAGTGCCGTGGCCCTCTCATTGAACCCCGATGTCGGATCGGGCGCACGGTCTGTCCGCTCAGGGCGGACAGGGCGGGGGTGGACCGAGCCGGCCTGCCGCCCGACCGATCCCGGACCGGGGCCGAGCCGGGCGTACCCGACCTACTGCTGCGCGGACGCCTTCCGGCTCAGCAGGACCTCATCGATCAGCCCGTACTCGACGGCCTCCTGAGCGGACAAGATCTTGTCACGTTCGATGTCTTCGTTGACCTGTTGGGGAGTCCGGCCCGAGTGCAGCGCCAGGGTCTCCTCCAACCAGGTACGCATCCGGAAAACCTCGTTGGCCTGAATCTCGATGTCACTGGCCTGCCCGTAGTCACCGCCAGACATCGCCGGCTGGTGGATCAGGACCCGGCTGTTGGGCAGCGCATACCGCTTACCCTTCGCGCCGGCTGCCAGCAGGACGGCGGCCGCGGACGCCGCCTGGCCGACGACGAAGGTCTGCACGTCGGGGCGGATGAACTGCATGGTGTCGTAGATCGCCGTCATGGCGGTGAACGATCCGCCCGGGGAGTTGATGTACATGACGATGTCGCGGTCGGGATCCTGGCTCTCCAGCACGATGAGCTGGGCGATGATGTCGTCGGCCGAGGCGTCGTCGACCTGCACCCCCAAGAAGATGATCCGGTCCTCGAACATCTTCGTGTAGGGGTCGGTGCGCTTCATCCCGTACGCCGTGCGCTCTTCGAACTGCGGCAGGATGTAACGAGAGGTCGGAGCAAGGGGAGCGGCGGAGCCGCGGGGCAGTCCGCCGTACGGGTTCATGATCATGATGGGCTCCAGGTCTGGGCTACAGGTCGGCTAGGGGGGTGTACGGCGGTCAGCTCGGGGTGCTCGCGGTCGCACCTTCGGTGCCACCAGACCCGGGAGCCTGTCGGGCGTGCTCGTACACATGGTCGACAAAGCCGTAGTCCTTGGCCTCCTGCGCGCTGAACCACCGGTCGCGGTCGGAGTCCTTGGTGATCTGCTCGATGCTCTGCCCGGTGTGCTGGGCGATCAGCTCGGCCATCTGCCGCTTGATGAACAGCATCTGCTCGGCCTGGATCTTGATGTCCGTCGCCGTGCCCCCGATGCCACCCAACGGCTGGTGCATCAGGATGCGCGCGTGCGGCGTCGCGTAGCGCTTTCCCTTCGTCCCGGCGGAGAGCAGGAACTGCCCCATGCTCGCGGCCATGCCCATGGCGACCGTGGCGACGTCACAGGGAATCCAGTTCATCGTGTCGTAGATCGCCATACCCGCGGAAATGGAACCGCCCGGTGAGTTGATGTACAACCAGATGTCCCGATTCGGGTCCTCGGCAGCCAGAAGCAGCATTTGCGCGCAAATGGCGTTGGCGTTGTCATCACGCACATCCGAACCCAGGAAGATGATGCGTTCCTTGAGCAGTCGCTGGTAGATGTGGTCGTCCAGCCCGGCCTGCTGGCTTTGCCCGGCCGAGACGATCTCCCTGTGGCTCACCGTGTCTCCATCTGTTCGAAACGCCACCCGGCCGCAGCACCGGGCCCTGACGATTGGGTCATGGGAGGCAACGTCCGTGCCGGTCCGTCCCATTCCGAAACCGCGCAGTGTTCGCCATGAGCGGATTCGGGCGACGACTAGTCCTGCGACGTGGTCGCCGACTTCGGGGTGGCCTTCTTCGCCGCCGCCTTCTTGGCGGGCTTCGGTTCGCCATCGTTCTCGGAGTCCTGCGTCCGGGCCTTGGGGGTGGCCTCCTTCGCGGCGGCCTTCTTGGCACGCGGCTTCGCGGCGGGCTTCTCCGGTGCCGCCGCCTCGGCCTGCGGTACCGCGCTGTCACCGACCTGCGCGGTTTCGACCTCCAGCTCGGCGGCGGCCTCGTCGGCCACGACGGTGACCTGCTGCGCCTGCGCGGCCGGCTCCTGCGCCGGGGCGGTCGGGCCGCCGTCCTCGTCGGCAGCGTCGGCCGATGCGTCCTCGTCAGCGTCCTCGTCAGCGTCCTCGTCAGCACCGGGCACCAGGCGCGCGAGATCGACGGGCGCGCCGGAGCTGTCGGTGATGGAGACCTCCTCCAGCACCGACGCCAGCGCCTTGCGTCGGGCCACCTCGCCCGCCAGCGCGGGCACGCCATTCTCCTGGTCGAGCACCCGCGCGAATTCGTTCGGGTCCATGCCGTACTGCTGGGCGCTGACCACGAGGAACTCGATCAGCTCGGCCTGGGTGACCTCGACGTCGCGGGTCTCGGCGATGGTGTCCAGCAGGATCCGGGACCGCAGGCTCTTGCGGGTCTCCTCGGCGACCTCGGCGCGATGTTCGTCGTCGTCCTCGCGCGATTCACCGGCCAGGTGCTCATCCACTTCGGCGTCCACGAGGCCCTGCGGCACCGGGATGTCGATCTGTTCCAACAGCAACGCCAGCAGCGCATCGCGCGCCTTGACCCCCTGCTCGAAGGACTTGGCCACCTCGGACTGTTTACGCAGGTCGGCCTGCAGTTCCTCCAGGGTGTCGAACTCCGAGGCCAGCTGGGCGAAATCGTCGTCGAGCTCGGGCAGTTCGCGCACCTTGACGGCGCCCAGGGTCACCGTGATGTCGGCCTGCTCCCCCGCCCGGTCGCCGCCGGCCAGTGGGGCCTGGAAGTCCTTGGACTCCCCCGTGCTCATCCCGGTCAGCGCGTCGTCCATGCCGTCGAGCATCGAGCCGGAGCCGATCTCGTAGGAGACGCCCTTGACGTTGTCGATCTCCGTCCCGTCAATGGCCCCGCGCAGGTCGATGGTGACGAAATCGCCATGCTCCGCCGCGCGCTCCACGGCCGTCAGCGACCCGAACCGCTGCTGCAATCCGGTCAGCCGCTCCTGGGCGGCCTCCTCGATCACGGCGTCATCGACGGCGTCCACCTGCACGGACAGCGTCGAGAAGTCCGGCAGCTCCAGGATGGGCCGGACATCCAGCTCGGCGGTGAACACCAGCTGCTCATCGTCGGCCATGGGCATCTGGCTGATCTCGACTTCGGGGCGGCCCATCGGGCGCACGTCGTTGGCCTCCAACGCTTGGCCGTACAGCTCCGGGAGCGCGTTGTTGACCGCCTCCTCCAGCACCGCGGCGCGGCTGACCCGCTGCTCGATCAGCCGGGTGGGCACCTTGCCCGGGCGGAAGCCGGGAACCGAGATCTGCGCCGCGAGGGCCCGGTACGCCGCGTCGAGATACGGCTTCAGTTCGGCTGAGGGAACCTCGACGGTGAGCTTGACCCGCGTCGGGGAAAGGGTCTCGACGGCACTGTTCACGGTGCAGACTCCAGCTGGAAGAGTGGCTGACATGGCGCGTGTACGGCGCGTGGCCGGCACCTGCGTGGTCGCGGGCCGTCGCACCTGGTGGACACTCCGGGTCATGTTACCGGCTCGCGCCGACGCCGCCGAACGCAGCAGGAGCATCGAGTAGGGTTCTGCGGCGGTCCGGCTGGACACTGCGCAGTTCACCGGACTTCGTGGAGCGGGCGACGAGAATCGAACTCGCGTAGCCAGTTTGGAAGACTGGGGCTCTACCATTGAGCTACGCCCGCGACGGCCTCATGAAGGCCGTGACCATCCTAGCGTGAGCCCCGGCCCCCGCCGTACCGCCTCGCCACGCGCCGTCAGCCAGCGACGATGGCCCCTCCACGCCGGGGCGCGATCACGAAGGCGATCAGGTACAGCACCCCGACGACCAGCAACAGATTGCCGTACCCGGTGACCAGCGCGCCGTACTCCAGGCAGCCGCCCACGATCGCGCCGAGCAGGTTGATGCCGAACGCGGAACGGGCGTTGTCCGCAGCCGCGAACCGCTTGGCGAACGCGACGTTGGCCAGGAAGATCGGCACGAACGCCAGCACGATGGCCATGGCGAGCCGGGGCACGTAGGGCATGGCCAGGAGCCATTCGGGACGAACCAGGTAGGCCAGCACCAGGCTCGCCGCGATCCCGGCGAAGACCACGGGCAGCGAGGGCGTCCGGACGCGCCGGGTGGTCTCCACCGCCGCCAGCACCACCAGCAGCACGCCGCCGAACACAAACGCGTTGACCAGCCACGTCGTACCGAACAGCAACGCGAAGGTGGCGATGTACTTGGTTTCCAGCAGCAGGAACGCGGCCCCCATGAAGAACAGGTCGGCGTACGGGCGCATGGTCCGCAGCGGCCCGCCGAGCAGTCGCACGGTCAGCAGCGAGATCACCAGGATGCCGCCGAGGGTCCACAGGTACGTCGGCGGGATGCCGCCGCCGCGGTAGTACAAGAAGGGCGCGTTGTCCGTGGCCGGGGCGACCACCGATGCGGGCAGCGCATGGTTGTCCGGGCCACAGCGCTGGTTGGCCGGGTTCTTGGCGACGGTGACCACCGCCTGACCGCCACCGAGCAGGTCGACGCAGGGGTCGTGGGCGAAGGCGTCCCGGGCGGTGCCGCCGAGCCGGTCGATCAGCCAGTCCTCGCGGTAGTAGTTGTACATCGCGAAGACTCCGTCGTCGGTGAGCCGCTCCCGCGCCGAGGCCAGCGCCTCGGTGGTGAACAGGAACGACTCCAGCCGGATCTGGGAGGCGCCGCTGACCAGTGCGAGCGAGTCCGGCAGCGCGAACAGGATGAGGTCGTACTTCTTGTCCGTGGACTCCAGGTAGGCCCGCCCGTCGTTGACGATCCGGCGGACCCGAGGGTCCTGGTACACCCGGTCGGAGTTCAGTTCGGCGCCGATCTCCATGATCCGCGGGTCGATGTCGACCGCGTCCACCGATCGGGCGCCCTTGGACAGCGCGATCGCCACGTCGGACCCGGAGCCGGCCCCGATGATCAGCACGTCCCCCAGCGGCCCGGCCGGACGACGTTCGTACGGCGTGCCGTACTGCCGCTCGGCTTCGGTCATCTTCTCGCTCACCGGCGCCATCACCTGATGGGGCACCCCGTTGACGGTGATCAGGTAGATCAGCCCGCCGTTCGTGGTGCGGCCCAGTTCGCGACCGAGCACCTTGTAGTACGGCGACCAGGACACCCCGGGAGCCAGGGTCTCCAGGAGCAGGGCACCCACCACGCACGCGCCGGCGAGAGCGGCGACCGCGCGCCGACGTACCCCGGTGGCCAACACGGTCAGGGCCACCGCCGCGATCACCCCCCACACCACGGACGGCGCGCGCAGGAACGACAGCAGGGTGAAGGCCGCGATCCCGATGATCGAACCCACCAGATCCCACCGGTAGGCGATCAGGTTCGGCAGAGCCGCGAAGCAGCGGCCGACCGCCTCCGCCGGGCCGGCCAGGAGCGCCGCCACCGCGAGGAAGATCAGGGGGAGCACCACCCAGGCGGGCGGCCCGTGCGCCTCCAGTGAGGTGAAGTAGATGAGCTCGGCGCCGGTCCGGTCGATGGTGACCGGGAACTTCCACACCCCGACGACGAGGATCGCCAACAGCACCGGGGTCAGCGGCAGCACCGACCAGCTCTTACGGGAGATCAGAAAACCGGCGCCGATGCCGAGGAAGGACCCCAGCAGGACGAAGTTCGAGAAATAGGACAAGTGGGCCACGCTCGAGCCCAACCAGCGAATCAGCGCCAGTTCGAGGAACAACATGAGTGCGCTGGCCAGGACCAGCCGTGCGGCGACGGCCCGATCGCCCCGGGGTAACCGGTCGGGAGCCCAGCGGCCGGCCTGGGTCTGCTCGTCCTCACGTGTTGCGGTGGCGCTCATGATCTCCTACCCGCCCCCGTGAGCGGCATGCTCGGTCCTGCCCGGCAAACCAGGTCACCACTTCCTACACGACCCACCGGCACGACAGCCACCGAAACGCCGACTTCACCTGCTCAAGGCACCCCGACGCACCACCCGGAGTGGCGCTGGGCTGCAGGCTGCGGCGGCCGGACTCATCGGGTGGTACCTGAAGAACGCCGTGGTCGGCGCCACAGACGTGGCCCGTCGCGCGCTGCGCCGACCGGTCGACATCGACACCCGGGACTTCGAGGTGGCGAGGTCAAGCCTGAGTGGGCGAGGTCAACCTTGACCGGGCGAGTGGTGGCAGCCGACCTCGCTCACTCAGGTGTCGATGTGATGCGGTTCGTTATGTCCGAAAGTCGAAATTGTTGCGTCCAGCTCTTCAGCTCAGCACCAGAGTGACTCTTGGGCGGGGCGACCACGGCGGGCCCCGAGAGCAATGAGGGTGAGGGTGCGGGCTGCGGCCAATGGGTGCCTGACCCCCTGCACGTTGTCCCCGGGACCGGCTTGGATGACAAAGGAAGGTGAGGCGGTACGACGAGGAGCTGACGGCCGCTTCGCCGCAGCGGCCCCGAACGAGACAAGGATGATCATGAACACGGCACAACAGCCTCTTCCGGTGGTCGTCGGCGTCGACGGTTCACCGTCCTCGCGCGCGGCCCTGGCCTGGGCAGCCCGGTGGGCAGGGCACTTCGGCCATCCCGTCCGCCTGCTGACCGCTCAGCAGCTGCGGGCCTCCTCGCCACTGATCGAGGACCAGATCCGCCAGGACATCAAAACCAAGCTGCGCGAGCAGGCCCAGGCACTGGAAACCGATCACGAGCGCCTGAACGTGACCGCCGATGTCGTGTGGCTGAATCCCGCCGAAGCGCTCGTAGAGGCCAGCCGCGACGCGGTGGCCGTCGTCGTCGGCAACCGAGGGGTCGGCGGCTGGCACGGACTCACCCTGGGCAGTGTCTCGGTGGCCGTCAGCTCCCACGCACACTCGCCGGTCATCGTCGTACCCGAGGGGACCGATCCGGTGAGTCTGCACAGTGAGGTGGTGCTCGGGGTGGACGGTTCGCCGGAGTCCCACGAAGCCGCGGAGTTCGCGTTCGAGCAGGCCGCCCGGCTGTCGTGCAGGCTGCGTGCGGTGCACGTCAGGACGCCCGGGCAGATCCTCGGCGTGTCCGTGGACGCCCTCAGCGACCGTGGGCCGCTGCCGTCGGAGGACGAGTCGAGGCTGATGGCCACCGCCTTGGCACCGCTGCGACACCAATGGCCGGACGTGATCGTCGAGGAGACCTTCGTGGCCGGCGACCCCGCCCGGGAGCTGGCCGCCCAAGGCCGCGACGCCGCGCTGGTCGTCGTCGGCAGCCGCGGCCTCGGCGGGTTCCGCGGGCTCCTGCTGGGCTCGACCAGCAGGGACCTGCTCCAGGCCGTGCCCGCTCCGGTGGCGGTCGTCCGGTACGGCGTCCGCTCCGGTTGAGCAGCCCACCTCCCCTAGCTCGCCCCTGCGCAGAGCCTCGGCCATCTTCCCGACACTCCCAAGCCTCCCGACAAGGAATGCCATGACCGACCAGACCAACAGCCCGCTCGATGTGTCCGAGATCCGTCTCGGCGGCGGGTTCAGCGAGGCCGATGTCCCGCTGATCGAGACCACCCTGCGTCAGATCCTGCAACGGCTCGGTGCCGTGCGCGGGCGCAGCATCGAGGCCGAGCTCAGTGTCCGCGACCGGGATGCGCGCGGCACCAAGACCACGCTGGAGATCTGGGTCCACGGGCTGCCGCGCCTGGTGGCCACCTCCGACCTACCCGATCTGCGCGACGCCCTCCATGAGGTGGGCGACCGCGCCGTGGCGCAGCTGGACGAGGCGCGGACCCGCCGCGAACCGAAGAGCAATCGTTCCCGCCGAGACACCATTCGAGAACCCTGAGAAAGATCTGACGGTGATGATCTGAGCGTGCCTGAGCTCCCGTGGAGGAACCGCTCAGCGGGGCGCTTCCTCGGCGGGCGGCTCCTGCGCCAGATCCTGGGGTCGGGTCGCCGGGTCCACGGGAGCCCCGGACAGGTACGCCGCCCGGGCGAGGGTGTTGCTGGCCACCGACGACACGATCAGCAGCGCAGCCAGGGTGATGAGCAGCTTGACGAGCCCGGCGCCGCTGAACCCGCTGGTCGTCAGTTGGTGCAGATACGCGGCGACCACGATCAACGGCAGCCCCATGCCGGTGGCCGGGCTCAGGACGTTGATTCGGGCGTAGGCGTCCCGTTCCCGCATCATCGCCACCGCGCTCAGCAATACCAGCAGCGCCCCGGTGATGCTCAGCGCAGCGATGATCACGCCCACAAAGCTCATCGCTGCCCCCTGGTCAGGATCCGGGCCAGCGCCACCGTCGCCAGGATGCCCAAGAGCGAGGCCAACATCGCGGCGTCCACGACCGCCGCTGACTCCTTGAGCATGCCGAGCAGGATCAGCAGGGCCACGGCGCAGAAGAACACCAGATCCCCGACGACCGCCCGGCTCGCGCCGTCGGTGGCGGTGGCGATCCGCACCAAACCGATCACCACGGCCAGGCTGATCAGCCCGGCCGCCACCCAGATGCCCGCGATCACGACCCCTCCCCCGATGCCCGCGCTCCCCTGGTGACCCGCAGAAGGCGCCGTTCCATGTCGGCAAGCCCCGCCAGCACCTCCTGACGATCACGGCCGAACATGCTGTGCACGAACAGGGTCGGCGGGGCATCGTCGCTGGCGGCGGCGGTCCCCAGCACGAGGGTCCCCGGGGTGATCGTGATCGAGGAGGCCATCGCGGTGATCTCCAGGTCGGTCCGGCAACTCAAGGGGACCTCCACGATCGAAGGTGTCGAGGCGGGACCGATGCCCAGGGCGGCGGCCGCCACCCGCAACGACCCGGCCACCACCTCGGCGACGATGAACGCCAGGTAGGCGAGCGCGTACCCGAGGCGAGTCATGTCAACCTCATTTCAACACCGCCGACACGTAGGGTCCGACCTCGAGCAGGCCCGCGCCGGCGGACTGGGCGAACGGCCACACCAGGCCGGCCGCCAGGAAGAGCGCGACCGAGAGAACCAGCATCACCGCACCGGGCGCGGCGATGCCCGGACGGATCACCACGGCATCGGGCAGCGGTATCGCCTCCCCGCGTCCGGTGTGCGGGTCGTCGGGGCGGTAGCGCTCCATGGGCGGCCCCCAGAAGACCTCTGCCCACAGCCGCTGCAGGGCCATCAACGAGGCCAGCGAGGCCACCATTACCGCACCGATGAGCACCCAGGACTGCCAGTCGGGTGCCCCTGCCGCCGACGCCATCAACGCCACCTTCCCCCACACCCCCGACGTCGGTGGCAGCCCCACCAGCGAGAACAGGCCCAACGCGAACACGATCGTCACCAGCCGGTCCCGGCGCATCAGCCCACTCAACCGATCGAAGCGACCGCTGCCGTAGGTGTGCTCGATGGCCCCGGCGGACAGCAGCAGCGCCGCCATGGTGATGACGTGGTGCACGAGGTAGAAGATCCCGGCGGCCAGCGAGGCCGCGGTGAACACCACCAGGCCGAGCAGGATGTGGCCCACCCCGCTGACCATCTGGAACGCCAGCGCCGCGCGGATCCGCCGCTCGTTGATCGTCGAGACCGCCCCCACGACCATGGTCAAGACGGCCACCAGGAGCAGCACCCACAACCAGGGAGCCGGCCGGCCCCCGTACCCCATCGCGTAGACGCGGTAGATCGCGTACAGCGCGACCTTGGTGTGCAGCCCCGCGAACAACGCCATCACGGCGGCCGACGTGGCCGGGTAGCTGCGTGGCAACCAGCCGTGCACCGGTACGACGCCACCCTTGATGGCCAGTGCCATCAGGACCACCGCCAGGGCGAGCCCGGCCCTGGGGTCGCGGGCGGCCTGCCCGGCGAGTGCGGCGAGGTTCACGGTGCCGGTGACGCCGTACACGAAACCGATCCCGATCAGCAGGAACGTGCTGGTCAGGAGGTTGACGAGGATGAACAGCCGGCCGATGCCCAGCCGCCGCCAGGTGCCGGTGACGGCGATCAGCGCGTACGACGGCAACAGCATGACCTCGACGAACACGAAGAGGTTGAACAGGTCGCCGGTCAGCAGCGCACCGTTCACCCCGCCGGTCAGCATGAGCGCCAGCGGCGGCACGAACCGATAGCGGTCTTCGCCGGTGCCGACGAGGAACCACGAGCAGGCCGCCGTCGAGATGCCGGTCACCGTCAGCATCAGGGCGGACAGCGCGTCGGACACGAACGGGATCGAGACGCCGGGGACGAAACCGCCCACCCCGTGCGCGAGCACCGGCACCTGCCGGTGCTCCAGCAGCAGTAGCAGCCCGCCGGTGGCGCTGGCCAGCGGGACCCCGATCAGCAGCACCCGGTCCAGCACCGGGTGCCGGACTAGGACCGTCAGCCCCGACAGCAGTAGCGGCACGATCGCGAAGAGCGGCAGTACGGCGGCACTCACCGGTCGTGCACCTCCCCCGTCGGCGGCATCAGGTGGGTGTCGTCGTTGTGGCCCAGCACCGCAAGCATGAGCATGATGACGGTCACGGCCAGGGTGATGACGATCGCGGTCAGCACAAACGCCTGGGGTAGCGGGTCGGCCATCGCCTCGGGGGCGGTGCGGTCCGACAACGGCTCCCCCCGCCAGGCAGGGACCCCCGCGGTGAGCAGCACGAAGTTGGCGGCGTGACTGAGCAGCCCGATCCCGAACACCGCCCGGACCATGCTGCGCTGGAGAATGAGATAGGCGCCGCCGGCCACCAGCACGGCGACGGTCATGGCCAGAATCATCGGCCCAACTCCCTCGGACGACGACCGGTGGCGATGTAGCTCGTCCGCGGGCCCACCCGGGGCGGGCGCTCTCCCCGGAGGGTGTCCAGCGGCCCGTCGAGCTCACCCTCGACGGCCTCGTCGACCCGTTCCCGGGTGCCTTCACTGCCGGGCGTGCTCCCGCTGTCGGTGCTGGCGCCGAGCAGGTTGAAGGCGATCATGACCAGACCGAGGACGGCCGTGTACACCCCGACGTCGAAGATCATCGAGCTCGACACGTGGACTCCGGCCAGGTAGCCGTGCAACGGCTCCAGGAACGAGCCCTTGGCGACCAGGCCGAGCAGGCCGGTCGCGATGGCAGTCAGCACTCCGCCACCGATCAGGTAGACCGGGAGCCGGGGCGGCCCGATCTGACGGTCGGTGGAGGTGGACAGATACACCAACCCCACGATCGCCGAGCCCACCAGCGCAGCGATGAAACCCCCGCCGGGCTCGTTGTGACCGCGCAGGAAGATGATCGCGGACAGCGCTGCCAGCACCGGAATCACGCCGCGGAGCATGAGCTGCAGTGGCACGACGTTGCTCCACGCGGTGTGGATCGCCCGATGGGCGGTGCTGCCCGGCCCGCGCAAGGCCGGGGTCGGGGTGTGCGCGTGCTCTCGGGCTCGGGCGGCGTCGGGATCCAGCCGGTCGTGCGGCACCGTGGACAGGACGGCGACCAGGACCACCCCGGCCATGCCCAGTACGGCGAGTTCGCCGAGGGTGTCCAGGGCCCGGAATTCGACGAGGATGACGTTGACGATGTTCGCCCCACCCGTGACCGGGGTGGCCTCATCGATGTAGTACTGCGCCACGCCGGAGCGTCCGCGGCCGGCGTTCAGGACCCAGGTCCCGGCGCCGGCGGCCAGCCCCACCAGGACCGCCAGGGTGCCGGTGCGTGCGCGGCGCGGGCCGCTGGAGCGCCCGAAGGTCAGCGGCAGCTTCTGCAGCACGAGCATGATCACGATGACCGTCAACGACTCCACCAGGAGCTGGGTCAGACCGACGTCGGGCGCGCCGAGCGCCAGGATCTGCACGGTGGCCAGGATCCCCACCGCGGACAGCGAGACGGTGGCCGCCAGCCGTGAATCCGAGCGGCAGACCATCAGCACGGACGCCGCGATCAACACCAGGAGCAGTACGTCGATGGGCCGGCTGGTCCCCGTCGCAACAGCAGTCGGCACGGCGGTCGAGGCCATGGCGGCGAGCCCACCCAGCACCACCGCGACAAAGGCGGCCAGCAGCGCAGCCAGGTGACGCGAGGCGTAGTCGACGCTCACGGGCCGGGCCAACAGGGCTCCCGCGCGCCGCAGCCGCCTTTCGATGAGCCGAATGACACCGGCGCCGTCGAGCCGGAACGTCTTGTGCTCCAGCAGCGGCCAGAGGGCCTTGCGGCGGGCGATGATCACCGCCCCGCACGCGAAAATCACCAGCGTCGCGATCAATTCCGCGGTGACCCCGTGCCACAGCGTGAAGTGCGGCGCACCGACCGAGCGACCCGAGGCCGCCTCCGCTGCCCGCTGAACCACTGTTGCCAGCGGCGCGGCGAACAACCCCAGCGGAAGACCGATCAGGATGGGCAGCGCGGCGGGAGGCACCAGGCCGGTTTCCACCCTCTCGACGGGCCGCGGGTCGCTGCCGTCGACGAAGGCGCCGAAGACGATCTTGGCGCAGTAGGCGAAGGTCAGGACGCTGGCGGCGGCTGCCCCGAGCATCGCGGCCCAGCCGAACCACTCCGGCCCCGGCGCCTCGCGCAACGCTGCCAACACGCTCTCTTTCGACAGGAAACCCAGCATGGGCGGCACCCCGGCCATCGACGCGCAGCCGAGCAGGGTCACCACGAAGCTGCCCGGCATCGCCCGGTAGAGCACGGGCAGCCGGCGCAGGTCCCGGGTGTGCGTCGCGTGATCGATGACGCCGACCATCATGAACAGCCCGGACTTGAACAGAGCGTGGGCGATGGTGTGCAGGACGGCGGCGATCAGCGCTGCCGTCGTACCGACGCCGATGGTGGCCACGATCAGCCCCAACTGGCTGACGGTCGAGTACGCCATGAGCTTCTTCAGATCGGTCTGCTGCAGCGCGAACCAGGCCCCCAGAGCCGCCGTGACCAGACCGCCGGTGATCAGCGCGGCGTTCCAGAGCGGCACCCCGGCGAATGCCGGTGAGAACCGCAGCAGCAGGAAGATGCCGGCTTTGACCACGGCGGCGGCATGCAGGTAGGCGCTCACCGGGGTGGTCGCCGCCATCGCGTCGGGCAGCCACACGTGGAAGGGGAACTGCGCCGACTTCGTGAACCCTGCGGTGAGGACCAGCGCCGCGGCCACCGCGGCGAACCCCGGGTCCTGTCCCCACACCGGCGCGCTCAGGGCCTGGCTGAGCGACGTCGTACCGGTCCGCATCACGATGATCGCGACCGCGCCCAACAGCGCCAGCCCGCCGATGAACGTCATCAGCAGGGTGCGCATGGAGGCTTGCTCGCCGGCGTGCCCCGAGCGGGCGATCAGCAGGTACGACGCCAGCGACGTCAGTTCCCAGCAGATGAACAGCAGAATCAGGTCATCGGCCAGCACCAACCCCACCATCGAGAACGTGAACGCCGTCATGACCAGGTAGAAGCTCAGTTGCGGGCCTCGACTGAGGTAACGGGTGGAGTAGGCGAACACGATTGCGCCGATCAGCAACGCGATCAGGGAGAAGACGATCCCCAAGCCGTCGGCCCGCAGGGCCAGCTCCACCCCCAGGCCCGGCACCCAGGGCGCCGACCAGGTGGGATGTTCCCCGGCCAGAACAGCCGACACCGCGGGTGTCAGGGCACCTGCGGCCACCAGGTACAGCGCGGCCAGCGGCCAGCCGGCGGCCCGGCCCAGCCACGCGGTGCACACGGGCGCCAACGCCACGGCAGCCGCCAACACCACCAGGGCCATCACCATCGTCATGACGGCGCCCTCCGTATGTCGCGACTCACGGATGCCTTTCGTTCGCGCTGCGTTCGGGACTGGCCCGCCAGATGTTCGGGTCCATCCTGGCGGTCGACCGCGGTTCTCGCGAAGGGGTGGCGACACCCACTTTCGTGGCGAGGCGGCCTCACGCTTCGATGAGCCCGACCCGGATGGCGTACCGGGTCAGCTCCAAGCGATCCTTGAGGCCGAGCTTGGCCAGGAGGTTCCCTCGGTGCCGCTCGACGGTCTTGGGGCTGATGAACAGCAGCTGGGCGATGTCCTTGCCCGCATGGCCTTCGGCGATCAGCTTGAGCACTTCCTCCTCGCGCGCCGTGAGCAGGCTGGCCTCGCTCTGCCCGTCCTGGCCGCGGTGGAGGAACTCGCGGATCAACGTGCTGATCGCGCCCGGGTACAGGAACGGTTCGCCGCGCAGCGCGGCCCGGCAGGCGGTGATCAGGTCCCGATCGGCGACCGACTTGTGCACGTATCCTGATGCGCCGACCTTGAGTGCCTCGAACAGGTACTGCTCGTTGTCGTGCATCGACAGCATCAGCACCGCGACCTCGATGCCGCGCCGCTGGATCTCGGCGGCCGCCTGCAAGCCGGTCAGCCGGGGCATCGAGACGTCCAGGATGGCCAGATCGATGCCGCCGTCGGCGACCCGCTCCACCGCCTGCGCACCGTCGTCCACCTCGGCGACCACCGTGAGGTCGGCCTGGGCGTCCAGGATCATCCGCACCCCCTGGCGGACCAGGACGTGATCGTCGGCCAACAGCACCGCGGCGGCATCTGGTCGCTTGATCACGGCGTCGGCTCCTGCGTCGGTTGCGGTCGGGTGCCGGGGTCCTCACCCATCGGCACGAAAAGCTTCACCTGCGTGCCACCCTCGGGCCCCGGCCCGACGGTCAGCCGACCGCCGATCAGCCATGCCCGCTCCTGCATCCCGTTGCGGCCGTTCCCGGCGGGCCGGCTCAGCCCCACCCCGTCGTCGGTCACGTCCAGGATCAGCCCTCCCGGCGTGGGACCCAGCGCGAGCCGGGCGTGGCGAGCTTGAGCATGCCGCACCACGTTCGTCAGCGCCTCCTGAGCGACCCGATAAATGACCAGATCCTGGTCGGGTGTCCGCCCGGGGACGTCGTGGACGGCGCGGTGAACCACCACCCCGGAGGCGCCCGCGGTCTCGGTCGCCAACGCGGTCAACGCCGAGACCAGGCCGAGGTCGTCCAGGACCCCCGGACGCAGCCGCGCCACGACCCGGCGTACCTCCTGCAGCGCGGTGCGGGTCACCTCGGCAGCGCCGCGAACCTCCTCGGCGATGTCCGAGGACGTCCGGGACTCCAGCCGCTGCAGGCGCAGCAGGACGGCGGTCAGGGTCTGACCCACCTCGTCGTGCAGTTCCCGCGAGATCCGACGACGCTCATCCTCCTGGGCGCTGATGGCCAGCGCCGAGGCACGCAGCTTCTGCGTGCTCAGCCGATCCAGGAGCGCGTTATAGGCCGCCGCCACCCGTCCCACCTCGTCCGAGCGGGTGACCGGAACCCGCTCGGGCTCGCTCAGCTCGTCCCGGCGGTCCATCGCCTCCCGGAGGTCGGCCAGCGGCCGCAGACCCGACCGGATCACCCAGGCGCACACCCCGAGCAGGACCGCGAAACCCAACCCCAGTTCCAGTGCCTCGGCCGGATCGAAAGGGTAGGACACCGAGGCCGGGGTGATGACGAGCAGCGCCAACGCCACCGTGAGCACCGCGACCATGGCGACGAACAGTTTCCAGAACATCGCCCTCCCTCGCAGTTCTCGCAGGTTGAACCGGGGCCTCGCCCATCATCCTGCCCGGTGGGTACGACAACCCCTCGCCGTGCCGCGGCGATTCGCGCACTCACCGCAAATGGGTGTCGCCCCCCCTACGCGAGGGGGCTCAGCCCGATCAACCATGAGGAGGACATGCGCCCGAAGCCATCAGGAGGGGACACCATGCCAGCCGACCAAGGGCGAGCACGCCCGGCCGGAGTGGTAGCCGGGCTGGACGGCTCCAGCGCAGCCAACGCCGCCGCGGCCTGGGCCGCCGACTGGGCCCATCACCAGGGCCTCCCGTTGCGCCTGGTGACCGCCGCACCTGCCGTGGCGCATTCCGCGCAGGTGCATGCCCAACTCGTCCACGAACTGCACGCGGTGTTGGTCCGGGGGGCGGCGGCGGCCACCGCACAACACCCGGGGCTGCCGATCTCAGTGGACGTGCTGCACCACTCGCCCGCGGCCGCGCTGGTCGAGCTGAGCTCGCAGGCGCGCCTCATGGTCGTCGGCAACCGCGGCGCCGGAGGATGGGCCGATCTGTTGTTGGGCAGTGTTGCCGCCGACGTGGCCGCGCACGCCCACTGTGTCGTGGTGGTCTGTCCTGAACGGCGCCCGCACCGGTTCGACGGCCGGATTGTCCTCGGGGTTGACGATGGCCCGCAGACCCAGGAGGCCGCCGAATTCGCCTTCCGGGTCGCCGCCCAATGGTCCTGCCCGCTCACGGCGGCCCACGTGCTGGACAGTGATGTCGGGCCGTTCGCCAGCAGTGCGCACAGCCTTCAACCAGCAGCGGGGCGGGGGCCTGACGGCACCGGAGGCGGCGCCCGAGTCCCCGACGCCGTGCGCGCCACCCTGGCCGCGTGCGCCGCACGGCACCCCGACGTGACCGTTGAGGAGATCACCACCACGGGCCGCCCCGCCGCGGTCCTGAGCCGGCTCGCCCAGGACGCCGGACTGCTGGTGGTGGGAAGCCGCGGCCGGGGCGGGTTCGCCGGACTCCTGCTCGGATCCACCAGCCGCGACCTGCTCCAGGCCGCGTCCTGTCCGGTGGCCGTGGTCCGCCCAGGCGACCTGGCCGGCACCCGCCAGGATGGGTGTCGGCGCCCATCTGAGGGTGGGACCACTCCCATTACCCGAAGGTAACCTGGACCCCCGCCGGTCGGCCCCCCAGCCTCGAGAGACCAGCCCCTCGCCCGCACATGACTGGTGATCATCGGGCTGGACACCCGGAGGAGGGACACCGTGGCCGCACACTCACCGCACGCCGTACCGGGCGCGCACCTGCACGGGCTGGAACCCGATCCCCATCGGGGGGAGGCGATCGATCATCAATCCGAGGGCGCTCGGGCTCCCCAGGAGTCCGTGCGGACCACGTTCAAGCGCCGTCTGGGCCTGATCGGCGGCCTGGTGATGGCGGTCGCGCTCTATGTGCTCTTGCCCGACGACCTGTCCCACCAGGGCAAGCTGACCGCCGCGACCGCCGTACTGATGGGCATCTGGTGGATGACCGAGGCGATCCCGATTCCGGCCACCGCGCTTTTGCCCCTGGCGGTCTTCCCCACGCTCGGGACCAACGTGACCGTCAACGCCGTGGGAGCCTCCTACGGCAACAGCATCATCTTCCTGTTCATGGGCGGTTTCGTGATCGCGCTGGCGATGCAGCGCTGGAACCTGCACCGTCGCATCGCCCTGCACACCGTGCGGCTCATGGGCACCCGCGCAACCCGTGTCGTGGGCGGCTTCATGATCGCCACCGCTTTCCTGAGCATGTGGGTGTCCAACACGGCCACTGCCGTGATGATGATCCCGATCGGGGTATCGGTGCTGTTGCTGGTCGGATCGAGTACGGCGGCTGACAGCGGCTCGGCCTTGCAGGGGCTCGAGGGCGACGCGAGCGACCCGGCGAGCCAGCGCGTCAAGGACGCCATCATCGAGTCCAACTTCGGCAGCGCCCTGATGCTGGGCATCGCGTACGCCGCGTCGCTGGGTTCGTTGGGCACCATCATCGGTACGCCTCCCAACACACTGCTGGTCGGATACCTGCGGGACAACCACGACATCAACATCGGATTCGGGCAGTGGATGGCGGTCGGAGTGCCGCTGGCCATCGTGTTCACCGCCCTGGCGTGGTTCCTGCTGGCCAAGGTGCTGTTCCCGCCGGAGATCCAGGAGATCCCCGGCGGCCGAGCCCTGTTGAACACGGAGCTGGAGAAGCTCGGCCCCATGTCCAGCGGCGAGAAGCGCGTGTTGGGCGTGTTCGTGCTGGCCGCGCTCAGCTGGGTCGCCCTGCCGCTGGTGTTCGACAAGCCTCCCGTGGATGACACCGGCGTCGCGGTGATCGCGGCCCTGCTGCTCTTCCTGCTGCCTGCAGGTGCTCAGCGTGGTGTTCGGCTCATCGACTGGGACGCCGCCGCCAAGCTGCCGTGGGGGGTGCTGCTGCTGTTCGGCGGTGGCCTGGCGCTGTCGGCCCAGTTCGGCAGCTCAGGTCTGACGAAGTGGATCGGGGGGCACGTCGAGGGCCTGGGCTGGGTGCCCGTGGTGGTCCTGGTGGGAATCCTCGCGCTGGGAGTCCTCTTCCTGACCGAACTGACCAGCAACACCGCGACCGCGGCGACCTTCCTGCCGGTGGCCGGTGGGGTCGCGCTCGGGCTCGGCCTGCCGCCACTACTGTTGACCATCCCGGTGGCGCTGGCCGCAACCTGTGCGTTCATGCTGCCGGTGGCCACCCCGCCGAACGCCATCGCCTACGGTTCGGGGTACGTCACCATTGCCCAGATGATCCGAGGTGGGGTCCTGCTCAACCTCATCGGTGTCGTGCTGATCACCGCAGTGACCATGACCCTGGCGGTCTGGGTCTTCGCGCTGGTCTACTAGCCGCGACGCGCCCGCCATCGCCCGTTCGGCCCGTTCGTCGCGCTGATTGCGCTGGTCGAGGGACTCTTGCGCCCGCTCGGCGCTCTTGCCGAGCGGGCGCTGGACACGCCTGCACGCTCGGTGTAAGCACTCTCACAGCCAACGGCCTTCGCTCTCGGGGCGAACTCACCGATCCACCAATCAGGCTGGGAAGTACCGGGGCACCGTTCACGGCGACCCGGCGGCCGACGTACGGGGGTGGAGCCGACCGGTGGATCCCTGTCGGCACGGGGTCCGAGGAGGTGAGTGCGATGACGACTCCGACGTTCGATCAATCCGTCGGACGCTACGCATACGAGGAGGTCACCGGATACGAGCGCTCCCGGGTGGCTACCCTGGCGGCGCTTGCACTGGCCGCGATGGCCTTGCTGGTCAACGTGGCGAACCTGGTCGCCTGGGTGGGTGCCGCCGGCCTGATCGCCAGCGAGCAGCGCTATCGCCGGGTTGCGTACGGCCTGCTGGGAGGTACGACGGCCAAGCGCGTCACGGCGGTGACGTTCCACAGCGGCGGCCACTTGGTGCTGGTCCTGGTGGTGGGGCTGTCCAGCCTCGGCGCGATCGTGCTGGGCACGCTGCCCTGACCGCGCAGTGTTCCGCAGGCTGCTATCAGCCTGCTGGCAGCCTGCTAGAGCAACGCTGCTTCGATGCTGATGAAGCCCACGATGACCAGTAGCAGGTGGTGCTCGGCGCTGTGCATCGTGACGCTTCGCACCCTTGTCGTTGATGGGGCGCGCAGGACGAATGAGACCGCCCGGCGGTACGCCCGTTCGCTGACCAGTACGATGACCAGGGCCACCCACAAGAGCACGTGGTGCGGATCGATGAGCAGGGCCAGCATCATCACCGCCAGGCAGGCCGCCGTGAACAGCCGCGAGCGCTGATACCCGGTCATCTCCTCCAGGGCGTCGTGCACCGCGTACCGGTCGGACGGGGCAGCGGACATGGCACTCACCTCATCTTGAGGGTGCCCTGCCCACCGGCGTCGAGACGTAGCCAGCCCGAGGGCAGTCGCCCGGCGGTCAGGATGGGACGGGTGGGCGGTCGTCCGCGAAACGTCGATCCTGCACCCTTCGCCGCCGTGAAAGGTCACTTCGGTGCGAAATCCACGGGTCTGGCGCAGCAAGAGTGACGTCTCGCGCGGGGAACCGGTGCGGAAGTGACGTCTCACGCGACGTGGTCGGGCTGACAGGATTTGAACCTGCGACATCGTGCTCCCAAAGCACGCGCGCTACCAAGCTGCGCCACAGCCCGTGACGACCTCCAGGGTAATGCAGGCCGGCGTGCCCCATCACCGCGGCGGGCCCGCGGCGGGCCCGCGGCGGCCCGCCGCGGCCGCAGGGTCGACCACTCCGGCGTGTTGGCCGCACGTTAACCTCGAAGGCCACGGCCCATGCCCGAACCGACCCGGGCCCACAACGCTGCAGGAGGGGCCGTGCTACCGGAGTTCCTGCAGGACCATCCGTTCTGGCTGGTGTTCACGGCGCTCACCGCGCTGGCCATGGCTCGGGGGCAGGCGACGTACTGGCTGGCCCGCATCGTCGGTGACCAGGCAGCCCGACTCGCCGACGGTGTCAGGGCCAGCGACGCGATCGGCCCGCGACGAGCAGCCATCGCGGCCTGGCTGCACGGCCGGGAGGTGTCGCGTGGCGCCCGAGCCCTGCGCAGCTGGGGGTTGGTGGCCATCCCGCTGGGTTACCTGACCGTGGGTTTTCAGACGCTGGTACTCGCGGCCGCGGGAGTCGTGAAGGTGCCCTGGGGTGTGTTCACTCTCGCCCAGCTGCCCGGCGCGCTGGCCTGGGCGGGCATCTACTCCACCATCGGCTGGGCGGTCTGGGAGGCCGCGCTGGCCGCCCTGACCGGTCATCCAGCGGGCCTGGTGGGGCTGCTGGCGCTACTCCTGGTGGTGGTCTCGACGGTCGTCATCAACCGCCGAGCCACCACCGGATCGGATCAGGTCAGGAGTTCCGAACGGTCTGCGAAGCCTCCACCGCGGAGGCCTTGACCTGCTCGCGCGCCCCCTGGGCGGACGCTGCCAGCTGGTCGGCCACATCCTTGCCCTGCGAGCTCACCTGCTCGGCCGCGCCCGTAGCCGCCTCACGCACCGACGCGACCGCCTCCTCGATCCCCGGCCGCAGCGTCTGGCCCGCGTTCTTGGCCATCGCGGTGACCTCCTCGGTCAGCGGCGCCGCCCGGTCGGCGAGTTCCACCGACAACTCCCGCTCCCGTTGGGAGGACGGCAGCAGCGACCCGATCAGCCAGCCGGCCCCTAGGGCGATCAGGCCCGCAGCCAGCGGGTTGCCTTGAGTCTGGCGACGAGCCGCCGCGGGAGCATTCGACACCGCCAGGTGGGCGTCCGCCAGCCGCTGGCCGGCGGCGTCCTGGATTCCGGCGACCCGTTGGCCGGCGGCCTCCTGCAGTTCGGCAATGCGCTGCGTGCCCGCGTCGCCGGCGAGGTCGTCGCTGCCCATGACACGCTCCTTCACGCCCATGACGGCGTCGGTCAGCTTCTGTCCCTGCCGTCGGGCGACGTTGCCGGGTTTGACCGACTCGGTCAACGCGTCCACATTGCGACTCAGTTCTGCTCGGGTCCGTTCGATCTCGGCGCGAATCTGGTCGGGGTCCTGGCTCATCGTCATCTCACTCGTTTCCCTTCAGCGCGTTCGGGATCTTGGCGGCCGTCTCCGCGGTCTGCTGCATTCCTATGTCCGTGAACTCCTTGCGGCCCCGCAGGGCCAACACCGCGGCCACCACGCCCCACAGAACGGCCACCACGACCGCACCCCACCCCAGGCTTCCCAGCCAGTGGCCGATCAGCCAGGCCAGGGCCAGCGACGCGAACGTGAGCATCAGGTGAGCCGCCACCCCCGCGCCCGCGAACATCCCCGCACCCTTGCCGGCCTGGGTGGCCGAGTGCTTGGCCTCGGCTTTGGCCAGCTCAAGCTCCTGGTGCATCAAGGTGGACAGGTCGGCGGTGACCGCACCGAGGAGCTCACCGATCGAGGGGCCTTCGCCGCCGACGTACGACGGGTCGGGTCTGGCGGACGTCGCTCCCGTGCGTCCGGCCTCGGGAACCACGCCACTCATAGGGCGCGCTCCGGTGCCTGGACGTCCTGGACCACCGGACGTGGCTGCGCGCGCACCTGGCCCTGCGCGCGCACATCACCCTGATCGCGCTCATCGCGCAGACTCCTGGTGACGCGCCCTGCCACCAGGCCGGTCAGGCCGGCGGCCAGCAGGAATGCGGCCGGGCGACGCCGCGCGAAGCGCGTGAGCTCATCGACGACGTCCTGCGGATCCTTGTCGGCCAGGAAGCCGGCTAGCTCCTGAACCCGCTGCGCCCCCTGGGCTGCCACATCGCTGACCATGCCGGTGGCGCCTTCGGGAGCGGGCGCCCCGGAGGCCATCGCCCCCAACTCCTCGCCCAACCCCCGCAGCACCTCAGCCAGCCGGTTCTGCTGGGTGTTGACCTGGTAGGTCAGCTCGGTGCGGGCATTGGCCATCACGGCCTTGGCCTGCTGACCGGCCTGCTCCGCCACCTGGCGGACCTCATCCTTGGCCACATCGGTGACCTGCTGGCCACCGGCCTTGGCCTCGGAGACGACGCCGGCAGCCTGGTCCTTGATGTCGCCGGCCACGTCCGCAACCGCCTGCTTGGCCTGATCCTTGACATCGCTCGGGTGCGAGGACGCATCCTCGGCACCTACGCCCACCGGTTGACCGGGGGGCTGCACGACAACGACGGTGGCGGTGGCGTCCACACCCTGGGCCGATCCGAGCGGAGGCACCCCATCTCCCTGGTCGAGGCGAGTGCTCTCATACGGTGTGGACATGGTCACGGTTCCTTCCGGCAGGGGCGAGAGGACGGTTCACAGCTCCGAGCTCTGTCTCGTCCTTACCCGTGGCCCTATACCCGAAACGCCCGATTCTTCCGAGCTTTTCAGTCCGGGAGTACGCCGTCCCGCTCGTACGCGCTGACCTGCGCCAGTCGTCGTACATGCCGATCGACCTCCGAGAACGGGGTTGCCACGAAGGCGTCGACCAGCTCGATGGCCAGGTCCACCGGCGTCATCCGGGCCCCGATCGCGATCACCTGGGCGTCGTTGTGCTCCCGGCCCAGACGGGCCGTCTCGACCGTGTGCGCCAGGATCGCGCGAATCCCGGCCACTTTGTTCGCCGCGATCTGCTCGCCGTTGCCCGACCCGCCGAGCACGATCCCGAGCGCTCCCGGTTCCGCGGCCACGGCTTGGGCCGCCGGGATGACGAACCGCGGGTAGTCGTCCCCGGGGGTCTCCTGGAGCGGGCCGTGGTCGACCACGTCGTGGCCGGCGGCCCGCAGGTGATCCACCAACGCGGTCTTCAGCGCGAAGGCGGCGTGATCGCCCCCGATGTGTAGTTTCATCTGCCGGCCTCCTGCCGAGACGATCCGCTCACGGACTCACTCGAAGATGGGGCCCACAGTACGAGTCCGCTTCAGTTCGAAGAAGCCGGGCGTACCGGCCACCAGAACGCATCCGTCCCAGAGCCGGCCGGCCGCCTCGCCCCTCGGCACCGGCGACACCACCGGACCGAAGAAGGCCACCCCGTCGACGGCGATGATCGGCGTGCCTACATCGTCGCCGACCAGGTCGATCCCGCGCTGGTGGGACACCCGCATGAGCTCGTCGATCTCGCCGGAGTCCGCATGCCGCGCCAACTCCGCAGGGAGCCCGACCTGCGCCAGGGACTCTTCGATCACCCGTCCGCGATCGGTCTGGGCGCCAGGATGGAAGCGGGTGCCCATCGCGTCGTACAGCGGTTTGATCACCCCCACGCCGTGGTCGCGCTGCGCCGCGGTGATCACCCGGCTGGGTCCCCAGGACCCGTCCATCAGCGCTCGGTAATCGGCCGGAAGGTCCCGGCCGTCGTTAAGCATTGACAAGCTCATCACCTGCCAGCGAACCTCAACGCCCCGCACGGCCTCCACCTCCAGCAACCAGCGCGAGGTCATCCATGCCCACGGGCAGATCGGGTCGAACCACATCTCGACGGTCTGGGCGGCGGTCAGCTCTAGGGACATGGCGCCATCCTCGGGGAGCCGACCCCTCCCCGCCAATCCGGACACCAGCATTCCGCCGACGTGACAGGATGTGGGATGCACGACCGGGGCGCCCCCCACCTGGCGCCGTAGTTACCAGGAGGGGCACGTGCCAGGCACCAATCTGACCCGGGACGAGGCTGCGCGCCGCGCGCAGCTCGTGCGGGTGCATGACTACCGGATCGACCTCGACCTGAGCCTGCGGGCCAGCACGTTCGCCACCACCGTCACCGTCACGTTCAGCTGCACCGAACCGGGCGCGGACACGTTCATCGATTTCGTCGGCGAGTCCGTGGACCACGTGCGGCTCAACGGCCAGGACCTCGACCCGGTCGAGGTGGCCGACGACGCGCGGATCACGCTCAGCAACCTCGACGCCCACAACGAGTTGACCATCGCCGCCACTGGCCGGTACATGAACACCGGCGAGGGGTTGCACCGCTTCGTGGACCCGGTCGATGAACAGGTGTACCTCTACACCCAGTTCGAGGTGGCCGATTCCCGCCGAATGTTCCCCGTCTTCGAGCAGCCCGACCTCAAGGCCACCTTCCAGTTCACCGTGACCGCGCCCCGAGACTGGCGGATCATCTCCAACCAGCCCTCACCCACCCCGCAGGCCCTGGACGGGGACCTGGCGAGGTGGCACTTCAGCCCCACGCCGGTGATCTCCAGTTACATCACTGCGCTGATCGCCGGCCCGTATCAAGGCCTCACCCAGGACATCGAGGTGGACGGCAAGGTCATCCCGCTCGGGGTGTACTGCCGACGTTCGCTGGCGCCGTACCTGCAGGCGCAGGAGATGCTGGAGGTGACCCGCGCCGGGTTCGAGTTCTTCTCGGCGCAGTTCGGCCAGCCGTACCCGTTCGAGAAGTACGACCAGGTGTTCTGTCCCGAATACAACATGGGGGCCATGGAGAACGCCGGGGCGGTCACCTTCAACGAGGTCTACCTGTTCCGCGCCAAGGTGCCGGACGCGCTGGTGGAACGGCGGGCGCTGACGATCCTGCACGAGCTGGCACACATGTGGTTCGGCGACCTGGTGACCATGGCGTGGTGGGACGACCTGTGGCTGAACGAGTCGTTCGCCGAGTGGGCCTCCACCACGGCCCAAGCAGAGGCCACCCGGTGGACCAACGCCTGGACCACCTTCGCGATCGCGGAGAAGGCGTGGGCCTACAGCCAGGACCAGCTCTCCTCCACCCACCCGATCGCCGCGGACATCCGGCACCTGGAGGACGTGCAGGTCAACTTCGACGGCATCACCTACGCCAAGGGCGCCTCGGTTCTCAAGCAGCTGGTGGCGTTCGTCGGGCGAGACGCGTTCGTGGCGGGTCTGCGTTCGTACTTCACCCGGTACGCCTGGGGAAACACCCGGCTGGCGGACCTGCTCGCCGAACTCGAGGCCACCTCGGGCCGGGATCTGGTCAGCTGGTCACGGCTGTGGCTGGAGACCGCGGGGGTGAACACCATCCGCGCGATCGTGACCACCCACGAGGGCGGGCGGATCACCGAGGCCTACCTGGAGCAGACCGCCCCGCACACCCACCCCACGCTGCGCCCGCACCGGATCGGGATCGGCCGGTACGACGTCCGCGCGGCCCCCGAGGGTGGGCAGGTCCTGGCCCGCACCGGGTACCTGGAGGTCGACGTCGAGGGGGACCGGACCCCGGTCCCCGAGCTGACCGGACTGCCCCATCCGGACCTGTTGCTGGTCAACGACGAGGACCTGGCCTACACCAAGATCCGGCTCGATGAGCGTTCGTTGGCCACCGCCCTGGACCACCTGTGCGACCTGCAGGACAGCCTGCCCAGGGCGCTCGTGCTGGGGGCTGCCTGGGACATGACCCGGGACGCGGAGATGCCCGGGCGGGACTTCGTGGACCTGGTGGTGCGGGCACTCTCGATCGAGACGGACTCCACCTTGCTGCGCACCCTGCTGGCGCAGCTGCGCACCACCACCACGATGTACGTCGCTGCGTCTGCCCGGACCCAGACCGTGGCCGCAGTCACCGCTGCGCTCCGGGACCTGGCCGAGACGGCCGAACCCGGCACCGACCGGCAGCTGCAGCTGGTGGGGGCCTTCGCCTTGTTCGCCGCTGATCCACACGACCTCGCCTGGCTGCGCGGGCTGCTGGACGGCGAGGTGGTCCTGGAGGGCCTGGTGCTGGACACCGAGATGCGCTGGACGCTGCTGACCGGCCTGGCCGCCGGGGGGATGGCCGATGAGACCGCCATCGCCGCCGAGGCCGAGCGGGACAACACCGCCACCGGACGCGAACGGGCGGCCCGTGCCCTGGCCGCCCGGCCCAGCGCCGCCGCCAAGGAGCAGGCCTGGCACGATGCGGTGGACTCGATCGGGCTCCCCAATCAGACCCTGGACGCGCTGTGGCAGGGCTTCGGACGGGTCCACGACCCGGCGCTGCTGGCGCCGTACGTGTCGCGGTATCACGAGAGCCTGCGCCAGATTTGGGAGAGCCGGACGCACGCCATCGCCGGCTCGCTCGTCGAGGGCTTCTACCCGGTCCGGCTCGCCGATGAGACCCTACTGACCGCCACCCAATCCTGGCTGGACGCCAACACCGACGCCCCGGACGGCCTGATCCGGCTGGTGTCGGAGAACCGCGACGTGGTCCGCCGGGCGTTGGCCGCACAGGCCCGGGATGAGCGTCGTGTCGGCTGACCGCACGAAAGGCGGCTCGGCCCGGCCGTCCCTGCTCTCCAAGCAGGTCCTGGTGTGGGCGGCGTACGACTGGGGTGGCGCCGCGTTCAACGCCGTCATCACCACCTTCGTGTTCACCGTCTACCTGACGGGTTCGGCGTTCGGGGACCGGGACACCACCGACCAGGCATTGGCCCTCGGTCTGGGCGTGGCCGGCGTGATCATCGCGGTACTGGCGCCGGTGACCGGGCAGCGCGCCGACCGAGGCGGGCGGGCGACGTTCTGGTTGGGGGTCTACAGCACGGTCGTGCTGCTGGTCTCCTATGCCCTGTACTTCGTGCGGCCCGACCCGGCGTACCTCTGGCTCGGCGTCGGGCTACTCGGGGTGGGCCAGATCTTCCAGGAGCTCGCCGCCGTCAACTACAACGCGTTGCTCAACCGGATCTCCACCCCGGCGACGATCGGACGGGTGTCCGCGTTGGGCTGGGGAGCCGGGTACGTCGGGGGAATCCTGCTGCTGCTGATCCTGTACGTCGGGTTCATCGCCCCCGAGGTCGGCTGGTTCGGGGTCACCAAGGCCGACGGCCTCAACGTGCGGGTGTCCATGCTCGTCGCGGCCACCTGGTTCGGGGTGAGCATGGTGCCGCTGCTGGTGGTCATGCGCCGTCGACGCCACCAGGTCGTCGACGGCCCGGGCGGCACGGCCCAGGAGCCCGGCGCCGATCCTGACTTCGCCGGCCCTCCGCTGCGTCCGGCCACCATCGCCGCGGCGTACCGCAGGCTCTGGCGCACCATCGCGGCGCTGCGGCGGGAACACCCCGACACCCTCAGGTTCCTGCTTGCCTCGGCAGTGTTTCGCGACGGGTTGGCCGGCATCTTCACCTTCGGCAGCGTGGTCGCGGTCGGCTCGTATGGCTTCTCCCCGGCCACCGCACTGATCTTCGGGATCGTCGCCAACGTCGTCGCGGGGGTCGCCACCGTCGCGTCCGGGTGGTTCGATGACCGCCTCGGCCCCAAGCGGGTCATGGTGACCTCGTTGATCGCGATGATCGTGGCGGGTACCGCGGTGTTCGCCCTGCAGGGCCGCGGTCCGGTGGTCTTCTGGACGGTGGGGCTGGTCCTGGTGGCCTTCGTCGGTCCGGTCCAGTCGGCGTCGCGGTCCTTCCTGGCCCGGGTGATCCCCGAGGGCCGGGACGGGGAGATCTTCGGTCTTTACACCACCACCGGCCGCGCGGTCAGCTTCTTGGCACCGTGGATGTTCGGGCTGTTCATCGACCTGGGCCGCCGCGTGGTCGGCCCAGGAGGCAACGCCCAACCGTGGGGCATCGCCGGGCTGATGCTGATCCTGCTCGTGGGTCTGGTGCTGCTGCTGCCGGTGCGGGCGGTGCGTGCCGCCCCTGGTCGCAGCGAGCATCTGGTCACCAGCCACGCGGCCGGCGACGCGTAACGGATCCGGAAGGCGCCGCTGTCACCTCGGATAAGCCTGAACCGCACGCGACCGGGTGCAGGTTCGTCCGACCGGGTGCGTGCTGCAGGAAGCCCCCGGTCGGCACAACCTGCACCCCGAGCAGGCTTTTGGGCTACAGCGGTCTGCGACCTCGACCGGCGCACTCGGCGAGCCGCTTGGCGCGCGGAGAGGCCATCAGGTCCTCCAACATCACCGGCGTCCGGTCCGGACCGGCCAGAGGAAGCCGCCAGTTCGGGTACTCCTCGTCGGTACCCGGCTGGTTGATCACCCGGCGGTCACCGGTCAGGTCCGGGACCGCGATGCCCATCAGCAGCGCCGGTGACCACGACAGGTAGCGGTGCAGCGCCTCGACCACGGTGTCCACCTCGGGCGTCGGACCCAGCAGGCCGCGCTCCCGCAGCACCTGCAGCATCCGGCCTCGCTGGGCCTCGTCGACCGCCAGCTCCTCCTCCAGGGACCGGGTGAACAGGTCCAGTTCGGCGCGGACCCGGATGTGCTCCCCCTCCAGGTAGCCCGCGGTCGGCGGCAGGTCGTGGGTGGTCACCGACGCCAGGCAGAGCCGTCGGTAATCCTCGGCCCGCCGGGGGGTGCCGTCCTCGTGCACCTCGAACCAGAGGATCGACGTACCGAGGATGCCGCGATCGGCCAGGTAGTCCCGCACCCACGGCTCCACCGTTCCCAGGTCCTCGCCCACGATCACCGCGCCCGCCCGGTAGGCCTCCAACACCAGCAGACCGATCAGCGCCTCGTGGTCGTAGCGCACGTAGGTGCCTTCGATCGGTTCGCAGCCCTGCGGCACCCACCACAACCGGAACAGGCCGATGATGTGGTCGATCCGCAGTCCGCCGGAGTTGCGCAGCTGGTTCCGCAGCAGGTCTCGGTAGGGGAGGTAGGCCATGTCGGCCAGCTTGTCCGGTCGCCACGGCGGCTGACTCCAGTCCTGGCCGCGCTGGCTGTAGGCGTCCGGCGGGGCGCCGACCGTGACCCCCCGCGCGAGAGCGTCGCCGAGGGCCCAGCTGTCGGCCCCGTCAGGGTGCACCCCCACGGCGAGGTCCTGCATCATCCCGATCGACATCCCGGCGGCCCGGCATTCGGTCTGGATCCGGGCGAGCTGCAGATCGAGCAGCCATTGCAGCCACATCCAGAACATCACCCGGTCGGCGTTCTCGACGGCCACCTCGCGCACCGCGGGGGCCTGCGGGCCGTCGTACTCCGCGGGCCACTCGTGCGGCAGCGGCCCGTGCTTCTCGGCCAGCACACACCAGGTCGCGAAGTCCTCCAGGCCCTGGCCCTCGGCCTCCCGGAAGTCGTCGAAGGATGCCTGGCGACGGGGGGAGCGCGGCTGCCGGAAGATGATCTCGAGGGCGGCCCGCTTGGCCGTCCAGGCGGCATCGCGGTCGATGATGTCCGAGCGGTTCAGGCCCCGGGCCTGCGCGGCCAGCGCCGCCAGCCGGGAGCTGTCCTCGGTGGACAGGTAGGAGACTTCGTCGATCTCCTCCACCCGAAGGTAGATCGGGTTGACGAAACGGCGGGAGGTCGGCAGGTACGGCGAGGGCTCCAGCGGCTCGATCGGTTCGGCCGCGTGAATCGGGTTGACCAGGACGAAGTCGGCCCCCAAGGTGCGCGCGGACCAGACCGCCATCTCCGCCAGGTCGGAGAAGTCCCCGATCCCCCACGAGCGCTGCGAACGGACCGAGTAGATCTGGCTGGTCAGGCCGAATGCTCCGTGATTGGCGACCGCGCCGGGCAACGGAACCGCGTTCGGTACGACGACCAGGTGGCCGCTGACGCTGTCCTGACCCGGCACCTCCGCGTGCAGCGTGTGGTAACCGATCGGGAGGTCGGCGGGGATCGAGAAGGTAGCCTCGCCGATCAGGGTCCCGTCCACCTCCCGGGGGTCGACCCAGTGGTCGACCTGGGTGAGTTCGCGACGCTCCTCCTGGTCCTCCAACTGCACCCAGACCGTGACCGGCTCCCCGTGCGGGACGTGCACCGCCAGCCAGGGAGCGGTGCCCGCCCGGGCCATCGTGAAGGTGGCGATACGGCGCCGCCAGGGCCGCAGGAACGCCGAACGCAGCGCCTCCTGGGCCTGCTCATCCGTGGTCACGCTGATGCCCATGGCCGCCAGCACCGCGGTGATGGTCTCGGCGCTGACCATGGCGTGGCGGTTGCACCAGTCCCAGTATTCGGTGGCGATGCCGTACGCCCGGGCAAGTTCGGCAAGCGCGCGGGTAGGAGGCGTGGAGGTCACAGGGAGGCCCTTCGCAGCAACGGGTCAGCGCCCCGATCCTAACCAGCGGCGACCGGCCGCGTGGGGGCGTTCGCGCCACGGGACGCGACCCGGACGCGACCCGGCCTGCGCGGGCGGCGGCACGCCCATGTCCAGGACTCGAGGACAATGGCTGCATGGCTTTCGCTGTCCCCGCTCTGACGTGGTCCGACGCCTGGGACTGGTTCGTCGGCGTCCCGCTGGCCATCGTCCTCATCCTGTTCACCGCGGCCGTGACACGCTGGTTGGTGCACCGAGGAATCGACGCCTTCGTCACCTCGGCGATCAATCGCCGCGCCGCCGAAGCGCCCCAATCCCGCGAGGTGCGCACCGACCAACTGCCGCTGGTACGCCGGCAGGCCCGCCGGGCCGGCCGATGGCTGAACCGCAGCGGGCTGATCGATCAAGAACGGCAGGACCGGCGGATCAGCACCCTGGGGTCGGTGCTGCGTAGCTGCGCCTCCGTGGTCATCTGGTCGGTCGCCGTACTGCTGGTGCTGGATCAGTTGCGGATCAACCTGGCCCCCCTGCTGGCCTCGGCGGGGGTGGGTGGCATCGCGGTCGCGTTCGGTGCGCAGAGCCTGGTCAAGGACTTCCTGTCGGGACTGTTCATGATGTTCGAGGACCAGTACGGCGTGGGTGACGTCATCGACGTCGGCGAAGCCACCGGCACGGTCGAGGAGGTCAGCCTGAGGGTGACCCGACTGCGGGACGCCAACGGCGTGGTCTGGTACGTCCGGAACGGGGAGATCGTCCGCATCGCCAACCGGTCGCAGGGCTGGTCGACGGCGATGGTCGACGTACCGATCGCCGCCAGCGAGGACGTGGAGAAGGCGCAGGCGGTGCTGCGGGAGACCCTGGCCGAAATGGACGGCGACGCGCAGTGGTCGGGGATCCTGCTCGAGGAGCCGCGGGTGCTGGGTGTCGAGACCGTCACCGGCGGCTCGGTCACCCTGCGGGTGCTCGCCAAGTGCGCTCCGAACGAGCACTTCTCCGTGCAGCGCGAGATCCGTGAACGGGCCATCGTGGCCTTCCACCGGGCCGGGATCAAGGCCCCCACCCCGATGCTCGGGTCTTCCGGCGGGCCGCCCGCAGCGACGACCTGATCGGGTCACCAGCCTCGTGGCACACTCACTGGGGTGAGCGAGCCGACGGCGTACCAGCGGATGGGTGGACACGAGACGTTTTCGGCGCTGGTGACGGCGTTCTACGCGGGCGTGGCCGACGACCCGGAACTGCGGGCGATGTACCCGGAGGACGATCTGGGACCGGCCGCCGACCGCCTGCGGATGTTCCTGGAGCAGTACTGGGGTGGCCCGCACACCTACTCCGAGCTGCGCGGGCATCCCCGGCTGCGGATGCGGCACGCGCCGTTCGCCGTGACCCCGCGGATGCGCGCGCACTGGTTGGGGCACATGCGCGCGGCGCTCGACCAGGTCGACGTCCCTGAGGCCGAGGCCGCTGCCCTGTGGGCGTACTTCGAGCACGCGGCGACGTTTCTGGTCAACGCCCTTGAGCCTGGCGACACCTGGCCACCCGATGAGGCAGGAGGCCCACCGGCATGAGCGAACCTACCGCGCGCGAGCGCGGCCGCCAGATTCGCACCGAGGTCCTCGGTGAGGCGCACGTCAACGCCTCGCTGGAGGGCGCCGACACGTTCTCCATGCCGATGCAGGAGCTCGTCATGGACTACGCCTGGGGGGAGATCTGGTCCCGACCCGGCCTGGACCGGCGCAGCCGCAGCGTGCTCAATCTCGGGCTGCTGGCGGCGGGTGGCCATCACCACGAACTCGCGGTGCACGTGCGCGGCGCCGTGCGCAACGGCCTCACCGAGGAGGAGATCCGCGAGGTGCTGTTGCAGACCGCCGTCTATGCCGGGATGCCCGTCGGCCTGGAGGCGTTCCGGGTGGCGGGCGCGGTGCTGGCGGAACTGCGAGCGGAAGCCCAGGCAGACCCAGGCGCGGCGAACGGCGGGTCATAAGCCGACATCGACGTCGGCAGTGGCCACGGTCAGGGCGGCGCGGCCCGGACCGTGGCCTGGATGCAGCCGTCAGTCTGCCGCGCCGGCCACGACGAGATGTCGTTTCTGCACTGTCCTGAGCCTCGAGAAGTCACTTCCCCACCCTGTGGGGGCGGCAGAAGACGCGGAAGTGACTCTTCGTCGGCGGAACAGGTGCAGAATCGACGTCTCGGCTTGGGGCTCCGGGGCCAGCCGCGCCGCTGGCCGTCCGCTCACGGGTGCTCCAGCTCCCAGCGCACCGGACCTAGCCGCGCCCCCACGAGATCGGCGAAGTGAGTCGCCTTGACGCGAGCGCCCTCCACCGCCCGGGCACGCGCGCTCGGTGCCAGCGCGAGCGGATCCACCAGAGCCTGCTCCAGTCCCAACACGGCCAGGGCGTCCCCGGCCACGGCCAATGCCGCCGTCAGCGCGGCCTCGACCTGGTCGTCGGGGGCCAGCACCACGCTGACCCCCTGGGTGGACTGGTACCCGCGCGGCTGGCCGGACCCGTCGTACCCGGGGTGAACACCCACGCCGTCGGTGCGCAACCGCTGCCCGGGGACACCTGCGTCCCGCAGCGCCGCGTGCACGGCACCCATGAGCGCACCGGCCCGACGCAGCGCACCGTCCACGTGCTCGTCACTGACCTGCACCGCCAGTCGGAGCACCACGAGGTCCGGGACCGCGCTCACCGTTGCGGTGCCAGTGGTCTCCACCGTCCGGTCATGCCGAACCGCCTCAGCAGCGCGCTCGTTCGTCCGTTCCATGGTCCGATCATGCGCCTGAGGCAACCCTTGGCACACTCAGGAGTCGTGAGCACACTCATCCACCCCGCCGATGCCCCCGATGCGCCCTGGTGGCGGCAGGCGGTGATTTACCAGATCTACCCGCGCAGCTTCGCCGATGCCGACGGCGACGGCCTGGGGGACCTGGCCGGCATCATCGGGCGGCTTCCCTTCATCGCTGCGCTGGGCGTCGACGGGATCTGGCTGTCGCCCTGCTACCCCTCACCGCAGGCCGATGCCGGCTACGACGTCGCCGACTATCGCGCCGTCGACCCCCGGTTCGGGTCGCTGACCGACATGGAGACGCTGATCGCCGACGCCCACCGGTTGGGCCTGAAGGTGCTGCTGGATCTCGTGCCCAACCACAGCTCCGATGAGCATGCCTGGTTCGTGGAGGCGCTGGCGGCAGGACCGGAGAGCCCGCAGCGCGACCGGTACCACTTCGCCCGGGGTCGCGGCCCGGACGGGCAGGAACCGCCCAACAACTGGGTGTCGGTGTTCGGCGGCCCGGCCTGGACCCAGGTCGAGCCGGGCTGGTGGTACCTGCACCTGTTCGACTCCCGGCAACCGGACTTCAACTGGGACAACGAGCAGGTTCGCGCCGAGTTCGTGGACGTCCTGCGGTTCTGGTTGGACCGCGGCGTCGACGGGTTCCGGGTCGATGTCGCGCACGGGCTGATCAAGGCCGAGGGCCTGCCCGACGCCGACCCGGAGGTCATCGCGATCACCCCGGACGACCCGCGGTTCGACGCCTCGATCCCGATGCCGTGCTGGGACCAGGACGGCGTGCACGAGGTCTACCGCGGCTGGCGCGCGGTGCTCGACCAGTACGACGTCCAGGAGGCTTGCGGCGGCCGGATCCTGTGCGCTGAGGCGTGGGTGGAGCCGCTGGAACGGGCGGTCAGCTACGTCCGGCCGGACGAGATGCACCAGGCGTTCGCGTTCCCGTTCCTTGAGGCCCCGTGGCGGGCGGTGGACGTGCGAGCGGTGATCGAGTCGATGCTGCGCGGGTACGGCAGCGTCGGGGCGCCCGTGACCTGGGTGTTGTCCAACCACGACGTCGTCCGGCACGCCACCCGGCTGGGGTATCCCCCGGCACCGGTGCGACCCAACAGCGGAATCCGCCCGCAGGACCCGCAGCCGGACGCCGCCCTCGGGTTGCGGCGGGCCCGGGCCGCCTCGGCGCTCATGCTGGCGCTGCCGGGGTCGGCGTACCTGTATCAGGGTGAGGAACTGGGGCTGCCGGAACACACGACGTTGCCGCCCGAGGTCCGCCAGGACCCGGTCTGGCTGAGGACCCGCGGGGAGTCGGTGGGCCGGGACGGCTGCCGGGTGCCGCTGCCGTGGTCCGGGGACGCCCCGGGCCTGGGATTCAGCCCCACCGGGGCTACCTGGTTGCCGCAGCCGGATACCTACGCCGCGCTGGCGGCCGACCGTCAGGACGGCGTACCCGGTTCGACGCTGGAGCTGTACCGCACCATGCTCGGCTGGCGGCGCGCTGCCGGGTTGGGACGGGGATCACTGGCCTGGCTGGCGCACTACCCGCCGGGCTCCGAGGTCCTGGCCTTCGAGAACGCGCCGGATGGCGGGACGCCGACGGTCTGCCTGACCAACGTCGGCCCGACCCCGGTGCCGCGCCCCGACGGCGAGCTCATTCTGGCCACCGACGAGCTGGCACCCGACGGCTCGGTGCCCACGGACGTCACGGTCTGGGTGCGAGCGGACCTAGGCTGAGCAGGTGAGTCGTCCCCACCCCGAGCAGCCGCCCCCGGCCGCGCCCGAGGTGACCTCCCCCATGCAGGGCGGGTACGCGGCGATCACGTTGACGCTGGTCGCCTTCGTCAGCATGGTGGCCTTCGAGGCGATGTCGGTCACCGTGGTGATGACCCCGGTGGCGGCGGCGTTGGGGGCGCCGCAGCTGTACGGCCTGGCGTTCAGCTTGATGTTCACCGCGCAGATGCTCGGCACGATCGTGGCCGGGCCATGGATCCGTCGCCGCGGTCCGGTGGACTCCCTGTTCGTCGGTCAGGCGCTCTTCGCGGCCGGGTCGCTCCTGGCCGGCGCGGCGACCTCCTACAGCATGCTCCTGCTGGGGCGCCTGCTGGCCGGGCTCGGCGCCGGACTGGCCGTGGTCGCCGAGTACGTCATCATCGGGGCGGTGTTCCCGGGGAGGCTGCGGCCCAAGGTGTTCGGCTGGACGTCGGCCGCCTGGGTGCTGCCCTCGATCGTGGGTCCGCTGATCGCCGGGGCGCTGATGCAGTGGCTGTCATGGCGGGCGGTGTTTCTCGTGGTGGTGCCGACCACCGCGGCGACGATGCTGGCCTTCTGGATGCAGCGCCACCGGCTACCACGGCGACCGACGGCCGCCGACGGCGCACCCCCATCGACCGCGCGCGCGGACCGGCAGATCGTCCGGATCGGCTGCACACTGGCAGTCTCTGCCGGGGCCTTCCAGTGGGGGGCCAGCCATCTCAGTCCCCCCACCTGGTGGGCACTGGCCCTGGCGGTCGGCGGACTGGTGGGGTTGACCGCCACGTTGCCGCGCCTGGTGCCGTCGGGGACCTTCACCATGAAGGTCGGGCTGCCCTCGGTGATCATGACCCGATTCCTGTTGCTGGCGGCCTTCAACGGTGCGTTGTCGTTCGTGCCCACATTGCTGATTGCTTTGCGGGGCCTCAGCGTCAACGCTGCCGGGGCGATCCTGGCGCTGACGTCGGTCGGCTGGGCGGCGGGCTCGATCGTGCAAGGCCGCGCCCGTTTCCTGGGACGCGCTTCCTGGCTGGTCACGACGGGCGCGGGGTGCGTGGCCGTGGGGTTGCTGGGGTGCGCCCTGGGCGCCTGGGCGAACCTGTGGGCGTGGGCGTTCATCGTGCCCGTGAGCGTGGTCGGTCTCGGGATGGGCCTGACCTCGGCCGCCACCTCGGTGCTGACCCTGCAGCTGTCCCCTCCGGCCGAGCACGCTGCCGCCTCGTCGGCGCTGCAGTTGTCGGACGTGCTGGGCAGCGCCATCGGGATCTCGGTGACCGGAGCCGTGTACGCCGCGCTGGTGCCGCGGGATGGCCCCGCCGGTGCGGGGGTGTACGTGCTGATGTGGCTGATGGCCGCCTGCGTGGCGGCGCTGGCCTGGCCGGCGGCCCGGCGTACCCATGCCCGCGTCCCCAGGTCGGCGACCGGGTAGGACCCCATCGGGCGGCGCACGCACCCGGGATGGCGGCGGCCAGGGCGGGCTAGCGGGGGTTAGCGGGGGCTAGCGGCGGCGGCGCATCGGCACCGGTTCGCCGAGGACGGACCCGAGCACCTCACGCTCGAGCGCGCCCAGCCGCCGCGGCCGGTGTTCCTGGAAGTCGTAGGCCACCAGCGTCGTCTCCGCCCGCGCGTACAGGGTGTCCCCGACATCGTCGGGGTCTCGGATCTCATACCCCAGGTCGTACGACGCCCCCGCCAACCTGGTCACCCACATGTCGATGTGCACCGGAGCATGCCGGAAGGCCAACGGCGCCAGGTAGTCGATCTCGTGACGGGCCACGATCACCCCGTTGGCCAGGACGTCGAACCGGCCGCCGAACCAGGCCTGAAAGCCGATGACCCGGGCGTCCTCCAGCAGCCGCAGGAACTGGACGTTGTTGACGTGCCCGTAGGCATCCATGTCCGACCAACGCAGGGGTACGTCGGCGGTGAACGGTCGAGCGGGCAGATTCACGACAACATCCTGTCATTCTCGCGGGCGGCCTGGGCGACCTCGCGCGCTCAACGGGTGCTCATCGGGCGTTAGCCTGCTGGGGTGAGCCCCAACCAGCTTCCCCCCCATGGTGCCGACGGTTTGGCGGACCCGATCGCCAACCTCCTGGAGGTGTTGAACCTCCAACCCGCCGGCCGTGCAGAGGCCCGCCTGCAGTCCGACACCCAGGTCACACACTACGTGGCCTCCGACGACATCTTCATCGGCCGCTCCCAGCCGATGCCGCACGGCCGGGTGTTCGGCGGACAGGTCCTGGCCCAAGTCGTGATGGCGGCCGGGTTGACGGTCGCCGACCTGGACGGGCCGGCCCGGGCGCTGCACTCGATGCACGGCTACTTCCTGCGCCCGGGGGACGCGAACGCGCCGATCGTGTTCGCCGTCGAGCGCCTGCGCGATGGTGGCTCGTTTTCAGCCCGGCGAGTCCATGCACTGCAGGACGGCAAGCCGATCATGTCCATCATCCTGTCCTTCCAGATCCCGGCCACGGGGATGGACCACCAGGACGAGATGCCGGAAGTCCCCCGCCCGGACTCACTGCCCACGCTGTCCGAGACGATCGCCGCCTCCGGGGATCGCCGCCGGGGCGAGTGGATCACCCGCCGGGCGATCGACATCCGACATTGCGAGGGGCCGCTGTACGCCACGCCCGCCCCGCATCGGCAGTCCCTGCAGAACGTCTGGATCCGCGCGGTCGGCCGGCTGCCCGATGACCCCCTGATCCACCAGGCCGTGCTGGCGTACGCCGCGGACTACACCCTGCTCGAGTCGGTCCTGCGCCAACACGGTCTGGCCTGGGCAGATCCTCGCCTGGTCCCGGCCAGCCTCGATCATTCGATGTGGTTCCACCGCCCAGCCAAGGCCGACGACTGGATCCTGTACGCCCAGCGGTCCCCGAGTTCTTCCGGCGGGCGAGGCCTGGGCATCGGTCGGATGTTCAGCGCCGACGGCACGTTGGTGGCCTCCGTGGGCCAGGAGGGCATGCTGCGCGTCCGGGGCTGGTGAGACCCTCGCGTCACCTCCCGGAGGGGCTGCTGCTGGCGGCTCAAGTCCGGTCAGCCCTAGGGTGATTCCCATAGTCACGCGGTGGTACGCCGACCGGTCGGCTCGGCGCTGCCCCTCAGCCCGGGAGGTTCACCATGGGAGTTCGTCGGCGCAACCGTTCACTGGTCACCACCGGGAGCGCGGCCCTGGGCGTCGCGGTGATGGCCCTGGGGGTCACCCAGGCGGCACACGCGCAGACGGGGGACGCCGCCGCGGGAGCGGACGCGGGATCCTGTCGGCGCCACGTGGCCCTGTCCTTCGACGACGGACCGGACAACAGCGGCGCCGCAGCGTCCCCGGCGTACGGCACGAATGCCCTGCTCGACGGGCTGGCCAGCCGCCAGGTGCGGGCGACGTTCTTCCTGATCGGCCGCAAAGTCGTCAACGACCCGGACGCGGCCCGGCGGATCCGAGCCGCCGGGCACGTCATCGGCAACCACACGATGAACCATCGCGACATGACCCTGATGACCTATGAGGTGGCCAAACAGGAGGTGCGACAGGCCCAGACGGTCATCAAGGGAGCGACCGGGGCGACCCCGACCCTGGGCCGCTCACCGTTCGGACGGTTCAACGCCACGGTCGACCGCGCCTTCGCCTCGGTCCGGTTGGCCCGGTCGAACTGGGCCGTGGAGTCCTACGACTGGCGCCCCACCGCCACCGTGGCGGGGGTCCAGGAGACCGTGCTGGCCCGGGTGAACGAGGTCGACGGCACCCTGGCGAGCACGGGGAGCGCCGAGGGCATCATCGTGCTGATGCACGACAACGGCGTGGCCACCGCCGCCGCCGTACCCGGAATCATCGACAGCCTCCGGGCCGGCGGGTACTGCTTCGGCAAGATGGTGCCCTCGCGGACGTTCAGCGAGGTCAACCGCGGGTACGCCGCCGTGGTTCCCTGGTAGGCCCACCGGCCCACCGGCCCACCGGGCTGACGGGCTGACGGGCTGACGGGCTGAACGAACGAGTGCTGACCGAGTGCCGACCGTCCGGCTCTCTCGACATGTCGATCTAGGCGCACTGAGGACGCCGACATGTCAATCCGGCTGCGACAGACTCCCGAGAATGAACCCAGATTGACAGGTCGATCGGCCACGCGACCCAGAATCGACAGGTCGGCAACCCCCGGGGCATCGACCCCGTCGATCCACGGTCATGCCTCGTCCCGGCCACGTCCCGGGCCTTGTCGACGGGCCCGCAACGCGGGTCGTAGCGTCCTCAGTCCCGGGTGAGCTTGCGGTAGGTCACCCGGTGCGGCCGGGCAGCCTCCTCGCCCAGACGCTCCACCTTGTTCGACTCGTAGGCCTCGTAGTTCCCCTCGAACCAGTACCACCGCGACGGATCGTCATCGGTGCCCTCGTAGGCCAGGATGTGCGTCGCGACCCGGTCCAGGAACCACCGGTCGTGGCTGATCACGACGGCACACCCTGGGAACTCAAGCAGGGCGTTCTCCAGTGACCCCAACGTCTCGACATCCAGGTCGTTGGTGGGTTCGTCCAACAGCAACAAGTTGCCACCCTGCTTGAGGGTGAGCGCCAGGTTGAGCCGGTTCCGTTCCCCGCCGGAGAGGATGCCGGCCTTCTTTTGCTGATCCGGCCCCTTGAACCCGAACTGACTCACGTACGCCCGGGAGGGGATCTCGACCTGCCCGACCTGGATGAAGTCGAGCCCGTCCGAGACGACCTCCCACAGCGTCTTGTTCGGCTCCAAGCCCTCACGGGACTGGTCGACGTAGGCGATCTGCACCGTCTCGCCGACCTTCACCGAACCGGCATCCGGCTCCTCGAGGCCGACGATGGTCTTGAACAGGGTGGTCTTGCCGACCCCGTTCGGCCCGATGACCCCGACGATGCCGTTGCGGGGCAGCGAGAACGACAGGCCGTCGATGAGCACCCGATCGCCGAAACCCTTGCGAAGCTTGGAGACCTCGATGACCGTCGAGCCAAGGCGCGGGCCCGGCGGGATCTGGATCTCCTCGAAATCCAGCTTGCGGGTGCGCTCGGCCTCGGCTGCCATCTCCTCGTACCGCTGCAGACGCGCCTTGGACTTGGCCTGCCGGCCCTTGGCGTTCGAGCGCACCCAGTCCAGTTCGTCCTTGAGCCGTTTGGCGAGCTTGGCGTCCTTCTTACCCTGGACCTGCAGCCGGGATGCCTTGTTCTCCAGGTACGCCGAGTAGTTGCCTTCGTAGCCGTAGAGCCGGCCGCGGTCGACCTCAGCGATCCACTGGGCCACGTTGTCCAGGAAGTACCGGTCGTGGGTGACCGCCAGCACCGTCCCCGGGTAGGCGGCCAGGTGCTGTTCTAGCCACTGCACGCTCTCGGCGTCCAGGTGGTTGGTGGGTTCGTCCAGCAGCAGCAGATCCGGCTTGGACAGCAGCAGCTTGCAGAGAGCGACTCGGCGCCGTTCACCGCCGGAGAGCACCGAGACGTCCGCGTCGCCCGGGGGACAGCGCAACGCGTCCATCGCCTGCTCGAGCTGGGAGTCCAGGTCCCAGGCGTCGGCGTGGTCGATGTCCTCCTGGAGTTTGCCCATCTCCTCCAGCGCGGCGTCGAAGTCGTAGTCGCCGGGAGGGTCGGCCATCTCGGCAGTGATCTCGTTGTACCGATCGAGCTTGGCCTTGATGTCGCCCACGCCCTCTTCGACGTTGCCCAGGACCGTCTTGTCCTCGTTGAGCGGCGGCTCCTGCAGCAGAATGCCCACGCTGTACCCCGGCGAGAGCCGAGCTTCCCCGTTGGAGGGCTGGTCCATGCCCGCCATGATTTTCAGGATCGTGGACTTGCCGGCGCCGTTCGGGCCGACGACACCGATCTTCGCGCCTGGGTAGAACGACATGGTGACGTCGTCGAGGATCAGCTTGTCGCCGACCGCCTTGCGCGCCTTGGTCATGGTGTAGATGAACTCGGCCATGGTGGCAAGGCTAGTGGCCCGGGTCAGCGCCTCCCAATCGCGCCACAACCCCTGGTCCATGGCCCGAACAGGGCCACGATCCGGGGGTCAGGAGTCCTCGGGCAAACCCTCGTCCGGGTCCTGGATCACGTGCATGGCGGCCTCCTCAGCCGACGCGCCAGCACCGTCGATCCCGACGTCGGTGGCCACCATCGCCGACTCGTCGTCCTGCCGCAGCCCTGCGTCGGGGGCCACCAGCCGACCCGCGCGCTGATCTCCCACCTCGTCGTCGCCGAGCCAGTCGTCCTCGGCGGCGATCCCATCCGGGTCGTCACCACCGACCCGCTCGGCCTCCCGGGCCAGACCGCTCTCGTCCTCCGGTGCACCATAGGCCGAGTTCGGGTCCGGCACTTCCTGGCGGATCCGGTCCTCGATGGTCTCGCCGTTGGCGCGGAAGTCGGCGTCCAAGGAGGTGGGCCGGTGATCCGGTGGTGAGTACCCCTCGTCCAGGACGTCGTCGACGCCGCGATCGACGAGGGTGTCCTCGGCCTGCAGTTGGTCCCCATCGATCACCGCATAGGAGCGGTCATCGAGCGGTTCCTGGCTGGAAGAGTTGGGCATGGGCCCATGCTGACATGTCCAGCTGCGGGGCAGCGCTTGCAGCCCTTGCAGCCCTTGCAGCCCTGGCCGCCCGGGCAGCGCTTGCAGCCGAGGCAGCCCGGGCAGCCCGCTGCGTCGACGGCTCAGGCGGCCGAGTGCGCCTCGGCACCCAGTCCGGCGTTCTCGCCCCCAGCCCCGTCGAGACCGTCTCCGGAGACGCTTGCCTCCACGAGCTCGCGGACCTCCTGCACGGCGGGATCGGCGAGCCGGTCGTGGTCGTCGTAGGAGGCCACCCGGCCACCGCGCACGAACGTCGACCGCCCGCGGCTCAGGTCGTGACCGATGGTCAGGGCGTCGATGTCCACGCTGGTGCCGGACCGCTCGCCGCTGACCCACTGGTTGACCCGCAGCCGGCCGTGTACGACCACCGGGTCGCCCTTGCGGATGGAGGCATCCACGTTGATTCCCAGCGTCCGGAAGGCGGTGACGTTGACGAACGTGGTGCCCGCGTCGACGTACTCCCCCGAGCCTGCGGGGTCCTGGCGGCGCACGGTGGACGCCAACCGGAAGGTGACGAACGGGGTATTGCTGCGGGTGACTCGGCGGACCGGGTGGTCGACGACGTTGCCGACGATGCATACGTAGGTTTCGTTCACAGCAGGCTCCTGGCTCAGGTGGTTTCCGATGGTCGGTCCCGGTACGACGTCCGGCCGGTCCCGCACCTACTGTCGAGGCACCCCGGCAGCCACCGCGGGCATCGTCCCCAGCCGGCCGCGACACGCCGAGCCGCCCCCCCAGGGGGTGTGGATGACGACGAGTCAGGGCGATCCGCAGCAGCGCTCAGAACGGCGCCGCGACTAGCGTCGACCGAGCGCCCGGTCCAGGCTCTCGCGGGTCCGGCGATGCCGGGCCAGGAGGTCCCGGATCGGGGCCAGGAACCGCTCCGAGGCCACGACGCTGATCCGTTCCTGCAGGAGCTGCTCCACCTTCACGCGCCGCCGCCGGGCGCCCACCTGCGCGAACGATCTCGACAGGAGGGCGGCCGCGAAGCCCGCCAGCAGTCCGGCGACGAGCATGACGGTCGGCACCGCGAACGGGCCGACCCGGGGAACCTCGGGGAGCAGAATCTGCAGCCACCCCGAGAGGGTCAGCGCCAGCAGCCAGAGGCCCCCACCGAGAGCGGCCAGGGCACACAACCACTGAACGCCGTTCATCACCGACCACCAGGCGGGGCGGTGGTGCGGAATCGGCGTGCCGACGACCGCCTGATCGAGCGCGTCGGTCAATCCCCCCTGGTCAGGGGCGGCGTCCTGGACGGCGTGGGCCCAGCGCCGCGGCAGACCCTCGGCGGCCCGCGCCCCCACCTTGCGGGTCGCCAGGTCCACGGCCGCCCGGGCGGCCGGGGTGGCCTGCGGCAGGGAGGAACGAGCCAACAACTCCGAGAACTCCCCAGCCTGCGACGTCGAGGCCTTGCGGTGCAGCCCGATGGCCGCCAGCGGATCCGGCCGGAAGCGAGCCAGCCACCGGGTCGGCAACCAGCCGGTGTGCCGTCCGCTGCGGTGCAGATAGTCCTTCTGCACCGTCGCCAACACGATCGGTACGCCGGCCGCCCGCCCCAGTGCCTGCAGCAGCTCCGTGTCGGTCGAGGGATCCAGCTCGCTCTCGTGGTCGCCGACGAAGGGGCGCAGCCGCTCGGCCTCCCGCCGTACGTCGCCCATCAGACGTGCTCGGGAGGCGCTGGCGGTCCGCGCGGCCCCCGCCAGCGCGACCGCCAGGTCCTCCAGCCCCAGGCCGGTCCGCGCCGAGGTGAGCAGCACGGGGGCGTGGGGGAGCCCATCGGAGGCCAGCAACCGGACCAGGTCCTCGCGGCAGGCGTTGGCCTCCACGAGCCGCATCCGGTCGGCCTGGTTGAGCACCACGAGGGTGACCGTCTGGTGGTTCTTCGCCTGGGCCAGGTACTCATCGTGCAGGATCGCGTCGGCGTACTTCTGCGGATCGGTCACCCAGACGAACACGTCGGTCTGGGCGAGCACCCGGTCGGCCTCGGCGCGGTGGGCTTCCTTGTGGGAGTCCACGTCGGGCAGGTCGAGCAGGACCAGCCCGTCGCGGACCATGTCTTCCTCCACCCGGCCTCGGCGCATCGGTTCGATGTAGTGCCGCTGGGGTACATCCAGCCAGTCGAGCAACTCCCCCGCCGGGTCGCTGCCCCAGATGGCGGCGGTGATCGAGGTGGTGGTGGGCCGCAACTGACCTGGCCTGGACAACTCCTCCCCCACCAGCCGGTTGAACAGGGTCGACTTGCCGCTACCGGTCGCGCCGGCGAGAGCCACCACGGTGTGCTTGCCCGTGAAGGCGAGCCGGGTGGCGGCCTTGGTCAGGACGGCCTCGGCCATCCGTCGTTCTTCCGGCGGCAGCAGCTCACCACCGGCCTCGACGGCGCCCATGAGCCCCTCGACGGCCACGGTGAACTCACTGCCGGCCACGGTCGGCTCCAGCACCTGGACGCGCTCCTTCCGCCCGAACATCACCGGCCACTCCTGACCAGCGCCGCGGCGTCGCGGAGCCGGTGCGGAGCGTCCGAGTCCAGCTCGATCCCGGCCAGCAGCTCCAGCACCCTTGACCGTTCTTCCTGGTACAAGTCGCGGGTCTGGTCGATGAGCATCCGCCGCGACCGTTCCGCCAGCGTGCGCACTGCCTGGTCCCCGAAGATCGCTTCCAGCAGCCGCTGCGCCAGCGCCGCCGACCCCCCGGCGATCCCGACCTCGCCCCCGGAGATGCCCATGGTGTGGCTGAAGACGACGAGCATCAGCACCACGCCGACGGCGTTCACCCCGAACGCCATCACCCGGGCCGTGGTCCGACGGTCCTTGCCTTCATGGCGGACCAGATCCAAGATCCCGCCCTGCCAGTCCCGGACCAGCCGGTTCACGTCATCGCCGAAGCCCTCCGGCGGGGTCAACACCTCCGGGTGGGCGGCCAACAGTTCGGCCCCCCCGGGCACCGCGCTCCACCGCCGCACGATGGTCAACCGGGCAGCCTCGGCATGCGCCTGGATCAGCGAGGCGACACCGGACTGCAGGGCCTCCCCAAGGTCCTGACCGGGGGCCGGTTTGCCCTGCAGGGCCGAGGACAGCCGGTCCCGCAGGCGCCCGACCTTGACCTCGACCGACTTGAGGAACTCTCCCGTGCCGACGTACTCCTGCCACCGCGCGAGAACTTCGCCGCGCAGCAGGGAGCCGTCGGTGACGCCCGCCGCCACCTCATCGGTGGCCTGCGCGTAGGCCAGGGTGACGATGGCTCGGAGCTGTTCCACGGTCTGCGCCTGGGCCGAGCTGGCTTCGGCCAGTTCCAGCACCGACTCGTCCATGGCCTGCAGGGCACCAGAGAGGGTGCGGCGTACGACGACGCCCCGGGCCCGCGCGTCCTCGGCGAGTCGGGTCAACCATTCCCGCAGCGGCGCGACCTCCTCGGGCGGCAAGAGGCCGGCCTCGTCGAGCACGCATTCGGGCAGCGTGAACACCGGCGCGTGCCGTAGACCTTCGGCGACCAGCATCTCGGCCAGGTGATCGCCGATGATGTCGATGGCGTCCGGGGGGACGCGGTCCAGCACGATGGCCACCGACGTCCCGCGGGAGGCGGCCTCGCGCAACACCGCCCACGGCACGGCGTCGGCGTACCGGGCGGCGCTGGTGACGAAGATCCACAGGTCGGCCGCCTGCAGGAGTTGGCGTGCCAGGTCACGGTTCGCGGCCACCACCGAGTCGATGTCGGGGGCGTCGAGGATGGCCACGCCCGCGGGCAGCCCCTGCGAGGTCATCAGCCGCACCGAGCTTGGATCGTCGTGGATCCCCTCACCGCCCACGACGCGGGCCAGATTGGGCAGGATCCGGGCGGTGGTGAACCAGTGGGCATCGTCGCGGTGATGGACCAGGACCGGGGCTCGGGTGGTGGGCCGCAGGATGCCCGACCGGCTGACCACCCGTTCGGCGAGACTGTTGACCAGGGTGGACTTGCCCGCGCCGGTCGAACCTCCGACGACGGCGAGCAGCGGCGCGTCGAGGTCGGCGAGCCGGGGAAGAATGTAATCGTCCAGTTGCGCGATCAGCCGGCCTTGATGCTGTCGGGCCAGCGCGACGCCGTCGATCTGCAAGGGCAACGTGACCGCACCGATCTCGGCGCGAAGCGTCCGCATGGCCCGCAACAGCTGCGGGTCTCCAGCGCTCTCGGTCACCCGATCATCGTGTCTTGGCCAGACGCCAATTCCAACTATCTGTCCCGGCCAGTCGGTGCCCTCGTGCGCTCAATTCGGCTCCGGTTCAGCAGGAACGGTGGGGCAGCCTGGTTGTGGCTGGACGGACGGCAACCGAGCCGTCCGCCGCGGCACACGACGATCCCTCAGGACCCCGGTGGCCAGGTCGATTGGCTCTCTGTCCGCCACGCCTGGCGGCAGGAACGGCACCAGGGTTGGGCCGGAGGTGAGCGATGGTCATGGGGTACGAGCTGGTCGACCCCAGTGTGATCACGCCGTCGAGTCCGCCGGTGGTGGTCGCCGAGATCGCCGAACGACTGCAGCGGGTAGCCGGGCAGGTGGCCCAGGCCGTCGATGCCGCCAACCAGGCCCAGCACGAGGCGGTCGCCGAGATCCTGGCCGAGGCCGATCCGCAGGCCTGGCTGTTCGTGCAGCGGGCCCACTACGTGAGCCAGGGGTTCTGCGACCCGTACGCCGAGCAGATGCTCCGCCGCATGGGGCTGCTGCCGACCGAGTGAGGCGCGCCCCGCAACACTGACGGACTTTCGCGCCCGGGGATTAAACTGCTGCACCAGAGCGGCACTCTTCAGCCTCGCTCACGGCCCCCGTAGCTCAGCTGGATAGAGCAAGAGCCTTCTAATCTCTAGGTCGCAGGTTCGAGTCCTGCCGGGGGCGCCGACCACCTCAGTCCCGTTCGCGGACGATCGCTACCGGGCAGGCCGCCTCTTGAGCAAGCTCCCGGCTGCGGGACCCCAGCAACAGCCCTGACCAACCGGCCCTCCCCCGGGTCCCCGTCACCACCAGGCAGGACTCCTCCGAAGCCTGCACCAGGGCGTGCGCGGCGGTGGCCTCCACCAGCCGGGACGACATGGTCGGCCCCTGGGCCGAACCCGCCAGTTCCCGCGCCATCCGGGCCACCTCGTCCAGTCGGTGCTGAGCCCGCAGCCGTGCCGCCCGGACGCGGCGCGCGCCCCAGGACGTGCCGAGCACTGCCGAACGCCGGTCCACCTGCCAGGCATGCACCAGCTGCAAGGGCACACTGAAGGTACGCGCGGCCGCCACCGCAAAGGTCAACGACGGTCCCGCTGTGGCCGGGTCGGCGACCGCCAGGGTGACGGGTTCATCGCCGCAGACGGCGAGTTTCCCGTGCGGTGGGACCACCACCACCGTCCCCCGAGCCCCGCTGGTGACCTTGTCACTCACGCCGCCCAGCAGGACCCCTCGCCATCCGCCGAGCCCCCGGGTGCCGACGACCAGCATCTCGGCGTAGCGGCTGGCCTCGATCAAAGCGGTGTCCGCCTCGCCCCACACGCCGCGGTATTCCAGGCGCACCCCCGGCGAGGTCTGCATGACGGCGGCGATCTCCCGCTCGACCATCCGGCGTACCTCATCACCGAAGTCTGCGCTGGGACCGGGGTCGGCGGACGGCACCTCCGGGCGGTTCCCGAGCGCCGCCACCGCCGTCACCGGCAGTTGAGCCGCCGCCGCCCACAGCGCTGCCCACTGCAGGGCCTGCCGGGCGCTGCGAGAGCCGTCCACGCCGACCACGACCGTGCCCGCCAGCGACTGCACCTCGGACATCGCTCCTCCTCCGCACCTGCCTACCAGCCGCCGCACCACATCAGCGCCGCGCCTGGTCGCCCACCCGATGGTCCTAGCCTGCCAACTCCCCTCCAGCGTGCGGCCGATAGACCGGCCACAGTTGGCCGACGTCGCGCACGCGCCCTCGATTCCCTCGCACCGGCCCCGGGAAGCGGGGCGGCTGTGCCACCCTGTGAAGACTCAGGACGCTCGTCCAGTTCGGGGGTTATCGCCATGTACGAGGGTGACGACGAAGGCACCCGGCGGGTCGCGGTGCGCGGCATCTCCACCGCCCTGACCACCAGCGCGTCGCGCTCCGGCGTACCCGACAGCTCCGATTCCCCCGTCGCCGAGCCTGCGTCCCCGCCACCGCCTCGGCGTCGGAACCACCGGCGCAGCACGCCGACCAGACCTCCTGTGACCCTGGCCGTCCCCCGTCGCGTGCTCACCCGCACCGTCGCCGTCATCGCCGCCCTCGCCGTCCTCGGGTGTGCGATCGCTCTGATGGCCTGGACGGTGCTGCGCGACCGACCTCAGGAGGCGGTGACCGGCGTGCGATACCCGGCCACACCCCCGGCCGAATGGTCTGCCGACGCGCTCTGGCGATCCCCGGCCTTGCTGCCTAAAGCCGGGCCCGCCGCGGTCATCGGAGGCGACCGGGTCGCCGTACTGACCGCACAACGACGGGTGCTGCTCATCGAGGCTGCGACGGGTGCGACCCGGTGGTCGGCGCCGTTGCCAGCGGGGGAGGTGTCCAGCCCGTTGGCCTCGACGACCGTGGACGGCCAGCCCGCGCTCGCCGTCCAGCTCTCCGACCGGTTGGCGTGGTGGCGGATCAGCGACGGTACGCCGGGGGAGGTGGCACTTCCGACCGGGGCCCGGGCGACGTACCGGGGCGAGGCTCCGCTGATCGGCCTCGACCAGAGCACCGTGGCGGTCGTGCAGGGGGGCCGGCTACGCCGGGTGGCGGTCCCCCAGGGCGCCCTAGCCATGGCGGCCCGGACCAACGGCACCGTGACCGCGGCCGCCGACACCGGTTGGTGGCACCTGCGTGCGGACGCGGCGGCGGGCCCGGCGACGCCGTGGGAACCCATTTCCCGCCAATCGATACGCCCCACGGTGATCGCGTATACCGGCGCTGCGATCATCACCGTCCTGCCCGGGAAAACTCTTCGAACACTGGTCTATTCAGACCGTGCCCACGATATCCGTTTCAGCTTCGGAGGAATTCTCCCAACCGGGCCGGGTAATGCGACGCGCGTCGATCTTCGCTGGACTCCATCGCCCTCACGAGAATGGGGAATCCTGTCCCGCTCGCTGATCGATCTGACCCGGGGCCGGGTGGTGGATCTGGGCGCGTGGACCACTCGGCACATCACCTCCGATCGCGCCCTCGGCACCATCGGCACGCAGTACGCACTGGTCGGACCCCTGATCCGGCGAGGCGTACTACTGGCCGGCGAGGGGTTCCCCGAGGAACTCACCACCTCGGGGGCATTGGTGAGGTCACGCGAATCCGCTTCGGAGACGCTCTATTTGCTGCCACCTCGAAAGCCGTAACCAGGCACCGTCCTGCCGCTCACCGCACAGCGACACGGGACTATCCACAAGAACTCCTCATCAACTATCCACATCACGACCGCATAACGGTACGATCGGCTCCAAGCCCGCCCCTTGATCGTTTCCGCGACCGGTTTATGCAGAGTGAGCTCCCATGGATTTGCGCGCAGCACAGCGATTCTCGCGGTTTGGTCGACCGGCCGCTATCCCGGCCGCCGTCGCGGTGGCCATCGTGGCCGCCCCCGCAGCGAACGCCACCGCCACGGTCCCCGCTGAGCGACCCGCGACGGCAGGCACCACGGCCTGCCCGGGCGGCAGCGACGGCTCGGTCGAACCGTGCCCGTCAGCGCCCACGTCGTTCACCGCTCCCACACCCGTGGCACCGCCCGCGCCGCAGAGTTCCGCCACCGCCGTCGACGGCGTAACCTGGCAGGCCACGGCCGGGCCTACCGGCGAGGTGACGATCCGTCCCACCGCACCGGACCCCGCGCGCGACCCGGCCACGCCGACCCCGGCGACGCCCGTCACGATTCCGTCGCCGCAGGTGGTCCCACCATCGGCGGAATGGAGCGCACCGCCGGCGTCGCCGCAGACTCCCTCGGCGCCCCCGGACCCCGGACCGCCGCCGGCACCGGGCAGCACAGAAACCGCCCCGCCGACCGTCCCGGTGGACTCGGCCCCACCAACCCTGGCTCCCGAGACCGTTCGTCCGGACCAGGGCCCGCTCCCGACCCGCTCGCCGAGCACCACCCCCCACGAACCCGCGACCGACGCGGCGACGGGCACGGCCACCGAGACCAGCACGCCCACCGAGACCAGCACGCCCACCGAGACCAGCACGCCCGCCGAACCGACACGCTGCCGCAGGACGACCAGCAGGCGCCCACGACCTCCTTCACCCCCTGGCCGACCACACCACCGACCACGCTACCGACCACGCTACCGACCGGCCCGCTACCCACCCGCAGCCCGAAGGACCTGCCCCAGCTGCCCTCGGAAGCCTCCGACCAGCCAGAACCCCCGGAGAGCCCGACCTCGACGCCCCGCGCCGACGAGTCCACCACGACCCGCCCGACGTCGCAGCGGCCTCGACGCACCCAGCGGCCGGGCCTGGTCATCGTGCTGCCCACCGGCCGCGACGCAGAGGTCACCGTGCATGTGGACCCCGACGGCACGGGCACCCGTGAGGAAACACTGCCGCCCCCGACGTCACCGACGACCCCTCGGCGTCCGTTGCCGGGCGTAACCATCGTGCTGCCCGAGGATCCCGACGCAGAGGCAGCCCCCGAAGAGTCCGTGCCCAGTTCACCCCGTACGTCGACGTCGACAGCACCAGGGGAGGCCACGGACACCCCCACGGGCACGCCCACGACCACCGAGCCCAGCTCTGAAACCACGGGCAAAACCGCTCGCGAGGAAAGCCCGGAGGCCGAGCCGGACGAGGACGAGGTCGAGGCGACGGACAGCCCCGGTGGACCGATCCCCGACGAGGTCCTCGACGACACGCCGGCGCCCCCTCGGCCCACCAAGACGCCCCCGCCTCCGCCGCCGATGACCCCGCCTGCGACGCCCACGGCTGCACCGCCCGCGACGCCCACGGCTGCACCGCCCGCGCTCCCGACGCAAACGCCGACCACCACCCCGAGCGCAGCGCCCACCACGACGCCCAGCTCACCATCCACGACGTCGCCGAGTACCCCGACGGCCACGTCACCCGAACTACCCGAACTCCCTGAACTCCCCGAACTGCCAGAGCCGCCGAGTCCGCCCGCACCCCCGGCACCGGCGCCGACTGTCCCCACCGCGTCGCCGACCACGTCCGCCTCGGCCCCCCTGCCGGCGGGCACCGCGGTGACCGGCCCCGTCGTACCCCGTCCGGCTCCCCGCGAGGCGCCGACCGCCCTGCCGTCGGCGAACGCGACTGTTCCGCTCGCCTCCCCCGCACCCTGGGCCAGCGGCCGAGTGACCGACGTGGATAGCTTCGGCTCCGCCCGGGAGGCCGCCCGGCAAGCCGGGGACCAGACCCACCTCGTCGAGGTGACCCTCCCTGGCGCCTCATGGGCCGAACTCACCGACGCCAACCCCGTGTACCGGCAGTCCGACCAGTCCACGGCCAGGGTGGTGTACGACGTACCCCTCACCGTGGGTGGCGCCACAGTCGCCGACATCGCCGCCGGGGAACATGACGCCGCGTGGAGCGCGTTCGGGCGGGAGCTGGCCGAGTCCCGCCGCACCAACGTGATCCGCCTGCGGACCCCGGCGGTGGACAGCGAGCTGTCGACGAACCCGACGGCGGCGGCGTTCCGGCGCGCCGCGCAGATGGTCCGGGCGCACAACGAGCTGATCCGCATCGAGTGGGTGGCCCCGATCGGGACGAGCCCCCGGCAGGGCGGCACCGGCTGGCCCGGCGCGGAGGCCGTCGACTTCATCGGCCTGGACATCCCCGCCTCGGGGAATTGGACGCGGCTGCTGACCCAGGAGGGCGGGGTCCTGGATTGGGCCGACTGGGCCGCCACGTCCGGGAAGAAGGTCGCGCTGCGCTGGCAGATCGGGCCCGACACCGACGCCGCGTGGGTGCGCAACATGAACGCGTTGATCCAGGTCTTGGTCGCCCAGCGCAGGATGGGGTACGAGTCGATGGTGCAGATCGGTACGCCGGACCGCGCCGCCTTGGCGGCCTACCGCGCCCTCTGGTAGGAGACGGCCGCACCTGACCCTGGCCGGGACGGAGCGGGCTAGCTCGGGTCCGATCGGCTAGTTCCGCACAGGGCTGGGCTGGCCGGGCAGGAACGCGCGGCGGTAGTCGCCCATCGCCTGGAGCGCCTCCCGTTCCGCGACCCGGGCGTCGGGGCGCGCCGTACCGTGCTGCATCCGTTCCCGCAGCAACGCCAGCTCGGTCGCGGTGTCCTGGAAACGGCGCATCGCCGCCAGCGCGGGCCGCCCGCCGTGAGCGAGCGCCCAACGCCGCGCCTCCCGGCGCTGCGGCAGGCTGGCCAGCATGACCACCTCGGGCCCGCTGAGCCAGCCGTGGCCGGCGTACCCGGCCAGGTGCCGCCCGATGAGCTGGCCTTCCCGGCGGCGGGCCCACAACGCGTACCCGACCCCGACGACGAACACCGGCACCTGCAACGCCAGGTACCGGGCGACGAAGCCGTCCAGGCCGATCACCGCCGACAGGTTCCACCCGGCGTGCAGCAGCATTGCCACGATGAGCCCCAGCAGCGGCACCACGGTCTGGGCCCACACCCCGCGGCGACGGCAGCCCCAACCGATCGCCACCCCGGCGGCGCAGGTGAACACGGGATGGGCGAACGGGCCCAGGATCCCGCGGACCACGAAGACCCCGACCAGCCCCTCGCCGCCGCCCTCCAGGAAGGCCTGCCCGAAGTAGAGGATGTTCTCGGCGAACGCGAACCCGGCCGCCGACAGCCCGGCGTACACGATGCCGTCGATCACGCCGTCGAATTCGTTGCGGCGGAACCACAGGATCAGCAGGACACCGAGGGTCTTCAAGGACTCCTCGACGACCGGGGCCACCACGACGATGGCGACCGCCTCCCCCTCGGCGGTCACGGCCTGCAGCACGGCCAGCGAACCGGTGTTGAGCACGAGCGATACGGTGGTCGCGACCAGCGCGCCCCACCCGAAGGCGAACCCCAGGTACCGGATGGGCTCGGACTCGTAGCGGTCGAGCCACAGCAGCGCGGGGACCACAATCCCCAGGGGCAGCAACGCGGTCAACGCAGCCACCCCTGCGGCTTGCAGGCCGAGCTCGGACCCGAGAGCGAGCGCCAGCAGCAGGCCGCTGATGAGGAACAGCACCAGGACGGCCGCGATCAATAGCCACCGACGAAGCAGCGCCGTGCCGCCCAGCTGCGGCGGGCTCGGGTGCTGGCCGGTGCCGAATGAGGTCTGGATCGTGAGCTCCTTCTACGGTCGACGCACGGGCGCGGCGGTGGGCCGCCCGGTTGACCGTCCAGGACACGGTACGACGTGGACGCGCCGGGGAGCGCGGGTGAACCGGCCTGGCTAGAGTGGCCACCGTGAACCACACGCCCGCTGAGCGCTCCCTGCATGACCGCATCGTGTGGATCGATTGCGAGATGACCGGCCTCAGCCTCACCGACGACGCCCTCATCGAGGTCGCCGCCCTGGTCACCGACTACGAGCTGAACCAACTCGGTGACGGCGTCGATGTGGTGATCCGCCCCGATGACGCCGCACTGGCCCAGATGAACGACTTCGTCCGGCAGATGCACACCACCAGCGGCCTGCTCCGTGAACTTTCCGACGGACTCAGCCTTGCCGAAGCGCAGGAGGCCGTCCTGACGTACGTGCGGACCCACGTCCCCGAACCCGGCAAGGCGGCCCTGGGCGGCAACACCGTGGGGACCGACCGCGGCTTCCTGGCCCGGGACATGCCCGAGCTGGAGGCGCACCTGCACTATCGGGTGATCGATGTGTCGTCCATCAAGGAACTGGCGCGACGGTGGTACCCGCGGGTGTACTTCAACGCCCCGGCCAAGGCGGGCGGCCATCGTGCCCTGGCGGACATCCGGGAGAGCATCGCCGAACTGCGCTACTACCGCCAGACCGTGTTCGTCGCCCAGCCCGGCCCGACCACCGAGTCCGCCAAGGCGACCGCGGCCCGGTTGCTCGCGGAGCAGGCGCCGCCCGAGGCGACCGCCTGACTACCCGGCGAAAGCGTGCGCGGGTGCCCTCCGGGCAGGGTACGATGGGCGGCGCCGACTCCTCCGGAGCCTCGATTCGAGCTCAAACTCGACGCGGGACTCCCGGGCGGAAGCGGCCTTGGTGGGTGTAGCTCAGCAGGTAGAGCACCTGGTTGTGGTCCAGGTGGTCGCGGGTTCAAGTCCCGTCATCCACCCCAAACGGTTCACAGTGCGCCACCTGGTGTGGGTTACCCGGACCTGGGGCGGCCTGCAGGGCGCTCCCGGTCCGGGTAACCCGCACCAGGTGACTGGCATCGCCCGTGGTCCCGAGGCAGCCCCGGCAACAGGGCGACGGTCGTCTCCGGTTTCGCGACGCGGCTGCTGCGAGACTGGACCCATGGCGTCCATCGAGCCCGCACCTGTCTCGACCCGATCGCGAAGCCGCCGCGCCGTCGGCAGCCCGCCCACCTGGGTGATCCGTGCCGTCCTGGCCCTGGTGAGCGTCCTCGCGCTCGGCGTCGGGCTATCCGCCACGGCCCAGGGGCACGCTCAACTGCTGCGCTCCACCCCGGCTGACGGCAGCGTGGTCGAATCCGCGCCGACCTCGGTGGTGCTGGAGTTCAACGAAGACATCAACCCGGCCTTCGCCCAGGTGATCGTGCGTAACCATGCGGGCGCGACGGTCCCAACCGACGCTCCCCGCGTGGAGGGCCCCAAGGTGATCACCGCCCTGCCCGCCCTGAGCCCCGGCTCCGTCGTCGTGTTGTACCGGGTGACCAGCAAGGACGCCCACCCGATCAGCGGCAAGGTGACGTTCACGATTGACGGCGCGCCGGGGTTTGCCGCACCGGCTCCCAGCGGCTCGGACTCGACCCCCGGGGCGGGGAGCAGCGACCAGCAGGCCGCCAGCGGGCTGCCGGGTGAAAGCAGCATGGCTGGGCCTGCGGGACCACCGGCCCCCTGGCTGTACATGGTCACCGGCGTGGCGGCAGCGGCCTTGATGACCCTGGGGGCCATCGTGCTGCGTCGCGAACGGTTGGCGCAGCGGCGACCGGTCGGCGTACCCGTGCCCTCAGTGTCGCCCGAACCCGGCACATAGACCTCTGACCAGCAGATTTTCCAATCACCGGGCTGGGCGGTATGGTCGGTTCTCGTTGCGCGCCATTAGCTCAATTGGCAGAGCAAGTGACTCTTAATCACTGGGTTCGGGGTTCGAGTCCCTGATGGCGCACGAACAGCCCCAGGTCTTCGACCTGGGGCTTCGTCGTTGGCGGGCTCGTCAAACCAGGGGGCAGCACTGGACACGCAGGCGAGGTGTAGAGCCCGGATTCCTCCGGCTGCGGTCCCCGGGAGTCGACGGCGTGCAGGTCCCGCTCGCGCGGACCGTCGCCCAGTGCAACCGTTTGCCCAGGCTCGCGGTGGCGGGGATCAGCAGGCCGTTGCCGGTTTGACGCTCCCCCGGTCTCGCCGTCCTGGCTCAACAGCACCCGGTCGTGCAGCTTCCGGATGGGCAGGTCGGCGTCGCTGCTGGCTCCGGCGTTCCGGTTTCGGTCAGCCACGGGTACGGCGGTAAATGGCCAGCCCGATCAGTGCGACCACCACCGCCGCCGCAATCGCCACGCGTTCGGTGCGCAGCTGCCCGTCGGGGGTGTAGGTGGCCTCGCGGAGGGTGTCCACCGCCTGGTCCTTCGAACGCTGCACGATGGTGGCCGGCTTGGTCCGGTACACCAGCTGGTCGATGGTCGAGGCGAGCTGGGTCCGGGTCTGCTCGATCTCCTCCTCGATCTGGCGAACAGAGCGGTTCTCGGGCTGACCCATGTCGATCCTTTCGCTGCCATCGCGTCCCTGGTACGCCGGACCGATACTCACCTGCCCGCGCACGTCATGGGCCCCTCCGGGCCGCATGTGGCTCTTCAGCGACGATAACGTACCAGCCAGGACCGCGCCCCCAGGACCGCGGTAACCAGCAGACCAGGAGGTTCGATGTCTCGACTCGACACCGGCGACCAGGCTCCGGCCTTCACCCTGCCCGATGCGGCAAGCCAGCCCGTCCAGCTGGCCGACTACGCCGGCCGGTCGGTGATCGTGTTCTTTTACCCGGCGGCGATGACTCCCGGGTGCACCACGCAGGCCCAAGACTTCCGGGACGCCCTGGCTGCGCTGCAGAGCGCCGGGTACGCGGTGCTCGGCATCAGCCCCGACCCGCTGGCCAAGCTCACCCGGTTCATCGAGCAGGAGCAGCTCAGCTACCCGCTGCTGTCCGACCCCGACAAGCAGGTGCTGGCCGCGTACGAGCCCTACGGCGAGAAGACGATGTACGGCAAGAAGACCGTCGGCGTCATCCGGAGCACCGTCGTCATCGGCGGGGACGGCGTCGTCCGGCTGGCCTGGTACAACGTGCGCGCCAAGGGCCACGTAGCGTCGCTGGCGAAGGCGCTGGGCGTCGACCTGGGCTGACGCGCGGCAGCCTGGGAAAGGCTGCGACCAGCTCAGTTCCCGCTGGAGGGCCGTGCCGGGTACGCTCACAGCGCGCGGAAGTGGTGGAATTGGCAGACACGCAGGATTTAGGTTCCTGTGCCTTCGGGTGTGGGGTTCGAGTCCCATCTTCCGCACCGTAAACGTGCTGGTAGGATAGGGTGAGACGGGCGTCCAGGTAACATATCCGGAGTTCTAGGTAACAGCGGGAGCAGCCCTAGCATGAGCACGATCCAGCACCGGCCGGGCCGCGGGGCGACTCCTGGCGCGTCGTGTTCCGCATGGATGGGCGCCAGCGAGTCGTGACGTTCGCCTCGGAATGCGCGGCGCAGGAGTGGCGGGCAGTCCTCGACATCGCCGGTCCGGCCAAGGCACTGGTGGCGCTGACCGACCAACCGGCGAGCCAGCGCATCACGAGGACGGTCAGGGATCAGGTGCTACGGCACGTGGATCGACTGACCGGGGTGCAGGAGGGCACGCGTCGGACCTACCGCGGGATGGCCTCCTATGCGCTCCGGCGATCTCGCAGACATGACTATCGACACAGTTACCCGTGATGATGTCGCCGCGTGGGTCAATGCTCGCGCCGAGGCGTCCAGCGGAAAGACATTGCGCAACCAGCATGCGCTACTCGCCGCGTCGTTCACCGACGCTGTGCGTGATGGGCTCCTGGTGGAGAACGTTTTCACCGGGACGCGGATGCCGCGCACTGACCATGACGACGCCGAGATGGTGTTCTGACTCCGGAGGAGTTCGCGCTCCTGCATGCCGTGGTGTCGCCGCAGTATCAGGCGCTCGTGATCTTCGCCGTGGGCACGGGCGTGAGGTTCGGTGAGGTCACGGCGCTACAGCGGCAGGACATCGACATGGCCCGCATGACCGCGCGCATCCGCCGAGCGTGGAAGCATACGGGCCGCTCGGCTCGGGTGATCGGGCCACCGAAGTCGAAGCGCTCGAACCGGACGGTCCGGTTCGGCGCAGAGGGCCGAACGGCTGGAGCCGCTACTGGCGGGTGAGCGCCGTCGGGATGACTGGCTGTTCACCACCAAGTCCGGTGGGCCGATTGGGCACTCCTCGTTCTGGCGGCACGCCTGGGCACCCGCCGTCCGGCGGTTCGCGGGCGATGAGATCGGGCGGCGGCTGGAGTCTGGCCGGATGACCGAGTACACGGTCACCGCGGGGCCTGGGAAGCGTCCGCGCTTCCATGACCTGAGCACACGTTCGCCTCGTGGGCCATCCAGCGCGGCATCCGCTGCCAGTCCTCCAGCGCCAGCTCGGGCACGAGTCGATCACCACTACGGTCGACCGGTACGGGCACCTCGCGCAGTCGGACTTTGACCCGCTCGCGGCGCTGACAGACGACGCTCTCGCCTGGATCGTGAGTGCGCCGAGAGGGATTGAGGGATGATCCTTGGTCGCGCTCAGTCGACCCCGGCGCAGGTGTCGCCTTGGGTCGGCCTGCTCGGCATGATCCCGCAGTGCGGCCCGATAGCCCAGCAGCCATGCGGTAGAGCTGCGGGGTAGTGATGCGGCGATCACGGCCGAAACAGTCCCGGCCGCACTGGCCCCGACCACTAGCCCCATGAGGAGCTGCTGCACTGCCCATGCGTCACCGATATGGGTACTGTGTGCCACCAAGCCGACCGCGATAGCCCATCCGATAGCCGACACCACGGCGAGCCGCCTCACGATTGTCCTCATAGTGACGACATCGACCGTCTGCGCCCGGGGTTGAGCCTTTCTAAGCTGACCGTCCAGTACGTCTGTCAGGATTCGATGTGCGCCGGGTGCGTCCTCCTCGGAGAGCCCGATCCTGTCGGCAAATTCATCGAGCTCGTCCAGTACCTCCGCCGATGCGACCCGCGCTTTGCGCCTCGCGTCCGCCAGTGCGGGGACTGCGACCGGGTCTAGCTGGAGCGGTCGACATAGTCGTTCCAGCTCATCCAGGTTGATCGAGCGCTGACCGCCGACATATCTGCGGACGCTGGACTCCGACAGCCCGGTGTCTCTCACTAGCGGAGTCCCCAGGTGGCCCCGGTCGATGCCTTGGCCTCGGCCAGTAGCTCAGCCACGGCCAGGGTGAGGCTCAGATTTGGGCGCTCTTCCATGTTCCCCATCCTACTCTCTCCCGCCCAAGGCGCAGTTATACGTACGTCCAGATAGGCGCTACGAATCTCCGGTCGAAAATGCTTGACCTGTTCCATTTGGAACAGGTAGTGTGCTCCACATGGAACACCCACTGACTCTTCGGCGGCAGGTTGCATCGTCTGTAGCCGCCGCAGCGAGGCGGGGACGGTCCGTTCGGGACATCTCCGAAGCGACTGGAATCCCGCTCTCAACTCTCTCGGTTCTGAATGGACACGCCTTTCACGGTCGATCACCTCGGCAGGCTGTCCGACGTTCTCGGGGTCACGAGGTTCTCGTCAGCAAGAGTCCCGCAGCGCCCAGGTTCTGATACGTCGATCGAGGGCCAGGTGTCGGCATGAGTGCGCTCCTCCTGCGTCGCCGACTTCCCGGGGCGCTGATCCACCGCTCCGAGTCGTCGTGGGTGTCTCGGCAGGTCAACAAGAGGGCGATCCCTCACCTGCGGATCGGGCGCGGACGCGCCGTACTTCACCGAGCAGCACGTGGTCGACTACCGGGTCAGCGTCGAGGTCGTCGCGCACGTCGCGACGAAGATGCATCGCCGCATCGTGGGGGGGCGCAAGACGCGGGCGTTGCCCATGACCGACCTCAACGCTCGCATCGACCGCGCGTTGACGCTCGTGCAGATTCTCTGCGCGCTGGTCGTCACCGTGCTCATCATCGCCGCCGCCTGGCTCCAGACCTGGCGATCCCGCTGATCCTGACTTTGCCGCCGCCAGGCGTGCGCCCTCGGAACACTGGCAACCGTGGGTTCTGGACTACGCGGACGACCACTAGCCCTTATGGCTGTCCCCGATGCCGTCCGCGCGCTGTGAATCACGACGCGGGAGGAAGGCCAGCCATCGCCGTGACCTCGCCGCATCAGGGGCTCAAGTCCGGACCACGACTACCCGAGGGGTGAATCACATGGGAACAGCCCGAACTCACCTGCGCCTCGGTGGTGGACCCCCTGAGTCCATCGGCGCTCGACGCGCAGGCGCGCTGGAGCCCGGCCCGCCCAGGGGTCGGCGGCCCTCGAACCCCCGGCGCCCACTCCGCCCCGGCCGTGACCCGTCACGGAGCGGCCGGGCAGCCACCACAGACCTAGCAGAGGGAGCGGCATATGCGTAAACCAACCGCCCCACAGTGAACGAGGAGGGCATCTCGCGAGCAGCGCAGTGCCTGGGCGGCGCAAGGTCAGATCAAGGAGGACCTGAACGAGGCTATCGCTGACGGAGTCGCGACGATCCATGTCGACTCCCCCAGATGTGTGGCTGATGATCGCGGACCAGCGGCGATCCAACATCATCGTCATCGGCTCGTCCCTGTCGTGGCGCGGGACTCGGCCCATCGAAGTAGGACTCGAGGCGCGGGACTCGCGCGTCCCCAGAGTCGAGGCGTGGGACTCGGCGCGCGTCGAGGCGTGGCGTCGTGGCGTGCGACGAGCGCAGTCGTGGCGGGACTCGGCCCGCGTCGAGGCGCGGACTCGGCCATCAGGCGCGGGTCGAGGCGTGGGAACTCGGCCCGCGTCGTGGCGTGGGACTCCGTCGCACGTCGAGGCGCGACTCGGCCCCGCGTCGTAGCGTGCGACTCGGCCACACGTCGAGGCGCGGGACTCGCGCCGCGTCGTGGCGTGCGACTCGGCCCGCGTCGTGGCGCGGGACTCGGTCCACGTCGAGGCGCGGGACTCGGCCGTATCAGGCGTCCGCCACGTCGCTTCCACCGCACTCGCCCCTGGTGACTGTGTGCGGAGGTGGCGTTATCGACATCGCTGCCCCTCGACCTGACCGACCCGGCTACATGGGCTGACTACGAGGAGTCAACGTCAGGGGACGGCGTAGCCTCATTATATAAAACGACCTCCCAGAGCTCATGGCGGGTCGGGGAATACTCCCACCCACTACGCAATCGGCTCCCACCGTCGTCGCCGGCGAC